>CBDCNQ010000004.1:0-1228102 GCA_965219445.1 Longimicrobiales bacterium | reverse complement strand
CCCACCTCGAAGTGCATATGGCCGCGTATGCTATGAACCCGCGCGTTCCGCTCGAGCACAAAGTTGCCACGCAACATCTGGTACCCATGGGGCGGAATGAGCATATCGGTGTATCGCGGCAGGCCCAAATCACGACTCTCACCCGAATTGTGGGAAGTCTCGTCGTTCGTGGCGTACTTTGGCTCTTCTCCCTCTGGGTAGAGCCAAACGCCCACCTGGATCATCGCGTCGACCACTTCCCTCCCGATCGGGAAAAGGTGCATCGAAAAGTGGATCTGGTCGTCGGGCTGGATCAGCTTGCCGGCATCCTCCGGATACATGTCCGTTCTTTTTCCGACCGCGGAGGAGGAAAGCCCTCCGCGCCGCTCGTTGTCCGACAGCTGAAAGAGACTCGTGTTGGCGTGATGAAAGACGTATCCGCTCTCAGCGTCCGCGGGCCTCGTCTCCACCGCCCTGACCCACCGGTTTTCTGTTAGCGCCGCGTCCATTACATCGGTTAGGGCTGCGTCCGGCTCCCACCACTGATCCCCGCTATTGGCAGGAACCGTGAACGGTGGCGACTGGATGATCAAGTCCGGTGGACCCCAACCCTGGTCCTGTTCGAGCTGCCAATACTCGTGGTCTGGCTTCCAATCACGCGGCACCGGGAGGTTCGACAGGTCCCCCGCCGGCGTACCCGAGTCCACCCAACGGGCGATCGTCTCGATCTCCTGAACCGAGAGCGACGGGTCGTTCTTGAAGTCCTGGATTCCCACGGTCCGGTCGATATACCAGCCCGGTGGCATCGTCCGTGTCTCCACCGAGTGCTGGATCATTGACGCAAACGGCCGTACTTGCTCGTAGGTTTCGAGAACCATCGGCGCCGCCGTGCCCGGCCGATGACACCTCACGCAGTTCTCCTGCAGAATGGGCGCAACGTGCTCGGCGTAGGTTACGTCCTGCGCGGCGGCAGCCTGCGGCCACGCCACCGTTCCGGCTAGCACCGCACCAGCGAATGCTACCCAGATATTCGGAAGTCCTTTGGTTCTACTCATGTGACACTCTCCGGTCAGTTGGTGACGGTCGCGTCGCAGAACGGCGGAAGCCACGAATACAGTGTAACCGACCCGCGGACGAGGCGCAAAGAGGGTGCTTTACGGAAGCCGTCCAGGCTCCTAACGGCTTTTGCGCTTCCAGGAAAAGGCAAGCGTCGTAAGTACGACGAAGATGAGCTGGCGACGCTGAGTCATGCATACCTTTAGGTGGCGCCGCCCAAGCATCGAACGTATACACGCGCACAAATTACCTGGGTCTGTTGAGTTTACGCCAGACCTTAGGATGCATCGACTCGGCTGCGCGGCATACATCCCAGCTTCCTCCGCTGGGGGATCTGCATTTTGTACGATTCCTTAGGCCGAAACACTGCGAGTGGGGATGTCGCAATCCGGACCATCGGTTAGACGGACTACTGCGAGCCCACTTCGCCGACGATCACCACGCCTTCCACGAAGACGCGAAGCCAGGGGATCTGGCGGGTCATATCTGGACTCCTCCCCGGAACGCAAGATCGAAAAGGACGGCTAAGCTCGACTGCAGTCGTATCTCGGGCCCATTGAATGAGCGCCGCGCGCCCTGGCCATGATGGAAAGTCGCGCGTGGGGAGCCAATCGATTGAGCACGGCCCTTGAAGGCCAAACCCGTCATCGGCACAAGTTGACAATACCCGGGGGGTGTGCAACCCGGCGGCGGAACTGTACGTCGATTTCTCCTTGATTTTGCCTTCCAACCGGGAAATCGTTCTAAGAAGGGTCGCGAGGACGCCCCCGCTGGCCGGGGGGGGGATACGAAATCACGGAGGAGGGATCGTGCCGGAACGAGACGACGTCACCAGCGTAGTAATTTTCACCCGAAACTATCGCGTCGCCGGGGAGGTGGCGCTGGCCCCCCAAAACCGCCGGTTGACGGATTACATGCTCGAGGCCAAGGAATTCATCGCCGTTATCAAGGCGGAAGTCACGGACCACACGGGGCGTCTCGTGCTCAGCGCGCCGTTTCTCAACGTGCAACGCGCCCACGTCGAGGTCGTCGTCCCCATGAAAGGCGTCAAGCTGAGCACCTCGGGGTAGCTACGGGGTCGCGAGTGACGGGATCGGACATGGGCGGACTCCCGGATCAGACCGAAGGTCAACATCCGAGAGCGGGCCGGTGGGCGCAAGCAGAATCGTCTCAGACGCCACAGAATCGCCGTCTAGGAGGATTCGGTCTTTCTTCGGTATCGAGACTTGGGCGGTGCGTCCTCGTGGCTTAGGACGCTCATCGCCCGTGTCAGCGGAGGCGTCGGAGCTTGCTCAACAGGATGAGGCGGAACGAACAGTGAGCACTGCCGGCCGGTGCTACTCCCATCACTAGGCACAGCGCTCAATCGACTACAACGTCGTACGGCGAGTGTTGACACTGTCCTTGATAATAAATCCTACCGGTAGCTAACTTCAGCCCGTTTTTCAGCGTTTGACACTGACTCGACAATGAGTAAGGAGAACGCCGATCATGGATCCGAGTAGACGCAGCATCCTGGCAGCGGGCGCCGCGGCGACGGTGCTGGCCGCAGCGCAGCGCGTGTTTGGTCGGCAGACTGGGCAAGGTGGGACGGACATTTCCTTCTACGAAAGAGGCCCCGTTCGTATCTACTATGAGGAGGCCGGTTCCGGCTTCCCGTTGTTGCTCATCCCCGGCGGGGGATTGAACTCGACGTTTTCCGGCTTGGCCCGTGGACCTTTCAACCCGATCGAGGAGTTCGAGGGAGAGTACCGCTGCATCGGGTCGGACTTGCGAAACGCCAATGACGGCCAGTCCTCCGGCCCGCTCGAGGTCGACCGACCGTGGGATGCCTATACCGATGACCATCTCGGTCTGATGGATCACCTGGGCATCGACAAGTTCATGGTATTGGGCTTCTGCATCGGCGGCCCCTTCATTTGGAACCTGCTCGAACGCGCGCCCGACCGAGTCGTCGCTGCCGTGCTGGCGCAGCCCAGCGGCTGGAGTCCGGAGACGCCCGACTATTTCTACGAAAACAATATGAGGGGCTGGGGTCCTGCGCTGGCCGCCCGTCGGCCCGAGGTCACGATGGAAATGGTCGACCGATTTCTGACGAGGATGTACCGCACCAACGCCGACTTCGTCTTCACCGTGACACGTGAATTCGTGCGCAATTGCCAGACGCCCGTACTGATCCTGCCGGATGATATCCCGGCGCATCCGTACGCCGTCGCCATGGAGGCCGCGATGCTCGCGCCGAAGGCCGAAGTGAGCATTTTCCCGTGGAAAGAGCCCCAGGAGCGGATTCCTCTGGCGGTGCGCCAGATACGGTCCTTCCTCCGGGCGCATCAGCTTGCTTCGGTTTAGACGGCGGTGCTTGTACGACAGGGCGGTGGGCAAGGAGAGTTAATCCAAAGCCCGTTGACGGGTCGGGATTCTTAAAGCAACGGCCAGCCGGGGGAATTTCCACGTTAACGTGTGGGCGGGTAGTCCGCTGGTTCGTAGTTTGCCCACGATCACTACGCCTTCCACGAAGACTCGAAGCCGTCTCTCGCCGTTCACCCTTAGGAGAAACCGCTCCAATCGTATTGATTATTCCCGCCACGCCCGACAGGATGGAGCTGCGGGGGCCCTTCGGGCCTCCTCGCTCGTCTCGGTGGTCTACAGTCAGGTCCGCTTCGCAGAACTATATATCTCGCCTCGGCTCGAACCAAAAGGAGAGAATCCGATCGGGATAGGGGAGGACCGGCGATCCCGGTCCTTCCCCTCCCACACCACCAGGCATGCGGGTCCGCACCTGGCGGTTCGGTGAGTTGAGGTCAGTACGGCGTGAGCCGGGGCACACCCAGCTCGTCGAAGTACGCCCCTGGCAAGGCCGTGTGCAGGGCGTGGTGCGCGGCCACGTGCCACCAGCTTCGCGCGAACCGAGCAGCTCGCCAGGCGAGGTTCTCGCTCACACCGCGAGCCCTCAACTCCCGGTACGCTGTCCTTCCCCGTTTCCACTGGCGTAATTGCAACGTACGCAGCCGGCGGTGGATCCATTGGTCCAGGTCTCGGAAAACCCCCGGTGTATCCGCTAAGCCGAAGTATGCCTTCCACCCCAGCACGTAGCGCCGTAGCTCTTCTGCCACCTGTTGCAGGCTCCGCCCGCCACTCCGGCTTGTAATCTGCCGGACTCGCTCCTTGAACTTCGTCAGGGCCTTCTTGCTGACCCGGCGCTTCACGACCTTCCCTGCCGCTACCCAGAAGCTGTAGCCCAGGAACTGTCGATCCCACACTCGCGCCACCGCGCTCTTTTCCTCGTTGACCTGAAGCCGAAGTTTCCCGTACAAGTGCCTCAGCGCCTGCATCACACGTTGTCCTGCCCGCCTCGACCGCACGTATACATTGCAGTCATCGGCGTACCGGACAAACGCGTGTCCGCGTAGCTCCAACTCCTTGTCCACTTCGTCCAGGAGCACGTTCGCCAGCAACGGCGACAACGGTCCGCCCTGAGGCGTCCCCATGTGCCGCTCCATCACCACCCCGTTCGCCATGACTCCGGCTTCCAGGTAGCGACGGAGGATCCGCAGCATCGCCTTATCCTCGATCCGCTTTGCCAGCCGCCCCATCAGCACGTCGTGGTTCACCCGGTCGAAAAACTTCTCCAGGTCCACATCCACCACCCATCGTCTCCCTTCCTGGATGTATTGCTGCGCTTCGCGCACCGCATCGTGTGCTCGGCGCCCAGGCCGGAAGCCGTGGCTGTGCCGACTGAACGTCGGGTCGAACCTCGGTTGCAGCACCTGCAGGATGGCTTGTTGGATGAACCGGTCCAGCACGGTCGGAATCCCCAACTCCCGGACCCCTCCCCCACTCTTCGGTATCTCCTGCCTTCGTACCGGCTTCGGTTGGTAGGTCCCCGCCAGCAACCGCTGTCGGATCTCCCCCCAGTGCCTGCGCAAGTACTCTGGCAGCTCCTCCACGCTCATCCCGTCGATGCCCGGACTGCCCTTATTCTGCCGCACGCGTTTCAACGCTCCTACGAGGTTGGCACGCCCGACCACCTCCTCCATCAGGAGATGCTCGCTTCCTGAGCGCTCGTCTCCATGGGCCACCGTTCCGGCTTCGCCACTCCCCTCTACCTTCGGGGCTTCACCCCTATCCTCCAGCGGGAGCTCCAGTTGCCTGGACTCCTGGCGCATGGCCTTCTCGAGATCCACGGTCGTCACACTCTCCTCTCCGTTCGGCCCTTCGTCCGACAAAGCTGGGTCCAAGCGCATCATGCACTTCGTCGGCCTACTATGGCCTCTGCTGACTTCTCGCTCCGCCGGCAGGCCCAACAGCGCAATGCCGGCGTCGCCCTTTCAGGCGTCAGGCGAGACCTCCCCGGGTAAGAACGATGACCTTCCCCGCACAATCGCCGGATCTACGCCGCTTCCCCTTGGTCGCAGGAGCTTCGCGGTCAGTGGTCCGCTCGCCCCGGTCCGCAACGCCTCGTATCCGGTTCCTGTTCGTCGACTCACGGGTTCGTTTCACGCTTCGTTCAGCGTACGCCTCACGACGAACGCCTTGCGCTTCCCTTCGGTCCCTGCGACCAGGTTCCGGGAGGACTTTCACCTCCAAGTCATCGCCCATGCCGGGCCCACCACCAGCCGTATCAAAAACGACCCCGGGGCAAGAGCCCCGAGGTCGTTTTCAGTACGCCCGACAGGATTCGAACCTGTGACCTCTGCCTCCGGAGGATTGGTGGAGGCGCACCCCATCCGGCGAACTTCGCCTAGTTAAGCCGTTTCTGCGCTCGTCTCCGCCGCCTTTTTCGGCGTTTCCGCCGTCTTTCGCCGCCCTTTGGCCCATCTGCTGGAATCCCAATGTTGCGTTGATGTGGCGTGTAGCCTGATTGTGATCGAAGTGCATGCTCAGAAGCGTCGTGACTCCCAGTCGCGGGCACTGGTCGATCACCCATTCCTTTAGGCGACGACCGATCCCTCGCCGCTGGTAGTCAGTCGCCACGTAGATACTGACCTCGGCGGTAGCGTCGTAGGCGGGGCGGCCTTCGTAGAACGACGATAGGTAGACGGTTGCGACGACCAGACCGTCTGCTTCGGCCACCCATATCGGTCGCTTGGCGGAGTCAGATCTTCGGAACCACTCAACGCGCTCTGAGACTGTGACAGGCTTTGTGTCCGCCGTGGACCAGCCGGCTGGGATGGACTCGTTATAGATATCAACGATGGCCGGCAGGTCTGATTCGGTTGCTTCGCGTATTTGCAGGTCGACATTCATCCTGTCTGGCATACTCATGGGTCCGTCGCTGTCTAACGTCTCGTGTTTCTGCTGCGCGTCAATCTGCATTCCGCGCGCGTAGTGCGCGACCCTCCCGGTATCGCGACAGTAGCAAACACTTGTTGGAGCCCGAAACCCGGGAGCTAGGATCGAAGGGTGTGTAAAAAAAGAGGCGACGTACCTTTCCGCTAGGTAGTAAGAAGTTAACCAGCGAATCCCGGGTGAGCGCCCGGGGGAAAGGAACGATGCCTCGTGAGGAAGAATATGGTGGGACCCGAGAGTGAGTCCAGCACGCCGACGTGGGAGTGCTTGGAAGCGCTGGTTCGTGAGAAGGCCCAGGAGATGGTCCAGCGGATTCTGGAGGAGGAAGTGACGGAGTTGCTCGGCCGGGAGAAGTCGGAGCGGAAGACGGTCGTAGACCCGGCGCCAGGCTACCGCAACGGCTACGGCAAGGCTCGGCGGCTGGCGATGAGCTCGGGCACGATCATGCTCCGACGGCCCCGGGTTCGAGGCATTGAGGAGCGGTTCGAGAGTCGGGTGTTGCCGTTGTTCGCACGACGGACGAAGGAGGTGGGTGCTCTGCTTCCGGAGCTGTATCTGCACGGGCTGGCGGAGGGAGACTTCGAGCTGGCGATGCGGGGCCTGCTGGGCGAGGGGGCCCCGTTGTCGAAGTCTTCGATTTGGCGGCTGCGGGCGGGATGGACAAGGAAATTCGAGGAATGGTCGAAGCGCTCGCTGGCCGACCGTGAGGTCGTCTACGTCTGGGCGGACGGGATCTACGTGAAGGCGGGGCTCGAGCGGGACAAGGCAGCGCTGCTGGTGGTTCTCGGTGCGATGCGAGATGGTACGAAGGAGGTGTTGGCCCTGAGATCGGGCTACCGAGAGTCGGTCGAGTCCTGGTCCGAGGTGTTGCGGGATCTGAAGGCACGCGGCATCGAGGCGCCCCGGCTTTTGATGGCGGACGGCAACGCGGCGATCTGGGGCGCAGTACGGCAGGTATGGCCTGAGGCGGGCGAGCAACGGTGCTGGAACCACAAGATGAGGAACGTGCTGGACCGGCTGCCTCAGCGGGAGCAGAGCGAGGCGAAGGACCTTCTCAGGACCGTGGTCTACGCACCGAGGCGGTCCGAGGCGCTGAAGGCCCGTGAGGCGTTCGCCAGGCGCTACAGACCGTGGTATCCGAAGGCGGTGGATGTACTCGAGGACGACTGGGAGCGGATGGTGGCGTTCTACGACTTCCCCGAGGACCACTGGAAGCATCTACGCACGACGAACGTGGTCGAGAGCCCCTTTGCCGCAGTACGGCTCAGGACAACGGCGGCGAAGCGCTTCAAGCGGGTCGAGAGCGCTACGGCGCTGATCTGGAAGCTGCTCTTGGTGGCGGAGAAGCGCTTCAGAAGGCTCGACGCTCCTCACCTCCTCAAGGACGTATTTGAAGGAAGAAAGTTCGAAGACGGAAAGCCCGTCTCAACCCAACAGCGGAAAAACGCCGCCTGAAACATTTACACACCTATTGACCCAACCTCGTTGATGATCCCGATCAAGTCTCTCGCGCAGACTCTCCCCTTCGATGTGGGGCATCACGTAGAAAAGGAAGCCATCCGCTTCGCCCGAGTCGTGGAGCGGCAGGATATGCGGGTGAGTCAGGTTGGCTGTCGTCTTGATCTCGGCCAGGAAGCGCTCGGCTCCGACCACGGCAGCCAACTCGGGCTTCAGAACCTTCAGCGCGACCTTGCGCTCGTGCTTGAGGTCGTCGGCCAGGTAGACCGTGGCCATCCCGCCCTCGCCCAACTCACGCTCAATGGCGTAGCGGCCTTCGAGGGCGGTGTTCAGACGAGCGACTGGATCGGACATGGGCGCACCTCGCGATCAGACTGCGGTCAAGATCCGAGAGCGGGGCGGTAGGCGCAAGCAGAAGCCCTGTCAGACGCCCAAAGCGCTCCAAGCGCTATGGTCCCGTAGCCGGCTGTTCGAGATCGCCAATAGAGCGGCGGGTGGGGACAACGTGAGGGCCAGGTCGAAACCCGAGCCATGCCGTCCTTTGCTGGGTTCCTTCAGGTGAGCGATGGATCGGAGACGCGGCTTGACGATCGGCTTACTTCTTGAGCTCCTGCTCTGCCTTGGTCAGCTCCAGTAGCTTTTGTTTGTCGAGTTCTGCTTCCTGTTCGGCCAATGCGTCAACTCGTTCTTGTTCGGCTTTCGCCAATGCGAGCTCCATATTCACCTTCGACTTGCCCGGTGTGGCGTCGGTCTTTTCGACCGCTACGTTTCCCCTTATTAAGCTCTTGTTCGTGATCGAAAAGCATTTCCAGACTTACTTTGAATTTGTTGAACGCCTGTCGGTATCGATTTTTGTCTGGAAACAACGTGTTTAGGTATTCCATAAATAACGAAACAGGAAGACCAAACAACCAAGGATGCCCGTGACAAACAGGATTCCGATTGCCTCATTGGTAAGCGCAATATCAAATAGGAATACTAAGCAGAATACTGCCACCAGAATTAAAGAGAATACGTATTTAAACATTATGACTCCCTAACCCAAAAGCTTGCGTCAATATGCCGCTTAGGAAGCGGCCTAGAACCCTCCCGAAAAGAGCTGAAACTGCAATACCGTAGCCTGCTCTTGCTGGCAATCATACTCTATGCACCGTGCAGGTTTGCCCACTAATTCATCCCTAACGGGGGTTGCGTTCTGGAAGCCCAGTGCCGCAATGCTCATATCTGCTTCCATTCTAGTACGAAACGCATAGTCACCCATCTCATCTTCATCGAAGATGAAGGCATACAGGGCGTCCGCCCGTCTGTTACTCAGCGCCATATTGTATTCGCGTGCTTCCTGTGTTTCGGGAGATGTATCGAAAATGTCGATATACACTCCCTGATAGATGGGCGATGCCATCCCTGAAATGTTTAGAGACTCTACTTGCTCCGCTAAACCGCAGCGTCCCTGTTTCCGTAAATGCTGCTTGCATATCTGGGAATCATCGCTCTGAGAAAACTCTTCATTTCTGCTGATAGTTCGTGAGATCCGATCGCAAAATAGGACTCCTGAAAGTGGAGTCTTACCTTTCCTGTCTCTGGGTCTATTTCGACGGCTGAATTATCGAAGTCCCCGAAGTTCTCATTGAGCTCTTTGACGATCTGGTTCTTGGCTTCGACTGCCTGGAGGTAAGGCGCAAGCTCATCCGCTGCGTCTGCCAGGGCTCTTGCCCTTTCTTCTTCGAGCGCAGTTCTCTGAGCGTCTAGGTCGCTTTGACGTTCCACATCGAGTGCTGCTGCCTGTGCAGCCAATTCGTCAACTTGTGCCTGTTCGGCTCTTGCTTGCGCGGCGTCTGTTTCCCTTCTCGAGTTCGCTGCTTGACGATCGGCTAGCGCTCTGAGCTGCTGCTCTGCCCTGGCCACCTCGAGTTGCCTTTGTTCGTCGAGTGCTGCTGCCTGTGTGGCCAATGCGTCAACTTGTGCCTGTTCGGCTCTTGCTAACGCGGCGTCTGTTTCCCTTCTCGAGTTCGCGGCTTGACGATCGGCCTGCGCTCTGAGCTGCTGCTCTGCCCTGGCCACCTCGAGTTGCCTTTGTTCGTCGAGTGCTGCTGCCTGTGTGGCCAATGCGTCAATTCGTGCCTGTTCGGCATCAACGAGCGCATCTTGGGTACTGGCAAGCCTCGTTTCCGTGGACGAAATTATTCTGTCAAATTCGTCTTTCGCCTCTTCTATGCGTTGTTCTTGTTGCGCCGCCAACTCCGATCTCTGCGTTTCAAGGTCTGCTTCCAGCTCTGCTCTTGTCTCTTCCAGGTCCGCCTGCGTCTGTTGTTCCAGATCGTTTTCAATACGAGCTAGGATGTTTTCATATTCCGTATCCGTGCTACTTTGTTGAGCCGGAACCTGTCAACAGCGATGAGACACGGGGAGTCATAGATTAGTGAGCAGGCTGCGGTGTCGGAGCCGCAGCTGGTGGATTGATCCAGACCTCCGTTGGGAGAGGCTGGGGCGTGGGGATTCCCTGCACGAAGCGTTCAGGGTGTTCGGACCACGCCTGCTGGAGAGTGCGCTCACGCTGGGCGAGCACGTCACGGGCTCGGTCGTGATGGACATCAGCCGGGGTGAGCATCGCGATTCCGCCGTGGCGATGCTCATGGTTGTACCAAGGGAAGAAGGATCGGCAGAAGTCGATCGCCGCGCCGATGTCGGCGAAGCGTCCGGGGAAGTTGGGGTAGTATTTGACGGTCTTGAAGTGCGCCTCCGAGAAGGGGTTGTCGTCGCTGACCCGGGGACGGCCGAGCGAGCGGGTGATCCCGAGGTCGGCGAGCAGCTGGGCCGTGCACTTGCTGGTCATCGGGGCCCCGCGGTCGGAGTGCAGGGTCAGCGTCTCGGGCTGGACATCCTGCTTGAGGCAGCTCTCCTGGATGAGCCGGCAGGCGAGCGCGGAGTTCTCGCGGTCGGCGACCATCCATCCGACCACGTACCGGCTGAAGATGTCGATGAGGACGTAGAGGTAGAAGTACGACCACTTCTCGGGTCCGAGAAGCCGGGTGATGTCCCACGACCAGGTCTGGTTCGGTGCCGTGGCCACGAGCTGGGGCTTCGTGTAGGCGGGATGCGTGAGCTGACTGCGCCGCTCACGCACGGGGTGATCCTCCTGGAGGATCCTGTACATCGTGCGTTCTGAGCAGAGGTACTCGCCCTCGTCGAGGAGGGTGGCCACAACCTCTGCGGGAGATCGGTCGACGAAGCGCGGGCAAGCGAGGGTCTCACGCACCTTCTCGCGCTCGGATTCATCGAGAGCCCGGGCGGGGCGCTGCCTGGGCTGCTGGTGCCCGGTCGTGGGCTTACGGCGCCGGTAGAACGTGGCACGCGCCACACCCAGTGCTCGGCACGCCGGCGCGGCGCCGACCTCCCGAGCCAGGGAGGCAGCGGCCATCAGGAGTTCTTTCCGCTGTCGAAGCTCAACCCCAGCAGCCCGGCAACTTTTCCCTGGACTTCCAGGATCGTTTCCGCCGTGGCAAGCTGCTTCTCGAGCCGGGCCACTTCGGCCTCGAGCTCATCCACCCTCTTCTGGAGGGAGTTGCGGCGGGCCGGCTTGCGGCCCCGCCGCTTCGGCGTCAGGCCCTTCAGAGAGCCCTCGCGCCGTGCCTTTCGCCATGCCGTGAGATGAGAGCTGTACAGACCCTCCCGACGCACGATCCGCCCAACCTCGCCGGGCTCCGAGCACCGGTCGGTCTCTTCCAGGATCCTGAGCTTGTACTCCGCGGTGAACTGCCGGCGGGTCGGCTTGGCCACCACCTCCGGATCCCGAGCCCGATTCCGCTCGGCGACTCGGGCCCTGGCGGCCTCGTCGCTACGCTCCTCGCCCCCCAGGGCCCGAGCACCCACACCCATACCAATCATCGTATCTCTCCCCTCTACCATCGCCATCCACCTCCGCCCCCTTCAGTAATTCCAAAGGTGCCAGGTGTCTCACTGATATTGGCAGAGAGGGAGCCGCTAACATTTCGGTGAATTGCGCCAGTAACTCTTCTGCTTGTCTCGCTCGCTCTTCTTGAATTTGTTCTAGCGACTTAGTCGCCTCGTTTGCCATCAATTCTCTGCGCTCTCTTCTGGTCCGTTCTGCATCGTCAATCGCTTCTTGCGCGTATCTCGCCTCTTGGACCTCTGTTTGGGCGGCAGTGATTTCGTTCGAATGAATCATGAACACAATCGCAAGCACAGCAAACAGATCCACCATGGGAACAAGTGCTTGCATGGATTCTGATTGCTCCGAACCCGTTTGATCAGATATCATGAGTTGCTCGTCCCCAATATTCGTGAACAAGAAGTGGCACAAAGTGCAACTAGTATGCCAGTTTTTCCGAGTGCCTCTGTGACTACCTGTAAGTCCTGATTCTCTCGGTGATTTGTGCACAGTTTCGCTTACAATTTGTAAGTAGCTCTTTTGAAGTTCATCCGACCAATGCGTACTTTGTGCCTCCTTCGGCTACGGATGGCCAGGTCATCTCCCACGAGCATGGCCCAGGTATTCGATGTCCAGCCGATGGCCGTGCGCCGAGGCACTACGTGTCGTGAGGGGCGTTCGGCGGGTCTGTACGACAAGGAGGAAACGATCATAAGAACGCGCCGACCGACTCCGGTAGCCTCGGACGACGACCGGATCCTGAAGATCACGCGGCGGTTTGTGAAATACGGCCCCTACTGGGCCCGCCTGTTAACCAGGAGGTTGGGGGTTCGAATCCACCCGCCGGCTCGCCCAAAGTGTGCCGGTCAGCCAGACGCCCTCCGAGAAGCGCCAAATCACGGCCGATTTTGTGTGCCACCAGTGTGCCAACTCAGCCAAACAAGGCCAAACAGGAAAATACTGAACGGAAGAGCAACCCCACATAAGTGCCAACAGAAGATACACTTACAGCACTGAGCCATACTCAGCCAAACTCAGGAAAACAGCCCAAATAATGAATGGGGTTCAGGGGGTCGCCGGTTCGAGCCGAGCGTCAGCAGCGCTCTCGATAGATCCGCATGGCCTCCGCGAGACGAGCGAGGATCGCCGAAGGCGACCGGAGGTCAATCCGGCCGTCCCGATTGACGATTTCTTTCTTGACCGCGGCCGGATTCACAATTGTCGGCCGACAAGCCGGACAACAACACCAAGCACCAACAGCGTAATCCTGCCTCCACCTCGTGGTAGGCGGCTGTCTCGCCTCACGCAGGGAACCGCATCCCTGGTCCGCCTCTGTTCGGACTTTGGTTAATCCCTCGCACTGTTGAGCAACACCTCGTCTGGCTAAGCTGGACCTCCCAGGCTGGTGGAAGAGCCGAGAACTGTTCACTGGGAGTGCCTCGCGCGACTTCGTACCCATTCACGCTTTCAGGGAGTGGATGTCATGGGCCACAAACACGCACATGCCATACCGAGACGGCGTTTCTTGACAGCCGCCGTAGGAACAGCTGCTGCATTGACTACAGGCCTCTCTGGCCGGCGGGCCTTTGCATCAACGCCCACCTTGATCGAGAAACAGCAGGCCTCGGATGTTCTCATTCGTGGCGGGAGGGTCGTGGATCCGTCGCAGGAGTTGAGCGGCCGATATGACGTTGGCATCCGGAACGGCAGAATCGCCGAAGTGGCCCAGGTGATTGATCCTGCGGGTTGGCGGGAGGTCATCGAGGCGGACGGGCGGATCGTGACGCCCGGCTTGATCGATCTGCATGCCCATGTTTTCGAAGGCGTTTCCCACTATGGCATAAACGCGGACAAGTATTGTCTCAGCCGAGGCTCCACGACGATCCTGGATCCCGGATCCGCCGGGGCACAGACCTTCCCCGGCTTTCGGAAGTATGTCATCGAGGTGCAGTCCACCCGAATTCGGACGTTCTTGAACATCTCCGCCACAGGTATGGTCACCAATCTGCGGGGAGAGCTCGAGGACCTGGAGCACGCCAACGTCAACCGTGCCGTTCAAACCATCGAGCAGCATCGAGACGTGATCTTGGGGGTGAAGGTCCGGGCCGGCAGAGGTCAGTCCGGACCGAACGACTTGGTCGCGGTCGAGCGAGCCCTCGAAGCCGCGGAGGCCTTTGGACTGCCCATCATGATGCACATTACCTCGACCGTGACCCCCATCGATGAGCTCCTTGGGATGTTGCGACCCGGAGACCTGCTGACCCACAGTTTCCGCCGGTCCGGAACGCCGGAATCAGCGAACGACGGGATCCTGACGAGCGAAGGAATCCTTCGCACTTCCGCGGGCGAGGCCTTGGAGCGGGGCGTGCTGTTCGACGTCGGCCACGGTCAGTCGAGCTTCTCATTCGACACCATGGAAATGGCGATGCGACAGGGCGTACTGCCGAGCACGATAAGCAGTGACGTACACGCGTATAACGTCGGTGAAGAAGGGCCGGCGTATGACCTGGCAACGACCCTCTCCAAGTTCTTGTACCTCGGGCTCTCGCTCGAGGAAGCGGTGCGGAGGACCACGGTAACCCCCGCCGCCGCACTAGCATGGGACGTGGAGATCGGAACCCTTCGCGTGGGCGCGGAGGGCGATGTCGCCATCTTCGAGCTGCAGACCGGCGAGCACAGGTTCGTGGATGCTTTCGGCGGAGTGAGAGTGGGCCGGGAAAAGCTGGTACCGTGGCGAACCGTCAAGGGCGGACGGACCTATCTGCCGCAGTGGTAGCGAGCAGAGGAGTGGCCTCACCTAAGTGCCAACGGAGAATACACTTACGGCACTGATCCACACTCAGATGAACTCAGGAAAACACCCCGAATAATGAATCGGGTACACCTGATGGTGCTTCAGTGGGTCGCTTCAGGGGTCAATTCTCCATCCGCTGGCGAAGCTCCTCGAACCAGTTGGTGACGAGGTAGACATCGGACTCGGCGTTCTCGGCGTCACCGAACCGCAACATCACGAACCGCTGATCGTCGGGGCTTACGTCCTACATCTGGTGTCGTGCGCTCCGCGGGTAATCAGCCATGGAAAACAGGACGTCTTGACGATCCCAGGCGAACGAAGAATCCGCGCTCAACTGGACGGCGACGAGTTCGTTCGCCCCGTTCCGGTAGAACGATTCGCGCGCGGTGCGCCCACACGGGTTCCGTCCCCCCATTCACGGACACTTGTCGTAGGGACGTGCCCGCTTCGGGAAAAGGACGCACGAAAACCTCAATCTTGCCGCGAAATTCGTCAACGGGGTGGTCTTCGTCAGTCGAGTCTTGCGTGCGACTCGACCCCCCGGTACGCTGATCGCGATGACGACCTCGCCGGTCATGCATTCATTCGGGACTCCACTAACGCTACGGGGGCAGAGACGAAATGAGCGACGGATTCGATAGCCAAGCTGCTGGGGGACTGAATCGCCGAGAGTTTCTTTCCGTGGGAGCTCTCCCGCTTGTGGCTGCCGCCGAAGCCACCGAGTTCGGCTCCGAGAGGGCGACGAGGAGGCGGTCTGTACAGAGTACGATCCGTGTCGGGATCATCGGGGCGGGTGCGAACGTTCGTAACGTGATGCTTCCGGCCTTTCGACGTATCGCGGGATGCGAGGTAGTTGCGGTGGCGAATCGCAGTCTTGAGTCTAGCCAGCGAGTCACGGACGAGTTCGATATTCCGAGGCCGTACGGCGGTTGGGAAGAGTTGCTGGACGATGACGGCGTAGATGCGGTCCTTATCGGGACGTGGCCGTATATGCACCGCACCCTTACGCTGGCCACCCTCGAGGCTGGCAAACATGTGCTGTGCCAAGCACGCATGGCAAACACGGGGCAGGAAGCTCGAGACATGCTCGAGGCCTCGCTACGCCACCCTGAGCTGGTGAGCCAGTTGGTGCCGACGTCGACGAGCTACCGGATCGACAATGTGATCAAGCGGCTGATCGGCGAAGGATATCTTGGGGAAGTGCTCTCGGTCGAGATCCAGCGCTTGCAGACGGGCGCCAGAACGGGACCCGGGGGATTCGCCGATACCGGCGGTGATTTGAGCTGGCGCCATGACCGCCAGTTCAGCGGAATGAACTCCCTGAATATCGGTTCAACCAAGGAGTCGATGATCCGCTGGTTGGGCCGGGGCACCCGGGTCATGGCGATGTCCAAGGTCCACGTTCCTTACCGATACGACAATCGCGGTCAACTGACCTCAGTGACCATCCCCGATCACGTGGATATCATGTATGAACTGATGAACGGGGCTCAAGTCCACATGAGGTTCAGTGCCTCGACGGGCCTCTCGAACGGGAATCAGACCTGGATCTACGGAACGGAAGGCACGCTCCACGTCGACGAGCGGATGAATGTCTTCGCGGGGCGCCAGGGCGACTCCGAGCTCTCTCCCGTGCCCAACCCCCGGGAGGAACAGGCGTATTCCCGCGTCGAGGAGGAGTTCATCAACGCGATCCGCGGCATCGAGGAGATTACGATGGTGCCTTTCGAAACGGGCGTCCATTACATGGAGTTTACCGAGGCCGTCTATCGCAGTGCCCGGACAGGAGAGGCGATCTACCTACCCCTATGACCCGCTCGCACGCGGGTCAACCTTTCGCCCGAGCCATGACTGGGGATCCCCCCGGGGCCCAATCCCCCCGAGGGGATCTTCAAGTTCTCGTCTACGGCCGACACCCTCAGCGCCACCGCTACCGGTTAGGAGTGAAGTGATGAAACGAGTGAACCGACGACCCAGGTTGGTACGCATCACCTCGGTCGCTCTGGCGGTGTTCGCCGGTGTGTTCGTTCCGCGGTCCGCGGCTTTTGCTCAACAGGCCTCCTATACGGATCAGCAGGCGAATAGTGGGGCTTCAATTTATCAGGCGGCGTGCGCCGCCTGCCATCTCACTGATCTGCAGGGCGGCACCGCGCCCCAGCTCGCGGGAACCAACTTCCGTAACACCTGGGGGGGCCGGCCCGTCTCACAGGTGCTGCTCTACATACGCTCTTCCATGCCGCCCGGAGGTGAAGGGTCGCTGAGCGACGAGGAGTACTCCGCCATAACCGCGTACATCATGAGCCAGAACGGAGTCGACCCGGGCACGACTCCCTTGAGCTTCGCGTCGGAGGGGGGATTGGCGATGGCCGAGGGGGCCGTGCTGGCCGCCGGCGGCACCACGCCCATTCCTGGTGTTGCGGGTTCGATCCCCTCGCCAGGGGGCAGAAACGCCGTTCCTCCATATGGCGGGCTGTCCGAGACTCCCACCGGGGTTACCCGGACGTATAGAAGATTGGAAGGGTTCACGCCGGTTACCGACGCAGAGCTCAGAAACCCACCAGACGGCGAATGGCTCAGCCCCCGGGGAAACCTGGGCTCGTGGGGCTATAGCCCGCTGAGTCAGATCAGCACTGAGAATGTCCATCGCCTCGAGCTCGTCTGGGTCTGGGGGATGGAGGATGGAACTCGGAGTCAGCCGGCGCCGTTGATTCGAGACGGAGTCATGTTCCTGCCGAATTGGGGCAACACGATTCAGGCGCTCGACGCCGCCACGGGAGACCTTCTCTGGGAGTACCGTCGAAGTTTCCCCGAGGGCATGAGTCGCGGTCGCGGCCGGGTTCGGACCCTGGCGATTTGGGAGGACATGATCTACGTGTCCACCAACGATGCCCAAGTGATCGCTCTGGATGCCCGGACCGGTGTGCTTCGGTGGGAAGCCAAGCTCGCCGAGCCGAACCTGGGCTACGAGAACTCGAGCGGCCCTGTCATCGCCAACGGCAAGATCATCAATGGCATCAACGGCTGTACCCGTTTGATCCCGGAGAGCTGCTTCATCACCGCGCACGATGCCCGGTTCGGGGATGAGCTCTGGCGCACTTTCACGATCGCGCGCCCAGGCGAGCCCGGCGGAAACACGTGGGGTGGACTTCCTTTTGAGCTGCGTGGCGGGGGCGACGTCTGGAATATCGGGAGCTACGATCCGGAGTTGGGGCTAGTGTACTTCGGCGCATCCCAAATGAAGCCGCGGGCGCCGGTGAGTCGGGGGACCGTCCGGACCGAGGCGGATTCGATCCTATACAGCAGCTCGACGCTGGCGTTAGATGAGAACACCGGACGTATCGTATGGTACCGGCAGTACGTTCCGGACGAGTCCCTCGATATGGACGAGGCGATGGAGCAGGTGCTGATCGACATCGATGGCCAGCCAACGCTCTTTCAGATTGGAAAGCACGGCATCCTCTGGAAGCTGGACCGCCGCGACGGTCGGTTTCTTGGCCTGAGGGAGACCGTCTTTCAAAACATTCTGGACCTGAACTATGAGACCGGTACGAGCACGTATCGGCCGGACATCCGCGATGCACAGGTCGGCGAGTGGGTTTCGGTCTGCCCCTCCACGGCCGGGGGGAAAAATTGGCATGCGACCAGCTACCACCCGGAATCCGGCCTGATGGTTATCCCGCTCAGCCAGACCTGCATGGAGAGCGTTGCCAGCGAGATCGACATGGTGTTGGGGGGCGGAGGCACCGGGCAAAGTCGGATGTGGTCGGAAATGCCCGGAACGAATGGGAACCTCGGAAAGCTCGCCGCCTACGATGTCAGGACACTGGAGGAGGTGTGGAGCGTGGAGCAGCGAGCTCCATTCCTGACCTCGATTCTCACTACCGCTGGGGGGCTCGCCTTCGCTGGCGATTATGACCGACGGGTTCGGGCGTATGACGTCACGACCGGTGAGACGTTGTGGGAGAGCCGCTTGGGCACCGCGGTTCAGGGCTTTCCGACTACTTACGAGGTCGACGGGGTGCAGTACCTCGCCGTACCCACTGGCGTGATTGGAGGGAGCCCATGGCGGGTTTCGACCTTCCTCGCGCCCGAGATCCTGATTCCGCCTGGTAACAGGCACAACGCGATGTACGTCTTCCGGCTGGGCGAGCTATGACGTAGGCCCGATGCTCGGACATCTGTTCCGGCCTCCACGTCTTCCATCACTGGCGCACCGGGGCTCGGCGGCCACCTCGCGCTCAGCTATGCATCGACCGCACTTCTTGATGGAATTCGCGAGCACTACGATTCGTTTGATCTGTGCGTCCACTTTCGTAACTCACGCTTGAGGGCGTAGCGGCCTTCGAGCGTTCGGGCGGGTGAGGGTGTCAGACATTGCGGACAACAGGTGTCTAAGGCGTGTGGGACGGCAAGGATCTAGGTGAATAGGGGCACGGGTTGGCGAGTAGGTCCCCACGGGCCGCGGCCCCGACCACGGCGGCTAACTCAGGCTTGAGTACCTTCAGCGCGACCTTGCGCTCGTGCTTGAGATCATCGGCCAGGTAGACCATTGCCATGCCGCCCTCGCCCAGCTCGCCCTCGATGGCGTAGCGGCCTTCGAGGGCTGCGTTCAGGCGGGTGATCGGGTCGGTCATCGTCCTAGCGATTAGTTGTTCGATGTCTCCATGAGGTCGTGCGTCCTAAGGAAATCAAGTATCGCGTTGTAGATCCTCACGTTTTCCTCGCTCGTGAACCCACCGTGACCACCGCCTTGGACCGTCACCAGCTTATTGGGGACCCCCGCGTCGTCGAGCGCCTCGTGCAGACGGGTGCCCTGGTCGTAGGGCACGATCGGGTCGGAGTCGCCATGAATGCTGATAACCGGCGGCAGGTCCCTCCGCATGTATTCCATCGGTGACACACGCCTCGCGACTTCGTCACGGTCCGACGCGCTTCCTAGCCAGGCCTCGGTAAACGACCCAGAGATGCCCGCCGGACGGTGGGCGAGGTCGTACACATCGGTGATTCCGTACCAGTTGACGACCGCCGCGACCTTCAGCTCGTCGGTCGATGTCGTGCCGGTCGACCACGTCCGGTTGCGGTCACCAGGGCACTGACGGTCGAGTCCGGCGGACTCGGGGAGGAATCCGGTGATGAGCGCCAAATGACCCCCGGCCGAGTTGCCAGTCACGACGATCTCGTCTGTGTCGAACCCGTACTGCTCGGCGTTTCGGTAGACCCATCGCAGCGCACACCGGCAGTCCTCGACCGCCGCGGGCGCGTGCGCGACGTCAGCCAGCCGGTACGCCACATTCACCACTGTCCAGCCCATCTCGAGGTAGGGCAAGAAAGTGAGCGCGGAGCCCTCCTTGCTGCCGTTGGTCCAGCCGCCTCCGTGATAGTAGATGAGCGTCGGATTTGGCGCCGACAGCCCCCGCGGCTGGTACACGTCGAGCTTGAGGTCCTGGCCGCCGGCCCGGAGATAGGTGACGTTCGGTATGAGCCGGTACCCGTTGGCCACCTCGACGAACCGTGTGTAGTTCGGCGTCTGCGCCTCAGACGGACTTGGTGTACTTACCGCCAGGAGCGAAGTGACGCCGACCGCTGCAAACCAAGACTTTCTATTCACTATTGCCTCCTGACATAGATCGATTCGGCGTAGCCATCACCGTGGCCATGCCGCCCTCGCCTAGCTCACGCTCGATGGCGTAGCGGCCTTCGAGGGCTGCGTTCAGGCGGGTGATGGGGTCGGACATGTGCGGACAAGATGCGCCTCGTCTGCGCCTACAGGCAAGCGTTTCTGGTGGCTTTGTGGTTATTCCCAACGGAGGGGGTGGGCGTTTGCTCGGAAGGTTTTTCGAAAAAATCGGTCGCATCACTGACTCCCGAGGCCTTGTGATGCGTCACCCAAAAACTTAGAAAACTGTTACCTATCTCCCGGACTCAATCTGTTACCTATCTCCCCGGACCCTCATGAGCGGCCGTCCACATACGCATGAACGGCTAGAGCGAGGCGCCGATTCTGATCGATGGTTCTACGCCCCCAGAGTGCCTCCAGGTAGCGCGTTCCTGGGCGAGTGGTGGAGAACAATTGGAGTTAGCCCCTGACGGTGGACACCTATTCTCTTTAGAGAGAGGAGTCCACGATGCCAAGAACGAGACCGCCGTATTCGTTGGAGTTCCGCCAGCAGATGGTGGAGCTGGTCAAAGCAGGTCGCACGCCTGAGGAGCTGAGTCGGGAGTTTGAGCCCACAGCGCAGACGATCCACAATTGGGTGAAGCAGACGGACCTCGACACGGGAGTCAGAAGCGACGGCCTGACGTCGTCAGAGCGCGAGGAGCTCCGCGAGCTTCGGCGTGAGAACAAGCGGCTTCGTGTCGAGCGGGAGATCCTAAAAAAAGCCGCGGCCTGGTTCGCTCAGGAGTCCGACTCGGTGCCCCCGAAGCGTTCGAGTTCGTGAGGGCCAACCAGGCCGAGTTCAGCGTGCAGATGATGTGCGAAGTCCTGAGCGTCTCGCCCAGCGGGTACTACGCATGGAGAAAGCGTCCTCCATCGCATCGCGCGGTCGAGAACGAGCGACTGCTAGGTCGGATGCGTGAGATCCACACGTTCAGCCGTGAGACGTATGGCCAGCCACGGATGTACGCCGAGCTCAGGGACGACGGCTGGCAGGTCAACCACAAGCGGGTGCGTCGTCTGATGAGGCTGGCAGGACTACAAGGCGCTACGCGGCGAAGGAAGTGGCGCACGACGAAGCGAAACAGAGATGCTCGACCTGCCCCCGATCTCGTCGCGCGCGACTTCAGTGTGCACGGCCCGGACCAGCTCTGGGTTGCCGACATCACCTACGTGCCGACCTGGAGCGGCTTCTTGTACCTGTCAGTCGTCGTCGATGCGTGGAGCCGCCATGTGGTCGGATGGTCGATGAAGACGCATCTCAAGACCGATCTCGTGCTCGACGCGCTGAACATGGCGCTGCAGCAACGACGACCGAACGGTGTCATCCATCATAGCGATCAGGGTACCCAGTACACCTCGATCGCCTTCGGCCTACGCTGCAAAGAGGCCAGCGTCCGACCCTCGATGGGCTCGGTCGGCGACGCGTACGATAACGCGATGTGCGAGAGCTTCTTCGCCACGCTCGAGACCGAACTCATCGAACGAAAGAGCTTCCGCAATCAGGCCGAGGCCAGGATGGCCGTGTTCGACTTCATCGAAGCCTGGTACAATCCCCACCGACGGCACTCTGCCCTCGGCCAATTGTCTCCTCTTAACTACGAAAAGGAACACGCCCCCGCCGCGTGAATCTCTAGTCCAAAACCGTCCACCGTGCGGGGCCAACTCCAAATAGTCCTCTTCCCTTAGCCACTGCTTCAACCAAGTAGTACGCCACCAGTAGCCCTCGCTGAACTCAACCGTTGCGCCGCCATTCCCGTACGACGATTCTACGCATCCGAGATTCAGGGGGAAGTCCTATATGGCTCGTGCAAAGGGAACCATTGGCATTCTCACGGGCGGCGGCGATGTACCTGGCCTGAATCCGGCCATCCGAGCCGTCACGATGCGAGCGCTGAGGGAGGGCTACCGCGTGCTCGGGATCCGTCGCGGGTGGCGAGGCCTGGCGGACCTCGTGCCCGACAAGGACGCCGACAACTCGGCCTGTGTCGTCGAAATCACCTCCGAGATCGTCCAGCGGGCCGGTCGAACCGGCGGCACGTTCCTGCACACGTCCCGGACGCGGGCGAGCCATCTGCCGAAGGCATTCGTGCCGGAGCACCTGAAGGATAAGTACCAGGACGAGATCAACGACCTCACGCCGGACATCCTGAAGAACCTGGACTTCCTGGGTGTGGACTACCTCATCCCCATCGGGGGTGACGACACCCTGTCGTACGCGTACCACCTCCACCGGGAGGGGGTGAAGGTGGTGGCCATTCCCAAGACCATGGACAACGACGTCCCGGGCACCGACTACTGCATCGGCTTCAGCACCTGCGTGACCCGAACCATCGAGTTGACCCATCGGCTGCGCACATCGGCAGGGTCCCACGAGCGGATCCTGGTCATCGAGGTCTTCGGTCGGTACGCAGGGTTCACGGCGATGCTTCCCACTATGGCCGGAGCGGCGGACCGGTGCGTGATCCCAGAGTATCCCGTCGATCCCGCCCTGCTTACCGAACTCTTGGCGGACGACCGGGCGCGGAATCCGAGCAGCTACTCGGTGGTCCTGGTGTCCGAGGGCTCCACCATGGTGGGGCAGGAGGCGATGGTCTTCTCCACCGATGAGACCGACCAGTTCGGGCACAAGAAGCTCGGGGGGATCGGGGACCGACTATCGGAAGCCATCAAGCGGATTTCATCCCAATTCAACGACGGGAAGCAGATCAACACTGTGAACCAGCGACTCGGCTACCTGGTGCGCTCCGGGGATCCCGACGCCCTGGACTCCATCGTACCCATGGCCTTCGGAAACCTGGCGCTGGACCTCATCCTGGAGAACAGAGTTGGGCTCCTCGTGGCGGTCCGCAACGGAGTATACTCCTCGGTGCCCGTGGATTTGGTGGTGGAGAAGAAGGTCGTGGACGTGGACCTCTTCTACAACACCGAGCGGCTCAGGCCGAAGTACAGCACGTTCGGGTCACGGCCGTTGTTTATCATGACGAGTCAGATGTAACCCTCCGGAAGCGTGAGAGAACCGCGTTGTTGACCGCTTTGGTCCTGCCCCTCACGTTATCCCGACCCGTGAAAGAGCTTTAGATGCCCGCAAGACAGTCCCGGTTCGTCAGCCGGCTCACCCGCGACACGGTAGCGCTTATCCTCGCCGGCGGTCGCGGCTCCCGCCTCGAGAATGTTGACCGAATGGCGAGCCAAGCCGGCGGTACCCTTTGGCGGGAAATTCCGGATCATCGATTTTGCGTTGTCCAATTGTGTCAACTCAGGCATCCAGAAAGTCGGCGTTCTGACCCAGTACAATCCCATTCTCTCATCCGTCGTATCGCTCTCCCACCCGACGCCCACCGTGGCGGCGACTTCAGATCCAACACAGTAAGTTAATGATATGAAAATCGGAATAATCATCGGTCGCATCGGGGACGTCGACGGCGTCGCCTTGGAGACTGAAAAGTGGATAGAAGTCCTGAAGAAAATGGGGCACGAGATATTCATTCTTTCCGGTCATTTCAAAGAGGATGTGATTGAACCGGAGAACCAGAAGGCCCTTCGGTTTCTCTCGTTCTTTTCCCCCGAGTGCGAATGGGAGCAGAACCGGGCCTTTTTCTTTCCACCGGATGATTCCGAACGACTGCTGAGTCACCTTGACGGGACCGCCAATCACGTTGCAACTACTATTTTCCAGTGGATCCTGGACTGTCGCATCGAGGTGCTCCTCGTCGAGAACGCATCGTCCTTGCCAGCCCATTTGTCGCTGGGCATGGGCATCATGCGTTGTGCGGAGCTGCTCGATCTTCCGATCGTCATTCATCACCACGATTTCTCCTGGGAGCGGGGCTCGCGTTACGCCTCACCGTTTCCCGAAATCACGCAGATAGTCGAAGAGACGTTCCCCCTGCGTACCTCCAATGCCCGACACGCCGTGATCAACTCCAATCAGAAGGGCGTTCTCAAGGAGAAGTTCGACATCGATGCCATGGTCGTGCCCAACGTGATGGATTTCGACAAACCTTTCGCTCAAAAGGATTTGTACAACGCCCATCTGCCCGGGAGCATAGGGCTACAGGAAGGTGACATCCCCCTTTTCCAGATCACCAGGATTGTCCAGCGCAAGGGGATCGAAGTTGCCGTCGAACTCGTCGACCGGCTGGAAGACCCGAAGGTCAAATTGGTAATCACCGGGAGCGCGGCCGACGATTATCGCAAGGGCTACTACAGGGAGCTTCTCGGGCAGATCGGGAGGAACGGTTTGAAAGACCGGGTCCTCTTTGCCCACCACAAGCTTCTCAGCGGCCGGGGATCGTCGAGTACGGGCGAGCGGATTTTCTCCCTGGCCGACGCCTACGCACACGCCGTCGCCTGCACCTATTTCAGCACCTACGAGGGCTTCGGAAACGCGTTTGTCGAGGCGGTCGTCGCCCGGAGGCCCGTTTTCGTGAACAACTACAAACCTGTTTACTGGCCGGATATCGGCAGCCACGGCTTCAAGACCGTGATGCTGGAGGACAATAACCTCACGGACGAGGCCGTGGCCGAAATCGACCGGATTGTCCACGATCAGGCACTCCAGGTGGAAATCGCCGAGCATAACTTCGAACTGGGGCGGAGGCACTTCTCGTTCGACGTGTTGGAGCAAAAGCTTCAGGCGATCTTTCCCCAGTGAGGTGAGTCATCGTGCACCGAGGACGGCGCTACAGCGCGGACCGCATGATCGATGCCCTGCGAGACGAGGGTATAACCACCTGGTTCGACCTGGGGTTGATGCTCGACCGGCTCCGCGACGGGCGCGGCACACCGAGCCTGAATTTCGACGATGATTTAGACGCCTTCGCCCGGCACATAAGTCGCGGAGTGGGGCTTGTGACATTCCACTGCTCGGTGGATGGCGTTACAGTGGAGATTGCGAAATACGTCGAGGCTATGCGGCACGTACTGCCGGAGCCGCAACTCCACCTGATCACGGGTCGTTTCGATGTTCGCGCGGAACCGATCGTGGGTCCCAGGGTCGAGCGCCACGTGTTGCCCGAGATTGACGGATTTGCTGACTGGCACCTCTACAGGGACTTCTTCCATCGTCGCATGGAGCGGGGAAGCCCTCTCTACAACTCCCTGATTCTCGCGCTCTGGGATGACGTGCTCGTTCTCGCGGAACGCCTCGGAAGGCTGATCGAGCGTTGTGACATTCGTTTGTTGTACATCATCAACGTCAATTCTAACCCGGGTAATGTTGCCCTGGCCCTGGCGATGGTGCTGATCTCCGAACACATGCGCATTCCGGTCATCGCCAACAACCACGACTTCTACTGGGAGGGCGGCGCAGCACGACAGAAGGAGGGGAGCCTTGCAGGACCGCGCGACCATTTCTTCACCAACTCGCACCTGGGCGAGGTATTCTCGATCATCCAAATGATCTATCCCTGGGCGGCGCGTACTTGGATTTCGGCTAACATCAGCCGCAATCAATCGGCCCAACTGGTGCAGCGGTTTGGCCACAACCCGGCCAACGTCGCGGAGTTGGGTACCGCCGTGAACACGGCCCTCTACGCACCTCTCAACCGTCCCAGGCGCGTCGAGGTGTTACGGCAACTCTCCAGCCTGCTGACGGGATCACGCAAGCGGCTCGGCGCCAATTCAGGCGCCGCAATCCTGCGAAAGAACCCGCTGGCGGCCGATTGGCCGCAGCCATTACTGCTGGCGGTCCGAGAAATGAGAAACGTGGATTTCGTCCGCGACAACATGATCGTGCTGCAGCCCACTCGGATCATCAAGCGCAAGAAGATCGAAACCAACTTTCGCATCATTTCGCGTCTGTTTTCCGATGCGGAATTCATCAACGCCTTCCAAGACTCTCCGAACCTCAAGCTTACGCTGCTGGTTACGGGGCCGGTGGCGGGCGAAAACGAACGTTACTTCCTGAGGCTGGTGCGTGACTTCGACAGGTGCGTGTCCCAGCTTCCAGGGTCTGTGCAGGATCGGGTGTTTTTTGCGCTGTTGTTCAGCGGGATAGACCATCCGGGTTTTCGAAAACAGTTCGACCGGCCGTGTACGATCGCCGACCTGTACGGGGTTGCGTCACTCGTGGTGCTACCGAGTGAAACGGAGGGCCGTGGCCTACCGATCATAGAATCCGCCGCCTGTGGTGTTTCGACAATGACGCGGCGCTACGATCCGGAGGACGCTTTCGCCGAAGTGATTGGCGAACACCTGGCACGAGACGAGCGATTGGAGGTAATCTCTTTTCGCAATCGGATCACACCCGCTCTCATCACGTCTGTCAAAGAGCATTTGCTCCAACCGCTGCGTTTCAGGGCGGCCAACGCACACAACCGCCAGGTCGTTGAGGGTCGTTACGCGATGGAATCGCTGGCCCGCGACTTCGAGAGTTGCTTCCGACAGCTCCACCGGCAACTTCGGGTAAACGATCGTGACCTGGAGACCGCATCGGACGTGCTATCGCGGTTCGAGAGGCGAGTGCGACGTCATCGCGGCGAGCTTGGCACAGTTATGAATACCGACAATCGCGAATACCTGCCGGGCCACGGACGCATGGGGTTCATGCTGATGTTGAAGTCGCTCATCGACCCGAGTTATTTCCGCGTCGAAGAACAGCGCCAGCGCGGGATGGCTTTCGCATTCGCTCAGCAGTTGGTGTACGACAACCCGGACCCGTCTATCCTGAGTCGCGAACAATTTCACGAGTTTTTCAATTGCGTGGACAATCTGTTCTTGGTTCGAGGGGGCGACCTGCCGATCATGTTCGACCACGCGTTCGCCTATCGGCATCGCAACCGCTGGAACCACAAGTATCGCGACCTCACCTGGCACGAGTTGACAGGCGTCATCAACCTGCTGTTCGCGCAGATTGCGGCGGCGCCGCCTTCGTTTGGTGCGCCCCGTCACGGCGCGTCCCATTTCTCGAACTGGGATTTGATGATCGAGCAAAGGTGCGGCGGATCCCTCGCGATCGACGATCGGGCCAAGCTTTTGGAACGCCTGCAGACCGACGTGCCCATTGCGTATTTCGCCGGCAGCCCGCTACAGGTGGAGATCGAACTTTTCATCCTCCAATCGGTGCGTGCCCGTCTCGGTCTCGAGACCCACGAAACGATGACCGGCAGGCTTCTGAGGCGCAAGCAGCTGGCGCCTATCTACATCTTTCAGCGCAGCAACCCACTGGGAAACCACCTCACCGCTAATACGTTGAAGGCTTACATCAATGAGATCCGCAACGAGGAGCTGCGGTTGCTGTTTAAAAACGGCGTCTGCAGCGTCGTTCCGACGAACCAGATTTCGGTGGGCATTGACGTCAGGCAACTCGGCAAGCGTGCCCTTCGCGTGCTAGCCGAGGTGCGCTCCGGGGGTGGATTCCTGATCGGAGCGACCGAACACGCTTCCCTCACCACCGACATGGTTGACATCGAGCGGTTCCACGTCGGACAGGTGTCTGACATACTCACGGCCAGTGTGATGGGCCTCTCGCCCGGCGACGGCTACGTCCAGTGGGTGCCTGCAGGTCTCAGGGTTACGCTCGCCTACCCGACGCCGATACAGACCGCGCGCAGCCTGAGCGAGACGTTCAAGGGGCCGCTGTTTCGCGAGGCGTGCGAGAGACTGGGTGAAAAGGAAGTTCTCGAGGAATTGAGGCGAGACGCCCAGGAGCGAGGATCGCCCGTCGTGAGCGTCCTCGAGCAACTGTTAGCGCCACCCGCTGGGAGGAGGTCTGCTGTCAAGGCGCAGGCCATCAACGGGCTCTACGCCGACGGGTTCCCCTGGTCCGGTGCGCTGGCCAGCGTGCCGGCTGGTGCAGGGATGCGGTACCGCATTGTCCGGTCTAACGGACCACCCCGCACTGTGCTCGATTTCATCACGCGTTTCAACCGGGGTGCAAAAACAAGGGCTCGCATCGCGTGGAACGGAGGCTATGTCCTGAACGCAGAGCTCGTGGGCAAATTGGGCCTACCGGAGTCCTACATCGGCTCTCCGCTGGGTATGATCATCTCAGACGGCGAGGTCATCTGTCCCCCACTCTTCAACAAGCCGGCACTATTGGTGGGAATCGACGGCTCGCTCTCCATTCGGAGGGTCAACGCTCGGTCCGGCATGCGAGTCAGCGGCGCGGGCGTGTCAGTGGACTTCGAACGCAGTTGTTACAACGCGGTGACACCGGGAGCGGGACCCTGCGTCTACGATCTGTTATTCCCGGGGAGCGAGCTGCCCGGGGATGGACGGACACTGGTGAGGTTGGCCGGCACGCAGGTGATGGAGGTGATCCACACCGGCGCCGGTCAAGACGTTCCGGTGTTGCCGGTGGGACTGTGTCTCTCCTTCGCCAGAGGCGAGTTGCCGGACGGATGGGTCGATGGCGCGCGGCTCGATTTCGAACTAACGGACCTGGTCGACGTGGATCAGGCGGTGGAAGCGGGGCCGATGCTCGTGTCCGGTGGCTGCAGTTGCATCGATATGGATGCGGAGGGCTGGAAGACCAAGAATTCGCTCGCCACACAGGCGGCGCGGCTCGACTACCTCGCCATGAGAGGGCCGAGGATCGCGGTCGGAGTCGACGGGAGCGGTACGCTCTCGGTGTTGACCGTGAACGGACGCATCCGAGAATCGGTCGGTGCGACCCATGTGGAAATGGCCGAGATTCTTTCCGCGCGCGGCGCAGAGAGCGCCATGGGCTTTGATCCCGGCGGAAGCAGCACACTCGTGGTCGGGGATGAAACGTTGAACATCAGTCCGTACAACCGGGACTACGAACGAAACGTCTACTCCATGCCTCCCCAGCCCCGAGCCGTCTCCAATGCGGTTATCGGCTTCTGAGAAAAGAAGATAGAAGTTAGAAGAACTCCCGCCCGGTCCCTTCCCACCATTGCGCTGGGAGCGGTGAGCGGGGAGCTGTTGATTTACGGCGTTGGTGCATGCCGCTGCGCTGAACTTGGGGTCCCCAGCGTCCGAAAGCGGGGACCCCTCCCAGAACGGTCGCCAA
Source organism: Longimicrobiales bacterium (assembly GCA_965219445.1). Taxonomy (GTDB): domain Bacteria; phylum Gemmatimonadota; class Gemmatimonadetes; order Longimicrobiales; family Gaopeijiaceae; genus UBA822. The sequence goes on along the minus strand of CBDCNQ010000004.1, from coordinate 1,199,001 downwards.
GAACCTCTGGCTCTCACCAGATTCCTCCAGATGGATCGTGAGTGTGGCTTCGCTGAGCGGGGGTCGTCGCTCAGGAGCTCGGATAAGTGCCGTACGTGGCTAGATGCCAACCATCCGTAGATTCCTTCCCCGACGAGTTCTTCGAGCAGCTCGATTGCGCGGTCGGCGTGTCCTGTCTCCGCGTACACCCAGCTCTGCCCCGTAGCCACGTCCCCTAATTCAGAAAGAGGCTGCGGCTCACCGGTTTCGCGGTAGCGAACCGCCGCTTCAAATGCTGCGCTCCATGCGTCTACGTCAACGTCATCGGTTCTCAGTCGCGCGTAGTTTGCCAGTGCTTCGCGGCCCTCGTCGTATTGCCCGACTATGAGCAGCGCATAGAGCGCCAACCGCTCATTGAGCTTTTTCATAGGAGAGCCTCACGGTGGGTGGAAGAGGGCTAGACGCACCAAGCCCAGTTTACAGCGCACTCTTGGCCCCGTCACGGAGGGCTCACGTGGATGACCACCCGAAGAAATGATCAGGGGTTGAGGGGTGGGTTTGAGCGTAGAAATTCCCGCTCTTTTTCCCGCTGTTCCCGCCGTTATTCCCGCTGTTGAACCCCGGCAGCTTCCGGCATCACATGTTGGCAAGGGCGGCAGATCGTGCAGCCCCGTAAGGGTTTAGACGATTCCTTGCCGTGATTCGATCCCGAACGGAAGGGCCTGATAAGCGTGAGGTCGGCGCCCGACCCCGTTCCCCAGGGACCGACGGTCCGACTGGACCTCTACGCCCTCAGTAGCGGAGCAGATACTGCAGCTTCACGAAGATCGCCCGATTCGTTCGCCGGAGCCTATCCCGGAAGAAGAGCTGCTCGTCGATTCCGTCTCCATCCCGGTCTCCCTCGATCAGGTCGGCTTGCTGGTAGTGATCGTCATATCCCATGAAGAACACCGTTCCCGCGTTCACCCGATAGTTGAACAGGAAGTTGAGATCGAAGGTCTGGTCTTCCGTGTTCCACTCCGTGATGTTCCGCAAGCCCAACCGGTCCGTGAGCTGTAGATAGTTCTGGGACCGGATGATCTTGATGTCGAACAACTCGGCATCGCCGTCGTTCGGATTCGTGAGGTGGCTGGACGTGAAGTTGAGGCTCGTCTGCAGCCGGTCCAAGGGACGCAGGGTGCCGTTCACACTCCAACGGAATTCGTAGGCGAGGAAGGGCCCGTCGAAGAAGATCTGATCGCCGAACGCGATGTTCCCCCCGAACTGGTATCGGCGATTGGTGTTTACGTTCCCGCCCATCGAAACCCTTTGCTGGGTGAAGTCGATCCCCTCGAACCGCTCCAGGTCTCGATCGAAGCTGGCATTCAGGCCGATGTTTCGGGCGAAAGAGAAGTTCACGCGAGCACCGACGTTCTCGTCCTGTAGGACGTCATCGAAATCGTACGTCCGCCCGAGGGTGAGCTGCGGTCCCCAGTCGATGAGCCACGTCTCAGGCCAGAAGCGATATCCTACGTTGCCCTCGAGCCTTCTTGTATCCGTCCGACGGACGAAACCAACCTGCGTGGCGAACTCAGGCGAGATCTCGTAACCGGTGAGCCCCCAGCTCCAGAAGCGACCGGCGCGCCGCACGCCGGCCTGGAACATGTGGCCGTCCACTTCGTCCTCCCCCAAGTCTTTGAAGAAGGAGCCCACGGCTCTGAAGTCGGCCGCGATGGTCGGACTCAGCCGAAAGTTGCCATCCGTGCCGACCAGCCGGCTGTGGCTGTCCACGAACTCCCGATCCGTGAAGATTGCCCCGATATTCGACTCGGCGTAAAGATCGTAACGGACTCGCCCGATGACGGTCCACGCCCTCTCGCCGAAGCCTGTCTCTGCAGGATCCTCGACCCTTCCAGGCGCGACATCGTTCGCGGTGAGGAATCCGAGTGAGAACCCTCCGACCTGGCCGGTCAGCTTTGCTCCGTAGTCAGGGTCCACGATCGTCCGCGTGTGAACGAAGGTTACCGGCGCCTGAATGTTGAAGATTTCCGCTCCTTCCACGAAGAAGGGCCGGAGCTCTGAGAAGAAGAGCGGGAAGCGCTGGTTGACCTCGATCTGCGGACGGTCCGACTCGATTTGGGAAAAGTCCGGGTTGATCGTGAAGTCGGCAGTCAGGTCGGATGTGATGCCGTACTTGAGGTTTGCCCCCGCGTCCGGATCCGCGTCCTGATTCTCGAAGCCGGGCAGAGTCGGATCGATCTCCCCGTACTGGATCGCTGTAAAGGTGGGTAGGATCTCGATGTTGCGACTGGTGGAGAGATCCGTCATCCCCTCCAACACACCCATCTGGGCGAAGAAGCTGGTCTCATCGCGGGACATCGGCGCCCAGACCTGATTCTCGCGGTCCTTCGACTTGACTTCGCGCACGATCTGGAAGCCCCAACGATGAGGCTCTCCATCGGGCGGCATGGGATAGCGAAGGCTCTTGAAGGGAACCGCCATCTCGGCCACAAACCCATCCTCGACGATCCGCGCGCCGGTCTCGAACAGCGCATCCCAGGATCTGTCCGCCGGAGGAATAGCCGTCACCGCGCGACCGCCACCCCTACCACGACCCCCGCCCCGGGCGGCGGTCATGATCCCGTCTCCCTGGACGCCGTAACCGTTCACGTCGAAGTCGTACCCACGCTGCTGGTCCGTGAACGTGTCGAAGTACACGGTCATCAGGTCGTCCATGGCTGCTCCATCCCGGTCGACCCTGTTCGCCCGCATGATGGACGGGTCCTCGTAATGCACGTGAAAGCCGAAGTACATGTTGTCCGAGTCGTACGCGATGTAGACGTCGGTCTCCTCGGTGGCTGGCTCGCCCTCGAAGGGGGATTGCTGCGTGAACTCGGTGATGTGGGCAGCGGTCAGCCAGACCTCGTCGTCCAACATCCCGTCGATCGCGGGCGGTGTGTCCGTCCGGGTGGGTGTGACCCTCGGCCGCCCAGGAAGGAGGCCCAGCTCGGCCAGGGTCGGGACACCCGGATTTGATGTTCGATCGCGAAGCTGCCGGACATCGTCAATACCGTCTGCCGTTGTCGTCCGAGGTGGGTTCGGAGTTTGACCGGCCAGGGGCGCGGGTGCCGTCGAGAGAATCAGCGCGAGAGCCGGCACCGATGCTAGAAGAACCCAATGTGGTTGAAGGCGCAAGGGGGTCTGCCTGTCCGGAACTTGGTAAATGAAGACCAGGCCGCACGCGGGAGCGGCCGACCGAATAAACCTCCTGACCGGCCTCTTCGCAACAGAAAGGTCAAAGTGGCCGAGCGGGAACGGGGTGGCCGCGACGGGGCAGGGGAGTACCGTCGGTGGGTCCTGTCGATTGTCCTGTCGATTGAACCCGGCAGATCGCGACATCCACGAATCGCGAAGGCGGCAAATCGCGCGATCCATCTGAGTTTTCCGACATCCTACCGTGATTCCGACCCCCGCTGAGGCGCCTGATAAGCGTGAGGTCGGTAGTCCGAGTCTTCCCAGGCCCACTTCGAGGAACAGGGCTGCCCGGTTGGTCCTACCAGACCGGCCAGGGTTTCGCTTGGCCCCGATTTCCGGCTTTGTGTCGGTTCTTGTGTCGATTGGGCCGGTCATTGGGCCGATTGAAGGCGGCAGATTCCGGCATAGTCTGAAGGCAAGAACGGCAGATCGTGCGTCCTACCAAGGGTTTACACGTGTTCTTGCCGGGATTCGGCCCATCCTGTGGACGAATGGGGTTCAGGGGGTCGCCGGGGCGACCGTCCGGGATCATTTCGGCCACCGAGGAAGAAAGCGGCCCGTGCGACGCGCGTAGTGCGCGGAGCCGACCTCCGCGTACATTGAGAATCTCCGGAAGGCGACGCGAGCATTGCGAGCGTCGCTATTGCTGGGAGCTGAAGTTTTCTTCTTTGATAGGGAGGAGCCATGCGACTCTCGATCCTCGGTTCGCTCCGATTCGCCCTGGCGACGGCGGTCGCGCTCACGACCACGAGCTGCGCGGAGCAGACGGCCTTCCCTGAATGTGACGCCGACAACGGCGGCATCCAGCTTCCAGACGGGTTCTGTGCACTCGTCGTCGCGGACGCTCTCGGCGCGGCGCGGCACCTGGATGTGGCCCCGAACGGCGACATCTTCGTGGCAATCCGTAACCAGCAGAACGCCCCCGGCGGGATCATCGCCCTGCGCGACACCGACGGAGACGGCCGGGCCGACCTTGAGGAGCGATTCGGCGAGGACGGCGGAAAGAGCATACAGCTGCGCGGCGACTATCTGTACTTCGGTCGCGACAACGCGATCGTCCGCTACCCGATGACGCGCGGCGAGCTCGTCGCGGACGGGCTTGCCGAGGTGATCGCGACGCTACCGGATCAGCGGTCCCACGCGTCCAAGGGCTTTGCCTTCGACGGCGAGGGCGGGATTTACGTGAACGTCGGCGCACCCGCGAACGCATGGCAGTCGGAGGATCGAGAGCCCGGAGTCCCCGGCATGGACCCGTGCCCGCTGCTCGAGAATCACGGCGGCGTGTGGAAGTTCGACGCGGATCGGCCTGGTCAGACGCAGGCGTCGGCACTCGCTACGCGACCGGCATGCGGCAGAACTTCGCCATGGCCTGGCATCCGTTCGCGGCGGGGCTCTACCTGGTTCAGCACGGCCGCGATCAGCTGAACACGTTGTGGGACGGCTTCACGGAGGAGCAGAACGCCGAGCTGCCTTCAGAGGAGTTCATGAGGGTGGAAGAGGGCTCGAACTTCGGCTGGCCGTACTGCTACCACGACTGGCAGCAGGACAAGCGGGTGCTGTCGCCGGAGTACAGTGGCGACGGAATGGAGGTCGGCCGCTGCGGCGAGTTCGATCTCCCCTTGATCGGCTTCCCGGGCCACTGGGCACCTAATGCATTGATGTTCTACACGGGCGAGCAATTTCCGGAGAGATACCAGGGAGGTGCGTTCATCGTTTTCCACGGTTCGTGGAACCGGGCGCCATTGCCCCAGGGCGGGTATAAGGTCGTGTTCGTGCCGTTCGATGGCGACGCGCCGGCCACGGGCGACTACGAAATCTTCGCGGACGGCTTCGCCGGCCAGACGCCCTTGATGAACCGCGACGACGCGACGTACCGGCCCTCGGGCATCGCCGTGGGTCCGGACGGTAGCGTCTACATCTCGAACGACAGGACCGGCCGAATTTGGAGAGTGATGTACCGGGGCGCCTGAGCTCTCGGCGACCGACCCAAGGCTGACAGTGAACTCGGCATCAGCCTGATAACCAGGAGGTCGCGGAGGGGACTGCCCCGGCGGGTTGGGCATCAAGCTAGGGTGTTCACCTCAACTTGACATCACCATTGAATTCCTGGGATTAGAATCGGACGATCCCATCAGCCCAGCAGAGCTCAGGAGGTTAGCAATGACAAAGACGTTAGGTGTTCTCGTCGTGTTAGGGACGCTGCTGGCGGGAAAGGCGGCGGCTCAGGACGCCCAAGCCGTGTTGCGGGCCGCTGCCGATGCAATGGGTGACGCCGGCACCGTGAGGTCCATCGAATACTCCGGTGCTGGATGGGTGGCGGCCGTTGGACAGAGCTTTACGCCGAACGACGACTGGCCGCGGTTCGACGTCATCAATTACACGCGAACGATCGACTACGAAAACCGGTCTTCGAGAGAAAGCTATATCCGCCGGCAAGGCGACTATCCAGCTCTGGGCGGTGGAGGAGCGCCGCTACAAGGTGAACAACAGCGACGACTCCTGACCAGCGGCGACTACAGCTGGAACATGAATGGCAGCGATCCGGCTCCTCAACCGGCGGCAGCCGAGGTCCGCCAGCTGGACATCTGGATGTCTCCTCACGGTTTCCTGAAAGCGGCGATGGAGGCAGATGACGCTACGGCAGTCTCATTGATGCTGGAGGGGCGCGAACTGACCATCGTGTCCTTTAAAGCAATGAACAGGTACCGCGTCAATGGCACGATCAATGAGGACCACTTGGTCGAGCGCACACAGACCTGGGTGTCGAACCCCATATTGGGTGACATGATCTACGACCACCGGTACACCGGGTATCAAGACTTCGACGGTGTCATGTTCCCGACCGTGCTTCACTCCCACCAGGGCGATCCCCGTTTGAATGCCGGCCATAACTGGATGGAAATCCGAGTAACGAGCGTCCGGGCCAACGTGGATGTCACTGCTCTGACCGTGCCCGCCAGCGTGCGACAGGCCACTGTACCAACCGCCCGAGTTGAGTCCACCGAGCTGGCCGACGGCGTGTGGCGGATTGCCGGTGGGTCTCATCACAGCATCGCAGTTGAGTTTCGTGACTTCGTCGCGGTGGTGGAGGCGCCCCAGAACGAGGAGCGGTCCTTGGCAGTCATCGCGGAAGTCCGGCGCGTTATTTCCTCTAAGCCGATTCGGTACGTGGTGAACACACACCACCACTTCGATCATTCCGGTGGGCTCCGAACGTACGTGGCCCAGAGCGCGACGGTGGTTACCCATCAGGGGAACCGCGACTTCTACGATGCTGTGTTCTTCCACCCGGGCCGTCGGACAGTAGCGCCTGATATCTTGTCGAGCCGCATGCCGTGGTTTGCGGGGAATCGGATCCCGGCATTTGAGACGGTCAACGAGAAATACGTCCTCAGCGACGGTGTGCGAACGATGGACATCTATCCGGTCCAAGGCTTGGGGCACAATGGCAATATGCTGATCGTGTATCTCCCAACGGAACGGATCCTGATCAACGCAGATCTGTATTCACCGCCGGCGCCGGGCGCACAGTCTCCCTCCGCCAGTGCGAGCACGAGGAGTCTGTATCAAAACGTTCAGCGACTGAATCTTGATGTGGAACGGCATGCCGGCATTCACGGGCAGGTTGGAGCGCACACCGACTTCCTGAGGATCGTTGGCGGAGACTAGCGTGGCACTGTCAGGTTGACGGGAAACGGACAGGCGCCGCCGCAGATGAACACACTCTTTCCGGGAGGTTGACATGCAAATCCAAGAAATCATCCGTGATTCGGTCGCGGCATTTCTTGAAGGCGTCGGGGATTTCTTGCCGAACATCCTGGCGGCGATCCTCATCCTCATCATTGGCTGGCTGTTCGCTCGAGTTTTCCGAGGCGCCGTCCGTCGTGGTCTGCAGCTGATAAAATTCCCTACCATCGCGGAAAAGGCAGGAATCGATGGTTTCTTACAGACGGGCGGCGTGAAGCAATCATCGACAGACTTGGTCGCCGTACTGGTGTATTGGCTCGTCATGTTGATGGTGCTGTTGACCACCGTCAACGCCCTGCGACTGGAAATGGCGTCGCAGCTGCTCAATGAAATTCTCCTCTATATCCCCAATATCATCGTGGCGGTTATAGTGCTCGTCGTGGGGCTCTACGCGGCGAATTTCGTGGCCGGCCTAGTGCGAACGGCGGCGGCCAACGCTGGTATTGCTGAGGCGGAAGTGGTCGCGGTGGTGGCGCGATACGCACTGATCATCTTTACCTTTGCGATTGCCCTCAACCAGCTACGAATCGGCGAGGATATCGTAGCAAACGGTTTCTTGATTCTGTTCGGCGCTGCGTGCCTTGCGGGAGCCCTCGCCGTCGGTCTCGGATCGAGAGAAGTCGTCGCGCGCTACATGGAAGACCGGTTCCGCATGAAGTCGTAGCAAGGTCACCCAGGCGCAGATCATTCGATACGATGGCGTCGCAGAGAACGAGATCCGGCTAATGCCGGGGGACGAGATCGATCTTGATCCTGACGTGACGATCACTGTCGTTGCGTCGAACGGTCACGTGCGAGGGGCGGTCGCCATCCCGCCTTCACCCAACTCACGCTCGATGGCGTAGCGACCTGCGAGGGCTGCGTTCAGGCGAGCGACTGCGTCGGACATGAGCGCACTCCGGGATCAGACTGCGTTCAACATCCGAGAGCGGGCCGGTAGGCGCAAGCAGAAGCCTCTCAGAAGCCTGTATTCGCGTTCTAAGCTTCTTCGGTGTTTATTCGGTATCCGGGCTAGGCTGGAGTGCTCTCGTGGCTTGGACGGGCTACATGAGGTAGCTCACAACTGCGTCAACCGTCCCCTCGAAATCGGTCGAGCAGTCGAAATACCTGAACCCCAGACGGTCGCACTCCTCTGAGAGATATCGACTGAATCGGATGCTCTCCTCGACCAGATCCATTACTTCTTCATCGGTATGCTCGTTCAACCAGTCGTTCGGGCCTCCAGAATGTCGGCGGATCTCTGCCAGCTTCTGCTCTGGCTTAATATCCACGTAGCCCACGAAGCAAGCACGCGCGTCATCACCGGCGAGACCCCGGAGCTCCGCGGCGTGTTTTGGCACGATCATGTCACCCTCGAAGATGCAGTCAACGTTGGACTCGAGCGCATTCTCGGCCATCGCCCTTACAAGCGGCCACATCTTTTCTGCGACCTCAACCGAGGGAGCGGATGGGTCAACACCAACGGACGGGACCGCATGGTGCAGTCCCATTTTCAGCACATCGAGCGGCAGGAGTGGGATCGCAGTCTTTCGGACCAACGCGCTGGAGATGATGCCCTTCCCGCTACGGGAAGCCCCACCTAGTGTAATCAGCATTCCGGTGTTCTTTCCCGTCCGTCTAACGGTTCTGCGATTCTGCTGCGCTTCAGGATGCCGACACGAGGCGTGACCTGCAAGGCGAGCGACCTTCTCCAGACCGTCCCACTCGAAAACTGAAAACTGCGAAAAATTGCGAGGGCGGATCTAATGAATAGTTGCGACTCGGTCGTTGAAGAATTCTTAGATCGAACAACAAGACGGCCACCTTCGAACGATGGGGGTGGCCGTTTGTTCTCTCGCGGCCACTAGCTTGGTTGGACGAGCCTTCAAGAGCAGCCCGACTTAACGTTTTCCCCCCTAACGCCATCTCACCCGGTAGCGCAAGGAACTGAGGAGCCGAGCCAGGGCTCTTTACCGTGGCTCGGAGCATGTCCGTCAGTCACCGAGGACGGACGGGGAAGTCGGACGAGGATGACTGGGAGGGATCGACGCATCTATTGACGTTCAGTAGCGCTCCATAAAAGCCCAATAACACCTGATATACAAAGAGTTAGGAGATTTCCATACTCCAGAGAGACCCCGTTACACCCCTTGACAGCCGGTAGTTTTATGGGGCACTATTTCGGGGCAGACTACCGTATCCCTCACACGGTGCCCCAACATGCCACTGACCGACACGGCCATCCGGAAGGCCAAGCCCCGCGAGAAGCCGCGCAAGATCTACGACAGCCGCGGCCTGTACCTCGAGATCGCCCCGCGCGGCACCAAGGCCTGGCGCTTCAAGTACCGCTTCGCCGAGAAGGAGAAGCGGATCTCCATGGGCATCTATCCCGAGGTCTCGCTGAAGCTCGCGCGGGAGCGGAGGGACGAGGCCCGCAAGCTTCTGGCCCGGGAGATCGACCCGAGCGCCTACCGGAAGGCACGCAAGCAGTCGAAGCGGCAGTGGGCCAGCAACAGCTTCGAGGCCGTGGCCACGGAATGGCTCGCGAAGCATTCGCCCAATTGGTCCGCCCGCTACGTCTGGCGGATCGAATGCGATCTGGGAAAGGATGTGTTCCCGTGGATCGGAGCGAATCCGGTCGCGGAACTCACGGCGCCGGAGCTGCTGGCCGCGCTGCGCCGCATCGAGGAACGCGGCCACCTGGACATGGCGCATCGCACGCTTCAGCTCTGTGGGCGGATCCTGCGCTACGCGGTGGCGACGGGCCGGGCCGAGCGGGACGTGTCGTGGGACCTGCGCGGGGCATTCCCCCCGGTGAAGCGGAGGCACTTCGCGGCGATCACCGATCCGAAGGAGGTCGGCCCGCTTCTCCGTCTCCTCGACGGCTACACGGGCACGTTGCCGGTGCGGTGCGCGCTCGGTCTGGCACCACTGCTCTTCGTGCGGCCCGGCGAGTTGCGCAAGGCCGAGTGGGGCGGCATCGACCTCGACGGGGGAGAATGGCGCTACACGGTGACGAAGACCGACACGCCGCACGTGGTCCCACTGGCGCGTCAGGCGGTCGAGATCCTTCGCGAGCTGCATCCCCTGACGGGGCACCACCGCTACGTCTTCCCGAACGCGCGCTATCCGCAGCGGGAGCGGATGATGAGCGACGCCACGCTGTGGGGAGCGTTCCGGGCCTTGGACATCCCGCGGGAACGGATGACGCCGCACGGCTTCCGTGCGATGGCGCGCACCATCTTGGACGAGGTGCTGGGCTTTCGGCCCGACTTCATCGAGCACCAGTTGGCCCACCGGGTCAGGGATCCCAACGGCCGGGCCTACAACCGGACGGCGTTCCTGCCCGAGCGCCGCGTGATGATGCAGGCTTGGGCCGACTATCTGGACCGGCTCAGGGCGGGGGAAGAGATCGAGGCGACTCACGGAACCGGGGCCATCTACATACCGACGGCGCTGGGGATCTGGAGCGCCAACTCGGGGCTCGCCGTTCCCGGTAGCTGAGCAGCACCTCCCACGGTGGGCGCTGTCCGCGGCACCGCGCCCGGTCCCTTGGGCGGTGGCGCAGACACACACACCGGCTGGACGGCTGGCGAACTGGCGATCCGCCGCCTAACAGCGGCGTTGAATACCCTTCCCGGAGGGATCATTGGACCGGGAGCGACCCGCCGGGGAGGGTGGCAGGTGCGTGCACATGTCCACCCTCCCCGATGCCGTACCAGGCATCGAAACAGGGGGGTCGCTCCCTTCTTCGGCCGAAAGCTCCGGAGCGGCGTCGCAGCTCCGGCGGCCGTGCCGCAACTGCAAGACAGCCAGGCACATAAGGGAGCGCTGGCGCGCACATGAAAATGGCGTTTCGGTGCACATGCACCCCGATGTCTGATGTGCGCGCGCCGATCAGCAACGACCCTCGCCGATCCGCGTTCAAAATCGGCCTCCAGGGAGCCGTCTCGAGCGCCATGTCGCGAAGCCGTGGATCATCGTTCCGGGAGTCGAGGATCGGTGGAGGTCGTTCAGCTCGACGATCCGCTTGAGGCAGACCTGCAGGTCGCCATACTCTTTGAGCACCCGCTCATCCTTGGCGCGGATGGCCTGCTCGATTCGGGCGATCTCGCGGCGGGCCGCACTGTCGGGTTCCGGAACAGCGGAGGGGCCGGATGCTGTAGATGTGTTGGTCCAGTTCTCGAGGATCGTCAGGGCCCGCTGCAGCTCCCTCACGGTGCGGACGACGGCCACGACCTCGACGGACCGGCCGGGCTCGCTGAGCGCGCGCCAGAGGCCGCGATGTGCCACGGCCCAGGAGCGGAGCGCGGTCGCGGTATCGTGTCCGGGATCGACGTAGACGAACACGGCGCGCTCCGCTTCGAGCGCGACCGGCAGTTTGAGCGGGAAGCCGGGATCAGTCTTCGCAAGTCTCTATGGGACAAAGATTTGGCAACACCTTGTGAGAGACGTGTATCACATGGTGTGTCCGAAGGTCGTAAGTCGTGTTACCCGTTGGGTTTCTGCGGGGCCGCAGGCGACCGCGGACAAGTTCGAGCGATCAGCCTAAGTCCCAAGGCGAGGGGCCGAAGGGTCCATTGCTCCGTAGAGTATCCGGCTCACTCTCGACGGCGTGACCGGTGCGATGACCCCGCCGCCTACCGGGCCGCCATCGCGAACTGACCGGCACGGACACGGCGGCTCGTGCCGAGAAGATGAAGAAGATTGGGAAGCTGCGGCAAACGGCGAAGGAGCGAAGCTTGCCGGAGGGCGGTTGTCGATGGCCCCTGCCCTCTCTCATTATGAACTGTTCAGATGGTTTTCGTCTCAGATCACTGTGACCTGACCCCCTGAAACGAGGCCAGGTCCAGTGCTAGGATTTGGGCCGGTCGGGACCAGGAGGAGGTCAACATGGCAGCGCGGAAGAGGATGTCTGCGGGACAGATCATCAACGCTCTCCGGAAGGCCGAAGTCGGGATTGCGAACGGGAAGAGGATCAAGGAGGTGTGCCGGGAGCTGGGCGTGAGCGAGCAGACCTACTACCGGTGGCGGCGGGAGTACGGAGGGATGAAGACGAGCCAGGCGAGGCGGCTGAAGGAGCTCGAGAAGGAGACCCAGCTCTTGAAGCGAGCGGTGGCCGATTTAACCCTGGACAATCTGATCCTGAAGGAGGCGTCCAAGGGAAACTTTTGAGCCCCGAGCGGCGGAGGCGGTGCGTGGCAGAAGTTCGTCAGCGGTTCGGGGTGAGCGAGAGGAGAGCGTGCAGGGTCTTGGGCCAGGCCCGCACGACGCAGCGCCGCAGGAGCAACAGAAGTGCGGACGAAGAGGCGCTGAGGGAGGACGTGGTGAAAGTAGCCCGCAGGTTTGGACGCTACGGGTACCGGATGGTGACGGGGATGCTGGAGGACGAAGGGTTGGGTGGTGAACCACAAGCGGGTGGAGCGGATCTGGAGGCAGGAGGGGCTGAAGGTGCCGAAGAAGCAGCCCAGGCGGGGGCGTTTGTGGTTGACGGACGGCTCCTGCATCCGGCTCCGGCCCTTGTACCGGCACCACGTCTGGGCCTATGACTTCGTGGCGGACCGGACCCACGACGGTCGGCGGCTGAAGATGCTGACGGTGCTCGATGAGTACAGCCGCGGAGTGCTTGGCGATTGTGGTGGCTCGCAGGCTTCAGTCCGACGATGTCCTGGAGACGCTGAGTGAACTCTTTGCCGAGCACGGTCCACCGGCTAACATCCGCTCCGACAACGGCCCCGAGTTCACGGCAACGGCGGTGCGCGAGTGGCTGAGGCCAGCTGGGCGTGAAGACGCTGTTCGTCGAGCCGGGTAGCCCGAGTGGGAGAATGGCTACAACGAGAGCTTCAACGGAACGCTCGGCGACGAGGTGCTGAAGCGCGAGATCTTCTGTTCTCTGGAGGAGGCACAGGTGCTCATCAAGCAGTGGCGGCGGGAGTACAACACCATCTGACCGCATAGCTCTCTGGCCTATCAGCCGCCGGCCCCGGAGGCGATCCGGCCTGAGCCGGCCTTCCTCAATCTCCCCAGACTCCGAGGCCCTCTCCCCAGGCTCCAGGAGGCGGTCGGACTTAACACAGTAGATGGTACCACTCTTGGGGGCTGGTCACGTCCAGCACGCCGATGTGGGAGACGCTCGAGGGGATGGTTAGGGAGAAGGCGCAGGAGTTCATCCAACAGATCATGGAGGAGGAAGTCACGGAGTGGTTAGGCCGGGAGAAGTCAGAGCGCAGGAGTACGGTGGACTCGGCCGAGGGCTACCGCAACGGATATGGCAAGCCGAGGCGGTTGGCGATGAGCTCGGGCACGATCACACTCCGACGCCCTCGGGTTCGGGGCGTCGAGGAGCGGTTCGAGAGTCGGGTGCTGCCGTTGTTCGCGAGGCGGACGAAGGAGCTGGGCGCTCTGCTTCCCCAGCTGTATCTGCACGGACTGGCAGAGGGAGACTTCGAGCTGGCGATGCGGGGACTGCTAGGCGAGGGGGCACCGCTGTCGAAGTCTTCGATTCGGAGACTGCGGGCGGGATGGACAAGGGAGTTCGAGAAATGGAGCCAGCGTCGCCTGGAGGGCCGTGAGGTCGTCTACGTATGGGCGGACGGGATCTACGTGAAGGCAGGGCTCGAGCGGGACAAGGCGGCGCTGGTGGTGGTGGAACCACAAGATGAGGAACGTGCTGGACCGGCTGCCTCAGCGGGAGCAGAGCGAGGCGAAGGACCTTCTCAGGACCGTGGTCTACGCACCGAGGCGGTCCGAGGCGCTGAAGGCCCGTGAGGCGTTCGCCAGGCGCTACAGACCGTGGTATCCGAAGGCGGTGGATGTACTCGAGGACGACTGGGAGCGGATGGTGGCGTTCTACGACTTCCCCGAGGACCACTGGAAGCATCTACGCACGACGAACGTGGTCGAGAGCCCCTTTGCCGCAGTACGGCTCAGGACAACGGCGGCGAAGCGCTTCAAGCGGGTCGAGAGCGCTACGGCGCTGATCTGGAAGCTGCTCTTGGTGGCGGAGAAGCGCTTCAGAAGGCTCGACGCTCCTCACCTCCTCAAGGACGTATTTGAAGGAAGAAAGTTCGAAGACGGAAAGCCCGTCTCAACCCAACAGCGGAAAAACGCCGCCTGATACGTTTACACACCTATTGACCCAACCTCCTCCACAATGACTTAATGGCCTCCCCAGATCGGTGTAGACATCTGTACCTGTCACTTTGGCCGATTCGGGCGGCCCCGGTTCCACGGGCGAGGTGGCCCCTGAGGCTCCGTGCCCCGCCCTGCGCACTCCCGGGGCCGCTTCGGCGTCGCGCCGCCCCCGGCGGAAGACGACGCGATTGCCGGAAGGAAGGCGAACGCCCGTCCGCCTTCCGGCTGGGCGCCCCCCGAACGAAAGCGGCCCGGCCGCCGGCCCCCTCGGATTTTGCCGGTGGATGATTAGGTTTCAGGCGCCGGCCCGAGGACCGCCTCGGGGTCTTGCCCGCTGCCCGGATCTCTCAAACGCGCGCGAACGGAACATGGCCCGACCCTCCTTGATTCCCCGTCAAGTCGCTCGAGCCCTGCTGCTCCCCCTCTCCGTCCTTATCCTTGCGTGCGACCGCCCCGGCGACGCCGGCTCGTTCCGCGTCGAGCTCCAGCGGCCGGTCGAGGAGCTGGAAGCCGAGGCGCTGGCCGCCACTCCGCCCGTGGAAGATGGAGAGAAGCTCGCGCCCGATCTGGTCGACCTCGCGCTCCTAGATCCGGACCTGCGGTTCGACGTCCGCTACGCGGGAACCAACAACTTCATGGGCGCGGCCCTGTACCGGCAGGCCAAGGCCTACCTCCAGCGGCCGGCGGCCGAGGCTCTGCTAGCAGCCCATCGGGAACTCGGGGAGCAAGGCTTTGGCCTGCTCATCTTCGATGCTTATCGTCCGTGGTACGTCACCTGGATGTTCTGGGAGGGGACGCCCGAGGATCTCCGGGACTTCGTGGCCGATCCGGCTTCTGGATCGCGGCACAACCGCGGGGCGGCCGTGGATCTGACGCTCTACGACCTGGGGTCGGGCCGGCACGTGGAGATGGGAAGCGGCTACGATGAGTTCACCGAACGCTCCTATCCCGACTATCCGGGCCTGAGCGTGCGGGAGCGGGAGAGCAGGAACCGGCTCAGAACGGCGATGGAGAAGCAGGGATTCACGATCTATCCTTACGAGTGGTGGCACTTCGACTACCGGGCCTGGTCCGACTATCCGATCCTCAATCTGACCTTCGAAGAACTCGAAGATTGACGACCGTCGACCCGAGGGTGAGTCCGCCCCCGGGACCCGGGATCTAAAGGATAAAGGGCACCGTTGTGCGAGAGCGGCGCGAAGGTGGGACAACTCAGGGTGGGACGACTCTAAGTAGTGAGCTGCGGGAGGGAACCCGCAGGATGCGGCCAAGACGCCAGCCGCCCGACGGTCCTGACCATGTCGAGTTCGAACGTGTCACCAAGAGCTTCAACGGGCGGACCGAGGTCGTAAGCGACCTCGACCTGACGGTCCAAAAGGGCGAGTTCCTCACGCTGCTCGGCCCCTCGGGGTCGGGCAAGACGACTTGCCTGATGATGCTCGCCGGGTTCGAGGAGCCTACCTCGGGCACGATCCGCATCGACGGCCGGGCCATGAACGAGGTGGCACCCCGGCGCCGGGGCATCGGCATGGTGTTCCAGAACTACGCGCTGTTTCCTCACATGACCGTGGGCGGGAACCTGTCGTTCCCGCTCGAGGTGCGCGGGCTCGATCCTGCGGCTCGCCGCGAGCGGGTCGGCCGCGCCCTGGAGCTGGTGCGGCTCGAGGGGCTCGAGCACCGGCGGCCGAGCCAGCTCTCGGGTGGCCAGCAGCAGAGGGTGGCCATTGCCCGAGCGCTGGTGTTCGAGCCCGAGCTCGTGCTGATGGACGAGCCGCTCGGCGCACTCGACCGGCGGCTAAGGGAGGAGCTGCAGTACGAGATCCGCCGCATCCACGCCGACCTGGGCGTCACGGTCCTCTACGTCACGCACGACCAGAACGAGGCGATGGTCATGTCGGACCGGGTCGCGGTCTTCCGCGCCGGCCGCATCGAGCAGGCCGCCTCGCCCGAAACGCTCTACGAGGAGCCGGAGCGCTCATTCGTCGCTCGCTTCATCGGCGAGAACAACCGCCTGGCCGGCACGGTTGTCGCCGTCCGGGACGCGATATGCGACGTCGACGTCGGCGGCCAGCTCGTCCAGGCGTTCCGCGTCGCCGAATGCGGGCCCGGCGACCGCACGACGATCTCGATCCGGCCCGAGCGGGTCGCCATCGCGCCGACGCCGGGCCTCTACACCAACGAGTTCGACGCCCGCCTCGAGGACATCACGTTTCTGGGCGACCATCTTCGCTTGAGAGTCGATGTCTGCGGCCACTCGGACTTCATCGTCAAGATTCCCAACATGGTCGGCCACGGCGCCGTTCTGGAAGGCGACCGCGTCCGCATCGGCTGGACCCCGACCGACTGCAGGGTGCTCGACCCCGAAGACGAGGAGGACACGCCATGACAGGCAAACACGGATGGACCATCGGTGCGGCCGCCATCGCGGCCCTGGCCCTGGGCTGCGGCGGCGAGCCCGCGGACTCGCTGACCGTCGTTTCCTGGGGCGGCTCCTACGGCGAGGCCATCAGGAAGGGCTACCTCGAGCCCTTCATGGCCGAGACCGGAATCGAGGTGCGCCTGGAGGACTACAACGGCGGCCTGGCCCAGGTGCGCGCCCAGGTGGAGTCGGGCAACGTGCACTGGGACGTCGTCGACCTTGAAATTGCCGACGCGGTCAGCGGCTGCGACGAGGGCCTGCTCGAGGGGATCGACGCCGCCCAGCTCCCGCCCGCTCCCGACGGCACGCCGGCCACGGACGACTTCCTTCCCGAGACGCTCTTGGAATGCAGCGTGGGCATGGTGCTCTATTCCACCGTCTACGCCTACAACGACGCGCGTACGCCGGGCGAGAAGCCCCGGACGATCGAGGACTTCTTCGATCTGGAGCGCTTTCCCGGCCGCCGCGGGATGCGCCGCACCCCTCTCGTCAATCTGGAGTTCGCGCTGATGGCTGACGGCGTGCCCCTCGAAGAGGTATACGCCGTGCTCGACACGCCCGAGGGGGTGGAGCGGGCCTTGGGCAAGCTCGGCACCATCAAGGATGAGGTGGTGTGGTGGGAGGCCGGGGCGCAGCCGCCGCAGATGCTCGCCGACGGCGAGGTGGCGATGACGACGGCCTACAACGGCCGCATCTTCAACGCCCAGGTGCTCGAGAGCCAGCCCTTTGTGATTGTCTGGGACGGCCAGGTGCTCGATACGGGCCAGCTGGGCATCGTCGCCGGCACCAGGAACCTCGAGGCCGCGCTCGAGTTGGTCCGCTTTGCCACCACCGCGGAGTCGATGGCCGCCGTCGGCGGCCACATCGCCTACAGCCCCGCCCGACGGTCGGGTCTGCCGCTCGTGGGGACGCACGTCGAGACCGGCGTCGACATGAATCCCCACATGCCGACGCACCCGGATAACATGGCGCGAGTTCTACAGAGCGACTGGCTGTGGTGGAGCGACCACATGGACGAGATGAACGAGCGGTTCAGCGCCTGGCTGGCGCAGTGATCCGAGCGCGGCTCAGGGCCGGCGGGCTGGTCCTGCCGCTCGCTGCGTTCATCACGGTCACGTTCGCCCTGCCGGTAGCGATGATGCTCGTCAGGAGCGTCTACGATCCGACGGTGGCGGACGTCATGCCCCAGACGCTGGCCCTGCTCGGCGAGTGGGACGGCCGGGAGCCGCCCCCCGAGGCCGTCTACGCCGCGGCCGCCACGGAGCTCGCTCGCGCGGCGGACGAAGGAACGCTCGGCCGCGTCGCCACGCGGATCAACCGAGTGCAGGGCGGCCTCAGGAGCGTCCTGGTCCGGACGGCGCGCGAGTTCCGTGACATGCCGGCCGGCGCGGGGCCGGAGGCGTTCCTCGACATCGACCCCGAGTGGGGCGATCCGGGGACCTGGCGCGCCGTCCGCACGGCCGGCGACCGGCTGACGGCGCGCCACTACCTGCACGCCGTCGATCTGGACCGAGCGCCCGACGGCTCTATCGAGCTCCGCCCGGCGGACGAGCGTATCTACGTACGGCTGTTCGGGCGCACGTTCGCCGTCAGCCTAGCCGTCACGGTGTTCTGCCTGTTCCTGGGCTATCCCATCGCCTACCTCATCGCGCACGCCCCCGTGCGGCGCGCCGGTTGGCTGCTCGCGCTCGTGCTCGTGCCGTTCTGGACGTCGCTCTTGGTCCGCACCACATCCTGGATCGTCCTGCTGCAGACGCAGGGCGTCATCAACGACCTGCTCGTCTGGGCCGGGCTCGTCGCCGACGACGGACGCATCGCCCTGGTCCACAACATGACCGGCACGCTCGTGGCCATGACCCACATCCTGCTCCCGTTCATGGTCCTGCCCCTCTACTCGGTGATGCGCTCCATCCCCCGGCGGCAGATGGCCGCCGCCGCCTCGCTGGGCGCCGGCTTCCCCCGGGCCTTTTGGCGCGTCTACTGGCCCCAGACCGTGCCGGGCGTCGGCGCCGGCTCGCTGCTGGTCTTCATCCTGGCCATCGGCTACTACATCACCCCGGCGCTCGTGGGCGGCCAAAGCGGCCAGCTGATCTCGAACTTCATCGCCTACCACATGCAGACCTCCCTGAACTGGGGACTGGCGAGCGCGCTGGGCGGGATCCTGCTCCTGTCGGTGGCGGCGCTCTACCTCGTCTACGACCGGGTGGTCGGGGTGGAGCGGATGAGGCTGGGATGAGGGCGGAGGGGCTCGGCGTCGGCGTGGGCGTGGGGCGCGCGGCCTACCTCGCGGCCTGCGTAGGGATCTTCGCGTTCCTGCTCGTGCCGCTGGTGGTCATGGTGCCGCTCAGCTTCAACGTCGAGCCGTATTTCACGTTCACCGAGGGCATGCTGCGCCTCGACGCCGAGGCGTTCTCGCTCCGCTGGTACCGCCAGGTGACCAGCGACCCGGTGTGGCGGCGCGCCCTCGCGAACAGTCTGTTCATCGGCACGGCGGCCACCCTGCTGGCGACCGGCCTGGGCACGCTGGCCGCCCTCGGGCTCGCGAACCGCGCCATGCCGGCGCGCCGTCTCGCGATGGGGCTCCTCCTCTCGCCCATGGTCACGCCGCTCGTCATCTCGGCGACCGGCATGTTTTTCTTCTACTCGGCGCTCGGCCTCGCGCAGACCCACCTGGGATTGATCCTGGCCCACGCGGCTCTCGGCACGCCGTTCGTCGTCATCACCGTAACCGCCACTCTCGCATCCTTCGACCGCAACCTGACGCGTGCCGCCAACGGGTTGGGAGCCGGCCCGTGGCGCACGTTCCGCCGAGTGGAGCTGCCGCTGATCGCACCCGGCGTCGTCTCGGGCGCGCTGTTCGCCTTCGCCGTCTCGTTCGACGAAGTGGTGGTGGTGCTGTTCATGGCCGGCGAGGCGCAGCGCACGATCCCGCGACAGATGTGGGCCGGCGTGCGCGAGCAGATCAGTCCTGCGATCCTGGCCGCGGCGACCTTCCTGATCGGCTTTGCCGTACTGCTCTTGTGCGCGGTGGAGTGGCTCCGCCGCCGCGCCGGGGCCAGGGCGACCGCCTAGCCGGCCGGGGGGCTGGCAAGCGCCGATGCAAGAAGCTCTCGGGCTCGTGACAGCCGGCCTGCTACATTCTCGCACGCGGCATAGGAACGACTCAGAGCCTCCGGACGGCGGGCCCGACCGCGTGCTCGGGAGGCCCCGGGAAAGGACGCTTTGCGCCAGGACCCGCGGACTCCGCCACCGGAGGAGCGGATTGGCGGGGAGGAAGCGAGAGCGCCAACCCCTGAGTGTCTGGGTCGATCAAGGACGGCGCGTGGATCTAGGATGAGCCTAAGGACCTTTTCAATGACCGCATCTTCCCGTCCTTCGCTCGGGCTCGTCGCGCTCGCCGCGCTTTGGGTGTCGGCCTGCACCCCCGACGCTCCGAGCGGGCTGGCGCCCCGAAACCTCATCGTGATGATCGCCGACGGGGCGGGCGTCGAGCACTGGACGCTTGCCCACTTCGCCCGGAACCAGCTGGCGGTGCGGGAGTTCCCCGTGACAGGCCTCGTCGATACCAGAGGCCACGATCATGTCGTGACGGGAAGCGCGGCGGGCGCCACTGCGCTGTCGACCGGCACCCGAACGTTCTTTGGAGCCGTTGCCGTCGGGCCCGACTCGACCTCCCTGGAAACCGTACTGGAAGCCGCCAAGCGGCAAGGGATGGGGACGGGGCTCGTCACGACGACGTACATCACCGATGCCACTCCGGCAGCCTTCGGCGCCCATGCCCTCTCACGCACGGAGCAAGTGAGCATCTTCCGGCAGATGATCGACCTGCCCGTGGACGTGCTCATGGGGGGCGGACGAGGGCTGTTGGACATTGCGGAGGAGCGGGCGGGCGTCGATCTCTGGACTCCGGCCAGGGAGCGGTACGAGATCGTCGAGTCCGTCGCAGAGCTGGAAGCCGTCCGTACCGATCAGGAGACCGCTCTCCTCGGCCTCTTCGCCGAGGGCGAGATGGCGCCCGCAGTGGAGCGGTCTCCCAGCCTTGCGGCCATGATGTCCGTCGCGCTCGAGATGCTGGAGGGCCGCCCCGGGGGGTTCTTCCTGATGGTGGAAAGCGAGGGCACCGACACAGAGGCTCATCGGAACGCCGGGCGCGAGATCCTCGTCCGGGAGATGCTCGCCTTCGACGACGCGGTGCGATTGGCGCTCGACTTCCGCCGCCGGAGCCCCCAGACGCTCGTCGTCGTGACCGCGGACCACGAGACCGGCGGCATCGGCCTCCCCACGGCCGAGCGCCGCACCGACAGCCTGCAGTACACCACCGAGGACCACTCGGCCGCGTTCGTTCCGCTCTTCGCCGTGGGTCCTGGTGCGGAGCGCTTCGGTGGACTGAAGGAGAACCAGGAGGTCGGGCAGCTCCTGCTCGAGGCCGTGCGCCGCTGAAGCGGACGGTGCCCCGCCCGGAGCTGCCCGGGACCGCCCCCGGCTTAGGACCTAACGAAGTTGCGGTCGGTGCTGGCGTTGCTGATCGAGGAGGGAGCATTGCTTGTTGGCTACCCACGACCATGCGGGGGTGACCACGGACGCGCTCCTCCGCCAAGTGTGGGGGCGCCGGGGCTCGGACGATACCAATCGCGTGCGCACTGTCGTGAAGAAGCTCCGCGCATGGCTCGGCGACGACGCCTCTGTCGGGCGGTGTGTCCGGGCGCCGAAATCTGAACAGGCGGAAGACCTCGTGAACGATCGTGTGGGCGCCGCGCCCGTTCCCGGCCCATCGGTCGATGCAGCAGTCTGCCTTCCCGTACCACCACTGACCTATCGTCCACTTGTGATCGCTGAAGAGTCCCGCGTAGGTGTGGGCCGTCATACGGGGGGCCACCCACGTGACCTTGGCCAGCGTGAGGAACTCACGACGAACTGCTGACACGGGACCCGATGCGACCCGGATTCCCGACATTCGATGCCGTTTTCTCGCTATTTCGGTACGCTGCAATCAGCCAACGGCCAACGGCAAGTGCGGCAGATCGTGCAGTCTGGGTTGAACCGGCGAATTATTCAGTAACCCGTTACTACGCTGGCGGTTAGCCGGTCACCGATACGCTGTGGATCACTTCGGATATACAAAACGAACGGGCCGCTGCGGCAGGGGTTGGCCGCACCCGATACGAGGCGTTGCCGGCGTGAGCGTAGCCGTTTGGTCGGACCGTGGAGGTCCAAATTGGGGGGAGGCCGGGAACGACCCGCTACGATGCCGGAGCCCGCGATGTCCGCGGCCTCGGGCGAGGCCGGCCGGCGGAGTAGATAGAAGTAGAGACGCGTATGGTCGTCCAACCCCGAGAGCAGACGCTGCCAGCGGCCCAGCACACGGTCGATCTGCTCGGGTGAACGCCCATCCACGACCGCGGGCTCCAGACGTCCGACCGCGATCAGCTCGCCGGAGCGCGTCGGGCAGGTACAGCCGTCCTCGAGCCAGCCCCAGTAGGGCAGCTCCTAGGTCAGCGAACCGGCCGCCTCGTAGTCCCTGAGCTCCGCGGAGATCCTCATCGCCCGCTCCGGATCACTAGATGCCAGGGCTCGTCGGCCCACTTGCCAGGGTCGAAGCGAGCCGGGTAGCGCGTCCCCGAGCGTAGCACGCCAAGCATGTCGGGGTCCTTCCGGCTGGCCGGCCACCCGGCTCCGTAACCCACCGCGAACACCACGCCGCCCGTCACGAGCGAGTTCATCGCGTTCCACATCGCGAGCCCGAGCGTCGCACTTAGCAGGAACCCCCTGCGCTCGACCCCTAGGATCGTCAGTAATCAACCCGCCCTCCCCGGATTGGGACTCTCGCCCTGGGCGAGTGCGCGGGTCAAGCGCACCTTCAACTACTGTGCGAAGGTCCAGGGTCGGCGCGGGTTCACGGACGCCCAGGCCGCAGCGGCCCTCCTGCGCGGGGCAGGCATCACCGACGTGCAGATTGTCCGCGCCCACGGCGTGCTGTCCGACCACTCCAACCCGGTGACGAAGAAAGCTGGCGCTCTCCGAGCCGGTCTATGCGTCGGATTCCATCGCCGCCGTCGGCGTGACCACGCACGAGGCGGGGCATGCTATCCAGTATGCGCGGCACTACGCGCCGCTCTGGGTGCGCTCGGCACTGGTGCCAACAGCCTCCATCGGTTCGAGCCTCGGCTATGGTGCCATGGCCATCGGCTGAGCCCACACTACCTTGGACGATCCTGCAGCCTCGCTTGAGTTTAGTAATACTCTCTGATGTAGCCGTACGCTCTGTTGAACAGCTCCTGATCTTGATGGAGCTTGTACTTGAAGAGCGTTTTTCGAAGGGCTAGCTTGACCTCGCGTTCGCCCGCATGCGTACTCTGCCAGCCGTCGAACCGAACGTACCGCACGATCTCGTCGATGTCGGTCACAACGCGCTCGACGATGATCGGAGTGTCGGGATTTCTCGCCTCTTCAAAGAGCTGGGTAAGAGCCGCCTTCCCTTGCTCTTCGCGTTCCATCGGAGGCACCGTGCGATCGGCTGACACGACATCCCGCGCGAGATTAAGCAGTTCCTTCAAGAACTCAACACTCGTGAGCAGTCCCCGCTCATGTCTCTCCTTGAGCGCCTCCAGCCGTTCTCCAAGCTCTTTGAACCGAGGGTCGTGCAGACGCTTCCGAAGCCACCGCGAGACCTTGATCTCGATCTCCTTCGCTTTTTTCCCTGGATCGGGCGCGCCGAGCACAGCCTCAAGGAGATCGGCGTCGAGCACGAGCGTTTCGAGGTCGTCTCTGATGGCGTCAACGTGGACGTGCTCGTGAATCAGCTCAATGGTCTTCGGGCCAAGTGCATGCCACAGAAGGCGGCCCGTGCCCGTCGAAGGTCGCACAGACTCGTAGACCTGCGTGAGCCAGCGGTAGTCGGTCTCGTGCGCACTCAGGACAGGATCCGGTGAGAGGGCCTCCCACAATCGCGCCAGGTAGCTGTAGTCGGCGGCGAAGTGATCTCGCACGTCGTTGGTCGGTAAGCAGGCCTGCGCCGCCACGAGGCCCTCGTAACCGGTAACGATCCGATCGACGTCCGGGAAGTACGCGAGGCACTTCTGCACAGCCTCGGGCAGACGACCAGCCAACTCGCTGATGTTCTTGATGACCCTGGTGATTCCTTCCTCGTCGAACTGAATCGCCTGCGCCACATCGTCGAAGACCCCAAGATAGTCAACGATGAGCCCGTGCGTCTTGACCTCACCGAAGGGCCGATTCGTGCGGCAGATCGCCTGTAGCAGCGTATGGTCTCGAAGCGGCTTGTCGAGGTACATCGCCTGAAGAATAGGCGCGTCGAACCCCGTCAGCAGTTTCGAGGTGACGATCAAGATCTTCAGTGGGTCGGCTGGATCGCGAAATCGGTAAAGCAGCTTCTCTTCGGCGTCGCGGTCGCGACGGTACGCGGCATATTGGTCCTCGCCGCTGTTGACCGTCATCACGATGTCCGACATCTCAGACGGCAGGTGCTCGTCGAGCATTTCCTTGTAGAGCACACAGCTTTCGCGGTCGAAGGTGACCACCTGGGCGCCGAAGCCGTGCGGCGCGACCTTCTCTTGGAAGTGCCGCGCGATGTCGGCGCAGACCGTCTGGATCCGTTCCGGGGACTTCACCAGTACCGCCATCTTCGCGGCAGTCTTCGCCAACTGGTCCCTGTCCAGGTCGCTTAGGCGACCCGTGAGCTGCGTGAACGCCTGGTCGATGGCTTCCTTGTCGATGTGCAGATCCAGTAACCGCGGCTCGAAGTGGAGCGGCATCGTGGCGCCGTCGCGGATCGATTCCTCGAAACCGTAGCGGCTCATGTAGCCAGCTTGGTCCTCCTCGGCCCCAAAGGCGTAAAACGTGTTGCGGTCAGCGCGGTTGATCGGTGTGCCGGTCAGGCCGAACAGAAAAGCGTTTGGTAGCGCCTCGCGCATCGTGCGGCCAAGATCGCCTTCCTGCGTGCGATGGGCTTCGTCGACCATCGCGATGATGTTGCCGCGGTCGTTCAGGACACCCTCGGCCTCCGCAAACTTGAAGATCGTCGTGATGATGATCTTTCGAGTGTCCTGCGTCAGCAGGCGCTGCAGTTCGACCCGACTGTCGGCCTTCACCAAGTTCGGTGTGTCGGCGGCGTAGAACGTGCTCGAAATCTGGCTGTCGAGGTCGACGCGATCGACCACGACCATCACGGTGGGATTCTTGAGCGCCGCATGCAGTCGCAACTTGCGGGCGGCGAAGAGCATCAGGAGGGACTTGCCCGAACCTTGAAAATGCCAAATGAGACCCTTTTTCGGGTGGCCCGCGACCACACGCTCCATGATTCGATTGATGGCCTCGTACTGCTGATGGCGCGCAACTATCTTGATGCGGCGCTTATTCTTGTCCGTGGCGTACGCTGTGAAGTTGGCCAGTAGATCCAGAACGACATTCGGCCGTAGCATCGAGTCGACGGCTTGGGCGATGCGCACAAGGGCCGGTGTCTCAGCGTCCGCCTCGATGCGCCATGGTCCCCACAGTTCAACCGGCAGACCGATGGACCCGTACCGGAACTCTTTGCCTTCAGTGGCGATGGAGATGACGTTTGGAACGAACAGCTCCGGGACATTGCGTTCGTAGTCGTCATGGATCTGGAGTGCGCCGTCGAACCAGCTTTGGCTGGCCCGGACGGGAGTCTTCGCTTCGATTACCGCCAGGGGAATGCCGTTGACCAGCAGGACGAGATCCGCCCGCTTCTCGGTCGCGCCGGCACGGTAGGTGAACTGGGTGGTGACGACGTATTGATTGCGCTTGAGGTCCTCGAAGTCAATCAGCCGGACGGTCACGTGCTCGCCATGCTCGCCAAACGGCATCGACCGCTCGCCGGTCAGCCAAGCCGCAAACCCCTCGTTGGCCTTGACAAGCCCGTCGCTACGTACGCCCATGATGATGGCGCGGAGCTTGTACAGGACGTCGTCCGCACGGTCAGGCTGTTCGGCAATTTCCGGGTTCAGTCGAATCAACGCCTCACGGAGACGATCCTCAACGAGGACTTCGTGCGGCTGGCGTGACAGATTCTGTGGTGCGAGGTAGTGCCAGCCAAGACCGGACACTTGACTGTGACGATGGGCCAGGCCGGAGCGGACGGCGGTGTGATGTGTGGTACCGCCACATAGACGGTCTCGGATGAAAGCTTCGACCGTATTGGCTTCGTTGAAGCTACCCATCCAGGCCACACCCTGTGTGTCGCCAAGGGAGCTAGGATCAAAGGCATCATAGGGGCATGGCGACCGCTACCGGTACCGATCAGCAGCGAAGCAGCCCGAAGACGAAGAGGCGTTCTCCTCCGGGAGCGGGTGCGCGTTCATCATTATTCGCGCAAGCAAGCAACCCAACCCGTCCTACCCAAGAGGAGGATGCCCATGGAGAGGTATATCGGACTCGACGCACACGCGTCGAGCTGCACGCTGGGGATTGTAGGCCCCAGCGGCAAGCGCTTGGGCTCGCAGGTGGTGGAGACGAACGCGCGGGCGCTGATCGAGGTGCTGCGAGGGATTCCGAGGAACCGGCACTTATGCCTGGAAGAAGGGACGCTGTCGGGGTGGCTGTACGAGGTGCTGAAGCCGCACGTGGAGGAGCTGACGGTGGCGGGGGTCGGCAAGAGCCGGGGCCCGAAGACCGACAAGCTGGACGCGTTTGCCCTGGCGGAGAAGCTGCGGATCGGATCACTGGAGACGACGGTCTACAAGAACCGGGGCCAGTTCAGGCGGCTGGGGGAACGGGCGAAGAGCTACGACTTCTTGGTCGGCGACACGGTGCGGGTGAAGAACCGGCTCAAGAGCGTGCTGCGCTCGAGAGGAGTGGCCTACGGCGCGGGGCGCTCGGTCTACTTAAAGCGCGACCGGGAGGAGTGGTTGGCCAAGCTGCCGGAAGCGAGCAGGACGACGGCCGGGTTGCTGTACGAGGAGCACGACGCACTCGTGGCATTGAGGGCGAAGGCCGAGAAGGCGTTGCTGGCGGAAGCACGCAAGCATCGAGAGTGGCATGTGCTGAAGACGTGCCCGGGTCTGGGTCCGATCCGGACGGCGGAGCTCCTGCCGGTGGTGGTGACGCCGTACCGGTTCCAGAGCCGGAGCAGGTTCTGGGCGTACTGCGGACTGGGCGTCGTGATGCGGAGCTCGTCGGACTGGGTGCGGGGTCCGGGTGGGCGGTGGGTAAGGGAACCGGTACAGCAGACGCGGGGGCTGAATCGGAACTTCAACCACACGCTGAAGCGTGTGTTCAAGGGCGCAGCGACGACGGTGATCGGTCGGGCCGAGGACGAGCCCTTGTACCGCCACTACGAGCGACTCCTGGAGGGGGGCACGAAGCCGAATCTGGCGAAGCTGACGATCGCGCGTCAGCTCGCCTCGATCGTGCTAGCGGTGTGGCGCACGGGCGAAGCGTACGACCCCAAGAGACTGGAAGCGACGGAGTAAACCGGCCTGGGATCGGCGAGCGTGGGGTCGAAAGCGGTCACAACATGGGGTCCGACGAAACGGAAGCGAACCGGTTACAGGGGACAGCATCCATACACACCGTGGGCCGGGGCAGAGAGCCCAAGCCCCCACTCAAAGGCTATGCACCCCTGGAGAGCCGAACGAAGCGATGGGCCACAGAGTCCCAGATAGAAGGATGGTTCCCGCTCCAGAGCGGAGAACGCGACGGCTGTGAACGTCTTCCGGACTGCGATGCGGACCCTGCGAGCGCACCCCTCCCCACCCTGAGTCGTCGACCGGGCAATCCAAACCATGCGGACGCCGACGGTCAAAAAATGAGCCGACGGCGCGTGGGGAAGGTGCGTCTTGACCGCCAGCCCCATAGAAGGGTGGTGGGCCCGGCATGGGCGATGACTTGGAGGTGAAAGTCCTCCCGGAACCTGGTCGCAGGGACCGAAGGGAAGCGCAAGGCGTTCGTCGTGAGGCGTACGCTGAACGAAGCGTGAAACGAACCCGTGAGTCGACGAACAGGAACCGGATACGAGGCGCTGCGGACCGGGGCGAGCGGACCACTGACCGCGAAGCTCCTGCGACCAAGGGGAAGCGGCGTAGATCCGGCGATTGTGCGGGGAAGGTCATCGTTCTTACCCGGGGAGGTCTCGCCTGACGCCTGAAAGGGTGACGCCGGCACTGCGCTGTTGGGCCTGCCGGCGGAGCGAGAAGTCAGCAGAGGCCATAGTAGGCCGACGAAGTGCATGATGCGCTTGGACCCAGCTTTGTCGGACGAAGGGCCGAACGGAGAGGAGAGCGTGACGACCGTGGACCTCGGCAAGGCCATGCGCCAGGAGTCCAGGCAACTGGAGCTCCCACTGGAGGATAGGGGTGAAGCCCCGAAGGTAGAGGGGAGTGGCGAAGCCGGAACGGTGGCCCATGGAGACGAGCGCTCAGGAAGCGAGCATCTCCTGATGCAGGAGGTGGTCGGGCGTGCCAACCTCGTAGGAGCGTTGAAACGCGTGCGGCAGAATAAGGGCAGTCCGGGCATCGACGGGATGAACGTGGAGGAGCTGCCAGAGTACTTGCGCAGGCACTGGGGGGAGATCCGACAGCGGTTGCTGGCGGGGACCTACCAACCGAAGCCGGTACGAAGGCAGGAGATACCGAAGAGTGGGGGAGGGGTCCGGGAGTTGGGGATTCCGACCGTGCTGGACCGGTTCATCCAACAAGCCATCCTGCAGGTGATGCAACCGAGGTTCGACCCGACGTTCAGTCGGCACAGCCACGGCTTCCGGCCTGGGCGCCGAGCGCACGATGCGGTGCGCGAAGCGCAGCACTACATCCAGGAGGGGAGACGATGGGTGGTGGATGTGGACCTGGAGAAGTTTTTCGACCGGGTGAACCACGACGTGCTGATGGGGCGGCTGGCAAAGCGGATCGAGGATAAGGCGATGCTGCGGATCCTCCGTCGCTACCTGGAAGCCGGAGTCATGGCGAACGGGGTGGTGATGGAGCGGCACATGGGGACGCCTCAGGGCGGACCGTTGTCGCCGTTGCTGGCGAACGTGCTCCTGGACGAAGTGGACAAGGAGTTGGAGCTACGCGGACACGCGTTTGTCCGGTACGCCGATGACTGCAATGTATACGTGCGGTCGAGGCGGGCAGGACAACGTGTGATGCAGGCGCTGAGGCACTTGTACGGGAAACTTCGGCTTCAGGTCAACGAGGAAAAGAGCGCGGTGGCGCGAGTGTGGGATCGACAGTTCCTGGGCTACAGCTTCTGGGTAGCGGCAGGGAAGGTCGTGAAGCGCCGGGTCAGCAAGAAGGCCCTGACGAAGTTCAAGGAGCGAGTCCGGCAGATTACAAGCCGGAGTGGCGGGCGGAGCCTGCAACAGGTGGCAGAAGAGCTACGGCGCTACGTGCTGGGGTGGAAGGCATACTTCGGCTTAGCGGATACACCGGGGGTTTTCCGAGACCTGGACCAATGGATCCACCGCCGGCTGCGTACGTTGCAATTACGCCAGTGGAAACGGGGAAGGACAGCGTACCGGGAGTTGAGGGCTCGCGGTGTGAGCGAGAACCTCGCCTGGCGAGCTGCTCGGTTCGCGCGAAGCTGGTGGCACGTGGCCGCGCACCACGCCCTGCACACGGCCTTGCCAGGGGCGTACTTCGACGAGCTGGGTGTGCCCCGGCTCACGCCGTACTGACCTCAACTCACCGAACCGCCAGGTGCGGACCCGCATGCCTGGTGGTGTGGGAGGGGAAGGACCGGGATCGCCGGTCCTCCCCTATCCCGATTGTAAAAAAAGAGGCGACGTACCTTTCCGCTAGGTAGTAAGAAGTTAACCAGCGAATCCCGGGTGAGCGCCCGGGGGAAAGGAACGATGCCTCGTGAGGAAGAATATGGTGGGACCCGAGAGTGAGTCCAGCACGCCGACGTGGGAGTGCTTGGAAGCGCTGGTTCGTGAGAAGGCCCAGGAGATGGTCCAGCGGATTCTGGAGGAGGAAGTGACGGAGTTGCTCGGCCGGGAGAAGTCGGAGCGGAAGACGGTCGTAGACCCGGCGCCAGGCTACCGCAACGGCTACGGCAAGGCTCGGCGGCTGGCGATGAGCTCGGGCACGATCATGCTCCGACGGCCCCGGGTTCGAGGCATTGAGGAGCGGTTCGAGAGTCGGGTGTTGCCGTTGTTCGCACGACGGACGAAGGAGGTGGGTGCTCTGCTTCCGGAGCTGTATCTGCACGGGCTGGCGGAGGGAGACTTCGAGCTGGCGATGCGGGGCCTGCTGGGCGAGGGGGCCCCGTTGTCGAAGTCTTCGATTTGGCGGCTGCGGGCGGGATGGACAAGGAAATTCGAGGAATGGTCGAAGCGCTCGCTGGCCGACCGTGAGGTCGTCTACGTCTGGGCGGACGGGATCTACGTGAAGGCGGGGCTCGAGCGGGACAAGGCAGCGCTGCTGGTGGTTCTCGGTGCGATGCGAGATGGTACGAAGGAGGTGTTGGCCCTGAGATCGGGCTACCGAGAGTCGGTCGAGTCCTGGTCCGAGGTGTTGCGGGATCTGAAGGCACGCGGCATCGAGGCGCCCCGGCTTTTGATGGCGGACGGCAACGCGGCGATCTGGGGCGCAGTACGGCAGGTATGGCCTGAGGCGGGCGAGCAACGGTGCTGGAACCACAAGATGAGGAACGTGCTGGACCGGCTGCCTCAGCGGGAGCAGAGCGAGGCGAAGGACCTTCTCAGGACCGTGGTCTACGCACCGAGGCGGTCCGAGGCGCTGAAGGCCCGTGAGGCGTTCGCCAGGCGCTACAGACCGTGGTATCCGAAGGCGGTGGATGTACTCGAGGACGACTGGGAGCGGATGGTGGCGTTCTACGACTTCCCCGAGGACCACTGGAAGCATCTACGCACGACGAACGTGGTCGAGAGCCCCTTTGCCGCAGTACGGCTCAGGACAACGGCGGCGAAGCGCTTCAAGCGGGTCGAGAGCGCTACGGCGCTGATCTGGAAGCTGCTCTTGGTGGCGGAGAAGCGCTTCAGAAGGCTCGACGCTCCTCACCTCCTCAAGGACGTATTTGAAGGAAGAAAGTTCGAAGACGGAAAGCCCGTCTCAACCCAACAGCGGAAAAACGCCGCCTGAAACATTTACACACCTATTGACCCAACCTCTGTCGTTAATATCCCTTTGATACGCTGAGCGGCTCCTTCGCGTGCCCGGACATTCCAAAGACCCGCCCGAAGCGTGGCGAGATCTCCCATCATGCTCCGCTGTTCCGCAGGAGCAGGGGCGAAGAGATGGTGAGCACGGATGTCTTGTCCATTGACCTTCCAGATCCCATTTGATGACTTAGCTTTAGCACTAAGCCGCCTATGGACGCTGGGCAAGTTCCACTGTGCTACTGCGAACTGCGGGAGAATTTTGTTCGTGTCAAAACGAAGCCGAATTAGAAGATCCGGGTAGAAGAGTTCATCGTGGGATTCGTCGCTGAGGCCCACCTTGCCGCAAAGTTGACGATTCCCGTTGCCACGAATGACAAAGGCATCCCCGCGCTTTACAAAGAACTGGCAGGCAACGTCAGCATCGATCTTCGCATGTTTGATGCACCCGGTTGGATCGAAGATCCCGTCACTGACCGCGCTGATACTCACTGTCTTGAGGCCTTCTCCATCGGAGTTTACACTCGGGGAGATGCCGTTTCGCGGCGGCTCGCGGAGTAGTGTCGCCACAGGTACAAGTGCACTATTAGGCATTCCGAGCATGACGTCCTCAAGGTGTCCGATTTCTACAGCGTGGAGCGATCGTCTCAGGTTACGTAGCGACTCAACCACCGACTCCGCTGCACCTAGAACCTCAGCAATCCGCCGCTGCTCTCCCAGCGGCGGCAGGGCGAACTCTTCCTTCGCCAAGGTCTTCCAGTTGATTGTCGGCGACAGGGATCCGACAGAAATCTCCCTCGCCCTCTCCATAAAGAGGTCGCTCTGCATGAAAAATGGTAGGAACTCAGGCAACGCGACGGCTGGCTTCGCCCGGAGTACCATGGCGTGCGCCGAACAAATGCCGTCAAAGTCGGCCACCGCCAGCTTGCGTTGGTACACCCGCCGCCGACCGAAGATGATGTCACCAGCCCGAAATCGCAGTTTGGTTGCACCTACGTCAGAGGGTGCTCCCCATCGACGGATGGCGAGTGACTCAGAGTCGAGATGCTCAAGGCCGACGTAGTACTCAACGTCGGCTTTGGCAGGGTCATCGATGCGGTCATTGACCACGACCGCCATCTCATCGAAGCGGTGCTTGATCCACCCGTTCTTGGACGCCGATTTAAGCATCGGACGTCTCCTCTGTGGCAACGCCATCCAGTATGTCTACGAGCGCGTCCATCTGCGGCCAGAAATCGCGGCCGCTCGCTTCGAACTCGGCCCAAGCGCTCCGCAGATCGCCGCCTGGGCTGGCGTCGTCGGCTGCACCGGCAACTGGCCGCACGTAGCGTGAGATCGACAGGTTGCCGTCCTTCTGGAGGATTTCCGTCGCCGTCGCGACCTTGGCGAAGCCGGGGTCATCGGTAAACGCCTGATAGGCGGTGAGAATGCGCTGCTGATGTTCGGCCTTGAGGAAGCTCTGGGCCCGCTCCCGTGCCACGTCATGCACAGCGTCGATGAACAAGACCTTTCCCTCGCGGCCGGAGGGCTTCCGTGTTCGGCACACCACCACGCAGGCTTCCATGGGCGAGTTATAGAAGAGGTTCGGTCCGAGGCCGAGCACACACTCGAGAAGGTCCAACTCGACAAGCTGTCGCCGCATCGCCGCTTCTTCGTTGCGGAAGAGCACACCATGCGGGAAGAGAATTGCGCAGCGGCCGGTCTGTGGGTCGAGGCTCTTGAGGATGTGCTGGAAGAAGGCGTAGTCGGCGCGGCCCTGCGGCGGCGTCCCGAGGAAGTTGCGGCCCCAGGGGTCGTGCTGCCACGCCTCGCGGTTCCACTTCTTGATCGAGTACGGCGGATTGGCGAGGACCACGTCGAAAGTCCGTAGGTGGTCGCGGTCGATGAATGCTGGCTGGCTCAACGTGTTGCCCGCGACGATCTCGAAGTCTTCCACGCCGTGCAGGACCAAGTTCATCCGGGCAATGGCGGCCGTGATGTGGATCAGCTCCTGGCCGTATAGCCCCAGCGTGCGCGCGTCACCGCCTCGGCGTTTCACCTCCGCCAGCGACGAGATGAGCATGCCGGCCGTGCCGGCCGTTGGATCGTAGATGCGATCACCCGGTTGCGGCTCAAGCATCTGCGTCATGAGATGGACCACGGTGCGGTTGGTGTAAAATTCCTGCGCGGTGTGGCCGCTGTCGGCGGCGAACTGCTTGATGAGGTACTCGTAGCCGTTGCCCAGCTCGTCCTCTGGGACCTTGGCCAAGCTCAAGGTGTGCTGTGAAAAGTGCTCGATGAGATTCTTCAGCGTCTCGTCGGGCATCTGCGCCTTGTCTGTCCACGAGGCATTCCCGAAGACGCCGTTCAGGCGCTCCGGGTTGGCCGCCTCAATGGCGCGGAAGGCCTTAAGCAGTGCCCGGCCCACGTCGCGAGACGCACTGCGGACGTCGGACCAGTGTGCGCCGTCGGGGATCACGAAACGGTCATCGGCAGTGGCCCGAGCGTTACCCGTCTCGTCGCGCGCGCGTTGGTACTCCTCGTCCCACACGTCCGACAGGCGCTTGAAGAAGAGCAACGGGAAGACGTACTGCTTGTAGTCGCCGGCATCGATCAGGCCCCGCAAGAGCTTCGCGGCGCCCCAGAGGTAGGACTCAAGGTCCTGCTGGCTCATGTGTTCAGCGGATGTGCTCATGCGAGCCAGTTTCCGTCGGTCATGACCTCCCGCAGGCGGTCCTCGGCCCCTCGGCATTCAGAGAGCGCCTGCTTGAAGGCCGCGATCGCCTCTGGCAACGGTGGGATCTCCTCCCCGATAGGCGGCAGCACGTAGCGCGAGATGTTGAGCGTCCAATCTTCAGCCGTGATCTCACGCAGGCTGACAACTTTGGCGCGATCCGCTACATCCTTGAAAGCGTGCACCCAGGCAACGATGTGCTCGCGGTGCTCGGGATCGAGAAAGTTCTGAGCTCGACCTTTCCGGAACATGGTCGAAGCGTCCACTATCAGCACCTGTCCCTTCCGCGTGGCAGTCTTCGCCCGCCGAAGGACGACAATCGCGGGCGCGAGCCCAGTGCCATAGAAGATGTTCGGGCCCAACCCAATGACTGCTTCGATAAGATCACGCTCCAAGAGGTGCTGCCGAATGGCGCCCTCGGCACCCTTGCGGAAGAGCGCGCCCTGCGGCAGCACAACCGCCGGAGCTGGGCCGCCGCGAGCGCGCCGAGCCCGCCCAAGACCGGATCCGTCGACTTACTGGACGCACTCCTATGAAGAGCTTTACCAAATCTTTTGCTTGGGCCGCGGCTGCGCTGTTTCTCCTGCCGCCGGGGTCGCTGCTGAGCGCCCAGGACGCGGCCCCTCTCTCGCTGACCGAAGAGGTGCACACCACAGGCCAAGCCGCTTATGAAAGCGTGTGCGCGGCCTGTCACCTCGGCTCACTCGGAGGATCGTTCGAAGCGCCCGAGTTGGCGGGTCCCAACTTCCGTGCGGTTTGGACGGAGCGCACGCTCAACGAATTCCGTGCGACGGTTCGTACGATGCCTCCCGAGGCTCCTAACTCGTTGAGGGAGGCCGAATACGATGCGATTACGGTCTACGTGCTAGCGGCCAACGGTTTGGAGTGGGACGGCCGGGTGGTCCAAGCGAATCGCGAGACGACCGTGGGGTCCATGCTGACGGGTGCCGTGGCCGAGGTATCTGCGGCCGCCGACGCGGGCCGGCGGGCGGCCGCCGATGACGATCCGTCCGGGCCCAGGGGCGTGACTCGGACCTTCCATGAGATCGCCGACTTCGAGCCGGTTAGCGAACAGGATCTCCTCAATCCCGACGACGGCGATTGGATCAACTACCGGCGCACATACGATTCGCAGGGCTTCAGCCCGCTCGACCAGATCAACCGGAGCAACGTGGACGGTTTGAGGCTCGCGTGGGTGTGGGCGATGGGCGACGGGACCAACCAGCCGACGCCCCTGGTGCATGACGGCATCGTTTACCTCGCCAATCCGGGCAACGTCATTCAGGCGCTCGACGGGACCGACGGCACCCTGCTCTGGGAATACAGGCGCGAATTCGCGGACGACTTTTCACGCGGTGGTTTCAATCAACTCCGCAACCTGGCGATCTACGGCGAGAACATCTTCGTCCCGACCAGGGACGCCTACATGGTAGCGCTAGACGCCCGCACTGGGGAGACGGTGTGGGAGACTCAGATCGCCGACCATCACCAGGGCTTCACCAACTCGGCCGGTCCGATCGTCGTCCAGGGAAAGGTACTCAACGGCATCAATGGGTGCACCCGCTTCTTCGAGGAGAGCTGCTTCATCACGGCGCACGACGCCGTCACTGGCGAGGAAGTGTGGCGGACCTTCACGGTCGCCCGTCCGGGAGAGCCCGGGGGCGACACCTGGGGTGATCTGCCGTTGGAGCTCCGCGGGGGCGTCGACGTGTGGAACACCGGCAGCTACGATCCCGAACTCGGGCTCATCTACTGGGGAACCGCCCAGCCCAAGCCGTGGGTGGCCGCGAGCCGCGGCCTCACGGTTCAGGACGCGGCGCTCTATTCCAACTCCACCCTGGCAATCGATCCGGACGACGGCTCCATCGTCTGGTACCGCCAGCACGTTCCCGGTGAATCGCTCGACCTGGACGAGGCCTTCGAGCAGGTCCTGATCGATCGCAACGGCCAGCGCCTGCTGTTCGCGATGGGGAAACACGGAATCCTCTGGAAGCTGGATCGGGAGAGGGGAGAGTACCTGGCGCACAAGGAGTCGATCTACCAGAACATTTTCGACTTCATCGATCCGCGGACGGGCGTGGTCCGCTACCGCGAAGACATCGCTTCGGCTGGGATCGGCGACTGGGTGGCCGTGTGCCCGAGCACCGCAGGCGGCCACAACTGGCCGTCGATGTCCTATAGCCCCGAAGTGAACGCGCTCATCGTTCCGCTCTCACAGAGTTGCCTGGAGATCCAGGGGCGACCGATGGTGCTCGAGCCCGGTTCGGGCGGCTCGAGCGCGTCCCGACGCTTCAATGATATGCCCGGAACCAACGGTCGCTTGGGTAAACTCGGCGCCTACGAAATCGATACGATGGAAGAGCTGTGGAGCGTCGAACAGCGGGCGGCCTTTCTCACGGCCACGCTGAGCACTGGGGGCGGCCTCGTCTTCCCGGGTGACCTCGACCGTTACTTCCGTGCCTACGACGTTCGGAACGGTGAGGTTCTGTGGCAGACCAGGCTCGGGACGTCGGTCCAAGGCTTCCCGGTGTCCTTCGAGGTGGATGGGGAACAGTACATCGCCATCAGCACTGGCGTGGGGGGCGGGAGCCCGCGCGGTGTGCCGCGCGCGGTGACGCCTGAAATCCGGCATCCCCAGAATGGGAACGCCTTGTACGTCTTCAAGCTGCCGAGTCGTTAGGGCGGGACTCTTGCTTATTCACGATGGGCCTCCGCCGAGGATATACCCGCGGAGCGCCGCCATAGCAGGAATCCATAAGCGCCTAGGTTGACGGCAACGACCAAACTTCCCAGGACCAGCTGGTGGCCCCGGGTCAGGCCGGATGGGTAGATGGTGCTCCTCCCGCCGATCCCAGAACAAGCCCGCACGGAAATCGGCCTGGTGACCTGACTGGTCGATCCCGTTGCTCAGGGCGTAGAGGTGCTCCACACCGTCGAGAGCGTTCAGGCCCGCCCACGAGACCCCCGCGCCTACGGAAAAGCCACTGTCACCGAGCTCCCTCCCGACCGATCCATTCAGGTACAGATTGGTGGCCGACGACTCGCTGAGGCGTTGTTGCGGTCCCGCCCAAAACACGTCGGTCGCGAAGAAGATGACATCCTGCTGCTGACCCGACTCGAGTTGCTGTAGGGCGAACGAGATGGCGCCGAACCCGCGGTTCGAGCGGAAGAGCGCGCTAACCGGGAGGGACCGGCCGGCGCCACTTGCGTTGGAGATTCCGTAGAACGTCGGAGTTCCCAGAAGGACCGACTCGCTGATGAGCGCGCCCTTCGCCGGGTTCACGAAGGGATCGAGCAGCATGTCGTCGAGTGCGATAGACATGCCTCCCATTCCGAGCCGCTCGGAAGGAAGGAGCAGGAACTGATCGCCCGTTGCCACCGGGACAGTCTTGAGCGAAATGACCTGGGCTCGGGAACGCACCGGAGTCATCCACAGGACGGTCGTACCCAGGATCACGGTGAGCAGTATTGCGCGTGTGAGCAGCTTGGAGCGCGTTAGAGGCACTGGGCAGGTGAGGAACGATGACGGTTTGGGGAGGCGCATCTCGTTTCTCCAAGTCGAAAGGAACCGGATCGGTGTCCAGGGAACTTCCGGGACACCACACCAGAGAAACGAACTGCCGAAGTGATTCGTGACGTCAGACACACGAAACGTCAGAAACGCCACTCCATACCGAGAACGGGGAGGAGACTACGCTCTGCGAGCGGGCGAAGCTCAGCATCGCGCCACGGCTCGAAGTAGAAGAAGAGCGCGTCGCGCTGGTCGAGCGCGTTGATCACCCGGAGGTAGGGTCGGACGTCGAAGTCTTGTCCGAGGATCCGTGCGTTGAAACGAGTGAACAACTCGACGTCGAGGCGCAGGAATCCGTCATCGGGGCGCCCCGAGAACGCCGGATCCTCTTGCGCGAGTTCACCCGGAAGGGCAGTCGCTGGTGAAAGGGTGGCATCCTCGGCGGTTCTGCTCCCGAACGGGATACTCGTGTAGGGCAGGCCCGCGCTGTATCCTATGCTCACCGCTCCCCCGATCCGTCCCTCGGGTGACCCCCTCAAGCCAGCGCTGAGAAGCTGCCGGCCGGCGAAGTTCGAGGTTCCGCCTAGTCCGCTTCCCCCGGACCAGAACCAGGACAGGTTGTATCCGACCCATGCCGTGATCGGAGCCCCCTCGTGGAGCACTTGGAGGTCGATGCCGGGGCTGTGGAGGACTTCACTTCCGGACACTCCCAGGCCGGTGAACCCTTTCCAGAAGCCTTGGATGCCGAGGCGTACGCGATCGGTCAGCTGCTGATCCAGCGACACAGCTACGTGGTCCGCTGTCGCGACCGAGAGGAGCGTTCCCCCGGGGGCCCCGAGCGCTCCGTCCGACACCGTGAAGTCCACCCGCTGATCTGATACACGCGAAAACTGGTGGTACCGACCGGCTGCCACCGTCAGGAGCGCCTCGGCACTCAGACTCCAGAGGAAAGCGACCCGGGGTGCGAGGCGGACTCCTCGTTCCGTCGAGAACGCGTCAGCGCGCAAGCCGACCCGAAGGTCGAGGCCCGGAGCCAAGCCCCGTACACCGTCCGCATACACTCCCGCTGCGAGCCCGTCTGCCTTCGTATCGACTCCGGTGCCCGTCCCGACATCCGCGAAGCGGCGGGCCGAGTAGAGGCTCTCTGTCCGGTCCAGCGTGGCTCCAAATCGGAGCCGGGATACGCCCAGTGGGGCGGAACCGTCGAGGGCCAGACGCAACCGCTCGGTCTCCGCACCAGCAAGGAGCCCGTCGTTCTCCACGGCCGGAGTTTGGGCGTCCGGGGGTGGCCGCAGTGGAAGCTTGGCCCGGTATCCGCTTGCGGACGCCGTCACGTCGAGGGTGACGTCGGCCACTCTCCCGCGGTAGGCGATGACAAGCGCTTGATTGCCCCATGTCGCACTCTCGGGGACTACGAACGACGCACTCGGGTCCGAGTCGGTTCGGTTCAGATTCAGGAGGACGGACTCCTGATTCCAGAATGCAGTGGCGCTTAGGACGTGTCCGGCACCCAGGCTCGCATCGACTCGCCCAAGAGCGTCCCGATACCCGTACGGCGTGTGCCCACCACCCAAGACCGCGGCGCCGTAGTCGTGCAGGCTTCGGCTGGAGGCCGCGACACCCACACGGTCCCCGATCGGTCCTTCCGCCGCGATATTCCCGCTGATGAGGTCGAGGCCTCCACGCACGTGGAACCGGTCACGCTGGGGAGGGCGAGTCCTCAGGTCCAGGATGTAGGACAGCCCCCCGTCGTAGCGCGCGGGAGCGCCCCCGGTATGCAAAACTGCCGCTCCGAGCGCTGATGCATCGAAACTGCTGAGCAGACCACCGAGGTGGAACGGCGTATAGACGGGCGCTCCGTCGAGCAGCACGAGCTTCAGATCGGTCGTCGAGCCGCGCATAAACAGGACGTCCGAGGGATCGGCCGGATCGTTGCCGGGCAGGGCTGCCGCCGCCTCGCCGAGTCCAGCCTCGGCCATTCCTGCGCTCACCCCGAGAGCGATCACCTCGACTCTGGGAATGGGCGTGTCCAATTGCGCTGGCGCTCTTGGCGAGGGGATCCGATCGGCCAGGACCCTGATGGCCGTAATGGCGATGGGGTTCCATTCGAGATCGATGTCGAGGAGGACGGTTTCGCCGTCCGGTACCGCCACGTTCACGCGCGCAGAACGGTGGCCGACATGGCTGATCCGCAAGAGCACCGTCCCCTGCGGCACCGCCTCTAAGCGGTATCTCCCCAGGCTGTCGGCCAGGGTGGTCCGCAACTCCCCCGGGAGCGACGCCTGAATGATGGCAAAGGGGAGGGGGCGCACGTTCGTCCCCTCGTAGGTGCGCACGACCCCCTCGATCACTCCGGAGACGATCTCGTCACCGGGTATCTCCCCCCCCGGGACGGCTCCGTCAGGCGTCACTCCGTCGGCCGGCACCTGCATGACCAGAAGCGTTGCCGCGAGCATGAGGGGGGACATCATTGGTCTACCAGGATTCCTCCAGGTTCAATCCCGCAGGCTATCGAACCCTCAGGTGGATTTCCTCCGCCGTTCTCGCCTCGACGGGACCAGTCACGTCGATCTGGTCGCCTTCCTTTCTGAGGTATATACCACCGTTCACCTCAATCGATGCGGCAGCGGCGTCCTGAGGGATATCCACGAAGACAAGGTCTGCCGCGTCCAAAACCTCAATGCGGCCCTCGCCGGTCCGGAAGGTGGCCGGGTCGTCGGCGAAAGCGCCGGCCTCTCCACCCGGGACGATACGCACCACGATCAAACCGCCGGAGCCCATCCCGCGAAGCTCGATCGAGATTTCTTCTCCGGGGGCATCGAGTCGAACTCCCGCGAGCGTGCCGTCCTGGGCCCCAACGTTTCCGTCCGGAGTCGGGAGGGTGGCGTCGCTGGGACCGACCGGCGTCCCCGCATTGTCGGGGGAATCTAAGAGATCGATGGTCCGGGCCCAACCGGCGACGATCCATCCCCGTACAGGTGAGGCCGGCAGTGCCGTTACGACACCGGCGCCGAGCAGCAGCACCAGCACGGCGGCGCGGGCGAGCGGTGTGCGGAACGGTCTCGCACGGCTCTCCGACCTGGGTCCCTCCACGGGAGTGACTTGCCAGATGGGGCCGACCCGCTCCCCACGGGGCGACGACCCGATGCGTTCGAGCACAGCGTCACGCGCTGCGGAGGTCGGTGCAGCCGTGTCGAGCTGCTCCAGTGCCCGGCTGACCAGCACGGCGCGCCGTTCGAGCTCGGCCATCCGGCTCCGGCAGGCCTCACAGTCCTCCAGGTGCAGCCGCACGGCCCTCGCGTCCGCGTCGGCCAACTCCTCGTCGATCAGGGCACGAAGCCGTCCGTCATCGGGATGCGTCATCACTCTCCCCTGGAGGCTTATAGACATTCACGAAATTCCTTTCGGCACGCGCCAACAGCGTGCCCACCGAGCTCGGCGCGACCTCGACTGCTTCAGCGACCTCGCGATAGCTGAAGCCTGCGTGCCGCATGAGCAGCATCTCCCGTTCTCGTTCGCTGAGGTGTGCCAGTGCGTCGCGCACGGGGGCCACCTTCTCTCGTCGTTGCACCGCCTCGTCGGCCGGCTCTGAGGTGCCCGGTTCGACCGGATAGGCTTCGAGAAGCCTCCGTCGGTTCTCATTTACCCGGTGCCGATCCCGCACCAGGTGCGTGGCCGTACGAAAGAGCCATGCCCGCAATCCTTCGTCTGTCCCCTTCACCCGACGGTCGTACAGCCGCACGAACGCCTCCTGGGCGAGGTCGTCGGCCAGATCCGGATCGCCGGTCAATCGGTGGCAATACCGGAAGAGGCTCGGGTACAGCTCCTCGAATGTCGCTTCAAAATTCACGCGGCTCGGATCCCCGAAAGTAGCGTGACGCTCGGCTCGCACGGGGCGTCATTCCTTCGTAGGGATTAGACCCGAGCACTCTACCCGGGGCAAGGGCCTCGCCACCCCCGTCCAATGGGATAACGAGCGGGGGGCGGAGGTTGTGACGGACGAGGGTCGTGGGGGTAGGAAAAATCGTTGCGCTGCCCGTGCTGGACTCCGAGACTAGAGGGGAGACCAAATCGCAGACGATTATTTCTACCGGCTAAAGAGAGATCGACTATGGCCACGACGCTCAGACGCTTGCTTCTCGTATCGCCGATACTCCTCGCGACGGCTTGCGCGTCTGCAGAGGACCGTTTCAACGAGGGCATCGACCTTCAGGCCCAGGGTCGGTATATGGAGGCCGCGTATCGGTATGCGGACGCGGTGGAGAAAGACCCAGCACTTCAGGAGGCGAGGGACCAGCTGCTGATCGTGGGCGATTCGGCCGTGATGCTCGCTTTGGAGGAAGCCGATCGTCTCGATGGCCGGGGTGAGCTCGTCGCGGCTGCTGGGCAGTTCCAGGCGATCGATCGACTCATGTCACGTGTGCGCTCGGTCGGGATGCGGCTCACGGAACCCGCGGATTACCGGGTGGCTCGCCGGACGGCATACGACCGGGCTATCGAGTGGTATATGGCCGAGGGTGAGGACGCCTCGCGTGAGGGTCGATGGCGGAACGCCGTCCGGGCTTTCGCTTCCGCGCGGGGCGAGTTCTCGCCGTCGCGGGACCAAAGGGAGGCGTCTTTGGACGCCCAAACGCGCGTCCTCATCGACTGGGCTGAGGTCGAGCTAGGAGACCGAAGGCCAAGAGCCGCGTACGGCATCGCCGAGCGGGCTCTGTCCGTACGCCGTTCGACACCTCGGGCGATCGTCCTGGAAGTGCGTGATCTTCAGGATCGGGCGTTGGAGATGGGGACGGTGGTCGTCGCTGCTCTACCCGTGTCCGCGACCGGCCGGGTGCGTGACATAGTCGGTAGCGAGCTCGAGATCGAACTCGACGAGGGCATGGAGACCGGGTATTGGCGGGACGCACCGCCGTTCGTGCAAATGGCGGACGCCAACATTCTAAGGCGGGAACTTCGCGGGCTGCTGCGCGGGCGGATTCCACAGTCCCCGGCCTTGGTCGGGCGGGCCCTGAACCTCATCGGTGCGGACTACGGCGTCATGGTCGAAGTCACCTCGATCAGGATCTCGGACGAGGACTTCAGGGTCGAAGAGCGCACCGCTGTGATCCGCAGGCAGAATGTGGATCGGAGTCGGGATCGGGATCGAGATGCGACCCGTGACGAATGTGTCGGACCGGGCCGTGGGCAGGACCGAGGTCGTGGGGTCGGACTGGACCGGGACGAGTGCCGAGGCCGCGGTTGGGGCGGAGGCCGGAACTCCGATCAGAATTCGAGCAGAACCTCGAGCCAGAGAAGGGTCACGTACGAGATCGGTGACACGGTGACCTACCGGATCATTTCGGGGGAGCGTGTCGTGCGGGCCGAGGCGGAGGTACTCCTCATGAACCTGGACGGCCGGGCTGTGGCGGAATTCACCATCACTGCACATCAGGAAGGGTCGTTTCGCGAGGGCGAGTTCGACGGAGACCCGTGGCAGCTCCAGCTGAACAACCGAAATGCCCGCCTCTTCGACTACGACGAATGGGATGCGGAGTGGAGCCGAGTCCAGCGCGCTCTGGTCGACCAGTTGGCGCTCGGAATCTCCGTGGAGACGTTCGAGGAGGTTCTTTCGTGGGTGGAGTGAGGCCCCTACTCGGGTCGTGAAGCCCGTGCATCCCGATCCCAGCTAGTGATCGAGCACGCTCTCCAACACTCTGCCGTCGAGGTCGTCCGGGGCTGGCGTGCCGATGAGCCGAGCGAGCGTCGGAGCGACATCCACCGTCGCAACCGGATCGTTCGACACGCCGGGCCCGATCGCTCCTCCGAAAAAGATCACGGGGACGTGGCGGTCATAGTAATACGGGGTGCCGTGGCTTGCTGAGTTCCTGCTCAAGGCAAGCACATTCGGCTCGAAGCGCACGTAGACACCGGCCGACCCAGCCGGGGGCACAACCCGGGTCCTCGAGTGGGAGTGAGCGAAAAACACCTGGAACGAATCAGCCGGCACTCCGTTCTCCACCTCGGAGAAGGTGTAGGCGGCAGCGACGTGCGGCCACGCCATGAGAGCCTCCTTTACCGCGTCTTCTTGAACGTCGTCCTCACCCAGGCCGTCGACCGTCCGTTGAATGTACTCCCGTAGGTCCCTGCG
Source organism: Longimicrobiales bacterium (assembly GCA_965219445.1). GTDB lineage: Bacteria > Gemmatimonadota > Gemmatimonadetes > Longimicrobiales > Gaopeijiaceae > UBA822. The sequence continues at coordinate 1,156,060 of CBDCNQ010000004.1, read as the reverse complement.
TTCTCCCCGGCTGATCCGCGTGGCGTCGATTCCCCTCTCGACGAGATGTTCCGGAATCTCCATAACGCCATGGTCTGCGGAAACCGCAACGACCCAGCCCCCCGCACCGACAGTCTCATCGAGCAGTGAGAAGAACCGGTCCAGCTCCAAATCGAGCCTGAGAAGGTTATCGAGCTGCTCTCGGCTGTGGGGTCCGAAGATGTGCCCCATGAGATCCGTCTGAGAAAGGGAGATTCCCAAGTAGTCCACACTTTCTCGCTGTCCTAGCCGGAGTTCCCGAATGGCTTGGGAAGCAAGGGAGAGCACTGCTCGGTCCGGGAACGGAGTAAACCGGAACCTCCAGTAATTCAACGCACCTGGATCAGTGGCATCCACGGTCTCGCTCGCTAGATGGGGAAAGGCGCTATGAACCCCATCCAACTCGAATCGCGAGGTGTCCGGACGACTCAGAGACAGGGCTTCAGGCGGAAGTCTGCTCTCCCATATCGTGTCGGAGTAGAGGAGCGGCATGGTGGTCGCGTTGAATTCCGCTACCCAAGCCGGGTACTCGGAGTGGTAAAAGTCGGAGGTGATGAACTCGCTGCCTCGGTCGGTGAGCCAGTAGACCTCCCCTACGGCCTTCGCCGCCATCCCGATCGCCGCGCGATCCTTCCTGGAGATCGACACCACGCGTGACCGCGGATCATGGTCCACGATCCAGTCCGGAAGACCTCGACGGCCGATGTTCGCCGAGGACCGTCCTCGAAGCTCTGGATTTCCCAGAATCGGACTATTCAGATCCTCCATCGAGTAGATTCGGCGCCACTCGCCCTCAATGAACTCAGACCACGAGTTCCCCACGATCCCGTGGCGAGTCGGATGGACCCCGGTGGCCAGCGATGTGTGTCCGGGACCCGTCTCTGTCAACGAATGGTCGTGGGTCGCGTTTGTGAAGTGATAGCCCTCGTCCAGGAGCCTCCGGAAACCTCCCACGAAGAGAGCGTCATACCGCTCGAGGAGATCGGGTCGGAGCTGATCGACCACCATGAGAATCGCCAGAGTGGGCTCGCTCACCGAGGCTTCTCCGGAGCTCTGCCGACACGCGGACGTCATGCAAAGAAGCACGAAGACGCCAAGTCTTCCAATGAAGCTCATTTCCCTCCCCATCAATTGTCGGCCAAAGCGGGCGCAAGTTACGGCAGAAGCACTTCCTGGTTCAGCCACACGATGTTGTCCCAGCTCAAGAGCCTCTCGGTGCCGTCGAACAGCCCTGCGTAGCTACCGCCCCCGGCCGTGAACGAGAACTCCCGGACCCGGTCGCGTGGTGTCGTCGTCACGTTTCGTAAGATATCCAGAACTTGCCGTGACCTGGAGATCTGATAGAAATCCGGGTTCTTTGCCGAGTAAAACAGCCTGTCCCTTGCGGGGCGACTGTTCCCCACACCCCGCTCGAACGTGATGTGCATCTCCAAATGCTCACCCGTCGCCGCGGCAAAGACCCAATCCTGCGTCTCGATGATGGGGCCCGATCCGCTGGTTGTTGTGCGTTTCAAGGTATGTGTGGTCGCCGGCAGATAGACGCCAAAGGGCCCAGGTGCGTCGGCCGGGTCCTCCGTGATGCCACCGATGACGAGTTGGACGTTGTCTCCCTCCGGATTCGTCACCGGAACGGTGAGATAGACCAGCAGGTTCGAGCCGTCCCCCAAGGGACTCCCGTCGGGCCCGTTGATCGTCATGCGCTCGATGAAGATGGCACGGAGGTTCGCGTCCATAGCCGCTCCCCGAGTGGAAACGTTGGTCGTCCAGCCCGATGGAAGAAATCGCATGAGCACCGCCTGGGGCACCTCGAGATCCAGTTGAAACCGTGCTTCAGCGCTGGACTCGACCAGAGTCTGGGCATGAGCTTGTTGCACGGCCGAGGCAACCACTGCAACCGTGCAGAGGGCCAGGAGCATCGCCACATGGCGTGGGGAAGTACGGATTGACATGGTGGTCCCCTCTTATTTGCAGGTATACCAGAAGAAGCCGACGGTGAGAGTACCGAGCGGATCGGGAACCTGGCAACTCGATCCCTGCTCACAGACCGAGTTCGTCGTGGCATCGCGCGTGCCAAGCTAGAGGATGTTACTCCGCCCCCGCTTCCGCCTCCTTCACCGCTTCCTCCTCGTTCCCCAACAGCCGCGCGAGGTCACGCGATTCTCCCGGCCGCCGGTCGTCTCCGAGCGCGCCCATCCACGCAGGATATCCCAGAGGGATCTTGCTCACTTCGTCGAGTCGCTCGACCTCTTCGGCGGTGAGTGTCAGATCGACCGATCCGAAGTTGTCCTCGAGTTGGTCCATCCGTCTTGCCCCAATGATCACACTGGTCACGGCTTCCTTGTGGAGCAGCCAAGCGAGCGCCACCCGGGCGACGGAGGCGCCGTGGGTCTCAGCAATGGGCCGCATCACATCCACGATGTCGAAGCCCTGCTCCTTGTCTATCGGCGGAAAGTCGAAGGTGGCTCGGCGCGTGCCCTCCGGGCCGCCCTCTCGCGTGAATTTTCCGGAAAGAAATCCGCCGGCGAGCGGGCTCCAGACCAGGAGGCCGAGCCCCTGGTCCTGGATCAGCGGAATGGTCTGCTGTTCCAACTCCCGTCCGGCCAACGAGTAATAGGACTGGGTACACTTGAACGCCTCGAGGCCGCGCTGCTCCGAAATTCCCAGCGCCTGCATCAACTGCCACGCCTCCATGTTGGAGCACCCGATGTAGCGGACCTTGCCGGCCCGGACGAGATCAGTCAGCGCGATAAGCGTCTCTTCGATCTCGGTTTCGGGATCGGATCGGTGGATCTGATAGAGGTCGATGTAGTCGGTGCCAAGACGTTTCAGACTCGCTTCGGCGGCCTGCATGATGTGCAGCCGCGAGAGTCCGACCTCGTTCGCGCCGGGACCCATGCGGCCGCGCACCTTGGTGGCGATCACGACGTCGTGACGCTTGCCCTTCAACGACCGACCGAGAATCTCTTCGGACTCACCGGTCGAGTAGACGTCGGCCGTGTCGAAGAAGTTGATCCCCTCGTCGAGCGAGCGATGCACGAGCCCGTCGGCGTCTTTCTGATTGAGGGCGCCGATCATCTCCCACTGGCTGCCGAAGGTCATGGCGCCGAGGCACAGCTCCGATACGAAAACACCGGTGTTGGCGAGGGGGCGGTATTTCATAGGTTCTTTCTCCAGGGTTGCGAAGTAGGGTGGCCAAGACTATCCGCTCTCCGGACGGTGCGCTACATGATCTTGCACCGCCGAAGGGTGGGAGCTAGATGGGGCGGGTATAGGCGTCCTTGGACCTTCCAATGTTTTCCTGGGATAAGATCCCTTCATCCGACGCTTCGACCTCAGGGAGATTCGATATGTCTCGTCCGTTCAGGTCGCCGCATGTCGGCCCAAGGTGCCGGACCTCGGGGCTCGGCCCAGGGCGGCTCGCCGCCGCACGGGCTTTACCGGTGCTGGGTGGTCTTGCGGCTCTGGCAATGCTGGGCGCATGCGCGTCCGGTACATCCACGATGGACGACGACGTGATCATCGTGTCGCTGCTGGAGGCGAACAGGGAGGCCTGGGCGGAAGGACGGTGAGGCTGGCGGCCTGGACGCTCTTGCTCGCCCTCGGATGGGCTGTCGCGACGACATGCGCCACCTATCAGTTTTACAGTGACTGCGTAACACCCTTATCACAGTGTTTCGATCAGGGGTCAGACGATCAGGACGCGGTTCTCCTCCTGGTGGGGGACGCTGGAGGTGAGGAGTTCGACGACAACCCCGTCCTTCAACGCATGAAGACGGCCGTAGCTGCGCTCGACGAGCGTGGTGTTCCGACTACGGTGGTCTTTCTCGGGGACAACGTCTACGACGAGGGACTGCGGGAGGGGCACCCCGAGGACTTCCGGCTCCTGGAGGCGCAGGTCGAGGTGGTCTCGGGGACGTCGGCCAAGGGAATCTTCCTAGCGGGAAACCACGATTGGGGCGACACGGGAGAGGAGGAGGGACTCGAGCGTATAGTGAACCAAGAACAGGCGCTCAGAGGGTTCAACCGTAACGGCACTGACGTGAGCCTCATGCCTCAGGCTGGGTGTCCCGGCCCCGAGCGCGAGGATCTGGAGGATTCCCGTGGGGACGTTCTGGCCGCGCTCGTCTTGCTGGACACTCCATGGTGGATGCTGGGCCCGTCGGCCGCCTCGCGATGCAGCCCTTCCACGAAGGAGGGCGTGGTTCGGGAAGTGGAGCGCTTGCTGTCCGAAGCGTCGAACGTCCCCGTAATCGTCGCGGGCCACCATCCGCTGCGGACGGGAGGGCCGCACGGAGGGAATACCAGTTTCCCTAGGTGGTTGGCGAATCGCATGGGCTTGTTGAGGGGGGATCTCAACGCCCCTCGGTACCGAGCCCTTATCGATAGCCTGTCCGGGGCCTTTGATCGGGCCTCGCGGTCCGTCATCTACGTGGCCGGGCACGATCACTCGCTCCAGGTCATCGACGAATCCGAGGAGGGCTCCTCGGTCCTGCACCTCATTTCCGGCAGCGGCAGCAAGGTCACCGGTGCGGGGCCCATTGACGGTAGCCGGTTCGCGGCGGGGTTACGGGGATACATACGCCTCGATTTCCAGGCCGGAGTAATCCAACTCGACGTGTTCGCCGAGTGCTCGGAGGAGGCGATCGAAGCGAATTTCTGTCGGGGGGTGGGGGCGGGCAGCTTCCAAAGTGTCTATCGGGCACGCGTCCGTTGAGGGATTTCAGTGGGGTGGCCGCTGCACAAGTGGTGTAGCCTCTGGACAAGAGGCTCCACTCGGTCGTACGCTCGTACGTTCCAGTGGGGTCTGTCTAAAGGAGACATCTGAAAAGGAGACATCCCATGTCCGTACAATTGGGTGATGAGGTACCCGATTTCTCAGCTGAGAGCACACAAGGGACGATCAACTTCCACGATTGGATCGGGGACGGCTGGGCCGTGCTGTTCTCGCATCCCAAGGACTTCACGCCGGTCTGCACGACCGAGCTGGGTTCGGTGGCGGGCCTCCAGCCGGAGTTCGAGAAGCGCAACTGCAAGATTGTCGGCTTGAGCGTCGACTCCGTCGGTGATCATGCCGAGTGGTCCAAAGACATCGAGGAGACCACCGGAAACGCGGTCGGCTATCCGCTCATCGGAGACACCGATCTGAGCATCGCCAAGCTCTTCGGCATGCTCCATCCCAACGCGGAGGGAAGCGCCGGGGAGAGGACGGCAGGCGACAACCAAACCGTGCGCAAGCTGTTCGTGATCGGGCCAGACAAGAAGGTCAAACTCACGCTCACCTACCCTATGACCACGGGCCGCAACTTCCATGAAGTGCTTCGCGTCCTGGACTCGATTCAGTTGACGGCGAACCACCAGGTCGCGACCCCGGCCAACTGGAAACAGGGCGAAGACGTGATCATCGTGCCCTCGGTTTCCAATGAGGAGGCCGAAGAGAAGTACCCGGAGGGATGGAGTGCACCCAAGCCGTATCTGCGGATCGTTTCTCAGCCGAATTAGGGACGATTTCGATCGGCCAGCCGAGGCCCCGCAGCGAGCGTGCTGCGGGGCCTCGAGTTCATTCCGTTCCGTTGAGCTCGGCGTATACGGCGGTCAGAAACCGCTCGGGGTCGCCCCAACGGGCCTCCCACCGGGCGGTTGTGCGCGCGGCCGCCACATCATCGTAGCTGGCGCCGTTCGCGATCAGGGCCGCGACGCGGTCCTTCACCGTCATGACCATATCCCGAAACTCCATGACGTCCTCCCGGGTCGAGACCTCACCGTGTCCCGGAACGTACATGGTGTTGGGGCCGCCTAGTCCGGCCAGGATCGCCAGCGCGTCGATCGTCCCCTGGAGCGTGCCGCCGTTGTTCCGATCGATGACGGGGAAGGCCACGGTCCGGAAGACGTCCCCAACGTGGATCACATCGTCGTCGCGGAAATGAATGTAGCTGTCGCCGTCCGTATGGCCGGGAGGGAGGGGAGCGGCGTAGACCTCTCCTCCGTTCAGGTGGATCGTGATCGCATCGCTGTAGGTCAGGACGGGCAATGCGTCTTCCGGAGATTGGGCCGCGAGACGAACGCGCACTTCATCCCTGGCGAGGATCAGCACGCCCATCCTGCCCATGTTCTCGTTACCCCCGGTGTGGTCGCCGTGGACGTGGGTGTTGATCAAAAACCGGATGTCCCCGTTCGAGATGCCTCGGATGGCAGCGACGATCTTGTCGGTGAGCGGAGCGAACTGATCGTCGATCATGACGACGCCGTCCTCACCCACGGACACACCGATGTTCCCGCCCTGGCCTGCAAGGTAGTAGACGCTCCCCGCCACGTGATGCGCCACGACCTCGACATTGTCGAACCGTCCTTGGGCGAACGCTTGGGCCGGCAGCAACGTGCTCCCGGCCGCTAAAATCAGGGCCACATATCCGAGCTTGGGCAAAGTCTTCATAGGTTGGCTCCTCATGGGTGTGCCGGGGCGTGCGAGAGCGATGAAATGAGGGCGTTCCGGGGATTCGCGCCAGGGGCCAGGGCTGGCCTAACCGTCCCGGGAAAGTAAGATTCTCCTGCTTCTTATCCTCAACTCATCTTCAGGAAGGACGTTTCCATGAGCACTCCAGCGTTTTTGCAAGGGATTCTGGGACATGAGCGCGGACTCTTCTGCAATGTCGTGGGCGCAGTCCCCGAGGAGGGCAGGGGGTACCGCCCCGATCCTAAAGCACGCAGCGCAGAAGATCTCATCGGACACATGATCGGGCACAACCAGGACCTGATCGAGCTCCTCGACGATGGCGTGATCAATCACCGTAACCAGGTGCCCTTCGAAAGCGTAGACGACGCGGTTGCGACACTCGACCAGACGTTCGGAGAATTGATCGAACGGCTGGGAAACGTGGACGAGGAGACCTGGATGAGCCCGGCGAAGTTTCTCGTTGGCGAGCACGAGGTCATGGAGGGGCCGCGCATGCAGCTGGCCTGGATCCTCTTCCTTGACTCGGTGCACCACCGGGGGCAACTCAGCACGCATCTGCGTCCCATGGGCAGTAAAGTCCCGGCGATTTATGGCCCGTCTGCAGACGATGACGGGGAGGGGCACTAGCTCCCCTGCGAATCGCAAAGCCTCAGCGGCCAGGACTCCGGTTCTGGCCTTCAGGGCTTGGTACGCGACCTCTTTGGGCGCCTCAGGGCAGCCGAAACACGAAGAGTGTATTACCCCCGCCCCGCTGCCGGATCTCCGGGGTGATGCTCCGGTAGTTTACCCCCCCACCGGCTGCGATGGCGATGTATTGAACACCGTCCACGCTATAGCTGACCGGGTACCCTCCGGCGGTCGAGTTGAGAATCTGCTCCCACAGAATCTCACCCGTGTCGGCGTCGAAGGCGCGAAAGCGCCGTGCGTCGTCGGTGACGAAAACCAACCCGCCGCCCGTGGCGAGCAGGGACCCGCCGATCCCCGCCCTTTGCCTATGCAGCCAACGCGTTCGTCCCGTGGCCACGTTCACGGACGTGAGCTGACCGACCTGCTCGTCGGAGTTGGGCACCTGCACTCGCCGGGAAGTCGCGGAGGCGTGGTGCAAACCGATCGTCGGCTCCACCAGATTCAGCGTGTAGATCATGCAGGCGTTGTTGGTCGGCGTGTAGAGGGCGTTCGTTTCTGGGCTGTATGCCACCGCTTGCCAGCTGATGCCGCCGCCTGCCAGGTGTGGACAGACGAGGGTTTCCTCCTCGATCGCCTGGGGCCTGATGGTTGGGTTCGCGATTCCCTTCCGCCCCGCTATGTCGACATCCACGATGACGTTCTGGTAACTCGTCTCTCGTGCCCACAGGAAGTCCCCCGTAGCGGCGTCTAGTGTCCAAACGAGGCCCGGCTTGCCCGGAACACCGGTGACCACCTTGCGTCGGCCGCCCGGCGTGATGTCGGGATTCAGCCACGCCACTGCGTCCGGGTCGGGTGAAACCTCCGTCTCAACCAGGATGCGCTCGAAGGGGTGGTCCTGGTCCCACTCGTCCCCCGGCAGATGTTGGAAGTACCACACCATCTCGCCCGTGTCGGCATTCAGGGCCAGCGTCGAATTCGTGTAGAGGACGTCGCCGCCGCCTGTGTCTCGTTGGACCGATCCCCACGGGACCGGCACGCCCACTCCGCTATAGATCAGGTTCAGCTCCGGATCGTAGCTCGGGGCAATCCAGGCGGAGCCTCCCCGGCGTTGCTCGTCTGGAAGGGCTCCCCAGGTTTCGCTTCCGGGCTCCCCTTGCTGTGGGATCGTGCGCGTGCGCCACAACTCCTCACCCGTCTCGAGGTCGTGGGCCGAGATCCAGCAGCCTGTGTTGATGAAATAGCAGCCGGACATGCCCGCGACGACCTGACCCTTGATGATCTGGGGCCCACCGGAGTAGTGCTGTCCCACGGTCCAATCCCCAACCTGCTTCTCCCACTCGACCTCTCCTGTGCGAGCGTCGAGGGCGACCAGATAGGCGTCGTGGGTAGCGAGGAAGAGCCGGTCGCCGTAGAGCGCCGCGTTGCGGTTGGCGCACGCCAGGGTCGCCGCGTGCTCGACGCGCTCGCGGCGGTAGTCCCAGAGCGGCGTTCCGTCCCGCGCGTCCACCGCCTCGATGAAGTCGCACGCCTGAGGCAGAAACATGACCCCGTCGTGCACCAAAGGGGTCGTTTCCTGCATGCCCGGTTCCATGGTCCACGCCCATGCCAGGCGGAGGTCGCCTACGTTCGACGTGTTGATCTGGTCGAGGGGGCTGTACCCCCAGTGGTTGTAGGTTCGGCGCCACATCAGCCACTCGCCGTCCGGTGGGCTGAGTAGCATGGCCTCGGTCACGGGCGTATAGCTGTCGACGAGCGACTGCGCGCCCGCGATGGAATACAAACTGAAGAGCCCGATGAGGGACGCGACAGCACAGGAGGTGACTCTTTGAATCGCGCTTTTACGCGCCGGACCTCGAAGGGGATGGGCCACCTGGCTGGACTCCTCGTGTGGGTGGAGAGTGCCGGGCCGCCCCCGCCCCCGGTCAGTTCTAGTCCGCCTAGAGAACCTGTGCTTCGCGCATCACAGCTTCGCATTTCCGGCGGATTTCGGTAGCGACCTGGAACGGGTCCCCCCTGACCAGCTCCGCCCGGAACAACTCTACCGAAAGCGCTCCGTCGTACTCTTTTTCAGCCAGCTTTCGGAGGATGCGCACCACAGGTGCGATGCCGTCGCCGGGAATCAGCCTCGAATCGTTATCGATCAACTCGCGCGGCCCATCGAGCAGATCCTGGAAATGCGCATGTGCGAGCTCACCCGGCTCGAGCAGGTCCAGATCTTCGAATTTGCTCAGTCCCGACCAGAAGTGGAAAAAATCGAGCATGGGTCGGACGTTGGGATGCGCCGCCTCGCGGATCACCTGGAGCGCTGAGGTCAGCGTTGCCAGGTGGCTCGACGTGCGGAGGAATTCGATCATCGCCGTGAGGTTGTACTCCCTGGCGATCTCTCCGGTCTCACGGATGCAGTCTGGCGTCGCCGCGAAGTCTTCGGGGGTGACGGGCCGCCTCGTGCTCGACGAGGAGTAGATCTTCTGCAGTCCAAGGCTGGCAAACTGATCGCAGCGCCTTCTCCACGTCTCGAGCGATGCTGCTCTTGCCGGACCCGGGATCCAGATATCCGGCAAGCCCGCCGCAGCGGAAACCGGTGTCAGTCCCAGATCGGTCAGAAGCCGCCGCGCGGCAGGTAACGTATCGTTCTCGAGGAAACCGTCGAGCATGCCGGCGTTCAGCTCGACGTACTCGATACCCGCTCTCGCCCAGCCTTCGAGCGATCCGCGGAATCCGGCCGCTCGGGAAGTGTTCTGGTGAATGCTGAGCAGCATCTTGCCGGGCGGGGCTGACTGTGCCTCGACCGGCCGTACCGACCGCGCCAGGGGAGCCGCCAAAGAAGCCAGAACGAAAGATCGTCGAGTCAGCATGAGCGTACTGTATCGTCAATTGTGGGTGGCCGCCACAGAGGTGGCCACTACCGCCCGATGGGGGCCTCGCCCACCGCCTCCAAGAACGCCTCTCCGTATCGCTCGAGCTTCAGCGGCCCAACGCCCGAGAGAGCCAAGAACTCTTCCGGCGTGGATGGACGCTCCTCTGCCATGGTCCGAAGGGTCTTATCGCTGAAGACGATGTAGGCCGGCACACCCTGCTGGTCCGCGATCGACTTGCGGAGCTCTCTTAGGGTCTGAAACAGGGCCTCACCTTCATCAGTGAGTGGCGCGGACTCCGCCACTCGATCGTATGACTGCGACGATCGCCGTCGAGGGGCTGCCACCGCGGCCGCCCCCATCCCCTCCGCCGCCAGTTCCTCGGCCTTCACACCCGTGCACCAATCACAGGACGTACCGCACGCATCGATCTCCTCGGCGAAGTGGCCCAGGATCTTCCTGTGCCGGCATCCACCGCCGTCCACCAAGCGGAAGAGGGCCTTGGCCGCCTCGATCTTCGCCCAGTAGAGATCCGGGTCGTCGATGTCACTCAGGAACCTCTCCTGTAGCTTCACGTCGGCCCACGAATAGAACAGAAAGCAGTCGCTATCCAGACCATCCCGACCCGCGCGACCCATCTCCTGATACCAGGACTCCACGTCCTTGGGCATGTCTCGGTGGATGACGAAGCGCACGTTCGACTTGTCGATGCCCATGCCGAAGGCAATGGTAGCGACGATCACATCGGCGTCGTCGCGCGCAAAAGCCTCCTGATTTGCCGCCCGATCTCCGTCCTCCATGCCCGCGTGATACGGCAACGCCCGCGCGCCCTGATTGCAGAGGAAGTCGGCCATCTGGTCGACCGCCTTCCGCGAGGCGCAGTACAGGATGCCACTCTGCCCCTGCCGAGCCTGGATCAGCCCTGCGATCTCGCGGCGCGTGGGTCCAGTGCCCTTCTTCCGGCAATAAATGTTCAGGTTGGGGCGGAAGAACGAGCCCTTGAAGCCCGCGGGCTTGCTCATGTCGAGTTGGCGAATGATGTCACGGGCCACCGCGTTTGTGGCGGTCGCGGTGAGCGCGAGCACTGGCACGTTGGGCAGCTCTTCCCGGAGCCTCTGCAGCCGCCGGTACGACGGCCGGAAGTCGTGGCCCCACTGGCTGATACAGTGGGCCTCGTCCACCACGAGGAGCGAGAGCGGCCAGTTTCCTGCCTCCCGGCTCAAAGGGCCGTCGAGCCCCTCCGGGGCAAGATAAACGAGCTCGTACTCTCCGGCTCTCAGGTCCTGGAGCCTCCGCTCCCGCTCGCCCGGTTCCAGGGAGGAGTTGATCGCAGCGGCCCGAAAGCCCAGATCATTGAGCGCATCGACCTGGTCCTTCATGAGGGAGATCAGTGGAGACAACACGAGCACCGTGCCGTCCATCAAGCGGGCTGGCACCTGGAACGTCAGGGATTTGCCCGCCCCGGTGGGCATGAGTGCGATGCAGTCACGGCCCTCGACCACGGCCTCGATGACCTCGAGCTGGCCGGGGCGGAAGTCCTCGTAGCCGAAGACATCGCGAAGAATGCCGAGGGGAGTGCCCGTCGGATGGGGGGTGATCGCAGGCTCCATGGTCCGGGTACCGGGTGCGAGCCCCAACGTACACGAATGCGTGGGGCGAGGAGAGGGGTGGGTGGGTCGACGCCTGCCAGACGAACGGCTGCCCTGAAGGTCGAGCCCGTCTTCGATCCCTTGCGAGGAAGCCCACGCTTCAAACGTTTTCTCGTGGAGGTGGGACTGGAGGGCTAACCGCTCTCTACTGCTCAGGCGCTCGAGCAACCCAGATGAGGTGCCGGGCGCCCTTCCCGCGGTGTGCCCGCACCGGGACCTCGTGGACCTCGAAACCGGTCTTGCCCAAACGTTTGCTGAACGCGCGGTCAGGACCGGCCGACCACACCGCAAGCACACCTTTTGGCCGAAGTGCTTGGTAGGCTGCGCTCAGTCCGTCCCTCGAGTAGAGCCAATGATTGCCCTCCCGCGTCAGTCCGTCCGGGCCATTGTCCACGTCCAACAAGATGGCGTCGAAGCTCCGCAGTTGCGCCTTCAGGATAGTCGAGACGTCGACCTCGTGGACGGTGACCCGTTCATCCCTGAGGGGATGACCTGCCTTCTCTCCGAGGGGGCCCCGGTTCCATTCGACCACCGCCGGCACCAACTCGGCTACCACAACCTCCGCGTCATGCCCGAGGTGGCACAGCGCCGAGGCCAGAGTAAAGCCCATACCTAGGCCACCGATCAGCACCCGGGGCCGCTCGCGACGGGCGACCTCTCTGCACGCGATCTCGGCTAACACGTCCTCGGACCCGTGGGCTCGAGTGGTCATCAGCTCCTGACCGTCTACGATCCGGATCACGAAGTCCTCGCCCAGTTGGTAGAGGCTGAGCTCACGACCCTCGCCCGGTATGCGTGCGGTATCGAGCAGTTTTATCTAGAAACTGTACCTCACCGGGAGATATACGTTCGACCCCCTCTTCAGCCGTCCGAAGAAAATCGCCTCGCCTCCCACCATGACGTTCGCTCCCCCCACCAAGGGTGAGTGCATTGCTCCACGCGAACGTCCGGCTCCCTGGCCCGACGCCTCACCTTCTTCCATCTTCCTGTGCGGGTCCGCGTCCTGTGAGTCCCTTTACGGAGATAGGCTTCGAACCAGCTGAGTGCCCATTGGCCAACCTTAGTCCGTCCGAGACCGAAGGCCCCCTGCGGTGGGGCTCCTGGATTTCCCGGGTGCTGGTGGTCGGGAGCATACTCCTGGCCCTCGCGCTCGACGAGTGGAACGAGGATCTGGAGTTCCAGGATCTCGCCGACCGCTCGCTGGTCAACTTCGAGCGGGAAATCCAACAGAACCGCCTCCGCCTGGAGGACGTCACCCTGTTCCATGTAGGACTCCGGGACGTCCTGGTCGGCATGGACTCCAGCGGCGACGCCGTGCCTGCGACCACGATCCGAAACATCATGGAGGGCTTTCAGCCCGCCATTCTGGTCAGCACGGCGTGGGAAACGGCGGTCGCTACCGGTGCCTTGGGATACATGGACTACGATGTGGTTGCCGGCCTCTCCCTCTCGTACAACCTGCAGGAGCGTCTGGTCACCCTGAACCAGTCCGGGCTGAACGACCTTCTCGTGGGAGGCCTCCGAAGCGGGGAAACGGAGATGCTGGTCTACGTCGCCACGTAGTTGAAGTCACCGAAGCCCATGACACGGACGAGGGGATCATCGGGTGTCTGGCCCACAAGCCCAACGGCGGGCGAAACGACCAGGAAGGATAGGCCAAACCAGAATCCACGCATTTGCTTGGGCTCTCAGCACCTGTTGATGTTGTGGAGTCCCTGTTCCGGGACGCCCCGACCGTGGCACGACCCCGACCGACTCTCGGCCAGTGCCCACGCTACGGGAGCATCGGCATGTTAGCAACCTGGTCAATCAGCGAAGCGGTTCACCCTCCAACGCCGCTTCCCGTCCCAATCGACCCATCCTCTGTCTTTTGCGTCGCCCTTTCCGATAAACCGCCGGCGATTGAACTCGGGGCGAGGGCGGTTACCCGGCACGCCGAAGAGGAACTTCGCTCCCCTCGCGACTCCGTGCGAGCTCACGCCGATTCCTTGATACCTCAACGGCTCGGGGAATTCGTAGCGGCCCAGCTCGGTCCAAGCGCGTCCGTCGACAGAGCCCCAGCCCCGGACGCGGTGCCCTTCTCGACTGACGCTGAGTCTGACGAATACGAGTGTGTCAGGGTCGAAGAGCCCCGCCGGGCCAAGCCTCCTCTCCTCGGCCATGGTCGGGCCTTTGGAGGAGACGCGGTACTGTATGCGGAGCCCGTGGTGCTCCCCCACGCGGAATACCCCAAAGTATGGGGAGTTCCTGGCCAGAGACGATCTCACGAGCACACCGCCCTTGACCCAATCGTCGACTGCCGAGTTCGGGCCGGAGATATAGAACGAATACCGATTGTCTATCCGGTCTGAGCAGTCCCGGTAATGGTAGAGAAAACTGTCGCGTTTACGCCAGATATCCCCTGATCGCGCCCACAAGCCGCATACCTCACCCGCCTCCGTGACGGAGGGCGTGTAGCCACGCAGCGCCTGGAAGGGGAAACCGGTGCTCCGACGGGTCCTCGACCAAGGCTCCAGGCGGGTGTTCACATGATCGGTCGCGATGTGGTGGCAGTCGTGATCGACTGCGGACTGCCACCGCGCCTTGGAGTCGACGTAGTAGGCCCTTGAAACCAGGCCCGCCTCATGAACCTTCTTCGCGAAACGCACATTCTGGCCGTTCATATTGTAGAAGACGATGCGTGGATCCGCTGGAACTTCGTTGGCATGCGACATTCCAGTGGACAGGAAGGCCACCCGTCGGTTCGCTGTACCGGATTCGGCGTACGTGGCCAGCTCATCGTCTCCTCCGGTGAGCACGAACAGGAATTTCCCCCTCAATTCTTCCAGGGTCGGCCAACCCTGGGCGGCCACCGCCGCCTGGAGCGACACCGCTCCGGGCTCGCGAGCCAGCAGGTCCTGTGGGCGGTAGATGTGGCCCTCTCCGAGAGCATCGATGAGAAGGCCATCGAAGACTACAGCCGACTGTGACGCGGACGCGGTCGTATGGAAACGATCCTTGATGTCAAGGAAAACGGTCACCACTTCGTGCTGTGGGATGGCTCGTTGGATCCCGCGACAGATCTGAAGGAATCCGCTAAAGCGGTCCACCGTGGTATCGGGGTCGATGAACGCCACATGATAGATGTACCAGTCCTTCTTCAGTGCACGCCGCCCTGGCTTACCGCGGTGCAAATCGATCTCGAGCGACCGGACTCTCCAATACACCACCTGGTCATAGATACTCTCCGGACGCTGGAACGCATTGTGGCTCGACGTCTGTCGAACCTCGTTGTAGCACAGCTCCTCGTATGACATGCGTATGGCCCCTCTCTCAATGGGCAGTCGCTCAATCGTGTGGCTCCAGAGGATGGTGCCGATCCCCCGGGGCCCAGTCTCGGGCGGCGAACCTTCTTTGTACAGCCTGGACGAGACAGGCGCGTTTCGCATGTGGCGGGACATAGCAGGGTCGCGCGCTTCGCTCGCGGTCGGCAGATTAACCGTTCAGCAGACCGGGCGAGTCTCGGACACGAGTTCGTCGCGCGACTGCCTCCGTAGTGTGCGAGCCTTTTTGACCGGACAGCGGCCATGAGCCAACCAGAAACGAAGGTCTACCGCCAAGAATTACTCCCAACGCATTTTCTGGAACGCGCCGGCGACGCGTATGCGGAGCACACCGCCGTCGTGGACGGGGAGGTCGAATACACCTGGCGTGACTTCCGCGCCCGCGCCAGGCGCTTCGCGTCGGCGCTCAAGGCTCGAGGACTCGAAAAGGGGGACAGGGTCGCGTTTCTTGCGTTGAACTCGGAGCCATTGCTCCTTGCCCACTTCGGAGTGCCGCTCGCCGGTGGAACGCTCGTGAGCATCAACACGCGTCTGTCGCCCGACGAAATCGGGTACATCATCGGGCAATCGGGGTCGACCATGGTGTTCTACTCTCCCGAACTCCGTGACCAAATCCCCGGCACGCTTTCCGGCGTCACGCTGCTCGACACCCGAGACGGGCTCGAGGATCTCTTGTCCCAGGGCACGGATGACGAGTTGCCCACGAGCGGGTTTCACGAGGACGAGACGATCACGATCAACTACACGTCCGGGACCACGGGCCGACCGAAGGGCGTCATGTATCATCATCGCGGTGCGTATTTGAATGCGCTGGCGATGGTCCTCGACCAGCGTCTGACCGCGGAAAGCGTGTATCTCTGGACGTTGCCCATGTTCCACTGCAACGGGTGGACGTTCGCCTGGGGGGTCGCGGCCGTCGGCGCAAAGAGCGTCTGCATTCCGCGGATCGATCCGGCGGACGTGTGGCGACGGTTCGATGAGGGTGTCACGCATTTCTGCGCCGCACCCACGGTGCTCACCATGCTTGCCAACGATCCGTCCGCACACCGACTCGAGCGACCGGTGAGGCTCTTCACCGCGGGTGCACCACCGTCGCCCACGATCATTGCGCAGATGGCCGCCCTCAACTTCGAGCTCGAGCATACATACGGCCTGACGGAGACCTACGGCCCGTGCACGATCAACGTCGCGCCACCGAGTCTGGGGGATCGGTCCGAGGAGGAGCAGTCGCGCCACAAGGCACGACAGGGGTTTGCGAACGTCTGCACTGGAGAAGTGAGCGTCGTCGATGCCGAAATGCAGCCGATTCCGGCCGATGGCGAGACCATGGGTGAAGTCGTCATGCGCGGAAACATCGTCATGAAGGGCTACTTCGACGATGCGGAGGCTACCGAGAAGGCGTTCGCGGGCGGTTGGTTCCACAGCGGCGACATCGCCGTGCTCCATCCCGACCGCTCCATCGAACTCCGTGACCGCAAAAAAGACATCATCATCTCGGGTGGGGAGAACATCAGCACGGTTGAAGTCGAACAAACCGTGGTTTCGCATCCGGCCGTAATGGAGTGTGCCGTCGTTCCCATCCCGCACGAAAAATGGGGTGAGGTGCCGAAGGCCTTCGTCACCCTGAAGCCACAACAAACGGCCTCGGAGGACGATATCGTCGAGCACTGTCGCGGGAAGCTCGCGGGCTTCAAGGTGCCCAAGACGATCGAGTTCGGCGATCTGCCCAAGACCTCAACCGGGAAGATTCAGAAGTTCCTGCTACGCAATCGTGAGTGGGAGGAGCACGGGGGGCGGATCAACTGAAGGCGGAGGTGAGCCGGAGTTCGGGGAAACTGAGCGGACTCGCGGTTAGCGGTCCGGTCGGAACCCCGTGGGATGGGATGACGTATACTCGTGGCCCATTAGACCCCTCTCGTCCCATTGCGGACAGGTAGATGCACATGATTGTTCGCAGGGACACACTCACGCTCGCGCTCATCCTGCTTTCGACTCCAGTGGGCTTGCGTGCACAGATCGTCGAATCCGGTCAGGGGAACACCGAACCAGTTCAGGAAGAGACGGTCGCCACTGAGACTGAGTATGACCACGATTCGGCTGTTCGGGCGCGGGCCGTCCGAGTTCGAACCGCCATCGATGTGGACGGTCGCCTTGACGAGCCCGTATGGACAGAGGCGCCTGCACTCACGGGGTTCATCCAGGAGAACCCGGCGGAGGGAGAGCCCGTAACCGAGCGTACCGAGGTCCATTTGGCCTATGACGATGACGCGATCTATGTCGGGGCGATGCTCTACGACCGCTCTCCGGTCACCACGCGCCTCACTCGGCGCGATATGGGTGGCGGTGCCTTCGACTACCTCCTGGTGAATCTCGACAGCTACCACGACCATGAGACGTGGTACCGGTTTCGCGTTAATCCATCGGGCTCGTTTCGCGATGCGGTGTCATCCAGTGTAGGCGGACGCGGAGGAGGAGGTGGCGGCGGTGGATTCGGAGGCGGGGGCGGGGACCCCTCGTGGGATCCCGTGTGGGATGTCGGCACCCGGATTACCGACGCGGGGTGGTCGGTGGAGATGCGGATTCCGTTCAGTCAACTCCGTTTCAGCCCCGATGGAGAGCAGGTATGGGGCATCGAAATAAAGAGAAACATCCACCGTAACCAGGAGCGAGCGGCGTTCCCCTTTACACCGACTCTGGAGCGGGGAGGGGCATCGCGGTTCGCGCACCTCGATGGGATCGAGGGAATCGAGCCGGGCCAGAGGCTGGAGCTGTTGCCCTATGTGGCGGGTCGTGGAGAGTACCTTCAGTTGGCGGTGCCCCCGGGTATCGGCTTCTCGAACCCCTTTCGGACCGGATCCGACTACTTCGGGGAAGCCGGGCTGGACCTGAAGTACCGGCTGGCGTCGAATCTGACACTGGACGCCACTGTGAATCCCGATTTTGGCCAGGTGGAGGTGGATCCCTCCGTGATCAACCTCACGGCGTTCGAGACCCGGTTTCAGGAGCGTCGTCCGTTTTTTGTGGAGGGTGGGGATATCTTCCAAATCGGAGAAGGGGGCCCGGGCGGGAGCACGGGGCGCCCCCCCCAGTTGTTCTACTCCCGTCGGATCGGACGATCTCCGTCGGGCTCAGCTCCTTCCGATGCGGTGTTCTCCGATGCGGCCTCCGCCACAACAATCCTGGGCGCCGCCAAAGTCACGGGGAGGGTGGGGGACGGTTGGTCGCTCGGTCTCCTCGAGGCCGTCACTGCCCGGGAAACCGCAACGTACGTGGACGCCAACCAGGCAGGGGATGAGGCCGTAGTCGAACCCGCAACGAACTACCTGGTGGGGAGGGTTCGAAGACAGATCAGGGGTGGAGAGACCCGGTTCGGGGTTTTAGGCACAGCCGCGAACCGTAACCTGGCAGGGACGGGAATGGATGGCCGGCTTCACTCGGCGGCTTACTCCGGGAGTGCCGACCTCGCCCACGAGTGGTCGCGTCGAACTTACCGGATCAGTACCATGTTCTCGGGGAGCTACGTACAAGGAGATCCGGCCGCGATCACGCTTACACAAGGTTCCTCCACCCGGTACTATCAGCGCCCCGACGCCGACCACCTGACTCTCGATGCAGATGCGACGTCTCTGGCCGGATACTATGCGATGGTGCAGTTCGACAAGCAGGCCGGAGCGTTCCGTCCGAGGGTTGCGGTTGCGGCGGCCAGCCCGGGCTTCGAGGTGAACGACCTCGGATTCCAGTCCGCCTCGGACCGGGTCATCGTCGACACGAACTTCAGCTACAGCCACCCGGACCCGGGTCGGATCCTGAGGCAGTGGGACGTTCGCGGAAGCCCGGACGCGGTGTGGAACTACGCCGGCGACCGGGTCTGGACCGAAGTGAACAGTAGCTTCAACGTGCAGTTCCTGAACTACTGGGGTGGAGGAGGGAGATTCGGCTACAACCCCGTACACGACGACGATCGCCTGACACGTGGGGGGCCGCTGGCGCGCACGCCCAGCCGCATCTCCGGCAGCCTGAACGTCCGCTCGGACAGGAGGCGCGAGACCGTTGGGCGCCTCAACTATCAGTGGGCTACCGAGAGCGGGGATTCCTGGAATCGCAGCTTCGGCTTCAACCTGACCATGAATCCTAGCGAGAGCCTCACGATCCAATTCGGGCCGTCCTTCAGCTACGGCCATACGTCGGCTCAATACGTTTCGTCGGTGGCGGACCCCCTCGCAACCCAGACGTACGGTAGCCGCTACATCTTCGGCGGACTCGACCAGACCACGGTCTCCATCGAGGCGAGAGTGAACGTCACCTTCACCCCCACGCTGTCTCTGCAGGTTTATGTCGAGCCTTTCATTTCCACCGGAGACTACGGTGAGCTGAAGGAGTTCGAACGGCCGCGCGCGTACAAGTTTCTGGAGTACGGGACGGACATCGGGACGGTCTCGCAGGGCCCTGGCGGAACGTACGACATCGATCCAGACGGGACCGGCCCCGCTGCGCCGTTCGGAGTGTCGGATCCGGACTTCAGTTACCGCAGCCTTATCGGGAACGTGGTGCTCCGTTGGGAGTGGCGACAGGGCTCGACGCTGTTTCTCGTGTGGCAGCAGCGCCGGATCAGCTCACTCACGGGAGACGGCGTTAACGGGACCGATCCCTGGATCGGCGGGTTCGGGGTCGGCCGTGACGTTAGCGACATGTTCGCGACGCCCGCGGACAACATCTTCCTGATCAAGGTGAACTACTGGCTGAATCCCTGACGATTGCTCTGTGATGGAGAGGTCAGGAGCTCACCGAGAGGACCGCGGTGCCCGAACGGATTTCAGGGGTAGATCAAGGCGGAGGAGAAGAGATCTGTTCAGTCGATATCGGATAGATAATGTCCCGCTCGTATTCCGGGTTCCTTTCCTCGTGTACGGGTATGTATTGGGGTCCCTCTGGTTCACGTTCCTGCTGCTGCTGCGTCTGACCGTTGCCGTTCGGGTAACGGGTACGCAGAACGTCTCGGCCGACTCGAACTACATCTTCTGCCAGTGGCACGAGTCCGGTCCCCTGTCCTTTCAAGGGTGGACTCCCCGTCTTCCGGCCTATCTTCGGCAGCGGCCGCACGCCTGGCTGCAGCATCCGGCCTGGTACACGAAGCCGGTCGCTGTGCTGCTGAGTCTGATCGGTGTGCAGCGATTCGTTCTCGGATCAACGGGGCATGACGGACGCCGGGCGGCGGACGAGCTCGTGACGTACCTCAAGGACGGGTACTCGACAGTCATCGCGCCGGACGGACCCCGTGGACCGGCGCGAACACTGAAGAAGGGCGTGCTTCATATTGCACTTCAGAGTGGTGTGCCGATCGTACCGATGCACATTTCGGCGACGAGATCTCTACGATCCTCTTCCTGGGATCGGAAGATGCAGCCTCTACCCTTTTCGACCATCCATGTGGCCGTCGGATCTCCCATCATCGTGACCACGAGCACCTTCGAGGAGAGCTTTGAAGCACTTACGCACGCATTGGGGTAGGCCGAAGCTCGCGCCGACCTGCGCGCTTCTATGGCTCTTGTCCGGTTGCTCGGCTCCACCCCCGGATGGGGCCGAGTCTGTGATCGTTGTGCACGGCCTGGGCCGTACGCCCGCCTCGATGACGATTCTGGTGTCGCGCCTCAAGAGTGCCAGCTTTCGCGTAGTCAGTTTTGGATATCCATCGACGACGGAATCCATGGAAGCACTCGTCGATCGGCTCCAGGCCGAAGTGGAGCGGTGCTGTGGGGACGAGGCGGACGAGGTGCATTTCGTCACTCACTCGATGGGCGGATTGTTAGTCCGGAGCTACCTCGGCCAGAAGCCCCAGGCACATGCCGGGCGTGTCGTCATGTTGAGTCCCCCGAGCCAGGGGAGCGAGTTCGTCGACGCCTTCGCCGACTCTCCGCTGCTTCAGTCCCTTTTGGGTCCCGCCGGCTCGCAACTCGGGACCGACTCCGCTGGCATCTCGAGTCAGCTGGGGCCCGTGCGATTCGCGCTCGGCATCGTCACCGGTGATCGGAGCTTGAGCCCGTTGGGTTCGTGGCTCATTCCAGGACCGGATGATGGAAAGGTGGGCGTCGACCGGGCCAGGGTCGACGGGGCGACGGACTTCATGGTGGTCTCCGCGACGCACACGTTCATCATGAACCGCCGGGATGTGGCTGAGGAGGTCGTGAACTTTCTCCGACAGGGTCGGTTCCGCTCAGATTCTGAGCTCTAAACTCCGGCAAGCCCGGCGGCGCTTGCTGGTTCGCACGAGTTGGAGGCATCTTATCCGGCATGTTAGATCCTCTCACTCTCGTGAACACGCCCATCGAGGGCCGATTTTCCGTCGAGAAAGCCCTGTGAAGGTCTTGCGGCGGTGGAGCGCGTCCGCAGGCCTGCTGTGCACCCTCCTCTTCGTGTGGGAAGTGGACATCGCAGCTGCCGCCCACGGGGTGGCACAGGACGACGCCTCGTTCTTCCTCACGAACGTGGGTGCGGCGATCGGGCCGTTCATGTATCTCGGCGCAAAGCACATGTTCACCGGCTACGACCACCTGCTCTTCCTCGTCGGCGTCATCTTCTTCCTGTATCGTCTTCAGGACGTGGTCTTATACGTGAGTCTCTTCACCCTGGGACACAGCATTACGCTGCTGGTGGGTGTTCTCGGGGGGGTGCAAGCGAACCCATTCGTCGTCGACGCCATCATCGGCCTCTCGGTCGTATACAAGGCGTTCGACAATATGGACGGCTTTCGCCGCTACCTAGGCGTCCAGCCGAACACCAAGATCGCGGTCCTCACGTTCGGTCTCTTCCACGGATTCGGTCTGGCGACGACGATTCAGGAGTACTCGATCTCGCAAGAGGGGCTAGTCACGAACATGCTCAGCTTCAACGTCGGCGTCGAAATCGGGCAGATCCTGGCGCTGATGGGCGTTCTCATCGCCTTGAGTTTCTGGCGTACACGGGACGGATTCCTGAAGCATGCCTTCGTGACGAACTCTCTGCTCATGGCCGGAGGTTTCATGCTCATGGGATATCAGATCGTCGGATTTTTCGTGAACGCGTCGTGAATCCTGAACTCCCATCGAAAGCCAAACTGGCTTGGGCGACCCTGGCGGCCTTCCTGGTGGCCGGCATTGTTCTCGTCGCCGCCGTCCTGCCGGCCGAGTACGACATCGATCCCCTGGGAATCGGCGAGGCTCTTGGGCTGCGCATCCTTTCGGAACCCGGAAGCGGTGCGATTCCCGTACGTACTGATGGCCTCAGCGCCTACCGGAGTAGCTATCGCACGGATCTGAGGACGTTCGAGCTCGAGCCCGGCGGTTTCGTCGAATACAAGTATCGACTCGAGGCGGGCCGAACGATAGTGTATTCGTGGACCGCGTCCTCCTGGGTTCGCTCCGAGATGCACAGCGAGGCTGACGGTTCACCCGAGGGCACGGCCGAGTTCTTCGAGGTCGCCGAGGAGACGCTCGCCCGGCACGGAAGCTACGTCGCGCCCTTTCCGGGGATCCACGGCTGGTACTGGCTCAACGAAACCGACGGCCCGGTCACGGTGATCCTCTACGCTGCCGGCTTCTTCACCACCTCTACTGAATTCTTGGAGGACGAGGCACCCGTCGTCCGGGAGATCACAGTGACGCCGGATTCCACGGCCTTCCGGCCCTTTTTTTGACGGGCGTATCCAGCGAGCAAATGTCGCGCTAGACGCGTCGGCAAAGAGCGTAGGTGCGACCCTTCGCCACGGACTCATTGTAGGCCCCGCCGATCCTCAGGAGCTGGTCCAGGGTCGCGGCCACGAGAAGGACGTAGTCTACCAGACGGTCCGGCTCCCTAATGACGCCCGGGATCCCGACCGTCACCGCCCGGACCCCGTCCCCCGTCTTTCTGCGCTTCCCCCACGGGCACCGCCGGATCTCCAGCCGGAGTGACGGTTGGCCCTTGATCAGGTCCCGGAGCCGCCGGTCCGTCATGAGGGACCGGCCGCGTGGCTCGTTGGAGCTCTTGATCGTGTATTTGTGCTCGAATTCCCGATCACCGATCGGGAGCCCGTAGAAGCCGAAGAGCTCCGCGATCCGCGTGAAGACGTTCCTCCGGGAGATGCGGAGGGTGAAGTCCTCCTTCGCTACATATAAGGCCCGCACTCGTGTATACGTAATGGGGCTCTGGCCATTCACGACGTAGGTGTCGAGGATCACCCTCCATGGGCCGTGCTCGAGGTGGACCTTGTCGCCGGAGCTCAGCCTTCCCGCCACGAAGGTGGCGTCGAGCTGGGACGCCGCGGCCTGGAAAGCCTCGCGCCTGTTGAGCTCCGGCTCGTGGTTCGCTTCGAGTCTTAACAATGGGCTAATCCTCGGGATCGAGGGACTTACACCTACTTGGAGCGCGTGGGAGCCCCCGGAGCGAGCTACCCGGCGTCCACTACGTCCCGTCCTTCCAACCCGTACTGCTTCATCTTCCGCCACAGCGTCGTGCGGCTCATCCCGAGCCGCTCGGCTGCGGTGTTGCGGGCCCCTCCTGTTTCGGTGAGCGCCCTGGTGATCGCGGCGCGCTCGTGTTCGGGCGCGCTGGTCTGGCGGTACCGCTCATACGGGTCGTCCTCGCGAGCGACTTGCCCGCGTACCTCACCGGGAAGGTGCTGCGCCTCGATCCGACGCCCGCCTGACTGGATCCGGGCGCTCTCCAGGGCCGCCAGGAGCTGCCGGACATTACCGGGCCAGCGATACGCTAGCAGGTGACGCATCGCGAGCGGAGAGCAGGCGGCGTGCGGCGGAAGGTCGACAAGGCGGAAGAACGACTCCGCGATGAGAGGGATGTCCTCGCGGCGCTCCCTCAGCGGTGGTACGTCGATGCGCACGACGTTCAGCCGGTAGTAGAGGTCGTCGCGGAAGCGGCCGGCCTCCATCTCCGCCCGGAGGTCGCGGTTCGTGGCGGCGATGATCCGGACGTCCACCGACACGGGCTTCACCGCGCCTACGGGCGTGAATTCCCGCTCCTGTAGGACCCGCAGCAGGCGATGCTGCATCCCGAGTGAGACATCACCGATCTCGTCGAGCAACAGTGTCCCGCCGTCCGCTGCGGCGAAAAGCCCCTTGCGGTCACGTGCGGCGCCGGTGAAAGCCCCTCGCACGTGCCCGAAGAGCTCGGACTCGAGCACACCCTCGGCGAGGGCTGCGCAGTTCACCGCAACGAACGGTCCATCTTTCGGGTCCGACAGCTGGTGAATCGCTCGAGCCACGAGCTCCTTGCCCGTGCCGGTCTCGCCGGTCACCAGCACCGTAGCGTCGGTAGGCGCGACGCGCGCGATGATCTCGAACACCATCCGCATCGATGGCGAGCGGCCCAAGAGTCCGCCAGGGGGCTCCGCACCGGCTGATGGGACCGATGGTCGCCTCGCCAGCAACGCATCCACCCGCGCACTCAGGACGTCGGGTTCGACGGGCTTCGTGAGAAAGTCGTCTACTCCCGTATGGAGGGCAGCCACGGCGGCATCGACGGTTCCAAATCCGCTGATCATGAGAATCGGTGTGTCCTCGCCCCACGTGCGAAGTACCTCGACGATCCCGATCCCGTCCAACCCTGGCATGCGCAGGTCGAGGAGAATCAGGTCGAAGTCGGACTCCTTGAGCTGCTCGATCGCCGTCTGACCGTCGGCCGCCTCCTCGACTTCATGTCCGTCCTCGCGCATGAGAGCGGCGGTCGACATGCGAAACGTCGGGTCGTCGTCGACGATAAGGAGGCGGCGTGGGGTCATGATGTCGTCTCCGCCGACAGACCAGCTGTGTGTGCAACCCGTTCTTCGGACCTGGACGCCAGGGGTAGCTCGACTGTGAGCACCGCGCCCGCACCCTCCGGCCGATTCCCTGCCATGATCCTCCCGCCGTGCGTCCGGGCGAGCCCGTCGGCGGTGAAAAGGCCCAGGCCCACGCCCCGCAGGTCGGCCTTGGTCGTGAAGAACGGGTCGAACAGGTGAGGAAGTGCCGAGTCGTCGATGCCGGGCCCGTCGTCGGTGACCTGGAGCGTGGCCCGTTCCCCGCTAGCCTCTACGACGATGTCGATGTTTCCCGCCGCGCCAAGCGCGCCTGCGCGTTCTGCACCAGGTTCAGCAGCACCTGCTTGAGCGCGTCGGTCGGGATCGCCACCTGCACAGGTCCCTTGGATCCAACCGTCACCGCAACATCCCGGTCGCCGAGGCCGATGCGGACCAGTGCGGCGACCTCCTCGGCCACCACAACCGCGTCGCAATCCCCCTCCCAGCTCCTCGGGCGATGTAGGTCGAGCATGTGCTCGGCGAGCTCATGCATGCGGAGGAGCTCGTCGATGGCGCGGTCGGCAAAGTCTCTCGCCTCCGGATCGTCGGCCACCCGCCTGCGGAGGATCTCGAGGCAGTTCCGAACGCTCGCGACCGGATTGCGGACCTCGTGCGCAAGCTGTGCGAGCAGGCGCGCCGCGGCCGAGAGTCGGTCTCTCTGGACGAGCTGAGCCTGGAGCATGCCCAGCCGCGCCTGCCGGTCCTCGAGCGCCTTGTTGGTTTCGCTCAGCTCGGCGATTCGGGCCGCGAGCGCATCGCGCATCACTTCGAAGGCCGACGCCACCTGATCTACCTCCGAAATGGCCGAACGCTCCACGGGCGCTTCGAAGTTGCCATGGGTGATTCGTTGGGCCGCCTCAGCCAGTGCATGCACCGGGCGCGCGAAGCGAGCGGCGAGCCAAGCGCCCACGACGAGCGCGAACAGCGCCGAAAGAGCCAACACCAGGAATCCGACAGAGCGCAGCGCCGGAACGATGGCGAGCTCTTCGGCGAGGGCCCGTACGAACGTCACCCGTGCGCCGCCCGGGACGCCGGCCGTCACGACGAGGTACCGCTCGCCCTCCCACGTGAGCTGTGCGACCTCCTCGGAGTCCGGTAGCCCAGAGAGAAGACCGAAGAGCCCCATCGCCGGCTCGGCTCGGCCGGTGTACGCACCCGGAGCCCCATCGGGCGCCGTGATGAGCACATCGGAGCGGGTCAGCGCCGAGAGCTGTATCGCCTCTTGCGACACCATCGGAACCCAGACACCCGCTGCCCCCGCCCACTGCTCGGGCATCCCGACGGGAGCCAGCGCGACTGTTCCGAGCTCCTCCTGCGTCTTCACGACAAGCACCGGTGCCGCTCCATCCTTCGTCTGGTCTACGACCTGAGCCGGCATCATCGGCCCGGCCCAGCTGGCTCCGTCGGGTCCGATCACGATGGGCAACTCACCGGGAAACGCGTCGGATATGCGAAGAGCTTCCTCGACCGCGCTCATAGTATCCGCCGTCCGGATGGCTCTGGCGAGCACCTCGCTCGCCGAGATCTCACGCGCGTGCATCATGCGTGCGCCGGCCTGGTTCTGGAACCTGTCCTGGAGCACGAGTGGCGCGGCGAGCAGCTCGGCACGCACCCCGTCCTCGAGTGAGGCAAGCAAGCGGCGATCGAGGAGAACACCCGCCGGGACGAGCCCTACCAGGAGGACCAGAAGAACGAGGCCCAGAAGCGTGCGCTGTAGCGAAACCGTCATCGGTGGTTCCCAGGGGCGTCGTGCCCGCCATCACGTGTGTCGTAGCTGCCGTAACCCGTCGCAGGCCTCACCGAACATACCGGAGCAGCCGGCCTTTCGGTGGGCGACGGATCGGCGCTCGGTGACGACTTCACCGGTGCCTCGGGGTCTTTCATCCTCGCGACACCGACGAACGACCCTGCCGCCAACGAGAACAGTGGTATCTGGTTCCTGTCCCTCGCGTCGGGTAGCCCGGCCGAAGGGCTAGACCTCCCGACCCTCCCCGCGGGGTGGGCCTTCGAGGGTTGGGCCGTGATCGAGGGGACCCCGGTCACGACCGGCCGCTTCACCGCGACGGACGCTGCGGACCTCAGTGCCCCGTTCAGCGGCAGTCAGCCAGGACCTCCGTTCCCCGGGGAAGACTTCCTCATGAACGCCCCGATGGGGCTGGTCTTTCCAACTGATCTCGCCGGTGGCACCGCGGTGATCTCGATCGAGCCTGAGCCGGACGACTCGGCAGCGCCGTTCACGCTCAAGCCGCTGGCCGGCCCGATCGAAGCCAATGCCACCGACCACGTCACCTATTCGATCCCCAGCAACCTAGCCAGCTTCCCAGCCGGGACTGCCACGATTCAGTAGCTTATCGTCCGCGCACCGTCAGCGGAGGCACGGGTCGGACCTTGAGGTCCGGCCCGTTCGCTAGTCCGAGGCTCTGCTGGTAGAGCGCACCCCCACCCTTGCCGGAGACCCGCTGTGCGCCTATAGTAAACCAACAAGTTTAGTATAGGAGCCGCGCGTGGTAGCCTTCTCAGACGAAAAACTGGACCGAACATTCGCCGCGCTGGCGCACCCCATTCGTCGTGCGATGCTGACCCGGCTCGCCACCAAGGGAAGCGCATCGGTCAGCGATCTGGCAGAGCCGTTCGAAGTTTCTCTCATGGCCATCTCGAAACATCTGAAGGTCATGGGGGAGGCGGGCTTGATTCGGCGAGAGAAGGATGGCCGCGTGCGCCGATGCTCCTTCGACCCGGACTCCATTGAGGTTGCGAGTGACTGGATCGAAGCGCATCGCGAATTCTGGACACAGCAGCTGGATTCGCTGGCCACCTTCCTGGAGGGTCCGGGGACGGGGGGAGCCAGCGAGCAGCTTCCCAACGAAGGAGGAAAACCCAAATGAGTGTCGAAACCATGAACTCCCTCCGTATGACTCGCCTGATTCAGGCGGATCAACAGGCAGTCTGGAACGCGTGGACGCAGCCGGACCTGATGAGGCAGTGGTCGTGCCCCGAGCCGGGCGGGGTCCAGGACGTCGCAAGCGACTTCCGGGTCGGAGGAGAGTACACGATCAGAATGCGTGTCGGAGAAACCGAGCACACGGCCGTCGGCACCTACAAGGAAATCGACGCGCCGAATCGTTTGGTCTATACGTGGGATTGGAAGGAAGAGGACAACCGCATGGGTGAGACGCTCGTTACCGTGGAGTTCGAGGCCCGCGGTGATGCGACGGAGGTCGTCCTCCTCCACACGGGCTTCCCGGCTGTGGAGGCGAAGGAGAGTCATGAGCACGGTTGGGGCGCGTGCATCGCCCACTTCGAGGCGCTCTTCAAATAGTAGCCGGCCTGCCCTTCGATTCCCCCTGAACGCCGCTCATTACTCCGGGTGTTCGGGGGGGGGTTAGCCCCCGCTCTTCTTGCGCAGCCTCCGGCGCGAACTCACTATGTCCAGGGTCGACACGGCATCCAATAGGCGTGTCAAAAACATATCCTCAAGTGAGGCCGCTATGTCATTCTCCAAGCACTCGATGCGTGTAATCCCCTTCGCTCTTTCCCTGACACTGATCGCGGGATGTGCCGGGCCCGCCGACGATGAAATGGCCATGGAAGATGAAGTGGTCATGAGTAGTGAAATGACCGCCGGCGATGAGGCGCCAGCCTTCATGCTCCCGCCGCCGGGCACCACCAACACGCCGGCGGATATGGTCACCGACCCGGCGCTGAACATGCTCTCGAACCCCAATCCGACCGTGATGACGAACTGGGGACTGCTGCCCGACGGCCGCGAATGGGGCTCGACGGCGGGCACCGATATCGGACCCGATGGGCACGTGTGGGCCTACGACCGGTGCGGATCGGGCTCGGCGGGTGGACCCGGGATCAACTGCGAGAACAACCCCGTGGACCCGATCGTCAAGTACGACCATAACACCGGAGAGTTGTTGGCCAGCTTTGGTGCGGGCCTGTTCGTCACCCCCCACGGAATTCACGTGGACGACGACGGCAACGTCTGGGTGACCGACTTCGCCGGGAACGAGGCCGGTACGAAGGGTCATCAGGTGATCAAATTCAGCCCGGAGGGCGAGGTCCTGATGCGACTCGGCCAGGCCGGCGTGCCGGGAAGTGGTCCCGGCCAACTCAACCAGCCGAACGATGTGATCACGGCGCCGAACGGAAACATCTTCGTTGCGGACGGGCACAACGGGCAGAGTCAGGACCCTCCCGCGGGCTCCACCGGACGGATCCTGAAGTACACCCCCGACGGCGAGTTCATCATGGAATGGGGGCAGATCGGGACCGGTACCGGCGAGTTCCGGACCCCGCACGCGTTGGAGTTCGACTCGCGGGGCCGCCTCTTCGTGGCCGACCGGGGCAACCACCGGATCCAGATCTTCGACCAGGACGGGAACTACCTCGACTCGTACTACCAGTTCAGCCGGATCAGCGGCCTATTCATCACCGATGATGACATGTTGTACGCGATCGACTCCGAAACGAGAGACACGAACCACCCCGGCTGGAGTACCGGCATCCGAATCGGGAGCGCCACCGCCGACGTGGTCACCGCGTTCATCCCGGGGCACGCCTATGAAGACCGGCCCCAGAACGTCGCCGGGGAAGGCGTATCGGTTGACGGCGATGGAAATGTGTATGCGGCGGAAGGGCCGGGGTCCCTGCCTGCAGTGGACGGCGGGCTGACGAAGTACGTCAGGCGGTAGCCGCTGGGTAGCCGTTGGGTCGTCGTTGGGTCGCCGTTGGGATGGCCGGAAGCCTTGAGGAAGGAATCGGGGGTGCCGCCGATCGTGCGCCCGACTCGAGCTGAGCATGAACGGAGATTAGCGTGAGCACCGAATCAGAGCTGGACGGTGGGGACAACGGCGGCCCCGAGACTCTCGAGTTGCGTAGCGTGCGACCGGCGTTGACGGTCTCAGACATCGATGTGAGCCTCCCATGGTATCGAGACGTGGTCGGGTTTCATGTGGAGGAGACCTGGGAACACGAGGGGAAGGTCGGGGGTGCCCGTCTCCTTGCCGGGGGGATCGGCCTTTTCTTGCTCCAGGACGACTGGGCGAAGGGCCGTGACCGAGTGAAGGGTGAAGGGTTTCGGCTACACCTGGCCACCGCCGATGACGTGGACGAGATCGCGGCAAGGATCGAGAAACGGGGTGGAACCTTGGAGTCACCTCCGGCGGATACGCCTTGGGGTTCACGAGCCTTCAGCCTTGCGGACCCGGACGGCTTCAAGATTACGATCTCCTCGGACGGTTGAACGAACGGCCTTCAGGATTCGGCCTGTGAGCAGATCTTTCCGATCAACGAATCGGATGCGGTTTAAAGGAGGAAGAGTGACCGTCCGACGTACGCTTGTCCGGTATCCATCGCCGACACTTCTGCTCCTTGCTCTCGCCATGGCGCCCTACGGCCGAGCGTTACAGGCTCAGGCGGCTTCGCCCCCGTCCGAGCCCCCGGCCCACTGGGGAGCGGTCTCGATCAACCTCGAAGACGTCCCGTACCCGCATCCGGTGCAATTCCTCGATCGGAATCTGTTCGGGCAGGATGTCCGGATCGCGTATATGGACGTGGCGCCCGTCGGCGAGCCGAATGGGCGCACGGTCATGCTGTTACACGGGGGCGGCTATTACGGATGGTACTGGAAGGACACGATCGAGGCGCTCCGTAACGAGGGGTATCGCGTGGTGGTGAAGGACCGCCTCGGTTGGGGCCGCTCGTCCAAGCCGATTCTTCCGTACAACATCAACCTCCACGCGTCCAACACCAAGGCGATTCTAGACCATCTCGGAATCTCCGAGGCAGCGGTGGCGGGCCATTCCTTTGGCGGACAAATGGCCAGTCGTTTCGCCTTCCTGTATCCGGAGACCGCGACCGAGCTCGTGATGGTGAACGCAATCGGGCTCACGGATTCACGGGCAGGGCGACCGTGGCGCGAACCGAGTGGAGAGAGTGCGCCGCCCGACCTTCGACAGCTGTACGAGAGGGCCCTGGCTGGAGAAATGGGCCGTGTAGTGGAGTGGAAGCCCGAGTTCCTCGAACATGTCCGCATCCGTTACGGAAATGCGCTGAGCAGTGAGTGGCCCCGCCTGAATCTGGTGCGGGCGATGGCCGGCAACGCCCGTTCGATCGATACCGTAGTGCACGATTGGCCGCAGATGGCGACGAGGGCGATGGTCATCGGGGGCGCGGAGGATGGTCCGGATTTTCCCGAGATCGCCGGCAAGGTGGCGAAGGCGCTTCAGAACGCCGAGCTGGTATTGATTCCCAATGTGGGGCACAATCCGCACCTGGAGGCGCCGGAGATCTTCAACCGGGAGCTGATTCGGTTCTTGGGTTCCCACGGGAGCTGATCCGGTTCCTGGGTTCCGACCCAAGCTGATTCGGCTCTGATGGCCCGTTAGGAGTCGGCTCACGTGTCCACCTGGATTCTGATCCTCGTCGTGGCGCTGACGTGGTTCATGAACCTGGTTGCAAGTCTGACTCAGGCTGGTGTCGAGGACCTAAAGAACCCCCTCGAATCCGGGCGAACTCGCGGCGTTTCGCTAATGCCCGTTCCGGTGATGGCCCTCTTTTTCGTGCTGGTCGCATTAGGGGTGGACGTGCTGTTCGATACGACCTGGGGGTCACGAGTGGTGGTCGGCGCCCATGTGCTGTTTGCCATCGCCTGTGCCATCGGGGTGGTCACGAACATCAGTTACATCCGGAGGCATAGTGGCGCCGACTAACGGCGCTTAGGAGGGAACCTGGATAGACCACCTGTGCAAGGGATGTTGGAGTTCGGCCTGTACGTGCAGGACGTTTCGCGAGCATCCGCTTTCTACAACCGCCTCTTCGGTTTTCCAGTACTGATCTCGAAAGAGCGGATCGCTGCGCTCGACGTGGAAGGGAAGCAGATATTGCTCTTGTTCAAGCACGGGGCGTCGAGCGAGGCTATGAACGTGCCTGGAGGCGTGTTACCGGGGCACGACGGTGAGGGAACGTCTCATTTCGCCTTCGCCATCCAAGAGAGTGATGTGATGCAATGGGAGCAGTGGCTGCTCGAGCAGGATGTCGAGGTCGAGAGCGAAATCGAATGGGAGAGAGGGGGCCGGAGCCTCTACTTCCGAGACCCCGACGGACATCTACTCGAGCTCGTGACGCCAGGCACGTGGGAGACCTATTGACCACCTCAGACAGTTTGGCGTCTAGCTCCTAACGCGCTGTCAAATGCTCCTCGAACCACGCGACCAGCGCGTCTGAGGCGAGCGTGCGGTGCTCCTCGGTTCGAAACCCGTGACCAGCACCCTCGATGACCACGAGGTCGGTCTCAACGCCTTTACTCTGAAAGGCCGCGTGGATCAGCTCGCTGTTGTTGAGATCGACGAGCGCGTCTGCGTCTCCATGAACCAACAGGGTCGGCGGATCGTCGGAGGAAACGTGCACGATCGGCGACACCGAAGCGCCGAGTTCGTCTTCGAACTCAAGCGCAACGAAGCGGTCAGCAGCACCTGGCGCGACCACCCCGCGCGCGAAAAAGAGGCCACTCTCCGGGAGTGTAGCGGGAAAATCCTCGCTCGGAATGGGCCGCTTGCGCAGATCCACGGGGGGGTAGTACGCGACGACCGCTGCGACGCGACTACTCATACGCAGCACTTCGTCCGTCGCCTCGGGGTCACCCTCGTCCGACGCAAGGCCCAACATGAGGGAGAGATGGCCACCGGCACTCCCTCCGTAGACGCCAAGGCGCGCCGGGTCCACTCCATAGGTCGAGGCGTTGAGGCGCACAAAGCGCACCGCGCGATTCACATCGGCGTACGCTTCTGGGACGTTGAACCTCGGGCTGCTTCCGTGACGAATGGAGAAGACCGTAAACCCCTGGTTCAAGAGCGCCTCGTACCCCTGCCGGGCCTGCTCAGGGGCCCTCCACCGCGAAATCCAGCCGCCGCTCACCATGTTGAGGATTCCGGCTCCGTTGGGCTCACCAGGTGGCATGAAGACGTCGAACGTCAGAGCCATCCCGTCCTTATGGCCATAGACAACGTCCGGGATGATGGACGCGGTGCTCTGTGCGTGGACCGGTGTGGCCAGGCAGAACACCGTCAGCGTCGCGGCTGTGACACGGGTGAGCATTCTCATGAACCGTCTCCTTCTCAACGGGTTCGCCGGGGACAGTCACACCAGGAGTCCCTTCACGGGGGTGATAAGGTGAGGGGTGCGGGCAGTCTGGGCAAGCAACCTAATCGCCTGGTCTTCGGTCGGACTCTCGGGGGAGCGATCCACCCGTTGACCCTGGCGTTCCCTTCGGCCAAGCTGATCCCCGTGATGACCTTCGACGACTTCTCCCGCGTGGCCCAGGAAGCCTTCCAAAGTGTTCCCAAGGCGTATCGAGAGGGTGTGGATGGCGTCACGACTGTCGAGGCGGTGAAGACCCATCCCGAACTCCCGGGCGTCGTCACACTGGGTGAATGTCTCACACAGGCCTTCAACTCGGAGTGGCAGGGCCCCGAGACCACTCGCTCACGGGTGGTCCTCTACTACGGCTCCTTCCGCAAGATGGTCGAGGAGGATCCCGACTTCGACTGGGAGGGTGAGCTCTGGGCGACCCTTACGCACGAGCTCCAGCACCACCTCGAATCCCTGGCCGACGAAGACGCCCTCGAGGCGATGGACTACGCCGTGGACGAGTCGTTCAAGCGGGAGCGGGGCGAGGCGTTCGACCCTTGGTACTTCCATTGGGGCGAGCCCGTGGGCGAGGGCGTGTACCGGGTAGAAGACGAGGTGTACATCGAGCGGGTCCTCACGGCCGAGGAGTTCGATCGCCTGGCGGAAATCGAGTTCACCTTGAACGAGCAGTCCTATCGGCTGCCACGGCCCCAGGAACTGGGTGACGTCCACTTCCTCGTGGTGAACCGCATCGAGTCTCCCGTGCAGGTGGTCCTGGTCCGGCGCGCGTCGTGGCGCCAGTGGCTTCGGGGTGCACTCCACTCCAAAGTCCCCATGGTCCTGGAGAGCGGCGCCGAGGCCCGACCCGTTGACGGTTGCTGATCAGGCCCGTGTGCTGCTCGATCGAGGTCGAGAGGGAGTCGGATTCGGAGGACTCCGAGGGCTAGCTCGACGCGCCGCTCTACAAGGGCGAGATTAGGAGCGAGGAGGGACCAAAGATGCCGATCTCCCTAGGAGATCTCTCCAGCCGTACCGCACGACGCGTTGGCCTCATCATTGCCGTGAACGTGTTGTGTCTTCCAGCGACGCCGGACCAAGCCACTTCGTCCACCGGCTCACCCCAGGACGTCGACTTCGAGGAGGCACGGCGCCAGATGGTGGAGGAACAGATTGAGGCGCGTGGAGTCACCGACTCTCGGGTTCTCGATGCCATGTCACGGGTCCCTCGCCACGAGTACGTCCCTGCGCCGTATAGGGCCCTTGCCTACCGTGATACGCCCCTACCGATCGAGTTCGAGCAGACGATTTCACAGCCCTACATCGTCGGATTGATGACAGAGCTCCTTCAGCCGGCGCCGGATGACCGGATATTGGAGGTCGGAACGGGTTCCGGATATCAGGCAGCCGTTGCGGCCGAGTTGGTCTCCGAGGTCTACAGTATCGAGATCATTCCGGGGCTGGCGAGCTCAGCGGGGGACCGACTCCTCCGACTTGGAGTCTCGAACGTGTTCGTCCGCGCCGGTGACGGATACCTCGGATGGCCCGAGCAGGGCCCGTTCGACGGAATCCTCGTCACGGCGGGGGCCGAGGACGTCCCACCGCCATTGGTGGACCAGCTGAAGCCTGGTGCCCGGATGATCATTCCGGTGGGTGATCAGTCCTCCTTCCAGATCCTGAAAGTTGTGGAGAAGCTGCCTGGGGGTGAGGTCGAGATACGTGATGTTATTGCCGTCCGGTTCGTTCCGTTGACTCGGAACTGAGAGACGCCATTGAGCACTTCTCCCGCGGTCCGACGGCACCGAGCGCTGGTTGAGGGCAGCCTACGAGGAATACCGTTGAGGGGGGCCTATTTGGCCACGATCCACCCCGTCGTCGCAGCATTGCTGATCGCCGGCCCCGCCGTCGCTCAGATTACCAACGACCCGTTCCCGGACCCGATTCCGGCGTCCGAGGGCGCGATCATTGTCGGGCTCGAGGAGTTCGCAACCCTTCCGGACATCGACGGAGCGCCCGCCCGGCCCATGGTCCTCGTCGACCAGCCGGGCTCCGGCCGCCTTTTCGTCAACGACATGTGGGGCCTCGTTTACGCCATCAGCTACGGCGGGAGCGTGACCCGATACCTCGACGCCCGCGAATCCAGGTGGGAGGTCGAGGTGGAGACGCCTCCCGAGGTCGTTCCGATCATGGAAGTTGGGCTGCAGAGCTTCGCGTTCCATCCGCACTTCAACGAGCCCGGCACCGCGGGATACGGGAAGCTCTACACGTGGATCGATACGGACAATACGACTCCGGAGCCCGACTTCGTTCCCGGCGGGGGCGTCGACGACCACGACATCGTGCTCCTCGAATGGACCGCACGCGACCCGGCGGCGGCGACCTACGACGGTGGCCCGCCTCGGGAGCTGTTGCGGGTGGAGCAGCCCTTCGAGAATCACAACGGCGGCCGGATCGGATTCAACCCGACCTCGTCGGCGGGCGATCCGGATTTCGGACTGCTGTACATCGGCATGGCGGACGGCGGCGCCGCGGGCGACGAGTTGGACATCGCGCAGAACCTCGGCTCGGTGTTCGGCAAGATCCTGCGGATCCACCCGTTGGGCTCCAACAGTGCGAACGGGCGCTACGGTGTGCCTGAGGGCAACCCCTACGCGCGAGACAGTGTCGACCGCACACTGGGTGAGATCTACGCGTCGGGGGTTCGCAATCCGCAGGGGTTCGACTGGGACGTGGTGACTGGCGATCTCCTCATGGCCGACATCGGACAGAGCGTCGTGGAGACGCTCAACGTCGTGCCGGCCGGTGGTGACCTGGGTTGGAACACCTGGGAGGGGAGCTACCGAGTGGTGAGTAACACTCGCGTCGAGCTGTCGAACCCGAGGGGGGAGCCGTGGATTACCTACCCTGTGGCTGAGTTCGACCAGAACGATCCGCTACTCCAGTCGGGGTCGGCGGCCACAGGTGTAGTGGCATACCGGGACGATCGGATCCCACAGCTCACGAACCGGGTGCTCTGGGGCGACCTCCCGAGCGGCCAGGTGTTTCATGTGCCTGCCGACGGCCTACGGGATGGCGGACAAGCCGCGATCCGGAGGGTGCTGTTCCGCGATGGCGGAGCGACGACAACGCTGCTCGAGCTGGTCCAGGCGAAGAACGCTGATCAGGGCAGGGAGCCGACACCCCGGGCGGATCTGCACTTTGGGCGGGGACCGGGTGGGCGGGTCTTCCTGCTGAACAAGTGGGACGGTGTGGTCCGGGAGGTCGTGCGATAGAAGCACTGTGGTGACTATTACGGGACCGTATGTGGGGATTCCCCTCCGTGCTCCTCACCACCCATGGGGACTGCGCCGGTAGCACCTCTGCCCAGCACGGCGGCGATAACCGCCCCGCCGATTCCCGTGCGGACGATCTCCAGCAGCGGATCGACCAGTGGGATATTGATCGTCGAGATATTGAGGTTCCCGTAAAGGATGAAATCCACGCCGAACCAGACGAGAAAGCCCACTATCGCACCGATCCTGAAGCCTTGGCCGGCGGATTTGGCGCCCGACCAACCGACGGCGAGCGTGACCAGCGTGGCTAGCGAAAGGGTGCCTAGGGCGATCGCCCACCAGAGAGTCGATGCACGTGCCAGGCCGGTGGCCGAGCCCTCGTTCGCATCGTAGAAGCCGCCCATGGCTAGCGCAAAGATCAGATAGCCGACTACGAACATCGTAATCCCGCCAACGACCATTCCCGTCACGACCTGCTTCGTGTTCATCTGGCCCTCCCGCTCATGGGTTGATCAGGCTTAGCTTCCCCGTCGAACGCCGCACCAAGCCTCGAACCGATTTAAAAGGAAGGTTCGAAAGCCGCAAACGCAACCTCGTGGGGGCCTGAGCTGTTTGATTGACGCTCCTTCCCGCTTCCGATACGATTCCGCCCGATCCGCGCCCGCTGGACATCGAATGGGCGTTTGCGGACGGACGGCTCTACCTTCTTCAATGCCGGGGGATCACCCGCTGAGATCCTCGACACTTCCCCTTTGAGCCCATCGAGACGCGTACTTCGACCCGCGTGAACCTGCCGAAATGACTCAGGAAACGGCCTCCGTGCCTCACGCTCCCACCCGGCGGCCGTCCCCGTCGTTCTACGTGGGAATGTTCCTCGCCGCTTCCCTATCTCCGCTGGGGTCCACGATGATCGCGGTGGCACTGCCGTCGATCGGATTCGAGCTCGGGATCGGAAGCGGGGCGCTGACGCAGTGGCTTGTCTCCAGCTACCTCATCGTCGGGATCGCCACCATGAGCCCAGGTGGTAAGCTCGGGGACCGCATCGGTCACAGACGCGCTCTCGTGATCGGCATGGCAATCTACGGGGTCGGCTCGATCGCCGGGTTTACGCTGGCGACCCTGCCCAGCCTAGCGCTTGCTCGGATCGCGATGGCCGCCGGCGGAGCCATGTCGGTACCGGCGACGATGGCATTGCTGCGAAATCTCGTGCCCCCCGAGAGGCGGGCGCGCACGTTTGGATATTTCGGTTCCGTGATGGGAACCGCGGCCGGAGTCGGCCCACTCGTCGGGGGGGAGCTGACCGCCCTCTTCGGGTGGCGGTCCGTGTTCATCGCCAACATTCCCGTCATTCTGCTCGCGTACTACCTCATTCGGCGGGGTACCGAGGCGCTTCGACGCGGAGCGGACTCGGATAAGTCTTCGCGGGATGGAGGGGACCGCCCGTCGCCTCGCTTCGATATCCTTGGCAGCGTATTGCTGGGATCCGGCCTGACGTTGCTCGTGGTGGCGGCTCAGACCTCGGGTTCGACCGCCCTGGGGTCGGCGCTGGCCGCCGCAGGGTTGTTGGCCGTGTTTGTTTGGTGGGAGCGCCGTGTGGAGGAGCCCGTCCTCGAGCTCAGGCTGTTCCTGCGGCCCACATTCGCCGCCTCGAGCGCCGTCATTGGGCTGCAGAACTTGGCCATGTACGCGCTCCTCTTCCAGCTCCCGATCTTCTTCGAGCAGGTGCGCAACGTGGAGGCCGGGATTACTGGGCGAACCATCATCGGAATGATGATCTCGATGGTGGTCTTCTCCCCCTTGGGGGGCCGGGTATCGGAGTCGGTCGGCATCCGTACGACCGCGTTCGTGGGCACTCTGACCTCACTGGGCGGGCTTTACCTCTTGTCCGATTTCGAGGCTTCGGATCAACTTTGAAGTGCAACACGAGCTAGATCTGTACATAGCATTCCTCGGGGGTGCGATAGCCTAAACGCTTCCTGGGTCGGTTGTTGAGTTTGTGAGCGATGCGGTTGCAAGCATGCTGGGTGATGTGAGCCATGCTGGTACGCTTCGGTAGGTACTGACGAATCAGACCGTTCGTGTTCTCGCTGGTCCCCCTTTCCCAAGAGTGGTAGGGCGCGGCGAAGTAGAATTTCGATCCGGTTTCTGCTTCGATCGCCCCATAGCCGTGGAACTCAGTTCCGTTGTCGGCCGTGATGGTGTGAGTGGGGCGAGCGGCAGTCTTGATCAGACGAACGGCTCGACGGTTCGTAGCCTCGACGGTACGAGCCTCGAGCTTGCCGATCATCACGTAGCCCGTCTTACGATCGACGAAGGTGAGGACGCAGTGCTTGTCGGAGCTGGTACCGATCACGGTATCGGCTTCGAGGTGGCCGACTCGGCTTCGGTTCTGTGCGCCAGCTGGGCGCTCAGATATCGGCCGTTTGCCGGCCAACCGACCTCGGGAATCATAGGATCCGTACCGTTTTCGGCGTTGCTTGGGCGAACAGCGCAGATGCAGATACAGGCGGCCACCGCGCTTTCGGTCGCGCCAGATGTGGCGGTAGATGGTCTCGTGGCTGATCGAGAGCCGAGCCTTGCGCCGTAACCAGCCTGCGGCTTGCTCAGGGCTCCACTGTTGCCTGAGGCACGCCTCCACCATTCGCCAGTCCGATGCACCGAAGCGCTCATTGACGGCGCGATCTGCCTCGTCTCCACCGGGCGTAGTCATCGGCCAGGTCCGGTCGATAGGCCCGGCCCTGACGATCCTTCGAGTTGCGGCGCACCTCACGGCTGATCGTACTTCGATGTCGGCCCAGTGCTCGAGCGATCGCAGCTTGGTTGCATCCTTGTTTTCTGAGCGCAGAGAGCGCATATCGCTCACCAGAGGTGAGCTGGCGATACCTGTTCATGAACTTCCTCCTTTTCGTCGAGAAGGAAGGTCTAGGGCGTCCCAGCTCGCCTCAACTTCTTTGTGCAGTTCGGTCGGGTGGTTTGTTGCACTTACTATATGAATCCAAGAGGCCTTACAGACGCCCGCCGATGCCCTGCTTGGACTCGTCCTGATCGGTGCCGGCCTAGGACTGACCTCGGCTCCGTCTCAGGCCGCGGCGATGAGTGCCGTGGCTCGTGACCACGCCGGAATGGGGGGCGGAGCCGTCTCGACGGCGAGGTACATCGGAGGAGTAATCGGCATCTCCGCGCTCGGATATCTACTCGGCGGGGAACAGGTGGGTGTCGACGCGCACGGTGCTGCTGCCGTCGTCTATTCCGCGGCCCTGGTTCTTGCGGCCATCAGCGCACTGGTCTTGCCGGGAAGGGCCGCCCCTCACTAGGCCCTCTCGGTCACGGCCTCAACTTTTGTACCATGTTTTGTACTATGGTCTGCAGTCTGCTTATCGCACCCCTAGAGTGATCGAATCCGAACGTTCCGGAACTTGACCACGCCGCCTCCATACTGCAGGGCGATCACACCCGTCGAAAGATTCGAATCCTCGGCGTCGACGGTCTCGATGTCGTTGAGCGTAACCGTAAGACGCGGTCCATCCGCTTGTATCACGAATGTGTTCCACTGTCCGCCGGCGTTGATGATTTCCGAGGGAGGTGACACGCCGACGATCGCGCCCGTGCGGTAGGTCTGGTCCGCACGGGTATCGAAGATGTTCACCTCGTAGCAGTTCGCTGCGGTAATCGACGTCGGATCCTGGCATCGGATGAAGACGCCGGAGTTAGCCGGCTCATCCACCCAGAACTCGAGCGTCAGTTCGAAATCGGCGTAGGGGGACTCCGTCACCAGGAACCCCCCTCCCATATCGGCCATCACGGATCCGTCGTTCGCGTCCAGGGTCCAGTTAGCCTCACCGACAATGTTCCAGCCATTCAGGATCTCCTCTCGATAGGCGCTCCACCCGTCGAAGAGCACCGTCCATTGAGGCTGGGATGCCACTCGGGTGGGGGCGGGCTGCGAGGCCGGCTCTTGAGCTGCGGGCTCTTCCTCTGCGGGTCCGCAACCCGCCGTTGCGAGGAGCACAAGCCCCACGAAGATGGATCCGCGCTTCATGATTTTCTCCTTCTGGTTTCTGCGGTGAGACTGTCGTTGAGAAGCTATCCTAAACGGTCTGAACGCCATATATGCGAGGGCTCACTTCGGCCTGGACCCACCCGACCCCTGGGCTTCCATCCTCTCCTCATAGCGCGCTCCGCTCAGTACGCTCGACAAAGAGTAGTTGCCCTCGTGGCAAGCGTACTCGTAGAGCTTGTCGTTGAGCCTCTTGTACGGGATCACTCCTCCCCAGGGTTGGGTGTACGTCGTCGGGTCGTCGATGGTGAACTCGTAGAGGAACGTCTCTTCATCGACCCGCGTGAAGCGTTCGGTCACTTTCAGGTCCGCCGTGGGAGCGATTCCCCGGAATCTGTGGGTCGGGTTTATGTTCGTGGTCTCGACCACGAGTACGTCTCCATCCCAGTGGCCCCAGGAGTCGCCGAACCAGGGATGTACGTCTGCCGGCAACCGGTCGGGCTCACCGAGTCGGATGATCCGCACGTCGTGAACCATCTCCGCCTTGATCATCACGTAATCGGCGGTCTGTACGATGGTGTAGTTGTTGTTGTAGGCCGTGTTGGGGATCATCGGGGGTCCGGCGCTGGAACCGAACGACACGATACAGCGCTCGGCGAGCGGTCTCAGCTCCGGATGGTCGTATGGGCCGAATTGGTCCCTGAAGTCCTCGTATTCCTGGACCCGCCGCTCGGCCTCCGGCGTGAGGGCCGGACGGCGCCCATTCGCCGGATGGGTGACCAGGGAGGTTACGTATTCGCCATCGACGATCGCTACCCGCGAGCCCCGATCCCAATAGACCTCGCTGTACTCCGCGCCACTCAGTCGACGCTCATTACTCAGAGACGCATCCCCTTGGTTGTCTTCCCTTCCGCACTCGACCGTCCCTGGGTTAGCGGGGCACTCCCCTGATGGCCGCTCGATCTCCTCGACCTCCTCCC
This sequence comes from Longimicrobiales bacterium, assembly GCA_965219445.1. Taxonomy (GTDB): domain Bacteria; phylum Gemmatimonadota; class Gemmatimonadetes; order Longimicrobiales; family Gaopeijiaceae; genus UBA822. The sequence continues at coordinate 1,114,950 of CBDCNQ010000004.1, read as the reverse complement.
TGGTGAACACCGGACCCCTACCCTCTTCCCGCTCGAACGGAGTGAGCGTCACGTTCGTCCAGTTCCCCTGAAGATCCGGATGGCCGTGGGGTGTCCTGGGAACTTCCCACTCTCCGGCGTCGGAGGGTCTGTTCTGCGCTGCCGCGGTCGAGACGACGCCGGGCGCTGTGGTCAGACAGAGAACGGCTAGAAGTAGAGCGGAGTAAGGCGACATCACTTCATGGCCTCGACCAACCACCGCCACACGATTGCTCATCTCGACCTCCATTCAGGCGTGATCCACGACACTGACGGGCACTCCTATCAAATAGCCCTCTGACCGGTGAAGATAACGTGAGGGGCAGGACCGAAGCGGTCAACATGAGGCTTCACGCGAGTATGAAAGTGGCCGACTTACAGTTCTTCGCCGATCAGTCGTCCGCCAGGCGGGTCCCGTGATTCGGCCAGGCGAGTGCGGCCACGACCTGACTGGCCATCCCTACGGGAACCCTCAACGGATAGATCTCATCCGGCGGCGTCGCCTGGCGGATGAGCTGAGGGTTCAAGTCGTACATCTGCTCGGCCGCAACGCCGAGGGAGTGCGCCACCTCACCGAGATCCACACCCCCCGGAGACCAGACGAAGTCGTATTCGTAGGCATCCAGGAGCGTCACGTCGAGGTCGTAGGCCGCCGCTGATCGTGCGAGGTGCGTGGCAGCGAGCAGCTTCGGCACATAGTTCGCCGTCTCCGACGGTAGGTGATCCACGATCGCCCAGTAGAGACCGTCATCTCCAACGTGTCCGTCCGTGTACCGCTGAAGGGCATCAGACACGCGTATTGAGCCGGCATTATAAGCCGCGGCAGCAAGATACCAGGAGCCATATTCTTGGTAGAGGTCACTCAGGTGGTCGACAGCAGCATCCGTCGACCTCACCGGATCGTACCGCTCGTCCACGAAAGCGTCGATTCGCAGTCCGTATCGCCTCGCCGTCGGTTCCATGAACTGCCACATGCCGGTTGCCAATACACGCGACCGCGCATCGGTGTAGAAGTCGGACTCGATCAGGGCGAGATACAACAGGTCTTCCGGCATTCCGCGCTCGCGGAGCTTGGTCCGGATCATGTTCGAGTATAGGCCGGCCCGGGAGAGAGCGTACTTGAAGGTTGATTTGCGGTCGGTTGTGAGGTGAAGCATCCAGGACTCTACAGCCTTATTCACCTCCATGGGGAGCCTCGCGCGCCGTATCTCCCACTCCATCTCCGCAAGTGCGGCGGGATCGAGGTTATTGGCGCTCCGATAGGATTGCATTCCCGGGACCCACCTGTAGCCGTGCCCCCAACCGACCAATAGCGCTATCAAGGATCCGCACGAGAATCCGCACAGGAACACTCCGCAAAGGGCTGTCGCACGAGCCTGGCGCAGCCCACCAAAATTTTCCACCGCGAACAAATAGCCTCCTGACTGTCTTCCGTTGCACCACTTCGAGAAGACCGGTCCAAAGTACGAGGCTACGTCTGTCCACTCTTCGTCGGGGCACAATCGAACTGATTGCGAGGCAAAGCTCATGCCGCGGGGATCCGGCACGTTTACAAGCCATTATGTGGGCTCTTTGCAACAGTTTACGGTGTGTTGATGCTCCCGAGACACACTTCTGGCCTGAGATGCGATCGAAGCACCCCCGCTTACTTCACACGTACCACCCACCCACCTCCGCCCAACATCCCCGCATACTCGTCGACATGGCTAGCCGCCTCGTTGTCGAGCATGTCTCGCACGAGTTCCAAGAGCACGGCGGTACTCTTGCCGGTGATGACGTGGACCACGCCTCCAGCTGAGATGCGAGAGTGGGTGGTGAGGAAGTCCCGCAGGCGTGGTCGAGCCTGGGCCGCCGTGTAACCATGTAGGTCGAGCGTGGCGACGGCCATCTCGCTCAGGAGCTGGGCGATCCCGGTTGGGGCAGGGGTTGGGCTGGGGGCGCCCTTTCGCCGTCGCTTTCGGCGCTTGCTCATCTGAGGATCAAGGTCTCCTCATCCGGGATCGCCAAGCTCGAGCCGAGCGTCAGAAGTGTTCTCGCTAGATGGTCCCGACTATAGTGCCGACGAACCCCTAGGACGACGTGGTGGACGGGTTTCCGGGGAATATGAACCCGGGGCGAGGGCGCGAAGACGATGACGATTGTTCATGAGCTGGGGATACTTCGACATCGGCAGCCAGCGGCCTACGAGTATGCCGTTATCGTCCATCTTGATGATTTCGCCTTTTGCGGCAATACCGGGAATGCCATCCGTTACGAAAAAAGATCCCTTCTTCATTTCCAGCCTCCGAAGCACAGGGTATTCCCCTAACTCGGACGCCAACTGGTTGGGCAGAATGGCCGGGTGGGGTGGTTCATAGACAAGATACAATGCTACTCGTGGACTGAGTAGAAAAAAATCCACTTGCTTGCTCGGCATTGCGGTGCGGCCCATCTTCTCCGTGGCTTCACCTCGGGCGCGGTTCCGGTAACGCACAATATGGCGCAAGGAGGTGCTTCAATGCTGAGAAGGCGCATGCTGTTCGGAGTCATTGGGACCCTGGCGGTCCTCACCGGTGCGCTGGTCACTCTCGCTCCTCAAACAGAGCTGGCGCCTCCCGCGCAAGCTGAGGTCGCGGTGACCGGCCAGGTCACGTCCGCGGCGGAAGGCTCCATGGAGGGGGTGGTCGTCACTGCAAAGCGGGAGGGTTCCACGATCGCGGTCAGCGTGATCAGCGATGCTCAGGGACGGTATCGCTTTCCTGTGGGCAGACTGGAAGCGGGGCGGCATACACTCAGCATCCGCGCCGTGGGCTATGATCTGGAGGGTCCGAAAGCGACGGAAATTGGGGCGTCGGGGATGGCCACAGTCGATCTCGCGCTCCGCCCGACCCAGGACCTCGAGGCTCAGCTCACGAACGCGGAATGGCTCGAGAGCATTCCCGGGACTGAAGATCAGAAGCGCATGTTCGAATCCTGTGTGCGCTGCCATACGCTCGATCGAGTCATGCGGTCGCAGTACGATGCGGACGCCTGGCTGCACGTCTTGGAACGAATGGATGGCTATGTGACGTCGGCTTTCCCGGGCAACCCGCAGAGGCGCCCCACCGACCAGGTGACACCGTTCGCCGAGCGGAGCGAGCGGCAGCAGGAGGCTCGGCGGCGGCAGGCCGACTACCTGGCCAGCATCAATTTGAGCTCAGGTAAACGGGAGTACGACCTCAAGACCTTCCCCCGTCCTACAGGCCGAGCCACACAGGTGATCATTACGGAGTACGATCTTCCGAACCCATCGACAGCGCCGCACGACGCGGAAGTCGATCCGGACGGCATGGTGTGGTACGTCGACTTCGGGCAACAGTACTTGGGCAAGCTCGACCCACGGACGGGCGAGGTCACGGAATACCAAGTTCCCGAGGCGAGACCTGGCAATCCGACCGGCACCCTGGCCGTGAAGTTGGACCGAGATGGCAATCCCTGGGGGGGCAACATGTTTCAGGGTTCCATTTTCAAATTTGATCGGCGAAGCGAGGAGTTCCAGGTGTGGAAGGTTCCCGATGAGTTGGAGCAGCCAAAGGGGCCGTACGGCACCCGCATCTTCCAGATCAACCACGCGGCTCCGGAGAGCTCCCACGTAGACGGGAAGGTCTGGCTCCAAAACCGGTCGATCGCCGGGGTTCACCGTCTGGACCTGGCGACCGGTGAATTCGAGTCCTTCGAGCCGTTCTTCAAGTCGACACGTAGCTCGCACAACCTATACGGTATTCAACCGGACTCGCGGAACAACTTGTGGTTCATGGATTTCTCGAACGAGCACATCGGTCGGATCGATGCCAAGACCGGGGAAATCAACCTCTATGAGACGCCGACGCTCGGGTCGCGCCCGCGCAGGGGCGAGGTCGACTCGCAAGACCGCGTCTGGTACGCTGGATTCGGTGGCAACGTGATTGGGATGTTCGACCCTCGGACCGAGCAGTTCCAGGAGTGGATCCCGCCAACGCCTCGCACCAAGCCGTACGATACGCACGTCGACAGGAACGGCGACGTTTGGACTGGGTCTATGTTCACCGATCGGGTGGTGCGGCTCATTCCCGGGACGGGGGAGTTTGTCGAGTATCTCCTACCCGAAAAGGGCGTCAACATTCGCCGTGTGTTCGTGGACGATTCAACGACGCCGGTGACGTTCTGGATCGGAAGTAACCACGGAGCCTCGCTCATCGCGCTCCAGGTGTTGGATGGCGAATAAGTCCGCCATGTCTGATGCCATCTATGCCGGTCACTGGATCTTGCCCTCGTGGCTCCGCGCCAGCCACAAGGTGTCGACGACGAACGAATAGACGAGGAGGAGCAGGGCCGAGGCTGCGAGCGCGGTGGCCGGCGCAGGCCGGGTCACGGGGGCCAGGCAGACGACGAGCACGATCCCCTGCACCACGCAAATCACCTTCCGCCGCAGGCTCGGCGGCAGCGCCCCCCGGAGCGTTGGCCACAACAGCCCTCCGAGTACGAAGAGGTATCGCAGCCCACCGACGAGCAGGACCCAGGACTCCACGCTCCCGCTCCGCCAAACCAACGCGGACAGCGTCAGGAGCAGGAATGCGTCGAGCTCCAGGTCGAAGCGGGCTCCGAAGGCGCTCTCCGTGCCGGTTCGCCGCGCGAGGTGTCCGTCGAGCCCGTCCAGCACCAGCGCTATTGTGGACAGCCCCACGATCCACCAGTAGCCCGCTCCCGTGAACTTGCCGGGCAAGAGAGCCAGCGTCGCAAGAGGCAGCACGAGAGTGGCGCGGGCCAGCGTCAGCCGGTTGGCGGGCCCCAAGCCGGGCCCGGGGTGTGAGGGTGGCAGCTTAGCGAGCAGCAGCGCGCCCAGTGCGGCGTACGGCGCGACGACGAGAAACGCGTGGCTGGTCGGAAGGGCGAGCATCCGGCAAGTTGCGAGGGACACACCCAAGAGGGGTAGGAGCCCCAGCGCCACATCGCCCACCGGCCACGAGGGGCCCTCCCTTGAAGTGGGAGGCGGAGATTGCGTCCAAGTAGTCCGACTCATGGGAACGACATTAACTTCGGAGGAACGAGAACGCTCGTGCCGAGAACCACTCGCCAATTCTGGATCCATGCTCCGGGCCGCGGAGAAATCGTCACGTCGCCGCTCGGTAGCCGCGAGCCGGACCAAGTGCTCGTGCGTGCTCTTTACTCCGGCATCAGCCGAGGTACGGAGTCGCTAGTCTTTCGGGGCGAGGTGCCGCCGTCCCAGCACCAGGTGATGCGGGCGCCGTTCCAAGAGGGCGACTTTCCCGGGCCCGTGAAATATGGGTACAGCAACGTGGGCGAAGTCCTCGAGGCGCCGGAACGGCCTGAACCCTCGCTCCTCGGGCGGCACGTCTTCTGCCTCCACCCTCACCAGGACCTCTATCTGGTGCCGGCGAGGGTCGTGCGCGTGCTGCCGGACGGCCTGCCTCCCGAGCGCGCCGTCCTCGGCGCGAACATGGAGACCGCCCTCAACGCGGTGTGGGACGCGCGACCCTCGGCTGGCGACAGGATCGTCGTAATCGGGGGTGGGGTCGTGGGGCTCCTCGTCGCGTGGTTGTGCCGTCAGATTCCCGCGGCTCGAGTGAGCCTGGTGGACGTCGACCCCTCACGAGAGAGCGTGGCCCGGGGTCTGGGGCTGGAATTCTCCGATCGGGCCCCGGCCGGGGCCGACGCCGATTTCGTCTTCCACGCGAGCGGAAGCCCGCAGGGCCTCGAAGCCGCCCTGTCGGTGGCAGGTGTCGAGGCCACGGTGGTCGAGCTGAGCTGGTACGGCACCCGGTCCGTTCCGCTCCCTCTGGGAGAGGCGTTCCACTCCCGCCGGCTCACCCTCCGGAGCAGCCAGGTGGGCGGCATCCCCGCGGAGCGGGCTCCGCGCTGGGATCACTCTCGCCGGCTCGGGGTCGCGCTCGACCTCCTCTGCGACGAGCGGCTCGACCTCCTCATCTCGGGAGAGAGCGACTTCGAGACGCTCCCGGAGGTGATGGGCCGCCTCGCCGAGGACGGGCGGGGGGTCCTGTGTCACCGCATCCGCTACGCTCAACCCTGACGGTACGCTCAACCCTGACTGCGGCCCGGAGCCGCCTGGAGACCAAATCGTTGTATAGCTTGAACGTTCGCGATCACTTCATGATCGCCCACAGCTTCCGGGGCGAGGTCTTCGGACCGGCCCAGCGGCTCCACGGAGCCACCTACGTGGTCGACGCCACCTTCAGGCGCGACGAGCTCGACGCTGACGGCTTGGTCGTCGACATCGGGCTCGCCAGCGCGAGCCTGAAGGCGGTCCTCGCGGAGCTCGACTACCGGAACCTGGACGACGAGGTGGCGTTCACGGGGCAGAACACGACGACCGAGTTCCTGGCGCGCACCATCTTCGATCGGCTCGTAGAAGCGATCCGAGGGGGCCACCTCGGAGACGGAGCGCAGGGTCTCCAGCGGCTGAGCGTGACGCTTCACGAGTCGCACGTGGCCTGGGCGTCCTACGAAGGGTCGGTTTGAGCGCGCGTGAGCTTCATCTGATCGTCCCCGGGCCGCTCGAGCAGCGGACCGGCGGCTACCTCTACGACGCGCGGATCGCCGAGGGCCTGACCGCGTTGGGCTGGACGGTGATCGCCCACGGGCTCGAGGGCGCGTTCCCCGAGGGCGACGCGTGCGCGGAGTCCAGCCTCGCCCACACCCTTGCTGAGATCCCCCAGGGCGCCTGGGTGGTCCTGGACGGTCTCGCCATGAGCCCCCTTCCCGATCCTCTCCGGGCGCACCCAGATCGCCTTCGACTGATCGCCCTCATTCACCATCCCCTTGCCGACGAGACGGGGTTGGAGTCCGCCGAGCGCTCGCGTCTCGCCCGGTTGGAGAGCGAGTCTCTGGCGCAGTGCGCCGGGGCGCTCGTGACGAGCGCCTTCACGGCGCGCCGGCTCGGGGCGTACGGCGTCCCGGCCTCGCGCGTCCGCGTGGTACCGCCCGGGACGGACCCGGTGCAGGCCGCGGTAGGCCCCGGGCCCGGCGAGCCTCCCCGCCTGCTGTGCGTGGGCTCGGTGAGCCCCCGAAAGGGGCAGGACGTGCTGGTTCGCGCGCTCGCCCGCATCCCCGCCCTCCCCTGGAGCTGCCTCTGCGCCGGGAGCCTGACGCACACGCCCGAATTCGCCGACTCGGTGCTGGCGCTGGTGCGAGAGCTGAATCTGGAGGACCGGATCGACTTCCCCGGCGAGCTCGGCGCCCCGGAACTCGACGTGCTCTATCACTCCGCCTCGATCTTCGTGCTGGCTACGCACTACGAGGGCTACGGTATGGCGCTGGCCGAGGCCCTCGCCCGCGGGCTTCCGATCGTGAGCACGCACGTAGGAGCGGTTCCGGACACCGTGCCCCCCGAGGCGGGGGTGCTCCTTCCCCCCGGGGACGATCGGGCCCTGGCGGCAGCGCTGCAGGCGCTTGTTTCGGGCCCGGAAGGGGCCGCCCGAAGGGCCGGCCTAGCCGAGGGCTCGCTCCGCCACGGCCACTCCCTCCCGACCTGGAGCGACGCGGCGCTGGCCTTCGAGCGGGCCGTTCTGGAGATCTCGCCGGGTGGGTGAGAAGACGTTCACCGCCGGCTGGCTGGTACTGCGCGAGCCGGTGGATCACCGCTCCCGCGCCGCCGATCTCGTGGCCCTCCTCACCGAGTGGTGGGAGTCCCGTCCGAGCCGGCGGGTGCTCGACCTGGGCAGCGGCACCGGATCCAACCTCCGCTACCTCGCGCCTCGGCTCCCGGGCGAGCAGGAGTGGACGTTGGTGGACAGGGACGCCGCGCTGCTCGACCGGGCGACGGGCGCGGCCGTCGCCGTCCCCGGGGTGGCTCAGGTGGAGCGCGTTCGGGGCGAGCTGGACCGAGAAGGGTTGGGACTCGTCCCCGGAGCCGACCTCGTGACGGCCTCCGCGCTGCTGGACCTGGTGACGCACGAGTGGCTGGAGCGGCTCGTCGCGGCATGCGGGGCGGCCGGGAACGCGGCCCTGCTTACGCTCACCTGGGACGGCACGATGACCTGGGGTGAGTCCGACCCCGACGACGCGCTCGTCACGGACGCGGTGCGGAGCCATCAGCTCCGGGACAAGGGAATGGGGCCGGCGCTCGGCCCGGCGGCGGGCCCGGCGGCGGAGCGCGCGTTCCGCGCGGCGGGATTCGACACCCGGCTCCGGCCGAGCCCTTGGCGCCTGGGCGACGCCGACACTTCGCTGCTTCGCGAGCTGATCGACGTATGGACGGCCGCTGCCTCGGAGCAGCGCCCCCAGGACGCCCTGCTCATCCGGGATTGGGCCGAACGCCGCCGCACCACGACCGCCGCCGGGATCGGGCTCGAGGTCGGACACGTGGACCTGCTGGCCCTCCCGCCGAGGTCAGGCGCGTGATCCTCCCCCCTGAGGCTGGGCGCCCCGTGATCCCCAGTGCTGCTCAGCTCAGGTCGAGATCGAAGAGGAGGTCGTCTCCCAGGGGTACGTGACGGCACCGGACCCGCAGCGACTGGTCGGGGCTCTCGATCTGTGGAAGCGTGATGCCCGGACGGCCCGAGCCCATCAGGAGAGGCGCGACGGTCAGGTGGAGCCGGTCGAGGAGGCCGGCATCGAGGAACCTCGACACCGTGACCCCTCCCCCCTCCACGAGCACCCGCCGAAGCCCACGGGCACGGAGCGCTTCCAGCACGGCCCCCGGCTCGAAGCCCTCGGGGTCCGAGGCGGAAAGAGTGAGGACCTCCGGGGCTCGGGAGCCATCCTCTGGCGATACCTCGCCCGCGCCGGGCCGCTGATCCCTCGGCACGCGGGAGCGGCCCGGGGGAGCCGTCGCGCGCCGCATCACGAGTGTCCGGGCCGCCCGGTCCGAGAAGACCCGGCGGTCCTTCCCGAGGCGGCCGTCCGGATCGAGCACCACGCGGACCGGATTCTCCCCCTCGACCTCCCTCACGGTGAGCAGCGGATCGTCCTGTGCCACGGTTCCGGCCCCCACGATCACGGCATCGACCAGGGCCCGAAGTCGGTGGAGGCGGCGGATGTCCTCTGGTCCGGTGATGTAGTGGGACCTCCCGCTCACCGTCGCGATGCGGCCGTCCAGGCTCTGGCCGAGCTGCCCGATGACGAAATCGGGCCCACTCGTGAGCGGCAGATAGAGGTCGAGTAGATCTCGGGCGGCTGGCGTGGGTGGGGCCGACAGATCCCAGCCTCCGGATTCGCTCAACTCCAGCCAGAGTTCCGGGCGCGAGGGATGAGCCACACGACGAGGCCCGGTCTCGAGGGCCGAGTGCGGAACGGCGGCACGCACCAGCGCCCAGGCGGCGGCTTCGTCGAGCCGGGCGTCGACCTCAGCCAACAGGACACGCCGCCTTCGCGGAACCGCTCACGGGGCGTCCGCCACCAGCCGGTCCAGGGGGAACGCCCGCGCGTCCTCGATCACATCCGCCAACACCGCCCCGTAGTGCGACACGAGCCGCGCCCCCAGATCGGCGTCGGCCAGCGTCGCGTCCCCAACCACACCGTCGGGGTTGAGATCTCCGGCGAGCCAAGAGAACGAGGCCGAACCCGCCGGAGCCACCCGGCGTAGCGTCTCCTCCAACTCCTCTCCGAGGGAACGCGCCCGAGCCACTTCGGAGGTGCGCACCAGATCGGGCTGGAGATGCATCATCATGGCCGTCTCCACCGCCCCGCCGTGGAGGCCGTGACGCCACTCCCCCTCAGGGAGACCCACGTCTTCCGGAGGGGGAAAACGGAACCAGCTCGCGTGCACGACCAGCATTCCCAGCTCGTCGCGAAGCCTGAGACCGGCTGTCTCCAGCGCGGGCCGGTTCCCACCGTGGCTGTTGCTCAGCACGATCCGCCGCACCCCGATTTGCGCGAGGGTGTCACCCGCCTCCTCGATCAGAGTGGAGAGCTGGTCCGGCTCGAGGGAGAGCGTTCCCGGAAAGCGCGCGTGCTCCCGGCTGCAACCGATTGCCTGCGGTGGCAGAGCCCAGGCCGGAAAGTCGGCCGGCAGCCGCCGAAACGCCTCCGAGAGCAAGCCGAGCCCGATATCGAGGTCGGTGGAGAGGGGGAGGTGTGGTCCGTGCTGTTCGATCGCGGCGATGGGCAGGACGACCACCGGATCGCTCAGCTCGATCGCCCCGGCGTCCACCGTCGTCAGCGACTGCCACCACCGGACCGCCCCGTCAGCCATCGTTCGCGGCCTCGGCGCCCCGATCGGGCTCGCCGTCCCCAGCGCCCCGGTCGGACTCAGCGTCTCTCACGGTGTCTGTTTCGCCCCTCTGCTCGGCTTCGCCCCTCTGCTCGACTTCACTCCTCAGCCGGGCGTAGACGTCCCCCGAAGAAACACTCGCCCCACCGCGCCTCAACCAGGCGACCATGTCATCGGCCCCAAGCCACCGCTTCGACATGAAGCTCCTCTCCTCTCCTACGACCGCGTTGAACTCGTACCCACCCAGCGCTTCGAGCCTCCGCACGCAGGCCTGGGCGATGTCCAGCGCCCCTGCCACGAACTCGACAGAGAGCGCAGGGATGCGGTGGCTCAGGCCGGCCAACACCTCGGCTTCGTACCCCTCCACGTCGATTTTGCAGAAGCGCGGCAGTCCATGGTGCTCGATCAGCGCGTCCAAGGTCGTCACCGGTACCTCGACCGAGTCGTCCCAGCGCACACCGCGGAAGCCGCGGTTCCGTTCCGGCATCGTGCTCGGCCAGTCCTCGGCCAGCGAGGACACGGTGGGCGTACGGTGGCTCAGCACCAGGCGTGCGGTGCCGACCGCGCGCCCGACCGCCTCCGCCCGCACGGAGACGTCCGGCTTGCGCCCAACCAGCCGTACGAGCCAGCGGCGCACGGCGGGCTGGGGCTCCAAGGCTACCACGCGCGCGCCCAGCGTCCGGAATGCCGCTGTGCGGTCGCCCAGGTGCGCCCCCACGTCGAAGACGAGATCCCCCGCTCCGACGAAGGGGCGGTATAGCTCCCGCAGCCCGCGCTGCCGGCCCGGCCGCCAGTACATGATCAGCGAGCGGACCAGGCCGAGCCACCGCTCAGCTCGGGTCCACCCCACCGGTCCCTCCCCCCGGCGTCGGTTCGGGGGGAGCGGCGGCGCTCCCGCTCCCTAGTGGGGGCCACATCCGCTCCAGCGTCCCGTCCCGCACCACCAGATGGTGCCGCATCACCTCTCCCACGTGAACCGACACCAGGGCCACCAGCAGGAAGGTCGAGAACCGGTGCACTAGGGATGCCCACGACGCGACCTCGGGCATCAGAGGCAGCAGCGTCGGCAGCCCGAGCGCGTCCATCATCTCGATGGGGAAGCCATCCCCGACGACGTGCACGTATCCGCTCCCCGCAACCAGGACCAGGACTCCGTAGATGACCCCATGCGCCATGGTCGCGATGCGTCGTTCCAGCTCCGGGATGGTCTCCGACATCGGCGGCGCCGGGTGGGTCAGCCGCCACAGCACTCGGGCCACCACCACCACGAGCAGCACGACGCCGAGTCCCTTGTGCAGGATGAAGAGCCGGTCGATCGATCCCTGCTCGAGGGCGGGCGCGATCATCGCGATCCCCGCCGGGATCTGCACCAACAGGAGGAGCACGACGAGCCAGTGGAAGAGCCGGGCGCCGGCGCCAAAGCCTTTCGTCACACTCACTCCTTCATCGAAAGAGCGGCGGAGGCGGAAGTGCCGCTGAATCCCCGCACGAACCATTCGCGGAACTCGTCCATGCCGGGAGGCGAGCCGTCTGAGTCTGGGAAAGGGCCGGGGAGGAACCCCCACTCGAAAAAGGGCTCGAGCAGGGCGGGGTCACGCGTGAACACGTGCACCGGAACGTTGGGGTCGCTCGTCCCCGTCACCCACGGAGCCGCCTGGTGGTCCCCGAGCACGACAAGCAGGGTCCGTTCGTCCAGGAACCGCTCGGCGAACTCGGCCATCGCTTGAAGCGAGTAGTCGAGCGAACGGGCGTAGCTCTCGCGCAGAACCTGGGTGTCCATCCACAGCTCCTCGGGCGGATACCCATCCTCTCGGTAGGGTTCGAAGATCGCTCCGTCCCCCACAGAGTCCCAGTCGAGGAGGGGCAGGACGGGGGTCCAGGGCGCGTGGCTGCTCACCATCGCCGCCTCGACGTAGAGCGGGGTCACTGCGTCCCGGACCATCTCCCCGAGGAACGACCATGTGTACTGGTCCGGCATGGTGACCCAGTAGAGGGGTGGGCCGGCATAGGGAATGGAAGGCCTCGTGTACACCTCGTCGTAGCCGAGTCGGAGCCCCTCGGGCCAGTTCGTGGTGATGGCGGGCATCACGACCACGGTGCGGTAGCCGGCCCGACGGAAGTCGTCGACCAGCGTCTCTCGTTTACTCGCGAGCAAGAGGTCGTAGCGGAGCTGATTCTCGAGCCAGAGCCCGCTGAGCATGGTCCCATGCGCGTACCACGACTGCCCACCCAGGGTGGGGGAGGCGAGCTCGCCGGTCGCGAAGTGGAGCCCCGCGCTCTCGATTCGAGCCGCGGCCATGTCCAGGCTCGGCCGGATGGTCGCCGCCAACTCAGGGTCCTCGAGCGCGGCCATCCCATAGGACTCGATGAACGTCACGACGACGTTACCCCCCTCCAGCCTCGAGAGTAGCCCGGGCAGGTCCGCGAATCCGTCGGGCTGCTTCTCCAGCTCGGCGGCGAACGCTTCCCGCTCCCTGTGAGTCGCCCGAAACTGCTCCGCCTGCTCGAGGACGAGCCGTACGGCGGGTGTGGCCAGCCGGTGTCCGACGACGGGCGCGCTGTGACCGATCAGGCCGAGCGTGATCGCGGCCACGAGGACCGCCACGCCGAGCCGCGGTACGAGGCGGGGCAGAGTTCTGTCGCCTTCCGAAGGGGCTGGCGTCAGGAGCCAGGCCGCCGCGACCGCCGACAGGGCGAGCAAGACGGTGATCGTCCCGAACCCGAAGAGGGTCCGGAGGAAGCCCGAATTCCCCACCGCGAGGCGGTAGACGGCACTGATCAGGTAGAGGTCCAGAGAGAGGTTGAGCGGGCGGCCCAGGCTCACCCGGAAGAGGAGATCCACGAGCGCGGCGACGGCGAACACGACGAGTCCCACGGCCAAGATCCAGGCTAACCCGCGGCTCCATGGCCGTCGCGGCAGGAGAGCCATTGCACCGACGATCAGGGCCGCTTCCAGTGAAAGCCAAGCGGGCGCCGGCGCGTCCGTCACGGCGCCCGAGAGCCAGAACGGCGTCATGAGCAGCCCATTGACAAGCACCCACGCGGACACGAGCCTGATCATCTCAAGGGTACCTCATCAGCCGGACTCCCACAGGTGCATCATTCACCCGACGGCCCCGGAACCGGCGTCCGGGGGCGAACAGCGGAGCGGCTCGCCAGCCCACGACCCCCGGTTCGGGGCACACGCTGGCCCAACGATATCACCTGACCCAATGGCGCACAAAGCGGAACGAGGACTCTTCGAGCTCAGACAGGGGCGAGCTCTCTGCGTGACCGATGCGGTCCGGGGTGTGCGCGCCCTGGTCGCCGCAGTCGAGTGTCTCGGCCTGGACAGACTGGAGCAGCTCCGCTCCCTGGGCTCGCCCCTTCGCCTGGTCGTGACCCAACATCGCGGTCGAGCGATGGGGATCGCCACGCACGAAAGCGAGACGAACCTCAGCCTCGGGCTGGGCGCGGGCGAGACGCCCGATACGATCCTGGGATTTGCGACGGCGAGGAGAGTTGCTCCGTCGGGCTCTCCGCTCCGCTTCGACACGCGTCCGGCCACCTCCACAGAATTGGCGGCGTTGGCGCTCACCCGATTCGGGCGTCTCCTTCCGGCCCTCGTGAGCGTCGAGGTGGATCCCGGCTCCTCCGTGCTCATGCGGTGGATCGAGGAGGGGACGCTTCTCGACGTCTCGAGCGAGGAGGTCGAGCATGCGGTGGCCCGGTCCGGGATCGAAGTCACGAGCGTGGCCGAGGCCCCGGTTCCCCTGGCGGATGCCGGGCACTCCCGCTTCATGTTTTTCCGCGAAGGCGGGGGCTTCCTGGAGCACGTGGCGGTCCTGATCGGCCCCCGCGAAGGCTGGCCCGATCCGGTGCCCGTGCGACTCCACTCGGCCTGCCTCACGGGAGACCTCTTTGGCAGCCTGCGTTGTGACTGCGGTGAGCAGTTGCGCGGGAGTCTCCGCTACTTCGAGAATCGGGGCGGAGGCGTGCTGGTGTACCTGGCCCAGGAGGGACGTGGGATCGGACTGGGCAACAAGATCCGCGCCTACGCCCTCCAGGAGGAAGGCCTGGATACCGTCGACGCCGACGGCGTGCTCGGCTTCGGCGCCGACGAGCGGCGCTACGACGCCGCGGTGGCGATCCTCCGCCACCTCGAGATCGTGCGGGTCGAGCTCCTCACCAACAACCCCGACAAGGTGACGGCCGTGGAGGAAGGCGGCATCGAAGTCGCGGAGCGCACCCCCATCTACGGCGGGATCAACCGCCACAACCTGCGCTACGTCCAGGCCAAGGTAGACCGCTCGGGCCACTGGCTGATGGACATGATCTCGCAGCGCGCCTCTGGGGATTAGGCGGCCGGCGTGGCGATCCTGAACGGCTCCACCCCGAGCGCCTCCACCGGCTGCCCCCGCGTGGATGGCAAGTTCCTGGAGGTCGATGGGCGTCGCGTCCTGATCAAGGGAGTGGCCTACGGCACCTTCGCTCCAGACAGCGAGGGAGCGCAGTTCCCGTCGGCAGGGCGCATGGCGCAAGACTTTAGGCTGATGGCTGCCGCCGGGATCAACACGGTGCGCACCTACACGCCGCCATCTCCCGCCCTCCTCGACGCGGCCCATCGGCACGGGCTCCGGGTCATGGTCGGACTGGCGTGGCCGCAACACCTCCCGTTTCTCGACGACAAGAGGCTCAAGCGACGAATCAAACGCGACGCCGTCACCACAGTGCGCCGGATCGCGGCGCACCCCGCGGCGCTTCTCTTCGCGCTGGGCAACGAGATCCCCGCCGGGATCGTGCGCTGGCACGGCCACCGGAGGATCGAGCGCTTCCTGCGCGAGCTCTACGAAGACGTGAAGGCGGCCGCACCCGAAAGCCTGTTGACGTATGTAAACTTCCCACCCACCGAGCACCTCGAGCTCGATGCGTTCGACATCTTCGCCTACAACGTCTATCTGCATCGAGAGACCGAGCTCCGTGGCTACCTCGCGCGTTTGCAGCATCTCGCAGGTACCAGACCCCTGCTCCTCGCGGAAGCCGGCGGGGATAGTCTGCGTGAGGGGCTCGATGGCCAGGCGTCCATCACGGCGACACACCTTCGGACGGCCTTTGCCGAAGGCGCCTGCGGCGCGGTGGCCTACTCCTGGACTGACGAATGGTGGCGTGGAGGTCGGGCGGTCGACGATTGGGCTTTTGGCCTGGTGGATGAGGCGCGACAGCGCAAGCCGGCGCTCGCCGCCGTACAAGAGGTCTTCGCCAGCGCCCCGTTCCCGCCCAGGGAACGAGCGACGTGGCCGAAGGTGTCGGTGGTGGTGTGCGCGTATAACGCTGCAGACACCATTGCCGAGTGTCTGACGTCGCTCGACGCGCTGACCTACCCCGACACGGAGGTCATTGTCGTCGACGACGGGTCGCGCGATACGACCGGCGACATCGCGAGAGGGTATTCCGGTGTCCGTGTCGTCGAGGTGCCGAACAGCGGCCTGAGCGCGGCCCGGAATGCCGGACTCGCTGCCGCGAGTGGTGAGATCATCGCGTATACCGACGCGGATGTCAGGGTCGACCCCGATTGGCTGACCTACCTGGTCCAACCATTACTCACCTCCGACGCGGCCGGCGTCGGCGGTCCGAACGTCGTGCCAATAGACGACCCGTGGGTGGCGCAGTGTGTCGCACGTGCCCCGGGTGGGCCGATCCACGTCATGCTCGACGACCGGATCGCCGAGCACGTGCCGGGTTGCAACATGGCGTTCAGAAGGGACGCGCTCCTGGCGGCCGACGGTTTCAATCCGGTCTATGTCCGAGCCGGCGACGATGTCGACATCTGCTGGCGGCTTCAGGCCAAGAAGCTGGACATCGTCTTCGCGCCGTCAGCGCTGGTCTGGCACCATCGCCGGGCGAGCGTACGATCGTACTGGCGTCAGCAGGTCGGCTACGGTGAGGGAGAGGCGTGGCTCGACGCGCATCATCCCGAGAAATTTCTCGGCGGGCAGATGGTTTGGCGTGGGCGCATCTACAGCCCGCTCCCCTTCCTGCGCACTGCGGCAGAGCGGCGCGTCAACACGGGCGTTTGGGGCACCGCGTCGTTTCCGTCGGTCTACAGCACGCAAGCCCACCGGTGGCACTACCTGCCCCACTCGCCCGCGTGGATGGCGGCCTCGCTCGTCTTGTTGCTCATCGGCGTCTTCGGTCCCCTGGCGGGCATGGACGCCGCATGGCTGCCTCTGATCGCCGGTATTCTTGGGGGGGCCACTACCATCACCCGATGCACTATGTGTGGTTGGCGTTCCAACCTCGACGGTCTGCCCTCCATCGGACGCTGGTCCATACGACAGAGTCGCTTGCTGTATCGGGGCCTCATCGCATGGCTCCACTTGCTCCAGCCGCTGGCCCGATTCAGGGGCAGGCTGCGCGGTTTGTCACGGCCCAAGGCGGTCGCACCGAAGCACATGACGAGGCATCCGTGGAAGTCGCCGATGCCGACGTTCCGAGACGTCGTCGCGTCCGCGCGGCTCTTGACCCGCGCCGGTATGGAGCGCTCGTTCTGGAGCGAGGCGTGGGCACAGCACACGACGCTGTTGACGGAACTCGTCGGGGTCCTGCGCGCCTCGCGGCCGGCTCAGATCGTCGATGTCGACGAGGGATGGCGTCCCGACCGGGATCTCAGCCTGGCGATCGGCCGCTGGGGCTGGCTGCACGTGCAGACGCTGGTGGAGGAGCACGAGCGCGGAGCCTGTCTCTTCCGGATCCGAGCGCGGCTGCGTCCCAGCTTCGCCGGCACCCTCCGCGGTGGGACGGTGGCGGTACTGGTGGCGGGCGGCATGAGCGCGTCGATTTTTCTCTACGACCCGTCGGTGACCCTCCTCGTCTCGGCGGTTGCCATCGCGGCGGTCGGCGCACGCGCCGCCTGGCAGGTGATCCGTGCCACGGCGGTACTCGACCAGGCGGTGACGCGGGTCGGCATCTCCGCCGGGCTGCTGAAACTTCCGATCTCCACCAGGGTCGAGCCCGCGGTAGCCGCCACCGCCGAACCCACGGTCGAACCCACGGTCGAAGCCAAGGTCGAACCCGCGGTCGAACCCGCGGTCGAACCCACATTGTGGCGCTCCACCGAGACAGTGGTGTCCGACTCGAGAGGCTGATGGTGCCCCCGTGACCGTGATTTCCTGGACGCTTGGATTCCTTCGACCGTATCGCGGACAGGCCGTAGCGATCCTTGCGCTGTCGATCCTGGAGGTCGGCCTCGCGGCGCTGGCGCCCTGGCCGCTCAAGGTGATCGTGGATTACGTGCTGGGCGGTCTCCCCCTCCCGGCACAGCTGGCGGCCATCGTCCCCTTAGCAGTCGCTGGCAGCGCTGTCGCCATCCTCGTGGCCGTGGTCCTGGTGGGTCTCCTCATCCAGGTCGCCAACGAGGTGGTCCGCATGATCCACACCCAGATGCAGGTGCAGGTAGCCCAGCGCGTCGTCTACACCCTTCGGTCCAAGCTGCTGGCACACCTCCAGGCGCTCCCGTTGCGGCGCCACGTCCTGACCCCAACGGCTGATTCGGTTTATCGGCTCGATGCCGACGCCCACTGCGTGGACGACCTGATCATCGGTGGTGTGTTTCCGTTGGCCCTCGCGATGCTCAATCTGGGGGTCATGTTCGTCGTCCTCGTCTACGTGGACCTGACGCTCGCCCTGCTCTCACTCGTGGTGGCGCCATTTCTCTATGTGTGCCTTCGCTTCTACTCACGTACCATGCTGGAACGCGCCGAGCGGGTGAAGGCGCTGGAGGCGACGTTGATCGAGCGCGCCTTCGAGGTGTTGTCCTCGGTCGCCGCGGTCAAGAGCTTTACACGGGAGCGCCACGAGCTGTCGCGCTTCTCGAGCTCCGGCGATGACACCATGCGTGCCCGCCTCAGGCTGACGTGGCAGGAATCGCTCTTCTCGGTCGCCGTGACCGCGATCACGCTCGCCGGCACTGCTCTGATCCTCATCGTGGGCGGACTCCATGTCCTGAATGGCACGCTGACGCTCGGGAGCTTGCTCGTCGTCATCGCGTATCTGGCCGCGGTCTACGACCCGATCTCGGCGATCGCTCACTCGGCCGGATCACTGCAGCAGGCTGTCGCGAGCGCTCGCCGCGTCCGCGAGATCTTCGCCCTCACCCCTGAGGTTCTCGACGCTCCTGACGCTATCGACGCCCACGGCATCGCCGGACACGTCCGCTTCGATGCAGTGAGCTTCGCCTACGACGACCAACGGAACGTACTCGACTCGATCAGCTTCGAGGCCCGTCCCGGAGAACTGGTGGCCCTGGTCGGTCTCACCGGCGCCGGCAAGACGACCATCGCCAGCCTCGTCCCGAGATTCTTCGAGCCCGGCACTGGCCGCGTACTCATCGACGACATTGATGTTGCCCTGTACTCCCTCAAATCGCTTCGTGAGCAGATCGGGTTGGTCCCGCAGCAGCCGGTACTGTTCACCGGCACGATCGGAGACAATATCCGGTACGGGCGGCTCGACGCTTCCGATGCCGACGTCGAGGCCGCGGCACGAGACGCGAACCTTCACGATTTCGTGACTCGTCTGCCACAGGGATACGAGACCGCTGTCCATGAGGCGGGCGCGACACTCTCGGGCGGCGAGCGTCAAAGAATCGGTATCGCCCGCGCGCTTCTGAAAGCGGCTCCGATCCTGATTCTCGACGAGCCGACCTCGGCAGTCGACGCGATCTCTGAAGGGGCGATTTTCGACACCCTGCGGCGGCTCCGCGCTAGCCACACCATGCTCGTCATCGCCCACCGCCTCTCCACGATCCGCGACGCCACGCGCATCGTCGTGCTGAACGAGGGGGGGGTGGTCGCCCAGGGACGCCATCACGAGTTGGTCAGGACGTGCGAGCTCTACCGACGGATGTGTGCGCGCCTATCGGTAGGTAAATCGCTCGATGACATAGGTACGGTGGACGAGCTCCTGTGGGCCACCACATGAAGATCCTGTTCGCCGGCATCATCGCTCGGTATCCGTTCGGTGGCGTCACCTGGTGTTCCCTCATGTATCTCCTCGGCCTCCGGGCGCTGGGGCACGAGGTCCTCTACATCGAGGACACTGGCGAGTGTATCTACGACCCGGAGCGCGACGAGATCGCGACCGACCCCGCTTATGGCACGCGCTACATCCATGAAGCGCTCGAGCCGTTCGGCCTCGGCGACCGCTGGAGCTTCGTCAACTACGACGGGTCTTATCACGGTCTTTCGAAGGATGCCGTTCGCGCCTACTGCGCCGAGGCCGACCTCTTCGTGAACCTCTCCGGCGGCTCATGGTTCTGGCGTGACGAGTACGCGGCGATCCCGCGCCGGGTGTTCGTCGACTCGGACCCGGTGTTCACACAGCTCGCGATCGCGAAAGGCGAGGAGTGGTATGTCGAGTTCTTTCAGCGGTTCGACCGTCTGTTCACGTTCGGGACGAACATCGGCACGCCGGCCTGCGACGTGCCGACGAGCGGTTTGGACTGGCACCCGACCCGGCAGCCCGTCGTGACCGAGCTCTGGCACACCGACGAGCCGCCGGCCGGTGACCGCTTCACCACTGTGATGACCTGGAAGACCGAGAGCTTCACCGATGTCGACGGCGACAAGGACCGGGAGTTCATTCGGTTCATTGAGATACCGTCTCGCACCCCGTCGCGAATCGAGATCGCGGTGAACGGTCCGATGGGGCTGCTCCGGGATCACGGCTGGTCGCCGATCGACGCGATGGGCGTCTCCAGATCGCTCTGGGACTACCGCGACTTCATCCGTGACTCGAAGGCGGAGTTCGGCGTCGCCAAGCACGCCTATGTAGCTCGGCGCTCGGGCTGGTTCAGCGATCGGACGGAGTGCTACCTGGCGGCCGGGCGACCGGCTCTTGTGCAGGACACCGGGTGGAGCGCCCACATCCCTTCGGGCACCGGTCTGATCGGCTTCTCGACCCTCGACGAGGCGCTCGACGGCCTCGAGCGGCTAGAAAGCGACTACTCCCTTCATGCGGGCCGTGCCACTGAGATCGCACGAGAGTGTTTCGACGCGTCTCACGTCCTGCCCCCGTTTCTGGAGCAGGCATGCGGATGACACGATGCGTATCGCTGTAGTCGGCCCGGTCGCTCAGTCGATACCGCCGACCCGGTCCGGCTCGGTCGAAACCGTCACGGCGCTCCTCACCGACGGCCTCGTAGCTAGAGGCCACCAAGTCACCCTCTTCGCGACCGGATCATCGACGACGACTGCCAAGCTCCAAGCGACCTTTTCAACCGGTTATCACGAGGACACGTCGTTGTGGCCATGGGAGCTCTGCGAGCTGTTCAACCTCGCCGCTGCCGTCGAGCGGGCCGCCGAATTCGATATCATTCACTATCAGGCGGAGTACGCTCCGATATCGCTGGCGTTCGCCCGGCTCTCGCCCACACCGCTACTGCTCACCCTGCACCACGCGCCGACGTCGCCCGAGGTTGCGCTCTGGTCGCGCTATCCGGCGGCGCCGTTCGTGGCCATCTCGGCCGTGCAAGAGCGGCAGCTCGCCGGACTCAACGTCGTGGGGACGATTCATCACGCAGTGGACACGGCCACGTTCGTTCTTCGCCCGCAACCTGACGACTACCTCGTCTTTCTCGGTCGCTTCACGGAGGGCAAGGGCGTACTGCAGGCGATCGACGTAGCCCGACGGACCGGCCTGCATCTGATGCTCGCGGCGGCGGCGAATGACTACTATCGAGACGTCGTCGCGCCCGTGGTCGACGGCCGGCAGGTCGTCTACGCCGGCGAGGTAGACCTCGCCGCGAAGGTGACACTCCTCGGCGGGGCTCGAGCCCTGCTCTATCCCGTGCAATCGAGTGAGCCCTTCGGGCTCGTCATGGCGGAGGCCATGGCTTGCGGAACACCCGTTGCCGCGCTTCGTCGCGGCGCCGTCGGTGAGCTCGTCGATGACGGTGTCACCGGCGGGATCTTCGACTCGCTCGACGCACTCGTCGACGGGCTCCCACGCGTGCTGGCGCTCGACCGGGGCCGGGTGCGGAGTCGCGCCGTGGAGCGCTTCGGCCCCGACCGCATGGTCGAGGCACACGTCGAGGCCTACTCGCGTCTGGTCACGAAGCGTCATCGCGCCGAGCGCACGGCCTGACATGTCGACGCCACTCGATGATCTGAGCGGGTCTTCCCTTTTGGCGGTCTTCGCGCACCCCGACGACGAATCGCTGGCGTGTGGCGGCCTGCTCGCTCGGTGTGCCGAATGTGGGGTGCGGCTCTCGCTCCTCTGCCTCACACACGGCGAACACGGTCCGGGGCAGGATCACGAACACGGGCCGAGGCACGATCGCGCACGGCTTCGCGACACCCGGGCGACTGAGCTGGGAGATGCCGCGCGGGTTCTCGGCATTCGTGACGTTGTATTGCTCGACCACGAGGATGGCATGCTCCCCTGGATCGACGGAGCGCGGCTCGAGGCTGACATCCTCGGCGCCATCCGCCGGTTCCGGCCACAGGTCGTCGTAACGTTCGACGAGGACGGCCTCTACTGGCATCCTGACCACATCGCGGTGCATGAACGAACTACTGCCGTGGTCGCCCGGCTTGGCGCCGCCGGTCCGGCCCTCCGCTACGTCAGCATGCCCGCAGGCAGAATGCGTGCCATCGTGGATGCGGCCTCGAAGAGCCCTGAGAGTGGTGACGAGCCTCCGAGGCTTGTCCTCGGTGTGGCCGATGCGGATGCGTTTGGATCGATGGCGCCCGAGCCGACACTCGTCGTGGAGGCCGGAGAGTTTGCGGGCCGGAAGCTGGCCGCGCTACGATGCCACCGAACGCAGCTGGACGGGAGTGCGCTGGAGTACCTCAACGAACTTGACGCCGAGCGGCTCCTCGGGACCGAGCACTACCGGCGTGCGGTGGTCGGCTCGCGCAACGACGTGTTCATCGAACGCTTTGGCAACCCGGTCTCGATAGGAGGCGGCACATGAGACCCATGACGCTGGGATGGGCGATCGTGCCCATCGCTGTCCTGTGTACCCCGGGTCTCGGCGCGGCCCAATCCGGATCGGCTGAAGCCAGGCCGCTGCCGGCGACGATTCCGATCTTCCCTCTTCAGGACGTCGTGCTGTTTCCAAACAGCATCCAGCCGTTGCACATCTTCGAGCCGCGCTACCGCGCGATGGTGGCCGACGCACTCGAAGGCGACAGCATCATCGGCATGATATTGCTGCAACCGGGCTACGAAGCGGAGTACGAAGGACGACCCCCGGTCTACTCTGTCGGCTGCGCTGGGGTCATCATCGACGTCGAGGAACTACCGGACGGGCGGTACAACATCGTCCTGGCCGGGCTCGTGAAGTTTCGTGTCCTGAGCGAGGATGCGAGCCGTTCTTACCGGCTCGCGGAGGTGGAGGCGCTTCCGGAGGCCGTCGAGATGAGCGAACGCCCGCTACTCGCTCAGAGACGCCAAGAACTCGAAGAAGCCCTCCTCTCCGTCTCGCCCCCACTACCGCCTCCTCCTCCGGAGCTCTCCGACGAGCAGGTCGTCGACGGTCTCTCGCTCCTTCTCCGGCTCGAGCCTGCCCACCGACAGGAGCTGCTCGAGGCCGACGGTCCGGCCGAGCGGGCGTTGAGGCTCATCAGGCGTCTCGCCGAGAATGCGGCCGTGCTGCTCTGAGCAGCTGAGATTTTTCATGCACGCAAGCCTCCTGGACATCCTGCGCTGCCCGTTTTGCGGTACCGTTGTCTCGATCGTCGAGAACGACGCGCTGACGCGCGAGGGCGCCCGCATCGACGCGGGGGTGCTCGCGTGCGAGTGCTGCGCCTTTCCTGTCGTCGCCGGTATCCCCGTGATGATGGCCGACGATGTGACGCGGCACGCTCTGCATGCCCTCGAGGCGGGCCGGGGGGAGGAGGCGCTCTTCGGCCTCCTGGGCCTTTCTGACGATGCGGCACGCAGCGAACGCTTTCGCGCGCTCATGGCGCTTGACACCGCGACGTATCGCGACGCCCTCGAAATTCTGTGCAGCGACGCCGAGGGCCCGTACTTTCTCTATCGCTTCACGGACCCGACGTTTCTGACCGGGGAAACGCTGCTGCGGGCGATCGGCCAGGAACACTGGCCCGTCCAAGGCCGCACCCTCGATCTCTGCGGCGGCTCAGGTCATCTGACCCGGGTCCTCGCCGGTCTGCGCCCCCCCGGGGGGCCTTTGGTCCCGGGCACGGTGCTCGCCGACGTGCACTTCTGGAAGCTGTGGCTCGCCAGCCGGTTCACTGCGCCCGACTCCGAACCGGTCTGCTGCGACGCCAACCATCCGCTCCCGTTCGCTCGCGGGACGTTCTCGACCGTGGTCCTCGCCGACGCGTTTCCGTACATCTGGCACAAGCGACTGCTGGCCGAAGAGATGATGCGTCTTGCGGGCGCGGATGGCGTCGTGGTGATGCCGCACCTTCACAGCGCGCTCGGCGACAACTTCTCGGCGGGCGACACGCTCACGCCAGCGGCGTATCGGGCGCTCTTCGAGCCACTCCAGCCGCGACTGTTCAGCGATGAGCGGATCTTCAACGACGTGATCGAGCACCGTGTCGTCGACCTGACGCGAGATATGTCGCCCGAGCAGCTCGGCACCGAGCCGTCGCTCACGCTGGTCGCCAGCACTCGGGCTGATCTCTTTCGTCGTTACGAGCTGACGGATGAGCGTGACGTGACAGGCCAGCTGTCGGTCAACCCGCTGTATCGGGTTGAACGGCGCGGCGAGTCGTCGATCTTGACGCTCACCTTCCCCACACCCGAATACGAGGCAGAGTTCGGTGAATGCCGCCGGTACCTGCCGGACCGCATCACCGTGGAGGCGGACCTGAGTGGCCCGATCCTGCGCGAGACCCTCGGGTCGGGATACGAGGAACTGCGGGAGCGACGGGTCCTCATCGACGCGCCGGTCGGCTACTGCTAGGTCGGCACGGGCCTAATAGTCGACCTCGAGACGCGCGGTGACCGGGTAATGATCCGACGGGTAGCGGCCTCCGTCGTTGTGAAGGACCGTCTCGACCGAGCGGACGCGAATCGGACCTCCGACCAGAATCCAGTCGATCCGCTCGGCGTACCCGTTTTCCGGCGGACCGAAGTCGCTCCGAGTCATGGGCGGACCCCGCCGCTCGTCAGCCATGACCCAGGCGTCGTCGAGCCCATGGCTCGTGGCGATTCGCCAGAGGTCGCTCTCCTCCCCGACGTTGTTGAAGTCGCCCAGGACGATCACGGCGCTACCCGACGGCAACGCCCCGACCCGCTCTAGGATCAAGTTGACCGCGTCGATCTGTCCCTGCCCTCGCCTCGGCGAGAGATGGGTATTGAAGACGTACACCGCCTGCCCGCTGGCCTGGTGATGAAACCTCGCCCAGGTGACGATGCGACCGCCACCTCGCCGGCGCCGGCCGGTTCCGCTCCTCGGCACCGGTGGCACGTCCGGTGTCTCCGTGAGCCAGAAGTTGCCCGATTCGATCGGCGTCAACTCGTCATGCCGGTAGAAGATGGGTGTGGCCTCACTGAGCCCCTCGCCCCCGTTGAGCCGGCGATCCATTCCCAGCCAGCGGTAGTCCGGTAGCGCGGACGCGAGATACTCGATCTGCTCGTCCATGGCCTCCTGCATGCCGATCACCTGGGGTGCGAATCGACGGATCGTCTCCGCCACCAGCTCTCTGCGATGCGGCCAAGCGTTGCCCCCATCGGGGATGTTCGACGTCCGGATGTTGAACGTCATGACATCGAGCTGGATCTGCCCCGCCGCGGGCCGTGCAGCGCCCGTTACGGCTGCCGCCACGAAGGCGGTGCCGATGACGGCCATTCGCATGGCCCTAAACAGATTGCCTGATCGATGGGACATGCGGCCTCCTACCATCCACCCCCGGGGTACGCTTGGGCCTCCCACCAGGGGACGTCCGGCCGATGAGACCAGAGAATCCTTCTCATGAGAGATTCGGGCTCGTCGATTACGGCTTCCAGCAGGCCGGACGCCTCCGTTGCGCTCATGGGCCCTGGATCCTGGCCGGCCAGAGCTTCACGTTCGCCCTCGACCGCGCCCCGACGTGGGGCGGAAATGATGACCCCCGTATTCTCCGGTTCGTCGCCTGATTCCGCACCCGAACTGGGGACCTCTTCTTCTTCCTCGGGCGGAGCCAGCGCGTCGAGCCAGTCCTGCGCCAGAGCCAGGTTCCAGCGGGTGCTCTCATCGGCGGGATCGAGGCGAAGGGCCAACCGATTGCTCGCGACCGCTGCCCTCAGAGCACTCACGGTAGCGTCGAGCTCCATGGGGTTCTGGACTGCCGTAAGGAAGCGGTATCCTAGATTGTAAAAGGCCTTTTGAGCGGTCGTACGATCCTCCCCTTCCGCCACCCGGATAAGGTAGGCCTGCGCGGAGTCCGGATCGATCTGAAGGAGGGCCGTACCCAAGTTGTATTCCACCGTCGGGAGCGCATCGCCCGCCCTCTCGGAACCCCGATAGACTTCCGCAGCGCCCGGGGAATCGCCGGCCCGGTAGAGCCGATTGCCGCGCTCGAGGCTGTGATGATCCCGCCAGAGCAAAAAAATCGCCAGAAGGATCGTGGCCACCAAGACGTATTTCGTCATGCCGATTTCCCCCATGCCCATTCCCGTATACGCGAAGACCAGCGCTCCGGCAGGGTCATATCGAGCAAGCTCTCAGTCAGAATAAGGACGAGCGCCACGAGGCCCAGAAGGAACGGGAGGTCGTAACGGGCCCAGCCAGGCACCTCGTCGCCGGGATTCTGTTGCCGGATCAATCCCGATGCCTGGAGCTCTCCCGTGAGCGCCCGGACTTGGGCTCCGCTTCCGGCGTTCGCATATCGGCCGCCGCCGGCCGCTGCCAAATCACGAAGGGGCGGTTCCCGAAGCCGCGAAGTGCTCGGGGACCCCGTCGCGTCCAGAACCGGGCCGCCGATCTGGTACGCGCTGGCAGGCATGATCATGCCCGCACCTTGCTCCGTGCCAACACCGATCGTGTGAATCCCGATCCCGGCTTCCAGGGCCATCTCGACCGCTCGCGACACATCCCCGTCGGCCTCGCCGGCCTCACCGTCGGTGAGCAGCACGATGAGCTGTTCCCCCTCCCGCTCCTGAGCCACCGTATCGGCGCCGACCCCCAGCCCGTCCGTCTCGACAGCCAGAGGCGTTTGGCGCCCGAGGAGCGAGATCCCCTCTTCGATTCCGGCCGACAGGAGCGACCCCGGGTCATACGCACTCGCCATCGTCGGTGTCACACCCTCCAGCAGGGAACGAAGGGCCTGGTGGTCGTGCGTTGGTGGTGCGATGGAATATCCGGTGCCCGCGAAGAGCACGAGCCCCACCCGGTGATCTTCGAGGGCGTCGAGCAACTCGCCTGCGACTTCTACGGCCCGCGCTAGTCTGGTCGGAGCTACATCGACTGCCTGCATCGACGCCGATACGTCGATCCCGAGGACTACGCTGTTCACCGCTGGCAGCTCGGGAGATCCCGACCAGTGCGGCTCCGCCGCTGCGGCGGCGAGTGCCAAGCCACCGATCCCCAGCAGAAGAGCCCGTTCAACCCGGAGCCGGTACAGGTCGGACCGAGAGAGCCGATGGACCGCCCGTCGTCCACCGATGAAATCGGCCAACCGGCGTCGGCGCCCCGCGTGGCTCAGGAGACCGACGAGGACGAGTGCGGTCAGCCCCACTCCGACCTGGAAGAACGACGGATCCAGAAACGTCATGGGACCAGCCCCCATCGAGATCCACGGAACAAGAGCTGCGCCGCCAACAGGCTCAAGCCCAAGAGAAAAAACCAGTGGCGGACGGGGTGAGACACGTCCCGCTCGGCGAGCCGCTGGACCTGTGGCTCGATCTGGTCGATCACACGGTAGATCGAATCCAACGCAACGGGATTCGACGCGTGGAAGTACCGTCCGCCGGTCAGGCCCGCCAGGCCCTGGAGCACGGTCTCCCTATCCGAATCCGGCTCCACGCCGCCTCGCCGCCTCATCGTCGCACCGGGAGCGAGAGGTGCGTCTTCCGGAGAGAGAATGCTGATGGAATGGATCCGGACGCCCAGGGCTGCTGCAGCACGGGCCGTCGCAAGGGGAGGCAACTCGATGCCGTTATGGGCGCCATCCGTCAGGAGCACCACGACCCTCGGTTCGCGATCCGACTCGAGGAGCCGCGAGATGGTCGTCAGGACGGCGCCCGAAATATTGGTGCCGTCGCGAACGAGCTGTACCTCCAGCGACTCGACACCCTGAGCCACCAATTCCGGATCCGTGGTAGCTGGAACCCTCGTGACGGCCTCCATCCCGAAGCCGATCAGGCTCATCTCATCGTAGGGACGCCCTCGGGCGAAGCGAACGGCCTCCTCTCGGGCCATGGCAATCCGACTGACTCCTTCGCCCATGTCCGAGGCCAACATCGAGCTGGAGAGGTCGACGACCAACCCCAGACCTATTCCCTGTGGGGCAAACTCCTCGACTGTTTCGACTCGATCGGGCCCCGAGAGTGCCACCACCAAACACGCCAAAGACGCCGCTCTCAGGGTCGGTGGTACGATGCGGATCAGGACCGATCGCAGGCCAGGCCACCGTGTCGGTCCCTGCCCGGGATCCCCATGCGTGTACAGGAGGCCTCGCCCCGTTCTCGGCCAAACGAGTAGGCCCCACAGGGGGAGGAGCAAGAGGAGATAGAGAAATTCGGGGCGAGCGAATTCGATCCGCATCAATCTTGCGCCATCCCCTCGATCCAGTCACGAATCGTCATCCAGTGGCCTTCAGCGATTTCGACCTCTGAGTGATGCCCTCCAAACTTCACCCGCTCGGCTACCGATATTGTCGAACCGAGATTCTCTACGGAGCTGGAACCCCAACGGCCCTGGAGCCTCACCAGCAATTCGCTGCTCGTCAGGGCGAGACCCCAATCCGCCTCCTCCTGCTCCGAGAACCGACGGAGCACGCCTGTCGAAGCGTCGTAGAACTCGACCATCCGGCCCTCGGTAAGCCAACCCAGACCCCGGATCCGATCGAGCTCACGAAGCGCCTCACCTCGCGGAGAACGATCTCGCCCGTTCAGTTCGGCGTCGCCTCGACTCGCCAGCCGACGCCGGGCGATGAGGAGCCAGGCCAAACTCGCACCGGCGATGGCGGTAGCGACCGCCGAGAGCATCCAAATGCTCCACTCGCCACCGAGCACATCCGCTGCCGGCCGGGGGAAGAGATCGCCGGTCGCCTCGGCCATCTCCGCGAGCGGAGTGATCTCGGTGGCCCCGACCGAAATCAGGGTTGGTTGGAATTCGTCGCTGAAACTGGTACCCGCCAAGTCACTCATCGGCCTCGCACCGCCCACTTCGCCAACCCCTGCAGGCCGAGTCCATAGCTCCAGCCACGGCAGCTCCACGGGACCGCTCAGGAACGCCATGACCGGATAACGCGCCAGGATATCCACCGAGTCGGCTGGGCCGGACGTCTCACTCCAATCCCCCGTCCCTGCGCTGGCCGAGGCGTCCCCCGGATCCAGCGTATCCGGAAGGAACGCGACAACCCCCGGTCCGATCCTGAGGGTGATTCGGAGGTCAAACGCGTGCCCGAACTCCGGCGCGTCGGGCTCCACCGTGAACCCGACGAGTCGGGCCTCAGAGGGTAGGTCCAGGGACTGTGCTTGAGCCCCGCCCGTAGCCACGGTCGCGTGTAAGGCGAAGAGAATCGCGGCCTTCGCTAGCGTGGAGCTCATCGGGGCCTGCCCCCACGCATTCGGAAGAAGCGGGTGAGAGCGGCAAGCGGATCGGAAGCGGTGTCGACGTCGAGCAGCTCGGCCCCGACCTCGCCAATGAGGGCCGCCGTGTCCGCCTGAGCTCGGAGGGCGCTACGATCGTACTCCTCCCGTACCTTCCGCTGCCCACTGTCGAACATGATCCTGCGACCACTCTCGGGATCGTTCATCTCGACCCATCCTACGTCGGGTAGCTCCAGCGTGGCCGCTGTCAAAAGCCGGACCGCTACCAGATCGTGCACGGATCCCACCCTCATCAACGCGTTACGCAAGGACGCGTCGGCGTTGCTCTGAATGAAGTCACTGATGAGGAAGATCGTGGCCCGGCCAAGGAGGGTATCGCCGAGCCGGTTCAGCCCGACGCTCAGGTCGGTGCCCCGCCCTTGCGGAGTGTGGGTGATCAGTTCGGTCAGCAGACGAAAGACATGCCTGCGCCCCGATCCTATGGGAACGAAGTGCTCGACTCGATCACTCACGAGTACGAGGGAAACTCGGTCGTTGTGCCGAGTCGCTGCGAAGGCCAGCGCGGCAGTGATCTCCGCCGCCACCTCTTGCGGACTCTTCTCCCCGGGACCGAATCTGGCCGACCCCGAGACGTCCACGAGGAGTACGACGTGGAGGTCGCGCTCCTCGATGAACTGGCGAACGAAAGGCGTGCCGGCCCGCGCCGTGACCCTCCAATCGATCATGCGGACGTCCTCGCCGGGCTGGTAGGCTCGAACGTGCGAAAATTCCATGCCCTGACCGAGAAAGATGGAATCGTACTCACCGACGTAGAGTGAGTCCACGAATCCACGGGTGCGCAGATCGAGCCGCCGAACTTCCCGGAGCGGCTCCGGGGACGGAAGGTCGCGCGCAGGGCGCGCCAGCAGCCGAAGAGCACGCCTCGGCAGGCTTCTCAACATCCGCGTCGGGTTCCCAAGAGGCATGGAGGGTGATCGGAAAGGGGGGTGGGCCGCGTTGCGGATGCCACGGCCCTAGCTCCGAGGCGGAGCAACGACGCCATAGCATTCGCTACGGCTAGGAGCTCCAACAACGGAGATGGGGTCGTGCCACAGCAACCCATCAACGTGTAAGATCATGCTCCACATGGTTGTGGGCACAGGGCGGTTGTGCGGTTGATCCTGCGTCTCTCCTCCTCGGAGTAGCTCTGCTACGCCTCGTCGTCGTTCCTTGTCTGAACGCGCACAAGCGCCCTGTGCGCGACCCGCCCCCCTTTCCGATCACCCTCCTAGGGCGCAGGCACCGCGGCCAGGAGCCGGTCGATCAGCTCGTCGGGGTCGATTCCTTGAGCGTCCGCCTCGTAGGTCGTCCGCAGGCGATGCCGGAGGACGGGGTGAGCCACACCCTTCACGTCGTCGGGGAGCACGAAGTCCCTACCCGCGAGATATGCGTGCGCCCGCGCTGCCCGGGTTAGAAAGATGGAGGCCCGCGGTGAACCGCCGAACTCGAGTAAGGGCACGAAGTCCGACAGACCCGCGTCAGCAGGATCCCGGGTCGCGAACACCAGATCAACGACGTACTCCTGGATCTTCTGGTCGACGTTCACGCCGTCGAGTTCGGCCCGAGCCTCCAGGATCTGTGACGCGCCCCGAGTCCCATGATCACTCATGTCGGTGGCCGGGGCGTCGGGTGATTCGGCCGGGCTCAGGGCGATGCGCTCGATGATCTCCCGTTCCTGCTCCCGCTCGGGATAACCCATTCGCAGCTTCATCATAAACCGATCGATCTGGGCTTCGGCGAGCATATACGTGCCGTGCTGTTCGATTGGATTCTGGGTGGCGAGAACGAAAAAAGGGTGCGGAAGGGCGTACGTCGTCCCGTCGATCGTGACATTCCCCTCCTCCATCGCTTCCAGGAGGGCGGACTGAACCTTCGGCGGGGCCCGGTTGATTTCGTCAGCCAGCAACAGATTTGTGAACACCGGTCCCTTGTGGACGACGAACTCGCCCGTCGCTTGATGATAGACCGGGGCCCCCACCACGTCCCCGGGAAGGAGATCTGGCGTGAATTGAATCCGTCCGAATGAGGTGTGTAGGGCCCCGGCGAGAGATCGGACGAGCAGAGTTTTCGCCACTCCGGGGAACCCCTCCAGAAGGACGTGTCCACCGGTGAGGAACGCGATCAGAAGCCCTTTCAGGGTGTCTTTCTGTCCGACGACTCTCCGGTCGACGGATTCTTCCACCTCTCTGAGGAGTTGGAATCCTGCTGTTTCGGTGGATCCTGCTGCTTCAATGGATATCGACACTTTAACCCTGGGATCTCGAGTTGGAGCTGAGTGGGCGATAACCTCTTGTGGGCGAACGCCTCTTGGGAGAGGTGGGGGACGGGCCGAGCCTCCCCGATCTCAGCGTTTTGAAGTTGCACGGACGGTAGGGAACGGCCTTAGATCCGGCAAGGGCCAAAGGGCTCTCGCTCTCGTACCCCCGGGGTAACCCAGTCCCAAAGGGAGGAAGGGCTGGAACCCCATCGGGTCATCTTGACAGCGGGTGCTTACCCCCGCCAGAATGAGTTGCGGAGCCCGCTGCGCAAGGTGATCGAGCGCCCCGGCATGGAGTCTATTTCCTTCACGATGGATCTCAGACAGCGCAACAAGCTATTAACAGGGTATGAACGACCTGGCTCAAGGTGGCAAGAGCGGTGGTCGAGAAGCATGATCGCGATCTAAAGAGGCTTTTGAGGAGGGAAACGTCATGAAAAGAAGGAACTTCATCAAGACGTCTGTAGGGGCAGGGTTCGCGGTGTCGACCAATCCCTTCGCGGATCGCGACGGTCAGTCAGCGTCACGAGAACGCCAGCAAGTGGCGACGACCCTGTTCGACAGGATCTGGGATGCGCACGTGGTGACTAACCTCGGCGGCCGCACCGATCTGCTCCAGGTCGACCGGTGTATCGGTGGTAGTCCCGATCAGGTGTTGGATCTGCGCGCGGAGGGTGTCGAGGTCGCGAATCCCGAGATCTTCTTTTCCGTGCCCGACCATGGGGTTTCCACGTCACCGAACAGGTATACGGACCGCTCGCTGGGTAGGGGCTGGCAGGCGTACGAGGAGCATGCCGAGTTGATGAGGGAGTTGGGCTTCAACACGTTCGGCCAGTTCGATCCCAGACACGGCATCCAGCACATCATCGGCCCCGAGACCGGGTTGAGCCAGCCGGGCATGGTGCTCTGTGCCGGCGACAGCCACACCTGCACGCACGGGGCGATGGGCTTGATCTCCTGGGGAGGTGAAAGCTCAACCAACATTCTCCGCACGGGGACCGTCATCCGGCTCCGTCCGATGACCATGCGGGTCAACGTCGTGGGCAGGCTCGGCCCCGGGCTCAGATCGAAGGATATCATCCTTCGTATCATCTCCCAGCTCGGTACGGACTCGGGCTCCGGCTACGCGGTGGAGTACGCCGGTCCCGTCGTGCGGGCCCTTCCGCAGGAGGCCCGGTTCACGATCTGCAATCTCGCCATAGAGATGGCTTCTCTGACGGGAATGGTGGGTCCCGACGACACGACGTTCGAGTGGTTGGCGGGCCGGGAGTTCGCCCCCGCGGACCGCTACTGGGATCAGGCCGTGAGGTTCTGGCGAGGCCTGCCCACCGACGAGGCTGCGGTGTTCGACCGGGAAGAGACGATCGACATGACTGGGGTGGAGCCGCAGGTCACGTGGGGCATCAATCCCGAGCACGCCATAGGGATCAACGACCGGATTCCCGATCCCGACGATGCGCCCGCGGAGAAGCGGGCGACGTTGCGGCAGGCCATTGAGTACAGCCGCCTCACCCCGGGTGAGCCCATTCTGGGAACGCCGATCGACGAAGTGTTCATCGGATCCTGCGCCGAGAATCGAATCAGTGATATTCGCGCCGCGGCCGAAGTGGTCCGCGGACGCCGGGTCGCATCGAACATCCAGTCCGCGTGGGTCGTTCCAGGGTCACAGCCAGTCAAGCGTCAGGCAGAGGCGGAGGGCCTGGACCGCATCTTCAGGGAGGCGGGATGGGAGTGGCGTGAGCCCAGCTGCTCGAAGTGCTACGGCTCGAACGGCGAC
Source organism: Longimicrobiales bacterium (assembly GCA_965219445.1). GTDB lineage: Bacteria > Gemmatimonadota > Gemmatimonadetes > Longimicrobiales > Gaopeijiaceae > UBA822. Next base: position 1,081,962 of record CBDCNQ010000004.1, on the reverse strand, counting down.
TATGTAACGCGGGGTAACCGCTGCGTGTCGAACTCCAATCGCAACTACATCGGTCGCCAGGGCGGAGGCACCAACACCATTCTGGCCAGCACGAGCACGGTAGCCGCTTCGGCCATCGCCGGTTACGTCGCCGACGTGCGAACCTACCTGTAGAGGAGAGGCCTGTAGAGGAAATGACTATGCAACAAGCTAACCAGCAGACAGGTCCGCGAAGAGGAGGCCAACGCTTCGTACGGCACGTCGGCTTGGCGGCACCCTTCATGTTTAACAACGTGAGCACGGACGTCTCCAGTCCGGGGGGTGCAGCGACTGGCCTCGCCGGCGTGGGTATAGATACCCCGTCCGAGCTCGCCTTCGCCAACATCCGGTACTTTGCTGACGGATCGGAAAGGCCGGACTTCGTTTTCAATCAAGAGCAGTATCGCAGTGCCTCGATCATGATCGTTGGTCTGAATTATGGCACTGGCAGCTCGCGCTCGGGCGCGATCACGCGGCCCCTGGCAGCGTGGGGAGTACGAGTATACATCGGCCAAAGCTTCGGACCGATCTTCTTGACCAACGCGATGCAGTACGGCGTGTTGACGGTGCAGCTTCCCAGGCCGACGGTCGATAGGATCGCGGACTGGGTCCGGGCAAACCCGGGAATACCGATGGCGGTGGATCTGGAAAGGCAGGTGATCGAGATGCCCGGCGTGGAGCCCATTCCCTTCCAGACCGAAGCCAGAACGCGCAACAAGCTGTTGACCGCTATCGACGACCTGGAAGAAATCAATCCACACCTGCCGGCGGCCAGGACGAAGAGAGCGGAGGACGAGAGAGAGCGTCCCTGGGTCTATGATTATCGTAGCGCTGGCCGCTGAGGCCTGAGGGAACGGTGCTGGGCAGCGAGAGGGGCCCCTGGGGGCCCCTCTTCTTTTCTTCGCGTGGGATGAGCCAGCAGCTCGCCTACCTTGCCCGGCTCGGGAGGCTGAATTGACAGCAAACTGTCAGTCGTGCCAAGGTAGTAGCCGGAGTTCGCTCCCGGAGGAAACGCTCGAGGAGTCGTGACCATCTTTCGAACCGCCCCCCAGTTCGTGCGGCATACCGGCATCGCGGCGCCTTTCCTGCAACGCGACATCGAAGGCGAGTACATCGCCCCAGTGGGCCCCGAGCTTCACGACCTTCACGCCGTGCATATAGACCCAGGCGCGGCAGAGCTCGAGCCGCACACCCACGACGGTTCATGGGCCGGGCAACACGCCTTTCATGGCTTCCGATATCGACCCGACGGATCGGAAGATCCGAATTTCGTCCTCAATCAAGAGCCTTATCGCGATGCTTCGATCCTGCTCGCTGGTCGGGACTTCGGCCGTGGCAGCCTACAGGCGTTTGCGGTCATCCGGCTCATGCAGTGCGGCATGCGAGCGGTCATCGCGCCCAGCTTCGGAACGGTGTTCTATGATGACTGCTTTGACTACGGTCTGTTGCCGGTGACTCTCGGCGAAGAGGTGGTCGGAAGGATCGCTGACGGGGTCAGGGCGAATCCAGAAGTGGAAATGACGGTCGACCTCGTGAGACAGGCGATCGAGCGCCCGGGTATGGGGCCCATTCCCTTCCAGATTGACTCCAGACGGCGCGTGAATCTGCTTCGGGGCTCGGACGTCACCCTGGATGAACGGCTTCAGCACAGCGACAGTGCGGCGGAGATGAGGAGCAAAGATCGGATCCTACGGCCTTGGATCTATGACACTCGTGGTGACCGAGATCCTCCCTGAGGCACTTCAACGGCCTTTTGCCTGTCCTGCGGGTCACCGGGCCGGCCGCTCATTCGATGATTGCCAGGGGCCGCTGGTCCCGCTCCGCGAGTAGTCGGAGCCACTCGGAGACGTCGATCTCGCTGTTTGCGGCGATGAGAAGATGAGGCCTGGCCTGATCCGGCCCGCCGAATCCGAGCCAGCGCTCCGTTGCCTCGGTAGCCTTTTCCTCGAGCTCCGAACGGAGGGCCACATAATCGTATTCGAACGCTTCGAACCCGGGGAGTTCGACGATCGATCGATAGGCCACCTGCCGGGTCGCCGAATACGAATCCGTGAGGAGCTGCGCTAGATACGCGGCCATCCAGGTACCGCCCGACGCCTCCCGAGCCGCGTCCCAGCCCAGGTGCCAGGCGAGGATCGTGCGCTGGGCCGCATTACCCTTCAGAGTCCAGAGGATTGAGGCGGCGATGGATCGCTCGTCCTCGTCCAGCTCCACAAGGGGCTGGCCGTACCACTCCGTCAGATACCGACTCGACCACTCCAGAGTCTGGTCGAGGTGACAGAGGTTGCACGCGTTGGGACGCCCGCTCTCCACCGAGACCTGAACGCTAGGATTGTCGATCCGGTGGCTCCGCATGGCTGAAAAGAGGCCGTACGTGGTGTGTGGCATGTGACAGTTCATGCACTCGCTGCCCGAAGACTCGGGAAGGTGTCGGGTGTGCTCCGAGATCTGGTCGGCGAAGTCCGCGTGGCAGTTCAGGCACGATCGGTCTCCAGCCACCTCGGGATCGAGCTGGGTGTCCGGGGCCTCGTACTCGTGCATCGAATGGCACGAAAGGCACGTCAGCTCGCTCGCTTGGAGATGGGCGTCTTCGAGGAGGCCGTTGTACTCCCGACCCGCCACCCGAATCGTTCCGTCGGGCCAGAAATTGCCCTCTAGGGCGAGGGGATCGCTCCCTAGCATCTCCGGCAGTAGCGGATCTTCGGGGTCATCCGTGTAGCGGAACACGGACCTGTACTCGTCCAGTTCGTCTCCGGCTCGGAACGGCACCCCATTCCTCCCGTACGCCTGCTGATCCGTCCACTCTCCGAAACTGTGGCATTGAGCGCACGTCTCCACGGAGCGGCGGGGCTCGAGCTTCTCGGGGTTGACGATGGTCGGATCGCGGGCGTCCGGATCCTGCCACTGGCGAAAATACCGGAGATAACGCCTCACCGGCGACTGATAGAAACGGACGTGCTCCTCGGCCGGACCGTGGCAGGCCTCGCACGCGATGCCCAGCTCCACCGTCCGGGTGTCAAAGCGGCCGAGGTACTCCAGAGCCCGAGGCTCGGTCCCTACCGAGTGGCACTGGGAGCAGGTACCGTTCCAGGGTGTCGCTCCCTGGACGGAGGAGCTCGATGGCCTGAGAAACGAATCCTGGTTGGGGATCCATCTCCCCTCGGGAATCAGCCAGACCCATGGGACCTGGACGAGTGCGCCATTGTCGGGCCCGAGAGGGCCTTCGGCCTCCTCCGGTCGGCGTATCCAGTAGTTCTGCATGTGGTGGGAGCCAGTGGTCATCACCACCCGGGCCTCGAAGCGCGGTGGGCTCTCGGGCCAACGCTGCATGAACCCCGGTGGTTGATTGAACCAGAGCGGGTCCGGCATCTCGACCCAGAACTCGTCGCCCCGGCGCTCGAGGCGCCACCGGTAGCCGCGGTCCTCGAGGACGACGTCGTCGAACGTTCCCAGCACCGTGGAAGGCGTAACCGCCTGGGTCATGGTCCGATGGTAGGAACGGTGCCAGGCGTCGTACTGAGCCGGATGGCACGTTTGGCACGTGACCGAGGTCGTGAACCCTTCCCCCATCGTCTGCTCCGGAAGGTTCTCCCTCAGGTCCTCGTCCACGTCTGGGCTCCAAAGAAGCCCCGCGCCGACCGCGAGCAGCGCGCAGACGCCGAGTACGATGCGGTAGGAGTGCTTCATGGAGCCGGACGGATGATCTCGGGGTCGCGAGGGCGACGGATGGAAGATCTGAAGCCCATGGGTAGCGACAAGGTACTGAGGGCCCTTCGGGGGGACAAGCGAGCCAGCCGGGCTCTTTCGAGGATTTCGGAGTGCTCGTCGAAGGCAGCACCGCGCCCCTTTCGGGATCGGGGGCGGCCCCAGTTGGGGTTGCCGGTGCCGACCGACAGATACATGCTTGACGGGAGGCCCGACGCCCTCGGGAAGTTGGGGCGGTCGATGATGGCAGAGGTGGAGGAAAAGGGGAGATGACACGCCGAAACGATGAGGCGGAGCAAGGCGCAGCGGCCGGCGTGCAAGACGTGGGCGCCACCCTGCGGGAGCACCACGCCTTCTTGCTCCGGTGGGGAACCTCGGAGGAGATCGATGCGCGAATCGCCGAGCTTCGTCGGATCGCATCCTGGTGGGCGTCCAAGGAGGTGCCGGCCGAGGATGACGAGGCGGGAAGCGCGCTCGACACGGTGTTGGAACGGCTTACGACCGTTCGACAGACCGCTCAAGCGGTCGAGACGACCCTCGACGAAGGGGGCTATGAGTTCGACAGGCACCTCCGGGTGCTGAAAGGGCGAAGGCAACCCACCGTGGACGGGGACGTGTCGCTTGAGAGGGCACAGACGCTGCTTTCCGAGACCGTCGTCGACGTGTTCGAGCAACTGAAGGAGCAGGGAAGGCCGGACGAGAACACCCGGGAGCTCCGAATGGAGATCCGAGCCCGCCTGGCTCACTCGCTTCACCCCGAGCTCCTGTCCGACGGCACGATCGATCGTCTCTTGGGAGAGGCGATCGCCTCTCCCCGGCCAATAAACGATGAAAGGCCGGAACCCCACTGACTATCTTGACAGCTGCTCGTTACCCCCGCCAGAATGAGTATTCGAGCCCGCCGGAGGCGCTCGTCGTCGACGTTCGGCGCTGACGCAAGGAGGACCGGTGTGAAGTTACCGATGGTCCCAGGAGGAAGTGGTCCACGCTTTGTGCGGCATACCGGCACAGCGGCGCCGCTTCTACCGGACGGCTCGGAAGACGGGGACTTCGGCCTCGATCAGGAGCCTTACGACGATGCTTCGATCCTGCTCGCTGGCGAGAGCTTCGGCACCGGCGCAGTGCCGGAGTCTGAGGTTTTCCGGCTCATGGCCTATGGCATTCGAGCGGTTATCGCGCCCGACTTCGGAACGGCGTTTTACAGCAGCTGCTTGACCTTCGGCATGTTGCCGGTGACTCTGGGCGAAGAGGTGATCAAGGAGATATCCGACCGAGTCGGGGCGAATCCCGGGGTGGAAGTGACGGTCGACCTGGAAAGGGAGGTGATCGAGGTCCCAGGTATGGACCCCATTTCCTTCAGCATAGATGCTCGTGCGCGCACCAAGCTGTTACAGGGTTTGAGCGACCTGGATGAACTAAGTCAGCACAGTGAGAATGTTGTGGCGTTTCGGAACCACGATCGGAACAGGCGGCCCTGGATATACGATTTGCGAAATGAACCTCCGCCGCCGCCGAACCCCACGTCACCAGGTAGCAAGAGTGGTGGTCGCGAAGCGTGATCGCGCCCTGATCACCTGATGCAAGAAAGGTGATCGAGGCCCCCAATCCGGACAACCTCTTCCACCCCTTGCCCCGGAAAACCCCGACGCGTACGGTTCCCCCCTAGCGAGGAGTCCTGCGGGGCTTCTCTTTTGCGCACGCGTGATGCTGACGCGCGTAAACGCTCCTTGACCAGGGTCTCTTGGACCCCGCCGAAGTGAGGTGACATCATGTCGATTCCCAGATCCGTTGTGTGGCTTGCCACGTTGCTCGCCATCGCTCTGATTGCTTCGACCGAACAGGCCGTCGCTCAGAACTCCTCGAATGCGTACGCGATCGTTGACGGCTGGGCGAAGCTGCCGGGTGGAAGAGAGATGGGGGCCGTGGGCAAGGCTACCGTCGATCCGGATGGAAGGCATATCTGGGCGGTCGTCCGCTGCGATGCGGGGGGCGACAGGTTCGGGACCGAGTGCCGCGACTCCGATCTGGACGTGGCCATCAAATTCGATCCCGACGGCAACGTGGTGGAGAGCTTCGGAGGCGGGATGTTCATCTGGCCGCACGGCATCGACGTAGATTCTGATGGCAATGTGTGGGTCACGGACGGCGTGAGCTCGGGGAATATTCCCGCAGGTGACAAGCGGGGCCACCAGGTCATCAAGTTCAGCCCAACCGGCGATGTGCTCATGACGCTGGGTACGGGCGGAGAGGAGGGGGGTGGCACGGATCACTTTACGTCCCCGAGCGACGTCGCCATTGCCCAAAACGGGGATATCTTCGTCGCGGATGGCCACGGCAATACCGGCAACAACCGTGTGGTAAAGTTCAACCGCCGGGGGGAATTCCTCATGTCCTGGGGACAGACCGGGTACGGCCCGGGCGAGTTCCGTACGCTCCACGCCATCGACATCGACGCGAGCGGGCGGGTCTTCGTGGGAGATCGGAGCAACAGCCGCATTCAGATCTTCGACCAGCAGGGGAATCACATCGCGACCTGGACCCAGTTCGGGCGCCCCAGCGGAATCGCCTTCGACAACAACGGGCAGATCTACGTGGCGGACTCCGAATCCGACGACGTGCAGAACCCGGGCTGGGAAATGGGGATTCGGATCGGGGAGATCGAGACGGGTTGGGTGACGGAGTTCATCCGCTTCCCCTGGGCGGATCCCCGCGACACGTCAGGGAACGGGGCGGAGTTCATCGCGGTGGATCGTGAGGGTAACATGTACGGAGGGGAACCTCGGCCGCGGCAGCTCCGAAAGTACATACGGGTGCGTCCGTAGGTTCGTACGTTACACTCCTCGGTGGGCCGTACGTACGTTTGCGACAGGAACGTACGTACGGTCATGGAGTGACCATGTAGTCCCAAGGCTCGGCGTAATCCCGAGGGTCGGCCTGCGGGCACGCCCGTCGGCTCTATGTGCGGGGTCCCGCCGAAACGAGGACCTCGTCCTCATCCTCGACCGGATCTGGGACAGGCGCAGGCTTTTTAGCCGAGGACTCGAGGTCCGCGCGCTCTCCCATGCTGATATTGCCGTTCACCTGTCCCCCTTCTTTGAGCGCGAGTCGACGGGCGTGGACATCGCCCTCGACCTCGGCCGTCTCCTCGAGGGCCAGCCGGTTCCGCGCGAGAACTCCGCCGTGCACTTGACCGTGGATGACGGCCTCGTCCGCGACGACTCCGCCGTGCACTTGACCGTGGATGACGGCCTCGTCCGCGACGACTCCGCCGTGCACCTTGCCGCCCAGCCGTACTTCGACCTTAGCCGCGTGGACGGCGCCGGTGACCAGGCCGCTGATAATGAAGGTCTGGTCTGATTCGGCTTCTTCGGCTGCAACGACGTCTCCGTCTACCGAGCCTGACGCCACCAACTCGACGGCGTGGGCGGTGATATTGCCCGAGATCTTCCCCTCTATTCGTAACTGGCCGTCTGTCTCACAGTTTCCGTCGATGTGCATGTCCCTCGAGATTACCGAGAAGATGCTCTCCCCTGTCTCCGCGGTCTTCCGCGCCCGTCCGGTCACTTCCCGGTCTTTGGTCGTCTTGTCAAACACGGTCGTCGCGCCTCCACTCCGAGTGAGTGCTACCGTCGTCTATGACATCTGCCGCAGGATTCGTACCGCAGTTGATCGAATTCGAGCCATTCGGCGGTCCATTGCCTTCTGATTCGGCATCACGTGAGACTCGCCGATCGAGGCTTCGAGGGGGGAGATCCTTGCCGCCTCGTACGGATCACAGACATCTTGTCTGCCATGTCTCATGCCGTCGCCCATCTTAATGCCGCCCTCGAAGGCCGCTACGCTTGATGCAGGTTCTCTCGACACTCGAGCAACGCGTGGCGCCCGTGCCCTTTCCACCGAAGCGACGTCCGTCGCGGCAGGGCCTCACTGTGGCACTCGCACTCCCGCTCATCGTCGCGCTCGTCGCGGCACCCCCGGCCCGGGCCCAAGAGAGCTGGGAGGAATACCAAGTCAACGCGGTGAAGGTAGAGCAGCGCCCACAGATCGACGGAGTGTTGGATGAGGCGCTCTGGGAGTCCGCTGCCCTCATCGACGACTTCACCCAGCAGGAGCCCGACGAGGGCGCACCAGCGAGCGAAAGGACCGAGGTGCGGGTGCTGTACGATGGGAGCAGCCTCTTTCTCGGCGTCCGCGCCTTCGACTCGGACCCGGAGGGTGTGGTCGCCACCGAAATGAGGCGGGACGCTGACCGAATCCTGGACGAGGACAATTTCCAGATCATCCTCGACACGTTCATGGACCTACGGTCCGCCTACATGTTCGTCGTCACGCCACTGGGGGCGAAGCTCGACCAGCAAGTGTTCGACGAGGGCGGGCGCGATCGCCGGGCCACCGCCAACGCCATCAACCGGGACTGGGACGGCGTCTGGTCCGTCGCCACGACGCGGGCGTCGGACCAGTGGGTGGCGGAGATCGAGATCCCGATGGTCACGCTCAGGTTCCCGGACGCAGATCCCCAGTCCTGGGGGATCAACTTCATGCGCAACATTCGCCGCAAGAACGAGCAGGTGTTCTGGGCACCGATCCCTCGCGCCTTCAGCTTGACCCGAGTCAGCCTCGCGGGGAGCCTGAGGGACTTGGGATCGCTCGACAGCGGGCTCGACCTTCGCGTCAAGCCGTTCGTCACGGGCGGAGGGCGGAGAACGTTGGACGCGGGGAACGCAGACAACTCGACCGACGGCGACATCGGACTCGACGTCAAGTACGGCCTGACCGCGAGCCTGAACCTCGACGTCACTGTCAACACGGATTTCGCGCAGGCCGAGGTGGACAACGAGCAGGTGAATCTGACCCGCTTCCCTCTTTTTTTTCCGGAAAAAAGGGACTTCTTCCTCGAGAACTCGGGCCAGTTCGCCGTCGGCACGCCTAATACCCTCGGGCGCATCGCGGACCTCTTCTTCAGCCGGCGGATCGGCCTCAACGAAAGCGGCGCGAGCATCCCCATTCTTGGTGGCGGCCGCGTTACGGGCAAAGTGGGCGGGAACAACATCGCGGTCATGGATCTCCAAACCGACGACGCGTTCGGGCAGCCGGGGGAGAATTTTTTTGTCGCTCGCTACGGCAGGGACGTATTGGGACGATCCCAGATCGGGGGGATCGTCATCAACAAGCAAGCCAATTCCGGGGGACACTTCAATCGGACGTATGCCGCCGACATGAACCTCGCGCTCACGTCGGCTCTCACGGTTGACGGGTTCATCGCGGGCACCTCGACACGTGGCATATCCGGGGGAGATTTTGGGGCCCACCTCCGGGCGGGGTGGCTCGACCAGTCATGGCGGGTTTACACCGAGTACACGGACCTGGGAGAAAACTTCAATCCGGAAGTGGGGTTCGTGCCTCGAGTGGATATGCGTAGAAGCAAGCTCCACCTCGAGTTCAACCCGAGACCCGGGAAGTGGGGCATCCGGATGATGGATCCGATGTGGAACGTGGTCAACATCACCGACCAGACTGGTCGTCTCATGACGCGCGAGTTCCACAACATGGTGGGCACGAATTTCGACAACGGTGCCAACTTCACCGTCACCCACAATCGCGTCTTCGAGCGGATCGACAATCCGTTCAGCGTCGGAGGAGTGGCAATCGACCCCGGGAAGTACCGGTTCCACTCCTGGAGCTTCTCGTTCCGCAGCGATCCTTCGCGCCAGTTCTTCTACCGCCTCAGCTATTCGCCACAAACGTTCTACGACGGGAACCGGACGGACCTGAGGGTGACAGCCGGCCTCCGGGTGACCGACCAGCTCGCCACGTCCGCGAGCGTATCGCGCAACGACGTGGAAATACCGAACGGCGCGTTCAAAGCCGACATCGCATCGCTCCAGATCGACTATGCCTTCTCGCCGACTGTCTCGCTCCGGAGCCTCACGCAGTACAATTCCTTGTCCGAGCAGTGGAGCACGAGCGCGAGGCTCCGCTACATCTTCCGACCCGGAAGCGACATCTACGTCGTCTACGACGAAGTGCGTCGCGATACTCCCATCGCCTTGGATCCTTTCATAGAGGAGTTCCGCGATCGGCAGCTCCTCCTGAAGGTCACGTACCTGTTTTCGTTCTAGGGAAACGCGAAGCCGCGGAGCCCCCAGGCGGGATACTGAGGTATCTCCACGACTCTCCGAGAAAACGTTTCGCGGCGAACACGATCTGCCCGACGTGGTAGCTCGTGTGCGCGAGCGATCGGAAAAGGGCCTCGTCCACCCTCGACTCAACCCCCCGAATCGTGACCATTCTCGAGAGGTCGGTATCCTGAAGCTCACTCAACGTAGTGAGCAGCACGCCCCAGCCTCTGTCCCATTTCTCCCGGATCTCGACGGGCGACGCACTTCTAGCTTCGAATTCTGACTCCCGGTCACGCCAGGGCTTTTCACCGTCAGATGTGAGGAAGTCCGTGAACCGCGATTCGAGGTTGCCGGAGACGTGCCAGATGAGCGTCGCTATCGAATTGGTCACCGTGGAGCCCTCCACGAGTTGCTCGGGCGTCATCTGATCCAGGGCGCCCTCGCCAAGGGCCTTGTAGCGGTGGAACTCGCCTTCGATTAACGACACGATGGTTCTCATCATACCACCCTATCGACCGCCTTCATCACAAATTGCTACGGGCCACGTCCTCTTGAGGAAGCAGGCTGTGGTAGATGAACGAATGCGTCGGGGTGGCCACGCCTGCCGCGGCGCCGAGCCGAAGCACTGCCCCGTTTTGAGCCTCGAGCTCCGAGGGGCGCCCGGACATGATGTCTCGCTGCATGGAGGCCATGCTTTCGGGGGGGACGCCGTCGATGACCTTCAACATTGTCACGACGTGATCGTTCGGCATGGGTACTTCGCGCGCGTGGGCCAGCTCTAGAATCTCGCGAAGGCATGCTTCCGCCATCGAGCGCGAGCCGGGCGATGCACGCCAAGCGCCGACCGGAGCTCGGGTCACAGCGCCAATGCCACTCCATGTGGCGATCAACATGAACTTCTCCCAAAGCGCGACGTTGATGTCCGGCGCGATCTCGGCCTGAATTCCCCCGTCGACCAAGGCGCCCAAAAGTGCCACCGCTCGGGCGCTCTGTCAATTGTCAAGCTCACCAAACATGATGGAAGGCTCTATCGCACTGTGACGGATGCGACCCGGCTCAGCGATCTCCGCCGCGATCCGGCAAACGCCACCGAGTACGTGATCCTGGCCGAGTATATCGATCTGTTCGTTGGATGCGTCGACACCGTTGAGCAATGGGAGCACGACAGTTTCGCTGCCTACGAGGGACCGGGCTTGCCCTGCGGCCTCCGCGAGTTGCCATGTCTTCACGGCAACGATAATGGTATCGACATGGCCCACGGCAGCGGAATCATCAGTCGCGTCCACCGGATTGACCACGAAGTCTCCCCCGATGCTGTCGACGCGGAGGCCGTGCTCCCGGATGGCGGCAAGGTGCGGACCGCGCGCGATGAAGTGTACCTCGTGGCCGGCCCGAGCGAGCTGCCCCCCGAAGTACCCGCCCACACCGCCTGTGCCGACCACGGCGAACCGCATACAGCCCTCCTTCACTGAGCTTCGACCCTTCGACGCGTGACCAATTTGCCCTCCGCGTGCGCAGCGCGCGACCCTCGTGCTGTATGTGACAGTAGCAATCGCTTGTCAGCTAGCCCGGCCCCCCGGCCCTCCAGGGCTCATACACGATGAAGATGCGTGTTCTTAAAGCCGGAGACGTCTTTCAGCCCGTAGCCCAGGGCGCGGTCGAAGAAGCCCCAGGACCCGTCCAATGCCTGAAAGGCCGCCACGGCGCCGAGCATGACAACGAGTCCCTCGACTCTCAGGATGGTGGGACGGTCTGCGGGCTGGACGCGCCAACCTTCGAAACGCTCGGTACCTAACCTTCGAAACGCTCGGTACCTAACTCTCAAGCTGGATAGACCAGCTCCCAAGCTAGATGCACCAGCGGGCTCGACGTGGCCGGAGGCGAATGTCGCCTCCGGCCATTGCTGTTTGGAATAACGGCGGGTGCGACTACGGCTTTGAGGGTGAAAGTCACCGATGATCAATTCCACACCTGCACCGACAGAAGGTTGGAGAAGTCGTCGGTCCACGCGCGGGTAACGGGTGGCGTGTCGAGTGGCCGCCACCCCGCGGTCGGTAGGTATGTCAGGTCCTCCATGGTCCGCGCGATAAGCACCCAGTGTGATCCGAAGATCCCCCGCTCGAGGTCCGCTTCCCCTCTCTCATCTGCCCACTCGAACGCGGCCAGCCCGAGGTCACGGGCGTGTGCTCCGAGAGCAGGCGCGAGCTCCAGATAGGGATTGGAGATGTGGAAGAGAAGCACTCCACCGGGCGTGAGCCGATCCAAATACAAGAGGAGCGCCTCGCGCGTGAGAAGGTGAAGGGGGATCGTTCCGGATGAGAACGCGTCCAGCACGATGAGGTCGAAGCGTCGTGTACTCCGGGACAAGGCGAGGCGCCCGTCGCCGACCACTGTCTCGATGGAGGCGCGTGAATTGAACAGATAGGTAAAATACTCTGACTCCTCCGCGATCCTTACGACGGCCGGATCGATTTCGTACAGCGTCACGGACTGGTGGGGACCTGCAAGCACCGCGAGTGCCCCCGTGCCGGCGCCCACGAGCGCTACATTGCGCTTTTCTGGTTGCCCGGCCGTCGCGAGCATGACGTTACCCGCCGGTCCGGTAGGGTGATAGTAGGCGAGGGGCTCACGAGCCCGGGCGGGATCTACGCTTTGGACACCGTGAATGGTCGATCCGTGGGACAGGATATTGACCTGACTCGAGACGTCATGGGAGACGCGGTAGATCCCGAAGAAAGTGCGCTCACCGTGGAGAAGGTTCCCTCCGTACATCCGACCAGACTCGGCCGATGCGAGGAGGACCGAGAGGCCGAGAACGAAGCGCATGGGACGCGGGGAAAAGGTGAAACAGACGGCTCCAGGCACGACCACTAGAAAAATCGCGGTCACGCTGGCTGGCAACCACTCGATGAAGGACGCTAGAGTGAGCATGTAAAGGGCGAGCGCCCCCGGAAGGAGGACGTCCAGCTTCCGCCCCCTGTAGAGGAAGCGGCTCACGCCCACCTCCCGCTTTTTCGCGGAGATCGGCAGCCGGAAGAGACAAGCCAGCACGATGGCGATCGGATACTCCGCCAGAAAGTTGAACAGGTACGGAGCCAGGAGGGCACTGAAGACGCCGCCGAGGACGCCGCCGGTGGTGATGAGGAGGTAGTACTCCGTGAGATGGGTCGTGGGCGGTCGGCGTTCTGCGAGACGTCGGTGACACAGGATTCCGGCCGACGCGAGCACGGCGAGGTGGAGGAGGGTGATGGCCCAAGCCGGGCGGTCGATCCGCAGAGCCAGGACAACGGTCATCACGATGGTGAGGATCGGCAGGACACGGGAAGACCATGACACGGCCACGACCTCGCGTCGCGAGAAAGCGGCGATGAAGGTTCCGAGGTACACCGCTAGCGGGAGAACCCATAAGAGTGATACCGGTGCGATCTGGCTCGTCAAATACTGAGTCACGCCGAGCAGCAGGGCCGACGGGACGGCCGCACACGCTACCCAGAAAAGGCGGTCTTGCGACGTGACGGCACCGTCGACTCGTCTCGCACCCTCGACTGGACTCGATTCGCGAAGCGGCGACGTGAGGGCCTCGGGTCGCATGCGCGCGGAGTACAGCGCCGTAAAGACACACAGGAGCGCGAGCCCGACGAACCCTGCGTAGCCGAACGCCCACAGCCGCGATTGGTCGCTACCGGAGAGGAAAGGCTCGAGAAGCAAGGGGTAGGCGAGGAGGCCCGCCAGGCTTCCCGCGTTGCTGCTGGCGTAAAGGTAGTACGGATCCCCTGCATCCTCGTGCGTCGTTGACGCGAGCCAGCGCTGGAGAAGGGGGCTTGCTGCGGCGAGCACGAAGACGGGGGCCCCGACGGCGACGGTGAGAACGCCCAGGACCCAGGGTGACAATCGAGCTCCCTCGGCCGGATACGTATCGGGGAGCGCGATCGGCAGGACGAGCAGCGGGAGCGCGAGGACAGCCACGTGGAGGAGCGCCTGGCGCTGCACGCCGAGCCATCTGACACTGACGTGCGCGTACAGGTAGCCCGCCAGCAGAGCCGTCTGGAAGAAAAGCAAGGAAGTGTTCCACACCTGAGGAGCCCCCCCCGCACGGGGGAGCACCATCTTGCCCACCATCGGCTGCACGACGAAGAGCAGCGCCGCCGCCACGAAGACGGCCGCGGTGAACAGCACAGAGACCGTCCTCCCATTGTCGAAAGTCGCGACTTTGTCGGAGATCTCTCCCTCCCTCTCGTTCGAGAACCGCTGCTCAGCAGAGCCAGAACCTTAGGCGGTGGGCGTCTGACCCGAAAGACGGCTAGCGGACGTGGCGCCACATCAGTTGCGAAAACATGTCAGGCCTTAGCGCCCCATATGTCAGGCCGTGGGGCCCCATATATTGACCGCTTCGGTTCTGCCCCTCACGTTATCCCCACAGGTCAGAGGGCCATTTGATAAGGCCGTCAGCGGGCTATTGGATACGAGTGCCGGTCAGAGTCGTGGATCACGCGGGAACGGAGGTTGAAATGAGCGATCGTATTGCGGTGGGTGATCGAAGCCTTGGTGGTCGAGGCCGTGAAGTGATGTCGCGTTACTCCGCTCTACTTCTAGCCGTTCTCTGTCTGACCGCAGCGCCCGGCGTCGTCTCGACCGCGGCGGCGCAGAACAGAGCCTCCAACGCCGGAAAATGGGAGGTCCCGAGGACACCCGACGGCCATCCGGACCTTCAGGGGAACTGGACGAACTCGACGCTCACTCCGTTCGAGCGGGAAGAGGGTAAGGGTCCGGTGTTCACGTGGGAGGAAGTCGAGGAGATCGAACGGCCAGGAGATGGGTGCCCGGCTAACCCAGGGACCGTCGCGTGCGGAAGGGCAGACAACCAACGGGATGAGTCTCTGAGTAATGAGCGTCGACTGAGTGGCGCGGAGTACAACGAGGTCTATTGGGAACGGGGCTCGCGGGTAGCGATCGTCGATGGCGAGCCCAGAACCTCTCTGGTCACCCATCCGACGAATGGGCGCCGTCCGGCCCTCACGCCGGAGGGTGAGCGGCGGGTCCAGGAGTACGAGGACTTCAGGGACCAATTTGGCTTATACGACCACCCGGAGCTGAGACCATTCGCCGAGCGCTGCATCCTTTTCGGCTCCCCTTCCGGCCCCCCCATGATCCCTGTCGGAGCGTACAACTCCAACTACATCATCGTACAGACGGCCGATCACGTGATGATCATGTCGGAGATGGTTCACGACGCGCGGCTTATCCGGCTTGGTGAGCCCACCCCGATGCCCAAGAGCATCCGTCCGTACTTCGGCAACTCCTGGGGTCGGTGGGAGGGCGACGCGCTCGTAGTCGAGACCACGAACATCAATCCACAACAGCGTCTCCGGGGAGTCTCGCCCTCGGAGGACATGAAGGTGACCGAGCGCTTCACCCGTGTCGACGAAGAGACGATCCTTTACGAGTTCACCGTGGAGGATCCGACGCTGTACACCGAAGCTTGGGGCGGAGAGATCCCGATCAGGAAGCTGGACGCCCAGCTCTACGAGTACGCCTGCCACGAGGGCAACTACAGTCTGGCCGGCGTTCTGAGCGGTGCGCGTTACCAGGAGAAAATGGAAGCGCAGGGATCGAGTGACGACAACCGTGACTGAGAGACAGCTTCAGAGGGCTATTTGATAAGAGTGCTGGTCAGAGTCGTGGATTCACGCTGGAGACGGAGGTCGAAATGAGCAATCGTATTGCGGTGGGTGATCGAGGGCTTGGTGGCCGAGGCCAAGAAGTGATGTTGCGTTACTCGGCTCTGTTTTTTGCCGTTCTCTGTGCAACCTCAGCACCTGGCGTCGTCACGACCGCGGCGGCGCAGAACAGAGCCTCCGACACTGGGAAGTGGGAAGTCCCCAGGACACCCGACGGCCATCCGGACCTTCAGGGGAACTGGACGAACATGACGCTCACTCCATTCGAGCGGGAAGAGGGTAGGGGTCCGGTGTTCACATGGGCGGAAGTGGAGGAGATGGAGCAGCCATCAGGAGATTGCCCCGCTAACCCAGGGACGGTCGAGTGCGGAAGGGAGGACAACCAAGGGGATGCGTCTCTGAGTAATGAGCGTCGACTGAGTGGCGCGGAGTACAGCGAGGTCTATTGGGATCGGGGCTCGCGGGTAGCGATCGTCGATGGCGAGCCCAGAACCTCTCTTATCACCCATCCGGCGAATGGGCGCCGTCCGGCCCTCACGCCGGAGGGCGAGCGGCAGGTCCAGGAGTACGAGGACCTCCGGGCCCAATTTGGCCTCTACGACCACCCGGAGCTGAGACCACTCGGCGAACGCTGCATCATTAACAGTTCCTCGTCCAACCCTGCCGGACCCCCCATGGTCCCCAAAACCTCCTACAACGGCAACTTCACGATCGTACAGACGGCGGATCACGTGATGATTATGGTCGAGATGATCCACGACGCGCGGATTATCCGGATCGGTGACGGGCCGCGGCTGCCCACACACATACGCCCGTGGTTCGGTGACTCTTGGGCTCGGTGGGAGGGCGACGCACTCGTGGTCGAGACGACGAACCTCAATCCACAACAGGCTCTCCAGGGAGTCCCCCCCTCGGAGCACATGAGGGTGACCGAACGCTTCACTCGGGTCGACGAAGAGACGATCCTTTACGAATTCACCGTTGAGGATCCGACGATGTACACTCAAGCCTGGGGAGGAGAGGTCCCGCTCAATAAGTTCGACGACATGCTCTACGAGTACGCCTGCCACGAGGGGAACTACAGTATGGCCGGCGTTCTGAGCGGCGCGCGTTATGAGGAGAGAATGGAGGCGCAGGGATCGAATGACTCCAACCCGTGATTGAGAGGACGGTTCCATCGGTCGCAACTCCATAAGGGTTACGACTCTGCTCCATTGAGGCGAGGAATCAGGGAGGAATGAGGGATGACGAACATGATGAAAGTTGAGCTTCGACCCTTCCGAACGCGGACTCTGGTGTCTTGCCTCGGCCTCGGGTTCGCAGTCTTGATGACAGCGGCGGCGAGCGCCTTCGCCCAGCGCTTGACAGGGACCGAGAACGGTGAATGGCGCTATCTGGGTGGCGATGCCGGGCACACCCGCTCCTCGCCCCTGAGCCAAATCAACGCCAACAACTTTGAGGACCTCGAGGTGCAGTGGATCTGGCGGGGCGACAACTTCGGCCCCAACATCGACTACTTTGCCCGCTCCACCCCGATCTACGTCGACGGGATGCTCTACACGGTGGCCACTCCGCGCCGGCAGGTGGTGGCGATCGATCCCGCCACGGGCGAGACGCTCTGGGTCTTTCGGGAGCCAGAGACCACCAGATTCTTGCGTTCTCCGAGGCGGTCTTATGGGAAGGGGGTCGCGTACGGTGAGGTGGACGGCCGCGGAGTGATCTATATCACGACCCCCGGCTTTTTCCTTTGGGCGCTCGACGCCAAGACGGGCCGGCCCCTGGAGGACTGGGGGGCACCCGTACCGCTCGATGATTTCTCACAGACCGGGGTCGTCGACCTGGTCCAGCAGCTCCTGGAGGGCTGGGGCCCGTGGGAGCGCTGGGACGAAGGACCATACGACCCCGATTACGGGGTCCCGAGGGAGCTCGGCATGGTCACCGCCTCGGCGCCGCCGATCGTGGTGAACGGGGTGGTCGTGGTCCTCGTGGGCCACCAGCCCAGCTACGGCCAGACCCGGGTCGAAAACATCCCGGGCGACATCATGGGGTTCGACGCCAGAACCGGAGAGTTCCTCTGGAAGTTCCACATCATTCCCCGGCCCGGGGAGTTCGGCCACGAGACGTGGGAGAACGACGCCTGGCAGTGGTCGGGCGACCTGTCGTCATGGGCTCCCGCGTCCGCCGACCCGGAGCTGGGGCTCGTGTACTTCGTGACGAACGCCTCGACGGTCCAGACTTATGCGGGCCATCGGCCGGGGCACAACCTCTTCGGCGGCAGCCTCCTCGCGTTGGACGTCCAGACGGGCGAGCGGAGGTGGCACTTCCAGATCCACCACAGCGACCAGTGGAACTACGACCTTCCGGCGGCGCCCATTCTGATGGATCTGACGGTGGACGGAGAGGAGATCCCCGCGGTCATCCAGAACACGAAGCAGGGCCTCGTATTCGCGTTCAACCGGGAGACCGGCGAGCCCATCTGGCCCATCGAGGAGCGTCCGGTCATTCAGACCCAAGTCCCCGGAAACTATACGGCGGCCACGCAGCCCTACCCGACGCTGCCGGAACCTGTCGACCCGATCATATTGAGCGGGCTGACCGAAGAGTTCGTCATCGACTACACGCCGGATCTGAAGGCGCAGGCGCAGATCATGCTGAGTCAGTACCAGATCGGGGGTCTCTACGTGCCGCCTCTTCCCTTCGACCACGACAACGACTTCGTCAACAACGTCGGCTGCACAGCGGGGGGGAACGTCATTCCCCACCCTCCGGTCGCGGATCCCACCACGGGAATGATGTACGCGTCGCACAGACGGGGCTGCAACGCCCCCGGGTTCATGGAGCCCACGGGCGGGGAGGACAGGGAGGTCACGGCCTATGCCGTACCTGGTGATGGCGGCGCTACCCCCAACAGTACTCCCACCACGGGCACCACAGTATCAGCGTGGTTACCCGGCAGCGGCGGGGGGCTGCCGACGATCGAGGGCCTGCGGCTCTACAAGCCCATGGACAACCAGCTCACGGCTTTCCAGATGAACATGGGCAGGCGCATCTGGTCGTTGCCGGTCGGCGAGACTCCCGAGCGGATCAGGAACCACCCGCTTCTGGCGGGCGTGGACGTTCCCAATTCGGGGGGAGTCGGCTGGTCGATCCAGATGGTCGCGGGCGATCTCCTGGTCCAGACCAGGGCGCTCAGTCAAGGCGAAGCGCAGTATGACCCCGACGCTCCGCTGGAGCTCCATGCCCGCGACAAGCGGACCGGCGAGATCCTGGGGAGCGTCGATCTTCCGGCCCCCGGCCAGTACGGGATGATGACCTACATGCACGAAGGCAAGCAGTACGTCGTCGTGCAGATCGGTAGCTTCCGAACGGACTTTCCGGGCTCGCTTGTGGCGTACGCGTTGCCGTGATTGGGTAGAGCCGGTCGGAGCTCATCTCCGTACCAACCGTACTTGGATTTCGCGCCTCAATGGCGTTATGATGCGGCGCGAGTCAGTCCGTTCTTTCAGCGTGCCGGCTTAGCCGGTGCAGGGAGGATGTCATGTCGTTGACACGTCGCGGGTTCGCTCAAACGGTCGGCATGGGTACGGCCGGAGTCCTTTCCAGCTCGCTCATCATCGGCCGTGGCCTGGAGGCGGAGGAGTTCGAGCCCGAGGTGGAGCAGATGCCCTATGACGACGGCATCCTCCGGATCAGCTCCAATGAGAACGCCCGGGGACCTGGCCCGAATGCGATGCAGGCGCTGCACGAAACGATCTCGTTCAGGGCGGGGCGGGGCTATCCGCCCGACCACACGAACGAGCTGGTAACGACGATCGCCGAGAAGTACCACGTCGAGGACGAGAATGTCATCGTGTCTACGGGCTCGGGTCCCCTCCTCGAGGGAGCGACCCGCGCCTTCTGTTCGGCGACCAAGCCGCTGGTCACCGGGGCGCCGAGCTATGGCAGGCCCGACGCGACGGCGAGCCGGATCGGCGCGCCGATCAAGTTTATCCCCGTCGACGGCTCGCTGGGACTGGATATCGATGCGATGGTAGCGGCCGCGCCCGGGGCGGGCATGGTGTTCTTCTGCAACCCGAACAATCCGACCGGGACGGTGCACAAGGCGGCTGATGTGGAGGACTTTGTCCGACGGGTGATGCGGGCATCACCCGACACGAAGATCCTGCTCGACGAGGCGTATATCGACTATGCGTCTGACCCGGCGGTCAGGACCGCGGCTCCGTTGACACAGGAGTTTTCGAGCGTCTTTGTCACCCGGTCCATGTCGAAGGCACATGGGATGGCGGGTCTGAGGGTCGGTTACGCGATCGGCCAACTCGAGACCCTCAGTGCGATCCGTTCGGCGTGGGGTCTCGGTAGCGTGAACACGCTTTCCGCCGCCGCCTCGATCGCGTCGCTCACGGATACGGGACATATCGATGAGGAACGCGAGGAGAACGCCCGGGTTCGCGAGTTCACGCTCGCGGCGTTCCGGGACATGGGGTTCGAGACACCCGCCAGCCACACCAACCACATCTTTCTGGACCTCGGGCGTCCGGCGAGCGAGTTCCGCGACGCGTGCCTGGCACAGAAGGTGCGCGTAGGCAGGGACTTTCCGCCCCTGGAGCACACGTACTCCCGGATTTCGCTCGGGACGATGGAGGAGATGGAGATGGCGGTCCAGGTGTTCCGGAAGGTATTGGCGTAACGTATTGACCTGAGGACCTCGACGGCTCTTCATTACCGCCCGGCGGTGTACCCAGCCGCCGGGCGGTAGCGTCCTACGCCTCCGCTAGCGCACTCGCCATATTCTCGAGGGCCCGTTCTACGAGCCCTCGGGTGGTCGCGAGATTCATGCGCATGTGTCCCGCACCCCCGGTGCCGTAGGACGATCCGGGATTCAGGTAGACCCTCGCGTTCTCGGCGAACCACCGCTGAACGATCCTCTCAGGCGTCACTTCTGTTTCCGAGATCGCATTCTCTTCGGTAGCCGTCCGCTCGGCGCCGATCCTCTCGACGACCTCACTGACGTCCAGCCAGGCCAGGTACGTTCCTTGGGCCTTCCGGTACTTCACGAGCGGCATGTGGTCCCTGATGTAGGTCTCGGCGAAGTCGTGGTTGCCGTCGAGGTACACGAGCGACTCGTCCAGCCACTCGTCCCCTTCGGTCAGGGCGGCCCGGGTCGCGACCATGCCGAGCGTATTCAAGTCCGCTCTCGTGTTCGCCGTCACCCTCTCGACGTAGTCTCGGTTGGTCGAGAAGTACCAAGCGGCCTTCATGCCCGATAGACTGAACGACTTGCTCGCCGACTTGAACGTGATGCTGTTGTTCACGATCTCCCTATTGGGCAGACTCGCGAACGGTATGTACTGCTCGTCGCTTCTGACGAAATCGCAATGAATCTCGTCGACGAGCATGACGACGCGGTGCTCGAGGCAGATTTCTCCCATCTGCGTCATGTCCTCCGCAGACCACAGGTTGCCCGTCGGGTTCTGTGGATTGCAGAGGATAAACACGTTGGTGCGACTGGCCCGGCGCTCGAAGTCTTCGAAGTCTATCGAGTAGCGCCCGTCGACGAGCCTCATGGGACTATCTTCGGGCACGGTCCTGGTGAAGCGGAGATCACTGTAGAACCCACTGTAGACTGGAGCGGTCAGAAGTACCCGGGATCCGGGAGGCGAGAACGTCTGCAGTCCGGCGATGAGGCCCGCATGGACGCCGGTGTTCAAAACGACGGTTTCGGGGTCGATGTCCAGACCGTACCGTCGCTTGTTCCAGTCCACGATCGATTGGACGTACGACTCAGGCCTCCTCAGATAGCCCCAATTCTCGTGCGCGCAGCGCTCAGCAAGGGCCCTGGTGACGCACGGGGCCACTCGGAAGTCCATGTCCGCGATCCCCATCGCGACCTCGATATCCTCCCCGAAAGTCGCGATGGGGCTGTCCCACTTGCTGCAGTCGGTGCCGACGCGGTCGAAGACCTCATCGAAGTCGTACGTGGGATAGGGCGGCGCGGCCGGTAGATTGCTCGCCTGGATCGCCGACGCGGATTTCGTACCGACGGCGCCAAGGACCGCTGTCACTCCCGCACTCTTGAGGAACGCTCTGCGATTTAGCTCCAGGTTCTGCGACATCAGTTCGGCCTCCTCTGGCTTGACTGGACGGCGGTTTCCGCGGCTTCGGAGGATGGGGCCCTACAACCAAACTCCGCGTGCCTGGCGTAGCGGCTCCACGAACGCGTTCGTGTTGGCTACGTTCCGATCCCACGTGTGCAGCACCGTCAGATTCCGCGCGCCGGCATCCCGAAAGCGTTGTAGGCACGGGCAAGACGCGTTGTATCTCTCGTCATCCCGGCCGGACGTGGGAACGACCACGATCGGAGCGTCGGGGCCGCCGGCCAGCTCGATGAACCGCTCCCTGATGTGGCTCGTTGTTTCGCCACCACCGCTGATCACAAGGCTGCCACGCGCCGGCCCGATCTCCTGCGCGGATGCGCAAACGGGAAGTACTGCAAGGAGGCCCAAAAGCAGAAACGATCGCGTCGTCGACATGATAGCCTCCTCTTCGTGGGTGGCTCGCCCATGCCGCGTCAGATCGTGCGGCGATTCAACGTGGGATGTCGCACGAGCGGACGCCAGTACTCGCCGATGGTCAGTGCGACTGTGAGGCAGGTGGGGAACGGCCGCCGGCGAGGAAGGAAGCATATGTTTCCGTTACTCAAAGCCGGCACTGACCGGGAAAACGTGGGTTATCGCATCAACAGTATCCTCGAGAACCGAGTAGTATAGCTACGTCTGTGGGATAGAGGGGCTCGCTCGGTTGTCGAAATGAGAACCGTCACCTACTTTGCAATGAGAAACACATTTTTCCGTGACTGGACCCGAATTCGGCATGCAGAAAGCAGTGTCGAGCCCGATGCCGTGGACGAGGGGGGGAGACGCATGGCGAGCTTGAAGCCGTGCCGCGATTGCGGTCACATGGTGAGTCCCAGAGCAGATGCTTGCCCGTGGTGCAGAACGAAGAAACCCGCTCAGAGATTCCTCCAGCGTCACCCGCTCATCGGGCTCTTGATACTCGGTACCCTTCTGTACGGGGCTATTAATGTCCTCGCCACCACAGCAGAGACGGGCGCCAGGTTTCTCGCCATCCTCATTACCTGAGCCCGCTCCCCAGCGATGAGTCCCGCGCTGTCGGCGAGGACATCGCGGCGCCTTCATGCGAGACGCACCAGGGCCAAGGGTCGGCTGTAGAGGCGCCCTGGGCCCGCTCGAGATCACCGCGGCAGATCGATGGCCGGATTTCGGTCGAAGAACCCTGCTGGGATGAGATTGAAGCCGTGAAGCTCCAGCGGAAGGATCGGCCAATCCTCCGGACGGGCCACGTGATGGAAGCCGGTCGTGTACCAGAGCACGATGTCGGTGTTCTCGATGTCCCGATTGGCCTCGGTCCACTTAGGAAGTCCCTGACCAGCGGCACCATTGGTGGGGTAGTCACCGGCCGCGAAGAGCTCCCGTGGGTTCATTTGGGTGGCCCAGAGCGTGTGTTCGGTGAACCCGGCGCGCTGCTGCAGGTAATCGTCCTGGCTCAGGAGGCTCATGATCCCGTGTCCCTCGACCATGTAGCCGCTGGGGTAGCCGGTGGGACCGATCCGAGATGAGTTCACCACCCGCCAGCGTTCCGGAGCCGTCAGCAAGGCCGTGCGCTTGGCGTCTATTTCGCGCTTGGCAACCTCGCTTTCGACCCGCCAGACGCTGCGCCGGGGGTTGTCGTTGCCTTGGCGCTCGGTGACGAGACGGTCCACGACCAGGCTGTTGTCCCGCCCATCGATGTCGAAGTCGAACCTGAAGTTGAAGACGTGGCTATGGTTCACGGCCACCAGGTGGGGAGCCACGAACCGCCCGTAGCGACCGTCGGAATTGCCCGTATCCTCTGTGGCGTTCTTGGCTCTCACGGACTTCATCTGGTCGATTCCCGTGGCAGCCAGGTTCACACGGATTACACCAGACTGCATGAAGACCCAGTCGAAGAGGTAGTCGTAGTTCCCCGCTCCCATGATCATGCGAAGGACCAAGTCACGGCGGGCGCGGCTCTCCACCACGCCACCGTCGCGGGTGTGGCGCCATGCCGGCTCGGCTCCGGGCCGTTCGTACAGGCAGGCCACGCGCTGTCGTTCCCTCGGCGCCCCATCGGGCTGCACGACCCATGTGTCGAAGAAGGTAGCGTGGGCCGGACAGTCCCGTCCGGGCTCCATGGCGCTTGCCACGCCGCCGAAGCTCGAGGGATACGAGCCGAGGTCATAGTAGGCCTGGTGATTCCAGGGCTCCGCGGGGTCTTGGTAGGGGACGAACAGCTCGGAAAGGGATGCCTGGTAGAGCACCGACCGGAACTCGTCACCCTCCTGATGACCCACCCGCGAAAGCACGAGGCCCCGGCGCTGGTCCACCCGGAAGTGGAAGCGCCAGCCCTCCCAGCTCACCTCATGGCCGTCGAGCTCGTAGCCGGGTCCCTCGGGCTGGGAGATGATCATGGGGGGTAGCGGCTTGCGGGCCGGCCCCAGTGCCTCGGGGTGGTGCTCTCCGATGGAGGGCGCGGCGGCGCCGGTGGGGCCATCATCGATGATCCGGAGCACATCGCCGCTTTGCTGGTCCACGATGGCGACGAGGTTTTCGATGGGAACGCCCAGGCCGGACACCCGTCCCACCTGGTTCGTGCACCGAGCCCGGCCCACCCTCCGGCCGCGCTCTTCTTCCGTATCGAAGTAGGCGTCGGAACCGACGCTGCACCGCACCTTGCTCAGGTCCGTGATTCCCCGAGCCTCGAAGGCGGCCACCATGTCCGGGTGCTCCTTGAGCTCGCTCAGGGCGCGCCGGTCCATGGGCCCCCGCATGTACTGACGGTCGGTGACCTCGCGAAACTCGAGGACGGTGCGGTTGGCCACGTCCACCACGGCCTCGTAGCCCGTGTGGGACTGGACCAGATGTACCCGCGCCTGTCTGCCGAACGGCCGGCCGGGCCGCCAAGCCAGGATCTCGGCCTTGGGCGGCTCGTTCAGCCCGGCATAGAGAAACTCGACCTCCTCCTCGACGCCGTCGTGTGCGCGGAGGGTCTCGTAGAGTGCCCAGTGCTCAGTGGCGGTGAGCTCGTCGAGCGGGTGGGTGGGTTCCTGAGCGAGGGCGGGAAGGGGCAGGACAAGGAGCAGCAAGAGGCTTAAGCGTCGCACCGGAACCTCCAATATGGATGGGAGCTTTAAGGGCACTCGGGGCCGGAGGACAAAGTAGGGCGGGAGGTGGTAGAGGAGCCAGAGGGAGGTCGGGAAAAAAACCCGGCCGCACGCCTTGCAGTGAGGATCTCACCGACATCGAGTTCCCCACCTCCAACGTGTTGCGGCCGGGCTGTCAAAACGCCGTTTCGCTCGCTTCGCTCTGTAGCTCCATAGCTACGCGCCCTAAGCTACGCAGCGTTCTCGAGTTGTCAAGGGAGCCACCCTATATCCGGTATCAGCTCAGCAGTCGTGCACTATATGCTGTAGCTCGAGGTGTCCACCGCGGGGCACGCATCTGCGCGGCAGCGCACGGCGGCCAGGTTCTCCTTTCGCACACGACGCATGGCCTCATCGAGGAAGACGACACCGGCTTCGGGGTCCTCGATCTCGGGGAGCATCGCCTCAAGGACCTGAGTGAGCCCCATCGGCTGTTTCAGCTCCTCGACGCGCCGCTGCCGCACTTCCCGCCGCTGAAAACCCTCGAGACCCGTCGGACCACCCGCCCCCCCCGTTTCTTGACGCTCACCGGAGTCGCTGTTCTGGCCAGTGTCTTCGCGGCCTGGTCGTTCTTCCGCCCCCAGCCTCCCACGCCGGTCACCCGATTCGCGTTGCTCTTCGAGGAGCGGCAGGGTCCGACAGGGACCATGATGGAGTTCACGACGGACGGCTCCGTGTTGGTGTACGTGGGACCGGGCGAGTCAGGCCAGGGCTCACAGTTGTGGACTCGGCGGTGGGCCGACCTCGATGCAGCACCCATTCGTGGAACCGAAGGTGCGGTAACGTTCGCTCGGTCGCCTGACGGGGGAGAAGTAGCTTTCGTTGCTGGATTTCCCGCTCCATTACGAGTGGTGGCGCCAGAAGGTGGCGCGAGCCGGACGCTGCTCAATCAAGTCTACATGGTCACAGATTGGGCTACCGACGGGACTTTGTATTTCAACGGCGGGCGAGGGCTCGGCCGAATTCCAGCCACGGGCGGAGGTAGCGAGGCGGTCGAGATCGTTACCGAGCTTCTAGGACCCGAAACGATACACGGCAATCTCAGGGTCCTTCCCGGCGGGAGGATGGGGGTGTTCCAGGTGTGGTATTCCGTGACCGGTGAGGATGCCGAGATCTGGGCTATCGACCTCGACACTCACGAGAGAAGACTCCTCACTTTAGGAAACAACCCACGCTACGCTTCGACGGGGCACCTGCTTTTCGGAACACCGGACGGTGCCCTCATGGCCGCCCCCATCGACCCCGGCACGGCAGAGCTTACCGGCCCCCCGGTGCCGGTGGCCGGGGATCTCACGGTCAATGCCACAAGTGGCCTGGTGACTTATGCGGTGTCAGAGAGCGGGACGCTGATCTATTCGGCCGGGGGCGTGACGGGGACGACCACAGAGTTAGTCTGGGTGACGCGCTCGGGAGATGCGGCCCCTGTCGAACCGGGCTGGCGGTTCGAAACCCCCAGTGCGAACTACGGATGGGGCCTCTCACCGGACGGAGCGCAGGTGGCTTTCCCGAGGCAGGTTGACGGAAACGTAGACATCTGGATCAAACAGCTGCCCGACGGTCCGCTCGAGCGGCTGACGTTCGATGACAGGGCTGAGAGGTACCCCGTTTGGGCCCCCGATGGTCAGTTCGTGACCTACGTCAAGAGTGAGTCGGGAGGAAACTACGATGTATGGCAGAGGCGTGCTGACGGGACAGGAGCGCCGGAGCTGTTGCTCGACGATCAACGCAGCCTCTACCAGGGCCAGTGGAGGGAAGACGGCGAATGGATGGTATTCCGCACACTTGCGAACGCATCGGTAATAGGCGAACGCGACATCGTGGGCTTCCGGCCGGGCGTGGATAGCGTCACGATACCGCTCGTTGCGACCGCCGAGTTTGCGGAGCAAGACCCGGCTCTGTCGTCGGACGGGCGCTGGCTTGCGTACACCTCTAACGAGACGGGTCGGGCGGAAGTCTACGTCCGACCGTTCCCCGACGTCGACTCCTTCAGGGTTCGACTCTCGACAGACGGTTGATCAGCTCGGAGAGAAGCCGCGAGGCTTCGGCGGGCTCGAGCATCTCGATCGGCGTGTGCTCCTCCACGAGTGCACGGCCCGCGTCCACCGTCGCGCGAAAGCGGGCGGCGGCGGCCTCGATCTCGGAACCGAGGTAGGTGGGCGCGCTCGCCCGGTGGCGCTGCCACCACTGCCTGAGACGGGAGGCTCTTCCCGATGTTGGCCCGTCGGCGACCGCCCGGAGCCGGGGATCGTGCGACCAGACCAGGTAGGCCCCGAGCCGCTGCACGCGGCGCGAGAGAAACGCGCCGCGCTTACGCTGCGACACCGCTACGATGCCGGAACCCTCGTCGTCAGCAGCCTCGGGCGAGGCCGGGCGGCGGAGCATATAGAAGTAGAGGCGCGTGTCAGCGTCCAAACCCGAGAGCAACCGCTGCCAGCGGCCCAGCACGCGGTCGATCTGCTCGGGCGAACGCCCGTCGACCACCGCAGGCGCTAGCCGTCCGGCCGCGATCAGCTCGCCCGAGCGGGTCAGGCACGTGCGGCCGTCCTCGAGCCAGCCCCAGTAGGGCAGCTCCTCGGCCAGTGAGCCGGCCGCCTCGTGGTCCCGGAGCTCCGCGGAGATCCTCATCGCCCGCTCCGGATCACGAGATGCCACGGCTCTTCGGCCCACTTGCCCGGGTCGAAACGGGCCGGATAACGCGTCCCGGCGCGGAGCACGCCAAGCATGTCCGGGTCTTTGCGGCCGGCCAGCCATCCGGCCCCAAAGCCGACCGCGAACACCACGCCGCCCGTCACCAGCGAAGCCGTCGCGTTCCACATCGCGAGCCCGAGCGTCGCGACGAGGAGGAACCCCCTACGCTCGACCCCCAGAATCGTCAGCGGACGGTTCAACGCCGCATAGCCGGCCCAGCGCCTCAGGCCCCTCATCAGAAGAGCCACGCCAGGAAGTTCGCCGCGCCCATCGCCATCCCGAGACCGAAGATGATCCCGGCCAGCGTCCGCTTGCTACCGCCCTCACCGAACGCGAACATCAGCCCGCCCACCACGATCGCGATCAGCGACAGCCCCCTCGCGATCGGACCCGTGAACTGCGCCTGGAGCTCATTGACCGCCTCCACCCACGGGCTCGTCCCCTGCGCCCAGAGCTGACCGGGCATGAGCATCCACAGCGCGGCCCACGCAGCCGCTCGTACCGTCCTTATGAAACGTTGCATCGTCTGCTCCTTAGTCTCCATTGAATGCGCCGATCACTCGGCCTCGCCGCGGCTCGCCGCGATCCGCTGGCGGATCCACTCATCCACCTCCGACTCGATCCAGCCGACCGCACGTGCGCCCAGCGATAGCGGCCGGGGGAAGCTGCCCCCGGCCAGTCGCCGATAGATCGTGCTCCGCGACAGCCCCGTGCGGGCTTGCACTTGGTGAAACCGAATGATGCGGGCGGGGGTGTCCCTGCCCGGCTCGACCGCTCGTGTCATCGCTCCGTCTCTCCTGCTGTCGAGGAAGAATCGCCGAGGCTCTCCCTGCTGGTTGAACCGCGAGCCCCGTGCGCAGCCCCCTCGTAGGCCTCCATGAACGCCATAACCCGGTCCACGGTCGCCAACCTCGGCGAACGGCCGCGCCGCAAGTCTCCACAGAACTTCCGGTCGCCGATCGCCCGCTCACCGAACTCCGACGGCGTCAGCTGCGTGCGCCGAAGGAACTCCGCAATCCGCTCCTCGAACTGCTTCGTCAGGCTCTCCATACCAGTGCACCAGATACCCTGTTGGCAAATTACGCAAGTCGGTAGGAAATAGGACATTTCCCACGTGCTTGCGGAGCAACGAGATACGGAAATGGGGGTCCGGCGACGCTCCGCCAGCGTGGCCTCGAGCGGGTCCCGGAACACCCGCTCGACGCTCTGCAAGCCTTGATCGAGATGGATTCAGCCGTGTGGGCGGCCCGCTCTAGCCGGAAGCCCGCCCGGAGGGTGCTACCAGTCGAGCCGAGGAGCTACGGGGTGATTCCTACGTTCGCCGTCCCCGAGTCGGGGTGTCCTGTTGTGCCGGCGACATATAGTAGGTAATATCCCACCATATGGGACGGGCAACGAGATACGACGACACGGCGATGGACCCGGTTCGCCAGCGGATCCTCGGGCTGATTGCGGAGAATCGCTCGAACCTGCGGATGGCGTCGCTCGCCATCGGACGAAACGCGGCCTACCTGCACCAGTTCATCCACCGGGGCACGCCCCGTGTCCTGGCCGAGGACGACCGCGAGGCCTTGGCGAAGCACCTGGGCTGCAGCCCAGAAGAGATCAAGCACGGCCGGCCCCCGAGTGGGGAAGCACGTCCACAGCCGCCCTCGGCCGACCCGCGCGCCGTTCCGATGGGCTACAGCGCGGTGCCCGAGATCGACGTCCGCGCGGCGGCGGGCCCGGGGGCCTGGAACGAAGAGGTGGAGCAGACCAAGGCGACGTGGCTTCTCGCCGATCCCCTCATCCGCCATGAATTCCAGGCCAGGCCAGAGGATCTGCGGATGATCACTGTCGACGGGGACTCGATGGAGCCGCTCTTCTCGAGCGGCGACCGGATCCTGATCGACGTGAGCCGGCAGGTCCCGGTCCCGCCGGGCATCTTCGTGATCTGGGACGGAATGGGACTCGTCACCAAGCGGATCGAGCATGTGCCCCACTCCGAACCGCCCAGGGTGGTGATCAAGTCGGCCAACCCCGAGTACGACAGCTACGAACGCCTCGTCGATGAAATCCGCATCGTCGGACGAGCCGTCTGGGTCGCAAGGCGACTGTGAGGGTCAGGAGCCGTGCCAATCGGAAGCGCCCCTGATTTCACTGGACAGTAGATTGGCAACGAGGATGGGGTCCAGCGAGAAAGGGGTGTGTGATGTCTCCCAAGCCGAGGGAGTCGAAAGCGCGACCGAAGGTCGCTGCGGCGAGCCGGGCCGGGTCTTCCGGTTGCCTGGGGGGGTCGGGTCCGCTCGGCTTATGCTGGCGGTGCATCTTGGGGAGGTCCGCTTCTCCCGGGTCTACCGCCGAACTGGCCCCCTATCTAGCCGCTAGGGGCTTCGCCGTAGCCCGGAGCCGAGCCCATGTTGAACGGCAAGCCAAATCCGCTGCCCCGGCGGCGGCGACCTAGCGCCCTGTCACGTCGAATGCTTCGGGCGGGACTTGCGGAGGGCCGATGGCCCTATGATCGGCGTTCCTGACTGGAGATATTCGCGGGGTGAGGGAGCAGTGAAAATCAACCGTCTACCACTACGCCGCTTCTACACCCCCCCAGGGCCCGTCGCGTCCCCCCCTGCTCCCCCGGGGGGGTTCTAAAACTCTGATGGCAAGAGATCCCATCAAGCTCACCATCCAAGGCGATGACGACGATGGGCTCCGGTTTGAACGGTGGCTGGCGGTAATGCTCACCCTCTGTGGTGGGGACTCCCATCCTGAGCTCGTTCGTCTGATGATGGAGAGGATTGAGAGGGGTGAGGAGATCCGGGCGAGGAATCTGGGGGTGAGAGTCACGCGGAATAACGTCACAGAGCCTACCCCCGGGACGATCGCCCACAGGGTTTGGGACATCATCAGCCGCTTGAGAAAGCCGGATGGCTCCGTCGATCGGCACAACGTTTTGGACGCCGCTGTATAAGGAGCTGTATAAGGAAAGGATCAATCTGGGCACAGTAACGGCACAGTGGAGCCGATGGAAACAGGTTTCATGGCATGAATGGAAACAGGTTTCATGGCATGAAGAGATGGGATCCGACGTGAAATGGGCCGAGCTGCCCGGCCCCGTCACATGGCGAAAGGTGTTCCCGAAAAAAGCCTCCGACCCTGGCGGCTGGTTTCCCGCTCCCCCTCGCCTCTTGCGCACTTCCGGGTGTTGGCGGTAAGCTGTGCCATCACGCACCCTTGAAAAGAAAGAGGGTCGAGCGCATTTTAGATCTCGTGTCGAGCGCGTTTTTCATCCAGATAGGGAGAAGGGCCATGAAGAAGTTTGTTCGGTTCGCAGGTGTCGCATTACTCGCGCTCACTATAGGCGTGGCCAGTTGTGGTGACGATGACGACCCGGTCGCGCCGGTCGCGCCGCCGGTGCCGCCGACGCCGCCGCCGCCGCCGGTCGTGGTCACGATGGCTCCTGCTTCACAAACGATCGGGGTGGGAGGTACCGTTGTCTTCGCCGTCAGCGTATCGGGTGGGGTGGCGGGCGAGGCGGCTAGCTGGACCTGTGCCTCGTCGGATCCGAGCAAGGCGACAGTGATTATGACCTCAGCGGGCTGCGCGGCAACGGCTGTCGCGGCAGGCGGAGTGACGATTACCGCCGCCGTGACGAAGGGTGGCGCGACCGTCAACACGGCCGCTGGGCTCACGATACTCGAGGACATGGCTGAGCGTGCCTTGCTGTTCATTGCCTCGATCAAGAACAGTGACAAGGACGACGAGGACGACGAGGTCCTGAGCCGCAGGGTAAGCGTCACGCTCAGTGTCGAGCTCGGCGACCAGATGCTCAGGAAGTTGTCCGTGCTCGTGGACGGGGTTGTGGCCGAAATCCGGTCTTTTGACGGTGCCTCGGTGGTGGCGGCGGCCCCGGAGGGCGAGGATGGCGAACGGGCGGCGCAGCAGGCCGTACACCCCTTCGTCCTGTCGTTTAATTCGGCCGAGTACGATGAGGTCACAGGTGAGCCGACCTACATGAACGGTGAGCGCATGATCTCGGCAAAGCTCATGGTTGCGAGTAGTGACGAGCCCATCGAGTCGGGATCCCATCCTCGCGAATTCGGCAATGACGATGGCGTGCAGGTGACCGTGAGTGGTCTCGGTGAAGGCGCGATGAACTCGGAGACGGGCCAGAGGTGGTACGGTGGCCCGGAGGCCGCGCTTGAGATGACCGCTTTGCCGATCCTGTACTCGGGGGGCAGCGCTGCTTCGGTTTCGGTGACGCTTCTCGCATTCTGTGGCGCCGATGCTGCCACCGAAACTTCCGAAACTTCAGTCACGTTTACTCCGGAATGCGATGCAACAAGCAACACGGCTGCGACTGTAATTGATGAAGTCGTTACTGACCCGGCCGGAGACTCCCCTGTATTCGTCATTGCGGATGCAGAGGTAGATATTCTGAACGATGACGTGTTCCCGCTTTACCTGGATTATGAAGGCCCAGACGCACCGTACTTCAAAGTCAACCCCAACGATCGTGAGGATGGCTGGGTCAACCGGGACGTGGACTTCCTGGACAAGTATCACTCAAGCAGAAATGAGGATGGGTGGCTTGTCTATAACGAAGACAAAGAGGGTGTCGGTGGGTACGCTCCGCAGCTGAGGTTCTCGTCCACCACTCCGTCTATTGTCGACGGCGCTCGTGAGGCTACTGCTAATGCCTTCCCCACAGCGGCCACGAAGAAGAACGCCGCATGCGTAATCGCTACTGCTGTGGACCTGCTCGGTAACGAGTCGAAGCTGCCGTCAGCCGGGAAGCCCTGCGTGACTGACGCAGCTTACCAGGCAGCTGTTGATGTGCTCAAGATGGCTGAGGACGCTGAGAACGATGATGACATAGCCGATGCCCGGGGGGACATACCCGCAGGTATCCGGGCCGGTTTGGATGTGACAGCGCCGACGAT
The DNA here is from genome assembly GCA_965219445.1 of Longimicrobiales bacterium. GTDB lineage: Bacteria > Gemmatimonadota > Gemmatimonadetes > Longimicrobiales > Gaopeijiaceae > UBA822. The sequence goes on along the minus strand of CBDCNQ010000004.1, from coordinate 1,049,597 downwards.
CGAATTCTCGGCCTCTAGTGCGAGGGAAGATGGCACCAGTCTGAAAGAGTTCCAGGTGCAGGTGGCGGACGCAGGCGGGTCCACAGGCAAGTCCGGTCTGCACTCAGATCCCGTGCTTGCGAAGGTCGAAGTCCGAGGTACGGATGGCAAGATGATTTGCGGCGACGACCCCGACGTGGGCGGCGCGGCTGGGGAGGAGTCAGTATCAGGAGTGTGCGAGCTCGCTGGGGGACTTGACTTCAACGATCCTCTAGCTACGACGAGCGGCCTTGTCGCTGCTGACACCGATGACGGCTACTACACCTTTACGGCGGAGGTGCGGGATAAGGCCGGCAATCGCTCTGAGCAGCGCGTGAGAACGGCCGTTAATGACAACGAGCCCCCGAATGTGGGCGTGATCGTTGGCGCCTATGACAAAGGCTCCTACCCTCTCACCGTTACCGTGACGGACAATCTCTCGATCGCCAAGTACTGGGCGGAAATGAGGTTTGCTGAGGATAATCAGGACCTCAACCTTGGTACTGGTGCTGTGATTGGTAATCGCGGCCTAGTTCTGCCGAGAGAGGGTGGTGTGGCGGTCGACGACTACAACGCCGCTCTGACACAAAGTCACCTTACATCACCACCCCTCACGGTGCAGATCCTCCGAGGTCTGCATAGTGTCACCAGTCCGACGACCGTTATGGAACTCCTGTCGATAGGGGTTGTCGCCGTTGACCAGGCTGGAAGCAGCAACGAGCTGGCCGAAGGTGCCCTAGGTCCTCTTGCTCTTGACAACGACGGGTTCCTTATTCGGACCGCTGCCACAAACATTTCCTTTGAGGATCAGGAAATGGACGATGCCCCCGCCTACGACAAGGTCTTCCAAACCTTCACGGTCGACGAGACCGTAGAAGATGACGGCGTGGTCGAGCTCAGGGCAGAGCTTGCAGGAACGAATGCGTTCTCGAAGGCAGTCGAAGCAGTCGAGGCGGATGACGCCAACAACATCGAGTTTGCCGCCGAGGTGCCGGGCGTGGAAGGGCTTGCGAGTAACCCGGTGTCGCGCGTGGACTTCTACGCTGCGGTCGCTTTAAGAAAGGTCAGTAGCGCCGAGGGTGCCGCCGACAGGATACCTCCGGTCGCCTATGGTGTTGGCTCGGATGCACTCAAGCTCATCGCTTCGGTGAATGGTAATACTGCCGGTTCGGCAGACGATGCTGGTGTGCGCACATACGTCTACGGCATCGACATCAGCACGGACGCCTTCCTGGAAGCTGTTGGGGGGAGCGGTGATTTCACGACTGGTTATATCATTGCCGTGGCTGTGAATAGCGCTGGCGTAGGCGTGTATTCGGAACCGTTCCAAATCACGGTTGAAGAGTAGCAGAGTCAGTCGCTAGAGGAAGTTTCTCCTGAGGGGACTTGGAAGGGTCCGGCCACATGGCCGGGCCCTTCCTTTTGGCGTGCCAGGTGATGGCCTGTGTCTGGAGTGAGAGTCTCCAACGGACGGAGGTAGCACCGAACCGGATAGCCGAGGGCAAGGGTACCCGTCGTGAGGCAGGATCTGAAGGAAGCCGGAGGCGAAACGCGGCCCCGACGAACAGGAATCGGATACAAGGCCCATGACCGCGGGGTGAGGCGGCATCGGACGGTGACGCCCGAAAGCTACCCGGACGCGGCGGGGGTAAATCCGGCGGGGACTGCGGGAAAGAGACAGGGCTTACCCTGGGAGGCCTCTGGGCCTGTCCGGTTGATCCGGACTACAGCGTCAGCGATGACGATGGATAGGCACGGAGGAGGCAGCAGACGCCAAAGTACCGGCGCGGTACGTGCTGGGAAGGGCTGAACTTCTTGGTGTAGGGAGCAGACCCGGATGACTCGGTGGTCGCGGAGCCGCGGGAAGGCATGACGGACCAGCTCTCGCTGTTCGGGGAGAGGGCCGCGGTGCGCCCCTTGGGAGGCGGAGAGGCCGGAAGCCGATTTGCGCCCACAGGGGAGCGGCAAGCGCTGTCGGCGTCGGAGGGGAATCGAGCCCTGGCGCTGAGGTACTTGGCGCTACAAAGCTGAGGGGAACCGCCGGATACGAGACCCGTACATCCGGTGGTGTGGGGGGACGGGGGGGCGCGAGTCCCCCTCCTATCCGATTTCAGGCGGGAGTTCCAACACCACCGCAGCGATCGCGGCCGCGATCTCGTCCAGGTCGTCCCGGCCGCCCAGTCGAAACCCGTAGAACAGCACCGAGATGATTCTGATCATCTGCTCGAGGTCGACCCGGGTCTGTGGTACCACTCTTGGGGGCAGGTCAATTCCGCTGACGAATGCCCCGCCGCCTTTGTGATCGACGTTTAGGAGATTGACGATGCCCCGCGTAGCCCTCTTTGTCTTAGTAGCACTACTCACGGTCAGTTGCGAGGGTCCGATCGGACCTACGGGTCCACAGGGGCCAGGGGGGCCACAGGGGCCCCAAGGAGAGACGGGCGAGCCGTTTGACTGGGGTGAGGTTGTTGAGAGTGAGAACCTCGAGGCTGGCGTGTTTGGTATAGGAGTATTGTTCGATCACCCTAGTGGATCGCGTCGCCTATCGGTGATCGGCACCGGATTCAATGCCGAGTACCCCAATGCCCTCTGGACCAATGCCCATGTCGTACAGGGGCTGGAGGAGCGACTTGACATTTTGTCCGACAGAAACCCAGAGGGCGTTGCCTTTAGGTCGGGTAGCATGCTCGGGGGTCAGGACGCGTACGTGATACCTGATCCAGGTTTAATCCATCCTGCCTATGACTCTACAGAGGCCGTCGGTGACACTCCCGATGTCGGGGTATTCTTCCTCGATGACAATCTATCCGGAGAAGAAGAGGTCCTGTCACTCATTCCTCGTGAACAGGTGGATGGCCTCCGTATAGGGCAGCCCGTAGCGACTTTGGGATTCCCCGGTGAGCTGCAGTTCACGGGAGGAGATGCTGATAACACGGTCAACGCCACATTCAAGGATGGCACTATCAGCGCCCTCAGGATCCAAGGGTCAGGGGACGCCGAATATGTCGAGGTGCAATACAACTTCAATACCACGGGAGGCACTAGCGGCAGCCCGGTGTTCGACCAATACGGATGGGTAATCGCCATTAACTATGCGGGCATAGAAGCCAGGGTAACCGATACCGATGGAGATCTCGTGCGTATTGGCGTGGGTAGCCTAAATTTCGGTATGCGTGTAGACGCTATCTGGGACTTCATCGAATGCTGCACCACTCCTGCTGCCATGCCTATCCGGGATGGCGGACGTCCACTGCACCAGCGCACCTACCCGTTTACCGAGTACCAGCCGTTCCCAGAGAACTGGAACGGCGAGACGATCGCACCGGATATGTGATCGAAAATGCTACCGGTCAATCGCCGGTGAACCACAAGCGGGTGGAGCGGATCTGGAGGCAGGAGGGGCTGAAGGTGCCGGAGCGGCAGCCGAAGCGAGGTCGGCTGTGGCTCAACGACGGATCGTGCATCCGGCTGAGGCCGCTGTATCGGGGCCACGTCTGGTCGTACGACTTCGTGGCCTCGAGGACGCACGACGGGCGTGCGCTGAAGCTGCTGACAGTGCTGGACGAGCACACGAGGGAGTGCCTGGCGATCGTGGTGGCTCGCAAGATCCGCTCGCACGACGTGCTCGAGGTGCTGGCCGATCTGTTCGTCCGACACGGGCCTCCCGAGTATCTGAGGTCGGACAACGGACCGGAGACCGGAGTTCACCGCGAAGTTCGTGCGGCGGTGGTTGGGGCGCGTGGGCGCCGAGACGCTCTTTATCGAGCCGGGCAGCCCGTGGGAGAACGGCTACAACGAGAGCTTCAACGGCAAGCTCAGGGACGAGCTGTTGAACGGGGAGATCTTCTATTCGTTGGCGCAGGCGGCCGTGCTGGTCGAGCAATGGAGGCGCGAGTACAATACCATCCGACCCCACAGCGCCTGCGGCGGCTTTCCCCCGGCCCCTGAGGCGATTAAGCCGTCGCCCTGGTTCCTGAGGATGCCCGTCCTTAACGGCCCTCCACAGGTGCTGGGACTAACATAGGATGTGGTACCGCTCTTGGGGGCAGGTCAGTCAGGTCAACGGTGCTGGAACCACAAGATGAGGAACGTGCTGGACCGGCTGCCGCAGCGGGAGCAGAGCGAGGCGAAGGATCTTCTCAGGGCCGTGGTCTACGCACCGAGCCGGGCCGAGGCTGTGAAGGCCCGCGAAGTGTTCGCCAGGCGCTACAGACCGTGGTATCCGAAGGCGGTGGACGTACTCGAGGACGACTGGGAGCGGATGGTGGCGTTCTACGACTTCCCCGAGGATCACTGGAAGCATCTAGGCACGACGAACGTGGTCGAGAGCCCGTTCGCTGCGCTACGGCTCAGGACGACGGCGGTGAAGCGATTCAAGCGGGTGGAGAGCGCTACGGCGCTGATCTGGAAGTTGCTCTTGGTGGCCGAGAAGCGGTTCCGAAGGCTCGACGCTCCTCACCTCCTCAAGGACGTGTTTGAAGGAAGGAAGTTCGAAGACGGAAAGCCCGTCTCAACCCAACAGCGGAAAAACGCCGCCTGATACGTTTACACACCTATTGACCCAACCTCGCTTCTTTGTGATGCCGGTTGTGGGGGTAACCGCAGTAGAAGACGACCCCCAAACCACGGATGTTGACGAAACGGTCGAAGAAGTTGAGGAAGTGGTTGGCCGCGAGGGCCTCAGGGATAACCCTCTAACGCGTATCGACTTCTACGCTACCACCGGGACGTTCGACATCGATGGTGATGATGACACCGACGAGACAGTGCTCAAGTACATCGGCTCAGTGGATGGCTCTGCGGCCGGTGCGCAAGACTTCGACGCCAATCTCGATACCGATGATGCTACCACTGATAACGACTCGCGCAAGTAGATCTACGCGATGACCATCAGCGAGTCCGCGCTCGCGGATGCGGTGGGTAGCAAGGGTGAGTACGATGGGCATATCGTTGCCTTCGGCGTGAAGGACAACAAGGGCGCAGCCCTGTCCGCGCCGGCAGTTTCGGTCGTGATTTAAAAGTGATCTCTAACTGAACTGTACAGTCCCAACTAGGAGGGCCCGGCCGCAAGGTCGGGCCCTCCTAGTTGGTGTGCCAGGCATGCCCTGCGTCTGGAGTGAGAGTCTCTAACGGACGGAGGTAGCACCGGGGACCGGATGGACAGCCCAGGGCCGTGGGGAACCGGGGACGTGTGCGACCGGGCCGGATGACGGTCTCGTTGAAGTACTCGAGACCGGGAAGATTGCGGAGCTCGCCTTCGAGCGCCTCCTCGAAGATCTCATGTGCATACTCACCGAAAAAGTCGGTCGGGCCGAAGAACTCGACGACGGCATCGATCCTCCGATCGCGCACGGCGGCGAGGAGAGCTACCGCGCCTCCCCGACTGGACTCCAGGATCGCTACCCTCTCCTCATCCAGTTCCGGCACGTGCTCGAACGCGACAGAGAGAAGGGACATGGTATCGTCGACGTCCCAGTCCCAGGGACTGGCGGGACCCTCGGACGGGAACACCTGGTTCCCGAGTCGGAGGGGTTCCGACCGATAGGACGGTACGACGAAGGCACGCTCAGACCCTGGGCCTGAAGGATGGGAGTCAGCAGAAACGTCAGCTCGACCGCCACCCCGTCATCCTCACCGTGAGTAAAGAGGACAACGGGAAGGGAGCCGAGCTCAGCACCTTCCGGAGTCACCACCGCCCCGTAATGCCGCAGCCCACCTACGGTGTGAGAAAGGATCCGGACCCTGAGGGATCCCGCGGTCGCCGACTGGTCCAGTTCAAGGCGAACCCCGCTGACCTCGGGCTCACGGGCCTCCCATTCAGCCTCCACTGCGTCGGGTTACGCAATTTGGCCTTGCGCTGCCTCGAACACCTTAGTCAGCCGCAAGGATCTCTCCGACGCGCTCACCCCAAGCTCCAAGGGCTTGGGCCTTTTCCGCAGCGTAGTCGTGTCGTTCGTAGACCGACGTAACACTCGGGTCTACATGATTCAAAATCCGGCCGATGATGAACCGGGAGACGCCGAGTTGAGCCATATGCGTCGCAGCCGTGCGTCTCAGATCGTGCGGGGTCCAGTGCGGCACGTCGGGGATCCGCTTGCGTACCCGGGCGCTGGCGTGGGACAGCCACCGGACCGGGCCACTGCCACGCGGGCTGGGGAACACGTAGATGGCCGGCTGCTTTTCCGCCGAGGCGGACAGGGCAACGTCCAGTACCTCTTGGGCGACCGGCGAAATCGGAACTCGGTGCGTACGCCCGGACTTGGTCGCGCTTGAGCGTAGCGTCCACCACATGCCGTCGAGGTCGCCGCGTCGCATTCCAAGCACTTCGCCCGGCCTCTGGGCGGTGAGGAGTACAAGGCGAAGGGAGGAAGCCACACTTGGCCGTTCAGGTTCCAGGGCACCCCACACCTTCCGGATTTCGTCGGCACCGAGTACGCGGTCGCGCGGTGTCTCCGGTATGGCGCGGGGAAGAGCTTGCGCGGGGGATAACTCAATCAGACCGCGGTCCCGCGCGAATGCGAAGAACTTGGAAAGCAGAGCAGCCGTCCGATTAGCCTGGACGCCCGCCCCTCGGTCGGCCACGCGGTCGATGATCCTAATCAGATCTTGCCGCCGAACCTCAGCAACCGGCAGACGTCCGATGATTGGAAGCACGTCTCGGTTGAGCTGCCGATGGTCCTCCTTCCAGCTCCGCTTGGCAATCTTCGCGTACCGGTCCAAATAGACCTGGGCGAAGTCCTCGACCGTTTCCGCCTCACGCCGCATACGCTCCTCAAGGACTGGGTCGCGGCCCTTGGCTACCTCCACGAGCGTCGCTCGGGCCAGCTTGCGGGCATCGGCCAGCGGCAGAATCGGATGCGTCCCGAGGGTCTTCCAGCGCCGCTCGCCCCGGTGGGTGCGGTAGCGTACGAAGTAGGAACAGCGTCCGCTCTCGCTTACCCGCACGCCAAAGTCCGGAAGCGCCCGGTCGTGGTATTCGGCGCGCTTCGTGGCTTTGGTGGAGATACTCCGGAGGAGTCGGTCAGTCAGATTCTGCGTCGGCATGGTCTTGTCCCGGATGCTCTCAGTAGCCAAGCGGATCACAACGATACGGCAATCTAAGTCGCGAAAATCCCTTGGCGTCCAAATGGCGTCCAAATGGCGTCCAAATGGCGTCCAAATGGCGCGGGATATAGCAGGACGCCCTGACACTCTATGGTACGCGATTATGTGGCTGAATCCCAGTGATCTGGCGGATTTATGAACCAATCTGGGATTCAGTGAAACGTGGTGAGACCATCGAATTCCCTGACTCTTAATCAGTAGGTTCGGGGTTCGAGTCCCTGGCGGGGCACTGCAGTAAGTGCATAAACAACAGGTACTTAACTGCTAATTCGATGGTAGTGTAGGGCGAGGCTATTTGTTGTGGCGTCCATGTGCCTGTAACTGGGCCAAGGATGGCGCCGGAGCGGCAGAGTTGAGCCCGGGCAAGCGACGGAGAGCCTGAAAGCGCTGGGGCTGCAGAAGCACCAGGCGCTGATCGTGGCGCACCGGGGCGGACACCCGCACGTGCACGTGATCGTGAACCGGGTCGACGCGGAGAGCGGGAAAGCGGCGGAGTTGAGCAAGAGCAAGCTGCGCCTCTCGAAGTGGGCGGAAGGATACGAGCAGGGGCAGGGGTGGGGCCTGGCAGCAGGCCGAGGAGCGTACGCACTGGCAGCGACTGCGTCCGCCTGCCTCTTGGCCCGGTCCCAGTCGCGATGCCCGAGCGACTTGGCAAGCCTCCGTCCGCCTTCCCGCCACTCGATCTGGATGAGACCGGTCCTGGGGTCTGGAAAGACCAGCACCCGGTTCCGGCTCCGCTCGCCGGCGCTGTAGCTCGTGCGACTGCGTTTTGTGCCATCATCCGATACCCTCCTCGATGATGCACTGCACGATCTGCCCGGTGGAAACCTCGCGCAGGGAAGGCTTCGCCGCCAGACGAGACTCGGCCAGCGCCCCGGCCTCATGGGGGAGGTCCCCTCGAGCGATCCTGGGTGTGCCGGGCCTTCCGGCGTTTGGGACCCTGCCCTCGCGCACCAGGCGTCCCAGGTGAGCGGCGGAGTAGCAGCTTTCCCCACAGCTGCCTCTGTCAGCGTCAGAATCGTGTCGTCTCTCTGGCGCAGGGCAGTTTCGAGCTCCGCCGCGCAGGCCTCGAGGGCTACGGCCGGTGTCTTGCCCCCGTAGCGGCGCAGGGTCTTGGCCCGCGTGCGCCAGTCCGCGGGCAGGATCTCGATAGATGTTCGGTCGATCATGTGCGCATTTCCGGGTCTCGACGAACGATTCGCGGCCGACCCGAGTGCCGTGTTCACTCCCAGTCGCCCTCGGCGTCCCTGCGTAACGCGTCGGTGAGTTCGGGATCGCCCTCGCCTCGCCGTACGGAGCGCTCGAGGAGATCGACGCGGGCCGCCGAGGTCGGCGAGCCCGGCGGCGCGTGCGACGGCGTAGAGGGCGGCCGCGACGGCGCCGAGCACCAGCGCCGAGTGCAGGACGATCGGGATGCCGTGCTCGGCGAGGATCACGGGCCAGAACGGCGCGAGGTACTCGAGGCGGGATCCGCCGAGGAGGAGGCCTGAGCCGACAAGTGCGGCGCTGAGGCCTACGCTGATTCTCCAGGGCTGCATCGCTGGATCCTCCGGGGGGTCAGAGCTCGAGCGCGGCCGGATCCCGCTCGGTCGGCCCTCGCAGGGAGGAGCGATCTCCGCCGTCGCCCACGCCGAGTGAGCGGAGCAGGCGCGCGGCGGCCGGTCCGTTGGCGTGCATCCGGAACCCGGCGGCCACCTTGGCACGTATGGAGCGAGCCCGGTAGTTGCCCGATGCGACCTCGATGTTGACACGGCCGGTGCGCCCGTCGGCGTCGGTGTACTCGATCTGCGCATCCGGGTAGAGCACGCGGCCTTGGGCATCGATCGGCAAGCCGAGCGCCTCGGCCACGCGGTGCCGCTCGGCGTCGGCAGCCCGGCGGCCGTCTTTCGCACGCGCGGACTCGCTCTTGCGTGCGACGGCGCTCTTGAACTCGCCGTCGAGACGCACACGGCGGACGGTGGCCCCCTGCTCGAGCAGGCGTTGGCGTTCGCGGCCGCAGGCCCGGTAGACGGCAGTGTCGTGCGCGACTTCGGAGCGCCTGAGGCGAGCGGTACGGATCTCCTGTCCGGGATCCAGCCCCCGGCCGGAGGCCAGTTTGCGTGCGGCAACCACACCGCTCCGGGTGAGGGTCAGGATCTTGAACGGATTGCCCTTTGGTCCGGTGGCCGTGGACTCGTTGGCGAGCCCCTCGCGGGTCCAGGCGTTCACCGCCCGCCGCGTGGTGTAGGGATGGCCGCCGAAGTGAGCCTCGGGGAGGTCCCGGAACGAGACGCAACGGTAGATGCCCACGTCGGCGAGCGCCCGCTCGGAGCGGTCGCGGAAGGAGATGGACCCGGCGTCCTTGCGCGCGTCGTGTTCTCGGCGATGGCCGTCCCGCATGCGGTAGGTAGCGCGGCTTTGCGGCGCGGCGGTACGCGGGTCCGATCCGATCGTGCGGTCGAACATCTCCTAGGGCTCCGTCCTTGGCCTCAGCGGCTGGGGCTGAAGTTCCGTTTGGGGACCGGCAGCGGGAGCTCCGGCCTTGCGGCGTGCTGCGGGTCGGGGAGCGCGGGTGACGGCCACGGCTACCGGCTCCCGTTCGGCCTGGCGCTCGCGGCTGCGGGCCGGCACGAAGTCGGAGATCTTCTGTGCGTCGGCCGCGGCTCGGCGGATCTCCCGGGGGTCCTCCTCTAGGGCCGCGACCCAGCCCTCGACGTAGGCGGCCCCCCGGCTCGGGTCGTGGCCGACGCCCACGCGCTCGCCGGTCATCATGGCGCTGATCTCCGCGCGGAGCTCCTCCTTCGCATAGGCCGGTGAGCCGAACCCGTCGCCGATCCCTTGGGTGAGCGTGGCGCGGTTCATCCGCTCGGGATGGCCGCTGCTATGCCCCAGCTCGTGGAGCGCGGTCTGGTAGTAGTGGTTTGCGGGGGGGAACTGTCCGCGCTCGGTGCAGCACGATCTCGTCGCGGTTCAGGTTGTAGAACGCCCGGTCGCCGGCCACGTGACGGACGGGGACCCCGCTGTCTTCCAGCACCCTCTCGGCGTTCTGGTGGACCTTCCAGAGCGGCTCGGCGGCGGGAGTGGGCCGGGCCGGCAGCCCGTCGGCCTGCTCGGCGTTGAAGACGGTGTACTGCCGGACGACAGGCGTGGGCAGGCGCTCGTAGCGGTAGACGCGCTTGCCTTCGTTGTCCCTGACGGGCCGTCCGCGCTCGTCGTTGACGGCGATCCTCCGGTGGTCCTGGTGCCGTTGGCGCTGATTCTCTAGCCACAACGCGACCGGAGTGCTCCGGCACGCCCCCCGAAAAACACGTTTTCGTTGACGCAGCGGCCTCAGCAGCCGAGTTTGAACGTCCCCTCAACGTCCCGTTCCCCCAGCAGGATGGTCTCACATGGCCCTGTTCGGTATCCGGAAATCGTTCCGCCCATCTGTCGCCGAGCTTCCGCTTGCACTCCAGGAACTGCTGGGTGAAGTAAAAGAGGAGAAGGCGGAGCTCGAGGTTGTCCTCAAGCGGGTGCGCGGCGCCGCCAAGTCCATGAGCAAGGTGGACAAGCAGCTCGTCGATGTGGCGAGGCGCCAAGAGGAGTTCGGCGAGGCGCTAGCATCGGCTGAGAGCCGCGCTGACAGCGTCTCCGAGCTTTCTGACGAGGTTGCCCGAGCTCGTGACTGCGCGGCTGAGCTGGAGCAAGGCCAGGGCGAGGCTGGGGAGGGACTCGCTCAGATACGCGAAGAGATGGGGTCTTTCGAAGGGGAGATTACCGGGATCAAGGCTGCCCTCAAGGAGGCGCGCAAGGTGCGCGCCGACGTGGAGGGGTTGGCCGGGCCGGCGGGCACGGTGGACCAGCTCAAGGAAAAGTCGGAAGAGGTGGGCGAGCGGCTCAAGGACGTGCGGGAAGGTCTCCACGAGGTAGAGGAGGCCCAGGAGACGCTGCGGAAGGGGCAGGCGGTGGAGCAGGGCGAGCTCGAGGAGCTACGCTCGCTATCGCAGCGTCTGGGACGCGAGGTGGAGGAGGCTTCCGCGCGGCTGGCCCGGATGGAGGCTGCAACCTCCAAGGTTACCAAGGTAGGGGAGGTGGCGTCCCGGGTGGAGCAGCAGCTTCAGAACCTTAATGCGCTTGCCGAGCACGTCAGCCGCAAGACCGGGTCTCTCGAGGAGCAGCGCGAAGTCGTTGACCGGGCGGCGGCCCAAGCCGCCCGCCTGGACGATCTCGTGTGGGACGTGGACAAGAAGCTCAAGAAGGTCACCGAGGATTCCAAGGTGATCCAGAAGACGCAGAAGCGAATTCTCGGAGTACAGGAGCTGGTGCAACGGGTGGAGGAGCAGCTAGGCACCCTGAGGACGCGCGAAGAGAACGTGGCCCGGGAGGGCAGGGGTCTGGAGAAGCGGCTGGGCGAAATTCGTGACGAAATCGACGCCGGGCTCCAACGCTTCGAGATGGAGCGTAGTGGCCTGGATACGGTGAACACACAGGTCCTCAGCCTGAGGAGCACACTGGGAGAGTTCGAGGGCCGGCGCTCAGACATGGAGAAGGCCACTCGCGATATGGCTGGGGCCACGGCGCGGGCGGATGAGTTGACCGCACGGCTGGCCACCCTCATGACAGACATTGGACGGGTGGACGAGCAGGCGGAGCGCGCACACGCCATGCGTTCCGTTTTGGAGCGGGCCGAGGCGTCCGCTGCGCGGGTGCGAGAGCGGGTTCAGAGCCTAGAGGACTCGCAACCGTCCCTGGACAGGATGGCAGCCGACATCGTCGAGCTGAGCAAGGCGCACGACGGGGTCAACGATACGCTGGAACAGCTCAAGGAAGCCCGCGCCGAGGTGGAGCGGAGTCACGCCGCACAAGCGGACACCCGCTCCTGGCTGACCCAAACGCAGACCCAACTCGATGAGTTGAGGACTCAGGTCGCGGACATGGACCTTGACGTCGCGCGCATCGACGAGACGCGCACGGCGTTGGATGATCTCGCTGCGCGCAATGACCTGATCGAAGAGCGCAAGCGCTTGCTGACGTCCGTGGAAGAGAGGTTGGACGACCTCGGCATGCTGTCGAATAGCCTGGACGAGCGCATGAGCGTGATGGAATCGCGTGGGGCTGCCATGACCGAACTCGAGGAACACGCTCGCGGGCTGAACGACCGACTCGATGATGCCGACCGTCGTTTCAAGCAGGTGGCCCAACGCGCCGAAGAAGCTGGACAGGTGGAGAGGCGTTTTGACGCTTTGGCGAAGCGCGTGGAAGGCACGGAGGACCGGATCCAGGAGGTCGATGCGACGGTTAGGTCAGCCAGCCTCCGTGCGGCCGACGTGGAGTCGCTCGGGGTCAAGATCGAGGCCGTAGGTCAGGAGCTGGAGACGCGCGAGAAGGCTCTACAGAGCGCGATGGCCGATCTGGGGCGTGCCACCGCCCTGCACAAGGACCTCTCGAAAGGGATCCGGGATCTGGAGGAACAGGAGCTGCGCGTGTCCCATGCGGCTGCTGCGGCGGGCGAACAGGCCTCCCTCATGGCAGAGCTGGCTGACCAGGTCGAGGGCAGGGTGGGCAACCTGCGCTTCGCGGAAAAGCGCATCACCCAGTTCGAGGAGAAGCTTGCTGGCTTTTCGGCGGCCGAGCAGAGTCTGGAGCAAACGCTCCAGAACCTGGCCACACGGCAGGAAGGAGTGGACGCAGTGCGTGGAGAGCTGGATCAGTTATTCAGCGCGGTGGAGGGCACGGTGAGCGACGTGAGGAGCATCACAGACGCGCGCCAGGAAATCCAGCGTTCTCGGGCCGTGCTCGACGATGTCCTCGAACGAGCGGCTCGTGTAGACGAGCTCGCGCTTGCAGTCGACAAGAAAAAGATGGAGATCGGCGACGCCGAGGAGCGCATGGCGCGACTGGACACGCTCCTCAACGACATCCAGGGCAGTCTCGAGACGGTCCACAGCCAGAAGGCGGTGGTGGACGCGGTGCTCGAGAAAGCGGGGCAGCTGTCGTTCCAAGCGAAGGAGGCCGAGGCTCTGATCACTGCGCTCCGCGAAGAGCGCGACGTGGCGGCGCGCGTGCTGGAGGCGGTGCGCGAGGCGCGCGAGGAGAAGCGGGTCAGCTGATCTAGCCGACGCGCACGACGTTGCAGTAGGCTCTAGCCCGCCGCAGCCACCAGACCTGTGGTGGGCCCGGCATGGGCGATGACTTGGAGGTGAAAGTCCTCCCGGAACCTGGTCGCAGGGACCGAAGGGAAGCGCAAGGCGTTCGTCGTGAGGCGTACGCTGAACGAAGCGTGAAACGAACCCGTGAGTCGACGAACAGGAACCGGATACGAGGCGCTGCGGACCGGGGCGAGCGGACCACTGACCGCGAAGCTCCTGCGACCAAGGGGAAGCGGCGTAGATCCGGCGATTGTGCGGGGAAGGTCATCGTTCTTACCCGGGGAGGTCTCGCCTGACGCCTGAAAGGGTGACGCCGGCACTGCGCTGTTGGGCCTGCCGGCGGAGCGAGAAGTCAGCAGAGGCCATAGTAGGCCGACGAAGTGCATGATGCGCTTGGACCCAGCTTTGTCGGACGAAGGGCCGAACGGAGAGGAGAGCGTGACGACCGTGGACCTCGGCAAGGCCATGCGCCAGGAGTCCAGGCAACTGGGGCTCCCACTGGAGGATAGGGGTGAAGCCCCGAAGGTAGAGGGGAGTGGCGAAGCCGGAACGGTGGCCCATGGAGACGAGCGCTCAGGAAGCGAGCATCTCCTGATGCAGGAGGTGGTCGGGCGTGCCAACCTCGTAGGAGCGTTGAAACGCGTGCGGCAGAATAAGGGCAGTCCGGGCATCGACGGGATGAGCGTGGAGGAGCTGCCAGAGTACTTGCGCAGGCACTGGGGGGAGATCCGACAGCGGTTGCTGGCGGGGACCTACCAACCGAAGCCGGTACGAAGGCAGGAGATACCGAAGAGTGGGGGAGGGGTCCGGGAGTTGGGGATTCCGACCGTGCTGGACCGGTTCATCCAACAAGCCATCCTGCAGGTGATGCAACCGAGGTTCGACCCGACGTTCAGTCGGCACAGCCACGGCTTCCGGCCTGGGCGCCGAGCACACGATGCGGTGCGCGAAGCGCAGCACTACATCCAGGAAGGGAGACGATGGGTGGTGGATGTGGACCTGGAGAAGTTTTTCGACCGGGTGAACCACGACGTGCTGATGGGGCGGCTGGCAAAGCGGATCGAGGATAAGGCGATGCTGCGGATCCTCCGTCGCTACCTGGAAGCCGGAGTCATGGCGAACGGGGTGGTGATGGAGCGGCACATGGGGACGCCTCAGGGCGGACCGTTGTCGCCGTTGCTGGCGAACGTGCTCCTGGACGAAGTGGACCAGGAGTTGGAGCTACGCGGACACGCGTTTGTCCGGTACGCCGATGACTGCAATGTATACGTGCGGTCGAGGCGGGCAGGAGAACGTGTGATGCAGGCGCTGAGGCACCTGTACGGGAAACTTCGGCTTCAGGTCAACGAGGAAAAGAGCGCGGTGGCGCGAGTGTGGGATCGACAGTTCCTGGGCTACAGCTTCTGGGTAGCGGCAGGGAAGGTCGTGAAGCGCCGGGTCAGCAAGAAGGCCCTGACGAAGTTCAAAGAGCGAGTCCGGCAGATTACAAGCCGGAGCGGCGGGCGGAGCCTGCAACAGGTGGCGGAAGAGCTACGGAGCTACGTGCTGGGGTGGAAGGCATACTTCGGCTTAGCGGACACACCGGGGGTTTTCCGAGACCTGGACCAATGGATCCACCGCCGGCTGCGTACATTGCAATTACGCCAGTGGAAACGAGGAAGGACAGCGTACCGGGAGTTGAGGGCTCGCGGTGTGAGCGAGAACCTCGCCTGGCGAGCTGCTCGGTTCGCGCGAAGCTGGTGGCACGTGGCTGCGCACCACGCCCTGCACACGGCCTTGCCGGGGGCGTACTTCGACGAGCTGGGTGTGCCCCGGCTCACGCCGTACTGACCTCAACTCACCGAACCGCCAGGTGCGGACCCGCATGCCTGGTGGTGTGGGAGGGGAAGGACCGGGAACGCCGGTCCTCCCCTATCCCGATTCGGTGGGGTAGGGGCGAAAAGGTGGCTTTGGTACCCCAAGTCGGACCCCAAAAACTCGGGTTGCCTGGTGGGGACTCAGCGGATCCTAGGGGAACTCCGGGTGTCTGGACGGGGGAAAAGGGGACCATCGGATCCCCACCCGCGACCTCGCCCCTTTCAGTGGGTCAGCTCAACCATAGAGGGTCGATAGTCACTCCGACGGCTCTCCCCGTCCGGGGTCTATCTGGCTTCTGTGATGGCATCCCGGATCGCAGTAACCGTGGCGTCGGTGCGGAAATCGATCAGCTTCCGGCCATGCGCGATGGTCTTCTCGACCGGCACGATGCTGAAACCGTTGATCGAGGCCTCTTGCGCCGTGATCCGCTGCTCCAGGCGAGCGTGCCTCGGATCGGCGTTCATCACTATCGAGGTAATGTAGTAGTGGTCATGAAGACCGTCTAAGTAGGGGTCCTCGTCCACCCCGAGCACCTCGCTCTGATAGGTCAACACGTCGTCGTAGTTGTAGTACTCCGGGATGAAGTGGATTCTTGTGGGTTCACCCCGCCACTCGTTACTCAGCGCCTCCGCTACTTCGCGCATGGGAGCCTGGTTACCGCCGCTGTCGCCCATCAAGGCGATGTGGCGGAACCCCTGAGCCTTCAGGCTGATCGCCATGTCGCGGAGCACTCCCACGTACGTTCCCCGGGACAGGAATACAGTTCCGGGAGAACGGGCATTCTCCGGATCGCCGGGTTCCAACGTGACGATGGGGGCGACGAGGGCGTCACCCAGCTGACGGGCGATGGCTTCGCCCATCACTCGGAGAACATGATTGTGCTTCCCTGTCGTCGAGTAGGGACCATTCTCCTCGATCCCGCCGGTTAAGATCAAGGCGGTGGTCCTTCCCCCCCGGAGCGCATCCCGGACCTCCAGCATCGTGAGCTCTTCGATCCACACATTATCCGCGGCTTCGATCGGCCGCGGCATCTCGCTCACATCGATGCGGCGCGCCTGCGCCGCCGCTGTCGCCGGTCCGAGGCTGAGCAGCAGAGCAAGCGCGACGCTTGACGATAGTCTCATGAAACGCTCCTTCGCAGGGCAACGGGCAGTGTGGTGGATGAATGAGTTGATCTGTACAGGGGCCGCCGGTCGATCGCGGCTCCATGAGATTCCTCCTGGGTGCCACCACCCGATTCCATCGGGCAATGGGTCGAGATGGACCACCATGAGATCATCCCACCCGGACCCTACTGTGTCAAGCGCCAGGCCTGATGCGGTCGAGTGGGCCGACACTGATCGCTTGAGACGGTCTTGGGACCCCAACCGGGACCCCAAATTCCCCGAAACGGACCGAATCTCAGCGGCACTCGAGATAACAACCGACCCCCTAACGCCCTAACTCGCAGTAACTTAGGCGACCTCAAGGGCGCTCTGCGTATATACTGCCACCAAACTCTTAGTCTGTAGGTTCGGGGTTCGACCGCAAGCTAGCCGACGATTCACCACGCCTTCCACGAAGACGTGTCTCAGGCGGGTTGGAGGGCGCCCGCGGAGATCGCCTCCTCGAGAATCTGAACCACCTCCAGCGGATCCGGCCACTCCCCTCGTGATACCAGCCGACCGTTCACGACCACGGCCTGGATCGGGAGCCTCCCGGTCGTCTTCAGGGCTTCAACAAGCCCCACGCGAAAGGCCCAGAAGTCCCTGATCAGGAGGAATATCAAGGCCGGATTCCGCGGATCCAGGACCTGAAGCTCGATCCCGTCGCCGAATCTCTCTCTCAACCTCCGGGACAAGGGCGCCATCGCCTCCATGCACGCCCGACGCTCCCGAAAGGCGGGCTCTCCTTCGCGTGTCAGGAAGTCGCCTTCCACTCGTCCACAGCAACCGCTGCCCGACAGTTGCTCCTCCCATTCCCTGATCAGGATGACACTGGGTCTAGTTCTCATATCCATCTAATCGCGCGGTGACACTCGCGGTTCCTCGAGACCCACCCGGCTCACTGGCCGGGAGTCCCTAGGTAGGCGGACTGGGTGGATCTGAGATGAACAAAATGGCCAGCTCGACGGGCCAAATCGGCACTGAGAGCATATGGACGGGCCGACCGGGCTCCCAAGACCCCTTACATGAGCAGGCGATGCGGCCTCGGATTCCTGGGAGGCTTTGGGCTTCAGATAGCTGGGAGCTCCCTAGCAGCCCACGCAATTGTGGTTGTTCTTCGCGCCGAGCCCCTCGAGCAAGGCGATGGTCGAGGGGAATGGTGTGATGCGCTGCACCGGACCGTTTGCCATGTCCACCGTGGTCTGACCCTTCCGACTCACCACGCTAACGTCCGCACCTCGTTCGACGAGGTAGCGGATCAGCTGATCGTCTCCGCGCGCCGCGGCATGGTGCAGCGGTGTGTATCCGTTCAGATCCCGTGCGTTCACATCCGCATCGAACTCCTCGACGAGGTACTTCACGGCGGGAAGCCAGCCATTCGGCGCATGACGGTGGATGTTTGCCGCGTAGCCCTCTCCGTACCCGACGCCCGACGCCGCATGGATCGGCCACGCGCCCGGGCCGCCGATCGGAACGGGGGGCAGCCCGGACGCATCTTCATCAGTCCCGCCCTGGCCCGCTCCCCTGCCGAAACGGCGTTCGGGCGTCTTCACGGTCGGCACGTCCGGATCGGCACCGTACGCGACCAGAAGCTTCATGGCGTCGATGTCCAGAGCGTACGCCGCGCGCCAAAACGGCGTCGCACCCGTACGGTCGACCCTCAGGTAGTCGTCCCCGAACGTCGTGAACCAGAGCTGCTTTGTGAGTTGCACGTTGGGGTCTACCCCGGCTTCCAGGAAGGCCAGCATCAGGTCGAGGTAAGTGACATCCTGCTGCAGCCGGTCTGTAGGCTGGGGGTGCCTGGACTTCGGGATCCAGTGTGTGTTGAGCGCGACGTACAGAGGTGTCGCGCCCGCGTCACTCGCGATCCTGGGATCGGCGCCCTGCTCGAAGAGCTCCATGGCCAAGTCGAAGTGGCCGTTGAGGATCGCCATCACGAGCGGACTCGTGTGGTCCCCGGCGCTCACCCGATCGATGTCGGCTCCGCCCTCGAGCAACGCCATCGCGGCTCCGGAATACCCCTCTCGAACCGCCAATAGGAGCGCACTCAGACCACCGTACCCACCCATGAGCTGCGCGTGCGACAGCGGTTGCGGCACGGGATCCCGCTGGGCTTCGTTGACATCGACGCCCCCGGCAGGAGCGCTCCCCGCGGCCGGCGCTTGTCCCGAGCGCTCGGTAGCGTTCGCCTGCGGTGTCGGGGGCTCATCACGCTCTGGAGCCCTCATTCGCTCCCGCCGCTCGGCCTGGTCTTCCCCGTCGTCGGCGTCCCTTGTTGGCATGTCGAGCACGTGGGCCCTCAAGTCGGCGTCGGCGCCACCGTCCAGCAACGCACGGATCGCTTGGACCCGGCCCGCGGCCGCGGCGAACATCAGCGGGGTTTGCCCCCAGGCCGTCTCGCCCCGATCCACGTCGGCACCGTACTCGATCAGCACGGCCACCGAGGAGCCGCTTCCGGACGCAGCTGCCAAGTGGAGTGGCGTGACGACACCGGTCGTGGTGCCCGGACTGGGAAAGGCGCCGGCCTGCAGGAGCTCGCGGACGACTGACGTGTGACCGCCCTTGGCGGCGAGATGCAGCGGACGGTACGCGCCGAGGCGGGTGGTCGACTCCACCTGAGCGCCGGCCGACAGCAACAGTGAGGCGACATCGCTGTCTCCGCGCTCGGCGGACCAGTGCAGTGCGGTCATGCCGTCTCCGAGCGCCGCATTCACGTCCGCGCCCGCCTCGATCAAGGCGCGAACCTCGGCTGCGTCCCCCCTCATCGCGGCTTCAGCGACCGGTGCATCGGGCGGGGCCGCGGCCCAGGTCAGAAGCGCACATACCGACACGCCTAAAACCTTGTAGTGAGATCGCCTACCGCACTGTGCCTGATGCATCATCGGCCCCTCATCCCGACGCCGAGAGCGCGAGCGCCCCGGTGTTGTCTCCGAACCCGGTCACGTCCTCGAGCCCCAGCTTGTGCATCAGGGTGAGCATCGCGTTGGCCATCGGTGTTCCATCGGCAGCCTTCACGTGCAGGTTCCCCTCGAGTTGCCCATTCGCGCCGCCGAGCACGATCAACGGACAGCGGCGGTGATTGTGCAGGTTGGGGTCGGCCATCGGGGAGCCATACAGGATCATCGTCTTGTCCAGTAGGTGGGTATCGCCTTCCTGGATCTCCCTCAGCCGGTCCATGAGGTATGGCAGCAGGCTGACGTGGTACTTGTTAATTTGGGCGAAGTTGAGCACCCGGTCCTCCTGGCCACCATGGTGCGACGCGGGGTGGAACGGAGTTTCCGTCCCGCTCTCCGGATAGACGCGCGACGACGCGTCGCGCCCCAGCTTCAACGAGAACACACGCGTCATGTCGGAGGCGAACGCGAGCGCCTGCAGGTCGAACATCAGCTTCACGTGCTCGCTGAAGGAGTCCGGCACACCTGCCGGAGCCCCCGGCAGCTCGCGAGCCTCCCCCGTTTGGTTCCGGGCCTCGACACTCTGAATACGTCGCTCGAGCTCCCGGATGTTGTCGAGATACCGATCGAGGCGCACCGTGTCATTCGGTCCGAGTGACCGTTTGAGCGCCGAGAGGTCTTCGGCGATCCAGTCGAGGATGCTCTGGCTCGTCTGCCTACGTGCGGCGCGCTCTTCCGCGCTCCCGCCGGCCCCGAAAAGCTGATCGAACGCAACCCGGGGGTCGCGAATCATCGGGAGCGGCTCCGTGGGCGAGGCCCAGCTGATCGTGTCGGTGTAGACGCACGCGTAGCCATACGCGCAGCCACCCGCTTGATCGACGTTCTCTATGCACAGCTGCATGGACGGGATCGGTGTGTTCTGCCCAAAACGCTGGGCGTAGATCTGGTCTAACGAGGTGCCGACGGAGACGTCCGAGCTCTCGGTCTGCTTCGGGTGCGACTGGGTCAGGTAGACCGCGCTGGACCGAAAGTGATCGCCCCCGATCTCCTCGGCCTGTGCCGCCTCAGCGTTTCCTACATCGGTATTGCTGATGATCGTCAAGTAGTCCCGGTACGGCTCCAGCGGCAGCAGCGCAGTCGGGGAGAGATCGAATTCCCGCCCCGCCGCGGCCGGCGACCACAGGTTTTGCGTGGCGCCCCACTTGTTGCAGCCCGCCGCGCCGTGCACGATTTCGATCGCGATCAGACGGGTCGGGTCGTCCACGCGCGGCGCCCTGGACCACACCCGCCCGGCCGGCACCATCGCGTCGAGGAACGGCAACGCTACCGACGCGCTCGCGCCCCGAAGGAACGTGCGCCGGGGAATCTGCTTTCCGGTGATGAATCGCATGTTATCCGTCTCCCTTCGAGTTCATGGCTGCTGGTCCTGTGCGCGCTGCTGCGCGACTGCGTTGGCGTTTTGCATCCGGAAGGCATCGCTCTTCACTACGCCCAGGATGAACGCCGACATCCGATACCCGTCCGCTTCTGCGGCCCGAGCGATCGCACGTACCGTGGGCTGATCGAAGTGTTCGACTCGGCGCCCTAGCGCGTAGGCGAGAAGGTTCTCCGTGAAGGTCCGAATGAGCGGGATCGGACGGTTCAGCAGGGCCCGTCGCAGGTCGGCTGGGCCCGCAATGGGCGTCCCGTCGTATAGCTCTCCGCGCGTATCCAGTGGGTTGCCGCTCTCGCGGGTCCGCCACTTGCCCGTGACTCCGAAGTTGTCGAGCGCGAGGCCGATGGGATCTATGACGCGATGGCAGGAATTGCACGTCGGGTTTGCGCGGTGCTGTTCCATGCGCTCGCGGGTCGTGAGCATCCGACCATCGGCAACGTCCTCGACCTCTTCGAGATCCGGAACACCTGGGGGAGGGGGGGGTGGCGGACTACCCAAGAGTACCTCCATCACCCACTTCCCCCTCAACACCGGAGACGTGCGCCCGGCGTGGGAGGTCAACGTGAGGATGCTGGCGTGCCCCAACACACCCCGTCGCGTGTCGTCGGAGTACGTGACCCGCCGGAACTCCTCGCCACTGACGCCGGCGATCCCGTAGTGCTTGGCCAAGCGCTCGTTCACGAAGGTGTAGTCCGCAGCGTACAGGTCGAGCACGCTGCGATCGTCTCGCACCAAGCTATTGAAGAAGAGCTCGGTCTCATGCCGCATGGCGTCCGCGAGCTGCTGATGAAAGTCCGGCTGCAGGCGCACGTCCGGGTGTACCCTGTCGAGGTCCTGGAGGCGGAGCCACTGGCCGGCGAAGCGCGGCCCGAGCGCGTCGGCCTTCGCGTCGGCAAGCATGCGTAGAACCTGCATTTCGAGGACGCGATCGTCCAAGAGAGATCCGTTCGAGGCCAGCTGCCGCAACTCGGCGTCCGGAGGTGCGGCCCACAGGAAGTACGACAGGCGCGACGCCAGTGCGAATCCGCTGATGCGGTACACCTGTCCTGTGGCGATGTCTCCGGGAGGCTGCTCGAAGCGGAAGACGAAGCGCGGGCTCGCGAGCATCGCTTCGAGCGCCGTGCGCACTCCGAGCTCGAAATCACCGTCCGCCGCCCCGTCGTCATAGAACGACATCAGCCCTGCCCGGTCGTTTTCGCTGAGCGGACGGCGGAACGCCTGCTCGCCCAGCCTCGAGATGATCTGGTCCGCGCAGGGACGCGCCTCACTCGGCGAGGCTGGCGTGCACGTGAAGATCCCCTTCCGAACCGGCGTGTCGGAGACACCGACCGTCGTGACCGGTCCTCTGATCACCAGATCGCGCATGTGCGGTAGCTGATTCACGCCGTACCTTCCCGCGACCGCGGTGCTGGCAAGCGACCAGTCGTGGGGTGAAATCAGGTCCTGTACGGGCCCGTCCGCGCGCTTGATGAACGCGGCCGTCACCCGCCGTGCGCCTCCCGCCACCAAGATGGGCTCCGTCTTCATCTCGGCGCCACCCGGGTCGGAGACGTGCATCCATCGGTCCATCTCGAGCAGCGCGACCCGTTCACCATCGATCGAGATCTCGATCTCTTCCCACGCGTCGGCGGTCTGGAGAGCGGAACGCCCATTGCCGACGACCTCACCGTCGGTCTCGTGGTGGAACGAGACCCGGAAGACGTACTCACCGTCGGCGGGGAAGTTGTGCACGACGGATGTACCGCCCCGGGTGCCGAACGGCGCGCCGTCGACGCGTTCGGTCTGGGACATCCAGCGTGGAATCCGGTACTGTGTCTCGCTTGCGGTCGCGTCCGCGTTTCCGACCGCTAGGCGACTGATTTCCACCGCGGCGTTGACGTATGCGTCGAGCAACGTCGGCGACGCCATCTGCACGTCGGCGATGTTGTCGAAGTTGGCGCTCTTGGTGTCGAGCGGAAGATAGTCGCCGGCATCGACCTGTAGACCGAGCACGTCGTAGATGGAACGTTCGTATTCGGCGCGGTTGAGGCGCTGGAACGTTCGCCCGCCGGGATTCGGGTTCGCGGCCGCTGCTTCGTCCATGTGCGCTTCGAGGGACTCCACGAGAACGAGCAACGAGTCACCCGACGGCCGCCGCTCACCCGGCGGCGGCATCATGTCTGCACGCAGCTTCCGGATCATACTCTCCGCGACGTCACCGGTTTCTTCCGCCGCGTCCAGTGTGAAGTCCTCGAGCGAGAGGTTGCCACGGAGCATGCGGTCGTTGTGGCAGCGCACGCAGTACTGCTGCACGATGTCGTCGGAAGTCGCGCTGGAGGGAACCACCAGAGTCGCGCTCGAGGGCCCTACCAGCGAGCCCGCCGGGGACCCAGCTAGGGGCGCCGCCGGGGCCCAGAGCGTCGCGCCACTTCCGGGCGCTCCGCTGCCGCCCCCCTGACCCGTGCCGGGGGCCAGCGTGACCATGAGGAGGCCCGCGACCAACATAGCCGAGACAACGTAGTTCATCCGTGCCTAGAATCCGCGCCGGTGTGATCGTGCTCGCAGCAGACACAAGTGTGTGCCGACCCGCCGAAGTCTCTCTAACACAGTACAGTGGCAGAGGTCGTCTGACCAGCTTAGCTTGGACCATCCGCTCCTACTGGCACAGACTGCATCACGCGGAGGCTCCCATGAAGACGCTCACTCTCTCGCTCGCTGCCCTCCTCCTGGCAGCACCCGCCTCCGCCCAGACCCCCAACACCGTCTTCCTCGATGAGCTGACCTGGATGGAGGTGGCCGACAAGATCGACGCCGGGACCACTACGATCATCGTCGCGACGGCTGGGACCGAGCAGAACGGTCCACACATGGTGCTGGGTAAGCACAAATTCATCGTGACTGAGACCGCTGAACGGATCGCGCGGGCGCTCGGAAACGCGCTCGTTGCGCCGATCGTGACGTACGTGCCCGAGGGAACTGTCGAACAAACGGAGGGGAACCGGCAGCGCGCCGGAACCATCACGCTCCCCAACGAGCACTACATGAAATTGCTCGAGTATACCGCACGGAGCCTCGCGGCCGGCGGCTTCACCGACGTCGTCTTCATCGGCGACAGCGGTGGGAACCAGAACGGGATGGAGACCGTCGCGGCGATGCTGAACGAGGAATGGTCGGAGCGCGAGGCCCGCGTCCACTTCGCCGGTGACTACTACTCTGGTCATGGCTTTCCTGAGTGGCTACTGGAGCAAGGCCACACGTCGGAGGACATCGGCCGCCACGCCGGAATGCCCGACACCTCACAACTGCTGTACGTGAAGGCGAAGCACATCCGCACGGAGAAACTGGCGCCGTCCGGCGGCTTCGAGGGGGCCGGCGTTACCGGCGACCCGACGAAGGCGTCGGTCGCATACGGCCGCGTGGGCATCCAGATGAAGGTGGACGCCGGGCTTCGTCAGATCAGGGAGTTGATGTCGCATTAGCGCCGGTGAGTGGGCCGCGCTCCGAGAGGGCTTCCCGACAGGCGACGCCTTTCTGGAGGGCCGCCTACGCCACCGACGTCCCGGCCATGCGCATTCTGACGGCCTACGGTGCGGATCCGAACATCCCGACCCAGAGGTGCCGGCGCGAAGGCCCGGTGGGTGAGGGGCTAGACGGCAACCCTCCTCAACCCTGGATGACGTCGAAAGCAGCGCCGACGATCGTGTCGGCGTCGATGCCGAAGTGTCGATATAGATCCTGAATGTCACCGGACTGTCCGAAATCACTCACTCCCAGTGAGGCAACCGGGACCGCACGTATCGCACTCAGGAACGTCAGAGTGTGTGGGTGGCCGTCGAGCACGGTCACGAGAGGAGCGGTCCTGTCCGGCGGGAAGAGCTCGTCGAGCACTCCGTACCCGCCCGTCGCAAGCCCCTGTCTCGCCTGAAGGGCCCGGAATATGAGATCCGGCGACGACAGGCAGAGGACATCCACGGCCAGTCCCGACTGCTCGAGCTCATCAGCGGCTCCGCATACATCGGGCATGATGGCACCGACCCCGACCAACGTGACATCCGGACCTCTTGCCGCGGCCCGAAGCCTATAGCCCCCGGCCAACACCGCTCTGCGGCGAGCCTCCCTGAGTCCCTCGTCTTCGGGGAGCTGAGCGAGGCGCTGATCGATCGGACGAGTCGAGAGCCTGAAGTACGCTGACGTGCCACTCGGACGCCCAAGCTCCGAAAGCGCATGCAGCAGGCTCCACTCTAGGTCTTGCCCGAATGCAGGTTCCCAGGCCACGCATCCTGGCTGCTCAAGGCCGACCGAAGGGGTGATGATCGACTGGTGGGCGCCCCCCTCGGGAGCGAGCGTCACTCCGGACGGCGTGCCCACCAGAATCGACTGTCCTCCCGCATAGATTCCAAACGACCAGGGCTCCAAAGCTCGATTCACGAACGGGTCGTACAACGTTCCGATCGGCAGCAGCGGCTGACCGTCTCTCACCCAGGTCAAGCCCAGCTCACCCAGAAGCCCGACGAGATTCCCCTCCGCGATCCCGAGCTCGATGTGCTGACCTTGTTCTCCCTCCCGCCAATGTACCAAGGTCCCGGAGTCGTCTGCAAACCAGTCACGCCGTTCGCGCATGTTCCAAATCCCGACGCGGTTGATCCAGCCCCCCAAAATTGGTCGACGATGCCACATCGGGGCTCACCGTGACGACATGCCGGGCGACCTGGGGGACTTCCCGACTCAGGTCGTTGAGGAAGCGGCCGAAGGCACCTTGAGTGGAAGCCGTTGCCGTATGACTCCGCCCGAGCTCTGTGGGGATATCTGGCACAGTGCTGGGTGGAACCGGATCACGTTCCAGCAGCCTCGCCACGCCGTGGCAGAGTCGACCTTCGTCCGATTCGGGATCGAACATCGCCCAGGGGTCCGCGGCATCGACGCCGAGTTCGATGGAAAGCTGTTCCCATTGATCCTGGGTCAGTAGCGCGGAGTGGTTCCCGGGATGCCCCTCGATCGGTAAGCGCCAGCCCTTGATCGTGTAAGCGAAGACCACCGAGGGTCGGTCCGAAACTGCATCGGCCTCACGGAATGCCGCGAGCAGATCGCCCAGGTCGTGTCCACCCAGGTCGCGAACAGCTGCGAGAAGCTCCCCGTCGTCGAGATCCGAGATGACGCGACGCACTTCCTCGCGAACCGTTCCACCCTCTCCGGGAAGCCGCTCTCTCAGGTCTCCCGGGTCGGCCACGAGGAGCCGTTGATACTCCTCATTGGACATCGCGTCGATTCTTCGGCGCAGCACCTGGCCACCAGGCCGATTGAACAGCTCGCGGAGCCGGGAGCCGTACTTGGTGGTGACCGTGTGCCAGCCAGCGGCCTCGAACATCTCAGCGATTCGACCGGCGGCGATATCCGGCACGACCCGATCGAGCGATTGGCGGTTGATGTCGACCACCCACAGGACTTCTTCCAGGCGGTGCACCATGGGGTCTACGATGGCCTCCCAGATCGCACCTTCGTCCAGCTCCGCATCCCCCACCAAAGCGATCTGTCTGCCTGCGCGTGGCACGTCGAAGTGGTCCGACACATACCGCTGGCCCATCGCGCTCCATATCGTGCTCGTTGCCCCAATGCCCACCGACCCGGTGGAGAAGTCGACCGGGTCCGGGTCCTTCGACCGGCTAGGGTAGCTTTGAAGCCCTCCGAAGGAACGGAGCCCGGTCAGGTAGGCAGCGTCGAGGCGGCCCAGGAGGTAGTTGATCGCGTGTAGGACCGGCGCGGCGTGTGGCTTGACCGAAACCCGGTCCTCGGCATTGAGGTGTCCGAAATACAGCGCGGACATGATGCTCACCATCGACGCCGAGGACGCCTGGTGCCCCCCGACCTTCACGCCGGATTCGATCTCCCGGACCTCGTTCGCATGATGCACCATGCTCACCGCGAGCCAGAGCACCCTTCGCTGGACCGCGTCGAGGGTGTCCAGTGAGGGCCCCGTTTCCTGATCGGGCGGGGCAACGCTGGAAGCCGTCATGTTGTGCACCGTCATGGAGGCGAGCCGAACCGTACGAGCCCGCTCGGCACGAAGAATCGCTGCCAGTCATGGACGTGAGGCCAAGAGTTGTACCAAAGAGAAAGACCCCGTGGGCTCGATACCAAAGAGGCTTCGTCCGGATCGCTGGGCCTCCCACATCTCGCGATCTCCCATCTTCACAGTATGGAATTCTTGACGGGAGAAGCAAACTGGAACTGACGACGGGGGGGACTGGCCCTAGGCCCGGGTCGGGGGCCGCAAGGCGAACGGCTTGTAGTCTGAGGCTTCCCGCATCTGCAGAAAGCGCGTTTTAGGCAGTGGAAGGTGACGGGTCACTTTTACGACCAGCCACTCGGGTGTGGTGGAGCGTAGCGAGCGCTAGTCGTTATGAGCCTGCTCGTACTTCAGCTGCTCGATCACCCGCTCCGTCGCTTGCGTCTTGTCACGCTTCTTCGCGGCTCTCATGCTCATTGCCCGCGTGGACGATGAGTGGACCGTCGGAAGGGAGAGCAACCGCTTGAGATCCTGACTCTGACAGGAGGGGCACTCAGGCTCTGTCTCTCCCCGAACCAACGTCTCGAACTCATGCCCGCACGCTTCACAGGAGTACTCGTAGATCGGCATTTATTCCTCCATTTTGACCCCTTAAATGTTCCACGAAAGACGGTGACCGGGCAAGCTCTCGATCACCACGCCTTCCACGAAGACGCGAAGCCAGGGGATCTGAGCCTTAAATTCCCCACCCGCTGGCGAAGCTCCTCGAACCAGTTCTGGACCAGAACGGGTCGGCTAGCAGGCTCGCCACCGATTCGCAACATCACGAATCGCTGATCGTCGGGGGTCACGTCGTAGATCGCGTGACCGTCTCCAGTAAAGTAGTCAGCGGTGGAGAACAGTACTTCTTGCTGGTTGGCATCTCCGGCGACCTGGACAGCTACTAGTTCGTTGGCTCCATTCCGGTAGAACAACTCCTGGCCGCTGTGTGCCCAAACCGGCTCAGTGCCCCCATTCGCGGATATGAGCACCCGGTCCGAGCCCGAATCCGGGGGGAAGGGCCGCATGTAAACCTCCTCTCGACCCGTCCCGCTCGAGACATACGCCCACCGACGCCCACCGACGCAACTGACGCAGAAGCCCAGCATCTCCGACGCTGGCCGACGCCCACCGACGCCTGAAAGCCGCTCCCAAAGCAGGCGTGCTACGGGACTAGAACACTTGTTGCTCATGCTCATGCAGCATGAGGTTCGTCTGACGAGGCGTTCTCTTTCCATTTGGGTCACACAGATGGTCGGGCAGTACAGTTAGCAATAAGCCGGAACACCGACCTCTCGCGCAGCATACTTGCCCGCCCCATACGCCTTAGACGCATCTTGTCCGCCATGTCCGATGCCGTCGCCCGTCCCAACGCGGCCCTCGAAGGCCGCTACGCCATCGAGCGTGAGCTGGGCGAAGGCGGCATGGCCACGGTATACCTGGCCAAGGACCTGAAGCACAACAGGAACGTCGCCCTCAAGGTCCTGAAACCGGAACTCGCAGCAGTCGTCGGCGCTGAGAGATTTCTCGCTGAAATCGAGACGACGGCGAACCTGACTCACCCGCATATCCTGCCGCTGCACGATTCGGGGGAAGCGGACGGCTTCCTCTTCTACGTGATGCCCCACATCGAAGGGGAGTCACTCAGGGAGCGCATCGACCGCGAGAAGCAACTCGGTGTGGATGACGCACTGGCGATCACGCAGAAGGTCGCGGGCGCACTCGACTACGCGCACGGCAACGGAGTCGTGCACCGCGACATCAAGCCGGGCAACATCCTACTGAGTGAGCAGGGCGAGCCACTCGTCGCAGACTTCGGTATCGCGCTGGCAGTGGCCCAGGCAGGCGCTGGACGAATCACCGAGACGGGACTCAGCCTGGGTACGCCGCATTACATGTCGCCGGAACAGGCCACGGGCGACCGTGACGTAGACCCCCGCTCGGATGTCTACGCGCTCGGCTGTGTCCTGTACGAGATGCTCGCCGGGCAGCCGCCATTCTCTGCGACGACCGCCCAAGCGGTGCTGGTCAAGATCCTCACGGCGGATGCGCCGTCGATCACGAGCGAGCGACGGACCGTACCACCTCACGTCGGCCATGCACTGGCGAGGGCTCTGGAGAAGCTGCCTGCGGATCGATTCACGAGCGCGTCGGAGTTTGCCTCGGCGCTCGCGGACCCGAGCTTCACTTATGAGGCTCGGGCTCGCACATCGGTAGCGGTCTCGACCCCGGAGCCGGTAGCCACGCCCCCTACAATGTCTGGCCCCTGGAATCGGTCGACGATGGCGTTCGCGGCCCTTTTCGCCCTCACGCTCGGCTGGTCGCTCTTCGGCCCCGAGCCGCCCGAGCCCGTCCGCGGGGTCGAGCGCTTCGCGGTCCCGTTCCTGGAGGGTCAGGAGCATTCGGCGTACTTGGGCCCAAGCGGGTTCGACCTGTCACCGGATGGAAGCATGCTCGTGTATCGGTATGACGCGCCCGGAGGTCAGATCCTCATGGTGCGGCGATGGGACGACCTCGCGGCCAACCCCGTGCGCGAGACCACCGATGCCACTGCCCCCGCGGTCTCCTTCGACGGGCTCGAGCTCGCATTCGAGCAGGACCGAAACATCAGGGTGCTGGCCTTCTCGGGCGGCCCCGTGCGCACGCTGACGCCGGGGTCCCAGCCGGAGTGGGGGCCGGACGGGTACGTGTACGCGACGACCGATTCGGGCGCGGTCCGTGTGCCGTCGACGGGTGGAGCCGTCGAGTACGTGTCTCGCCTCGGCGAAGGGGAGACTGCGCACTTCGTGCGCGACGTCCTCCCGGGCGGGAGGCGCGTTCTGCTTGAGGTCGCCCGGCCGGACGGATCTTCGGAGATGCGGGGCCTGGATGTCGGCAGCGGCGAGACGACGCCTCTCGTGGAGGGCACCTTTCCTCGCTACGTGCCCTCGGGCCACCTGGTCTACCGTACGACGAGCGGCACGATGATGGCGGCCCGGTTCGACCCGAGGAGGATGGAGCTGCTCGGCACGCCCATCGCGGTGATGGACGGCCTCACTTCCTTCTCGCTCGCCGACGATGGGAAGCTTTACTACGCCGCGGGCGTTGGAGGGACCGGGGCCTCGGGTCCAACGCTCCAGCTCGCCTGGGTGACGCGGACGGGGCAGGCGAGCGCCGTGGACCCGGAATGGATCTTCTCCCGAGGAGTCGATCAGAGCCAGGGTTGGAGCCTCTCACCCGAGGGCTCCAGGGTCGCGCTCCGCGAATCCACACAAGCGGGGTACGACATCTGGATCAAGCAGCTTGACGCTGGTCCCCGCTCACGGCTCACGTTCGAGGACGCCGCGGAAACGATGCCCGTGTGGGAGCCCGGAGGGCGGGATGTCACGTTTCTCTCTAACCGGAACGGGAACTTCGACGTCTGGTCGAAGCCGGCCGACGGCACGGGCGAGGCGGAGCTGATCCTCGACCTGGACGACAGTCTCTTCAAGATCGAGTGGAGCCCGGACGGGGCGTGGCTGCTCCTGCAGACGGTCGGAGGCGACGTCCTGGGCTACCGCCCGGGCGAGGACGGGGAGCCGACTCCCCTCCTCGAAGAAGCGTACTTCGAGGGCGAGCCGGCCGTGTCCCCCGACGGGCGCTGGATCGCGTACGCGTCCGACGAGACGGGTCGGCTGGAGGTCTACGTCCGACCCTTCCCGGACGTGGGCGCGGGCCGATGGCAGGTGTCGAGCCAGGGGGGACGCTCGCCCGGCTGGGCACATGGCGGTCGCGAGCTCTACTTCAGTGAAGTCAGGGGAGGCGGCGGGGCCATGTGGGTGGTCGAGGTCGAGTCGGCCGCGAGCTTCACCCACGGAACTCCCGCCGTTCTTTTCGAGTCCCCCGTCCAGTGGTACTACCGCCCGCCGATCGGAAACCCGTACGACATCTTTCCCGATGACCAGCGCTTCCTCATCGCCACGCAGGGAAGAGTGGACGGAGGCGGGCAGGACGGCGACCTGGGACAGGCGAGGGTCCTCGTGAACAACTTCTTCGAGGAGCTGAAGCGCATGGTGCCCAATTGACCCGCCCGGTCCCCTGGCTTCGCGTCTTCGCCGAAGGCGCGGTGATCGTCGGCAAAGAAAAGGGGCCTATGGGACCTCAAGCGAGCCTGAGATCCGGCCGCGATCCGTCCCGAGCCACCCCGCCTCACCTTCCGCTGTTTGCCGCCTCCATACCCGAGTCCGGGACGAGCATGCGGATCATGCCGTCCTGCCGGGACGTGATGAAAAGCTCGCCGTCGCCGCTGATGGTGATGTGCATGTCGGCGCGTCGGGCGGTGGCGCCGTTCGCCGCTTCGACCAGCTCCCGGAACGACACGTAGACGCGGTCGCCGCTCGAGTTGCGCACGTAGAGCTGGATCTCCTCGATGGGCGCCACCGTGCGCGGAATGCCGTCATCGGCCGCCTTCATCGCGGCGAGATCGACGGCCAAGATCCGGCCGCGCACGAGGTCGCCGAACACGAACTTGTCCCGGAGCGCTTCGATCCGGCCGTAATAGGCGAATCCTCCGGACACGACCTGGCCGTCGTTGTGGTCGTACATCGCCACCGGATAGGTGAACTCATCCTCCGTCCGCCCGTCCAGGACATCAGCAGGCAGGGGGAACAGCTCCCGCAGCGCACCGCCGGGGCGGGTCACGCCGTTCTCGAAGTACCCTTCGCGGCGCATCCAGCCGTAGTTCTGGCCTGCGCGCACGATGTTGATTTCCTCGATGTTGTTCATGCCGATGTCCGACGCGAACATCGTCCGGTCCATCGGGTCCCAAGAGAGCCTGTGGGCGTTACGGAACCCGTACGCGTAGATCTCGCCGAGCGTGCTCGGGTCGCCGTCGGAGGCGAACGGGTTGATTGCGGGAATCGTGTAGTCGCCGAGCCCCTTCGTGCCGCCCGACTCCGCAGGAGTGCGCGGATCGATGCGCAGGATCGCGCCGACGACGGTGTCCAGACGCTGGACCTGGCTCGGATTGTTCGCGTTCGGCCCGCCGCCGTTACTGAACCCCAGGTCGCTGCCGCTCGTGTACAGCAGGCCGTAGTCCGGCTCGCCGGGGCGCGCGGTCGGGTCGAACCCCACGTAACCGAACGGGTGGGTCAGGTTCGCGACGACGTGGGCCACACGGAGCAGCTCGCGCCGGGTGCCCTCGAAGCGGCTTGCGCCCGGATTCGTCGCGCGCCACTCGGTGATGACGTTGTGGTGGGTGACGTCGGCCGGTGTGAAGCCCGGCGGGATGAAGTCGGGAATGACGGGGTTGCCCGCCGCATACTCGGCGTGGACGGTGTAGAAGAGTCCGTTGCGAGCGAATTCCGGGTGGAAGTCGAATCCGATGAAGCCGCTCGCCAGACGGCTGTAGATCGCGAACGGGAAGGCGGCTGCGAAGTCCAGGTAGAGGGTAGGCCGGTCGCCGCCCTCGAGCAGGTACAAGAAGCCGCGTGAGTCGTTGGCGAAACGGCGACCGTCGGAAAGCTCGCGCACGAAGCTCACGCGCGCCCAGCCCGCCGGGTTCACGTCCTGATCGGGGGGACGCATCCCGCGGGTCATCGGTAGACGGGCGACGTCCCGGATCTCGACCATGAGGCCGCGCTTCTCGATCCGCGCCGGGATCGGATCGGTGATCTGCGCCCGACCCTCGCCGGCGGCCCCCAAGGTGAGAAGCAGGACGATGACGAACGGATCTCGCATGGACATGTCACCTCCCGGTTCGAAAAGACGATAAGCCGGGACCGTTCTCGCTCACTATCCAGAATGCCGATCACCGTCTGAGCTAGCTCGTTACGGGTCTGGACAAGATGCGTCTGCGACATGTCGGGCGGCAAGATCGTTGAGACGATGGCGATGGGAGGGGCCAGGCAGCTCGCCACGGAGCGTGCCGATTGGGCAAGGTTTTTGTGAGGCCTATTACCCGAAGCGGACGTTCAGCGTGACTCCGACCGCCGCGAGCCCCGCGAGGAACAACACGAGCCCGCCCAACGCTTTCCAACGATACACCTTGGTGAGCTCATCCTGGCTCTTCGTGGAAAGGATGAACGGGTGGTCGTCTTCCGGCTTCATCAGAACGTCGACGTCGGGCCTCATCGCGGCCTCGGTCACCTGCTCCTCGACGAGAGCTTGCGCGGCCTCGCGGGCTTTCTCCCACTCGTCTCCGTCCACACGACCATCCCCGTCTGCGTCGAAACGGCGCACGAGCTCGTCGGCGTCCATCTTCCATCCGGCCAGGATTTCGGACCGCTTTTTCGAGCGCTCCTGCGTTCCTGGGACGTTGCTCCACGTCTCGAAGTGGCCGAGTCCGTAGATGAGCTCGCCGGGGCGCATGATCCGCTCGGTATACCGGTACCGCCCTTTTAGGCTGGCTCCAAATCGGGACGAACTGTCACCGTTGGGTCGCCGCGCGTCCCCGTACCAGACCCTCCTCAACGAAGCGGTGACGTCGGCTCCGATCGGATTCACGAGGATCTCGCCGGTCTCGTCCTTCAGGTGGAAGAAGCCGACGCTCGTATCCTTCTCCACGGTGACCCAGCTGGTCGAGTCTTGGCCTTTGGAGTTCCTCGTCTGTTCCCTCTTCTCGATCTTGTAGTCCCACCAAGTGCATGCACTTCCGGTCAGCGGGGCGGACAGGGGAGTGCCTTCGAGCGGGTGTTGTATTCCTGAGAGCTCGACGAAGCCCTGGGCGGCGGAGCGGATCTTGGACCTGGGCATGTCTTCCATCATACGGGCTTGCTGGAAGGACTTCTTCCACAGGAAGAACCCGACTCCCGTGAAGACGGCGAGGACGAGGAGCAGGAGCGCAAGCTGCCCCTGGCTCAGCGTCCCGATGTTGGAGGTGAGTTCCGCGAGCATCAGCTGAACAGCTGCTGCATGTCGACGTTTTTCAACTCCCGCTCTTCGAACTCGAGCGGATCCGCAGCCTGAAAGCCCAGATTGCGAGCGACGAAGACATCGGGAAACTGCTCGATCCTCACGTTCAGGTTGTTCACCGTCGCGTTGTAGAGTTCGCGCCGGTCCGCGATGGCGTTCTCGAGCTGTGAGATTCTGGTCTGGACATGTCTGAAGGACTCGTTCGCCTTGAGGTCCGGGTACGCCTCGGCCACCGCGAACAGCGAGCCCAAGCCCATACGGAGCGCGCCCTCGGCGGGCCCTAGCGCGGCTACGTTCCCTGCCTGCCGTGCGCTCGCCACCGCCGACCTCGCCTTCATGACGGCCTCGAGGGTCTCCCTCTCGTGCTTCATGTACCCTTTACACGTCTCGACGAGGTTGGGGAGCTCGTCGTGCCGTTGCTTCAGCAGTACGTCGATGTTCGACCAGTTCTTCGTCACAGTATGCTTCAGGCGGACGAGGTTGTTGTAGATCGTCACCAAGTAAACGCCCGTGACGACCACCAACCCGAGCAGCACGTATTCGCTGATCCCCATGGCTTCCTCTTCCTGCGGGTTTCTAGACCCCAGACAAGACCGTGGCGTGGATCGTGGCCATCACAGCCGTGCACCACCGCCACGACGCAGATTGAACGTCCTATTGAAAGATATCTGGTGACCTGAGTATCAGCGGTAGCCTTTTTTTGTATCGCCCGTGTCCCCGCGTTCCTCTCTGTGCCTGCTTAGGACGCAGGCTTACCAGACGTGGCTCCACGTTCGTCCATTGATTGGTCTGACCCCCCCCCGCCGAGTATTCCGCCACAATTGTAGGTCAGCCTCAGGTCACCGCTGACCTTGTTTTCATCTACCCAATCCTCACTGCCGACAGGATTGGGGTCGTTTCGGCAGACCAGTTGCCCGAACATCACCGGGGTGCCGGAGACTTCGCATTGGGAGCCCGCGTAGGCCAGCCCCTCGTAGTTCTGGTCACCGCTCGCCGGACTCCCATTGAGCTTCAGGTCCCCGTCGGCCACAATGAGAATGCTGTCCGGGTGGGCGGGGACCATGTAAGGATCCCCAGGAATGGTTACCGACTTGGTCGTGAGGATCGTGATGGCCAGGGGAGTACTGGGCGAGCCGAGTTGGTTGGAGATCTCGACGTCGTTGTCCATGCAATAGACACCGGACGCGACGTTGTCGTTGTCCGTCGTGTAGG
This sequence comes from Longimicrobiales bacterium, assembly GCA_965219445.1. Taxonomy (GTDB): domain Bacteria; phylum Gemmatimonadota; class Gemmatimonadetes; order Longimicrobiales; family Gaopeijiaceae; genus UBA822. Next base: position 1,014,933 of record CBDCNQ010000004.1, on the reverse strand, counting down.
TGCCGCCGCTCCATTTCCAACCCCACCAGGTCCCGAGGGCGAGGTCCCTGGTGGTCATCGTGGCGACCTCGGTCGCGAGAGTGCCGGTGAAAATGTAATCCGCTTCGCCGCAGTAGTCGGTGGGATCGAGATCGGGGACGGGCTGCTGGGGTGCGCTGGACGTCGGAGTGACCGCGTTTCCGAGCGTGTCCTGCAGTGTGCCCCCGACAAACGCCGTGCCTGAGGCAGTCACATTGCCAGATACCGTGGCTATCGTCGTGGTCCCGCTGATATCCAGGTCGCCGTTGGTGTGGATATCCGGGCACTCCCCTAGGATGGTCGGGTTGCCTGAGAGCGCCACGTCACCTCCGAACATGAGGGCGGCACCGATGCCGATCCTGCTCCTTACGACGACGCCGATCCGGCGCCTTCCCCTGTTTAGGCCAGGGCTCCGACCTATGGACTCGACGGAGTAGAGTTGCTCGGGCACGTCACCACCGTCGATCCGGCGATATACGAGCTGATAGCTACAGCGGTTTTCGATCGTCATCCACGATTCCACGAGACTATCCCCGGGCAGGGGCATCAAGGTGTCCATGGCCAGCTGGTCCCAGTTCGAAAGAGCGCTGTGGATGCCGGCTTCAGCGGCGTAGAACGCCTGACTGGAGGAGTTCACGGCCTTTGCCGAGAGGAGCTCGTCGCGAGAGGTCCGGAGCGCTGCGCTGCCAATCACCCCGAGCAGTACCAGAGCGAAGATCACGACGGGCAGCGCGAAGCCCTCGCTCCGTCTGCGCGAGGCTCTGTCATGGATCCACGTGGTGCCGGGTCTCGGCATTGCTGTGGCCGATCTTGGCATCGTGGTGACTGGTTTTGGCATCTGCTCGACTCTCCAGAACACGCTAGTTGTTGCGCACGTTCACCCTGAGGCGGAGCGTGTCCGCGAGGGTACCCGAACTCACATAGGCGGACAGGTCCTCCATACTTTCGGCCTTGAGGAGGATGTCGATGGTGGCGACCTCCGACGGCGTGATGGTCGGGGCGCCGGTCGCGTCGTAGTAGCTGAAGACCAACCCCTCGTTGGCGGGACTCATGAGCGGTCCGGCCAGCCTCTCCGGAGCGGCGGTTCCCGAGACTCTCTGTACGAGCCAATATCTCCCGTTCACTTCCTCGAGACCGAACTGGACCACGTGGAAGGCGCGGATGGGCGAGCCCACCAAGAGGCTGTCGATGATTGTCGGTGCACCCGCCAGGTCGACGGCGACCTCGGGGTTGGGCGCACTGGTCGTGTCTCCCCAGAAGCAGTCTGGCGTCTTTGTGGCCAATCCGGATATCGTCGTGTCGGTGTCCGCCACTTCTACGATGTTCCAATTGTCATTCTGAATGGAGTACGTCAGCACGCTGTCACTTGCGGCGAACTGCCCCGATACGTCGTGAACGCCCAGCCACTGGGTGCTCGTAGAGCAGATGATCCCGCTGGCGTGGACCGCCCTCATGGTCACGCTGTTGGTGCCGAGGGTCGTCAGGTCGCCCCCTGTAGCGGACGCTTCCTGGATGGCCCACGACAGCATGCCGGCCCCTGTACGTAGGCTTATCTGAGTTCCCAGCTTGGCGTTTTGCACGGTATAGAGGGCCACCTGGGAGCCGAGGATCGTGAACGACGCGGCCGCTAGCAGGCTGGCCACGACCAGTGTGACCAGCATCTCCATCAATGTGAATCCTCCAGCACCCGCTGGGATCACACGACGAGGTCGAGGGGCGCTCATTGGTTCCTTACCATGCGGCGTAGGTTACGAGCGTGTCCACGGTCGTGCCGCTGAGAACGGAAGGGCGTTCTATGGCGAGGACGATGACCTTGGGGGCGGTACCCGAGACCGTCCAGCTGATCGGAAATCCCCACACCGTGTCCGAGTCGGAAACGAGACCATCTAGAGGAAGCGAGCGCAGGGTCTCCATCTGGTACTGCGCCGCTGCGGCGGCCTCGGTGATGATCTCCCCGGCCCTGGCCTGTTGCCGGGAGGCGAGCGTCTGCTGGGCGGCCGCAAGCGTTCCCATCGTGAAGATGACCAAGGCGATCAGCACCTCCACGATGGAGACACCAGCCTCGGGCCCCGACGTCGTCGTGCGGGTACTCATTGAGAGGCCTTGAACAGGAGCCCCGACGCGGTTGCACTCAGCGTGTCCGACGAGCTTCCGCGAGAGAAGCCGATAGCAAGAGATCCCGTGGTTGGACATCCGGCTGCGGCGGCGACGAGTCCCCGCGGGTCGAAGCAGAGCAGAGACCTGGTGGCCCTCAAGTCCACCCGGCTCTCACTCAAGTCGACGACCTCGCCTATGGTATCCATGACGCCGGACCTGGAAGCCGTCGTGTCGATCTGGACCCAGAACCGATCCGCGGAAGCGTCGATATGAAGTTCGGACACGGCGCCGAATCGTACCGCCGCAGTGCGCGCCTTGTGATGCGCCGATATGAACTGATCGGCGGCCCCCGCGACTGCGAACTGCTCCCAGGCGCCACGCATCCTCGGGACTGCCGCTCCCGTGAAGCCCCCGAGGACGAGGAGTATGGCGACCATCTCCAGTAGCGAGTAGCCGCTCCGTCCAATTCTCTCCCTCTGCATCTCATGACCCGATGTCGGTGATAATGCCCTTGAGACTTCCTTCTTGGTCTCCGAAGGGGGCCAGCAAAACGGGCCGCCAGTTCCTCCTGCCTTCTAGTTCAGGATTGGCTGGCGGCCCGGCTGGCCGGGTGATCTGAGACGATCACTTAGGCCCCGTAGCTCTGCGTCACCGCCTTTCGGCGGTTTTGCTCTGAGCAGCACTATCGACATCAGGCGGCCCCGATGCGACCAGAAGGGTATCTGCCAGATGTGTGCCAGGCCGGTACCATACTCGCAAGGTCCCGTCCAACGCAGATTATGGAGCATCTTGTGCCGAAATGAGGAAAAAAAATGCCCATTCGCGGCGGCTGCTCGGAGACACGGTGAATTCCAGCATGAATTCCTTGCATGAGCCCTTGGAACAGCTCCATCTTTTGGAAGCACCCTGAAGGGCTTTCTCCGGAGGTCGTGATGTCCCAAGCACGTAGAGTGAACGGGAAGTGGTCGACATGAGCGCTCGCTACCTGCTCATCTCCGACCCACCGCATGGCGACGTGGACGCGGCCGAGGCGGCGTGCTACTTCGGTCTCACTGTGGCCGAAGTGCGGATGAAGGCCAACTACGGCTTGCCCGAGATCTGGTTCGCGGAGGACGACGAGGCTAGGCTCTCGGATACTGCTGCGGCCCTCGAGGCCGCTGGCCTCAGCATCGCCCTCGTCACGGGAACGGACCTCGTCGAGATTCCTCCACAGAATCCCTCAGAGTCGTTCGTCTTCACCGACGAGGGGCTGCGTTTTGAGCGTGACGATTCGGAAAGGACGATCGCTTACGACGCTCCTACCACGGCGGTGGTTTGCCGGCCGCGAGTCGACGTCCAGGATGCGAAGGTGCCCGTAAGACCGCTCGCTTCACGGATATCGAGTTGGGGACACGTGGAGGTGGCCCCACGACGGAATCCGGATGCAGGTCATGCCGAGTTCGCCACCCCGCCGTTTCTCGACTTCTACGCGTGGCTGGACGACGGGCTGTTGCGAATCTCGATCGTCCAGGAAATCACGAGCTTCTCGACGTTGCCGGCGGACCTTCCGCACGGGCTGTCGGCCATGCGAAACCTCGTGGTCGAGTGCGAGAATCGATTCGACGGAGCGTACTTCGATCATCGTTTGGTGGACATGAGGCTTCGAGCGACAGCCGGAGTGGTGACGGGGGCAAAACCACGGAAACCTCCGCGGACCGGTTTCTCTTTTGCCACCGAGGCGTTAGACGGACTGCTCGGCTCCCTGTCCCCGGAGCTGAAGGACATCTCCCAGGCCGACCTTTCCTCGCGACTCGCGTATCTCACGAATCGATCGAGGTTTTCTTGAAGCTCTTTTCGGGGTCATGCCGACGGAAGCCTTGACCTCGCTTCACGCATGAAGGTCTCCGAGCCGCTACGCCATCGAGCGGCTCGAGCCGCCTCCGGCCTGCCGCGTCGAGCCTTTCGACCGTAATCATTGCATCTCAGCGGCCGAGGCAGCAACGTTAAATATTCCCTGCCTCAGAATGTAGTCCCTGCCCGTAAACCAGCCTGCGCGCGGAAGTTACCGTTCGCAGCGGCCGGGATCGTACGTCATGTATAGGCTGAGGAACGCCGTGCGTCGTTTACTCGAAAAGCTGCTCGCCGCCGTGTCGCGGCTCACTGTGCGCCGAAAATCCAGTTTTTTCGCCGTGAGCGCTGGGGGAGGCCTGGCTGCGGTGCTGACCCTTGCCATCCTGGGTGGCGACCGCCTCCCGGTCACCGCGTGGACTGCCGGTTTGGACCGCTGGGCATTCGACGTCCGGCAACGAGCCCTTGAGCGCGAGCTGCCCGACAACCTGCTGGTCGTAGGAACAGGCGGGTCAGCTGGAGCGGATGGAGCCAGCGAGTGGGGTGTGCCGCGGGGGATGCTGCAGAAGTTCATCCAGCGGGCCCGCGATGCCGGAGCGTCAGTGATCGTGCTCGATGTCATGCTGCCGGAGAACACCGGTGACCCGGCAGCGGATTCCGCTTTCGCCAGTTTGCTGGCGGCGCATAAGGACATCGTGTTGGCCGCCGACGTGAAGTGGGTCCAGCCGTCAGGCAATGGGGCGACGGCGTTTCCCCGTGCAGGAGGCCCTGCTTCCACCGCCCCTCTTCACTGAGTCGGCGACCGCAGTGGGCGTCCGTTCGGCAATGTTCGATCCTGACTCCGTCGTCCGGCGCGCTCAGCCCCAGTCACACGTTCTAGGCCTACCCTACTGGTCGCTCGCAGTGGAAGCCCTCCGGGTGCACTTGGACGTGCCTTTTGATCAAGTCCGACTCGCGAGTGGGGTGCTCGAACTTGGCGAGCACCGAATCGAGGTGGGGCGCGGGTCTTACATTGACCATCGACGCGCCCGTCCGCCCTTCTCCCTGCAGAACCTGATGCGCGGCAGCGAACTGCCTGCCCGGGCCAGCCCGTTATTCGAGAACGCCATCGTGCTGGTGGGCCCCAACGGTCCGGGAGTCGAGACGGTCACCACTCCGATGCATGCCTCGATCCCCCGCTTCTTCGTGGACGCCAGCGACCTTGCCACGCTGCTCAACGGACGAATCCGACGCGACGTACCGACGGTTCTGGAGATCTTGCTGGTCTGGGTCCTCGCACTCGCCGGCGCCACTGTGTTCCTCAGGCGGTCTCCCGGAACAGGATTCCTGATCTGGGCGATGGGTTGGGGGGGCTTGCTGCTTTTGTTCTGGCTACCGTTTGCCGCCGGGATGGTCTTCGGCGTTGCGGGCCCCGCCTTCGCCTGGGGGCTTATATTCCCAATGACGATGGGCTATCGGCTTCACGTCTCCGGAGTAGACGTCCTCGCCCGTGACCGAAGCATCCAGGCAATCGCCAGACTCCGGGACGTCCGGTTCGACGAGCCTCGACTCGCTGAGACCCTTACGCCACTGCTCGAGACTCTGGGTGGTGCGCTGGACGCCAGCTCGGTGCTGCTCCTCCAGGAGGGCGGTGAGTTCTGGGAGGTTGTGGGCGGGATCGGTGCTCCGCCACAGGACTGGAGCGAGCTTCGACGAGTCGTGGCGAAGAACAACGGCGAAGCTGTGGTCGGGCCAGGGGGAAGTGAGGCCTTCGTGCCGATTGTCGTCGACCAGGATGAGCGGCGCCGGGTGCTCTACGTGCACGGGAGCCGCAGCCTCGGCCCGCTGGACACGCACACCCTACTCTCCGTTGCCTCGGGTCTCCATCTGGGCTTCCACAACCGGGCGCTCACACGCAGCTTGGAGGAAGCCTATCTGGGGATCCTGACAAGTATCAGCACAGCGGTCGAGGCGCGGGATCAGGGCACGGAGACGCACTGCCAACGTCTGGCCACCTATTCATGCGCACTTGCCGTCGAGCTCGGCCGTGAGGACGACTTCCTCGAGGATCTCTGGATGGGCGCGAGTCTTCACGACATCGGTAAGGTCGGCGTCCCCGACTCCGTATTTCTCAAGCCCCGCAAGCTGACCTGTAAAGAGTTCGAGATCATGAAGCAGCACACGGTCCTCGGATACCGAATCCTCAAAGAGGCGCCCATCAGCGAAACGGCTAAGATGTGCGTCCTGCATCATCACGAGCGCTGGGACGGAAATGGCTATCCAGATGGGTTGAAAGGCGAGCAGATCCCCGTCGGCGCGCGGATAGTCGCTGTGGTCGACATCTTCGACGCTCTCACCGCCGAGCGCGCCTACCGAAAAGCCAAGCCTGAGGAGTGGGCGCTGGAGTTCGTGCAGTCGGAGTCGGGCGGCGCCCTGGAACCCGAGCTGGTCGAATGCTTCTCCGCACTCCATAGAGATGGTGTGATACGCGGCGCCGCTCATGCGATTCCCGAAAGCGCCCGACGACGCTGGAGCCCCCAGCGCGTACGTGCGGCCACACTTGAACAGTCTCGACCGATCGTGACGGCCGAAGCTGAGTCTCCCACTGATTCCCCGACGTAGTCGACCGCTCTGATCGGGTTTGGAGCGGACGGCCAATTAACCAAGCCCGAATCGACCTGGGCTCAACATGATCCGGACAAGAACAGCCTTACGTCACCCGTTCCCTGGTCGGCAGCAGGCCGGCTAGAGAGCGACTCAGCCCGCTGATAATTGTGGGCAAGCATTCCTCTAATTCGAGGTTGACCTTGGATGCACCGCTTACGATTTGGGTCTCGTGGTACCGGAGCTCCCCTTCCGCTCCATCGCCAGGGATTGTCTCCGTGAGGAGCACGTCAGTGGTCAGTGTATGAGCGATATGCTTCGTCTTGGCATCCAATAAGAAGCCCAACACGCCCACGGCGAGTCCAACTTCGCCGGCCGCTCCAGATGCGCCCAGGATGTCGGTAGCGAGGGCCGCCCCCGCCCCCGCCATCCACGCGGCGCCGATCGCATCACCCACGGTCTCGTCCGCGCTCAGTTCAACTTCGGCTAGACGTAGGTGGTTGATCTGAATGATGTATGTGGCTTCGTCCGGATCGTCCACCAGCGTGTAGCCCGACGCCGTTAGCCCTCGGTCGAGAGCCGGCCGGATCGTGAGTTCGCGACCCGCCGTGGAGGCCTCCGCTACGTAGACCGTCTGAGGTAGGTCGGAGCGGAGTTCGAGAAATACCGACTCGCTCATTTCGGTCTGTGTATCTAAATCACCATATCGGATCATCATTCGTGAAGCGGCACATCCGGTGAGGTTCACGCTTCCCAGTATGACGATCGATGAAATTTTGACTGTTCGTAGAGCCTTCGGATACGACCACATGTTGACTCTCCCTCGAGTTGAATCCGTTTTCAATCCGTGGAAGAAGTCTAGGCGCAGACAGGTGGTGGTTTGATACGTCGAATGACGTAGATGGGGAGTGGAGACTACGTAGTGCGTTAAGGGCTAGATCCGATTCACTCCCTCTGAGCGCTCACCCTACTCAGGAAACGCGCCTCATGCTCCCAGGGGCGCTGATCGTAGCCGAGGAGCCAGTTCGCCACGCCCCATCCCCCAACGTGGAGTCCCAGGTCGAGATGGCGGTCGGTCCAGGCGCCGCCAGGGAGTCGGTCGGTCAGCGAACCCTCTACGGGATCGCCCCAGGTGAGGAAGCTGAAGTCGTCTTGGGCGACGTGCACGCGCTCATGGGCGAAGACCGCGGGCACTTCCGCGTTCAGGTCGGAAGCGTGCGGGCTGCTACGCAGCCAGATCACCCCGCCGACTTGGGACGCGATCCAGCCCCGCTCGGCCCATGGCTCGCGAGTGAAGAAGACCGGAGTACCTGCCGAGATGCTTGCACTGACGTCGAAATCGAAGTCCTTCCGGAGCCCGAGATAGGTGGTGGCGAGTAACGTGAGTACGTCGCTCATGGGCGAAGACCGCGGGCACTTCCGCGTTCAGGTCGGAAGCGTGCGGGCTGCTACGCAGCCAGATCACCCCGCCGACTTGGGACGCGATCCAGCCCCGCTCGGCCCATGGCTCGCGAGTGAAGAAGACCGGAGTACCTGCCGAGATGCTTGCACTGACGTCGAAATCGAAGTCCTTCCGGAGCCCGAGATAGGTGGTGGCGAGTAACGTGAGTACGTCGAACTTTACCTGCGCGTGCATTGGGAGTGCGGAAGTGGAGTCGCCCCAGAGGTACAGCCGGGCTAAGCCGATTGGCAGGACGAGCTGCTCGAGCGCCCCCCGGCCGTCGGAGGCGTTGCGCACCATCGAAGTGCCCACGGCCGCCACCTCGCGACCGACCAGCCCGGCGCCGTAAAACCGCTCCACGACGATGCGCTTGCCGGCGTAGGCGACGGCACCGCCGAGCGCGCCGTCGAGGAATGCCTCCCAGAATGAGCCGCCCCGCAGTTCTTGGATCAGGGCGGCGGTGAGCCCGCCTAGCGCGGCATTGCCGCTCAAGACTGCCAGCTCACCCGCCCATGCGGGGGGTCTGGCCGCCCGTTCGTGTACCGCGGTGCGCAGAGGATCGGGTTCCGATTGTCCATTTGCGGCCGGCGGGTAGACGAGGAGCACCAGCGAGAGCGCTGCGGTGACCGGACGCCAGGAGCTTCCGATCACCGGACGCCGGGAGCTTCCGATCACCGGCCCCTCTCGTGCGCGCTCACAAGAGCGGGTTCAGGGTGACTCAGCGGTCGTTGGGCCCGGGGACCTCGATTTCAAGCGCTCGCCGGTTGTTGCTGTTCGCGATCTCCTCGAACTCGATCTCGACCGCATTCCCTACGGAAATGTCGGAGAAGCCACTTAAACCTTCGTACTGCGTGGCGGCGGTCACCTCGTAGCGGATCCCGTCGTCGGCATCGAGATAATCGGACCCGATCGCCAGGACCGTGACCGGGACCTCATTCTGGTCGCCATCGTCCTCATTGCCGGCTATGGCGGAGTTACAACCCAAAATGCTGAAGGCGAGCAGCAACGCGGCGAGGCGGGCGAACGGGGTGGTGGGTGTTCGGCTCATGATAGACACCTCAAGTTGGAAATGGATACTTACGTGGACCTGGTGACTTCACTTACAGGAGCAGGTCAGTCGCGGACTTTGTGACGTGTCTTGCGAACGTGAGGCCGCCCACAGACTCCGTGGGAACCTCGATCCGGAGAGCGGACTACATGGATTGGGGGCGTGGTTGCGCCGCTCGTCGTTTCTTCGAGGTCGAGGTCGTCTTATGGCCGTCCCGCTAGCGCTGCTGCTCGCCGTCCAGGTCGCTCAGGCCGGTGTGGGCGGCACGATCCGCGGTGAGCTCACCGGCGTTCCACTCGGTGGTGCCTTGATCACCCTCTCCGATCTCGACCGTGCGGTTCTGACCGATGCTCAGGGTCGGTTCGGATTCGGAGCGCTACCGCCGGGGCCCCACCACGTAACGATCGCACGTCATGGCTACGAATCCCGTACGCTCCATGCGCTTGTGCCGCGTACCGGGCAACTCGAGCTCAACATCGCGCTACAGCCGGCTCCGGTGGAGCTCGACGGCCTCGTCGTCGAGCCTCGACTCCCGATTCGCGGCACAGAGGACGTAAGCCGCGTCCGCGAACCGGTCGAGTCGGTGAGCATCGCTGCGATCCGGAATCATCCCCTTCTCGCCGAGCCCGACGTGTTTCGCGTGCTAGAGGGAGGCGACGTGGCCGTGCTACCGGAGTCACCCACCGGCCTTCACGTGCGGGGCGGCGCTTCCAGCCATACTGGGTACGAGATCGACGGCATTCCGGTGCTCACGCCGGTGCACGCGGGGGGCATCTTCAGCGCCTGGAATGCGGATGCGATTTCGAGTGTACATCTGACGCGCGCAACCAGCGGCGTGCTTCCCAGCCTGGCTGGCACGGTGGTCGGCGCGACTCGAGCCCCGGGTTCCGTCCAGCACGGGACAGCCGCTGTCAGCACGACTCAGGCTCGCATGACGGTGCATGGGCCGTTGACATCCGGTGCCGGCTATGTGCTCAGCCTGAGGAGCGGCTTCCCTGGCGGTATCTCCGCGCCCTCTGATCCTGCCAAGATCCGAGGAGAATCGGGTGACCTGCTCGCTAAGGTGGAGCTTCCTTTCTTCGGTGGAAGGCTCAACCTCCTCGGGTACGACAGCGAGAACGAGCTCAGCACGAGTGCGGTCGCCGACCCGACGACGGACGCCCTTCTCGTCGGTCGTAACGGCTTCGATTGGCGTACCCGGTCGCTGGGAGCAACGTGGGAAGGCAGTATCGGATCGTCACAGGTGGCCGTTCGCGCGTGGGACTCCCGTAGCGCCGCCTCGGCAGCGCTGCTGAGCGAGGTAGGAGATGCGGCCGACGCACGCAGTGGCCGGACCGAGAACGGCGTCATGGCGACACTCACCCGCCCGACGTCGGCAGAGGGGGAGTTGCTCGTCGGGGCCAGGCTAACCAGAGGGTCCACGAATTACTGGGCCGGGTCTTCCGACCCCTTCGAGTCCAAGGGGGCACTCTCGTCGGGAGCGCTTCTTCTCGGCTACGAGCTCCCGGTCGCGCATAGAGGTTGGCTCCGCACCGACGTCGACCTGACCGCCTCGTCACTCGGCGTGACGGCGTCCCCCCTTCTCACAGGAGGGGCAGGTCTCGGAAGATTCATCACCGTGTCGGCTACCCTTTCCAGACGCCACCAATTCGTCCAGTCGATGCGTAACGAAGAGTCGCTGCTCGGCGCTGTGTTCCCCGCCGACCTCTTCGTCACGGCCGGATCCGCGGGCGTACCGATCGCTCGGGCCGACGAAGTGAGCGTCCGCGCGGTATACCGGCCACTGCCGGGCCTGAGTGTCGGGGGCCGAGCCTACGCGCGGAGGCTGGGCTCAGTCGCGTTCATCGCGGCCGGGACGGGCTCCCTATTCTCGAGCGGCCCGCTCGAAATCGGGTCCGCGTCCGTTCAGGGGCTGTCTGTCGACGTCGCGGTGAGTGGCTCACGCGTCGGTGTCATGGCCGACTACGGCTTCCAGAAAGTGCGGAACCGAGCACCCGAGCGTACCTACGTCCCCTGGTATGCTCCGACCCACCGAGTCCAGCTGGGTATGGTCTTTCACCCCTCGCCCACAACGTCGTTACGTCTGGCGAGCGCCGGAGCCTGGGGGCGCAGGGCGACCGCGATCGTCGGGTCCGTCGAGTGGGAGGCCTGCAATCTCGCCGACAACGGCTGCGAGCTCGCCGGGGCCGCGCTGCATGGAGAAGGGCTTGGTGAGACCCGCCCGGGTCCTTACATACGCACGGACCTCGGCCTACGGAAACACTGGCACTTGGGCCTCGGAGGTCGCGACGCGATGCTCGCGTTGCACGGCACGCTCGTCAACGTACTGAATCGGAGGAACACGCTGAACTTCGCGATCGACCCGCTGACGGGCTCCGTTTCTCCGATCGATATGTTGAGCCTTTCTCCGCTCGTTGTCGGGGTCGAACTGGCGTTCTAGGCAGAGCCGCGGCCGACTTGGTGTCACAGAATCGTCTTCTGACCTGCTCCTCAGTCGTGGGGCCGACTTCCTTTGGATGACGTGAGCGAGCTGACTACTGCACTGCCATTCGGTGAGAAACGAGCCAAGGCTCCGGGGGACGCCCGACCCGTACGCTCCCAAGCGAGACGGGACGAATTCGTCGTCGTCTTCCGAGAGTCCTTCGAGCCACTGCATCGGTATCTGAATCGACTGTCTGGAGACTCTGATCTCGCATCAGAGCTAGCACAGGAGGCGTTCGTGAGACTGTATCGGCGCCGGTCACCTCCAGCCGACCCGGCTGCATGGCTCTTCACGGTGGCGACCAATCTCTTCCGCAACGCAAAGACGAAACGCACGAATCGTGCTCGCCTGTTGACGGCCCAACGAGCCCTCTTGTCCCACTCTGATCCCGCGCAGACCCCGGACGAACACAGCGAGGCGGAGGAAGCCAAGCAGCGGGTCAGAGTCGCGTTGCACAGGCTCGGTGCCCGGGAGAGGAGCCTGCTCCTACTCGCCACCGAGGGACACAGCTATCGCGAGATGTCGAAAATTCTGCGACTCAGGGAGGCGAGCGTCGGCACGCTCCTGCGCCGCGCCAAGGCCGCGTTTCGGAGCGCGTACGAGGAGACACAGCATGCACCTTGATCAAAGCACTCTTGAGAGCATGTTGACCGGCGACCTCGAGCTCGAGGCCCGGATCACGGCCGAGGAGCACCTGGTGACGTGCGCTGAGTGTCGTGGGCTGTTCCAGGATCGCGAGATCGCGGAGCTGCTGAATCACTTGGACGAGCCCGCGCCGGACGTGAGCGTTCACGACCTGATCGTGCGAGCCGAGCAACGGCAGATGCCCAGCTATTTACGTTGGGCCGCAGGCGTCCTCCTGATGGCGGTCGCAGCGGGAACGGCCTACGCTGCGCCGGGGTCGCCGATCCAGCGGTGGATCGGCGGGCTCACGGGTACCGTCGACGTCCCCGCCCCGAGGGGTTCTTCGGAGTCCCGGGACGTGGCTGGCGTCGTCGTGCCCCTCGGTGACCGACTGGAGATCGAGCTCCGCCCGCAGGATACGGGAACGATCGACGTGTTCCTGGACGAAGCGTCCTACGTGACGGTGGAGGCCGTCAATGGTCCGGCGACATTCGACTCTCGGCCCGAGCGACTCGTCGTCGAGGGGGCTGAGGGATCGGATTATCGGATCACGATCCCCTGGGATGCGGAGCTGGTCGACGTGCTGGTGGGAGCGACATCGGTATTTCGCCTCGAGTCCGGTGAGGTCGTGACCCTCGCGGGGTCGGTCGTCGCCGACCGGTACCGGATCGCGTTCCAGGACTTGAGGTAGAGCGGCCAGAACCACCACGGAGGTAAGCGTGCCCGTTCCGCCGAACGGAAGACGAAACGCGAAGCGGCTGCGACTGCAGGTCTCCGTGTCCCCCCCGGTTGCGGCAGCGCTGTTCGTGGCCAGCCTCTTCCCGACCCGCGCGCCGTGCCAAGTCCCGGGGGGCTCCGACTCCGTCGTCGAGGTGGTCGAGGTACGGTCACGTCGCACCGCTCCAGAGCTCCGGATGGGGCGCGAGATCGCCTTGGTGGGTGTGGGCACGGGCCTCCTGGCAGCTCACGCCCTGGTGCCACCAGCCAAGGGTCGCGCAGTACCACTGCAAGGATTCAGCCCGATCGAGATCGCATGGAACTTGGACCGCGATGTCGTTGGGAATCGGAGCGTGAGCGCAGATCGGGCCAGCGATTGGACGCTCGAGGCTCTGCTCGCGCTTCCCCTGGTCCTCGCCGCGACGACCTCGGAGGCCGGAGCACGATGGCGCGACTTCGGCAGTAGCATGCTCGTCTATGCCGAGACGTTCCTCATATCCCAGGGGATCACGCGGCTCGCAAAGTCGACGCTCGGGCGTCCCCGACCCTACGCATATATGCCGGTGGACTCTCGACCGACCGACTTCACGTACGATGTGTCCAACGACCGGACTTTCCGCTCGATGCCCTCAGGACATTCGGCATCGGCGTGGACAGGTGCCGCGTTGGGGCTTACCGGGCACCTGCTGCGACGGCCGGACGCGAGCCCACTCGAGCGCATCGGCATCGGGTTCTTGAGTGGGGCCCTAGCGGGTGCGACGTCTACCCTGCGCGTGGAGGCTGGCCAGCACTTCCCGTCGGACGTGGTAGTTGGTGCCGGCATCGGTATTCTGACGGGAGTGACGCTTCCACTTTTCCACCATGGCGAGCGATCGCTGCCCGAGTCGAGCGCATGGTTGCAGGCTGTAGGCGGTGTGGTCGCCGGCACTCTCTTCGGCGTCGTCGTGGCCCGAACGTACTGAAAGGAGGGCCCCACGACGCAGCTCCTCCAGCGCTACGGCCTTGCCGTCCAACCATCGAACCTTGAGAAGCCGACAGCGAGCAGTAATACGACCGCGAGTTTAGGAACACGAGGGCACGGGAACAGACGTTTCCGAAATTCCTTGCTTCCCTCGTTGACCTATACCAACGTTGATCGTGCACGTGTGCGAAGGCATAAGCGCGCCCCCGGGCTTGCTTCAGACAAACTTTCCCGATCGATAGGTGGCGAGAATGAAAGGACAGTCAGCAGTGATCGATCTCAAGAAGGATGCAGACGACGATGCCGCACCCACGGGCGAGGCCCGTGACGAGGCGACCGCGCCGCTGCCGCCTCAATCCAAGTCGTCCGAGGCGAGCGCCAAACCGGATCCGCCACCGCGCGCGGGGGTCGGCCTTCCCGAAAAGCCGCGCCGTCCGACTACGAAACCCAGCGAACGCGCGCGCCGTTCCGAACAGCCACGCCGTAACGACGGCAAGATATTGGTCATCGGCCGCGAGATCGTCCTCAACGGCAAGATCGACTCGTGCGACCGGCTGGTAGTCGAGGGCCAGGTTGAGGCCAAGATGAAGGACTGCTGCGAGATCGAGATCGCCGAGAGCGGCACCTTCAAGGGTCAGGTCGAGTTCGACCGGGCGGACATCAGCGGTATCTTCGAGGGCGATCTGACGGCGCGAGAACACTTGGTGGTACGCGCGACCGGGCGCATTACCGGTAAGGTCAGGTTCGGCGAGCTCGAGATCGAGCGTGGTGGCCAACTCATCGGCGACGTCCAGATCTTCGGTCAAGACGCTGTGGCGGGGCGGGACGTCAAAAACGCCAACGGCAAGTCGGAGAAGTAATCTCTCGTCGGAACCAGGGGATCGGAGCCTTCAATTGCCCATCCGCTGGCGAAGCTCTCGAACCAGTTCACGACTAGGTAGACTTCGGCGCTCGCCGCACCCTCATTACCACCCGTCCGCAACATCACGAACCGTCGATCGTCGGGACTCACGTCGTACATCGCGTGACCCGTGGCGGTTAGGTAACCATCCATCGGGAACAGCACCTCTTGCTGGCCCGCGGCGAACGTCGGATCTTCAGTGACCTGGACCGCCACCAGTTCGTTGGCTCCGTTCCGGTAGAACAGTTCCCGTCCGCTGTGTGCGAACACCGGCCCAGTCCCCCCGTCAGTGGAGACCTGCACCAGGCCCGAGCCAGCATCGGGGGGGAAGGGACGCACGTAGACCTCATCTCGGCCCGTATTGTTCGAGACGTAGGCCAGCCAACGATCGTTGGGTGAGAGAGAGATCGACAACTCTTGGAACTCCGTCACCTCCAGTGGCACCGCCACGCTGTCTACCCCGGGTCGGATGGCGTAGATGTCGCCAGATTGAAAGGCTCCTTCACGAAGGACCAACCATGTACCATCCGAGGAGTAGCGCGCCCCCCAGATTTGCACTTCCTGATCCAGCACCAGCTCAGCCGTGCCGCTCCCGTCCGCTCGCTTGGTCCAGAGGGCGAGATTCCCTGCACGATTCGGAGAGGGGTCGAAATTCCCTGCACGATTCGATAGGAATCTCAGCGACTCACCGTTCGGCGACCAAGTCGCCCTGTGGTTCGTCGTTCCCTCGAACGTGAGCCGGGACAGCGGCCCTATGTCCAATTGTTTCACCCATAGGTCAGTCGTTCCCTCGGAGGCCGGTATCGAGATCGCAAGGCGATCCCCATTCGGGGAGAGAGCGAGGCTGGAAAAGTTCGGGGTTCCCTGGGTCCCCCATCCGGGGTCAATCTCGCGGGCGGTGCCGTCTCTTTCCACCCATACGGGTGTAACCGATTCGCCTGTGCTACCGCCACCTGTGCTGTACACGAGCGTGCCCGTCTGCGATACGGCGAACTGGGAAGCACCTCCGCCGGACACGGCCAGCGAGGGGAGCAATGTCACCGGCGTCCCCGTCACCTGGAGCGTTTCAAGGTCGAATGGCACGCCCATAAGCGCCCCGTCGCTGTGTCCGTAGAGCAGGTGGCCCGTAGACACGTAGCGCGGCTGGTTCCCACTAGGGATAAGCTCGCGCACCTCACCCGTCTCGATCTCGAAGATCATGATGCGCGATGTCTGTGCACCACCACCAGTTGCGAATACCACCGCCCTTCCGTTGGGCAGGAGATGCGGTCGGCTTACGCCCACCGAAGCGGAGTCCATTAAGGCCTGGGGATCACCTCCCGAGGACGAGACGCGGTAGAGCTGACCCCTGTCGCTGTAGACGATGGTGTCGTCAAAGCCCCAGTGCGGGGAACCGCCGGAAGTCGTAACCGGAAGGGCCGGTCCGCCAATTATCGAGACCTTCGAGATCCCGCCGTCGAGCCCGGTGCTGAAGGCGACCGACTGCCCGTCCGGCGAAAAGGTCGGGTTGAGACCCACCTCCGTATTGGGAAGCTGCCTCCACTCCGGGTCGCTCGCAGTACGCATGTGGATGGAGCCCTCATCCACTTTCAGAATCGAACGGCCATCGGACGAGATCGCGAGCCTCCATCCGGGTGGTCCAGGAGGCATGTCGGCGCCTGTCACTGTCGCCCGCGTTGGGACACCCGGCTCGGGACCCGGTCTGAGCCAGCCCCAGGCGGCGAGGGCGGCAAGGAGGGCAGTGGTCGTCGCAAAGGCGACCGCCAGCCGATTCCAGGGGCCAGGCGTCGTGGCGGGCGCTTGCGTGGCTACCGGCTCCGGGGTCGAGGCCGTTACGGAGGTCCGAGCCCGAGCCTTGTACGTAAAACTCTCGTCCCCGAGCGCCGCTGCAAACTCCGCCGCGCTCGTGAAGCGGTCGGCGGGCAGCTTCTCCAGAGCCTGAGCCAGTGCCGCAGCCACATTCGGAGCCACAGTTCTTCGCGCACTCGTGATCGACGGAGCGTCTGTCGTGAGGATCTGGACCAAGACCGCTTGGGCAGTAGGCGCAGCGAACGGAGGCTGCCCGGCGAGCATCTCGTAGAGCACACACCCCAGCGCGAAGACATCCGACTTCGGGTCCACGTCCCGGTCGCCAGTGGCCTGTTCCGGGCTCATGTAGTGCGGCGTGCCCAAGCTGAGTCCGGTCTCCGTGATGCGTCCGGCACCGGCCTGAGCGACGGCCAGCGCGATACCGAAGTCAGCGACGAGTGGCTCGCCCTGCTCACTCAGGAGGATGTTGCCCGGCTTGATGTCGCGGTGGACGACGCCGTTCCCGTGCGCGTAGTCGAGTGCGCCCGCGACCTTCTGCGTGATAGCGACCGAGTCCTTCACACCCATTTGCTTTTCACGGTCCAGGCGATCCCTGAGCGATTCTCCTTCAACATAGGGCATCACATAGAACACGACCCCGTCCGCCTCCCCGGAGTCGAAGAGCGGCAGGATGTGGGGGTGCTGGAGGTTCGCCGTCGTCTTGATCTCGGCTAGAAAACGCTCGGCTCCGACGACGGCGGCTAACTCCGGCTTCAAGACCTTCAGCGCGACCTTGCGCTCGTGCTTGAGGTCGTCGGCCAGGTAGACGGTGGCCATGCCGCCCTCGCCGAGTTCACGCTCGATCGTGTAGCGGCCTTCGAGGGCTGCGTTCAGGCGGGCGACGGGATCGGTCATTCCTAGCGGCTCAGACTCATGGGCTCCCGAGACGGGGCGTGTTCGGGGGCGGATGGCGGTGGCGCGTCGCCTGCTCGAACGCGTAGCCAAGGCCGAGCAGCATCTCCTCAGTGAAGGGCCTGCCCAAGAACTCGAGCCCCACCGGCAGCTCGTCCGTCGTGAACCCCGCCGGGACTGTGAGCGCGGGGAACCCGACGGCGGGACTCAGACTCCGGTTGCTGCCCCTGCCGTAGTCGTCCGCGGGGTCCGGATTCGTCTCGACGTCGGGAGCGATCAGCGTCGGCTGGTGGTCGAACGTCGCGTAGACGATCGCGTCGAGTGCCTCGTCGGCCATGGCCTTGAGAACGTTCTGTCGGAGCGTCTCCCGCTTCCGGATGACCTCCAGATAACCCGGGTCGTCCGTGGTTTTTCCGACCGACCCCATCATGCCTCGCGCCCGCCAGGGCGTCACGACACCCGAGAGCAATATCTCGCGGAGCGTGGTGACCGGTGTGTTCACGAGCTCGGCTAGGTAGTCGTTCATAGCGCGCTCGGTCTCGAAGTTGTTCCCGATGCCCCGCACGGTCTCCAGCTCCGGAATGACCAACGGGTCGACGACTTCTGCACCTAGGGATTCCAGGTCCTGGATCGCTCGATCGATGACGGCCTTCACCTTCGCGTAGTCGTCGGACAAGGGATCGGTCCCCGAGTCCATGGGCTCACGTAGGACGCCGATGCGCGCACCGCGCAGTCGGTCGGCATCGAGAGAGAGAGTGTAGGTCTCCGGAACTCGTCCCACGGAGTACGCTGTGATCGGGTCCTCGGGGTCATAGCCTACGATGGCGTCCAGGAGGATGGCCGCGTCGGTCACCGTACGCGTAATCGGGCCCATCGTGTCATGGGTCGGATTCGCCGGCATCATGCCGCGCCGGCTCACGAGCGGCAGCGTCGGCCGTAGCCCAACGAGGCTATGCACGGCCGCGGGGCCTCGCACCGATCCACCGGTGTCCTCACCGATCCCGACCATCCCGAAGTTCGCCGCGATCCCCGCCGCCGTGCCACCCGAAGAGCCGCTCGGATTCCGGTCGGGGTCGTACGCATTTCGAATCACACCGAACGCCGAGCCTACGTATCGGGACGCAAACTCGCCCATATTCGTCTTGGCCAGGATGATGGCACCCGCCTCCTTCATCCTGGTCACGATGGTCGCGTCTCGCGACGGGATGAAGTCCTGGAAGAGCGCCGAGCCGTACGTGGTTGGCATCTCACTCGTCTCCACCTGGTCCTTGAGGAGAACGGGTATGCAGTGCAGCGGTCCCACCCTCCCCTCGGAGCGCATGGCCCCATCCAGCGCGTCGGCCTCGTTCAGCGCCCGCTCGTTGAGGTACTGGATGGCGTTGAGCCGCGGGCCCGCCGTGTCGTAGGCTTCGATCCGGTCGATGTATGCCTGCACCAAGGACCGACAGGTGAGTCGCCCCCTCTCCATCGCGGCATGAGCGTCCTCGATCGTGGCCTCGAGAAGTTCGAAGTCCTGCGCCCTCAGCGAGGCCGGGATGGCCAGGAGGAGAGCGACGGCGAACAGCCGCAAAGACAAGATGGACGGTACGCGCTCTAGACGCATGAGGGGACTTTCACCTGGGCTCGCCATGATCCGGACAACATGCCTCTAGGGGGTGTGGGGCGGCAAGCGTACGAGCACCCGGAGACAAAACTCAGGACTACGGCAAGCTCGACGCCACGAACTCGCTCGGCACATCTGGACCGCCCAGGAACCGCCGTGGTCACAGAGCTTGTCGTGGGGTACCGATTGGCGAAACACCGAACCCCTGAGCGAGATACCGAATAGACCCCGAACCCGCTTGTGGCTTCCGCTAAGCACCCCCTTTGCGCGTCGTGCTCGGGTGGGTTACAATGGGTACCCAAGGCTTCCGCCGTTCCACGGCGCGAAGCGCGCTTGTCGAATAACTTAGGTGGGAAAAGAGGCAAGGCGATGCAGCGAGCCTGTTTTGTAGCGATGGTCGTGGTTCTGGGCGCCACGTTCGGCGCGCAGTCTTGGCAGCCGTTGGAGGCTCAGGACCCGGTAGACTGCCGGACCCCGCGAGCGTCCTGCGACGGCTTCGATCGTTTTAGTCTATTCCCTTCGAACACCCCGACTTGGTCGCCGCAGATGATCCGGGCTTCAGGCCGGCCGATCGTGCCCGTCTTCGAAGGTTGGTTTGTGAATGACGACGGCAGCTACACGCTCTCCTTCGGCTACGCCAGCATGAACCTCGAGGAAGCGCTCCACATCCCTCTTGGGCCAGACAACTTCATTGAGCCGAGGGAGTACGACGGGGGCCAGCCGACCTACTTCAAGGAGATTCACCCCCGCATTCGCCGGCCGTGGAACAGTTTCATGATCAGGGTGCCCGCGGACTTCGGAGACCGACGCATCGTCTGGACGTTGCGAAACCACGGGCAGACGTATTCCACCCCCGGGCATATCACGGAACCGTCCTACATAATTGAGACCCCATTAGCGCCTGCGAGGTATCAGCAAGGGACCGCCAGCGGCTATGCGCCGTTGCTGCGTTTCGACCCGGCCGATCCTTGGGTACAAGGCCTCAACGGCACTCGGGAGGGTCCGCTCACCGCGAGAGTCGGCGAACCACTGGCGATCTCTGCCTGGGTGAATTCCGGAGAAACAATGTACGAGGAGCCAGAGAGCTGGCTGTACTGGATGCACTATTCAGGGCCCGGCGAGGTGAGTTTCAGCGAAGATGAGGTCGAAGTCCCATTAACTGAGCGTGAGGGAATGGGCACGACGAGGGTTACATTTAGTGAAGCGGGGGACTACGTCCTGCTCGTGCAGGCGATCGAAACCCTCCGTAACAGCTTCGAATACCATTGTTGCTTTACCAATGGGTGGGTCGAGGTCACCGTCACCAACTGACCGGAGAGTGTCACATGAGTAGAACCAAAGGACTTCCGAATATCTGGGTAGCATTCGCTGGTGCGGTGCTAGCCGGAACGGTGGCGTGGCCGCAGGCTGCCGCCGCGCAGGACGTAACCTACGCCGAGCACGTTGCGCCCATTCTGCAGGAGAACTGCGTGAGGTGTCATCGGCCGGGCACGGCGGCGCCGATGGTTCTCGAAACCTACGAGCAAGTACGGCCGTTTGCGTCAATGATCCAGCACTCGGTGGAGACACGGACGATGCCACCGGGCTGGTATATCGACCGGACCGTGGGAATCCAGGACTTCAAGAACGACCCGTCGCTCTCGGTTCAGGAGATCGAGACGATCGCCCGTTGGGTGGACTCGGGTACGCCGGCGGGGGACCTGTCGAACCTCCCGGTGCCGCGTGATTGGAAGCCAGACCACGAGTATTGGCAGCTCGAACAGGACCAGGGTTGGGGTCCACCGGACTTGATCATCCAGTCGCCACCGTTCACGGTTCCTGCCAATAGCGGGGATCAGTGGTGGGAGCCGGACGCAGCCCTAACCGATGTAATGGACGCGGCGCTAACAGAAAACCGGTGGGTCAGGGCGGTGGAGACGAGGCCCGCGGACGCTGAGAGCGGATACGTCTTTCATCACGCCAACACGAGTCTCTTTCAGCTGTCGGACAACGAGCGGCGCGGAGGGCTTTCCTCCTCCGCGGTCGGAAAAAGAACGGACATGTATCCGGAGGATGCCGGCAAGCTGATCCAGCCCGACGACCAGATCCACTTTTCGATGCACCTTTTCCCGATCGGGAGGGAAGTGGTCGACGCGATGATCCAGGTGGGCGTTTGGCTCTACCCAGAGGGAGAAGAGCCAAAGTACGCCACGAACGACGAGACTTCCCACAATTCGGGTGAGAGTCGTGATTTGGGCCTGCCGCGATACACCGATATGCTCATTCCGCCCCATGGGTACCAGATGTTGCGTGGCAACTTTGTGCTCGAGCGGAACGCGCGGGTTCATAGCATACGCGGCCATATGCACCTTCGAGGTGGGTATCAGATGATGGAGGCGATCTATCCCGACGGTCGTCGGGAGGTGATCAACAAGATCGACTGGAACCATCTGTGGCACACCACGCACATCTACCAGGATGACGTGCAGCCCCTGTTGCCGAAGGGGACGGTTATCATCGCCACCTCCTTGTTGGACAATACGGCGGACAATCCATCCAACCCCGACCCTGACCAATGGGTGGTCTACGGGAGGAGGAGCGCGAGCGAGATGGCCCACATCCGTTTCGGGATCACCTGGATCCCGGATGAGGACTTCGAGCAGATGGTCGCTCAGCGTGAGCGGGACAGGGCTCGGCCCGCCGCCGACGGGGGATGACCCCAGGCGGGAGGGTGTAGGCGAGTAAGAGGGAAGCCTGCACGAAGCCCGAAGGTAGATGAAGGGCTGGAGCAGAGAGCCCGGCGCGGATTCACTTCCGCGTCGGGCTCTCTGATTTCTGCCCGGTGAGCGAGGATCTCCCCGCGCGCTCTTCTCGTCTATCGCCCCGCGTCGACTCCTGAGCCCAAGTTGCGCAAGCAGCCCCCTCTCCTCACCTCAGCATGTCGAACTGGCGGCTGTATTTGATTATGAAAGTCCGGTTGATCGGACCAAGACCCTCCAGCGCCTGCGTCGCGTTGTACACGACGAATAAACCGGAGCCGGCACCCTCAGCGTTCAACCAAGCGAACCGGAGGTTCCCACTCCAATTCTCGTCCCGGTCGCTGTACTGGATGAGCGATTGGAAGTTTACCCGCGGCGTAAAACTGTAGCTGAAGCGGGCCTGACCCAAGTTCGTGACGAAGTCCCCCCAGGGGAGATCGATGTCCTGCCGAGTCCACCCCACGGACGTGGTGAACTTGCCTCCGCTCCGCACATTCAGGGTGTTGGTCACGGACGTCTCGGTTCCGGCCAAGAAACCTCCCAGCACCCAATTCGTGCTGAAAGACAGGGTACGCCTCGAGTCGGTAGACAGGCGCGCTTCGGTGTGGACGTAGTCGTACTCCCCCGCCGGTACCACCACTCCCGGAGAAATCTCGAAGGGTGCTTGGAAGCCCTCCCAATCCACGTCGACCAAGGGACTGAAGCCCCATCCGTTCTCGAAATCGATGGGAAAGTGCATGTGCCAGATCTGCTCCTCCAGGAAGCCCCCGAGATCCCAGACCGTGGTCAGCTGGGTATGAGGATTCAACTGGCGTAGCCAGGAGATGCCGGGCGCCTGATACCTCCAGGCGACGCGGAAGTCGGACGACCGGTATGACCCTCGCCTCAGGAAACCCACTTCCGGGTTGAAGCCGTCGCCGATCTCCGTGTATTCGACACCACTCTCTAATCCGCCTCGCCTGAACTCCCCACGGAAGTTGTACGCCATCTCGTCACCGCTCTCGCCAGGGGTGACCGTCCGTGAGAGGAAGCCACGAAAGTCCAAGTACTGTCCCGCCCCGAGGCTACCGTCTAGGCCGAAGGTGCGATTCCAGTCGTCGGACGCGGAACCGGATCCCATCGCGTCTCGGTTCACGAAGAGCCCTCCAACACTGGACCGGTTCGGCAACTCGCGGCTGATGCGGGCCATGGAGTAGTTGTTGTATGGCGTGAGTACCGCCCGCGGATCCCCGAGACGCTCGTCGGCCAGAAGACGATCGGTCTGCATGGTGAGGAAGCCGAGGTTGAAGGCGCCAGCCCTTCCACTCATGCGGGCGCCACCGAGGATCGGGACTGCGGCCCTCGTCGCCGCGTCGACGCCGATCCGCCGGCTGAAGAAGAGGTCGACCCCGGGCTTGCCCGCCGTGAACTGGCCCGCGTTCTCGAGAAAGAACGGTCGCTTCTCGGGAAAGCGAACGTTGAAGCGCGTCAGGTTGATCACCTGCTCATCGACTTCGACCTGGGCGAAGTCGGTGTTATACGTGAGATCCAAGGTCAGACTCGGCGTCACGCCGTACTTCACATCGATACCGAAATCGCCATTGTAGTCGGGCTCGGTCTCCAGGGGGTTCGTATATTCGCGGGAGGCCGAGCCCACCGCGTAGGGCGTGACCTTGAGATTTCGCGGCTCCTCCAGCTCGAGGCCGTGGAGCTCTCCCGCTTGCGAGAGCCGGTGGAGGTTATAGACCTGCCCGATGGGGGCCCAGAAAAGCTGCTCGCGGCTGCGACTGATGTTACGCTGGAAATTCACTCCCCAAACCTGGGGCCTCGCGCCGTAGCGAAGGCTGATGAGCGGAATCTCGAACTCGGCCGTCCAACCCACTTCGGTCACTCGAGTGCGCACCGTCCAACTGGCATCCCAGTTTCGATTGAAGCCCGCTCCCGAGCCCACATTCGCAGTAGCTCGGTTGCCACCGCTCATGCCCCCACCCTCGTTCGTGACCTGGCCGTCGTACTCGATGCCCGCGGGGTTGGTCCCGAAAACAAATCCATTCTGGCGATCATGGTAGGTGTCGAAGATGATCTGGAACGAGTCCATGCCGCCCAGCCCGGAGTCACGACGACTGTCCGTGACCAAGATTTCGTCGGGCTCACTGTCGTAGAGGATCACTCCGATGAAAATCGCGCTTTCGTCGTAGAGGATCCGAACCTCGGTCTTCTCCGTCGCGGGACTACCCTCGATGGGCATCTGCTGAACGAATCCGGTGAAGGGCTCAGCCCGTGCCCAAACCGCATCATCGATGAACCCGTCGATCGTCGGGGCTTCGTCGGCAAACGTCGCTTGCCCGACCCGGCCGGCGTTTTGCCCAGAGACCATCGAAGCCGAGAAAAGCATCGCGAGGGGGACGATGAACGTGATACGTATCATTTGGTCATTCCGGTGCAGTACTCCTGTGGGGTCGGGAGGGGTTGTCGGATCGTCGGCGCTCGAGCTCCTGGCACAGACCGCTGGCGCCTCGATCGGTATGGGTCAAGCGAGAGGCTCCCCCATTCCCGGGTGGTAGCGGCCCTCCAGGGCGGCGTTTAAGGGGATAACGGGAATGGACATGGCCGACAAGATGCGTCGAAGGGGTGTTGGGCGGCAAGGAGGGCGCAGAGACGAGGACGGCCGTGCTCTACTCGCTCCAGCGTGGCCCGGCCCCGGGCCCTGGTTCCTGCTTGCGCCCGGTTTCCCGCTCACGGCAGATTGGGCGCGACTAACCTGGTCGTGCTCCGAGAAAGTCGGGCCCTCCGGAATCGACTCCAAAACGAGGTGATCCCATGTCCTGTTCATCCATCTGGCGGGCTGCCGGCGGGCTCGGCCGGCTCGCAGCAGTCACGGCTCTCAGTGTGGCGGCCTCCGCCGGCTTCGCACCCTCGGCCCTGTCACAGGAAGGCCCACTGCCCAGCATCGAAGAAAAGACCCAGAACGCCGATCGCATGGAAGGGTTCTTCTCCCTCTACTGGGAGGATTCCAGCGGGTCTCTGTACTGGGAGATCGACGAGCCGGGTAGCGAGTTCCTCTATCAGATCTCCATGGGCTCGGGACTCGGAAGCAATCCGGTCGGCATCGACAGGGGTCAGCTCTCGGGCACGCACGTTCTGGAGCCGAGGCGCATCGGTCCCCGCGTACTCCTCATGGAGCCCAACTACCGGTTCCGGGCGCGCAGCGACAACCCGACGGAAGCTCAAGCGGTGCGAGATGCCTTCGCACCCTCGGTGCACTGGGGTTTCGACATCGTTGCCGAGACCGGAGACCGGGTTCTGGTGGATGCGACGGAGTTCTTCCTTCGTGACGCCCGCGGCGTCATAGAGCAGATCGCGCAGCGGAACCAGGGTCGCTTTGAGCTCGACCGGTCCCGGAGTGCGATCCACTTGCCCGCGACTCGGTCGTTCCCGGAAAATACCGAGGTCGAGGCCATCCTCACGTTCACGAGTGCCGAGCCGGGCGGATTGGTTCGGGGCGTAGCCGCGACCGGCGGAGCCATAACACTGCGCCAGCACCACTCCTTCATCCGGCTACCCGATGACGGCTATCGCACCCGCACAGCGGACCCGAGGGTAGGAGTGAACGGTCCCACCGTGTACGACTACGCTACCCCCATCGACGAGGACACGCGCCAGAGATGGGCGGCGCGCCATCGCTTGCAGAAGCGCAATCCCGGGCCCGGGCCGTCCGAGCCCGTCGAGCCCATCGTCTATTACGTGGATCCGGGCACACCCGAGCCGATTCGCAGCGCGTTGATCGACGGGGCGAGCTGGTGGAACGAGGCCTTCGAGGCCGCGGGATTCATCGACGCCTTCCGGGTCGAGGTGCTGCCCGAAGGCGTGGATCCACAGGACATCCGCTACAACATGATCCACTGGACCCACCGCCGAACCCGTGGCTACTCCTACGGGAACACGGTGGCGGACCCGCGCACAGGTGAGATCGTGCGTGGGGTGGTAAACCTCGGGAGCCTTCGGCTGAGGCAGGACTACCTTCACGGCCAGGGTATGGTGGCCCCCTTTCCCGAAGGGATCTCCTCGGCGGGTGGCGGCGGGTACTTCGATTTCACTGCGGGCCGGGACAGAAGCGGTGCCTACTACGAGGGGGGCGAGCTGGCCGGGGCGCCGAACTTCGAATACCTGGCTCAGGTGGTGGACGAATCGGAGGCGGTAGAGATGGCGCTGGCGCGGGTCCGTCAGCTCTCGGCCCACGAGGTCGGCCATACGCTCGGATTTCCTCACAACTATATTGCGAGCAGCTACGGACGGGAGAGCGTGATGGACTATCCCGCACCGCTAGTCGAGATCGATGAGGATGGCAGCCTCGATCTGTCCAACGCCTACCTGCAGCGGATCGGAGAGTACGACAAGCTCTCCGTGAACTGGCTCTATCGTGAATTTCCGACCGGCGCGGATGAAGTCGGTTCGCTAGCCCAGATCGCTCAGCAGGGGGTCGAGGACGGCCTCATCTACATGGGGCACACCAACAACAACTTCATCGGGGCAGGTCACCAGTATGCGAGCGTCTGGGACAACGGCGCGAACCTCGTCGACCACCTCAAGCTCGAGATCCACGTGCGCGAGATCGGGCTCGAACGGTTCGGGGTGAATGCGATTCGGACGGGCGAGCCACTTTCGAATCTGGAGTACGTGTTGCTCCCTCTGTACATGCATCACCGCTTTCAGCTCCGCTCGGCGGCCCAGAGCCTCGGGGGTGCAGACTACCGGAACGCGGTGAAAGGAGACGGCCAGAGCCCCTTCACGATCGTTCCCGGAGAGGCGCAGCGCGACGCCCTAGAGACCATCCTGTCCACCCTTACGGTCGACTTCCTGGCGCTCCCGGAGGACATCGTGTCCCTGATCCCGCCAGCGGCCTTCCGGCATGGTGAAGGCGAGGCCTTCCCCGGTCATACCGAGCTCCTCTTCGATCCCCTGGCAGCCGCTGAGGCCGCGGCCAACTTCTCTGTCGGGGAAATCCTCCACCCGCAGCGGATGGCCCGGCTGGTCGTCTTCGGGAGCATGGGGGACTATCCCGACCTGGAGGAGGTCGCCGATCGGCTGATCGAGGCCACCTGGGACTCGCCCCCGGCGGCGGACGAATACCGCCAGCGCGTCATCCATGGCGTTCAGCGCTCGGTGGCCGATCGGATGATGCAGCAAGCGAGCAGTGCCGGTAACCCTGCCGAGGTCCGTGCCGTTCTGTCCGATCGCCTCGATAGGCTCGCGGAGGGCATCGAGAGCACGTCGGCACCGTCGCCGCACCAGCGGCTCGTGGCCGCGGACATTCGCCGCTGGCAGGCGCGCATCGAGAACACCGTGCCCGGACCGCAGCTGCAGATGCTTGCCGGTGATCCGATCGGAGGAAGCAACCGGAACTGAGCTGAGGCCGGGCAGATTGCCAGCGGCGAGCGCCGACCGTACGCTACCGGCGAACCCGAACAGGAGGATGGTCATGCACCCGGCCTCGCACCGACAGTTTCTCATCTCGGTCGCCCTTCTCGGGTTGCTCGCATGTGCCGGCCCTGAAAGTCAGTCTGAGGCCGGCTCCGACGATGCCCGTGCGGCCCTTATCGGTCGGGCTGCGTCGCTCGAACTGGACACCGACTACGTTCCACCCCCCGGCCAGGCGCTCCACCACTATACATCCGGCTTCGCGAAGACCCTGTGCTCGGCCGTGTTCATCACGGGTCTCGACCCCAACGATGCAGCGGCAAACGTGGGCGGCTTCACGAGCCCGTTCGAGGAACGGCGACACGTGGTGGACACGCTAGTCGATTTCCAGCGTCAACAGGTGAGTCTGACCTTGCCGGACGGCGTCATTCGCACCGCGAAGAGGTACAAGAACCAGGGATGCGTGACGCACGCCATCGGCGAGGATTCCGTGCGCTTCACGCCGACAGAGGTAGAGCGGAAGCTTCCGCCTGCCGCGTCAACGCCGTGGCCCATGGGGGACGTACTCACCGATGAGCCATGGCCCGAAGAGGTGGACATGACCAAGGTCGAGGAGGTGCTCGACGCGGGGTTCGGTCCGCCGGAAGCTCGTACCCTCGCCCTGGTCGTTACGTACAAAGGAAGAATCCTCGGCGAACGTTATGGGCCCGAGGTCGACATGCATTCGCCGCTCGAGGGTTGGTCCATGGCAAAGAGCCTGACGGGCGCCCTCATGGGCGTGCTCATTGAGCAGGGCGCGTACGAGCTCTGGCAGCCGGCGCCCATTCCCGAGTGGCAGTCGGCTGGGGACCCCCGGCAGGCTATCCGCATCGGCGACATCATGAGGATGTCGAGTGGGATCCGGATCCGCGCCCCACAGGACCCCGACTTCGATCCCTCAATCGGGTACGCAGACCATCTCTATCTCTACACGGGCAGTGTGAACTCATTCGAGTGGGCGGCGACTCGGCCCCAGGAGTGGGAGCCGAACACCGTGGGCAGGTACCGGAACAGCGATCCGGTGCTCGCCAACTATCTCATCCGATTGGCGGTGGAGGGGAGAGGGGAGGACTATCACTCGTTCCCACAGAGGAACCTGTTCGACAAGATCGGGATTCGCGACGCGATCATCGAGACCGACCCATACGGAAATTTCTTGGCTCAAGGGTACGAGTTCCTTCCAGCCCGAGACTGGGCGAGGCTGGGAAATCTCTATCTCCAAGATGGTGTGTGGAACGGAGAGCGGATTCTGCCTGAGGGGTATGTCGAATACGCGACGACGCTCGCGCCAGCCTGGGTCGCCGACGGGCGCCCCCGATACGGCGGCGCCTTCACGTGGGTGAACGGCGACGGCGGCTGGCCACTACCTGAGAGCGCGTACGGCATGCGAGGGGCCGGAGGGCAGAGCGCCACCATGATCCCAACGCATCAACTCGTGGTGGTGCGGCTGGGTAAGTACACGGGCGCACGAGCCGGTGGCCAGGCACTGAACCGAGCATTCGAGCTGCTACTGGAGGCCGTACCACAAGTCGAACAATAAAGCAGCGTCGGCGACGTGTGGAATTCTCCTGCCTCTAAAGGCCGAACGGGGGCACAGGGGTGAGGATTGCCCGTCGATCCCAGTGCGGTGCTCGCGATTCAGCAGCGGCGACCCTAAGTCTCTCGGGGCCGGTCATGCTTTCTGGTCATCCTCAATACCACAGCGCGCGCATGATCGTCTCACACCTTCTTCAGCTTTGGTTCTCCTGGATGAACTGCATGACCTCGCTCTCGTGGTGCCGAAGGCGCGGCTGGTTCTTGCGGCGTACGATCTCGGTCTTTTCGGCCAGCGGTGGCAGAACCCGACCACGCCGGTAAGCGCCGAGAACCACCGGGTGGATGTAATACTTACGACAGACCGTTCGCGTGTTGCCAAGCCGCTCTGCCACCTGATCGACCGCCCTCACGATGTTCGACTCCCTCTGACGCACCCGGTGGGCGGGACCGAACTCACGTAAGAGCTGCGCGGCAAGCATGGTGCCACCCCACGTGCGAAAGTCCTTGGCGGAGACGCCCAGACCGGCGACCGCCCGCAGATACTCATTGACATGGCCGGACTCGACGTTACGGAGACAACCACTCTCGTCGACATATTGAAATAACTCCTCTCCGGGCAGCGTGTGGCACCTCTGGATGACCCGGGCGAGCCGGCGATCGCTGACCGAGACCGAGTGGTCCTTCCCGCTCTTTCCACGAAACGAGAACATGACCTGGGACCCCCTCACTTCGGCATGCCGGGTCTGCATCGTGGTCAGGCCGAAGGTCTCGTTCTCCTTCGCGTACTCCGCGTTTCCGACGCGAATCAGTGTCCGCTCCAATAACCAAATGACCGTCGCCAGCACTTTTTCACGGGGGAGGCCGCGCAACCGGAGGTGCGCTTCGACGTGCTCACGTGTCGTCGGGAGCACTTGGCTGAAATCGAGCATCCGGTTGAACTTCCTCTCGTCTCTGACAGCGCGGTACTTCGTGTGGTATCGGTATTGCTTACGCCCCTTCGTGTCGCGGGCGGTGACCTGGAGATGCCCTGTCGCGTGCGGGCAGATCCACACGTCGGTCCACGCTGGCGGGATAGCGAGTCCGCGGATGCGGCGGAGCTTCCGTTCGCTCGTGACGGGGATTCCGTTCGCCGCGACGTAGATAAATCCGTCGCCTACGCGCTTGCGACTTATTCCGCGGACCGAGTCCGTCGTGTAACGGAGGCCGGCCCGATCGGCGGCTTCGACGTGCTCGGTACATTCAAGTGTGTCGGCAGACATGGTACCAAAACGTATGTCACCGGAGGATACTGGTTGGCAAGATTGTTCTGTCACTGACCCAACGTTGAACACCCCCGGCAGCCCGGCAGTAGTTCGGACACAAGATGGTCTCGGATATTTTGTCCAATACGGGAAAACGTTGTCCGTTTTCCCCCATTGTCACCCACGATGGACACCGGTGATATGCCGGGAGGGAACTGGCTTATCACCGGTTTTCGGCCTTTCTTCGCCTCTGGGCACACCCCTTGCATCCACTGTGGTCCGTTGGACTACCGCATGACGTATAAACCCTCCGCTCAGTTCTGGAGCGGTACGCCCCCCGGTGTACGCAGAGGGGATCCTGTGCCCGCCCCCCAAGTCGGGTTCACCCTGATCGAGGTCCTCATCGTTCTGGCTGTGGCCGGAATCCTCATGCTCATCGTGGTTCCCAGGATCGACGTCCCCCGCTTCCAGCTCGACGCAGCCATGCGAGAGGTCGGGTCCGCCGTGGCGTCCGCAAGGGGGCGGGCGATTCTACGCCAGCACGACTATGTGCTCATCTTCCACGACGACGGGTTCGTCTTGCTCGACGACGCGAACAACAACGGGAAGACGGACGCCGGAGAGGAGCGCAGAACGGTGCAGCTCCCCGAGGGCGTGACGTTCGACCGCGGGGGGGCCACACCGATCCTGGGCCTGGTCGAGGCCATCTCGTTCAAGAAGAGGGCCGAGCAACTCCCGGCGCTCACGTTCCATCGCAACGGAGCCGCCAGCGAAGAGGGGGTCATCTATCTCACCTCCTTTCGCGCCGCCAGTGCGGGCAACAACTCCCAGGATACGCGGGCTCTCCAGGTCGAGCGGGCTACCGGGCGGGTCCGTTGCTTTACCTATCGGACCCTGGCTTGGCAGGAGGGCTGCTGATCATGGATAAACGTGGATTCACGATCATCGAGATGACCGTGGTGGTCTTCATCCTCACGACCGCCATTCTGGGCATAGGTGCCTCCGCAACCTACATGTTGCAGGCCGCATCCAGCGCCGGAGTGAAGTCCGAAGCTCTCCAGGCTGTGCAGGGGCGGATCTCCCTGATCGTGATGGATCCGAGATATGAGGACCTGGAGTTACTGTACGCGAAAACGGAGGGTGACCTGCCCGGCCTCGAAGGCTTCGATCGCGTGACCAAAATCACCCACGTGAAGACTCAGGGTCAGGGGGGTCGTGTCACCGACTTCAAAGAGGTGATGGTTTCCGTTTCGGGTCCGGGTCTCGACGAGGGCTTGTCCCGAACCATCGTCGTGGGGTCACCATGAACAGGCGAGATAATTCTTGGAGGAAGGCGGGGTTTACGATGATCGAGCTCCTCATCGTCACCGTCGTATTCGGAATCGTAATTACCGGCGCATTGGGGTTCATGACGGTGCAGCACAGAGCTTTCCTCAAGGGCGCCAATCAATTGATGACGCTTCAGAACCTCCGGTATGCGTATCAGACGATGGAGATCGATCTCACGACCCTGGGCAGCAACGTGCCGGCGGGACAGCCGGGGATGGTGCTGGCAGGCGAAGACGTGATCGCCTTTACCGGGGACTACACGTCGAACCTGGTCAACGACGTGTCCGCCGTGTACGTCGACGTCGATGCCCCCAACGGACTGGTTCAGGCGCCTCGCGTAAAGATCAACATTCCTAACTCGCCCTTCGCGTGGCCGGACACCATCTATCTGGCCCCGGGGGGCACGCCCAGCTTGGCCGAGTTGATCATCTACTTCTTCGAGCCCGACGCCACGACGGCCCGGGCCGACGATTATGTCCTCAAACGGCAAGTGAACGACGCGGCACCCGAGGTCCTCGCAAGGAATCTGTTGAAGCAGGGATCGATGCCGTTCTTCCGTTACTTCGGTGAGCGCAGGTACACGAGTCAGAGTTCCGAGCTCGACAGCATTCCCGACGCTGACCTCCCTCTTTTTCACTCGGTCCTGCTTCATGGATCAACCACGGACACGGCGAACAGCGCCAGGGCAGACAGCATCCGTGGGGTGCGTGTCAGCTTTCGCTCCACCAACGGGCGGCCGGGAGCTGCCGAATGGTTTGCCGACCTGAGCCGCGTAATCGATCTGCCCAGCGCCGGCTTCGGCATCGTGTTGACGTGTGGTGACGAGCCGATTCTCGGGAGCCCTTTGACCGTACAGGTCGTCAGCCCTGGCGGCACGCCCATCGTTCGGCTCGACTGGCCCCCGGCCACGGACGAGTCTGTGGGCGAGCGGGACGTCATCCGTTACGTGCTCTACCGCCGCAATGTCCCGAACCTTGGTGACTGGGGAGATCCGTTCCTCAGCATACCCGCAGGCGCCGCCTCGTATACGTACGAGGACGCCACGGTGCAGGTCGGCAGCACGTATCAGTACGCCCATGCGGCCCAGGACTGCACACCGTCTCTGTCCCCGCTGTCGCCGGCTCAGCAGATCACGGTAAACTAGGCCCCAGATCGAAAAGAAGGATCGCATCATGAAAGCACTTACCCACCTCACGAACGTCTCCGAAAAGGACGGGTTCGCCCTGGTCGTCACGATGCTCGTCGTGCTCGTTGTGGGCGCACTGACCACCGGAGCGGTTTTGGTGGGCGGAAACCACATCCTGGCGAACCGCTACTACGAACGGACCAATCAGCTCCAGATTATGGCCAACAGCGGCCTCGAGTACGCTCGTGCCCTCGTCAACGGCGACCCGACCCTCTACCCAGACAGCGCCTACGCTACGCTCGAGGACGGCGTGGCGCTCAAGGACGGCGACGGCAACACGATCCCGGGCGTCAAGCGGTGGCTATATGTGGGTCCCACCGGTGTGACCACCGGTCAGTACGGTATCTTCGGAAGCGTCGTCTCCATCGTACGGGACGACGGTGGCGGCGAGGTTATCCGGCGTGCTCAGGTCTACCAGGAGAGCTTCGCGAAATTCGCCTACTTCACCGACATCGAGCCGTCCTACATCTCGTTCGGCGGGGGCGACCAGATTTTTGGCCCCGTGCACTCCAACTCGGACCTGAAGATCTATGCGTCGGGAGCCACCTTCCACCAAGAGGTGCGGACGGCAAAGAGGGTACCTTCTCCGCAATACGGCACATTCATGATGGGCTACGACGAGTACGTGCCCAGGATCGAGATGCCTCAGACGGCGGACCTCAGCAAAGTCGCCGCCCAGGCCGCGGCGGGCGGCACGCTCTTTACCGGCGACAGCAACGGCGGCTACGGCCAGGCGAGCACGCGCATCGAGTTCGTCGCCATCGACCTGAACAACGACGGTGACGTCACGGACGACGACGAGGGTTTCTTCAAAAGTCTTCCAGTCCACGAATGAGGCCTGGGTCGTTGGTACATGGGACAGCGACCTCAGGAATAACGAGAACTGCGGTGCCTGGTACGGCGGCACTTTCGTGGCGGCAGCGAACCACCCGTATGATCACGACAACGATCCCGGCACTCCCGATGTGACGGCCCTGCAGGCCCTGACGTCTTCCGCCCGTCGCTGCTACCTGGGCGGACAGGACGCCATCACCAACGGTTTCGTGGTCAATGACGGGAAGGGAAGTTGGCTTCCCTACACCGGAATCCAGGCTCCCGGGCTCGCGGGCCGTCCCGACGCCGGTTACCTCTTTCCCCTTTCTCGTCAGTACAACCCCAGCTTCAAAGGCGTGATCTCGGTCACGGGCAAAGTGGCGGTGAGCGGTGTGCTACGGGGCCGGGTGACCCTGGCATCTACAGACGACATCATCTTCGCCGACGACATCATCTATGCTACGGATCCCGGGGCGGGTCTGTGCCAGGACATGTTCGGCATGTTCTCCGGCAAACGCGTGATCGTTGCCGACAACCTCTTGAATGCTCCGCAAAGGCCGCGCACCAACTGGGACTACCGGACGTACGACGACACCAAGGACGAGTTCTTCCACGGTGTGATTCTGGCCCTCGACATCTTTACTGTGCAAGGCTACAACGCGGGCAGCCGGAACGACGAGAGCTGCGAAGCCAAGACGTGGGGCCGGGGTTGCCTCTACATCACGGGTGGAATCATCCAGAAGACGCGTGGTGCGGTCGGCACGGGCGCTGGAACCGGATACGTGAAGCGCTACAGCTACGATTCATGTGCGGCGACCGAGCCTCCACCGTATTACCCCACCACGGGGCATTTTGCCAAAGGTCAGTATTATCAAGTCGATCCGGTCGGGTTCTCGGTGCCGGCGTACTACGAGCTGCTGACGCCCCAGAACTAGTCGATTACGGACCTTCGGGACCGCATGCCGCCCTCACCCCAGCTCACGCTCGATCGCGTAGCGGCTTTTTTCGAGGGCCGCGGGGCTGCGTTCTTTCCTTGCGTGACGAGCGCGAAGCCACCTATTCTGGCTCAACGAATCCCTTTCTTGCCCGAACAACCCTGATCGGCGGTTTCGGGAGAGGGGATCAAGGCGAGGTGGCAATGCACGCACTCCAGACGTCCGTCGGTCGGATGGCCGGCGCGGGAATCCGCGGGGGGCAGGTCATCGGCTCGAGCGACGACTTCGGCTACAAGGCTCTGGAGCAGCCAGTCTCGGCGCACGACCTGCACGCGACGATGCTACACCTGCTCGGCATGGACCACAGGGAGCTGACGTATCGATTCAGTGGCCGCGACTGGCGGCTCACGGACGTTGAGGGGACGCTGATACCGCAGATCGTCGGCTGAAAGAGAGGGCAACCGATGATCGTCCGGTCCCTTGTCCCGTTTTCGGTGGTGGTGTTGCTAGGGAGCCCCGGTCTCACGGCTCAAGTGACCGACTTCCGTCCGGTTACAGAGGAAGCGCTACGCAACCCTGCCCCCGGGGACTGGCTCAACTGGAGGCGCACCGACAACGCTGGGGGTACAGCCCGCTCGATGAGATCGACCGGGACAACGTCGGCCAGCTTCAGCTCGCATGGTCGTGGGCCATGGACGACGGCGGCGCGCAGGAGGCGACGCCTCTCGTGTACGACGGGATCATGTACCTGCCGAATCCCCACGACGTCATTCAGGCGCTCGACGCAGCGACGGGAGACCTGATTTGGGAATACCGTCCGGAAGTCGACCCCGACGGGACCGGCGGGGGAAGCGGAGCTCAAAAGAGCATCGCCATTTACGGTGACAAGATCTTCGGGACCACACGCGGTGCGCATATCGTCGCTCTGGACGCGAGGACGGGGCAGGTCGTGTGGGACACGGAGACGGCGGACTCGAGTCTGGGCTACGGGTACTCGGCGGGCCCGATCGTGGTTCGAGGCACGGTGATCGCCGGGATCACCGGCTGTGAGCGATACAAGGAGGATGTCTGTTTCATCGCGGGGCTCGAAGCGGCCACCGGCGAGGAAAAGTGGCGAACAGCGACCGTTGCCCTTCCGGGCGAGCCCGGCGGCGACACGTGGGGCGACTTGCCACTGGAGTTCAGGGCGGGCAGCGACGCGTGGATCACGGGTAGCTACGACCCAGACGCCAATTTGGTCTACTGGGGCACGTCCCAGGCCAAACCGTGGGCCCGGTCGGTCCGGGGCACGGATGGCGATGCCCTCTATACCAATTCGACGCTCGCGCTCGATCCGGACACCGGAGAATTGGTCTGGTACTACCAGCACCTTCCCGGTGAGACGAACGACATGGACGACGGGTTCGAGAACATCCTGATCGACGTCGGAGGGCAGCCGTCATTATTCAAGATGGGCAAGCTGGCGATTCTCTGGCAGCTCAATCGGGAAACCGGCGCGTTCATCCACGCCACCGATCTCGGATATCAGAACATCGTGGATGTGGATCCCGAAACCGGCGAGGTCACTTATCTAGCGGACAGGATCCCCGAGATCGGCGTCGAAATGACGATGTGCCCGAGCACGTCGGGGTTCAAGAGTTGGCGTGCGATCGCATTCAGCCCGGAAACCAACGCGCTGTACATCCCCATGACGCTCAACTGCGAGCGGGCCACCTTTGGCCCGACCGAGCGGGTCATCGGCGGAGGCGGAACGGGTCCGGTGAGGCGGGCCGACTACAGGCATCCCGACGCCCCGGATCATCTGGGCCAGCTCCAGGCGCTGGACATCAGGTCCGGGGAACCCCTGTGGCGCCATCGCACGGTGTCGCCGATCAACACAGCAGCCCTCACGACGGGCGGCGGCCTCGTGTTCGCGGGCGATTGGGATCGTCATGTGTACGCCTATGACGCAACCGACGGAGAGATCCTTTGGCAAACCCGCCTGGCCACCTCGGCGCAAGGATTTCCCGTGACGTACTTGGCGAACGGGAAACAGTACTTGGCCGTGCCGGCGGGAGTCGGTGGCGCGAGCTGGAGCAACCTGATTCCAAGCGAGTTGATTCCCGAGATTCACCGCCCGAACCACGGGAACTCCATCTACGTCTTTGCGTTGCCGGACGGCAACTGATGAAGCGATGGGAGAGGCTCCTGACCATGTCGCTCGTTTTCGCCACTACGAGTCCCGCCTACGCGCAAGAAACACCGGCCGACGCTCAGCGCACTGTGTGGGACGGGGTCTATAGCGAGGCCCAGGCCGAGCGTGGACGGGTTGAGTACACGATGTCGTGCTCCGGGTATCACGCGCCGGACCTGCGGGGCGACAATACTTCGCCGAGCCTCGTCGGACAGAGCTTCGCGTTTCTCTGGGGCGGATTCACTTTGGGTGCCTTGTTCGAGCGAATCCAAGAACGGATGCCGCCCGATCGACCCGGCACTCTGTCGGCACAAACCTATCGAGACATCATGGCCTTCGTTCTCAGTGCCAACAGCTATCCCGCGGGGGCAAACGAACTCGAGCACGAGGGCCTGGACCGCATTGTCATCAGTGCGAATCCCTAGGCTAGATCCCAGGATCGCAGCCACTCTGGAGGGGCGAGATTCAGTGGGAGACTAAAGGCCGAACTGGAGGGTGTGGGAGTATTTTATCAGGATCGTCCGCTCATCGCTCAGCGGACGCACCGGATCGAAGTAGTTGCGGTCCGTCACGAGGCCCTCGTTCCAGACGATGTAAAGGTCGTTGCCTTCGCTGGGATTGTAGCGAAAGCGAAGGTTCGAGACGATCTCCCGGTCGGTATTGCTGAACTGGACGAACCAGGCGGCAGAGATCTCGGTCGAGAGCGATACCTGAATCCGGAGCCGGACGAGATTTGAGGTGAAGCTTTGGTCACGGCGGGGGAATTCCACATAGTCGAGGCGGTAGTTTGCGGACAGGTTCAAGTGCGCAGATGGATCCCAGATCGGCCCGACGGACAGGGAGACCTGCCGTCCATCGAAGAACCGCCCGCCTTCGACGGCTACGTTGGTTCGAAACCGATCACCCTGGGGCGACCGGTACTGGAGTCCGACCGCGGCGAAGCGGTGGATCCCTGCTGGAACCGAATTACCCTCCGGTAGGGGGAACGACGACTCCAGGTTCTCGTAGCGGTACGGTACGGAAAGGTTCACTTGGTGTCGGCCCCACGTCTCGAGGATCAGCCTCGTCTCGATTTCCGCCGTCTCGATATTCCCATTGTCGTTGCGGCGGAAGGCTGATCCGTCGAATTGGAGCGCGTAGGTGAACATCCTCCCTCTGATTCCCGGACGCCACCCATAACCCAAGCTGGCCTGACCCTTCGTAAAGTCACTGCGCCGAAGAAAGCCCATTCCCGGATCGAACAGTTCTCCCGTCCGGGCGACATCGAGGGCGTAGGTGAGCCCATCCGACCCCCGACGCTCCCAGTTCAAGCGCACGATGCCTCGGTCGAGGGGCCCGACCGATCCTGTGGCCGGCTCTTGGTCGTCGAAACTCTGGGCCCAGTTCAGGACCAAATAATCGTTCCCCGCAACGCGGAAGATCGCGTCCGCCCCGTAGACGATGTTGCGGCGCCCCCCCGAACCCAACCGGCTGGTCAGGATTCCGCCCACGTAGGAGTTGGGGTTCAACACGCGACGCCGGAGGCGGGCCACGCCTAGGTTCTCCGAGGGAAGAGCTTCGGACTCCGCGGTCTGAAGGTTCAGGACGCCGACGTCCCAATCTCCGACCCGCCCCACCACACGCCCCCCGCCGTAGATCCGGACCGGCCTGCCCTCGGATAGCCCGACGGTCCGGGAGTGGAATAGCCGGTCCTGCCCTCCGAGCGAGTACTCGAAGTTCGGCGCTCGCTCCTGGAAGAAGCGCCTTTTCTCGGGGAAAAAGAGGGAGAAGCGGGTGAGGTTGACTTGCTGGTCGTCGGCCTCCACCTGGGCGAAGTCGGTGTTCACCGTAAGCTGCAGCGTGAGGTTGGACGTGAGGCCGTAGCGCACGTCGAGACCCGCTTCCTCCACTCGATCCGTGCTGCGGTCGTAGCCCGTTCCGATTTCGTTGAGCACCTGGGAATGACCACCGCCGCCGAGAAGGTACGGGGTGACGTAGGCGGGCTTGCCCTGCTCCTCCACCGCTTCGAGGATGATCTTGCGCATCTGTGACGGTTTGGAAAACGCGGAGGTACCCAGATCGGGCGGGATGGCCGGGTGCACGTGCCGCTCGTTCTTCCGAGAGATATTGCGTAGCATCGACACACCCATGACCACCCGTCCGTCGGTCGCCTGAAAGAGCATGCTCGAAAAGGGAATGCGAAATTCGGCGAACCATCCGTTCTCGTCCCTGAACACCGCCACATCCCAGAAGGCGTCCCAACTCTGGTTGCTGATTCCCTCGCCGTCGTTCGAGCGGTGTGAGTCGGTACGATTTCCCGAGGGAGACGTTTTGAACTGCAGCGCGTTCTCTTCGTCATTGAAGGTGTCGATATAGATGGAGCAGAAATCGCTTCGGAACGATCTCTCGTCCCGCTCGAGCGAATACATACGGATGCCGTCGACATCCGAGTCATGCGACTGACACGAGAAGTACAAGTACCTGGCATCGTAGGCGAGGCGGAACTCGGTGCGCTCGGTAGGCGGTGCACCGAACGTGGGCAAATGCATGGAAGCCGGCAGGGGCTCGATGGCTTGCCAGGCCGTCTCGTCCATTCTTCCGTCCAGGACGATGGATCCCTCGATCCGTGGTACCACGTACGGGGCCTCACCCGGTCTCGCGGAAAAGAGCTGCTGGGCGCCAGCGGGCAGGACAGTGATCAGGCAGACGAAGGCAAACACTCCCACGCGGGCGATCGTCGCGATCGGGCACACGGGTGAGAGAGGGCGGTAACCTAAAACGGCTTATCCCTCCGCGAGAAACGCCTCGGCGTGCTCCAGCGGCGCCAGTCTCGTGACCTCCGTGCCTGCCACCTCGAGGAGCTGATAGTAGTAGCCCGCGGCGATCTCCCTGTCGAAGGTTTCGGCAGCGAGACCAGCCCCGTACAGGCTGTTGAACCGATTCTGGGTTCGCTCCAGCTCGGCGGTATAGGCCTCCAGCGCCTCGACGTGCCGGTTGAGCTCCATGAGCATGTCGCCCAGAAGCTCTCCAGCAGGGAGCACCCCTCCAGGCGTGACCGGGTTCTTCTCGGTGGTAGCCTCGAGCTCGGCGGCCTCGGTCATGAGCGAGACGGCCTCGTCTGTTCGGCCCTCCGCGAGCGCGATCCAGGCCAGTGCCCCCATCCGTTGGATTCTGACCTGGGCAGCCCAATCGTACGCGTCGGGGACGCCCGCCGCGGCCGTCTCAAGTTCGGCGAGCCGTTCAGCCGATCGGCGGGCGGCCTGCAGATCCCCGGTGTGTGCCGCGCCCAGGGCACGGGCGAACCACGGAATCGCCTCCAGGTGTGGATACCTGTCCCAAGCGACGGCAGCCGGTTGGCGGACCTTCACATCCGCGGCGTCCGCCCACCGGTGTCGCTCGAGCGCCAGCCTGGACTCGACCGCAGCAAGAGCGTAGATCGCGGCCGCGTGGTCCTCGATGGGGCCGTCGATCGCGTTCACCCCGTCGAGCACCTCCCGAGCGGCATCATCCTCGCCACGCTGCAGGCGTGCATACACGAGGTAGTCGATGGCATGGAGTCGCGGACCTGAGACTGCACCGTCGACCGGCCCAGCCAAGTCTGCCGCTCGTGTATTGTAGGTGATCGACTCCCCCCACAGGCCCCGCCTCGTGAAGATGTGTGAGGTCATGTGTAACGCGTGCGAGTTGTCGGGCGCCACGTTCCCGTACCGCCGGGCAACCGGAAGGGCACGGTCGGCCAGGGAAGGCATGTCGAAAGCGTGAATCACATAGTGGTGCGCTCCCGGATGGTCGGGGATGGCCTGGAGCACCGCCTCCGCGATGGAACCGGCGTCGACCCGCCGGTCGAGCCCGTCCGCGGCACCCGAGGCGGTGGCGATCAACGCAAGGGCACTGAACAGGGCTGCCTCGCTGGTCAGACGGATAGTCTGCGCGGACCTGGGCCCATGCATCCTCGTAGGTCGCCAACCGAGTGGTCTCATCCCGCTGGCTCGCATCCCGGTAGTACGCCTCGAGCGCAGTCACGTACGCCTCTTCCCGCGGCGTCGGTAGGCCCTGACTGCGGGCCTCCTGCAGCAGCTCCCAACCGCGATCGAACTGCTCCGCAGTGGGATTGTCCGGCCAGAGGGGGTGAAGGTAGGTCATCGCTTGCCCCCAGTAGGCCAACGCGCAGGATGGCTCGGGACTCGGCTGCACGCCTGAATACGGCCTCTGCCTCTGGATAGGTCATGTTGTGAAGCAGCGCCAACCCGAGTCGCATCTCGGCGCTGGCCTCCTCGCCGCACGAGACGGGGAAGGCCACGCTTCCCATCGCGGCACCGCTGCCGTCCGTGACCGCGACCGCGGCTCCCCCATCGTCCCCCCCATACGCACATGCCGTCGTGCTCGCCACGAAAACGGTCGTAAGAAGCAGGTTCCAGAACTTTGCGCGATTCGCATAGAGGGGCGTTCGACTCATGACATCACTCCTTGGCCTTCTAGGGCTGTGTTAATGCGGCTGACGGCATCGGAAGTCGTCACCGTACGCTCGTCATCTCCCGGACGATCTCGGGCCAGTTGAGGATCCAGATGAGAGTCTGTCCCCCGGCACCCACTAGCCTGATGTGCACGAACTCCTCTCCCTCGGGGTGCACGTCGTAGTTCACGCTCGGGGCCTGTCCGGGCACGTTCAAGCTGTTCAGATCGCTCACCTCGAATCGCTCGACGCGCGACGTTACGCGGAAGCCCCCGTCCGTTGAGACCGTGGCCGCGATGATGGTGCCGGCCTGGCCGCCGTCCCCGGTCGCGTAGTAGAGGACGTCGCCGTCGGGCGCCCAGCGCGGGGAGTGGGCTCCGTCGATCGACACCTGGGCCCGGCGGCCTTCCCCGCTCGCGGCCTCCACGTAGACCTCCTGTTCGCCCGAGCGGCCGGACGTGTATGCGAGCCAGAGCCCGTCAGGCGACAGCTGCGGCTGGAGCTCGTTGAACTCGGTCTCGAGGATCCAGCGGGGCGTCGAGTCCCCTAGCGTGAGCAGCCCGACGTCCCAGCTCCCGTTGCGCTCTCCGACGAACGCCAGCGTCTGCCCGTCCGGGGACCACGAGCCCGGCATCGTTCGGAAGTCCGTCGCCAGCAGCCGTTCGGCGGATCCGCTGCCGTCGGCTGGCTGCCAGTAGAGCTGGGGGGGCTCACCGTCTCGGACGCTAGCGAAGGCGATACGCGCGCCCTCGGGCGTCCACACCGGCACCGCGTTCTGGGAGCCTTCCTCGGTGAGACGCTCGAGCGTCCCCTGGTCGCGGTCGAAGATCCAGATGTCCTGGTTCTCGCCTACGTTCACGAACCGCATGGCGATGCGCCGTCCGTCGGGCGAGAACGCGGGATCCTCGATGTTGCCTTGCTCGGGGAGGCTCACCGCAGCAGACCCGCCCGGGCCTTCGATGACCAGGGTATTCCCTCCCGCCCCCCCGCCGGCCTCGTACGCCAGCCCCCCCTGAGCCGACAGCGCGAACTGGCCGAGCCCCGGGCCCGAGAGGGCGACGCCGTCGAGGATCGCGACGGATTGCCCCGTGGTGCGGCGGGTCTCCGGATCGAATGGCTGGGCCAGCAGCGTGCCGTCCGAACCCGAGAAGACGAGGTGGCCGGAGGCGTAGGCCGCCCGCGTACCGAACCCGAGTGTGTCCGCCGCGCCGGTCTCCAGATCGACGACGACCATGCGGAGTTCCGCGGGGTTACCAGCTCGCACCGTCATGAGCGCGGCTTCGCCTCCCGGCAACATCCACGGAAAATTGTACTCAACCCCGTCGCTGGGCCCCAAGACCGGAGTCGCCACGCCCCCCGCGCCCGGAACCGTGAAGAGCGCACCGGTACCGGTGCTATTGTCAACGAACGCGATGACGTCGTTGTCACCCCAACTGGCTCCCCCTGCCGACGGTGTCTCGGTGATCGGTACCGGCGGACCGCCGCTCATCGGGACCTTGAGGAGTCGCGCGCCGGAGTGGAAGCCGAGCCAGCGCCCGTCCGGGGAGAAGAACGGGATGGAGGCTCCCTCCGTTCCGGGCACCTCCTCGGCTTCGAGCTGCCCGAGTCTGCGGCGATACACGGGACCTCCGCCGATCCCGACGAAGGCCAGCCACTCCCCGTCCGGGGAGAGCGCTGTCACGGGGCCGCAGCAGACCCCACCCAAGTTGAGACCATCCGGGGGTGGAACGGTGAAGCGGGTCAGGGGTGGTGCCGCGTTGTCACCCATGAGCGCCCATCCCAGGCCCGCCGCCAGGACCACGGACAGTGCCGACGTGGCAATCGCCACGCGCTTCCACGAGCCGACGGTGGCCGTGGCGGTTGCGACCGCTTCGTCACCGTGCCGGAACGCGGGATCTGCCAGCGCCTTGGCGAAGTCCTGTGCGCCTGTGAAGCGGTCTGCCGGGAGCTTCTCCAGCGCCCTTCTGATCGCCGCGTCCACGTTGCTGGGGACCGATGCCCGCTCTTCGGTCGCCGACGCGAGCTTCCCCGCGATGATCTTGCCGAGGATCGCCTGAGCCGTGCTCCCCACATAAGGCGGGTCGCCAACCAACATCTCGTAGAGAACCGCCCCGAGAGCGTAGATGTCCGTCGCAGCACCGACCGTTTGGTCGCCGGTCGCCTGCTCGGGACTCATGTAGTGGGGCGTGCCCACGCTCAGGCCGGTTTCCGTCAGCCGCCCGCCAGAGACCCCAACCGCCAGAGCGATCCCGAAGTCCGAGACCACCGGCTCACCGTCTTGAAGCAGGATGTTGGCGGGCTTGATGTCGCGGTGGATGACCTTGTTCCGATGGGCGTGATCCAGTGCGTTCGCCACAGCCGTTGCGATCTGCATCGCCTCGTCCACCGGTAATTGTTTCTCGCGGTCGATGCGGTCCGCGAGGGTCTCGCCTTCCACGTAAGGCATGACGTAGAAGAGAAAGCTGCCGGCTTCGCCCGAATCGAACAGCGGCAGGATATGCGGGTGCTGGAGGTTCGCCGTCGTCTTGATCTCGGCCAGGAAGCGTTCGGCACCGACGACCGCGGCGAGCTCGGGCCTGAGGACCTTCAGCGCGACCTTGCGTTCGTGCTTGAGGTCGTCGGCCAGATAGACCGTGGCCATGCCGCCCTCGCCCAGCTCTCGCTCGATGGCGTAGCGGCCTTCCAGGGCTACGTTGATGCGGGCGATGGGATCGGACATGGGCGGACTCCGGGTCAGACTGCGGTCAACATCCGAGAGTTGGCCGGTAGGCGCAAGCAGAAGCCCCGCCCCAGATGCCCTTGATCCGGCTTGGCGGCCACGGAAAAGCACTGCATGTTGATGGGCCTCGACCACAACTCTGTGAGCTGAGTCATGAAGACAAACTTCTTCCGGAGGACCTCTCGCTTCCAACAGGTCGTGCGGGCCGGCACGCTGGCCACGCTGCTCGCGAGTCCAGACCCGGCCACGGGCGCCCAGGCCGAGACCATGCGGCAGTACCAGTTCGGCATGGTCGACGCCGAGGTCGCCCTCGTGATGAAGGAAGTGGACCGTCCCGTTCCGGGCGCCAACGAAGTCCTGGTCCGAGTACGAGCCACGTCCCTGAACCGGCGAGACCTTTCCATCCTCGAGTCGCAGTATGGCGGCGGGAGCCCGCGAACCGGCCTCGTGCCTCTCTCGGACGGTGCGGGGGAGGTCATCGGCGTAGGACCCGGCGTCGCCCGCTTCGAGGTCGGGGATCGCGTGGCCGGGACCTTCTTCGCTCGCTGGATCGACGGAAGACGGAGCGCCCTCACGAACGCATCGGCAAGAGGCGGCG
The DNA here is from genome assembly GCA_965219445.1 of Longimicrobiales bacterium. Classification (GTDB taxonomy): domain Bacteria; phylum Gemmatimonadota; class Gemmatimonadetes; order Longimicrobiales; family Gaopeijiaceae; genus UBA822. The sequence continues at coordinate 970,795 of CBDCNQ010000004.1, read as the reverse complement.
CGATCGACGGCATGCTCTCGGAGATGATCGTCAGTCATGAGGACGGGCTCGTCGAGATACCGGGGCACCTCACGTTCGAGGAGGCCGCCACCCTCCCCTGCGCGGGTCTGACCGCGTGGAACGCGCTCTTCAAACATGGAGATCTGTCCGAAGACGACTTCGTCCTGTTGGAAGGCACGGGCGGCGTCTCCATCTTCGGGCTTCAGTTCTCGGTGGCCGCTGGAGCGAGGCCGATCATTACGAGCTCGAGCGACGCAAAGCTGGTACGTGCTCGCGAGCTGGGGGCGTACGGCACCGTCAACTACCGGACCAACCTCGAGTGGCAGGACGAGGTGCGGGACATCACCGACGACGCGGGCGTCACCCAAGTCCTCGAAGTGGGCGGCCGCGAAACACTGCCCAGGGCCATGCGGGCAATCGGATACGGCGCCCATATCGCGATCATCGGAGGCCTGTCGGGCTCCGCCAACGACATGCCCCTCGGTTCGTTCATCGGCCGCGGGACTTCGGTGACGGGAATCTACGTGGGATCGAGGGAGGACTTCGAGGCGATGAACGCCTTCATCACCCAACATCGGCTGCGCCCGATCATCGACAGGGTATTTTCCTTCGAGGACGCGCCCGCGGCATACGAGCACATGGCCAGTGGGAGCCACCTTGGGAAGATCGTGATCGCGCTGTAGTTGCAGGGGACGAAACGTTTTTCCGATCCGGCCGTCACCGAGCGGATTGAGGGTTGAAACCCGCACACCTGTCTGTTCGTCCTGTCGCGATGCGACTCGGGACATGGTATGATTGCCGACACATCAGGGAGGCTCGCATGGGCACACGTTCGTGGCCGCGACGTCTCGCGGTGGGTGGGCTGGCACTGGTTTGGGTGACCCTTGCTTTGTCCCCGTCCGCCGAGGCGCAGTCATCCGTCGACTTCATCCCGGTCACGGACGCGATGCTCCAAGACCCGGCACCAGAGGACTGGCTCATGTGGCGCCGGACGCTCGACAGTTGGGGCTACAGCCCACTCGATCAGGTCAACCGGGACAACGTGGGCGAGCTCCAGATGGTCTGGACCCGAGACCTGGCGGCTCGCACCGGTGAAGTGACCCCGTTGGCATACGGCGGCGTCCTGTACATGCCGCAGGCGGAGGACGTCATTCAGGCGCTTGACGCTGTGACCGGCGACCTCATATGGGAGTATAGCCGCGACTTGCCGGAGGACCTCTACGGCTTGGTCGGGGGCAATGCCCGCAACAACCGTAACGTTGCCATCTACGACCGACTGATCATCAACACCAGCGACGACAACCACGTGTTCGCGCTCGACGCTCTGACCGGCGAGACCGTTTGGGAAACGCAGATCTTCGACTATCAGGTCAACTCGGCCACGCACAGCTCGGGCCCGATCATCGCGGACGGCAGGGTCATCTCGGGGCGCAGCTGCCGGCCGTGGGGTGGACCGAACGCCTGCATCATCGCAGCCCACGATGCACGCACGGGTGCGGAGCTGTGGCGGCGACGTCTCATTCCGGCCCCGGGAGAGCCGGGGGACGAGACATGGGGCGACGTCCCGTTCGAGGGGCGGCAACACGTCGGCGCCTGGATGGTGCCGAGCTACGATCCCGAGCTGGAGCTGATCTACATGGGCACGTCGGTAACCTCACCCGCGCCGAAGTTCTACCTGGGCGGCACGGAAAACACACACCTGTACCACAACTCCACGCTCGCACTCGAGGTCGAGACCGGCGAGATCCGGTGGTACTACCAGCACCTGAACGACCACTGGGATCTCGACCATCCTTTCGAGCGGCTCCTCGTCGACACTCCGGTCGCGCCAGACCCGGATGCGGTGAGCTGGATCAATCCGCGGCTCCAATCGGGAGAGGTCCGCAAGGTGATTACCGGTATTCCCGGCAAGACCGGATTAGTCTACACGCTCGATCGCGAGACCGGTGAGTTTCTCTGGGCGACACCCACGGTCCGCCAGAACGTGATCGACAATATCGACGGCGCCACCGGCGCGGTGACGGTAAATCAGGAGGTCGTCTTCCGGGAGTCGGAGCAGGAAGTGTTCGTCTGCCCCACCTGGGCGGGCGGCAAGGACTGGGAAGCCGGCGCCTACAGCCCCCTGACCCGCGCGATGTACTACCCGCTGCGCAACACCTGTGCGCAGATGTTGGCCACGGCCGACTTCGAGAGCGTCCGGGCACAGGCCCTGACGGCCGGCGGACAGGCCGGCCTCGCGATCTACTCGCTCGCAGCACGACATCAGGTCGCTCCCGACACCGACAATCTCGGGACCGTGCGAGCCATCTCGGTGGAGACCGGCGAGACGAGGTGGCTCCACGAGCAGCGGGCCGGCACGATGTCACTCGTGGCGACCGGCGGCGGGCTCGTCTTCGGTGGCGATTCCAACGGACGGTTCCGGGCCTTCGACGACGAGACGGGCGAGGTTCTTTGGGAGATCAATCTGGGCTCATCGGTCAGCGGCTATCCGATCACCTACGCCGTCGACGGACGCCAGTACGTGGCGGTCAACACCGGGGCCGGATCGATGAATCTGACACCCGAGCTCCGTCCGAGCAGGGGCACCAGCCTGTTCGTGTTCGCACTACCGAGCAGAGACTGAGCCCACTGTGCATCAATAATCTGGAGCGAGTTTGTCTTTTCTGGGGGAAATCAAGAGACGCAAAGTCTTTCAGGTCGCCGCCGTCTATACAGTGGTGGCTTGGCTGCTCATTCAGATCATTGATGTCGTAAACGATCCGCTGAATTTACCGGCCTGGTTCGATACGGTCATTATCGTTCTGCTCGCGGTGGGGTTTCCCATCGCCGTGGTTCTCGCCTGGGCGTTCGATCTCACGCCCGCAGGGGTGGTTCGTACACCGGCCAGTGATGCGGTCTCGGAGACCGGCGTCTCCCTCGGCACGCCTCAGCAGCCGGCGCCGAGCATCGAGCGGCCGGCACCGAGTCCCGAACAGCCGGCGCCGAGCCCCGAGCGAACGGCACCAAGTCCGCCGGCAGAATCGATAAGACCGCGGCCGGAAATTCTTCGTAACTCGGTAGCAGTTCTGCCCTTGGAGAACCTGAGCCCCAACCCGGCCGACGCGTATTTCGCGGCCGGCATTCATGAGGAGATCCTCAATTGCCTGACGAAGATCAAGGACCTCAGTGTCATCGCCCGCACTTCGGTCAAGAAGTACCGTGACACAGACAAGTCGATAGCCGAGATCGCCGCAGAGCTCGGGGTCGGCACGGTCATGGAGGGAAGCGTACGATATGCGGGAGAGCGTGTGCGCGTGACGGCGCAGCTGATCGATGCGGCGACACAAGATCACCTGTGGTCGGAGGTCTACGAGCGGGATCTCGCCGATGTCTTCGCGATCCAGGCGGACGTTGCAGCGAAGATCGCCGAGGCGCTCGAGGCGGAGTTCTCCGTGGCTGAGAAAGAAAGCATAGAGAAGCCGCCCACGAAGTCACCTGAGGCTTATGCCCTTTACTTGCGGGCGCTGGCGATCCTCCAGGAGCACGGGGGTGTAGTGGGCGGGCATCCAGAGCTGCGCTCGAGTAGTCGATCCTACCTGGACCAGGCGATAGCGTTCGATCCTGACTTCGCGATGGCGTATGTCGAGCGGGCGCGTGTTTATCTGTCCATGCTAAACCAGGATCCGGGAATCCACGAGAATTACGCCAGTCGCCGAGCCGAGCTGGAGGGTCTCGCTCTCGGGGATCTGCGGCAAGCCTTGGAGCTCGACCCCAGCGCGGGAGCCGCGCATGGTGCCCTCGCCCGAATCCATCAGTTCAACTGGCGTGGATCGGACGCTCGGGAAGCTTACGGCCACGCATTGCGGCTCAGTCCAAACGATCCCGAAGTGCTTATGGACTACGCCGTCTTCTGTGCGCTTATCGGCCGTACGGAGGAGGCGATCGAGCTCGGGGAACGGGCGATAACACTCGATCCGAACAGTGCTTTCGGACACTCTTGGATGGCTGTCATATACATGCACAGTGGCGATCACGACGCAGCCATTGATGGGCAGCGCCGTGCGGTGGAGCTGTCCCCGACATTTGGTCTCGCGCATCTCATGCTCGGGATTCAGGGGTTTGCTCAAGGCAACCATGCCGAGACGCTAATGCACACTCAGATTGCCGAGCAACTCCTGCGCGACGATGTCAATCCCGTCTTTCTGGGTGAGTTGGCGTTTAACTATTCGCGATGTGGGCATCGGGAAGACGCAGAAAGAATTTTCCATCGGCTAGAAGAGACGGCGAAGACCCACCGTATTCCGAGCGCTGCCTGGGTAACGGGCTACCTGGCGCTGGGCGACGATGAGCAAGCGCTTCATTGGCTGAATACGGCCGCCGATAGCCCCGAGCCCTATGTAGGCTATTTCAGCGTGACGCACATAAAGTCGAACGCCTATTCTCATCCGGTCTTGGACGAGCCCCGCTTCCGGGCAGTCCGCGAAAGGCTTGGTCATAGGGATTAACCCCTACTTCAGAAACTCACCCGTCGCCAGCCAATGCGCGCACTCGGGCCCGAGCTCATCGGTCGCCCGGGCCTCGTAAGCCTCGACGTCTTCCTTTGTCAACGTGTCACACCAACGGCCGTTGGTGCCCTTGTTGATGAACACCTTGGCGCCGCCGTCGAAGATCTCCCCGGCTAACGGGGTGCTCAGGGGCGCGTGATTCTTCATGTAGTCGAAGGTGCAATGGAGGACCATTTCTTCCCATCGACTCTCGTCGATGGGGATTTCGAGGAACGCGGCCATCCTGCGCATCTCGCCTTCCATGTCGTCCTTGAGATTCTGGTAGTGAACCAAATAGACATTGGGAAGGTCGCGGATTGCCCACCAGGTGCGAAGGTTTTCCCAGAATGGCCACAGCGGGAAGCCCTCATTATTGAACCAGTCGAGAAAATATTCTCTGAGGTCGTTGGTGCGCGGCCGCTCCCACACGCGGCCGAGATACGGTAGGGCCCTTATGCCGTCGTAAAAAATGTCGTTCATGTAGTAGTGGTGGTTGTAGAAACTCCACACCACGTCACGGCCATCGCGAGCGATGTAGAGGTATTTCGCCTTCGGAGAGAACACCAGCGCGTCTACCGGAAGGTGAGTTTTTATGAAACGCCGATGTTCCTGGGCCTCGATGCCGGGCAGCTTCTCTTCGAGCGGCGGCAGACGAAAATCGAGCCAGGGTGACATCTGGGCTACCGGCAATCCTTCCTCACCGTTGAAGATGAGCTGGGCGACGATCTGCTGAACCCAGGTGGTGCCCGACTTGGCGTACGTTCCGATGATGATGTCGTCATCGCGGAACGCGAAATCGTTCCAGTAGGTCGAGTCAATAGCGGCTGACTGGAACTCTCGTGTCTTTATCGGCCATTCGATCTGCTGATCCATCGAGAAATCCTCTCCCACGATTATCGGCGCCTATTTTTCAAGCATTGCCCTGCGATAACGACCTCGTATTACGCAGGGACAGCGTAATCGCACTCGCGCCCCCAGGCACTACTGGGCTGCGGTCAACTCGTCGAACACGTTCTGGATGCGCACCGGCGCGAGCGGCCAGTCCAGGTCGGTCGTGTCGACCCGAGAGGCGACGTCATCTCGCCTCGCGCCTGCCGCGATTTCGGCGCGGACTCGATCGATCACGGTCTCGAGCTTGCCGCGGAACGTCCTGATGTCGGCCTTGGTCAGGATCGGCCCGTGACCCGGAATCACGGTGTCGAAGTCGAGGGCCAACAGGCGGGTCAGCGTGGCCGGCCACTCGAGCACGCTGCCGCCGTTACCGAAGTCCCAGAACGGCGACAGGGTGCTGCCGTCCAAACGCTGGCCATAGACTAAGAGATCGCCCGTGTGGACCGTGCGGAGATCAGGGAAATAGACTATGGCATCCCCGTTGGTATGGCCCCGTCCGAAGTGAAACATCTGGACTTCCGCACCGCCCAGGAATACCGCGGTTTCGTCCGCGAAGATGACGCGCGGCGCGCCAGGCTGGTTGTTGCGGACGATGTTCGCGCGGGCGTTCTTGTGCGCGATCACTTCGGCTGAGGGCATGAAGTCGGCATTGCTGCCGGAATGGTCGTCGTGGTGATGGGTGTTGAGCACGTACTTGATCGGCTGATTGGTGACGCTGCTGACCTGCGCGGTGATGAAATCGAAGCTGTAGGGGAACTTGTCGTCGACGATAATGACACCGTCGTCGGTCACCCGGACCGCCACGTTCCCACCCGACTGCCCGCCGTCGAACCCGGGAAGGACGTAGAGGCCGTCCATCACTTCACGAATCCGCAGCCGCGCCTCCTGCTGGGGCGTGAGGGTGGGGACTTGCTGCCCCGCCGCAAGGGTGAGTAGCGAAACGAGGGCGACGAGAGCCATCAGTGAGCCGAGTTTCTTCAGGGTGCGCATCGGATACCTCTGTGGGGAAAGGCTCGAACAAAGTAGGCTTCTCCGCCGGAGGCCGTCCACCCTAGCCCTCCGTGGGATGGGGCGTCACCACGAGGATGGCTGTGAGGAGAAGAATCAGGAGCCCGATCACGATCTCGGACCGCCCGGAACCCGACATGAACGCCTTGGAGCCCTCGGGCGACCCCAGACGGGGAGTCACGCGCTTCCAGTTGTAGGCGCCCAGGCCCGCGGCCACTCCCACCAGCCCCACCTTGAGCAGCAGGATGCGTCCGTACGTGGAGCCGAACAATCCGCCCAGCGATCCCACGTGAAGCCACGTCGCGATGAGTCCGGTGCCCACCACACTACTCGCGCTCAAGAGGGCCAGGGGGGAAAACGCTGCCACGGCGCCCGGAAGCATCTCGGACGCCACGGCTCCCCTCCTTACGGCAACTCCCACGACGATCACGAGCGCTCCGAGTCCTCCGAGCCACGTACCCGCGCTGATGACGTGGAGCGCGTCTGCTCCGACGGCCAGCACGTGGAATCGCTCTGTGCCTGCGGAGTGACCGGACAGCGCGGGAATGGTAGCGCAGAAAAGCACAGCTGCCGCGGCGAAGCGCCACCAGATCCTCGCTTCACGGCGCCCCTGTACGATCGCGAAGGCCACCACGGCCAGAATCCCTGAGAGCAGTTGGAGCTGCCACATCCTTCCCCACGTCGTGGCCGTGACGAGGAGGTCGAGCTCCGCTCCGAACGGTGAGAGGGGATCTCGGAACAGCAGAATTTGGTCGAGCAGGATGAATGGGAGCACCAAGACCAACCCCAGGGCCGCTCCGAGCCCGAGCTTGGCCGATGTCTCATCAGCTCCGGGAATGGTCTGAGGCCAGGGGTGGGCCCCCTTCCAACGGGGCAATACCGCCAGTCGGAATGCGATCACCCCCAGCATGAGCGTAATGCCTACAAAAAGGCCCCACCGTGCGGTGGGGCCTATCGTGCCGATTAGCGACACAGATTATTAGCGGGTCGCTGCTTACTAGCGGCTCGCCGTCGTAGCCTGGAGCGTGAAGGTGTACTCACCCGTGATGAAGTGACCGTCGTCCCCGGCGCCTCGCCAATTGACCGTATAGGTGCCGTCGTGCAGGCTTTGCGTCTCGACACGAGCCGACATGACTCTCGCGGCGTCCATCTGGATCGAGCCGAGCTTCACCTGCTGTCCCTGGGGGTTGGCCAAACGGATCAGCCTGCCCTCTTCCTTGGGCACCTGGGTGAAGGTGAGCTGGATCGCGGGGACCTCCTCGATCGTCGCGCCGGCTGCCGGTGTCGAGCTGGACAGCGCGAAGTGCTGAATCACGGCGTCGGCGTACAGCGGAGCCGAGGCCAGTAGGCCCAACGCGAGCGTGGCGGCGAGAGCGATAGACTTGTTGGTCTCCTTCAGCATCGTTCAAGATCTCCTATCGTCTGTGCACTGCCCCGTTTACACCTCTGCGGGCCCTGGGTGCCCAGATGTCTTTGACCCCTCAGGCGATGGGCACTTATGTGAACTCTTAATACAACAATGTGGCTTCACCGCAAGTCCCCCACCGGTCTACGAAATAGAAATCGGCTGGCCGTCGGTCGGTAGACGAAAGCAGTTGCTCCGATCGCTTTTCTCTTACGCGTGCGTTAGATCTGTGGAGGGATCCTACCGGCCAGGAGGACGGGAGATGAGGACACGACATTCGACTTCGTTTCTGTGGCTCTGCCTCGTGACCGCGGCGGCAGGGCTTTTCGCCCCGGTCGCGGCTCAGCAGTGGGTGATGCCCAGGACGCCCGATGGTCATCCGGACCTTCAGGGAACGTGGAGAAACGCGACGATGACGCCGTTCGAACGTCGAGGGAACCAGGGTCCGGTCTACACGCCCGAAGAGGTTGCCCAGCTCGAACAAGGATTTGTGGACCGTGTCGTCCGTGGTTCCCAGCCGAGCGACCCGAACCGCCCTGCACCGGAAGTGACTGGCGGGGTCGGTAGCTACAACCAAGTCTGGTTCGAGCAAGGCGCGCGCGTGGCCATCGTCAACGGCGAGCCCCGGACCTCACTCATCACCTATCCGTCGAATGGCCGGATACCCGCGCTTACGGCAGAGGGCCAGGAGCGGAAGGACGAGTACCACGGGTTCCGAGACCAGTTCGGCGAATACGACCATCCGGAGCTACGGCCGCTGGCGGATCGGTGCATCGTTTACTACGCCTCGAGCCCCACGGCCACCCTCGGGCCTCCGATGACACCCTCCGGGGGATACAACCAAAACATCCGTGTCATCCAGACGGCGGACTACGTCGTGATTCACGGGGAGATGATCCACGACACGCGGATCATCCGGCTCGGTGAGCCGAATCGACTGCCGGCCCACGTAAGGCCCTGGTTCGGCGACTCGTGGGGCCGTTGGGAGGGTAACACCCTCGTGGTCGAGACCACCAACATCCACCCTGACATGGGCTTCAATGAGTCGAGCGACAAGATCCCGAATTCCGAGGATCTGAAGGTGATCGAGCGCATCACCCGGCTCGACGAGGACAACATCCTCTACGAGTTCGAGGTTCAAGACCCGAGGACCTACACCGAGGTGTGGGGCGGGCAGATCCCCTGGCACGCGTTCGACCAGATGATTTACGAGTACGCCTGTCACGAGGGTAACTACTCGCTCTCGAACGTCTTGAGTGGCGCGCGTTACCAGGAAAGGCAGTCGGTGGGAAACCGGCCCGAATAGAGATCCCTGAGCCACCGCCCCCGAGAAGATCCCTGTCAGCGAGGAGGCACTCATGTGCGATGACCGAACCGATACCGACAACACCGAGTACGTGCGTACGACGAAAATGACACGGCGGCAGTTTGGAGCCGTGTCTGCGGGAGCGGGGTTGGCGTGGCTCTTGCCGCGGGCCGCGAACGCCCAGGCCGTGTCGGAAGCCGACATCGACGTCACGACCCCCGATGGTGTCGCGGATTGCTACTTCGTGCATCCTTCGAGTGGGGCTCATCCGGGCGTCCTGATCTGGCCCGATGCGTTTGGCTTGCGGTCCGCCAAGAAGCAGATGGCCAGCCGGCTTGCGGAATCCGGCTACTCGGTCTTGGTGGTCAACCAGTACTACCGGTCGCAGCGGGCACCGATCGTAAACACTACGAATTTCGCCGAAGTGCGTGACCAGCTCAGGCCGCTGATGGGGTCGCTGAATGCGGGCACTCAGACGAGGGACGCGAGGGCGTTCGTCGGCTTCCTCGATACCCAGCCAGCGGTGGACCGGAACCGGGGGATGGGGACGATGGGCTACTGCATGGGCGGACCGTTCACGATGCGGACCGCCGCCGCGGTCCCAGATCGCATCGGCGCCGCCGCGTCGTTCCACGGTGGCGGACTGGTGACGGATCAGGCCGATAGCCCGCATCTCCTCGTTCCCCAGATGAAGGCGCAGTATCTGTTCGCGATCGCCGAGAACGACGACAACAACCAGCCAGAAGCCAAGGACGTGCTTCGCGACGCGTTCTCGCAGGCAGGACTGCGAGCGGAGATTGAGGTGTACGCCGGCGCGATGCACGGATGGTGCCCGCCCGATTCAACCGTCTACCATGAGGCGCAGGCGGAGCGGGCGTGGAGCCGTCTACTGGCTCTGTTCGAAAGGGCGCTCGCGTAGCACTCGTCCAAGGGAATTATCGCGATCCTGCCATGGGTCGTTTGCCCGAGCCACCGGAGTTGAGGCCGCCCGGCTCTTGGTCGAGGAGGGCTATCTCCTGAGCGAAGATCTTGGGCGGGTCGTCGGCGGGGGAGCTGCGCTTTGGGACTGGCTGATGGAGCAGAGCCCCGAGGCGCTGCGTCCCTGAAGTCGAAAGCCTTGAGCGGTTCGAGGCCGACCTGCCTTCCTTCAACGGTGAACACTGGAACAACCTCCCGGGCATTGAGCACAACCCGTTCGCCTATCCCCTGGTTGAAGCGGCGCTCGCCGCGCTCCGGCCCGAAGGCTCCACGAAGCCCACGGGCTTCCCGGTGGTCCGAATCGATTTCGAAGGGTTCCAGGAATACAACCATCTCGTGACAGGCCTCCTGAACCGGGGATTCGGGGGGATCATTCTCCCGATGGTCGAGACGATCCCGGAGATCTCCAAGTTCGTCGCCACGATGCGTCATCCGCCGCAGCGGGCGACTCCTGATAACCTGCGCTACCCCTACGGAACTCGTGGCTGGAATGATGGCGCGGCGATCCGGTACTGGGGGCTGGAGCCGGACGTGTACGTGACCATGGCCGACGTGTGGCCGCTCAACCCGCAGGGCGAGCTCATGGCGCTTATCATGATTGAAACGCCTGAGATGGTGGACATGATCCGCGATGTCCTGAGCGTGCCGGGCTTGAGCGGCGTGCTCGTCGGCCAGGGCGATCTCAGCATCAGGTTGGGTGTCGGGACTCCAGCCTCCAACCCGTACCACCCCGAGGTCGAGGCCCTGGTCGCTAAGGTCGCAGAAGCGTGCTTGGATATGGGAAAGCTATGCGGCTCGTACCAGAGCCCTCCCGACGGCGCCTGTCCGGATCCGGTCTGTGGTCAGGCATATCGCGTCAAACAGGGATTCAGGATCTTCACCTCGGGACGTGGAAACTACACGGGCCCGTGAACCGCTAGGGCAAGCTCAACGCAACGAACTGGCTCGGCAAATCTTGACCGCCGAGGGCGACTACGATGTACTGCTTGCCCTCGTGCGTGTAAGTCATCGGTGCGCCCGTCATTCTTGAGGGCAACTCGAACTCCCATACTACGTCACCCGTTGCCTTATCGTACGCTCGGAACCACGGTTCACCGTAGTTGGTGGAGATCTCGACCGGCATCCCTTCCGGGACCCTCAAACCGCCGGGTGGAATGCCGGCAGACTCACCAATGAAGAGCAACGTCCCCGTTGCCAGCGGTGAGGGGCGGCCCGGGTTGCCGAGTCGGTCCAGACCGAGATGTCTGATGGCAGGGTGGTCGCGTGGCCCGTTTCCGTTCGGCACCTGCCAGACGATCTCCCCCGCGTTCATGTCGAAAGCGGTGATCCGGCCGTAGGGGGGCTTCATGAGAGGCAAACCCCGGGGGCCTCCGATCCACATGCGAGTCCCCTTCACGTACCGCAGGTTCGTGCGATCGGGATCGCCTTCGAGGACGTCGGCGACGAACGGCGCCGTGATCGACGGTACGTAGAGCATGTTCGTCTCGGGATCGAACGCCGCGCCCTGCACGTCGGCGCCCCCTTGAGACCCCGGGAGCTGAATCGTCCCCAGGTTGGAGTTCGGTTCGTCGCCACGGACCGTAGGCGGCGTGAAGAGCGGACCGGTCGTGTAACGTTCGACGATTTCGAGCGCTTCGGCACGCAACTCCGGCGTGAAGTCGATCAGGTTGTCCTCGGTGGAGCCCTGCCGGTCGAACGCCGGGGGCTTGGTCGGAAACGGCTGAGTCGGTGACGTCCTCTCGCCAGGCATTTCCGACTGCGGCACGGGTCGTTCTTCGATCGGCCAGACCGGCTCACCGGTCGCACGGTCGAACACGAAGGCGAACGCCTGCTTCGTAATCTGCGTAACGGCTGGGACCGGACGCCCGTCGACGACCAGATCCATCAGAATCGGGGCCGCAGGCGGATCGTAGTCCCACAAACCGTGATGTACGAGCTGATAGTACCAGACGACTTCGCCCGTCTCGGCGTTTACACAGACCAGGCTTTGGCTGAAAAGATTGTCACCAAGGCGATGGCCACCGTACATATCGCTCGTCGATGACGACACGGGCATATAGACGTAGCCTAACTCCTCGTCGGCGCTGAACAGCGACCACACCGGCGCGTGCCCGGTGTACTCCCACGAGCCGTCTTCCCACGTCTCGTCCCCGATTTCGCCGGGCTGCGAGATCGTGTGAAAAACCCAGCGAAGCTCGCCGGTACGCACGTCGAATGCCCTGACATCGCCGCGGATACCCTCCTTAGCCACAAAGTCGTCCGACATAGATTGGCCGAGGACGACGACATCCCGCACGACGGTGGGTGCGCCGCCCCAAAGGTAAAGGGCGCCTTCCTGGAGCCCCGTCGTCAGGTCGACCCGACCGCCATCTCCGAATTCGGGGTAGGGTCGTCCGGTGACGGCGTTAAGGGCGTAAAGATATCGCGCCCTCTGCACCAGAATTCTCCGGTCGGTGCCGTCGGTCCAATAGGCCACGCCACGGGTGGAGGCCCCTTGTCGATAGGCGTGCGGTCCGTTCTCCATCGGCTCCTGTACCCAGAGCGTCTCGCCCGTACCCGGGTCAAACGCCTCCACCAGCCCCACACCGTTGGGGCTGTAGAGCACACCGTCGACCATGAGCGGGGTCGCGTCGAGGGCCCGGTTACGGACGTCGGGCGTGTGCTCGAGGATCGACTGATCGACCGACGGCCGGCGCCAGACGATCCGCAGGTCATCTACGTTGCTCCGCGTGATTTCGTCGAGCGGTGAATACTTCGTTGCGCCAACGTCGGCAGCAAACGCACGCCACTGCCCGTCCCTCGCCCCCTGTTGAGCGACAGCTGGCACGGCGACGAGCACACTCATCGCAACGGTACACGCAACGACGTAGAGCAGCGTTCGCATCATGCCGCCTCCCTTAGGGACTTTCGAGGCCTGCCTCTGCCAGGGCCTTGCCTAGCTCCTCGGGGCCGATGGGCTTGCTGATCAGCACGATGGCACCCGCGCGCCTCGCAGCGTGGAGCCCGTCCGGGCCTTCACCGGACACAGCGATGATTTTCGCCTCGGGGTACAACCCTAGCAACGACTCGATGAACTCCAGCCCGCCCACACCAGGCATCTCGAGATCGGTAATGACGACATCGATGTCCTTCCTCAGGTACTTCCTGTAGGCTTCCTCACCATCCGAGGCAATATGGGGCTCATGACCCAATAGCTCGACGATACCTTTAACGACGGCCAGATCCGTCGGTTCATCTTCGACGATGAGCACACGCGCCACGATACCACCATCCTTGGCCCATGCTATGGGGGTAGCCGGGGGGTCAGAGTACAACCAAACAACAGGGAGGCATGATACTCCGGCGACTCTACCGGCGCAAAGCCGCTACAGCCCTGCTTAGCGGCTACCCTAATCGAGCTCTCGCTGGTGTCCCTGCGCGGCCTTACTCCGACCCGATCCGATACTCCATCATAGCAAAGTGATCCCCTAAAACCCGAGTGGCGGCAACGCGCTTGACACCCCTCAACGCCCGCTTCTACGTTGCTTGACTGTTAAGGTTCAGAATCAACGGGTTCCGTAGAGGGTGCCTGCCTAGGAGGCGGATGCGGTTCATCAGGCCGAACGCCCGACAGATGTCAAGGGACCGCTCGCGGGCTGGATATGCGACTGGCTACGCGCTCCTGCTGAGCACTGGGATCGTGGGGGTGTTCGTGTGGGGTGCCGGCGGATCGCTCGGGCACGCCCAACCAGTGCAGACCCCATCGGGGCAGACCCCATCGCTGCAAGCTCCCGGGTTCGATGACAGCCAGCCGGAAGTCCATCAACAGGCAGTTGATGTTGAGGCCGTCCTGAACGAATACTGCGTCGTCTGTCATAACGAGAGACTAGGCAATGCCAACTTGTCGTTCGACACCCTGGATGCGTCGCGCCCGGGCACCCATCCCGCAACGTGGGAGAAGGTGGTCACGAAACTTCGGACGGGCACGATGCCACCGGTCGGGCGGCGGCGGCCCGATCGCGATACCTATGCGGCCGTGGCGGGCCAGTTGGAGACGGAGCTCGACGCGGCGTGGGCCGCCAATCCGTATCCAGGCAGGATCGACGCAATCCACCGCTTGAACCGCACGGAGTACAACAACGCGATTCGCGACCTGTTGGCGCTCGATATCGAGGTAAGGGACCTCTTGCCCGGGGACGAGACGGCGGACGGTAGTTTCGACAACATCGCAGCGTCCCTCACGATTTCGACAGCCCATCTGGAACGATACGTGTCGGTGGCCCGTCAGGTGACGCGTCTGGCGACAGGTCTGCCCCCCGTAGGGGCGGACTTCAAGATCTTCCGAGTCGACGAGCTCCTGAAACAGACGGATCTGATGGACGAAGATCTGCCGCTCGGATCCCGTGGGGGCATGGCGATCCGATACCACTTCCCAGCCGATGGTGAGTACCTCATCAAGGTCAACCTGACTGCGAATTATGCGGACTACCTCAAGGGGATGGGGTGGCCACAAGAGATCGAGTTCCGCCTCGATGGTGGGCTGATGGGCCGGTTTACAGCCGGGGGGGAGGCTGGGGCATATCGACCCGCTCCGGGCACCTACGAAGGGGCCGGTAGCCCTGGCTTCGAGGGCGACTGGGAGTGGGAAGCCTACATGCAAGGCGCGGCGGACGATCATTTGCAGGTTCGCACGTTCATCACGGGCGGACCCCACGTCGTCGGAGTGGCATTCCCCATGTACATGTGGGAGCTGGAAAATCTTCTCCCACAACCGCCGCTGCGGGAGTGGGGGAAGACGTTGAAGGATGACGCCAGGTATATGGACTATCAGGGCGTGAACGATCTCATGATCGAAGGCCCGTACCAGATCTCCGTATCGACGGGCGACACCCCCAGTCGTCGGGAGATCTTCGTTTGCGAGCCGGAGGCCGAAGCGGAGGAGCAGGAGTGCGCTGCCAGGATCGTCGAACGGATGGCCCGGCGCGCCTATCGGCGACCGGTCACGAGCGAGGACGTCCAGAAGTTGATGGAGTTCTTCGATCAGGGTAGGCAAGACGGGCAGAGCTTCGAGGCGGGAATTCAGTTCGCCCTCGAACGGATGCTGGTTGACCCGGCTTTTCTGCTGCGCGTCCATCGGGATCCGCCGTCGCAGGCGTCCGACGCCTATCGCCTCAGCGACCTGGAGATCGCCTCGCGGCTGTCTTTCTTCGTGTGGAGCAGCATTCCAGATGAAACACTCCTCGACCTGGCGGAGCAGGGAAGGCTTACGGACCCCACGGTTCTGAGACAGCAGGTGCTGCGAATGTTGGCCGATCCGCGCGCCGCCGATGCTCTTACCAACGGTTTCGCCAGTCAGTGGCTGAATCTACGCGTCCTCGCGGACGAGGTCGCGGACGAAGACCTGTTTCCTCGATTCGACAACAACCTGCTGGAGGCGATGCGCCTCGAGACCGAAATGTTCGTCGCCAGCACGATCACCGAGGACCGGAGCGTGTTCGACCTCTTGAGCGCGGACTACACGTTCCTCAACGAACGGCTGGCACGGCACTACGGGATTTCGGACGTCTACGGCAGCCGCATGCGGCGGGTTGTCCTCCCCAACCTCCAGGAGCGTGGCGGATTGCTCGGGCAAAGCGCGCTTTTGACCCTGACGTCGTACCCCAACCGGACTTCGCCCGTGCTGCGTGGCAAATGGCTGCTCGATAACATTCTGGGCACGCCCGTGCCCGCACCTCCGGCTGGTGTGAACACCGACATCGAGGACGAGAGGTTTTCTCCGGACGCAACGATACGTGAACGGCTGGAGTCACACCGGACCGATCCCGTGTGCGCCACGTGCCACTCGGTCATGGATCCGCTCGGGTTCGCGCTGGAGAGCTTCGACGCCGTTGGGGCTTGGCGGACACGCGACGGAAAGGGCAATCCGGTCGATGATTCCGGGGCCTCGCCGAGCGGTGCGGCGGTGGATGGATTTGCGGGCTTGCGTGCGATGTTGCTCGATCAGGGCGATCAGTTTGCCAACACCGTGACCGCAAAGCTCATGGTTTACGCTCTGGGGCGTAGATTGGAGTACTACGATCGCCCCGCGGTACGCAGGATCGTGAACGACGCGAAGGCCGACGGGTACCGTTGGTCCTCGGTCATCGCCGGAATTGTCGAGAGCCCTGGCTTCTTGATGCGGGCACGTATGACGCAGTAAGCGGTCGCTTGGTTCGATAGCAGAGGACCGGTTCCAGCAGAGGACCGGTTCCACAGCGCAGAGGAGATGCGACAGATGGCATTCATCATTGGAAGACCACTCTCCCGTCGGACTGTCCTGCGGGGTGCGGGGGCGGTGTTGGCGTTGCCCTTCCTGGAAGCCATGTCGCCAACCAGGTTCGGTCTGCGCGGGCAGGCGCGCGCCGACCCCGCGCATCGGTTCCAGACCATCTATGTGCCGAACGGGATGGCCATGGAGTACTGGACCCCACAGGGAGTGGGAAGGGACTTCGAGCTTTCACCCATCCTGGAACCGATGGCACCGTTCAAGGACCAGATGTTGGTGCTCTCCGGCCTCGATGCGACTTGGAGCGGCAACCATGCCGGCGCCTCCGGGTCGTTCCTGACGGGCACGACACGTCATGGGCGTAACAACACGGAGACGGTGGCAGACGTTTCATTCGACCAGTTGCTAGCCAGGCGATTCGAAAAGGAGACGCAAGTCGCGTCGCTAGAGCTTTCGATGGACAAACCCGCCAACGCGGGGGTTTGTGATCTGACACTGAATTGTGTCTACACACATACCGTCTCCTGGCGCAGCCCAACCCAGCCGTTGCCCATGGAGTCCAACCCGCGAGCGGTGTTCGAGCGGTTGTTTGGCGACAGCGGCAGCACGGAGCGGGGAGCGCGGGAACGGCGTCTGCGGCAGCAGCGGAGCCTTCTGGACTCGGTAATCGATGAGGTGGCGGCTCTCAAGAGAGAGCTCGGGCCGCAGGACAACCTGAAGATCGATGAATATGCAGAGGCGGTCCGTGACGTCGAACGGCGCATTCAAATTGCCGAGGAACAGATCGACATCGAGCTGCCGTTCTTCGAAGCACCGGAGGGCGCACCGACCTCATATGAAGAGCACATGGAGCTGATGTTCGACCTTCAGCTCCTGGCCTTCCAGGCTGACCTGACCAGGGTCAGCTCGTTCATGTTCGGCAAGGAGCAGAACGCTCGACCGTACCCGCAGATCGGCGTGCCCGACGCGCACCACCCGCTGTCGCACCACAACAACGTTCCCGAGTTGATCGAGCGAATGTCGAAGATCAATCGGTACCACGTCGAGTTGGTTACCCGATATCTGGAGAAGCTTCGCCAGACGCCCGACGGCGATGGCTCGCTTTTCGACCATATGACGATCCTGTACGGCGGCGGCATTTCCAACAGCACGCGGCACTCGCACGTGGATCTGCCCCTGATGTTGACCGGCGGTGGGAATGGACGCCTCAACGGCGGCCGGCATCTCAACTATCTCGACTCACCCCTGATGGCGAACCTACTCGTCACACTGCTCGACAAGTTCGACATGCCGCTCGGTCGGGTCGGGGGCAGTACCGGCCGACTCGAGATCGATACACTCGCCGAGATGTAGGGACTGGCCACGGAGTCGGGAGGATGTGGATGACACGCAGGCTGCAATGCCTGACCTCACTCGGGCTGGCCCTGATCCTCATCGGGGCCGGTTGGAGTGATGACCCGCTGGTCGACGCGGCAAAGAACGGTGACCGGGGCGCGCTGCGGGCGCTCTTGGATGCAGGAGCCGACGTCGACGTGCAGACGGCGGACGGCTCCACCGCTCTCCTGTGGGCGAGTTACAGGGACGATTTCGAGAGCGTAGAGCTTCTCATTCGCGCCGGCGCCGACGTGAACATCGCCAATGATCTCGGTGCAACGCCGATCTGGGCTGCCAGCCGGAACGGCAGCGCGGCCGTGGCCGACGAGTTGTTAGCTGCGGGAGCAGATCCCGACGCGCCGCTGCTACTCGGCGAGACGCCGCTCATCACCGCCTCTCGCTCGGGTAACCCCGAGGTGGTCAGGATGCTCCTCGAGAAAGGCGCCGACGTGAACGCCCACGGGGCCCGCGGCCAGACGCCGCTCATGTTCGCGGCCGCTCAGCGCCACCCGGACGTCGTGAAGGTCTTGATCGAGCACGGTGCGGACGTGCATACCGCATCGGATGCCTGGGACCAGTACATGGCCCAGTCCCCGCATGCCCACCCGGAGCATCAGGGATGGTTCAGGCATGGAGGCAACACCGCGCTGATGTTCGCCGCGCGGGTGGGCGACCTCGAGTCCGCGAAGTACCTCGTGGCCGCTGGCGCCGACGTGGACGCGCCATCCGCCTGGGGCACTACACCGTTGGCCATCGCGACCTACGCCGACTTTGGAGAACAGTTCCTGATCCGGGAGCAGACAACCAGGCAGCTCGTGTATTTCGATCGTGATCAGATTCTCCCTGGGCAATTCCCCGAATTCGTAGAGTTTCTGCTCGAGCAGGGCGCCGACCCGAACGCGGGAGCCCACCGCTTCACGCCGCTGATCGCAGCGGTCCTGCGTCAGAACGAGGAGACAGTGGAGCTTCTCCTGGCACAGGGCGCGGATCCCAACCTCCCGCTCGGGGACTTCACACCCCACCAACGCGGATCGACCACCGATTTCTATCTGAACAAAGCGTGGGTTGGAGCCACTCCACTCTGGCTGGCTGCTCGTTTCAGTACCCCGCCCATCGTACGCGGCCTGCTGGAGCACGGAGCCGATCCGATGTTCGTGCATCACGGCGTGTACTACGGTGGGGGTCAGGGCGGCATTCTGTCTCCACGACAGGAGGAGATTACCACGACCCTGATGGCAGCGGTCAAGATGGGTACCGGGAGGGCGTGGACTGTTCTCGAGGCTGATGAGGCGAGGGTGCTGGACACCGTCAAGTTGCTGGTGGAGGCCGGTGTCGATCTGAATGCCGTCGGGAATGCACGAAATCGGGGTGTGGGTGGGGCGAGCACGGCACTTGAGGCCGCGGTCGCCCTGGGGTACGACTCGGTCGCGGAGTTTCTTGTCGGTGAGGGCGCCATCACGGCGACTGAGCCCGGTTCGCCTCGATGAGGCCTTTCGCGCGGTGGTTGCCGTCTCTTGGCGTGATCACTGCGTTCGGAGCGAGCTGTGGGCCAGCGGAGAGCACCGAAGCGTCGGCGAATTATACGGCCCAGGACCGACTATCCGGCGGCAGCTATCGAATGGTCGAGGACTGGATTACCGGGCCGGAAGACATCGGTGGAGTATCCGGGGTAACCACCGATGACGAGGGTAATATCTACGCATTCAGGCGCGACGCCAACAATGTTTGGAACCTCGATCGGGCGGGTAATCTGGTAAAGGAGTGGGGCCAGGACATCGCCATGTGGACCCATGCCATCCGCGTCGACCACGAAGGATATATTTGGACCATCGACGGTCAGGGTCATCAGGTCAAGAAGTGGAGCCCCAGCGGGAGCGAGCTCCTGATGACCCTAGGTCGGTACGACGTTGCCGGGGACGGACCGCGCACGTTCAACCGGCCTACCGATGTGGCTGTCGCTCCGAACGGCGATTTCTTCGTGTCGGACGGTTACGTCAACACGAGAGTGGCCAAGTTCGACAGGACCGGCGAGTTCATCAAGGACTGGGGCGACGCAGGCACGGAGCCAGGCCAGTTCAACACGGTGCACAGCATCACCATCGACTCGCGGAATCGGGTGTTGGTGGCCGACCGCGGAAACAGTCGCGTGCAGATTTTCGATTTTGAAGGCGCTTTTCTCGACCAGTGGACCCACCTGGGTACCCCCTACGCCTTGTTCCTGACCAAGGATGACCGGCTCTTTGTCGCCGATGGCGTCAACGCCAAAGTGTGGATCGCCGACGCCAGCGACGGGAAGCTCCTGGGTGTGATCGAGGGAACAGAAGGCATCCATTGGGTCGCTGCGGACCCGTCGGGGAATGTCTACGCCGCCTCGAATCGAAGCCACTACTTGAGGAAGTACTCGAAGGTTCCTTGAGGCTCCTCAGTCAGTTCCCGGCCCCGCGCAGGGACAGGATCTCGGGCCGGTCGTCCGTGAGGTCGTCGCGGATCACCACTCCACCCTTCATCACAAACCGGACCCGCTCCATCTCGGTAATATCGACCAGCGGGTCACCCGCAACCGCAACAATGTCGGCGTACTTTCCGGCCTCGATGCTCCCTATGTCCTCTGCCCAGTCGTAATTCAAGTCGTCGGCCGCGACCATCATGGCCGAGTTAAGCGCCTGCGCCGGGGTCATCCCCAGCCTTACGAATACGGAAAAAATGTTCGCCTGTTTACCGATCCTTCTCGGCCTGGTGTCTGAGAACGGAGAGCCCTGGGAGCCACTCCCGAACGGGATCGGTATATCGGCGGCGAGCAGTCTGACGAAGAGCTCCTCCGTCTTGATCCAGCGCGGACCCCGTCCCTCGGGAAATCCACCATTGTATGCATCGTTGAAGGTAATCTGCACAGACGTACCGTTCTCGACGACCTCCTGCAGGAGCGTGTCGTCGAGGTCCATCATATGCATGGGCACGTCGAATCCCGCACGCACGCAGCTATAGGCGGCCTCTTCGTGCCCATAGGTGTGACATGTGGTTCTCAACCCCAACCGGCGAGACTCGTCCGCGATTGCCTCGAATTCCTCGAAGGTCAGCGCCGGAAGGCCGAGCATCGTCCCGTCCGCCTGGTAAAACCTGCCCTGCGCCGGGTCCAGGAAGTCCCACGTGCTGTAGACTTTTACCCAATCGGCGCCGTACAACTTGAGCGTGCGAACGGCGCGGCGGGCTTCCCATGGACCCGACACGCCCAGCCTATCGCCAGGAACCTGAAGGTCCTCGTAGCCGATCGGCAGTTGCCGTACGGCCCCGCCGCCCCGCGGATTCAGGACGGGTCCTGCAACTTGCATTCGTGGCCCAAGCATTTGGCCGCTATTGATCGCGTTCTTCATTTCGATCGTGGCCCAGGGTAAATTCTCGCGCGAGCCCTGGTCGACCACGGTCGTCCAGCCTCCGTTCAAGGCCATCTGGGCCGCTTGCACCCCCACAATCCACTGCTGCCCAGGCGTCCCGTTCCCCATCATGTGAAGGTGCGTGTCGATCAATCCCGGAAGCACCGTCGCCCCACCCAGATTGATCACGGTGGCCCCGGACGGGATCCGCACGTTCGAACCCACGTCTACAATCCGATCGCCCCTGATGAGGATGATTTGATCTGCCAAGTGCATGGATGACGTGCCATCAAACAAACGACCCGCACGAATCGCGACCACCTGGTCGGCCGGCGCGAAGAATGGATTGTCTCCTTGCCCTGCGCCCCCCTGGGCTACGAGGGACCCAGCTGTGCTCCAGATCGAGGCCGTTAAGGCAACGGCCGCCCTTGACATCCTTGTCCAGCGCATGGAACCCCTCCTGTCACGCCTTGGCGGGAGTAAAACATTTGGGCTCCCATTGTCCAGTAGGTTCCCATCATCCAGCCAAGAGCTACCGCAGTACGCACAGGTAAAGAACGGCAAGAATATCGGCCCTTCTGGGGCCTGTCAAATACCCGGCGAGCCGTTACTACCTGGGAGCGATCCGACCCGTACGGCGGTGGGCGGCTTGCCTGCATTGTTATGGTGGGTTACGTATCATCAGTGGAAAAATAGCTGCGAAACTCACCAGCAGGAGCACCGTGAGATGAACGGGAAAACGTTCTTTCCAAAGAGGCTTGAACGCTTGCTGTGGGGAGGGCTGGCTGGGTTGGTGTTGCCAGCGCTGGCTTCAGCCCAAGCGGACGACGCTGTCGTGTACGCGAAGGACGTGGCGCCGATCATTCAGGAGAACTGCCAGGTGTGCCATCGGCCGGGCAGCGTCGCTCCGATGTCCCTCTTGACCTACGAAGACGCAAGCTCGTGGGCGCCCCTGATCAAGGACCAGGTATCAAAGCGAATCATGCCGCCGTGGCCGATGGACACGGAGGTGGGGATCCAGAGCTTCAAGAATGACCGGTCGCTGAGCAGTGAGGAGATCGAAACGATCGTTCGATGGGTGGATGCGGGCGCGCCGCGCGGTGACCCGGCGGACGAGCCGCCTCCGATCGACTGGCCCGCATGGGGAGAGGCGTGGGCGTACGAAGATGAGTTCGGTCGTGCTCCGGACGTGGTGATCACTTCGCCGTTCTACACGGTGAAGGCCGACGGGATGGACCAATGGCCGAATCTGCCCCCCGTGGAGATGACGAGCGACATGGGCGTCGCCGGGGAGCGGTGGGTCAGGGCCGTGGAGCTCAGGCCCATGAACCCCGGATCGGCATCTGTCTTCCATCACGGCTCCGCTCGCGTGGCGAATCGGGCGCCAGAGGATCTGTATCAGGGCCCGGGCACCCACGCGGTGAGGGGGAATCGAGACCAACTGGCGGAAGCGGCGGTGGGAGTGCAAGGATCGATCTTCCCTGAGGGTACGGGCAGACTGCTCAAGGAGGGAGACCTGATCACTTTCAACCCGCATTTCTACCCGGCGAAGCTCGAAGCGGATCTGGAAGAGGTCGCGTTGCAGGTAGGCGTGTGGCTGTACCCGGAGGGAGAGCTTCCCTATCCGACCGAGGGCGACGTGGTGTTCGACCAGGGTAGCATGCCGGGTATGCAGGACACTCCGCTCCTCATTGCACCGAATAGCCAGGCGACTTTCCGGAGCGCATTTCGACTGGAGGGCAATGCCCAGGTTCACGCTATCCGGGGTCATATGCACCTGCTCGGCGCATACAATGTCTTAGAGGTAGTCTATCCTGACGGCCAGTATGAGTTGATCAACAAGCTCGACTGCGACCAGCGCTGGCACACCGCGTTCCTGTACGAGGACGATGCGAGGCCGTTATTGCCGAAGGGCACCACGGTCATCATAACGTCGGTGTTTGACAACACTGAGAATAACGCCGCCAACACGGATCCCGACCAGTGGATAACAGGTGGCTCACGGACCGTCGACGAAATGTTCAGATTACGGTTGGGGATGACGTTTTACGACGATGAGGACTTCGCGCGGCTGGTCGCAGAGAGGGAGGGCCGCCAGCAGCCGATCGCCGTCAACAGCCGGTAGAGCGTTGACCCTGGCTGGATTTCTGATTGCTGGGCTTCTCCTGGCAGGCACGCCAGCTTTGCATGCGCAGGTGGCGACGCGGCCTCCGGTAACACAAATGGACTGGCAGCTACGAACTGTGCGCGCGTCCGGCCAGCCCGTAATCCCCGTGTTCGAGGGATGGTACGCCAACGAAAACGGGACGTACGATCTATGCTTCGGATTCTTCAACCTGAATCGGGAAGAATCACTCGACATCCCGATAGGTGAGAACAACTTCATCGAGCCGGCCCGCTTTCAGGGGGCTCAGCCGACTCACTTTCCCGCCCTGGGACCCGGGGATGATCTTCGTCCTGGCCGCATGGTTCGGGAATACTGCGTTTTCGCCGTGAACGTGCCAGGCGATATTGGGAGCGAGCGCGTTTGGTGGAATCTGCGAATTGATGGTCAAACCTTCAGGGTCCCTGGCCACATTACGTCTCGCCCCTGGAGGGTGGACAACCTCGTGAATTCCGTCGGGGCGGCGTTGATGGATTTCGAAAATGATGCTGGCGTAGCCGGCGTTCTTACGGCGCCGGTGGTCCGATTCGTCGAGCCATTCGGGTCGGAGGGGAGAGGCAAGGGTGGGATGACAGCCGGGCCTTTCACGACTCGGGTGGGAAACCCGCTATCGCTTACGATCTCGGTGTCCGACCCCGACGAGGGCACTGTCGCGTTCGATGACTTGGACCCGGATGAAGAGGGCGTCCTTGTCGAGCAGTCACTGAAGTGGAGTAAATTCAGTGGACCGGCGGCTACGACGAGCTTCCGACCGCGGAGGAGCCGGTTCCAGGTGGGCCCGGATCCGACGGAGCAGACTACGGAAGTGACATTCAACCAACCCGGCGACTACGTCCTGCTCGTGCAAGTGCTCAACGGGAGCTTTAGCAGCCAGTGCTGTTGGACCAACGCTTATGTGAACGTTACGGTCACCCCGTAGAGCAGACGTTCCTATTCGGACTCGGGCAAGGCAAACACGAAAATGGTGTTGCTGCCACGAGGCGCCTCCAGATCCAGCTCGGGCGTAATGCCGAACGTCTCGTATGCGCTCGAACTTCCGCCGCCCGCCGCCACCGCAACGTATTGCCGGCCATCGACCGCATAACTGATCGCGCCGCCCGTGATTCTGCTGTTGAGGATGGACTGCCACAGCACCTCTCCGGTCTCTTGATCAAGCGCCCTGAATCTCCGATTGATGTCACCACCGAAGAGTAAGCCACCGCCAGTCGATACCAGCCCACCGAGCCACGGCGCAGCTTGTTTGTATTCCCACAAAAGCTCGCCCGTCGCGACGTTGTACCCCTTGACCATGCCGGCGAATCCTGACTGATCGGGTGAAGGGATGGTTCTCCGTATCGTGCCGCTACCAGCCCCGTCCCATACGGTACTTGTCTGCTCAACCCACGCGTTGAGCAGCGGCTGATAAACGGCGTTAGTCAGTGGGCTATAGGTTCCATACCACCAGTCTTTCCCAGCCCTGGGACCAGCGACCAAGACGTCACCGAAGTCCTTGTGGACAAGGCCCGCGTTTTTTGTGACACGACCCGCCTCATCGATGTCCACTATGACGTTCTGGTGAAGCATCGGTCGTGCCCACAGGAACTCCCCGGTTTCACGATCGAGCACGAACTGGGTGCCCGCTTTTCCAGCTGCCCACAGCACCTTGCGCTCCTCGCCGGCAGCGGCGGGGTTGTACCACTCGAGCGCATTCGAAGGCTCAAAAGAGATGTCTACTAGAATTCGCTCATGGACGTGGTCCATATCCATATCGTCGCCGGGCAGATGCTGATAGTACCAGACGATTTCACCTGTCTCCGGGTTCAAGGCGAGCGTAGAGTTGGAATACAGCAGATCCCCACCATCTGAGCCGCGCGCTACTTCAGGATACGGGCCGGGAACCCCAGTCCCCCAGTATACCAAGTTGAGCTCCGGATCGAAGGTACCAGGCATCCAGACCGATACGTGCCACCGGCGATTGAGAGGAAGGCCACCCCAGCTATTCCCACCCGGCTCACCTGGACGGGCGATGGTGAACCTGCGCCACAATTCTTCGCCGGTTTCGGCATCGTGAGCAGCAATGAAGCAGCCTCCTACTACACCGCCGGCAGGGCCGGGAGTACAGCGCCGCCCGGTGAGGACGTTGCCGCCAACTACGATCGGGCCGGACGTGTGGCGAGTCAACGCCTCGATCTGAGTTTCCCAAACCACCGCTCCCGTTCGGGCATCTAGGGCGATCAGAAAGCCACCGGCCGGCACCGCGAAAAAAATCTTGTCGTCATAAATTGCGATGTTCCGAACACCGGAGGCGCTGCCGGCGCCTTCGGAGGTATCACGGCGGTATCGCCAAATCAGATCACCCGTAGTGGCGTCGACGGCCTCGATTACACTCCCAGGATGGGGAATGTACATGACTCCATTGTACACAAGTGGGATGAGCTCTACCTGTCCAGCGTTCAGCGCTCTAGACCACACCAACTGCAGATTCCGCACATTCTCGCGGTCGATCTGGTCGAGCGGGCTGTAAGCCCAACCATCGTAGGTGCGTCGCCACTGAAGCCAGTCAGCGTCAGAGGGATTACGCAGCACCTCGTCGGTAACCGGCTGAAAATCACTCACTTGTGCGTCCGTCCCGACTACTCCCAGGGTAAACGCAATAACCGCACCGCTAAGCAGCAAGCGAACGTGCTTCATACGGGTCCTCCACGCGTGGGGGTGGTGTGTGAGTGGTCTTCTGTGGCCCTTCGAAGCGGAACATATCGATTACTCATGTTGAGGGGCCATCCCTGGTCCAACCGACAGGCTTCGCTCTGGCCCGCTCCGGTCATCTTCCGACCCGATCGAACTTCTGCAGGCGCTGTCCCACGTTGACCTCGGTGGTGTAGAGATTACCTCGCGAGTCGATCGCCAGGTTGTGCAGTCGGTAGAACTGACCGGCGTTCTTACCGAGCCGTCCGAAGTAATCCACTACTTCGAGCGAGGACCGGTTCATGATCCACACCACGTTGTTGGTCCCGTCAGGAATGAAGAGCCATCGTTGGTCCCCATCCTCCGAGAGGGTCACGCCGGACGCTGAGCCACTGCCGAGCGTCTCGGTTCGCACGAACGCCTCGGTCACGAACTGACCATCCTTCTGGAACACCTGCAAGCGGTTGTTCGTCCGGTCGGCCACATACACTAGACCGTCGTTCGCGATGGCCACGCCGTGCACCGGGCTGCGGAAATGGCGGATCGGCTCAGCCTCCGGGTCGTACGGTGGTAGGTCCGTGTCGGCCGGGCGCTCACCGTACGCCCCCCAGTGCCGCTTGTACTCTCCGGTTTCGGAGTCGAACACGATCGCACGGCGATTGCCGTAGCCGTCGGCGATGTAAACTTCGCTCGCCGCCGGGTCCACTTCGATCGAGGCCGGCCGGCCCAGGTTCTCCGTGTCGTTGCTGCCCGCGCTCTGGCCGGCCCGACCGATCTGCAGGAGGAACTCGCCATCGGCCGTGAACTTGAGCACGTGGGCGTCACCCGCCCCATTGCCGCCGATCCAGACGTTGCCCTGATGATCGAGGTGGATGCCGTGCTCGTTCTCAGGCCACTCGAAGCCGTCGCCTGGCCCGCCCCACGAGCGCACCACGTTTCCATCCGGGTCGAGCTCGATCACCGGCGGTGCCGGCACGCAGCACATCCCTTCCTCGCCGCGTTGTCGGGCGTCGAGCGTGCGCGGCCGGTGGACGATCCAGACGTGGTCCCGGTTGTCGACCGCCACGCCGGAGACCTGTCCCAATATCCAGTTGTTCGGCAGCTCGCTTGCCCAGAACGGGTCCACTCGAAATTGAGGAATGTCCGATGGGTCGGCGCAGGCCACGGTCAGGAGCGCCAAGAGGATCAGCCCATTCACCATACGCGAGCGCTTGCCGCTGTGTATCGACATGCCGCATCCTTTTCAGAATCGAGGTGAGTCTTCCGCTGTATGATCGCTTCACGGTCTCGAAGAGGCCAATCGCTTGAGACGCGCTGCCTTGACGGGTGGCCCGCCCCCGGTCTACGGTGGCCATCCGAAGCCGCTAGCGGCCACTTACCGGAGGCCCGCATGACGCAAGTTCCCGCCCGCCCGGATCCGCCGACCGACGAAGAGCTGAACGCGTACATTCTCACGCGCTATGCGCTTCTTGGGATCGACATCTCCGTATTGCCCGAGTCCGATGAAGACGCGCCGATGGATCAGGAGCGCCTTCTCGAAAACGCCAGATCGATTCTTCGTCAGGACGTCACGGCTGCCGACTTCGACATCGATCCGCAGTTTCACCTGCCGGTGCCGCATCCCGCTCCGTTCACCGCGTGGACGGAGGAGGAATCACGATGAGCGACGCGACTTCAGCGATGGACATCCCCCAGGACGAGAGGGTTTCTCGTCGCTGGTTTCTCAATCGGATGGCGTGGGTCTCCTCGGCAGCTGCGACGGGTTCCCTTCCTTCGAGGGTGCCCGCTTCGGCGAGTTCCAAGGGTCCCGTTGTGACTGCGGAGGCTTTCGCGACGGACGTGCGTCTTCAGTCTGTCAGTGATCTCACGACGCTCACGATGTCGGAGTCGATGAGCCTGATGCGCGCCGGGACCCTCGCGCCCACGGATCTGGTCAACGCGTACGTAGACCGCATCGAGGCGTTCGACGGCATCTACGAGGCCTACGCGGACCGACCCGATCGGGAAGACCTGCTGGCCCAGCTGGACGGAACGCCTGACGACGAGCAAAGCTCGCCACTCAGGGGGATGTGCCTGGTGCCGAAAGACAACTTCTATACGTCTGATCTGCTCACTGAAGGAGGGTCGCTCGTCTTCGAAGGATTCCAACCCGACTACGACGCCACCGCGGTCGCGCTCATACGGGCCGCAGGCGCTCTCATTGTCGGCAAGGGGCAGATGGGGAACCTGGCCGGAGGCCGTGCCCGAGTGTACGGCACCACGACACCCACGACACGCAACGCGTGGAGTCCGGATGACGGGCGCTACAGCCCTGGCGGCTCGTCCTCGGGGCCCGCAACGGCGGTTGCAGCCAGGCTTGCGATCGCGGGCCTCGGCACCGAGACGGGCGGCTCGGTGATGGGGCCTGGAAACGCACAGGGACTGACCTGCATCAAGCCTACGTTCGGACGCATCTCCCTGCACGGCGTAATCCCTCTGAGCTACACACGGGATCACGTCGGGGTCATGGCCCGCGACGCGAAGGATACAGCGATTCTCCTACAAGTCCTGGCTCAGCCCGACCCCAGCGACGCAAGGAGTCTCGGACTCCCCACCGCGCCAAACTACGCACTGGCCGCTACGGCTTTCGGAGGGGATCGCCCCCGGCTTCGGTGGCCCACCCGCGTAGGCGTCTGGCCCGAGTATCTGTCGGACGACAACGAGCGCGTAAACGAGCTGCGTCGGGCCTTCATCACCGAGCTCGAGCGGAATCCTTCGGTGCAGATCGTGCCGGACGTGACGCTCCCGGATCAATGGGAGGAGCTGACGGGCGAGCCGCTGGGCGGGTCGCATGGCGACCCGACGGCATTCTTCATCGAGCACCTGCGAAAGGACGTTCGGAACTTCGCCGACCGGCTTCCTCGCTTCCTCAACGGGATGCTACAGAGCGCGGATACGTACGTGAAGGTCCAACAAGCACGCAATCTGCTGCTGAGCAGGATGCTGACGCAGCTCTTCAACCAGTGTGACGTGGTCCTGACCACCGCGACTGGAGCATTCGACGGCACGGGAATTCCGTTGATGTGCATGCCGATCGGTTTCGATACCGACACCGACACGGGGAAAACCGTGCCCCGCGGCGTCGTCATGGCCGCGCCACCGTTCGGAGAAGAGCGCTTGTTCGCAGTGGCCGCGGCATACCAGGCAATCACCGGCTTCCACCAAACGTACGCAGCGGATCCCGCCTGACGGCGTCGCACTGCTGGGCCAACCCTTTGCGATCACCACGCTCAGGGCAATCGCAGTCTAGTTCTAGCCGTCGAGCGCCGGGACGCGTATGAGCACGTAGGTAATGTGCCCGCCATCCGGCACCAGATATGCGTGAGGCGTTCTGGCCGGAATGTGGAGCACGTCGCCGGCGGCCACAGGATACCGCGACCCACCATTGATCGCGGATCCAGGAGCGTTCGACCGGCCGATCATCTCCCCGCCCACCCGCAGGGTCCCCTCGCCGCTTTGGACAAACACGACATCGATAATGTTGTCGTGCAGCTCGGGCCTTCCGTCCCCGTCCCGACGAATGAATCGAAAACGATGTGACACGCCCCCCTCACCGTAATCGGCAAGAGTCTCACGTGCGGAATCATCCGGCCCCACTCTGGTCGCAAGGGCCGCATTCCGCTCTTCCAGTTCCGAAGACCGCCACATGCCGAATCCTGGCGGGTCCAGCTGAGGTGCCGGCCCGTCCCCTACTTGGCCAACGAATACCGGGACTCGCACGAGCACGTACGTAACGTGGCCGCCATCCGGCACCAGATAGGCGTGAGGAGTCCCGGCCGGAATTCGGAGAACGTCGCCGGCAGCCACAGGATACCGCGAACCACCATTGATCGCCGTGCCAACGTTGCCCGTGCGGCCGAGCATTTCGCCACCCACCAGCAGGGTCCCCTCCCCGCTCTGTATGTATACGACGTCGTTGATGTCGTCATGTTGTTCCGGCCTTCCGTCTCCATCTCGACGAATGAACCGGAAGCGATGCGATCCGGACGGGGTTACGTAGTCGGCGAGAGTCTCCCGGGCCGAATCATCCGGCCCCACCCTGGTCCCGAGGGCTGAATTCCGCTCTTCCAGCTCCGAAGAGTCCCACATGATGAATCCAAGCGGATCGGCCTGAGGGTTGGGCGCGAGAACAAGAGCAACCGTCAAGAAGAGAGGTGGCACGATGATGAGGGGACTCCTTATCAAGTCTCGTTGTGGCTGGCGCGCTATGGGTCCGCCAGCGCACGCGCGACCGTGAGGTGATAGATCGTCTGCTGTCGTTCGTAGATCACGAGCGCCAGTCCTTCAGCTTGCGCCTCCCGGAGCACCTGGCTGAAGATGGCCCCCAACTCCCGCGACTTGCGGGCCGAGACCGATTCGAGCGCCAGGTCTACGATGCGCTCCAGATGCGGAGTGAATTCCGTTGGAACATCCGTGAGGATCTCTTCGGGCGGGTCGGCGGGGGGTGCGAAGGCCGCGTAGGAGAGGTCCACGGTCGTGCCGAATTCGTGCGAGCTCACCCCGGCCGCCGCGTTGGCGTTGGATCGCCGCAGTCGTTCCTGACGCTCGGAGGTACGTGAGGCGCTGGTGACCTCGAAGCGGTAGGGCGGAAGCCCTATCGCGGCCAGCCGCTCCTGGAAGCGCCCCCCCAGTACCTCGAGCAGGGTGCGCAGGTGGGGCACGACATAGGCGGGGGAAGTACCCCGCCTGACGATCCAGTGATGCGTGCTGTCCTCGAGCTGGACGAGGCTTCCTGTGGCAACGAGCGAGTCCGTCGCCTCACTGTTGACCGCGCGGACGCCGAGCGCACGAGCACGAGCCACATGCTGGTCATTCAGGAATCGGCGCAGTGCGTCCTCCTCGGCCGGCGTCATGACGGGGAGTGGCCGCAGGATCCGGTCGGCCGAGCCCGCGAGCCGGTCCGCGAGCCGGATCGTCTCCGACAGTGCAGATTCGATCTGGACGAAGGTGGCCGCTCGAGCAGCCTCAACG
The DNA here is from genome assembly GCA_965219445.1 of Longimicrobiales bacterium. GTDB lineage: Bacteria > Gemmatimonadota > Gemmatimonadetes > Longimicrobiales > Gaopeijiaceae > UBA822. The sequence goes on along the minus strand of CBDCNQ010000004.1, from coordinate 939,857 downwards.
GCCGCCTCCCGCTCACGCTCCGCTCGACCGCACGAGGAAAGCAGAAGGATCAGGAGAAGCGGAAAAGCACGTCCGGGCTCAATACTCGTCATAGCCCTCGGTCAGCTCGATGTACACTCCCGACGGGTCACATCTTTCCCCCCCCGTCGCGTTTGGTTGTGGAATAGTACAAGTAAGGACGCGCGGCGGGTTTGACTAGTGTTACGGTCATCATCGATCAGGGTTTTCCCGACCCTCAGTCCATGCCTGCCTGCTCCCTCACATACCGCGCCGCGTCCTCGTGCGTGGCGAACCAGACGTCTCCCTTTGCCTGCATGTGGTCGATCAGCCCCTCCAGCGCGACAATCCGTGAGCGGTGGCCGCTCACGTGCGGGTGCATGGTGAGCAAGAACATCGTGCCCTCTTCCCACGCTTTGTCGAACTCGTCGATCCACACCTGCATGACGTCACGCGGATTCATGTAGCTGTTGCCACGTGGGTTGAAGAGCGGCGCATCGTCCAGAATCCATTCGACCGGAAGCTCCACGACACCGGTCGCTTCGCCGGCCTGCATGAGTTCATACGGACGGTCGTCGGCCATGAGAGAGCTCTCATAGAGGAAGCCCAGCTCACGCACGATCTGGAGCGTGTTGGGGCTGTGGTTCCACGACGGGGCGCGGTAGCCGACCGGCCGCTCGCCCGTGATCTCTTCGATCGTCTCGAGGGGCCTGGCGGAGTAGGCGCTCCTCCGTCGGGCCGTCGAGGGCAGTATTCAGCTCGTGGATCCATCCGTGCACCCCGATCTCGTGCATCCCCGACCCGTTGATCACATCGGCCTGTTGAGGGGCGAGCTTGAGACTCCAAGCCGGGAAGAAAAAGGTCGCCGGGACGTTCTCGCTGTCGAGCAGGCGCACGACGCGGGGTAGCGCGACGCGCGACCCGTATTCGCCCTGCGACAGTGGGCCGATGCTGGGCGTTCCCGAGCGGAGCCCCTGGACTGTCTCGTTGTCCACGTCGAAGGAGAGCAGGACCGCAACCCGCGCCCCGCCCGGCCACGACTCCGGATTGAGGTCGCGGCCCGCGCGGACCTGGTTCACGACGGAGCGTACGTACTCCTCCGACCAGTTCCACGGCTCGGACGGGTCGGGTGTGGCCTGCGCCGGGGCGTTGGGGACCTGGCACGCTGCGGCAGTGAGGCAGAGCACGATGGGTGCGAGGAGCAGCGCGCCCGACGATCGCGACGACGTAGTCTTCAGGGTCATAGGGCAACTCCGTGTGGGATTGCCTTCAGCCTAACTCCGGCGTCGGGTCCAGACTAGCACGACACCTTTTTCTCAACGCCCTTCTTCTAGGGGCCGTCGGTCTCGATCCGGGTCGTCACTACGGGCCCGAATCCCATGATCTGGACCGTGACCTCTTCATCCTTGGCCATGTCGTAGTGATGGCCGTTAGGCGGCTCGTAGATGAAGGTGCCAGCCTCGACGGGCCTCATGTTGTTGTCGGGATCGTAGACGTCGGATGCGGCGCCGGTGGACACCCACCACGTGCCCTTCAGAACCGTGATATGCCGGGCTGTACTGTGGAAGTGGGGGCGGCTGCCCTGACCCGGCCCGAAGGTGATTCGGACCACGTAGAGCCCGGGCTCCCGGGGATTGCCGAGAATCGTCACCGACCGCGAGCCCTCGGCGGGCATGAGGTCTTCGGGGTGCGCGATGAAGAATCCTTCGTCGTCCGGCGCTACTATCTGGCCCGATACCGCGTTGCCCCAGAGCAACAGAGTGCCGGACACACAGCAAGCCCACATGACCAATCGGGAGCGTATCATAGCTTCCTCCTCATCCTATTTTCGAGTGATCTCTTAACTCCTGCCATCTTTCCAGCTCCTCAGCGCATCGAGGAACTCGCGGGGACGATCGCCGCCCCCTCCGGCTCGGCTCACCGGTTTCGGTAGGTGTTCACCGGGGGCAGCCGGACTCCCGTGTCACCGGCGGGCCTGTCCTCGCCGATTACGGGCATCCTCAGTGTCCCGATTCCATCGACGGTGGCCTCTACCACGTCGCCCGGTTGCAGCCACTGTGCTTCACCGGTCTGCACCACAGCCATCCCGGTGCCGCCCGAGGTGCCACCGTTGATCACGTCACCGGGGAGGAGCGTGTTGATCGACGAAGCGTACTCGATCAGCTCCCAGAGCGAATGGATCATATCGCCCGCCCTGGCTTCCTGCAGGATCCGACCGTCCACGCTCAGCGTCTGCCGCAGGTTCTGCATCGGGTCGCCGTAGAACTCTTTTGGAACAATCCAGGGTCCGTGGGGCGCAAAGGTGTCGTGGCCCTTACCGACGAACCAGTCGCCGCCAGACTCCCGGTTTCCCGGCGGACGGCCGCCACGGTCGGAGACGTCGATCGTGACCATGTAGCCGAACACGTAGTCCTGGGCGTCTGCAGAGGTGACGTACTTTGCCGCGCGGCCGATCACCGTCCCTATCTCGACCTCCCAGTCCGTCCGGTCACGACCGTATGGAATCGTGATCGCATCGCCATTTCCGATGATCGAGCCCCATGTCGGCTTCATGAAGAGGTACGGGACGCCTCGGTTGGCAGCCCGTTCGCGTGCCGCTGCCGCCTGTGCTTCGGGGCCGCCGCCCTCTCCCACGTGGCTGTAGAAGTTTCCCGCCGCGTTCAGAACCTTTCTGGGGTACATGATCGGCGGGAGCGTCCGGATGTCCTCCACGTCATGAACGAACTCGGCGCGCGTAGATCCCGTGAGCCGGCCCCCGTCCACGAGGTTGTTGGCGATCTCGTAAAGGCGGTACTTGAGCCCATACCCATATTGACCGATCAGCGCGAGCATGTCCTCCGGCATCGGGACGTGCGGATAGGCCGGATTGGTCTCGAGCAGATCGTTCGCCGCGCTGAGATCGGCGACGATCGCGTCGCGGAAGACGAGTCCCACTGTGGGGATCCCATCGATCTCGAACGTTCCTACTTTGAACGGCTCGGTGACCTCGGCCGCTTGGGCGGAGAGCCCGGCAGAGGCGGCGAGCAGGATGAACGCGGTGATCACGCCGAAGCTGGGCGTGAGTCGCATAATGTCCCTTGGTCTGGAGTCTCGGAATCCGAAGTGCCCCATTGTCCTACGTCACGGCACCCTCGGATGTCAATAGCGATTCCGGGTGCCGTGAATGGATTCCGGCACCAGAGCTACACTCCGGCTACACTATTCAGAGCCCGTGCACGCTCCTCCGGCACAAACCATCCAAAAAGGTCGCCCAGATCTCGCCCCCCTCCTCGAGCATCGCGATCACCTGGCTCTTCGTTCGGGGTTGCGCTTCTTGCGCCCCGAGCTCGGCCATGATCGCCGGGAAGTCTAGGCCCTCCATGCTGGACCGCTTCTCGACGGCGTGAACCTGATGCTGAAGCCGATAGGCAAGCGCGATATGGGTCAGCAGTTTCTCGACACTCTTACAATCCGGTGCCGCCGCAAAGTCGTACTTGTCTTCGGGAATGTCCCGCGCCGTCTCGAGGGTGTTCTTGCGAACGGTGCGAAAGCTCTGCGCGAGTTCCTTGGAGCCGTAATGGGTCATGTATTCACTCCTGTTGAGGGAGTGGGATAATAGCATGGAACGGCTACCTCACCACCTCGAAAGCTTGCGACCGTCGGGGCCCGAAACGATAGACGGCAAAATCGTCATCGAATGATGCGGCGCGCTGGATTCCCAGCCTCTCCATGACCGCGAAGCTGGTTCGGTCGACCAAAGAGAAGCCCTGATCGGGAAAGTCCTGCCCGATCGTCCATGCCGCCTGAAGATCTGCAGCCCCGACAACCTCAATTCTCGCAACCCCGCTTCGGAGCCCGGCCCAAAAAGCCTCCGCCGCCGTTCGGTGAACTCGAAAACGAAGTAGGGTCCAGGTTTCGATCAAGATGTGATCCGTCGTCAAAAGGGACTCTCCGGAACCCAAGATCTCGCGGGCTCTACTGTTTGCTACATCACCAGAGTCCGCGGCAGCGTACCAGGCGGAGGTGTCGACGAACAAGCTCAACGCTCAGCCTCTCCTCCATCCGGGAGACGATCTTCCTTAGAACGATCTACCCTTGGCCGTGCCGCTTCCGAGAAAGCCTGTCCAAGCATTGCGTCCTTGTCCCGCGCGACGTCTGAGCCCCCCGAACTCCCGAGATTGAAAACTGCGGTGGGGCCCACCGGCTCTATTCCGCCGCCCAGATCCTCCGCCACCAGCCGGCGTACGTATTCGGCAAGCGAGATTCCAAGCTGACCTGCCCGCTCCCGGGCCTTCTGGAGCATTTCTCTCTCAAAGGAAAGTTGTGTGCGTGCCATCATGATACCTACATCATGATATGATATCTCTGAGTTGGCAATGTGGGGTGTGCCGCTCCGAGTCTGTGAAGTCGGCTCCTCTCGGAGCTGTAATATCCCTCTCTCGCTTGCTTTCCCGAAGGGATCGGGAGAGCTTAGCGCCGTTCAGACACTTCCCACCACAAGTCCCCAACAGATGCATTCTCAGACCCCATCGCGGCGTTCAACGGCTCTCTTCTTGCCGATTGGATGCCTCGTTACGCTTTGCACAGCGCTAGAGCTCGTGGCGCAGCGCCCCGTCGAGGAAGGGACGCAGCCCGCTGTCACGGTCCAGCCGACTTCGGAGTACCGACATGCCCTCGCGCCCCGCGCCCGGGCCGCACGAGTCGACGCTCCGATCTCCATCGATGGAGCGCTCGACGACGCGGCGTGGTTGGATGCCCCCCCGATTACCGATTTTCTTCAGACCCTGCCGTTCGAAGGCGAGGCCGCATCAGAGCGCACCGAGGTGCGTTTGGCCTACGATGACGTTGCGATCTACATCGGAGCGATCCTGGATGACCGGAGTCCGGTCACGACCCGTCTTGCCCGGCGGGATGCCGGCCTCGACGATTCCGACGTGCTCGTAGTGCTTTTGGACAGCTACCACGACCACGAAACCGCCTACCGCTTTTGGACGAATCCGTCGGGCGTCAAGGGGGACGCGATCATCACCGGAAACAGCCTGGGTCGTGGGGACTCGTCGTGGGATCCGGTCTGGGACCTGGCCACGGAAGTGACCGACGCGGGATGGGTGGTCGAGATGCGGATTCCGTTCAGCCAACTTCGCTTCAGTCCAAGTGACCTGCAGGTGTGGGGCGTCCAGTTCGAGCGGGACATCAACCGGAACCAGGAGAACGCGACCTTCCCGTTCACTCCGACGCTCGAGAGGGCCGGTGTATCGCGGTTTGCCCATGTGGACGGAATCGAGGGGATCGAGACGGGTCGCAGGCTGGAGCTTCTTCCCTACGTCGCCGCCCGTGGGGAGTACTTGCAGCTGGAGGACCCCTCGGGCATAAATTTCGCGAACCCCTATCGGTCGGGATCGGATCACTTCGGTGCTGTGGGCTTGGATCTCAAGTACCGGATCACCTCCAACGTGACCCTCGACGCGACGGTGAACCCCGACTTTGGGCAGGTGGAGCTGGATCCCTCGATCATCAACCTCACAGCATTCGAGACGCAGTACGCCGAGCGAAGGCCCTTCTTCGTCGAAGGAGCCGACATTTTCAACTTCGGCGAAGCCGGACCCATGGGCAGCATCGGTCGGGGACCGGCGCTCGTCTATTCGCGCCGAATCGGGCGGCCGCCCAGTGGGGACGTCCCCTCTGACGCGGTGTTCTCGGACGTGCCGACCGCTACGACGATCGCAGGGGCGGCCAAGGTCACGGGCCGGATCGGGGACGGCTGGTCGCTGGGGATTCTAGAGGCTGTGACCGCCAAGGAGGTTGCCACGTATGTGGATGGGGGGGCTATGGACCATCGGCGGATGGTCGAGCCGGCGGCGAACTACTTCGTGGGGAGGGCACGGCGCCAGATTCGTGGGGGGCAGACCCGGTTCGGGATGATCGCCTCTGCGGTGAATCGAGATGCGTCGGGCACCCCTCTGGAGGCGAGCCTGCACACCTCGGCCTACGCCGGCGGATTCGACTTCGCACATGAATCAGCAGACCGCATCTGGCTCTTCACCGGCCTGATCTCGGGTAGCCGCGTCGGGGGCGGAATCGACGCGATTCGACGTACCCAGGAATCCTCGACCCGGTACCTTCACAGACCCGACGCCTCCCACCTGGAGTTGGACCCGGCGGCGACATCCCTGAGCGGCTTCTATGCGATGGGATACGTCGGCAAACAGGCCGGAAACTTCACGATGAGGAACGGCTTCGCGGCGATCAGCCCCGGCTATGAGGTAAACGACCTCGGGTTCCACACCAATGCCGACCGTTTCCTACTCGACACGCACTATCAGTACACGCAGCCCGACCCCGGTCGGGTTTTCAGGTCATGGAGGGTCTTCGGAGGCCCCGATGCGGTTTGGAATTTCGCGGGAGACCGAACGCGCGCGAACGTCAACCTGTCGAATTCGTTAACCTTCCTGAACTATTGGCGCACCACGGTTCGCCTCCAATACGACCCGTGGAACGAGGACGATCGGCTCACCAGAGGGGGGCCGATCGCACGCTCTCCAGCCCGCAAGTCGGTGACCTTCCGTTTGAACTCCGACGGGCGAAGGGCCGCGGTCGGGAGCGGCTCGTTCACCTGGGGCTCGGATGAGGCGGGTGGGTGGAGTCGGGGCGTTCAGCTGAGTCTGAACGCGCGTTTCCAGGAGACGCTTCAGATCAGCGTCGGTCCGTCCTACTCCTGGTTCCGGTCGGCGGCGCAGTACGTGACTCGCGTGGGCGACCCGCTAGCAACGCAGACGTTCGAAACTCGCTACGTCTTCGCAGACCTGAAGCGGTCCACACTCTCACTCGAGACCCGGGTGAACCTCACCTTTTCCCCGACCCTTTCTCTCCAGATGTACGTGGAGCCCTTCATTTCGACCGGTGACTACGGTGCGCTGAAGGAGTTCCGAGCTCCGGGAACCTTCGATTTTCTCGAGTACGGGCGAGACGTCGGCACGGTCGTGCGCACCCCCGAGGGCGAGTTCGAGGTCGATCCGGACGGGGATGACCCCGCGCCGAGCTTTCCGGTTTCCGACCGAGACTTCAGCTATCGAAGCCTGCTCGGAAACGCGGTTCTGAGATGGGAGTGGAGGCCGGGCTCGACGCTGTTTTTCGTGTGGCAGCAGCGGAGAATCGATTCGGTAACGGGCCACAGAGCACCCGGGACGGACGACTGGGTGGGGACCTTCGATCTCGGGCGTGACACGGGGGACATATTCGACGTCGCTCCGGACAACATCTTCATGATCAAGGTGAACTACTGGCTGAACCCTTAGCCGCTGGAGACTCGAGCGGGTCCCCGCCGTCACTGGTGAGTCCGATCGTACTCGCGCGTTTGCCACCCGACTGTGGGCCTTCCTATTATCAGCGCGGGCCCGGCCGCCCTCGTTCCTCAAGGGACCTGGTCTTGCGGCGCGCGCGCACGTCAACCGGAGGGGGGAAACGATGAACGTGGGGTTGATGAGGTCGCCATTGGTGTTTGCGGCGGCGGTGACGGTCTACTTGGGCGGGGCAGTGGTGACGGTCGAGGCCCAGGACGCGACGCGGGCTCCGCGCAACCTGGAGGAGTTCGACGCGATGTTCCGCGAGCACTCGAATTGGGGGCGCTGGGGCGCCGACGACGAGCGCGGGACGATGAACCTGATTACCCCCGCCAAGACCCGCGAGGCGGCCTCACTGGTCCGAAGCGGGATCACCGTATCCTTGGCCCACAATCCAATTCCGGAAGAGGCTCCCGACAACCCTGACGCCGCGTTCGATCATGTCATGGGCCGGAGTCTCCGGAGTGACACCTACACGTTCACGTATCACGGCTACGGGGTCAGCCACATCGACGCGCTCTGCCACTTCGCCCACAACGGCCGACTCTACAATGACGTTCCCCTGTCCGCGAACTCGTCCGAGGGGTGCGGCAGGAACGGTATCCACAACCTCAAGAGCGGCATCGTCACGCGCGGTATCCTGCTCGATTTCCCGCGCCTCAAGGGCGTTGCCTACCTCGAGCCCACGACACCGATCTACATCGAAGATATCGAGGCCTGGGAGCGGCAAGCCGGGGTCACCGTCTCGGCCGGAGACGTCATCTTCGTATACACGGGCCGTTGGGCGCGACGCGAAGCGCTCGGACCGTGGCGGGTGTCGGGCAACAGCGCCGGGCTGCACGCGTCCGTCCTCCCCTGGATCAAGGAACGCGACGTCGCGTTCGTAGGGAGCGATGCGGCCACCGACGTAATGCCTTCGCTGGTCGAGGGTATCACGCAGCCGCTCCATACCTTTTTGATCGCCGGCCTCGGCTCGAACATCTTCGACAACATGGACCTCGAGGCGCTCGCCGAGACCGCGGCCCGTCTGAACCGTTGGGAGTTCTTGCTGACGGCAGCTCCGATTCCTGTTACCGGTGGCACCGGTTCCCCGCTCAACCCGATCGCAGTGTTCTGATCGGGGTGTTCTGACTGACGGAGACGTGATGATGGTGAACCTGAGGACTACCCGATTCCTGCTGTCGGCGATGATCACGCGAGCGTCAAAATCGGGACTCGCGCTTTGTCTCGCCTTCGCATCGACGGGGTTCTTCTCCTGGGCTGAGGCCCAGACTCCCGACGGAGCCCAGCGATGGGATCCCGACTGGCAACCGCCCAGAAACGAATGGGGCCATCCCGACCTCCAGGGCAACTGGAAGAACTCGACGCTCACACCCTTCGAGCGCCGGCCCGGGCTCGGTCCCGTCTACACGGAGGAGGAGGCAATCGAACGCGAACGGCTGTCTCAGGCTTCCTTCCAGGAGGACCAAGAGCCGAGTGACCCGGATCGCGCGCCACAGGCAAGCGGCGAGCAGTGGACGAGCCGGAGTGCCAACCGAATCTATTACAATGCGGATCAGAAGCGGGTGGCGAGGGTTTACGGCGAGCCTCGGACGTCCCTCATCACCTTTCCGGCAGACGGCCGGATTCCCGCGCTCACGGCCGAGGGCCAGGAGCGGAAGGACGAATACCACGGGTTCCGATCCCAGTTCGGCCCCTACGACCATCCGGAACTCTTGCCGATCGCAACCCGTTGCCTCGCCTTCTACGGCTCGAGCTACAACAGCACGATGGGACCTCCGATGACGCCCAGCTCGGGGTACAACAACAATATCAAGATCGTTCAGAACGCCGACCATGTGCTGATCTTCACCGAGATGGTCCACGACGTCCGGATCGTCAAACTAGGCGAGCCGGACCCGCTGCCAAAACGCGTTCGGCCCTGGTTCGGAGACTCGTGGGGCCATTGGGAGGGCAACACTCTCGTGGTCCAGACCACCAACATCCACCCGGACATGGGCTACAAGGAGCAAATTGACAAGATCCTGAATTCTGAGGATCTGAAGGTGATCGAGCGCCTCACCCGGGTCGCTGACCACGCGATCCTCTATGAATTCGAGATTCACGACCCGAGGACCTACACCCAGGTGTGGGGCGGACAGATTCCCTGGGTGAAGTTCGACCAGCAGATCTACGAGTACGCCTGTCACGAGGCCAACTACGCGCTCGCGAACATCTTGAGGGGCGCGCGTTACGAGGAACGGATGGAGGCCCAGGGACCGAGGTGAGTGTTCGGAATCACGCGGACCAAGAGACTTAGCATTGCCCTCTGCACCGCCCCCTGAGGCGGGAGACGGCATCAGAGCCCCGGCGGCCCAGCCAAGGCCCGTCCCGCCCGCGAAGCTTCGTCATCTCGTGGCGGGACCGGTCGTCTTTGCGGTGCTGCTGCTCATGCCCTTGGGTGGGCTTCCGTTCGAGACTCGCGGCGCCATGGGCCTGCTCGTTTGGATGGCCTGGTGGTGGATCACCCGGCCGGTGCACCTGGCCGTCACAGGACTACTCCCGATCCCCGTGGCCGCGATCTTCGGACTCGCGCCCATGGATGAGGTCGCGACCTCGTACTCACAGGACACGATCCTTCTCCTGCTGGGTGCGAACGTCCTGACGAGCGTCTGGGCTCGATGGGGGCTCGATCGGAGAATCGGCCTCGCTTCGCTACTCGGCGTGGGGACCGACACGTCCAGGCAGATCCTCGTCTGGTTTCTGGTCAGCGCGGCCCTCTCGGGCGTTCTCCCGAACACGATCGTCGCCGCCACGATGATTCCGATCGTCGTCGCGATGTTACGGTCCGTCGGCATCGAGGATCTCTGGAACAGCCGCGTCGGCACGGCACTCGTCATCGCCGTGGCCTGGGGCACGAGCGCGGGGGGGGCCGCGACCCCGCTCGGTGGCGCCCCGAATCTCTTGACCGTCGGCTTCATCGAAGAGTCCGTCACCGGTCAGGAATTCCTCTTTCTGACCTGGGTCATGCGACTGGCTCCGATCACCGCGGTGATCGTGCTCATGATGTTCTTCTTCCTGCGGTTCGCCATGCGGCCGGACGTCGCCAAGCTACCCGGCTCCGAGGACTATCTCCGGGAGGAGTTGGGTGCGTTGGGCCCCATGAAGACGGAGGAGAAGTGGGGGCTCGCCCTGTTTGCCGTGGCGGCCGCGCTAGCGTTCGGACGACCCCTGTATGCGGAGCTGGTCCCCGGCCTCACGCCCGCGTTCGCATTCGTTGCGATGGCCGTGGCGAGTTTCGTGATTCGCACGCGCGAGGGGCCGCTCATCACGTGGGACTTCGCGCAGGCGAACATGTACTGGGGCCTGTTCTATCTCTTCGCTGGAGGAATCGCCCTGGGCCGGATCCTGAGTGGCTCGGGAGCCGCCCAGGCCTTCGCGAACGCGCTGGTACCGTACGCCGGCTCCGGCGGCTTCACGGCGGTGCTCGTGTTCGCTCTCCTGACGATGGTGCTCACGCAGGTCACCAGTAACACGGCCGCCATCGCCATCGTCGTCCCTGTAACGATCAGTACGTTCCAGTCGCTCGATCTGAATCCCATTCCGTTCGTCTATATCGTCACGGTGATCGGAAACTGCGGTTTCCTCCTTCCCTCGTCCGCCGGCGGCCCCGCCGTAGCGGCGGGATACGGGGTGAACCTGCACACGATGGCCGTCAAAGGTCTCTTCGCCTCGCTTCTGGTACTCGTGACTCTGGTGGTGTTGGGATACGGACTGGCCAGGTGGTGGCCCGCATTCGGAGTGGCGTAAGAGGATCCTCCCGAGTAGGGCTCAAATACCGAGGGCGCCCCCTGGCCCTGCCTCTGTCGCGGGCGACTTCCCAGCCGCATGTTGCCACCTTGGTACCGTTGCCGTTCCAACGTCGTAAGCGGGAGGATACTCATGCGCAGCGTCCTGACCACCCTCGGTGCGGTCTTCCTGACCGTGTTCCTCGTGGCCGCATTCGCGGTCCGCGCTCCGGTGCCCCAGCCGGCCGAGATGGTCGGCGGTATGGCCGCGGCCGCCGATGCGTTTATGGAAACCTTGGGTAGTCGCCAGCGCGATCGGGGCACGTGGGAGCTGGACGCCGAGCAACGCTTCGATTGGCATTTCATACCGCGCGAGCGATACGGCGCGCGGATCAAGGACATGAACACGGAGCAGCGTAAGGCCGCCCACGGGCTCCTGCAGAGCCTTCTCAGCTCGCAGGGCTACCTGAAGGCGACTGGAGTGATGCAGCTCGAGGGGATCCTCGGCCAGATCGAGGGACGGCCAGACCGACGCGATCCCGAGGACTACTACTTCAACATCTTCGGCGCCCCCTCCGAGGATGGGGCCTGGGCTTGGCGATTCGAGGGACACCACGTCTCGATGAACGTCGCCTCGGCGGGAGGCGAGCTTCCGTCGGTGACCCCAACGTTCCTAGGTTCCAATCCGCACGTGGTGGGAGAGGGCCCGAACGCCGGGCGACGCCTCCTGGGAGCCGAAGAGGACCTGGCCCGTGAGCTCCTGGCCCTCCTCACCGACGCTCAGCTTCGAACCGCCATCATCGAGACGGATGCACCCAGGGACATCATCACCGGGAATGCCCGCACGGTGGAGCTCGACGGCTTCCGAGGGCTGCCCGCCTCGGAGATGAGCGGCGCCCAGAGTCGCGGGCTGATGCTTCTCATCCTGGAATACCTGAACAACGCCAACGCCGAGGTCGCGCGCGCGAAGATGCGGCAAATCCACGAGGCCGGACTCGAGAACCTCCACTTCGCATGGGCCGGAAGCACGGAGCGTGGTGAGGGTCACTACTACCGCATCCACGGACCCACTGTGCTGATCGAGTACGACAACACGCAGGGTGGCGCGAACCACGTACATTCGGTGCTACGGGATCCGCAAAACGACTTCGGGGACGATCTACTGCGGCGGCACTACGAGGAAGCGGATCACCCTTAGGACGGCCGTCAAGTAGGCGCGCTGATCCACGACCTATCTCCGGCACGATCCACCCGGAGTATGGGAAGGTCTCGATCTGTGAAGTGGCTTCAAAGAGGCGTTCGGCGACGAGTCGTCCGTACCTCGGGGGAATCGCGCTCAATGAACTCGCGAATGGATTGGAGGTCCTCTACCGCCTGATCCGTCCACCTGACTTCGGTCACCCGAGGATGCGTTGCTTCGCATCCTCATGACTCACAGTCTGACCGGCCTCAGCCTGCTTGAGTCCCTCTTCGACCTTAGCAAGGAAGTAGAGCCGTTCCATCGCGTCCTCCACGGTGGCGTCTTCCGGAAGATCGCGAACAGCGTCGATCACTAGCTTTTTGGCGTTGGACTCTGTCATCACCCACCCCTTCTCCGACCTCGGATCTTATGACTCCAACATTCTACACCCTGATGCGCCTGAGGGGCCATGATTGAATGAGACGGGCTCTGCGCTGCACTGCCAATGCGGAGCCTCTAAGGGTACAAAGCCCCGAATGCGCCGCTGTCCGCGGTGGAGAACGGCGAAGCCCGCTCGATGTCGTTCCAGGCCTCGAGCTGTTGGCGAAAGCGCATGAAGTAGGCGACGAAGTCACCACCATATTGGAACGAGTACATGATGTCCGCGAAAGCACTGGTATGGCGGAGCCCAAACGCGTGGCCTAGCTCATGAACACACGTCAAATAAACGACCGTATCCCTGAAGAGCGGATCCTGCCTCGCCCTTCCTCCGATGTCGGGCCCAAGGGCGTCGGTATCCGGGTGCACGAACACGTCGGCGGCGCGCCGCCCCTCCACCACTCGTCCTCGCATTTCACCGTATAGACCTGTGCCCGCGGGCACCCAATAGATCCGAATGGTCGCGGACTCTGCAGGGCCCGGCACCAAGTCCACGGGGGGATCGGCCTGCCTGCCCCACGCCTCTAGCGCCCATTTGGCCAGGGTGCGGTCTCCCTCCTTGAACCCCGATTCGGGCGGGCCCTCCGCAATGAAGTACGTGATGGGCTCTGAAGTGTCCAACCGCCAGTCGTCCTGCTGGGAATAGGCCGCGATGGGCGCGCCGAGGGTTCCGGCCGCGAGGGTGAGCGCCCCAACCCAGAGAATTCGCAGTCTCCGCCATAACGTCAGAACGTCCGTTACTATGCCTTCCACCGCAAGCTTCGAATGACCATGAGCCTGAATGAGGAGCCATTCACCAAGGCCGGTTTTCGCCACGCCACGAGGGGTGGCGCGGATGCTGCGGGCCGATTACAACACCAGGCGACCGGCGCGTGTCCTGTTAAGAGATTGTACGTATGCTTCCGTCGGTTAATGCCGAATCAACCCCTTACTTCCGAGAATCGACGATAATAGATGGCACAGATCCAGGTTCGAGATCCGGCACGGGAAATCGTGCTGGCGACGGCGCTCCTTTGCTTGTTCGTATCGGGTCCACTCACCGCCCAGACCCCAGAAAACGGGGGAGGGGACGCCGAGCTTGTCGATCTCATCGCGTTTCGGCTCGAGAACGGTGCCGCCATCGACATGGATGGGCGACTCGACGAGGAAGCGTGGGCGCGGGCCATCCCAATCACGGACTTCACCCAACGGGAGCCTGTTGAAGGCGGGATACCGTCGGAGCGGACCGAGATCCGGGTCGTCTACGACGAGGATGCTCTCTACATCGGAGCCATGCTCTATGATGATCCCGAGGGGATTCTGGCGTTCCAGAAGCGGCGGGATGGTTTTCTGAGCGTAGACGACCGCTTCATGTGGATGCTCGACACCTTCCACGACCGTCGAACCGGCTACTACTTCGAGACCACCGCCACTGGTGTGATGGGCGATGGCTTGATCACCGGAGGTAGGGGTGGTGGCGGCGGTGGGGGGGGTGGGCGTGGCTTCCGTGGCTTCGGTCGTGGTGGTGGCGGCGGTGGCGGTGGTGGTGGTGGTCGGGCGTGGGACGGAATCTGGCAGATTCAGACCGAGATCCTGCCTGATGGGTGGTCGATCGAAATCCAGATTCCCTTCCGCACCCTGAATTTCGACCCGACGTCCGACACCTGGGGCATCAACTTTCAGCGCACGATCCGCCGCAAGAACGAGGAGATCCTCTGGCGAGGGTATCGGCGTAATCAAAACCATCGCGACCCGGTCAATGGCGGCCGACTCGTCGGCCTCCAAGGATTGTCGCAGGGAATAGGGCTCGAAGCGGTTCCCTACGCGGTGACGAACTGGAAGAATGTGCCGACGGAGCCCGACCCGACCACGTACCCGAGCGACATCGGTCTCGACGTCAACTACAACGTCACGCCGAGCTTGAGGGCGGGGGTGAGCGTCAACACCGACTTCGCAGAGGCGGAGGTCGATCAGCGGCGTCTCAACCTCACGCGTTTCCCCCTTCGTTTCCCAGAACGGCGCGATTTCTTCCTCGAGGGCTCGGGGGTTTTCACCTTCGCGCCTGGCAACGGGGCCGAGCCCTACTTCAGCCGGCGCATCGGGCTGCTCGAGGGCGAACAGATCCCGCTCAACTACGCGGCCAGGCTCGGAGGCCAGACCGGGAGGTACGAGCTCGGCTTTATGCAAGTGAACACTGGCGAACACGAGTCAGCGGATGTGGACCTCGGGACCTTCGCCGGAGAACAGTTCACCGTGGCCCGGATCAAGCGGGGCATCTTCGAGCAATCCACGATCGGAGCCATCTACACGCGTCGCTCCACGGGCGTCGACCCCACCGATCCGACGGCTCGGGCCCCTTTGGACCGGCACACGGTAGGGGCCGACCTCTACTACGCCACCAATCGGCTCTTCAGCGACAAGAACTTCGTCGTGCAGGCCTTCGCGGCCTGGAACTCCAACCCCGACCGGGGCATCAAGCGGTCGACCTCGGATCTCTCCGCTCGAGGCGTCCGGGTCAACTACCCGAATGACATCTGGTCGGGGCACATCTCCTACCGCGAGTTCGGAGACGACTACGACCCCGCGGTGGGCTTCGTTACCCGGAACGGGTTCCGGCGCGTCGAGCCTCGGCTCGGCTGGGGGCCGAGACCCGACATCGACTGGATCCGCCGATTCAACTTCTCCGCCCAGTTCCGCCACCTGGAGAGTATCACGACCGGCATCGCCGAAGAACGACAGTGGGTGTTCCAGGTCTTCGGGCTCGAGTTCGAGAGCCAGGACAACATCGGCGTCAACCTACAGCGACAGTTCGAGTTCCTCGATCAGCGGTTCGAGATCAGCGACGGCATCTTTATCGAGGAGGGGACCTACGAGAACTGGGATTGGGGCCTTTCGGCTCGAACCGCGGGCCGCCGAGTCGTCGCTGGAAACGCTCAGTTCCGCCGAGGTGGCTTCTGGAACGGAGATCAGACCCAAGTTTCGGTGCAGTTGGACGTTCGACCGTCACCGGGCATTCTCCTCTCTGCCCAGGTCGAGAATAACGATGTCGTGCTACCTCAAGGATCGTTCGTGGCAAGACTCTTTCGCTTGGCCGGCGAATGGAACATCACTCCGCTGGCAAACGTCACGGGCAACATCCAGTACGACGACGTCTCCGAGGTAGTGGGCCTCTTCATGCGGGCGCGTTGGATCATAACACCCGGGAACGATCTCTTCCTCGTCTTCACGCAGAACTGGCAGAACTTGGGTGACGGGCTCTTCAACCGGAACCGGGAGTTCCAGACTCTCTCTCGCGGCGCGAGCATCAAGCTGAACTACACCTATCGGCTCTAGAAGGGTGGGCGGAGAAGGGGGTCTGACCCATAGGGGGCGAGACGCCGTGCCGAGACCTTGCCGGGACCGCGGGAGCGTGATACGGGTTAGGCTGAAACTGCCACCTTTCGATGCGAGGTTCTTATGCGCCGAGCCAAGAGTGAGTCGCACATTGTAGTCGCGATGTCTGCCCTGCTCTCCCTGGTCGTCCTGATGGCCGGCTGTACCGGTTCGCAGGCCGGCAGCGAGGCGGGTGCGACCGTGTATGAGGGCGCTCGCCTCATCGTCGGGGACGGAAGCGCTCCGATCGAGGACGCGGTGTTCGTGGTCGCGGACGGTAGTATAACGCAGGCCGGGCGGCGGGCGGATGTACAGATTCCGGGAGGCGCCACCCGCATCGATCTCAGCGGCAAGACGGTCATGCCGGCTTTCGTGAACGCCCACATGCACCTGTCGACCACACGTGAGGATCGGGTCGCTCAACTCCAGCACATGGCATACTACGGGGCCGGCGTTGTCGTGAGCCTGGGCTCGGACGGCGGTGACGTCCCATTCGAGATACGGGACGAGGTGGTGCCCAACGGCGCCCGGTCACGCACTTCGGGACCCGGGATCACCTCTCCGGAGCCTGGGCGGTCGGAGGTCCCTTCCTGGGTCACGAGCGAGGCGGAAGCGCGGAGCGCCGTGCAGGAGCTGGCCGCTCTGGAGGTGGATATGGTGAAGATCTGGGTCGACGATCGCTTCGGCCGCTACGACCAACTGTCCCCCGCACTGTACGGCGCGATCATCGACGAGGCCCACAGGCACGGTCTCCGCGTCACAGCCCATATATGGGATCTGGAGGACGCGAAGGGGCTTCTCCGGGCGGGGATCGACGGGTTCGCCCACGGCATTCGCGACCGGGACGTCGACGACGAGCTCGTCGCGCTCTGGACCGAGCGCCCCAACGTGGTCTTGGTTCCGAACCTGCCCAATCCGGGGGTGGCGGACGACCTGGGCTGGCTGAGCGGAACAGTCCCCCCCGACGACTTGCAAGAGATGCAGGAGGCGTCGACGGATCGACCAGCGGCCCAGGAGGCGTTCGGCATCCAGGCCCGCAACCTGGCGAGGCTAAACCAAGCAGGAGTGAAGGTTGCGTTCGGCACGGACGGGAGCGTCCCGTGGAGCCCCCATCTCGAGATGGAGGATATGGTGACGGCCGGAATGACCCCGGCCGAAGTTATCATTGCGGCGACGAGTAGCTCGGCGCAGTGGATGGAGATAGACGACGCCGGCTCGGTGGCGGTGGGTAAGAGCGCGGACTTCGTCGTCCTGGATGCGAACCCCCTCGACGACATCACGAATACGAGGCGGATCTCCGCGGTCTATCTCCGAGGCATGGCGGTCGACCGGGACGAGCTGGGCGCGCGCTTCAGAGGCGGGGCGTCGCAGTAAAGCAAGCGAGGTATGCGGTACACATAGTCCGGTTGCGGCAACACGGAGGCCGGGCCCGGGACTCCCCTGGCCCGGCCTCTTCGCGGGTGGTGGGCCCGGCATGGGCGATGACTTGGAGGTGAAAGTCCTCCCGGAACCTGGTCGCAGGGACCGAAGGGAAGCGCAAGGCGTTCGTCGTGAGGCGTACGCTGAACGAAGCGTGAAACGAACCCGTGAGTCGACGAACAGGAACCGGATACGAGGCGCTGCGGACCGGGGCGAGCGGACCACTGACCGCGAAGCTCCTGCGACCAAGGGGAAGCGGCGTAGATCCGGCGATTGTGCGGGGAAGGTCATCGTTCTTACCCGGGGAGGTCTCGCCTGACGCCTGAAAGGGTGACGCCGGCACTGCGCTGTTGGGCCTGCCGGCGGAGCGAGAAGTCAGCAGAGGCCATAGTAGGCCGACGAAGTGCATGATGCGCTTGGACCCAGCTTTGTCGGACGAAGGGCCGAACGGAGAGGAGAGCGTGACGACCGTGGACCTCGGCAAGGCCATGCGCCAGGAGTCCAGGCAACTGGGGCTCCCACTGGAGGATAGGGGTGAAGCCCCGAAGGTAGAGGGGAGTGGCGAAGCCGGAACGGTGGCCCATGGAGACGAGCGCTCAGGAAGCGAGCATCTCCTGATGCAGGAGGTGGTCGGGCGTGCCAACCTCGTAGGAGCGTTGAAACGCGTGCGGCAGAATAAGGGCAGTCCGGGCATCGACGGGATGAACGTGGAGGAGCTGCCAGAGTACTTGCGCAGGCACTGGGGGGAGATCCGACAGCGGTTGCTGGCGGGGACCTACCAACCGAAGCCGGTACGAAGGCAGGAGATACCGAAGAGTGGGGGAGGGGTCCGGGAGTTGGGGATTCCGACCGTGCTGGACCGGTTCATCCAACAAGCCATCCTGCAGGTGATGCAACCGAGGTTCGACCCGACGTTCAGTCGGCACAGTCACGGCTTCCGGCCTGGGCGCCGAGCGCACGATGCGGTGCGCGAAGCGCAGCACTACATCCAGGAGGGGAGACGATGGGTGGTGGATGTGGACCTGGAGAAGTTTTTCGACCGGGTGAACCACGACGTGCTGATGGGGCGGCTGGCAAAGCGGATCGAGGATAAGGCGATGCTGCGGATCCTCCGTCGCTACCTACAGGCCGGAGTCATGGCGAACGGGGTGGTGATGGAGCGGCACATGGGGACGCCTCAGGGCGGACCGTTGTCGCCGTTGCTGGCGAACGTGCTCCTGGACGAAGTGGACCAGGAGTTGGAGCTACGCGGACACGCGTTTGTCCGGTACGCCGATGACTGCAATGTATACGTGCGGTCGAGGCGGGCAGGACAACGTGTGATGCAGGCGCTGAGGCACCTGTACGGGAAACTTCGGCTTCAGGTCAACGAGGAAAAGAGCGCGGTGGCGCGAGTGTGGGATCGACAGTTCCTGGGCTACAGCTTCTGGGTAGCGGCAGGGAAGGTCGTGAAGCGCCGGGTCAGCAAGAAGGCCCTGACGAAGTTCAAAGAGCGAGTCCGGCAGATTACAAGCCGGAGCGGCGGGCGGAGCCTGCAACAGGTGGCGGAAGAGCTACGGAGCTACGTGCTGGGGTGGAAGGCATACTTCGGCTTAGCGGACACACCGGGGGGTTTCCGAGACCTGGACCAATGGATCCACCGCCGGCTGCGTACATTGCAATTACGCCAGTGGAAACGAGGAAGGACAGCGTACCGGGAGTTGAGGGCTCGCGGTGTGAGCGAGAACCTCGCCTGGCGAGCTGCTCGGTTCGCGCGAAGCTGGTGGCACGTGGCTGCGCACCACGCCCTGCACACGGCCTTGCCGGGGGCGTACTTCGACGAGCTGGGTGTGCCCCGGCTCACGCCGTACTGACCTCAACTCACCGAACCGCCAGGTGCGGACCCGCATGCCTGGTGGTGTGGGAGGGGAAGGACCGGGAACGCCGGTCCTCCCCTATCCCGATCTCACGGGGGAGCCGAGAGCTAGGAGGGCCCAGGTTGCGCGTCGACCTGCTCAAGGGTCCGGGTTTTGCCGCTTCACTTCCCCGGAAAGAAGCGGCCGGTGCGGTCCATGTAGTTGCGGTAGTCGTCGCCGAATCTCGCGATCAGGTTCTCTTCTTCCCTGTTGGTGCGGAAGACGATCACCAGCCACGCCGAGATTCCGGTCAACAAGATGAACCAGTTGGCGGAAACGGTCGAGTTGGCGAGGACAGCGAGTATGAAGGCGCAGTAGAACGGATGCCGAACAAAACGATACGGTCCGCCGGTTATCAGCTCGTGGTCCCTCCTCGTAACCACGGTGTCCGTCAGGTTCTTGCCGAGCGTGTGCATCGTCCAGATCAACAACGAGCCCGCCACCACACCCACGCCCACACCCAGCCATCGCACCCACGCGGCCAATGATACCGCCGACCACGCCATCCAGGCAGGGTTGATCATGTAGGTGATCAATCCGAGCATCGATGCGATTCCCAGCGGCCGTAGTGTGGCCAATACGAACAGCCCCTCCTGTCGACGGTCGAGGCTTTCGCCGTTGGCTTGGGATTTCACCCGGTGGTAGATGCCTGCCGGCATGATGATCGCGAATCCAGCGATCAGGATGAGGCGAAAGATCTGCTCGTCGGCCATCTAGGAGCACCTCCATTCAGGGGATCGTCGGAAGGTCTGGGTCCTAGTCTCCCAGGCAGACTAACCCTCCTGTCACGGGCCTGCCGACCGGGTCGGAGCGCCACCTGCTAACGGGATCGGCGTCGGAAGATGTCCCACTGCCGCGCTCGTGCCAGGACCGCGCTCGCCACGATCGCCATCAGGCCAGCGAGGGCGTTGACGCCGACGTCGCGAATGTCGTAGAGGCGGTTGGGAAGGATTGCCTGGATGCCCTCGTCGACCCAGCCCAAAAGCGCGGTCAGCGAGCGTGCCAGCCAGTAACTATAGCATCATCAGGGTTGGTGCGCTGCGCCGGAGAACCCAGCAAAGACGCTGCACGCCTCCCTTGCCGATGGAGAGCACCGAGCCTAGACTGGTCTTACACTGGTCTTATCGTCGTTGGGGGGGATCGAGCGTGACGAGCGTAGGCGCGTATCACGTCAAGACGCATCTGGCGGAGTTGTTGGACCGGGTCGAGCGTGGGGAGCGCATCACGATCACCCGGCATGGTCGCGCGGTGGCCCAGCTGATACCTGCCGCGGGATCGGCCGAGTGCACGGTCGATGAGGCCGTGGCGGGCATCGCGGCTCTACGTCCGGGACGCACACTCGGCCCCGACCTCACGGTGCACGACCTGATCGACGAGGGGCGTCGGTGAACTTCGTGCTCGACGCGTCGGTGGCCCTGTCCTGGTGCTTCGAGGATGAGGGAGGCGACTACGCGCTCCGGGTTCTCGACTCTCTGCGGACCGAGGAAGCGGTCGTACCAACGCTGTGGACGTTGGAGGTGTCGAACGGCTTACTGGTCGCCGAGCGCAAGGGTCGGATCGACTCGGCGACTGTCACCAAGTTCACGCGCCTCCTGGTGTCCCTACCATTTGCGATGGATCCCGCCGAGCGGGGTCGAGCGTTTGGGGAGACCCGACGCCTCGCGCGGACGCACGGTCTCACATCGTACGATGCGGCGTACGTCGAGCTGGGTGTGCGCTTGGGAGTGCCGCTGGCGACTCTCGACGCGGCGCTCGCGGCGGCCGCCGAGGCGGAAGGGGTCCCACGATTCGGATCGGCCGCCTGAGGAGGGGTCGACGTACAGTATTCGTAGCTCCAGGCTCACTCGCTTTGCACCCGCCGCTCGACATCCCATGTTACGCTACCGACCCGAGCACGAACCCTAGACGGAGAAACGTCCCATGCGCCGCACCGTCCCCTTCTTCACCCTGTTCTCGCTGATTTCCCTGTTCGTGCTGGCCTCTCCCGGCCTCGCCTCACCACAGAACTTCGACGCGGTCGAGATCCAGACGCAGAGGGTCGCCTCCGGTGTGTACATGCTGCTCGGCCAGGGCGGTAACATCGGCGTGTTCGTCGGCGAGGACGGCGTCTTCGTCATCGACGACCAGTTCGCGCCACTGACCGACAAGATTCTGGCTGCCATCGGGGCGATTACGTCCGAGCCCGTCCGCTTCGTGCTCAACACGCACTGGCACGGGGACCACACCGGGGGCAACGAGAACCTCGGAAGGGCGGGGGCCCTCATCGTGGCCCACGAAAACGTCCGGGAGCGCCTCGGCATGGACCAGGTGCTGGAGCGCATCGGCAGGGAACCGGCGCCGGAACCGGCGCGTCCGGACGGGGCGCTGCCCGTCATCACGTTCGCGGAGGACGTTACGTTCCACCTGAACGGTGATGAGCTGCACGCGTTCCACGTGTCGAACGCTCACACGGACGGCGACGCCATCGTGCACTTCCAGCGCGCGAACGTGGTCCACATGGGTGACACGTTCTTCCGGGACCGCTTCCCCTTCATCGATACGGCGACGGGCGGCTCGATCGATGGCATGATCGCCGCGGCCGGCGTGGCGCTCGCTGTCATGGACGCTTCCACGATGGTCATCCCGGGCCACGGCGCGCTTTCGACGCGCGAGGACCTGCGAGGCTACCGGGACGCGCTCAAGTCGATGCGTGACGCGGTCGCGGGGCTCATGGAGGACGGCCACTCGCTAGAGCGCATTCAGGACCGTCGTCCGATCCGGAACCAGGCCGAGGCGTGGGGTCAGGACGAGACCGCCGAGCGCAATTTCGTGGCTACGATCCACTACGGATTGGAGCGCTGAGACCGAGGCGCGCCTTCTGTAGCGCAGCCAGGTCGTCGCTCGCGCGACTGCGGATGGCCGATGCCGGTAAGAAACCGTATGTTGACGACCGGATCATCCTGGACGTACACACAGACTTTCGGACCTCATCGAGTTCACGAGGCAAAAGGAGGATAGCAGCGTGGGGAAAGAGAAGAAGAGCCAAGCAGCCCTCGACCGGAGAGAATTCCTAAAGAAGGGTGCGGCCATCGGTGTTGGTGTTCCCGCGCTGGGTGCCCTCGACGCCAAAGAGCTGGACGCACAGCAGGTGGTCTGGGATAGGGAGGCCGACTTCGTCACGATCGGGGCGGGCACCTCGGGACTTGCCGCCGCGGTTTCTGCGCTCGATCACGGGGCGTCGGTGATCATGCTTGACGAGAACTATGACATCGGCGGCCATGGATTGGCGAGCGGGGGAAACGTGCACCTCGGTGGCGGTAACAGTAGACAACGGAAATTCGGGATCGAGGATTCTGCGGACAAGGTCTATGAGGACTGGGTGCGCCACGACCACCGGGACAGCCGCTACAGTGACCGGGACCTGGTGCGGGCCTTCGCCGACGAGAACGCCGACGCCTTCGAGTTCTTGGTGGAAAACGGAGTCGAGTTTCAAAACCACCTCACGGGTCCGGGCGGCGCGTCGACGGTCAGGAGGCAGGGGCGAACCGTGCAGTGGCCGATCGCTTCCGAGCGTGTCACGCACCATGTAACCCGGGTCGGCTCGGGCTTGGTCCGGGCGCTGGAGAAGAGTGCGAGAGCCAAGGGCGCCGAGATCCTCTTGGAGCACCGGATGACGAAGATCATCCGTGAAGACCAGTTCTCCGGCAGGGTGTTGGGTGTCTCCGCCGTGCACCGGGGTACGACCGTGAACATCCGTGCCCTGAGGGGCGTGCTGGTCGCCACGGGAGGGAGCTCGAGTAATGTCACATTGCGCCGGACGTTCGACCCGAGGCTCACTGAGGAGTATCAGGTGGCGGGCGAACCCTGGTCCAGACAGAGCGGTGACGGGGAACTTGCCGCGATGGCGATTGGAGCAGCGCTGTGGGCGACCGCGAATCAGACCAACGAGTCAGGCAACTATATGTCGAAGACCCGCCATATAGGGTGCAAGTGGGGCTATTCCAGCCTCATCTGGCAGCCTGATAGCCCAATCTTCGGCCGCGCACGCGCGTCGGGACTCACGATCCTCGATTGGCAAGACGTGATCCTGGTGAATCAGACCGGCCGGAGATTCTACAACGAGCTGGAAGGAGGGTTTGACTTCTTCGCTGCTTGCCTCGCGGACATTGGGGACACTAATAAGAGGAACGGAGGCGGTCCGATCTGGGCCATCTTTGATGCTGATGCCGTGGAGCGGGAGGGCTGGGATCCGAAGCCGCCGAATGTTGATCTAGATGGTTATTTCTTCAGCGGAGACACGCCCGCGGAGCTCGCCCGTAACATCGACAACGAATACCAGTCGGGTCCAATGCCGCCGGCTGCACTCGAGGAAACGGTCGCCAGATACAATTCCTTCGTGGATGCGGGGAGCGATTCGGACTTCGGCAAGGATCAGCCCAGGCACAAGATCCAGACACCCCCATTCTACGCCGCCTGGTCCACGCCGATCCTCCACGATTCTCTGACCGGTCTTCGGACCAACGCGAGAACGCAAGTGATGGATTATCACGGCCAGGTCATTCCCGGCCTCTACTGCTCCGGTGAATCGCAGGGTGGATTCGCTCAGCACGGCCTGGGCCGGTGCATCGTGTTCGGTCGCATCGCAGGCCGAGACGCCGCTTTGAACGGAGGTGAAGCCTGATTTCTTGGCATCGAGCGGGATCCTAGAGCCCGAGGGCTCGTTCTATATTTTTGGGACCTGTCCATGCCAGAGACACATTCGCCTCTGATCGAGCTGAACAGCCCGCTTCCCCAGGACGTCGAGGCGGGCAGCGAGCTTACGCTCGGCGTCCGTGTAACGTGTCCGTTCGGCTGCGACCTTGCGGGCGAGAACGTCCAGGCGCTGGCCCCTGATGGGTCCATCGTGGCCGCGGAACCGCGGACCGACGATGAAGCGCGGACCGATGATGAAGCGGTGACCGATGATGAACCGGTGACCGATGATGACGTCGTGAGCGATGATGAAGCGGCGAGCGATGATGAGGGGTTGAACGAAGAGGACGAGGGGTCGAACGAAGAGGAGGTCCTCTCGCTCAGGGCGCCGATGGAGGTTGGTGAACACACCTGGACGATCCTCCTCCCAGCCCATGAGGTCGACGGAGTGGACCACGAGGAGGTTTCTCTCCTCGTACGCACGACCGTCAGGCCCCACGAGACCAGTGTGGCGGTGTGGGATCTTCCGACGCCGGTGGTGATCGGCGAAAGGTTCAGCGCGAAGGTAGGAATCAGGTGCGCCGCCGGGTGCCAACTGACGGGGAAGCTTGTCGAGGTTCGTGACGAGGCTGGAACCAGGGTCGGGGAGGGAAGTCTGGGGGACGAGCCATGGCCCGGAACGCGAGCGTTACATTGGGCTGAGGTCTTTTTTGACGCTCCGCCGAAGGAAGGCAGCTTCCAATGGTCCGCCGTCCCCGTGGCTGCCGATTGGGGGCCTTCGCACCTTCAAGCGTCTGCCGTCGTCAGCTTCCGCACGGTTGGGCCTCCCGAGCACACGGTCGCGGTCGAGGTCGTTCGCGACGATACCGGAGATCCCATTCACAAGGTCGACGTCCGAATGGGCATCTATCGGGCGTCGACCGACGAACAGGGTATGGCGAGGTTCGAGTTGCCGTCCGGTGAGTTCGAGCTCATTGCGTGGAAACCTGGGTTCGACGCGGATCCCGAGACCGTGGAGGTGATCGGAGACTTGGAGCTCAGAGTCGAGGCTCGGTACGTGCCGGAGAAGGATCCGGATGAGGAGCGGTTGTGGATGTGAGTCTGCTCCCTGCCCTCCAGGTCACCGACCTGGGGGGCCTTCATGTCTGATCATTCCTCTCTCGACATCGCGGCCGGTTCGGGAAAGCCTTGGTTCCGTGGCAGCGTCAGGCTCTCGGCAGGCTCTCCGCCAGCTCGATCATTCGCTCGACTTGCTGCGCACTGGGGAGCCGCCCCCTCCCGCCGGCGAGGTTGTCCGTCATGTGCTCTGGGTCGCTGGTGCCCGGGGTCGCCACGGTGACCGCTGGGTGGGCGAGGACGAACTTGAGCATGAACTGCGCCCAGGTGTGCGCGTCGAACTCGGCCGCCCAACCGGGCAGCGGGCGGTCGCCGATGCGCCGCCACATCCGGCTTCGTCCAAACGGAAGGTACACGATGACACCGATCCGGCGCTCCTGCGCCAGTGGGAGGATCACCTCTTCGGGAGTCCGGTTGTCGACGGCGTAATCGATGCCGATGAAGTCGATCGGCTCGTTGCGCATGACGTCCGCGAGGGCGGCGTATTGCCTTTCGTTCGTGGTCGTGATCCCCATGTAGCGAATCCGACCCGTCGCCTTGAGCTCCTCCAGAATTCCGAGCTGCGTCGGCGGATCACCCATGTTGTGTACCTGGATCAGGTCGATCACGGGAATACGGAGGCGCTCGACGGAGCGCTCGATCTGCGCCCGGGCCGCGGCGGGATCGGCCGCTCTGCCACCCCGACCGGCCACGTTGACCTTGGTCGCCCACCAAAGCCGGTCCGCGATCCGGAGCTCGTTGGCGACCCGGCCCGATACTTCCTCGGAGGGGCCGTAACCGGCCGCGGTATCGAATACCGTGCCGCCTCCGTCCAGGAGTGCCTGCAGGACGCCCCCGATCGTGTCGAAGTCCTCGGCGCGCGCGGCCCGAGAATACGTGTTGGCGCCGCCCAGGCCGACCGCCGGGAGTCGCTCTCCGGTAGAGGGGATCGCTCGGGTGATGAGCTCCTGGCTCCGTAGCGCATCCAGGACGCGGGGGTTCAGGCTGAGCGCGGCGCCCGCCCCGGCGGTGACTCGGAGCCATTCGCGTCGAGATACCATTCCGTCCCTCCTATGCGGGTATACAACGAGGACACACGGCGGAGCGTCGCTGTTCGGAGGCCGATGCGCAACCGGGTGAAAGCTGGTACCCGGAAAACCGGTGGATCGGGTGGATCGGTTCGGGCCGACGCTCACCGCACGGTGACCCGACCTGCTTGACCGGGGGTTTACCGCCCCCCATCCTAACCCTCTTCCCCTTCACGGCCGGATCCCTCGGGACCGGCCGTGAATCTTCTCCCCCACAAGGGAGTCGTCCATGCCAGTCGTTTCGATGCAGGTAAACGGCCAAGCGGTCTCGCACGAAGTCGAGGCACGCACGCTTCTCGTGGACTTTCTGCGGGAGACCCTTGGGCTCACCGGAACGCACGTCGGATGCGACACGAGCCAGTGCGGGGCGTGCGTCATTCACGTTGGGGGCACGTCGGTCAAGAGCTGCACCGTTTTGGCCGCCGAAGTCGAGGGGGCCGAAGTCACGACCATCGAAGGGGTCGCGACGAACGGAGTGCTCCACCCGATGCAAGCGGCCTTCAAGGAGCATCATGGTCTCCAGTGCGGCTTTTGCACTCCGGGTATGGTGATGAGCGGTCTCGATTTGGTGAGCCGCAACGCCTCCCCCTCCGAAGGTGACGTGCGGGAGTGGCTGGAGGGCAACCTCTGCCGCTGCACCGGCTACCACAACATCGTGAAGGCCGTGCAGGCGGCGGCCTCCGAAATGGGGGGCTGAGCCATGTCGGAGAACGGAATCGGAGCCGCCGTGCGGCGGAAGGAAGACGGCCGCTTCCTCACGGGAAGGGGCAACTACACGGACGACATCAACCGCCCGGGCCAGCTCTACGCGGCCCTGGTGCGCTCGCCCGAGGCCCACGCCGCCATCACGAGCATCGACACGGGTGACGCGGCGAGCGCGCCGGGCGTGGCGGCGGTGTTCACCGGGGCCGACCTGGCGGCCGACGAGATCGGTGGCCTGCCCTGCGGATGGCAGATCCACAGCAAGGACGGCTCGCCTATGGTCGAGCCACCCCACCCGGCGCTCGCCGCGGAGCGTGTTCGGCACGTGGGGGACATCGTTGCCGTCGTCGTTGCCGACACGAAGGCAAGGGCCAGGGCCGCCGCCGCACTCGTGGACGTCGAATACGAGAGCCTTCCGGCGGTGGCGTTCTTGAATCAGGCCGTGGCCGACGATGCTCCACAGATCTGGGATGAGGCGCCCGGCAACGTGTGCTTTGACTGGGAGATCGGCGACAAGGCGGCCACCGACTCGGCGTTCGAGGGCGCAGAGCACGTTGTGCCGATCGACATCGTGAACAACCGTCTCATCCCGAACGCCATCGAGCCTCGAGTCTACATCGGCGATTACGAGTCGGTGAGCGGCGACTACACACTCTACACGTCGAGCCAGAACCCACACCTGATCCGGCTTCTCATGGGCGCGTTCGTCATGGGGATCCCCGAACACAAGCTCCGTGTGGTGGCGCCCGACGTAGGGGGCGCCTTCGGTTCCAAGATTTTCCATTACGCGGAAGAGGTCATCGTGACCTGGGCGTCGTCCAAGATTGGGCGGCCCGTGAAGTGGACCGCCGAGCGCTCGGAGTCGTTCATGTCCGACGCCCACGGCCGGGACCACGTGACGCACGCCGAGCTGGCGCTCGACGGAGAGGGGCGCTTCCTGGGTCTTCGGGTGAGCTGCCTCGCCAACCTGGGGGCGTACCTGTCGACGTTCGGTCCGTCGATCCCGACGTACCTCCATGGAACGCTCTTTGCCGGATGTTATACCACGCCGGCCATCTACGGTGAAGTGAAGGCGATCTTCACAAACACGGTGCCGGTGGACGCGGTTCGTGGTGCGGGGCGGCCCGAAGCCTCCTTCATGCTGGAGCGCCTCGTGGACGTGGCCGCCCGCCGGCTCGGGATCGACCCGGTGGAGATCCGGCGAAAGAACTTCATCCAGCCGGATCAGTTCCCCTATCAGACGCCGGTGGCGTTGGAGTACGACACGGGGGACTACGAACCCACGCTGGACTTGGTGCTGGAGCTCTCGGACTGGGCGGGCTTCGAGGCCCGCCGCGACGAAGCCAAGTCCAGGGGGAAGCTCCGGGGGATCGGCCTCTCGACGTTCCTGGAGGCGTGTGGGATCGCCCCCTCGGCGGTGGCCGGAGCCCTTGGTGCCCGGGCCGGACTCTTCGAGGTGGGACAGGTGCGCGTGCATCCCACGGGAAGCGTCACGGTCTACACCGGAAGCCACAGCCACGGCCAGGGCCACGAGACCGTTTTCGCGCAGATCGTGGCCGAGGGCCTGGGCATCGGGATCGACCAGGTCGAGGTCGTTCACGGAGACACGGCCCAGGTTCCGTTTGGCATGGGCTCGTACGGCTCGCGCTCAGGGGCGGTGGGTGGGTCGGCGATCTACGAGGCCATGCAGAAGATCATCAAGAAGGGCATCACG
This sequence comes from Longimicrobiales bacterium, assembly GCA_965219445.1. GTDB lineage: Bacteria > Gemmatimonadota > Gemmatimonadetes > Longimicrobiales > Gaopeijiaceae > UBA822. The sequence goes on along the minus strand of CBDCNQ010000004.1, from coordinate 911,221 downwards.
ATCGCCGCACATCTCATGGAGGCGTCGGAGGCGGACGTTGTCTTCGAGGACGGCCGCTTCACCGTGGCCGGGACGGACAAGTCGCTCGGTCTCGCTGACGTGTCGCTCGCGGCCTATGTGCCGCACAACTATCCGGAGGGATTGGAGCCCGGCCTGGACGAGACGGCCTTCTACGATCCGAAGAACTTCACATTCCCGGCCGGCGCCCATGTGGCCGAAGTGGAGATCGACCCGGGGACGGGCGTCGTCGAGCTGGTGGCGGTCTCCTGTGCCGACGACGTGGGACGCATCCTCAACCCTATGATCGTCGAAGGCCAGCTGCATGGCGGTGTGACACACGGAATCGGGCAGGCGCTGATGGAGCACTGCAAGTACGACGACAGCGGGCAGCTGCTCACGGGATCGTATATGAACTACTGCATGCCCCGGGCGGCGGATGTGCCGTTCTTCAAGACGGGGCACAACATCACGAACTGCACGCACAACCCGCTGGGTGTGAAGGGGGTCGGGGAGGTGGGCTCCATCGGAATCACGCCCGCCGTCATCAACGCGGTCGTAGATGCCCTGGCCCATCTGGGTGTCGAGCACATGGACATGCCGGCGACTCCGGAGCGCGTGTGGCGCACCATCCGGGACGCCCAGGCCTCGAGCTGAGGGGGAAGACCCATGGATGACTTCACTTTCCATCGCCCGGGCTCGGTGGCCGAGGCGCAGGGCGCCATGCAAAGCGCGGAGGCTGGCAAGTTCCTCGCCGGCGGTCAGAGCTTGCTTCCCATCATGAAGCTGGACATGGCTGCCCCCAGCGACGTGGTGTCGCTGGCGGGACTCGACGAGCTCCGGGGGATCCAGCGGGACGGTGATGCGCTGGTGATCGGGGCCGCGATGACGCATGCCGAGGTGAATGGCTCTGGCGACGTGCAGGAGGCGATCCCGGCTCTCGCCGCTCTGGCGGGAGGAATCGGAGATCCGCAGGTGCGGAACCGTGGCACGTTGGGTGGCTCGGTCGCACACAGTGACCCCGCGGCCGACTATCCGGCCGCCATGGTCGCCCTCGGGGCCACGGTCGTGACCGATCGGCGCGAGATCGCCGCGGAGGAGTTCTTCGTGGGCATGTTCGAAACGCCACTCGAGGACGACGAGATCATTACGTCGGTCCGCTTCCCGATTCCGGGGAAAGCCGCCTACGCCAAGTTCCCGAACCCGGCCTCCAAGTATGCCATCGCGGGCGTCATGGTGGCCCAGAACGGGGACGGGGTCCGGGTGGCCGTGTCCGGTGCGGGCTACAAGGTCTTCCGCGTCGAGGCCATGGAAGACGCTCTTGCGTCCGATTTCTCGCCGGGAAGCCTCGACGGCATCGGTGTGGCCCAGGAGGGTCTGATCTCGGATACCGACGCCAGCGCCGAGTACCGGGCGCACCTGGTTTCCGTCATGGCCCGCCGTGCGGTAGAGGCGTGCGCGTAGTGGGGGCGTGCACATAGAAGGCCCCGCCTCGATCCCGGACTCGGTCGATGAGACGCTCGCGCTTCTCGAGCAGGAGCGCTATGTGGCGGACCGGTCTCTCGCCACGGCCGTCTACCTGTCGCTCAAGCTGGGGAGGCCGCTCTTCCTGGAGGGAGAGGCGGGGGTCGGCAAGACAGAGGTGGGGAAGGTCCTGGCCACGGGACTCGAGCGGCACCTGATCCGACTCCAGTGCTACGAAGGTCTCGACGTGTCGTCCGCCGTCTACGAGTGGAACTATGCGCGCCAGATGATCGAGATCCGGATCGCGGAAGCGGCCGGTGTGACGGATCGAGCACGCCTCGAGTCCGACGTCTTCTCACACGAGTTCCTGATCCACAGACCGCTCCTCGAGGCCCTGCAGCCCCGTCCCGAAGGGCCGCCCGTCCTCCTCATCGACGAGCTGGACCGCACCGACGAGCCGTTCGAGGCGTTCTTGCTGGAGCTGCTCTCCGACTTTCAGATCACCGTGCCGGAGGTGGGGACCATCAAGGCCGAGGAGCCGCCCGTGGTGATCATCACCTCCAACCGCACGCGCGAGATCCACGACGCCCTCAAGCGTCGGTGCCTCTACCACTGGATCGACTATCCCACGCGGGAGCGTGAGACGGAGATCGTGTCGGTTCGGGTGCCTGAGGCGGGCGACGAGTTTACACGCCAGGTGGTGGGCTTCGTCCAGCGGCTGCGCGAGGAGGATCTCTTCAAGGTGCCCGGCCTCGCCGAGTCGATCGACTGGACGCGGGCACTGTTGACGCTGGGACGCTCCAGCCTGGACGGCGACGTGGTGAACGAGACCCTCGGCGTGCTTCTCAAATACGAGGACGACCTGGCGCGCGTGCGCGGTGAGCCGGCCCTGGCCATCCTGAGTGAAGTTGTCTGACCGATCCGCTTGGGGCGAACAGCTCACCCAACGTGTGACCGACTTCGCCCGGCTGCTCCGACGGGCAGGGCTCCCCACCGGTCCGGGTGACGTGCTCAACGCCATGGGAGCCCTGGCGTCGGTGGACGTCACCCGCCCCGATGAATTCTACTGGGCACTCCATGCTGTTTTCGTGAGACGCGGCGAGCACCGGCCAACGTTCTACGAGGCCTTCAGGCTCTTCTGGTCGGATCGCCCACCCTCGAACGCGGTCCTCGAGGAGCTTTTATCCCTGTCAAAGGTGCCTGTGCCGGCGCCCTCCCCGCTCCGCAGACGCCTTGCCGAAGCTTGGGCAGAGAGTGGCGCCGGCGCCGAGCGGGAACGTGAGAGGGTGGAGGTGGACATGCGGATGACCTACTCCGAACGTGAGGCTCTGTCCGAGAAGGACTTCGAGCAGATGTCCCTGGCGGAGATCGAGGCCGCGCGCGAAGCCATCGCCCGGATGCGCCTCCCGATCCGGGACCCTCCGACCCGGCGCCGCCGCCCCAGCCCCACAGGGTCCGAGGTGGACCTGCGACGCACGCTCCGCGCAACGCTCAGGGTGGGAGGAGCCACCATACCGCTGGAGTGGCGCGCCCGCCGTCGGCGTCCTCACACCCTCGTCGCGCTGTGCGACATATCGGGGTCCATGAGCGGATACACCCGGATGCTCCTCCACTTCCTGCACGCGCTGACGAACGACAGGGACCGGGTGCATACTTTCCTGTTCGGGACCCGCCTCACCAACGCCACCCGTCACCTGAGGCATCGTGACGGGGACGTGGCGCTCGAGCGCCTCCGCCACGTCGTGGAGGACTGGGATGGCGGCACGCGCATCGGGGTCTGCATCGAGGAGTTCAACCGTTCCTGGTCCCGACGGGTGCTGGGGCAGGGCGCGGTGGTTCTTCTGATCACCGACGGGTTGGACAGGGAAGGGGGGGAGGGGCTCAGCGCGGCCATGGATCGGCTCCACCGCTCGTGCCGCCGTTTGATCTGGCTGAACCCGCTCCTCCGTTACGAGGCGTTCCAGCCGGAGGCCCAGGGCATCCGGGCCATGCTTCCCCATGTGGACGACTTCAAGCCCGTCCATAGCCTGAACAGCCTGAGGGAGTTGGCCCGGATCCTGACTCTCCCGCCTACTCCCTCCCGAAGAGGCGCCGGAGCCACGATCGGAAGGACTGCAGAAGAAGCGGAAGCAGAGGCAGCGCCTCCGGGCTAGCGCCGGCGGGTGTGCTGGTAACCTCGCCGGACTCTCCCGTAGAACACGGGGCGGCGGGCTCTCCCGTAAGGCGCGGTTGAGCAACGGCGTCTCGGTCCGACGCTTCTCCCCGCGTTTTCCCGGCCGCCAGCTCGGTGGCCAGCCGTGCGGTGAACTCCTTGAAGATCCCCGCCGAGACCGCCTGGATCATGCCTCTTCCGAAGCGAACGATCTTTCCGGCCAGCCGGATGTCTGCCACGACCCCCACCTCGCAACGGCCCCCCTCCAACCCGCGGACTCTGCCCTCCATGGTCAGAGAGGCCGTGCCGCCGCCCCGTTTTTCCAGGCCTTTGCCCTCCATTCGGATGACCCGCCGCTCGTGGTCCAACTCGGTGAACTCCACCGTCCCCCGGTAGTGCATGGTGACCGCTCCGAGCTTGACCTTGACCGCCCCCGCGTAGTTCCGTTCGTCGATGTGTTCGGTGAGTTCAGCTCCAGGAAGGCACATGACGATGCGGGCCGGTTGAGTGAGGAAGACCCAAGCTTCGTCCGGGTCTACGTCGAGCTCGAAGCGCTCTTCGATCTTGAGAGCGGACATCAGGATCGGGCGTCATTGGGCGCGGTCAGCTCCTCGAGCGCTTCTGGTGTGTCCACATCGGTGAGGACGCCGGGTGCATCCATGGGGACCTCACGCACCTTGGCGGGATGGCGAGCCATGAGCGCTTTGACACCCATGTCCCCTGTGAGGGTGTCGATCTCGGGAACCAGGTCCACGGTCCACAGCACGGGGTTGCCTCTCTTTCCTTGCCAAGTGGGCACGAAGATGGAGCCATCGGGATCCGTGAGGAAAGTCCCGATCAGGGCGTCGATATGAGCGGGGCGCACGAGAGGCATGTCGGCGAGACATACGGCCACGGCCCGGGCCCCGCTTGGGAGGACCGAGACACCGGCCCTAAGGGACGTGCTTAGGCCCTGTGCGTGGTCCGGATTCCGATGCAGGCGCACTGGGAGTCCGGAGAGGCACGCCTCCACGCGCTCTCGGTCCTCACCCGTGACGACGAGGACTTCATCGGCTCGTGACGCTAGGGCGGCTCGCACGACGGTCGCCACCATGGGAACGTCGTCGACGCGCTCCAAGAGCTTATTCCGTCCTCCCATCCGCGTGGAGGATCCGGCGGCCAGCACCACACAGGTCACGCCGGAGGGGGCCGGCCGGTTCGGACCCGCCGCCTCCGACCCGGTGTCGCTCACGTCACGTCCCGCCGGAGCTCTCCGATGACCTCTGCCAGAATGGCCGCGGCGATCTCCCCCGGTGTCCGCGCTCCGATGTCTAGACCGATGGGGCCGTGAATCTTGGCCAGAGCCGCATCGTCGAAGCCGACCCCCTTCATCCGCTCGAGGCGCAGGCCCTGGTTCATACGGCTCCCGAGGGCTCCGATGTAGAAGGCGGGACTCCCCAGAGCGGCCTCCAGGGCGGGGTCATCGAGCTTGGGGTCGTGGGTGAGGATGACCACGGCGGTTCGATGATTCAGATCCAGATCCACCAGGGCCGCTTCCGGCCACGAGAGGAGCCGGTTCACGCCTGGAAAACGAGCCTCTGTGTTGAAGGCCTCCCGGGGATCCACGACCGAGACGGAGAAACCGGCCTGGCTCGCCATTCGGGCCAACGGCTGGGCGACGTGCACTGCGCCCACCAGCACCATGCGGAGCGGTGTATTGTGCACCTGCAAGAAGAAGCGGCCGTCCGGGGCGTCCACCTGCTGGGAGCGGTCGTTCAGGAGGGCGCTCCAAGCCGCCTGCTGAAGGTCGTCCGAGGTCTCGCCGCGGCCGACCTCCGAGCCTGTCTCCAACGGGTAAAGGAGACTCTGCTCCCCGGTGTCCAGGCTTGTGGCCAGGACCACGGCTCGCTCGTTATGCCGATCCTCCACGAGTTGGCTCAGGAGATCCGCCTTCACTCCACCCTCTCGACGTAGATCTCCACTTCGCCACCGCAGGTGAGCCCTACTTCCCAAGCCTGCTCGTCGGTCACACCGAACTTCAGGAGCTTGGTGCCGCCCTGGGTCATGAGCTCCTGGGCTTCCTGGATTACGGCGCCCTCAACGCATCCGCCCGACACCGAGCCGACGAAATGACCCTGCTCGTCGATGCACATCTGACTGCCCGCCTGTCGGGGAGCAGAGCCCCACGTCCGCACTACCGTCGCGAGGACCACGCCCGAGCCTTGCGCTTTCCACTCGGCGGCTTGCTCGAGCACATCGGGGGGTGAGGGATCGATCATGGTGGTTATCGCCTATCCCAGCCCCCGGCGCTCCAGAAGCGGCGCGATATCGGGATCCGTGCCGCGGAAGTTTCTATAGAGGGTCATGGCGTCCACGCTTCCGCCGCGTGACAGAAGCGCCCTGCGGAAGTGGTCGCCGTTTTCGCGCGTCAGGCCCCCGTTTTCCTTGAACCACTCCACGGCGTCGGCGTCCAGTACCTCACTCCAGATGTAGGAGTAGTACCCGGCCGCGTAGCCGCGCATGATGTGCGAGAAGTACGGGGTGCGGTAGCGCGGCGGGAGCGCGTCCAGGGCCACGCCGGCGCTCTCGAGCGCCGCGGCCTCGAACGCCATCAAGCCGTCGGCGTCGGGAACCTGGTCGGGAGTCAGTTGGTGCCACGCCATGTCGAGCAGGGAAGCGGCCAGGTATTCGGTGGTGGCGAAGCCCTGATTGAACGACTGCGTGGCCAGAACCTTGTCCAGCAGCTCTCGTGGTATCGCTTCGCCCGTCTCATGGTGCACGGCGTAGTTCTCGAAGACGCCGGGCCAGGTCGCCCACATCTCGTTGACCTGAGAGGGAAATTCCACGAAATCCCGCGGCACCGACGTCCCGGAGAAGAACGGGTAGTTCACGTCCGAGAACATCCCGTGCAAGGCGTGTCCGAACTCGTGGAACAGAGTGGTCACCTCGTCGAAGGTGAGTAGCGTAGGCTCACCTTCGGGTGGCTTGGGCACGTTCAGGTGATTGGCCAACACGGGGCGCGTGCCGGTCAGGTGCGCCTGTCGCACGTAGGAGCTCGCCCAGGCCCCGCCGCGCTTTGAGGGACGTGAATAGTGGTCGGCCAGGTACAGGGCGAGCAGCTCGCCGTCCTGGTCGTGGACCTCGAACACCCGCACGTCGGGATGATAGACCGGCAGGTCCGGACGCTCCTCGAAGCTCAGGCCGTAGAGTCTGTTCGCTGCGAAGAACACGCCATTCTTCAGCACGTTGTCGATCTCGAAGTACGGACGCAGCTGGGATTCATCAAATTCATACCTGGCCCGTCGCACCTTCTCCGTGTAGTACGCCCAGTCCCAAGGAGCCAGCTTGAAGTCCCCGCCCTCGGCATCGATCAAGGCCTGCAGGTCCATGGCTTCGCGCTCCGCGTTCGCGACCGCGGGTGGTGCCAGGTCGGCGAGGCGCTGGTTCACGGCCTCGCTGGTCAATGCGGTCTGGTTCTCCAGGACGTAGGCGGCGTGGTTGGGATACTCGAGTAGCTGTGCCCGCTCGGCGCGGACCCTCATCATCCGAGCCACGATCGCGCGGTTGTCGAAGTCTCCGCCGCGGCTGCCGCGCGACAGCGACGTCTCCAAGATGCGCTGGCGTAACGCACGATCCTCGAGCGACGCCAGCGGCGGCTGCCCACTGGTGTTCCGGAGTGCGATGACGTACCTGCCCTCGAGGCCACGGGCGGCGGCGGCCTGTTGGGCGACGGCGATGGCGTTGTCCGACAGCCCCCCGAGTTCCTGGCGGCTGTCCACGACCACGGCCAGATCGTTGACCTCCTTCAGCACGTTCTGACTGAAGGTGGTGCCGAGCTCCGCAAGCTCGCGGTTCAGCGCCCTCAGGCGCTCCTTGTCTGCGTCCGACAGCATCGCTCCGGCCCGCACGAAGCGCGTGTGGTAGCGCTCTACGAGCCGCAGTGACTCGGGATCGAGATCCAGGTCATGGCGCTGGTCGTACAGGGCCCGGACGCGCTCGAACAGCTCGCCGTTGAGCAGAGTCCGGTCGCTGTGAGCGGAGAGCTTGGGCGCCATCTCAGTTTGAACGGCCTCCAAGGCGTCATTGGTGTTGGCCCCCCGGAGATTGGAGAACGTGGAGCGGACCTGCCGCAGCAGATGGCCCGAGCGTTCCATGGCGATCAGGGTGTTCTCGAGGGTCGGCGGCTCACTCTGTTCCGCGATTCTGTCGATCTCGGCGCGTTGTTCGGCCATGCCTCGCTCGAGGGCGGGTGCGAAATGCCGGTCTTCGATCCGGTCGAAGGCCGGCATCCCGAGCAGCATCGTGCTCTCGCTGAAGAACGGATTTTCGTCGCCGGAGCCGGCGCCCGCCTCGGGCCCTGCCGTCGAACAGGCGGCCGTGACCAGGACAACACCCACGAGGAGGGCCGACTTCAGCGTGGTCAGGGGCACACTCCCCCCAAGTATCCCCCACCACCACAGTAGGCCACGTCCTGAAGCTGGATCGACAGGCCGTCGGGATCGCTGAAGTAGAGTTCCGGCGTCCCTTCCGGCGCGCCGCCACGATTCGGCATGCGCATGGACACCCGGTGCCGTAATGGACCCGAAGCTCCCGGGCCTGTACCTCGCGGCGTAACGCCGTGTTCTTCCAACGCCCTGTGAATGTGCTCGACGTCGAAATTCTCAAGGCTCAGGGCCACATGATTGATGCGTGCCGGGCCAGTGCCCCCCCCACCCCCCCGGGTGAACATCAGGAAGTGCACGCCACGCCCGACACCGAGCAGGGGTGAGGCGGCCTGGTACGTCTGGATGTCCATCCCGAACGTCTGCTGGTAAAACGCGTTCGTACCTGCGGGGTCGGGCACGTTGATCGTGAGGTGGCTCATGCCACGGAGCGCGATCGGCCCTCTTTTCGGCCAGTGCTCTGCCGTTGGGCAGCGATCGCCGAGCGGCCCGCCTCCGCCGCAGTAGCTCGGGTCCTGCAACTGAACGACCAGACCGTTGGGATCGCCCATATGGAGTTCGGGCGTGTCTCCCCGGGTGGTCACCCGCAGCCGCCTCGGACCACCGCTCAACCCCTCACCTCGGCCGCCTGGCGTCACGTCGTGACCAGCCAAGGTCCGCACGACACGATCGACATCGAAGTTCTCCACGGCCAGGCCGAAGTGGTCGATGCTGGGTGCCTCAGAGCCGGCTTCGGTGAGCGCAAGGAAGTGCGGTCCGTCGCCGATACGCAGAAGGATTTTCCCCCCCCTGGCGAGCCTGTACGGCCATGCCGAAGAGCCCCTGGTAGAAGTTCAGCGAGCGTTCCAGGTCCGATACGGCGAGCGTTACGTGGTGCAGCCCGCGAACACGAAGGGGAGCGGCTTGAGCCTGGGCAAGCAGACGCCGAGCGAGGGCCAACCCCGGAAGGGAGAGAAGCAAGCTTCGGCGGGTCAGCGCGCCTGCTGTAGCGGCCGTATTCTGGTCCTTGCTTTTGTCGCTCAATGCTCGGTCACTCCTTTGCGCTGACAATTGAACGCCTAGCCGACCATCTCGCGAGCCACCAGATCCACGAGCGGCCCCGGAAAGAGGCAAACACGGACTTCCTCCACGGAGGAATCCGACTGGCTTTGGAAGTGCCGGTGAATGCCCGCGACGTAGGCACGGGCACACGTCTCCAAGGGAACCCCCAAAATGCCTGAGCTGATTGCGGGCATCGAGACGGAACTCCAGCGGTGCTCGTGGGCCCGGAGCAGGGCGTTCGACACGGCTTGTCTCAGCTTTTCTTCTTCGTTCCCGTCGCCGAAACGGGGCCCGACGGCGTGGATCACTCCCTTGAAGTCCAGCCTGCCGGCCGTAGTGGCCACGGCCTCCCCCACCGGTATCGGCCCGTATTCACGTACGTGGATGTGGCCCTCATCGTCGAGCTCGGCTCCGGCCCCCTCCGAAATGGCGGCCGCGACGCCCCCCCCGTGGGCGAGCTCTGAGTTGGCCGCGTTGACGATGGCGTCAACCGGCTCGCCGAGCAGGTCGCCGATCACCAGCAGGAGCCTTCGGCCACCTTGGATACGTGCGGATTTTTCGACCGGCATGCCGTCTCTCCGGGCTTGCTATGTTGCTCAAATGGACGGATATTTACGTGCACGTGAACATATCTGTAAGCTCGAGGGGAAATGTATCATGAATGTCCACCCACGGGGGAGTCTCGCCGAGCTGGGCGCCCTCGTCGTCAGGGAGACTCGTCCAGGGTACGCAGGCCCCTCTCGGCTGGAGAGGGTCCGGAAGGCGGTGGAGACGGGGCTCCCGGTCGAGGCCGTCAAGGAGCTTCAGGTGGAGCTGAAGCGGTTCGGCGTGCGCCGCCCTTCTGAGTACGTGGACTCCATCGTCTCGCGTGCCACTCTGCAGCGGCGAAATCGGCTCAAGCCTGAGGAGGGTGAGCAGCTCGTGCGTGTGGCCTCGTTGCTGGCGACGGCGGCAGAGGTGTGGGGGGACGACGAGGACGCGGCGGAATTCCTCAATTCGCCGCACCCCATGTTGGGCGGTGCCGTGCCCATCGACCTGGCCCTCTCCGAGATCGGGGCTCGGCAGGTAGAGTACATCCTCTTGGCCATGGATTTGGGTTTGCCGGTCTAGTGTGGAGTCCCGGAAGTGTCTCGGCCATTGCGACACCACACTAGCCTTGGAGGTCTTCCGGATCAGCCACCGCCGTTACGACCCTCTGGATGGTGTCGGGGCAGCGATGGTGGGCGGCCGTTGGAATCCGGTGGGGCTCCCGGTGGTTTACGCCTCTCGCGCGTATGAGGGGGCCTTGCTCGAGCAATTCGTGTACGCCGTTCGCAGCCGACTTGCACGAAACCGCGTGGCCTCGCGGATCGTGATCCCCGACGACATGGACGTCACCACCCTGGATGTTGCGGAACATCCCCGCTGGCGCGACGAAGCCCGATCGCGTGAGATCGGCAGCGCGTGGGTAGCTTCGCAAGAATCGGTGGCGGTCTTGGTGCCCTCCTTCGTGGCACAGCCCTGGGGATGGAACGTCGTGATCAACCCCAACCATCCGGCGTTCGACCGGGTGGTCGTTGCCGAGACTGTCGATGTGCTCTGGGATCCGCGGGTGATCTGAACCACCTCGGCCCGGGATCTTCGATCTATGTTCCGCCTCGGTCGGGCGTCGATCAGGCGCCCTCGAGAAGCGCCTCCACGTGGGCGGCGGCGGCGAGTGCGGTCCCATCGATGTTGTATCCGCCTTCGAGCAGCGAGACGACTCGCCCTCCGCAATAGTCGTCCGCAAGGTCCATCGACATACGGGTCATGCGACGGAACACGTCGTCGGTGAGATCGAAACAACCTAGCAGGTCGTCCCGACGGCTGTCGAAGCCGGCGGACAGGATGATGAAATCAGGCCGAAATCGGCTCACCGCGGGGAGGAGCTGAGTGTCCCATTGCCTCAGCATGTCGGCGTCCTTTGAGCCGCAGTCGAGGTGCGCATTGATGTTGAGCCCCGAGCCCTCCCCCTCCCCCGTCAGCGACGGATGGCCTGTGCCCGGGTAGGCGAAAAAGTCGTGGGCTGAGAAAAAGAGTACAGAGGGATCGGTATAAAACGCGTTTTGAGTAGCATTCCCGTGGTGGTAGTCCCAGTCGATGATGAGGATCTTCTCGAAGCCGTGTACGTCCTGCGCGTACCGAGCGGCGATTGCGGCGTTGCTGTAAAAACAGAACCCCTCCTCTTGGCCTGTGTTGTTCGCATGGTGACCGGGGGGTCGGATGGCACAGAATGCGTTACGCACATCCCCATCTGCCACGGCGTCGACGCCCCCGAGCGCACCAGCGACAGTCAGCTCCGCAACGGGACCGGTGACGGGGATCGATCCGACGGACTCGATGTGCTCCGGGGTGTGGTGCCGCCGAATGGAGGCGAGGGGATCCGACGAAAGGGGAATGGTCGTGAGCTCCCGGTCGAGACCTCGTTCGGCGAAGATCTCATTGATCCTCCGCAACCGGAGCGGGCGCTCGGGGTGTGGCACCCTGCCGGTCGGTGGTAGGACATGATCGAGGTAGCGGTCGTCATAAACCAGCCCGGTTCCGCGGACTTGAGTGAACGACGTGCCGGTCCGGGCCGTGGACTTGCCCTCGGTCAGGGCTGGGATCGCGCCGAGTCCCAACAGGCCCTGCGAGGCCCGAGCCAGGAATTCCCTCCGTGTCTTCATGGCGTGCGCTCGTTCGACATTGCGTCCGCTCGTTTGACGGGACGATGGAACTGTCGATCTCACCCTTTTTCTGTCGCGCCACTACCATGTATATGCGCTTTGCTGGATGCAAGCCACGTCGGGGATGTACCCGGCTATGCGTTCCGGGCGGATGGCTGTATCCTGGAGTTCATGACGGACGCAGATCGATTTCAGCGCGCTATCCGGAGCATCGACGAGGCCAATAGCGAAGACCCGAATTCCGAGGTCGACGGCGGGGTGGCGCATCCTAAGGAACTGCTGTACGGCATGAGAATGCAGAGATGGGTCGAGGTGCTCGATCCTGACGCACCCGAAGCACTGCGCATCGCCGCCCGCAGCCAACACATTCGGAGGTGGGAGATTCCGCGTAGCGATTATCCGATGGACCGGAAGGGGTACCTCCGTTGGCGTACCACGCTGTACGCGTTCCATGCGGATACGGCGTCAGAGCTTCTTCGGGCCGTGGATTACGACGATGGAACGATCGAGCGCGTCAGGACCTTGCTCCAGAAGCGAAACCTGCGCACCGACGCCGACGTGCAGACCCTCGAAGACGCGGCGGCTCTCGTCTTCCTGGAACATCATCTCGAGGATTTCCTGAAACGTGATGACATCGGAGAGGAAAAGGCCATCGACATCATCCGCAAGACGTGGAACAAGATGACGGAGCGTGGCCACGAGGCGGCCGCCGACCTGGAGCTTTCGTCGAGGTCGAGCTCGTTGTTGGAGAAGGCATTGACGGACTAACGCTCGGACCGGCTGGCCCCGATCTGCCCCTCGGCCTCCAATTCCTGGACGGTCCGTGTCACGGGCTCCACCCAAAAAGACGCGGCCCGCGCGGGGGAACTGTTCGTGCGAGGCATGAGTTCGGCAACAGATCGGCGCTTCCTGCATCTGCGCACCGTGTTTCGATGAGCTTGAAAGAAGGTGTCTTTGGCTTTTCTGAAGGCTGCTGGAGGGGCATAAGCGCATGCACCAGACGTTGGAAGAACTTGCGGCCCAGCATATCGACGGCCTCTACCGCGGGGCGCTGTTTCTCAACGCGGGGGAGAAACCACCCGCGGAGGATCTCGTTCTGTGGACCCTGACCGGAGCGTTTCAGGAGTTTCGCCAGATCGAGGAGGGAGGGGGCGTGGGGCACTGGCTCGACGGGAGACTGGTCGCGGTTTTCCTGGCCCGCGGGGTTTCGGACTCGACCGACGATGGGTCGACCGACGCTTTTTCGGGTGGGGATTTCTCGACCGACGATGTCTCGGAAAATTCCGAACCCCCTACGGGTTCATTGGAGATCGACCGCGAGGCTCTCTTCCGGGCGGCGGCGAGGATGCCTCCGTTGGCGCGAGCGGCGATCTGGCTCGTGCTTTTCCGCCGCTGGTCTTACGACGAGGCCTCGAATGTGTTGGACACGGGTTTGGATGGCTTGAAAGATCTACTTCTGTACCGGCATGTGTTGCTAGCGGCGCTCGTTCGGACGTCGGCGGACCGGAATGGTACCGATCGCGACCGGAGGCATTAGGAGATGGAAGGCATGAACTGCTCCGAAGCGAGGCACACGCTCTGGCCTCCTGAACGGCCGCGGCTCGCCGAAGGCGAGGTACTCGAGGCTCGTCGGCACGTGCAGGGATGTCCAGCCTGCGAGTCCTACTTTGCTCAGGACCGCAGCCTGCTCAGGGCGTACGACTGTGCGAGCCAAGAGCGGGCACCACAGATCCTTCGCGAACGTGTCTTCGATGCACTCGCTAGGGAGAGGTCGAAGGGTCTTGGTCTCAGGCCATCAGGGGGCACCGATGCGTATGAGGTCACCGAGGCGCTGGCCGGCGTGAAGGCGCCCGCCGCGAGGCGCGTCTCCCGCCGGTGGGTTCTCGCTGCGGCTGCGTCGGTCGTCGGCCTCATGGCCGGGAGCTCCGTCGTTTTTCTCCAGAGTCTGCGCGAGACTTCCAGTGACGGCGGGTTGTTTGCGGAGGACTATCTTCGCCGGGCCGTCGCGGAGGAGAGAATCGTCAGTTCTGATGCCGTGGAGGTCAGCCACTTCCTGACCCGGGAGCTGGGGCGTCCCATCAGCCTGCTACAGCTTGCCGGGCTCCGTCTGACCAGCGCCGAGATCTGTCTCATTGAGGGTCGGCGCGGAGCGATGATCCAGTACCTCGAGGACGGGCGGGAAATCCTACATTACGTGATTCCCCGGGAGGGAACTCAACCGCGTGACCCCGTGCCCGCCTCCGCTTGGAGCGCGAGCACCAACGCCGGTGGGCCGGCGCTCGTCACGTGGGCGACGCCGGAGATCGAGCAGGCACTCGTCGGCGAGGTGCCCGAGGCCCATCTCATGGAGCTGGCTAGGAACGCTTCGCTCTAGAGGGCTCGAAGCTCTTGCTGCCTGCGCGAGCCATCTTCTCGAGCGAAGCTCGGGCCGCTGCCACGACGTTCTCGGGCGTCACACCAAGGCGCTCGTAGAGCGTCTCGGCGGGGGCCGAGGCCCCGAAGTGGTCGATGCCCACCACGGCACCAGCGTCACCCACCCAGCGCGCCCATCCGGACGTGGACCCTGCCTCGACCGCCACGCGGGCGGGCACCTTGGGGGGCAGCACGAGGTCGCGGTATGCAGGGTCCTGCTGCGTGAAGAGCCACCAACTCGGCATGCTGACCACCCGGGTGGCGGTCCCCTCGGCTTCCAGGGCCTCCTTGGCCTGCAGGGCCAGCCCGACTTCGGAACCGCTCGCGATGAGGACGACCTGGGGCGCGGATTCTGAGGCCTCCGCCAGCACGTAGGCGCCCTTGCGGGCCTCCTCGGCCGGGGTGAGCACGGTTCGATCCAGAGGGGGGACGCCCTGCCGCGTAAGGGACAGCCAGGTTGGCCCGTCCCTGCGCTCCATCGCGATCCGCCAGGCCACGGCGGTCTCGGCCGCGTCGGCCGGTCGTAAGTCCAACAAATTCGGCATGGTCCGGAGGCTCATCAGCTGCTCGATCGGTTGGTGCGTAGGCCCGTCCTCGCCGAGCCCGATCGAATCGTGTGTGAACACGTATGTGACCGGCAGGCCCATGAGGGCTGCCAGGCGGATAGACGGCCGCATGTAGTCCGAAAAGATCAGGAACGTCCCGGCGAACGGGTGGATCCCGCCGTGGAGCGCAAGGCCGTTCATGACGCCGGCCATGCCATGCTCGCGGACACCGAAGTGGATCACGCGGCCAGCCGGGTTGTCCGCCGAAAGATCCCCACCGCCGTCGATATCGGTCTTGTTCGACGGTCCGAGATCGGCGGAGCCACCGATCAGGTTGGGTACGCCCGCCGCGACCGTCTGGAGCACCTTGCCGGACCACGACCGGGTGGCGTCGGTCTTGTCGACCTTTTCGTATCCGGGAATCTCGGCGTCCCAGCCTGTGGGCAACTCTCCCGCCATCATCCGGCTGAACTCCTCGGCCAACTCGGGGTGCTCCGCCCGATACGCCTCGAAGCGCGTGCTCCAGTCGGCTTGGAGTGCGCCACCACGGTCCCCGGTGGCCCGCCAAGCAGCCAGCCCGTCCGGGTCGACGTGGAATGGCTCGTCGGAGGGGTAAGCGAGGTTGGTTTTCGTCGCGGAGATTTCGTCGTCTCCGAGCGGGGCCCCGTGGGTCGCGTGATGGCCCACCCGGTTGGGGCTGCCCTCGGCGATCCGGGTCTTCGTGACGATCAGCGAGGGGCGATCGGCCGTGGCGCGGGCCGTGGTGAGCGCATCGTCGAGCGCGACGAGATCGGTGCCATCGGCGACGTGCTGAACGTGCCAATGATACCCGCCGAAGCGACCGGCCTGGTCGGTGGCCGTACTCAGGTCGGTGGAGCCCTCGATCGTGACGCGGTTGTCGTCGAAGATCCAGATGAGCTTGCCGAGCCTCTGGTGCCCTGCCATTGCGGCCACCTCGTGGGATATGCCCTCCATGAGATCTCCGTCCGAGCAGAACGCATACGTGTAGTGGTCCACCACCTCGTGGCCGGGCCGGTTGAATCGCTCGGCGAGCCAGCGCTCGGCGAGCGCCATTCCCACCGAGTTCGCGACGCCCTGGCCGAGCGGCCCGGTGGTGGTCTCGACGCCGGGGGTGTGCCCCCGCTCGGGATGCCCCGGTGTGAGCGATCCCCACTGCCGGAAATTCGTGATCTCCCTCATCGAGAGGTCGTAGCCGGTCAGGTGAAGGAGCGAATAGATGAGCATGGATGCATGGCCCACCGACAGCACGAAGCGGTCCCTGTCGGCCCAGGCCGGGTCCGCGGGGTTGTGCCGTAGGTGCTGCGTCCAGAGCAGATACCCGATCGGGGCGAGTGCCATCGGCGTGCCCGGATGGCCTGAGTTGGCCCTCTGGACGGCGTCCATCGCGAGCACGCGGACCGCGTCGATACAGAGGCGGTCGAGCTCGGGCGAGAGGCCGGTGGGGGACTCGGGCATCAGGCTTGCTCCACTACGAAGTTGAGGAGTCTGTTCCGTACGTAGACGACGCGCTTCAGCGTGGCCCCGTCGAGGTAGCGTGCGACGTTTTCATCGGATCGTGCGACGGCCTCGGCCGCGTCCTGATCCATCCCGGCCGGTCCCTCGACGGTGGCACGGAGCTTCCCGTTCACCTGGACGGCCAGCCTCACGGACGCCTCACGCGTCTTGGTCTCGTCGAACGCAGGCCAGTTGGCCCCGTCGAAAATGCTGCCGTCGTGGCCCAGGTGTGCCCAAAGCTCTTCGGCCATGTGGGGAGCAAAGGGCGCGATCATGACCACAAGGGGCTCGATCTCGCTTGGCGTGGCCGTGCGGCCGCCCGCGCGAACGGCGTTCAGGTACTCCATCATGGCGGCGACGGATGTGTTGAACCCGAGCTCGGGCATCTGGTGGGTAACCTGGCGAATGGTCTGGTGGAGCTTTCGCTCGACGTCCGGGTCGGACGCGGCGCCTTTATCGGGCTCTCCGTTGCTCTCGGCGCCCCCGTTGTGGTCGGAAGCCGCGTCGCGCTCCACCGCGGTGGCGACCGTCTCATACACGCGATGCAGGAATCCATGGGGTCCTTGGATACCCTCGTCCTGATAGTCGCCGCCCTCTTCATACGGACCCAGAAACATGAGGTAGGTGCGGAACGTGTCGGCTCCACATCGTTCGATGATCTCGTCCGGGATGATCACGTTTCCCCTGCTCTTGGACATCTTCGCGCCCTCTCGGATGATCATGCCGTGGGCGCGGAAGCGGGTGAACGGCTCATCGAATTCGAGGTGGCCCAGGTCATGGAGGGCCATCGTGATGAAGCGTGCGTAGAGGAGATGCAGGACGGCGTGTTCGTTTCCGCCGATGTAACAGTCGACGGGCAGCCACCGGCGCATCAGCTCGCCATCGAACGGCACGTCGGCCCGTTCCGTCGACGGGTAGCGCAGGAAATACCAGGAGCTGTCCAAGAACGTGTCCGAGACGTCGGTCTCTCTGCGGGCCGGGGCTCCGCACTGCGGACAGTCGATCCGGTACCACTCCTCGACGCGTGCAAGTGGGCTCACGCCGGAATCGTCCGGCTTGAAGTCCTCGACCCTCGGCAATACCACCGGCAGATCGTCCTCGGGCACCGCCACCGGTCCGCACGCTTCACAGTGGATGATCGGAATGGGCGGACCCCAGTAGCGTTGCCGCGAGATGCACCAGTCGTGCAGGCGGTAGTTCACCCGGGTCTCGCCGCTTCCGCTTTCGGCCAACCATGCCGCGATAGCCGGCTTGGCGTCGGCGACGGCCATTCCGTCGAAACGCCCGGAATTGACCATCACGCCATCGCCCACGTACGCCTCGGAGAGGGGCGTGTCCGCGCCGGCACCGTCGCCCGCCACCACGCGCACGATGGGCAGACCCATGGCCTCGGCGAAGTCGAAGTCACGCTCGTCGTGACCGGGAACCGCCATGATGGCCCCGGTTCCGTATTCCATGAGCACGTAGTCGGCTACCCAGATGGGAATCGGCTGCCCGGTGGCCGGATTTAGACAATGCTCTCCCGTTGGCACGCCCGTCTTGGTCTTCTCGACCTTCTGGCGAGTCACGAGATCCTTGGCGGCCGCTTGCTCTCGGTATGCCGCGACGGCTTCCGCCTGCTCCCGACCGGTAACTTCGTCCACCAGCGGGTGCTCGGGCGAGAGCACCATGTAGGTCGCCCCGAAGACCGTGTCGGGGCGGGTAGTGAAGACATCGATCCCAGGTCCGACCACCTCGGGATCGGGCCCTCCGGCTCCTCGGTCCAGAACCAAGGTCGGGGGATCCCCGTCGTCCACTTGCTCCGGAGTCAGAATCGGGAAGCGCAGGATGGCCCCCTCTCTTCGACCGATCCAGTTGTGCTGTGCCTTCTTCGTGGTCTCCGACCAGTCGAGCACCTCGAGATTGTCGAGCAACCGCTGCGCGTATTCCGTGATCCGGAAGAACCACTGCGCGATGCGCCGCTGTTCGACGGGTGTATTGCATCGCTCGCAAAGTCCGGAGATCACCTGCTCGTTCGCCAGGACCGTCATGCACGAGGGGCACCAGTTGACCGGGGCTTCCTTGTGCACGGCCAGCCCCGCGTTGAACAGCTGAATGAAGATCCACTGCGTCCAGCGGTAGTAGTCAGGGTCCGTCGTGTCGACCGAATGGTTCCAGTCGAACATCCCACCGATACGCCGCAGCTGCCTGGTGAAGTTGGCGACGTTCGACGGGATGAGATCCATCGGGTGAACGCCCTGCTTCAGCGCGAAGTTCTCGGAATGGATGCCGAACGCATCGAAGCCGATCGGCTCGAAGACCCGCTTACCGGTGAGGCGGTGGAAGCGTCCGTGAACGTCCGCGCCGGTGAACGCATAGATGTTGCCCACGTGCAGTCCCTCGGCGGAGGGGTAGGGAAACATCATCAACTGGTAGTAGCGGTCTTCGGCGGTCTGGAGGGCGTCACCGGTGAAGGCGTTGGTGCCCAGCTCCTCCCATCGGCGCTGCCACTTAGCCTCTACTTCAGACGGGTTGTAACCGCCGGTTCCGTCGCTGCTCATCTATATCTGAAGGAGGCGTGCGCCTGAGAGAGGGCCATGCCGTAGAAAGCGCAAGAAAGTCCACCCCGGAGAATTTTGCCCCTAACCTACAAAGGGGGCAGGGGCATTACAACGCGTGGAACGAGGGTCGCTGAAACAGAAGAGCGCCGGCCGGGGATATCCCGGCCGGCGCTTTGTCCTGATGGCCTTCGCTGGGCCCAAGCCCTCAGTTGCCCGGGCGGTACGTCCTAGTTGGAGGCAGTTGTGCGCCGGACAGATCGTCCGGAACGCGGTCCTCAGCGAGGACGGTGTGCCTTAGCGTCCCGATACCCTCGATGGTGGCTTGGATCGTCTCACCAGCCTGAAGGTACCCCGAGCCTGTCTCGCGCTCGACGCGGCCAGCGCCCGTTCCGCCCGACGTCCCGCTTTGCAGAACGTCACCGGGAAATACGGTGATGAGCGACGATGCGTACTCGATTAGCTCCGGGATATTGTGGATCATGTCCCCCGCCCTGGCCTCCTGGACGGTCACGCCGTCGATGACCAGGCTCTGGTGCAGGCGCTGCATCGGATCGCCGTAGAACTCCTTTGGAACAATCCACGGCCCCTGGGGCGCGAACGTGTCATGGCCCTTACCGACGAACCAGTCCTGACCGGAGCCGTAGCCACCCGGAGGACGCCCGCCACGATCGGATATATCCATGGCGACCATGTAGCCGAACACGTGGTCGTAAGCGCGCCTCGCAGAGATGTACTTGCCCGCGCGGCCGAATACGATAGCCATCTCGACTTCCCATTCGATCCGGTCACGGCCATACGGCATCACAATGTCATCGCCGCTGCCAATGACCGCGCCGCGGGTCGGCTTGAGGAACAGGTACGGCACCCCCCGATTCTCCTGCCGCTCCCGGGTCCTCGCCGCCAGCTCCTCCTCGGTGCAGCCTTCACACGCGTGCGAGTAGAAGTTGACTGCAGCGTTCATGACCTTGCTGGGATACATGATCGGAGGAAGGATGTCCACGTCCTCGACACGGTGAACGTAGTCTGCTCCAAGCAGGTTGTTGCCCACCACGTTGTTGACGATCTCGTAGATCCGGTACTTGAGACCGTACTCGTACTGCCCGATCAGCTCGAGCATGTCCGCCGGCGCGTTGACGTGTGCGTACATCGGATCGACCTCGAGCGCCGTGTTCGCCGCCGCGATGTCGATGATCAGAGCGTCTCTGAGGACGACCCCTACCGTCCGCGCGCCGTCAATCTCGAAGGTCCCGACCTTGAATGGCTCGGCTGAGGACATCGCCTGGGCATTGACAAGGGCGGGGCTCGCGAGAGCTACAACCGTCGAGAGAGCCAAAGTTAGTCTTGTGATGCGTTGCATAGTCCTGCTCCGGTGAAACCACGTGAATCCAATGACTGGTGCGCTCCCCGTCAACGCGGTGCCTACCCGGGGACAGGGGCAGGCGGTTCAACCGACCAACGGAACCCGCGTGCTCAGAAAGTATGGCGGGGAATGCAGCTTGTCACGCCCAATACTTACCGGCGAAGCGACAAGGCGACTAGCTCGCCCCGTTGACCCGCTCAGCCCTCATTCTCCGGCGCCGCGAGCCCCATGATCTCCATGAGCCGAAGCGCGTTCGTCGAGGTCGCGAGTCCGGGGCGAAGTCGGTAGTCGAACGTGATGGGCGGGCCATCCTCACGGGTGTCCAGGGACTCACGGAAGTGTACGAGCACGGTGTGGTCCTTGAGATCCTCCGCGTCAGCCAGTGTGAGGTCATGGGTCGTCACCGCACCGATGGCGTTTTGATCCAGGAGGTGATGTAGGATGCGGCGGGCCGCGATCTGCCGCTCGGCGGTGTTCGTGCCCAGGAGCAATTCGTCGAGGAGGTAGAGGACGGGCCGTCCCCGGGCCGCGCTTGCGGCATCGCACACGGCCTTGAGGCGCTGGAGCTCGGCCATGAAGTAGGAGATCCCTTCCTCGAGTGAGTCGCGGATACGCATGCTCGTACGGAGATCCGCGACGGGGAGGGCCATCGCCTCGGCGCAGACGGGCCCACCCGCGCCAGCGAGGATAACGTTGGCGCCAATGGCCCTGAGTAGCGTGCTCTTGCCGGACATGTTGGAGCCGGTGACGAGCAGTAACCCGCCCGGGGGTCCAAGGCCGACGTCATTGCGTACCACGCTCTCCGGGGAGAGAAGAGGATGCCCGAGCGCCAGAGCCTCCAATCGAGGCGGTTCGTCGGCCTGGCCATCCTTGATCTCCGGAAAGGCCCAGTCGGGGTGTGCGTGCGCGAGTCCGGCGAAGGCCGAGAGCGCATCGGCCCGGCCCAGGGCCGCCATCCAACCGCGAACCGCCCCCCCGTGCCGTTGCTTCCAACGCTCCAGCCTCACGAGCACGTGGACGTCCCATAGGGTCGCGATGTTCAAGGGGTAGTGGACCTGTCCGTTGTATCGGACGTTGGACAGCTCCACGAGCCGAAAGAGGCGCGCCAGAGCCTCAGCCGGGGCTTCAGACTGAGCCGGCGTCTCGGACTCGGCCGGGGTGTCGCCACTCCGGATGAGACCCTCACGAAGCTCGGCCAGGAGTGGATCCTCGAATCGTCCGTTCGCGATGTGCGCCACGAGGGTATGATATCGTCGGAGGCCCGACTCCCCGCTGGAGGTTCGTGTGAAGTCGTCGTGAATGCGTGGGGTGTAGCGCCTGGCGACACCCATTGCGAATGCGACGGGGACGATCCACAGATACGGCATGCCGGCGAAGATGTGGAGGCTCGCCGTAGCGATCAGAACCATCGGCAGCACAACGCTTAGCCATCTCAGGCCCCACTTCGGCAATAGCCATACGGGGCTTTCGGCCCACTCCAGGAGCAGTCGGAGCTGCTTGGGCTCGACGGGTCCTGCGATGCGGCCCAAGGCCTGAAGGTCGTCTCGGAACTCGATCGCCGGCGCCAACTCCCGCACGGCATTCTGGCGCCGGCTTACGATCTCTGGAGGGGCAGGGGCCAGGAGCCAATCCGTGAGCATGTCGGCTCCGGGGCGCGTGCTCGTGGTTGCCAAGAGCACGTGTAGTGACGCGTGACCGAACACGTCGAGGTCGTCCGCGTACGGATGGTCAGGCGGCGGCTCAGGGCCGGGGTCGGAAAACTCCTCCCAGCGGCGTAGCCGCCGATGCCCCGCCTCGAGCGCCACCTGGGCCAATTCCCGGTACCAGATCTCCTGGTGGCGGATACGTGAATGCTTCACCACCAGCACCATGAAGATCACGAAGAGCGCCAGGGCGAGCGCGATGAGAAACATCCGGGCGTCCGGGGCGGTGACGTACACGATGCCCACCGCGACCAAGGCCAGGATCACGCCCATCCTCAGGTTGGCCAGGCTGTCGAAGCGGGTCCGCCAGAAGTCGGCCGACCGAGACGCCTCGGCCTCCCGGTGCGCGTAGGCCTCGAGGGGGTCGGTCAACCGACGGGAAGCAGGTCGAATGGATCGTCCACGCCGTCCACGCCGTCCTTGAGGTATTGTACGGCCCGGCGCAGGTCGCCCTCCCGCTCCATGAGGGTCTGGAAGTCCTGCAGGCGGTGGTTGTAGCGGACGCGTGTCAACAACGTGGCGTTGTTGAGCGGAACGACCAGAAAGTTCTGGTACGTGCTCGCTTCAAAGGAGGGCTGGACCTCGGTCGCGAATCTCTCCAAGCTTTCGTCGAAAATGCGCTCTCGCTCAGAAAGCTTGGTGTCGAACGTGACCGTCGTGTCCTGGTATACGACCTGCAGCTCCTCCACGAGACCGTTGATGAAGTCCTCGAACCGTCGGTGGTCGCGCCAGCGGGCTTGAGCCCGGAGGCACTTCACCGTATCGGGGCCGCCCCCCTCGCGGTTGCAGAAGAATTCGATCGCGCCCGCTCTCCCGACGAACGTGGCGAAGCTCTCGTTGAACCGGACCTGTCCCTTCACGAAGAGGTGGTTATGGGCCAGCTCGTGAAGCACGGTTTCGACCAGATCGACCTCATCGAGCCGCATGAGTGTGGACAGAAGCGGATCCGCGAACCACCCGAGCGTACTAAACGCTGCGGTGGGCCGCAGAAAAGTATCGAAGCCATCCTCCTCGAGCTTCTCCTGCTCCCGCATCGCGGCGCCCTCATCGAAGTACCCCTTGTATGGGACCCTCCCAACGATCGGAAACCACCACGTCTTCGGCGTGAGTTGGTCTTGCTGGGCCGCGGAAAGGACCATGGCGAGTGTGTCGGACTCCAGTTGGGTAAAGGACGTGTATGAGCGCCCGACGTCGAGTCCGAACACGTCGATGGCGTAAATCCGCGCCTCCATCACGAACGTGAGCTTGGTTTTGGCGCGATCATCGGTGGCGGGATCGAGAATTACCTCGGGGATGGGGCGACGGGCACGCAGGATCTTCGCCTCTGCGATGCCCGCGCGGATCACGTACAAGGGCGAGCACGCCGAGGCGAGGGAGGCGATCAGGACCACGGCGCCGGCGCCCATCGAAAAGCGCACCCAGAACCGTCGGTTCATGGCGCCATTGATCTCTCGCAACGTACTCCCCTGTCGCATGACGTAAGCTGTCCTCGATGTCTTAGAGCTTCGACTCCCTATGTAATACCTATGTCATAAGATATGGTGCTCCACAACTCCACTACGGAGTCCAGACCGCAGGGGCCGCCTCTGTACGAGAATCTAGACACAAGGTCTTTGGCAAGCAGCCTTGTGGAGCAGCTTGCCGGAGGGGCATCGTCCGCCATGGCACTTCCCCAGGCGTTGTACCGAACCGCGTTGCGGGTTTTTCGCGCCCTGTCTCCGGCCATGATTGGCGGGGAGTCCAAGCTTTCCCGGGGACTGCGGGGCAGGCGTGATGCCCACGGGCGGTTATCTGCATGGGGGCGCGCCAGCGCCACGGCCTCTGTCGATCCGCTTGTTATCTGGGTCCACGCCTCATCGGTCGGT
This sequence comes from Longimicrobiales bacterium, assembly GCA_965219445.1. Classification (GTDB taxonomy): domain Bacteria; phylum Gemmatimonadota; class Gemmatimonadetes; order Longimicrobiales; family Gaopeijiaceae; genus UBA822. Next base: position 887,522 of record CBDCNQ010000004.1, on the reverse strand, counting down.
GAATCGATCCAGGCTCGAGCCGTCATCGACGTACTTCGCAGGCGCACACCCGGGCTCCAGGTCGTCTTCACGTTCTTCTCACCCTCCGCCGAGCGCGTGTGCGAGGATTTTCCAGCTGACGTGTGTTCCTACCTGCCGTGGGATCTTCCCGGAGTGATGGGACCCGTCCTGGACGCCTTTATGCCGTCCGTCATCGTCTTCACGCAGCGCGAGGTCTGGCCGACCCTGGCCGAAGAGGCGGGAGTTCGCGGCGTGCCGACCGTCCTCATTGCGGGTACGATGCCGGAAGGGGCGGGAAGGCTCAGTTGGCCGGGCCGGCTCCTGCTTGGCGCCGCGTTTCGGAGCCTTCGAGCGGTCGCCGCGGTATCCAAGGAGGACGGTGAGCGATTTGGTCTCCTCGGGGTGACGAGCGATCGCGTGACGGTGACCGGTGACCCCGGGATCGACGCGGTTCGGGACCGCGTGGCTGGAATCGACCGCGAGGCACCCCATATGCGCATCTTCGGTGGCGAACGAGGGCCGATCCTGGTCGCTGGCTCGACGTGGCCGTCGGACGTGGAGGTGCTCCTCCCGGCGGTGGCTCGCGTACGCGAGTCGGTCCCTGGGCTACGGATCGTCTTGGCCCCTCACGAGCCTGACGTCTACGACTTCGCCGGACTCGGTCGGGCGTTGGCGGCAGATGGATGGACACCCGCACTCCTCGGGGAAATCGAGAGAGCCAGTGAGGCTGAGGGAGTCGAGGGAGCCGAGCGAGCCGAGGGAGCCGAGGAAGCCCTCGACGGTCGGGCGGACCATGGTGCCGACGCGATTCTCGTGGACCGCGTCGGCGTGCTGCCCGACCTCTACACGCTGGCGTCAGTAGCCTACGTGGGCGGGGGATTTCACACAGGTGGCCTTCACTCTGTGCTCGAGCCGGCGGCGGCCGCGTTGCCGTTGCTCATCGGACCTAGGTACCGGGGCTCGGTCCATGCGACTCGCCTTCTGGCCGCTGGTGCTGCGCGTTCAGTTACGGATGCAGAGGCGCTCACCCACGCTCTGACGGAGTGGCTCGAGGTACGAAGAAAAAATGAGGACGCCAGTCAGCGTGCCATGGAGTATATTGAACATCGTCGAGGATCGGCCGAGTGCACGGCCGACCTGATCACCCGGTTCTTGCCCGGCCAAGATCAGCGGGGGACTCTCTCCGAAGGGGAGATCTGACTTTGCGACCGCAGCTTTTCCGATATCCACCGCTTTCGACGGCGACTCTTCTCGTGCTCTTGTCCGCGTGCGGGAGTGATTCGGCTCAGCCGGGCCAGGCGTCCGAGCCCGGAGCGGCCTTGACCTCATCGGCGCTCGCGTCGGACGTGAGGACGAACCCGGACATGGTCGCCGAGAATCTGGTCCCTACTTCAAGGGCAGCCAGCGGAAGGCCCGTGCTCCAGAGGCGGGCCTCATCCGAAGCTCAACAGGGATCACCCATCGTGAGTCGTGGTGATACCGTCGAAGCGCACAGCGGAGACGATCCCGATCCCGATCATGGTGCCGACCACGACACCGACGACGGCCAGGCCGAGGTTGCAGACGATGACGACGGCGCCACCAAAGATGACGACAGCCAAGCCGAGGATGAGGACGAGCCCCAGGTGAGCAGGCGCGAAAGGACCCTGGCCTGGCTCGCCGAGGATTGGAGCGAGAACCTTCCCGCGCCAACAGCCCGGACCGGTGGGGGTGGCTCCGTGCCGCGGTTGGTCCTGCCGGAGGAGCCCCTGGAGTTCGTCAGGCCCGATGCGGTCAAGGGCGTTTATGTGAACGCTTGGGCGGCCGGGTCTAGCACCCGCTCGCAGGCGCTCATCGATCTCGCGGCCCGGACCGAAGTCAACTCGTTCGTGATCGACCTCAAGGACGCCTCGGGCTACGTGAGCTATCCGACCGAGGTGATGACGGCGCAGGAGGCGGGCGCGGATCAGGAGATTCGCATTCGGGACTTGGTAGGGCTCCTCGAGCGGCTTCATAAGGAGGGCATCTATCCGATCGCCCGCATCGTAATGGTCAAGGATCCGCTTCTGATCCGATCAAAGCCGGATTGGGCGGTGCAGGACACGGCGGGCGGCGTCTGGGTGGACAGCAAGGGGCTGCTCTGGGCCAACCTCCACGATCAGCGCGTATGGGATTACCACGTCGAGCTGGCGAAGGAGGCTGCTGCAGTCGGCTTCCCTGAGATCCAGTGGGACTACGTCCGTTTCGCGGACGCGCCCCAAGAGGATCTCGCCCGGGCCACTTTCCCGGGTGCCGAGGGGCGCCGTCGCAGAGACGCCGTCGAGGCGTTTCTGGACTACGCTCGGGCCGCACTGGAGGATTCCGGCGTCGCCATGACGTTGGATGTCTTCGGGGCCACGACGTCCGCCGAGGGCGACGTGGGGATCGGCCAGTACTGGGAGCGCTTCATCGGTTCCGTCGAGGTGGCGCTCCCCATGGTCTATCCGTCCCACTATTGGGTAGGGAGCTTCGGCATTCTGGACCCGAACGGTCACCCGTATGAAATCGTGCGGGAGGCGCTCGTGGCTGGATTGGAGCGCTCCAAGGCCGTCGAGGGTGCTGGTGCCACGCGGCCTTGGCTCCAGGACTTCACGCTGGGTTCGCCCCGATACGAAGCGCCGGAGGTCCGGGCACAGATTCAGGCCACCTACGATGCCGGCATCGACGAGTGGCTACTCTGGAACGCCTCGAGCCGCTATACCGAGGCCGCGCTCGAGCCCGCGGAGGGCTATCCGGCGGGGTTCGAGCCGGACATGCGCGTCGGAGGAAGGATCGTGCCCGTGTCCGAACGGTATTCGGCGATGGTGCTGGAAGCCGAGGAGCGGGCGTTGGCCCGGGCAGTGGCGGATAGCATTGCGGCAGTGGCCGTTGCGGACAGCTTGGCGGCCGCGGCCGCCGCGGTTGTGGAGAGCCTGGGGGCCGAAATGGCGCGCCCGGAAGCTGACGGGGGAGGGCTGCGCTAACCGGCTCAATTACGCCGCCGGTGTCCTCGCGAACTGTAACTCGTGCAGTCGGGCGTAGAGCCCACCATGCTCCAGCAGCTCTTCGTGGGTCCCCTCCTCGCACAACGCCCCGTGGTGCAACACCACGATGTGGTCCGCCCCCAGGACCGTCGACAGACGGTGGGCGATCACTATGGAGGTCCTACCGGCCATAAGCGCATTGGTGGCCTCCTCGATTTTGGCCTCGATCTCTGAATCAACCGAGCTCGTGGCTTCGTCGAGCACCAGGACCCGGGGGTCGAACGCCAGTGCCCGCGCGAAGGACACGAGCTGGCGTTCCCCCACCGACAGGGTCGCTCCGCGTTCGCCGAGTTCCTGGTTGTACCCATCCGTCAGGCGCTCGATGAAGGGTGCGGCTCCAATCCGCTCGGCCGCCTCGCGCACACGATCCGCTGAGATGTCCTGCGCCCCGAGCCGGATGTTATGGGCTACGTCCTGACTGAAGAGGAACACGTCCTGGAGTACCAGGCCGATGTGCTCACGAAGCTCATCCAGCCGTAGCCGATCGATCAGCTCGCCGTCGAGTAGGATGCGGCCCCGTTGCGGCTGATAAAAACGCATGAGGAGGTGGATGATCGTCGTCTTTCCGGCTCCGGTGTGTCCCACGATCGCCAGCCGCTCCCCTGGCGCGGCGCGGAAGCTGACGTCCCTCAAAACCCAGTCCCAATTTCCGCCGTCGGTCGTAGCGCCGTCGGTCGGGGCGCCGCGGGCAGAGGCGTCGTCCTCGGTCCCTTCTTCCGCACGATTGCCGTACGCGAACCAGACGCCTTGGAACTCGATCTCGCCGCGCACCGGCCGTTTCAGGGACACCGGATCCGGTGGGTCCACGATCCCGATCTCACGGTCGATCAGCTTGAATATCCGTTCGGACGATGCCATGGCCGACTGAAGTAGGTTGTATTTCTCCGAGAGATCCTGGATGGGCCGGAAAAAACGGCGGGCGTATTGGATGAAGGCGGCCAGCACGCCTACGGTCACCACGCCCTCGAGTATGTTGGCGCCCCCCCTCCAGATGATCAGCGCCAGCGCGATGGCGGTGAAGAGCTCGATCACCGGGAAGAAGAGCGCGTAATAGGTGATCGACCGGAGGTGGGCCTCCAGGTAGTCCTGGTTGATCGCAGCGTGACGCTCCGCGTCGTGCTTCTCCCGGTTGAAGAGTTTGACCACCACGATCCCCGTGATGCGTTCGTGGAGGTACGCGTTGATGCGTGCCAACCGGACGCGGATGTCGCGGTAGGCGCTGCGGAGCTTGGCCCGAAAGAGGAAGGCCGTGAGCACCACGAACGGCAGCACGCTGAAGGTGATCAGCGCGAGCCTCCAGTCCATGTAGAGCATGGCGCTGAAGATGAAGCCCAGTGTGAAAAGGTCGCCGAAAATCGCGACGACCCCTGAACTGAAGAGCTCGTTCAGCGTCTCGACGTCACTCGTGATGCGGGTCATGAGACGCCCCACCGGACTCCTGTCGTAGAAGCCCAGGTCGAGCCGCTGGAGTTTTCCGAAGATTTCCTTACGTAGGTCGTACATGACCCGCTGGCCGAGCCAGGTCGTGAGGATGTTCTGGGCATAGAGTAGAAGAAAGGCGGCCACGACCGACGCGAGGTATGCGGCAGCGAGTGTCGCCAGCAGGGACGTGTTGCGGTTCGGGATCACGTCGTCGATGGCGATCTGGGTCAACCACGGCCCGACGACCTGAAAAAGTGACGAGGCTACGAGAATCATGATCGCCAAGACGACCTGGTATCGGTACGGGCGCAGGTAATGCAGCAGCCGCCTCATCAGGCGGGCATCGTACGCCTTTCCGAGCGCCTCTTCCTCCTGAAAGTCGCCCTGCGGTGAAGGCACTTCGCGAGCTCCCTCGATGAGTGGATGACGACACGGCTGACGACGGTGGCGTGGGCGTCGGGCTACCCGTTGGCTGGCGGGGGTGTTCCGAAGAGCGGCCGTTGCGCGGCTCCTGGATTACTGTGCTATTTCGTGCATGGACGATTGGATCCGCATTCGCGGTGCGCGCCAGCACAACCTCAAGAATCTGGACATCGACCTACCCAGGCGATCCCTCACGGTGATCACCGGGCCCTCCGGATCCGGTAAGTCTTCGCTGGCGCTGGACACCCTGTTCGCGGAGGGGCAGCGCCGGTACGTCGAGTCGCTCTCCACCTACGCGAAGCAGTTTCTCGAGCGCATGGAGAAGCCCGATGTCGACTCGGTCGAGGGGATCTCGCCCGCCGTGGCCATCGAGCAGAAGAATCCCACCAAGTCGAGTCGCTCCACGGTGGGAACTGCGACCGAGGTCTACGACTACCTTCGGCTGCTTTGGGCGCGGGTGGGTCGTACGTACTGTCCGGAGTGTGCCGACGAGGTGCGCCCCGATTCCGTGACGAGCGCCGTCGGCCGCGTGCTCGCCTTGCCCGAGGGCACCCCCATCCAGGTGACCTTTCCCTTGAAGCTTTCGGGCCGCGTGAAGCACTCGCTCGTGGTCGAGAACCTTCGGGCGATGGGGTTCGTTCGGATCCTCGCGGGTGGAGTGTTGGTGGATCTCGGCGAGGACGGCGCTGACACCGTGGAGGACGTTGGCTGCGATCTCACAGAGACCACGGAGGCGCTCGTCGTCGTGGATCGTCTGACGATTTCCGCCGAGGACCGCGATCGCCTGGCCGACTCGCTGAGCACCTGCTTCATCGAGGGTGAGGGCGAGGCCATCGTACTGATCCACGGCGGGGGTTGCGACTCTCCTTCTCGCGAGGTCACCGAACGCCTGGCGTTCACCGAGCACTTCCGTTGCCCGAAACACCCGGATATCGAGTTCTTCGAGGCGACGCCGCAACTGTTCTCCTTCAACAATCCGTACGGCTCGTGCCCGCTGTGTACGGGCTTCGGCGCCACGCTGGACTACGACGTCGATCTCATCGTACCGAATCCCGCCCGCTCGATCGACGACGGAGCGGTCGATCCCTGGTCCAAGCCCCGCTATCGCCGTGAGCGGGCGAATCTGCGCACCTTCACCCTGGACCAGGGAGCGTCGCTTTACTGTCCGTGGGCGGAGCTTCCCGAGGACTTCCGGGAGAGCGTCCTCTACGGAGCAAAGGGCTTCAAGGGGGTAATCCCGTTCCTGGTCGGGCGGGAGCGGAAGCGCTACAAGCAATACATCCGTGTGTTTCTTCGTCAGTACCAGAGCCCGCAGGTATGCCGCGACTGCGGCGGTGCACGAATTCGACCCGGGGCGCTCAACATCAAGATCGGCGATCGGTCCATCGCCGAGGTGAGCAGGCTACCAATCGAGCGGGTCCAGATATGGGTCGCCGGGCTCGAGTTGAGTGAGATGGAGGCGCAGATCGCGGAGACGATTCTCCGGGAACTACACGCTCGCCTGGCTTTCCTCGTCGACGTGGGCCTCGGATACGTCTCTCTGGACCGCCAGATGCGAACCCTTTCCGGGGGTGAAGCCCAGCGCATCAATCTCGCCAACTCGCTGGGCTCTCGGCTCGTGGACACGCTGTACGTCCTCGATGAGCCGACCGTGGGGCTCCACCCCAAAGACACGTCGGCCCTCCTGACGCTTCTCGGGCAACTGCGCGATGCGGGGAACTCCGTAGTGGTCGTCGAGCATGACCCCCTAGCCATCCGTGAAGCCGACCACGTCCTCGAGTTGGGTCCCGCCTCGGGGGAGAAGGGTGGCAGTGTCGTCTTCCAGGGTTCCCCCGACGAGCTCGCCGGAGCCGACAGCACCACCGGGCGGTACATCTCGGGGCGATCCGAAATTCCGGTTCCTGATGAACGAAGGCGGGTGGATGGACCCAGGCTGAGCCTCGCCGGTGGGCGCCTCCACAACCTCGAGGGTGTCGATGTAGAAATTCCGCTCGTAGCGATGACCGTCGTAACTGGGGTGTCGGGGTCCGGAAAGTCGACGCTGGTTCACGACGTCCTCTACCGTGCTTTGGAGCGGGAGCTGAAGGGTGGCGAGACGAGTGCCCGTGAGCACCTTGGCGAGTTGATTGGCGACGTTGGCTCCCTCGAAGGGGCCTCCATGATCGACGAGGTCGTTTTAGTCGATCAGTCTCCGATCGGGCGAACACCACGGTCCAACCCGGTCACGTACATCAAGGCGTGGGATGAAGTCCGGAAGTTGTTCGCAGCCCAGCCACTCGCCCGCGAGCGGGGGTATAGCGCGGGGGCCTTCTCATTCAACGTCAAGGGCGGCCGATGCGAGGCATGCCAGGGGGCGGGATACGTCGAGATCGAGATGATCTTCATGGCCGACGTCTACGTCCAGTGCGATGCCTGCCGCGGCACGCGCTACCGCTCCGAGTTGCTGGACGTGCACTTCAAGGGACGGAACGTGGCGCAGGTGCTTGACATTACGGTCGATGAGGCGATCCGTTTTTTCATCGGCCAGACCCGGCTGGGGCGGATTCTCTGGCAGCTTCAGCAGGTCGGTCTCGGTTACGTCAAGCTCGGGCAGCCGGCCCCCACCCTGTCCGGGGGTGAGGCCCAGCGGCTCAAGATTGCTCGCGAGTTGGCGGGTGCCTCCGGAAAGAAGGGACGTAAGCTCTACATCTTGGACGAGCCGACGACCGGTCTTTCGGGCGAGGATATAAGGAAGCTTCTTCAGGTGTTGAACCGGCTGGTGGATGCAGGCAACTCCGTGCTCGTGATCGAGCACAATCTGGAAGTCGTCAAGGCGGCCGACTGGGTCATCGACCTGGGGCCTGGGGCGGGCGCCCAAGGAGGACAGGTGGTGGCGATGGGACGTCCGGAGGCCGTGGTCTCCATTCCCGAGAGCGCGACCGGGCGGTATCTCGCCGAGGTGCTGGTCGGGGCAGCAGGCGCGGCATTGGGCACGGCGGCGGGCGGGGCCGTGGGCTGAAATGCCGCCGGCGATTTCGGTCCTTCTCCCGGTGCGCGACGCAGCGCCGTACTTGCCCGAGTGCATCGCGTCGCTTCGCGCTCAGACTTTCGAGGACTTCGAGGTGCTCGCGGTGGACGATGGCTCGACGGACGAGAGCGCGCTGCTCCTTTCGGCATGGGCCACTGAAGACTCCCGCGTCAGCCTGGTCCGCCAGGCCCCCGGGGGGATCGTTCGCGCGCTCGAAGCGGGTCGGGCGCTCGCGGGTGGCCGTTATCTGGCACGTATGGACGCCGATGACATTGCGGAGCCGGTTCGGTTCGCCGAACAGTTCGCGCTACTGGAGAGGAGACCCGACCTGGCCGGTTGCGGTGCGGGTGTGCGGTACTTCCCTACGGCTGCTCTCCGTGACGGGGGTCGACGGTACGAGGACTGGATCAACAAGATTCGCACCCCGGAGGATGTGGAAAGGAATCTGTTCGTCGAATGCCCGCTGGCGCACCCTACCTTCTTCTTGAGGACGAGTGTCGTGGCGGAAGTGGGCGGATACGTCGACCGGGGGTGGCCGGAGGACTACGATCTGTTGCTTCGTCTGTGGCGGTCTGGCGCCCGTCTGGCGGCGGTCGATCACGTGCTGCTCCAGTGGCGGATCCGAGACGATCGGGCTTCCGTTAGGAATGAGGCATATACGCCCGAGGCCTTTCGGCGCTGCAAGGTGCACTACCTGCTCGCCACGCTGGTGCGGGATCGCGATGGCGTGGTGGTTTGGGGAGCCGGTCCCATCGGGAAGGCATTCGCGCGGGAGGTCCAGGAGCAGGGCGGGACCGTCCGGGCGTTCGTCGATTTGAATCCGCGGAAGATCGATCAGTGCATTTATGGAGCCCCCGTCATACCCCCGTCCGAGATCGGCGATTATCGGGACGGCTTCTTCGTGGCGGCGGTCGGCCAAGAGGGCGTCCGATCGGAGATCCGGGCCGAACTCGAATCCGCGGGCTGGAAAGAGGTCACGGACTTCGTTGCCGTGGCCTGAAGGGTTATGGCGTGTGAATCGATGTGACCGTTTCGGCACGTCCCTCGTCTAGTAATTCAAGAGTCGCCTAGCGATTGAGGCGTCGGAAAGTTTGAAAGAGGGTGAGGGCAGAGCGATGTTGAGAGAAGGTCGAGTATCCGCGGTACATTGGACTGACTGGCTGAAGACCATGGGTGAACAGCCTTCCAAATTTTCGTGCTTCCTGGTGGAGCTTCGGCGTCGTCATGTCTTCCGGGTGGCTGTGGGCTACGCGGCCGTCGCCTTCGTGGTGTTACAGCTCGGTGAAATCGTCCTACCCGCCTTCTCGGCCGAGTGGGCTCTCCAGCTCGTCGTGGTCTTCACGATTCTGGGATTCCCCGTCGTCGTGGCGCTAGCCTGGGTTTTCGATATCACAGCCGACGGCATCCAGGTGACGGCAGCTCTCGATCGTGAGGGCGATCACGACCCCGCCGGTACCGCTGCCGGTGTTCTTCCTCGTCTGGCTTTTCTGGCCGTGACGCTGCTCGCTGTGGGCGGCGTCGGTTCCTGGTGGATTCTGAACACCGTTCGGGGCACCGATACAGTGAACGGCGTTCTGGGGCCATCCGTCATTCCTAGGGCCTACGACCCGGACGAAGCGATCCGTTCTCTCGCGGTCCTGCCGTTACAGGATTTTTCGGAAGACGCCGAGCAGGACTACTTCGCCCCGGGCATGCACGAGGTGTTGCTCGAGCGCCTGAGCCAGTTTCCGGAGGTTCGGGTCGTATCCAGGACGTCCGTGGCGCAGTACGCGGTGACCGACAAGACCATTCCCGTAATTGCGCATGAGCTCGGCGTGGAGGCGGTCGTGGAGGGCTCGGTGTTTCGTGCGGGCGACGACGTCCGAATCACAGTGCAGTTGATCCACGGAGCGAGTGACACCCACATCCGGGCTCGCAGCTACGAAAGAAGCTTCTCGGATGTCCTGGCCCTCCAGAATGAGGTGGCCGGCGCCATCGCGGATGAGATCAAAGGAGAGCTATCCACCGACGCGGCGACCCCCCGGCAGACGAGTGCGTGGCTAGAGCGAGCGGTCTCTCCGGGAATTGTTCGAGGGCTGCTTTTTCGTTAGTTTTCAACAACTTAGGACCGATGCAACCTCCCTTCGTGGAGTCTCTTTGAGGCGCTCCCTCGAACTCTCGAACAACGCTTTTTTTGCGTCTCGCAACGCCCTCGCTGCCGGCACCTTCCGCGTCACCGTCACCCGCCTCATGCAGGCTATCGCCGATTCAGCCTGGACCGGTCGATCGACAGGGACGCACCGGCTTCCTTTCAAGGCTGACTGATGGCAGACGACGAACTCATATTGGGTGGGGAGAAGGTTCTCGAACGCCTTCTCGAAGACGAAATGCGCGATTCATTCATCGACTACTCGATGAGCGTCATCGTGCAGAGAGCGCTCCCCGATGTATGCGATGGTCTGAAGCCGGTTCACAGGCGCATCCTGTACGCCATGAGCGAGCTCGGGCTGAGCTCGGGGCGGGGGTACAAGAAATCGGCCACGGTGGTCGGGGACGTGCTCGGTAAGTACCACCCCCACGGCGACTCCGCCGTGTACGACTCAATGGTGCGGATGGTCCAGGAGTTCTCGCTTCGCTATCCCCTCGTCGACGGCCAGGGGAATTTCGGGTCCATCGACGGCGATTCGGCGGCGGCATACCGGTACACGGAGGCCCGCCTGACCTCCCTGGCGGGGGAGCTTCTAGAGGACATCGAGAAGGAGACGGTCGCCTTCACGCCCAACTTCGACGGGCGACTGGAGGAGCCGACGGTTCTTCCAGCGAAGGTGCCGAACTTGCTGGTCAACGGCAGTTCGGGAATCGCCGTTGGAATGGCCACCAACATTCCACCGCACAACCTTCGGGAGGTCCTCGCGGCGGCGACGGCGCTGATTTCCGATCCCGAGCTTCCGCAGGAGCGTCTCGAGCAGCTCGTGACAGGTCCCGACTTCCCGACGGGCGGGTTCATCTGTGGCCGCTCGGGCATCGAAGATGCCTACCGAACGGGCCGGGGCCGCATCGTCATGCGCGCGCGCGCCACGATCGAGGAGATGGATACGAACTCCGAACGGATCGTCGTGACGGAGATTCCATATATGGTCAACAAGTCCCGCCTGATCGAGCAGATCGCCCAGCTCGTGCGGGACAAGAAGCTGACTGACATCCGTGACATGCGAGACGAATCCGACCGGGACGGACTCCGGATCGTAATCGAGCTCAAGAAGGACGCCATCCCGCAGATCGTCTTGAACCGGCTGTACAAGCACACGCAGATGCAGTCGACGTTCGGCACGATTCTGCTGGCTCTCGTCGATGGGGTACCTCGCGTCCTTACGCTCCGGCAGATGCTACAGCACTTCATCGATCATCGCCACGTGGTGGTCGTGCGTCGGACGGCCTTCGATCTGAACAGAGCCGAGGAGCGAGCGCACATCCTCGAGGGCCTCAAGATCGCGGTCGACAATATCGACGAGGTGATCAAGATCATCCGGGGCTCACGGGATGCCGAGATCGCGTCGGAGCGTCTGCAGGAGTCCTTCGAGCTGTCGGAGAAGCAAGCCAAGGCGATCCTGGATATGCGGTTGGCCCGGCTCACCGGGCTGGAGATGGAGAAGCTCGAAGAGGAACTCACCGCGGTGCTTGCTACGGTCGAGGAGCTTCGCGGGATTCTCGAGAGCCGCGATCGCAGGATGGAGATCATCTGCGAGGAGTTCGAGGCGATCGATAAGAAGTACGGAGACGAACGGCGGAGCGAGATCGTCGGGGACGCCTCTTCGTTGAACGTCGAGGACCTGATCGCGGATGAGGAGATGGTCATCACGGTCTCGCGCGAGGGCTACGTGAAGCGGACCGAGGTCGACACCTACCGCGCCCAGAGGCGTGGAGGACGGGGGCTGCAGGGGATGGGCACCAAGGACGAGGACTGGGTCGAGCACCTCTTTGTGGCGTCCGCTCACGAATACCTGATGATCTTCACCCGGTCGGGTCAGTGCCATTGGCTGAAGGTGTGGCAGATCCCGGCGGCCGGCCGGCATTCGCGCGGAAAGCCGATCGTGAACCTCCTGAACATCGATCCCGCGGACGAGATCGCGTCGGTGGTTCCGGTCCGGGGGTTCTCGGACGATCGCTACCTCTTGTTTTGCACCAGAGGTGGCAAGATCAAAAAGACCGCGCTGTCGGCGTACGGAAATGTGCGTTCGGTGGGCCTGATCGGGATCAACATCCGTGAGGGGGATGAGTTGATCGATGTTCAGGTCACCGGCGGAGACGACGAGGTGCTCCTCGCGACGCGGGACGGCCTCGCGATCCGCTTTCACGAGTCGGACGCTCGTGCGATGGGTCGGGTAGCGGAGGGCGTCCGAGGCATCCGTCTGCGTGGCGACGACCGCGTGGTCGGCATGGTGGTGGTGGCGCGTGACAAAGCCACGTTGCTCGTGGTGTCCGAATCGGGGATGGGAAAGCGCTCCGAGATAGACGCCTACCGGCTCCAGGCGCGCGGCGGGAAGGGCGTGATCAACCTGAAGACCACCAAGAGGACGGGGAAGGTGGTCGCGATCAAGTCAGTGGTACCCGAGGACGAGCTCATGGTGATCACTCGGAACGGGGTCATCAATCGTCAACGCATCGAGGAGATCCGTGTGATCGGCCGAGCGACACAGGGTGTTCGCCTCGTCAACCTCGATGCCGACGACAGCGTCATGGACGTGGCTCGTGTGATTCCGGAGGATCCGGGGGTGGCTTTGTCAGCGTCTGGGGGGGCCGAAGACGGTGCCGGGGCCTCCGTGGACTCGGTGGCCGGTGAAGCGGTCGGGATGGACCCCGACACGGAAGGTGAGTGACGACCTAGTCGGATTGGATGCCATCAGGGAAGCGCACGAGAGGATCCGCCCGGCCATCGTGCGTACCCCGCTCTATCCTTCAGACGTATTGACGCGTGAGTTGGGTTCCGACATCCGACTCAAGCTGGAATCTCTTCAGCGGGCGGGTTCCTTCAAATTTCGGGGGGCGTACAACTACGTTTCCCGGCTCTCCGTTGACGTCCGCTCGAGGGGCGTGATCACCTACTCATCCGGAAACCACGCACAGGCGGTCACGTTGGCCGCTCAACTCCACGGAACCCGGGCCGTCGTGGTGATGCCGACCACGTCGCCTCAGATCAAGCTAGACGCGGCACAGCGGTTGGGTGCCGAAGTCGTGCTGGAGGGAACGACTTCCCTTGAACGGATGGCCAGAGCGGAGTCGATCGCCAAGGAGCGGGGACTCGTGATGGTCCCGCCCTTTGATGACGCCACGATCATCGCCGGTGCCGGCACGGTGGGGCTCGAGATCGCCGAGGATTGGGATGCGTTCGACTCGGTATTGGTGCCCATCGGCGGTGGAGGGCTGTGCAGCGGAACCGCGGCGGCCCTTCGCCGACTGCGGCACGACGTCCGGATCTTCGGGGTGGAGCCGACAGGCGGCGCGTCCATGACGGCGGCTCTCGAGGCCGGCGGTCCGGTCATGCTCGATCATTGCGCCTCCGTCGCGGACGGCCTCGTGCCGGTGCGCACCGGGGATTTGACCTTCAAGCATGTCCGCGAGTTTGTGGATGAAGTCGTGCTCGTGGATGACGATGCGATCCGCTCCGCTGCCTCGCTCCTGTTCAAGCAGCAGAGACTGGTGGTCGAATTCTCCGGAGCCGCCACGGTTGCCGCGTTGCGGAGCGGCCGGGTGGAGTCGGAGGGGCTCGGCGTCGTTGCGGTTGTGAGCGGCGGGAACGTGGACCCGGCCCTGCTCGTGGATCTGTGATCGATGCGCACGCTCGTTCTCTTCGACATCGACGGCACGCTTGTGCGAGGGGGGCCGGCCAAGGTCGCCTTCCACACTGCGATGTTGGAGACGTTCGGTACCGCCGGATCGATTGATTCTCACGAATTTTCGGGAAAGACCGATCCGCAGATCGCCCGAGAGCTTCTGACGGATGCTGGGCTGGAGGACGCTGCCGTCGATGCTGGGCTCCCCCAGCTTTGGGACCGTTACGTCGGAGAGCTCGAGGCTCGCATCAGCGACAATCCGATGAGGCTGCTACCAGGAGTGGCGGGCCTCATCGAGGCTCTCGCTGCCGAACCCGATGTGGCGTTGGGGCTGGTCACCGGCAACATCATTCGAGGGGCCCGGGTGAAGCTCGGGTCTGTCGGACTTGCCGAGCGCCTCACGGTGGGCGGATACGGCTCCGATCACGAGGTTCGTGAGCACTTGCCGGCCATCGCGCTCGAGCGGGCGTTCAACGCCTGGGGCGTACGCTTTTCCGCGGAATCGGCCGTCATCGTGGGTGACACTCACCGAGACGTGGAGTGCGGAAAGCACGAGGGGATGAGAACAATCGCCGTGGCGACCGGGCGAATCTCGCGGGAGCGGCTCGAGACCACCGGGGCCGACGCGGTTTTCGACGATCTTTCCAATATCGCCTCGGTCATGGAAGCTCTCCTGACCTGATCGCGTCGAAGCTCGCCCGCCTTGATCATATGGAAGCTCTCCAGCCCTGATTGCACTGAGTCACGTTGGGGAGCATCTTAGGCGAGTCCGTGTAGCGTGCTACATCAGTGGTACGGGGGCCATGCCGTGGCCGTACATCGAGCAATGGAGTGAATGGTGGCTAAGAATAATGGCGGGGATCTCAAGGCGTTTTGGTGGGTTTTGGGTGCGACGGCCGCGATCGCTGCTGGAGCTCTCGGGTGGTCGGCTGTGGGGGGTGGCCTGAGCTCTGCCGCGACTCAGCCGGTCGCGAGCATCGTGCAGGGCGAAATAGAGGACCTCGCGTGGTTGGTTGAGACGGCGACCGGCGTCGAGCGCGGGGACCCCGACGCGCCCATAACGATCCTGGAGTTCGGCGACTTTCAATGCCCCGCCTGCCAACAGTTCGCCACCTTCGTGAAGCCTCAGATCGATTTGATGTACGTCGAGTCGGGAATCGCCCGATTCGTATTCCACGACTTTCCCCTCGTTGCGGGACACTTTCACGCGTTCCTTGCGGCCCGGGCTGCGCGCTGCGCGCATGATCAGGGTGATCAGTACTTCTGGCCCTTCCACGATCAACTGTTCTCGCGCCAGTCGTCGTGGGCGGGGAGCCAGAGTTCTCCCATGGGCGCCTTTGAAGGCTATGCTGCCGCGATCGGTCTCGACACGGATGACTTCTCCAACTGTCTCGACAGTGACCGTCACGCCGAGGTGGTCAGCGCCAACATGCGCTTGGGCATGGAATTGGGTGTGAGCGGCACTCCGACGATCTTCGTGAGCAAGGGTGGGGGCATGGCTATTCGCGTGGTGCGTTGGAATGAGTTCGAGGGGGTCAAAGACGTGATCGACCGACTGCTTGAGGAGGACGCCGGAGACGGCGTTTGAGCGAGAAACTCGCCACGATCCGGCTGCTTTTTGCCGATGACGGATCGTTTCACCACGAGGAGGTCGAAATACCTGCCGAGTCGATGGCAGGCTATGACCGGTTGATCGACTGTCTCAGGGAAGACCCCACCGTGCTGAAGCGACTTCACGTAGACCTCTCCCGCGTCTGCTCCGCTGAGTTGGCTAACGAGAGTGCAAGCGACTAAACCGCTCGCTGTGTAAAGCGAGTCAGGCGATCAACTCCCGGGCTCGGGCGAGGGTCCACTCCCCGACAATGCCCGGGGGCCAGAGCCCGGCTGCAGCCTGCGCGGACAGCGTCCTGACCTCTTCCCGGGCCCGCCGAGCAGTATCCGGATCGACCCATCCGCTCACCTCCGCTTCGTTCAGATCTTGCTCGTCGAGCGTCAGGAGGTGCCCGGTCGGATCGAGCCAGAGATCGAGGAACAGATCGGTGGTCCGCCAGATCCCGCCCTCTTCGAAGACGCACGGGGTCAGGATGTTCGCGTACGTGCCGGTAAACGAGCCGTCGGCACGATGGAAGATTCCGATATCGTGCCAGGCGTCGGGGAAGGTGAACCAGATCGCATCGGAACCGGTCTCCAGTACCACGTCTCCGGCGATTCGAATCGGTGACTCGAGGTTCAGGTCACGGGCGTAGGTGACCTTTACGCCGTCTTCCTCGTGGATCAGATACTGAGTGTAGACCTGCTCCCGATCGGGCGGCCTGAGGTAGTGAATTCGGACGAGTGGCGGGCCCTCATCCGTCGCTGCTGACATCCGTCACTCGCTGATGGCCTCCACGAAAATCTCCATCGTGCCTCCGCACACCGCCGGACTCAGCGACAGCAGATCCTCGGTCAGGTCCACCGAGACCATCTGGGCCTCTCCGGTGCGGATCACCTCGTGCGCGGCCTCGATCACCTCTCCCTCACCGCACCCGCCACCCACCGTGCCCACCAATTCCTCTCCGGGGTCGACGAGCATCTTGGCTCCCACACCCCTAGGTACGGAGCCCTTTGCAGCTACGATCGTCGCCAAAGCTATGGTGCGGCCCCCACGGACCTTTTCGGCGATGGCTTGATAGAGGTCGTAGTCGTTGTGGCTATTCATTTTCGGTGGCTGTCAAAGCTCCGTCTCTTTGAAAAATCGATCCAGAATCCGCTCCTGGTCCATCAAGGGCGCGCCGGTGCCGCCTCTCCATTGGAGGATGATCTCCGCAAGGACCGCAACTGCGATCTCGATGGGTGTTTCGGCCCCGATGTCCAGTCCGACCGGGGCGCGCACCCGGGAGAGCCGATCCCTCGGCATTCCTTCGCCTTGGAGCTGTGAAAAAGCGGCCCTCACGCGTCGGCGGCTTCCGATCATGCCTACGTAAGGTGGCTCCACCTCGGTTTTCAGCAAGTGGCGGAGACACTCGAAATCGTACTTGTGTCCTCGGGTCACGAGCACGACGTGACTCGTGGAGTGGATGGGGACGTCCGCGAACGGATCCCTGAAGTCGACCCTAACGATGCGGTCGGCCTCCGGGAAGCGCTCCCGAGTGGCGAAGTCGGGCCGATCGTCCACCACGATGACGCGAAAGCCCATCACCGCGCCCACCGAGCACATCGGCTGTGCGATATGACCCGCGCCGACGATCACCAGGTCCGGATGAGGATGATGCGCCTCGACATACACGTGGATCGTCGGTCCAGTGGCCGACTTCAGCTCGTGGACCCCCTCCGTCGAGGTTCTGCGCTCCTCGAGTCTTTTCGTTCCGAGCGCCAAGGCCGCGTCGTCGAGGTCGACATCACCGAAGGATCCCACGAGGTGTTTGGCCCCCCCCTTGGCCTGACGGACCACCACCCGTTTACCCACAAGCTCCGGAGGGCCGGACACCGAAACGATTAGCGCCATCGGCTGGCGGGCCTGCTGGGCGTTGAGCACCTCTGCCGTCGCCTCCATGGGCGTGAGTGGCGCGTTCTTGGGGTTCGTCATGGGTCTTGGGGGTCCGTCATCGGTCCTGGACGCGGAGGCGGTATTCCTCGGGGCAGTGACGGCGGTACGCTGTCATATCATCGATGTCGATGACGGTGCCCTCATCGTCGACTGGGACCGATACGGCCTCGTCGAGGTGCCGATGCACCACGGTGCGGGCACCCTCCGGGAGCGCGTCACTCAGGAGTTCGTCGAACAGCACCCTCCCGAAGAGGACGGGATGACCTCGCTTGCCGTCGAATGTGGGCACGACCAGCGGCGCTTGGCTTCGCCAAAACATTTCGATCAGTTTTCGTACGGTGTCTTCGCGAATCAAAGGATGATCTACGGGGCAGAAGGAAACTCCCTCGACGGAATCATCGAGGGCCTGGAGCGAAGCCCGTAGAGACCCGATCGGGCCTTCCTCGGGGGAGGGGTTCATCACTACCTCTGCTCCCACCTCTGCCGCCTCGGCGGCCTCGGGTCCGTCCAGCGTGGGGAGTGCGACCAGCACCCGACTACAGCCACCGGCTCGGTGCGCGTGAACCACGCGTTCGATGAACGTTCGCCCTCCCGCGTCGAGCATCCCCTTGGGCGTGCCCATCCGGCTGGAACGGCCGGAGCAGGGAACCACTCCCCAAACCTCAGCCTGGGAAGGACTCATAGAACCCACGGTTCTCTCTGGCCAGACGGCGAATAAGATCAGCCGGCGTAAAGCGGGCGCCGTATCTCTCCTCGAAATCGTTCAGGCGGCTCAGGATG
Source organism: Longimicrobiales bacterium (assembly GCA_965219445.1). Lineage (GTDB taxonomy): Bacteria > Gemmatimonadota > Gemmatimonadetes > Longimicrobiales > Gaopeijiaceae > UBA822. Next base: position 869,513 of record CBDCNQ010000004.1, on the reverse strand, counting down.
GTTCGGGTGTGGATCGTGTCGGCGAACCGAAGGAGGCCGCCACGGAAAGGTGGAAAGCCCGTCCCCATGATCATCGCGAGGTCTACGTCACTCGCTCGTCCGACGATGCCCTCATCCAGAACTCGAGCGGCCTCGTTCACCATGGCCAGCACTAGGCGGCCACGGATCTCGCGCTCCCCGATCGTCGCACGAACGGGCGGCACCGTTGTAGCGAGGACTGCATAAATCTCGGGGTCGGAGCCCTTCTCCTTGCCGTTGTCGTACCGATAGAAGCCGATCCCCCCCTTCTTACCCAAACGCCCACTGTCCGCCAGCGCCACCAGGGGCGGGGAGGGAGACAACCGGTCACCGAGGGCCTCATGCAGCGACTGCCCGGCGTGCCGGCTGATGTCGATGCCGACCTCGTCCACGAGTCGCAGGGGTCCCATCGGCATTCCGAACTTCTTCGCGGCGCGGTCGACGGCTTCGACACTGGCCCCATCGGCGAGGAGAAAGCCTGCCTCGTTCATATAGGGGCCCAGAATGCGATTCACCAGGAAGCCGGGTCCGGCCTTGGTCACCACAGGCACTTTTCCGAGCTTGAGGGCGAGCGCATAAGTGGTGGCCACCGCGTGATCACTGCTACGCGTCCCGCGCACGACTTCAACCAGGGGCATACGGTGGACAGGGTTGAAGAAGTGCATGCCGACGAAGTTCTCCGGACGGGCCAAGGCAGACGCCATTTCGTCCGCGGACAGCGAAGACGTGTTTGTGGCCAACACGGACTCTTTGTGAACGGTGTCCTCCGTTTCCCGCAGGACGATCCGCTTGATATCCATCTTTTCGACGACCGCTTCAACCACCAGGTCCTGTCGTGCAAATCCCTCGTATCCAAGGCCACCGGAGATGAGCGACATCCCCTGAACCGCCTCACGGCGGCGAAGCTTCTTTCGCTTTACCAAGTCGTCGAAAAGCCCCGCGGCGTGCTGAAGGCCGCTCACGATAGCTTCGCGGTGAATGTCCTTCATGCGGACGCGAATGCCCTTGTAAGCAGCGAGTTGTGCGATTCCACCGCCCATTACGCCGGCTCCCAGCACCGCAAGGTACTCTACACGTCCGGGCTCGATGGCCTCGTCATCGACTCCGGTTCCCTTGCGTGCCTCCTCTCGGAGGTGGAAGACGTGGATCAGATTCTTGCAGACGGGCGACGCAACGAGTTCTCCGGCGGCTTTCGCCTCGATTTCGAGAGCCTTCATGAGGGGCTCTCGTACGCTCCGGCCCACGACCTCGAGGATCTTCAAGTGCGCTGGGTAGTGGCCTCCCGTGCGTCGCATGACTTGCTTCTTTGCGAAGAAAAGGACCAACCGGCGGCCCGGGGCGGTGCCGTCCTTGAGGCGCTTCAAGAGAGGGCGTCGCAGCCGTGGTTTCTTGGTTGAGATTGCTTCTGCCGCGAAGGCGGCGACCTTCTCTCGGAAGAGATCCGCTGGAACGACGTCGTCCACGAGTCCCATGCGCCGGGCGGTGGAAGACGACACCTGGCGGCCGCTGAGCAACAAGCCCAAGGCATCCTCGACTCCGATCAGCCGGGGCAGTCGGGTCGTTCCCCCCCACGCAGGTAGGATTCCCAGAAGTACCTCGGGGAGACCCATCTTGGTGGAGGGTGAATCGGAAGCCACACGATGACTGCAGGCGAGCGCCATCTCCACGCCGCCGCCCAGGCAAATCCCGTGTACAGCCGCAACAGTCGGGATGCCGACTTCTTTCAAGGAGCCGAAGATACGTTGTCCGAACCGGGCTCCCTCCGCTCCCTTGGCCGGATCCTCGAGGCCTTCGATCGCGGCTAGGTCGGCTCCCGCAATGAACCCGCTCTTCGCGCTCCACAGTACGACCACGTGCACCCTGCTTTGCCGCGCCAAATTCCGTACCTCGCCCAGATGCTCACCGAATCGGGTAAGGACCTGTTCGCTGAGCACGTTCACCTTACGCTCTGGGTCGTCGAAGGTGATCCACGCAACCCGATTCTCGTCGACGTGGAGCGTCGGATTAGCGCCGGGCGGAGGGTTCGTGCTCATGACGTAAACTATTCGAAAACCCCGGGGGCCGCTCAGGACCCCCGAGGCTTCTCGCCGTCGAGTCTCGGGACGGCCTACAAGTTCGGTCGAACCGTAGCGTTGTCTCGCGTGAGTCGGACCTGTGCGGGCTCGCCGCCGACCACCGTTACGGGGACGTTCCAGTAGAGCTCCGTATAGGGGAGCTCGTACCGGGCCGTTACCCAATAGTCCCCCGCATCGGCCTCGAACCCGTCGGCGACGCCGCTGGCGTCGGTCGTGTCATAAAGCGTCGCGAGTCCGCTGGCCCGTTCGTGCAGGGCCATCGCCATGCCGACGTCGACGAACGCCTCGTCCCCCCACTGCTGACGGACCATCCGGGTTTCTTCAGCGGCTGCCATGGAGGCGGCCTGGAGGGTCGTGAAGTCTTCGAAGGCCTGGTCACGCTGCCGTTCTACGGCGGCGTACTCGCCATCAAGTTCCTCAAAATCCCTGAAAAGAAGGCGGTACTGCGCTTGCCCCCGGCTCAACTGCTCGAGCTCGTCACTCAGGGACTGCAGCGTGTCACGAAGGATGTTCCACCGGGCCTCCAAGTCGCGCCAGGCCTGCTGTGCCGCGGCCACCTCAGCCTGAGCTTCTAGCACCGAGTCCGGGATCGCCGGTTCGGGACTCGTGGCCGCGGCCGTCATCGAATCGAAAATGAGGTCCCGATCGAACGGGACCAGGCGAACCTCTAGGTCGGCCAACGCCCTGGCCTCGCCAGCTTGGGTCGGGTCGTCCTGGCCGACCTCCGCGACCACCACCACCTGGGTGGGACCGCAGGCGGAGAGAAGTGCGGTTCCCAGAAGGGCCAGCAGACACTTGCTATGCTTCATGTCCAACTCCGTTGCATGTGGCCGGAAAGCTTGGCAAAAAATACTGAACGGCCGAGGACGCATCAAGCTCGACGACGGTGGCGGTGAAGCGCGACCGTCGCAGCCGACGGTCGCCGCTAGGGGATTACTCCGTTCAGGATATAGTCCCTGGGGTTCTTGGCCTCGCCATCCACCCAGATTTCGTAGTGGAGATGGCTGGCCGTAGCCGTACCGGACCTGCCGACCTGCGCGAGAATCTCGCTCCGTGTCACCGCCTGCCCCCCCTTGACGAGTATCCGAGAGGCGTGCGCATAGCGGGTCATGATTCCGAACCCGTGGTCGACCTCGACCGTATAGCCGTAGCCCGATTTCCAGCCCGCATAAGAGACAAATCCATTTGCGGCCGAAAGAATCGGCGTGCCGTCCACGGCGCTCAGATCAATACCGACGTGTGGGAGTTGCTCGTGGTAGAGGGGATGCGATCGGGCAGCGCTGAACTGGCTGCTGACCATCCCCTCGGCCGGCAGGATGGACGGAGTCGCCTCGAGAAGAGCGTAGTTCGCCAAGAGGCCGTCCATGGCTTGCTGCATACTTTGCGAGAGCAGGTTTGCCCGCCGCTCCAATGCCGCGAGGTCGTAGGCCGTCGTGAAGACAGCCTCGGCGGTCGCCGGATCGGTCTCCCACATCGGATCGGATGCGAACGCCGTCATGCCCGGCCCACCGACGCCCACCTCGAAGATTTCTGGGTCGATGGGACTTAGACCCGCGAGAACCCGAAACTGCTCGTCGTTCTCGATGAATCCATCGATGGACCCTTCCATCAGGCCGACCCTCATCCGTATCGACTCGACTTCTCGGGAGATCGCGGCTTTTTCCCCACGGAGCTTATGCACCTCGAGCCGGGCCGATCCGTCGAGAGCGACGATCATGCTCAGCGCGGAAAGGACCGTGACGGCAGCGGCGGTCAGGGAGGGAGTATAGTGCAGCGCCCGAGCAGATAGGCTGAACTGCCGCACCGGACGCTTATCCTCGGAGACACAAACAAAGGTCCACCGCTGATTCGTCATGATCGGGCTCGTCCTGATCGGGCTCGTCCTGAAGGGGCTCGTCCGGATCTCGGGCCGATGCCTCTCGGCCCATTGCGAGCGAATCGTTCCGTACCGGCCATGGGTGCCCTTTCAGCGAAGGCGGGAACATATTCCGTGTCGTCGGAGAGTGTCAAGCTGAGCTCCGGTCTCAGGGGAGCTTTGCTCGAGCTGGGTGCGTTGTGTGAGAGACGCGGTAGGCTACTACCGGTCCGGCCGCGGGAAGAGGGGCCCTCCCTTTTCGATCCTCAGACCTCCTAGCGGGATGGCGAAGGCCTGGTCGAGGGTCGGCACGGACTCCAAACCCAACTGGCGGGCGAGGTCCCTCATCTTTTTCGGTGTCACGGGTTGAAACAGGGCGGTCAGGACGGTCAGCACCCGGGCGAGCGATGCAAGGGTTTCGTCGAGATCCCCCGCACCGGACACGTCCTTAGCTTGAGCCCACGGCTCGCGGCTGTCCACATAGCCGTTGGCCGTCCTGGCGAGTTCCATGGCCGTGGCCAGGGCGTCATGGACCCGTAGCCCATCCATGTGCTCGGTCACCTCACTCAGGGTCGAAGCGATCTCACTGTCCAAGCCGTCCCCCGCAGCTTCCGGGATGACCCCCTCCCGATACTTGTCGATCATGGAAATAGCACGGTTGGCCAGGTTACCAAGAACGTTGGCGAGTTCATCGTAGCGCGCCTGAAAGCGCTCAGGCGTATACGACGCATCGGAGCCGGTGGGCATGTCCCGGAGCAGGTACCAACGGACGCCATCGGCACCGTAATCCTCACGGAGCTCCAGAGGGTCGACGACGTTGCCCATGGACTTCGACATCTTCGCCTCTTCCATCACCCACCAGCCGTGCGCGAGAATCTGTTTCGGAAGTGGAAGGTCGGCGGCCATGAGGAGCGTCGGCCAGTAAACCGCATGGTTCGTGATGATGTCCTTTCCCATGACGTGCAGGTTTGCCGGCCACCAGGAATCCCCCGGATCGGTGAAGCCCGGTTGATCGGGACCACCATCAGGGTCCAACACATCCGAGGCCGTGACATAGTTGATGAGCGCGTCCACCCACACGTAGCAGACGTGATCGGGATCGAAGGGGAGCGTGATGCCCCACGAAAGGCGTGACTTGGGCCGGGAGATCGAGAGATCCTTCAACGGCTGCTTGAGGAACCCGAGAATTTCGTTGCGGCGCGTCACGGGAACGATCCAATCAGGGTGCTCCTCGATGTGCCGGATCAGCCGTTCCTGATAGTCGCTCATGCGGAAGAAATAGTTTTTTTCCTCTACGAAATCGACGGGGCGCTTACAGTCCGGGCAGAGGTGCTCCACTCCGACGTCTTTCTCCGTCCAGTACCGCTCCTCGTGGATGCAGTACCAGCCAGTGTAAAGGTCATCGTAGATCTGTCCCTTCGCCCAGAGGCGCTCGAGGAAGGCTGTGACGACACTGACGTGATCGGGTTCGGTGGTCCGGATGAAGCGATCGAACGAGATGTTCAGATCTTTCCAGGCCGCATCGAAAGACTTCACCATCTGATCGGCGAGTTCGATGGGAGTGATGCCCTTCTTGGCCGCGGTCTCTTGCATTTTTTGGCCATGCTCGTCGGTCCCGGTAAGGAACCGGACCTTGGCCCCGGTCTGCCGATAGTAGCGGGCCAACGCGTCGGTGAGCACGGTCGTATAGGCGTGTCCCAGGTGTGGATCACCCGTCGCGTAATAGATCGGAGTCGTGAGGTATCGGCGATTCATTCGGGCTTCGCCGAGACCTCGCGTTTGAGCTCAGCAAGGGATACGGTGCGGGGCTCCCCCTCGGCGGATCGAAGCGTGACGGTCTCCCGTAGAATGTCGACTCCCACGACCTTCTCTTCTCCCAAGGAGGTGCGGAGGGGCTTACCCTCCCGGGGGAAGCGGCGGCGGGCCTCCACATAGGTCTTATGTTCGTACATGAGACAGCACATGAGGCGTCCGCAACAGCCCGAGATCTGAGCCGGGTTCAGCGACAGGAGCTGATCTTTGGCCAATTGTAGGCTGACGGGCTTCAATTCGGGCAACCAAGTGGAGCAACAGAGCTCACGGCCGCAGCGCCCCACCCCCCCGAGAAGGGCGGCTTCATCACGGACCCCGATCTGCTTTAGCTCGATTCGGGTCCGGAAGGTCCGCGCGAGATCGCGAACCAGTGCGCGGAAGTCGACACGTCGTTCCGCGGTGAAGTAGATGATCAACTTGTTCTTGTCGAACTGCCACTCGGCCTCGGTAACCTTCATGTTCAGCTCATGGCGCTCGACGAGCTCACGGGTCACCGTACGGACACGGTTCTCATCGGCCCGAAGTTCGTCGATCTGGACGCTCTCGACGTCCTGGGCAACCCGGAGAACACGCATTTCGGGCAGCGGTGTGGAGCACCCCCCGGAGGATGAGCACTTGCGTTCCGCGATCGTACCCAGCGCCGTGATCTCGCCGAGATCCTCGCCCCGGTCTGCTTCGACGATGACCCGGGTCCCGGGAGCGAGGTCGAGCGCCTCGTATGCGAAGTACCCCTTGCGCGTACCCTTGAAGCGAACCTCGGCGAATCCGGCCATCGGTCTGGGCCCTGCTCAGGCGTCGGCCGACGTACTAGCCGCCGACTCGCCCCACGCCCCCATTCCTTCGTACTTTGCCCAGCGCGCCTTCAGCAACCGGTCCGTCTTGAATCGGCCCAGCTCCGTGAGGTTACGCACGATGGCTTCCTTTACGGCCGCGATCGTGGCGTCCCAGTCCGAGTGCGCTCCCCCCGACGGCTCGGGAATGACCTCATCGGCCACGCCCAACTCCAATAGATCCTTGGAGGTGATCTTGAGCGCCGCCGCCGCCTCCGCCTTGAAGTCTCGAGAGTGCCACAGGATGGCGGCACAGCCCTCCGGCGAGATGACCGAATATATGGAGTGCTCCAGCATCAAGATGCGATCACTCACACCGAGGCCGAGCGCCCCTCCCGAGCCGCCTTCCCCGATGACCACCGACAAGATCGGGACTTTGAGTCGCACCATTTCCCGTAGGTTCATCGCTATGGCCTCGGCGACCCCACGCTCCTCCGAACCGAGTCCTGGATAGGCGCCGGGGGTATCGATGAAGGTAACGACCGCCCTCCCGAACTTTTCTGCCTGTCGCATGAGCCTCAGGGCCTTCCGGTAGCCCTCCGGATGCGCCATTCCAAAGTTACGTCGCAGGTTTTCCTTCATGTCACGGCCCTTTTGATGGCCGATCACCATGACGGGAGTCCCACCGAGCGCCGCCCAGCCCCCGACGATCGCTTCGTCGTCCCGAAAAGCTCTATCGCCGTGCAACTCTATCCAGTTCGTGAAGATCCCCTCGATGTAGTCGAGTGTGTAGGGGCGTTCCGGGTGCCGCGCCACCTGCACTTGCTCCATGGGGGTGAGGTTCTGGTATGTGGATTGCTTGAGGGCGTCCAATTTCGTCCGGAGCTCCTTGAGTTCGTCGGTGACATCGAAGCCGCTGCGCTCGGCGGAAGCCACGAGTCCATCAATCTGCTCCTGGACTTCCATGATGTCACGCTCGAAGTCAAGCCTCGGCGATCCGGCCAACGTCGCCCTCCAGTCGGTGGGGAAAGGGCGCCGCCGAACGCAGCTGCGTCCGGCGGCGCGGAAAGACCCTGTCTGAACCTCCATAATTGTAATGGCTCGGACGCCGGAGTGGTTACACTCCGTCTAACCGCCTAGGCCTCAGATGATCTCCAAGCGTCCAGTCAATACGGGTTCAATGTCGGCGTCCCCTGATCACGATGCGGCTGCATGATCCGGGAGTGGATCGTCGGCACGATCTGCGGAATGATGGGCGTGGAGCTCCGGCTCCGGCACCAGGTAGGCGACCAACCCAGCCATGATCATTACGGCGGCGGCTCCGAGGACCGTGTTGCTTCCGTATCCGAAGCGACTGTAGAGCGGCCCGGCCGCGGCTGCACCCACGGCGAAGCCAACCTGACCCAACGCAATGGTCATGCTCATCAGTGAGCCGCGGCGTTCATCGCTCACAAGTGCCGTCAACAACGCCGAGAACGGACTGAGGCGCATCGCCACCAGGACCATGGTAGAGAAATAGAGCACATACGCGACCCAGAACTCCCGAACCAGCACCGTGGTCAGAAGCATCACGATGGAGAGCCCGACGCAGGAGAGGATGATGACGGGTTTCCGGCCGATCCGATCCGACAGCCTTCCGGCCCGGGGACCCGTGAGCACGTTCGCGATCCCGCCGACGACGAACAGGCTGGCGATCGCATTCGAGCTCATACCCAACGATTGCGTCAGCCAATAAGGCAGGTAGACCACATAGAGCGAGACTCCGATAAACATCGTGAAGTAGGCGACGGACGCCGCGGTGATCTCGCTTCGTGCAAGCATCGCCCGGTAGTTCCGCACCGCGCTCGCAACGGTGAGCGGGCCCACGGCACGCTGGACGTCCGGCTGGGGAACCCGGAACCAGATCAAGGTAAAGGTCGCCGCCATCGCGACCGCGAACAGATAGAAGGGCACCTTGAATCCGTACGCTCCGGCGAGGACGATGCCAATCGGGATACCTGCGATCTGGCCGAAGGCCATCCCGCTCATGACCCACCCCGTGGCCCACCCACGCCGGTTATAGGGGAAGAAGTCTCCTATGTACGAGACCGCGGAACCGCTGAGGATCCCGCCCGCGCAGCCGGTGCCCAACCGAACAGCCAGGAAGGAGTAGTATCCGATTACGAAGTGGTGCATCAGGAGGGCGCCCGTCATCACGCCGGTGCCGAGGAGCAGGATCCGGCGGCGCCCGATCTTGTCCGAAACAGGACCCGCGATGATGGCGAAGAACCCGACCATGATCGAGTAGGCCGAGACGAGGGTCCCCAGCGCGGATTCACCGATCGCCAACTCTTCGCCGATCTGTGGCAGGATGGGCGTGATGATCATGATCTGGCTGCTGGCGGCGAAAACCAGCAGCCAGAGGGCGAAAACGATGATCCCCGGGGAGGCCTTCAGTGGAGTCAAGGGCGTGGGCTCCTCACGTGGCCTCTCGGTGGAGGACCGCCGCCGATCGCTGAGCCGTGCACTCAATGACGACTTGGAGGACGTTCACGTGAGGTGGCGCGTTGGCGACATAACAGACTACGTCGGCGATGTCCTCGGCCGTCAAAGGCGTAAAACCCGCATAGACCTTCCGGGCACGATCGTCGTCGCCATGAAAACGCACGTTCGAAAACTCCGTCTCGGCGGCACCGGGGTCGACGCCCGAAACTCGGAGCTTAGTGCCTACGAGGTCGATGTTCATCGCCTCATTCAGCGCGTACACGGCAAACTTGGTCGCGTTGTATACGTTGCCCCCAGGGTAGACCCAGCGGCCCGCGGTGCTCCCGATGTTGATGACGTGGCCCTCGTCCCGCTCGACCATGAGGGGAAGAATCGCTCGGGTCAGATAGAGAAGACCCTTCATGTTCGTGTCGATCATCTCCTCCCAATCGTCAATCTCTCCCTCGTGGATGGGTACCAAGCCGCGTGCGAGACCCGCATTGTTCAGAAGAATGTCGGGTACGATGCCCCGGCCCGTCAGATCCGACGCGAAGGCACTAGCAGCCGCTCGGTCTCTGACGTCGTGGACGCGGGTGATGACATCGACGCCAGTCTCTGACAGCTCTTCAGCGAGAGCCTCGAGGCGGTCCTGTCTCCTGGCCAGGAGAACGAGGTTCGCGCCCTGTTGAGCGAAGGCGCGCGCGCAGGCCTGCCCGAATCCAGACGAGGCACCGGTGACGACAGCGGTTTTTCCCTTGATACGGTTCATTGGCTCTCCGGTCCGGGCGCCCCGTATACCGAAAACGAAAAGTGGTTGGAGGGCACGAGCCCCCGAAGGTGTCCCCGACCGGGGGGGAGGGCAACACTATCTTCCATTTTCCCGGGCGTGTAATTACTGTAGGCTGCGAAATCAGCGTGATGACCCGTCTCCCTGAGTGGGGACTCCTCCGTAGGATTCTTCCCGACGTTCCTCATCGGCAGGATCGATCCTTCGGATTCGTATGGCCGTCGAGGGGATCGAGACGGTTGATGGGGCGTAGCTCAACCGGCAGAGCGCCTGGCTGTTAACCCCCGCCTGGAAACCCCCGATTCCGGGAAGTTAGCGTGCTGCCTGGATTTTGCCCGTTGCCCTAGCGGGCCCTGGCCCCACGAAACGGGGCCCTAACGGGGCCAAACCAACCCCGAAACCAACCCCAACGAGGAGTGAGTCCCTAGCGCGGTCGACCCTTACCGCCCGCGATCATCACCGTAGCTGCTTGCCGCCCCCTGCGCCTTAGACGCATGTTGTCTTCCATGTCGGATGCCGTCGCCCGCCTGAATGCGGCCCTAGAAGGCCGCTACACGATCGAGCGTGAACTCGGCGAGGGCGGCATGGCCACCGTCTACCTGGCCGACGACCTCAAGCACGAGCGCAAGGTCGCGCTGAAGGTCTTGAAGCCGGAGTTAGCCGCCGTCGTCGGAGCCGAGCGTTTTCTAGCCGAGATCAAGACGACGGCGAACCTCCAGCACCCCCACATCCTGCCGCTCTTCGACTCCGGGGAGGCGGACGGGGTCGTGTTCTATGTGATGCCCTATGTTGAAGGAGAATCGCTCAGGGATCGCCTGGACCGTGAAAAGCAAATGGGTGTGAAGGACTCGGTCGCTATCACGCAGAAGGTCGCGGGCGCACTCGACTACGCGCACGGGAACGGCGTCGTCCACCGCGACATCAAGCCGGGCAACATCCTCCTGAGTGAGCAGGGCGAGCCACTCGTCGCTGACTTCGGTATCGCGCTGGCCGTCGCTCAGGCCGGTGCCGGACGCATCACGGAGACCGGACTCAGCTTGGGCACGCCGCACTACATGAGCCCGGAACAGGCCACTGGCGACCGGGACGTGGACCCGAAGTCGGATGTCTTCGCGCTGGGGTGTGTGCTCTACGAGATGCTCGCCGGGCAGCCTCCGTTCGCTGCGCCTACTGCCCAAGCGGTCTTGGTCCAGATCCTCACGACAGACGCTCCGTCGATCACGAGTGCGCGAAGAACTGTGGCTCCGAATGTGGCTGCGGCACTGGCTCAGGCTCTGGAGAAGCTGCCCGCCGACCGCTTCACGAGCGCGGCGGAGTTTGCAGCGGCGCTCGGCGATGAGAGTTTCACGTACAAGGCGCGGACTCGGACAGCCGCAACGACCTCGACCCCGGAGCCGGTAGCCACGCCCGCCACGATGCCTGGTCCCTGGAATCGGCTGACGATGGCGTTCGCAGCCCTCGCTGCCGTCCTCACGTTGATCGCTGGCTGGGGCTGGCTCCGGTCTCCTCCGGCCCCCGAACCGGGTGTCCCGACGCGGGCGACAGTGACGGGCCTCGACATTCTCGGCCAAGGTGGCCGATGGAGGCTCGCGATCTCGCCAGACGGCCGCACGATTCTGAGTGTGCCGGAGGCCTCCGGCTCCATCCACATGCGTACTGCGAACGACCCGGAGTGGAGGCAGCTTCCCAATACGGAGGGGGGTGCCGACCCGACCTTTTCGCCGGACGGGCAATCGGTGGCCTTCTCCTTCCCTGCCGGAGGCGGGATCTCGAAAGTTTCGATAATTGGCGGACCGGCCCTTCCGGTTACGACTTCCGGCGGTTACCCGCACTGGGGCTTTGACGAGACCATCGTCTACAACGACGGAGGTGTTCTCTACCGCGTCGGGTCCTCGGGAGGCGATCCACAGGTCTTGCTGGACTCCGATTCGGTGAGCGTCGCCCGACCGCATCTCCTGCCCAACGGAAGGGCGGTGTTATTCGGCACTGGTGGTGGTGCACAGGTATCGCGCATCTTGATCTTCGAGATTGAGACGGGCGAGGTCCGCGAGCTTATCCCTAGTGGGAATCAGCCGCGCTACGTGTCTACGGGCCACCTGATCTACGGACACGGTGACGGGGCGCTCATGGGCGTACCGTTCGATGTCGAGTCGCTGCAGGTGACGGGAGCGCCGGTGACGTTGCTCCCCTTGATGGCCGTGTTTGGCAGCGGTGCCTCGCAGTTCGCCGTATCGCAGACGGGCACGCTTCTGTACCTCACAGGTGGCGGTGGCACAGACCAATCGGTTACACCCGTATGGGTGGAAAGAGACGGCACCGCCCGCGAGATCGATCCCGCGTGGAGGACCCAGGGAACCCCGAACTTTTCCAGCCTCGCTCTCTCCCCAAATGAGGATCGACTTGCGATCTCGATACCGGGCTCTGAGGGAACGTTTGACCTGTGGGTGAAGCAGTTGCCCACGGGGCCGCTGTCACGGCTCACGTTCGAGGGAACGATAAACCAAAGGGCGACTTGGTCGCCGAACGGTGAGTCGCTGAGATTCCTATCGGATCGTGCAGGAGTGAATTACGACGTCTGGACCAAGCGTGCGGACGGGAGCGGCACGGCTGAACTGGTGCTGCATACCGAAGCCCAAATCTGGGAGGCGCGCTACTCCTCGGATGGTACATGGTTGGTCTTTCGTGAAGGAGCCTTTCAACTTGGCGACATCTCCGCCATCCGACCCGGGGTAGACAGCGTGGCGGTGCCGCTGCAGGTGACGGAGTTCGGAGAGGTGTCGATCTCTCTCTCACCCAACGATCGTTGGCTGGCCTACGTCTCGAACAATACGGGCCGAGATGAGGTCTACGTGCGTCCCTTCCCCCCCCGATGCTGGCTCAGGCCTGGTGCAGGTCTCCACTGATGGGGGGCTTGATCCGGTGTTCGCACACAACGGACGGGAACTGTTCTACCGGAACGGAGCCAACGAACTGGTGGCGGTCCAGTTCACTGAAGATCCGACGTTCGCCACGGTGCGAGAAGAGGTGCTGTTCCCGATGGATGGTTACCTAACCGCCAGCGCTCACGCGATGTACGACGTGAGTCCCGACGATCGACGATTCGTGATGTTGCGGACGGGTGATGAGGGTGCGGCGAGCGCCGAAGTCCACCTGGTCACCAACTGGTTCGAGGAGCTTCGCGAGCGGATGGGCAATTGATGACCGATCCCGTCGCCCGTCTCAACCAGGCTCTAGAGGGCCGCTACGCCATTGAGCGTGAGCTGGGCGAGGGCGGCATGGCCACCGTTTACCTGGCCGACGACCTCAAGCACGAGCGCAAGGTCGCGCTGAAAGTCCTCAAGCCCGAACTCGCCGCCGTGGTCGGTGCCGAGCGTTTCCTAGCTGAGATCAAGACAACGGCCAACCTCCAGCACCCGCATATTCTGCCGCTCTTCGATTCTGGCGAAGTGGACAGCTTCCTCTTCTATGTGATGCCGTACGTGGAAGGCGAGACTCTTAAGGATAGGATCAAACGCGAGAAGCAGCTCCCGGTGGATGAGGCTGTGGGTATTGCTACAGCCGTGGCCAACGCTCTCGACTACGCGCACCGCCACAATGTCATCCACCGGGACATCAAGCCCGCCAATATCCTGATCCAGGACGGGGAGCCCGTGGTCTCGGACTTCGGGATCGCCCTGGCTGTGGGTGCCGGCGGAGGCGACCGCCTAACAGAGACCGGCCTCAGCTTGGGCACGCCCTACTACATGAGTCCTGAGCAGGCGACCGGAGATCAGCCGGTAGGATCATCGACCGATACGTACGCGCTGGGCTCGGTGCTGTATGAGATGCTGGTGGGTGAGCCGCCCTATCCAGGGACGACCACTCAGGCTGTGCTCGGCAAGATCATCGCGGGCAAGCCAGTTTCGGCGACAGAGCATCGCTCGTCGGTCCCACCGAATGTCGATGCAGCAGTCCGTTGCGCCTTGGAAAAGCTGCCGGCGGATCGGTTCGGTTCGGTCCAGGAGTTCGTAAGGGCGCTGGAGGATGAGCACTTCCGGTATGGGGACGAAGCTGCGGCGGGTGCGTCAGTAGGTCGAGGTCAATGGACTCCAGTGGCGATGGCACTGGGCGCTCTGGCCCTCGGTTTGACTCTGGTCCTCGGCTGGTCGCTCCTTCGCCCAGACCCGTCACAGCCCGTCATTCGGTTCTCGCTCGATTTACCAGAGGATCTCCTAAGGGGTACCGGGGGAGGCGTTAACCTGGATATCTCTCCCGACGGATCGCGCATCGTTTTTGTCGCTGGGCAGCCATCGCAAAATCAACTCTGGCAGCGACCGCTAGACCAACTCGCACCTACTCCCGTTTCCGGTACTGAGAACGCTCGAAGTCCACGCTTCTCACCAGACGGAACGTCCCTCGCGTTCACGCTCAACGGCGGTCTCACGACCGTCTCGCTCACGGGCGCTCCCCCTCTGACCGTTGTCACCGATTCGGTGGCGGGGAATTTGGGGCTCGCTTGGGGGCGGGACGGGAGGCTCTACTTCGTAAAGGCGGGCCTGGGCATTTGGAGCGTGTCAGCGAACGGCGGGGAGCAGGAGGAGGTTACGGATGGTGGCTTGGACAACTCAAATCCGGCCTACCCCGAGGCGCTCCCCAACGGCAGGGGGATTCTCTTCACCCGACGCGTTGGGTCTGCCGCGGAAAGCGGGATCGCAGTTCTGTCGTTCGAGACTGGAGAGATCCGGCCGCTGTTCCAGGGCACGATGGCGAGGTACGCACATTCAGGGCACATCGTGTACGCATCGGCCGACGGAACCCTCTTCGCTGCGCCATTTGACCTGAGCCGCCTCGAGGTCACGGGGCCTTCTCGCACACTGCTGGAAGGGATCACAGTGATCCCCGCTTTGGGCAGCTACTTTTCGCTCTCGGAAACCGGGAGCTTAGTGTACCGCCCCGGAGGAGGCCAGGTCCTCGGGGGAATCCCTGTATGGGTGAGTCGGAACGGGTCAGAGGAAGTCCTAGACCCCCGACTCACGGGAGCCTTCCGAGCCCCGACCATTTCTCCGGACGGGAGGAGGGTGGCGTGGGAGCACGCCCCCGTTGGCTCCTCCACTATGGATATCTGGATCTACGACATGGATCAGGGGGGGGCCTTTTCTCGGCTGACCTTCGAAGGTGGGATGTTTGACCCGTTCTGGAGCCCAGATGGACGCGAAGTCGGTTACCGATTCGGTGAGGAACTGTACGCCCAGGCATGGGACGGAAGCGGAAGTGCTCGACTCCTACGCAATCCTCAAGAAGCTGGGCGGATTCCGGAGGACGTCGTCTGGACGCCTGACGGGAGGTGGCTCGTCTATCGTGAGGGTGCCGGTGGTGGGCGAGGAAACGACCTGTTTTACGGAGCGCCACACCCCGACAGCACATCCGTCGCCATTTTGGAAACTCCCTTCAATGAGTTAGCGCCGTCCCTTTCACCTGATGGGCGCTGGCTGGCCTATCAGTCCGATGAGTCGGGCAGACACGAAGCCTACGTTCGCCCCTTCCCAGGCCCAGGCGGCCGCGTACCGGTCTCCCTCGAAGGGGGACTCAGGCCCATCTGGGCAAGTAACCAACGGGAAATCTTCTATGTGGCCGGCGATGCCTCCCGGATGATAGCTACGGTGCGCACCGACCCGGAGTTCGTAGTTGAATCACGGGAATCGTTTGCCTCCGCGGCCGGATTCTACGGCGGGACCGGAGCCAGGCTTTTTTCGCTAGCACCCGACGATCAGCGCCTGCTCGCTGGCCGATTAAATACGGGACGCCAAGCCAACGAAGACATCCTCGTCCTGAACTTCTTTGAGATGCTGAGAGAGGTCGTGCCGGATTGACCCACCAGATCCCCAGGCTGCGCGTCTTCGTGGAAGGCGTGGTGATCGTCGGCAAAGTGGAGAACTAGCGGCCTCGCAGTATCGCATTCGGTGTGTGTGACAACGGAACCACGACCGCAACCCCCTGCCGCTTGCTGTCCCATCATGCCCTAGGAACCGCGGCGGCGCGGTCCTCGGAGCCCAATGGGTCGGCTGAAGGACTCGAAGAATACCGAAAGCGTCGTGCCCATCGCGGAGCACAGTGCTGCGATGCTGTCCACCGTCGTGGCGGCTTCCCCCCGTTCGACCTTGCCCACGTAGGTCCGGTGGAGGCCTGCACGTGCAGAGCCTCTGGCACGCCTACCGCCGCAAATGGGCGACGGAGCGAAAGCACCTGCCCGTGCAGGATGTGGCGCGGGCAGGTGGGTGGAAGGGCCATGCCATGGTGCAGGACATCTACACACAGGCCGACGACGAGACTATCTTGCAGGTCGTTTTGGACCACGGGCAACTTCGGGAGGCGCGGTGAAACCAACCCTGTCCGCCCGGGCGCACTTGCGGCCGGTCGGCGTTCGTGGCTTAGTTGCAGGAAGAAGTATCTGAAATGGGGCGTAGCTCAACCGGCAGAGCGCCTGGCTGTTAACCAGGAGGTTGGTGGTTCGAACCCACCCGCCCCAGTAGAAGAAAAGGTAGGAATCAAACGGCTTCCTAGGCTTTGGGCTCGGGGGGCCGTTTCGTTTTGTGTATCTAATGGATCGCGCGGCCACCCGGCCGGAGCTCGGCGAGGCGAGAGGGTTCCTGACGGGTGGCTGAGGAGAGGGAGCGGAGTTGGGATCTCATCGTCCCGAAACCATGAGATGCGCTCCGGACGTACCTGCCTCCATGAGCCAAAGCATGGCCGGACCGCGAGCAACCGGGAAGCCGAGGTCTCGGGCGGCGTAAGGCACGGCCACCACGGTGTGGGTTCGGTAATCCTGGGCGGAGTCCCCATACACGTGGTAGTAGATGCTCCCCCATACAGACAAGGCACGAGTTCCGTCCGCCTCGGCCCGCTCGAAGCGAGCCAGGATTTCAGCCACTGTCCCTCCAGCGCTCTCGAAAGCATGGTTCTGCTCCAATCGCGTACGATTGGCTTCGGCGGTGCACTGGACGTCGAGGGGGGCCATTTGACCGGGACGGCCTTCATTGTCCCAGCAGATCAGGCCGTTGCTGCCCCCGCGGAGCACCGCTGTGCTGCCGTCAGGACGGAGCTCGAGCATCGTCGCCTCGGCACGCAATGACGCGGGCGCGGCGAGCAGCGTCCGCTCGATATCTGTGTCAGCGGATTGGGCGCACAGGGCGGACGGCAGAAGAACTGCGGTGAAAGGGGGGAACAGTAGGCGCTTCATCAACCTGGCCTCCGTTGGAAGGGTCTCATGATGGAGCTCGCCTCGATCTGCTCGCTGGGTCATAGGCACTTAACCGCTCACTTGCCTTGCGGAGCACTGGCATCTACCGTGTGTACCGAAGAGTGGCAGCCTACAAACTTCCCGATCCGGGGGTGACAATGCGTAGCACGCGAGCGACCATAATGTTTCCGATTTTGGCGGGGCTGATGTTCGCGGGATCGCCGCTCGGCGCTCAAAAGGTGGAACGGCTCGACTCCTACGACGGGGTCGCGATACGAATGCTGCAGAGCAACAATGCCGGAAACGTGCACGCCGTCATCGATCCGGCTCTGAACGAGGTCGTCGGGTACATAGAGGGCTGTCCGCGGGCTCATAATATCTTCTCGCATCCCGATGGGACCTATTATTACTGCACGAACGAAACAGAAAACACGCTCGACGTCTTCGATACGGTCACATTGCAGCTGGTCGAGCAGCTCCAGCTCACGAATCGTCCCAACAAGGCCGCTTACAACAAGTACAACCGTAAGATCTACGTGGGGATCTCCAGGGCGCCCTTTGTCGACGTATTCGATCTAGACACCCACGAGAAGCTTGGGAGCATCCCGGTGGCGACCGGCATTCACAACGTCTATGTGAGCCCGGATGGAAAGTGGGTGGTTGCCGGTTTGAACGGCCGGAACGAGGGGTCTATTCAGGTCATCGACGCCAGCACCGATGAAGTGGTGAGGGAAATCTCGCTACCCGACGCCAGGGGTGTGATCCACCGAGTCCGGCCAATGATGTTCCTTGCCGCGGAGGACGGGTCGACGGACAAGATTCTGGCGCAAGGCGCCGCGGTCAACGGATTTTGGGTGGTCGATTGGGAGACAGGGGAGACGGAGCAAATCATCTACCCGCCGCGTCTGCCAGCGTGGAAGCAGAGCGCCGAAGCCAACCAGGGCGCTCCGATGCATGGCTTGGAAGTGCTGCCGGATCGCTCCGCAGTCTGGGCGTCAAGCCGCTTGGATAGCCGAATCTACGGTTGGTCTCTGCCTGATTTCGAGTACATCGGCGCGGTCGAGGTGGGGCCGGCAGCGAACTGGATGACGCCGACACCGGACAGTCGGTACATGTACGTGGCCGTCTCGGGCGCTGACTATACGGTGGCCGTCGACCTCCAGGAGCTCAAGATAATAGGGAAAATGACCGTAGGCGCCGGACCCAAGCGCATTGACACGGCGGTCCTTCCGCTGGACCGTGTGGAGAAAACGACGACGACTCAGGGCCCGTAGCTTCTTCCGGTGGAGCAGGCTGTGTGTGCCCAGAGTTGGGGCGTCGACCTACGAATGAGGTGGTGACAAGGATGAACCCGAAGACTAGAGGGCGTGGTTTGGGGGGATGGGCGGCCGGCTTCTCCCTGATTGCTGGCGTCGGCATTCTTGTTGGTCTCGGCCCGACCTCGGAGGGCTGGGGGTTGGCCGAGCCGCTACAAGCATCCACGGAGCCGTCCACCGACGGTGCGATGCAACAGGCTGCGTTCGACTACTACCGGCAGAACATCGAGCCACTGTTCCTGAGGCCTCGCGGCTACCCGGGGTCGACCGACGGCCAGGCCGCATGTGTCATGTGCCACGTGTGGCAAACGAGCGTTCGTTTCTCCCTCGAGGAGCCGACCGAAACATCGGATGGAGGGGCCTGGACAGAGGAACAGTCTCGCCGGAACTACGAGGTCGTGACCCAACTGGTCAATGCCTCCGACCCAGAGTCCAGCAGGTTTCTACTGAAGCCGTTGGCGCAGGTGGCCGGCGGGCTGCCTCACACGGGTGGCAACCACTGGGATTCTACTCAGGACCCCGAGTATCAAGTCGTACTCGACTGGATCCGTGCCCTCCCGGCGGCGGAGTTCACGCCTGCCGACGAGCGGGTGGCCGTCGACTTCCAGTTCTATCGCAGCTGTGTCCACCCGCAGGTGCTCAGTGTCGGGAATTACGGGCAGCTCCCGTGCACGTCGTGTCATTCAGGCGGCTCGGCAGGGTTCGCCCCGGTCGGCGCCAGCGGTGGCGCGTTGACGGAGGCGGAAGCCCGACAGGGATTCGAGGTGCTCCAGAGACTGATCGTGCCTGGCGATCCCGAGCGGAGTCGCTTCCTGCTGAAGCCCCTGCACCCGGACGGTGGCGGTTCGTATGCCCACAACGGCGTGAGGCGGTGGCAGAACCGGAATAATTCGGAGTGGCAGACGCTTGCGGCGTGGGTTCGCGGGGAGGTGACTGGCAGCGAGTGCTCGCCGGTGTATTAGGCAGCAAGAGGCCGCCGGGCGAGAAGCACCGGTGGAAGAGTTCGGAGACGGGGGATGCAGGTTCAGAACGGCAAGCCGCTCCATCCAACCGGAGCACCCGTGTCGAATTTCAATCGCAACTTCGTCGGCCGTCACGGTAACGGTGCCATCACCCATCTCGTCAGCACGCCGATGGCGGCTGCGGCGGCCATTCCAGGTGAGATCACGGACGTGCGCCGCCTCGTGTCGGGGGAGCCCGCATGAGCGCCCAGCAGGCCGCAGAAGGCGCTCCGATCTTCGTGCGGCATGCCGGCATACCCGCCCCGTTTCTACAGCACAATATCAACACCGATATCATCGCCCCAGCGAGTAGCGGCAATCGGATACTTCCAAATGGGACGCCCGCCGAACGGGCTTTCGAAGGCCTCCGGTACTTTCCCGACGGAACGGAGAACCCGGACTTCTTCAGCAATCAAGAAGCTTATCGCAACGCTTCGATTATGCTCACCGGCAGGAACTTCGGCGCCGGAAGCTCGCGGCCCGGCGGAGTCACGTGGCCCATGGCCATGGGCATTCGAGTGGTCATCGCGCCCAGCTTCGGACCGATCTTCTACACCAACTCGTTTCGATACGGGCTGTTGGCAGTGCCTCTCGAGATGAAGGTGATCGAACAGTTGGCGGAATGGGCCGAGTCGAATCCTGGGGTGGAGATGATGGTCGACTTGGAACGACAGGTGATCCAAGCCCCCGGGCTGGCACCCGTTTCCTTCGAGGTAGATAGCAGGGTCCGCAGGAAGCTGTTGGAGGGTCTGGACGACCTGGAAGAGATCCGCGAGCACGCCGACGATGCCAGGGCATTGAGGAGCTGGGATCGCACCAGGCGGCCTTGGATCTACCAGACCAGGGGCAACAGCGGTCCCTGAGGCGCACCGCCGCTCAGACTAAAGCAGAACGACCAGCGCGCCAATCCAACTCAGAATCGCTATCTACTCCTCCCATCAGTCGTCGAGCAGTCCGCTCAGCCGCTGCACCACGTTCACACAAAACTGTGCGTTTTGAGCGGCCTTCGGCCGACTAGCGCTTCCGAAGTGCTCGCCCTGCCAACGTACCCGTGACCTTGCCAGAGGAGAGGGCGGCCTCTCCGTTCACGAATACCTCGATCATCCCCTCTGCGAGCTGATGGGGCTCGGTGAAGGTCGCGGGGTCGTTCAAGAGCGAGAGATCGAAGACCGCGACGTCGGCGTAGGCTCCCGCGCGCAGCACGCCCCGATCGGAAATGCGTAAGACCTGCGCGGGGAGTCCCGTCATGCTCCGGATGGCAGAGGCGAGGTCCACGATCCCCTCCTCCAGCACGTATTGGCGGATTTTTCTGGGAAACGTCCCGTAGGATCTGGGATGAGGAACGCCTTCCATCCAGGGTACGAGACCACCATCGGAAGCCGTCATGTTCCAGGAGGGAGTCATCAGCGTCCTGACGTCGTCGTCGTGCATGTTATGGGAGATGATGCTCACCCCCCCCCGTCGGAGAAGATCGATCGCCGTGTCGATCGGATCCTCACCGCGCTCGCTCGCGAGGGCTGATAGGAGTCGCCCCTCGATCGATTCATCGAAGCGGACTCGTCGGAACTGGATACGATCCGCGCCACTCCTCCGGTCCAGACTTTCAACCATTGCGGTGCGGATGTCAGCCATGACCCCAGGACGGTCGAACCGCGCCATGAGCGAATCGTTGCCACCAGCCTGGGACCATCGGGGGAGAAGGGCCGCGCTGAGACTGGTGGAGGACGCCGCGTAGGGGTACTGATCGGTGTAGACCTCGATGCCCTCTTCCCGGGCCGCTTCGATCCTCTGGGTGACGGCGGCTCCGAACCCCCATACTCGCGGGCCCATTGCTTTGACATGAGTGATCACGCTTGGAATGCCGGCCCTGCGGGCGACGTCGATCACCTCCTCTACCGACGCTATGAGTCCGACGCTGTAGTCGGATTCGTCGCGGATATGACTCGTATAAGCCCCGCCAAACGTGGCCACCACCCTCGCCAAGTCGACGATCTCGTCCGGATCCGAGTAGCTCCCCGGAACGTAGAACGTCCCCGACGACAAGCCGTAGGCGCCTTCCTCCATGCCCCTTCGCACCAAGCCGCGCATCTCTTCCATCTCCGCAGGCGTGGGCGCGCGATCTTCGGCTCGCAAAAGGAGCCGTCGAATCGAGCCGTGGGGCACCAACTGCGCAGTGTTTACACCGAGGCCCTCTCGGAGGAGCTGGTTCCTCTGGCGAGCCAGGTCCACGGGGCCTCCGCCGTCCGGATTGATCACCACTGTCGTGAGGCCCTGTACCAGCAAGGGCTCTGCGTGGCTCAGTCCCACCGTGGCCAGGCCAGGCCCCGCGTGAGAGTGGGCATCGATGAAGCCCGGCGTCACATACAGTCCTGTGGCGTCGATCTCACGCCCCGCCGTGGCTGCCGCGAGATCTCCGATGGCCCCGATTCGGTCGCCGTCCAAGGCCACGTCGGCCCGGAACCAGGGGTTGCCGGTTCCGTCGATCACTCTCCCGTTTCGAATGATGACGTCATAACTCTGAGCTTGAGTAGTCGACGTGGTGGTCAGCACCGACACAAGGGCGAGCAGCGGGCCGAGAGTGGAGTATCGAAGAATTTGCATTTGGTCTACCGGCGAAGGACTCTTCCGGCGCGCACGTCGTCGAAGACGCCGTCACGGGTTCTCAAAAGGAGATTACAGCCCCCTTCACGGCCAGCGTAAGGTGAGAGGCGGGCTGAGGCCGGTCAACATCAGGTCGCACGCCGCTAGCGCTCCCTGGGCTGCTCTCCTACGTTCTGCGGCTCGCTGGCTCCACGCGCATTGAGCGGAAAGGAGGGACCTTTGGTGACCACGAAGCACACAGGTCTAATGGCCCTGGCAGTGGTGATCACATTGGCCCCGGCCACTGTGGCTGGCCAGGCATACCGGCCGGTTACCGACGAGCGGCTCATGAGTCCCGAACCCGAGAACTGGCTGTCATATCGTGGGGGCTACAGCGGGTGGGGATACAGCCCGCTCGATCAGATCGACGCGTCCAACGTGCAGAATCTCAACCCGGTATGGGCGTTTTCGACAAACGCAACGGGGGGTCACGAGTCCCCACCGGTCGTCAATGACGGGATCATGTTCATCACCACTCCGGGCAATCAACTGTTCGCTCTGGACGCCCGGAACGGAGACCTACTGTGGCGCTACTCGCATGGGCTCAGCCCGGATCGGATCGCGCTTCACAACACGAACCGGGGTGTGGCGTTGTTCGGGGACAAGGTGTATATGGCGACGCTGGACGCACGGGTGGTGGCGCTCGACGCCCGCTCAGGTGAAGTCGTTTGGGACACGCCGGTGGCAGATAATTCCGTAGGGTACTACATGACGCTGGCGCCTTTGGCTGCGCGGGGGAAGGTCATGGTGGGCGTCTCAGGCGGCGAGCTTGGCATTCGCGGTTTTGTCGTAGCTCTCGATACGGAGACAGGCGAGGAGGTCTGGAGAACCTACACGGTGCCCGGACCGGGCGAGCCGGGCAACGATACGTGGCCGGAGGGGGCATGGCGTACCGGCGGGGCCGCCGTTTGGCTCACGGGTCACTACGATCCTGGTCTAGGACTCACGTATTGGGGCACGGGCAACCCTGGCCCCTGGATCGGAGACCAGCGCCCGGGGGACAATCTGTACACCAACTCGGTGATTGCCCTCGCTATCGACACCGGCGAGCTCGTTACCCATCACCAGTACCATTGGAATGGGTCGTGGGATTGGGATGAGGTTTCGACGCCGCTTCTCATAGACGTGGAGCGAGACGGGCGAACGATTCCGGGGCTCGTCCATCCGGGCCGGAATGGGTACCTGTGGATTCTGGAGCGTGACTCAGAGGCCATTCGCTTCGTGGACGCTCAACCTTTCGTGCGCCAGAACGTTTTCACCAGCCTCGACCCGGAGACGGGTCGACCGACCTACGATGAAGAGCGGAAGCCCGGTACCGGGAAGCCGGCCGAGTTCTGCCCGTCGCTGTGGGGAGGCAAGGACTGGCCGCCCGCCGCCTACAACCCGAACACTGGGTTTCTCTACATTCCGGCCAACGAAAACCTCTGCGGGACCAGCGTTGGAGAGGAAATCGAATACCAACCTGGTCGTTCCTTCACGGGGGCAGACACGGAGATGACCGTGGCCCCCGGGGCCGACCATATCGGCGAGCTGCAGGCCTGGGATTTGAACACGGGCGAACGCGTGTGGACCCAAGAGTTCGACTCTCAGAACTGGGGCCCGGTGCTTACGACCGGAGGTGGACTCGTCTTCGCGGGCGGAACGGACGACCGGTACTTCCGGGCGTTCGACGCCCGGACCGGTGAGATCCTGTGGCAGCAGCGCACCAACTCCGGAATCATCGGTGTGCCGTCCACCTACGAGGTCGATGGAGTGCAGTTCGTCGCGGTCCAGTCGGGGTGGGGGGTGGACGCAGCGTCCATGGGCCGGCGCATCGATGGAGCGCGAGGCACGAGTACCTTCATTCCGCAGGGCGGCGTCGTCTGGGTGTTCGCGCTCGATCAGTGATGCGGAGGTTACGGATGACCTGACGCACGCCGGCCTCCCCCGGTCTTTGCCTTAGTTCATAATCGCCTGATAGATGAGCGCTCGCAGTTTGCCGTGGTCGTCGATGCCGCCGGCGGGGATCAGGTTCGTCAGGTAGACCACGACGAGCTCCTCCTCCGGATCGACCCAATACGTCGAGTGATAGGCACCCCCCCAACCGTATTCGCCGACAGAGCCAGGGATGCCGCGGGCGCCGAGGTCGGTCACGATGGAGAAGCCGAGGCCGAAGCCCTGACCCGACCGGAAGGGGATATCGCGGAGGTGGTCGGTCGTCATCAACTCGACCGTCTTCGGTGTCAGGATGCGGACGCCCTCGAGCTCCCCGCCGTTGAGCATCATCTGCAGGAACCGGGCATAGTCGGAGACGGTCGAAAGGAAGCCTGCCCCGCCCGAAAAGCTCCGACGCGGTCCGTCGACGTAGGCACCTTGGCCCACCATATGGCCGGGATCGGGCGCACGCTCCAGCCCGCCATTCGTCGCGGAGTAGACCGTCGCCAGCCGATCCTGGTCGCCTGTTGGAAGATAGAAATGCGTGTCGTTCATACCGAGTGGTTCCAGGATACGCTCTCGCATGAAGACGTCGAGCGGCTGCCCACTCACCTTCTCGATGAGCGCCCCGAGGATGTCGGTGTTGTAGCCGTAGACCCACTGAGTGCCCGGTTGTGCATTCATCGGGAGCTTCGCAATCCGTGCCA
Source organism: Longimicrobiales bacterium (assembly GCA_965219445.1). Lineage (GTDB taxonomy): Bacteria > Gemmatimonadota > Gemmatimonadetes > Longimicrobiales > Gaopeijiaceae > UBA822. The sequence continues at coordinate 844,939 of CBDCNQ010000004.1, read as the reverse complement.
CGGTGGCACCGACCGGTTCATCCCGATTCGCGAAGTACCAGCCGGTGATGCCGGCTTCTTCCCAGCGCTCACTCGCCAGACCGGTGCCATAGCTGATCCCAGCCGTATGGGTCAGGAGGTCGCGGATGACGATGGGTCGGTCGGCCGGGACTATGGTGTAGCCGCCTGCACCGTTCGGCATCCCCACGGTCGTCTGCATGAACTCCGGCAGGTACTTCCCGACCGGGTCGGTAATCAGGAGCTTGCCTTCTTCCTGGAGCATCATGACGCCGACGCTGATCGGTGCCTTCGTTTGCGATGCGATCCGGAAGATCGCGTCAGTCCTCATCGGTGAGCGCGCCTCGCGGTCCCGCTGCCCAAACGCCTCGAGGTAGGCGATCTTGCCACGGCGCACCACGATGGTCGTGGCGCCCGCCACCTCACCGTTGTCGACGTAGGCCTGTAGCGCGTCGCTCAGCCGCTCGAGCCGTGCCGACGACATGCCGACCTCCTCGGGCGTTGCACGCGGCAAGTCCTGTGCGGTCGCAGGCTTGAGTGCGACAGCAAGAACGAGGGTGGTGGCCAGCGGGAGGGCCCGCCAACGCAGGCGAGTTGAAGCGCCGAGGTTCGGGGTGGCCATGAGTGGCTCTCCAGTCGAAGTGACGGTGCGGGGCCGAAGACCGTTGGGCCTCGACTGGATCGAGCTTATCGGGGGTTTGTGGGGAGTGCAACGGTCGATCGTGGAGTCGATCGTCGCCAAGTTCGCCAAGTAAAGAGTTACTCCGCCGAGGCTCCGTTGCCAGCCTTCGCAGACAGTGTGCCCGGGACAAAGGCGTTGGTGGCCTGAAGCGTGGCCAGGACCGAACCCCTCTCGACTCCGTTGGCAGCAGAGGCGGCACCCGTCATAGGAATCCGGCGGCCGCGGACCACTGCCTCTACCACCACAACGACGACATCGTGTTGCGGATGGCGGAGGCGCCTGGCAGCCAGGAATCTGAGCACGACGTTGAGTCCGTCCTTGCGCCCGGCTCGAAGAAATTCCTGGATCACGCCGAGAGCGGCGCTGGCCGGAACCTCCAATAGATCTTCCTCCGTTCCGGCCGCTTCCCTTTGGGCTCCGATGGAGCGGTTGTTGTCAGCCAGATGCACGGAGATGCTGAATCCGCCTTGGGGGTTCTTCGTCAATTCAAGGTCTTGAAGCTCGAGGCGCCGAATGTCGAACCCCGGTCCGTCCGCCGGCTCATCCCCGGAACCGCCGAGACTGAATTCCACTAGTCCGGTCTCCGGAACCGCCGATCTCCGATCGGATTCGGCGGACGGTGGTGCCTCCGGGGGCACGTCCGAGGAAGGTGCCATTTCGGCGGCTTCCGGACCCAAGAGGGAGTGCAACTCCTCACGCGACAGGCTGCTCTGTACCACGGTTATTTGGCTCGACGGGACCTGGAAACCGAGTCCCCAGGTCAGTGCCGACATCACCGCCCTGGAGACCTCCGACACCGGCATCTCCGAAGTCGCGATGATGTGGACTTGGGGTCCCTTTTCCTCGTCGAGTATGACTCGCGCCGACACGACCGCCGTGAGTGATGCAAGAAGTAGCTCCACGCGCTCGACCACACCTCCGTCAGCGCCCTGATCGACGGTCTGCGTCATTGTGGCCGGTCCTGTTCCTCCGCATTGGAGGCTCGATCCCCCCAGGTCAGCCAATGGCTCACCGTCCGGGCCGTGGCTTGAAGAGTCGCTAGAATGATGGCCAAATCCGACATGCCGACGAGGGGACACGCCGCGACCAGAGGCGTCGGATTCCCCTTCTCCGACGCCGTTATCATCACCACGGCCACCGGAAAATCACCGACCGATACCTCTATCACGTTGTCGAGGGAGAGGGCCGGATCGGAATAGCCCAGATAAAAGATCTGTAGGCAGGTGTCGAGGGCTCTCAGGGTGGCCAGCGCGGGCACTCGCAACCGGTCGGCGGCCCCTACAGGTCCTGATGCCGCGCCATTGAAGGTGCGACCCTCACAGGTGATCTGAGCCTCCACCTGAACCATGCCGCGCTGAACCTCCCGCACGCGATGACCCACCAGCCGGATCGTCCCGTCGTAGGGAACGTCGGCTTTCCCCGGCGGGTGCTGCTGCCGCTCCGGCGGTGATTCTGTGGGTTGAGGCACGACAGTGCCGTCGTCAGAGTCTAGCATGAGCCTACCGGCCCCATAGTTTCGTGTGTCCACTCATACGGCTTCTCACCACCATCCCAGACGCCGTCGCGCCAGGACAGTGTCCTGAAACAAATGTTGTCAGGCCCATGTCTTTTGGAAACCATCTTCTGAGCCCCACAGACCGAGGACGGATGTACCGGAGGGCCCGGCTCGGGTTCTTGAGGTCCGGAAACACGAAAAGAATGAGCACACGGGCAGCTCAAAGTCGGCTGATTAACGCTCCTCGATAATCGCGTCGTAAACACGCGTCTTGAACTCCTCCCGAAAGCCCCCGCCTCCCGAGGGCGAGACCTGTGCCATGACAATCGTGATTATGTCCTCACTTGGATCGATCCAGAAGCGTGTGCCCGCAGAGCCATCCCACCAGAAGTCGCCGTCATTCACCGGATAGGGGAACTCACGGGCGTCGATCACTGCGCTGAAGCCCAGAGTCCACCCCCTCCCGAGGGAGCGAGGATTGAGCGGAAGGAGTGCGTCGGGAACACGATTGACCGTCATCATTGCAACCGTCTCGGGCTGGAGCACCCGATTCCCGTCCAACTCTCCCCCGTTCAGGAACATCTGTGAGAAGCGCAGGAAGTCCATTGTGGAGGCCACCAGGCCGACGCCGCCCTCGATTAGGACGGGTCGCTCGGTGAAAGGGACGTCCTCGATCTGGTACGGCCGGAGCTCGCCCTCGGGTGACGGGCGGTAGACTGTGGCCAAACGGTCAACGTGGTCGGGCTCGACCCAGAACCCTGTGTCCGTCATACCCAGGGGCTCGAAAAGGCGCTCCTGGAGGAAATCCTCCAGCGGTCTACCCGACCAGACTTCGACGAGGCGTCCGAGAATCGTGGTCGAGATGCCGTATCGCCAGTTCGTGCCCGGATCCTCGAACAGGGGAGTACGAGCTGCGTTGTCGACCATCTGTTCGAGTGTGATCGAACGCGAACGTACGCCCTCGGCGCGGTAGATCGACGAACTGCGGCTACCCATCCCTGACGTATGCAGCAGTAGGTGCTCTACGGTGATATCACCTCTGCGCGCCTGCGTTCGGTCCATGCTCGGCGAGTCGGCGTCGGCGAAGGTCCTCTGGTTCGCAAACAGGGGCAGGTACCGCGAGATGGGATCGTCGAGCTGGAACGCCCCCTCCTCCCAAAGGATCATTGCTGCTGCGCTGGTAATGGGGCGGGTCATCGAGTAGAGACGGAAAATGGCGTCTTCGGGCATGGGGCGAGCGGCTTCGATGTTCGCCTGTCCCAACGCCTCCATATAGGCCAGTCGGCCGTGTCGGACCACCGCACCCACGACGCCCGCGATGTGCCCGGCATCGACATGGGCCTGCAGTCCGTCGGTCACTCGGTCGAGCCGTGCGCTCGAGAGCCCGACGGATTCGGGTGCGGTGGTGGGGAGGCCCTGAGCGACAGCAGGCCCACACGGGGTGATCAGAGCCAGCGTGAGGAGGACGCTGTAGCGGGTGGCCACAACACGGCGTACGAGAAGAGTCGGGTTCTTCATTGTGCGGATATCGTGGGTGGAAGAGGCAAGCCACGCAACTAAGATCGTTGCCCCGGCGCAGATATCGTCACAGCGTGGTAGAGATCATGCGAAGGTTTGGCTGAAGCAAACCCACGAGACTTGACTACCCATTGCCGTATTCTCCGGTGACAGTCGCCCCGCTTCCCATCAATCAGCCCCGTGCCCTCACGGTGCTGAAGGCGAGCGCGCTCGTTGCTGCAGTGAGTGTGCTCGGGATGTTCAGCATAGGGCTGGCCGATGCACTGCTTACGCCCTCGGCTTGGCCTTGGCTGGCCACGGGCTCACTCGTCGGGTATCTCCTGGCCGATCTCCTCTCAGGGACCGTCCATTGGTTTTGCGACTCTTTCTTTGCTCCCGATACTCCGCTAATCGGCCGGACCGTCATCCACCCGTTTCGTGATCACCACGACCATCCCGAAGCCATCAACGAATACGGGTTCCTAGAGCAGGACAGCACCAACTACATCATCATCATTCCCCCGTTGCTCTTGGCTCTCAGTGCCGGCGGTCCCGACGTTACGAATCCCGCCTCGGTGTTCATCCATGGGCTGTTGTTCGCCTTCGCGCTCGGCTCCCTGGGCACGAACATTTTCCACAAGTGGGCGCACGCCCAGAGTGTCCCACCCGGAGTCCGGTGGCTCCAAAGGCATGGCATCATCCTGTCGCCCGAGGCGCACGACCTGCACCACAGCGCGTACACGCATGGCTACTGCGTCACACACGGCTGGATGAATGTGATCCTCGATCGAGTCGACTTCTTCGGCAGGGCCGAACGGCTCATTCGAGCGGCGATCGGCCGCCCACGGCCCGAGGCCCGTGAGGGGACGAAGTCATGAGCACCTATCACGTCCAGGATTCCTCGTTCAAGGAAACCAGGCCCGAGTTCAGATTCGGCGAGGGGAAGATCAGCGGCGTGTTGTCGATCTTCCTGGGATCCTTGGCCTTGGGTGCGGTTGTGGTGCTGCGCTTTCCCGGGATCTTCTCGACACCCGACGCGCGTGCGAGCTACCCGATGGAGGCCATACGCCTGCTCATCGATCTCGTGCTCTTTTCCGCCTTGGCCCTGGGTCTAATCAGCTTTATTCTGAGCGAACGGAAGTCACGCGGGTTGGCCGGTGGTGGCCTGGCGGCGCTCGCCCTCGCTCTTGGCGGATCGCGGGTGGAGATCGAGGGACCCATCGCCGAGGGGCCCTTCCTGGGCCTCGACTGGTTCCTGCTCTCGATCTTCATTTTGGCCCTCGTCTTCGTCCCCCTGGAGCGGTTCTTCGCCAGACTTCAGGATCAGCGTGTGTTCCGAAAAGGTTGGAGGACGGACCTGGCCCATTTCGGGGTGAGCCATATCCTGGTTCAGGTCACGGTGCTTGCGACCATGCTTCCGGCGGTGGTTTTCTTTCGCTGGGCCGTTTCCGACGCACTACAGGCGTGGGTCTCTTCCCAGCCGCTGTGGCTACAGTTCATGGAAGCGATGTTCGTTGCGGACCTCTTTGCCTACATCGCCCACCGCATGTTCCACGAGATCCCGTTCCTGTGGCGCTTTCACGCGATTCACCACTCCAGCGAACTGCTGGATTGGCTGGCTGCGTCGCGGCTCCATGTGGTGGACATCGTCGTGACCCGGGGATTCGGCTTCATACCGCTCTACGTCTTGGGGTTCTCGGATGCCGCGATCGTCGTGTATCTCACTTGGGCGTCGTTCCAGGGGATTCTCAACCACGCGAACCTGCGATTCGGGTTCGGTCCCCTGCGCTACCTACTCGTGACGCCACAATTTCATCACTGGCATCACAGCGCCCGGAAGTACAATCGCAACTTCGCCGCGCACCTCCCTGTTATCGATCGGATCTTCGGGACCTACCATCTTCCCGGAGCGGACTGGCCGGAGGAGTACGGTATCGTCGGGAGCCCCGTTCCGGATGGGTATATGCGTCAGCTCACCTACCCGCTGGCTCGGGGAGAGACCGAGGCACCGTCCGAAGGCGGCGAGGAGGGTGTGGTCCACACCTCGTAGACGGCGGCTTCCTGCCCTACGGTTGCGGCGATTTCAGGTTGCCTCAGGGGCCCCCTTAGGTGGAGAGTCGACCTCCGAGGTACTTGTGCAGCTCGCTCGCGCCCTGATGACCGACGTTTCTTGCCGCCAACCGGTTCGCCTGGATCATCGCCGGCTGTAGTTGATCCCCCCCTAAGAGTCGGGCGAGAAAAGTAGCCCCCCAGACGTCTCCACAGCCTGTGGGATCCCCCACCACCTCGGCGTCCTCGACGGGTGCGATTCCACTGCGGGCTTGGCCGGGGATCGCCATTTGATGGCGGGTTTCGGGCCAATGCAAAGGATCACTCTTGAATGCGGGGCCCGCGACGTACCCCGCCCCCTCGGGCCCGAGCGTGACGGTGATCAACTTCAACTCGGGACCCACGATCTGAGCCGCCAGCTGCCAGGGATCTCCCATCGCCCGCCCGAGCAACTCGAACTCCTCGGCGTTCATCTGGACCGCGTCGAAGCACCGAAGCCACGCTCCCCACGAAGGCAACTCCTGAGGGATGCGGAGGCCGCTTCGGCCGACGCCCAGAAAGAGTGAATGTAGATCGGCGTAGGTAGGCCCGGGGAACACACTTCGGAGGGACCGAGCCGTATCCAGCTCCATCTCGAAGCCGGAGACGAAATTTACGTAGAGGGCGTCGCACGTCCCCGCCAACGGCCCTAGCTCTGCCCACAACCAGGGAGGCACTCCTCCACTCAAGCGCTCGGTACGCCGCCCCGGCCCCGTGTAGACGAGCTCCACCCGGTTATTCGGCTGGGGGACGACACGGATCCCCGTCTCCACGTCGATCCTCGGGAAGGATCGCAGAAATCTCCAGGCCGACTCCGACAGGTCGGACCCCACTTTGACGATGGGTACGATCTCCCAATTGTCCGGGAGAGTCGCCTCGAAAGCCGACAAGGCATACGCCACTCCACCCCACTCTTCCACCGGCTCGGGTCGCCCCTCCCGATAGCTGATCGTATCCCAAACGAGGGTTCCGACCACTCCGAGGCGCATGGGAGTACCGTCACGCATTGTAAGTTGACCCCCGAAAAACAAGTGGCGTTGAAGCTGTAGACGGCATGATCTTGTTATATACCATGGTCGCCAACCGCTTAATCGTAGCGAGCTTTGAATCCTTCCGAAAAGAACGGCCCAGCGACGCCTCCTGACCAGGCGGCCCCTCCTCATGTTTCGGGGGCGAATTTGTCGCGCGAGCTCAGCGAGTTTCTCATAGAGCTTTCGATCGGCATCCATCAACACGGTATGTATCCCCCCGGGCATCCTTCGCTGGACCCCGCCGCGATGCAGGTAACCGACCGGGTCAAGTACTTACTGAGAGAAAGGGGCACCCTGTCGATCGGTGCCGCCAGAGACCAGCTCGTAATCGAGGGAGTGGCAACCGACGTCAACAACCCTCTCCTGCGCGAGCTTGCGGAGCGGTTGCGCCGGCATCACCTGGGTGCGGTCAGCTTTCATCAGGGGGTGAGCAAGCGCGAGGTCATACAGTTTCTCAACCTCATGGCGGAGGAGCCCGACCTCACCGGACAGCCCTTGGGTCTGGGACCGCAGGAGCGGAGAGAACAACAGTCGAACATCCATATGCACCCGGTTGCGTATGACAGTCTCCGATTGTTGGACGACGACGGAACCGTTGAGGAAGATCGAGATGCCCGGGCAGCTCGCACTCGGTTCGCACAGCTTTGGGTGGGGTTGGCAAAAGCCGCGGTGACGCGGGCGGCGCACGATGCCCCGTCATCCGATGAGGAGACCGACGAGGTGTCGCGCGACCCGGCGACGGTCGCGCGGGCCATCTCCGAACACTCCGAAAGCGACGCATACGATCAGGTGATTGTCGGTTACTTGCTCCAGATCGTCCAGGAGCTGAAGACCGCCACCGGTCCCGAGGCGGTCCTACTGAACCAACGTATGGAGGAGCTGGTAGCGGCGATGGACCCGGATGCTCTCTCCCGGCTGCTCAAGATGGGCGGCGACAGCGGACAACGGCACCAATTCCTGGTGAACGCGTCCCGGGGCATGAAGGGGGGCTCCGTTCTCCGTCTGATCGAAGCCGCCTCCCACTCGGAAGAAAAAAGGGTCTCACATCCCATGCTCCGCATGTTGGGAAAACTCGCCCAGCATGCCGACCGATCTACCGGGATCAAGAGACGACACGCTCTCGAATCCATTCAGGAGCAAGTTTCCGATCTGGTCACCGGTTGGACGCCAAAGGACCCGAACCCGAAGGATTACACCTCTGCGCTCAGCGAGCTGTCCGCAGCCGATCCCGACTCTTTCACGGCAGGGATACGATTGGCCGACGCGGAGCCAAGACGCGTCGTGGACATGGCGTTCGAAATAGATGTGGTCGGAGAGTCGGTATCCAACGCGGTTAGGCAGCTCATCGAAACGGAAGATGCGTCTTGGTTGCTCGCCCGCATCGCCGACAACAGGACGAGCGCCCTGACCCAGTCCCTCGTCGGCAGCACCCAGGAGTTTGGGAAACTCCTGCAGCAGCTGCTCGACACCGAAGCCGTGGATCCCACTGTTCTCGACGCATTGATCGAACTGGTGGGCGAATCGGCTGTCGAGCCGATGATGCAGGCGTTGGTTGATACGGAGTCACGACAGGTGCGGCGGTTGTTGATGGATCGGCTCGTCATGCTGCAACCCGACGTTGCGCCGCTAGCGACCCGGCATCTCGACGATCCTCGCTGGTACGTGACGCGCAACATGTTGTGGCTCCTCAACGGAGCCGACGCGGTACCCGAGGGCTTCATTCCAGATCGCTACCTCCAACATGAAGATCACCGCGTGCGTTACGAAGCGGTACGGCTCGGCACCCGCTTGCTGGAGGGTCGCGAAAAAGCGATCACCCGCGGGCTCACCGACGAGGAAGAGAAGACGGTTCGTTTTGCCCTCACCGCGGCCTTGGAGAGCTGTCCTCCTGCCGCGCTCTCGAGGGTCGTGTCTCAGGCCTCTTCCGGACCGACGGACATCCGCCTCTTGGCCATACGCGTCCTCGAAGCCGTCGGCAACGAGATGGCGTTGTCCGCACTGCTGAAGATCACCCAACCCAAACGGGGCCTATTCCGCCTCAAGCATCCTCCCAAGGATCCCATATATCTGGCGGCCCTCCGCGCACTCCGCTCCAGCTCCTACGACCCTCGCGTACGTAAGGTGCTCGACCTGGCTCGGCAGCGACGCGATCCCGAGATCGCAGAAGCAGCGCGAGAAGGAGACGACATAGATGTCTGAAGCGGTGGAGTTCTTGCACGCGCTTGCGCGGGCGCTTGCCGTGGTGGCGCTGTATCCCCCGGGGCACGCAAGAAGGGAGGGCGCCCTCACCGACGCATATCAACGGTTGTTAGATCTCCTTGCGGTGGACGAGCGGCCAGTATTTTCGTTCTTGGGGGACGAGGTTGTTCTGGGGAAACAACCGCTTCGGGAGATGCGCGACTGGGAGTGGAGTGGTCGCCTCGCCGGAATTGGCATGCAGCGGCTGGAGTTCGACTCGAGTGTCCCGATCTCGATCGAAGAACTCGACGCACTCCTGGACGACATCGTCGCCCGCCTCACGCTCCGGCCCACGTCTTCGTCGGTAGCACGGCAGGAGATGGTGACGGGCATTCGCTTCGGGGCGGTGGGGGTTGGTGACGAAAGCGCCCCGGAGGAAAAACCGGAGGCGAGAGAGGTCGCGACGGAGACCATTCCGTTCAGCCTCAACGAGGAGGCGGAGGCTGTCGTGTGGGTCCACAACGTGCTGCAGGAGGGCGGCGAGCTGCCCTTGATGGAAGCCGAGGCCGTGGTCCGCTCGCTCACGGTGGCCATGCATGACGATCGGCAGATGATGCTGCCGCTGCTGCGGCTCCGCCAATTCGACGAGTACACGACGACACATTCCTTGAACGTCAGCGTCCTGAGTATGGGGCTCGCCGAGTGGGTAGGGTTCGATGGGCGGGATATCCGTGCGGTCGGGGTAGCCGGTCTGCTGCACGATTTGGGGAAGGTGAAGATCCCAAAAGAGATTCTGAACAAACCCGGAAGGTTCAGCGACGAAGAGCGGGAGATCATGAATTCACATGCCGCTGAAGGAGCTCGCATCATCCTCACTTCCGATCAACAGCTGGACCTGGCGGCTTCGGTCGCGTACGAGCACCACATCATGATCGACGGTGGAGGCTATCCGTCGTTGCGGTATCCTCGTGATTGCCATTTTGCCAGCAAGCTCGTGCATGTCTGTGATGTATACGACGCTTTACGCACGAAGCGCCCCTACCGGGATCCGTGGCCTGCCAAGAAGGTGTTGGCATACATCGAGGCAAAATCCGGGACCGAATTCGACGGGGCACTCGCCAATGCGTTTATAGCGATGATGGGCGAATGGGAACCTCGACTCTCCACCCTCCACGAAGACAAAACCCCTGCGCCTTCGCAGCATTCCCCAGTTCCCGCCGATCGAGCTCACGTGCCAGCCGATTAGGTTTGGGTGGCGTGCGGATGGCGGCTAAGATCAACTGCGGATGCACATATTGCCCGCTGCAGTAGCCCGGGAATAGGTTGCTCCTTCGAGAGCCTTAAGAGAAGCCCTTCCTCCCGCCAGGAGTAATGCAATGATCTCGCCTGTCATGGCCTTGCTAAGCCACGCTCTACCCCCTGACGTCCGAACGGCAATGAACGGACGAGTCAGAGGGCTGGCCGCCGGTGCTCTCGTACTTGTGCTCGTCGCGTGTGGCGATGCGCCCGAGAGCGGACAAGGGGGTGCACCCGCCGCGGCTGGCCCATCCGTTCAGATCTCCCAGCCGGCCGACGGAGCGACGGTGGCCGGCGGTTCGGTGCTGGTGACGCTGGAGGTCTCAGGGCTGACCATCGCGCCCGCGGGTACGATGGACCCCGGAACGGGCCACCATCACCTGGTGGTGGACGCCGCACTTCCGGCTGGCGGTATGCCGATTCCCTCGACCCCGGGCGTCCACATCCACATGGGGCAGGCGCAGACCGAATACGAACTCACAGATCTCACGTCTGGAGAACACACGGTGATCGCCGTGGTGGGCGACGGGGCGCACATGCCCTTGGTCCCCACGGTGGTCGACACCGTACGCTTCGTCGTCCCGTAGCCCTGGCAAAAAAGCGCGGAGGGGGGCATCCGCCCCCCTCCGCGTTCGTCCAGGTTGGTGGTGGGCCCGGCATGGGCGATGACTTGGAGGTGAAAGTCCTCCCGGAACCTGGTCGCAGGGACCGAAGGGAAGCGCAAGGCGTTCGTCGTGAGGCGTACGCTGAACGAAGCGTGAAACGAACCCGTGAGTCGACGAACAGGAACCGGATACGAGGCGCTGCGGACCGGGGCGAGCGGACCACTGACCGCGAAGCTCCTGCGACCAAGGGGAAGCGGCGTAGATCCGGCGATTGTGCGGGGAAGGTCATCGTTCTTACCCGGGGAGGTCTCGCCTGACGCCTGAAAGGGTGACGCCGGCACTGCGCTGTTGGGCCTGCCGGCGGAGCGAGAAGTCAGCAGAGGCCATAGTAGGCCGACGAAGTGCATGATGCGCTTGGACCCAGCTTTGTCGGACGAAGGGCCGAACGGAGAGGAGAGCGTGACGACCGTGGACCTCGGCAAGGCCATGCGCCAGGAGTCCAGGCAACTGGGGCTCCCACTGGAGGATAGGGGTGAAGCCCCGAAGGTAGAGGGGAGTGGCGAAGCCGGAACGGTGGCCCATGGAGACGAGCGCTCAGGAAGCGAGCATCTCCTGATGCAGGAGGTGGTCGGGCGTGCCAACCTCGTAGGAGCGTTGAAACGCGTGCGGCAGAATAAGGGCAGTCCGGGCATCGACGGGATGAACGTGGAGGAGCTGCCAGAGTACTTGCGCAGGCACTGGGGGGAGATCCGACAGCGGTTGCTGGCGGGGACCTACCAACCGAAGCCGGTACGAAGGCAGGAGATACCGAAGAGTGGGGGAGGGGTCCGGGAGTTGGGGATTCCGACCGTGCTGGACCGGTTCATCCAACAAGCCATCCTGCAGGTGCTGCAACCGAGGTTCGACCCGACGTTCAGTCGGCACAGCCACGGCTTCCGGCCTGGGCGCCGAGCACACGATGCGGTGCGCGAAGCGCAGCAATACATCCAGGAAGGGAGACGATGGGTGGTGGATGTGGACCTGGAGAAGTTTTTCGACCGGGTGAACCACGACGTGCTGATGGGGCGGCTGGCAAAGCGGATCGAGGATAAGGCGATGCTGCGGATCCTCCGTCGCTACCTGGAAGCCGGAGTCATGGCGAACGGGGTGGTGATGGAGCGGCACATGGGGACGCCTCAGGGCGGACCGTTGTCGCCGTTGCTGGCGAACGTGCTCCTGGACGAAGTGGACAAGGAGTTGGAGCTACGCGGACACGCGTTTGTCCGGTACGCCGATGACTGCAATGTATACGTGCGGTCGAGGCGGGCAGGACAACGTGTGATGCAGGCGCTGAGGCACTTGTACGGGAAACTTCGGCTTCAGGTCAACGAGGAAAAGAGCGCGGTGGCGCGAGTGTGGGATCGACAGTTCCTGGGCTACAGCTTCTGGGTAGCGGCAGGGAAGGTCGTGAAGCGCCGGGTCAGCAAGAAGGCCCTGACGAAGTTCAAGGAGCGAGTCCGGCAGATTACAAGCCGGAGTGGCGGGCGGAGCCTGCAACAGGTGGCAGAAGAGCTACGGCGCTACGTGCTGGGGTGGAAGGCATACTTCGGCTTAGCGGATACACCGGGGGTTTTCCGAGACCTGGACCAATGGATCCACCGCCGGCTGCGTACGTTGCAATTACGCCAGTGGAAACGGGGAAGGACAGCGTACCGGGAGTTGAGGGCTCGCGGTGTGAGCGAGAACCTCGCCTGGCGAGCTGCTCGGTTCGCGCGAAGCTGGTGGCACGTGGCCGCGCACCACGCCCTGCACACGGCCTTGCCAGGGGCGTACTTCGACGAGCTGGGTGTGCCCCGGCTCACGCCGTACTGACCTCAACTCACCGAACCGCCAGGTGCGGACCCGCATGCCTGGTGGTGTGGGAGGGGAAGGACCGGGATCGCCGGTCCTCCCCTATCCCGATCAGGTCTAGCCCTGAGACGCGCGGTCCCGTGTCGTCCTCAACGGGTTCGCCAGGGAAGGTGATTGGATTTAGGTATAACTAGCTGGCCCTGCATCGCCTTTCAGGACACGAGCGAGACCCAGAATGGACCACCGGAGGACCGCGGACACCCCGCCCCCCAAGTGGCGGGGCGAGCCCCCATGGCCGAACATCGCGTCGTAGTCGTCGGTGGCGGCGTGATCGGTGTGTGTTCCGCCTACTTCCTGGCCAAGGCGGGTGCCGACGTCACTTTGGTGGAGCGGGACGAGATCGGTGGTGGGGCTTCATTCGGCAACGCTGGAACGATTGCGCCTGGGCATCCACCCCTCAACAAGCCAGGCAGAATCCGGCGCTCTCTTTTGGAGCTTCTCAACCCAAGGAGCCCGCTCTACATCCCGGTGCGGTGGGATCCGAGCCTGTTTCGATGGTTGTGGATGTTCCGCACGTTCTGCACCGACCACCACCTTTCAGTGAGCATGGGTGCGCTGGCTCCGCTCGGGCAGGCCTCTCTCGACCTGTTCGACGTCCTGGTCGAATCCGAGCGCCTGAGTTGCGACTACCAGCGCAGTGGCTATTACGAGATCTGCCGCACCAAGAAGGGATTCGCCGAAGTGACGCATGATGCAGCCATGATGAGGCAGTACGGATATCACCCCCGCCAAATGGACGGAGACGAATTGAGCGAGATCGAGCCCGCCATTCTCGAGGGCGTCGTGGGCGGCGTCCACTTCCCGGAGGCGGCGACATGCGACCCCCATCGGTTCGTGGTGGAGCTGGCGGACCGATCGGTTCGCCGTGGAGCACGGATCGAGACAGGGCACGGCGTTTCGGAAATCCTGAGTACTGGAAGCGAGGTGAGGGGCGTGCGCCTCGAGGATGGCAGAATTCTGAACGCGGATGCGGTGGTCCTCGCGACAGGATCCTACGGCGGGGGCCTGGCGAGGAAATTCGGGCTCCGTCTTCCGGTCCAAGCCGGGAAGGGCTATCACCGGGATCTCGAGCACGCGGCTGCTGGCCCCCGCCCATTGAGTATCGCGTGTGTTCTTACCGAGACTTCCGTCTTTTGCACGCCAATGGCCGGGTTCACACGTTTGGCCGGCACCCTCGAGTTTTCAGGCGTCAACCACGAGATGCGACCGCAGCGCTTGAAGCAGTTGACCGCCGCCGCCGAGACCTACTTGGATGGTGTACGGGGTGCGGTGATCCGCTCGGAGTGGTGCGGGCTCAGGCCGTGCACTCCCGACGGGATTCCGTACGTGGGTCCGGTCCCAGGGCAATCCGGGCTCTTTGTGGCAACAGGGCACGCGATGCTCGGGCTTACACTCGGTCCAGTGACCGGAAAATTGATCGAGGGGTACGTGTTGGATAAACGTACGTCACTTCCGGCGGGCCCCCTCGGACTGGAGCGGCTGAGGTGAGTAGCTCGGCTGATTTTGTTGCTCCGGAGCGGGGGCGGGACACCGGAGAGGGCATAGGGATCGTGGGATGATTCGCTTGGGATCTAGGGATCACGGCTTTATCGTTTCATGAAAATTCCCCTCTCCACAGGAGAAGCGATCGGCATATGACACCTTGGGTGACCCGGCTTCTGGTGACGAATGTGATGGTGGCCCTGGTGCTGCCGTCGGGAACGCTCCCGTACGCCCTCCTGACTCTGTTTCCACCGGCCGTCGTGGGGCTCGACCAGGTTTTCATCCCGGCAATGCCGTTCCGGCCTTGGACCCTCTTCACGTACATGTTCTTGCACGCAGGGCTGATGCACCTGCTCTTCAACATGATCGGCCTCTTCTTTTTCGGACCGCGCCTCGAATCGCGCCTTGGGGCGAGAGGCTTCTTGGGGCTCTACTTCCTGAGTGGTCTCGGTGGCGCGGCCTTTACATTCGCGTTCTCCTACGGTGCTCCCGTCGTGGGGGCGTCGGCGGCCGTGTACGGCATCATTATTGGGTTTGCCATGTATTGGCCCCGGGAGCCGATCTACATCTACGGAGTGCTGCCGGTCCAAACTCGCTGGCTGGCCGTCGCCGTCGTGGCTATCAGCTTATACAGTGGGATCACGGGATCGGATGGCGGCACGGCACACTTCGCCCACCTGGGCGGGCTCGCGGTGGGCGCAGGGTATCTTCGCCTGCGCGACCGGCGTTTGGGCAAGGATCGGCGGGACTTCCAGCGCAAGGTTCAGCATACCGCTTCGATGGAGGGTTCCGAGCGCGATGCTAGGGGGCGCTGGGCGTCCATCGACTTGGCGTCGATACACGACCTCAATCGGAATGAAGTCGAGGAACTGTTGGCTCGAGTCGATCGGCAAGGAGTGGGGTCCCTCTCGCCGGAGGAGCGTCGGTTCCTTGATCGGATGTCGACGGGTCCCTAGTCGACTGGTCTCTAAACGAGGCGCTTATAATCTGCGAGGTGCTGGAGCGCCTCTTTGGTCTGGCCCTTTTTCTCGTAGAGGCGAGAAAGGTTGTAATGGGCCGAAGCCGTGTCTGGCTCGAAGTGAATGGCCCTCTCGTAGGCTTCAATCGCTTCCCCCACTCTCTCCAGATCCTCCAACGCCACACCTAGATTGAATGCCGCGAGGGCCGACTCGGGATTCGCGGAGAGAGCCTGGCGGTAATGGACCTCGGCCGATGCGATCTCGCCGGCCTCGTGGAGCAGCCGTCCCAGATTGAGATGGGCATGCACGTGGCCAGGGTGGAGTGCTATTGCACGACTGTAAGCTTCGGTGGCACGGTCGGTCGCCACACCCTCCAGATCCAGAGCCAGGTTGTACCAATCGTCGGCTGTCATTTCCGAGAGGGGCGTGAGCTCCACCATCGCTCCCGCGATGGGTGCGATCTTCTCCGCCAGTTCCTGAACGGAAAAATCCAGATGCACCTGCTCGGTCTGCGGATCCCACACGGTCTTCTCTTCCTTGACCACGACGGAATCGCCGTCGGAAGTGATGTGGAGGGCGCTGAGGGGTTGATCCTCGGGGAGCTGGCGGCGGAGCGAGTTCAGCACGCGTTTCACTTGGCGTAAGGGGATGCCAGACTGCATCAAGTCTCGGGTGGTTCTGAGGAGGATGACGTCGGCGAAGGAGAAACGATACTCGTTCCTGCTGCCACGCTCCGGTTCGACGAGGCCCGAACGCGCGAGCGAACGAAGGCGGGACGCAGGGATGCCGAGAATCTCGGTCACTTGTCGGGTCGTGTACCCTCTCAGCTCGAGGCCCTCTTTCGGGCGGGCGCCTTCCTTTTCTTCCCCGACGCCGCTTTCGCCGGTTTCCGTTCAGTACCCTCCTCGGCGAGGCTCGCCTTAAGGGCCGCCATCAGGTCGATGATCTGAGTCTGAGGCTCCTCGTGGGCCACTGTGACGATGTCCTCGCCGTCGACCTTCTGCTGGATGAGCTCGAGCATGCGCTCGTGAACATCGTCCTGGTAGTCGGCCGCCTGGAATGCGTCGGACGATGCCTGGTCCACGAGCTTGACCGCGAGGTCGAGTTCCGAGTCGTCCACGTCACCCTCTTCCAGCGGAACTTCCGAGAAGGAGCGGACCTCATTGGCGTAACGAAGTTGCTCCATGAGCAAGCCTCCCTCGAAAGGGCGGACCATTACGAGATGCTGCTTGCCTCGCGTGGCGTGTTTTGCGATCGCGACTCGGTCGGTCTGCGCCAGCGCAGCCGAGAGTAGCCGGTACGCACGGGCGCCACCCTTGTCCGGCCCCAAGTAATAGGCCCGATCGAAATAGAGCCGTTCCACCTGGTCCGCGGGCACGAACTCGGTGATTTCGATCGAGTCTGTCTTGGGCTGCTCGACTGCTTTGAGCTCATCAGGGCTGAATAGCACATACTGGCCCTTGGCGAACTCATAACCCTTAACGATGTCTTCCCGAGGGACAATCTCGTCGTCCTTAGGGCAGATATACTGCTGCTTCACGCGCGTGCCACAGGTCTTGTGCACCATGTTGAATGAGATGCGTGCTTTCGATTCGGCCGTGGCATACAGCTTTACCGGGAGCGAAACCAGCCCGAACGAGATCGTCGAAGTTGCGATTGAGCGTGCGGCCATGTGAAGACTACTCCTTAAACCGGGGGTGCGGGCCTAAACATATGTTCATGGCTTCACGCAGCGCAACGGAAATCACGACGGGGGGCTCGATCTCACGATCGAAAGTGCTCACGGCACAGGCGGGAATAGGGAGTTCCTACGCTAATGACCTCGGCCTATTCCGAAAAGAGGGGAAAGCGGTGGTGCGTCGGGCCAGGATTTCGTTAACCTGACCCATGTCTACAGGCTCCCGCGATGACAAGCTCGAGCGCTACCGCGACAAGCGTTCAGCCCGAGAAACTCCGGAACCGCTCGGGGGGGGAGCCCCCCTGGGCGAGCGGCGGATCTTCGTGGTTCAAAAGCATCACGCCAGCTCGCTCCACTGGGATCTGCGGCTCGAGATGGACGGCGTTCTGGAGTCCTGGGCCGTTCCGAAGGGGCCTTCCCCGGATCCAGCGGACAAGCGGCTTGCCATGCACGTGGAGCCCCACCCATTGGAGTATGCGGAATTCGAGGGGGTCATTCCCGAGGGCCAGTACGGTGCCGGCCCGTCGATTTGCTGGGACAAGGGCGTATGGAGCGAAATCCCGGGGGACGACCATGGAATCGAGCATGGCAAGCTGCTATTCGAGCTGCATGGCTACAAGCTCAGGGGCCGCTGGACTCTCGTACATACCCCCAAGCGGGGTGAGAGCCACTGGCTCCTCATCAAAGAGCGGGACGGCTACGTCGATGGGCGCGGCACGGAAGCCTTTCCCGACGATTCGATCTACTCGGGACTCCTGGTCGATCAACTCGCCCATCCGCAGGAGCGTGAAGGGGAAATTGTGGATAAGGCACGGGAGCTCGGGGTGCCAGGCGACTCGTCGAAGCCGGCGGGCTCGTCCGCATCGACTGGCTCTGCCGCTCCCAGCTCGATTTCCGGCAGGGCAGGAGGTCTCAGGGTGATGCTGGCCACCGCGCGTGAGGAGCCTTTCACAAAGGAGGGGTGGGTCTTCGAGATCAAATACGACGGATACCGTCTCATCGCGGACGGGGCAGGGGGGGAGCCGGTTCTGTGGTCGAGAAACGGGAACGACATCACAGGGACCTTCCCCGACATCGCTCGAGCCGTTCGTAGCCTTCCGTATGGAGGCATCGTTCTGGACGGAGAGGTCGTGGTGCACGATGACGCGGGCCTTCCGAGCTTCTCCCGCCTCCAACGGAGGGGTCGGTTGCAGCGGAGCTCCGACATCGCCCGCGCGGCGCTCGATCTTCCGGCTGCGTTCTATGCTTTCGATCTTCTGGCGTTCGCGGGGCTGGACCTTCGGGATCTCCCGTTGATAGCTCGCAAGGCAATCCTGCGTGAGGTCCTTCCCACAGTGGGTCCGGTTCGCTATTCGGATCACGTCGAGACCCAGGGCCAGGCGATGTACGAACAGGTAACGGCGATGCGGCTCGAGGGCATCGTGGCCAAGAAGTCGGACAGTCCGTATCGGTCCGGACGTTCGACCTCCTGGTACAAGATTCGGGCTGTTCGCACCGATGACTTCGTCGTGGTGGGCTACACCGATCCGAAAGGTGGACGACCAGGCTTCGGCGCGCTTCACCTGGCACAGTACGATGAGGTGAACGACGGGGAGCTCGTCTATGCTGGAAGTGTCGGCACGGGCTTCAGCGACGACATGCTCGATGAGATCATGGAGTCCATCCGGGCTTTAGAGGCTTCCACCGACGTGGATTCAGGCGGCCTGGGGGGGAAGGCGAACGCTCCCGCTCTCGGAGGAAACGTCCCCAAGAGTCCCAGTCATCACTGGGTTCGGCCGGAGCTCGTCGCCGAGGTCCGTTATAAGGAGTTCACCGAGGGAGGAGTGATCCGACACCCCGCTTTCGTGCGCCTTCGGGATGACAAGAGTCCGCAGGAGTGCGTCCGACAGAGTGAGGACGGTGGAGGAGCTCGCGAGGGTGGAGAGGGCGCTCCAATGCCCGTCACGGACGACTCCGTCGATCGTACCGTTCACTTCACGAATCTCGACAAGGAGCTCTGGCCCGAGATGGGCTACACGAAGGGTGACCTCATCGACTACTACCGAGCCGCGTGGGAGTGGATCGAGCCCTATTTGGGGGATCGTTGTCTCGTGCTCACCCGCTACCCGGATGGGATCCACGGAAAGTCTTTCTATCAGAAGAACGCCCCCGACTGGGCGCCCGACTGGGTACGGACTGAGTCCGTTTGGAGCGAGAGTTCCGAGAAGCCGATCGACTACTTCGTGGTGGAAGACCTGGAGACCCTCCTTTACGTGGCCAACTCGGCCGCCATACCTCTGCATGTCTGGTCGAGCAGAATTGCGACGATCGACCAGCCGGACTGGTGTATTCTGGACCTCGATCCCAAGGGGGCTCCCTTTGGGGATGTGGTGAAAGTCGCCCGTGTCATCCGTGATGTGTGCGACGAGATCGAGCTGCCCACGTACGTGAAGACGAGCGGCTCCTCGGGTCTTCACGTTCTGGTCCCGCTGGGGCAACAGTGCGACTATGAGCAGTCCCGCCAGCTGGGCCACTTGTTGGCGCAGGTTGTGGTCACGGAGCTCCCCGAAATCGCCACCATTACGCGGACGATCCGAGACCGCGAAGGGAGGGTCTACGTGGACTTTCTCCAGAACCGCCGCGGCCAGCTCCTCGTCGCCCCGTTCAGCGTCCGTCCGGTCCCCGAGGCTGCGGTCTCCACACCGCTCAAGTGGAGCGAAGTCACGGGGCGGCTGGACATCCGCAAGCATACGGTCAAAACGGTACCGGCCCGCATGAAGCGGCTCAAGGGCGGCGACCCGTTCTTGGGGGTTCTGAAGGACCGGCCTGATCTGATCGGCGCGCTCGAGCGGTTGGCTCGGCGTGCGGGGTGAACTCGGGGTGGTACCGGCAGGACCGTGACAGTCTGTTCCTCGGAATTCTCAACGTCGCGGTTTCAGCGTTCTTCGGAATTTAGGACGGCGGGGCGCTACTCGTGAGACCGTCGATCCAGGATCGAGTCGCATCCGCGAGTTCGTCCTGAACCTCGTCGTCCGTGCGACCGGACCTCTTCAAGACGTGAAAGCCGTGATCCGCTCCCTCGACCACGTGGAGCGTAGCGGTCTGTAGGAGATCTTGACGAGCGGCCTCCAGCAGATCGAGGGGGGCCATCTTGTCCCGGGTCCCTTGTAGGAAAAGCAACGGGACATCGACTTCCCTCAAATGCTCGGCCCGTTCGACACCGGGCTTGTGGGCGGGATGAAGGGGGAAGGCGAAGAAGACGATACCTTGCACAGCCGCAAGAGGTTGCTTCGCAGCGGCCAATGACGTCATTCGGCCACCCATGGACTTGCCCCCGGCGAAAAGGGGAAGCCCGTCGGAGAGCACCGAGGCTGCAGATACTGCCGACCGCACGGTCTTCAGGAGAATGGGCTGATAATCGGGGCGCCCACGTCCATGCTCCATGTAGGGGAACTGGTACCGAAAAGTGGCGATCCGCCGGTCGGCCAGCCGGACGGCCAGAGCCTCCATGAAAGGATGCTCCATCCCAGCGCCGGCGCCGTGCGCCAGCACGAGCAAGCAATCGGCGTCGACCGGGCGCATGAGCAACGCCGAGACGTCGCCCGAGCTTTCTGTCGCCTCGAACTTGGATCGGGTCAGATGCATCCATCCACCACCCTTCGGCTCCTCGAGGGAGATCCGAGCAAGCGACCAATTGGGTGGGTATGTGCCTCTGCCGCAAGGCGGGAAAGTGACGTGCCCGTGCGCATCCGGGGGCTGCGGGCATAGGTTCTACCAGCCACTCATCTCGTTCAGGAGGATCACCATGTTTCGAGGAGCGACCGCGCTCGCCCTGTTCCTCGCAATCGTCGCTTGCCAACCGCCCGTATCAGAGACTGGCGCCGCCCAGCCGGCGATCCAGCAAGACGCCGCCCCCGAGTATCTGAATCCCAACCCTCGGGCGCCGTACTCCGAAGGAGTTCGGTACGGTGGACTACTTTTCTTGGCCGGAAAGCTCGGGGGGGGAGGGGAGAGCGGAGTCCAGCCCGAAACTCGCCGTGCTCTCGAATCCATTCAAGACGCACTCGAACGCTTCGGATCCTCGATGGACCGCGTCTTGAAGTGCACCGTCTTCTTGGCCGATATGGCTGAGTGGGGTGCCATGAACGAGGTCTATATGGGATTCTTCCCGGAGAACAAGCCGGCCCGGACCGCCGTCGGGGCGGGCATGTCGGGGACCGCTCGCGTGGAAATCGAATGCATTGCGGCGGCGTGAAGTCCGAGTCACCGGTCGGACCGATACGGTCGCCGGAGCTCCGGCCCTGACTCCTCGGGACTCGTGAACGGCGGATCGCTGGAGCTCGTCACCCTCGGCGGGGGCTGCTACTGGTGCATGGAGGCCGTCTTCGAGTTACTCGAGGGTGTCGAGAGCGTGGTGTCGGGTGCCTCGGGCGGTCCCGAGCCGAATCCGACCTACGAGCAACTTTGCTCGGGGCTCACCGGGCACGCCGAGGTCGTCCAGCTTCGGGTGGACCCGTCGCTCACGAGCTTTCGGGAAATCATCGAGGTCTTCTTTGCTATGCACGACCCCACGACGCTGAATCGTCAGGGGGGAGATGTCGGGGCTCAATACCGATCGGCGATCTTCTATCACTCTGAGGAGCAAAGGGAGACCGCGGAGGCGGTGATAGCAGAGTTGACCGCACAGGGCGTTTGGGCCGATCCGATCGTCACGGAGGTCACACCCTTCGATGTGTTCTACCCGGCCAAGCCGGACCATCAGGAGTACTTTCGACGAAACCGGAACCAGCCCTACTGCCAGGTGGTGATCGACCCCAAAGTCGCGAAACTAAGGAAGAAGTTCGCTCACAAGCTCAAGGATCGATGATGGTTACTCTCGTCACCGGGGCCAGCACCGGGATCGGCGAAGCCACCGCCCTCCATTTTGCGCGGCTGGGCCATACGGTCTACGCCTCCATGCGCACGCCCGAGGCTTCCGGTGGCGGGCTCCGACGTGCAGTGGAAGAGGAAGGGCTGGATCTGGAGCTCATTGCGCTGGATGTCGACGACTCCGCGTCCGTGGCCTCGGCGGTTGGCGGAGTCATCGAACGTTCCGACCGGATTGACGCTCTCGTCAACAACGCCGGGTTGGGAATGCTCACGAGCGTCGAGGAGGTGCCCATCGAGGACGCCAAGGCCCTCTTCGAGACAAACGTCTTCGGACCGCTCCGGATGATGCAGGCCGTGATTCCGGGGATGAGAGAGAGGAGGAGCGGCACGATAGTGAACGTCTCATCGGTAGCGGGTCGCATGGTGAGCGCTGGACACGGCATCTACGCCGCGAGCAAGTTTGCCCTGGAAGCCCTGAGTGAGGCTGTTGCCATCGAGACGAGGCGCCTCGGGATCCGAGTCATCGTGATCGAGCCCAGTTTTATCACGACGCCGATTCTCGACAAGGTTGGCGACATCGAGGTCGGCGATGGGCCGTACGCCCCTCATTTGCGAAGGATGCAGGCGCTGTACAGGCATG
Organism: Longimicrobiales bacterium; assembly: GCA_965219445.1. Classification (GTDB taxonomy): domain Bacteria; phylum Gemmatimonadota; class Gemmatimonadetes; order Longimicrobiales; family Gaopeijiaceae; genus UBA822. The sequence continues at coordinate 822,573 of CBDCNQ010000004.1, read as the reverse complement.
CTCGAGGCGGCGCGGAGCCACCGAGCGTGGTCGCCGAGGTGATCGCCAACGCGCTCGACGATCCTGATCCACGCTTTCGCTATCTCGTCGGAGAGCGTGCGCCACGAGTCATCGATGGCCGTGCCCGAATGACCGATGAGGAGTGGATCGACATGGGGCGGGAGATGACGGACGAGGAGTACTTCGAGGAAAGCCGGCTGCGATTCGGACCCAGTAGTTAGTCGGTGAGGCGGTCAAGGTGAATCTCAGCTGTCGGCCCCCATCTCATGCTTGAAGCCCATATACCAGTGCGACCCGTCACAGAACGGCTTGTTGTGTGATCCACCGCAGCGGCAAAGAGCCTGCCGTTCGCGGACGTCGTATGCCTCACCATCCCCCGCCACCACCTGCACACCCCGCACCCAGTAGGGCGCATCCCTCGCCACGGTGATGCTAGGCCCCTCGGGGCTCTCGACAGGCTCAGCAGAGTCCCCCACCGAATAGCTCAGAGCGCCCGACGGACACAAGCTCACCACTCGGATAATCTCGTCTGCTTCGGCACCGTTTGGATCGATCCACGGCTCAACGCCCAATTTGAACACTTCACTCAGATTATCGGTGCACAGGCCCGAGTGGGCACAGCGGCTGCGATCGTCGTGAATCGTGACGCTTTCGCCCGCGCAGCTCTCCGCCCGATCCGCAGCGGTGTCTTTGCTGGCAAACTCCTGACCGTTGAAGTTGTTGTCCATGTGGGTCCCATCGCAAAACGGCTTGTTTTCCGATCCCCCGCAGCGGCAGAGAGAGTACGCCGGGGGAGCCTCGATTCCGGTGCCCTCGTGATCGAGGATCGGCACTCCTCCTTCGACCCGGTACGGACCGCCATTCAATACACGAATTCTCTGCTCGTCCGTCCTGTCAGGCATTTCTCTTCTCCATGTACGACGTTCCTATGATGGTGGGGATCCTAGATCCTCGCCTGTACCGTGTAGAGTTGGTGGTAGCGCCCGTCTATTTCGATCAGCTCGTCATGGCGGCCGCGCTCGACGATCTCACCGTCCTCGATGACCAGGATGAGATCGGCTCGTTGAATGGTCGAGAGACGGTGGGCGATGACGAACGTGGTACGGTCCTGAAGGAGTCCTCCCAGGCTTTGCTGAATCAGTGCCTCGCTCTCCGTGTCGAGGCTGGACGTGGCCTCGTCGAGCAGCAGTACACGTGGATCGGACAGCAGTGCCCGGGCGATGGTGACCCGCTGGCGCTGGCCCCCTGAAAGCTTGACGCCGCGCTCGCCGATGACCGTGTCCAAGCCCTCCGGGAAGCGATCGGTGAACTCCGTGACGTAGGCCTGATCTGCCGCATCCTGTAGGTCCGGGTCACTGGCATCGGGTCGTGCGAAGAGCAGGTTTTCGCGGATGGTGCCGTCGAAAAGAAAGTCGTCCTGCAGCACGAGGCCGAGCTGTGACCGGTAACTCGACAGCCTCACGGTGGCCAGGTCTACGTCGTCCATCAGAACCCGGCCGGAATCAGGGGTCAGGAAGGTCGCCGCCAATCCAGCCAGAGTCGACTTTCCGGAGCCCGAACTGCCTACGAGGGCAATGACGGTGCCCGGATCAGCCTCGAAATTGATACCTCGGAGGACCGGTTTGTCCTCTTCGTAGGCGAAACTGACGTCCTCGAACACGACACGTCCCTCTACAATCGGCATGGTCTCAGTGCGCCGGGGATCGTCGTCCTCCGAGGGCCAGGAGAGGAGGTCCGCCGTCCGATCGAGGCCGGCGAACGCCTCCGTCATCTGGGTCCCGATGTTGGCCATCTGCACGATCGGCGCGATCAGGAATCCCATGAAGAGCGTGAAAGAGAAGAGATCCCCCAGCGTTAGCGACCCCTGAAGGATCTGCCGGCCACCGTAGCCCATGATGAGCACGCTCGCGGTGCCGATGAAGAACGTGCCGAGGCTGCTAACCGTGCTCGACGTTGTCAGCGTCGTCTTGACGTTTTGGTAGATGCGGAGCACACCGTCCTCGAAGATCTCGCCCTCCTTCTCGAGCGCGTGGAAACCCTTGATGACGCGAATGCCGCCGAGCGCCTCGGTAAGGCGCCCGGTGACTTCCGCGCGAATCTGCCCCCGTTCGCGAAATGCGGGGCGCAGCGTCTGGAACGCCCGGGTCGACACGAAGCCGAAGAGCCCCAAAGGAACCAGGACCAGCAGGGTCATAACGAAATCGATCCGTGCGAGGAAGATGAACGCGACGATCGCCGTAATCGTGCCTCCGACCAGTTGAACCAAGCCGGTTCCCACAAGATTGCGGACTCCTTCCACGTCGTTCATGATGCGCGAGACCAACTCTCCGGACTTCATACTGTCGAAGAAACGCACGGGCAGCGTGAGGACATGCCGCTGGACCTGGGAGCGGAGCTGGGCGATCAGGTGTTGCGCTTCGACGCTGAGGAGGAGCGTCAGGAGGTAGCCAGAGGCTGCCTGAATGCACACGGCCACCACCAGGAGACCCAACAGACGGAAGAGCAGATCGAACTGACCTTGGACGAGTACGTCGTCGACCAGGTACTTCGTGGAGGCTGGAAGGACCAGCCCGCTGAGTCGATTGAGAAGTATCAGGAATAGGCCCACCGCGATGAGTTTGCGGCGGGGCCAAATAATCTCCTGAAAGGCATGCCGGAGGCTGTTTCCGGTGACTTTGGTACGGTTGGCCAACCTCAGAATCCCGTTAGTAGTGTGAGTCCCCATAGGACCATTCCGGCTCCTGCGAACCGGCCGATCCGTTTTCCGTGGGGCGCGAGGGTTTCGATACCGATGATCGCTGTGAAACCGCCCATCCACACCAGACTCATCAGTCCGAGGGCGAATCCGGAGAGCATGAATGCCCAGCAGCAGCCCACACAAAAAGCCCCGTGCGAGAGTCCCATCTTGAAGGCGCCCCCTGGGCCGTTCCGCCAGTGCGTGAGGAAGTAGCTCAACGGTGTCCGACAGTGGTCGAGACATGTCGCCTTGGCAGGCGTCACTTGGTAGAGGCCGGCACCGATCAGGACGAGTCCACCTAGAGGCGGGAGGCTCCAGCCTTGCATCCCGACCTGGAGCGACGCGGCCAGCACGCTGAAGCCGGTCCAGACGGCGGCGTACCCGAGAGCGAAGAGAGCGACCCACCCCGGCCGAATGGTTCCAGACTCCCGGTCGCGGGACAGGGCCGCGAAGCCGAGCAGCCACGGAGTGATCACGGGTAACATCATGACCGTCATCATGGCCATCCACATGGCAGTCGTGGCCAAGATACCGGCTTGGTGCGGGGTCGGGGCCATCACCGAGTGCTGGTCGTCACTCCGGGGTCACCGACCAGTCGAAGTGGCTGTGAAGCGCATGTGTGCCCTCGTTCTTCACAACAATCTCACCGTCGTCGTAGGCGGTGTCACCCTCCGCGATCACTTGAGTGGAGCCGTGAATCTGGTTGAACATGTTCATGAAAGTAACAGGCCGGCTCCGGTCCCACCCTCGGATGTTCTCGATGGCGCTCTCCAGAAGCCCTTCGATCGCGACCCCCTTAACCGCATCCTCGTCGGTGATCTCGACGGGAAGCGTCCGGGTCGGCAGGCGCCGCTCCACAAAGCGGTCCAGCACCGCCCAGGGGCCGCCGGCGCGCCCGGTGAGAATGGTCTCGACAGCTGTTCGCTGTGCCTCGGAAGCACGCTCGTCGATGATGAGGGATTCAGTCCACCGTCCCGAGACCATGTGTTGCGGGGAGTCGTACCCGACGACGGCTCTCACGCCCGCGAGGTCTACGTCCCCGTATGCGCCTTCATCGAATCGGATCGCCCAATAGCCGATGCAGCGCTCGTGCGTGCATTTGTTGGAGAAGTGGACGTGACCCGGACACACGACTTGGCAGTTGCAGTTCTCGAAAAGGAGGCCCTTGGCCCACCAACTTTCCATCTGAAAGAGCCGTTTCGCGCCCGTTACGGGTGGGGCTCGTAGATGATGGCGAGGACATCCGTATCCCCGATATTCTCCACGGTGTGCGTCCAGGCCTCGTGGTACATCACGTGGCCGTCGGGGATCTCGGCTTCCATCGACTCGTCACCCACATAGATCTTGAGTTTGCCACCCTTGATGAAATAGGCCGTTTCGTTCGGGTGGGAGTGCTCGTTGTCCTTCTCTCCGGCTGGTAGCGACATTTCGACCACCCTCAGGTGCTCGTTGTTGAAAAGCTCTCGGTAGTGGTTTGGAGAAACTTCACATGGATCGATGTACGTCATGTTGACTGTCCGGTCTCTGTGGGCCCGGCAAAGCGCGGCGAGGGGATCCGCCCATGCTCGACCGTTCCTAGTATTGATGGGGGTCCATAATACGGGGTGGCGGGGCGAGTTCAAGGGGGATGGCCGCATTGCTCTCTTGAGGGGTAAAACCAAGAGGAACCTGCACTCGAAGCGGGGTTGTTGACGAGCCATGGGAAGCCTGAGAGACGATCTGGTGGAAGCTGGAATCGAAGTGGTGGAGACACTCATCTCCTGGGTTTTTCTTGGTGAGCGCGATGTATGGAAGGTAAAGAAGCCGGTCTCCGCTCCCGCCTCGCTCATTGGCATGATCTGCGCGGCCGCTCGTGCAGAGCTCTCCTATCCGCTGATTTCGTGGGCCTCCCCGGCGCCTCGGGGTACACGGATGAGGTCGACGAGATGCGCGATCTGGGCGGGCGGTGGGGGAGTGAAACGGGAGATCGTGAGCGCGACCGCGAAGTTCAGTAGCATGCCGAGCGTGCCGATCCCTTCAGGTGAGATTCCGAACCACCAGTACTCGGCGTTGTTCGCCCCCGGGTTGATGAACTTGAAATACACGATGTAGGTGGCCGTGAACGTGATCCCTGCGATCATCCCCAGGACGGCCCCTTCCCGGTTCATGCGCTTGGAGAAAATCCCCAAGATGATGGCCGGGAAGAAAGAAGCCGCCGCGAGCCCGAACGCGAACGCGACGACCTCCGCCACGAATCCGGGAGGGTTGATCCCGAGGTAGCCCGCGACCACCACGGCGAGTCCTGCGCTGACGCGGGCCGCGATGAGCTCTCCGTGCTCCGTGATATCCGGCCTGAAGCCACGCTTCAGGAGGTCGTGGCTGACCGCGGACGAGACCACGAGGAGAAGTCCGGCGGCGGTGGACAGGGCCGCAGCCAGCCCACCGGCCGCGACCAAGCCGATCACCCAGTTGGGCAGGCCTGAGATTTCCGGGTTGGCCAGGACAATGATGTCCTGATCGATCGTGAGCTCGTTCTCGATCGGTGCTCCTGCGGCGTCCCGTGCTTCGGGGCCCACGAATTGGATGACGCCGTCCCCGTTCCGGTCTTCGAAGGAGATCAGGCCCGTACTTTCCCAAGTCGTGAACCATTCGGGCATCTCTGAATACGGCTGTTCCGACACCGTGGTCAGGAGGTTGGTTCGCGCGAAGACCGCCACAGCGGGCGCCGCCGTGTAAAGAAGGGCGATGAACACCAAGGCCCAGCCGACGCTGATGCGGGCGTCCCTCACTTTGGGAACCGTGTAGAAGCGGATGATCACGTGCGGAAGACCGGCGGTACCCACCATGAGGGCCGCGGTAATGAAGAAGACGTCGATCATGGATTTTCTGCCGGACGTGTACTCCGTGAAGCCCAACTCTGCGTGTAGATCGTTCAGACGGTCGAGCAGAAAGGTCCCGCTCGTCTGGTCGACTCCTCCAAAGCCGAGCTGAGGGATCGCGTTGCCGGTGATCAGGAGCGAGAGGAATATCGCGGGCACCAAGTACGCGAAGATCAACACGCAGTACTGGGCGACCTGCGTATAGGTGATGCCCTTCATGCCGCCCAGGACGGCGTAGAAGAAGACGATGCCCATGCCGATGAACACACCAATCTCGATGGGCACCTCCAGGAAGCGACTGAAGACGATCCCGACGCCGCGCATCTGGCCGGCCACATACGTAAACGACACGAAGATGGCGCAAACCACCGCCACGATGCGTGCCGCTTGCGAATAGTATCGGTCCCCTACGAAATCGGGCACGGTGTAGGCCCCGAACTTTCTGAGGTAAGGGGCGAGGAGTAGCGCCAGGAGTACGTACCCGCCGGTCCACCCCATCAGGTACACCGACCCGTCGTAGCCCTGGAAGGCGATTAACCCCGCCATGGAAATAAAAGACGCCGCGGACATCCAGTCCGCCGCGGTGGCCATACCGTTCGCCAGTGGCGAAACGCCGGTGCCCGCTACGTAGAACTCGCTCGTGGAGTGCGCCCGGGACCAGACAGCGACCCCAATGTATAGGGCGAAGGAAAGGCCCACCAAGACGAAGGTCCAGGCTAGGACGGTCATCGATCCCCCCTCACTCCGCGTCCTCGTGGACTCCGAACTCACGGTCGAGGCGGTTCATGAGGTACACGTAAACGAAGATCAGGCCGACAAAAACGTAGATGGAGCCCTGCTGCGCGAACCAGAACCCGAGCGGGAAGCCGGTTCCGGGCAAGCGGAAACGGTTCAACGGCTCGACGAGCAAGATTCCCGCGCCGTACGAAATTCCGAACCAGACCACCAGCAGAGTGCTCACGTACGTGAGATTCTTGCGCCAGTAGCTTCGACTGGAGCCGGTGCGAGGGTCAGGAGGATGTGTCATGGCGGGGGTAGTTTGGGCTGCATGACCGAGGTGTGGCAAGGCCGGCTCCATGACAACTCGTTCTGGATGGCTGCGTGGGCGCTTGCTCTCGAGTCCTGAAGGGGCGGAACCGAACTCGCACGTCGTCGTACTAAAAGTCTGTTCGAGCAGAACTGTGAGATGAATCCTCCGTTGCCAACGGCCTGCGAGCTACCGTGAGAGATCTCCTGCCGCTCATTCTCCTTTTCCTTTTCGGGGCGTTTGCCGTTCTCTCCGCGGTGTTAAAGAGCCGCGCCCGTGTTACGGCCCTCTTGGGTGTCGCCCTCGCGGTGCTGGAGGGAATCTCGGGATTGGTGTTGATGGTTGTGTCACTTCCCGGGTCGGGATCGTTGGAGGCCGCCTCTCGGTTGGGGCTCGTTACGGCGGTCTTGGTGGCTGTTTCGTCCACGGTCCACCTGCTGAAGGTCCGGGATGGTAGCCGAACTCGCGAAGCGTCGGAGGGGAAGCGGCTCTACGCGGCCGTCCAACCTCAGCTGGGCGAGCGTCCGAGCGAGACCGAAGACGGACCCCCCGGACCGGATGCCCCGATCGGCATGCAAGATGACAGCGACCGCCCAGAGGGTACACACAGCTAAATCGCCATAGGTGCGGGGACACGGTAGGCTTCGGTAGAAATAGCTTGATGGCCTGCTCCGTTGTGGGGAATATTTGAGGGACATGAAACATTCCTCGACAACGTTGCGTCGCGCCGGCCTCGAGATCGCGGCGGCCTCCTTCGTGGTCTTGTTCCAAGAGTTGGCGCTCATTCGTTGGCTCCCGGCTCAGGTCCGGGTCATCGCGTACTTCCCAAATCTTATCCTGATCAGCTCCTTTCTCGGGTTGGGAATCGGAGCTCTGAGGGGAAGAAAGAAGTCGATGCTCTGGCTTTGGCCCCTCCTATTGGCGCTCGTGGTCGGGGTGGCGATCGGTTTGAGCAGGATCGCCTTTACCGCCGACTCGGTGAGCGAGCATCTCTGGCTGCTGTACTACGACCTCGGACCTGACGCCCTCGTCATCGATGGTATCCGTCTGCCGATCATCCTGCTCTTCGTACTTTCGGCGAGTTCCTTCGTGCCGCTGGGACAGTTCGTCGGTGAGCGGCTCGATCGTTTTCGTCGCGAGTCGAGTTCCCTTTGGGGCTACAGCCTCGATCTGTTTGGATCCCTCCTCGGGGTCATCGGGTTCGCCATCGTGTCGTTCATTGGAGCGTGGCCGGTGACGTGGTTCGCCGTAGTCGGACTCGTGGGGCTTTTAGTGATCGCAGACAAGAAGCAGCTCTGGGTGTACTACGGTGTGGCGATGATAGCCATCGTGGTGGCCGTGCAGCGAACCGAGCCGGCGACGGATTACAGTCCGTATTATGCCCTGGCCTCGGTACCCACGCCTGTTGAGGCCGGGTTTGCGGTAGTCGCCAACGGCTCCCTCCACCAGCGTGCGCTTAGCCTCGTACAACCGTCCTCCGGGGATGACGGTGCATACTCGCTCACGCGTACAGGATATCACCTGCCCGTCCAGCAGATGATGGGCCCGCGGGGGAGAGCCCTCGTCCTGGGAGCGGGCACCGGCAACGACGTGGCGATGTTGCTGGACGAGGGATTCTCGGAGGTTCACGCCGTCGAGATCGACCCGGTGATTCTCCGGATGGGACGAAACCATCCGAACCGCCCGTATGACTCGGATAGGGTCAAAGTGTTCAATCAGGATGGGCGCGCCTTTCTGAGGGACACCGAGTACACATACGACCTGATCGTATTCGGGACTCTGGACTCGATGACCCGCCTGTCCGCCCTCTCGAGCGTGCGCCTCGACAACTTCGTCTATACGAGGGAGGCGATCGATGCGGCCGCCTCACGCCTGACTCCCGAAGGAGGGCTCGTCCTGTATTTCATGATCGGGGAGCAATATATCCACGACCATCTCGTTGGCATCCTTGCTAGTAGTTTCGAGGCTCTTCCAGCGGTTCATATCAACGACTACGCCCTCTTCAACACGATCTTCGCGTCAGGGCCCGCCTTTGCCCATCTTTCGCAGCCGACGCCCGAGGAAGTCGACGACTACTACAACGTGACCCTCCCGTCGCTGGATCTTCCCACGGACGATTGGCCCTATCTGTACCTCGAAGAAAGGGGGATCAGCGGGTTCTATCTGTCGCTCATGGCCATTTTCCTCATCATCGCCGTCGTCGGGGTCCTGGTGAGTTCTCGTGAGATGCGCGAGGGGCTGCTCCAGCGGGGTGAGGTGGACTGGGAGATGCTTCTCTTCGGTCTCGCGTTTCTCCTGATCGAGACCAAGTTCGTGACCACGATGAATCTGGCCTGGGGGGCCACATGGCTCACGAGTGCGGTAGTATTCGGGGCCATCCTGGCGACGATCTTGGTCGGAACCGTGCTCATGGCGTTGCGTCCCCTTCCCTGGGCTTGGGCAAGCACCGGGCTCGTTCTTGCGCTGTTCGCCACCTATTTGGTTCCGACGGAAGCCTTGGTCGGACGCTCCACGGCCGTTCGCCTAATGCTGTCCGTTCTCATGGTCGGCGGTCCGATTTTCTTCGCCTCCGTGTGCTTTGCCCTGCGCTTCCGCGTCCGTCCAGCAGCGGACATCGCCTTCGGGTGGAATCTACTGGGGGCAGTGGCTGGGGGCCTTATGGAGTTCTTCTCGATGTCACTGGGTCTCAAGGCTCTGACCTTGATCGCGATCGTGGCCTACCTCGGTGCGTTCCTGATCCGCTCACGGACAGCGGCCCCTCAGGTCGCCGAGGCGCCGATACGTGGTGGTCCTGAGCCCCGTCTCGTCGCAGAGGTTACCTAGAGGCCCGCTGAGAGGCCCGCTGCACTTCTCAACCGCGCCTCTCTATACGTCCAGCAACGCCATCACCAGCCCGCTCCGTACCTTCGGCTCGAACCAGGTCGATTTGGGTGGCATTTGCCGGTTCTGGCGGCACACTTCGATGAATTCGTCCATGGTGACCGCCGCGAGCGTTACTGCGTACGCCGCCCTCCCTTCGTCCACCTCCCGTTGCAGCCACGTCGCATCCCTGTTACTGCCGACAAAGGTGAGCCGGTCGTCGCCAGCGTCTGCGATCCCTAAGGCGTGCGCAAAGAGGTTCCTTTGGACGATGCCGTAATCGATGGCTTCGGCCGCGTTGTCCGGATCGAACGTCCCCGGAATCGGTCTTAGACGCAGCCAGCCATGGTCGGCGGTGTAGAGCCCGATGTCATGGGTCTCGGTAGGCTGGTAGGGGCCCGCCTCGTCGGGTGTATCGACTCCGAACTTCTCCTCGATTGCGCCCGTGAGCAGATCCGACGGAGGCGCTGAGGCCCGCACGAGCCGGTTGTACGGCCGGATACCCATCGTGCGAGTTGGGAAGAAGACGCTCAGAAAGTGCTCGCATCCGAGCATGGCCGCGGCCGCGCTCCGGTGATTCCCATCAGCCACGTACGCCTGTGGCTCCTCCGTGAGGAGCGTCTGGAACCGCTCGATGGCCCCCCCGTCGAGGACGATCCAAACGCGGTGTCGGTTCGCGTGTCGATCGACAACCTCGAAGTCAGGCGGAGTGCCGTCCGCGTGTGCCTCCAAGTGGCTCTGGAACCCGCCCGACGCGTCGTCGACTCCGTTGTTCACGATGCCGATGATCGCATGAGTGGCCTGGATCAAGTCGGCCCGGCCGCGTGCCTTCGGCCCACGGACTCCCTCGTTCCGGATGATGGTCCCTCGGGGGGTCGCGTCGGTCCGGATCTCGTCGGTCCGAGCCATCCCGCCCAGACCGATCTGGCGAACATCCGGGCGGCTGGGGTCTTCGATCTCGTAGACCCAGAGGATGTCGTGCACCTCCTGCGTGAGTTCACTCGCCTTGAGCTCCTCCATATTGACGCCCGCCTTGGCCAGAGCATCTGGCGAATCGCCGAGGCCCATCGCATCGGGGGAGCTCGCGTGGCAATGAGCCATGGTCACACGTAGCACACTCATGGGACTGTCCTGAAGGCAGTCCCAAATCTCGTGATCGCTCTGGAACTCGTCGTAGTTGGGGGCACTGATACGGGCGGCCGCAGACGAATCGACGGGGATGAGCGCGCGGCGGACCGGGGTGATCGTGATCATGGGATGCGCGACCCGTTGAAGGGCCTTCTAGTACGCCTCTGGATCCGGCACGCTCCTTCCATCCGCGACCCTCACCAAGCGTACCCGAGCCTTCCCGAACATCTCCTGCAGCGCCTCAATGGTGTCGTGGCTGGGGTCCGTCTTGAGCGTCCGTGACCGCAGGACTGGTGCCGCAACCCCGTTGTCGTTGCCCAAGATGAGCTCGACGGGGGCCGTTCCGGGGTGAGCGGCCAAGACCTCCTTGGCTCTGGCGAAGACGTCGTCGTCCAGCTCCGCGCCTACCGACAACTCGATCTGAAGGGCGAGCTGGCCGCTGTTGGGAACGCCCTCTAGTAGAACGGCCTCGTCGAGGAAAACCGGTGGGTCTTCCTCGTCGCGCTCCCGTCCGCTCACCTTTCCGGAGATGAGCACCACCGCGTCCTGTTGAAGCGTCTCCTTGTACTTCTGCCAGTTGTCCTTGAAGGCGAGGGCCGTGGCCGTACCGTGAAAATCCTCTACCGTGATCTTACCCCACTCGGAGTTGTCACGGCGTGAGATCTGCCTTTGGACCTTGGTCACGACGCAGGCCAGCTCGAGCGGCCGTCCGAGATGTTCCTTCAAATTCGCTGTGTTCACGCCATCGAAGGCCCGCACGACCTCGGCAAACCGATCGAGTGGGTGGCCAGAAATAAAGAAACCCAGGGCCTCCTTCTCTCTCTTCAACAGCTCCTGCTCCGGCCATTTTGGGACGTTCGGAAGGCCGGGGTCTTTGCGCTCGAGGGTTGCGTCTCCGGTGCCGAAGAGAGAGGCCTGGCCTGCTTCTTCTTCGGCCTTTCGGGCGCTGATCTCCGAGTAGGCGGCGTCGAGCCCGGCCACGAGCTGCGCGCGATACCCGAACGAATCCAGGGCTCCCGCCGTGATGAGCGCTTCGACGGCGCGCTTGTTCAGGGCCCGGAGATCGACACGCTCCAAGAACTCGAACATGGCGCTGAAGGGCCCCTCGGCTTCACGCGCGCTGAGGATCGATTTGACCCCGCTCGATCCCACGCCCCGAATGGCACCCAGGCCGAAGCGGATGTGCGTCTCACCGACCGCTGTGAATTTCCAGCCCGACTCGTTCACGTTGGGCGGGAGGACCTGGATGCCATCGTCCAATTTCGGCAGATAGCGAGGGAGTTCCCGGCACTCTCCGATGTACTTGACCACGTCGTCGGTGTTGGAGACGACCGCCGAGAGCATGGCGGCCATGAACTCCGCAGGGTAGTGCGCCTTCAGCCAGGCGGTGTGATAGGCGATTACCGAGTACGCTGCGGAGTGCGACAGGTTGAAGCCGTAACGTCCGAAGGTCTCGATCTGCTCCGCCAGGTTCTCCGCCGTGCGCTGCTCCACGCCCCGGGCGACGGCCTTCGTGATGAACTGCTGGAGCTCCGCCCGGATGAGTGAGGCGATCTTCTTTCCCATCGCTTTCCGGAGCACATCGGCCTCGGCCAGGTTGTAGCCGCCCAGGACGTTCGCGATCCGCATCACCTGCTCTTGGTAGACGATGATGCCATACGTGGGCTCGAGGATGGGCTGGAGGTCGGGATGGTCGTAACGGACCTCTTCCCGGCCTGTCTTCCGCCGGATATAAGCATCTGCCATGCCCGAGTCGAGCGGACCGGGGCGGATCAGCGCGTTGGTGGCCACCAGGTCATCAAAGCGGTCACAGCGCATGGCCCTGAGCTTTTCGATCGCCAACCTCGATTCGAACTGGAATACGCCCGACGTCCCACCTCTCGCGAGCATCTTGAAGACGGACGGGTCGTCCAGAGGAACGTCGTCCATAGATTCGAAGACGGTACCGGTATCCGGGTGCCGGAGCTCACCGATCCTTGCCACGACCGCCTCCACGGCGTCGTGGATGACCGTGAGTGTTTTGAGACCCAGGAAATCCATCTTGAGCATACCTGCATCTTCGAGACAGTTCATGTCGTACTGCGTGACATGCATCGCCTCGGAGGCGTCTCCGTTCGAGCCGTTCTTTCCCGTTTGGATGCAGACCGGCACGTAGTCGTCGAGCGGGCCCGGCGCGATCACGACGCCCGCGGCGTGCACCGACGAGTGCCGGGAAAGACCCTCGAGCGTCATGGAGTAGTCGAAGAGTTGCTTGTATCGGCCCCCCTCGTCGTACAGGTCCTTCACCTCTTTGAGCTTCTTGATCGCCTCTTCGACGGTGAAGGCCTGTCCCGGTGTGTTGGGGATCATCTTGGCGATCCGGTCGGTTTCGGACGGCTCCATCCCGAGGGTTCGGCCGACGTCGCGGATCACCGCGCGGGACTTCATGGTCCCGAACGTAATGATCTGCCCGACGGCGCTCTTCCCGTATTTCTCCTTCACGTACTCGATGACTTCGCCCCGCCGTTCATAGCAGAAGTCGACGTCGATGTCCGGCATCGAAATCCGCTCGGGATTCAGAAAACGCTCGAAGAGTAAGTCGAAGGCCAGAGGATCGAGATTGGTGATCCAGAGGGAATAGGCGACGATGGACCCCGCGGCCGAACCCCGGCCCGGTCCCACCGGAATGCCGTGGCGCCGGGCCCAGTCGATGAAATCCCACGTGATCAGGAAATAGCCGGCATACCCCGTTTCGGTGATGACTCTCAACTCGTAGTCGAGGCGCTCCCGGACCGCTGCGGGCAGGACGTCTCCATAGCGCCGCTCCGCCCCCTGCGTGGCCAGAAAGACGAGATATTCGTTCTCGTCCGTGTGGTCGTCGGGAAGCGGGAACGCGGGTAAGTGGTAGGTCTTTTCGAAGCCGAGGTTCACGTCGTCGGCGATTTTCAACGTGTTCTCGAGAACGTCCGGCCGATCCGGGAAGCGTTCGGCGATCTCGGGAGCGCTCTTGAAGTAGAGACCGTCGTCGTACCGCATACGGCTCGTGTCGCTTCGGTCTTTTCCGAGTCCGATACACAGCAGGACGTCGTGCGCTTCGTGATCCTCGGCCAGAAGAAAGTGCGCGTCGTTGGTGGCGATCACGGGAAGGCCCGTCTCCTCGGAGAGCTTGAAGATTTTCTGATTCAAATCTGCTTGCCCCTCGGAGTCGTGCGCCTGAACCTCCAGGTAATACCGGTCCTCGAAGAGGTTCGCGTACCAAGTGGCGGCCTCGCGGGCACCCTCCCAGTTGTCCGCCGTAAGATGCCGAGCGACCTCTCCCGCCAGACACGCCGAGCTGACCACCAGTCCCCCGGCGTGGGCCGCCAAGACCTCCCGATCCACCCTCGGTTTGTGGTAGAAGCCCTCCGTGTACCCGATGGAGGACAGCTTTACCAGGTTCTTGTAGCCCTCCATATCCCGGGCCAGGAGCACGAGGTGGTAGTAGGCTCGCTCTCCATGACCGGCCTTGGAGCGGTCCCGCCGATCGCTCGGCGCCACGTACGCCTCCATGCCGATGATCGGCTTGATCCCGTCTTTGCTGGCCAGCTTGTGGAAGGCCCAGGCGCCGAAGAGACAACCGTGGTCGGTGAGGGCGAGGCCGGGCATCTCGTATTCCTTGGCCCGGCGGACAAGGTCGGTGAGGCGATTGGCTCCGTCGAGGAGCGAGTATTCAGAGTGCGTGTGGAGGTGGACGAAGCTCACGTGTGGCCGGTCTCAGATGCCCTTGGTTTCCCCATACTACACACCCGCGCTACGGGCGACAAAAGGAACGTAGTGCGGATGGCTTAACCAGGCGGTTTGGGGTGGCAGGACTCCGCCATTTGGGGGTTACTCGATCACCCAGGTGTACTTGTCCCCCGCGTTCCATTTGGGTGAAGCCAGCATGCCCAGTGCCGTGCGTCCGAACGTCGTGTCCGGTGTGATCAGGGTGACACCGACCATGAAGGGCGATCCGCCCCAATTCTCGAAGTCCAGAGTGTAGTTGTTCGTCACGAGGTCGAAGCCCTCCGGGAGGTACGCCTCGAGCCCCGACGGAACGACGCCGCTAGTCGCCTCGGACGGCCAAGCCTGCTCATCCGTCTGGTAGTTGTAGGCGGCCAACCGAACGAGCTGCATGTCGCTGATGGCATCCGCCGCCCGGGCCCTGACAATGACGTCGCGGAGCATGGGCGTTGCGATGGCAGCGACGATGCTGATGACGACCATCACGGTGATGAGCTCGATCAGGCTCAACCCCTTACGGTCCTTCGTGGTGCCCCTGATCATATCGCCGGTACCTCTCTGGGAGCCGACGGCGAGCCTCCGGAAACGATCGCCATCGCGTCGCCGAGGAGGTCCTCTACCGAATCGGTAGAGTTGAAATCCACCGTGATGTCCCCGCTCTGGCCGCTCAGTCGAAAGACATTCCCGCCCAGAGGAACGTACTGCAGGGCAACGGGACTGTCGCCCACTTCCCCAAGGTTGCTGGGTAGGCGCCCATTCTCCGCCATATATCGCTGGATGTTGTTGAACTGTATGAACATTTCCATGCGAAGACCGGCCTCTTGATTAGCGAGCGGGATCGTCGGCGCCTCTGGACCTAGTGCAGCAGGTGGGAA
Organism: Longimicrobiales bacterium; assembly: GCA_965219445.1. GTDB lineage: Bacteria > Gemmatimonadota > Gemmatimonadetes > Longimicrobiales > Gaopeijiaceae > UBA822. The sequence goes on along the minus strand of CBDCNQ010000004.1, from coordinate 807,348 downwards.
GGCCCAAAGCCAAACCGACACGAGAGCCAGGACAGGGGGAACGGAGGGGTGCAGACGGGGCCGACCGGACTTCGGACCCGCGGCACCCCGACGTTCAGTTCGACGCGCCTGGTCCTGCAGGATGTCCTTTAGGGCATCCCCATATTCGCTGGATCCTGGCCAGTTGATCGGCTTGCGCTCTTCCTCGTGCTTCTCGTCCATGGATGACAGGATGGCTCAGGAAATGAGGTTCATGGTACTCCGATCTTGTTCCTCCTCTACGTAATATGCACTGAGGCTTCCCTGGAGCCCAGCGGGATTGTTCGGAGGGACCTTGTAGGTGGTCCGTTAGGACGGTATGAAGTAAGTGTTCATTTCACTGACCACGACAGGAATTATGCCATGGGTCTTTGGGTTGTAGGACTCGCGTTGGTGGCAGTCGTTCTCTATGACGTCCTCCAGAAACGCCGCGCCATTCTTCGAAATTTTCCGATCATTGGCCACTTCCGATACATCTTGGAGTCGGTCGGCCCAGAGTTGAGGCAGTACATCGTTACAGACAACGACGAGGAGCTGCCCTTTTCGAGGGACCAGCGGAGGTGGGTCTACGCCTCGAGCAAGAAGGAGAACAACTACTTCGGCTTCGGCACGGACAACGACGTCGAAGGGACGTCCAACTACGTCATCATCAAGCATAGGGTCATGGGTGCCGGCCGATGTGCTGCAGGTGAGGCGTACGGGCAGGCAGGAGCCGACGAGACCTATCCCCTTCCGTGCGCGAAGGTTCTGGGTGGGGCCCGAGGGCGGGCACGGTCCTTCCGCCCCGATTCGGCGGTGAACATCTCTGGAATGAGCTTTGGCTCGCTGTCGAGCGCCGCCGTGAGCGCCTTGAACCAGGGCGCCAGGATCGCGGGCTGCCTCCAAAACACAGGCGAAGGGGGCATCTCCCCTTATCACTTTCAGGGTGGTGACTTGATCTGGCAGCTGGGGACGGGCTACTTCGGCTGCCGAACGAAGGCGGGTCGATTCGACATGGACTTGTTCCTGGACCAAGTCGAAATGAGTCCCGTGCGTGCGGTGGAAATCAAGCTCAGCCAGGGGGCCAAGCCCGGCCTTGGCGGAGTACTTCCGGGGGCCAAGGTGACGAGGGAGATCGCCCGGATTCGGGGCGTTCCGGTGGGAGAGGACGTGTTCAGTCCGGCGGTGCACTCCGCCTTCGGGGGCGTCGATGAAATGTTGGATTTCGTGGAGATGTTGGCCGATGCGACGGGACTACCGATTGGCATCAAATCCGCGGTCGGGGAGCACCACTTCTGGGAGGAGTTGGCGAACCTCATGTCGAAGGAGGATCGGGGGGTCGACTTCATTTCCATCGACGGGGGAGAGGGCGGGACCGGAGCCGCACCTCTCGCGTTTTCGGATCATGTAGCGTTGCCCTTCAAGGTCGGATTCAGCCGTGTGTATCCCATTCTCGCCGAAGCTGGGATCCACGAGAATGTGGTCCTGATGGGGTCGGGAAAACTGGGTCTGCCGGTCAACGCGATGGTCGCCTTTGCGCTTGGGTGCGACACGATCAACGTGGCGCGTGAGGCGATGATGGCCATCGGATGTATTCAGGCGCAGAGGTGCCATACTGGACGCTGCCCCACTGGAGTGACGACCCAGAATCGTTGGTTGGTGCGGGGCTTGGATCCGACGTCGAAGGCCGCCCGTCTGGCCAACTACGTGATCACGCTTCGTAAGGAAATCCTGCAACTGAGCCGCGCGAGCGGCGTGGCCCATCCCGGGCTCCTGTCGGCAGACATGATCGAGATCCTGGATGGCCGCTTTGGATCCGCGACGCTTCTGGAGCTTTTCGGGTACCGGTCGGGATGGGGCTTTCCCTCCGAGGAGGACCGGTCCGAGATCGTGCGGGTGATGGCGGGCGCCGACCGGACGAGGGCACCCTAGCCGGCACCGACCGAATGAGGGCACGCTAGTAGCGGTACGTATCCGGCTTATACGGTCCCCCTTTTTCCACGCCTATGTAGGCCGCCTGCTCGTCTGAGAGCTCGGTAAGCCGAGCACTCAACTTATCGAGGTGGAGCCGCGCGACCTTCTCGTCCAGAATCTTTGGGAGTACGTAGACTCTCTTTTCGTACGAGTTCCGGTTCCGGGCGAGTTCGATCTGCGCGATCACCTGGTTAGTGAAGCTCGCCGACATGACGAAGCTCGGATGACCCGTGGCGCATCCCAGGTTGAGCAGACGCCCCTCGGCCAGGATCATCACGCTGTGGCCGTCCGGAAAGATCCACTCGTCGTACTGCGGCTTGACGTTGTCTCTTCGGACACCGGGCATCCGTTCCAAGCCGGCCATTTGGATCTCATTGTCGAAGTGGCCGATGTTGCCGACGATGGCTTTGTCCTTCATGCCCGCCATGTGCTCGGCTGTAATGATGTCCTTGTTTCCAGTGGTCGTCACGAAGATGTCGGCTTCGCCGAGCACGTCTTCGATACGACGCACCGTGAAGCCTTCCATGCAAGCCTGAAGCGCGCAGATCGGGTCGATCTCGGTGATGACCACCCGGGCCCCCTGACTCTTGAGCGCTTGGGCACAGCCCTTCCCGACGTCGCCGTAACCGCAAACAACGGCCATCTTTCCGGAAATCATCACGTCGGTTGCCCGATTCAATCCGTCGATAACCGAGTGACGGCATCCGTAGAGGTTGTCGAATTTCGACTTGGTCACCGAGTCGTTCACATTGATGGCGGGGAAGAGCAGCGTGCCGTCCTTCTCCATCTCGTAGAGGCGATGCACACCCGTCGTGGTCTCCTCGGAGACGCCGATGACGTTCGCTGAGATGCGATGCCATTTCTGGGGGTCCTGGGCCAGGGAGCTATGCAGAAGCTCGAGAATGATCCTCCACTCCTCGGGCTCGGTCTCAGGGTCGAAATCGGGGACACGGCCCGCGGCCTCGTACTCGACGCCTCGGTGAAGCAGGAGCGTTGCGTCACCACCGTCGTCCACGATGAGGTCGGGGCCGCTGCCGTCGGGCCACTCGAGCGCTTGCTCGGTGGCCCACCAGTATTCCGCCAGCGTCTCACCCTTCCAGGCGAAGACAGGAATGCCCTTGAGGGCGTCTGGTGTGCCTTCGGGGCCCACCGCGACCGCTGCAGCCGCGTGATCCTGAGTCGAAAAAATATTACAGGAGACCCAACGCACGTCGGCACCGAGGTCCACGAGCGTCTCGATCAACACAGCGGTTTGCACCGTCATGTGGAGTGAACCCATGATCTTGAGACCGGCGAGGGCCTTCTCGGGGCCGTATTCCGCACGGGCTGCCATAAGGCCGGGCATTTCCTGCTCGGCCAGGCGGATCTCTTTACGTCCCCATTCGGCGAGTGAAAGGTCGGCGACCTTGTAGCCCGGGCGGGCTTCATCGGTGGCCGAGCCACCCTTCTCGTTTATGACTGCGGTATCCATGGGTTCAGACCTCAACTATGAAAGGGACAAGTGAGTACGAACAAACGATTCCAGTACGGAAAGACGAATTGAGTACGGTAGCACCACTTCAGTCTCCAGGTGAATTCAGCATGCGCGGGTCGCCGACGTGACGAAGAGCAGAGGTCCCGATGCCTCGGGACGGGCGGGTAATGGACGGTAGGCGAAGTCGAGGAGCTCCGCCTCTCGGTGCCAGTTGGCCAGCTCCGCATCATCGAAGCCGGGCCACACATGGCCCATCTCTTCCTGGTACCCCTCCCGAGAGTGGCTCCGCATGTCCACGATCACGACGCGACCGCCCGGCTTGAGCGTCCGACGCGCTTCCCTCAGTACGGCCTCGGGCTCCACCACGTAGTGAAGCACCAGGAGGAGCACGGCCACGTCCAACTCGCCGTCGTCGATCGGAAGGTCCTCGAGGTCACCACAACGCAGCTCCACGTTGGCCGTACCGTCCAGGCGGTCGCGCGCCGCTTCGAGCATTTCATCCGAAGCGTCCACCGCGATGACCCGGCTCACGAAGGGAGCCACACGGGCCGCGAAGTGTCCCGTCCCCGCGCCGAGGTCACCCAGTGTGGCGCTGGGGTTCAGGAGGCCGAAGAGAGGAAGCATCTCCGAGTCACTTCCGAACAACTCCTCCCGGACGCTGTCCCAGCGCCGGGCCACACCCGAAAAGAACTTGCGCGAGCGTCCTCGCCGATCACGTACGACCGCGCGGGCCCGTTCTCCGTCCTCCTCCGCCAACCCCGCCGCGGCCACATCGGGACGAACCAACGCCCACAGCTCGCGGGCCGCCGGCTCGAGAGATACGGCCATCCGGTAAAAGTGGCTGGTCCCACTCGCTCGGGACGTCACCCATCCGTCATCCGCGAGAATCTTCAGATGGCGGCTCACCGTCGACTGCGGCAGCTGGGAGACCCGAACGAGCTCGGAGACCGTGAACTCGCCCTGCTCCAAAAGAAGGAGAAGGCGTCCTCGGGCCAGGTCGCCCAAAGCGCTCATTCGATCGAAGACACGAGGTTCAGCTGCTATAGTATCCATAAATCCGGATTAAAGGATACAATACTTCTGGGCCGTTGGCAACGGTTGAGAGGCCTCCCGGCTAAGAGTCGCGAGGGTGCGACGCGTGAAAACTCCGTGCGTCAGGCACGCTTTGGAGTAAGAGGCTCCCGCAGTCCTCATTAGACGGCGCGTCCCCGGTGTGTGCCCTCGAACCGAAGAAGCCGCGGCGCTGAAGCTGCGGCGATTCCCGCGGAAACTGCGGACGAGGAGGACGGGTAGACGGCCGACCCGGTGACAGCCGACTCGCGGACGGACGGCTGGTGGACGGATGACCCGTGGATGGACGGCTCGTCCGCTTCCGGCTCGTCCTAAGGATCGACGGACTCCCTGGCCGCTGCCTCGATCGCCCACGGGATGTCCCAATCCCGTCTCCACTTGGGCGCTCCACTCAAGCCGTTGGGCCTAATGCCCCGTTCTCGGTTGTCACGCACCAGCGCCTCCACCGGATCCGGTGGTAGCTCGGGTAGCGGCGGTGCCTCGAACAATGGGTTCCCCTTCGGTGTGAAGAACACGACCTGCCCGTTCCGGTCGCTACAGACCCGGTAGCCGCCCTCGTGGACCCTCCTGTGATGCCGGCGACATAAGAGACAGACGTTCCTCAGGCTCGTCTCGCCGCCGTCCGCCCAGTGCACGATGTGGTGGGCGTCAGCAAAGCGGAGCCCACAGCCTGGGAACCGGCATCCGCGGTCTCTGGCATCGAGCGCACGGCGGAGCGCCGGCGGGATCGTGCGGGTCTTGCGGCCCACGTCGAGCACGGGGCCATCGGGTGAGCGTGGGGTTGAGCCCGGGGCTGGGCCGAGGGCTGAGCTCGGGGCTGAGCCGAGACCTGAGCCCGGAGCTGAGCCGACCGTTGACCCCGGAGCGGAGCTGGCGGCGGCGTGACGGACCTCGATCCGGCTCGCGTCGCACGCCAGCCTGCGGGCAGTTTCCGCGGAAACTCGCGTGCCGTCTTCGAGCTCGGAGCGGCCAGGCTCGCCCTCCGCCGCGAGGGTCGCGGCTTCGACGTGGAGCACCACCTGGTACCGCTGCGCCCGGGAGCCGCTGACGGGGGCGTGGTCTCCGACCCCGACTCCGACCGCAAACCCCGCCGCGAGCGCCCGCTCGGCGAGCAGACCGACCGCGTCCGCTCGCAGCTGAACGGGCTCGGGCGCTTCCCGGTCGCGCCTCCCGTCGTCGTTGTTCTTGCTCGTCTCCGCAAACAAAGCATCGCTCGCCGCCTCCACCGCACGCATCAGGGCCGCTCCGACCTCCGGGTCCAGCCGGCCCCGAACCACGTACATCCCGTCTTCGTCCGGGAAGACCGAGAAGCACCTCCTGCTGTGTCGGACCTGGTCCGCCTGCTGCTCGTCGGACCGGCTCAGCGTCTTCCAGCCCCTCACCAATCGCTCCAGATTGGCGGCCGAACCCGCACGAGCGAACTCGAGAAGCTCGCTCTCGTTCTGTGACGTGGCCGCACGTGTCAACGCCCGGACTTTGCTAAACGAGATTTCGCCCCTGGCCATCGCCTCGGAAATGAGCGGAAGATCCTCGAGCGCCCGAGCGGCCCTGACTTTCTCGTTCGCCGTACCGCGCGTAATGCCGATCTGCCACGCGAGCCACTCGGCGCAGGAGCCGAAGCCCTCCTCCTCCCAGTCCCCGTGCCGATCCGAGCGCGCGAGCGCCGCCAAGAACTCCCGGGTCGCGGCCGTGATCTCACCGTAAAGCACAGCGACTCGCTCCATGCGCTCGAAGCGGGCATCGGACTCCAGCGCCTGCTGATCTGGGCTCCTCGCCTCCTGAGACGTCCTCCCCATGCTCCCTTCCATGATCCCTCCCGTGACTCCTCTCACGATCCCTCTCAAATACAGTTATGACAACGAGTTATGTCACAATATAACGGTGGATTTCGGGAGTCTCTCACGGGCCACGAGAGCGCCGAACGGGGGTCGGCAGGGCATCGAGCGGGGCCTTATGGCGTCATTGGGCTCAGCCGCCAGCTAACGGGCGTGCAGGGAGCAACGGCACTGATGTCCCGGACACGCCCGAACACGAGCGCCCAAATCTGTCCATGTCTGGATTGGACAGATTTCTCATCGAGGCCCTCGGCCCCAGGAACCGAAGCGCCTCGTCGCCCTTTTCGGCACAGGCTCCTTGGACAGCATGCTCGAAGTTCGGCTGAAGTCCGGCTAAGGTCCGGCTGAGGTCCGGCTGAGGTCCGGCTGAAGCCCGGCTATTGAGGCCCAAGACATGCCGACCCGGGTCTTCATCGACCGAAGCCACGTGGGTACGTTGGAGGTGCTTGCAGCTTTGCGCAGCCTCGACGCATCTTGTCCCCCATGTCCGACTTCGTCGCCCGTCTAAACGCCGCCCTCGAAGGCTGCTACGCCATCGAGCGCGAGCTTGGCGAAGGCGGCATGGCGACGGTCTACGTGGCCGAGGACATCAAGCACGATCGCAAGGTCGCACTGAAGGTGCTCAAACCCGAGCTGGCCGCAGTCGTCGGTGCCGAACGCTTCTTGGCCGAGATCAAGACCACGGCCAACCTCCAGCATCCGCACATACTGCCGCTCTTCGATTCGGGTGAGGCCGACAGCTTCCTGTTCTACGTGATGCCATACATAGAGGGCGAGACCCTCCGTGACCGGATCGACCGAGAGAAGCAGCTTCCTGTTGATGAAGCTGTCCGCATAGCGACGGCGGTGGCGGGTGCGCTCCAGACTGCCCACGAGCAGGGCATCATCCACCACGACATCAAACCCGCCAACATCCTTCTTAGTCGTGGTGAGCCTCTGATCGCCGACTTCGGTATCGCGCTGGCTGTCGGTGCAGCAGGAGGCAGTCGGCTTACGGAGACGGGCCTGAGTATGGGAACTCCGTACTACATGAGCCCCGAGCAGGCGACAGGCGACCAACACGTCGGCCCTTCGACCGACACCTACGCACTGGGCGCAGTGTTGTACGAGATGCTGACCGGTGACCCTCCGTACATGGGGAGCACAGCGCAGGCGGTGCTCGGGCAGATCATCGCGGGCGAGACCGCGTCGGCCACGAAGAAGCGTGCATCGGTACCAGAGAACGTGGATGCCGCTCTCCGTTGTGCCCTGGAGAAGCTGCCGGCGGATCGGTTCACGTCGGCGCAGGACTTCGTGCGGGCGTTGGGGGATGAGCACTTCCGGCACGGGGAGGGGACGGCTGTTGGAGCCGGCGCGCGGTCGGGGCTGTGGAACTGGCTGACGACCACTTTAGCCGCAACCACTGTCGTCTTCGCGACAACGACGCTCTTGTCGTTTCTGAGCCGTGAGCCTCCGGAACCGGTGACCCGCTTTTCCGTGCGCATTCCCGAGGAACAAGCGATCAATCCGGACTTCCCGGACCTCGACCTATCGCGAGACGGATCGCTGTTGGTCTACGTGGGTGCCGGTGATGCCGAGCAACAGCGGCTTTGGCTGAGACGGTGGGATGAGCTGGAGGCCGCGCCGATCCCCGATACGGAAAGCGCTTTGCGCCCGTCGATTTCGCCGGACGGCCAAGAGGTGGCCTTCCGCGCCGTCGGCTTGATTCGGGTCGTCCCGCTCTTGGGAGGGGGCGGACGGACGCTCACGGACTCGGTGTCGTGCTGTCCAACGTGGAGTCCGGACGGTGCCTGGGTCTATTACACGAACCTCGCCGGAGGCCTAAGCCGCGTGCCAGCGGCGGGCGGGACACCGGAGATCGTCACGCGGGTGGATACGGCCGCCGGAGATGTGCGCCACAGGTACCCGGACATCCTCCCCAACGGAATGAGCGCGGTCTTCGAGGTCAGCCGGGGGGGGAACGCGGACCCCAGAATCCACGCGGTAGATGTCGAATCGGGAGAAATCAGAGACCTCATACCCGGCCGAGCGCCCATTTACAGTGTCACCGGACATCTACTGTTCCAGGACGCGACCGAAGCAACGCTCCTGGCTGCATCCTTTGACGCGGAACAGCGGGAAATCACAGGTGCCGCCCTTCCCGTAGCCGACGGTTTGATCGCTGGCGGGACCGAAGTCGGAGCGGCATCCTACGCCGTATCCCAGACCGGTGGGCTTGTCTATCTGGCAAGCAATTCTGAAGGACTGGTCACTCCTGTATGGGTGGACCAAGAGGGAACTGCCAGAGAGATCGATCCGACATGGAGAGCGAGGGGAAATACGGTCTACTCGAGGCCCTCGCTCTCGCCAGATGGCACCCGCCTCGCGATATCAATCCCGACAACGGACGGTGGGACAACGGACTTGTGGATCAAACAGCTGGACACGGGCCCGCTGTCGCGGCTGACGTTCGCAAGCGGGTTGAACAGCAGTGCAGAATGGTCGCCGCAGGGGGGCGCGTTGACGTTCGTGTCGAATCGTGCTGGCGGTAACGACCTGTGGAGCACCCAAGCAGACGGGAGTAGCACGGCTGAACTGCTTCTGGACCGGGAGCTCGACATCTATGAGGCGTTCTACTCATCGGACGGTCAGTGGCTCGTCTTCCGTGAGGGAGGAGTCGGCGCGGGTTTGGGTGACCTCTATGCCATGCGGCCCGGGATGGACGGTCCGCCGGTGCCGCTCGCGGCGACCGAATTCCAGGAATACTCCCCGGCCCTTTCACCCGACGATCGCTGGCTGGCCTACGTCTCGAACGCTTCGGGGCGAGCCGAGGTCTACGTTCGCCTCTTCCCAGACGCAACGTCGCCCCGGTGGCAGGTATCCACAGCCGGGGGCCAGGCGCCTGTCTGGGCACACGGTGGCCGAGAACTGTTCTACCGGAATGGGGCCAACGAACTCGTGTCCGTCGAGGTCACTGGAAGTCCCACGGATCCGCTAGGTCAGCAGGAAGTACTGTTCTCGATGGCCGACTACATCTCTAGTAACGGCCACCCTCAGTACGACGTGAGTCCCGACGATCAGCGGATCGTGATGCTGCGGATCGACGAGGGGGAATCGGCCACCGAACTCATCCTCGTCGACAACTGCGCCGAGGAGTTGAGGGAGCAGGTGGGGAACTAATATGAAAGTGCTGGCGTCAGCGTGGGAGGGCTACACCGCCCCCCGGCACCGGAACGTGTTGAGAATGTTCTCGAGCTGCAGCACGTACCGGTACTTGTCCCTTCCCGGGGCATATAGCCAGGCGTCGACCAGGTAGTGTCGATCCTGCGCCGGGCAGGGGACGGACCAGACGATCAGGGGTCCCCCGGCTGGAAACTGGTCCTCCGGCGGGTTAGCCCATGTTGCACGGAACTCCTCGAGGACCAGGTCGCCCATTTGGAGCCGGCGAGTCTGGGCCAGCGCCGTGTCGATGACCTGCGGATAGATGTAGTACTGATCGGTGAGGGCCGTCCGCCACGCCAGCAACTCTTCTTGACCCAACTCCTCAGGAACCGGATTTCTCCAGGTGACGGCGATCTGGCGGATCAGCTCGGTGGGGTTGGGATTGTCATTCCTGAAGATATAGATCGAATCCACCGTCCTGCGTCGGTACACCTCCGGGAGGAGCATGGTGAATCCCGCCTCGTTCCAGAGCGTGTCGGCAAGTAGGGAATCACGTCCGCTCTGGAACATCTGGCCGCGTACCCACTGGCGGTATTGGCCGTCCAGGAGCTCGTGGAGGGGGTCCATGAGTTCCTCCGCACCGTCTGCTCCCGAAGAGGGCAAGAGAAGGATGGTGACGTTTTGTCCCCGCGCCCAAACGTCCCCGACCTGAAGGATCTCCGGTGGGTTGAAGCCCTCACGTTCGGTGTACGCCAGCGCTTCGGCCATCCATGGAGACTCGGGCGTGCCGATGAGGAGGAGTTGGCGGAAGCGCTGAAGCAGGCCCCACTCCCGGCCCGCGGGTACCTGATGTGTGACGCGGAAGGTCTTCTCGGCCCGCACCGTGAGAACCCTCGTCTCGAGCGCAGTTTCCACCATCGAGCCGACGGCCGCCCACTGCTCGTCGGACGCCGCCACGATAATGCTGTTCACCTCGCCCCAGGCCCTCGGAATTTCACCGCACGCCGCCAGACCACAGGCTAGCAGTCCGGTGGTGACGATTGTGCGGGCCTGGCGCATGAGTCCTCAGGGCGGATGGTGCCGAGGTAACGATCTGGCGTAGTGTTGCAGAAGGAACACCGCGCTAGAAAGTGTACCTTGTGCGCCGCCCGTCCGTTCCCGGGCACGGGCGGACTCGTACTAGCCTATGGCAGGCTGGAGTCCTTCGGGACGATCACCGACCGGAGCCTTTCCTCGCTAAGGAACACCGGAGTCCTCCGGCGCCTCCGCCTCAGTGGAGGTTGCGGGCAATATCGGCTTCTTCCGGAACACACTTCGGGTGACGAAGCCCTCGTACTCGCTTGAATCCCTCTCAATGCGATTCTCGCCGGTGGCCAGGTAGCGCAGTAGCGCTGAGCTGTGCGCCAACCCGGCGGTGGCTACCAGCTGCAGCCACTCTCCCCTAGCGGTCTCGTCGGGTGCTTCGGTCGTTGTCGCGAAGTACATGATGCGCGGGTTCGTGGGCCCGTCGCCGCTCACCTCTTGGCCCGTGAGCGCGAGCGATATCAGCATGCCGTTGTGGAAGTATTCGCGAAAGTTCTCAACGTCCTGCGCGCCGTACTTCCGATATCGTGTGTAGAGGCGTTGGTTCATCTCCTCGACTGCCGGCTCTCCCGTGATGGACGCGGCCACCGAATCCAGGATGGCGAACTGGGCGGTCGTGATGTCCTCGTGGTCGTCGTCATCGACCCAGTTGAAACCCGGGATGAACCAGCCGCGAGGGGACCACCAGTCACGTTGGCCGCCGTCGCGGCTCCTCACCCAGGCACTGTACCCGGCGAAGTACTGGACCCACTCGTGCGTGGGATACCCGTGCATGTTGATGTAGATGTCCGGAAGCCACGTCTCCCAGAGCCGCGGGCGTACCTTGGACTCCGGGTAGATCGGATCGTCCGAGTTCTGACCGGCGACGACATCGACCCCCAACGCTCCCAGGTACCCGGCGTGCAACATGAAGTCGGGGTTGATCTCCTGCATCTCTACCGCGAGGCGAGCACCGTCGGCGTTTGTGATCGGGTGGAGCACGACGTTCACTTTCTTGAGGAGATCGGCGTAGGCGGAATCCGTCGCGAGGAGCTCTCCGAGGCGAAGGATGTGGCTCGTGCTCGAGACCTCGTTGGCGTGCTGTCGTCCCGACAGGAGCAGCGTGGGTTTCAGCGCGTTCAGCTTCGCCTGAGAGACGAACTCGGCGTCCGCGGGTGGAAGAAAGTCCGCTGCATATACGTTCTGGCCCAGGAACGACTCCGCCATGTAATAGACGTCCACGCCTGGGAACGTGTTCAGCTTGGCAAGGATCTGATCGTTCTCCGCGGGCGGGATGGGCGCGTCCCATTGTACCATCCGCTCGCCTTGGTATCGGAACCCCTCGTCGAGGAGCACGGGATTGTCCGTCGAGGCAGGCCCCTGGCTGCGGGCCAGGGAGGCCATCCGCGTAAACGCCGTGCTGTCCTCCAGCGTGAAGCGGAATGCCAGTTCCTCGACTCGATCGAAGCTCAATGCCTCCTCGATCATCCCGTCCTGGTGAAGGTCCCGCAGAGCGTCGACCATCCCGGAGAGCAACTCGACGGACAGGAAGCTCCGGTCGATGATCTCCTCGGAGCCCCGGCTCCGGAATTCCTCGTAGCGGTCTGTCGAGTCGCTCACCACCACGTCGAAATGCATCCGCGAAAGCCCCTCCTCTCCTGCACGGACCGCGATGCCTCTGAGCTTCGGAGCGTCCACGGGGAGGCTGCTCAGCCGGTAACGCTCGGTTACGGGCTCCGAATCTGCCCGCGTCACGGTCATCTCCACTTCGGGGATCGCCCTGTCTTTGCCCGTGAATGAGATCGTAGCGTGCCCCGGCCTCCCTGCCCCGTTGGGATCGATGTATGGGAGAATCCGTCCCCCGTAGCTCATTGGCCCAGCCCCGTAGCGTCCACCGATCAGGTTGAAGAGCGTCAGGGTCTCGAAGTAGAGGTCCTCGTGTAATGCCTCCAATGAGGAGATCACCTCTTCGTCGATGCCGATCCGGTAGTTCGGCTCGCTCATTCTGAGATCGATCCGGAACTCGTCGTAGTACGGAGCATTAGCGGACGAGGGCCGGCCCTGCTGAACGTCCATGACGTAGTCGACAATCCTGCGGTACGTCTCGGTCTGAAGGATGTCCCAGAAGGTCTCCGGGTCGGTCTCGATACGGCGGTCGAGGACCGCTTGCCCATCGACTTCGACCCTCACCCAGCCCGTGGTGACCCGTACCTGCTCGTACTCTGGGAACAGGTCGAAAAAGGGCCGAACGACGTACTTCGGTGTGAAGGAATCCTGCAGTAATGTTTCCCCACCGGTACCTCGAACCGTGACCGTGTAGATGGGATCGTCATTGACTCGGGGGACGAACGTAATGGCCGACTCGGCAATCCCGAGCTCCCGCGCGAGCACCGCGTCGATCGGATACAGCTCCTGGAGCCATCGAGTGTGGGAGGCGACTCTCTGCCACCGGACTTCCTCGGATTCCTTCAGCGTATGGTAGGCGATCTCGATGCTTGCGATCGCCATACCCCGAAGTCGTGGCAGGACGGAGTCATTGAGCCAGCTAAATCCCTGCTTGTATGCGCTCAGCACTTCGATATCGAAGTCACTTGGGGATGCGCCGTTTGACTCCAGGGCGGCGGTGATCTCCGCCTCCAGCGCCTGCCGGATCTCGGGGGGCTCGCTCACGCGCACCTCGATTCGCCCCTCGTCGCCGGGGTCGATCCGGGGAAGCACCTCGCTCGCGAACGCGTCTCGGAAGGTGTCCACCTCCCACGGGAGGTCGAGGTCTTGCCGGAAGATGGTGTCACCCACGCCGAACCCCGTCGCGTAGGTCGCTACCGAAGCCTCCGCCTCGGGGAAGCGCTCCTCCACCAGATCCCGCACGAACCGGTCGAGTCCGTCAGGCATCTGCTCTGCGGAGATCTCGAGATCAATCGCCTCCACGGGTGCGTCGGCTTGGGCGTTCACCGGGCCGTCCGCTTGGGCGTTCGCCGAGTCCTCCGCTTGGCCGTTCACGGAGTCATCCGCCGGGGACGCATCCAGGCGGTCCAGCCAGGTCCGAACCTTTTGGATCGCCAGGCTGAGTTGGGCCGGCCCCCCCCGTCCCTGGAAGAAGCGCCGGACCTCGTTTTCAACATCGTCTAGCCTGTACTCACCTTTGCCATGGTCCCAGAGGTAGGGAAGCCTCCGCGATACGTAGGCGGACACCGCGGCAAGTCCGGCGGTGTCCGATCCTGAGATGACAAGAGCGTGCTCTTCGTCGAACGCCTCTGGGACCATCTCGACGAACCCCTCGGTCGGCTCCCCCCGGGCCGTGTGCAGTTGGCCATCCCCCCGAAGCCTCTCGGTTTGGTAATGGCCGATTCCGTACAGGATCGGGAGGCCCAGGGTCTCCGGGTAATCGTCTTGGCCCGCCGTTCGGACCAGGGGAAGCCGGATCCCCGCTGACTCCAGCCCGATGCGCGCGGCGAGATCGACCGGCCCTGATGGTGCGTCGGCACCGTGGAGTGAGATGTAGGCATCGACCCGATCGGCAACGAGGTCCTCGTTCGTATCACTGAAGAGACCCCGAGTGGTATAGAGGTCGGAGAGGGTGAAGTCGGATGCGGTCGGCGGGGAAAATTCGGCTCCAGCTAGCGTCTCGGTCGGCTCGTCGGGGAGCAGGCGCAGTGTCCGAGTCGCATCGGGTCCAGACAGGACGGCATCGATCCGGTGGAGGTCGGCGAACTCGAGGTCGCTCCGGCTGAGGCGGTCTGGGTCCCCTCCGTCTCCTTCGGACGCGGAATCGGGTGGGGGGCCGCCGTCCGCCGCCGAGTCCGCCGCCGCCGAGACCGAATCCGGCGGCTCGAGCGCGGCCTCCGCTCTGGCGAAGGAGGTGCTGTCTGGAACGCTGATGGTGGCCACGAGACGCCTCACCCCGAGCCGAGTCGCATCTACGACGATCCGGTCGAGGGTGAGCCGATCGACTCGAACGTCCCGCTGTTCCAGAAAAGTCGAGATCCGCTCGGCCACATCACTGTAGCTGTCGCCTTCGATTCCCCACACGCTGGGGTAACGTCCGGAGGCGTAGTCGGCGGCGGCGATGAGTCCCGTGGCGTCGTAGCCGGTAATCCGGATACCACCGCGGATGAAACGCCCGCCCTCCGGCAAGAAGGAGATGGCGCCCTGGCCGGGTGCGAGGCGCGCCGTGGGGCCATCGAGCAGCTCGTCAGTGCCGCCGGCGCCCTCGCCGATCAGAATGACCGGAACATCGAAGCGGCTCGAGCCGTCCCCACCCGTTTCCGTCAATCCGAGGTTCATCGCCGATGTCTCGTAGCCCAGACGGGCCGCCAAGTTGGCCGCGGCCGTCACGTGGGCCTCCCCGGGTGCGGCCGGAAGGAGGATCCGGGCGTTCACGAAGTCCACCACCTCGTCGCTGTTCCGGTCCTCGAGCACGTAGCCGGTGGCGAAAACGTCTCGGATGTCGCCTGGCGGGACGATGGAATCGGCTGGGTTTTGCGCGGACGCACCCCAAGGGGTGGCGAGCATGAAGGACAACACCAGTGAGAAGAGAGGGAGCGGCTTCAGGACGGGTCGGCATGCCATGGCGTCGTTGGCGTCGTTACGGTTGTTGGATTGTCTCATTGTCGGCGCAGCTCATCCATCTCCACAGCCGCCCACAGGGCCATCGCGCCACCGCGATCGTCGGCACCGAATATGGCAGTCCGATTGAGGTAATACTGCTTCGTTTCGCCCGCTCCCGTCGAGGTGGAGACATCGACCAGGAGACGTCCCACGGTGGCGCCATAACGAGCGTCCCCGGTATGGGCTCCGATACGCGACAGCAGGCTGCTCACCATGAACATGTCGTCGGTCCAGCCGGTCGGGGACCGAAGGATCGCCTCGGTGGATAGGGGGAACATGAACTCCGCGCCGGTGATGGCGACGTTCAGCGCCCCGTCGCTTCGTCCGGGCACCGAGAAGTCCAGGAACGCGAAGAGGCCGGCCAGGCTGGTGAGTCGGTATGGCTCGGTCACCGTCGCAATCTCTCCGGAAAGAAACGGTGCCATCTGGCTTCGTACGTTTTCGACGAGTCCGGCGTCCCCGAGTCGGGCCGCCAATCGCAGAGTGTTGGACCACGCCACCGCGGGGATGTAGCTCACGGCCGGTGACGCCGGATACCGGCCGGCCAGGACCGTTGCGATCTCAACCGGTGTTCGGCTGACTCTAGCGAATAGCGCGTCGTGTAGCGGCGACCGGCCGAGTGACATCGCTGCCTCGAGCAGGGACCGTAGCATGCGGGGCGCATCGTCGATGCTTGTCGAGACACGGACCGCTGCGACTGGAGCCAATCCCGAGGGTGCACCCGCCGACATTGCAGCTGCGAGCGTACCGCTGGGGGGACGTGGGCCGTCGAGGCGAAGTGGGCCGGCACCCTGCGAGACCTCCCAGGAGAGAGTCTGGCCAGAGCGAACCTCCAGGACCAGATCGGGCGCCTGAAACGCAACCCAACGCCACAGGTACCGCGACTCGGGAGATGCATCGTGGTTGTAGAAGCCGCCTTCTGGGGGGAAGACCTGCGCGCCTCCGGCTGCAAGACCGGTGGCAGGGGACACGGTCGAACAGCGCTGGGGATCGGCGCACGGCAGCGCGGTGATCGACCATGCGCGCCGGAGCGCAGCCGGGGCGTCCGTCTTGAACCAGTGGAGAGCTTCGAGCACTGCCTCGGCGCTCTCGGCCGTTCCGTCGAGTCCGCCTACAATCACTAGGCGCATTGCACGATCTGAGACCCCCCCGGCTTCCTCGAGGGTGAGAAGGCGCTCGTTGGTCCTCGTGAGCCCGGCCGCCGCGACAATCGACGGGGCGCCCGGTAGCTCGGCCACCGCCTGGGTCGCGCTCAGAAGCGTGCCTGCCGCGGTCTGACCAGAGACCGCCTGAGCCCATAGGACGGTCAAGGTGGCGGCGATATCGAGTCGTCCCAGGTTCATTCTCATCACAGCCCCAGCCCGAGTTCGTTTGTCCGGTCATGGCTTGCCAGCCGCCCATCGGCGCAGGCGGTGGCGACGGGACGCCCCACGGTACTACTGGGCGGGCCAGCTTGCCAGGGAGGGGAAGGGCCCTGCAGAGGGGCGGCGCGGGCTTCGGCTCCGGGCCGAGCCCACGCCGGCGCCGGCGCCTACGCCGCGAGTTCAAGACGCAACCGCTCGACCATCTCGCCGGCACTTACTTGCACTGCCCGGTCGGCGGGGTGGGTCGGTGGGCACGCCAAGACGCCTTCGAACGCCGCGAGTGCCAACGCGGGGCGATCTGTTTCCAGGTAGAGGATGCCCAGCTCGTAGTGATGGTCTGGAACCTCCGGCTGCAATTTGGCAGCCGCTGCCAGGAAGGATTCAGCGGTCTCCCAGGATGCCTCGGAAAGGGCCTTCCCCCCCAGAATCTGGGTTGCGACGAAGCGCTTGAAACCGCCCAGGCGCATCACGGCGGCGTGGAGCCTTCCCAGGACGTGCTGAGCACCGGCATGATCCGGCGCGATCGTCAGGGTGAGGCGGGACTGCTCGTGGGCACGTTCCGCGAGACGAACCTGAGTGCGGCCTCCCTCCTCAGCTGCCCGAAGCCCCATCGCTGCCGAATACCAGTAACGCGCCTCGGGATCGTTCGGATCTTCGAAGACGAGGTGCCGTGCCAGTGCTTCCGCCATTCGCAGGAAACACTTCCGATCATCCTTTTCAGGCTCTGCGCGCCCGATATGAACGGCCTGGATCGCTAGGTCCAAGGTCTGCTCGTACCCGAGCGGGTAGGCGGAATCGTCATCCAATGATTCGCAGGGAATGGTGCGACCCGACTCCTGAGCCGTGAGCGTGTCCGCTCTGCCGGCCGCCAGGAGCAGGATGAGAATAAGTGTAGGGGCGATCCCCAAGTGGCGTGACATGCTGTCCCTCCTTCCTTGAGTAGTTGTCCTTCGTGTGTACGGGAAGGATGGTCCAATCGGGACAGCGATTCCCTACGCCAAGTGACGTACCACGTGCGTGCTGATTACGTAGACGGGTTGCGCCATGACCGTTGTCCGTCGGCCGGAGGGGATACGTCATGCTCCGCCCGACGCTACGTCATGGGGCTGCGCAGCCTACGTGTAATGGGACTCTGCTCTACGTACGATGGCGTAGAGAGAGCCGGCAGCTAATTCGACAACGTGAGACCGATGGTAACGCACACCGATACCGGAGGCTCACATGTCTTGGATTTCAAGGTTTTCCCGCGCGGCAGGACCCCCGCGCTTTGCCATTGTAGCCGTCCTATTGACCGTGATGGGTTTCGTGTCCACGACCGCCCCGTCACCAAGCTTTACTCCCGGCTTCGAACCGCATGATTGGCCGACGTCGGATGGGAACGGGGGCGCGCATTATTCGGTCTTGTCCGACATCTCGGCCGACAACGTCGCGTATCTCGACGTCGCTTGGTCGTATCGGACCGGCGACGTGCAGAAGCACGAGGACGGGCTCGCCGGGACCGCGTTCGAGTCCACCCCCGTCATGGTCGACGGTGTCCTTTACATAATGACCCCGTTCAGCCGAGCCATCGCCCTCGACGCCGAGACGGGGAGCGAGCTCTGGACCTTCGATCCCGAGCTAGATCGAACGGACGAGCACCACAACATGGTGACCTCGCGCGGCCTGTCGGTCTGGACCGACGAGTCCCGCGCCTCCGGCGAGGAGTGTGCCGTTCGGGTCTTCCTTGCCGCGTACGATGCACGCCTGTTCTCTCTGGACGCTTCGACGGGCGTGCCCTGCTCGGACTTCGCTGGCGGCTGGGGCGTGGACCTCGGCGTCGGCGTTGCCAGGATCGAGGGCCGCCGAACTCAGCTCAAGCACACCGCACCTCCGACCGTGATCGGCGACCTGGTCGTGGTCGGGTCGACGATCTTCGACGGCAACTACGCGGACGCCCCGTCCGGGGTCGTCCGAGGCTTCGACGCGCGTACCGGTGCGTCGCGGTGGGCGTGGGAGCCGCTCGTCGGCGTCGGCGACACGCTCCCGAACGGTGAGCCGGTGAAGCTCGGAGCCGCCAACACGTGGGCGACCATCACAGCGGATGCCGAGCGCGATCTGCTCTTCGTCCCGACGGGGAGTCCCAGCCCGGACCATTACGGTGGATTGCGGCCCGGTGACAACCGGTACGCGAACTCCCTGGTCGCGCTTCGCGGCTTCACCGGTGAGGTCGTTTGGCACTTCCAGATGGTGCACCACGACCTGTGGGACTACGACCTGCCCAGTCCTGCAGCTCTGATCACGCTGCAACGCGACGGCGAGGACATCCCGGCCGTGGTCCAGACGACCAAGATGGGGTACGTCTTCGTCTTCCATCGGGAGACGGGAGAGCCGCTCTTCCCGATCGAGGAGATCCCGGTGCCCGCTTCGGATGTGCCGGGGGAGGTCATCTCACCCACGCAGCCCGTCCCGACACTACCACGCTCGCTGGCTCCTCACGGCTTGAAGCCTGAGGACGCGTGGGGCCTCACACCCGTCGATCGGGCCGCGTGCAGAGCCAAGATCGAGGGTCACCGTTCGGACGGGATGTATGCGCCGCCGAGCCTGCGTGGCACGATCGCCAATCCGGGCTTCATCGGCGGGATGGAGTGGGGTGGAGCCGGATTCGACCCGACCACGGGCCTCCTGATCACGAACACGAACCGCCTCGCGATGGTCGCCACGCTGATTCCGCGCGAGGTCGCGGATTCCAGCTCCGCACCAGGCGAGGACGCAAAATTCTCCGTCGCGCCGCAGATGGGTACACCGTACGCCGCGAAGCGCGAACCACTCCTGTCGCCCTTGGGGATTCCGTGCACGCCGCCGCCGTGGGGCGTACTCCACGCGGTGGACATGAACTCGGGTGAGGTCGCCTGGGAAGTCCCGCTCGGGACGATGACCGACATCACGAAGGTGCCGTCTCCCGGCCGCTGGGGATCTCCGAATCTCGGCGGACCTCTGGTCACGGGCGGCCTCGTCTTCATTGGCGCAACGATGGATCGGCGTTTCCGGGCCTTCGACCTCACGACCGGGGAGGTCGTGTGGAAGACGAAACTCCCTGCATCGGCCCAGTCGTCCCCGATGACCTACCGAGCGTGGCCAGGCGCGCGCCAGTTCGTGGTGATCACCGTGGGAGGCCACGACGGCGTAGGGTCGAGTTTGGGCGACCACGTGATCGCTTATGCCTTGCCGAGCACCGTGGACCCGGAGGTGGTCCGATGACCGGCCGGGCGCTGGTCACGGGTGCTACGGGGATGCTCGGTTCGTACATCACGGAACGTCTGCTAGAAGATGGTTGGTCGGTGCGGGCATTGGTAAGGTCTCGCGAACGGGGAGCTTGGCTCGAAGAGGTCGGTGCAGAGCTTGTCGACGGCTCTCTGGAGAACGTCGACTCGTTGACGGTGGCCGCCGAATCGTGCGATGCCGTCTTCCACGCCGCCGCAGCCATGGGAGCGGGTGGCGATTGGGAGGAGTACCGGCGTGGGAACGTCGAAGGAACGCGGAGTGTCGTCGAGGCGGCATCGGGGGCCGGTGCCCGGCTCGTGCACGTGAGCAGCACCGCGGTCTACGGCACCGCTCGGTACAACGACAAGCCCACGGACGAACGTGTCCCGCTTCCTGAGCTGCCCGCCTACGACGTGTACGGGCGCTCCAAACAGGAGGCCGAGGCGGTCGTCCTCGACGCTCATCGGACGGGACGTGCCTGGGGGGCGGTCGTCCGTCCTCCAGTCATGTACGGCTGTCGGGACCGGCAGTTTGCGCCGCGGGTGGCGCCGGTGCTCGAGGGCGGTCTTTTTCCCCGGATCAGGGGCGGGCGCACGACGCTTGCTCTCGTCCACGCTCGGCACGTGGCAGAGGGGGCAATACTCGCGGCGACGACGGAAAACGCCGGGGGGAAGGCGTTCCTCCTGGCGAACGACTTCCCGGTCACCGTCACAGACCTGATCCGCTGCGCACAGGCGGGCCTTGGAAGGCGAATCTATGCGCCGGCCGTGCCGATGCCGATCGGGCGTGCCGGTTTCGTAGCCCTCCAGGGGTTTCTGAAGGCCATCGGTCGGAGTGACTTGGCACGTCACGCCACCGGCACCCTCAACATGCTCACGAAGGACAATCCCTTCACGTCCGATCGGGCTCGAAACGAGCTCGGCTGGTCCCCCTCGATCGTGCCAGACATCGGCCTCACCGAGGCGTTCCGCTTCTGGAAGTCCGCACGCTCATCCTCGCGCTCCCTGGAGGAATGACCCATGGAGACGACTTGGATCGAAATCGGTGGATTCGTGATTCGGGCTCCTGTCACGGCGGGAACGAATCTCGCACTCGCGGTGCAGTGCGCCCTCTACTTCCGCAGTCTCAGGGTAGGGGCGGGGGCGCGCTCGAGGCTATGGGGTGGGTTCTTCGCGATGATGGCGATCGCGACGATGGTCGGGGTTCTCAAGCACGGCTTCCAGCACGAGCTGTCGGAGACCGGCCTGCTACTGGCGCTTTGGGTATCGAACCTCACCAGCGGTATCTCCACGTACTATGCCCAAAGTGCGACCGCGGTCGCCCATGCGCCGGAGCACCTCAGACACCGCTTCGAGCGGCTATTGCAGATCCAACTCTGCGTGTTCTTGGCTGGCAATGTCGTGTTGGGTCCGGAGATACTCCTGCTGGTGGTGAACACGGCGGCCGGCCTACTGCCGGTGATCGGCGTAGAGACGTTGGCGCTTCGCCGAGGACACCCCGGATCTAGTTGGATCGCGGGTGGGCTTTCCCTCTCCATACTGACGGCTGCCGTTTACGTAGGACGGCTCTCCATCGGGCCCTGGCTCAACCACATCGACATCGCTCACCTCCTGATGGGCTTGAGCTTCTGGCTGATAGTGCGCGGATGTCGTCTTTGCGTCATCACTGCGCGTGAGCGTGTAGTCGCGTGGCCTCCCATGCACCGGATAGCCGAAGGAGGTGCCTGATGGACGCCAGCGTACTTATCGGAGCGGCGGCCACGGTCGCTCTCGGGGGGATTTTTCCGTGGATAAATGGCGAAGTCGTTATCGCCGGAGCCGCACTCCTGACACCACAGAGCGGACTTCCGGCACTGGTGTTGGCGTGCGCCGCCACCCAGATGTCGGCGAAGGCCGTTCTCTACGGGGTGACCCGTTGGGTGCCGGAGCGGATGCCCGCTCGGGCGCGCCAGCTCGCCTCCAGGGTCGAGGCGTTCCGCGAGCGCCGAGGCCTCCTCGTCCTGGCCGTCTTCTCGGGCTCCGCCATCGCACTTCCACCCTTCTACCTGGTCACGTTGGCCTGTGGCATGCTTCGCGTGCCCTTCGCGCTTTTCGCGCTCGCAGGGCTCGTCGGGACGATCTCGCGCTACGGCCTCCTCGCCTGGTTCGCGGCCGCCATCATAGCCGGCTGAAGGCCGAGGGCGTGCCGGCAAGTCCCCGTCCTAGAACATCTCCGACGGATCCGGCTCGTGCGCGTCCTCGGTGTCGTAGCGGTTTGGGATGAACTCCCCGGTGATCATGTCCCGGTACGAGAGGCCGGGCCCCACCATGGGATAGACGTGGGCTTCGGGGTCGATGATGACCTCGAGGAAGGCCGGGCCGCCGAAGCTCAGGAATTCCTCCAGGACGGCGGGCACGTCCTCTTTACGGTCGAGGCGCTTTGCAAATTCGAAACCATCGGCCTCCACCGACTTCACGAAATTCTTCTTCCTCAGCGACTTGTCGCTCGCCGAGAGTCGACCCTTGAAGAAGAGTCGCTGCCACTGCATGACCATCCCGTCACCGAAGTTGTTCAGCACGATGATCTTGATCGGCAGCTCGTAGGTGGTGACGGTTTCGAACTCCCCGAGGTTCATTCGGATGCTCGCGTCGCCGTCCACGTCGATGACGAGCTTATCCGGGCGAGCGAACTGCGCGCCGATGGCGGCAGGCAAACCGAATCCCATCGTGCCCATGCTTCCGGACGTGAGCCAAAGGCGCGGCTCCCGGAAGTCACAATACTGAGCGGCCCACATCTGGTGCTGGCCGACTCCCGTCGAGATGATCGCCTCACCCTGAGTGATGCGGTTCATCGTTTCGATGATGTAGTGGGGCTGGATGAGGTCGCTCTCCCTGTCGTAGTTGAGAGCGTACGTGGTCTTGAGTTCCTCGACTTCGGCGTGCCAACCCGAATAGTCCCCCTTGAAGTCGGTCCTGCGCCCGTACTCGATCAAGGTATCCAGGGCGTCTGTGAGAATGCCGACGTGATGCCAGTCGGCGTGCTTGACCTTGTGGATCTCCGCGGGGTCGATGTCGAAGTGAAGTACGCGGCGTGCGTTGGTCGCGAATTTCGGCGGATCTCCCGCGACGCGATCATCGAAGCGCGCGCCGACGGCGATGAGTAGGTCACAGTCGTCGACGGCGTAATTCGCCTGCGCTGTGCCGTGCATTCCCAACATGTGGAGGCACAACGGATCCGTGGTATCGAGGCCTCCGAGTCCCATGAGCGTGGTGACACCGGGAATAGCGAACGTTCGCGAGAACAGGCGCAACTCCTCTGCCGCGTTGCCATTGATCACCCCGCCGCCGGCGTAGATGAGTGGGCGCTTGCTTTCGGCCAGCATGGAGAAAAACTCCGCGCATTGGCCCTGGTCCAGCGTGCTGGACTCTACGGAGTTCAGCCGGCGGCGATAACCGGGGACCGATAGAACTCCCTCACCCTCGAACGGCCCCTCCCAGTTCTGCACGTCCTTGGGGATGTCCACCACGACCGGGCCGGGCCTACCGGTCCTTGCGATCTCGAAGGCAGTGCGGACGGTGGACTCGAGAACCTCGGGGTCCGTGACCAGGAAGACATGCTTGGCCACCGACCCCATGACGGCTGTGACAGGCGCTTCCTGGAACGCGTCCGTGCCGATGGCCGCCCTCGGAACCTGCCCACAGATGACCACGATCGGAATGGAGTCGGCCATGCAATCCCGCACCGGCGTCACGCAGTTGGTGGCCCCTGGACCGGAGGTGACGATGGCGACTCCGACCCCTCCGCTGGCGCGTGCGTACCCGGCCGCCATGAAGCCGGCGCCCTGTTCATTGGCCGGGACGATGAGCGGTATCGGCTCCTTGCCGTCCTCTGAGTGCGCCTCGTTGTACCGGAACACGGCGTCGTATGTCGGTAGGATCGCTCCTCCGCTGTAGCCGAAGATCGTCCGCACGCCCTCGTCGGCGAGCACCTGCATGATGATCTCGGCGCCGCTCATGACCGTGCCCGCCAGGGCGTGTGCCGGCTTCGCTTTAGTTTCCACGTCCATCTTTGAATTTAGTCTCGGTGGCTCGCGAACTTCTGGGGATCGGAAGGTCTGCCTTGTCGTATCAGGAAGGTGGATCACGCGCCGCGTATTGCAAGAGGAGCCGTTCCCAGCGAAAGTTGCCTGACGCGCGCCATACCCTTCCACTCAGAACACTAATATCGCTTAGGCGTCTTCAGATGCGGCATATCATATCGGTGTTGTTACAGAACGAGGCGGGAGCGCTCTCTCGCGTCACCAACCTGTTCTCGACACGGGGCTTCAACATCGAGAGCCTGAACGTGGCGCCCACCGACGACGAGACCGTTTCGCGACTGACGGTTGTTTCGACCGGCTCGGACGCTGTCATCGAACAGATCTCGAAACATCTCGGCAAGCTGGTGGACGTGGTCAACATCGTCGACATGACCGGTACGGATCACATCGAGCGAGAGCTGGCGCTGTTCAAGCTGCGCCTGCCGAAGGGTGGACCGGAGGAGGAGCGGCTGGCGGACATCGTAGAGGTCTTCGGTGGCCGGGTTCTGGATGACTCCGGCGGGCACTTCACGGTCGAATTGATCAGTGGAGGGACAGAGATCGACCGCTTTATGGCGGAGGTCGCCGAGCTCGCCGAGATGGAGACGTTGGCACGGAGCGGGGCGATGGCCGTGACCAAGGGGGCACCGATTAGCACGACGGGCTGACGGCTGCTGCCAGACGACGAACAATCCCTCAGTAAGCTGCCACCCCCACGTCAGTCTGCCCGAAATCGTCTCCTTTGAAGAGGAGCGGCTCTCGTGCCGCCATGGCCACGCCGTACGCTAGACAGTCGCCGTAGTTCAGGACACCTGGCGAGCCGACACCCTTCCCGAAGCGGGCATAACCCAGGCGCGCGAGCCTAGACCCGTCGGTTGAAAGCGCCAACAATCCGATATCGAGACGCTCCAACAGCGCATCGAGCGCGATCTCTCCACCTGGCCCCTTCCGCGCATGCATCACGGCAGCCGCCTCGACCAGTGTGGGCGTGCCTACAAGACGGGACCCTGCCTCTACGATTGCCGTGATGAGCCGGTCCCCCTCTGGCTCACAAAGGAGAATGGCCACCAGGGCCGACGTGTCTATGACCACGGTTCCAGGTTCCTAGCTGGGCAGACCGTGGTCGTCATATCCCAGAATCTCGTCTGCGGATCGGCGATCGCGGTCGGGGAGCGCTCCCACGAACTCCTGGATTTCGGCGACGGCCGCCACCAGGCCGCCCGGCTGCTCATGTGTTCGGAGGTCGGAAAGCCGCTCCCGCAGCGCTATCGTCACCGCCTGGGTCAGGCTCTCCCCCGTGTGCTCCGCCAGTTCCTTAGCCAAACGGTGGGCCTCCGGGTTCTTTATGTTGAGCGACATGGCGTTTCCTTCGGAGAAGGTAGAATGGTAGAATATAGGGTACTATTCTACCCTATTCAACCCATCTTGTGGCTCCGTCTTCACCAGCCCCTCGACAGTCACGGCCGCGGCGACGTGTCCGGTGACGTTCGTCGCGCTCCGAAACATGTCTGGAATCCGGTCGATTCCGAGGAGGAGCCCCAGGCCACCCAAGGGTATGCCGGCGGCCTCGAGGATCGGGGCGAGCGTCACGATGCTTGCCGAGGGCACCGGAGCCACCGACATGGCGACCACGAAGCCCACGAATCCGGCAGTCACCAGAGTCGTGAACGGGAGCGGCACGCCGTAGAGGGTGGCGAGGAACACCACGGCTCCGGCCTGGAAGAGTGCGCTCCCGGCCCGATTCACGGCCGCCCCCAGAGAGAGGACAAGCGAAGACACGGGCGGCGACACCCCCAGTGCCTCGGCGTCTTCGAACATGACCGGGAGGGAGGCCACCGAGCTGGTTGTCGAGAACCCGATCACATAGCTGCCGGTCACTCCCCGAACGAACTCTCCCACTCCCGTTTTCCCCCCATACCGCACGGCCGGCAGGTAGAGGAGCGCCATGAACACGAACAGCCCGACGACCACGGTGCCCACAAACACGGCCAGGCCAGCGAGCAAGCCGAGCCCCATCTGTGCCACGACCGGCGCTGCGAGTCCGAACACACCGGCGGGCGCGGTCCACAGAATCCAGTGGACGAGGCGGATGAATACCGCGCTGAAGTCTTCGGCGAGAGCGATCAGCCGGTGGCGACGTTCCTCTTCCACGGCTCCGGCTGCCGCCGCCATGAGGAGCGTGAATACGATCAGCGGGAGCAGGGCTCCGTCCGCCGCGGCGGCGAACGGGTTGGCCGGGATCAAGCTCAGTACGAGGTCGAGGAGCCCGGGGAGCTCCTGTGGACCCTCCACCGTCGTCGGTACCTCGACGGCCACGGGCCAGATGGCCATCGCGATCGTCATGAACCCCATGCCGATCACGATGGCGGGGAGGGTCGTTCCCCAGAAGAAGCCGAACGCGGATCCCCCGAGCTTTCCCACCGCCCTCGGATTCCCGATGCGGGCGACACCGACGAAAATCGTCGTCACCACAAGCGGGATGACCACCATTCTGATGGCGTTGATGAAGAGGGTGCCCAGCGGCGCTACGCCGGCAGCCAGGCGGTCGACCAGACCGATGTCCGTGGCGCTGGCGAGGAGTCCGAGCGCGAGGCCCAGGATCAGCCCCAGGGCGGTGGTACGGTGATTCATGCGTCCAAGGCTCCAACGTGCACGCGGGTGAAGGGCATCATGGGTGCGATGGCTGCACTCGCGTCGCTTCCTGGATAGGTTGACCGACACGAGAGCGGCAGTGGCGGCCAAGCGCAACCCCTCGCCCGGGGTACCCCTCGATCACTCCAGACGGTGGCAGAGACGGTTTGAGAATCATCGGCCTCATCCTGACTTTGATCCTCCTGTTCGGGATCACATACGTCGCCATGTCGGCCAGAACTCCTGCGTTCCCGGGTGCCGAGGTGGCGGTTCTCATTGGCTTCATCCTCCTGATCGCCAACGTCACGGGAAGCCTGGCCGCCTCGGCGGGGCTGCCGCGCCTCACGGGGTACCTGATCGTAGGGATTCTTGCCGGGCCATCCGTCTCAGGCTTGGTTTCTGTCGAGGCGGTCGAGGAGTTGGCCCTGATCGACAGCTTCGCGCTCGCGCTGATCGCTCTCATGGCGGGCGGGGAGTTGAAGCTCTCCCACCTCAGGCCCCAAGCACGGAACATCCTGTATGTCACGTTGGCGGTGACCGCAGTGGTTTGGGGCGGAATGACCGCGCTCATTCTGGTGATCAGCCCTGGAGTACCGTTCCTGTCCGCGCTTCCACTTCCGGGGACTCTGGCCGTTGCGCTGATCCTTGGGATCTGGGCCGCGAACTCCTCACCCGATCTCACGGTTGCGGTCATCGAGGAGACGCACGCGTCGGGTCCGCTCGCCGACGTGGTCTTGGGGGTCACGATCGTAAAGGACGTGGTCGTCATCGTGCTGTTCACCCTCACGATGGCCCTCGTGGCACCGCTCCTGAACCCCGGTGAACAGTTGGACAGCCACGCGTTCGTCGAGTTGGGGCGGGAGGTGGGAGGGGCGCTCGTCCTGGGGGCTGGGCTGGGGTGGGTGTTCTCGATCTATCTCGGTGATGATCAAGATCGCTCGCGGTCGCCCATGGCGACGTTCCTCTTCGCATACGTGATGGTGGTGCTTGCCGAGCGCCTTCAGGTAGAGCTGCTGCTCATGGGCGTGGCGGCCGGGTTTGTAATCGAGAATCTTTCCCTGGCGGGCGATCGCATGATCCGGGGTATCCGGTCCGTCTCCGTAGTGATCTTCGCATTCTTTTTCGCGGTAGCGGGTGCGCGACTCGAGTTGGGGGCGATCCGAGAGTTCTGGCTGGCGGCTCTGCTTATCTTCTCGGGCCGGGCGTGGCTCACACATCGGGGGGCGCTCATCGGTCTGGAGCGCGCGGGTGCGAGTATGGACCTTCGGGCGAAGACCTGGCAGGGTCTGATCTCTCAGGGTGGTGTCACCCTGGGGCTGGTTCTCTTGATCGAGGAGAGGTTCCCGGCCGTTGGGTCGGACATCGTGACGCTCGGGATGGCGGTGATCATCGGCAGCATCCTCGGAGGGCCCATATTGCTGAAGCGGGCGATTACAGTGCCGGTGCTCCCAGAGCCAGAGGCGGAGCCAGAGCGAGGGCCGGAGCTGGAGCCAGAGCGAGGGCCGGAGCTGGAGCCAGAGCCACAGCCAGAGCCGGAACCGGCACCACCTCGGCCGCCGGCTCCCGACCACCGGGCCGGGGACGCCTGACCGATGGCGCACCCACACGGATCACTAGTGGGTCAGGGCCTGGTCCACACGCACGGGCCTCCGAATGCGGGTGATGCGCTAGAGCGAGGTCCCCAATCGAAACGTCTTTGGATCGTGTTGGGCCTCACGGCGGCATTCATGGTGGCGGAGGTGGTCGGTGGCCTTCTCGCTAACTCATTGGCGCTTCTGGCCGACTCGGGGCACATGCTCGCCGATGTGGGCGCCTTGGCCCTTTCCTTGATCGCGATGCGGCTGGCGCTCCGCCCGCCCAGCTTCGAGCGTACGTTCGGATATGTCCGCATGGAGATCCTGGCGGCGCTGGTAAACGGGGCGACGCTCCTTGTCATCAGCGGATGGATCGTCTGGGAGGCCTGGCGACGGCTCGGTGCCCCACAGGAGGTCGATGGGCCACTCATGATGGTGGTGGCGGGGGTGGGCTTGATCGTCAACGTGGTCGGAGCCGGACTGCTCCACACGCACGCCGACGAGAACCTGAACATGCGGGGCGCCTACCTGCATGTGTTGGGAGATCTGCTCGGGTCGCTAGGCGCCCTTGCGGCGGGTGCGCTGATCCTCCTGACGGGTTGGACTCCCATCGACGCGATCGTCTCCGTCGTCATTGCCGGCCTGATCCTTCTGGGTGCCTGGCGTTTGGTGAAGGAGGCGACCAGTGTGCTTCTCGAGATGGTGCCGCCCCATGTGGACATGGAGGGCGTACTCGAGGATCTGCAATCGATCCCCAACGTACACAACGTCCACGATCTACACGTGTGGACGCTCACGAGCGGTTTCGTGGCCCTCAGCGGACACGGCGTTTTGGACGACCCGACGCATCACGAGCGGGTTCTGGATGAGATCCGCGACCGGATGAGGCTGCACGGCATCGGGCATGTCACGTTCCAACTGGAACCCGAGCGATTGCATCAGATCGTGCGTCCGGATCAAACGGGGGACGGGATCAGCTGAGTTTGCTAGGTGTTCTACCTGCGTCGCGGGTTCGGCTCACTCTACGGTTGTCCCCAACACCGCAAAGAGAGCATGTTGTGCCCCTTCGGAAGACGCGCACCATG
The DNA here is from genome assembly GCA_965219445.1 of Longimicrobiales bacterium. Taxonomy (GTDB): domain Bacteria; phylum Gemmatimonadota; class Gemmatimonadetes; order Longimicrobiales; family Gaopeijiaceae; genus UBA822. The sequence continues at coordinate 778,235 of CBDCNQ010000004.1, read as the reverse complement.
AACAGGAGACATTCGTGCAAGACGTTGATCGGCTCGTAGATCCGGCGACCGGCCTCTCCAGTGAATGGCATTTCGAGATCGTGTTGGATTTCATTTTTCCAATCGCCCACCGGGGCGTGACCTTGACCCTGGTCTTGTTCCGAATCGACGATGGGACCTGGGCCGTGGACCACCCGAAGCCGGACCAGGTCGTGACTGATTTGGGATCCACGCTCAGAGGCGTGACGCGGAGCAGCGATGTCATCGCCCGCTTCGGTGAAGACATGTTCGTTTGCCTGCTTCCCCTGTGTAACCTCCAGGGAGGACTGGTTTTCACGGATCGCATGCAGGATGCGCTCGCGGATTTCAAGAAGCGCACGGAGACGACCGTGACTGCTGCCGTGGCCAGTCACAGGGGGGAAGGCGAGGGGACCGCACGTGACATGTTGATGGCGCTCAAGGAAACTCTTTTGGAGGCGCAGTCCGAGGGCGGCGACCGCGTCGATGTCCCCAGCGACGGCTGGAAGGGGGCATGACTACCTTCGCGCGGCGTTCATCAAGGTGATCGACATGAGCGCGATCGGGTCGCTCAGCCCCCGATGAGTTTTCCGAGGCTCCGGCTTCGCCGTCTTCGGAGGGGTGAGACGTGGCGTCGCGCCGTCCGTGAGACGTCGCTCTCCGTGGACGACTTGGTCTATCCGCTATTCGTCGTCGGGGGGGAGGGCGTACGGAATCCGGTGGCCAGCATGCCCGGCGTTGACCAGTTGTCCGTCGATCTGATCGTGGAGGAGGCGCGGGCGGCCCAGACGTTCGGTATCCCGGCGGTGATCCTGTTCGGTGTGCCGGACGAGGGTGAAAAGGACGCGGATGGCTCTGCCGGATATGACCCGGATGGCTTGGTGCCGACGGCGATCCGCGCGATCAAGGAGGTCGTTCCGGATCTGTTGGTGTGGGCGGACGTGTGCCTGTGCGAATACACGGATCACGGGCATTGTGGGCTGCTCACCGAGGATGGAGAGGTGGATGGCGACGCGAGTCTTCCGCTCCTGGCCCGGGCCGCTCTGGCGTACGCCGAGGCGGGCGCCGATGCGGTCGCACCCAGCGATATGATGGACGGCCGCGTGGGGGCGATCCGGACCGCCTTGGATGATGAGGGGCTTGGCAACGTGCCCATCGTCTCGTATGCCGCCAAGTATGCTTCAGCCTTCTACGGCCCCTTCCGCGAGGCCGCCCACTCGGCTCCGGCCTTCGGCGACCGGAAGGGATACCAGATGGATCCGGCCAACGCGGACGAGGCGCTTCGCGAGGTGGAGTTGGACATCGAAGAGGGGGCAGACATGGTCATGGTCAAGCCCGCGGGGCCCTGTCTCGATGTCATTTTCCGCGTAAAGGAAACGTTCGGAATGCCCACCGCTGCCTACCAGGTCTCGGGTGAGTACGCGCTGATCAAGGCGGCCGCCGATAAGGGCTGGGTGGATGAAGAGGGTGTCATGATGGAGAGCCTGATCGCCATCAAAAGGGCGGGGGCCGACCTCATTCTCACGTACTTTGCGAAGGACGCGGCGCGCGTGCTCGGAGGGACATCCTGAGTGTGAGGGGTGAGGCCAGCGAGGCTCGGCCCGCCCAGGGGGACCCGTCGGCCTCGCCCGAAGCGTCCCCGTCGGCCTCGTCCGAAGCGTCCCCGTTCCTGGCTGCATGTCGGTGTGAGCCGGTCGCGTACACTCCGGTGTGGATCATGCGTCAGGCCGGACGTTATCTGCCGGAGTATAGGAAGATCAGGGCAGAGGTGGACTTCCTCACGCTCACGAAAACGCCCGAGTTGGCGGTAGAGGTCACACTTCAGCCGGTCCGTCGCTTCGGGATGGACGCGGCGATTCTCTTCAGTGACATCATGACCCCGGTGGAAGGGATGGGCGTCACGCTGGACTTCGCGCCAGGGCCCATCATCGAGACTCCCATCCGGAGCCTCGAACAGGTAGAGGCGCTTCGGGTCCCCGATCCGGAAGAGGGCGTGCCCTTCGTGCTGGAGACCGTTCGCTTGCTCAGCGAGGCACTTCCGGCCTCGGCCCCTCTCATCGGCTTTGCGGGAGCGCCGTTCACCCTCTTCTGCTATCTGGTGCAGGGAGAGGGATCGAAGACCTTCTCTGAAGCCAAGGCCTTTCTGTTCGCAGAGCCCGAGGCATCCCACCGGCTCCTCAGAAAGCTGGCCGACACGATGGTTCGGTATCTGGAGGCGCAGGCCGCTGCGGGGGCCAAGGCGCTGATGATCTTCGATTCGTGGGCGGGGCTGCTCGGGCCGGAGCAGTACCGGGAGTTTGCCTTCCCGGCTGTACGGCGTGTGATCGACACGCTTCGTTCCCTCGATGTGCCCCTCATCTATTTTCCGAACCAGGGGGCGACACTACTGGAAACCGTACGGGAGTGCGGTGCCGATGTGGTTGGGATCGACTGGCGGCTACCGCTCTCCGACGCGCGCCGGATCCTGGGACCCGAGACCGCCGTGCAGGGCAACCTGGATCCGACGGCACTATTCGCACCGCGGGAGGAACTCGCCCGTCAGATCGACCGAGTGCTGGAAGACGCTGGAGCGGCGCCTGGCCACGTCTTCAACCTGGGCCATGGGATCGGGCGAAGGACGGAACCTGACGCCGTTGCGTTTCTGGTCGATCGCGTGCACGAGGTCTCTGGGCGAGCCTGACGCCCCGATCCCCGACGATGGCGGCAGAGTGGCGCTCGCGTGGTCGATCAATGAAATTAGGGGGCGAGAATCGAGAACGGAGGACGCATGTCGGATCATCGACTGAGAATCTATGACTCGATGGAGGGTCTTCTCTCCAATGTGGATAATCCGACACCGCTGGTCCGGATCAATCGCGTGGTTCCGTTTGAACATGCCCGTGTCTACGGGAAGCTCGAGTGGTACAACCCGTTCGGCGCCGTAAAGGATCGGATTGCGGCGAATCTGATCGGGGACGCCGAGGAGCGGGGTATACTCGAGCCTGGCCAGAAGTTGGTCGAGCCCACCTCCGGAAACACTGGGATGGGCCTGGCCATGATCTCCAATGCGAAGGGGTACTCGCTGACTACTCCCCTGTCTTCGGCCATCCCCCTCGAGAAACGGATCATGCTTCGGTTCTTCGGGGCCGATGTTCTCGAACTGGACGACGACTTGTGCCCCGCGCCAGGCGCGCCGGAGGGGGCCATCGCCAAGGCACACGAACTTGCCGACCGGCCCGATTTTCACATGCTGGACCAGTACCGGAACGAGGCGAACCCGGGGGCGCACTACAAGACTACGGGACCGGAGATCTGGAAGCAGACCGAGGGGAAGGTCACGCACTTCGTGGCCGGTCTGGGCACGTGTGGGACCATCACGGGCACGGGGCGCTTCCTCAAGGAACAAGACCCGGAGCTCAAGGTGCTGGGCGTGCACCCAGCGGAGGGACACGACATTCCCGGCGTGCGGAGCATTCGGCAGCTCCAACAGACGGAGCTGTTTCGCCCTGACGAGTATGACGAGTTGGTCGAGATCGCCGATGAAGAGGCCTGGGCGCTGTGCCAACGCCTCAATCTGGAGGAGAGCATCATCGCGGGTCCGAGCTCGGCCATGGCGTTGGCCGGTGCGTTTCGCTTGGTGCCGGACGAGCCGGGAGTGATCGCAGTAGTGATCTTTCCCGACAACGCCTTCAAGTACGCCTCGTCGATGGGTAGGCACTTTCCCGGAATGGGGGTGGCCGGAGGCACGAGTCCGAATGAGCGCATGATGGAAACCCTGATCGAGAACACGAGGGGTGCGCCGGCGCTCACCATCGAGGTCGAGCCCGCATATGAAATGACCGAGGATGGAAGCGCCCTCGTGGTGGACGTGCGTGAGTTCGATGAGTTCAGAGGGGGCCACATTCCCGAGGCGGTCAACATGCCCCTCCAGCAGATGAGCGATTACGTTGCCCATCTTCCCGAAGATCATGAAGCACCCATCCTGGTGGTCTGCCAGACCGGAAACCGGTCTCTGTCCGGCGCGCTCTTTCTGGCCTCCCTCGGGTACCGGGATGTCCGCAGCATCAACGGGGGCACACACGGATGGCTTGTGGGGGGCTTTCCCATCTCCACCGACTAGACGCCCGTAGATCGTTAGGAACCTTCGCAGGGGTTGACTCGAGGAAGTATTCTAATATTCTATAGAATTCTGAAGATCCTGATTATGGACTCACTTCTGAGCCCCGACGAGCCATGGAACTGAGAGCTGCCAAGCTCGAGCTTTTCGAGCACTTCGCACGTGTCGGAAAGGCGGTTGGAAGTCGGCCACGGCTTCTCTTGCTGGACCTCCTGGCGCAGGGGGAAAAGACCGTGGAGAGACTCGCTCGTCAGACTGGCCTCACGGTTGGCAATACGAGTGCTCACTTGAAGGGGCTCAGGCATGCGGCCCTGGTGTCCAGTCGCAAGGAGGGGGCTCACGTCTTTTACCGGCTCGCCGGCTCGGATGTCCATGAGTTTGTGCGTTCCCTGCAGACTCTCGCGGGGGGGCAACTCGCCGAAGCGAGAGAGATCATCGACGAGTACTTCCGGGATCCCGAGGTTCTCGAGGCCGTTCACTCCGCCGAGCTACTCGAAAGGTTGAGTGCAGGAGAGGTGATTGTGCTCGACGTGCGCCCGCCGGATGAGTACGCCGCTGGACACATCCCTGGGGCGATCTCCATGCCCTACGAGGAGATCGAGCAACGTTTCTCGGAGCTTCCCGACGACGGAGAGATCATAGCCTATTGCCGCGGTCCGTACTGCATCTACGCGGTTCGTGCGGTCGAGGTGCTCCGGAGGGGCGGCTTCCGGGCTCGGAGGCTGGAAGACGGGATACCGGACTGGACCCTACGCGGCCTACCGATTACGGTCGATTCCGCACCCAAGAACAACGATTAGACAACGATTTAGAAGGGGTAATCATGCTTTTTCGCCAATATCTGGACACGGACCCGGTGATCGCCGCGTCCTACCTCTTCGGATGTCCGACGGAGGAAATCGGGGCCGTCGTCGATCCCCTTGGAGACATCGGGCGCTATCTGAAGGAGGCGGAGGAGGGGCACGTGCCAATTCGTTACGTGATCGACACGCATATGCACGCCGATCATGTCTCGAACGGCCGTGAGCTTGCCGAGGCGGCTGGAGCCGAATACGTAGTCTTCGCTGGTACGGAGGCCACCTATGCATTCCGGGGTGTCGAGGAGGGCGAAGTCCTGCACATGGGAAACACCGAGGTGGAGGTGCTCCATACACCGGGGCATACGCCGGAGCACATCTCCTTGGTGGTGACCGACCATGCTAGAGCCGACGAGCCGTGGCTGGTGCTGACGGGTCACACACTCATGGTGAGTGACATGGGTCGGACGGAATTGGCGACCTCGGCGCAAGAGGGGGCCAGGGCACTCTTCCGAAGTGCGGAGAAGCTACGGAGACTGCCCGACCATCTCGGGGTGTTCCCCGGAGCGTTCTCCGGGTCGGTGTGCGGTCGTGGGCTCAGCGGGAACCCCAGCTCGACGATCGGCTTCGAGCGCCGGCACAACCGGGCGTTCGCACTCGAGAACGAGGAGGAATTCGTCGCGCTCATGCTCGAGGAGATCCCCGCTCCACCGCCTGGTGCTGCGCGAATCCGAGCGACGAACCTCGGGCTCGATCCTGCCCTGGTATGACGAGTTCTGGCCGTCTCTCCCGCGGCGGGCGTAGCGAGGCTCGGCGGGATCCCGCTCGCCCTTAATGCCGCGCGACCCCACCCGTGGATCGCCGGCGCCTCCATCGGGTGCGGTCGAGCTCGGGCTGGGCCTGAACTGGGGGCAGTCCTCGCTCCTGGTGACCATCGTTGCCTTCGTGGGCGCCATGGTAGGACTGGAACGTACGGTTCTCCCCTTGCTCGCAGAGCAGGAGTTCGGGCTGGCGTCTCGCGGTGCGACGCTCTCTTTCCTGATTTCGTTCGGGGTGGTCAAGGCCGCCACGAACTTCTTTGCGGGGCGGTTGGGAGATCTCTACGGTCGAAAGCCCATCCTGGTTCTCGGGTGGCTCGTGGGAATTCCGGTGCCGTTCATGATCATGTGGGCCCCGTCGTGGGGCTGGATCGTTGCCGCGAACGTCTTGCTGGGCGTCAATCAAGGACTCGCCTGGTCCATGACTGTCATCATGATGATCGATCTCGCGGGCTCCAGGCAACGGGGCCTGGCGATGGGCCTCAACGAGTTCGCCGGTTATTCCGCGGTCGCGCTGTCGGCGCTGGCTACCGGATATGTCGCTCAGGCGTTCGGGCTCCGGCCTGAGCCGTTCTACCTGGGGATCGCGTTTGCCGCGCTTGGGCTGGGGCTGTCCGCGGCCCTTCTGCGAGAAACCCGTGGACACGCTCGGACCGAGGCCGGCCCGATCGGGCCCGACCAGGAGTCGGCGCTAAGCACTCGTGATCTTCTGGCGCTCACGATCTGGAAGCACCCCGCACTCTCCAGCGCCAGCCAGGCCGGGTTGGTCAACAACCTGAACGATGGAGTTGCCTGGGGGCTCTTCCCGTTGTTTTTCGCGGCCTCGGGACTCGGTGTGGCCGACATCGGTTTGCTGAGCTTTGTCTATCCCTTCACCTGGGGTGTTCTCCAGTTGTGGACCGGCGCCTGGTCCGACCGCGTGGGACGCAAGCGGTTGATCGCCGCGGGCATGTTGACCCAGGCGGTGGCGCTGGGGGCCATCGCAACGACGGATGGATTCGCCGGGTGGCTTGGAGCGGCTGCGCTGTTGGGGGTCGGCTCGGCGATGGTATACCCCACTCTCCTCGCCTCCGTCGGGGATGTCGCGCACCCGAGTTGGCGGGGCTCGGCCATCGGGGTCTATCGGCTGTGGCGGGACAGCGGATATGCCGTGGGCGGTGTGATGGCTGGTACGCTCGCGGATGCGTTCGGGATGCGCGAAGCGATCGTGACGGTGGCGCTTCTCACGGGTCTATCCGGCCTGCTAGTGGCCTGGCGTATGCCGGAGACGCTGGAGCGACAATAGGGCGGTTCCGAAGGGAGACCTTGCCAAGGTCCAAGAGGCCAACGGGGCGGGGGTGGACGCTCCCGCTCTGATAACGCACCTTGGGCTCTCCTCACGGTTGGGAAACCGTAGAGATCAGGAGGTCGGAATGCGTGAAGCGTTCAGAGAAAATGGAACCCGTGCGATTCTCAGCTCACTTGTGCTGCTCCTTCTGCCGGCGGCCGGCCTCACGCCGCTTGCCGCTCAACTCGCGGCACCCAACGACAGCGGGATTTCTTTCGCGACTGTGCACCTGACGGTACGGGAACCGGCCGAGCACCAGAGACTCTGGAGGGAGATGTTCGGTGCTCGGACCACATCCCTTGGCTTGAGGAACGTGATCGGGGTCCCCGGCCTTCTCTTCGTTGTAAACGAGGGAGAGCCTACGGGCGGGTCCGCCGGAGCGTTCGTGGACCACGTCGGCTTCCTGGTGCCCGATCTGGCCGCGGTAAAGGGACTCGTCGTCGACGAGGACATCGCCATCGTATCGGAGAACGACCGGCTGAGGCAGCTCACCGTAGAGTTCCCGGACGGGGTGAAGATCGAGTTTACGGGCACCCCCGAACTCGGAATGCCGATTTCTCTTCACCACGTTCACTTCTTCGTTGAAAACGGCGAAGCCTTGCGTGCTTGGTACGCACACACCTTCGGGGCTACGGCCTCCATGAGACGGCAGTTCTTCTCCGCCGAGTTCCCCGGTGGTCCGGGATTCCCCGGCCCCGAACTGGACTTCCTGACGGGGCGCACGGGGCGCGTTCCCAACGATGGGCGTGCGATCGACCGCATCGGATTGGAGGTTCAGGGACTCGAGAGACTCTTGGCGCGGTTGGAGGGTGAGGGCGCGACGATTGAGGTTCCCTTGCAGGAACGGTCAGGGCTCGGCGTCAAACGGGCCGTCATCGTCGATCCGGTGGGGACCCGCATCGAGCTCACCGAGGGGCTCGCGAGGAGATAGCCAAGACCATTCGATTCGAAAGGGAGTAAGCCGACGAACCGTACGATTCCTTCTTTGTGGAGAGGTCCCGTGAGCAGAGAGTTCATGTCCCGCCGCCACTTCTTGCAGGGAGCTGGTGCGGCGGCCGTTTGGGTTCCGACGTCGGTGAAGGGGTACACGGCGGCAGAGGTGCGCTCCTTCGACTCGGCCGGTGTGATGGAGCAGGACATTTCGAAATGGGAGCTCGACACACCGGCTCTCTGCGTCGATCTCGATGCACTCGAGGCCAACTTGGTCACGATGCAGCAGACGGTCTCGCGGAACGGCATCGCCAGTCGTCCTCACGCGAAGACCCACAAGTGTCCAGCGATTGCTCGGCTGCAGCTAGAGAGCGGGTCGGTCGGCATATGCACCGCCAAGGTGAGCGAGGCGGTAAGCATGTACGAGCACGGCATCGACCGGATTCTCATGACGACGACCAACGTGACACCGTTCAAGATCACGCAGGCGATGAATCTGAGGAAATGGTGCACCGAGTTCATCCAGGCCACCGACACCCCCAGGAACACCCGCGATCTGTCTGAGGCGGCGCAGGCCGCCGGTATCGTGGCCGATGTCGTGGTCGATATCGACTCGGGGGGCATCGTACCGGCATCACCGCGGGGGAGCCGGCCCTCGAATTGGCCCGGCTGGTTGACCAGCTACCCGGGCTCCGGCTGCGAGGGATGCTGTGCTACGACGGAGGGTCGCAACATGTGAAGGGGTTCGAGGCCCGCAGGACGCAGACCCTCGAACGACTCGTTCCAGCCACCGACACCTACGCCCTGATGCAGCGATCGGGTCTGAACACGGAAATCTTCAGTGGCGGCGGCACCGGTACTTACAACATCGACCACGAGACCCGGGGACTCACCGACGTCCAGGTGGGCAGCTACGTCTTTATGGATGCCCAGTATGTGGCGATCGGCGGGGCGACCGACGCCGTCGTGTATTCAGACTTTCAGCCTTCTCTGACCATCCTCACGACGGTGCTCAACGACCAGTACGTAGGAGGGGTCACGACGGATGCAGGCGCCAAGGCGTGCACGATCAATCAACCATGGCCGATTGTCAAAGGCGAGACGGGGATGACCTATCGGTCCGGCTCGGACGAGTTCGGGTCGCTCCGCTATGACGACCCCTCAAGGACACACCGGGTCGGAGACAAGCTCGAGCTGATCGTGTCGCACTGCGATCCGGTGGTGAACCTCTACGACCAGATGTACGCGGTTCGAAATGACCGGGTCGAGGCCGTCTGGCGGATCGCTGCACGGGGAATGTCCACGTAGCTCACCCTCCCGTTCACAGTCATCGAACAATAGTGAACCTCTGAATTCTCCTGCCCCGGTTTTCGGTGACGTACACGCTTCCCTCTGAGTCCACGGCGATGCCGTGAGGCTGATCAAACTGACCCGGAAAATGCCCCATACCGCCGCCAAAATTCGACAGAATCCGTCCGGTCTGCCTATCGATAATCTCAACTCGGGCGTTGTCTTGATTGATGACATACATTCGCGTCTCGTTCGGATCTCGAGAAAGGGCCAGCGACACAGCCGAGCCCTCGGTCTGCCTCGCTACACCATCTGCCGGTGGCGTGTATGGTCGCCACGGCACTTCGATGTTCCTGATGAACCTCCCACGTTGATCGTATACTTGAAACCTGGAGTTGTAGCGGTTGCACACGTAGACCAAGCCATCCCTGGCTCCTGTCATACAGTGGATGTTTTCCATGCCCTCAGGCCGCCACTGGCGGAGAAACCGGCCCTCGCGATCCATCACTGCGATGCGTCTGTTCCGCCCTCGTGCTTCTCCGTCGGCCACGTAGACATCTCCGTTTTCTGGATCCGTGTAGACGCTCGCGGGCGTTAAGAACCGCGCCGCGTCCGAATTCAGAGGTCTCCCACGGGCCGTGCCGTCCGAGGTATCGAACACACCCTTCGTTCCGATCTGAAACAGGAGATCGCCGTCATGAGAGTATTTCTGCACCATACCGGACGGTGCACTGACGATCCACACGTTGTTGTCTTTGTCGACGTGACAGCCGTGCAAGCGCGGGTCCAGTAGCTCCGGGTCGCCCCAGGAGTTGACCACGTTGCCAGCCGGGTCAAACTCAATGATAGACGGAGCTAGGGATCCGGCGTTCAAATTCACTTCGAGCACATCTTGGCGATTGAGGATGAACACGTGGTCCTGCGCGTCTACGCACACGTCCGCCAACCCTCCAAGAACCCAACGATCTGGAAGGGGTTTCGGCCAGGACAGGTCGACCTCGTACTGCGGCACGGTCACTTGTGCATGCAACGCCGGACCAAACACCACGGCCGCTAGCATGACGCATGCCCACCGTCCGACAACGAGGCTTCTCTTCCTTGCCATGTCACCTTCTCCTTGCCATGTCGGACGTGATCATCGCGTGGGGGATCTTCGCATCGGAGCTGCCGAGGGTGTTGCTGTAGATGTTACCCACTTCTGGCTGTCGCAGCAGAGTCGCGAGGCCGTTAGAACACAAATATACGACCCGTCACAGTCGACGCGAATCCAGGGGTGGGGAGTGTAAGAAATCGAGTCCTTGGCGCACTCACTGCCAACTACGGGACGAGGCGTCCTGATGCTCAAATTACTCTGGACAGGAATGAGGAGGATGATGATGAAGATGATCTCACGCGTCGCTTTCGCGTTGGCGCTGCTGGCAGCTACGGCAGGGACGACGACCCTGCAAGCCGATATATTCGACCGTGTCGCCCCGCGGGGGGTGGCCTCCAGCGTTGAGGGAGACCCGACGGTCCGCGTCATGAACAACCACCGCCGCTGGGTGCGGGTGTACCTGGTCGATTCCGACCAGCACCGTCACTGGCTGGGTATGGTTGGCCCCTCCAAGTCGAAGGACCTGCACATTCCCTCGGGCTTGGTCTGGGGAACCCACACGGTTCAGATCAAGGTCTATCCGGTCCTGCCAAGACACCATCTCAGCCAAACCTGGCTCGAGCCTGACGGGATCAAGACCCGGGGGTTGTCGATACGATCGGATCAAGTGATCGAGCTCCGTCTGGAGGCAACCCTGGCGCGCTCAGGGGCCCGTATCGTTTCAAGCTAGGCATCTGACCCGCGCCTGGTCCGAGGCGCGGCGGCCCAGGAATCTGGCGACGTTCCAGTGGCCCCGGTGAGCAGCTAGCTCACCGGGGCTTTTCCCGTCCCACCGATCTCGGCGGTGGGCTGGTGGGACGTGGCCGCCGCCGGTGGCTGGAAGGACACTGGGAGCCTCAAACGTGCCTACCAGCAGGCCGACACCGACACTATCTTATCTGTCGTTCTCAGCGGTGGTGAGTGGAGGGAGAAGCGGGCATGAGACGGTTCGTTCTTGCACAAAACATCGCACACCGAATCTGTAAGTTGTCGCGGGGCCTGTAGCTCAGGTGGTTAGAGCGCACGCCTGATAAGCGTGAGGTCGGTAGTTCGAGTCTACCCAGGCCCATTGATGGAAATCGAAGCCCCGCTTGGTCTTACGTGGCCGGGCGGGGTTCTTGCTTCCGGTAGATCGGCCCTTCCTGTCGATTGTCCTGTCGATTCGCAGCGATGTTCGGCTGCCCGCGGGCGTCCCAAGAGGCGAGAGCCTGAGTCAGGCGTTATGTGATGTGACGCTGGTCAACCTCAGCCACCTGGTCTGCTCTAGTCCGTCGGCCATCGAGGACCTCATGCTGCATGAGCAAGGGCGTGTCATGTTAGGGGTATCAGTGAACCTGATGGTGCTTCAGTGGGTCGGTGCGGGGTCAGTTCCCCACCTCTACGTCTGGGGGCTTCTTAGTCGGTCCAACGCCTGGTGAAACCTTGGCTCATCGGGGATTCTCAACTCGTCGCCCGGCCAGGTCAGACAAAACGGAAGCATGGAATCACGCTCCTCGACGGCCTTTTCGAACCACTCGAACGCCCGATCAAGATCACCCCGCACCTTGTACATGGAGAACAGGTATAGGGGCGGTATGAATTTGTGTTTGGCCTCGTCCTCGACTTCGTTCAGAAGCTCGTCCGCTTCCCTTTCGCGATCGGTTTGCCGGTAGGCGTTCGCGAGGCTGAACACAACCATGGGGTCTCTGTTTGAGAGGGAAAGTGCGGTCTCGTACTCCGATATCGCCTCCTCCCAGCTTTCAGCCGACCAGTAGGTCCAGCCAAGAAGGAGATGGGCGTAGAAGTACCCCGGGTCCATGGCAATCGTCTCTTTCAGGTCGACGATAGCTTCCTCAAACCGACCGGCATGGTAGGTTCGCTCGCCTTTGATGGCGTTGATGAAAACGGCCAACGGATCGAGTTCCCGGGCTCGCGACGCTTCCTCCACGGCCTTGTCATGCCGCCCCGTAAGGGACAACAGAGATGCATAGAAGTTGTGCGCGGTCGCTGAATTGGGGTTGTGGGCCAAGGCGAGTTGATATTCTCGCTCAGCTCTCTCCCAATCCCAGTCGTAGAAGGTGTGGAACCGGCCCAAAATGGCGTGAGCTTCCGCCAGGTTGGGGTCGATCTCCAGAGCTCTTTCCACGTGGGCCTTGGCTTTGGGAATGACGGCCTTCGGTGGCGCATTCGCGAAGAACGGTTTCATGTGGGCCACTTCGGCGATTCCCACGTGCGCCAAAGCGAAATCCGGGTCCTTCTCGATAGCCTGCTCCATGTAGCGCTCACTGAACTCGAAGCCTTCCGGGGTGAATCTGTGCCAGTGATGCCGACCCAGGAGGTACAGATTGTAGAGCTCCGAGTCATCGGTGTAACGCTTGGTGAGAGCCTCTCTTTCTGCCGTAACCAGTCTCGCTTTCAGGATGTCCACAATGGCTAGGGCGATCTCGTCCTGTACGGCGAAGATATCGTCCATGTCGCGGTCGTACCGCTCCGACCACAGGTGGCTGCCATCGGCGGTCTTGATGAGCTGGGCCGTAATCCGGAGTCGATTTCCGGCGCTCCTAACGCTCCCCTCGAGCAGGTGTTTGACGTCGAGGGCTCTGCCGATTTCCCGGACGTCCTCATGGCGGCCCTTGAACGCGAACGCCGATGTCCTGGCAATCACCTTTAAATCCTCGACGTGGCTGAGAGCGTTGATGATCTCTTCCGTCATCCCGTCGCAGAAGTACTCCTGCTCGGCATCGGTGCTGAGGTTCGCGAACGGCAGCACCGCAATCGACTTTCTACTTGCCTCAACCTCTTCCGCCGTCGCAGACAATGCCTCCTGAAAGGCCTTGGCCGATTCATGTCTGTCGGCAGGGACCTTGTTGAGCGCTCTCGCGATGGCACCCGCGACGGTCGAGGACACCCCCGGTCGCACGGTAGTAATGGGCGGTGCCGGATCGGTCAGGTGTCGCGCGACGACTGCCTGGGGAGTCGAGGCCACAAAGGGGGGGACGCCGGCCAGCATTTCATACAAGACGCACGACAACGAATAGATGTCGCTCCGCCCATCGATTTCACGATCACCAACCACCTGTTCGGGACTCATGTAGTCCGGCGTACCGACTGAAAGCCCGGTCCCCGTGAGACGCTCACCTCCAGCTGCGGTCAGAGCCAGCGCAATCCCGAAGTCGGCCACGACCGCGTGATCTTCCCTGAGAAGAATGTTCTCGGGCTTGATGTCTCTGTGGACCACCCCCTGCCTGTGCGCAGACCATAACGCGTCTGCGACCTGATTCGCGATCGCGAGAGCGTCATGGATGGAAAGCTGCTTTTCACGGTCGAGCTCTTCTCGGAGAGACCTACCCTCCACGTATGGCATCACATAGTACATGAAGCCGTCGGCCTCGCCGGAGTCGAAGAGCGGCAGAATGTGGGGATGCTGGAGGTTGGCGGTGGTGCGGATTTCTGCCAGGAACCGGTCGGCACCCGTAACGGCTGCCAGCTCGGGCTTCAGAACTTTGAGCGCCACCTTCCGGTTGTGCTTGAGGTCGTCGGCCAGGTAGACCGTGGCCATGCCGCCCTCGCCCAGCTCACGCTCGATGGCGTAGTGGCCCTCGAGGGCTGCGTTCAGACGCGTGATGGGGTCGGACATGGCGGACAAGATGTGTCTAGGGCGTGTGACCCGGCAAGCATCTGCCTAATGGGGAGTAGTCGAGGGCCTGGCCTCCTTCACGGCCCCCCCCGGCCAAAGTGTGCTTAGCGACCGCTCGACCCCCCGAAACCCCGTCCCAATGGGCCGATTCAGACCTCCGTTTTGTGTGCCAACTCAGCCAAACGGGGGAGAAGAGGGAAATACTGATCGGAGGAACAACCCCACGTAAGTGATAACGGAGAATACACTTACGGCACTGAACCCGACTCAGCCCAACTCAGGAAAACACCCCGAATAATGAATGGGGTTCAGTGGGTCGCCCATTTGAGGTCGCATCCAGTCGGTGCGACTTCGTCGATCTTAGGCGGGCGATCCATGGACGGTTCCGGTCGGGTGTCCTGTCGATTGTCCTGTCGATTGAACCCGGCAGATCACGACATCTAGGACTCGCGAAAGCGGCAAATCGCGCGATCCATCTAGATTTTCCGGCATCCTGCCGTGATTCCGACCCCTACTCAGGCGCCTGATAAGCGTGAGGTCGGTAGTTCGAGTCTACCCAGGCCCATTTTTTAAGTAGCAGCCCCGCAAGGCCTTAGGGACTTCGGGGCTTTACTGTATCAAGAAAGGCGTGAGGGCAATATCACTGGCTGTAGCAAGATGGCGTTTTCAGGGGGGCCGTCGGGTGCACTTGGTGGGCAAGCGACTGGGGTTCTGTACGCCGATGTGGTGGCGTACGACCCTAGGCATGCTCTAGCTTAGTGACGCAGCGCGAGGACCAGCGCCTCCCCCCCAACGTCGGTCCTTGATTTAGTGGGGACAACCGTCTCCGCTGGTGCTAAAGCGCGACTTCTAACCATGCGGTCGAGCGAATTGCAAGCCGCTAGCGCGGCGTCGATAGCTGTTTTGCGGTCAAATGCAAGCGGTCGTCCCATGTCAACTCAACGTGTTTTCTCAATGCCATGCGGCGAGATTGTTTTTAGCAAATAAAAGGGCAGACGTTTATTGTGGACACATTCGGCGTCTAGAATTTTAGTTTTCGGTTGGATCAAACAGAGAAAGGAACAGAAAATGAAGGCGTTTTATATGATCGATATTACAATCAAAGATGGCCAAAAATTTCAGGAATATGTTGACCACGCCAAGCCACTGGTAGAAAAATTTGGCGGTGGTTTAGTCAAATATCTTTGAATAGGCGTATTCGCCGGATTGGGCGGTGCCACTGCGATGTCGGTCGGTGTCGTGCTTACAAAGCGATGGGGCCGGCCAACGTCACTTCTGCCATTCACATCGTGGCCTGCCCGACGGACCACGGACCCTCCGTCCCCGACGCGGGGTCGGATCCGTTCCACACCTCTTGCCCATCCACGCATCCGATCGTCACATCCTTGCATGGGTGAACGGTGACAGGGCACCTTGGCATGGACACGGCCTCCCAACACAACGTTCTTGGGGTGCCTCAGCTCTCTCGAGGAGGCTGCTGAACTCGGCCAAGGGCCTTTGAATCGCCTATCCCTGCGGCATGGGCGAGGTCTACCGTGCCACCGATACCAATCTCAACCGGGGTGTGGCTATTCAGATACTGGCGGAGCACCTCTCCAAGAGAGGCTCACAATTGTCCCAACGGAAATACTATGCTGAAAACTCTGCGTGATAAACAGATGTGGTTGGTCAGCCAGCCAGACCATGCTGAGCTGGCAGGGCTTCTTGCTGCCAATTGGGGAAACGACGAGTTTGCTCGTCCTGGACAGTTCGCCAGCGCAGATGATCCCGAGCAGTTGCGGGCCGAGGTCGTGTTGGCCATTGCCCAGCACGACAACGGCTGGTGGGAATGGGAAGCTACTCCTGAACTTTCAGAGGTCGATGGGCTTCCGTTGGATCTTACGGACTTGCCGAAGAACCGGCAGGAAGCCATGAATCGGTGGCGACTCGGAATTCCTCGCTTCAGTCGAGACCATCCCTATGCGAGTCTGCTCATCAGTTTTCAGGGGTATTGGCTCTATGCCCATGGAATTCAAACCGACCCGGACCCTGCTTTTGCTCATCCGTTGTTCTGGAAAGGTTCGTCAACGAGCCTTATGGGGGAGGGACTCGATATTGCTCGTGGTTTTGTTGACGAGATCAAAGAGATGCAGGACGCATTTATTGCACGGCTTCGTAAGGACCAAACTTACGCAGCCTGGATCGATAGGGAACATTTGAACCCGCATGCTCGATTGCTCCAACTCCTAGATGGGCTGTCGCTGTCACTCTGCTCACCACTCATTCCCCCTCGCACAGGTACCGCCAAGGGATTTGGAGATGACGAGTTCGACCTGCTCGACGTTCCCCGGAGGAGCTGGGAGGATCGAGTGACGATTAAGGTGAAACCGGCAAGTGAAGGACGTATCATTTGCGAACCGTACCCGTTTGGTGTTGACCCTTTACCGGTTGTTGTGCCCGCTCGAATTCTTGATTGGCCTGCAGACCCCTCAGCGCACTTCCAGTCCTGGTGGTACTCAGAGCCCAAACAACTGATCCGGTTTCAGTACTGCTCGGGGTAGGACTCCGAGTGAACGTCAATATATGGCAACTTGACGTCTACAAAAGACAGACTTAGGTGAAACCGAAGTGCTGGGCACAAGATCGATAGAAGGTGTTGTTGCAGAAGGAACTCGCTGGGTTTGGCTACCTGATGAGGACGAAACGTCCCCTAGCGTGTTGAGAAAGCTGTAACAAAACCTGTATCATCGCTGGCCAGCGCTGGCGAGCGCCCACCAGCGCAGAATCGGCCAAATCCCCCTGTTTCCAGCGCCCACGAGCGCCCACGAGCGCTCGACTCATATCTGATAAGCGTGAGGTCGGTAGTTCGAGTCTATCGGCGCTCGACTCAGCGTCGGGTGAAGAAGGTGCGGGTCGACGAGTCGGCGCTACGCACGGACGTGATACGGTTGGCGAGCCGGTTCGGCAGGTACGGGTATCGACAGATCACGAACCTGCTACGCATCGAGGGCTGGGAGGTGAACCACAAGCGTGTGGAGCGTATCTGGAGGCAGGAGGGGCTGAAAGTGCCCAGACGGCAACCGAAACGGGGTCGGTTGTGGCTCAACGATGGCTCGTGCATCCGGCTCAGGCCACTGCACAAGAATCACGTGTGGTCCTACGACTTCGTAAGCACGAGGACCCATGACGGCCGTGCGCTGAAGCTTCTGACCGTGCTCGACGAGTACACGCGGCAGTGTCTGGCGATCAAGGTCGGTCGAAAGACTCGAGCTCACGACGTTCTCGAGGTGCTCACCGATCTCTTCGCTCGGCACGGTCCGCCCGAGCATCTGCGCTCGGACAACGGGCCAGAGTTCACGGCGAAACTGGTGCGGAGATGGCTGGCCAGGCTGCGGGTCCAGATCCTCTACATCGCGCCGGGCAGTCCGTGGGAGAACGGCTACAACGAGAGCTTCAACGGCAAGCTGAGGAACGAGTTCTTGAACGGAGAGATCTTTTACACACTGCCCGAGGCCGTCGTACTCGTCGAGCAGTGGCGGCGGGTGTACAATACCGTTCGACCCCACAGCGCCTGCGGCGGTCTACCCCCCGCTCCGGAAGCATTGAAACCATCACCTTGGTTCCTCAGAATGCCTCAGCTCCAGGGACCGCCAATGGCTTCAGGTCTAACATAGCAAGTGGTACCGCAGGAGGGGGTACGTCACCGCCGCCGGCGCCTTGGGTGAGATCGCCTCGAGCGTAAACCGCCTGCTTCTCCAAGCCGACGGGGATGTGGGGGTCGAGAATTTAGCCGGTGAGTTGATGGATGAGGACCTGCTCGCACGGATGGTGGTCTCGCTCGGGAGCATTCGGGACGAGGAAGAGCGTGAGGCGCTCATCGGAGCCTTTGTAAGGTTGGGCGACTCGGTTGCCGAGGCGATCGCCGGCGCCCTCACGATCACCGAAGATCGCTTGGCTCGTAAGACCTATGTGGCTGCTCTCGCGGGGTTCGGTTCGGTGGGTGCCCAAGCGGTCGAGAGGATGCTGCGGGACTCTAGTTGGTTTGTCGTCCGCAATGCCGTTGCCGTGCTCGGTGCGGTGGGTGGAGAGAGTGGGATCGAACCTCTGACTGCCACCCTGGCGAATGCACACGCCGGGGTCCGGCGGGAGACGGTCCGGTCACTTGCCAAGATCGGCGGTGAGAATGCCGGCTTGTTGGTATCGAGCATGCTAGGGGATTCCGACTCCGAGGTGCGGACCGAGGCCGCCCGGGCGGTTTCCGCGCTCAAGGTGGAGCGGGCGTATAAGCAGCTCATTGAGATCGTCAAGGGCGGAGACGAGGAATCAGTGATGGAACAGGTTCTTCAGGCGCTGGGAGCGTTGGGCGACCCATCGGCGGTGCCGGAGATCGAGAAGCGGGTGAAGAGGTCCCTCTTCCAACGTCCGCCGAAGGGAGTACGCCTGGCCGGCCTCAAGGCGCTCGCTTCCATAGGCATGCCTCATGCCGTGAGCCTGGTCAAGAAGGCCAGGGCCGACAAGGATCCGGAGATCAGCTCGGCCGCCGCACAGCTTCTCTCAGGAAGGTGAGCGCTCCCTCACACGCCTCGCCTCCCTTCTTCAGTAGGCTTCTCTAGACGGTGCCCAGTAGGCGCCCGAGCGAACGCAGCAACTTCGCGCCCTCATTGATCTCCTTCCCTATGGAGGCCAGCCGCCCCCCTTGGTCAGAGTGCTCCATGAGTGCTGTGATGGTCACGTCGACGCTCCTCTCCTCACGGAACGCGGCCTCCATCCGGAGCGTTTCGGTGTATGGGATCAAGCGATCATTGCGTCCGTGGAGGAGTTGGACCGGAATCTCGACCCGGTCTAGGAAGGGGAGCGGGTCCAAGAGGGGAGCGTCCTCTACGGCGGCGCGAGTAAGCAACGGCGTAATCCGTTCGGCTTCGGTCTCCCCCGGCTCGCTGTCCGACGGAGGAGCGAACAGATCGAAGATCTCTCTTCGGTCCTTCGATACCTGTTCCCTCAGCTGCTCCTTAAGGGTGTCGTAGGAGGGATCCCATGCCAGGATCCTTCGTTCTCCAGCCTCGACGGCGAGGCGCCACAGGGCATCGGAGACATCCTGGGCGTTCCGATAGTCTGGAATCGAAGTGAGGTGGTTCCCCGCCATGATCCACCGTCCGTATGGGTCGGGCCGGAGATGATGGGTGGCGTCACCCCAGTCGAAACGGCCCGTCATCTGAAACCGGACCATGCTCTCTATATCACAATAACCGCCGAAGCCGATGACCCCCGCCAGCTGGTCAGAGATGTCTTGGTGAGCGGCAGCGATCATCACTTGCGGTGCACCGAAGGAAAAGCCGATCAGCCCATAGGGCCCATCCGACGTGTTTGGAAGAGACCGGAGGCCATCGAGAGCGGCCCGAACCGACGGGAGCGTCCGTTCGGGCTCCAGCCGGAGGTCGACCCACTCGGGAATCTGGGGCACGAGTACGGCGGCCTTGGAAGACGCGAGGGCGCGAACGAAGCGTAGTAGTGTCGGATGGAACCGCCCGGGTCGTGTGATGCCATGTAGAACGACCCATCCTGGCAGGTTCCGGCCTCCTCCGTTCGGGATTGTGATCGAAGCCGGGATTTCACGGTCCCCCCTGGGTAGGACGGTCTCGTACTCCTCCACCGCCGACCTGCCCGTGATCCAACTCCCGAGGGCTCGGGTGGTTCTCAACACTGTGGTCATGGAGGAAGAACCTATTGTTGCGGTGCCGAAGACCGCTAGGAGTTATCTTGGGCCTGTGCCCTGGCGCTTCAGAGGTACTTAGGTCAGGCTGCGCGGATCCGGGAGTTGCTGAGGAGGCCGCCGTTGGACTGCTGGCGGACGCCTGAGCAGCAAGGAACTTCTCATAAGGGTAGCAATGACCGAATACCGACCGCCGTACCGGGACGGGGCGTTGCTGGGGCTGGCGATCTTCGGCCTTTATATCGTGACGTTATCGCCCACTACAGCCTGGTGGGACGCCAGCGAATACATCACGACGGCACATATCGTGGGTGTTCCTCACCCGCCGGGGAATCCTCTTTTCGTCAGCATCGCGCGGGTATGGAGCGTGCTGCTGGCTCCGTTGGGCTTGCCTGTTGCGGTACGAATCAACCTCTTCGCCGCCGCCACGAGTTCGCTGGCAACGTTCTTCTTCTTCTTGATTGGGCATCGGGTGCTGTCCACCGTGATCGAGGAGCGGTGGATGCTCACGGTCGGCGCCGCGTGCGGCTCCGTGATGGGGGCGACCGCGTACACGGTTTGGAATCAATCCACGGCGAACGAAAAGGTCTACACGGTGAGTGTGGCGGTGATCGCTGCAGTCTCGTGGCTCGCGCTGAGATGGTACGACCAACGCGGAGAGCCGGCGGGGCTCAGAGCCCTTCTGCTCGCCATCTATCTCATGGTATTGGGGGCGAGCAATCACCTCATGTCCGTCCTTCCCGCTCCAGCTCTGGGCTTGCTCGTGTTGCTGGCGGGCCCTGTGGTCCTACTGACGGCGCGCTTTTGGGTTCGAGCCATTCCCCTCGTGATCATCGGAGTCTCGTTCAATCTCTTCCTCCCGATCCGTGCGGCTCAGGAACCCATCATCAATGAAGGGAACCCAGTCTGCGAATCGGCGGCCGGTGCTATTGTCGCGGTCTATACAAATGGTAAGGCCGGGTGCCCTGCACTAGCTGACGCTCTCTCCCGCGCGCAGTATGCCAAACCCTCGATCGCCGAACGGCAGGCACCGCTCGGACACCAATTTCTCAACTATTTTCAGTACTTCGATTGGCAGTGGGCTCGTGGGGCCGACTTGAGCGAACTGCCCATCGGAGCGCGACTGCCTGCGACCATCCTGTTCGTGGCGATGGGTTTCATGGGCTTCCTCGTTTTGTGGCGTGCCGACCGAATGATCTTCACGTATCTAGTCGTGCTGGCGGCCACACTCACGGTGGGCCTGGTCGTCTACCTCAACTTCAAGTACGGGTTTTCGCTGGCGCCAGACGTTGTCGACCGTACCGCCCACGAGGTTCGTGAAAGGGATTATTTCTTCGTGGCAAGTTTCTTTCTCTGGGGAAATCTGGCGGGAATCGGTCTGGCTGGATTCTGGTCGGCGCTTTCCGATCACTGGGGGGGGAGTGGTGCCTATCGTAAGGCGATGCCGGTTCTTTTGGTCACCTTCATTCCAATGGCATACAACTGGGAATGGGCGAGCCGGGCCGACGACTACGCCACAGTCGACTGGGCGTACGACCTACTCATGAGTGTGGAGCCGTACGGGATCCTGTTCACGAACGGAGACAACGACACGTTTCCGCTCTGGTACGCGCAAGAGATTGAAGGGGTTCGCAAGGATGTGACCGTCATCGTCCTCCAGTACCTCCGCACCGACTGGTACCCGCGCCAAGTCAGGGACCAGACGGAGCCCGGGCGGCAGAGACCGTTCGACGAGCAATTCGCTGTGGAAATCTATTCGACGACCACTCCGCCGCCGGACCAATCGGTCTCTCTGGCGACGGATGAGGTCATGAATTACGTAGGATCAGGCCCACTCCAAGAGGATCTCAGCCTGTCGCTCGATAACGTGCTGGTCACTTACCCGTCCGGGTTCTACTTGGATCGTGGTCTGAGTATCGCCCTCAGCATAATCAACGACTCGGCCGGCCGGAGACCGATCTACTTCGCAAGTTCTCAAGGCCTCATTCGCTCACTCGGTTTGAACCCTTGGGGAGTCCGACATGGCATCGCGACCAAGCTCGTAATGCGGGACATCGAGGCGGATGCCCCGGATGGCTGGGTCCAGGGGAGCAACGAGATGGGGGCGGAGTGGTTCGATATCGGACGGACCATGACGTTGGTGCGCGACGTTTATCGTTACCGGGGACTCAAGGACCGCGAGCTCTGGCCCGATCGTAGCACGCTCGGAATCCCGACGCAGTTTCAATTGTTGTTTGTGCAGCTAGCGGATGTCGCCGCGATCGAGCTGTGGCCCAGCGAGGAGGTCGCGGCACTCGCCGCGGACGCAGCCTCAATGCGGGTGACTGCGCTGGGAGGCCGCCGGCATCTCGAGCGGCCCTGACACCTGTAGCTCGCGGCCCTGAGCCTCCTCGGTTTTTCTCTTTCGGGGGAACCCGGGTCTGGTGGGGGGGTGGAACTTGGTCGAGGAAACGAGCCCCATTTCCCAGAGAGGCCCGACGTTGGTCGAGCGTGAACAACTCGAGTCGGAGTCTGCCGAACTCAGTTTGGAGTCTGCCGAGCTCAGTAGGTACGCGAGGCATTTGTCCTTGCCGGAGGTGGGCAAGAAGGGGCAGTTGCTCCTCAAGGA
Source organism: Longimicrobiales bacterium (assembly GCA_965219445.1). GTDB lineage: Bacteria > Gemmatimonadota > Gemmatimonadetes > Longimicrobiales > Gaopeijiaceae > UBA822. The sequence continues at coordinate 755,935 of CBDCNQ010000004.1, read as the reverse complement.
TTCGCGCGTGCTCGTGGTGGGTGCCGGAGGGCTCGGCTCGCCCCTCGCGCTCTATCTCGCCGCGGCTGGGGTTGGCACACTGGGCCTCGTCGACTTCGACGAGGTCGACGCCACCAACCTCCAACGGCAGATTCTTCACGGCACCAAGGACCTAGGCCGGCCCAAGCTAGATTCGGCTAGGGAACGCCTTGCGGACGTGAACCCGCACGTGTCAGTCGTAACGCACGATGTCCGGCTGGATTCGAGCAATGCGCTGGAGATTCTGGGTGCGTACGACATCGTGGCTGACGGGACCGACAACTTCCCAACGCGCTACCTCGTCAACGACGCCTGTGTGCTCTTGGGAAAGCCGAATGTCTACGGATCTGTCTTCCGCTGGGAGGGTCAGGCCTCGGTGTTCGCGAGGGATGGAGGACCGTGCTACCGGTGCCTCTTTCGAGAGCCGCCACCACCGGGGCTAGTCCCGAACTGTGCAGAGGCTGGTGTACTCGGTGTCTTGCCGGGGATCATCGGATTGATTCAGGCCCTCGAAGTGATCAAGCTCCTTCTTGGGCAAGGAGACACGCTCAGCGGACGGTTGCTGATCTTCGACGCGCTTGAAATGAGTTGGAGGGAGATGGCCGTCAGCAGGAACCCGAGTTGTCCGGTTTGTGGGGATGAGCCGACGCAACCCGGGCTCATCGACTATGAAGATTTTTGTGGGCTGAAAGCGCCCATTGAGGGCAAGGAGGAGGGGATGGTGAACACATTTGGTGAGGTGGGGGCCGTTGAGCTCAACGAGCGCTTGGCATCAGAGGAGCCTCCGTTTCTGTTAGATGTTCGGCAACCGCACGAGTGGGATATCGTAAATTTGGAGCCGGACGGTGCCATAATGATTCCGCTCGCCGAACTCCCGGATCGTCTGGACGAGATTCCCACGGACCGGGAGATCGTCGTGTACTGCCGAACTGGAGCCCGTAGTGCGAGCGCGGCGCAGATGTTGGTGGAAGAGGGATTTTCCAGCGTATTCAACTTTGTGGGAGGGATCCACGCGTGGGTGGACGAGATCGACCAGAGCCTTCCGAAATACTGACCAAGCCAGTGTGATCGACACCAAGGGGCCTCGGATCGTCGTGATCGGGGCTGGTTTCGGGGGGCTTTGGGCCGTACGCAAGCTCGTCTCGCTTGGGTTCGGTGTGACCCTGATCGACCGAAACAACTACCACACTTTTTTGCCGCTCCTGTATCAGGTCGCCGCCGCCGAATTGGGACCGAGCGAGATCGCCTATCCGGTTCGCAGTCTCTTCAGGAGGCACCCCCTCGTCGAGTTCCGAAAGGCCAGGGTCCATGGCATCGATCTTGAGGCCCGGATTATCGAGGTCGATGGGTCCCGCCTCGCATACGACTACGTGGTGATGGCGCTGGGGAGCGTGCCGAACTACTTCGGGGTGGAGGGTGCCGCGCGCCATGCTTTCCCTCTTCGCACGATGGATGACGCGATCCCACTCCGCTACCACATCTTGGATTGTTTCGAGCGCGCGGCTCAGACGGCGGATGCGTCGGCGCGAGGAGCTCTGCTCCGCTTCGTAATTGTGGGCGGGGGAGCGACGGGTGTCGAATATGCGGGTGCGCTTGCGGAACTCATCTACGGGCCGCTCCTGCAGGATTTTCAGGGCATCGCACGAAACGAGGTGGACATACGGTTGCTGGAGGGCGGCGAAGGGCTCCTGGCGGGCATGCCCCCGCGCTTGCAGGAGTACGCCCGGGTCCGTCTCGAACGTCGAGGTGTGCACGTGCTCACCGGATCACAGGTCGTGGAGGTGGCGTCCGACCGCGTGGTGAGCCGCGAGACCGACACTGGGACCGACACTGACGCTGACGCTGACGTTGATTCGGACACCACCGCCACGCATACGGTGGTCTGGGCCGCTGGTGTCCAGGGCGATCCCGCAGTGGGCAGTTGGGGTCTGCCCGTCGGTCCGGCCGGGCGCGTTCCGGTGGAGAGTACGCTCCAGGTGCCGGGTCACCCGGAGGTGTTCGTCGTGGGCGACCTCACATACGTGGAGGAGGACGGGCAGCCGCTTCCACAGATTGCCCAGGTCGCCCTTCAACAGGGGAGCAAGGCGGCAGAAAACGTGGTCCAGATGATCCGAGGGGAGGCACCGGGGAACTTTGCCTACAAGGATCTCGGCATGTTGGCGGTAATCGGCCGAAACGCGGCGGTAGCCCATCTGTGGGGGCGGTCATTCACAGGTTTCGCGGCCTGGTCTCTGTGGCTTGTCGTTCACGTTACCAAGCTCATCGGCTTTCGCAATCGGGCGCTCGTGCTCGTGAATTGGGCCTGGAACTACGTCTTTTATCGGCGGGCGGTGCGCTTGATTCTGCCGGGTGCCACCGGTGAACCCGTTGCAGACAAGCCCCCTATCGGTTAGAAGCTAGCCAGGTCGAGAATGGCCGCGAGTACGTCGGATGGCTGGGGGAGAATTTCGTCTTCCAGCTGCGGAGCATACGCAACCCACGTGTCCAGTGCCGCGACCCGACGCACTGGCCCGTCCAGCCAGGGAAACAGTTCGTCCGCGATGCGGGCCGCGATCTCCGAGCCGAGCCCCCATGACAGCGAGTCTTCATGGGTGATGAGGACCTTGTTCGTTCTCTTGACGGAGTGCGCCACGGTGTCCATATCGAGAGGCGAAAGCGTCCTCAGGTCGATGACGTCACACTCGATTCCATGCTCTTCCGATGCGATCTTCGCGGCGTCAAGAGAACGTTTGACCAGCGCGCCGCACGTCACGACGGTGAGATCGGATCCTTCCCTGACCTTATTCGCCTTGCCCATGGGGATCATGAAGTCCTTCCCCGGATACAGGGCCTTGTTGTGAATTTGCCGATACAGGTGCTTGTGCTCGAGGAAGATGACCGGGTCCTCACATCGGATGGCCGTTCTCAGGAGTCCATTTGCGTCGGACGCACTCGACGGAAGCACGACTCGAAGGCCGGGTGTATGGGTAAATAGTGTCTCCCCGGTCTGAGAGTGATAGGGTCCGCCCCCCTTCAGGTAGCCGCCGTACGAGACTCTGATCACGACCGGTGCGGCATACCCCCCCTGGGAGCGATACCGGATGGTGGCCAGCTCGTCTCGAATTTGCATGAACGCTGGCCAGATGTAATCGAGGAACTGGATTTCGACCACCGGCCGTAGGCCCCGCTGCGCCATTCCGATGGCCCGCCCGACGATGTTGGCCTCGGCCAGAGGCGAGTTGAATACTCGGCTTCCACCGAATTGACGTTGGAGGCCTTGCGTGACCTTGAACACGCCCCCCTTTCCCTTCACCTCTGAGAGCGCCGACTCCCGAGACGCGTCGGCGATGTCCTGCCCGAAGAGGATGATGCGGGGATCCCGCTCCATCTCGTCAGCAAGACAGGCGTTGAGCAGATCGACCATCGTGAGCGTGCGTCCGTCCCCGAATTCCTGTGAGTCCTCGGTGTCGAAGGATGGCGAAGTCGGGTCGACTTCTTCGGAGTAGAGGTGGAGCAGAGCGTTCTCAGGATCAGGCTGTGGGTGGCTGCTTGCCTCAATGGCGGCCTCCGCGACCTCGGTCGCGGCCTCTTCTTCCAGGCTGTCGAGTTCCTCGGCCGTTGCGATGCCCCGCTCGATCAGGAGGGTCCGAGTCTTGACGAGCGGGTCCCTGGCGGCGGCTTCTTTCAGCTCGGCGGCGGGCCGGTAAGTCCGCTCATCATCGGACATCGAATGGGAATAGGGACGTATGGTATGAGCGTGCACGAGGGCCGGTCCCCTTCTCAGCCGGCAGTGACGGACCGCCTTGCCCGTCGCCCGGTGGCTGTCCAGCACGTCGGTGCCGTCGCACTCGATGATGAAAAGATCGGGAAATCCGGACACAAGCTTGGAGATGCTTCCTCCCGCTGTGTTGACCTCGACCGGCACCGAGATCGCATATTCGTTGTCCTCGATGAGAAAGATTACGGGAAGCTTGAGGCTGCACGCCGTATTGAGGGCCTCCCAGAACTCACCCTCCGACGTCGCTCCCTCCCCGGAACAGACCAGCACTACCTCATCCTCCTCGAATTCCTCGATCCTGCTTCGTAGCTCGGGGATGAGTGAGACCCGGTATCCCGCCTCCGCCGCACCGACGGCCTGGAGGAATTGGGTACCGGTGGGGGAGGACATCGTCACGATGTGAAGCCCCGGATCCGAGAAGTGGGAGGGCATCTGCCGACCGCCGCTGTTCGGATCGTCGTCGGCCCCGACCGCACCGAGAAGGTGGTCCAAGGGGGTCTGTCCCAACGCCAGAACCAGCGTGCGATCCCGGTAGTACGGGTGGAACCAGTCGTACCCCGGCCTCAAGTGCTCGGCCATCGCCACCTGCACCGCTTCGTGCCCGGCGCCGGCGATCTGGAAGAAAGTCTTGTTCTGGCGCTTTAGGCTGATTTCTCGGTCATCCACGCGCCGTGAGGTGACCATCGTTTGGTACGCGTCGAGGAGCCACTCGGAGGAGGGGTCCTCCAAGTCCTGAGTTTCGGTGATCTCTTGCTCCTTGGTTACCATCTATTCCAGGCGTCTTTGGAGTCGGAGGGCGGAGCCTCTAAGAGGGCGTGGCTTGTAAGATAGTAAAACCTTCCGTCCGAGGAGCACTACCCTCTGTCGAGTTGCTCCGCCAATGCCATCGCGTCGGAGACCGGTGCCTTGCACGCATAACGCTCGCAAACGTAGGCGGCCGGCTCCGTTCCACGATCGCGTCCTTCGAGTACGGGTAGCGAGTGGGAGAGGTCCTCACTTGGAGCGGAACCCGCGATGGTCCGGTTCGGCATGTACCGGCTCAATGCTGTTTCGAGCAGCTCCAGTGTGCGGACATCGTCGCGCGCGCCCACGATGACGATCTCCACGGGGTCAGCCACCGTGCGGTCGAGCGCTCCGAGTAGGCGGCCAAACGCGGCGGGCAAGCGTGCCATGAGGCCGGCCTCTCGGTCGAGCACTCGATGGGCGATGACCCGATGGCGCTCCTCTCCGAATAGGTGAGCGCTCCGTATCAGAAGCTCAACGGCCAGCGAATTTCCGGACGGTGTAGCGTTGTCCATGAGGTCCCGTGCTCGGACGGCCAGCGCCTCGCCATCTTTCGGACCATCGTGGAACACGCCGTCCGTGTCGTCCCAGAAGAGCCCAACGACGAGCTCCGTAATCCACGCCGCCTCGTCCAGCCAACGAGGCTCGAGCGTGGCTTCATACACGCTGAAAATCGCGTTACCCACGGCGGCGTAGTCTTCCAGGAAGGCATCGATCCGTGCCGTGCCGTCCTTGTATGATCGCCGGAGGCGGTCACCCTTCCGCATGTTCCCAAGCAGAAATTCGAGTCCACGTACCGCTGCTACTCGAAAACGGCTCTCATTCAGCGCTCCACCGGCCTCGGCCAGGGCTCGGATCGCCATCCCGTTCCAGCTCGCGAGGATCTTCTCGTCACGGAAAGGCGGCTCTCGGAGGTTTCGGGCCTCCAACAGGACATGCCTCGCATCCCGGAGCAGCTCTCGCAAGAACTCGAGGCTCATGTCCTCGCGCTTGGCGACCGCCGCGAGGTCATGGGGAAGGTGGAGGATGTTGCGCTTCTCGAAGTTGCCATCCTCGCTCACGTCGTAACAGCGCATGAACAGATCGGCCACCTCCTCGTCGAGCACCTCACGCACTTCCATGGGAGTCCAGACATAGAACGTCCCCTCTTCTCCTTCCGAATCCGCGTCCAAAGCGGAGTAGAACCCCCCTTCGGGTGCGAGCATGTCCGTGAGAAGGTGGTCCAGCGTGCCTTCCGCAACCCGCCTGAGCTCCGGGTCGCCGGTGACCTGATAGGCGTTCAGGTACAATCGTCCGAGCAAGGCGTTGTCATATAGCATTTTTTCGAAGTGGGGAACCAGCCATCGGGCGTCGACGGAGTATCGATGGAAGCCACCGGCCAAGTGATCGTGGATTCCACCGCGGGCCATGGCGCGAAGCGTCTGCGTGACCATCCCCAGCGCATCCGGGTCACCGGTGCGCGCGTGCACCCGGAGAGCGAACTCCAGAGTTACCGGTTGTGGAAACTTGGGCGCCCCACCGAAACCGCCGTGCTTGGGGTCGAAGCGCGAGGCAAGAAAGCGGAACGCGTGATCAAGCAGAGCCAGACCGACGATCGCGTTCCCGTCTGGCGCCACCGGCCCTTCCGAGCGTTCCGCCGAGCTCTTTTCCAGCAACTCCTTCAACTCACCGGCGTTTCGGACGATCTCCTCCTTCCGCTCGTCATAGGCACCTCGGATCGACTCAAGGACTTGCCGAAAGGAGGGTATATTGTGCCGGGGCTCGGGCGGAAAGTACGTCCCTCCGAAAAAGGGCTCTCCATCCGAGGTGAGGAATGCCGTGAGTGGCCACCCCCCCTGTCCGGTCAGGGTCTGGACAGCCTTCATGTAAACGGAGTCGATGTCGGGACGCTCCTCACGGTCCACTTTGATGTTGACGAAGGACTCGTTCATGAGCTTTGCGGTCGTTGGGTCTTCGAAGGACTCTCGCTCCATGACGTGGCACCAGTGGCAGGCGGAGTAACCGATCGACAGGAGCACCGGGACGTCCCTGCGCCGGGCCTCGTCGAACGCCTCGGTGCCCCAGGCATACCAGTGAACGGGGTTTTGGGCGTGCTGAAGAAGGTAGGGACTGGACTCTTGGGCTAGACGATTCGACACTCAAATTCTCCCTGGCTCTCAATATCACGTATCATAGCTCGGGTGGATCGTGGGGACCATCGAGGAGGCCCCTCGGGCATGGTGTGGATCCCGTATCATTGAATTGCCTCGGGGCGCGGACTAAATTTGGCCCATACATATGTTTCCGGGTGGTGCGCCCGGGAACCGACTGCGAGAAACGGTATGGGATCGGTTTACGTAGGGCTGGCGAAGCTTGCCGTCCGGCGACCGTGGCTCATTCCCGCCATGTTGGCGACGGCGTGGGCCTTTAGGGCGAACCGATGGTATCGGCAGCAGCCTTTTCTCCCGTTACCGTCGAAGGCCTATATGAGATGGCGCATGGAGACTGCTTACGGAGAAGGGACGACGGTCGTTCCGGCCGGGGATCTCGAGCGTTATGTCCGCTGGGGATCCTACATGCGTAAGCACGTGAAGGAGAGCAAAGCGTGGTAACCAGGCTCATCCTGCTGATCATCCTCGGCTTTGTGGCCTCGCTGTATTTTCCCGAAAGCCGCCAGATGATGATCGACAAGGCCATGCCCGTGGTTCAACCCATGCTCATCTGGTCGGCCGAGCGGGAGATTGAGGAGTTGTCTCGATCCGTGAGAAGGGAAGCGCGTGAGACGTTCCAGCTTCCTCAGACCCGCCAATGGAATGCGTGGTTGGCGGCCAACTTCACGGGCGATGCAGCGATGGATCCCTGGGGCACGACCTACTCCTACCAGGCATGGCCTGACTCCTTCGCGATTCGATCGAATGGTCCGGATGGGGAGATTGGAAGCCAGGACGACCTCCGCGTAGCTTGGCATCGCCCCTTCTAGGATCTGAGGCCGTGGCATCCGCAACGCGGCCCACTGTACTCCTTCAACAGCCCTCCAGATTGAGCCGGGAGCCGGCGCCCGCACAATGATCGACTGGATCGGCTCGAACATTGAGCTGTACGGGCTGTGGCTGGTTGGTGGCATGGCGATGTTTGAAACAGCCCTGATCATAGGGCTGGTCCTCCCCACTGAGCCCACCCTCATTGTAGCGACCGCCTTCGCCCTCCAGGGCCACTTCAGCTTCGCAGCCGTTGCTGGGGCGGCGGTGTTAGGAGCGGCGCTGGGCGATTCGGCCGGGTTCATGATTGGGCGCTGGGGAGGTCGCCGCCTACTCCTTGGCAGCGGCCGACTCGCCCGGATGGCCCGCAGGCACCAGGACCGTGCTCTCGACCTGTTCGACAGACACGCCGGATATTCGGTGAGCTTGGCTCGACTGGTTCCGTTCGTGCGAACCCTCATGCCGCTCGTCGCCGGGTCTACATCGGTCGCGTACCGGCGCTTCCTGGCCTTCGATCTCCTCGGGGTCGCAGGGTGGGCCTTCGTCGGATTGGGCATCGCCTACGCCGCTGCCCGTGGCTGGGAGATCGGAGTCGGCTCGATGGGCGTGGGGTGGGCGACGATCGTAGCCGCAGGACTTATCGCAGCCGTTCTGGTGCTCAAGGGGCTTCTCTTCGCGACGCCGGAGTCGGGAAACACTCTATCGGTGGGATTGACGGGGAACATTGCTGCCGGTAAGTCGACGGTGTCCACTCTTTGGCAGGACGTCGGCGTCCCGGTTGTCAGTGCGGATGACCTGGCACGACGGGCGGTCGAGCCTGGCTCCCCCGGTCTGTCCGCAGTGGTCGACGTCTTCGGCGAAGAAATTCTGGAAGCCGATGGTGCCTTGAACCGAGCGGCCCTTGCGTCTGTCGTCTTCCAGGACGAAGGAGCTCGGCGCCGGTTGGAGGCCATTGTTCATCCCCGCGTCCGGGCGCTCCGGGACCGGTGGATGCGCGAACGTTTTGCCAACCAGGATACGGTATGTGTATCGGAGATCCCGCTTCTGTTCGAAGTGGGGCTCGAAGGTGACTTCGACGCCACAGTCGTCGTCGATGCGTCTGAGAAAATTCGGCTCGACCGCCTTCGGGAGACGCGCGACCTCAGCGTCGAGAGTGCGAGGGCCATCATGGAAGTCCAGATGGATTCGGGAGTGAAGCGAGACCGGGCGACGCATGTACTCGTCAATGAGGGAGATCTTCAAGCACTGGAGCACCAGGCCATGGAGGTGCTCACGCACCTAAGGAGGAGCGCGGTGGCTCGCCCCCAGCCGAAGGAAGGTCGACTGCGCATAGACATGCACACGCATACCCAGGCGTCCTTCGACTGTCTTTCAGACCCTCGCCGCGTGATGGCGGCCGCAGCCGCCAGAGGAGTCCAGCGCATCGCGATCACAGACCACAACCGCACCTCCACGGCCTTGGAGATGGCCGGAGTGTATCCGGATTCGGTGATTCCCGGTGAGGAGGTGAAGACGAAGGAGGGTATCGACGTCATCGGCCTCTACATCGAGGAGGAGATCCCGAAGGGAACGCCTGCCAGGGAAGTATGCCGTAGGGTGAAGGACCAGGGAGGACTCGTCTACTTGCCCCACCCTTATGCTCGAGGGAAGGGAGGGTCCGGCCGGTACGCGGAGGAGCTCGCGCCGCTGGTGGACATCATCGAGGTCTTCAACGCGAGGCTCCATCCAGCGTACCTAAATGAGCCCGGGGAGGAGCTGGCCGCTCGCTGGTCCAAGCCGAGGGGTGCCGGCTCCGATGCCCACATGTTGGGTGAGGTGGCGGGTGCCTGGGTGGAGGTGGACCAGCACCCCAACGAGCCTGCCGCCCTCCTCGAGGCGCTTGAACATGCGCAGGTCCGTGGGGTCACAACGCCATGGGTGGTCCATCTCGCGTCGACGTGGGCCAAGGTAAGGAAGCGTCTGCCGCGCGCACCCAACTAGAGAGGCTGTTGAAGAAGGGGATCCATGACGTACCAAACCGCTGAGACCAGGTTCGAGGCGATCGACTCTGTCCTCACGGCTTTGCGAAAGAAGGAAACGGCGGTTCTGACGACGCACATCAACGCCGACGGCGACGGCTGTGGGTCCGAGATCGCTTTGGCGGCGTGGCTCCGGGAGCTGGGTACGGAAGCGTTCATCGTGAATCCGACACCGGTTCCGCAGTCCTTCGACTTCCTCCTACCCGACGAATCGTGGGTTGTGGACTCGACGTCGGTGGAGGCCCAGGAACTCTGTGACGGTGCGGATGTCGCGATCGTTCTCGACACTGGAGAGGTGACTCGGATCGGACGAGTGAGGCCGCTGATCAACGGTCTCCCCACCGTCGTGATCGACCATCATCCGACAGGGGACCGGCCCATCGAGGGCGTGAGCTTCCGCGACTCCAGTGCCTGCGCGACCGGCGAGCTCGTATTCGACCTTATCAAAAGGGCCGGCGGGCCGTGGCCCGCGATCGCCGACCTCGCGATGTACGTCGCCATTGTGACGGACACCGGTTCGTTTCGGTTCAGCAACACGACCCCGACCAGCCTCCGCATCGCTGCCGAGTTGGTCGACCGAGGTGTCAGCCCCGATGAAACCTACCGTCGCCTCTACGGCGCCGTCCCGCGCCGACGGTTTCATCTACTCGAGAGCGCCTTGGCTTTTTTGGAGGTCGACGAGGAAGCAGGGGTCGCGTGGATGACTGTCCCGGCGGATCAGTTCGACGCGCTGGGCGCGGTTGCAGACGATCTCGAAGGGATGGTCGATTACCCCCGCTCGGTCGAGGGTGTGGAGGTCGGGCTCCTCTTTCGCCAGATCCCCCGGAAAGGCATCAAGGTCTCCTTCCGCTCCAACGGCGCCGTGAACGTGAACGCCTTGGCGCGCCAGTTCGGGGGCGGCGGACATACACGGGCTGCGGGGGCTCTGATCGAGGGCCCCATGGAGCAGGTTCGCCAGAACGTGACACACGCGACCCGAGAAGCTGTGGAGCTATCGCGGTCGGGGCAGTACAATACGTCCGGTTGATTTGAAACGGTGTCCACTTGGAGATTAGCTCGTGAAGGATGAAGGGGACCCAGGAGTGCCGGAGGCCATTCCCAGGACACTTCAGATGATGGCCCGCCGCCTCGGGGAGAGTGAGATCGATCGACTGTGGGTGTTCCCGCCCTTGATCGTCGGACGCAAGGAGCGAGGCCTGGTGGCCGCAAGTTGCTTCACCGAAGATGGCGCTCGCCGGTTGTACACTGCTCCCTACTCTGCCGAACGGACAGGAACGAGCCTTTCGGTCGAGAGCGGTATCACCGAGGAGGGCCAGGCTCCGCCGGACCGTCTCTCCCGAGTGATGCAGGGGGTCGTGCGCAGGAGTCATATCGACCTCGGGGAGCCCCGCACGGTCGAGATTACCGGGGACCCGGAGAAGCTCAGGGTCCTGTTGGACGAATTCGACGCCAACTTGCTGGAGCCCGTAGAGGCGTGAAGGCCCGCCCGGACTCGGCTCCGTTCGTTCGGCTCTTCGGACGCTACCTGAGAGAGCTGGGATTGCCTGTCACCCACCAACGGGAGGCGGTGGCGAGTGTGGTCTTTGGATCGGGCGAGCACCTCTCCGTGGACGAGATCGAGCGTGTGCTAAGATCCGAGGGCCACCGGATTGGCAAGGCGACGATCTATCGGGCTCTGGATCTGCTCGTGCGGAGTAAGCTCGTGGCGGAGCTCGACTTCGGTGAGGGCTTCAAACGATATGAACACCGCCTCTCCGCGGAGCCGATCCATGAACATCTCATCTGCCTGAACTGTGGCGCAGTCATCGAGTTCCAGAGTGCGGAAGTGCACCGTATCGAGGCCATGGTGTCTGCCCGGCACGGATTTCGGCCGACGCGCCACAAGCTCGAGATCTACGGACTCTGCCAGGAGTGCACCGCCGCCGGCGTAGAAGTTACATCACAAGGACTCACCTGCCCTATCGAGACCGTGTAGGGGCCCGGCGGGTGACACGAACTGTGTTGCGATGACTTCCACCGAGAAGCGCTCGATCTCGGCCCTGAGGGCCAGCCTCCCACCGTCGCCCTCCCCCGAGCTTCTTCCGGCTCGCGAGGGCGGTCTCGGAGGTCTGACGAGGGAGGCGCTCGAGCGAGCGACCGGCTCTCCTGAAATCCCGGGCAACTTGATTTCCCTCCAGTTCGACGGACCCGCCACGCTCAACGCATGGCTTGAGGCGATCGCGAGGGCAAAGCGATACGTCCATTTCGAGAACTACATCCTTCGGAACGATGCGGTGGGCCGGGCGTTCAGGGATGTTCTTGTAGAGAAGGCTCAGCAAGGGGTTGAGGTGCGGCTGCTATATGATTGGGTGGGGTGCTGGGCGACACCCCGACGATATTGGCGGCCGTTCCGCCGGGCGGGGGTTGAGGTGCGCGCTTTCAACCGACCCTCCCTCCGAGATCCGTATGGCGTGTTCCAGCGGGATCACCGGAAGCTCGTGGTCGTGGACGGAGAGGTTGCGTTCGCTGGGGGGTTCTGTATCGGCCAGGAGTGGGCGGGCACCGCAAACAACCCCCCTTGGCGTGACACCGGCATCGAGATTCGGGGACCCGCCGTGTCGGCGGCCAGCAGGGCATTCGGCCGAATCTGGGATGTGATGGGTGATCCCCTCCCGAGAGACTTCGCGGACGAGGAGGCGAGTCCGCTGGGGGATACGCCGGTGTGGCTCATCGAAGGCGAGCCAGGGCGAAGCCGTGTCCTCCGGACCGTGGCGCTAGTGGCGGCCATGGTACAGGAGCGCTTGTGGATCACGGACCCCTACTTCGTTGCACCCGGGGCGGTGGCCGAGGCGATGGCCGAGGCGGCCCAGTCCGGGGTCGACGTCCGGGTGCTCGTCCCGGCCAACAACAATTGGCCCTTGGTCGGGACGCTTTCGCGCGCAGGCTATCGATACCTGCTCGAACAAGGCGTGCGACTCTTCGAATGGCAAGGCGGGATGATTCACGCCAAGACCTCCGTCGCAGATGGACTCTGGAGCAGGGTGGGATCGAGCAACCTCAATGCGTGGAGTCTTCTAGGGAACTGGGAGGTGGACGTGGGCGTTTTGGATGCGTCGTTAGCGGGGCAGCTGGAGGGGATCTTTCTGGCCGACCTGGCATCCTCTTCAGAAATCGTACTTCCGGGACGCCGTCGTACACATGCGGCTGTACCCGCGGAGCCGCTGCCCACGCTTCAAGGACTACCGGCGACGCCGCTGGAACCCGAGGGTAGGCTCACGGAGCGCTTAGAAGCAATGATGGACCGAGAGACCGTGTCGAGACCGTGGCGGCTCCCCCAGTTGGTGCGGGCGGGCGTATCGTTCAGCGACGCCCTGGCCGGCCACCGCACGCTGGGCCGAGAGGATCGGGCGATCCTCGGGACGGTCGCAATTATCGCGATCTCCGCCGCCGTCGTCGTCGGCTTCTTTCCTTTCGTGTTCGGCTGGGCGTTAGCTTTGGTGCTTGCCTGGCTCGGTATCGTGATGGGGTTTCGAGCTCTGTGGCACCGTTTTCGTGCCCTGGAGCCGGACCCACCTGACTCAAAAGACGAAAGGAATTGAGTGGAGGATGAACGAGTCTGTCGGTCTCTTGGTCGCATTGACGGCAGGGGTGCTCTCGTTCCTGTCGCCGTGCGTCCTACCTCTGGTGCCCAGTTATCTGTCGTTTGTTACTGGGATGAGCCTGGAGGATCTCCAGGAGGGTGTCGACCGCAAGGCGACGCTCATGCACTCGCTCCTCTTCGTGACGGGCTTCAGCATCATCTTTGTCACATTGGGCGCCTCGGCGTCTTTTCTTGGCGCATTCCTGCGATACTACGAGGTCTGGATCGCCCGGATCGGGGGTGCCCTCATCGTCGTACTCGGCCTTCACCTCACGGGAGTCTTCAGGATCGCACCGCTGATGCGTGAGCGCAGAGTCCATTTGAGCGACAGGCCCGCCGGATATCTGGGAACGGTAGGAGTGGGGGCGGCCTTCGGGGCCGGCTGGACGCCCTGCATCGGCCCCGTTCTGGGAGCGATCCTGACTCTGGCCGGGACTCAGGATACGGTATGGGCGGGTGTGAGCCTCTTGAGCGTTTACTCCTTGGGGCTGGCCATCCCATTCTTGATTTCCGCGCTTGCCCTGGACTGGTTTCTCGGCGTATTCTCCCGGTTCCGCCGGTTTTTGCCAGCAGTCGAGAAGGCATCCGGAGTCATGCTCATCGTTCTGGGTCTCCTCCTCATGTCGGGTTCCTTCACGATTTTGAGCACGTACCTTACCAGGTTTACGCCGGGCTGGGTCTTGGAGAGAATCTAGAGAGGGACGGTGAAGTAGCGGAGATCCAGGCAAATTCAACGATCCGCACGATATCACGATGGATAGTCGAGGTCGGGTCATTGTCGCGGATCGGGGGAACAATCGGATCCAGAGTTTCGACCAGGATGGCAACCTCCTGTCGGTGTGGGCGCAGTTCGGGCGGCCGAGCGTGGTGTTCGTGGACACCGAGGACATCATCTACGCCGGCTACGGGATGTCCGACGCTAACTGGAATCCCGGGTGGGAGAGGGGAATCAGGATCGGAGATGCGGAGTCCGGCTGGGTGACGTCGTTCATCCCCGACTCGGAGACCCCGACTGGAACCGGTGTGGAGTTTCTGGGTGTCGATTTCCAAGGCAACATCTACGCGGGTGAGGTGGGGCGGCAGCGACTCGTCAAGTACATGCGGGCCAGGCCGTAGGGGCCGGCGCGCCTCGGACCCAAGGGAAGTTCGCCTGTTCTTGAAATCTGGCCCACCGATTCGGTATGCCCTATTGTCTGGCGTGCAGGAATGCTGTAGCGCAATCGGTGGTCGGCCGAGCTAGGCCTTAGCCGTACCGGATGTGCCGGACGCCGGAGACATGACCCTCCGGCCCGAGCGAAAAGATCGCCATGGTCGAAAAGCAGACACGGCACCTCGCTGCCATCATGTTCACCGACGTGGCCGGGTACACGGCCCTGATGCAGCGTGATGAGCAGAAGGCACGCGAGGTCCGCGATCGGCACCGCATCGTGTTGACGGACACTTTGGGCCTCCACGGGGGCGAGTTGCTGGAGCACTATGGCGATGGCAGCCTGAGCATATTCACCAGCGCTATCCAGGCCGTGCGCTGCGCTCTCGAGATCCAAGAAACCCTGTCCGGTCCTCCTGTGTTGCCCCTGCGGATCGGGATCCATACCGGGGACGTCGTGAGAGAGGACCAGGGAGTATACGGAGACGGTGTCAACGTAGCTTCCCGAGTTCAAAATCTGTGCCCGCCGGGGGAAGTCTTTATTTCCGGGAAGGTTTTCGACGACGTCAAGAACCAGCCGGGGATGTTCATCGAGTCCCTCGGCCGCTTCGATCTCAAGAACGTGAGTACGCGCGTCGCGGTGTTCAAGGTGGCTGGTGAAGATGGTCCTCCCTCACCGCAACTCGGCGAGTCGACACGACTCCGGCACGCGGATGGACCGGCCACCGCCGCTGCTGCG
The DNA here is from genome assembly GCA_965219445.1 of Longimicrobiales bacterium. Taxonomy (GTDB): domain Bacteria; phylum Gemmatimonadota; class Gemmatimonadetes; order Longimicrobiales; family Gaopeijiaceae; genus UBA822. Next base: position 740,897 of record CBDCNQ010000004.1, on the reverse strand, counting down.
GGGCCGAAGAGCATCGCGGTACTCCCTTTCATCAACATGAGTGCGGACCCCGAAAACGAATATTTCAGCGATGGTATCGCCGAGGAGATCATCAATTCGCTGACGCGTGTTGAGGGACTTCAGGTGACGGCTCGCACGTCCTCGTTCGCCTTCAAAGGGAAGGGGGCGGACATCCGCCAGGTTGGATCCATGCTGAACGTCGGTCACGTCCTCGAGGGAAGTGTCCGTAAGGCGGGTGGGCGGGTCCGGATCACCGCTCAGCTCATCAATACCGACACGGGTTATCACGTCTTTTCCGATGTATACGACCGGATCCTGGAGGACGTCTTCGAGACCCAGGATGAGATCGCGCTGAAGATCACCGAAAAACTTCGGACCTCCCTACCAGGGAAGGCTGGGGGGTCCCTCGAGCGATCGCGGACCAAGGACCCCGAGACGTACAACCTTTATCTGCGTGGACGGTTCTTCATGAATCAATGGAGCCGTCCCAGCGCCGAACGAGCTCTGGATTATTTCGAGCGAGCAGTAGCACGTGATCCGGACTTCGCTGCGGCCTATGGAGGTCTCGCGTACGCGTACGCCTTTCTCCTCGTGTTGGGACACATGAGTAAAGACAAAGGCGTCGGACCTGCCCGTGAAGCCGCGGCCCGGGCCGAGGAATTGGATCCCGGGGGCAGCGAAGGTCCTGCGGCCCTGGCCGACATCAAACTGATCATCGACTGGGATATCGAGGCTGCGGACGTGGCTATGCGGAAGGCCCTCGCCCGAAATCCAGGGTCCGCACAGCTTCACTATGATCATGCCTTCATTCTACGTGCGGGCGGTGACTTGGATGGGGCGATCGCGGCCTTGGAGACGGCAACCAGACTTGACCCTCTTTCCTCTCTCTACAGCAACGCACTCGCGAACGACTACACGTCTGTCGGCCGATTCGACGACGCGGTCGATCAGTTCGAACGCACGCTCGACTTAGACCCTGACTTCTTCCGGGCGTTAGAGGGCCGCGGGTGGCTCCAGCTGCACTGCGGCGATCTGCCCACCGCCATAGACACGTTCCGCTCTCTGCATATCGCGAACCCCGGACATGAGAAGGCTCTGGGGTCCCTGGGATTCGCGTATGGCGTGGCGGGGCGCGTCGACGATGCACGGGAGTGTTTGGAGGAACTTCGACAATGGCAGGCGGACGGTCGAGGGGTGCATGTGAGCTTCGAGTTGGCGCTTGTGCATGCCGGTCTCGGGGAGTTCGACGAGGCGTTTCGACACCTGGACAAGGGCATCGAGGCGCGGGACAGTTCGCTGCTTTTTGTGGGTACGTCTGTCCGTGGATGGGGGGGGGTTGCGCGAGGATCCGCGCTTTCAAGATCTCCTGCGAAAGATAGGTCCGAGCGTCTAAAGCCCCTGTTCCTCCATGAACTCCTCGACACCGCTCATCTGCCTCAGACGCTCCCACAAAGGCCAGTTACGCAGAAAGATGAGAGATCCGACGCGTTTGTCGGCGGCCCGACGAAGCCGGTCCAGCGCCTGCTCCTCTCTTCCCATCCCCGAGAAAATTACGGCTAGATCCAGGTCGAGAGACACGTCCGGCTCCTCCTGCTCTCGCTCCTTGATGAGCGCCACGAGCTCCTCCGCTTCGGCCTCCCGACCTGCCACGCCCAGGGCGTAGGCGAGCGGCGTAATGCCGCCTTTGGGGTGGGGCGTCAGATCGCGGACTCGCTCGAACGTGTCGATGGCGTCGTCTAAGCGACCCATGTACAAACACGTCCAACCCTTCCCTTCGTGGGCCGACCGGAACTCCGGGTCCAGCTCCAAGACACGGTCGAATTGGGCCAGCGCCTCGTCGTACTGCCTGCACGTCGCATGTGCCCTCCCGAGGTGGTCGAGGACCGGGAGGTTGAGGGGATCGAGCATGGCGGCGCGTTCGAGGACGGCGACCGCCTCCTCGGCCCGTCCATCCGCTTGGAGGTAGAGGGAATAGCCGTGGAGCACGTCGACCGAATCCGGGTTGATGGCCATCGCTCGGAGGAACGACGCCTCCGCGGCTGGGCGATCCCAGTCGTGGAAGAGCCGGACGAGCCCCAGAGCGACGTGGGAGTCTTCGATCTCAGAGTCGAGCTCGATGGCTTTCTCCGCGGCCGCGTACGCACAGCCGTAGGCTTCCCCGCACCGGGCTGAGCGACCCATCGCCCCCAGATACGTATGGCTACGAGCCATCGCCCCCCACGCCCGCGCGAACTCGGGGTCCAACTCGATCGCGCGCTGAAAGTGGTCTATGGACTGGCGCGCCGAATCGGGTGTCCACTGATTCCAGCAGTACATCCCCTTGAGGTAGGCCTGGTACGCCTCGGAATGTTCGGTCACTGGCCGGACCAAGGAGGGCTTCTCTCCGTTCTCTGGCAACGTGGCCCGAAGTTTGTCGACGATCTTGAGGGTGATCTCATCCTGGGTCTCGAAGATATCTTCCAGGACTCGGTCGTAAACGCTCGAAAAAATGTGGTAACCGTCACGCGTGTCGATCAGCTGAGCCGTGATGCGGACCCGATTGCCGGCCTTGCGGACGCTCCCCTCCAGCACAGCGCTCACACCGAGTTTCCGTCCGATCTCACGAACGTCCTTGTTCTTGTCTCTGAAGGCGAAGGACGACGTTCTGGCCGTCACCTGGAGGCCCTCCACCCGCGTCAGGGCATTGATCAACTCCTCGGAAATCCCGTCGCTGAAGAACTCGTTGTCCGGATCGGCGCTCATATTGACGAAGGGGAGCACCGCGATCGTTTTCTGGGGTGGTCCGGTCCGTGCGACCATCGACTCGGCATCGGGAACGACGAGCCCCGGCGCTGTGATCGCGAAGACCCGGACCGGACGACGCACGTTCTTCAGGTCGAATTCACCGAGCGCGGTCGCGGGCAGATGCGGGTGGTTCTTGATCTCGTCGAAGACCTTGCCCGAGATCATGACCGCGCCGGGTGCCGATAGTCCTTCGATGCGGGCGGCGACGTTGACCCCGTCACCGTAAACGCCGTCCTCGTCCCGGTCGATGTCGCCGATGTGGAGTCCAATCCGGACGGGGATCGAGGGTTCCTGTTGGAGTGCCTGTTGGGCGGCGACGGCGGATGACACTGCGTCGATGGCGCTTCCGAAGACGCTGAGGGTCCCGTCCCCGTAGAACTGAATGATCTCACCACCGTGCTTCTCGATCGACTGGCGGAGCGTGTCACGATGTCGATCGCGGACGCTCTTTGCCCGATGTTCGTCATCCTGCATCAGGGCCGTGAAGCCTACCATGTCCGTAAACATGATGGCCGAAAGTTGTCGCATCGATCGTGTCCGCGGGGGGTGAATCAAAAACAAAAATTAACGGCCGGATCAGGATGTACGAAACCCGTCGCAAGGGTTGTAGGTTCCAACTGTAGACGGCACATCCCGAAATAGATGTGGCTGCCCACACAACGATATGCATGGAATCCCAGGGAATTAGCGGTGTTCAGGCCGTGCGTGACTTCCACGCCTCGACATGTCATCATGCTCGTCGGGGCGGGTGGCGCGAACTAGGCTGGGGGATACACCGCCGGACCGCTGATTGAGGAATATGAACAATCTGGCGAGAAAACGGCTCCGTACGGTCGCCGCCTTCACTTTGTGGGGGGCCGTGATTGGCGCCGCCCTGGGACCGGTTATCGGCCAATTCGACGAACGGCAGCTCTTTTTTTCGGCTCTCCGGGGAGTCGCGATCGGCATCCTTATCGGTGTCGGCCTCGGCGTGGGGGAGGAGTTCATCCTCCCACGCTGGAGCCGCACGATGGCCTTCCCGCGGCTCAGCGTCGTCCGCATCGGGGCCTACACGCTGCTGATGATCACAGCGCTGATCACCGTGAACGCGGTCGATCGTTCGATCGTTCTCGAACTGGGGCCTGTAGAAAGCGTCGCGGCTTACGCTGTCGAGGGCGGTTTGTGGAGAGATCTGATCTTCGCCTTCATCGCTGCAGCCATCACGACCTCGTTCCTCCAAGTGCGAAAGCTCCACAACCCGGGGGAGATCCGCCGTCTCCTCACGGGGCGGTACCACTACCCGGTGGAGGAAAGCCGCATCTTCCTGTTTGCGGACGTCATCGGCTCTACCGGAATCGCCGAACGTCTGGGTCATATGGCATACAGCAGTTTCCTGAGGGACTGTTTCTACGACCTCTCGGAGGCGATCCTCACGTGGCGGGGGGAAGTGTATCAGCACGCGGGAGATTCAGTGCTCGTGACCTGGAGGATGCATAGAGGTGCACGCTCCGCTGCCTGTGTGCAGTGTTTCTTCGACATGATCCAGCTGCTGGAGCGCCGGCAGGATGAATATCGCCGAAAGTACGATACTGTCCCTCGACTCCGCGCGGGGATCCACGGAGGCGACGTCGTCACGACCTGGGTCGGAGAGGCGAGAAGGGATCTGGCGTTCCACGGGGATACGATGAACACGGCGGCCCGCGTTGAGGCGGCGTGCAAAGCGCTGGAAGTCGAATGCCTGGTGTCGGAGCTCGTCTACAGAGCGATCGAGTTGCCGCCTCATCTGGAAGCTAGGTCGGTGGGTGACGTGGAACTCAGGGGACGGGTGGGGGCGCTCCACCTCTATTCGGTGGAAAGGATCTGAGCGCTCAGGTACGAGTGTGGTGTCCCAGAGTTCGCGAGCCAACACCACACTAGACTCTACAGTCGGAACCCACCACCTCCGGTAGCCCCTGACGGGAGAGCAATCGGAGTCGGTAGCCCCCAGTGGGGACCGACCTCGGCACCCAGCGTGCCTCCCACAGGTAGCCGGCGCCGCTCTCTTCGACCGCCTGCACCTGCACCTCTGGATTCGCGTCGTCGGCCAGAAATTCCCACTGGCCCGCGCTCTCACGCTCGATCTGAACGATCGGAGCGTCCGCCGGGACCAGCGTGCCTGGTCTGAGGTCGGCCCATCGGATTCGAACCTCCTCCGCACTGCAGACCCCGTCGAGTACCTCTCGGGGGAACTCCGCCGGAATCGGACGGGGCGCCCAAAAATGACTGGGGCTTTCCGCATGAAATGCCTGAGCGGTGTTCACGGATACGGTCGGACTCCCGCTACTTAGGCTGGCGGCCAACTGCCCCAACTCGTACGCGATCATTTCGGCCGTGTTGGGCCCGTACAGCGTCGAGCCTCCCTCGTAGTGTTGTGCCTCGTATTCCTCGGCACTGGCAACGTAGCTTGCGTAGCCGTTGGCCAGACTGATCGCTAGGGCGCGTTCGACGCCGTCCGGCGCGCTCACGAGGAGGGTTTCCCGTATCAGAGCGCCGACCTCGGTCGTCGGCTCTACCGGTACTGACCCCATCAGGACATCACCCAGCCTGTACACGCCGAACTGAAAAACTTGAGGTAGCGTGTATTCTTTGATCAACATGGGGAGCTGGACTTTCTTATGCCCGAAGCAGCCGTCGGGCGTATCCCGTGCGGCCGATCCGCCCTCGTCGAAGTTCATATTGAAGAAGAACAAGCGCTGCTTCCATGTCCGGATGTAGCCCTTCTCCGCACCACCAACCCCGGCGGCACCCATTCGGGGCGGCCAACAGGTCTGGTGCGGCCCGGTGTAGGTTCGAAGGTCTACGGAAGCGAACGCGCGCCCGATAGACAGGTCCGATGAGAGAGCGGGAGCGGCACGGTCGAAGATTCCCGTGGCGCGAGCTCCAAGGGCCGACGCGAAAGAGTCCACCTCGAGCCGCGTCTCGTCGAGACAGGATTCGACCTCGGACATCGGTGCCCGCCACGCTTCTGGAGCCGGGAGGGTTCTGGGACCGGCCGGCCGACGTTCCGGTAGGAAGCGGTATAACCTGCACGGAACCGGGTCCCGCAGGTTCGCGCCCACGTCCCCGTGGGCGCCCTGGGCGAGGAGGAAAAAAGCCTCGCCGCCGGCAATCACACCTGCCGCCGCCGGGCCTGCCCCACCGCTCCGGACCCCCCGGATATGGTCCTCGACCGTCCGTGCGATTACGCCATGGATGTCTGAGTCGAAGAGGTTGTTGGAGGCCGGGATGTTACTACTGTGAATGGGAAACACACCGTAAGCGCCGCGGGGTGCGCAGTTCTGCCACTGAGTGTCGCAGCGATCTATGCGGAGGAGCACGAAGGTGGAGTCGACCGCCTGCTGATCCAACGGGCGGGCCGCAACGGGATTGACTGTCACGCGCGGAGACGTGTTCCGCTCATATGCTTCGTAGCTCCGGTTGAACGTGAAATCCCAGACCGGCTCGAAGCGCCAACCCGCTCGGGCGGGTTGCAGATCCAAAGCCGCATCCTCGATCGCACCGGCGATCCGATCGATCAGGAAATCCGTGACTACGGGGTCGAAGCCGGCGAAGCGTCCGGCGTTGGCGTTGTATCCGTCGGCCGCGAAGAAATTCCCTGGACCCGAATGCGTGTGGGTCGCGGAGAGGAGCAGACGGTCGGCTCCGATCCCAGTCCCTGACCGAAGAGTTCGATCGGCCACTCTGCGATGGAGGAGGAGCGAGACCATTCCGAGATCGGCGACCACCAACGCGACGCGCTCGCCCGAGTCATCCTCTAAGACGATCGCCCGTGCGTACAGCCGTTGCCGAAAGCCTGCCGCCTGCCGGCTGTCGGCAGAGAAGGCATTCATCCCCACGCCCGGCGGTGGTGTGATGTCTCGAGCACCAAACCCCGCGAGGAGGCCGCCCGGCACAGGCGCGGGGGGTGGGGCGGTGGGGGGCGGAGAGACCGGCTGGGGAAGCGCCGTCTCCTGGATGGAGGCGCACCCGCTGAGTCCCAGCACTCCGATGATTCCCAGCGCTCCCATGAGCGACAGGGTCCTGGCTTCGGTGCCGTTGATCGTTCCGCTGCTTACAGATCTTGACATAGCTCTCTTTCTGGACGGCAACGAGGAAGGGTGAATCGTAACCCAAAGCCCCACCACCACCGGGTCCTGTCGCGACTCCCGGCGACTCGCACCCCCAGTCGTTTCGTCTCCGGATCCAGGCCCCGGGCCCAGTGGGCATCCAGGGTAAGTGACGCGGAGAACGGACCGGCGGGGACCGGCAGAAGCGTGGTGCGAAGCGAGACGTCGACGTGTGTGATGCCCCGGTCCTCAAAGAGGTAGTTGGAAGGGTCGGTGTCGTCGACACTGCGTTCCTGTCCCAGGGCGAAACCACTCCGGCCCTCCAGAAACATCGATCCGATGGGCACGACCAGTCCAACCCAAACCGGGATCTGAAGTATGGCGGCGAGTTCGCCATAGACTCCGCCGACCCGGTCGACGTCCCAAAAGACGGTTGCCTCACCCAGCAGGGGAGCCCCGGGCATGGCGCCTCGTGCCCCGGCGTACACCTCCCAGGTGTTCCCTCTCCTGAAGACCGTCCCCGGATCTGGACTTCGGAAGGCATATCGTGTAAGCCCCGCCACTAGGTGACCTCGGTTCCCACCCAACGAGGCTTCGATCCAAGGGTTCGTCTCGAAGGCCCAGCGCCGCGGAAGGCCGACCGCCGCTTCCGCCGACAGATCCGTTAGCGACCAAACCCCCGCCGTCAAGATCATCTCACGCCAGGCTAGAGACCCATATACGGCGTGCTGGACGTTGTGCCCCGGATCCAACTGCAAACCACGCCACTCGTAGTGGCTCGCCAGCTCGAGGTCGGCCTCGAGCGCCCAATCCTGGGCAAACAAGGCAATCGGTGAAACAACGACCGAGAGAACCGTGAAGGTCCAGATTTGCCTCATCGCGTCTGCGAATCGAGTCGAGTTCACGTTGAGGGTCAGCATTGGCGCAGAAATTTCGTCGGCACGCCGACTCCGCGACCACCACACTAAAAGGCGAAGCCGAGCCCAAAGTATATGGCCGTTCGCTGCCCACTCCTGGCCATCGATACCTGTAAGGTGTTCGCCCGTAACACCGGTGCGAACCAGATGCCCCCGCCGTACGAGGTGTGCCATTCGTCGAACCGGGTGCCCTCTTCAAACACGCGGCCCACATCGCCGAACCCGAAGAGCCCGAAGTCGGCAGGGAAAAGGAAGAAGAAACGCCCGAGGCCGACTCTCAACTCGGCACTGCCGTAGAGAGATGAGCGCCCGGCAAAGCGCTGTTCGCGGGGTCCCCGTATGTTGTCGGACCCTCCGAGGAAGGCGGCCTCATAGTAGGGGATCATCGCACCCCACAGGCGTTTTCCCCCAACGCGAGTAGCCAGAGTGGGGTTCCCGCCACTGGGAGACAGGAAGGCCGCAATCTCCCCGTGGGCCTCCACGACAGAACTCTCCAGATCGAGGACTTCGGGGTAGTAAGCAGTACCCGCTGTAAGGTGGTAACCCCTCGTGGGCCATGTCGGGTGGTCTCGCCCGTCCTGGTCGAGTGAAGCCTGAACTCCGAGTTGCAACAACGTTCCGGATCCATACGGCTGTCGGTCCGCGACAAAATTGTCGGTGCCCGTCGTGTCGGATGTGGTCCGCTTGAAGACAGGACCGATGGCCAGTTCCGTCTTCTCGCCGTCGCCGAAGCTCAGCGTTCCGGTAAAGACGAACTGACCCTGATCCACCTTGAAGAAGTCTGAAGGCCCGTCCTTTATGGTCTCGTTGCCCAAGCCATAAAAGTTGACCACGTCCACTCCCGAGTAGCTGGCTCGGAGGCTGAGATCCGCACTACCCCGGAACAGGCCCCGGAAGTACTGCCTATAGTCCACGAACGGTTTCGATCGTCCGAACGCCCATCCGACGCTCGTCTGGGTGCGCAAGTAGTAGGGGTAGGTGAGGAAGCCGTAGGTCGTCTGCTTGAGGCCGACGTTTAACATGAGTCCACGGTCGACGTCGAACCCCATCCGGACCTGGGGGGAAGTCTGGGATCCCCAATCCAATACGCGAAGAGACTCACCGGCCCACGACCAGGGGCGAGGGGCTCCCCGATTCGCGAACCGTATGCCTGGACCGGTCCTCACCGTGGCATCGCCGGCATCGAAGACTCGGATCCCACGCGCAGCAGACGAGTTGACGAACTCGTCCCGGCCACCGCCACCAACGAGGCGGATATCAATCGGTGAATTGCCGGCGCCACGGATTCGGGCCAGGTCGTCCCCGCCGTGAAGGTAGATCCGGATCTCTCGGGTCTCGTCCGGGAAGAATACGCGCTCGAAGTGCGGCGAGCCCTGTGGCTCCGCGTTCGGACCGCGTTCCTGCAGCAAGACACGAATGCTTGCGTCCTCGAGATGGTCTATCGTTGCCACTTCGTCTTCGTCTGTGGCATGAATATCGGACCACTCGAAAACGATCTCGTAGAATTCGCGAGCCGCCTCCGCTAAGTCGTCACGACGACTCCTCAGTTTTGCCTCGAGGTCGGGCCCCAGAATTGCGTAGTGCTCTGGAGGCATACGCGAGACGGCCTCTCTGATCACGTCATCCGTGAGCGAGGCGGCTACCTCTTCTACCGTGGCATTCCAGGTGGCTCGATCGAGCCCGACCAGGAGATTGCGATCGATGTCCCAGGCGTTCCGGGTGAGCCCCCGTATATCCGGGTAATCTTCGCCGAAACGGACGAGACGCCGGTCGTAAGAACGGCCGATACTCTTCAGGACGCCATCGAACCGTACGAATGCCTGATCCCGGTCACGGGGAACGGGACGCCAGACGTATCCGCCGTCCACATCGTCGAATCGAGCCCAGAGGTAGTTGTTCTCACTACGATCACGGTCACCTACCAGGATGTCGATCAGGCGAGCCTTGAGTAGCTCATAGAGGTCTACGCGATCCCCGGGATCCTCTTCGAGCTCATCGAACAGGTCGGGGGTCTGCTCGATCCGTCGAGAGCCGGCGAAGCCGGCCTCTCCATCGGGCAGATCGTCCGGCCGCTCTTCGAAGAGCGCCAGCATACCGGCGAACTGCTCGCGGTACTCCCCTAGCAGCGGGCTATCCGGGACGTGGACGAGTTGTGGTTGCGGATGGAGTACACCGACCGCTTCGAGAAGCCTTGCCGTGATCACGGCTCCCGACGGGTGAAATGAGGACAACTGGTCCTGAATGAGCGCCTCGACCGGGGTTCCCTGCAGTTCCTCGCCCAACGCTCCGGGAAACTTGTCTACCGATCGTAGTACGTAGCGTCTGCCGTCGGCTCCGCGGAGGTGGAGCGTCTGTGTGGTCAAGCCACCGCCGACATCGAAGGGCGTCAACCCGCCGCCACCCCACAGGGACAGGTCGGCCACGGGCACGCGGATGGGTGTGGTCCAAAGGTCGCGGTACCCACGGCCCATGAAGGTCATGAACAGGCCGCCGGCTTCGTATTGTTGCCCGGAAACGACCGTGACGGAGTCGCTTGTGGGCGGGGCAGGCCCACCTGCCTGGGCGCTGAGCGATGGGGCGAGCAGCGAGCAAGCCAAGACTACCGACACGAATCGGCGCATACGCCTCTCCACCACGACGGTGAAGCAGTCGGCCTCCAGCCGACGTGCGCCCAAAGCCCGCCACGATTCAACCATCAAGTTGTTTGTCGCGGTCACCGGAAGCTGCTCATCCCAAACGGCCGATGTCTGAATCAGGGTTAACCTGCGAGCGCCATGGAACCCACGCAAGAAGGGCTGGCCGCCTAATCCGCCGACGTGACTACGGGAGAAGCGGGAGCGCCCCCTGCGGCTCGAGCAAGTCCCTGGCGATGGTCGCGTCGAGAGCGAACACCACGACGAACAGTCCCACGCCCAACACCAGGGCGAACATGAAGACGGTATAGGAGACCCGCAGGAGCTGGAACTTGGTTTTGAGCACCTGCCCGAGCCCGTAGAGGTCTCGCACCATGTTTACGTAAAGGTGGTCCTGCGTCAGCATGAGGTCGCGCATCCCCTCCACGAATTCTGCTTCGGAAAGATTCACGAAATTTCCGAAGAACAGGATGTTGGCATCGTTCCGCGCGATATCCTCCAGGGTCAGAGGAGTGTTGCTCACGCGTGGCCTCGCCGCCAGAACGGCGTATACGAGCGCGGTCACACAGCCTATGAGGAGGATGCTCGTAGGGAGGACGAGAAGGGGTAGCCCGCCGATCCGGGGCGAGACCGCGGCCAGAATGATCGAGATAATCAGCCCGTTCACGCTGATCATGATGTTGGCTTTCGTGTCGGCCAGGCTGACCAAATCCTGGTGGACACGATAGCTGGTCCGGAACATGGTCTCGATGCCTCGCGACGATCCGAGCCCTGAATCCTTTTTTTTCTTCTTCTTCGAGTCGACCTCGGCATCCTCCCGCGTGGCATCGGCATTGTCTGACGCCGCCGTCGCTACTGCTCCCTGAACCGTGTCAGGTGCCACATCTGGGGTGGTCTCCCCTGCGTCGCCTTCCGGGTCTGCGTCAACTTGATCGGATTTCACCCTGCCGCCTGCCCGCTCTTGGTCGTTTCTCATTCCTTCAGTACCCAATCAACCGCTGGATGATCTGCCAAGAGTTCTCTCAAATATCGGTGCGTGTCAAACTGACTGCGTACCGTGGCTCCGTCGGTTTCCTGGACGAAGGCATTCCGTTGGTGCTCATCGATGATCCGTGCCTTGGTGTTATCGGCACACTGTAGATCGAGAACGTGGAGAAGTTCCTCGCGCACGTCGGGATCGTAGATGGGGAATGCTACTTCGACCCGTCGGTTCAGGTTTCGCGTCATCCAATCGGCGGATGCGAGGTACAGCTTCTCGGCGCCGCCCGAGTGGAACACGAAAATCCGAGAGTGCTCCAAGAACCGGTCCACGATGCTTGTGACCTCAATCGAGTCACTGAGTCCCTCGACCCCGGGACGCAGGCAGCAGATCCCGCGAATCACAAGTCGAACCGGCACGCCGGCCGCGCTCGCGTCGTACAGCTTGTCAATGATGCCACGGTCTTGGAGGCTGTTCATCTTGGCGGTAATACCCGATGGCCGTCCCTGCTGCGCGGCCTCTATTTCGGCGTCGATGAGGGCGTTGAAGCCGTCTCGAAGATGGTGGGGGGCGACCAAGAGATGTTCGAACTCGGGCTCGACCTCCTTTCCGCCGTCGACCTCCTCTCCGAATAAGAGGCGAAAGACGCGATGAACCTCTACCGTGAGTCGTGGGTCCGCCGTCATGAGTCCGTGGTCGGAGTAAACACGAGCCGTCTTTTCATTGAAGTTGCCCGTGGAGAGCAACGCATACAAGCGGCCTGCATCACCCTCTTGGCGACGGATCAGGCATAGCTTCGCATGGACCTTGATGCCCCGTGTCCCGTGGATCACGCGGATGCCGGCCAGCTCCATGCGCTCGGCCCATTCCAGATTTAGTTCCTCGTCGAACCGGGCCTGAAACTCGACGAAAGCCGTCACTTCCTTGCCTTTTTCAACTGCCTCGATCAGAGCCTGTACGACCGTGGAGTCACTGGAAACCCTGTAAAGCGAAATCCAGATCTCCTCCACATCCGGGTCCGCGGCAGCCTCCTGAAGAAGGCGCACCACATACGCGTAGGACTGGTACGGAAAATGGAGTAGACGATCCTTGATCCGGATCAGATCCAGGCACGATGGGCCACCCTCCAGTGTGGGGTGGGGAAGAGGCTCCAGCGGGGCATACTCCAACTCCGGAAGATCGCCCACGGGGAGCCCGGTGAGGTCGTTGAGGTTGTGGTAGCGGCCTCCCTCGATCAGGTCTCCCTCTCCGAGTCCGAAGGAGCTCGAAAGTCGGGTGACCACGGTGTGCGGGGAACGCATGTCGTACAGAAAACGGATGGGGGTGCCCGTGGCCCGCTTCCCCAGGCTCTTCTTGATTGCTTGGCGCAGGCCGGTGTCGAATTCGTCATCCAGGTAGAGGTCCGCGTCTCTCGAAACCTTTATCGCGTACGCGCCCGAAACCACACGTTCTGGAAACACGCGGTGAAGATTCAGGCGGATGATATCGTCCAAGAATACGATGTTTCGGCCTTCGCCGGGCACAGGGGCCGACAAGAACCGAGGCAAGGGTGGGCTGGGGACTTCGACGATTCCCAGCTCAGAGGTTGCGTTGCGCGTTTCGATCCCGGGGCCGGGTTGCAGCTCCGCCACCAGATACGATGTGTGGTCCTTGAGGAAGGGTGGTGTGTCTTCCCGCCCTAGGATCACCGGCTCCAGGAACTCAGCCACGTATTCGACGAAGTATTCTTCCACGATTGCCCGATGTTCTTCATCGGCCCCTCCCTCGCCGATCAGGTGGATACCCACGTCCTGCAGTCCCGTAAGGATGTCATCACGGAATGTTTGGCCGAAGCGCTCCTGTTGGGCCAAGGCCAGGGCATGGATCTCACGAAGCAGTTTGGTCGGATCCAACCCCTTCTTCTTCCGCTTCTTCCGGCGGAGCCGGAGAAGGCTCCTCAGGGACGCTACCCGTACACGGAAGAACTCATCGAGGTTGGAGGAGAAAATGGCGAGGAACTTGATACGCTCCAAAAGCGGCACCGAAGAACTCTCGGCCTCCTGGAGCACCCGTTCGTTAAACGAAAGCCAGCTCAGCTCCCGGTTGACGTAGCGCTCCTCCACGGCGGACACGCCGAGCCTGACTTCGCTCGGATCCTCCTTCGTCGTGATCCCGCCCGGCGTCGTGCGTTCTGCCACGGTCAGAAGGAGAAGCCCAGGCCAATGAGCGTTCTGGTGGTCTCGTCGGACTTCGCCACCGTCACCGAGATCAGTGGAGTCTGCTGCCTGAGAAATGAGAACGCTCGAAACGCACTTGCGTCGTAGCTCTGGCGGGGAGTGGCGAGGACCGAGTCGCCCCCCTGCGGAGTCTGGGCCGAACCGGCTAGCGGTGGGGCGAGAGCGGCCAGAAATAGCACTCCGAGCACCAACCGAATCCGGGCCGACGACGGATCGATCATGGATGGCTCCGTTCATCTTTCGTGGTAAGAACCCTGGGCCCCGATGGAGAGATTAGGGCTGCCGCCGGGCTGGGGCCAGGTGGCTGGGGATGAAGGCGGACCCTCAGTCCTCCAACACTTCCACGTGTACCTCGGGGTGATTCCCCGGAAGCGCCACCCTCCACCAGATGAACGGCAGGAGCGGGTTCGGTAGCCAGTAGAGCCAGCCTATGAACTTCGAGGGCTCCCAACCCTCGAGTTTCAGATCCAGCCACACGTACAGGAACTTGTAGGGGCACAGCCCGGGCACGCCGTTCGCCTTAAGGGCGTCGGTGAGGAGGTACTTCCGCCGAACGTAGAAGTTGCCCTCGAACGGCGTGACACCACCCAAGCCCTTCGGGCCCTCAGCCAGGATCGTACCGCTCGGGGCATGCGTAAGTCGGATGGTACTCAAGAGGGTGCTCCAGCATGCTTCGGGACAAGACTCTCAACCGAGGAACGCCCACGACGACTCTCCAGTTCCTGCCGTGTCTTCTTCGCCTGCTGCCCCCGCGTCCCCGCTGTGTCTCAGTCCCCAGCCGCACCCACAGGTGTGGACTCGATATCCTGCTCGAGCATTTGCCGGTGCAACAGCTGGGCGTAGGTCCCCCCCAGTGTGATGAGGTCGGCGTGCCGGCCCCGTTCCACGATCCGGCCACCGTCCAAAACGAGAATGAGATCTGCGTTCATCACGGCTGACACGCGGTGGCTGATGATGAAGAAAGTCCGGCCTTCCATCACGCGCGCCAGATCGTCTAGAATGCGCGCCTCGGTGTGCGTGTCGACAGCACTCAGGGCATCGTCCAGGACGAGAATTCTTGGGTCGCGCGCCACGGCGCGGGCCAACGTGGTGCGTTGCTTCTGCCCCCCCGAAAGGTTGACTCCCCGCTCGCCGAGCAGTGTCTCCCAGCCCTTCGCGAACCCCTGGATCGACTCGTCGAGCTGCGCGACCCGGGCGGCCTCCACGACGGCTTCGTCGGGGTCTTCGATGGGGCCCTCCGGCACGCTGTGCGCCCGGCGTTCCTCCTGGGTCCAATCCTCTGCGCTCGATGCCGAGGCGAGGTCGAGTCCCAGTCCGATGTTCTCCTCGATGGTCGTCGAGAAGAGGAATGGATCCTGCGGCACCACGCCGATGAGCGAGCGTAGGTCCCCCGGGTCCAGATCGCGCACATCCACACCATCGACCAGGACGTGGCCGCCCGTCACGTCGTAAATTCTGGGAATCAACGCCACGAGCGTGGTTTTGCCCGAGCCGGTGGGACCAACGACCGCCACGGTCTGACCCGGATGGGCGGTGAAAGAGACGTCCTCGAGCACCAGCCTCTCCGTGCCCGGATAGCGGAACGAGACTCCCCGGAACTCGACGCCGCCACGCGGTTCGGCGAGGCGCACGGGGTTCTCGGGGGTGCGGATGGCTGGCTCGGTCTCGAAGATCTTGTTGAGGCGGCCCATGCTGGCCGCACCTCTCTGGAACAGGTTGACGACCCAACCCAGGGCGATGAGCGGCCAGACGAGCAGCGCGACGTAGATCCCGAATGCGACGAAGTCGCCGAGCGTGATGCGTCCGGCAACGACTTCGAGACCGCCGAGCCAAAGCACGACGACCATCGCTGATCCCGAGAAGAGCGCCAGGATCGGGTGGAACAGGCCCGCCACCTTCACGAGGTCCATGTTCCGGTCCATGTACTGGTGGTTGAGGCCGTCGAAGTGCCGTGACTGACTCTCCTCCTGGACGTACGCCCGCACGATGCGCATCCCTGTCAGGTTTTCCTGCACCATGGTCGAGAGCGTGGAGAACTGCTCCTGAATCTTCTCGAAGCGTTGGTGGATCACACGCGCGAACGCGAACACGACCGGCGGTAGGAATACGATTGGCATGAGGGCGTAGAGCGTGAGCCTCGGGCTGATCCACACCATGAATCCGAGAGCGAACAGGAAGCTCACGAGCGTATTGACCGAGTACATGATGGCAGGCCCGGTTGCCATCCGCACCGCCTGCGTGTCGTTCGTGGCACGGGCCATGAGATCCCCGGTCCTCGTTCCGCCGTAGAAGCTCGCGTCCAGCTGAAGGAGGTGTGAAAAAAAGTCGTTCCGGAGGTCGCACTCGATGCGTCGGCTGAGACCGTTGAGAAGCTCCCGCATGCCGTACTTTGCGGCACCTCCGAGAACTGCGGCAGCCACGATGAGGAGCGCGTAGGTCGAAATACGGCCCATTGTCACATCCGGATCGCCCAGGCCGTCGATGGACAGCTTGATGAGGTACGGTCCTGCCACCGTGAAAAGATTGGTGACGACGACCAGCGTCAGACCCGCTATGACGCCAGTGCGGTACGGCCGGAAGTAGGGGAGGACGGTGCGGATCTCATTCATCGTGGTGATCGATCTTAGTGTCCTGAGTCACCAGCCCACGGCCGCGCCTCCGCGGCGCGGATCGGCCGCCGCCTCGAGCGTCCCGTCCGGCATGACCATGATGGCCTCTACGTCTCCGGAGATGTCACTGCGCTCCGACGTCGTGTGTCCCCGGGCCTCCAAATCCGACACCACCTCCGGGAGCAACCCGCCTGGCTCGTAACGGATCTGGTCGGGGAGATGCTGGTGGTGGACACGGGGTGCGTTCACCGCCTGAACGACGTTCATCCCGTAGTCCACGACGTTCACGATCGCCTGGAAGACGGTCGTGATGATCGTAGCCCCTCCCGGTGAGCCCGCGACGAAAAACAACTCACCGTCGGGACGGAGCACCACCGTCGGGGTCATCGCAGAGAGCATCCGTTTGCCTGGAGCCACTGCGTTGTTGGCCCCCTGGACCAGCCCGTACTGGTTCGGTACCCCCGGCTTGGCCGTAAAGTCGTCCATCTCGTTATTGAGAACGAAACCCGCTCCGGTCACCATCACCTTACTTCCGAAGAAGGAGTTGAGCGTCGTCGTCAACGCGACCGCGTTCCCTTCAGCGTCAACCAAGGAGACGTGCGTCGTGTTGTCACCCTCCCGGGGAGGTGCCAGGCCGGGCCCGACGTCCGTCGAGGGCGTCGCGATCTCAGAGATGTCGGCTCCGCGGTCCGCCGCGTACGCCTTCGACGTCATGCGTTCGAGCGGAATGTCCACGAAGTCGGTATCGGCCAGGTAAGCATTCCGATCGGCGTACGACCTCTTCCAAGCCTCCGTGAGCAGATGGACCATGTCGCCTGAGTGCCAAGGAACGCCGCCCAGATCGTGTCGCTCCAGGATGTTGGCCATTTCGGCCATCGTTGCTCCCCCGGACGACGAGGGTGGCATCGAAAGGACCGTGTATCCCCGGTAGGTAAATTCGATCGGGTCACGCCACACGGCGCGGTACGACGAGAGGTCCTGGTGTGTGATGAGCCCCCCACCACGCTCCATCTCCGCCACGATCAGGTCGGCGGTTTCTCCCCCGTAGAAGCCCTCCACACCTTGCTCCCGGATTCGCCGCAAGGTGGCCGCCAGCTGGGGCTGACGGAACGTCTCGCCCAGCTCCACGATCCGGCCCTCCGGGAGATAGGTGGCGGCGGTCGCTTCGAAGCGCCGGAGGCCCCGCTGGGAGTTCAAAATATTTTCGCGGAAACGCTCATGGACCTCGAAGCCGTCCGCCAGTGACACGGCTGGCTCCACGAGGTCGGCCCACGGAAGCGTGCCGAAGCGTCGGTGCGCCTCCGACATACCCATCACAGAGCCCGGTACGCCCGAGGCCAGATGACCGACTATGGACTTATCGGTCACGTTCCCGTCACCGTCCAGGAACATGTCCCGTGTGGCCGCCATAGGTGCTTTCTCGCGGTAGTCGAGGGCCGCCGTGGTACCGTCCGCCATCCTCACGACCATGAATCCCCCGCCACCGATGTTGCCGGCTTCAGGGTTCACGACGGCGAGCGCGAGTGAAACGGCCACGGCCGCGTCCACGGCGTTTCCACCCCGCTCCATGATCGCCGCGCCGACCTCGCTGGCGTAGCGATCCGTGGTCACGGCCACGGCGTTTTCGGCGGTCACCGGGGCATCGTCAGCCGGGAATCGCCACGTGTCCGGAAAGACGACGGGAGGCCGGGTCTGGACTGCCTCGGTGGGCGGGGCTGGGGTTGGTTCGGCCGCAGTGCAGCCCCCTGCCAGCAGCGCAAGACCCAGGAGCACAAGACGCGCCATCGTGTTCACCCCATTTCGTCGAGAAGACGGCTGGCGCCCGCCGCCAGCGTGGCGGCCCCTACCGGAAGGGCCGACTCGTCGATATCGAAGTCGGCTTCATGGTGCATGCGCGGCCTGGGTAGTGCCGCCCCCACCCAAAAAAAAGTACCTGGTGCCTCGTGCGCGAGGAAGGAGAAATCCTCTGCGAGCGTCGTGGGCTCGATCGGTAGCACGTCGTCTTCTCCCACCAAATCAACCGCCGCGGCTCGTACCCATTCGGTCACCCGGTCGTCATTGATCACAGGAAGAATCCCGGTTCCGATGTCAATGCTGACCCCGGCGCCCGATTCCTCCAGCACTCCGAACGCTTCGTCCAACCGGCGTCGGAGTCGTTCCCGAGTTTCCTCCGAGAAAAATCGCATGGTCCCTTCGATCTCGACATGGTCTGCCAGGACGTTGGTGGCGGTGCCTCCCGTAATTCGCCCGAACGAAATGAGTCCGTCTTCGACCGGGGAACGGTTCTTGGGCGCTGCGTCTTGGGCCGCGACCACACCCCGAGCCGCCAGCACGAGCGCATCCACACCGGCCTCGGGCATTCCCGCGTGGCTGCTTTCCCCATGTACTTCGATGTGGATCTCCGCGGCGCCAGCCATGATGGGTCCCGCTGCGAAGAAGATCTTCCCACTGGGGAGCGGTCCCCCCAGATGCAGCCCAACGACGGCGTCGACACCCTCCATCACTCCCTCGTCCACCATTCGCATCGCCCCACTCTTGCCCTCGTCGTCGGTCGCCTCCTCGGAGGGTTGGAAGATGAAGCGAATGGTGCCGGAGGGGAGGCGCTTTGCATCTCGCTCCTTCGCCAGAATCCGGGCAGCTCCGATCATTCCCGCCACGTGTCCATCGTGCCCACAGGCATGCATGACACCTGGGTTCTCGGAGACGAAGTCATGCGTATTCGCCTCCTCTATGGGGAGGGCGTCCATGTCCGCACGGAGCGCGATGAGGGGACCCTCACCATTTTCGAGGTCGGCGATCACCCCGGTCCGACCGATCCCCGTACGGACGGAGAAGCCAAGCGCCTCCATCTCCTTCGCCGCTATCCCAGCCGTTCGGACTTCTTGGAACGAAAGCTCCGGATGCTGATGAAGGTCTCTACGTATCGCGCTGAGGTCAGCGGCGAGCGATCGGGCATGTTCGAGAAGATTCACGGAGCCTCGGGCGTGTAAAAGTCTTGGGTTCCTGGCGAAAAGAAGCCAAGATTAGCTTGTTCAAGCGAGAGTATCGCCGCAACCCGGTGGGAGTTCCTTATCCCCCAAACTGAGGGACGAATCGTCCGCATGCTCGATGACCGACTGACGGAGCAGAGAAATCCGCGTTCCTCGGCGATGGACGTGTTGTCACCGCTCGAGTTGGTCGACCTCATCAACTCCGAGGACCGCACCGTGGCGGAGGCCGTTGGATCCCAGCGGCTCGCCATCGCGCGGGCGATCGAGCTGGTGGTGGAGGCCTTCCGGAGCGGGGGACGGTTGATCTATGTGGGTGCGGGGACCTCAGGACGCCTGGGTGTTCTCGATGCAGCGGAGATGCCACCGACTTTTGGAACCGAACCCGAAATGGTGCAGGGTATCATCGCTGGGGGAAGCGAAGCGCTGGTCCGGTCCCGGGAGGGCGCCGAAGATCGTTCGGAGGACGGCGCGTCCGAGATCGACGGGCTCGCCGTCGGTCCCAAGGACTTCGTGATTGGGATCGCCACCTCGGGCACGACACCGTTCGTTCATGGAGCCATGGCCCGCTCCCGCGAACGCGGTGCACGCACGGGCTTTCTCCTCTGCACGAAACCCGCACCCGAACTCTTGGAGACTCACGATGTGGTCATCGCCCCCCTGGTCGGTCCGGAGGTCGTGACGGGCTCGACCCGCATGAAGGCGGGGAGCGCCACCAAGATGGTGCTCAATACGATCACGACCGGCGCGATGGTCATGACCGGGAAGGTCTTCGGCAATCTCATGGTGGATCTTCAGGCGACCTGTGAAAAGCTCCAAGATCGGGGCGAACGCATCCTGATGACGATCCTCGACGTCGATCGGGCCCGCGCCTCGGAGCTCCTCGAGGCTGCAGAGGGCCACGTGAAGACCGCGCTCGTCATGGAACGTCGCGGGACCGGGGTAGGGGAAGCGGGGCGTTTGCTCGAAGAGGCGGGGGGCGTGCTCGCCCACGTGATCGGGAGTCTGACTGAGGACCCGTCCGCGTGAGCTCCGGGAATCTTTTCGTGGGGCTCATGTCTGGGACGTCCATCGACGGGATCGACGCCGTTCTCGTTCAGATCGATGGAGAATCTCGTGAAGAATTCCTGTGGAGTGTGCTCGCCTTCAGCACCACCGCTTACGGCGAGGGTCGCCGGAAAAAGATCCTCGACGCTCTCGAGAAGGGCACGCCCGAGACGCTGTGCCGGCTGGACGCCTCGCTCGGTGAGTGGTTCGCCTCAGCGGTTCGGGAAGTGTGTCAGGCCGCGGGTGTCGAGGCTGAGGAGCTGGCGGCCATCGGTTCGCATGGGCAGACCGTATGGCACATTCCACCGACCGATGGTGAACGGGGAGCCACGCTCCAACTGGGGGACGCGGCTACGCTCGCCGAGCGTACGGGGGCGCTGGTCATAAGCGATTTCAGGAGTCGTGATGTCGCGGCCGGTGGGCATGGCGCTCCGCTCGTTCCCTGGCTTGATCAACTCTTGTTCTCCGCCGCAGATCGCCGGCGGGCGATCCAGAACCTGGGGGGGATGGCCAACGTGACTTGGTTGCCGCCCACCGGCTCGCCGAAGCCGGTGATCGCGTTCGATACGGGCCCGGGTGTGGCGTTGATCGACGGAGCCGTGCGGCGCGCCACGGAGGGCGCCTTGCCGTTCGATCGGGATGGGGCGATGGCGTTCCGCGGGCAGGTGGACGAATCACTCCTCACTGGGCTCCTCGACGATGCCTACTTCCGCGCTCCACCGCCCAAGTCGACGGGCCGGGAGCACTTCGGAAGGGCACTCCTGGATCGCGTGGTAGCGGGCTCGGACCCCGGTCACGACGAGGATGCGTGGTGTGATCTCGTCGCCACGCTCACGGCGTTTACCGCCCGATCGATCGCCGCGGCCTATCAGGCTTGGGTGATCCCCAGGGGCCTCGATGAGGTTTTTCTCGTCGGGGGCGGTGTGAATAATCCGGCGTTGGTCCAGGCGATCGAACAGAGCCTGGACCCCGTCCAGGTGAAAAACGGAATGGAGCTCGGCGTCGATCCGGACGCGCGCGAGGCGCTCGCATTCGCGTTCCTGGCGTGGGCGTACCTCCACGGTATCGTCGGCAACATTCCGTCGGTTACGGGTGCCGAGGCCCCACGAGTTCTGGGGTCCATGACACGCAGCCGGCCGATGACGTCGGGAGCGGAGACATGACAGCCGCGGAGGCGGAGACATGACGCCCCGGGGAGGGGACATGATGCCGGCAATGGATCCGGAGCCGGACGCACGACCGATTCCTCTGGCGATGATTCTCGTCGTTGTGGCTCTGGTCCACGTGGCCATCGCGCTGCCGGCTCTGAGTCCGGCGCCGCACAACGGTGGAGACAACGCCGGATATCTGTCTCTGGCCCATTCTCTGTCGTCGGGTTCGGGGTACCTCGAGGCGTGGGATCCGGCTCTGGCGCCCCACACGAAATACCCACCGCTCTACCCGGCGCTGCTCGCGGGGGCCATGGGACTTGGCGCGGAGGCTTGGATGACTTTCAAGCTTCTGTCGCTGTTGTTGGTGACGCTAAGCGTGACGGTTTGCTTCGCCTGGGTACGTGACCGACACGGATTGGCTTTGGCGACTGGCGTTGCACTGGTGTTGGCGTTCTCTCCTGCTTTTGTCTGGTCCACCAATTGGATCCTGTCGGATCCGCTCTTTCTCGCGCTGACCCTCGCTTGTCTCTGGAGCTTCCACAGATCGGAGCATGTGGCGGTGCCCTCTCGCTGGATCTTGGCCGGCTGCGTTTTCGCGATTCTCTCGACCTTCACTCGGACCGCTGGGTTGCCTCTGGTGCTGGCGGTCGGGGCGGCGCTCGGTCTCGCCCGCCGTTGGCGGGCGCTCTCCGGGTTCGCTGGCGTCTTCGTAGTTGCCAACGTGCTTTGGTGGCTTCGTTCGCGGGCGGACGGTGGGGCCCAGTACGTGTCCGAGTTCTGGATGATCGATCCGTACCAACCCGATCTGGGCCAAGCCGGGATTGGAGACCTCGCAGCCCGCGTGCTCGAAAATCTACAGGGCTACGTCCTCGTGCACATCCCAGCCGGATTGTCTCCGTGGTCGGGCGGTGCGCTCACGGGCCTGGGTCTGGTGCTGATGGCTCTTGCACTGGCCGGGTGGTGGGATCGGATTCGGGTCCGCTGGACCGTGGTCGAGCTGTTCACGCCTCTGTACTTCGGGCTGATTCTCCTCTGGCCGGCCGTCTGGTCGGGAGACCGGTTCGCTCTGCCACTCTACCCGCTCATGCTCTTCTACGGGGGTGAAGCCCTTGTCCACGGAACGAGGCGGATAGACCGCCGCCTTCCACTGGCCGTAGGGGTGATCGCGGTCGCGGCGTTGCTTGTGCCCTCCGTGCAGGGCTGGGGACAGTCCGTGAGCCGGGCCACAGCGTGCCGGGAGGGCGTCCGCGTGGCGGGTCCTTTCGCGTGCTACGGTGAAGGCTTCCAGCAGTTCGTCTCCGCTGCACGTTGGATCGGCGAAAATGTTCCTGACGAGTCAGCCGTCTTCAGCCGAAAACCTCGCATCTTCTATACGCTTTCAGGCGTCCGAAGCCGGACGTACCCGCTGAGTGCCGATCCGGACCGGTTCTTCCGTGAGGCACGCGATGTGGGTGTCTCCTACGTCGTTCTCGATAGGGTAGATCGCTTGGGCGGAGCGTATGTCGGAGCCGTGGTCCGGGATCGTCCATGGGCGTTTTGCGGGCTCGCGGGCGTAGGTGAGGGGGAGATCCGTACTCAGATTCTGGGGATCGTCGAAGGCGCGGTGGATCCCGGCGGTGGCGTGGACGCCGCATCGACCATCACGCTGACGGCTTGCCCGCAGAGCATGGTTCGCGTGGAGCCAAGACCTCTCCCCGCCTACTCGACCGCGCGGCTGCCTCTTCTTGCGCTTCCCGCTCCGTAGAGTAGGCCGAGGGTGACCCCGAATGCGACGTGGTCGGCCATGGACACCGCCACCGAATCACTCGAGCCCAGGAGCGCCGCGATAATCGGCATGGTCCGATGAGGGCTGGAAGCACCGAGGATGCCGTCCAGCCCGCCGAATGGCGATGTCACGTACTCCATGACACCGAACGTGGCCCCGCGAAGGAGCGGCGATCCCGGGAGCCGGGGCTCGAGAACGGCACCGTAGAGCATGCCACGAGCGGCTCCCGTGAGAAGCTCAGCGGTCGGGTCGTGCGGGCTCTGTCCGATCCCCGAAGTCCCATTTTTCCCGTTCCGAAACAGGCTGAGCGCAAACGCGGCGCCCGCGCCGGCCAAGGCCGCACGCGTCAGGCGCAACCCTCCGGGGTGCCGCCCGGCCAGGATCGAAAACAGTCGATCGCCGAGAATGCCGGCGCCGGTCGTAATGAGTTGATCCAACGTCGACGAGACCGGCGTACGTTTGGGATCCGTCGCATCACCCTGTTTGTTTGGAGCGGACCGCGCGGCGGCGGCGGACCTGTTTATTGCTACGCGTGGAGCTTTAGCGGATCGGGCTTCCTGGGCCGAGCGAGCTCCGTGGCGTGCCGATTCGAGCGCATAACCCAGCTGGTACCAGATACTTTTGGACGGTTCGCGCATGCCCTCGATCACTCGGAAACCCCAATGGATGGTCCAACGCTTCGAAGGGTGAGGACGATGCGCCCATTTGACAAGGTCAACGAGGAAAGATGCGCCTGAGCGTTCTGATTCAGTTGTGCTTCTTGGCCACCGGTGTGGCGGGTGTGCCCAGCTCGCTGACGGCCCAGGTGCCGCCCGACGAGCCTTGGCGCAGCCTCGAGACTAGCCACTTCCGGGTCACGTTCCCGGAGGGCATGGACGCCTTGGCGCGAAGGGCTGCGACTCGGGCCGAGCGGGCGTTCGAGGCGCTCAACGAGGTCTTTCTCGATCCGCCGGATGGGCTCATCGAACTCCTTCTGACGGACCACACCGAGGCCAGCAACGGCTTCGCCACGGCGGTTCCCTTCAATCGGATCATCGTGTACGTGCGTCCGCCGATGGAGGGGAGCGCACTGTCCCACTTCGACGACTGGATGGAACTCGTCATCACGCATGAGCTCGTCCACGTCTTCCAATTGGACTACACAGGGCCGATCGGATCCCTGATCCGGAGTGTGATGGGCCGATGGGAAGCGGGGTGGCCGACCTTTCCCAGCTTTGATCTTCCGCGCTGGACGACCGAGGGCTTGGCGACATATTACGAATCGTCTCTCACCAGATCGGGCCGGGTGCGCGGGAGCTACGTCGATATGGTCCTCCGCACTGCGGTGCTGGAGAACGGTTTCGAAAGATTGGACCAAGTCGCGGGAAGTTCGCCGAACTGGCCAGCAGGAGACCGGGTCTATGCGTACGGGGCACCGTTCTTTGACCACCTGAGTGCTGCGTACGGGGAGGAACGTCTGGGCGCGTTCGCGGGGGCGATCGCGCGCCAGTGGTTTCCGTACCGGGTGAATTCGGGGGCCAAGGATGCGTTCGGGGTCAGTTTTTCCGATGCGTGGGAAGGTTGGCAAGGGGTTCTAGAGGCTCGGTTCCTCGACTTGTCCGATTCACTGACTATGGCCGCTCCACTCACCGAGGGGGAGTCCCTCGCGGCGGAGGGGCGAGAGGCTCTCTTTCCGTCTGTCTCACCCAACGGAGCGCAGTTGGCGTTCGTGCAATCGGACGGACGTACGGACGTGCAGATGCGCGTGAGCGAACCGGACGGCTCAAGCGACCATAAGCTCCTACGGTTGAGTAACTTGTCTGATTTCGCGTGGCTCCCCGACGGTTCTCTCGTGGGGTCCGAGATGGAGTTCATCGATCCGTTCCGGATCCGATCCGATCTGATTCGTATCGGTGCCAACGGTCGTAAGCGCCGGGTCACACGGGGCGCTCGCCTGGATCAACCGACGCCTTCGCCTGACGGTCGGACCGTGGTGGCCGTTCAGTCCATGGGCGGGACGAACCGTTTGGTCCAGGTCGACCTGGAAACCGGTGGCGTCCGGGGGCTCACGCCGTTTCTCGAGGATGTGCATTGGGCCTTCCCCGCGTGGTCTCCCGACGGCCGCTGGATTGCTGCTTCGCGTTGGAGCCCGGGGGCCCTCTATAACGTGGTGGTGACGGACTCCGAAGGGCGCATCGTCAGCCGAATCACCAACGACCGGTCCGTGGATCAGGCCCCGACCTGGTCTCCGGACGGGAGATGGCTCTTGTGGTCGTCGGACCGGAGCGGCATCCCCAACATCTATGCCATCGAGATCGATCCTGAGTCTGCGGTGCCGGGGCCACTGAGGCAGGTGACGAACGTTCTGGGCGGGACAGCCTACCCGTCGGTCGGTCCCGAAGGCCGATGGATCTATTTTTCCAGTTATCACAAGATCGGTTGGACGATTGAGCGAATCCCGTTCGATCCCGCAGCGTGGTTCGATCCCTTCCCGGTGAAACCCGGATTCGATCTGGGAGAGGGGCCGGAGGTCGATTCGGAGAACGCCCCGCTCGTGGGAGAAGTGGGACCATACAATGCGTCTTCCACGCTACGGCCGTACCACTGGGAGCCGACCTATACGTCGGGCGTCAGTCGGCCGGATCGGGTAGGCGGGCCCATCAACAAAGAGGTTCTCGGTCTAGCGTTCGGAGTACGCACCACCGGCGGCGATTTGGTCGGACAGCACCGATACCGAATCGTGGCCCGGGTCCGAACGGATGGGCGGACCGACGCGGCCGTCAACTATACGTACTCGGGCCTTGGAAACCCTCTTCTGGGCCTGTCCGCATCGCAGCGTCACGACGTCGACGGGCCCTTCGACGTCGTGGCACCATCCGGTGCCAACGCCACGCTGTACGTGGCCGAGAAGGAGCGGGCGGTTCGGGCCTCCAGTACGCTACTGCGTCGCCGGATCCGAAATAGCACATCACTGTCCTTCGCTGTGGCCCACATCTGGGAGGATCGTGAGTTCTTAGACACCGACCTCGAATCCAGCGCGATTTCGATCTTTCGTCCGCGCCGTCGGCTGGGCGAGGCTCAATTGGGAGCCACGTTCAGTACCGCGAGGGGCTTCGCTTTTTCGACGAGTGACGAGGCGGGTGTTGTGGCGTCCGTTCGGGGGAGGGCACGGCGCGAGCTGTCACTCTCGGACACTCTCAGGGGCTCGACGGGGTTCGACCGTTCCTGGAAGGAGGCTACCGGAGTCTTCCGGGCGTATCAATCGGTCTCGGGACCCGGCTTCTCCAATCACGTTCTGGCGGCGCGGGCCTCCCTCGGCGTCGCGGGGGGGCCGGGGGCCGACGCTTTTCACTTTTCTGTCGGAGGGGCACAGGGACGACCGGAGAGCCTTACGGGTGCAGAGCTGTTCGGAGGTTCCCGCCTGCTGTTCCCCGTCCGGGGGTACTTCGAGGGCCGCCGCACTGGGAGGTACGCCTGGTCGGTATCCGGGGAATACCGCTTCCCACTGGTCAACGTCCACCGGGGAATTGGCCTCGTGCCCGTGCACATGGATCGAGTGAGCGGCGCCCTCTTCTTCGACGCGGGAAACGCGTGGGGTGGAGTAGCTCCGTTCGGTGGGAATCCACCAAATCCGAGACTCAATGCAGTGGCGTCGGTGGGCGCCGAGCTTCAAACCTCCATTGTGGCATTGTTCTCGACACGCATGTTCTTCCGCCTGGGGGTGGCCCTGCGTTTGAACTCCGGTACAGAGAGTCCGTTTTATCTCCGGTTGGGGACCGCCTTTTGACGAAACTCTATGCGTTCGGCCTCGCGGGGTCGAGCTCACGGCCAGCCGGTTCGGCAGGTGTCTCCACGGAAGCCGTTTCGTCCACGGAAGTCGTTTCCTCCACCCTCGTCCTTACTTCCGCCAAGGTCGCTTCGGCCGCCTCGATCACCACCACTTCCGCCTCCGTGAAATCTTTCTTCTCCGCGAAGGCGTCTTTGCCGGCGAGTTCGCCCATCCGCTCCACAGAGGTGTGCATCTGGGCCCGAGTGTTGCGAAACCGTTCGTCACTTTCCTCGCCGTTATCTCGCCCGACGGCGGCCTGGTTGAGAATACGAATCAGCCCGAGGAAGTGGTCCCCCTCTGCACGCAACGCCAAATAACGCCGCTCGTTTGGTAGGAGCCCGTTCGTGAGGCCCCAGACTCCGGCCTCGAGAATCAGGATCCCGATCAGCACCAAGAACACCTGTAACTGAAGGCTGTTCGGCCCGAAGAGGACGGAGCCGAAGATGATCCCCATGCCCAAGAGGGGCATGGCGATCTCTAGGCCGCGGCGGATTTTCCTTTTCAAGCGTCACCTCCCACACAGCGTGCCAACCCCCCGAGTCCTGAGCGTCGGACTCCATTCGAATCGTACCTCTGGGAACGCCGGTTGTACAGCAGATTCTTGTGGAAGAGCACCCTTCTGGCTCATGGTCCTTGCGGAATTTCCGGCCTTGGTGCCGGCAACCCCCGTCTTGGAATCGACACCCTTGACCACAAGATGTGGGGGGCGTACGTTGAATGGCCGCAATATTTCGTGGGTCTCGAGGTCCTTTCCCACAAGAGATGTCCGTGGCGAGGCGGGTTTTCGTCGGTTGTCAACATATCCGAGGCAGAGATTCCACTGCCTTTCCACACTCTTGCGCGGAGTAGTCAGGTATGAAGCGGGCGGCCCCACCCTCTGAGCGTCCCACCTTCGACGAGCCCCTACCCGAGGACATTCCAGAGGCGACTCTATCCGAAAATGCCCGGATCGTTCTGGCCAAGCGGTATCTGAAAAAGGACGCAGAAGGGACACCCGTTGAGGAGCCGGAGGTCATGTTCTGGCGGGTGGCCAAGGTCATGGCGAACGTGGACATGGAGTACGGAGCATCGGAGGCGGCTGTGGGGGAGCTGGCCCGCCAGTTCTACGATCTGATGACGACGGGAAAGTTCGAGCCGAATTCGCCCACGCTGATGAACGCCGGCCGGCCCCTGGGACAGCTTTCAGCCTGCTTCGTGCTGCCTGTCGATGACGCTCTCTCCAATGGAAAGAGCGGCATTTACGATACGCTGAAGGCGATGGCGCTCGTTCACCAGTCGGGCGGTGGAACGGGGTTCTCCTTTTCACGGCTTCGGCCGACCGGTGCTCAGGTCAAATCGACGATGGGTGTCGCGTCCGGACCGGTCTCCTTCATGACATTGTATGACGCCAGCACGGAAGTGGTGAAGCAGGGTGGGACTCGGCGAGGGGCGAACATGGGGATCCTCAGAGTGGATCATCCCGACATCCGTTCATTCATCGCCTGCAAAGACGACACGTCCCGTATCACGAATTTCAACATCTCGGTGGCTCTGAGCGATGCGTTCATGGAGGCGGTCGAAGCGGGAGAGAACTACGATCTCGTGAACCCCAGAACCGAGGAAGTGGTGGGGCAAGAAGATGCCCGTGAGATCTTCGACAAGATCGTCCACGGAGCATGGAGGACTGGTGAGCCGGGGACGTTTTTCATCGATCGGGCCAACGCCTTCAACCCGGTCCCCAAGCTCGGCTCCTACGAGGCGACAAACCCGTGCGGCGAGCAACCACTTCTGCCGTATGATGTGTGCAACTTGGGAAGCGTCAATCTCGCCGAGTTTGTGAAGGCGGATCACGCGCCCGGTGGCGATCCGGCCGAGGGCGTGGATTGGGGCGCGCTCCGCCGGACGGTTCATCTATCCACGCACTTCTTGGACAACGTCATCGACGCCAACCAGTATCCTCTGCAGGAAATCACCGACCTGGCTCAGACCATCCGTCGGATCGGACTCGGAGTCATGGGATGGGCGGACATGCTCATCGGGCTTGGGATCCCCTACGACAGCGCCGAGGGGGTCGAGATGGGCCGCAAGGTGATGGGCTTCCTTAACGAGGAGGCTCGCAACGCGTCGGAGAACCTCGCAGAGACGCGAGGGACCTTCCCGGCGTGGGAGGAATCCGTTTGGGGACCGGACGATCTTTGCGCCCGGCACTCTGCCGGGCATCGTATTCGCCCCATGCGCGGGCTACGAAACTGCAACCTGACGACCGTGGCTCCAACGGGTACCATTTCCATCTTCGCGGGGTGCTCCGGAGGGATCGAGCCGATTTTCGCCGTCGCGTTCATGCGTAATCAGGCGGGTGCGAAGATGCCTGACGTGAACCCTGCCTTCGTGGCTCGTGCTCGGGCAGAGGATTGGTACTCCGAGGAGCTCATGGCCCGCATCGCGGAGGAGGGTCACATTCACTTCCCGGAGGTTCCGGAAGATGTGCGGGCCGTCTTCAAGACCGCACACGACATCTCCCCGGAGTGGCACGTTCGCATGCAGGCGGCGTTCCAGGAGCACACCGATTCCGCCATTTCGAAGACCACCAACTTCCCGACACAGGCCACCGAGGACGACGTCCGGGAGATCTATCAGCTGGCGTATGAACTCGACTGCAAGGGCGTGACGGTGTACCGCGACGGGTCGAGATCCGGACAGGTGCTGTCGACCGGAAAGACTGGAAAATCAGCCGAGTACGCCGGTGAGGCGGGGGGTGACGTCGTGGCTCTCGAGGAGATGCTCGCGGACACCCGGCAGGCTCTCCATGTGCTCCAGATGGAGCTGGATCGAGTCAACGGCGAAAGAGACGAAGCGGATCTGACCGCTGCCGCGGCTCGCCACAAGCGTCAACGCCCCTCCATGCTGCGGGGCCGTACGTTCAAAATGATTTCCCCGCTCGGCGACTGCTACGTCACCATCAACGAAGACGAGAACGGCCGCCCTTTCGAGGTTTTCTGTACGTTAGGGAAGGCGGGCGGCGCCGCGACAGCGGATGCCGAGGCGGTGGGGCGGCTCATATCCATGGCGCTCCGTTCCGGCATCCCCGTGTCTGCCGTGAGAGACCAACTCCGGGGAATCTCCTCGGATCGCGCCGTCGGAGTGGGTCCGAACAAGGTGCTCTCTCTACCCGACGCGATCGGCCAGGCCATCGAACGGTACATGGCCGAGAAAGAAGGCGTGCAGGAGACGCTTCCGCTCGGTGCTTCCGTTCAGGCGGGTGGGACACAGGCGCAGCTCTCTGTGGGTGGTGGGGCCCAGACCAATTTCTTCGGCAGTTGCCCGGAATGCGGAGCTGGCCAACTCTCGTTCGAGGAGGGTTGCGTGAAGTGCCACATCTGTGGATACAGCCAATGTGGATGATCTGGAGCCGTGGCATCCGCAACGCGGCCCGCCCCCCTTTCCGATCACCCTTCTAGCCCCGTGGACCGGGTTCGCGTCGCCCGAGGCGGTGCGGGCCCGTTTCTTTTCCCCACCTTCGGGGTTTACGTAGGAACAGGGGCCTGCCGATATTTTAGTGTGGTGTCCGAGAACTTCTGGGACGCCACACGAGTCCGGTGACGCTCGGCCAGGGGCGTTGAAATCCTCGCGAGTCGGTCTCATCTCCACTGAGATTCCGGGCGCCACAGGCTGCGGAAAGGGTTCGACGAAGGAGATTTGAAGTGAGTGAGCCTTTGGGAGCGGAAAAGGATCGGGAGCGGGCGCCGATCAACCGCACCGACGAATTGATCGGACTCCTCTCCAGCCGGGTGGTGGGGCAGGCCCACGCATTGGAGCACATCGTACCGAGCATCCAACTTCACCGGTCGGGGCTCGCCCCGGAGGGCCGCCCGGTAGGCGTATTCCTTCTGCTCGGACCGACCGGGACGGGGAAGACCCGGACCGTCGAGGCGCTTGCCGAGGTCCTCCACGGCGATGCCCGTAGGATCGTCAAGATCGACTGTGGTGAGTTCCAGAGCGAGCATGAAGTGGCGAAGCTCATTGGAGCTCCCCCTGGGTATGTGGGGCACGCCCAGACGGAGCCGCGCCTGAACCAACTCGTGCTCGACGACACGACGAGCGCCGGGTGCGATCTCTCGCTCGTTCTTTTCGACGAAATCGAAAAGGCTGCCCCATCCTTGTCTCAGCTTCTGCTCGGCGTGCTCGACAAGGCCTCGCTACGGCTCGGAGACGGTGGCGAGGTGAACTTCGAAAGATCTCTGATTTTCCTTACGAGCAACCTTGGTGCGAGGGACATGGTGTCCGAGCTCCAGCCGGGGCTGGGCTTCGAGACGCCGGCGAGGCGCCCCGGGGCCGAGCTCTCTGCCCACCTGGAGCGCGTAGGGCTGAGGGCGGTCCGGCGTCACTTCTCCCCGAATTCGTCAACCGGATCGACGCCGTCATCACCTATCGTCCGTTGGGAAACGAGTCTCTGGTGGCAATCCTCGAGCAACACGTGGTCGAGCTACAGCGGCATGTTCAGAGCCGACTCGGTAGCCGATCGTTCGACATCGAGGTGGCTCCAGCGGCTCGGTTCTTCATGCTCGAAAAAGGGACCAGCATGGAGTACGGAGCGAGGGAGCTGAGGCGGATCATCCACCTTCACTTGACGCAGCCACTGGCTGCCATGGTTGCAAACGGCGAGGTCACACCTGGGGCGCGGGTCAGAGTCGACCTCCACGAAGACGGAGCTCATCTGACTCTGCTCGCCGTGGGTGGGGCGCCTCTTCCAGCCGCTCCGCCGGCGACCGTGCTCGCGATCGACGACAATGATGCCGTGCTCGGTTGGCTGGACCGGGTTCTGAGCGATGAGGGGCATCGGGTTCTAGTTGGCTCGACGGTCGAGGACGCCCTGCGCCAGGTGGAGGAGGAGGTGCCCGACATGCTGGTGATCGACCAGATCTTGCCGGACGGTGACGGCGTAGATCTCGCGGTGAGCCTCCTCAAGAAATACCCAGACTCACGGGCAGTCGTCATGAGTGGCACGGCCTTGGATGAAGAGGAAGCACTTCTCTGTCAGCGGTATGATATTCCGTTCCTTCAGAAGCCATTCGTCGCGGAGGAACTCCTGAGCGCCCTCAAAGCGATCTCATTGAGCACCGGATCCAGCCGTTCGGCCGCTGGTTAACCCGACACCGCCACCTTCAAGAGCCTGTCCAGGACAGAGGCCACCCGTGACCCCCGACGAATTTGCCGAGCGCTTCAACAGGTTGCGCTCCTCGGAGGACCGCTATCGATACCTCATCCAGCTTGGGCGGAAGCTGGAGCCGTACCCGGAGGAATTCCGGGATCAACAGCACCTTGTTCCAGGATGTCTGAGCCAGGTCTGGCTCGTGACCGTCGAGGGCTCGGACCGGTCCGAAGTTGTATATCGGGCCGACAGCGACGCACATATCGTCAAGGGCCTGATCGCTGTGCTTTTGATGATCTACAATGGCAAGACGCCGGAAGAGATCCTTTCGACCGATGTGGAAGGGCTCTTCGAGCGGTTGGAGCTGGAGCAGCATCTGTCGGTCAACCGAAGGAACGGCTTTTACTCGATGACCCTAAGAATGAAAGAACATGCCGCCCAGGTGGCGGCGGAGATGGAAAGTCCCCCGGAAGTGTGAGTGCGATGTGATGAAGCGATGGGCGATGCTGGTGGGCGCGATACCGCTTGCGGTCGCCGCGTGTGGTGGGGGTGATTCCGGAGAGAGTACCGTCACGGTCCGAGTCGAGCGGCCGCTATTCGACGCGGATCGTGCCTTCCAGGATCTCGAGCGACAGGTCGCATTCGGGCCCCGCATACCCGGGTCGGCGGGGCATGCCCAGCAGCTGGAGTGGTTGGAGACTGAACTGCGAGCTCTCGCCGATACGGTGTTTCTCGACCCCTTCAAGCACGTGACGGGGGAGGGCCACGAACTCGATCTGACCAACGTGATCGCCCGGTTCGGGCCCGCGGACGGCTCCCGGATGCTCCTCCTTACCCACTGGGACACGCGGCCGAGGTCAGACCAGAGTACTCAGGAGGCCGACCGGGACCGGCCGGTCCCCGGTGCCAACGACGGCGCTTCGGGCACGGCGGTTCTCATGGAGTTGGCCCGGATGTTCAACAACCAGCCCCCAGCCCGGGGCGTCGAGCTCCTCTTCAGCGACGGTGAGGACTATGGGCCGTCCACGGAGGACATGTTTCTGGGCGCCCGGCAATACGTCGCTGGAATCGGAAGCGAGAACCCTCCGGCTTTTGGCATCCTCCTCGATATGGTGGCGGATGCGGATCCCAGCTTTCCCGTAGAGGCCTACTCCATGGAAGATGCCGGTCAGGTTGTTCAGCGAATTTGGGGTATTGCGGCCGACCTCGGATACCGCCGTTTTTTTCCTATGGACCGGACCGTGAGGGTGGTCGACGATCACGTCCAACTCAACGAAGCAGGTATTCCCGTGGCCGACATTATCGATTTCGAGTACGGTCCGGGGAACGGCTTCTGGCACACACCTCGGGATGTTCCGGAAAACACGAGCGCCCAGACGCTCCGCATGGTCGGAGAGGTGGTGGCTGAGGTCGTGTACCGGAACCGGTGAGCGACATCGGGCCGGACTTCGTCGACCGCTCAGTGCGTCCCGTGATCGACGGATGTCCCCGGCTCTTGAAATCTTCGGACGCGGCGACCATGATCGGGCGAGCCGTTCTTCACACCCTCTCTGCAGCAACCACGTTATCACACGAGTAGTGCCATGACCCAGGCCAGCGCATCGACGACCGATTCCTATCTCACAGAGGCCGAGCAGTTCAGTGCCTACAACTACAAGCCTCTTCCGGTCGTGTTGGAGCGCGGGGAAGGCGCGTGGGTTTGGGACGTGGACGGGAACCGGTATCTCGACATGCTTTCTGCCTATTCGGCCCTGAATCAGGGACACCGTCACCCGGTGATCATGGCGGCGGCCGAGGAGCAGATGTCGAAGCTGACACTGACGTCACGGGCGTTCCACAACGACCAGATGGGGCCGTTTGTGCGCGAGCTTTGTGAAGCCACGGGGTACGAGAAGGCCCTTCCCATGAACACAGGCGCGGAAGCCGTCGAGACCGCAATCAAGGCGGTCCGGAAATGGGGTTACCAGGTGAAGGGCGTTCCCGAGGGGAAAGCCGAGATCATCGTCTGTGAAAACAACTTCCACGGGCGGACGACGACCATCGTCGGCTTCTCATCCGAGGACCAGTACCGCGAGGGTTTTGGCCCGTTCACCCCCGGCTTCGTGCTGGTCCCCTACGGTGATGCTGATGCCTTCGAGGCGGCCGTCACCGAGAACACGGTCGGATTCCTGGTCGAGCCTCTCCAGGGCGAAGGCGGCGTGGTCGTGCCGGAGGATGGATACCTGCGTCGGACTGCCGAGATTTGCCGGGAGCGGCGCATCGCGTTCATGGGGGACGAGATCCAGACGGGGCTCGGAAGGACCGGGCGCCTCTTCTGCTGTGATTGGGAGGGTGTCCGGCCCGACGTGCTCATCGTGGGCAAGGCGTTGGGCGGTGGAGTTTACCCGGTCTCGGCGGCCATCGCCGACGCCGAAATCATGGACGTTTTCCAGCCGGGTGACCACGGCTCGACGTTCGGAGGAAATCCACTGGGGGCGGCCATCGGTCGTGCTTCTCTACGTGTCATCCTCGATGAGAAACTTTCGGAGCGCTCCGATGAGCTCGGCACGTGGTTTACCGATCGACTCCGCGAGATCGGCTCCCCTCACGTAGTTGAAGTTCGTGGGCGCGGTCTCATGATCGGTGTCGTGATCAAGGAGTCGTCCGGTACCGCAAGGCCCTTCTGCGAGGCCCTTCAGGCCAAGGGGATTCTTGCGAAGGAGACGCACCACCAGGTCATTCGGTTCGCGCCTCCTCTTACGATCGATCAGACGACACTCGAGGATGCGCTCGTCGACATCGAGGTAGTCTTACGGGGCTGATTCCGGCATTGCGATGAGCCACCCTACCGCTCTGGAGGAGCCTGGGATCTTTCCGGCTACAGGGCGGATACCCGGCTTCGTCGTACCCCTGATCGTGACGGTGGGCCTGGCAGTTGTCGGCCTCTTGGCCTGGGCCGCTGTGCCGCCCGGCGTGTGGCACGATGACGGTGCATATCTACTGCTCGGCAAATCTCTCGCAGATGGCGAAGGCCTCCGGTACTCCCAGGTCGCCGGGTCCCCGCCCGGAGCAAAGTTCCCCCCGCTATATCCCGTCTTCCTCGCCCTATTGTGGAGGGTCGCGCCCGAGGCGGCGGGGCAGGGGACACTCGCGTCTATTTTCAATCTCCTGTTCGTGGCGTCGAGCGGGGGGCTGTTCGCGGCCTATCTGCGTTCGCTGAACTTCTCATGGCGGAGTTCGATGGCAACCGCAGTTCTGCTCTGGTTGCTTCCCGATCTGTGGCGACTGGCCCTGGTGCCTCTGTCCGAGCCGCTCTTCCTGGTCGCCCTGGTTGCGGCGCTCTGGACGGGCTCTCGCCTGGAGGCCGAGCCGACGTGGCGCCGATTCGGGGAATTCTTGGCTGTATTCACGTTCGCGTACCACACCCGAACCATGGGGTTAGCCGTAGGCATCGCCGTGCCGTTGGCCCTACTGCTACGGGGCAGCGCCGTGTGGGCGGTCCGGAGCGCCGGCGGGGCCCTGTTGATCATTGCGCCATGGATGATCTGGTCAGGCCGGGCGGCGGCCGCGATTCCCGCTCCCCTACGCGACACACTCGGTCCCTATGCCGGCTGGCTCGCCAGCCAGGCCGGTGGGGAAAGCGGATTCTTCGACGCCATGGTTGGGCAAGGGCTCGCGCTGGGTGGTCGGATCGTTGGAGTTTTCTTTCTAGGCGCACAGGGCTGGGACGCCATTGTGGTGGGGGGCGTTGCCTGCGCAGTGCTCGTCGTCGGGGTACGCCGGCTCTCCGCCCGGACGTGGACACCGATTCTCACGGCCGCTCTCCTTACGGTGATGCTCTGGTTGTGGCCCTATCAGGAGGTCCGTCTGGTGATGCCGCTCATCCCCGTCCTGGGGATGGTCATGGTGGCCGGGTTTGGACCGGAGGCGGAGAGGCTGACTCGTGGGATCCTCACCGATGGCGCGCGACCGAGTCCCCGCACGGTCCTGGTTGGGGTCATGGGTCTGGCTTGGATTCTCGCGTTGGGTTCAGCGAGTGTGTTTGCCCTCGGAGGTGGGCGTCATGTGGAGCCCCTCCGAGTGAGGGAACTCATGCTTGCCCGGGCCGTGTCGGCTGTCGAGGAGCGCGTCCCACAGACCGGCGTCGTGGGAGCCCCGGAGCTGTGGGCGGGACTGGCTCTTCACACAGGCCGCCGCGTCGCACCCAGTGCCCGTTTTCGCCTTGCTGGGGACGGCCCCATCTGGGGTATTCCCTCGGAGCAATTCGCGGTCTGGTCCGCTTCTGGAATCGAGTATGTCGTGTTGGAGAACGCCGGGTTAGTTCACCAGGAGGCGCTGGACGAGCTGGACGCGCGCTGCCCCGGTGCTGTCCAGCTTCAGGCGTCGTGGGCCGGAGGCATGCTGGTGCGTTTGGGTTGGGACGACGCGTGCCGGAACCTCGTGCTGCCCGGAGCCTAAACCGGCAACGGCCCTAGAATCTACCACTCGATCTCACCCTGCTGCGAGGTATCGACTTGCTTCCCCTCCCCGCCTGCCAGTAATACGGTTTCGATCTGACCGTACAGAAACTCCCGGGCCTTAGCGTCACGCGGGTCGAGCCCGTAGTGGTTGATCAGAAGCGTCTGATGCTGTAGCCAGTCCGCCCAGCATTGGGAGCAGATCTGCTCCTGGACGCTGTTGCCCAATTCCGTCCGAAACGGGGGCTTGGCCAGCTTCGGTTTATCGGGTCCACAACGCCTGCACTCGATGGTTTCCACGTTGGCCTCGTGACCTCCCGTTGATGTCCGAGTCCCAGACGAACCTGCGGATCTCTTCGTCCGGGAACACGGGACTACCCTCACGTAGGGGCTGGGATCCGACCGATCTGATTCTGCCGCGAATTTTTGCTGAACCGCCGACTCAGGACACTAACACGTGAAGATGCCGCGTTGACGTAGACGACATTTTCCGATTCGATTAATTTCCTCGCCTTGGGGTCCTCGCCTTGGGGCGAGTTGGCCGCGCTCTTCCACAATCGGAACGCGATACAAATTCGGAATGTTGACCAAGAAGCAGCTCCAGCACATCGAGGGTCGGCTCATGGATGAGCGGGCAAGAGCGCTCAAGGCGTTGGGGCTCTTCGACCGCATTGCCAAGCTCGATCGAGAGTCGATGGACTCCGACTTATCCGCCTATACGGACCACATGGCGGACCAGGGGACCGAAGCGATGGAGCGTGAGAAGGCCGCCCTCTTCGCGACTAAAGAGGGACGCTACATCTATCGCCTCGAGGAGGCGCTACGCCGGCTGTACGATGATCCTAAGAACTTCGGAAACTGCCACACCTGTGGCTCCGAGGTCGGGTATGAGCGTCTCGACGCGCTCCCACATGCGAGGTATTGCATCGACTGCAAGCGGAAAGAGGAGGACGTGGCCTAGGGGCTGGTCCCCTTCTGCGAACCCACTCTAGAGGTTTGCCAAGATCCGATCCGCCAATGCCTCTGCTTGCCAGCGCCTCACCCCTGTCATCCCAGCGAGCTCATCAACAGAACTCGGTTGGGTACGGGCGATCTCCAAGATCACGGTGTTGGACATCAGCAGTCCCCGGGCGATCCCCAGGGCCTCAGCCGTCTCGTTACGAATCGCTTTGAGGCGGTTGGCGATGTCCTCCACCTCGGGCGTGGGCCGGCGTGGGGCGAGGGGACCTGGGGGATAACCCACGAGCTTGGAATCGTCGAGGCTGTCGGTCTGCTCGAGCCGATCGAGTAACTCCTTGCCCGACCGTTCCGCGAGCTGGGGCGAAAAACCATTTACGCCCCCAAGGGCTGAAATGTCTCGCGGCCGCTCACGTACCACTTTGAGGAGCGCCGGATCTCCAGCCACTCGGAAGGGGGCGCGATCCCGGGCGCGGGCCACCTCATCTCTCCAGAACCAGGCCTCACGGAGAAGGGCCACCTCACGGAGCTCGAAATCTCGCGTACCCTTGATCTTGGTGACGGGATCGTCGTCGCCGTCGGCGCTCCAGCGTAACGCTTCCATGAGGGTCGATTCCTCTTCCGCCCAGGAGCTTCTCCCGAGTGTTTCCAACCGCTCAGTGAGGACGTCAGCCAAATCATGCAGATAGCGCGTGTCCGACGCCGCATAGTCCAGCATATCATCCGGCAGAGGACGCTTCGCCCAGTCTGCGCGCTGGTATTTCTTGGAAACGTGGACATCGAGGTACTTTTCTAGGAGCGCCGCGAGCCCGAGAGACGTCTCTCCCACAAGCGCCGCAGCGGTCTGCGTGTCGAAAAGCTTCACGGGGTGTAGATCCAAGTCCCGGTCCAGGAGTCGAAGATCATAATCGCCGCCGTGAAGGAGGACCGTCACGGTCGGGCTTTCCAACGGGCCCCGGAGGACGTCAGACGGATCGACGGCGAGCGTATCGACGACGAAATTATGGTCGCCGCTGCTCACCTGAAGTAGACAGACCCGATCCGAATACCGATGAAAGCCGGCGGCTTCGAGGTCTACGGCCATCCGGGATTTTCCCGTCAGGCCCTCGCCCAACTCGGGGAGAGAGGACGCGTCTGAGATCAGTCGTATCGTCATGATGCCGGGAGCTTCGGTCCGGAGGCGCCCGCGCGCAAGCGGGTCATGGTTTGGTCCGTAGCAGAGCCTTGCTCTTCAGATCGCCCAAGGGCAGCTTCCACGGACCCCTCCGCCTGTATGGGACTTATGAAACTCACCTTCCTCGGGACAGGAACCTCTTTCGGCGTGCCGGTGGTCGGGTGCGACTGCGACGTCTGCACCTCAGAGGACGCCCGGGACAAGCGGACGCGACACGGGGCTTTACTCGAGTTAGACGAGGGCACGGTTCTGATCGATACACCGCCTGAACTCCGACTCCAGTTGCTTGCTGCCGGTGCCGGAAATGTCGATGCGGTGTGGTATACGCACGGCCATGCCGACCATGTACACGGCATTGACGATCTACGCGTCTTCACGGTTCGGCAGAGGCGTGATATCCCTGCCTTCGTTCCAAAGGAGTATGACGATCTCTTTCGAACCCGGTTCTCGTATATTTTCGACGACGATTTTCAACCCCCCGAGGGAACGAGCAAGCCCCGTGTGCGCCTCCAGCCGTTCGGGCCCGACGAGGCCACGATGATCCTTGGCCACCGCTTCGATCCGGTGGTGGTGCCTCACGGGCCGGTCACCGTATACGGCTTTCGCGTCGGGTCCCTGGGTTACGTCACCGACGCGAAGGAACTACCGGTGGCCGCCTTGGAAACACTGAGGGGTGTGAGCGTTCTGGTACTCAATGCGCTGTGGTTCGGTCGGCCGCATCCGACTCATTTCAACGTCGAAGAGGCCGTCGATGCGGCGAGGACCGTGGGAGCGGAGCGCACCTTCCTCATCCATCTCACCCATCGAGTTCGGCACCAGGAATTGATAGATAGGCTCCCCGAAAACGTGACTCCGGCCTACGACGGTCTGAGTATCGAGATCTCATGACGCCCATCACACTCGATTTTTCGAACATGGTAATGGAGCGCCTCGGCGTGGATGGAGTCGACCCGGACCGTCTCAGGGGAGACCTCGCAGATCGCTTTCGTGCGGCCCATGAAAAGGTGGAGTCTTCTCGGCGTTCCGGTGAGACTGGATTTCTCGAGCTTCCGTACGACACAGGGGGGGTGGGCCATGCGCAGGACCTTGCGGATCGCCTGCAGGGGCGGTTCGAGAATCTCGTGGTCATCGGGATCGGGGGTTCCGCCTTGGGCGCTCGGACGCTGCGAGATGCGCTGCTGGGGCCGTGGTGGAACGGGCGATCGAACGAGGAACGGGAGGGCAGGCCCCGGATGTACATCCTCGACAACGTGGATCCTGATGACGTCTTGGACGCGATAGAGCATCTCGATCTCCGCCGTACGCTGTTCAACGTCGTCAGCAAGTCGGGATCCACCGCCGAGACCATGGCGCTCTACCTGGTCGTCGAAGGGCTGCTGATCGAGGAGGTAGGCACGGAAAAGGTGGGGGAGCACTTCGTGTTCACCACCGATCCACAGAACGGAGCCCTGCGCTCGATAGCCGAGGCCGAGGGAATCGAAAGCCTGCCGATTCCGGAAAACGTCGGAGGCCGTTTTTCCGTGCTTTCGCCGGTGGGACTCTTTCCGGCCACCCTCGCTGGCCTGGATGCGGCGGGACTTCTCGCAGGCGCCGCGCGGGCCGAGGAATACTGCCGAACGCCGGTGCTGTCAGAGAACCCGGCAGGACTCATGGCTACACTGCTTCACATGGCTCATACCGAATCGGGCGCATCGATCCACGTGATGATGCCCTATTCGGAGCGCCTCCGGTCCTTCTCGTTCTGGTTTCAGCAGCTCTGGGCCGAGTCTCTCGGCAAGGCGCACGATCGTGCCGGCAACGTCGTCCACACCGGACCGACGCCGCTTCCGGCGTTGGGGGTTACCGATCAGCATGCCCAGCTACAACTGTTCATCGAGGGACCTCTGGACAAGGTCGTCATCTTCCTCGCGCTCACCGGGTCACGACCCGACACAGAGATTGGGACTCATCGAGCCTCGATGCCCGCTACCGGTTATCTCGGAGGACACACGCTGGGTCAGCTCATAGATGCCGAACGACTGGCGACGGCCGAGGCACTCCGCCGGAGCGGCCGGGCGAACATGACTTTCGAGCTGGAGTGTCTCGATGCGTCCACGCTCGGAGAGCTCTTCATGCTCATGTCCGTCGCTACGGTCTACGCCGGCGCATTGTACGACGTGAACCCGCTCGATCAACCGGGAGTCGAGCTGGGCAAGCACCTCACATATGGGCTGATGGGTCGGAAGGGGTACGATCCGCCGAAAGGATGGGGTCCGGATGTCCGTTGGCGGCTCGGACAGGGATAGGCGAAGACGTTCCCTGTGATCTGACTCCCCTCGGCGGTATATTTTGAGATGGTTGCGGGTGCCTTGCCCCGCTTCCAGACGCTGCGGAAGGAGTGCACATCATGCGTAATCAAGATGACCTCCCTTACATCCTCGTCGAGCGGGACAGTGGCGGGAGTTTTGGGTCGTTCTGCCTCGGTGCGTTGGTCGGGGCTGGGCTGGCTCTGCTCTTCGCTCCCCAATCCGGCGAAGAGACACAGGAGGAGATACGGGTCCGTGCCCAGAAGCTCCGCGCTGCAGCTGAGGAGCGCATGCGCGAGGCCCAACTCACCCTCGAAGATCGATTGGAGAACGTTCGGGAGGGCGTGGAGTCTCGTGTCGAGTTGGTGCGCGACGCGGTAGAATCGGGACGTATGGCGGCCGAGGAGGCCCGTACGGATCTCGAAGACAAACTCGAGCGTTCCAAGGCCGCCGCCAAGGCGGGGATCGCTGCGGCGAGGGAGGCGGCCGTAGGCGCGACGCCGTCCCCGGAGGAAGACGTAGACGAATAGTGACCGAGTCGGGACGCTCGTGAGTGCCGGCACCGTAGCTTCCCCTCTCAGTTCCCGTCGTGCCGGCCTCATTGGTATGTCACGTCTGTAGCCGACTACCGCTCCGCATACGGGAATCTCACCACCGTAGTCGTGCTCTTGTTCTGGATCTATTACGCGTCGGTAGTGTTTGTCCTCAGCGGAGAAATCGACCAGGTTTACACCATGCGAAAAGCGCGAAAGGTGCAGATTCGGACTGCCCTCGGAACCTCGGCGTGATGGTGGAGGACTGTTGAGCGACCGGAATGGTGGCGGTGAAACCGGCCGCAAGGTCGTGGGGCGAAATCGAAAAGCTCGGCACGAATACGAGATCCTGGATACCCATGAGGCTGGGATCGTGCTCAAGGGACCGGAGGTGAAGTCGCTTCGGGCCGGGCAGTTGGCCTTTCGGGATGCCTTCGCCCGGGTTGAGGGGGGAGAAGTCTGGCTCTACAACCTCCATATTTCACCCTACGAACAGGCGAATCGGGCCAACCAGGATCCTGACCGTGTACGGAAGCTACTCCTGCACCGTGAGGAGATTCGCCGTCTGTTGAGTAAGACCGAAGCGAAGGGACTCACCCTGATCCCCCTCGAGATCTACTTCCGGAAAGGGAACGCGAAGGTGCTTCTTGGGGTGGCGAGGGGACGCCGCCTGTATGACAAGCGTGAAAAGCTGAAGAAGCAGACTCAGGATAGGGAGGCCAAACGAGCCATGAGCAAGCACCGATGATCAGTGTTGCCGCGCCGTCGTTCGTCGTTGGTTTCTTCCGTGCAAGTCGCGGATCCGGGTTGTCGGGTATTCTCGGCATCCTGGCCGCGCTCGTGATGGCCCTCAGTGGACCCACTCCCAGTTCGGCTCAAGCGGGCGATTCTCTCCTCGTACACGGCCCAGATGACTCGTCTCTATCGCTGAGCGTCAGACGGTCGCGCGGATACGCGACAGTGTCTCATGAGGCGCTGCGTCAGCTGGGTTGGGCGATCGAGGTGGATGTACCAAAGCTCCGCGCCCGACTCGGTTTGGAAGGGCCTATGGTGGAGTTTTCGTTGGACAGCCCCCTCTTCCACTGGAACCAAGAGCTGCTCCAACTCGTGAGCGCACCTTTTTCAGGGGACGGCTCCGTTCAGATTCCTCTCCAGTTCGTGGTCGACTTCCTTCCGGCGCGGGCGAGCGAGGCGTATGCGTTTTCGCCCGGTGGGGGGTCGCTCGAGGTCCTCGACCCATCCCTGTGGCCGGAAGCAGCCACCGAATACCGCCCGGTGGAAATCGTGGGTCGAAGGATGCGGACCGACGAACCCTCTAGAGACGAACTCTCCCGAGACGAACCGGTCTCGACGGACAACCTCTCCGCACCCACACTACAGCGGGATTTGGAAGAGGCACAGAACCCCGAAAAACGCGTGGTCGTGATCGATCCGGGCCACGGGGGCAGCGACCCCGGCACCACGGGCCGTGGTGGGCGCCGAGAAAAGGATATTGCACTGACCATCGGGCGCTATCTAGAGCGGGAACTCAGGGGAGATGAGGACCTCGAGGTGTACATGACGCGTGACCGGGACGTGCTCGTGCCGCTCTGGGAGCGAGGTCCGCAGGCCACGCTGTGGAAGGGGGACCGACCCGGCATCTTCATCTCCATCCATGTGAACTCGTCCCCATCGAGCCCCGCCATCCGTGGCTTCGAGACGTACTTCCTGTCCGAGGCCCGTACGGAGCACGAGCAAAGGGTGGCCGCGCTCGAGAATGCGCCTCTCCAACTCGAGGCCGAATTGGACGGTGCTGAGGTGGAAGATGTGGATCTGAGCTTCATCATGCGGGAACTGCGCAACTTCGACCACCAGCATTGGTCTTCACTTCTGGCGGAGGGGATTCAGTTTGAGCTGGAGGAAGTCCACCCAGGCCCCAACCGCGGTGTAAAGCAGGGACCCTTCGCGGTGATCACGAATGCTTTGATGCCGGCGGTATTGGTGGAGGTCGGATTCATCTCCAACCGTGAAGAGGAGCGTGTCCTATCCCGTGCCGAATTCCAGCGTGGGGTTGCCGCGGCCCTGGCCCAGGGTGTCCGGGATTTCTTCCAACGATACCCCCCGGGGCGGGGGGTGGCGCTTCAAGGCCCGCCACGGTGAGAACCCACCGCCCGAGACACGTTGTCGCCCTTACGGTCTTGGGTTCGGGGTTCTTGGTGGGTTGCATCTTCAACAACACGATCCATAACGCGGAGAGCCTGTACGGAGAGGCCGAGAACTTGCGCTTGGCCGGCCAGGACTCGGCAGGTTCGGTCCGTTATCACGAGGCTGTCGCCAAGGCCACCAAGGGGTACCGGGCCGACGAGGACGGCCGAGGGCCGATGATGCACTCCTCCTCATCGCCAAGGCTCAGCTTCGCTTGGGAGAGATCCCGGACGCCAACCGGGCGCTGGAACAGGTACTCGAAATCAGTACCGATCCCGACGTGAGGGGCCAGGCGGCCCTCTACCGCGGCGCCCTTGCCGTGTCGGTTGGAGAGACGGCCCGAGGGCTTGCTCTTCTCGACGATGCGATTGAGGGCATCGATGCCCGCACCTACCGAGCGGAGGCCCATCTCTGGCGCGCACGTGCCTTCTTTCAGCAGGGGATG
Organism: Longimicrobiales bacterium; assembly: GCA_965219445.1. Classification (GTDB taxonomy): domain Bacteria; phylum Gemmatimonadota; class Gemmatimonadetes; order Longimicrobiales; family Gaopeijiaceae; genus UBA822. Next base: position 696,795 of record CBDCNQ010000004.1, on the reverse strand, counting down.
GTGGAGCAGGGGTGGCAAGACCTGGACCGGGCGGGGGAGGCGCATATCCGTCAGGCTGTGCCGGCCGACCTCGAGCGAGTCGCCTGGGGATTTGAGGTGCCGGATTTGACTCGTATCCATCAGGGAATCCAGGCGCTGATCCTCATGAGCCGGGCCCAAGCATACAGCGACTCCATCAGTTCGCTGGCCCGGCGCTTTGCCGACCGATGGGGCCCGCGAAGCGCCCTGGTCCTCTTGGACAACGCCGAGGACGCCCGTTGGTCCCGGGATGCACGGGACCGTTTGTTGATGACGCGCGCCTGGCTCGCCTACGAGGCGGGCGATATGGATCGTGCGAGGAAAGACGCGCGTTCGGTCGGGTCGGGCCTGGGGGAGAGGGCCGCAGGCGCCAGAGTGACGTTGGCGAGGTGGAGTCTTACCGAGGCTGAGACGGTGGAACAGCTCGCGCCGCTTCGGACCGTTCTTTTTCCGGCGGTGACGTCTAAAGAAGCTCAGGCCATATTAAACGCGATCCGCCGAGTAGAGCTTCTCACCGAGTACGGGCTCGACGAGGAGCCCATCGCACTGGTCGCCGCTGCTGAGATTTCCCGAGATGTCTTGGCGGCCCGACGGCTTTCGGCGGCACTCTTTCAGGCCTATGCGGCTGCCGCGCCCGACGCGCTGTGGTCCGGGAAGGCGCTCCTCGCGTCCAGGGAACTGACGACGGATCCGGCACAGCGGAGGTGGCTCGATCAGCGGATCGAGGCACTCTCGGGGGATGCCTATGTTCGCTATGCTCGTGATGGCCACTCTGGGCCTGAACTAGGGGCGTTGGAGTCCGGGCTTCAGGGGACGCTCGACCAGCTGCTGGCGCGCGTCGACGAGGAACTGTCGGCCCGGCGGCAACTCACGGGCGTGCCGAAAGAGTGACGGCAACCCACCCCCCTTTCCGATCACCCTTCTAGACGACGATGCGACTGAGCCAGACCCTGTTCGGAGCGACCTTTCACAACCCTGTCCTTCTGGCCGCCGGAACGTGCGGATTCGGCGAGGAACTCGAGAATGTCCTCGACCTCGACGCTGTGGGCGGCATCGTGACGAAATCGGTGACGCTCGAGCCTCGGCTCGGCAATCCCGCGCCCCGCGTCGTGGAGGCTGGAAACGCGATGCTGAACTCGGTCGGTCTTGCGAACCCCGGCTTGGAACGCGTGTGCTCGGAAAAGCTCCCCTGGATGCGGGAACACCTCTCGGGTATCCAGGTGTTCGTGAGCGTGGCCGGCTACATACCGGACGAGTATTGGAGCATCGTCGAGGGGCTCGAGCCGGTCCGCGGTTTTCTGGGCTACGAGCTCAATCTCTCCTGCCCCAACGACACTCGCCTCGGTGGGCTCCCCTTCGCCCTGGACCCCGAGGCTCTCAGGAGCGTTGTTGAAGGAGTCCGGGGGAGGACCGATCGTCCGCTCCTCGTCAAACTCGCCCCCAACGTTCCCGATATCGGGCCGGTTGCGGAGGCCGCGGAGGATGCCGGCGCGGACGGACTCACCCTCGTGAACACGATGCCGGGCCTGGTCATCGACATCACCTCGCGGAGTGCCACCCTCGGCGCAGGCTCGGGCGGTCTGTCCGGACCGGCCTTGCGGGCCGTAGGCGTGCACGCTGTGCATCGGGCCAGGGCGTGCACGTCGATTCCTCTCGTCGGAGTCGGTGGAATCACGGACGCCGGGGACGCGCTCCAGTATCTTTTGGCGGGCGCATCGTTAATTCAGGTCGGTACCGCCACCTTCGCCGACCCGAGGACGGCCCAGCGGGTAGGAAAAGGGATCGCCAGGTACGGGGAAAAAATGGGAGTCGAGAAAATTCAGGACTTGATCGGCGTGTACGATAGAGTGGACCGCCCCGTGAGTGTTCCGGGAAGGCCAGGCTAACATGGCGCAGGTGATCATCGCGCTCGACGTTCCGACGCTCGACGAGGCCATGGGCCTGGTGGATTGCCTCGGCGAGCAGACCGACTTCTACAAGGTGGGCCTCGAGCTCTTCACCCGAGAGGGCCCCTCCCTGGTCCGAGCGCTCGCGGCGAGGGACAAACGCATCTTCCTCGACCTCAAGCTGCACGATATCCCTAACACGGTGGCGCGGGCCGTTGGCAGTGCCCGTGATCTCAATGTCGATATCCTGACGCTCCATGCGACGGGAGGACGACCCATGATGGAGGCGGCGGCCGAGGCGGCGGGCGCCGATCTCATGCTTCTCGGAGTCACCGTGCTCACGTCGATGACGGCGTCCGACGTGGGGGACTCGTGGGGGCGGGAGGTCGATTCGCTCGAGGATGAGGTCGTGCGCTTGGCGCGGCTCGCGCAGCAGTCCGGGCTCGGGGGTGTGGTTGCGTCCGTGCGGGAGGCGGCTCCGATAAAGGAGGCCATAGGATCCGATCTTGTGGTCGTCACCCCGGGGATTCGCCTTGCGGGGGACGATGCGCACGACCAGGCCCGTGTCTCGACGCCAGCCGAGGCGGTGGCGGCCGGCGCCGACTACCTGGTGATCGGGCGTTCCGTAACCCAGGCGCTCGACCCTGTCGAGGCGCTGAGGCGGGTTTACGCACAGGCGGCCGGCCCAAGCACGGTACCGACGGCATGAGGGCTGGGGCGCCGACGAGGATCCGGCTGTGAGGGCGCTAGCCGCATTTCTCCGGCGCACGCTGGTCGTCGGAATGCTTGGTATTGTGGTCGGTGCCGGTGCGCCCGCCGCGTGCTTCGGACAAGACCTCGAAGAGGCTGCTGCCCGATTCGCGGCGCAGTGGGCCGCCGGCGATGTATCTCAGCTCCAGAGCCGTTTTTCCCAGAGTGGGGCTCGCATTCAATGGGAGGCGCGGCCTCTCGGTGCTCTCTCCCCCCAGCGCGCCGGCGCCTCCATTCGGGAATACCTGGAAAACCGTGAGGCCGCGTCGGCACGCGTGTCTCGGACCGGCGAGGTGGGTGGTGAGCCCCCACAGGGATTCGCCGAAATCCGGTGGGAGTCGAGGATCCGGGGGATGTCCGAGATGGTCACGCGGACCGTATTCGTGGCGTTCGTATACGAGGATGGCGTGTGGCGGGTGGCTGAGGTTCGGGTTCTTCCCCAGACGCGGCTTTGACGTCATCCTATCCGGCCGGCTGGCGGGGCGATCAACCCTGGCTAGCCCAAACCCACCCTGACCAACGCTGACCCTCACGACGACATGGCCCTGAAACTCTACGACACGTTGACCCGCTCGGTGAGGGATTTCGAGCCGGCCGATCCGCCCGGTGTCCGGCTTTACGCATGCGGCCCGACTGTCTACGACCACGCACACATCGGCAACTACCGGAGCTTTGTGGTCTACGATCTACTCCACCGCTACCTGAAGTGGGCCGGCTACGACGTGGACTTCGTCATGAACCTCACGGATGTGGACGACAAGACAATCGATCGTGCGTCCGAGGCAGGAAAGGACGTGCGGGAGTACACGGCTCCATTCACCGAGGACATCCTGGCCGACGCGCGAGCCCTCGGGATTCTTCCGGCTCGTAGCTATCCGTTGGCCACAGGGTACATCCCACAGATGGTGTCGTGGATCGAACGACTGGAGGAAAAGGGACTCGCCTATTCGGCGGAGGACGGGTCGGTCTATTTCTCAATCGGTGCGTTTCCCGCCTATGGCCGCCTCAAGGGCCTGGACCCCGAATCCACCCACCCGGGTGCGCGCGTGCAGGACGACGAGTACGAGAAGGAGAATGTCCGCGACTTCGCCCTCTGGAAGGCGACCAAGCCTGCGGACGAAGCGGTGGGCGCCGCCTGGGACTCTCCGTGGGGAAGAGGGCGGCCCGGCTGGCATTTGGAGTGCTCGGTGATGAGCATCACTGAGCTCGGAGAGACGCTGGATATCCATATGGGCGGCGAAGACCTCGTCTTTCCTCATCACGAGAATGAGATCGCCCAATCCGAGGGCGTGACCGGCAAGCCTTTCGTCCGCCACTGGGTCCACGTAAAGCATCTGGTCGTCGAGGGCGGGAAGATGTCCAAGTCGCTCGGCAACACCATTACGGTTCGCGAGCTGCTCGAAGAGGGGTTAGGGCCGGCCACTATCCGTCATCAGTTGCTCGGTGCCCAGTACCGGAGGGAACTGAACTTCACACGAGACGGTCTCGCGGCTTCCGCCGCCGCCATTCAACGCCTCCTCGACTTCGAGGCGCGGTTGGCGGAGACCGTCGGGGCGGACGGGGAGGAGCCTCCAGACTCCCCAGGTCCTCTGGCCCGTCTGGGCGATGAAGCCATCGAGGCGTTTGGTGCGGCGCTCGAAGACGACCTCAACTCAGCCGAGGCCCTCGCCGCGTTGTTCGTCTTCGTAAACCGCGTGAACGGCGAGTTGGATGCGGCTACGGACGTCACCGTGTCCGACCTGGAAGCCGCGCGGAAGGCGCTCGCCTCGATGGATGAGGTGATGGGGCTTCTCAGCGTGGCATATGAGAGCCGCGAGGTGGATGACGACTTTGCGTCCGAAATCGAGTCACTCATCGCCGAGCGCAAAGCCGCCCGGGCGGACCGGGACTTCGCCCGCGCGGATGCCATCCGGGACGAGCTGGGCGAGCGCGGCATCGTGCTCGAGGATTCCCCGGGCGGCACGCGCTGGAAGCGGGTCAGGTAAGGAGTACCCCATCGGTTGCCGGTCATCCGTTGGCGTGCGAGACTTTCGTTCGACACGAGCCTCTCCAAGAGTGGTTCGCTCGCGGACGAGATCGAAGTCCTGGCCGAGCACGTGGGTCGCGACGATACGTCGATCGTTCGGGGGTACACCGAAGTCGCTCGTCCTTCTCGACCCAATCAACCTGGATCAGCTATCTATGATGAATCGAGTATTAGGCGCCGCTTGCCTGATCACTTTGGCGGCCGCGTGCAATGCCGCCACAGATATGCCTCCCTCCGCTCAGACCGAAGCTATGGTGCCGGAAGAGGTCTCTCTGCCTGCCAATATCGTCGCGCAGAGGAGCGGGTTCATTCCGGAGGGGATCGAATACGATGCTACGAACGGGCGCATCCTTACAGGTTCACTCTCGGAGGGCTCGATCTTCCAGATCCATCCTGACGGGAGAGTGACCACGGTGGTCAGCGACCCGGATCTCGTCTCTTCGGTGGGAATCGAGGTGGATGCGCAGCGCAACCGCCTTCTGGTCGCGAACTCGGACCGGTCCGTCTTTGAAGGAGTGGGCACTGGTCAAGCGATGCTCGGCGTATACGATCTCTCGACCGGGAATCGCATCGAGATGATCGATCTCGCGTCGACCATCGAAGATGCTCCGGCCGACGTGGGTCACTTTGCGAACGATGTCGCGGTCGCGGCGGATGGTACGGCATACGTCACCGACACCTTTGCCGGCGTCATTTATCGGGTGGCTTCCGACTATCAGGCGTCCGTCTTTTACCAGCCTGACACCGCCGAGGCTCTCGGCTTCAACGGTATCGTAGTGCATCCCGATGGCTATCTGCTGGTGGCCGCAGGTGAGACGCTCTGGAAGGTGCCGCTCGACTCCCCCGATGAATCCACCCCGGTGGCGCTCCCCGAAGCTGTCCCAGGCCAGGATGGCATGGTCTGGATGCCCAACGGCAGCCTCGCAATCGTCAGCAATTCCTCAAACCGGGTCGTCGCTCTGACGAGTAGCGATGATTGGGTGACAGCCCAACTCGCGGGCGTCGCGCCCTACGAGACTCAGGCGACTACCGCGGCCGTGGTGGGTGACCAGATTTACATAGTCCATCCCCACTTCGCCGATGAGGACCCGCCAAGCGTAAGTCGAGCCGCGTTCCAGTAACGACATACCAACAGGCAGATACCGAGACTATCTTACGAGTCGTGCGGGAAAGTTACGACTTGCTGGCGTAGCTCAACTGGTAGAGCAGCTGCCTTGTAAGCAGCAGGTTAACGGTTCGAGTCCGTTCGCCAGCTTGGTGTAAAGAGAAGCGCCGCAAGGCTTTTCGGGCCTGCGGCGCTTTCTGTGAAAAGGGACTGTGTCCCACCCCCCGGCCGCCGCCACACCGACGTCGGCCATGAGTTTCCGTTCGGTGGCCCATAGCTGTCGATAGGGATGGAAGATGCCTCCCCCCCGAACGCCGCTGGGGCGCTCGGGGGCTCGTGACGTCAACGCTCGCCTACAATCGCTCAAGGTCCTCGTCGTCGTGATTCAGCTTCAATGTTCAATGCGAACTCTGAGGCATTCCCATCGGCATCTGGCTGTCGCGCTGATCACGGTGCCGGCCACACCGCGCCCTGGTTCCGGCTTGTGACCGGGCCTAGGCCCTTGTAGACGAACTTCTGCACGCGCTTTCCTTCGAACGTCTCGGTCGTGTAGATGTTGCCCTGCGAGTCGGTGACGATGCTGTGCACGCCGTAGAACTGACCGGGCTGACGCCCGCCGTCACCGAAGCTCGTAAGTTCCTCGAGCGTCTCACGCAACAGGATGTGCACCTTCGCGTTCGGCGCGTCGGCCAGGTAGAGGAACGTCTGATCCGGATCCTGCGAGAAGGCGACGTCCCAGGCCGACGCGTAGCCTGGCTGTCTCTGGATGAACACCTCCTTCACGAACTCGCCTTCCTTCGTGAACACCTGAATCCGATTATTAGGGCGGTCGCAGACATACACGAACCCGTCGTGCGCCAGATCGGCGCAGTGCACCGGATTACCGAACTGCTGGGGCGGTGGCGCATCCGGATCGAATGGCCCGAGGTCACTGTCGTCGGGCGTGTTGGCGTACGCACCCCAGTAGCGCTTCATCATGCCCGTCTCCCCGTCGAGCACGGCCACGCGTTTGTTCAGGTAGCCGTCGGCGAGGTAGACTTCGTTGGTATTCGGGTCGACGAAAATCTTGGCCACTCGCCCGAAGCTCCCGGGGTCGTTGCTGTTACCGGTGTACGTCGCATCCGCGCCGGCACCGCTGACACGGCGTGCATCGGGACGACCGAACTGCGCCAGAAACGTGCCGTCCTGGGTGAACTTCAGGACGTGGGCGTCCCCCCCGCCGTTCCCGCCGATCCACACGTTCCCCAGGTGATCGACGAAGATCCCGTGGTTCGACGTGGGCCAGTCGTACCCGTTACCGGGGCCACCCCAGTGTCCGACCAGGTTACCGGCCTGGTCGAACTCGAGGACGGGCGGGGCAGCGGCGCAGCACTCACCGGTCGGCGGGTCCGCGTCCAGGCGCCGTTCGCCGGCGGCAAGCGACTGGGCTCGATGGATGATCCACACGTGGTCCTCGCCATCGACCGCCACGCCGATGGTCGATCCGAGGACCCAATGGTTCGGCAATGGCTTGGGCCATAGGGGATCCACCTCGAACATGGGCGCTTGCGCTCCGCTCTGAGCAGCCATGGTCTTCTCGAGGGCGGCCCAACCGACTCCGAGCGCGATAATGAGTGTGATCAAGGCGATTCCAACACGAATGTTACGCTGGCTCGTCATCCCTTTCCTCCCTTCGGATGTGGGTAGGCTGGCATGGCCACCGCGACTCAGCTGAGGCCTGCCGCTGTGAAGGCCTTGCCCAGCTCCTCGGGGCCGACGGGCTTGCTGATGAGCGCGGCGGCACCCGCGCGCCTCGCAGCGTGGAGCCGGTCCGGGCCTTCACCGGATACAGCGATGATTACCGCATCAGGGTACAACCCCAGCAACGACTCGATGAACTCCAATCCGTCCACGCGAGGCATCCCAATATCGGTGACCACGATCTCGATGTCATTCCTCAGGTACTTCTTGAAGGCTTCCTCGCCATCCGAGGCGAGATGGACCTCGTGACCCAGTAGCTCCACGATACCTTTCGTGATGGCCAGATCCGTCGGTTCATCTTCGACGATGAGTACACGTGCCACTATATCACCATCCTTGGCCCATCCTATGGGGTTAGCCTAGGAAGCCGAGCAAGAACAAACAAGGGGAAGGGATGATACGTCGGCGACTTTGCCTGCGCAAAGCGGCCGGATGCCGTCGGCGAACTTCATGAACCGAAAGAAGCTTCAGTCCGCCACCCCTCACTAGGTCAGAAAGAGGCGTCTTCCGGCGCGGGCGTCGCGGCGGAGAAGACAAAGTTCTTTCCTCTCTGTTTGGCCTCGTACATGGCGCCGTCCGCGGCCGCAACGAGGGCCTCGAGGGACTCGCAAGCTGGAAATATTTGAGCGACCCCGAAGCTCGCGGTGAATTTGACTTCCTCGCGGTCGAGATGGAGAACGGACCGCTCCATCTGTTCACGTAGGCGCTCCGCGAGTTCATGAGCGTTCTCCGCCTTCGTCTGTGGCACGAGAATGGCGAACTCTTCTCCGCCTACGCGTCCCGCGACATCCGACTCCCTACATGTTTCGGCCACGATCCGAGACAGGTTCTTGAGCACTTCGTCCCCGACCGCATGACCGTGGGCATCGTTGATCGTCTTGAACTGGTCGATATCGAAGAGGATGACGGCCAAATCTTGTCCGTGCCTTCGTGCGAGCCTGAACTGGGTCTCGCACAGGTCATAGAAGGAGCGGCGGTTGTTCATACCAGTCAGGAAGTCGGTGCGGGCAAGCGTCTCGGCCTGTTCCTTGGCCTTCCGCAGCTCGAACGACAAGGAGTGGAAGCTCTGGACAAAATGGTCCGTGATCCTCAACGAACGATAGGCGGCGACCACGTAGAGCACTGCCGCGAGGCCCATCAGTCGTTCCGGCACGGTGTCTTGGAGCAGAAACTCCAATGTGATCGGAAGCACGAGCGCCAGTATGGTGAGGATGGCTCCCACCCAATGAATCGCATAGACGGCCACGGCCGCGCTCGCCATTCCGATCAGAAAAAAGAAGACTACCGCCCGGAAGGCGAGTTCCTCCGGTAGTAGGAGCCATCCGCCTACGCCCCAGCACAGTCCGACCATAACGATGCTGGCGGTGAAGAGATCCTCCCAGGTCTTAAGGTCGAGAGTGTTCTGCTGTGTTCTGAACGCGACGACCAGGCCCATCCGAATGAAGGCTGCCGACGTGATGACTCCGACCCAAGCGAACAGGAAGCGCCCGTCTACGACCTCCAGGATCGCCAAGGCAAGGGCCGCGGCGATTATCGGACTGAGGATGATAGACAGGGGCGCCTGCGCGAAGAGGAGCTTGAGGTACTCGTCCCGCATCGTGCCCCTTAGATGTGCTTTCTGTTCTTCCTCAGCCATACCGGGCTGTGCCTCCTAGAATTCCGACTTCGCTCCCACCACGGGGTGCACGTTTTCTACATGAAAGCATAGCCCCCTGCCTTCGAATGATGCAAAGCATTCATCACTCGGGTGCTTGAAAGACGGCCAAACCCTTGAGGAGGCCGTTGTGGCGGCGGCGTTCCTCTCTCCTGCTGCCCCCTTGCACGGGTGGACCATTCTGGCCTGATTTGGAGACGTTCCGAAGCCATGGAGACGTTCGGAAGACATCAGATTGGAGGAATCATCCTGAAAATAGAGGAATCATCCTGAAAATAGTGGTGTTAGGCGGAGGCCGCGTCGGGAGTGCGATCGTGCGCGACCTCACCGCCGAAGACGGCTTTTCCGTACGTGGGGTCGACCTCGATCCCGTGCGGGTAGAGCGGATGACGGAGTGCGGTGCGGACGGAATGGTCGCGGACCTCTCGGAGCTCAGCAACGTGTCCAAGGCGGTTGCCGACGCCGACCTCGTCGTCGGTGCGGTGCCCGGATTCATGGGGTATCGGACCGTTGAGCGCGTGCTACATGAAGGAATCCCGATCGTCGACATCTCGTTCTTCCCCGAGGATGCGTTCGGACTCGACCGGCTGGCGAGGGAGGCCGGCGTGTGCTGCCTCGTCGACTGCGGAATCGCTCCCGGCCTGAGTAACCTCATCCTCGGGCGTATGGAGGAGCACCTGGACGAGACGTCCTCCTTCCATTGCCTCGTCGGTGGCCTTCCGGTCGAGCGGACATGGCCGTGGGAGTACAAGGCGCCCTTTTCGCCGGGTGATGTGATCGAGGAATATGTGCGGCCCGCCCGCCTGCGCCGGGAGGGAGTGGAGATCACGATGCCGGCGCTCTCCGAAGTCGAGTTGGTGGACTTCCCGGGGCTCGGCTCACTGGAGGCTTTCAACACGGATGGCCTCCGCTCCCTGCTTCGTACCTGCAAGGCTCCGGACATGATCGAAAAGACCATGCGCTATCCTGGTCACGCAGTGCGCATGCGAATCCTGCGGGAAGCAGGTTTCTTCTCCACCCAGGAGGTCCAAGCGGCCTCCGGCGTCGTCCGCCCCCGGGACGTGACCGAGGCGCTCCTCTTCAGCGCGTGGCAATTCGACGAGGGCGAGCCGGACCTGACGGTCATGCGCATTGTCGTCGAGGGCCAGCAAAACGGAGGATCCGTCCGCCACACCTACAACCTGCTCGACTACTACAACCCCGACACCGAGACCTCGTCGATGGCCCGCACCACCGGCTACACCTGCACGGCGATGGTGAACCTGCTCGCCCGGGGGCTCTGGAACGAGCCGGGCGTGGCGCCGCCCGAGGTCGTGGGGCGGAACGCCGACTGCTTCGACGCGGTGCTGAAACATCTCGAGGACCGTCACGTCCACATTTTTCAGCGGGTAGAGGGGCTGTAGAGGGGGCGGTTGCAGTGTACGGCAGTGACCGAACGGCGGCGGAGGATAGTACGGAATTACCGGTCCGGGCACGCCCACGTCACATAACGCACGCTCCCCACCGGTTCGGTGCAGGTTCCGATGTCCCTGCGTGAATAGTGGGACCCGGTACCGATCTCCATGAAATCCTCTCGGCATAGGCCCGGCCACGGCTCCACGCACTGCGCGATCTCCCAGGGTCCGGCGCTGAACAACCCCTCTCTGGCTGCCATGGGTACGCAGTCGAAGGCGACCCCGACTGTTTCGCGCCGCCCGCGTCGAAGCCGGAAGTCTCCCTCAGTGGGATCCAGGGTCGGGTTCCACTCACCGACGGGGGTCTCCTCGAACTCCCGGAGTTCATCTCCAGCGTCGATTGGGATCCCCAGATCATCACCCGGAAGGGGAATCCTCCACAAGCCGGAGCTGACCGATATGTGAGCTGCAAGCATCACCTGGATCTCGATTCGAGAATCCAACTCGATGAAGACCCTCCGCAATGCCCTGGAGACATAGGCGACCGGCGAAGCCGAGAGAGGCGCCGCGATACGCACGTCATCTTCAGCCCAGGGGAGCAAAACGGGCCGTGTGACGGCTAGGCCGGACGCCGGGGCCTCTTCGTCTTCACGCCGGATCTCCTCGAGGTTACACCCGACCATGGAGATGGCCGGCGTTGCGAGGCCGACCCCGGCCAGGTGGCGGAGAAAAGCACGACGGTCGTACGGCTCGGTCAAGACTGCCTCCGGGGGTGGATGCAATGGCCCCCACTATGCCGATCGCAGGTGCCCGGGGCAAGCCGTGGGCGGGGCGGCTGCTACCCTTTGACCGTTGTCCGGCAATCGCCAGCGGCGAGGAAACGCGCTATCTTTCCGCTCGCATATAAGAAGCGGTCCGGTTCATACTCATATGCCACCTGCCCCGCATGCCCTCGACCCCCAATCCCCTGCTTCGCGATTACGATCGTATCCCCTTCGGTGAAATCGAGGCCGCCCACGTCGTCATTGCGGTGCGGCAGATTCTGGAAGACGGGCGATCGGAGATTGGGGACCTCTTGTCCGTCGAGTCGGTGCCCACTTATGACGATACGATCGGGCGGCTCGACGCTGCGCTGGAGTGCGTGAAGGAGCGCACCGCCCCGGTGACGCACCTGTTGTCGGTGGCGGAGACACCGGAGCTGCGGAAGGCGTTCAACGAGGTCCTGCCTGAGATCACGGAATTTTGGACTTGGGTCACATTGAATGAGGGGCTGTGGACTCGAATCAGGGCGCTTGCCGATACCGATGAGGCCGATGCCTTGCCCCCGATCGAGAGACGGCATCTGGACACGATCCTCCGGGATTTCCGTCGGGCGGGAGCCGACCTCTCGACTGCGGACAAGGAAAAGCTGAGTGCCATCCGGCTCGAAATCTCTCGCCTCGAGCACAAGTTTTCCGAGAATGTGATCGACGCCACCAAGGCCTTTTCTCTTCTGATCGAGGACGGGAGCCGTCTCGAGGGCGTTCCGGAAGCGGACCGGGAGGAAGCGAGGCGCAAAGGGGCCGAGCAGGGATTGGAAGGCTGGCTCCTCACCCTCGACTACCCCTCCGTCGAGGCGATCATCAAACACGCCCACGATCGTGAGCTTCGCCGGGAAATCTATACCGCCTTTGTCCGACGTGGGGCGGAGGGTGAGTTCGCCAACGGCGAGATCATGGCCCGGCTGCTGCGTCTTCGGAGGGAGTTGGCTGAGGTACTCGGCTACTCCGACTTCGTAGACTACCGCCTCGAAGATCATATGGCTAAGACGGGTGAGCGGGCTTTCGGCTTTGTGGGGGATATGACACAGAGGACGCGTCCGTACTGGGAACGCGACCTGGCCGATTTAAGGGAACACGCTTCTGCGCTGGGCCTGTCTGAGCTGGAGCCATGGGACGCAGCCTACGTAGGTGAAAGTCTCCGCCGGGCGAGGTTCGACATCGACGACGAAGCCGTTCGCCCATACTTCCCGCTCGATCGGGTTTTAGACGGAATGTTCGAGGTGGTGCACAAAGTATTTGGCCTTGTCGTGCGGGAGCAGAAGATCGCCGAGGTCTGGCATCCGGACGTTCATTACTATGATCTGGTTCGTGAGCACGATGGCACGTTGCTAGGGTTCTTCTACGCCGACTGGCATCCTCGATCCGACAAGAGGCAAGGCGCCTGGATGAACGATCTGAGGACACGAGGACCCCGTAACGGAGGGTTCGAGCCACACGTCGGGATCATCGCGGGAAACTTGTCGCCGCCCAAAGGGGACGTCCCGTCCCTCCTGACGCACAGAGAAGTGGAGACCGTCTTCCACGAGTTCGGACATCTCCTTCATCACCTCACTTCCACTGTCCCGATCGCTCCGATGGCAGGGATCAACGTCGCCTGGGATTTCGTCGAACTTCCCTCACAGATCATGCAAAATTGGACCTGGGAAGAAGAGGCCTTATCCCTCTTTTCCGGGCACCATGAGACCGGTGAGCCGTTGCCCAAAGACCTCTATGAGAAGCTCCGGAGCGCTCGCACGTTCCTGGGCGGTTGGAAGCAAATGCGGCAGCTCTCGCTAGGGCACCTCGATCTGCGGCTCCACCGTGATCATCCCGATGAAGTGACCGATGATCTGATGTCCTACATCGAGGGGCTGTTGAAGGAGTATGCGCCGTCCTCCGGGTTCGCCCGCATGCACTCCGCAACGTCGTTTACGCATCTATTTTCCGGGGCATATGCGGCTGCCTACTACTCGTATCTGTGGTCCGAAGTACTCGATGCTGATGCTTTTGGACGGTTTCGCCTCGAAGGGATCTTCAACCGCGAAGTAGGAGAGGCCTATCTCCGTGCGATTCTCACGAGGGGCGACAGCGATGAACCCGAGGATCTTTTTCGCGAATTCATGGGACGGGATCCGGATCTCCAGCCTCTCCTGGACCGCAATTTTGGTCCGTCGCTGGAGGGCAGTTCATCGGCCCCCCGCGCGCCCTAAAAACGCTTCAACTCAGGACTTGATGAGGCTTTGGGCACCGGTTAACTTATTACGCTTACTTGGAAAGGGCCGCCCAACGGGCGGCTTACTTTGTTCCGGGGAGGGTGGGATACGGGGTTGAGATACCCCGGATCGATAGCCGGTGGGGTACCGAAGCGGTCAAACGGGGCAGACTGTAAATCTGCTGGCTTAGCCTTCGTAGGTTCGAATCCTACCCCCACCATTGGAATAACAAAGGCTTTGCGGGAGTAGCTCAGTTGGCTAGAGCATCAGCCTTCCAAGCTGAGGGTCGCGGGTTCGAGTCCCGTCTCCCGCTCTAGTAAGAAGGCTGCTGAAGGGGTGCAGCCTTCAAGGCGGCGCTCCGATAGCTCAGTGGTAGAGCGCCTCCTTGGTAAGGAGGAGGTCCCGGGTTCAAGTCCCGGTCGGAGCTCTGAGAAGAAGTAGGGGGATCGGCGACGAGGAGGCGATTTCCAACACGGTGAGGGATGAGCGATGGGTAAAGCGAAATTCGAGCGCACGAAGCCACACGTAAACGTGGGAACGATCGGGCACGTGGACCACGGGAAGACGACGCTGACGTCTGCGATCACAACGACGCAGGCGAAGAAGTTTGGAGGGGACGCGGTTTCGTTCGACAACATCGACAAGGCACCGGAGGAGCGGGAGCGCGGGATCACGATCGCGACGGCGCACGTGGAGTACGAGACGGAGAACCGTCACTACGCGCACGTGGACTGTCCTGGGCACGCGGACTACGTGAAGAACATGATCACGGGCGCGGCTCAGATGGACGGGGCGATCCTGGTGGTGAGCGCAGCGGACGGACCAATGCCACAGACGCGCGAGCACATCTTGCTGGCACGGCAGGTGAACGTGCCGCACGTGGTCGTGTTCCTGAACAAAGTGGACATGGTCGACGACGAGGAGCTGTTGGAGCTGGTGGAGCTGGAGGTACGGGAGCTGTTGAGCGAGTACGATTTTCCGGGCGACGACACGCCGGTGATCCGAGGGAGCGCGCTGAAGGCGATGGAGGCGGAGGGGGAGGGAGCGGACGTGGAGTGCATCCAGGAGTTGATGGAGGCGATCGACAGCTTCATCCCGGAGCCGGAGCGGGACGTGGACAAGCCGTTCCTGATGCCAGTGGAGGATGTGTTCTCGATCACGGGCCGGGGGACGGTAGCGACGGGGCGGATCGAGCGAGGGATCGTGAAGCAGGGAGAGGAAGTGGAGCTGGTGGGGATGGGAGCGGACCGCAAGACGGTGGTGACGGGCGTGGAGATGTTCCGCAAGCTTCTGGACGAGGGACGGGCGGGAGACAACGCGGGACTGTTGCTCAGAGGAGTGGGCAAGGACGAGATCGAGCGGGGCCAGGTACTGGCGAAGCCGGGTTCGATCAAGCCTCACACGAAGTTCAAGGGCGAGGTATACGTGTTGACGAAGGAAGAGGGAGGGCGCCACACGCCGTTCTTCGACGGGTACCGGCCGCAGTTCTACTTTCGGACGACGGACGTGACGGGTGCGGCGAATCTACCGGAGGGAGTGGAGATGGTGATGCCCGGTGACAACGTGCAGATGGAAGTGGAGTTGATCACGCCGATCGCGATGGACAGCCAGTTGAGGTTCGCGATCCGCGAGGGTGGACGCACGGTGGGCTCGGGTGTTGTGACGGAGATTGTGGGCTAAGGCGGATTCAGCTTTTCTCTCTCTCCCGCAGCGTCGCGAAGAGTAGCGAAGGAGAGAGAGAAAAAACTGAATCCTTGCATATAGTTGGGGCTCCGTCGCGACGCCCTGTTGGGCGCGCGGGCGGCGGCACGAAGCAGTACCGACGGGCAAAAGCAGCCCGTCAAGCGCAGATGATACGAAGAACGGGGCGCAGTTTGGCCCCGCGAGGCCCATCGCGGGCCTTAGCAAGATGCACGCGGTGCCCACGCGGCCCGCAATGAGGGGAAGATATGGCGCGCGACAAGATTACGCTGGGCTGCTCCGAGTGCGAAGAGCGGAACTACAACCAGACGAAGAACAAACGTCTGCACCCGGAGCGGGTCGAGTACAAGAAATACTGCCGTCGCTGTAGGCGTCACACGATGCACAAAGAGACCAAGTAGCGGATCGGGGGATGGCGATCGGATCGAAGATCACGGCAACGCGCGACTTCATCGAGGAGTGCTGGGAAGAACTCTCCAAGGTGACGTGGCCGGATCAAGCGCAGCTCAAGAGCGCGACGTTGGTCGTAATCGCGTTCGTGATCCTGATTTCGGCGGTCATTTGGATCATGGACGTGGCGTCTCGGACGGTCATCGGCTTCATCATGGGAATCTTCGGCGCGTGAGCCTGCAGGTACGATGACAATAATGGCCGAGTCCACATGGTACGTGATTCAGACCTATTCCGGGCACGAGAACAAGGTCCAGAAGCTGATTCAGCGGCGTATCGAGGAACAGGGGGGCTCTGGGGACGAAAAGGAAATCCGCGACGTCGTGGTCCCGACCCAAGACGTGGTCGAGATTCGAAATGGCAAGCGCGTTACCGTGACTCGGCGGCTTTATCCCGGGTACGTACTCGTGAACATGGACCTGAACGAAAGGACCATGCACACGGTCAACAATATTCAAGGTGTGATTAAGTTCGTAGGCAGCGGGAAGGCTCCGCAGCCCCTGCACGAGGAAGAGATCAACAAGATTCTCGGAATCGAGGTTGAGAAAGACGACGACGAGACTCACGAAGAGATTCCGTTCCACCTCGGGCAAGTGGTGGAGGTCATACAGGGTCCTTTCAGCGATTTTTCAGGGACCATCAAGGAAGTATACCCCGAGAAGGGCAAGGTAAAGGTCGAGGTGTCGCTCTTCGGTCGGCCCACATCGGTCGAATTGGATTACACGCAGCTGAAAGGATTTTAGGATCCTTTAGGCAAGGTTCCAGGATAGAGAATGGCGAAGAAGGTCATCGGTTCTATCAAGCTTCATGTTACGGGTGGGCAGGCAAACCCGGCGCCACCGGTAGGCCCTGCACTGGGTCAGCAGGGCGTGAACATCATGGAGTTCTGTAAGCAGTTCAACTCCAAGACCCAGCAGCAGACCGGGGTCACGATTCCGGTGGAGATCACGGTCTACGCGGATCGCTCCTTTTCGTTCATCACGAAGACGCCACCGGCGTCGTTCCTGATCAAGAAGGCCGCAGGTGTACAGAAGGCGTCCGGCGAGCCGAATCGCGAAAAGGTTGGATGGGTGACCCGCACGCAGCTCGAGGAGATCGCCCAGATCAAGATGGAGGATCTCAACACTAACGACATGGATGCCGCAGTCCGCATGCTGTCTGGCAGCGCGCGGTCGATGGGCATCCAGGTCGGGGAGCCAACACCCGAAGAACTACTTGAACAGAGCCAGCAGGACGAAACAAGTCAGTTGTAGATATGCCAAAACACGGCAAGAAATTCCGTGAGGCCCAGGCCAAGGTGCCGCCCGGCGTACAGTTCAGGCCGGATGAGGCGGTTCAAATGGTCAAAGACCTCGCTTCCGCTAAGTTCGACGAGACGGTGGAGGTGGCCACCTGTCTGAACGTCGATCCCCGTAAAGCCGATCAGATCGTGAGGGGCACCGTCGTGCTGCCTCACGGCACCGGCATAACCATACGGGTGCTGGTCATCGCCCAGGGCGAAAAAGAAACCGAGGCTTCGGAGGCCGGGGCGGACTACGTGGGCACGGAGTACGTGGATAAGATCCAGGAAGGATGGATGGACTTCGACGTGTGCGTGGCCACTCCCGACCTCATGGGAAAGGTCGGGCCGCTCGGACGGATCTTGGGGCCTCGTGGCTTGATGCCGACGCCGAAGGGTGGAACCGTGACGTTCGATGTCGGTCGTGCGGTAAGCGAAATCAAGGCCGGAAAGATCGAATACCGGGTGGATAAGACCGGGAACGTACATGTGCCGTTTGGGCGCGTCTCTTTTTCTCCGGAGCAGCTCGACGAGAATCTGGGCGCGATCATGGATTCGATCGTCCGGGCCAAGCCCTCGGCAGCCAAGGGCACGTATGTCAAGAGCGTCACCGTGTCCAGCACGATGGGACCGGGGGTGGCCATCGATCCGAATCTGTTTCGCCGGGTCGCTAAATGAACCGCACAGAAAAGCAGACCTTCGTAGGCGACTTCCGCGAGAAGCTTCAAGAAGCTCCGGTGCTATATCTGACGGACTTTTCCGGTCTCGACGTAAAGTCCATGACTATCCTCCGCCAACGGCTCAAGGACTCCGGGGCCGAGTACCTGGTGGTGAAGAATCGACTGGTCAAGCTTGCCCTCGCTGACCTGGATCTACCGGACATCTCCGACGCATTGCTGGGCCCCACTGGTGTGGTGCTGGGTTACTCGGGGACTGTCGAACCCGCAAAGGCAGTTAGAGATTTTGCGAAGGAACACGACGACAAACCGGTCTTCAAGTTGGGCATTCTCGACGAGAAGGTCGTCTCCGCCGTCGAGATCGAGCGGCTTGCCAAGCTTCCGCCCCGTGGGCAGCTCCTGGCGGAGTTGGCTGGGGCGCTGGAGGCGCCGGTGGCCGCTTTGGCCAGTGCCCTCGAGGCCAAGCTGCAGGAAATGTCGGGACTTCTGGATGCATTGAGGGAGCAAAAGGAAGGTGAAGGGGCGTAGCCGCCTGACCGTGAGTATGAGAACTAGGAATCCTTAGTCCAACCCCGGCCCTATGCTGGGTGAACCCAGGAGGAAGCCACCATCATGGCTACCAACCAAGAAGAGCTTCTCGAAACCATTGGGAACATGACCGTTCTCGAACTGTCTGAGTTCGTAGACGCGTTCAAAGACAAGTTCAACGTGACGGCTGCGGCGCCGGTGGCGGTGGCGGGTGGTGCCGCCGTGCCTGGCGGAGAGGCCGCCGAAGAGCAAGACGAGTTCGACGTCATCCTCGAGGGTGTTGGTGATAAGAAGATCCAGGTGATCAAGGTGGTCCGAGAGGTCACGAGCCTGGGTCTCAAGGAGGCCAAGGACTTGGTCGACGGTGCTCCGAGCGCAGTCAAGGAGGCCGTTGGCAAGGAGGAAGCCGAGCAGGTAAAGGCCAAGCTGGAGGAGCAGGGCGCGACGGTAGCCCTGAAGTAGCCGGCCAGTCCCTGTGACTCGCACTCTCGGTTTGGCCGAGAGATCTCGGATCGGACTCGCGAAACCGCGACGCCGCCGACACAGTCTCACGTCGTGTGGGCTTCTGGTGGCGCCTTCGTGTTTTACCGTGGTCCGTTCCCGTTGTCGTCGTCGACCACATGCTTGTTCGGCCTCCCCATCGGGGCACAGGCCGGCAAAGGGGAACTCCCTTGGATATTAGGAACGATGCCCGTCCGGTAGTGAGCTTTGCCAAGCTCGAGTCGGTTATGCCGATGCCCAATCTCTTGGACGTCCAGCTCCGGTCTTTCGAAAAGCTCGTCGAGCAGGATGTCGATCCGAAGGAACAGTGGGACTTTGGCCTGGATCGCGTTTTCGCGGAAATTTTTCCGATCTCAGACGTCAACGAGAACTTTACTCTGGAGTACGTGACGGCCGCCCTCGGTGAGCCGAAGTACTCGGTCGAAGAGTGCATTGAACGTGATATGACCTATGCAGCGCCTCTGAAGGCGACGCTGCGGTTGATTGTTTGGGAGCGTCCGGAGGAGGGCAGCGAGGGGGAAAAGCGTCCGGGAGATATCATCGAGAAAGAAGTCTACCTCGGAGATCTGCCGCTCCTCACCGGGTTGGGCACGTTCATCATCAACGGTGCCGAGCGCGTCGTGGTAAGTCAGTTGCATCGTTCTCCAGGCGTGGTCTTCGAGGAAAGCATCCACCCGAACGGCTCGAGGCTTCACAGTGCCCGGATCATTCCTTTCAGGGGGTCGTGGGTCGAATTCAGCGTCGACATCAACCACATCTGCTATGTCCACATCGACAAGAAGAAGAAGTTTCCGGCAACGGCGCTCCTGAGGGCCTTCGGTGCCGGAACGGATGCGGAGATCTATCAGCTCTTTTTCACGACGAAGACCGTCAATCCCCTGGCCGTCGATAAGCAGGGCCACCGGGAAATCCTCGGGAACGTCCTGGCGGAGGAGATCGTCGACCGTGCTACGGGCGAGGTGTTGGTCGAGGAGTCCACGGAGGTCGATGAAGATGTGGCCGAGCTCCTGGAACGGGCTGGCCGAAAGAAGGTCAAGATCTACACCAGCCGGCAGGAGACCGGACGAGAGAGTCCGATCATCAAGAACACCCTACGGAAGGACCCCACCGACAGTGAGGAAGAGGCGCTCTCTGCCATCTACTCACTACTGAGACCTGGTGACGCGCCGAACATGGAGACGGCGAGGGCGGCGATCGAGCACGTTTTCTTCAATCCGAAACGTTACGATCTCGGCCGGGTGGGGCGCTACAAGATCAACAAGCGACTGGGTTTGAGCGTTCCGGCGCATGAGGCGGTCCTCACGAAGAAGGACTTTACCGAGATTCTTCGCTACCTCATCGAGTTGAGCGAGGGGCGTGGCTCCACGGACGATATCGACCACCTCGGAAATCGCCGAGTCCGCACCGTGGGCGAACTCATCGCCAACCAGTTCTCGGTCGGGTTGTCTCGGATGGCTCGTTTGGTCAAAGAGCGCATGTCGATCAACACGGACCCCGAGAAGATCAACATCGACGATCTCGTGAATGCCCGTACCGTGTCGGCGGTCATCCAGGCATTTTTCGGTTCGTCCCAGCTCAGCCAGTTCATGGACCAGACGAACCCGCTGGCCGAGCTGACGCACAAGAGACGTCTTTCCGCCTTGGGTCCGGGCGGTCTGACACGGGAGCGCGCCGGGTTCGAGGTGAGGGACGTACACTACTCGCATTACGGGCGGATGTGTCCGATCGAGACGCCGGAGGGCCCGAACATCGGCCTCATCACGTCACTCACGACGTACAGCCGAATCAACGAACTCGGCTTCGTAGAGACCCCGTACCGGCGGGTGGTAAACAAGAAAGTCACGAACAAGATCGATTGGCTTTCGGCCAACGAAGAGGAAGAGGTCCGGATCGCTCAGGCCAATGCTCCGTTGGACCGAAACGGGAACTTCGTAAACGAGTTCGTCCTGTGTCGGGAGCGTGGTGATTTCCCGCTACTCGGGCCGGACGACATCGACTACATGGACGTGGCGCCGGACCAGCTCGTATCGGTGGCGGCGGCGTTGATCCCGTTCCTCGAACACGATGACGCGAACCGCGCGCTCATGGGCTCGAACATGCAGAGGCAGGCGGTCCCGCTCCTGTTCCCCGATGCCCCGCTCGTGGGGACGGGCCTCGAGTTCAAAGTGGCTAGGGACTCCGGGGCTGTAATCACGGCGCGCCGGGGTGGCAAGATCGTCCGAGTGACCGCTGATGAAGTCATCGTCGATACCGGAACCATTGGGTCCGGACAGACCGAGCAACCTCTCGCGAAGCTCGCTCAGTACGACCGCTATCGGTTGAAGAAGTACTGGCGGACCAACCAGGACACGGCGATCAATCAGAGGCCATTGGTCTCGGACGACCAGCAGATCAATCCGGGAGACATCATCGCTGATGGACCTTCCACCGACAACGGTGAGCTCGCCCTCGGCCGTAACGTCCTCGTGGCGTTCATGCCGTGGTACGGATACAACTACGAGGACGCCATCGTCATCAGTGAGAAGCTCGTTAAGGAGGACGTGTTTGCGTCCATTCATATTCAGGAGCTCGAGCTTCATGTGCGGGACACAAAGCGGGGGATGGAGGAGATCACACGCGAGATCCCGAACGTGGCGGAGGAGAGCCTCGTCGACCTGGACGAGCGCGGGATCGTGCGAGAGGGCGCACGCCTCACAAGTGGTGATATTCTGGTCGGTAAAATCACGCCGAAGGGCGAGACCGAGCTCTCCCCCGAAGAAAAATTGCTTACCGCCATCTTCGGAGAGAAAGCCAAGGACGTGAAGGATTCCTCATTGCGGGTCCCCCCGGGAATGAGCGGCACCGTCATCGACGTGAAGATCTTCTCGCGCCGAATTGATGATCCCCTTCTGGAGAAGGAACACGGTGCCCGCATTGGAGAACTCCGGCAACTGGAGCGCGACGAGATCCAGCGCGTCACGATGGCCAGGGATGACGAGCTACGAGAGACTTTGCACCTCAATACGGTGGCGCTGGCCCTCAGGAAGGGGACGGTGGAGCCGCTCGTCGAGGAGGGTACGAAGCTCACTCAGGATTCGGTCGCCGCTCTGGACTTCTCCCGACTCGACCTGAGCACGCTCAAGGTGAAGAGCAAAGACGCGAACGTGAAAATCCGCCGGGTGGTGGACGAGGCCGAGCGCCGCATCGAGCGGGTCAAGCGGAAGACGGAGGAGTCAATCGACAAGGTGTTCCAGCCAGACGAGCTTCCGCCGGGTGTGGTTCAGCTCGCGAAGGTCTATATCGCCGAGAAGCGGAAGATCTCCGTGGGCGACAAGATGGCTGGTCGGCATGGAAACAAGGGAATCATCGCCCGGATCGCGCCGGAAGAGGACATGCCGTTCCTCCCGGACGGCACCCCTGTCGAGATCGTGCTGAATCCGCTTGGCGTGCCTTCTCGAATGAATGTGGGACAGGTTCTTGAGACCCATCTCGGATGGGCGGGGCGGGTACTTGGTTTTGAAGCGAAGAGTCCGGTGTTCCACGGTGGCTCGGAGGATGAAGTTGGTCTTCTCCTCAAGCTCGCCGGCCTTCGTTGGGCGCATCAGAGCCTCGGCATCCAGGCCGAGATGCCCTCATTCGACGCGGAATCGACAACCGGGCTGATCGACCTGGCGCACGATCTACCGCAGCGAGAGGCAACGCATGCCCGGAACGGAAACGGGAACGGCATTGACCCACGGAGGGTCGGCATCGGACGAACGGTCGACGCTTACCTGGCCCTCAAGCTCACGAAAGCCCAGGCGGGATTTTTCGACAGCTTGAAGGACTACCTGATCGAGGCAGGAAAGGAACTGGCCGAACGGCAAGAGACGGCCCTCGCGGAGGCTTTCCCCGCCATCGCCCACCTCTCTCGAAAGAGAAGGCTGGACGAGGGCTTGGATGCAGCTTCGCTGGAGATCATGGACGCCGCGAAAATCCTGCCCAACGGGAAGATCATGCTTCGTGACGGACGCAGTGGGCGTCAGTTCGACTTTCCGGTCACGGTGGGCATCATCTATATGCTGAAGCTCAGCCATCTGGTGGACGACAAGATCCACGCTCGGAGCATCGGCCCCTACTCCCTGGTTACCCAGCAGCCCCTTGCCGGTAAGGCACAGTTCGGCGGGCAGCGATTCGGGGAAATGGAGGTGTGGGCGCTCGAGGCGTATGGTGCCGCGCACACTCTGCAGGAGATTCTCACGGTGAAGTCGGACGACGTCACGGGCCGCTCGAAGGTATACGAGGCCATCGTGAAGGGAGACAACCTCCCGCAACCAGGAATACCGGAGTCATTCAACGTGCTTGTCAAAGAGCTCCAGGCGCTTGGCTTGAGCGTCACGCTCGGGCGGGAGGAATAGATCCATGATTGATTTCCCAAGAACCAGAGAGCAGAGCGCCGCGGACTTCGACTTCATTCAGATCAAGATCGCCTCCCCGGAAGAGATCCGGTCGTGGTCCTTCGGCGAAGTGACCAAGCCTGAGACCATAAACTACCGATCGTTCAAGCCCGAGCGAGACGGTCTGTTCTGCGAGCGCATCTTCGGGCCGGTGAAGGATTGGGAATGCCACTGCGGCAAGTTCAAGAGGATCCGTTTCCGCGGGCACGTCTGCGACCGTTGCGGCGTCGAGGTCACCTTGTCCAAGGTGCGCCGTGAGCGAATGGGCCACATCGAGTTGGCCGTGCCGGTTTGCCATATCTGGTTCTTCAAGACGCTCCCCAGCCAGTTGGGATACCTGGTGGGGATGACGCTCCGGGACCTGGAGAAGGTCATCTATTATGCGTCCTACGTGGTCACGCATCCGGGCAAGCAGGACCTGGAGTTCCTCGATCTTCTGGATGAGGATGAGTACTACGATCTCCGGGTGAAATCCCGCGAGGAGGGCGACGAAAGGTTCAAGGCCGAAATCGGTGCGGAGGCGGTTCGCACGCTCCTCATCATGCTCGACAGCCCGGAGAGGCGGATCAACGACCGCAACTCGGATGGCAAGGGATTGGGCCGACTCGCCAAGTGGCTGAGGATTGAGATCGCCACGGAGACGTCGCAGCATCGTAAGAAAAAGAAGCTGAAGAGGCTCAAGGTCGTCGACGCGCTCCGAAACTCGGGCGGCATCCAGGATGAGGGGAATCGTCCCGAGTGGATGATTATGGACGTGGTTCCGGTAATTCCACCTGACTTGCGGCCTCTTGTGCCCCTCGATGGAGGGCGCTTCGCTACTTCCGACTTGAATGATCTCTACCGGAGGGTCATCAACCGGAACAACCGTCTCAAGAAGCTCATCGACATGCGCGCACCGGAGGTCATCCTTCGGAACGAGAAGCGAATGCTCCAGGAGGCCGTGGACGCGTTGTTCGACAACGGGCGGCGGTCGAAGGCCATACGAGGCCGGGGTAAGCGTCCGCTCAAGTCGTTGTCCGACATGCTCAAAGGGAAGCAGGGGCGCTTCCGCCAGAACCTGCTCGGGAAGCGCGTCGACTACTCTGGCCGTTCGGTCATCGTGGTGGGTCCCGAGCTCAAGCTACACCAGTGCGGTCTTCCAAAGGCGATGGCCGTCGAGCTCTTCAAGCCCTTCATCATCCATGAGCTGGAGAAGCGGGGAGAGGCTGAGACCGTCAAGCGGGCGAAGAAGATCGTCGAACGGGACGATCCAAAGGTCTACGAGGTCCTCGAGGACATCATCAAGGATCACCCGGTCTTGTTGAATCGGGCGCCTACGCTCCATCGGTTGGGAATTCAGGCTTTCGAGCCTGTGCTGGTGGAAGGGAAGGCGATCCGCATTCATCCGCTCGTTTGTGCCGCCTTCAACGCCGACTTCGATGGAGATCAGATGGCGGTCCACGTGCCGCTTTCGTTCGAGGCGCAGTTGGAGGCGCGGGTGCTCATGCTCTCGAGCAACAACATTCTACTCCCCTCCAACGGGCGGCCGGTCGCGGCTCCGTCACAGGACATGGTGATCGGAGGGTACTACCTGACCAAGCCTTCCCTGGAGATCTCCGATCTCGAGGCTGTGGTGAACAACAGCAAGGCGCCCAAAAACGAGCGCGCCAGCGCCGAAGAGAACCTGGATAAGGTCTACGAGCGCGCGCCCCGCTTCTCGACTTACGGAGAGGTGGAGATGGGCCTCGAGGCCAAGCGTCTGCGGTTCGGAAGCCCGTGCTGGTACTGGGTTTCCAAACACTCCGACGAAGATGGGGAGGTTGCTGGCAGGTGGCTGCGCAGCACGGGGGGCCGAGTGCTCTTCAACTCCATCATCCCCGAGGAGATGGGGTTCTTGAATCAGACCTTCGGAAAGAAGGAATTGGGCGACCTTATTTTCGACTGCTTCACGACGGTCGGGCTGTCCAGAACGACCGAATTCCTCGATCACCTGAAGGACTTCGGCTTCCGGTACGCGACGATGGGCGGAGTCAGTGTGGGCATCGCAGACCTTGAGGTGCCGGAAGAGAAACTGGAGATCCTCCACGATGCCAGCGAGCAGGTCACCCGGTTCCAAAAGGCCTACGCCAGTGGGTATATCTCCAATGGGGAGCGATACAACAAGGTCATCGACACATGGACCCACGCGAATAACGATGTAGCGGATGCGATGGTCGGCCGGTTGGCCCGTTCTCAAGACGGGTTCAACCCAGTCTACATGATGATGACGTCGGGTGCCCGAGGAAATCGTGACCAAATGAGGCAGCTCGCAGGTATGCGTGGATTGATGGCGAAGCCGCAAAAGAAGCTGACCGGGGGCATCGGTGAGATCATCGAGAGCCCGATCAAGTCGAATTTCCGTGAGGGCCTCACGGTGGTCGAGTACTTCATCTCGACGCACGGCGCCAGAAAGGGTCTGGCCGACACGGCCCTCAAGACCGCCGACGCGGGCTACCTCACGCGGCGGTTGGTCGACGTAGCGCAGGACGTCACGATCACGGAAGACGACTGCGGGACGATTCTCGGTCTCGAGATGGTCGCCCTCAAAGAAGGTGAAGACATCATCGAGCCGCTTCCAGACAGAATCGTGGGTAACGTTGCGCTCGAGGACGTCTACGATCCGATCGATGGGGAGCTTCTGGTCGCGGGGGGGCAGCTCATCGAAGAGGACGCAGCCGAAGCGGTCGAGGCCGCGGGCATCCAGGTCGTCAAGATTCGGTCGGTCCTCACATGTGAGTCGAAGCGAGGACTTTGCCGAATGTGTTACGGGCGTAATCTCGCTACGATGCAGGTGGTCGATATCGGGGAGGCTGTGGGTATTTTGGCTGCCCAATCCATCGGTGAGCCCGGTACGCAGCTGACGCTTCGGACCTTCCACATCGGAGGTACCGCAGCACGAATCGCGGCTCAGACACAGCGCCGGTCGAAGATCAACGGCGTGGTGAGTCTGGAACGGGTGACCACGGTCGAGACGCCCACCGATGATCAGATCGTTACATCTCGTGAGGGCCAGATTGTTCTCAAGACGGCGGAAGGGCTGGTTAGGAGTCGCCTCAATGCACCGTATGGCGCCACCCTCGTGGTCGAGGAAGGACAAACCATCGAAGCCGGTGATCAGCTGTTCAATTGGGACCCGTACTCGGAGCCGATCGTAGCGGACGTAGGCGGCGTCTTGAAATTCGTCGATATCGTCGACGATCAGACGATGCGTGAGGAACTGGACGAATCCACCGGCCGTCGCCAGATGACGATCATGGAGGATCGGGACAAGACGCTTCATCCGACGATCCAGATTCGAAAAAAGACCAAGAAGGCGGAGAAGGTTCGCGAATTCATCATGCCGGTGGGGGCCCAACTCACAATCCACGACGGTGACGAGGTCGCCCCCGGTGACACGATCGCCAAGATCAGCAGGGAGGTTTACAAGACCCGGGACATCACGGGAGGGTTGCCACGCGTGGCCGAGTTGTTCGAGGCCCGCCGGCCGAAGGATCCCGCGGTCATCACGGAGATCGACGGTGAAGTCGGCTTCGGCGATATCAAACGGGGCAAGCGCGAGGTTATCGTGACGCCCGAGACTGGCGAGGAGGACCAGCGGGCCTATATGGTGCCGGTGGTCAAACACATGCGAGTTCACGAGGGTGACCGCGTGCGAGCGGGAGATCGCCTCTCAGAAGGACCGATCAATCCGCACGACATTCTGAAAATCCGAGGGCCGAGAGCTGTCCAGGAATATCTCCTCAACGAGATCCAGGAGGTCTACCGACTCCAAGGGGTGAAGATCAACGACAAGCACATCGGCGTGATCGTGCGCCAGATGCTCCAGAAGGTGCGGATCACGGACCCGGGAGAGACGGTCCTTCTCGAGGGGGAGAACGTCGACCGCGTAGAGTTCCGGGATGACAACCATAGGGCGATCCAAGCCACGCTGAAACCGGCCCGTTCCGAGCCACTCCTTCTCGGAATCACGAAGGCCAGTTTGACTACCGAGTCGTTCATCTCGGCGGCGTCCTTCCAGGAAACCACGAGGGTGCTTACGGACGCGGCTGTGCGTGGGGCCAGGGACGACCTGAATGGGCTCAAGGAGAACATCATCATTGGGCACCTGATTCCGGCCGGAACCGGAGTGCACAGATATCAGGGTGTGGAGTTCATGGTGGAGAAGTCGTTCTACGAGGAGGAGATTCTTCCGTTGGGCGAGCCCGAAGAGTTCGTTGCGGGGCTGGAAGAGGCTACTGCGGACTGAGTGGTAGGAGAGCGTCGTCAGGGTCCCGTTGCGCCGGCGCTTCGCTCCACGGCTTCGCCGCGGATCGTCGCCACGGGACCCTGACGACGCTCTCCTCAATCATGTTGGGGGGGGCGTTTGCGTGAGGCTACGCGCGCGGGGGGATCGACGCTCGCTCCACGGCTTCGCCGCGGACCGTCTCTGCGGGGCCGCGACGACGCTCACCTCAACTATGTTGGGGGGGAGGGCGTGGGCGCGAGGCTTCGAGTGCGTTGCGGGTCACGTAAATCTCCCTGTTCTTGGCTCGGGATCTTACCTTTGTGCATGAGATCTGACCGCCCGACTCCTCCTCAGGCAGCCCCATGAGCGACGTTCTGGCACTGAAACAGCGTGCAGGATCTCCAATGCAGGCGTGCGACGTCGACGAGATGGTGTTAGTGCCGGGATCCACCTGAATGGAGAAAATCGACCGCCTCGGGTGGGCGGCAGGGATCTCGTTCGTCTCCTATGGGCTACGCATTGGGATCCGGGCGAGTAGCCCGGAGATCATGGATCGGATTGCATCCGTGCTTCCACCGGGTGCCAAGCCGGCTCGCGGGCCCCGCGTGGGACGTCTGTATTCGCTGATCGTAAGCGGAACCAAGGTCGGCTCGAACGTTCGCCGCTTCAATATTTTGTATGGGGACACGGTGCGGCTGGCACGATCGAAGGACACGGACCCGGTACTTGAAGCCCTCGAAAGGGACATGCAGCTATACGTCGCAGACTATGCCCGCCGAAGGGTGTTTGTCCATGCCTGCGTCGTGGGCTGGCGTGGCAGGGCAATCGTCATCCCGGGGAGTAGTATGAGCGGCAAGTCAACCCTGGTCAGGGCCCTGTTAAGGGCCGGTGCGACGTATTATTCCGATGAGTATGCCGTTTTGGATGAGCGGGGTCGGGTGCATCCCTATCCGAGGCCTTTGGCGATGCGGCAGGACGGGGGTAGACCCGCGAAGAAGATCCTCCCGGAAGATTTGGGCGGTACAACCGGTGTCCGACCGCTTCCGTTGGGCTTGGTCGTCGTGACCAGTTACCGGCCCGGTGTTCGCTGGCGACCGCGCACGCTTTCGCCTGGGCGGGCGGTGTTGGAACTTTTTGCCCACACCGTCTCTGCCAGACGTGATCCGGAGCGGGCCCTCGCGACGCTGCGTTCCGCCACGGCCGAGCCGATGCTGCTAAAGGGGGCCCGTGGTGAAGCCGAAGAAGTCGCCGAAGCAATTCTGGACCGGTTAGCGGAATAGGCGGGCCGAGGTTCCTGAAAAGGCTGGCTCGGGACTACTTTTGGCATGTGTGCCACGCATGAATCTTGTGTGCCATGCATGAATGGTGAACGTTTGTAGTGTTCACACGCGCATCGACTTGGAATGAGATACCTATGGAAACGACAACAGCGGTAATGCCCCGGGCGAGGCAAGACAAGCTTATTGTCGAGGAGCTTCAGGACGAAACCCTGGTCTACGACCTGGAGCGCCACAAGGCCCGTTGCCTGAATCGCACGGCCGCTCTGGTCTGGCGGCGCTGCGATGGACAAACGAGCGTGGCCGAGGTGGCTGCGCTCTTGGGGGAGAATTCAGCAACCCCGCCAGACGAGGCGGTCGTGTGGATGGCGCTGGACCGCTTGAGCCGGGCACACTTGCTGAGTGACCCGGTGACACTGCCGGCAGATAGCGCCCAATACTCGCGGCGGAAAATGCTACGAACCCTGGGACGCGCAGCGGGGATCTCGCTCCTCCTGCCGGTGATCGAGTCGGTCGTGGCGCCACTTGCGGCGGCACAAGGCTCGTGCGTTACGAATTGTAGCGGCGTTCCGAATTGCAACCCATGCACGACCGGCACCAATTGCAACAGAGAATGCTGCAACGGTGCGTGTTTGCCTGCCGGTCAGGCGAGACAACAATGTGGTTGTTGAGCTTGGGGTGGTGAAATAGGTGTATTGAGATCGTCGCCTCCCGATCCGCGCACTGACACCGACCCCCGACGACGCGGTAAGCTGATAGCCTCAGTCCTCAACCAGGCCTGGCGTGCTCCCCCCCCCCACCCCAGTCTCTCTCGCCCGCCGCCCTCAATGAGGTCACACCGCTGCTGCTCGGCACGGGAGCGGCAAGCCTGGGATGGTGGCGGGTGCGATCGTCCGAGCTACGCACGTCGGCCGCTGCCCACGAACTTCGGCAGGCGTACCGCCACTATACTCTTCAGAATGCCCGAGCGGAGCACCAGATCGTCCAGGCGATCACGCGGCTTCGGTCGGCGGGTGTGGAGCCGCTGCTGGTCAAGGGCTGGGCAGTCGCTCGCCTTTATCCGGAACGTGGGCTGCGACCCCATGGAGACATCGACCTCTGTGTTCGGCCGGAACAGCATACGGCCGCGGTGGCTGCGCTTGCCGCTCCGACGGCCGAGCCGGTCGCAGTCGATTTGCACAAGGGTCTGGCGCAGCTCCACCGCCCTTCGCTGGACGATGTCTACGGGCGTTCCCAGCTCGTACCGCTGGGTGACATCGACGTGCGGATACTGGGGCCCGAGGATCATCTCCGGTACATGTGCATCCACATGTTGTGCCACGGCTTGCACCGTGCCCTGTGGTTATGCGACGTCGCCGTCGTGCTGGAATCACTGCGCGTGGACTTTGACTGGAGGTATCTACTGCAGGGAGATCGGCGGCGGGCGGGTTGGGTGGCATCCACCGTGTGTCTGGCGCACCAGCTTCTCGGTGCCCGTTTGGACGGCATTCCAGCGGAGGAGAGGGACAGACACGTGCCCCGATGGCTCCTTCCCTCGGTGCTCAGCCAGTGGTCGACAAAGTAGCATTATATCTTGGATAGTCCGTCGATGGCGTACTCCTTCCGGCACCCCGCCCATCTGCTGAGAGCGCTTCGCCTCCGTTGGCCTAATCCGATCCAGGCGACCGCACGGGTCGGGGGGCCGTTCAACGAACTGCCTAGGTGGCCGTTTCAGCTGTGGGAATGTGTCTTGCGAACGGCTCACTTCATCACACAGGTGCCGATGCTGATCCGACAAAGATCCTTCAGTCCAGTGGGGGGGTCGGGAACAGCTCCGGTAGCGACAGGCGGGGGAAAAAAGGAAGTAGGGAATCAAGGAGTGGGAAGGCCGAAGGCATGACGAGGAATCGCGGCTCTGCCCGATCATCACCCGACCCCTCGGAATCCTCCATCCTGCGCCGATTTCGGGGTGTCGAGGCCCGTTGACACCCCGATAGCCCTCTTTTAAATTTTTCTGGCTATCCAGTGGAGTTGCCTGAAGTGCCGGCGGCTCCGGTCGAATTCGCGCTGAGTGGCGCTTTTCTTTGATCATTGAACCCAGGCTCGTATGCCTACCATCAACCAACTCGTTCGCAAGGGACGTCGCGAGCTTCAGAAGAAGAACAAGTCCCCTGCGTTGCAGAAGAGCCCCCAAAAAAGGGGCGTCTGTACACGGGTGTATACGACCACTCCGAAGAAGCCGAACTCGGCGCTGAGGAAGGTGGCTCGGGTACGTCTGACGAACGGGTACGAGGTGACGTCATACATCCCCGGAGAGGGACACAATCTCCAGGAGCACTCCATCGTGCTCATGCGGGGCGGGCGAGTGAAGGACCTGCCTGGTGTGCGGTACCACATCGTGAGGGGAACGTTGGACGCCTCGGGCGTGAGTGATCGTCGGCAGGGACGGTCGAAATACGGCGCAAAGCGGCCTAGATAGAGGATCCAGGATGAGCCGTCGTTCAAGAGCAGTTCGCAGGGAGCTCATTCCGGATCCGAGATACGGATCGACCGAGGTCACGAAGTTCATCAACAATCTCATGGTCGATGGGAAAAAATCTCTGGCAGAGAAGATCTTTTACGGGGCCCTGACCCTATGTGAGGAGCGCTCGGGGCAGCCCGGCTTGAACGTTTTCACGCAGGCGCTGACGAATGCCAAGCCCGCGCTCGAGGTCAAGAGTCGCAGGGTTGGCGGTGCCACATATCAGGTTCCTATTGAGGTCCGACCGGAACGTCGGGCCGCGTTGGCGAGCCGTTGGTTGATTGGTTTTGCTCGCAGTCGAAGCGAGAAGACGATGGCCGAGCGTCTCGCGTTTGAATTCCTGGCCGCAGCCAGGGGAGAGGGAGCGACAATCAAGAAAAAGGACGACACGCATCGGATGGCGGAGGCGAACAAGGCGTTCGCCCACTATCGCTGGTAGTCAAAATCTGCTCGGGTCCTGACCGCCTGTAGCTGCGGTCGAGGGGACCCAACTCGCTGTCTCGCGCATGAGCGTCGAGGCACGAAGCGCGGAGGCTGCCGGCGGTATCGAATACGGCAGTTAGGGGAGATCGCGCTTCCTGCTTTGAACCGTTCGTGCGTTTTTTTTGGACTGACGAGTTTTTTAAGACCGAGAAGAAACGAACCCAATCGAGATCATAGATGCCCAGACGAACTCCACTCAAGCACCTGCGCAATATCGGGATCATGGCGCACATCGACGCCGGTAAGACGACGACGACGGAAAGGGTGCTCTACTATACGGGCCGGCTCCACCGGGTCGGCGAGGTCCACGAGGGCGCGGCCGCCATGGACTGGATGGAGCAGGAACAGGAGCGGGGGATCACGATTACGTCTGCCGCCACGACCTGTCATTGGGAGCGCCACGAAACCGAATACCGTATCAACATCATCGATACACCGGGACACGTCGATTTCACTGCTGAGGTCGAGCGGTCTCTGCGCGTACTCGATGGCGCCGTGGCCGTGTTCTGTGCCGTGGGCGGGGTCGAGCCCCAGTCGGAGACGGTTTGGCGCCAGGCCGATCGCTACAGCGTCCCGCGCATCGCGCTGGTCAACAAGATGGACCGAGTCGGTGCCGACTTCGAACACGTTGTTGGCATGATGCGAGACAGACTTGGAGCCAACGCCTTCCCCGTGCAGTACCCGCTCGGCGAGGGCGAACTTTTTACGGGTATTATCGACGTCGTACGCCGAAAGGCACTCCACTATCAAGAAGAGCTCGATTCAAAAGTGGAGGAGGGTGAGGTGCCGGACTCGCTCGTCGAGAAGATCGCCGAGTTGCGGCACGACATCATGGAGGCCGCTGTCGAGCACGACGACACGTTGCTCGAGAAGTACCTGGGTGGAGAAGAGCTCACCGAAGAGGAGCTCACGCAGGCGATCCGCAGCGCGACGATTTCCGGCAAGCTGTTCCCGGTCTTCTGTGGCTCGGCCTTCAAGAACAAGGGGGTGCAGGCGCTCCTAGACGGGGTCATCGACTACCTCCCCTCACCGTTGGACGTTGCCGCGATCCAGGGCCACTTGCCGCAGCACGACGAAACACAGGTTGCCAGAGAGGCGTCCGATGACGAGCCCTTCAGCGCGCTGGCGTTCAAGATCATGACCGACCCGTTCGTCGGGAAGCTGACGTATGTACGGGTGTATTCGGGGTCTCTCCCGGCGGGCAGCTACGTTCTCAACGCGACGAAGGACCGTAAGGAGCGCGTGGGACGGTTGCTCCAGATGCATGCCAACAAGCGGGAGGAGCGGGACGAGGTCTTCGCGGGCGACATCGCTGCGGTCATCGGTCTCAAGAACGTCAAGACGGGTGACACGATCTGCCATCCGGACCACCCGATCATTCTTGAGGCCATGAAGTTCCCTGAGCCTGTGATCTCGGTAGCGATCGAACCTAAAACCCGGGTCGACCAGGACAAACTCAGCAGCGGGCTAGTCAAGCTGGCCGATGAGGATCCGACATTTCGCGTCTACACGGACGAGGAAACGAGCCAGACCATCATCAGTGGTATGGGTGAGTTGCATCTCGAGATCATCGTCGACCGGCTTCGGCGTGAGTTCAGCGTGGAGGCTAATGTCGGGCGTCCGCAGGTGTCCTACCGGGAGACGATCCGAAGCCGCTCAGAGAAGATAGAGGGCAAGTTCGTGAGGCAGTCCGGGGGACGCGGGCAATATGGCCACGTCGTCATCAACATAGAGCCGCTGGAGTCCGGGGGCGGCTTCGTGTTCGAGGATCAAGTCAAGGGCGGTGTGATCCCACGTGAATATATCAGTTCAGTCGAACAGGGCATCAAAGAGGCCCTCGACTCGGGGGTTTTGGCGGGATACCCGGTCATTGACCTGAAAGTGGAGTTGATCGACGGCTCCCACCACGATGTGGACTCGAGCGAAATGGCCTTCAAGATCGCCGGATCCATAGCGATCAAGAACGGAGTGAAACGCTCGGCTCCCGTTCTCTTGGAGCCGGTCATGGATGTAGAGGTGGTAACCCCCTTGGACTACATGGGGGACATTATCGGCGACCTTTCCGCCCGTCGTGGTAAGGTGGGTGGGATGACTGACCGCGGCGACGCCCAGGTCATCGGGGCGAGCGTTCCGCTGGGCGAAATGTTTGGATACGCGACGACCCTGCGCTCACTGAGCCAGGGTCGCGCTGTTTATACGATGCAGTTCGCTCACTACGAGGAAGTACCGAAGAGTAAGGCCGAAGAGATCATCAATGCGAATGGCGGTGGTCGCTGACGGCCCCTTTTTTCAGACAAGGAGTCACGAGGAAGGAGCGATGGGCAAAGCGAAATTTGAGCGCACGAAGCCACACGTAAACGTGGGAACGATCGGGCACGTGGACCACGGGAAGACGACGCTGACGTCTGCGATCACAACGACGCAGGCGAAGAAGTTTGGAGGGGACGCGGTTTCGTTCGACAACATCGACAAGGCACCGGAGGAGCGGGAGCGCGGGATCACGATCGCGACGGCGCACGTGGAGTACGAGACGGAGAACCGTCACTACGCGCACGTGGACTGTCCTGGGCACGCGGACTACGTGAAGAACATGATCACGGGCGCGGCTCAGATGGACGGGGCGATCCTGGTGGTGAGCGCAGCGGACGGACCAATGCCACAGACGCGCGAGCACATCTTGCTGGCACGGCAGGTGAACGTGCCGCACGTGGTCGTGTTCCTGAACAAAGTGGACATGGTCGACGACGAGGAGCTGTTGGAGCTGGTGGAGCTGGAGGTACGGGAGCTGTTGAGCGAGTACGATTTTCCGGGCGACGACACGCCGGTGATCCGAGGGAGCGCGCTGAAGGCGATGGAGGCGGAGGGGGAGGGAGCGGACGTGGAGTGCATCCAGGAGTTGATGGAGGCGATCGACAGCTTCATCCCGGAGCCGGAGCGGGACGTGGACAAGCCGTTCCTGATGCCAGTGGAGGATGTGTTCTCGATCACGGGCCGGGGGACGGTAGCGACGGGGCGGATCGAGCGAGGGATCGTGAAGCAGGGAGAGGAAGTGGAGCTGGTGGGGATGGGAGCGGACCGCAAGACGGTGGTGACGGGCGTGGAGATGTTCCGCAAGCTTCTGGACGAGGGACGGGCGGGAGACAACGCGGGACTGTTGCTCAGAGGAGTGGGCAAGGACGAGATCGAGCGGGGCCAGGTACTGGCGAAGCCGGGTTCGATCAAGCCTCACACGAAGTTCAAGGGCGAGGTATACGTGTTGACGAAGGAAGAGGGAGGGCGCCACACGCCGTTCTTCGACGGGTACCGGCCGCAGTTCTACTTTCGGACGACGGACGTGACGGGTGCGGCGAATCTACCGGAGGGAGTGGAGATGGTGATGCCCGGTGACAACGTGCAGATGGAAGTGGAGTTGATCACGCCGATCGCGATGGACAGCCAGTTGAGGTTCGCGATCCGCGAGGGTGGACGCACGGTGGGCTCGGGTGTTGTGACGGAGATTGTGGGCTAAGGCGGATTCAGCTTTTCTCTCTCTCCCGCAGCGTCGCGAAGAGTAGCGAAGGAGAGAGAGAAAAAACTGAATCCTTGCATATAGTTGGGGCTCCGTCGCGACGCCCTGTTGGGCGCGCGGGCGGCGGCACGAAGCAGTACCGACGGGCAGAAGCAGCCCGTCAAGCGCAGATGATACGAAGAACGGGGCGCAGTTTGGCCCCGCGAGGCCCATCGCGGGCCTTAGCAAGATGCACGCGGTGCCCACGCGGCTCGCAATGGGGGGAAATATGGCGGACAGAATTCGGATCAGACTGAAGGCCTTCGACCATTGGATCGTGGACCAGACTGCGGCTGACATTGTGCGGACGGCACAGAAGACAGGCGCAAGTGTGCGTGGTCCGATTCCGTTGCCGACGCGGCGCGAACGATGGACGGTGCTTCGTTCGCCCCACATCGATAAGAAAAGCCGTGAGCAGTTCGAACTGAGAACGCACAAGCGCCTCATCGACATCGTAGATAGCCGATCGCAGACCGTTGACGCGCTTACCAAGCTTGATCTGCCGGCCGGTGTGGACGTCGAGATCAAGGTCGATTAGGGAAACAGGGCTGAGTGATGGCTGCATTGATTGGGAAAAAAATCGGGATGACCCGGATCTTCGATGACGAAGGCGCCGCGGTGCCCGTGACGATCGTGGAGGCGGGGCCATGCCCCGTGCTTCAGATCAAGACCGCGGAGACCGACGGTTATACCGCCGTTCAGCTGGGTTTTGGTGCCCAGAAGGACAAGCGGGCGAACAAGGCTGAAAAGGGGCATGCCGCCAAGGCGGGCGTTGACGTTGCGCCTCGTCTCGTTCGGGAGTTCGACATCTCCGACGATGATGAGTATGAGATCGGGCAGGCGATCACCGTCGAGATCTTCGGGGCGGGTGACACAGTGAGAGTTGTGGGAACCACCAAGGGTAAAGGCTTTCAGGGTGTAGTGAAGCGCTGGGGCTTCGCGGGCCGTCCTGCTTCGCACGGGCATCCGATGTCGCGAAACCCCGGGTCGATCGGGCCCGGTACCGATCCGTCCCGGGTGATCAAGGGCAAGAAACTTCCGGGCCGTATGGGTGGGGTTCGTGCCACCATCGGTAATTTGAAGGTCGTGAGAGTGGACCTGGAGCGGAATCTCCTCTTCATCAAGGGTGGAGTACCGGGGTCCAGAAACAGCTATCTGTTGATCCAGAAATGACACATGCTTAAGGCGCGCTACTACCAAAACGACGGCTCGGAGGGGAAGGCTCAGGTTCTCCCTGAATGGCTATTCGACGGCGTCGTCCACGAGGACGTCCTGCACCAGGTGATCAAGGCCTACCTGTCGAATCAGCGCCAGGGCACCGCTTCGGCCAAGTCCCGGGGCCAGGTCAAGGGAGGGGGGCGCAAGCCGTGGAGGCAGAAGGGGACCGGCCGAGCCCGGGCAGGAACGATTCGCGCCGCACAGTTCGCGGGTGGCGGGGTTGCGTTTCCACCCATTCCACATTCGTGGAGGCAGCGCGTGCCTCAAAAGGTCCGTGCCCTGGCTCGGCGATCCGCGTTCAATTCCAGGGCCCAGGGTGACCACGTGATTCTGGTGGATTCCCTCGAGTACGACACTCCCAAGACCAAGAATCTTGTGGAAATGCTCGGGAAACTCGGAGCCGCGGGAAAGGTGCTTCTCCTCACCGATGGCCCGAAGCAAAACGTCCACCTTTCGTCACGCAACCTCTCGGCGGTTGTAGTGCGACCCTTCGGCGAAGAATCCGCCTACGACATCCTCTGGGCCAACCTTCTCGTCATCGAGAAGGCTGCGCTCGAGAGTTACGAGCCGTCTGCTGCGCAAAAGGCCGCGATTGAATCGCGGTCACGAGGCGAGCCGGCCGTAAGGGTAAGGGAACGGGCCGCTGAGGAGGCACAGGCGGAGAGAAGGAATCTGAGACCGGGCCACGAGCAGAAGTCGAGGAGGGTCACGGGGGTGAAGGTCAAGGCTGAAGTCCAGCCCGAACGGAAGGCCGAAGCCAAGGCTAAACACAAATCTCAGGCAAAGGCGGCACCCAAGGCAAAGGCGGCGCCCAAGGCAAAGAGCGAAGCTAAGGCAAAGGCAGCACCCAAGGCGAAGGTGGCACCAAAGGCCAAGGCAGCACCAAAATCTTCGGCGGCGTCCGCCAGTGATCTGGATCTTTCGACCATTAAGCTACCCAAGGTGGGTGACATGGCGAAATTCCTCGCTCAGTTCGACAACGTATCCGATATCAAGACGGTGATGGCGCGTGATTCACGAAAGACGGCCCGGGCCCTCTACGAGGCTCGCTTGGGTGAGCTTTCGGGCTCGGCCAAGGGCAAGAAGTGAGGAGGCGACGATGAGCGACGTTTATGATGTGATCTATGCACCGGTCGTGACAGAAAAATCGGCGGATGCGATCGAAAATGACAACGTCTACACGTTCATCGTGGACCGAAAAGCCAACAAGATCGAGATTTCGAGGGCGATCGAGGGCATCTGGGACGTGAAAGTGAGCGACGTACGAACGATGCAGTATCGTGGCAAGGCGAAGCGGGCTCTGATGGGGCGGCTGTCCCGGAACCCGAAGATCGGGCGACGCCCGGCGTTCAAGAAGGCCGTTGTTCAGTTGGCCGAGGGTGACCACATCGAGTTCTACGAGGTCGGATAACACCGATGGCTATCAAGAAATTCAAACCGATGACGCCCGGGACGCGATTCCGCTCCATCGTCGACAACTCGGATGTACTGACGAAGAAGGCCCCGGAGAAGTCGCTTCTCGAGGGCGCGTCGAAATCCGGCGGCCGTAACCATCATGGTCGGGTGACGTCTCGCAGGCGGGGGGGTGGACACAAACGGCGTTACCGCCGCATCGACTTTCGCCGAGACAAGTTTGGCGTTCCGGGGAAGATCGCCGCGATCGAGTACGATCCGAATCGCAGTTCAAACATCGCCCTGGTTCATTATGCCGATGGAGAGAAGCGTTACATTCTTCACCCGCGAGGGCTCCAGGTCGGTACTGCCATAATGTCGGGCCCGGACGCCGACATTCGGGTGGGCAACGCGCTTCCTCTGGCCAAAGTTCCTCTCGGTACGGTGGTGCACAACATCGAGCTCAAACCGGGCAAGGGGGGGCAGATGGCGCGCTCCGCCGGAGCGGGTGTGCAGGTGGTTGCCAAGGAAGGTAAATATGTCTCCCTCCGCCTACCTTCGACCGAGGTACGGCAGGTGCTCAAGACCTGCTCGGCCACAATCGGACAGGTCGGCAACATAGAGCACAACCTCCAGAATCTCGGCAAGGCAGGAGCCAACCGCTGGCGCGGCCGGAGGCCGAAGGTTCGGGGAGTGGCGATGAACCCGGTGGACCATCCGCTTGGTGGCGGTGAGGGGCGGGCTTCGGGTGGCCGGCCCC
Source organism: Longimicrobiales bacterium (assembly GCA_965219445.1). Classification (GTDB taxonomy): domain Bacteria; phylum Gemmatimonadota; class Gemmatimonadetes; order Longimicrobiales; family Gaopeijiaceae; genus UBA822. Next base: position 658,238 of record CBDCNQ010000004.1, on the reverse strand, counting down.
CGGTAACGCCCTGGGGTAAGCGTGAGGGCAAGAAGACGAGGAAAAGAAAGAAACAGTCGAACAAGTACATCATTCGCGGACGTAAGCGAGGTAAGGCGACGCAATCATGATGTCACGGGTCCCAACGGTTTTTAGTAGAGGTCGATTTTATGCCACGTAGCGTTAGGAAGGGCCCGTACATCGACGACAAACTACTTGCGAAGGTCGACGCCATGAACGCCCGCAATGAGAAACAGGTCATTAAGACCTGGGCGAGAGCGTCGACGATCTCGCCAGACTTCGTCGGGCACACGGTCGCGGTCCACAACGGCAACAAGTTTATTCCCGTGTACATCACGGAAAACATGGTGGGCCACAAGCTCGGAGAGTTCTCCCCGACGCGCCTCTTCAGGGGTCACGGTGGAAAGCTTTCCGACAAGCGGTCCAAGATAGAGTAGCGGGGAGAATGGACATGCAGGCCAAGGCGATTGCCCGGCAGGTGCGGATGAGTCCACGGAAGGTCCGCCTGGTGGTGGACCAGATCCGCGGAAAGTCGGTGAACGAAGCATACTCGATTCTTCAGTTTTCGAAGAAGGCCGCTGCGGATCCGGTCGGCAAAACACTTCGGTCGGCCGTGGCGAATGCGCGGAATAGAGCTGAGGATTCGGGGGATGTTCTCGATACAGACGAATTGAGGATAACGACCGCGTTCGTCGATGAGGGACCGACGCAAATGCGATGGAGAGCGGCGGCCATGGGTCGGGCGGCTCCCCTTCGGAAGCGGACGAGCCATATCACAGTCGTCGTGGACACCGAGGAATAGCATGGGACAAAAGACTCACCCGTTGGGATTCCGACTTGGCATCGTCAAGGATTGGAGATCCCGCTGGTATGCCGAGCGGGATTTTCCTCGTCTGCTTCAGGAGGACGAAAAAATCCGCACGTACCTCGAGCGGCGCCTAGCGCACGCGGCGTTGTCCAAGGTGGAGATCGAGCAGAAGCCGTCGAAGATCGTCGTGACCCTGTTCACCGCCCGACCCGGTGTCGTCATCGGTAAGCGTGGTGCCGAGGTCGATAAACTGAGGGACGAGTTGGCGCTGGTCACCAACGCCGACATCTCGGTGAACGTGGAGGAAATTAGGCGTCCCGAGATCGATGCCCGCCTGGTGGCGGAAAACGTAGCCCACCAATTGAGGCAGCGTATCTCCTTCCGGCGAGCGATGAAACGAGCAGTCCAGTCGGCGATTCGCGGTGGGGCGGAAGGCATCAAGATTCAGTGTGCCGGACGGTTGGGTGGTGCGGAGATCGCGCGAACCGAGGGATACAACGAGGGACGTGTGCCCTTGCACACGCTCCGCGCGGACATCGACTACGCGCAGATTCACGCGGCAACGACGTACGGGGTCGTCGGGGTGAAGTGCTGGATTTTCACCGGTGAGGTGGTGGAGGAACGCCGCGGGCGCACGTACTCCACAGGCTCGTGACGGAGAGGAATAGAGAATGCTAGCGCCCAAGCGAGTAAAGCACCGCAAGACCCATAAGGGCCGGATGCGTGGCAAGGCCTATCGCGGCAATAAGGTCTCCTTCGGTGAATACGGGCTCCAGGCAACGGAGTGCGGCTGGATCTCGAACCGGCAAATCGAGTCTGCCCGTGTGGCGATGACCCGTCACATCAAGCGCGATGGGAAGGTTTGGATCCGGATTTTCCCGGACAAGCCGATCACCTCCAAACCCGCCGAAACCCGCATGGGGAAGGGAAAGGGCAATCCCGAGGGTTGGGTGGCCGTTGTCAAGCCCGGCCGGATGATGTTCGAGCTCGAGGGCGTGCCCGAGGAGACGGCACGGCGGGCCATGGAGTTGGCGGCGGCCAAGCTGCCGGTGGCCACACAGTTCGTCTCTCGCGAGCGGCAACTCGGTTAGTGAGGAAATGATGAAGGCGGAAGAGATTCGCGATTGGGACGATGTCGAAATCCGGGCACGACTCGAAGAGCTGAGGGAGGAAAGATTTCGCCTTCGTTTTCGAATGGGGACGATGGAGCTCGAGAATCCCAAGTTGGTTCAGCACATTCGGCGTGACGTTGCGCGCCTGAACACAATTCTTCGGGAGCGAGAGCTTTCCGAGACGTCGGAGACGTCCGAGACGGAGACGTCGGAGGTGCCCGAGGCGGAGACGTCGGAGGTGCCCGAGGCGGAGACGTCGGAGGTGCCCGAGACGGAGACGTCGGAGGTGCCCGAGACGGCAGAATAGAGTGAAATAGCCATGGCAGAAGAGACATCCGAGAAGGTCGAAGAGACTGAGGTCGAGCAGACTGAGGTCGAGCACACTGAGGTCGAGCAGGCTGAGGTGCGGGAAACGGGCGGAGCGCGTGTGCGGCGCAAGGTTCGGACTGGAGTGGTGGTCTCCGACCAGAACGACAAGACGGTAACGGTCCTCGTAGAACGGCAATTCGCCCATCCGCTCTATACGAAACAAGTGAAGAAGACCAAGAAATACCGGGCGCACGATGAGAGCAACGAATATCAGACGGGGGATGTGGTTCGGATTTCTGAAACGCGGCCGCTGTCGAAAACGAAGCGATGGCGTGTCATGGAGCTGCTCGAGCGCCCTGAGTAACAGGACTAGAACACGATGATTCAGCAGGAATCGATGCTCAAGATTGCCGATAACTCGGGAGCCAAGAGCGCACTGTGTATCCGCGTTCTGGGAGGCTCGAAGCGGCGCTATGCGAGTGTCGGCGACGTGGTCGTCGTGACCGTCAAGGATGCCATTCCGAACTCACCCGTGAAAAAGGGTGAGGTCACACAGGCGGTAATCGTGCGGACTGCCAAGGAGGTGAGGCGCCAGGACGGGACCTATATCCGTTTCGACGACAACGCAGCGGTACTACTCACGCCCCAGGGAGATCCTAGGGGAACTCGTATCTTCGGCCCGGTAGGCCGTGAACTTCGCGAGAAGCGGTACATGAAAATTGTTTCCTTGGCTCCGGAGGTGCTTTGATGGCCAAGAAAAAGTCGTCGTGGAGCATCGTGAAGGGGGATCGTGTCCGGGTCATTCGAGGTAACTTCCGTGACATGGAAGGGCCGGTGCTCAGGGTAATTCCTTCCAAGGAGCGAGTGGTTGTGGAGGGCGTCAACATGCGGAAACGTCATGAGAGACCAAGTGAAGCGAATCCCGAGGGTGGAATCATGACTTTCGAGGCGCCAATTCACGTATCTAACGTCATGCTAGTGGATACCGCTGGAGGCGAGGCGAGTCGGATCCGGGTTCGCATAGAGGATGATGGTGCAAGGGAGAGGATCGCTGTGAAAACCGGCAATCCGATCCCTAAACCGTAGGTGGGAGCGTAGGGAGATGGAACCCAGACTACTGAAACATTACAAGGCATATGCGCGGCCCAAGTTGGCCGAGCAGTTCCAATGGTCCAACCCGAACCAGATCCCGAGAATTGAGAAGGCTGTCCTGAACGTGGGTGTGGGTGAGGCATCGAAGAACGCCAAGCTCCTGACCGCCGTGGTCGATGAATTGGGTGTGATCACGGGACAGAAGGCCGTGGTGACGAGGGCGCGGAGGTCCGTTTCGAATTTCCAGTTGCGGGAGGGAATGCCTATCGGAGCATCGGTGACGCTTCGAAAGAGTCGGATGTACGAGTTCCTGGATCGTCTTGTAAGCGTCGCCATCCCTCGTGTCCGAGATTTTCGCGGATTGCCTACGCGCTCCTTCGACGGCCGGGGTAACTTCACGATGGGGATTCGGGAGCAGATCATTTTTCCAGAGATCGACTTCGACAAGGTCGGTCAGATTCACGGCATGGACATCAGCGTTGTCACGAACACGGACAAAGACGATGTGGCGCTGGCCCTGCTCAGGGCGATGGGCTTCCCTTTCCAGGGGGAGATTCCGGTTGTGATCGAGCAGACTGCCAACTAACACGGATAGGGGAAGTCGATGGCCAGGAAGGCCCTGATCGAAAGAAATAATCGCAAGCCCAAGTTTCCGGGCCGGCACCGTAATCGCTGTAACCGGTGCGGACGCCCCCGTGCGTTCATCCGGAAGTTTGGAATCTGCCGTATTTGTTTCCGCCAAAAGGCGCTTCAGGGTGAAATTCCGGGCGTCCGGAAATCAAGCTGGTAAAAGGATCGAATCGAACGATGATGACTGACCCGATCGCGGATATGCTCACTCGCATCCGGAATGCCGGAAGCGCAGGGCACAAGTGGGTGGACATGCCGGTCTCGAAGCTCAAGACCAAGGTTGCCGACCTACTGAAGGACAACCACTTCATCTATGACTTCAAGATCTTGGACGACGGCCGGTTCGGGGTGCTTCGTGTGTATCTCAAGTATCACGACGAGGGGCCTGTGATCAGGCACCTTAAGCGGGTTTCCCGTCCCGGGCGGAGACGCTATGTGGCCGTCGACGAGATTCCAAGGGTTCGGAATGGGTTGGGGATGGCCATCCTCTCCACGTCGCGAGGCCTGATGTCGGACAGGGTGGCTCGTAAGCAGGGCGTTGGCGGAGAACTCATGGCCCTCGTCTGGTGAACCGGAACCGAGGAGAAGGCTATTGAAGGAGATAGCAGATGTCGCGGATTGGTAAACAACCGATTGAAGTCCCCCAAGGGGCTGACGTGACCCTCAACGGGCAGGTAGTGCGAGTGAAGGGTCCAAAGGGCGAGCTCTCTTTGGATGTGCACCCGGACATCACCGTGACCATGGACGACGGAGTGGTTACGGTGACGAGGCCGTCGGATGAGCCCCAGCACCGCGCTCTACACGGTCTGACCCGAATGTTGGTGGCCAACATGGTCGAGGGCGTCCTGACCGGTTTCAGAAAGACACTCGAGATTCAAGGTGTGGGGTATCGTGCCATCCAAAGGGGCTCGGGCGTCGAATTGCACCTGGGGTTTTCGCACACGATCCAGTATCCAGCTCCGGATGGGGTGAGCTTGGAGCTCCCGGACCAGACTACGATTGTCGTCACAGGGGTGGACAAACAGAAGGTGGGCCAAGCGGCGGCCGAGATCCGCTCCTTCCGTCCGCCCGAGCCGTACAAGGGCAAGGGGATTCGGTACCAGGGTGAACATGTACGGCGTAAAGCCGGCAAGACGGCGACAACAGTATAGAGGTAGGACGATGAGCAGCAAGAAAGCCGGTAAGACACGTGAAGGCCAGCGGCGACGACGGCATGCCCGCGTTCGCAAGAAGATCTGGGGAACAGCGGGGCGACCGAGACTTGTGGTGTTCCGTTCGCTGAAGAATCTCGAGGGTCAGGTCGTTAATGACGATGCGGGGCGGACGCTGGTGGGTCTTTCCACCCTTTGTGCGGATCTCTCCGACTTCAAGGCCGAGGGTCAGAACGTGAGGGTCGAGCGGGCCAGAGCCGCTGGCAAGCTCCTCGCTGATCGGGCCAAAGCGATTGGGGTGGAAGCGGTCGTGTTCGATCGAGGGGGATACCAGTATCATGGCCGGGTGAAAGCCTTCGCGGAGGGCGCCCGAGAGGGAGGATTGAAGTTCTGATGGCCAGGGAACAGAAACGCAAACAGAGTCGAGCGCGCGAGTCCGAGTTCGCCGAGAACGTGATTCATATCAACCGGGTGGCCAAGGTGGTAAAGGGTGGCCGCAGGTTCTCCTTTACAGCGCTGGTATCCGTCGGAGATCAGAAGGGCCGTGTCGGTATCGGGCTCGCCAAGGCGAATGAGGTCGCGGAGGCCATCCGAAAGGCGTTCGAACGGGGCAAGAGGGAGCTAGTGGAGATTCCCGTCCAGAACGGGACCATCCCTCACGAGATCGTCGGCCGGTGGGGTGCTGGCCGTGTCATGCTTCGTCCGGCAGCGCCCGGAACTGGCGTGATCGCCGGCGGACCGGTCCGGTCGGTACTCGAGGCAGTGGGGATCAAGGATATCCTTACCAAGAGCCTGGGTAGCAACAACCCGATCAATGTGGTCCGTGCCACGATGGATGGTCTCACCAACCTGGTCACGGCCGAGCAAGCTTCACGGGAACGAGGTGTGCCCGTGGAGGTTATTCTGGGGATTGCCGACGATGCCTAAGAAACTGGCTATCACGCAGGTCCGCAGTGGTGTGGGGCGGAAGTTCAAGCATCGCCGTACGCTAGCGGCGCTCGGTTTCAAGAAACACCAGCAGACGGTGGTCCATGACGATGGCCCGGCGATTCGGGGTATGTTGCGACAGGTCCACCACCTCGTTCAAGTCAATGAGATTGAGTAATGGCTGAGTTACACGAACTACGGCCCGCTGCCGGGTCCCACAGGAGCACTAAGCGCAAGGGTCGAGGCCCGGGGTCCGGGAAGGGCAAGACCGCCGGACGAGGGGAGAACGGACAAAAATCCCGAAGCGGCGGTTCCGTCCGCCCGGGCTTCGAAGGCGGCCAGATGCCCCTTCAACGCCGCATTCCGAAGCGCGGGTTCACACCCCGGAAGCGCCACGTCTACCAGATCGTAAACGTGGGGGACCTTGCCCGTGTGGAGGGCACCGCCGTCAATGCTCAAACGCTGAGGGACGCGGGCTTGATCCGCTCCGTCAAGGGCTTGATCAAGCTGCTTGCCATGGGCGAGGTGAGCCAGGCGTACTCGGTGGAGGCGCATAAGTTCAGTGGAGGTGCAGCGGCCAAGATTGAGGCGGCCGGCGGGATCGTCACCACGATAGGTCCGGCGGTGGCTGTAGCTTCGCCTGCTGCAGCGGCTGATGCGGAGCCGCCTGTGGCAGCAGCAGATGCGGAGCCGCCTGTGGCAGTGGCAGATGCGGAGCCGCCTAAGGTAGCGACGGATGCAGATCTGCCCGCCGAACCGGCAGATGAAGATCCTTCCGAGGAACCGGCAGAAGCGGATTCCCCCGACGAACCAGCAGAAGTGGAGAACGATGGCTAACCCGATCCCGAATCTTTTCCGGGTTCCGGAGCTCAAAGAGAAGATTCTCTTTACGCTGTTCATTCTGTTGATCTATCGGGTCGGTGCGCACATCACCGTGCCCGGCGTAGACGTGGGGATCCTGCGCCAGCAGTTCGGAGCGCTTCAGGGTGGAATTCTGGGCATCTACGACATGTTCGTGGGCGGGGGCCTGAGCCGGGCCACCATCTTGGCCCTCGGGATCATGCCGTATATCTCGGCCAGCATCATGTTCCAGTTGCTGGCTGCGGTCTTCCCCACAGTGGAGAAGATGCAGAAGGAGGGCGAGGACGGTCGGCAGAAGCTGACTCAGTGGACCCGCTACACAACGGTAATCCTGAGTGTCATCCAGGGCTTCAGCTACGCCGCATTCCTCAACACCACTGGGGCCGTGCGGGCTCCCGGGTTCATCTTCAATCTTACGACGACCGTAACCCTCACGGTGGGAGCGATATTCGTGATGTGGCTCGGGGAGCAGATAACCGAGCGGGGGATAGGCAACGGAATGTCGCTTCTGATCTTCTTCTCCATCATCGAGGGCTTCCCCGCTGCCGTGGCGAGGACCTGGGAGTCATTCATCGCTGGGCAGATTCAGATCTTCGCCCTCGTCGGGCTGGTGGTCGTGCTGGTGGGAATTACCGCCGCTGTCGTGGCGATGACGATGGGCGCCCGGAAGATTCCCGTTCAGATTCCCAGAAAGGTGGTAGGACGTGGGCGGATCCGCGAAGGACAAAAGAGCTTCGTTCCCCTTCGCGTCAACTCGGCGGGCGTCATGCCGATCATCTTCGCTCAATCCTTCATCGTGGTACCGGGGACATTCGCGCAACTCGCCGGGCAGACTGGGGGATTCCTCGATATGGTCGCCGACATCTTTCAACCCGGCCCGGTCTACTACGTCACGTACGGCTTATTGATCGTATTTTTCACGTACTTCTATACGGCCATCATCTTCAACCCCGTCGATCTGGCCGAGAACCTCAAGAAGCAAGGAGCCTTCATCCCGGGTGTGAAGCCCGGGGCGCGGACGGCCGAGTACATCGATCGCGTTCTGACCCGTGTCACACTACCGGGGTCGGTCTATCTGGCGCTCATTGCTTTGGTGCCTTTCTGGATTTTCAGCCTCTTCAACATCCAAACGTTCTTTTTCGGAGGAACGGGCCTGCTGATCGTGGTGGGCGTTGGACTCGATACGGTCCAACAGGCGCAGCAACACCTCTTGTTGCGCCACTACGACGGGTTCATGAAGAAGGGCCGCGTTAAGATGCGTGGTCGGTCTCGATACGTATAGTCGGGCCCAGAAGGCTGTTGAAGAAGTACAACGGGTCGCGCACACGGCGCTTGTGCGCGTTCAGACAACGAACGACGACAGCCTTTTAAGAGGGGAATCCGGAATGTACGTCATCCTGTTGGGCCCTCCGGGAGTTGGCAAGGGCACCCAAGGTGTACTGCTCGCGGATGCGATGGGATGGCAGAGGGTGGTTACGGGTGATCTTCTGCGATCGGCGACGGACGCACGCACCGGACTGGGACTTGAGGCGCAACGCTACATGTCCGCTGGTGAGCTTGTGCCCGATCACCTCATCATCGAGATGGTGAAGGAGAAGTTGACCGCCCTTCCCGCCGCAACAGGCGTTCTATTCGACGGCTTTCCCCGGACCGAAGCGCAGGCCTCGGCATTCAGTATGATGCTGCAGGCTCTTGGACTGGCCATCGATCAGGTCGTCGTTCTCGAGGCGAGCGACGAAGTGCTGATCATGAGGATCTCCGGTCGACGCTCCTGCCCATCGTGTGGATCTGTCTACAATACGGTCCTCGCTCCGCCGCAGACGGAGGGCGTGTGCGACAACGACGGGGTTCCACTCGTTCACCGTGCTGACGACACGGCCGCCACGGTTCAGAATCGACTGGATGTCTACCATAGAGAGACGGAGCCGCTGATTGCCTATTATGAGGGCAGCAAAGCCACAGTGCACTACGTCCAGAGCGACAAGGGGGTGGAGGAGGTCCAGGCTGAGGTCAGCAGCGCTTTGGGATTGGTGCTCCCATGATCCACCTGAAGACTCCGGATGAGGTCGACGCGATTGCACGGGGCGGTGCGATCATCGCCGATTTTCTAGTTGAAGTTCGTCCACGGATTCAACCCGGGATCTCCACTCTGGAACTCGACGGCTTCGCGGATGGGTTCATCCGTGCCCATGACGGCGCGGTGCCCGCGTTCAAGGGCCTGTACGGTTTTTCCGGGAGTGTCTGCACGTCATTGAATGAGGAGGTCGTGCACGGCATTCCGAAGGGCGACCGGATCCTGGAGGAAGGGGACATCATCTCGATCGACGTTGGGGTCAAGTTGGACGGTTGGTGCTCCGACTCCGCCTGGACCTTTCCGGTAGGTGAGATCGACGAGAGAGAGCGGCACCTTATGGAGGTGACGAAGGATGCACTCGACCGGGCGGTGTCCGCTACCGTTCTCGAGGGCACCGTCGGTGACGTCGGTGCGGCCGTTGTGAAGAGGGTGAAGGGGACAGGCCTGAGCATCATCAGGGATCTGGTTGGGCACGGTGTGGGGCGCGAAGTACATGAAGCACCGCAGGTGCCGAATTTTGGCGTTCCTGGTACGGGACCTGCGCTTCGGGAGGGCATGGTCTTGGCGATCGAGCCGATGCTGTCCTGCGGGACGTCCGACATTCAGACCCTCGACGATCGCTGGACGGTGGTCACACGGGATGGGACGCGGTCGGCCCACTTCGAGCACACGGTGGCCGTTACCTCGGCCGGACCCCGAATTCTCACTGCCGCGCCAGCGGAGGCTCCGGCATGAGAACCCTGAGTTGGCCGCATCCCGACTTGAGCGTGCTGAATCGTTCCACTATCATTACCTGCTATGCAATAAACGTACGTCAGGGTGCTGAAAATGAAGGTGCGTAGTAGCGTCAAGCCGATTTGTGAGCACTGTAAAATCGTCCGTCGGCGGGGAGTCGTACGGGTTATCTGTAGTCGCAATCCCAAGCACAAGCAACGCCAGGGGTAGACTGGCGATACTGACCCGGAGGCGCCTCGAAAGACGTCTGCGTAACTCGTTGGTGTATATAGCTTTGACCCCGCAGACGCGGGTTTTATCCAGAGAACTGAGAAGAAGTCCGTATGGCACGAATCGCGGGTGTGGATCTTCCGAAGGAAAAGCGGATCGAGGTGGCTTTGACCTACCTATACGGGATCGGTCCGTCGCGTTCACGAGTGATCCTCGACAACACCGGAGTGGATCCGGATCGCCGAGCGCTCGATCTCACCGATGACGACGTGAACAAACTTCGCCAGGAGATCGAAGGTAACTATAAGGTCGAGGGTGCACTGCGCACCGAAGTGTCGATGAACATCAAGCGTCTCATGGACATTGGCTGCTACCGGGGTCTTCGGCATCGACGCGGCCTTCCGGTCCGGGGGCAACGCACCCACACCAATGCCAGGACCCACAAAGGTCAGCGACGGGCAATCGCGGGGAAGAAGGCCCCGCCGAAGAAATAGGCCGACGAGAATCCAGGGTTCTGAAGGGAAGTTTCAACACAAGGAAGTGAGGACGGTACCGAGTGGCCGATGAGAAAGTACCGCGCAGGCGGAGTAAGAAAATCGTCGAGGCGGAAGGGCTCGCCCACATCAAGGCGACCTTCAACAATACGCTGATCACCATCACCGATAAGGCCGGAAATACGGTGGTTTGGGGTAGCGCCGGAAAGGCCGGTTTCAAGGGCTCCAAGAAATCGACTCCCTTTGCCGCCACAGTCGCTGCGGAGCAATGTGGCCGTGAGGCCCTCGCCCTGGGTGTCAGGCGCGTGGATGTACGTGTTCAGGGACCGGGCTCGGGGCGAGAGTCGGCCATTTCGGCTCTGGCGGCCGCCGGAATCCAGATCAAATCGATCCAAGACGTAACGCCGCTTCCTCACAATGGATGCCGCCCACCCAAGAAGCGCCGGGTTTAGCAGAGAAGAGTATGGCACGATACACGGGACCAGTTTGCCGACTCTGCCGCCGAGAGGGGCAGAAGCTCTTCTTGAAGGGACAGAAGTGCTACACGGAGAAGTGCGGCATCGAACGTCGCGCCTATCCCCCGGGCCAGCACGGTCCCGCGCACGCGCGCCGGCGCAAACAATCCGACTACGCCGTCCAGCTTCGCGAGAAGCAGAAGGTGAAAAGGATTTACGGACTCCATGAAAGGCAGTTCCGGAACCTGTTCGAGCGGGCCTCCGCGCGGGATGGAATCACTGGCGAGAACATGCTGATTTCTCTGGAAATACGGTTGGACAACGTGATTTTCCGAATGGGCTTCGCACCGAGCCGCAACGCCGCCCGGCAGCTTGTGCGGCACCGTCACGTGGAGGTCAACGGGCGTGTCGTGGATGTACCGTCCTACCAGGTGGGTCCCGGGGACGAGGTGGCCATAAAGGCCAAGTCCAAGGACCTGGCCGCTGTGCAGGGGAGCCTGGAGGCCAGAACTCGCCTGTCCTTGGTGGAGTGGCTCGCCCTGGATGAGAAGAATCGTGTCGGGCGGATGACTCGCCAGCCTACACGTCAGGATATCCCGCTGGCCGTTCAAGAACAGCTCATCGTGGAGCTCTACTCGAAGTAATGGAGACCCCCGTGCAGATCGATTTGACAGGTTTGGTATTGCCCGAGCGTATCGAGGTCTCCCAGGCCTCGCAGGATGGGAGCCGGGCGGAATTTGTGATTGAACCTCTCGAGCGTGGCTTTGGCCATACGCTCGGAAACTCGGTGAGGCGAGTCCTGCTCTCATCGCTTCGCGGGGCCGCGGTTTGGGCGTTCCGAATCGATGGTGTCGTGCATGAGCACCAGACCATCCAAGGGGTGGTCGAGGACGTTCATCAGATCATTCAAAACCTCAAGTCTCTTGTCGTCAGCTTGGACGACGATGTGTCCGAGGCGACGCTCGCGATCCAGGTGAATCGCTCGGGGCCAATCACTGCTGCCGATATTGGGCCTGTGAGTGGCGTGACGATTCACGAACCGGATCATCACGTGATGACGGTCCACGACAAGCGCAAGGTCAACATCGAGTTATATGTCCAGAAGGGACGGGGTTTCGTACTGGCCGATCAGCACGAGTTGCCGCGAGGAGCCACGGTGGACTTGGTGCGGATTGACGCCATCTTCAATCCCGTCCGTCGTGCCAACTTTTCGGTTGAGGAAACCCGGGTCGGGCAGCGTACCGACTTCGATCGGCTCACGCTTGTGGTCGAGACGGACGGGTCGCTGGACGCGGAATCGGCGGTCAAGTATGCGGCCGCGTTGGTTCGTAAGCATTTCGAGTTCATGCTGTATTTCGGAGAGGGTGGGGTGCCGCAGGTGACCGTTCCGGGCGCGGTTGAAGTGCCGGAGCGGCTGCGCGATCTGTTCGATCGTCCTATCGAGGATCTAGCAGAGTTGAGCGTCCGATCCCGGAACTCGCTTCAAAAGGAGAACATCCAGACATTGGGCGATCTCGTTCAGCGCACGGAAGACGAGATGCTCGGGATCGAGAACTTCGGCAAGAAATCACTCACGGAGATCACAGCTTTCCTCGACGAGCATGAGCTGAAGTTCGGAATGAGCCTCAAGTCTGGTGACGACGGCCAACTGTTCATGGTCGAAGAAGACGCGGTGGAAGCCGCAGAGACGACCGAGGAGTAGCATTCGAGCATGAGGCACCGCAACAAGGGCCGGACCCTTTCCCGGACGGCAAGCCACAAGAAGGCGACGATGCGGAATATGGCGACGTCCCTCTTTCGCCACGAGCGGATCGAGACGACGACGGCGAAAGCGAAAGAACTGCGTCCGTTCGCCGAGCGCTTGATCACGCTTGGCAAACGCGGGGATCTCCACGCCCGCCGGCTCGCGGGTCGCTGGATCGCGGATCGCCAGGTCCTCGGCAAACTATTCGATGATATCGGGCCCCGTTTTACGGAACGGCCCGGAGGCTATACACGCATTCTGAAGCTGGGAAATCGGCGAGGCGACGCCGCTGAGATGGCGCTGATCGAGTTGGTCGATTAGACTGGCGGCGTCTTGAACATCGAGGGCAGATCAAAACGAGGAGCACGATTAGTCATGTTTTCGTTCGGGTCCCGAAGAGGTGAGGCTGGCGCCTTATCCGTGTATTTGATGGCTGGGGCGTTCTTGTCGGTGGCGGGTTTAATGGCTTGGTTGTTCGTACGCGCCGTGCCGGTGGAGGTCGAGGTTGTCGAAGGGGGCTCGGGCATCGAGGAGGATGCACCGACGGTGGTGGCCACCGACGTCTTCGGTGCTGATCCCATGGCACAGGCGGACATGCTCATCACACTGCACGGGCTACCCGTGCAGAGCCTCGTAGGAACGCAGGCATTTTTTGTCGAGATTCCCAATCAGAGCGCCCCATACCTTGCAAAGATGCTTCCCGAGGCGATTGCCGAAGGGGTGGAGGTTGAGAACGGTGCGACAGTGTCGGTGACCGGAAGGGTGCATGCCATGTCGGATAGTGTGGCCGATGCGTGGATCTATACCGGTGGCCTTGCAGAGGCCGATAGGGCTCTCGCCGTTTTCGCCGAGTCGTTCTTCGAGATCGACGAAGTGACCGTCACGGGCCAGCCCTAGCCCGAACAGAACTGGCGGAATCCGTGGAGAAGAGACATGGCCCGAGTATGTTATGTGTGCGGTAAGCGACCGCAGACCGGAAATAACGTCAGTCACGCCCACAACAAGACCAGGCGCCGCTGGCTGCCGAATCTTCAAACGGTCAAGATCATTACCTCCGAGGGGGATCGGCGTCGTGTGCGTGTATGCACGACATGCATCAAGGGTGGGAAAATCGAAAAGGCCCCACCGGTGAGCGTGGCCGAGGTGTAAAGCCCACCGGCGATCTCTGGTACGTGGTGCTCCTGGGGCCTCAGGCTCTGAGGAGCATTATTTTCTTCGGGACCAGCCTCTTATTCGGTTCGACCTGTGACCGACCGGGCGTGTATATTGGGCGGATGAACGCCACCGGATCCGCAGACCCGACCGTCAGGTCTCATCCCCTGATCGGTCGAACCCTGGTCGTTACCAGGGCGGCGTCGCAGGCTGATGGGTTGGTCGCGGCCCTGGAGGCCCTGGGCGCGACGGTGGTTCGTCTTCCGACCATCAGAGTCGAGCCCGCTCTGGATCAGGACGAACTGCGGCGCGCAGTGCAGAACGCCCAAGGCTACGAATGGGTGATCTTTACGTCGGCGAACGGTGTCGACTTCTTCAGAAAGGCGGCGGAGGACATCGGGGTTGAAGTGAAAGACGCGCTCGCGGCGACACGTGTGTGCTGCGTAGGGCCGGCCACGGCGAGTGCAATCGAGGCTCTGGACCTGACCGTTGAGGTCGTCCCTGAAACCCACAGGGCCGAAGCGGTCGTCGAGGTGCTTTCGGCACGGACGCCGCTACGTGGCCAACGAATCTTGATCCCTACGGTGGCCGGGGCCAGGCTCGTCCTACGAGCCGGCTTGCGGGAACTGGGTGCCGAAGTCGATGACGTGATAGCGTATCGGACAGTCGCCGTCGAAGCGGCCGGCCCGGGCCTATTGGAAAGGCTCGAAAAGGGCGTGGATCTTGTGACGTTCACCTCTCCGTCCACTGTGCGGAGCTTCCATCGTTTGGTGGGTGGTGGAGTGGTCGCGAACGCGGCCGTGCTCGGGCCGGTGACGGCCGGCGCAGCCCGCGAATTGGGGTATCGGGTTGCGGTGGAGGCGAATCCATTCACGATTCCGGGGTTGGTAAAGGCGATCTCGAGTCACTTCGAAGAGGAGGCACATGGGTGACCTGGGCTCGTCTCGGGTTGCGGGGGCGGAGGGCAGGACCGAGGGTCTGACGCCAACAGCGATTCTGGACCCGGTGATTCTCCGATTCGCCGTCCTCACCTATTTGGTCGTTTTGCCAGTAGGCCACCTCTTCGCTATGCCCGTCAACGGCACGTTGGCCAGGGGGAGTGACGTATTCCTCGCTTTGGTCCTGCTCGCGGGGATTCTCGATCTCGGCCGAGCGAGTGGCCCTTACTTCACCGGGGGAGAGAGATTTCCGATGCTTCCAGGGCGCCGCGCCTTTCATATCGCGGCGCTCTTCATGATGGCCTTCAGCGCGTGGGTGGCGCTCGGCGCGCTTTGGGGCTTCAACCCGACCTATGCGGTCACCAAGGGCTTGGCTTTCGCGGCGTTGGGCATGGGCGCCCTGGCCATCGTGTGGTGTGGCGCCGCGTGGGGTAAAGCCGCCGATGCGTGGCTCCTGGGGACCCTGATTTGCCTGGTCGTGACTTGGGTCGGTGTCCTTTTGGGTTCCGATGGGCTCCAGACGCGCTTGCTTTATGACGGAGGGTCCGTACGTGGCCTTCCGGTGCCGCGCGTTTCGGGACCGTTCCCTCACCCGAACATGTTCGGAGATTTCTTGGTGGTGTCCGGTGCCATCCTTTGGGCGAGATGGGAGACGCTACGGGAGCGTTGGGGGTGGGGTGCCATTGCCACCGTATGGCTTGTGGCTGGGACCCTGGTCATGACGGTCTCCTCTGCCTGGCTCGGCGCCGGCGTACTACTGACTGCCATGGGTCTCCTCAACATGCGCCAGCGGGATGGGCGCCTATTGGTCCAGTCGCAACGGCCGGTGCCGGTCATTTTCGTGGTCGCGGGCGTCATCCTCTTCACGATGACACTGGCGGGCCTCCTCATCCCGATGAGTGTTGAGGTCGCGGGGCTGTCGATCACGGGGAGCGGCATCAGGCCCACTATTTAGCTCTCAGCTCTGGAGGCGTTCAAGGAGGCGCCGATCGGCGGTGTAGGCGCCAACCCAATCCTGGCGGTAGCGGCCGACCCGCTCGGTTCGACGAGTGCCGCGGCCGTCTGGGATGCGCACAATGTCTACTTGAGCATCCTCGGCCAGTTCGGATTGGTCGGGGCGGCCCTGTTCGCCGGGGCCCTCGCCGTGCTTATGCGGACGCTGGTTCGGGAGGGGACCACGCGTAGGCATGCGGTGCTGGTGGTGGCCCTGTTGGCGGCTGGAGTCCACGGGATCGCGATCGCCAACGAGGAATTCCGGCACCTATGGGCGTTGCTGGGCCTCGTCGGCTTAGCCGGCGTCCCGCAGTGGGCCCAAGGGCAGTGGTGGAAAGAAGAGGGATCCCACGAGTGAATCGCTCGATCAGCGGCGTAACCCTTGTGCTCTTTGCAGTGGTCGCTTCGGCACTGCTCGGCCTCTCTGTCATTGAGCGCCCTGGTGTTGCTCTCCCGTTCTCCATCGAGTTGATCCTTCTGCTGGCGCTCACTCTGGCGGGACTCGCGCGAGAGCGCGACCTCGATATCCGGAAGTGGCTGATTCGGCTGGCGCTGGCCACCCTGGCACTTCGGTTGCTGTTGGTCTTGGTCGTTCAGTTCAGGTATTCGCCATACTTCTTCGCGCCGGATGCCGCGGCCTATGAGAGAATCGGGCAGGAGATCAGCAACTACTGGGCCGGTGGTGTCGTTGTCCCGACCCCGATCCGCGACGGGTGGCGCCCTGGATACTACCACCTCAACGCCCTGTTCTTCTCCTTGTTTGGCGATTCCCGGCTCGCACTGGTCGTGCTCAACATGTTTGCGGGAGTGTGGACGGCGCTCATCACGTTCTATGTGACCAGGGAATTCTTGCCTCTCGCGTCCGCCAAGGTGGCGGCGGTACTCAGCGGGACCTTTCCGTCCCTGATGCTCTGGTCGGTTCTGAACATTCGAGATTCGTTAGCCACCCTCTGCACGGTGGTGCTCGTCCTGTACGGTATGCGCCTGGCGAAAAGCTTCCGGCCCTCGTACCTCTGGTTTTTTTCCGTGGCGTTACTCGGCCTGGCTCTACTCCGGGACTATATGGCCTTCCTCGTCGTCATGGGGCTCGTGATCGGAAGTGTGACCGCCCTCCGTCCGGAGCGCATGTTCCCTACGATGTTGTTCGGTACGGCGGCGGCGGTGGCCCTGACCTATTTCGCAGACCAGATCGGCCTGTTTTCGACCGTACGCCCCGAGGGGCTCCTCGAGACGGCGCAGGCTCTGCGGACTGGGCTACAGCAGGACGCTACCTCCGCGTTCGGCGTCGGAGTGGAGACCCGAACCATCGGGGCCGCCCTCCGCTACATACCGGTCGGGAGCACCTACCTACTCTTCGCGCCCTTCCCCTGGGAGATCGAAACCACGCTACAGGCGACCGCCGCGGGGGAATCGCTCCTCTGGTATCCTCTTTTCCTGCTGTCGATTCTCGGGTTCCGAATCTCACTCCGAAGTCGCGTGACCACGGCGCTCTTTCCGGTGTCCGTTCTTCTCGTGGTCGTGTCGAGCTATGCCTTGGTGGAGGGCAACTTCGGGACGGCGTATCGACATCGGGCCCAGATCATGCCTCTCTTCTTCACCTTTTCGGGCGTCGGCCTCTCCTGGTTCAAGGACCGGGTCATCAGCCAGACGCGGGTGTGGCGGACGAGGACTCGGTTGCGTTACCGAACCTAGGAAGGCTTTGAAGAAGTACAGCGGGTCGCCCACGACCATGAATGACATGACCTTTCTAATGGCAGAGTTCACCCAGGAGGTATAGTGGAGGAGTGCGTGGGAACCCTACGGGCGGTGGCCTGAAGATGTGCGGCATCGCCGGAATCGTCTCTCGAGGCCAGAACCCGCTGGCCCCCGAAGCCCGATCCCAGGTTGAGCGCATGGCCGCCCGGATGCGTCATCGCGGTCCGGACTCGTCGGGGTCCTGGGCCGCCCCTTCGGGTCGTTGCGTCCTTGGTCACACCCGACTCGCCGTCATCGATCTGGAAACGGGCGGGCAGCCCATCCTGAACGAAACGGGCTCGATCGCGACCGTGGTGAACGGGATGATCTACAACTTCCAGTCACTTCGACGTCGGCTTCAGGATCGTGGCCACGTGTTCCGCTCGTCGGGGGACTGCGAGGTCGTCGTTCACGCCTACGAGGAGTGGGGCCTGGATTTGGTCGAGCACCTCCGCGGTCAGTTCTCCTTCGCCATCTGGGACGACGAGACACGCCGGCTTCTGCTGGGGCGCGATCGAATGGGGATCAAGCCCCTCTTCGTATACCACGATGGGGACCGGGTGGCCTGGGCCTCCGAGCTGAAGGGGCTGATGCAGTGCCCCGGCCTCGATGCCGGACTGAATTCCTCTTCGCTTCCGTCCTACCTCGCCTTCGGATACGTGCCGACTCCCGGGACGTTTTACCGGAACACACGAGCACTTCCAAGAGCCTCCTGTCTGATCTTGGAGGAGGGCTTCGAGCCCCGTATCCGATCCTACTGGGAGGCGGATTTCAATCCTCGCCCGGTGCGTTGGGGCCGTGCGAAGGGGGAGATTCGTCGACTGGTTCGCCAATCGGTGGAGCGACGTCTGGTCGCCGACGTGCCTTTGGGCGTCCTGCTCTCGGGCGGTCTGGACTCGACGATCATTACCGCCGTTACTGCCTCCCTCACCGAAGGGCCATTGCAGACGTTCACAGCCAGCTTCGAAGGATCCCCTACATACGACGAAGCTGCGTTCGCGAGGCTGGTCTCCCAGCGACTCGGGACGGTCCATAGTGAGGTCCACGTCGGTCCGGACTGCATCGAGCAGCTCGACACGCTGGTGGATGCACACGATGGACCCTTCGGGGATTCATCCGCGCTGCCCACCTACGCCGTGACCCAACTCGCCAAGGAGAATGTGACCGTGGCGCTGTCGGGTGAGGGCTCGGACGAGCTCTTTTGCGGCTACCTGCGGTTTCGCGCCATGGAAATGGCTTCGAGGGTGCCCGGATGGGCCGCCGTGGTGGGACGGAAGATTCTGTCATCCCTACCCCACGATCCTCACCACCGTGGCTTGAGACGGCGAATGCGGCGTTTCTTCGAGGCCGCGAGCCTTTCCGAAGAGGAACGGTGGCTCCATTGGGTGGGCTTCTTCGTAGCGGATCTGGGGCGGGTCATGAAACCCGACGCTGGGCCGTTGCCCGACCTCACAGTAAGCATCCGTAAGGCGATGAATGAGCGAAGCAACGTTCTCTCACGCGCTCTCTCCACGAACTTCGGGACCTACCTCGTCGATGATCTCCTCGTCAAGGCGGACCGAATGAGCATGGCGAACGGACTGGAGCTGCGCGTGCCCTTTCTCGACACGGACCTGGTCGAGTATGCGGCCGGTCTGCCACCCAAGGTCCTCCGCCGGAGAGGGACGCTCAAGTACGTCTTACGGAAGGCGTTCTCCGACGTCGTTCCTCGCGTGGTGCTCGACCGGGGGAAACAGGGTTTTGCGGTGCCACTTCCGGAATGGTTTCGTGGCCCCTGGCGTGGCGTGCTACACGAACGCGTGCTCACTGCAGACGCCAAACTCTGGGAATGGCTGGACCGGGACTACGTGACCGACCGGTCTGAGGAGCACATGGAGGGCAAGATCGATTTCTCGCAACAGCTTTGGGCCTTACTCACTCTTGAAACATGGCTGCAAGGTGTCGCACGCTGATCCGGGATCTTGCCACGTCCGCGCCACGCGGTGAGCTTTTTTCATGGCCGCACGAGTCCCCGCCCCGAGTCGGTCGGTGACCCGGGTGTCGAAATCACGGATGTCCAAGGATTGCGCCTGACTTGAACCTCCCTGACCCCATTCTCCTCCTCCTGGTTGGGAGTCTGGCCCTGGTCACCTCGGTGACGCTGACGCCCGTCGTTAGGAGCGTCGCCCTACGGTGGACCCGCCTATCCGTGGCGTCGCCGGAGCGTTGGCACTGGAGGCCGACGCCCAGCTTCGGCGGTATAGCGATTTTCGTAGGCTTTGCGGTGGCCCTCGTGGCGCAGATGCTCCTGTCCACGGGGGACCTGTCCATTGGGGACGTTTCGGGCCGCGCGGTTGTTTCTCTTACGCATCGAGACGGGCTGCTCGTCGCCGCCGTTCTGATCTTCGCGCTCGGCCTCATCGACGATCTCGTCCAGTTGAGACCCATCACCAAACTGGTCGGCCAACTGGCGGCGGCCTCGGTGCTGCTCATGAGTGGCATCGGCGTCTGGTTTACCGGGTCCTATTTGGTTGACGTCACGGTGTCGCTCTTCTGGTTCATCGGTATCACGAACGCGCTCAACCTGCTGGACAACATGGACGGTCTGGCGGGTGGCGTGGGCGCCATCGCGGCCTCGTTCATGGGCATTGATTTTCTTCTGGCCGGCGACGCCGCATTGGCGGGTGTGGCCTTCGCCTTCGCAGGGGCGCTGGTGGGTTTCCTGGTCCACAACTATCCACCCGCCCGCATTTTCATGGGGGACAGCGGGTCGCTTTTCACCGGCCTCGTGCTCGCCGGCCTCGCACTCTCGCCCGCGCCCGGTTTGTCCCGGAGCCTTTTTGCCGTTGTGGTCGTGCCCGCGATCGTCCTCGCGGTCCCGATCCTCGACACGACCTTCGTGACCGTCACGCGCCTGCTGGAAGGCCGGCCGATTTCGAAGGGGGGGAAGGATCACACGTCACACGGGCTCGTGGCGCTCGGGATTTCCGAGGAGCGGGTCGCTTGGCTCGTGTGGGGACTCGCCGCCGGGGGGGGACTGATTGGCCTGGGCATTCGCTCCGCGAGCCGGCCCGTCGCATACGCGGTGGGGGGTGCGCTGCTGATCCTCCTGACTCTCCTCGGACTGTATTTGTTGTCCTCCAGGATGAGCGACCTAGAGAGCTCGGAGAAGGCGGAGGCGGCGGGGAGCGACGAGGGGGGGCGCGGAGAGTCGCAGGGCACACACGTATTCAATCTTTTACTCAGGCTCCATCATCGATTTCCGTTGCTCACCGTCCTTATGGACGTCGTTTTGGTGGCGATCGCCTATTTCGGGGCGTATCTGGTCCGGTGGGATACGGAGCAGCTCCCGGCCGAGCTCGCCTATTTCAGACAGACTCTCGCCATGGTGATCGTCCTGAAGCTGACGGGCCTGGCGGCTGCCGGGGCGTATGCCCCTCGTTTCCGTCACTACAGTCTGGCAGATGTCTGGGGAACGATCCGGGCCAACGTCCTCGGGACGCTCCTTGTGGCGTCGGTCCTGCTCCTGGTTTCCAGGGTGGGATTGTCACGGGGCGTGCTGATCGTGGACTTTCTACTGTGCTCGACGTTGACCGTTGTCGGACGCGTTTCCTTTCGCTTCTTGGACGACGTGAAGGAAAAATGGTCTTCTGAGGGGGCTCCGGCGGCCTTCGTCGGCCGGATCGGAGACGCCGAGCTGGCGTTTCGGGCTCTGCGCGGCGTGGAGGAGCCGAGGCTTCGGCCGGTCGCGGTGGTGGATTATGCCTATGGAGGCCGGCGGGGGCGATTCAAGGGGTACCCGGTGTTCGGGGGCGACGCCGGAATCGAGAGAGCCGTCCGTAAGTGCGGCGTAAGCGCGGTGGTGATGATCGATAGGGGAGGGGTGGATGGGGACGACACCCGACGGGTGGGCGAGTACCTGAGGTGTGAGGGGGCCGTGGATGTGTTCGCCGTGCGGATCTCTGTGGGACCGACGCCGGTAGAGGCGGGCGCCGGGCACGACATCGACACGGAGGCATGATGCCCAACACTTCCCTGGACCACTTCCGCTCGGGCGACCTCACCGTGGGTGTGGTCGGCCTCGGCTACGTCGGACTGCCGCTGTCGGTGCAGATCGCCCGCTCGGGTCTTCGGGTCGTGGGTCTCGACGTCGACTGCGAGACCGTGGATGGCATCAACGCTGGAGCCAGCCACGTCGGGGATGTCACGGAGGAAGAGTTGGAGGGCGTTCTGGCCACCGGACGGCTGGAGGCCACAACCGATATGGCCCGACTCGCCGAATGCGATGCGATCTCGATTTCGGTGCCGACACCGCTGTCGAAAACGCAGGATCCAGACGTCTCCTTCGTGATTGCCGCATCGGAGGCGGTGGCCGCGGCGCTGCGCCCCGGGCAGCTCGTCGTTCTGGAGTCGACGACGTATCCGGGGACGACACGAGAGGTACTGCTTCCTGCGTTGGAGCGTACCGGGCTCGCCGTGGGCAAGGACTTCTTCCTTTGCTTCTCGCCCGAGCGTGTGGACCCGGGGAATCAGGTCTGGAAAACGAGGAACACTCCGAAGGTCATCGGAGGCGTGACGCCGGGCTGCACCGAGGCCGGGTTGGCCGTCTACGAGCGCTTCATCGACACGATGGTGCCGGTTTCGTCCACCGAGGCGGCGGAGATGGTCAAGATTCTGGAAAATACCTTCCGGGCCGTGAATATCGCTCTGGTAAACGAGGTGGCACTCATCGCCGACCGACTCGACGTGGATGTGTGGGAGGTCATCGAGGCGGCGGCCACGAAGCCGTTCGGCTTCATGAAGTTCACGCCCGGACCGGGACTCGGAGGGCACTGCATCCCTGTCGATCCCCACTATCTGGCGTGGAAGATGCGTACGCTCAACTATCGGACCCGCTTCATTGAGCTGGCCTCTGAGATCAACGCCGAGATGCCCGAGTTCGTGGTGGGGAAGGTCCGAGCCGCGCTGAACGCACGCAAAAAGCCGGTGAACGGAGCGCGCGTCCTGGTACTGGGCGTGGCGTACAAGCGGGACGTCAACGATGTCAGAGAATCGCCGGCCCTTGATATCATCGGTCTTCTCGCCGCCGATGGTGCGGACGTGGCGTACCACGATCCTTTCGTGCCCGATTTGGCCGAGGACGGAACTCCTCTGTCTTCGGTCCCCCTGACGGATCAAGCCCTCACCGAGGCCGAAGCGGTAGTGATCGTGACGGACCACACGGATATCGATTACGCCCGGGTTCTCGAGCGGTCGGCCGTGGTGGTGGATGCCCGTCACGTCACTGCGGCTCTCCTGGATGAGAGCGGCTCAGGGGCGGGTGCGTGGATCGTAAAGGGTGGGCCGGAGTGAGGTGAGTGATCCCCCGGTCCTTGTTCACCGTTTCATAGCACGGCTCAACACAGGTGGACCGGCCATGCATGTGGTTCACCTGGCGGAGGCCCTCGATCCCACTCGGTTTCGCACGCGCCTGATCGCCGGACACATCACCGAGGACGAGGGAGACATGACCTACTACGCCCGTAAACGGGGGGTGGAGGTCACCGAGATCACGGGCATGTCCCGGCTGCTCTCGCCCCTGAGGGACCTTCGTTCGTTTCTGACGCTCCTTCGGATTTTTCGTCGCGAGCGGCCCACCATAGTACACACGCACACCGCCAAGGCGGGGACGGTGGGACGGTTGGCGGCGATGGCTGCCGGCGTCCCCGTGATCGTGCACACGTTCCATGGGCACGTGCTCGGGGGTCTCTACTTCTCGAGGATCAAGACGCGGCTCTTCTTGGAGATCGAGCGGCGACTGGCGAGGTCGACCGACACGCTGGTCGTCCTCACGCACGATCAGGCCCGTGAGATGGCGGAGGATCTGCGCGTTGCGCCTCCAGAGCGGTTCGCCGTGATTCCGCTGGGCCTGAACCTCCGGCCGTTCGCAGACACGGATCGGGCCTCAGCCCGCTCACGGCTTCGGGCGGAGCTGGGAATCGAGGAGGACCATCCTGTCGTCGGCATCGTGGGGCGCATGGTGCCCGTGAAGAATCACGAACTATTGTTCGATGCGTTGGCGCTGCTCAGGGACCGAATGGATCCCACGCCGCATCTGATCGTGGTGGGCTCGGGCGAGCGGGAGCCCGCGCTACGGGCCTACGTGAGGGATAAGGGTCTCGAGGACGTCGTGCATTGGCTCGGCTGGAGGAAGGACCTGCCGCAGGTATTTCCCGCCTTCGACGTAACGGCGCTCACCTCGTTCGACGAGGGTACGCCCGTCTCTTTGATCGAATCCTTGGCGAGTGGAATACCGGTGGCTTCGCTCGCGGTCGGGGGTGTGGCGGAGATACTCGAGGGGGGCGAATTGGGACGCCTTGTGCATTCGGCTTCGGACGATGAGGTTGCCGACGCGCTCGAGAGCGTTTTGGCATCTCCCCCGTCACCCGACGATGTGGAGCGGGCTCGTAAGCTGGTTCTCGAACGTTATTCGATTCGACGGCTGGCCGGGGACATCGAGCGCGTGTACGAGGATGCACTCGAGCGGGCCGGCGTCGGGATTGAAGTGGCAAAATTCAAGGATTCCAAGAAAATTGCAGGATTCACTGATGATATCGACGGGTTACGGGAATGATGTCGATGGGTTACGGGGAGAGGGTGCATGACCAGGTTGGGCGATCTAGCCAGGGTCCACGAAGCGATCGTAGCCGCCGCCGACGCGATTCAGCCGTTCACGTCCGGCGATGTCGAGTTCGAGATCAAGAGTGAATTGGGCGATCCGTTGACCGCGGCCGATGAAGCGGCCGATCGTGTACTCAGGGAGATTCTGCCCGCGCACGGAGAGGGATGGCTCTCGGAGGAGTCGATCGACGACTCTGTCCGGCTGGGGTGCCGGCGGGTCTGGGTGGTGGATCCGATCGACGGGACCCGGGAGTTCGTCGATGGGATCCCCGAGTGGTGTATCTCGGTGGGCCTGGTCGAGGACGGCCTGCCCGTTGCTGGGGGCATCTACAATCCGGCCACCGAGGAACTGGTGATCGGATCGCTGGAGACCGGAGTCGAGTACCAGGGCCGTCCCTCGTCCGTCACCGGTCTTTCCGATCTCGACGGTGCCGTGATTCTGGCCAGCCGGAGCGAGGTCAGAAGGGGTGAGTGGAGTGGGCTCGACGAGGCGCCGTGCGAGGTACGGCCCTGCGGATCCGTTGCCTTCAAGATGGCGCTCGTCGCGGCGGGCCAGGCAGATGGCACCTGGACACTGGTCCCGAAGAGTGAGTGGGACGTCGCAGCCGGTACCGCGTTGGTCCGGGCCGCGGGCGGGTCAGTGATCCACGCCGACGGAACGGAGCCCGCCTTCAATCAGCCGGTGCCGCGCCATCCGAATCTCTTGGCCGCCGGTGCGGGCGTCCTCACGGATTTTCGGGGAAACTGGATGAAGGTCTACTCTTGAGAAGCCTGCCTTGGGGACCGTGTCTTTGGGCACCCCGTCTTTGGGCATGCTGGCATGAGGACACTGTCTTGAGGACGCTGTCTTGAGGATTCTAGTCACAGGCGCCGGTGGTCTGTTGGGTAACGCCGTCGTGCGCACCGCCGGGGAGAGAGGCTACGATGTCCGGGCCTATGCCCGATCCGCACTCGACGTCACCCTCTCCGGAGACGTAGAGCGGCGCTTGAGAGCGGAAATGCCGGAGATTGTCGTCCACTGTGCCGGGTACACAGCGGTGGATCGCGCTGAGGGGGAGGCGGATCTAGCCATGAGCGTCAACCGTGACGGTACACGTAATGTGGCGATGGCCGCTGCCCAAATCGGCGCCACGGTCGTCTATCCGAGCACCGACTATGTCTTCAACGGCAGGGCGGACACTCCTTACAGTCCCGACGACGAAACCAGTCCGCTCAACGCTTATGGCATAAGTAAGTTGGCCGGCGAGCAGGTGCTCGCGGTCTCCGGGTGCAGCTGGATGGTGGTACGGACGAGTTGGCTGTATGGGCCCGGAGGCTGGGACTTCGTGGATGTCGTCCTTGAACAGGGCGAACGCCGTGGTGGGATGACCGTGGTGGACGATCAGGTGGGCTGCCCGACGTGGACGGGTAATCTCGCTCCCGGAATCCTCGAGCTGGCCGAAGCGGGTGCGAGGGGAACGTACCACGTATGTGACGCGGGCCAGGCATCATGGCTCGAATTGGCGCACCGGGTGGCGCAGGAGGCCGGACTCGACGTCGAATTGACGGCCACGAGCACATTCGCGTGGGGTGCGCCCGCGCAGCGTCCACCGTATTCCGTGCTCGATTGCTCGAAGGCCGAAGCCATCCTGGGGCGTGAGATGACTCCTTGGTGCGAGTCCCTGGGTGCATACCTCTCGGAGGTCCTGTGAAGGGCGTAGTATTGGCCGGAGGGCTAGGTACGCGCCTGCTGCCCATGACCCGCGTCACGAACAAGCATCTGCTGCCCGTGTTCGATCGCCCGATGATCTACTTCCCCATTCAGCAGCTCGTTCACGCCGGGATCGATGACATTCTCATCGTGACGGGTGGAAATCATGCCGGTGACTTCCTTCGGCTGTTGGGCAACGGCAAGGAGTTCGGCTTGCGACGGCTGAACTACGCCTATCAGGAAGGAGAAGGAGGGATCGCCGAGGCCCTCGGGCTCGCCGAGGACTTCGCGGATGGCAATCCCATCTGCGTGATCCTGGGAGACAACATCTTCGAGACCCCCATCCGGGAGGCCGTGGACGCTTACCGGGCCGACCCTCAGGGTGCGATGGTCATGCTCACGGAGGTGGATCGACCGGAGCGCTTCGGCGTGGCCAAGCTGCACGATGGCCGTGTCTTGAGCATCGTAGAGAAGCCGTCTGAGCCTGAGAGCAACCTGGCCGTGACAGGCTGCTACTTCTATGACGGTCGTGCGTTCGAAATCGTGCGAGGTCTCTCGCCCTCCGGTCGGGGGGAGCTGGAGATCACCGACGTCAACAACCGCTACCTCGAATGGGGCTCCCTTCGTCACCACATCGTCGAAGGCTGGTGGACCGATGCCGGTACGATTCCGTCGCTGTATCACGCGACGCAGTTGGTTGCAGCCGCCGGGGACGCGCCGGTGCTTCGGATGCCTGCGGTCGGGGCGCCGCCCCGGGACGATGTCTGAGGGGGTCGTAGTGAACCGTCTTTCCATCAGGAGGCAGTAGACCCTTGAAGCTGCTGGTGACCGGTGGCGCCGGATTCATCGGGTCCAACCTGGTGCGGTACTTCCTCGAGGAATACGAGGACGCCGAGGTGATCAACCTCGACCTACTCACGTACGCCGGGAACCTGGACAACCTCACAGGACTGGAAACGGATTCACGCTACCGCTTCGTGCAGGGCGATATCTGCGACGCCTCCCTCATGGGTGAGTTGGTGCAGGAGGTCGATGCCGTCCTCAATTTGGCGGCCGAGTCCCACGTGGATCGCTCTATCGAGCACGACGCACCGTTTGTTAGGACGAACGTCAATGGGACACACACGCTTTTGAGCGCGGCGCTCGCCGCCCCGAAGCCACCACGATTCGTCCACGTCTCGACCGACGAGGTGTACGGGGAATTGCCGTGGCGGGACCCGACCGAGCCCGATACCGAGGCGGATGCCGCCACGGAGCGCTTCACCGAAGCGACCCCGCTGGCTCCCCGATCTCCGTACTCGGCCACCAAGGCCGCGGGTGACATGCTGGTGCTGGCGTATCACCGGACGTTCGAGCTCGATGTGGTCGTGACGCGCTGCTCCAACAACTATGGGCCGTACCAGTTTCCCGAGAAGCTGATCCCGCTGATGGTCTCGAACGCCATGAAGGGCGACCCGCTCCCGGTCTATGGCGACGGCCTCAACGTACGTGACTGGATTCAGGTGCGGGATCATTGCCGCGGCCTCGACGCCGCGCTTCGGAAGGGCCGTTCCGGAGAGGCCTACAACTTCGGGGGAGACGCAGAGCGCACCAACCTTCAGATCGTGAAGGCGATTCTCGACCAGACCGGGGCCGATCCGGGTTTGGTCAGCTTCGTGGAGGACCGGTTGGGTCACGACCGGCGCTACGCCGTCGATGCCACGAAGGCAAAGGAGGAGCTGTCCTGGGCGCCGCTCGTGGATTTCGAGGAAGGGCTCACCGAGACGATCGGATGGTACGGGGCTAATGGGGCGTGGCTCGAGCGGATCGAGAGCGGGGCGTATCGGGGTTGAGGGGCATCGCACGGATCGATTCATCAGGTTTTGATGTTATGGCTGGATCGGATAGGTTCTTAGCCTGATGTCAGATTCCATCTTAGTCACCGGCGGTGCGGGGTTCATCGGTTCACACCTGGTGGAGCGCCTGCTCGAGGGTGGCAAGAACGTCTTCGTGGTCGACGACCTGTCCACGGGCAGCCTGGACAACCTAGCAGGGGTCCGGGACGATCCCTCGCTCCACCTGATCGTCGATTCCATTATGAATTGGCCGATGATGAAGGACACGATCGGCCATGTCGATCGTGTCGTCCATTTGGCCGCCGCGGTGGGCGTCCGAAAGATCATCGAGGCACCGGTCGAGACCATCACCACCAACGTCCGCGGCACGGAGATCGTCCTGGATTGTTGTGATAAGTAAGCACGAGAAGCCGCTTTACGTAGCCTCGACCTCCGAGATCTACGGAAAGGGTGGCGACCAGCTCCATGAAGAGCACGATCGGGTCATGGGAAGCACGACGCACCGGCGTTGGTCCTATGCGTGCACCAAGGCCCTGGACGAGTTCCTGGCGTTGGCTTACCACCAGGAAAAGGGGTTGCCGGTGATTCTGGGGCGGTTCTTCAACACCGTGGGGCCGAGGCAGACCGGCGAGTGGGGCATGGTGATGCCGACGTTCGTGAGGCAGGCTCTAGCCGGCGATCCGATCACAGTCTACGGCAGCGGGGATCAACGGCGCTCGTTCTGCCATGTGGACGATTCCGTAAGGGCGGTCCTCGGCCTTCTCGACGCTCCCGGGGCCGTCGGTGAGGCGTTCAACATCGGCAACGAGAACGAGATCACGATCATGGAGCTGGCGGAGCGGGTGAAAGATCGAGTCGGATCCGCGTCTGAGATCGTTTTGGTGCCTTATGACGAGGCGTACGGTGAGGGCTTCGAGGACATGGAACGTAGGCAGCCGGACATCGGCAAGATTCGTGGGCTATTCGGATGGGAGCCCGAGAAGTCGATCGATCAGATTATCGATGATGTGGTGGCGTACTGCGGGGCGGCAGCCACTGGGTGACGAGGCAGCTGGGGTTGATTCGACCTAGTTGCCGGCGAAGGCGAAAACGATGCCAGCTGTTGCAGCCACGAACATTCCGACGGGACCCGCGTTCCGGCTGATCCAACTCCGCTCGGGAACGGCGCTTGCCCAGGCGACGAAGAGTCGATCGCCCGATCGGACCGGGGAGTCTGCGATCAGCGCTGTCCCCTCCACGAGGGTCGTGATGATCTTTCCATCCCGGAACACCCACACCTCGTCGCCCCGGCCCTGCGTGGTGGCCCTCCCGCCATCGCCAGGGCTCCCGAAACGGTCACGGTCGGATCCACATCGAAGAGCCCTCCGTTGTGAACCGCCCCGCCGATGCGAAGCTCGATGAGATCTCCCGGATGGACCGGTAACTCTGGGAGCTGCCCGAGTACCGTGCTAGGGAGGTTAAGCGCCAAGCCCATCGCGACGGTGATGAATACCCTCAGCATGCCAAACTCTGGTGCGGGTCGTTGGAAATATTTGTTTTTCGCGGACAATGTAAGTGGTGGCTCTCACTTCGACAAGCAGAGCAAGCCCCTCAGCTCATAAATGGCTATATTACTTGCTGTTAGCGGGTCATACTGAAGTGACCGAGGTTTCTTTTCCTTTGTATGTTCGGATTCCGATCTGGAAACATTTGTTTCATAATCGTTAGGGTGCCCCCTTCCACAACAGGGCTGGTCCCCCGTCGGGACATGTGGCCAGGCCGTCACGTTTTCGGTAGCTTCCTCACCGAAGGATGACGTTCGCCACCCATCCAACCTGAAGCACTTCCTTATGATGATCTTCTCGCGGGGCTCTGTGCCCCCCGTAATGCCATGACCGAGCATCTGATTGCTCCTCACGGCGGCGAGCTCATACAAGTGATCGTGCCGCCGGAGCGCGCCTCCGAGCTGCAGGAGGCCTCACGGGATTGGCCCTCCTGGGACCTTACCGCCCGACAAATGTGCGATCTCGAGTTGCTCATGAGCGGTGGATTTTCACCGCTCGACGGATTCCTGACCCCGTCCGATTACGGGAGCGTGTGTGAGAGCATGCGGTTGGCGGACGGGACGCTCTGGCCGATACCCATCACCCTGGACGTCGACGAAGCGTGTGCGGAAGGACTCGAAGTCGGCTCTCCCGTGGCTCTGCGTGACCCCGAAGGCGTCATGCTTGCCGTGCTCCACGTCGAAGAGATCTGGCGGCCCGACCGGGCGCAGGAGGCCGAACAGGTGTTCGGTACCGCGAATCCGGAGCATCCGGGCGCCGCATACCTGTTGGAGGGGTCGAACCCCGTGTACGTGGGGGGCCGCGTCGAGGGTGTCCAAGGCCCCAGCCACTACGATTTCCGTGAGCTCCGGAGCACGCCGCTTGAGCTCCGTCACGACTTTGCGCGACTGGGATGGCGGAAGATCGTGGCGTTCCAGACCCGAAACCCCATGCACCGTGCCCACCAGGAGTTGACGCTCAGGGCCTCGAAAGAGGTCGGCGTGAATCTCCTGATCCATCCCGTCGTAGGCATGACCAAGCCGGGCGACGTAGACCACTTCACCCGAGTGCGGTGCTATGAGGCGCTTTTGGGCACGTACCCTCAGTTCACGGCCAAGCTTGCGTTGCTCAATCTGGCGATGCGGATGGCGGGTCCGAAGGAGGCACTCTGGCATGCCATCATCCGGAAGAACCATGGGTGCACCCACCTGATTGTAGGTAGGGATCATGCCGGCCCCGGGAATGACTCCTCGGAGACGCCGTTCTACGGGCCCTACGACGCTCAGGAGTTGATGAGCGAGCACGAGGAGGAGCTGGGCGTTCAGATGGTCCCGTTTCGACTCATGGTCTACGTCCAAGACCGGGCCGAATACATGCCCGTCGATGAAGTGCCGGAGGGCGTCGAGCCGAAGTCTATCTCCGGCACCGAGCTGCGTGACCGCTTGGCGGACGGTCGAAGCATTCCGGACTGGTTCACCTTTCCGGACGTGGAGCGGGAGTTACGTAGAAGCCATCCGCCCCGGCACCGGCAGGGATTCACGGTTTTCTTCACTGGGCTTTCGGGTTCGGGAAAGTCGACAGTCGCCAACGTCCTCCGGGTCAAGCTTTTGGAGATGGGCGGCCGGCCCGTCACCCTCCTGGATGGCGACCACGTGCGCAAGAACCTCTCTTCGGAGCTCGGCTTCAGTAAGGAGCACCGGGATCTGAACATCCGGCGCATCGGGTACGTGGCGTCGGAAATCACCAAGGCGGGCGGGATCGCGATCTGTGCCCCGATCGCGCCGTATACCGCGATCAGAAGAGAGAATCGTAAGCTCATTTCCGCCCTGGGGGGATACGTTCTCGTCCACATCGCCACTCCCATAGAAGTCTGCGAGCAGCGGGACCGTAAGGGGCTCTACGCCAAGGCACGCGCCGGCATCATCAAGGAATTCACCGGGATCTCCGATCCATACGAGGCGCCAAAGCATCCCGCCATCCGCATCGATACGACCGATATCTCGCCGGAGGAAGCGGCTCAGCAGATCTTTCTGCATCTGGAGAAAGAAGGGTATATCGGTGCCGCGGAGCCGTGATGCCTGACGCGAGGTCCGATAGCGGATTGAGGTTCAGTCACCCCGGGGGTGCCGGCGCTTCATCGCTCGGGCCTGGAGCAGCGTTTGTTCGAGGCCGGATGCCAGGCTATGTTGCCGGACGGAGGCCAGGTGCGACATGACGGCCGCTTCGTCCATCCGTAGAAGAAACATCTGGTGTGCGGCCCACAACAAGTTAATCTTTTTGGGGAACTGAACGGATGGAGGCCGCCCTCGTCGCTGGCTCTTCGACCGTCAGACCGGGCAACGTTTTGAAGATGTCTCCTGGGTACGATCGAGGTGGCCCCTCAGGCCACGTGCTCGTAGACCGGGGGGGCCGCTTGCCGCCTCACCACCGTTGTGTCGAGCTGTTTGCTCATCTTGAGTGCCCCATACTCGTCGGCTTCGACCAGATTGAAATAGGGGTTCTTGCGCGCCTCACAAATAGCGAAGACCGCCTCAACACCCCGTTTCCGGCCAGCGCGGAACTGACTGATCGTGTTCGAGATGTCCTGCACATCCCTCAGGGGGTTAGTGCAGTCCAAGTCCACCAGGCATTCGTACTGCTCGCCAAAATACTCCTCGCACGCGGCGAGAGCGTGCTGCCACACCTGGAACTTGCCAACTGCGGCCTTCGCCAACTTCCGTGGACGCAGGAACGGGACCTCTGCACCGGCGCCGCGGGCCACATCGGCGATTTGTTCGGAATCGGTACTTACGACCAACCGGTCGATTTCAGGTGCGGCCAATGCTTGCTCGATCGACCACGTAATCAGTGGTTTGCCGAGTAGCGGCCGGACGTTCTTGCCAGGTACCCCCTTACTTCCCTCCCGGGCACCAATGACGCAGAGAACCGTCATGACGCTTCACTGCCATTTGGATTCAGGCCGTCTCGAACTCGCACTTGAGCCTGACGATATGGAGCTCGTCCGGATGCAACCGAGGTCATTCCAGACCAAACGCGCTGGCAAGTATCGTGGCCTGGTCCCGACGGGTCTTGGTTAGCCTCTCATCTGATGCACCGTCGTAACGCATCGCACGTCTAGTCTCGATCTGAGCGGGGCGGGCCATGGATCTCTTGCCAGGATTTGCTTCGTTCAGAATGCCTACGCCTCCCGGATTTCGAGGCTGAGGATAGCCGACTCACCAACCCTGGCCCTTCGAGCGCTGTGCCTAACCTATAGAGCGTAGAACGCTCATGGTCAGGCGGATGTTCCCAAACTTGTTGAGGGGGTGGTACTCGTCAAGACCGTGTTCGCTTCACACAAGGGAAGCCTGGGCCTAGTTCAAGTGCTCCTGACCAGTCAAACGGATGTTCCCAAGGCCGTTCTGGGGTGGTGTTCGTCAATACCAAGTTGCTTTACACAAGAGAAGCCTGGGCCTAGTTTAGCCGCTCTTTTCCGGACCAAACTAATCATGAGCATTCATTGGTATGGTGGACCGAGAGTATCCAGGGCAGGAAGGCTTCACATCTCACCCCAGGGTGGAAAACGCAGCAAAGACTGTCGACCCTCGCAGGCTGGATGACGAAGTCTCACTAGTGGAGATTGCAAGCGTCCTCCTACGCCAGCGAAGGGTGGTTCTTTGGGCGATTCTTCTGTGTACGGGTGTTAGCCTGGGTATAGCACTCAAAAGGCCCGCACTCTACACTTCTTCAGCTTCGTTTCTCCCGGAGAGTACCGGAGGAGTCGCGCCGTCCGGCGCCTTGGCGCTTGCCCAGCAGTTCGGGTTCGCATTGGGGAGCGGGCGGGGCGGGGAGCGCTCTCCTCAGTTCTATGCCGATCTCGTGACCTCAAGAGAAATTCTACGGCAGGCCACGACGCGACATTTTCTGCGTCCGACTGAAGGGGCCTCCGAAGAAATGGATCTCATCACCTTTTACGAGGTCGGAGGGGAGACTGTCGAAGAGCGAATCGGGCGAGCCATAACGAGGCTGATTGGTGCACTTTCCGTGAGCACTGACCGCGAGACGGGAATCGTAAGCTTCTCCGTTACTACGTCCGATCCAATGGTCTCTCAGGCATTGGCGGCACTCATCCTCGAACTCGTAAACGACTTCGACGTGACGACTCGACAGTCCCAGGCGGGTGCAGAGCGACTGTTCGCTGGGGGGCGGCTAGCCCAATTAAACAGCGAACTTCGAGAGGCTGAGGACAGTTTCAAGAATTTCCTCCTAGAGAACCGACTATTCACTAATTCGCCGTCGCTCGAGTTTGAGCATGATCGACTGCAGCGTGCGGTAGCGATGCGCCAGCAACTCGTGACCTCGTTGGCGGAAGCGTTCGAGAGCGCTCGCATTGAGGAGGTCCGCAATACGCCGGTGATCACTTTGATTGAGTCCCCGCGAGTACCTGCACTTCGAGATCCGAAGAGACGGGTCGTAATTGTCTTGGTGGGTATGAGTATTGGGGCGATGTTTGGCGTGTTTCTCGCCTTCGTCATGAACTACCGCGAGGAAGACCGCATGCGGGACAGTTCGCAATTGGACGAATTGTCTTCCTTATGGAGTGAAGCGGTGAGTGACCTGCCCCGTTTCCTTCGCCGTCCATTCAAGCGTTCGGCCGGATGAAGAGTCCGATGAAACGCCTAGCTACTCTGGTGGGCCTGTCACCCCACCTTGCCCACGCCCAAATCCGTGCCCAACAAGAGACCCTCCGCCTCACTGGCCAACACCTCTCCGAACAGGAACTCCTACCCCGGTTTGCCTGAATCAGCTCCCGCGCTGAAGTGAGGTCGGCGTCTGACTGGCATCGGCCTCAACCCGTCCATCGCTGACCCGCACTTCGATCGTTCGGTCGTGCCGCCCTTCGCCCGACGTCATCGCGCCAGAACCACGATCAGCGTCGTGACCGACGTCAGGATCGACACGAGATCCGTGATCAGTCCCCGCGTGTCGAATCGGTCGGAGGGGTCTGTGGCTGGTACCGTCACCACGCTTCCCGGTCCAGGCGTCGGATAACTCGACCAGAACAAGAATTTGGACCGAGTTTGCGCCAGACCATTCGCGTACCGCACCGACACCCTTCCCTTGTCCGCGTCGCTTCTGTATCCGCCTGCGTTGGCCAGGTAGTAGTCGAAGTCTTCCCCCTCGCGGAAGAGGACAGCCACAGGTGAGTTCACAGCGCCCGTGACGACCACGGTGGGCGAGTATTCGGGGATGTGTAGAGAATCCCCAGGCTGTAGAAGTATGTTGGCCTGGCTCGAAGGATCAACGAGAGCGGTGGGAAGATCAACGTTCATACGGCCGAGGCCGTCCTGTGGCCGAAAGAACCGTCCGCCTTCGGGGTACCCCGTATCCAACAAGCCGTTGGCTCGGCCTATAAGGTCGATTACGTGGTCGTTCTTGGTCAGGAGCGTGTACTCGCCGGGAACCGCCACCTCACCAGTGATCTTGACCGATTGAGGCATCTCGAATTCGGGCTGCTTTAGAATGAGAACTTGGTCGAACGGCTGGAGCGTGAACTCGGGGCTGGATCCGGGCGGGGGGAAGGCCACTCCTGGCGGGCCCACGTACCGTCCATCGGGCGCACGGCTCAGATAGGTGGAGTCCAACGGGACCAGTAATGCGTCGGCAAGCTCACCGAGCCCCCGCTGGTCGGGGAGGCGCGAAACCTGTGCCGCGCGCAAATCGGCCCCGACGGTCGGCCCCCGAGCCAGAAGCATCAGGTCGCGGACTGTCATCCCTTCCCGCCACGCGAACGTGTCGGGAGCTGCGACCATCCCGGTGATCGACACATGGTAGCTATCTCTGAGGCCCAACACGTCATCGACGACGATGGAGTCGCCATCCTGTAGTCCGATGGGTGGGATGACGACGCCCCCGAGGTGTCTCGGCTCAGCTGGATCCGTCGACGGCGTCAAAGCTAGATCGATGGCGATCCGATCGCTCGATCCCGGTCCCCGCTCGCTCGGGCGCACCACCCGATGGATCGTCACGCGCTGACGGTTCGCCTCGGGTGCGAAGCCCCCGGATGCGTTCAGAACATCGATCAGATCGTTATCGGCGTCCAATTCGTAATGGGCCGGTCGCACGACGGCCCCGTGAAGCTGTACCCGTCGATCCTTCAGCGGGACGAAGACGTTGTCCCCCCTGCTGCAGGATGACGTCTCCGGACACGTCACCGTCGAGCAGATACGGGTAGAGGTCGAGGGTGACTTTGTCCCCGTCGCGCCTCTGGAC
Source organism: Longimicrobiales bacterium (assembly GCA_965219445.1). Classification (GTDB taxonomy): domain Bacteria; phylum Gemmatimonadota; class Gemmatimonadetes; order Longimicrobiales; family Gaopeijiaceae; genus UBA822. The sequence continues at coordinate 622,880 of CBDCNQ010000004.1, read as the reverse complement.
ATTGATCTGGCGAAGGCTAGCCAGCTCTGTGGGACCACCCGCGGCGTAGAGTGCGTTCGTCACCGTGGCCACAGATGCCAATTGATACGCGCCGGCCTGAGCCACCTCACCCGTGACGTAGATTTGAATGCTGCGAACCTCGGTGATCGTCACATCGACAAACGTCGTGCCGAGGGTGATGCCCGAATACGAGTCGGCCAGCCGGTTCCGAAGCAGAAGCCTGAGTTCGGCCATCGTAAGATTCGCCACGGAGATCCGACCGACGGTCGGCACGACTATGAAGCCTTCTCGCGTTACAACCAGCTCGTGCGTCAACTCGACGTCGCCCGTGAGTATCACAACGATCCGGTCATTGGGTCCGAGCAGATATTCGTCAGGCACCGGGCCTGAGAGAAGGGGTTGGAACTGGGTGCTCGCCCGGGTGAAGATGTCGAGACCGAAGATAGGCAGGCCGTTGATGAGAATCTGCTCCCGAGCCGGTTGCGGCTGCAAGCCAGAGGTCACTTCCACGAGTTCGAGCCCGTCCACAGTCTCAACTGCGATTCCCAGCCTTTCCAAAGCGCTCAGCGCGTTGTCGTCGAACGCGGTGATCATGTCGATGGAGTCTCCGGAGAGAAACTGATCGAGGGCGTCGGGGGGGAGGCCGAACGCCGCGAGTCGGGCCCGGATCTCGCTTTGGCTGAGCCCCGACTGGAGAATTTGCTCGCGCACCAGTTCCGGATTCTCTTGGACCAGTCGGCGAGCTTCCGCGGCGCTCGGGATCTGCGCTGAGGCGCCAATTGCGGTCGCAAGTCCCGCTGCAACGCACAGCACCGCCGCCCTCACGAGTTGCTGTCCCATCCGGAGGCAACGACGGCAACTAAGATGACTCGATTCTCTGAGAATTTTCCTGCGGATTCGCACGGGGGATTACCCCAAAGCAGCAAGGATAGCCAAGACAAAAGCCCTTTCAAGGGTCGGGCTAACATGAAGGGAACGACCAAACCGGTCAACACGAGGCCTCACGCCTGTGGTCTGATTGCAGGGTCGTCGATCTCTTCCGGAGCCGAAGGGCCGAAGTCGAGAGAGAGAGGCGCCAGCCCAGACCGCCGAGCGACCTGGGTGACGCGATCTTGCAAGCTTGACGCGGGTGAAGAGGCGTAAGATGCTTTGAAAGTCCCCATTCACTGGGGCCGCCGCACCGGAAAGGCCATCCTTGGCTTCGAAAAGACGGGAAACGCGGATCTCCCATGCATATCGCAGTCATCGGTACCGGATACGTCGGCCTAGTGGCCGGGGCTTGCCTGGCTGAAACCGGCAACGACGTCGTCTGTGCCGACATCATTGATGGAAAGATCGCCGGGCTGAAAGCAGGCGAGATCCCCATCTACGAGCCGGGGCTCGAGGTGTTGGTCTCACGGAACCTCCGCTCGGGCCGCCTGCGTTTCACTACGGATATCCCGGAAGCTGTGCGGGCCTCTGCGATCATCTTCGTCGCGGTCGGCACACCCCCTGACGAAGACGGCTCTGCCGACCTGCAGCATGTGCTCGAGGCCGCGAGGACCATCGGCGCTTCGATGGATGGCGAGCGGATCGTGATCACCAAGAGCACCGTTCCGGTGGGGACGGCGGCGAGAGTTCGGGACGCCATCGAAGCCGAGACCGATCATCGGGTCCACGTGTGCTCCAATCCGGAGTTCCTCAAGGAGGGGGCCGCGGTCGACGACTTCATGAAGCCGGACCGGGTGGTGCTGGGCGTGGACAGCGAGTACGCCGCGGATGTGCTGCGCGACCTCTACGCGCCCTTCGTCGTGAGCGGGAACCAAATCCTGATGATGGATATCGCTTCGGCCGAGATCACCAAGTACGCTGCCAATGCGATGCTCGCGACGCGGATCAGCTTCATGAACGGTGTGGCGGGGCTCTGCGAGAGAACGGGGGCCGACATCGACATGGTGCGGCGCGGCATCGGGAGCGACGAGCGCATAGGGCGCTCTTTCCTCTATCCGGGTGTGGGGTACGGTGGATCCTGTTTCCCAAAAGACGTGAAGGCGCTCATCCGAACCATGGACGAGTTGGGGGCGGATCCGTCGATCCTGCAGGCGGTCGATGACTTGAACGACCGCCAGAAAGGCTCGCTCCTCCGCGCACTCGTGACATGCCTGGGCACGGACCTGAGCGGGATGACGATTGCGGTCTGGGGGCTGGCGTTCAAGCCGAACACGGATGATATGCGCGAGGCGCCGAGCCTGATCACGATCGAGGGGGTGCTGGAGCGGGGCGCGCGCGTGGTGGCCCACGACCCTGAGGCGATGAAGGAGGCTCGGCGCCGGTTCGGGGATCGAATCGAGCTGTGCGAAGACGACTACGCCACCCTGGAGGGTGCGGCCGCGTTGGCCATTCACACGGAATGGAGTCCCTACCGGCGGCCGGATTTCGAACGCATGAAAGTGGCGATGGCACGGCCACTCGTCTTCGACGGGCGAAACCTCTACGATCCCGAGCGCATGGCCGAACTGGGCTTCGAGTACCACTCAGTGGGACGGTGCTCGGTTTCGGTCGAGAGCGGGCAGGCGTAGCGTGGAGGGACGAGTGACTCGCAGAGGGATCGACTGAGGTGCAGCGCGTCCTCATCACCGGCGCTGCGGGCTTCCTCGGGTCTCATCTGGCCGAGCGCTTCCTGACCGAGGGGTACGAGGTCGTCGGCGTGGACAACTTCGTCACGGGTTCCGAGGAAAACATCGCCGCTCTCCAGGAACACGAAAGCTTTTCGTTCCTGCGCCACGATATTTCCACGCCGCTCTACGTCGGCGACGAGTTGGACGGGGTCCTCCACTTCGCCTCTCCCGCGAGCCCGGTGGACTACCTCGAGCTTCCCATCCAGACGCTGAAGGTCGGCAGCCTGGGCACACACAACATGCTCGGCCTCGCTCTGGCGAAGTCGGCGCGGTTCCTCCTCGCTTCGACGTCGGAGGTGTACGGGGATCCGGAGGTCCATCCCCAGACCGAGGACTACTGGGGAAACGTCAATCCGGTGGGGCTCCGTGGGGTGTACGACGAGGCAAAGCGCTTCGCCGAAGCGATGACGATGGCGTACCACCGTTACCACGGTGTCGACACGAGAATCGTTCGGATCTTCAATACGTACGGGATTTCTATGAGACCCGCCGACGGCCGGGTGGTCTCGAATTTCATCGTGCAGGCGCTCCGGAACGAGCCGCTCACCATCTATGGAGACGGCTCGCAGACGCGCTCTTTCTGCTACGTCGAGGATGAGGTCGATGGCATCTTTCGGTTGTTCCGCTCGGACCACGTCGACCCGACGAACATCGGCAATCCGGACGAGTTTACGATCTCGAAGTTGGCCGAGTTGGTGATCGCAGAGACGGGTTCAGGGTCGGGGATCGAGTCGTTGCCGCTCCCGGAGGACGATCCTCAGGTGCGTCAGCCCGACATTTCGGTGGCTCGCGACATCCTTGGTTGGGAGCCCGTGACGACGCTCCACGAGGGCCTGAAGAAGACGATTCCCTACTTCCGGAAGCTGGTGGAGACGGAGAACGCTCGGGCCCGGCCGCTGACCTCGGACGAATGATGCCCACAAGCGCTCCAGTAATCGAGGAGGAGCGATCGGCGCTTCCGGTCGTTCCCCCGGCCCGATACCTCGTCACCGGTGGTGCTGGGTTCATCGGCTCGAATCTGGTGGAAGCACTCGTTGAGGACGGGGCGAGTGTCCGCGTTCTCGATGATTTTTCGACGGGGAGGTGGGAGAACCTGGACGGATTGCTTGGCGAGATCGAACTCGTCGAGGGATCGATCACAAATCCAGCGACGTGCGCATCAGCGTGCGAGGGGATCGAGTTCGTGCTCCACCAGGCGGCGCTGGCGTCGGTACCGCGAAGCGTGGCAGATCCCGCTGCTTCCCACGAAGCATGCGCGACAGGAACACTGAACATGCTGATCGCCGCGCGGGATGCGGGGGTGAGGCGATTCGTGTATGCGGGTTCGAGTTCTGCCTACGGAGACACGCCCACGCTCCCCAAGGTCGAGACCATGCCGGCGCTGCCGCGCTCACCCTACGCGGTAGCCAAGCTGGCGGGTGAGCACTACTGCAAGGCGTTCAGCCTGATTTACGGTTTCGAGACCGTGGTACTGCGCTACTTCAACATCTTCGGCCCTCGGCAGGACCCTTCCTCCCAGTACTCAGCGGTGATTCCGATATTCATCACTAAGGCGCTTACGGGGGAGGGCCCCACCATCGATGGAGACGGCGAGCAGACGCGGGACTTCACGTACGTGGAGAATGCCGTTCGGGCGAACCTGTTGGCGTGTACGGCAGCTGCCGTGGCGGTGTCCGGGGAGGTCTTCAACGTGGGTTGCGGGGAGCGGATTTCGGTCAACCGGTTGTGGGAGGCGATCCAGGAGGCCACGCGGGTGGGCGTGAAATCCGTGACGGGGCCGGCGAGAGAGGGGGACGTGCGCGACTCGCTCGCCTCCCTGGACAAGATCCAGAGGCAAATGGGCTATTCGGTGACCGTGTCTTTGACCGAGGGCCTCCGCCGGGCCGTTGAATGGCTGGCTGGGCCTTAGTCCGACCGCGCTACACAGAAGCTGGACCGGCTAGGAGTCCTCCGACAATCGAAGCCGAGCGCTACCCGCCAATCGTGAAGAGGAAGCCTCCCTTGAAGATCAGGGCTTCGTTGTCACGGGCGAAGTTCAGAACCGCTTCCACGTAGGGCCGTGTCCTACTGTTCGGGTTGAACGACACTCCACCCTTGATGTTGAGGCCGGCGTCCCAGTCCGAGACACCGGCTATCGAGATCCTGTCCACGGAAATTCCGCCGCCGACGTACGGTTCGAGGTCCTCCGCCTCCAACTGGTACTGGACGTCGAAGTTCAGGACAAACAGGGACCCGGGGTCAACACCAGGATAGAACTCGAACCCCGGGTTCAGCGTGATGGGAAGCGACGATAGGTGAAGTCGCCCCGCGGCGCCGAGAAGGAGCTCATCGTTGTCGAGGTTCACGCCCAGATGGGGGCCGACTTGCCAGGGCGTTTGAGCCTGCGCCGGCGGAGCCGCAACTAGCGCGACGAGGAAAAGTGCGCAAAAGGCTGTACGGAGCGTCTTCATGAGGTATCCTCAGGGTTGGAGAAAGTGGCGTGCTACTCACTTGCTAATTGCCTTTTCGGAGCGTGTCAACAATCATGAAAGAGGTCCCCCGCCACGTACGCCCCGCCGGTCCCCAGGGATCCCGGCCCAAAGTTTGCGGTACATTGCTCTCATGAACCACCCAACCGTAGACAAGTGTTTAGCACCCGCGAGGCTCGTCCTCGCCGGCATGGTCATCGCCTCGACGCTGCTCAGCGCCTGTTATGCGAGCAGTGGAGACGAGTCTTCCATCCTCCGCGGCGACGAAGCCTATGCGCGGGGTGATCTGGATGCCGCACTGGCGGAGTACCGGTTGGCGGTTCGCCGGGGCTCGGACGACGCCCCGGCCCTGGCTCGCGTCGCGCATACGTATGCCGAAATGGGCCGTATCGACGAGGCGGGGGATTTCTATCATCGGGCCGTTGAACAGGATCCGGGGTTCACGGACCAGGCGGTTTCCGATATGGTACGTTTGGCCCGTGCGGCTCGTGACCGGGACGACCTCTTCGGCCTCGCCTCCGCGATGGAGACGGCCATGTCCTTCCGACCGGGCGTCACCATGCAGGACATGGCGTTGCCCCTCGCGCGCCACTACTTCCGGAGCGGCGAGTACGCCACGGCACTCCCCTACTACCAGACATCGATCGCGGGCATGGAGGGGGACACCATCCCAGACGTGGTCTTCGAGGCTGCTTCCGCCTATGACGAGGTCGGGGATTGTAGGCGGGCGCTGCTCTACTATGAGGAGTACCGAGCGCTGATTTCCCGCTACCAGCGCGGTGAGGTCGATTGGAAAATCGGCAGTTGCTCGCTTCGCCTGGCTCAGGAATTACGATCGGAGGGTGTGGACGAGGAGGCCTTTGTCCATATCGAGCGTACGATCGCCCTGGGCGAGCCCCGAAGCCAGCAGGCGGTGGCGCATTTCGAGATGGGCGAGATCCTCTCCGATCTGGGCCGATGCGAAGAGGCCATGGAGGCCTTCCTCGAGGTCCGTCGTGTGGACCAAACGGGTACGAGCCCCTTGGTCGAGCGCGCCCAATGGCGGTACGACGAGCTTCGTTTCGTGGGACCCACGGGTGGCGGATTGGGTTCAGGCTGCTGAACGTGAGCCCTAGAAAGAAGAAAGCCGACGTCGGGTACGAGCGCCCGACGAGTGGCCCCGGATCCCAGGCCCTGGACCCGTCAGTTCGACAGACGATAGCCTTCGGAAATGCCGCCTGGGAGCAGGACGACTTCACGGCTGCCTACCAGCACTTTCGAGCGATCCTTCAGGACCATCCCAACTTCGCTGACATACGTAATCGGGCGGGACTTTGCCTAGCCATGATGGGGGATCCAGAGGGGGCCCTCGAACAGTTCGATGAGGCGCTCGAAGTCAACGATTGCTACGCCGAAGCCCTCATGAACCGCGCCATCGTTCTCAACGACTTGAACCGACACGACGAGGCCTCTGAGTGCTTCCATCGTGCCAGCGCGTTGGATCTCCGCGATTCCCGTGCGTTCCCCTCCCACATGGGGAACCAGCTCGCGAATGCGCACGCGAAGACCGGCGATCTCTACATGGCCGCGGATCGCCCCGAAGAGGCAGCAACGGAATATGCGGCGGCCGTGGAGGTCCGGCCCAACTTTCTGGACCTCCGGTTCAAGCTCGCCGAGGCATATATGGATCTCAACATGCTGGGCGAAGCCCTCACTCACCTGGAAGAGATCCTCGTGGCGAATCCGAACTTTATCGGTGCCCGCGTGCGGTTGGGAGCCCTCCTAAGTCGGTTGGGCGACACGGATCGAGCGCGGCAGCAATGGGAGCTCTGTGCCGAACAGAATCCCGACGACCGCCGAATTCTAGCCTACCTCGCGTCCCTGGATTCGTAAGAACGGCGGCACTCTTCGGCCCATTGCCTTCCCCCCGGTGATCCGACGAAGATTAGGGCCGCTTTTCACGAACCTGAATGGCCGAGACATTTCTGGAACACCACATTAGGTCGGCGGTGTAGTTCAGACCCATGACAAACCCTGTTCCACGAATACTCTTACTTTGTCTGGCCTCCTCTCTATTCTTTGCCGCCTGCGGGGGAAGTCTCCCATACCCGGGGCTCACGACTGAGGAGGTATTTGCCTTAGGGCTCCAGGCCAGAGAGCAGGAGGAGTGGGGGGAGGCAGCGGAGGCCTTCGAGTACGTCCTCCTTTCACCGGGCTTCAACCGCGCAGCTGAAGCCCGGCTCCTACTTGCCGAAGTGCAGTTTTCAAACGAGCGATACATCGAGGCCCGGAGCGAGTATCAGCGCGTGATCGACCGTTGGCCGGCTGACACCGTTGCGGTTACGGCCGCGCTCGGGGTCTGCCGCTCACTGGTGCGCCTGTCACCCGTTATCCAGAGGGACCAAGCGTTCACCCGACAGGCCAGGCTCCAGTGCCGGCAGGTGGCGGGGGACTTTGCCGGGACCCTAATGGGGCTCGAGGCGGCGCGACTGGCAGACGAAATGATGCTCAAGCTTGCCGAGCAGGATTACGACACGGGGCTCCACTACCTGAAGCGAGGTCTCTTGGATTCGGCGCTGCTCTACTTCGAAGAGGTGGCAGACGAGTTCTCAGACACCGAATGGGCGCCCTGGGCACTGTATCAGATGGTCGATGTTTTCGGCCGGATCGGGTACCAGAGGGACGTCGAAGCGACTCGGGACCTGCTCCAAGAGGCTTACCCGGATTCTGAGCCGGCCCAGCTGCTGCTCGAAGATGGCGGAGTCTAGTGCGGAGCCCCAAGAGGACCGCCCCGTACGGCTCGGCGTCTTCGGGGGCACATTCGATCCTCCTCATATCGGCCACGTCTCGGTAGCAGGGGAGCTCCAGGAGTCCGGGGCGCTAGACGAGATTCTGTGGATCCCCGCTCGAGTTCCCCCTCACAAGCCGGTGAGCAGGCCCACATCATCCAAGCTCCGGATGGAGATGGTGCGTGCCGCGGTGGACGGGTGTGCTCATCAGAGTGTGAGCGATATTGAGCTTCGGAGAGAGGGACCGTCCTACACAGTCGATACGCTGAGGGCACTCCGCTCGGAGTGCCCGGAGGCCATCCCGGTGCTTATCATAGGCTCGGATCAGTTCGCGGAATTGGCAGAGTGGCACGAGCCGGAGGAAGTCGTTCGGCTCGCGGATGTGTGCGTGGTGCCCCGTGACGGTGTCGAGCTCGCTACGTTTCTGCCTCGATTCGACGTGGTATGGAGTGAGGCGGACGTGCCGCGTGTCGATGTCTCTTCTTCGGACGTTCGAAGACGGGTCCGGGAAGGACTGCCCTACCGGCATCTTGTGCCCGTGGGTGTGGCGGACATTATCGAGCGGGAGAATCTGTACGTCGAGTAAACAGGTACGTGTGCCCCGGTGCCGGGCCCACGATCACGACCAAAGCGAGATGGGAGATCAATGATTTCACGTAAGAGGCACGCGATCAAAGCAGTGACGTGGAGGGGCGTGGCTACGACGGCAACGGTGTTCATCGCGTGGTGGGTGACCGGCGACTGGACGGTAGGGCTCGAGGTGGGCACGGTCGAACTCTTCGTAAAGATGTTGCTCTACTACCTGCACGAACGCTTTTGGTACAAGTTTATTGGCTTGGGGGTAAGCGCGGGCCAGAAGGGGTGAAACCGTGTCACCCAGGAGCACTCTCGGACGGGCGAAAATCTATTGAGCATGATGAAGGCCGTAGTAAAGAAGATCCTCGGGTCGCGGCACATCCGCGAGGCGAAGAAGCTCCAGCCGCTGGTCGACCAGATCAACGAGCTGTTCGAGGAATACCAGTCGCTCTCTGACGAGCAGCTCAAGGGCAAGACGGAGGAATTGAGGGCGTACATCGCCGAGGCCACCGCTGAGATCAAGGACGAGATCGAAGAGCTTCGGGAAGAAAAGCGCCATTCGGAGGATCCAATCAGACGGCAGGAGCTGCAGGAGGCCCTGGCCGATCTCGATGAACGGCTGGTCGCGCAGACCGCCGATGTGCTCGACGAAATCCTCCCCGAGGCCTTTGCGACCGTCAAGGAAACCTGCCGCCGCCTCCTGGGCACTGAGGTGTCGGTCACGGGCCAGACGATGGTCTGGGACATGGTCCCGTACGACGTCCAGCTCGTCGGAGCCATCGCACTGCACAGGGGCAAGGTGGCCGAGATGGCGACCGGGGAGGGAAAGACCCTCGTGGCCACCATGCCGCTCTACCTCAATGCTCTCGTGGGCGAGGGCGCGCACCTGGTGACGGTGAACACCTACCTGGCGCAGCGGGACGCCGAGTGGATGGGATACATCTACAGCTACCTCGGCCTCACCGTTGATTGCATCGACAAGTACGAGCCCCACTCGCCGGAGCGGACCGCGGGTTACGCGTCGGACATCACCTACGGTACCAACAATGAATTCGGGTTCGACTATCTCCGTGACAATATGGTGCACGCGCTGGAACAGCGCGTGCAGCGGCGGTACTGGTATGCGATCATCGACGAAGTGGACTCGATTCTCATCGACGAGGCACGCACCCCGCTCATCATCTCGGGTCCGGTGGGCCGCGACACCTCGACTCCCTTCAAGGAGTACAACGCGCGGGTCGGTAACCTGTACAAGAAGCAGACGCGCGTGGTGAGCGAACTCATCGCCGAGGCCGAAAAGGAGCTTGAGGCCGGCAACGAGTTCGAGGCGGGCGAAAAGCTGTTGGCGGCAAAACGCGGCGGCCCACGCAACAAGCGTCTTCTCAAGCTCTTTGCCGACGATCCGGGGCTGCAGAAGCTCGTCCTCAAGGTTGAGGGCGACTACATGCGTGAGAAGCGCCTGTTCGAAGTCGACGAACTGCTCTACTTCGCGATGGACGAAAAGGGGCACAGTGTCCACCTCTCCGATGCGGGTCTCGACGAACTCTCCCCGGGAGACCCGGATGCCTTCGTTGTCCCCGACCTGTCCGAGGCGATGGGCACCATCGAGGAAGACGAATTTCGGTCGGTCGACGCCAAGCGGGAGATGAGGTCACGGCTCGAGGCCGAGTACGCCACCAAGAGCGAGAAAATCCACATCATCCATCAGCTTCTGAAGGCATACACCCTCTTCCAGAAGGACGAGAAGTACATCATCGGTGAAGGCGGGGAGATCGTGATCGTCGACGAGTTTACCGGTCGCCAAATGTCCGGCCGGCGTTGGAGCGACGGGCTCCATCAGGCGGTGGAGGCCAAGGAAGGCGTGGAGATCAAGGGCGAGACCCAGACGCTCGCCACGATCACCATCCAGAACTACTTCCGGATGTACGAAAAGCTGGCCGGAATGACCGGAACGGCGGAGACCGAGGAGAACGAGTTCCACCAGATCTATAAGCTCGATGTATTCGTGATCCCGACCAATCGACCGATCATCCGTGACGACCGTGACGACCTGATCTTTCGGACCAAGAGTGAAAAATATCAGGCGCTCATGGACGAAATCGAGCGGCTCCACACGATGGAGCTCCCCGTGCTCGTGGGAACCACGAACGTCGAAATCTCAGAGACGCTCTCGCGGATGCTCAAGCGCCGTGGGCTCCCGCACAACGTCTTGAACGCCAAACAGCATAAACAGGAGTCCGAGATCGTTGCGGAAGCGGGCCGTGCGGGGGCCGTGACGATCGCCACGAACATGGCTGGACGGGGAACCGACATCAAACTGGGTGAGGGTGTGGTCGAGGCCCGCACGGTGGGGTGGGCGAAGAGACGCGGTCTGGATCTCGCGGAGTTGGCGCCGGTTGATCCTACGCGCGAGATAGATTTCGAGGGTAAACCCGACGACTACGTCATTCAGGTGGGCGGGCTCCACATCCTCGGGTCTGAGCGGCACGAGTCCCGAAGGATCGACCGTCAGCTTCGCGGCCGTTCCGGCCGCCAGGGCGATCCCGGGGCTTCCCAGTTCTTCATCTCGGTGGAAGACGACCTGATGCGGCTGTTCGTCGGCGACCGCCTGGCAAACGCCATGGACAAGTTGGGCGCCTCCGAGGGAGAGGTCATCACGCACCCTCTGGTGACCCGCTCCATCGAGACCGCTCAGAAGAGGGTGGAGGGGAACAACTTCGAGTCTCGCAAGCGCCTGCTGGACTACGACGATGTGATGAATCAGCAGCGCGAGGTCATCTACGATCGCCGCCTCTTCGCGCTGGAGGGGGGAGAGGATCTGAAAGGCGAGATGTGGGAAATGATCGAGCACTCGGTTCAATCCACGGCGGACGAGTACCTGGATTTCGAGCACGAGGAGGAGTGGGACCTCGCGGGACTCAAGCGGCGGATCTCGCTCGATTACCTCGCCGTTCTAGCAGAGCTTCCGGACGAAAATGACTCGGAGCACGGGCTAGAGGTGCACGAAATTCAGCAGATGGCCGTGGACTCGGTCCACGAACAGTTTCAGCGAAAGATCGAGGGTTTCGGGGAGCATGCCGAGGGTGTCACCAGCTACATCATGCTCAGCGTTATCGACGGCAAGTGGAAGGATCACCTCTACGACCTGGATCACCTCAAGGCCTCGATCGGGTTCCGGGGATGGGGACAGAAGGACCCGCTCGTCGAATACAAGAAGGAGGCCTACGAAATGTTCGTGGACCTCATGAACGACCTTCGCGGGACGGTCGGAAACCTGGTCTTCAAGGCCCAGCTCGGGCAGCCGCGCCAGCCCATGCGCCAGCCCCAGAGAATCCAGTACTCCGGCCCGTCGGAGGACGGAGGTGCAAGCACGGGGGCGATTGCCCAAGCGGCAGCGGCGGCCGGCAATCGCACTCAGACAACCGGTAGCGGAAGCCGAGTGGACGATCTGGGCATGGTTCAGAGAGCGCGAGGGGAGGGACCGGGTCTCGGTCGAACCGTCCCTCTTGGCTCGGTGGGTGGTGTGCCCTCACCGCAGGATCCAAGAGAGTTGGTCACGAACCGCGGGGAGGGGGAACGCGTCCGGGCACCAGTGACCGCCACCAAGGAACCGGGGCGGAATGATCCATGTCCGTGTGGGTCGGGCAAAAAGTACAAGAGGTGCCATGGCGGGGGGGCCTAGCGGCGCCCTTTTCGCGTGCTGGTGGGAGAGGGATCGACGGTCCTCCTCCGGTCAGCGCTTCGCTCCACGGCTTCGCCGCGGACTGCCCTGCTTAGGACCCTGGATCCCTCTCCCCGCGCGTGTTCTCTGGAGCCGAACCCACCCGCCCAAGCCCACACTGAGCGCGACATGGGCAGATGGCGGGAATGACCTTGACGCCCAGGCTCTCCCCGCGCGCGGGCGAGGGAGGGGTGGCTGGGAAAGCGCACCGCCCCGCCAACGTTTCCCGGAGAGCGGTCTGTTCGTGCCCGCCCCAATCGCTGACATGAAGAGGGACTTACCGTTCCGCGCAGGGCAGTCTGCCGCCGCAGGCGGTAGAGCCAAGCGCTGACCGGAGCGGGACGGTAAGCCCTCTCTCCGCCCACCACGTAGTCTCGTGAGGACATTCACTCGCCCACCCACACCCCCTCTCTTACGTCCTCAACGGCCCGGATAATGGAGGAAAGTCCATGTCGAGACGAAGCGACCCCTGGAATGACATCGAGACCCTACTCGATGAGGTGAGGGTCGAAGAGGAGGCACTGCTGGCGGTATTGGAGGCGTTGCGCGAATGGGATTACCTGACGGCGGACGAGTTCTCGTGGGAGGAGTTCCTATCGGATGAATCCCAAAGGAATGAGCACCGGGGGGCGATTTTCAATGAATGCCCTCTCTAGGTGACCTCCCCCCCGGCGAGCGGCCCCGTGAGCGCCTGAACGCACTGGGGCCGGAGGCGCTCACGGGTCGTGAGCTGGTAGCCCTCTTGGTGGGAAGCGGGGGCCGCCGGGCTTCTGCTCTCGGAATCGCGGACGACGTGCTGGCGAGTGTGTCGGGCTCGCTACGGGCCCTGGGGTCGGTTTCACCGTCATCGATCGCAGCGATCCCCGGAGTGGGCATCGCCACCGGGGCCCGGATTACGGCAGCTCTCGAGCTGGGCCGACGGGCGAGCGCGGAAATTCGTAATCCAGGCGAACGCGTGCGCGGCCCTAGGGACGTGTTCGATCGTATGGAACCGCGCCTCCGCGACCTCCCGCAGGAAGAGTTCCACGCCCTCCTCCTTTCAGCACGCCACAGCGTGATCCGGGAGGTCTTCATTACAAGGGGTATCCTGGATGCGTCCTTGATCCACCCTCGTGAAGTGTTTCGCCCCGCGATCACCGAGAGTGCGGCGGCCATCATCCTGGTGCACAATCATCCCTCGGGAGATCCGACGCCCTCGGCCGAGGATCATGCTGTGACGAAGCAGCTCAGCGCGGCGGGTCGCAACGTGGGGATTTCGGTCATCGATCACGTGGTGATCGGAGACGGCCGATTCGCTTCCCTGGCCGATGACGGTTGGTTGGGATAGGGGGTAGTCCGAGAGCGTGAGCTAAGTATGGATACGGGCCGTTCCCGGAAACAGACGAGCGTGATTCGGGTAGCTCAGGGATGGCTACCGCAACTGCTACAGCTACCATCCGTGGACTTCCGAGGCCCCTGGCACGGGCTATGGAGGCGTACTCCGACCGCCTCGATGTCGACGCCGTGCGGGACGCGTACGATCTGGCACGGGAGGCCCACTCGGGTCAGCGAAGGGCGTCGGGCGACGATTTCGTCAGTCACGCGGTCGAAGTGGCGACCATCCTCGCGACGTTCGGTCTCGACACCGAGTCCCTGGTCTCGGGCCTCGTCCACGACGTCGTGGAGGACACGGGCGTTTCGGTGTCGGACATCGAAAAGCGCTTTGGCGAGAACGTCGCGACGATTGTCGACGGGCTCACCAAGATCGGCCGTGTGGAATTCCGCTCGAATTCAGAGCAGCAGGTCGAGAACTACCGCAAGCTCCTCTTGTCGATGGCACGGGATGCGCGAGTCATTTTGGTCAAGCTGGCCGACCGTCTCCACAACATGCGGACTCTGGACGCGCTCACGGAGGAAAAGCAGCGCCGGATCGCCCTGGAGACGAGGGAGATTTACGCACCCTTGGCCCATCGCCTCGGAATGGCCGCGATCCGGTGGGAACTCGAGGACTCGGCTTTCAAATACCTCGAGCCGGAAGCGTACGAGGCACTGAGAAAGAAGGTTCGTCAAAGAAGAAAAGAGCGAGAGCGGCAGGTTCTGGAGATGCAGACGCCACTCGCCGAGGCGCTCGCGGAGGCAGGCGTCCCCGCCGAGTTGACTGGGCGTCCCAAGCACCTCTGGTCCATCTACAGCAAGATGGTGAGCCGAGACCTGCCGTACGAGGAAATCTACGACCTGATGGCCATGCGCGTGCTAACCGATGACGTGCAAAACTGTTACGCCGCGCTAGGCGTCATGCACAACAAGTGGACGCCCGTTCAGGAGCGATTTCACGACTTCATCGCGACGCCTAAATCCAACATGTATCAGTCCCTCCACACGACGGTCATCGGACCCGGGGGACGCCGATACGAGATTCAGATCCGGAGCCATGAGATGCACCGGACCGCGGAGTACGGGATCGCGGCTCATTGGCGCTACAAGGAGGGGCTCACTCAAGCGGAGCCGGGCGGTGACGCGGATGAAGTCGATGAGGCACTGACCTGGTTCCGGCAGGTGCTCGATTGGCAAAAGGATACGAGTGAGCCGGAGGAGTTCATGGAATTCCTTCGGATGGACCTCTTCCAGGGCGAGATCTTCATGTTCACGCCCAAGGGTGAGGTCAAACAGCTCCCCACGGGTGCCACGCCTATCGATTTCGCCTATTCGGTTCACACTGAGGTCGGCCACCACTGTGCCGGAGCCCGCGTCAACGGTCGGATTTCACCGCTCTCCCGTGAACTCAAGAACGGCGACACGGTTGAGATCATCACCGACGCGAGACAACGTCCCAGCCCGGATTGGCTAGCGTTCGTCAGGACGTCCCGCGCACGCGGGCGCATCCGCCAGTGGATCCGGAAGGAAGAGCACGACTCCGCGCTGAAGCTCGGAACGGATCTGTTCGACCGCGAGATCAAGAAGGCGCGTAGGGGCAAGCCGACCAAGGCCCAATTGAAGGAGGCCGCGCACAGCCTCGGATACGCGGAATTCGAACAGGTGCTGACCGCGCTCAGCCGAGGGGACGTGGGGCCCACTGCGGTCATACGGTCGCTCTATCCCGATGAGGACCCGCACGATGTGGTCAACCGCACGCCGACCAAGCTCGAGCGCATCGCCGATCGCATCCGTCGCTCGAACCGTGCGGTGCGAATCCAGGGCATGGACAAGCTCATGATCCATTATTCCCCGTGTTGCCAGCCGGTCCCCGGGGATCAGGTGATGGGCTACATCACGCAGGGACGCGGTGTGTCGATCCACCAGGTGGACTGCCCCAACATACTCGATCTGTCGGAAGACCGGCGTGTCGAGATCGAGTGGACCACCGAGAAGGATGACCGTTTCTACGTGAGCCTCTGCATGGAGGGCACGGACCGGCGTGGGCTTCTATCCGATGTGGCGACAGCCATCAGTGATACGGACACTGACATCGTCCAGGCCGACATGAGAGGGGTCGAGAGGGGCATGCTCGGTAGGTTCTCCGTAGAAGTGAAGGACTTGGCTCATCTCACCAAGGTCATCAAGGCGATTCGCGAGGTGAAAGGGGTGGTCCAGGTGGACCGGCAGGATGCCTCTCACGATCCGGACCTCAACTAGGAAGCGGTCCGAGGCTACAGCCAGGAAGCCGCCCGAGCCACCGTACCAGCAATGCCGCAATTCGATCTGTCCTCCACGTACGAACCCCAAGGGGATCAACCCTCCGCCATCGCCGAGTTGAGCGAGGGGCTCGCCCGTGGGGATCGGTTCCAAACCCTCCTTGGGGCCACGGGCACCGGGAAGACGTTTTCGATTGCCCATGTGATCGCCGAGTACGGCCGACCCACGCTCGTCACGTCACATAACAAGACGCTTGCGGCACAACTTTACGGGGAGTTCAAGGCGCTCTTCCCCAGCAACGCCGTCGAATACTTCATCTCGTATTACGACTACTACCAGCCGGAAGCTTACGTCCCCTCTACGGATACCTACATCGAGAAGGACGCCACCATCAATGAGGACATCGAACGGCTTCGCCTGCGCGCGACGTCGTCGCTGATGGAGCGTGAGGACGTCATCGTCGTCGCTTCCGTATCCTGTATCTACGGGTTGGGAAATCCGATGAACTACCGCTCGCTCATGTTGCATCTCGGCGTGGGCCAGAAGATAGGGCGGCGGGAAATTCTCAAGGCGCTCGTCGGAATTCAATATCGTCGCAACGACTACGAGTTCGAACGAGGTACGTTTCGCGTCCGGGGCGATACGGTCGAGATCTTCCCGGCCTACGAGGAACAGGCAATTCGTGTGGAGTTATGGGGCGACGAAATCGAACGGATCACCCGCTTCGAACCGCTAACGGGGGAGACGGTCACGCCGATGGAGCGGGCGTCCGTCTATCCGGCCAGTCACTACGTGACCCGCCGAGAGGTGATCGAGGAGATGGTGCCCCGCATTCGGGCCGAGATGAAAGAGCGGGTCGCCGCGTTTGAGGCCGCCGGGCAACTCCTGGAGGCCCAAC
This sequence comes from Longimicrobiales bacterium, assembly GCA_965219445.1. Classification (GTDB taxonomy): domain Bacteria; phylum Gemmatimonadota; class Gemmatimonadetes; order Longimicrobiales; family Gaopeijiaceae; genus UBA822. Next base: position 606,180 of record CBDCNQ010000004.1, on the reverse strand, counting down.
GCATCGAGAGTCGGACGAACTTCGATATCGAGATGATGCTCGAGATCGGAATGTGTCCCGGCATCGAGAATTACTCGCTCTACACCAGCGGTCGGCGGCCCGGAGAACGTCCAGCGTGCCTGATCGACTACTTTCCGGAGGACTTCCTGCTCGTGGCCGATGAGTCGCATGCCTCCGTGCCACAACTCCACGGGATGTACAGAGGGGATCGGTCCCGCAAGGAAACGTTGATAGAGCATGGATTTCGGCTTCCGAGCGCTCTCGACAACCGTCCGCTCCAGTTCGACGAGTGGGACTCGCTGATCCATCGGGCGGTGTTCGTCTCGGCGACGCCGGGCGACTGGGAGCTGGAGCGCTCAGGCGGTGTGGTCGTGGAGCAGATCATCCGCCCGACCGGACTGGTGGACCCCTCGGTCCACGTGCGAGGGGTCAAGGGCCAGGTGGACGATCTTCTCGCCGAGATCCGTGAGCGCGAGGCCAAGGGCGAGCGGGTGCTGGTAACGACGCTCACGAAACGCATGGCGGAGGATCTCTCCGAGTATCTTCAGTCCGTCGGGGTACGCGTGAGCTACATGCATTCCGACATCGACACGATCGAGAGGATGAAGATCCTGAGGGATCTGAGGCTGGGGAAGATCGATGTCCTCGTCGGGATCAATCTCCTACGCGAGGGTCTGGATCTGCCGGAGGTCTCACTGGTGGCGATCCTGGATGCGGATAAGGAGGGATTCCTTCGGGATGCGCGCTCGCTCATCCAGACGATCGGGCGGGCGGCGCGCAACGTCGACGGCAAGGCCATCTTGTATGCGGACAAGATGACTTCGTCCATGCGGATCTGCATGGACGAAACGAATCGGCGTCGGGAGATCCAGCTGGCGCACAATCAAGAACACGGCATCACGCCTGAGACGATTCGGAAGAGTGTCCAACAGATCGAGTTTACGACGCGGGTCGCAGACGCGAGACAAAAACCCGTGGGACGAGTGTCGGAACCCAAGGCTCGGTACGCCGACGAGGTCAACACAGAGGAATTTCTCAAGATCTTGGAGCAGGAGATGGCGGAGGCTGCCGAGCTGATGGACTTCGAGCGAGCCGCGATCTTGAGGGACCAGGTCTTCGAACTGAGGGCCACGGTTCGGTGATTCCGTGGTGAAGGCTGTTGAAGGAGTACAGCGGGTCGCGCACAGGGCGCTTGTGCGCGTTCAGACAAGGAACGACGACGAGGCGTAGCAACGCTACGGTGAGGAGGAGAGACGCAGGATCAACCGCACAACCGCCCTGTGCCCACGACCATGAATGACATGACCTCACACGTTGAAGGGTTGCGGTGGCACGGCCTCATCTCCGTTGTTGGAGCTCCTAGCCATAGCGAATGCTATGGCGTCGTCGCTCCGCCTAGGATCTGGGGCCGTGGCATCCGCAACGCGGCCCACTGTACTCCTTCAACACCCTTCTAGGGGGATCGGATGATTCTGAACGAGACGGAGATGATCCGCTGGGGCGAGGCCATTGGCGCGGCGGCGCGCACGCCGCTGTTCCTCCTTCTGCGGGGCCCGTTGGGGGCCGGCAAATCGGTACTCGCTCGGTCGATCGTACATGGGGCGGGGGTCGAGGGAGCCGTCCCCTCGCCGACCTTCAATCTCATGTTTCGATACCCGTCGAGCCGGGGTGTCCAAGTCGTGCATATGGATCTGTATCGTTTGTCGGATCCCGCCGAATTATGGGAGCTCGGTTGGCAGGAGCTCGGCGGTCAGGACGAGTTGGTTTTGGTCGAGTGGCCGGATCGCGCGGAGGGACTACTTCCCGAGCATCGGTGGGAGATCACCTTGGGTCCGGTGTCGGGCGACAAGGACGCCCGTACGGTGTCGGTGAACCGATTCGGCGTGCCGCAGGATCTACCGGGGTTTCCAGTCTCGGTGTCCCTATGAGCGCGGTCGGAATGCCGACGGTCGGAATGAGCGTGGTCGGCTGATGGGTGCGCGGGCCGGAGCTTGGTCGCCGGACGGAGTGTACCTCGCGCTGGATACCTCCACGTCCCACGGGTCGGTGTGCGTGGGCACGGGGAGTCGCGTAGTCGCCAGGAGGGCGATGCGTGGCCAGGGCTCTCACTCCTCGGATTTGATCCCAACGATCGGTGGAGTGCTTCACGAGGCCGGCGTGGATCTAGCCGAGCTTGAGGGCCTGGTCGTGGGGGCGGGCCCCGGCTCGTTCACGGGTGTCCGAGTGGCTGCCGCGACGGCCAAGGGGTTGGCCCACGCGCTGGGCATTCCCCTCTGGGCGGTCTCATCGCTCGAGGCAGGCGCTGCTGCCGTGGATATCGACGAGGCTGGGCCCTCGGTTGACATCGGGGAGGCGTCGCATCCGGACGGATGGCCCGAGCGAGCGTTGTCCGAAGACGAACGATCCTGGCCGCGCTATGTCCTCTTCGACGCCCGGAGCGATCGGGTGTATGGTGCTTGCTACCGGCCGACCGAGAGCGGATTTGAGGTGGTCATCCCGCCTCATTCGACCACGATTGGAGCGGTTCTCACCGAGGGTCTCCCGCTCTCCGTATTCGCGGGTGACGGGGCCCAAAGGCATGCGGACGAAATCCGCACCGCCGGGTTTACTCTGCTTCCCGCCCCGTTGGGCATGCCGACGGCAGCCGGTCTGTTAAGGGTGATTGCTGACTCGCCCTCCCGCGAGCCGGTGGAGGACATCGGCCTTTGGCAGCCGGATTACCTTCGCTCCTCCTCGGCGGAACGATGCCTGGGGTCGGGTGCATGAGCAGCGGGCCTACGCGCGCCTCTGCGGTTGGGCCGGGGGGGAGGGGGTTCAGGCCTATCCCTCAGGCCGATGACGACGTCGGACGTGCCTGAGGTGGCCCATATCGAGACGGCGGCCTTCTCCACCCCTTGGAGTGAGCGGACCTTCCGCTCGCTCTTGCACCGCTCGGGCGTCGAGCTGTGGGTAGCAGAGTGGGGGGATCAGCTCGCCGCCTATGCAATCCTCTGGAAGGTGCTCGATGAAGGAGAGTTGGCCAATATCGCGGTTCGGAAGGATCTACGGGGACGCGGCATCGGTTCGGGTCTTCTCAGTCGGATCCTCGAAGTGGCCGAGGACTCGGGTTTCGAAGCCTCTACCTCGAGGTTCGAGAATCCAATGGGCTCGCTCGGGAGATGTATGCTCGGCGCGGGTTCCATGAGATTGGCGTGCGGAAGGGCTACTACGAGGGGCCTCGTGAGGACGCTCGGGTGCTCAAGAAGAGCCTTGAAGGTGCCTGAGAAAGCCCGCCGATGGACGAGCGAGGCGGGTTTCAGGGGCCGGGAATAGGGAAACGTTTGTAGTTGAATAGCAAAAAACGCGTTGACCCACGGGGCGTGAACCGCCTATCTTCGACGTTGAGTAGTAGCAAATAAAGTCCCGTCCCATATGGAAAGGGAGCGACCATGGTCCGGTCCGTGATGACCGTGCTGGCGTTGATAATTTTCCCCGGTTTGATGGCCGGACAACAGCCCGTACTGGAAGCTCCGGTACGGGCCACTCTCGAAGAGGTTGTCCGCTTCGACTACGACGAAGCCGCCATCACCGCCGAGGCGGACCTGCTCTTACGTGAGAAGCTGCCGATCCTGATCAACAGCCCCACCATCCGTCTTCGTCTCGAGGGTCATGCCGACGAGCGTGGCTCGGCCGAGTACAACCTCGCGCTTGGAAGCCGGCGTGCCGAGAGCGTGCGAGTCTTCCTCACTGGCCTCGGGATTTCGACAGATCGGCTCACCACGACTTCGTTTGGCGAAGAGCGGCCTGTCGCCAACCAGAGCGACGAGGCGTCCTGGGCGCAGAACCGTCGGGTCGAGTTCGTGATCACCGGCATTCCGGAGCCGGCGGTGGTGGCCATCGATCCTACGGACCCGGTAATTGTGGAGCCGGAGCCGGCCGTGGTCGGGGACGTGACCGTGGATGCGCCCACCGGCGACGCACCACCGCCGGTCGTAAGAACCCGTCCGAACCTCGAGCGGGACCGTCGGTCCAGGTTCTACCGAGACCCGAATGCGTCCGCGCTCGCCCGGGTGTCGAATGCCCCGGATGAGCTCTGGGTGGCACGGTCATCCACGTGGTCGGCCGAATGGATCGGTGCAGCGTCGTTGGAGGAGGTCGAATTCGACGGCCGGATCGAGTCCATCATAGAAGAAGGTGTCGTCCGAACGGCTTTTCCCTATACGTGGGTGCGACTGGATCTGGAACCGGGCTTCCAGCCGAGGCTGGGGAACGAGCTACAGATATTCCGACCGGCTCGGGTCAACCCCGAGCTGGGCGTTGTGCTGCGCCCGGTGGGTGTGCTATCCGTGACCCGGGTCGCGCCTAACACGTTCGAGGGCAGGGTCGAGGAAACCTACGGGTTGGTCCGCCCGGGTGACTTGGTACGCCCCGCACCGGCCTTCGACTTGAGGCCGGGCGAAACACCCGCCACGGTCACGAACCGGACCACGGCCACTGTCATCGAGTTCGGAGAGATCCACCAGTTCTATGGCTTGAGAGCGGTGACGATCCTGGACAAGGGCTCACGGGACGGCGTTGACATAGGCGACGAGTATGTGGCGTTTTCCGGTGATGGATCGACGGAGGACATCGTTGGACGCATGAGGGTCGTCTTGACTGAGGAAGAGACCTCCTCGGCCGAAATCGTTACCCTTGAGGGACCCGTGTTCCAAGTCGGCACGACCGCACACCTGGACAGGAAGATGCGGTAGGCGCCGAATCATTCACATGATGGGCTTCCGTTGACGCACGCAGTCGCTCTTCTTCTTTACGTCGGATCATTGATCCTTTGGTTCCGCTCGCTCCTGAGCGGAGGGCGTGGACGCGGCCCGGGGATCGCGTTTGGGTTGGCCGCCGCGGGCGTCGCGGCACACGTTGTCGCACTTGCACGTTTTACGGCCGAGTACGGTCAACTCCCGCTCATCGGGCTCGCTCCCTCCCTTTCCACCGGCGCCCTCATCATCGGCATTGGCTTGGTGGCCACCCTCGGTCTGGGCGAAGGCCGCCGTGTCGGCATCGTCCTCGTTCCCGTCGTAATTCTACTCGAGGCGGTTGCGGTTTCGTTGGGGATCGAGCCGGTTCCCGAGCTGCTGGACTTCCAGGGGGCTTGGTTCGCCTTCCACGTCACCTTGGCCTTCGCTGGCTTAGGTGGATTGGCCGTGGCTTTTGCGTCGGGGTTGCTCTACCTGGTTCAGCTCCACGAGCTCAACACGAAGAGGATGGGACGCCTGTTCCAGTTCACGCCTCCTCTCGCCACGCTCGACCGTCTGGGCCGGACCGGCTTGGCGGCCGGGTTCATCACCTTTACCCTCGCCTTGGCCCTCGGGTGGTTGTGGACGGTCAGCTTTCGGCAATCGTTCGACCAGTCGAACCCTAAGGTTGTGTGGGCGGTCATGTGCTGGCTCATCTTCGTCGTCGCTCTTGGAGTTCGAGTCGGAGGTGGAGTGAAGGAGCGAAGAAGCGCTCTGGCCAGCGTGCTCGGGTTTTCATTGATCGTCGCGTCCTATCTCGGCCTTCGGATGGTGAGTTCTCAGGGGGGGTTCTTCCTTTGAGCCCCGTCTCCGTCGTTGGCATCAGCCACTTGACGGCGCCTGTCGAGATCCGTGAGCGTTTCGCCTTCGCTCCGGCGGAGGCCGAAGCTGCACTTGGCGTGCTCCGTACTGGAACCGAGGTTGAAGAGGCCGTACTCCTTTCCACCTGCAACCGTACAGAGCTCTACGTGTGCCCAGGCGGTAATGAGCGGGTACAAGCGGCGGCTGAGCGAGTTCTTTCTGAGAAAGCGGGCGAAGTTGTCGGCGGAACGAAGCAATACCTCTACCGCCACGACGGCGAGGCATCGGTGCGCCACCTCTACCGTGTAGCCGGGGGATTGGATTCCCTGGTCCTAGGTGAGGCCGAGATCCAAGGACAGGTCAAGGACGCATACGAGTTGGCGGGAGGAAATCCCGCGACTCCGCCGTTGGCCGGACCCATTCTACACCGACTCTTCCAGTCGGCTCTGTCCGCTGGAGGACGTATCCGTTCCACGACCCCGATCGGAGAGGGTGCGTCGTCTGTGGCGTCCGTGGCCGTGGAGTTGGCGCGCAAGATCTTCGGCAGTCTTGAAGGTCGCCAGGTGATGATCCTCGGAGCCGGCACCACCGCGGAGCTCGTAGTAGAGGCCCTCGGGCGGGACGGTATCCGAGGGCTCGTCGTTTCCAACCGGACATACGAGCGGGCTACTGAACTCGCGAGCAGACTTTCAGGGAGATCGGTGCACTTCGACGAAATGCCGTTCGAGTTAGCCAAGACGGACATCCTGATCGCGTCCACCGCAGCCCCACATCCCCTGGTGACCCGCGACGGCTTTCGCCATGCGAGGGAGGGCAGCGCAGGGGGTCCGTTACTGATTCTCGATCTGGCGATTCCACGCGATGTGCAGCCGGAGGTCGGCCATGAGGCGAACGTATTCCTCTACAATGTGGATCACCTTCATGAGATCATGGACGACAACCTGCTCAAGCGCCAAGAGTCTGTGCCCGAGGCCGAGGCCATCGTCGAGGAATACGCCCGGGACTTTCTACATTGGTACGGCACCAGGGGTGTAGTTCCAGTGATTCGTGGTCTCCGGGCCCGTTGGGACGACGTGCGCCAGCGGGAACTGGAACGCCTCTGGCAGAAGCTCTCTCACGTCTCCGCAGACGATCGAGACGTTGTCGAGGCCTTCTCGAAGCAACTCCTCAACAAGCTCTTGCACGACCCCACGAAGCGCTTGAAGCAGGGAGCAAGCAACGGTCGCGGCGTCGAGTTCCTCGATGCGGTCCGGTACTTGCATGACCTCCACGGGGTAGAAGTAGGCTCCTCCGAGGCACCGGAACCGGACGATGATGAGGAGGCCGAAGGCATCGAAATGAACGCACCACGAGCGGACGACGAGTGATGCGCCCTCGAAGCGTTCTCGTAGATGAGTGATGCTGCTCGCAGAGTTCTGGTAACTGGAGGCGCCGGATTTATCGGTAGCCACGTCGTCGACGCTCACGTGGAGAGGGGTGACCGCGTGTGGGTGGTCGACGATCTGTCGAGCGGCCGGCTGGCGAACGTCAACCCGGAAGCGGAGTTCCTCGAAATGGGAATCGAGGATCCGGCCTTGCGTGGCCTATTCCATGACGTGGGATTCGATTTGGTGAATCTACACGCGGCCCAGATCGACGTTCGTGTCTCCGTTGCAGATCCCACCTGGGATGCGAACATCAACATCCTCGGCATCCTCAACGCACTGGAGTGCGCCCGCGAGACCGGCACGAGGAGGATCGTCTACGTTTCGAGCGGCGGGGTCGTCTATGGCGAACCGGAGGAAATTCCCACGCCGGAGGGCGCCCCCAAGCTGCCTCTCTCTCCCTACGGGGTCACGAAGCTCGCTGGCGAGTACTATCTGAACTATTACCGGGCCATCCATGGCCTAGAGTACGTGGCTCTGCGGTATGCAAATGTCTTCGGACCTCGGCAGGATCCGCATGGGGAAGCCGGTGTAGTGGCAATTTTTTGCGAGCGGCTGCAGTCGGGAGAAGAACTCACTATCTTCGGCGACGGCGAGCAGACTCGAGACTATGTGTATGTGAAGGATGTCGTGAGCGCGAACCTCCTCGCATCCGAGATGGCGTTGAAGCCCGCACCGAGTATCGATGCGGTGGCTTTCAACGTAGGCACGGGGGTGGGGACCAGCGTGAATCGGCTCGCCGACGTTCTGGAAGGCATTGCCGAGGAGCGCCCGGGCCGGGTCTATCGTGAAGCGCGCCCGGGAGAACTCCGACACAGTACGCTTGAGGTGTCGCGGTTGGCCGATCGTGGATGGGCGGCCTGTCACACGCTCAAGGATGGTCTCCGGGAGACGTTTCACTTTATAGCAAATCAGAAGATCGGAGCTTGAATGGGGCTTTCGACGCTCCTCGCCCAGACCGATGCGCCGGCGACCGCATGGGACATGGTGTTCGGAGGGACACTGGCGACCAGGGTCATACTCCTGATCCTCGCCGCTTCGTCGGCTTGTTCATGGATCCTCATCTTCTGGAAGGCCAAACAGTTCAGAGCCGTTCGGCACCAGGGCAACCGATTCCTGCAGAAGATGGAACGGGCCACTGGGCTGGCGGACGCCTACAAGGCCGTGTTGGCCTTGCCGGAATCACCCTACGGGAGGGTTTTCCGGCAGGGCGTGAACTTTTTCAGTGAACTACGCCCGGGCGCGCTGCGCGAAGGGGCTCCCCCGACCGAAGGACTCTCCCTGACCCAGCTTCAGGCGCTTAAGCTCGTTCTGGAAAAAGAAGAGGCCGAGGAGCGTGACGAGCTCGCGGAAGGACTCATATGGTTGGCGGTCCTGGGCTCGGTTTCGCCCCTCATGGGTCTCATGGGGACCGTCCTCGGCATCACGAGCACGTTCCTTGGGATCGCGGCATCGGGCTCGTCGAACATCGGTGCAGTGGCTCCCGGCGTGGCCGCGGCCCTCGTAACGACGGTCGCCGGACTCTTCGTGGCGATCCCCGCGGTCATCGCTTACAACCATTTCTTAGCGAAGCTGAACCTGGTCAGCGGCGAGCTCGAGGGCTTCTCGAGCGAATTCATCGGAACGTTGGCGCGAGAGGGGCGGGTATGATCGCCTTCACGAAACTGAGTCGTCGCTCGGGTTCGAACACGGGTCCGAACCTCCGATGATCGGCGTGCGCGAGGGAGGGCGACACTTGCAGCCCGTCGCCGAAATCAACGTCACGAGCATGGTCGACGTGGCGTTTACCCTGCTTATCATCTTTATCATCACCGCACCCATCCTCCAGGGAGGCATCGAGGTCGCCGTGCCCGAAACGGAGGTATCCGCACTCACCGCCCAGGACAACACCCTGATTGTCACCGTGGATCGTGACGGGATCGTGTACATGGGCGAGACACCTATGGACCGGACGGAGTTCGCGCAGTCCTTCGGACAGATTCTGTCCGCTGGGGAGGTCGACCAAGTGTGGATCAAGGGCGACTCACTCGCCACCTGGGGTGCGGGTGTCGACGTGATATCTACCGTCGCCCGTAGCGGGGTCGACTTCGCGGTGGTGGGCACACAGAGGCCTCGGGAGTAATCCCGGTATGTCCGGCCCCGAATCGGCTCCGCCGCGTGAGCGACACTACCCAGTCGGAAAGGGCCCCGTCGTCGCGTCCGCCATTGTTCACACGGCCGCCGTTTTCCTGGCGTGGGGGATGTCCGCCGTGCCTCGCGAGGTTCCTGATTTTGTAATATATGAGATCGAGTTGATATCTCCTTCGGCGGCTGAGCTCGGTGAACGGACGACGCCAGCACCTGAGGAGTTGGTCATCGAAACACCCTTCGACCCGTTACCCGAGCCTCAGGTGGAGACGCCGGCGGTGGTCGAGGAGGAGGCGCCCGCCGAAGAAGAGCCTCCGCAGCCCGAGGAAACTGTCGCGCCGCCTGATGTCGAGCCGGTCGAGGACCCTGCGCCCCCAACCAGCCCGGATCCGGATCCGGAGGTTGAGACGCCGGGAGAGGACCTGAACGTTCGGATGGAGGGCATCCGAAGAGATTATCCGGAGTACTACAACAACATCCTTCGCCAGATGCAGCGATGCTTTCGTTGGCGTGGAGAAGAAGATCTTCGCGCGACGGTCTATTTCGTGATCAATCGGGACGGCTCGGTGGCCGAGGTCGATATCTTGGAGTCGTCACGGAGCATAGCGTTCGATATTGAAGCCATGGGAGCGGCGGAGTGCGCCGGGAGCCGGGACCGCTTGGGTCCGCTTCCGGAGGACCTTCCCTTTGATCGAATCCCGGTTGTCTTCTATTTTGAGCCCCGATCCGGGCGGGGCTTCGACGACGAGGAATGATGGACGGATGAGGGATGCGGGGCTAGTGTGGTGTTTCAGAAGTTCGTGAACCATATGCTCACACTCGGGAGAGACGGTATGCGCGCGCTGAGAACGCTCGCTTGGGCAGCACTGGTTCCGGCCGCGCTGATGAGCCCCCTCACGGCCCAGCAGGACTCGATCCCGGGTGTGACGTTGGGGCTGCTGTACGAATCGGAATTTCAGCCCGCCTTGGCCGTCCAGCCGTTTTCGGGCCGTTTGGGAGGAGAGTTGGTAGCCCCGCGGGTCGAGGCGATCATCGCGACGGACCTCCGGTACAGCGACCGATTCCAGGTGATGGATTCCCTCCCGGCCTCCTTGGTCAGCGACGACGAGGTCGACTATCAGCTTTGGGATCAGCTGGGAGCTGTCTGGCTGCTGTCGGGCTCCGTGGAGGGGGCGGGCTCGGGATTCGTTCTGGTCTTGGAACTCCACGATGTGGTTTTTGGCGAGGTCCATGCTCAGGGCCGCTTTCCAATCCCGCCCACCATTGACGACGATTTCCGACTGGCCGCCCATACCGCTTCAGACGCAATCATCGAGTGGATCTATAATGAGCCCGGGATGGCGGCGAGTCGGATCGTGTTCTCCCTCAGAACGCGGGAGGGCAACCAGGACCTGTACTTGATCGACTCGGACGGCCGAAATTTCAGGCGGCTCACCACCTACGATGACCTCACGATGTCTCCGTCCTGGTCTCCGGACGGGACGCGCATCGCCTACTCGTCCCGCAAGGAAAGCGGGTTCCCCCGCATCTACGAGTTAGACCTCGAGACCATGACGGAAAAGCCTCTCGACGCGGAGCGATCTGGTGACCATAACACGCCGGCCTATAGCCCCAATGGCCGTGATATGGCTTTTTCGGTCACGGGTGGAAACCGGAGCGGAATCTTCTACTACGACTGGGAACGGGACTGCTGTCTTACGCACGTGAGCGGTGGACGGTGGGATGATATCTCGCCCACATACTCGCCGGATGGGCGCTGGCTCGCGTTCAACTCCAACCGCCTGGGTACTCCATTCCCGCAGATCTACGTGATGCCCTCCACCGGAGGAGAGGCGGACCTCGTCTCTCCCTATCTATACGGGCAGGAGGGCTACTACACGTCTCCTGATTGGGCGCCGGTGGGTGATCACGTGGCCTTTCACGGGCGCGTAGGGCGAAGAGGGCGTTACAACATCCTCGTTGCGGATGTGTCTGACCGTGGGCGCCGCCTCAGGCAGCTCACGTGGGAGGGGAACAACGAGGACCCGAGTTGGGCTCCCGACGGACGCCATCTCGTGTTCATCGGACGCCGGGATTGGGGTACCGGTCTCATGGTGGTCGATACGGCCACAGGCACGTATCGGATGCTCCGGCGGGGCCTCGACGTCCGGGTTCCCGATTGGTCGCCGTCCTTGGGGTGGGACGTGCCGTAGTCCGCCCGGATTCACGTCATTGCGCCATGGGGCTTAATGGGATATATGCTTAGTGTTAGGTCCAACCCATATGCGGGCTAAAGTGGGTACCGTGCACAAGTGTTTCACGAGCAGGCTCGCCGAGTCGGCTGAGCCTCCTGAGATGACCACTCACCGACAGGATTGAGGATGAGGATCACACACCTATTCATACCAGCTATCGCCTCCACGCTCATTCTCGCCGCATGTGGGGGTGGTGACCCGCCGCCACCGCCGGCGCCCACCGGACCGACTCAGGCCGAGATCGACGCGCGCAATGACTCGATTGCCGCGGCCAGGGCCGCGGAGGCGGCGCGTGCAGCCGCCGAGCGCGACGCTGCGCGTCGTGAGCAGGACCGCTTGAACCAGGCTCGGGACCGGGCCCGGGCGACGCTCGAAGCGGAGGTGCTGTTCGACTACGATCGATCTGTCATTACCGCGGCAGGGGAGCGGATCCTTCGTGCGAAGCTCCCGATCCTGCGTAACAGCCCGACGCTCCGGCTTCGCTTCGAGGGGCACGCAGACGAGCGGGGCTCGACGGAGTACAACCTCGCGCTGGGAAGCCGGCGTGCCGAGAGTGTGCGGGACTTCCTATCGGGCTTCGGTATTATGGCGAATCGCTTCACGACGACCTCTTTCGGGGAAGAGCGGCCTACGGTCAACCGTAGCGACGAGGCGGCGTGGGCTCAGAATCGCCGGGTCGAGTTCGTGATTGCGGGCGGTCAAATCGTGGTCAGCGAGGAAGAATAAGGAACGGCACGCGCCTCCGGTTGGGGACAGGATGAGTATGACCCCTCCCTTCGGAACTTCGGTCGCGCTCCATGACGGCTGGGTCCGTCGGGGAGGGGTCTTTCTCGTTTCCACGACGTTGCTGCTGGCCTCGGGATGCGCCATGAGAGGGGACGTGCGGCGCCTCCAAGATGAGGTGGCTCGGCAGTCATCCCAACAGGACGCACAGTTACGGGAGTTATCCGCCGCCATCCGTGCCCTCCAGGACACGCTGGAAATCCAGTCCGATATGGTCGTAGACACCCGCGGCGGAATCGCACGGGAGCTTCGGGATATCCAAGCGCAGTTGTCCCAATTGAGCGCGTTGACAGGACAGGTTCAGCGTTCCCTGGTCTTGCTGTCCGAGCGGGTCCAGGCCGAGGGGGCTCGGGTGACAACCTCGGAACGGCGCGCGGACCCCGATTCGCTTCGGGCTCTCCTCGGACGCCGCGACGGGGGCCCAGCCGCCGCCGAGGAGACATATGAGGCGGCGGTCACACAGTTCAATCGCGGCTCGCTCAACACTGCCCGGATGGCCTTCGGGAGCTTCTTGGGAGACTATCCCGATCATCGGCTTGCGCCCAGGGCCCAGTTCTATCTCGCTGAGATCCTCCAGCAGGAGAATCGGCTCGACGAGGCGATTGAGGAGTTCCTACGGGTTTCCGAGCTGTATCCCGCAGCGGACCAGGTGCCGGTGGCCCTGTACCGGATTGGCCAGATATACGTTCTCCAGGAGAACTTCGATGAGGCCGTGATCTACCTCGAGCGCGTTGTCAACACTTATCCTGACAGTGGCGCCGCGGAGATTGCCCAGGAGCTGCTGCGGGAGGTCCGCTGATCTCCGGCACGTCGTCTGATGCGCTGTCCAAAGTGTGACGCCACGGAGAACCGTGTCGTCGACACCCGTGATAGCCGGGGTGGGCGTGCGGTCCGTCGCCGCAGGGAATGCGCGGTGTGCGGGGCCCGCTTCACGACCTATGAACACGTCGAAGAGCGCCCCCTGCGCGTTGCCAAACGTGATGGGAGCGGGGAGGACTTCGACCGTGCCAAGCTCCTCAGAAGCGTTACCATCGCCTGTGCGAAAAGGCCGGTCACCGAAGAGGACATCGAGGCGATCGCGGACGCCGTCGAAGAAAATCTGACAAGGACCGCCGCCTTCGAGGTTTCCAGCTCCCGCATCGGTGAAATCGTCATGGACCATCTCGCTCCGCTTGATCGAGTGGCCTACGTGCGTTTCGCCTCCGTTTACCGGAACTTCCAGGACATCGGTGAGTTCCAAGACATGGTGCACGACCTACACGCGGAAGAGCGGCGTCAGGGCTCGGCCAGGAACCAAGAGGAGCTCCCACTCTGATACTCTCCCCACGCAAGGCCGCCCGGCGGTAGCGTGGCGCTCCCAACGCGATTCGTCCCACTTCTTCAACAATTCTCTAGGACCCCCGCTCACTCAGAATGGCGATGAAGACTCGAAACGCCCGCGGCGAGATGCCCTTCCTCGACCACCTGGAGGAACTCCGTTGGCGGATGCTGTGGAGTCTTCTAGCGATCGTCGTTGGGAGCGTAGTGGGCTTCATCCTCGTCCTTAGGTTCGGGGTGCTCGACATTCTCATCAATCCGTTCTACGAGGTGATGGGAGACGAAGAGAGACTCGTGTTCCTCGCTCCGACGGAGGGGTTCTTCATGATCCTGAGGGTCGGGATCCTGATGGGTGTGGTCCTCGTCTCGCCGATCCTCATCTACCAGATCTGGGCCTTCTTCTCCCCCGCACTCGAGCGGCACGAGAGGAGAGTCATCATCCCGAGCCTCTATATGGGACTCGTTCTCTTTTCGGCCGGCGTGGCGATGTCGTACTACATCGCGCTTCCTGTCACACTCCGGTTCCTGCTGTTCTTCGGGGAAGGGTACTTCGAGCAGATGTTGCAGGCGGGTCCCTACCTGGGCTTCGTCACCAAGCTGCTCCTAGCGTTCGGCATCCTGTTCGAGTTACCGGTGGTCATCATGATTCTGTCCGCGCTGGGGCTTGTCACGCCGGCGTTTCTGCGGACAAAGAGGCGTCATGCGATTGTCATCATCACCGTGTTGGCTAGCCTTCTCAGCCCGGGCGACGTCGTCACGGTGACGGCCATGATGATGTTGCCGCTGGTTCTTCTGTACGAATTCAGCATTCTCCTCTCGGTGGTGATCACCAGACGACGCCAGGCACGGGACATCGGTGGTGACCCGCCCGAGGGAGGGGTCGAGGCGGGATGATGAGCGGAGGCCGGCCCCAGGGTCGCCTCGGCCCCTGGGTGGCAGCACTTCTGGTCCTCGCGATCGGACGGTCCTCGCCCGTGGCCGCCCAAGTCGGGAGCCAACCAGCGGAGGAGGTCGATTCCACCCGCATTCAGGTGCTCGAACGGCTGAGGAGCCTCTCCAGACCGCCGGGCGTAGACTCCACACTCTTCGCGAACGACTCGACACCGGGTCAGCCTCGTGCGGCACCAGCACCACCCCCACCGCAACCGGCCGATTCGTTCATGGCTGCCCTTCTCGCGTTGCCCGGCTATACCGTGTCCCAATACTCAGGTGGCGAGGCGCGATTCGACGCGGAGACCCGGCGCATGACACTTCTTGGCGGCGATGATGAGCCGGCCGAGCTGCGCCAGGACGGGATGACGGTCACAGCGGCGGACACGATCAACTTGGCCGATTCACTCCTGTGGACGGCGGGCGAGACGGTCACGGACCGGCCTGGTGAGGAACCTGTACGGAGCTCGAACATCATCTACGATCGCCGGGCCGACCGAGGGACGGCGTACGAGGCTCACACGACCATGTCTGAGGGCGCGACCTGGATCATGGATGGCGATCTTCCAGCGATCCTCGCGGATACGGTCTTCGGCCATGACATCAACTTCACGTCCTGTGAGGAAACGGAGCCCCACTATCACTTTGCCGCGAGGGAATTCAAGGCCATCGGCGGCAGTTGGTTCGTTGCACGAAATGTGACGCTCAACTTCGACGACGTGCCTGTCTTCTGGCTGCCTTTCATCTTCCAGAGTACAGACTCGGGGAGGCACAGCGGCATTCTCATGCCCCGCTTCGGCGTCAACGACATTGTGCGTACGTCTCGAGGACATTCTCGACGTGTCTCGAACGTAGGATTCTTCTGGGCCGTCAACGACTACGCCGATGCCACCTTGGCCGGGGACTGGTGGAGCGACAACTTCACCGCACTCACGGGCGCCTTCCGCTATAGGGTGACAAAGCAATTCCTCAACGGATCCGCGAACGTGCGGCGGTTCTGGAGAGTCGGTGGAGGTCGTGAACTCTCCTTCGACACTAGACACGACTGGACCGCCAATGAGCGAACGACCGTGCGTGTTTCGGCGCGGTACGCGTCCAGCTCTAGCTTCGTTAGGCAAAATTCGTTCGATCCGAGGGAGGTGACGCAGTCGATAAACTCGGAGGGGGGCTTGAATCGCCGATTCGGCTGGGGGAACCTCTCGGTCAGTGCCGACCGCCGACAATTCCTGAGCGACGACCGTGTGGAGATGACGCTTCCGTCGGCGAACCTGTCTCTGAAATCGATCACGTTGTTCTCGGCTCCGAGTAACCGCGCGCGGTTCTTCAACAACCTGACGTGGTCGGGAAGCGCGAGGTACCGGCGTAGCACCGTCGACCGGGCAACTCAGGCCGAAAGCACTTTCATGCGGAGCCTTGCTGACGAGGTTCGGACGTCATCCGGCGTGAACAGTGCTGTCAACCTCGGTGCATTATCGTGGTCTCA
Source organism: Longimicrobiales bacterium (assembly GCA_965219445.1). Classification (GTDB taxonomy): domain Bacteria; phylum Gemmatimonadota; class Gemmatimonadetes; order Longimicrobiales; family Gaopeijiaceae; genus UBA822. The sequence continues at coordinate 590,312 of CBDCNQ010000004.1, read as the reverse complement.
AGGGTTGACCGTCACGGAGAGGGCCAACCTCGACCTTCCGGCCGCGATCGCGTTTCCCGGCGACACGCTGGGCCCACCGCCCACCGGGCGGGTCGATCTCGCGACCGCGGACCTCGCGTGGACCACGAGCATCAACTACCAGCAACGACTGATCGGAACCACGACATTAACCCCCTCTTTGCAGATCTCGGGAGCCGCCCGGCGTTCCGACGAGATTCCCGAGGCGTCGAGCTTCGTGTTCGGACCTCGGCGTCTTTCCTTCGGCGCCAGCTTGAGGAGCGACGTCTACGGATACTACGGCGGCTTCGCGGGGTTCGAAGCGATCCGGCATAAGATTTCCCCGCAGATCTCCTACTCTTACGCGCCGAAAACGGTGGCTACGGGCCTCCAGGAAACGGTGTTCGGCGCGTCAAACGCCTTCGCTCGGAACATCGTCGCGTTCGGCTTCAACCAGACGTTCGAGGCAAAGCGTGCTGAGGGGGACGAGGGCGACGCCGGTGGGACGGAGGAGGCTGGATTAGATCTGGACGAAGATCTCCTGGCACCGGACTCGATTCTAGATGCGAGGGCCGACTCGCTCTTTGCCCTCCAAGAGGCACCACTCGAGCCCTCTGTTGATGAGGAACTGGACCCGAATGCCCCACAGAGACTCCCGCCCTCGAGGGTGATCAATCTGTTGACTCTCAACACCAACGTCTTCACCTACGACTTCGTTCGGGCACGAAAGAGCGACAACCGGCTGGAGGGGTTCACCACGACCCGTTTGAGGAGCCAGATCAGTTCGGATCTCCTTCGAGGACTCCAGCTTTCCGTCGAACACGATCTCTTCGACACTAAGGAGCGGAACGGTGAGGATCGCCGGGTCTTCGATCCACTACTGTCTCAACTGAATCTATCCTTCGCCATGAGTTCCAACTCGGGGATAATCCAGGCGATCGGCCGGCTTTTCGGCGGTGGGGGAGACGCCCCGGCCGAGGCTGCTGCGGACTCGGCGGCGGCGCTGGTGGACATCGATGACCTCGACCCTCTTCTCGACAACGTTGGTAATTTGAGTCCTACGGACGAGTCGTCGATCATCCCCGGAGCGGGGTCGAGCGATGTCGTCGGCGAGGACCCTCAGCCCGCCGGCCGTCGGCAGAGCGGCGGCGCCTGGAACGCGAACTTCTCCTACTCCCTAAACCGGAGCCGCGATCCAGGGCTGCCGGCGAGTCAACTGCTACAGATGGGCATCCGCCTCAAACCCACCGAAAGGTGGGACCTCGTCTGGCGAACCTCGTACGACGTCGAGGAGCGCAGATTCGCGGACCACACCATTCGCTTGACGAGAGACCTGCACCGATGGCAGGCGCACTTCGACTTCCTCCAAACCGCGACCGGAAACTGGTCCTTCCGCTTCGAAGTGGCTCTCACCGACAACCGCGACCTGAAGTTCGACTACGATCAACGCAGCACGGACCTCACCAACCCGTTCTAGAGTTGCGTCCCATCGTCCTGTCTCCGGCGGACGTCGACTTGTCCTCTGTGGAGGACGATTTTTCAGAGCCTACCCCTGAAAGTCCTGGTTTCATACGCATTTCGGCTTTGGTATTGCTTGTGCATTGAGTAGCAGTTGCGAGGCTGTCGAGGACTCGAAATGGGTCCCACTCAACGCCAGCGAGGAATGCGAATCATGTGGAAAAGGGTGCTTTTGCTGACGGGGTCGGTGCTCCTGGGGGCCTGTGACAACGACGATACGATACTCGTTCCGGTCGATGGCCCCGCTCCGCCCGTTGCGCTGGACATCGGCTATTACAACCGCGCCGTGACCGTCTACTGGGAACTCTCCTCGGGGTGGAATGGTGAGACGTTCCGGGTCTTCGGCAAACGGGTTGGCGACGCTTCCTTTCTCCTCATCGCAGACGTGACGAGTTGCTCTGAGGGACGCTGTGAATACACGGACACCAACATCGTGTCTGATATGAGTTACGACTACTTCGTGTCGGCTCAGGATCCGGATACCGGTGCGGAGACCGATTCGGACCTGACCGTCCGGGTCTCGGTGCCGTCTTTCTCACCGCCCCCCGTCCCTATGGAATTGGAAGTGGTGGCGTTGGATGCCACCAACTACATCCGTTGGAATGACGACGCCCGCTCAGCGAGTGATTTTTCCGCCTATCGGATCTACTTGCTGTCCGATCAGGGAGCGACCCAGACATTGCTGGGGAACTCGGACTCGCCGGGCTTTCTGGATGCCTTATCGGAGAACGGCGTGACCTCCACCTATGCGGTGTCCTCCGTCGACCTGTATGGCCACGAGAGCGGGATGAGTGACAGTGCAGAAGGGACGCCTCGACCCGATTTCACGGGCGAATTGGTCTACTCCTTCACCGATCAGCCGGATTCGTCCGGATTCCGTTTTTCAGAATCCGATCAGCTGGACCCGATCGTACCTGGAGGGTCTCCCACGCGGCACTTTCGCCTTGAGAAGGACGCATCGGGGTGGTGGCTCGTCCCCGGACTTTCGGCAGACGTATTCCCAGAAGGTGTCCTCACGACCCGGCTCAAGTGTGGAGTCGCTGCCGACGCACAGTGCCAGGACTGGACGACGGCACCGTTATCGGGGTACAGCCACGTCGATATAGCGGTCGAGCCAGAGTTCACATACATGTGGCGAGTAGTGGAGGGTGACGGTGTGGCACGCTACGGTGCGCTCCGTGTGGCGTTGCTTGGGACCGACCAATTCGGTGCCGGGCTCATGATCTTCGACTGGGCGTACCAGCTTCAGGGAGGAAATCCGCAGCTGGTCCGCCGCTGAACAGGCCCGGGCGAACCCTTGGTGGAATGCCGCTCCCGGTGGCCTCGGCTGCCGGGAGCGTTGCATTTGGGTTTTGACCTTCTCTATCATGAGGGCATGGTGCCCGTTCTCGAAGCAGTGCCCAACTTTAGCGAAGGTCGAGATCTCGGGTGGATCAGGGAGCTGGTCCAGGTCATCTCGGGGGAGGGCACCGAGGTGCTTGATTGGACGGCGGATCGAGATCACCATCGATCCGTGATTACGTACATCGGTGATCCGGAGCGCGTCGAGGCCGCCTCAATAGAGGCCGCCCGCTTCGCCATCGAGGGAATCGACCTGCGAACCCACGAGGGGATTCATCCGAGGATCGGTGCTCTCGATGTGCTGCCCTTCGTGCCTTTGCACGACCTGACGATGGACTCGGCGGTAGAGAGCGCGTGGCGAGTGGCGGGCCGGCTGGCCGAAGAGGGAGTCCCGGTCTATCTCTATGGAGAAGCGCTCCGCGGAAGGACCCCGCCCCGATCCGACCGCTCGCTCGCTTCGATACGGCGCGGGGGTTTCGAAGCTCTCCGAGGGGGATTTCCGGAAGGCCGGGAGCCGGACCTGGCTGCTCCCCAGTGGCCGAGCAGACCACATCCGACGGCGGGCACAACCTGCGTCGGGGCGCGTCGTGTGATGCTGGCGTGGAACGTCTTTGTGGAGGGGCTGTCCTTGGACGCCCTCAAGGTGATCGCCGGGGGGCTCCGTGAGTCCGGCGGTGGGTTCCGGCACCTGCGGACGTTGGCGTTGGCACTACCCGAAGCAGAACGGCTCCAGATCTCCATGAACCTCGAGGACCCTGAAGTGACGTCTCCCTACGATGTGTTCGACGCGATTGAAGAGCGCGTAAGGGCCGGGGGCGGGCGGGTCATTGAGACTGAGGTCATCGGCATGATTCCAGATCCCCTTGTGCTTCCGGCGGCTGGAGACAGATTTAAGCTTCTTAATCCGGGCGAATCCCGTCTTCTCTCTCGTCGCGTGTCCGAGTATGTGTCTACCCGGAGGATAGGTCAGACGCGAGTATGAGTGCCGCTTTGTGAGCAGGATTGAACATCTAAAAGAAGAGGCTCGGGGCTTCGAGCAGGACGAGCAGTGGGGGAAGGCCTTGGATCTCTACAGCCAGGCCATCGACCAGTTGTCGCCCGACGACAACCCCGATATCGCACTGTTCAATCGAGCTGGCGACTTGGCGACCAAGGTCGGGAGGGCGGCCCAGGCCGTGGCGTTTTACGAGCGCGCCGTAGACTTCTATATGGACGCGGGGCTCCCCAACAACGCTATCGCCGTCTGTAAGAAGGTGATGCGCAACCTCCCGGATCGATACAGCATCCACCTCAAGATGGGACAGATCCGAGCGCGGCAGGGCTTCATCACCGATGCCCGCACAAGCTTCGTCACCTACGCGGAGAAGGTGCAGGCCGCCGGGGATCTCGATGAGGCCTTTCGGGCGTTGATCGAGTTCGTAAATCTGGCCCCAGACGACTACGAGATGTGCATGATGCTTGCGGGCCAGCTCGAGCAGAACGGTCGTGCCGACGACGCTATTACTCAGTATGTCGGGGCGTATCGCATCATGCAGCGACAGGGCCTTGGCGACCTTGCCCAGAGCGTCGCCGCGAAGGTCCGGAAGTTGGATCCCGCGTTGGACCTGGAGAAGGCTGCGGCCGACCCGTCATTTAGGCGGGGTGAGGGCTTTGGAGAGGTAGGGGGAGATTCGGAGGGGAGCCCGGCACCTGTTTCCGAAGAGGTAGAGGTGATCGGTCCTGTCGACCTTCCCCTCATGTCGTTTGACGACGACGAGGACGATGCGGCCAAGGCTGCAGAGGAGGCCGCCGCCAAGGTCGCAGGCGATGCTGCCACCGCCGCCGCTGCCGAGGCCGCCGCCGCCGAGGAAGCAGCTGCCGCGCAGGCCGCCGCCGAGGTGGCTGCCGAGGCCACAGCTGAGAAGGCCACTGCTGAGGCTGCCGAAAAGGCCGCAGCCGCTGCCGAGGAGGCTGCCGCGGCCAGGGCAGCGGAGGAAGCCGCGGCCAGGGCGGCCCAGGAGGCTGCTGCCAAATCGGCCACGGAGTCCCCCACCACGGCTCCGGGGGAGTCCCCCGGTGTCGCGGGTGGTGATTCCAAGTCTAAAGCCCCGGCGGAATCCCCGGAGGGTTACGTCGACCTCGGTGCGGTGCTTCTCGGTGAAGACGCTCTCACGGAAAAGAAGTCGACCCGTTTCGTCGTGCCCTATGAAGAACCGACCGGTGACGATCAGGCCGACTTCGAGAAGATGTTGCTGCAATTCCGTGAAAAGGTCTCGGAAAACATCGATGCGAACGATGCCATCGCCCACTACGATCTCGGCACCGCCTACATGGAGATGGGCCTCTTGGACGAGGCGATCAGTGAGTTCCAAATGGTGTTACGAGGTACTTCGGAACATCTTCCGACCTATGAGATGTTGGGGCAGACGTTCCTGCAGAAAGCAGAGCCGGAGGCCGCCATCCGATCCCTCAAACGCGGGCTCGACGCCCCCTGTGAAGTCGAGGAGGAGCGCGTGGGCATCTATTACTACATCGGGCTGGCGCATGAGACGATGGGCGACAAGGACACTGCGCTGGACTTTTACGACAGAGTTTTCGCGCTCGATATCAACTTCGCGGATGTCACCGAGCGCCTTCGGGCTCTTCGCAGCTAGCCTCCGCGACCCGCGATCGATGCTCATGCCGAATCCGGTGGCCCAGTGATGGAAGCGGCTCCAAGCTCCGTTCTGAGAGGACCGCCTCCGAACCTCTCCTCGGTGCAGAACCTCGTGGCCGATCGGCTCGACGGGGTCCAGGACGATCTGAGGCGGATCATCCTGTCGGACTTCGATCTGATCGAGGAGATCAACGAATACCTTCTTCTGATGCGTGGCAAGCTCTTCCGTCCCACACTTCTCCTTCTCAGCAATAGAGTCGGAGGAAGTCCGTCGGACGATGCGGTCACCCTCGCCGCCGTCGTAGAGCTGGTTCACCTCGCGACACTCGTCCATGACGATGCCGTCGACCACAGTGTCTTGCGGCGTGGCCTCCCCACGGTGAACGCACTCTGGACCCACCAGATTTCGATCATCATGGGGGATTACCTTTATAGTCGCTCGGTCACCGAGCTCACGCGGCTCGGACGGTTGGACGCGGTTGCGGTGCTCGCGAGGGCAGCCAACGAGATGAGCATCGGTGAGATGCGGCAGCTCACATCCTATGATGCTCTCGAGTTCACCGAGGCCGATTACTATCGGCTCATCGCGTCGAAGACGGCTTCGTTGATGTCGGCGGCCTGTGAAATGGGGGGCCTCGCCGGCGTGGACGAGTATCGAAGACCGCTTGCCCAGTTTGGGCACGATCTGGGCATGGCCTTCCAGATTGCCGATGACGTTTTGGACTACATTGGATCAGAGGCTGTCACTGGAAAGCCCACCGGGCAGGACTTGAGAGAGCGCAAGGTGACGCTTCCACTGGTCGGAGCCTTGAGAAACGTGTCGGAGGTGGAATCGCGCGAGATTCGGGATTTCTTCACGCTGGTGGAGGCGGCCGATGAAGACATCGATCGGGTGATCGCGATCGTGCGTGACCGCGGCGGGTTGGATTACGCAAACGAGCAGGCGGATCACTACGCGGGGCGCGCGTGGGAGGCACTCGGTGGCCTTCCTGAAGATCCTGCTGTGGAAGCGCTGAGGGACGCTGTGACGTACGCCGTCGGCCGTGATCGCTAATGCCGCAGTCGAGCCTTCCTCCCCCCCTGGCTTGGCCGGTGCAACAAGGTGAGCGTTCGTGCTACGAGCCACGATGCGATACGGTATGCTAGTCGATACGTACCGGCGGAACGTCAAGCGCTTGCTGTGGACCGGGGCGCTCGGATTGATTCTCGGTGGACTGCTGACACAACTCGCTGAGTCGTTTCTTCCGGAGAGCCCTGCCAAGACGTTTCTCACGATATCGGCAGAGGCCTCCGTGGGGCCGCTGTCGATCGACCTAGTGGTATTGGCTTTTGCCATCGGGCCGTTGGTACTCAGCCTGAACGTCTTGACGTTAGTGGGGATAGCAGTAGTGGCATTCATTGTTCGGAGTTGGATCTGATTTCGTAACGGACGTCGAACGGAGGATTTATCATGGGACTCGGTGGACTCGGCATGTGGGAGATGATCATGATCTTCCTTGTGGTCCTCCTCCTTTTTGGGGCGAAGCGGCTTCCGGAAATCGGTTCGTCTTTGGGCAAGGGAATACGGGAGTTCAAGGGCTCGATTCGAGAGATCGAAAAGGAAGTCAAGGCTGTGGACGACGAGCCCAAGCCAGGAGCGGTTCCGTCGCCATCTGGTCCCTCGAGTGAACCCGATGAGGGACCCAGACGATTGACGACGACCCCAGGGCCCGCGTCAGGTGTGGATCACGCTGAAGGCGTACCCACACAGGAGGAACCGTACCAAGGCGTGGCGGAGGGCGAAGCGTCTGGGCCCGAAGAATTGCAGGTTGAAGAGTCCGAGGGGGAGGAGGCCCCGACGGAGTAGAGCTGAGCTCGCGGAATTGCGTGGTCGAGCTGCCTAGAATACGAGAGGTATTTGTGGTTGGGCGTCCGCAGGATCGACGTTCAAGACTTCCTCTCTTCTGTCGATGATGCGGGCCACTTCGCGGAGGCCCTGGAGCCAATTCTGAAGGCGGCTCTCTTGGGCGACCCCGAGCAATTCATCCCTTAGCACCAACCGCTCGTCTTCGAAAGCGGTGGAATCCGCGGCGAAGTAGTCGACCAGCTCGATGATGAAGACGTTGTTATTGGCCTCCACCGCAGCGCTCACTTCTCCAATGTTAAGTCCGAACCCTGCCCCCACGGCCGCGTTCAGCCGCCCGATGCCGGGAACGAAATCTACGCGGGTGTACGGTCCAGCAGTCTGGATCTCCAGGGCTTTTTGTTCGGCGACGTCTGCGAAATCCGCCCCCGCCTGAACCTGGGCGACGATCTCCTCACCCTCTCCTTTGGCTTGTTCCACCTTCTTTGCGGCTCTCACTGTTTGCTCGATCGACGCGCGGGCGTCAGCGAGTGAGATCACCCCCGCCTCCCGGATTTCGGCGAGCTCAAGCATATAGAATGCCTGCCTCGTCTCGAGGACGGGGCTGACGTCTCCAACCAAGGCTTCCTCGAAGGCCCAGTCGGAGCCCTCTCCTACCTGCCCCGCTCCCGCAATGAACGCGAATTCAGTGCTCAGATACGCGGTCTCAACGCTGAGATTCAGAGTGGAAGCAGCCTCTGCCAATGCGCGGGACTCTCCAAGCGCCTCAAGCGAGTCGGCAAGTGTGAGGAGTGCAAGCTCAGACTCCTCAGTGCGGGCGAAGGGAACGAGGATATGCCGGGCCTGAATACTGTCCTCCGTCTGATCTTGTACCTCGATCACATGGTAGCCGAAGGAAGTCCTCACAGGCTCCGTCAGTTCAGCTACGGTGGCCGCGAAGGCCACATCCGCGAATTCCGCAGGCATCATGTCCCTCGTAAACCAACCAAGGTCTCCCGACGCGGCGCCGACTCCAGGCTGACCGAGCATATCCTCGAAATCTGCACCCTCGATGATCTGTTGCCTCAGCCCGGCGGCGAGTTCTCCCATGGCCACTGTGTCTTGGGGCGTGGGAGTCTTGTCTATGACGACCGCCTGAACAGTGGCCTGCGCCGGAAGCGCGAACTCCTCTTCATGGTCGTCGTAGTAATCGCTCACCTCAGCGGGCGTCACGGTTACGACGGAGTCGGGAACCCGCTGCGCGGGATTGAGAGCGACGTACCGGACCGAGATCTGCTCATTGCGGTCCCGGTACTCATCCCAGACGGCGGCATCCGTGACGTAGAGGTCAGACGAAACCTGCCGCATCAGCTTGCTCCGGGGGATAACGTCCCGGTAGTACATCTCCAGTTGGAGGAGCATCAGATCGTCGATCGTAGGCGAGGAGAGAAACGTCTGGTACTTCTGGATATCGAACGATCCGTCGGTTTGAAAAGCAGGGTTGGTCTGGAACTCCGGCGGTGGACTGAAGCGTGCGGCCCTCAGCAGTTCCTCCTCCGTCACCACGATACCTCTCCGCCTCAGCTCTTGTCGGATCAGGAGCTGGTTGACGACCTCGTCCCATGCCGCGTCTTCGATGTCACTGACCTGTTGGGTCGTGACGGGATCCTCCTGCGAAGCCTGAACCTGATCGTAAAGCTGGCGGTAGGTCTGATTGAAGGCGTCGTACGGCACCGGTGTGCCGTTGACGCTACCGATTTCACCGATAGAGAGGCCGCTCCGCCCGGTGATGTCCATCCCCCACTGGAACACCATAAGGCCCACGAAGGCGACCGCCGTCACCAGCATGATCCACTTCGTGTTTTCCCGCATTTGACGCATCATGAAACGGCAACTCCTCGGCGAGTCCTGTGCTTGATCACATCCGCGTGATCATACGCAAGAAGGCCAAGAAAGGTAATGGTCGGTATGGGGCTCCTTCAACCTCTCTCGTTGACACGATTTCGGCGTAATCAGTATCTTCCTCGCGTCTGTGGCCCTGTAAGCCCGTCCCTCGTCTTTTCCAGTTCGTCCGGGGAGTTCGGTGTGTCCGAGTCTCTGAATCAGCAGATCGACCGACTGGAAGAGATCTACAAGTCGGACAAGGACCCGCAGGGTAGGGCATTCGTGCCCCTGGCGGAGGCCCACCGCCGACTCGGCGACTTCGGCAAGGCGCTGGCCCTTATTCAAGAAGGGCTTGTCGTACACCCCGATTTTGCGTCCGCCCATATGGTGGCGGGTTGGGTGCACCGCTCTCGGCAAGAGCCGGATGATGCCATGCGTTCGTTCGAGCGGGTTCTGGAGTTGGACGGGGAGAACTCGCTCGCACGGGCCGCGATCGCTGAGTTGATCGATGATCAACGGGCGCAGACTTATCGGGACAAGATGGCGATGAAGAAAGCGGCCGGGGAATCGGCGGTGGGCATTACCGATGAGGAACGCCCGGTCGTGCCGATCGCTTCCCTGGCGCCGGCGGCGCCGGCCGTGACCCCTAGCGCACCTCTGGGTCCTGCCGAATCGGTGTCCGCCGGTGTCCACCGTCCGGTGGTGCCGATCGCCTCATTGGCACCGGGAGTAGAGCGTCCGGTGGTGCCGATCGCCTCTTTGGCACCGGGCGCGCCGGACGAGACCGTTGCCGCCACTGGCCTGCTTCCGAATGGCACCGGCCGTCCCGTCGTGTCCATCTTATCGCTGGCGCCCGACGGAGACGAGGACGCGGCGTACGACGAGGTGCCGGTCGGCGGAGAGATCTACACCCAAACGCTTGCCGAGCTATACGCGAGTCAGGGGGCTACCGACAAGGCCATCGAGGTCTACCGTGAGCTGATCGAGACTGATCCGGATGACGAATCCTTGAACAGTCGGCTGGCGGAGTTGGAGTCGCTCGAGCCCGGCTCCCTTGGAATGCCTGACCAACGGCAGACGGTTCCCATAGAGTCGCTCGCGCCGGATGGCGACGCCGGACCGAACGGCCTCTAAGCCACCAGGGAGACCAAAAACGTGCGTATCGCACTCATCAATGGTCCCAACCTCGGTCTGCTCGGGCGTCGGGAACCCGACGTGTACGGAACCGACACGCTGGACGACATCAACAGTGCCGTGGAAGCGCTGGGCTCCGAGCTGGGTGTGGAGGTCGAGACTCTCCAGTCCAACTCGGAGGGAGCCATTCTCGATTTCTTGGAAGAGGCTGGCCAGCGGGTGGACGGCTTCTTGATCAATCCCGGAGGGCTGACCCACACGAGCGTGGCTCTCCGTGACGGGCTCGTAGGAGTGGGCCTCCCGTTCGTGGAGGTTCACCTCTCCAATACGACCGCCCGAGAGCGTTTCCGGAGCCATTCTTATCTCTCGCCCGTAGCCGCAGGGGTGGTTCTAGGTTTTGGACCTCAGGGCTATCTTCTAGCGCTCAGGGGGCTCGTGGCCCGAATTACCGGCGAATAGCGCTACATTCTAATCGACTGACTAGGTGATATGGCCTCGACCGCGGATTTTCGTAACGGCTTGGTGCTAGATATCGATGGCCAGCTCTGGACCATCATTTATTTCCAACATGTTAAGCCGGGTAAGGGCGGGGCGTTCGTCCGGACAAAGCTCAAGAACGTGCTCACCGGTGCGGTTGTGGACAAGACCTATCGCGCCGGTGAGAAAGTGACCGACGTGCGACTGGAGCGCCGGCCTGTGTCCTACAGCTATTCGGACGGGCAGCTCTACCACTTCATGGACCAGCAGACCTATGAGATGATTCCGATCTCCGGAGACATGCTCGGTGAGGACCAGCTCAGGTACTTGAAGGAGAACATGGAGTGCGAGGGTCTGGTCCACGACGGCAGCGTCATCAGCGTCGAGCTACCTCAGTTTGTGGAGCTGGTGGTCACCCAGACCGATCCCGGATTCAAGGGTGACACGGCCCAGGGCGGGACGAAACCCGCGACTCTGGAGACCGGCGCCGTGATTCAGGTGCCGCTTTTCATCGAAAAGGGAGAGGTGGTCAAGGTGGATCGCCGGGAGGAAAAATACCTGACGCGTGCGTCGTCATGATAGATCTGGAGTTTGTTCAGAGCCTCATCAAGGCGCTCGACAAGAGTGGCGTGGATTCCATCGAGATCGAGCGAGGAGGCACGCGTATCCGGCTCGCGAAGACGCCGTCCGCCGATGGCCCGTTTCCGGTACCGGCGGTTCCTGCGCCATCGTCTGTACCCGTGACTTCCCCCGCTCCAGGCGCCACACATGAGGGCCGCGTTCAGTCCCCCGCGACCGCTCCCGCGGAGTCGGGGCTGATCCAGATCAAATCTCCCATGGTAGGCACCTTCTATCGGTCCCCCGCGCCGGATGCCGCCGCGTACGTCGAATTGGGAGCCGCCGTTACGCCGGGTGAAACGCTTTGCATCATCGAGGCTATGAAGCTCATGAATGAGCTGGAATGTGAGGTCTCGGGCGTAATCCGCGAGATCTGTATCGAGAACGGCGAACCCGTCGAATTTGGGCAGGTACTGTTTCGCGTCTCCACGTGATGGAGACCCCCGGGCATCCCAACGCGGCCCACGTTACTTCTTCAACGGCCTTCCCGAGGGACGCTGAGTGTTCAAGAAGCTGCTGATCGCCAATCGTGGTGAGATAGCCCTCCGGATCATTCGGGCGTGCCACGAACTCGGCGTGAAGACGGTGGCGGTATACTCGGAGGCCGACCGTGAATCGCTCCATGTCCGCTTTTCGGACGAGGACGTTTGCATCGGACCGGCTGCGGCGAAGGACAGCTACCTGAATATCCCTCGGATCATATCGGCCGCGGAGGTGACGGGGGCCGAGGCCATCCATCCCGGGTACGGTTTTTTGGCGGAGAACCCTGAGTTTAGTGAAATCTGCCAGCGTTCGGACATCGTGTTCGTCGGCCCGAATCCCGATCAGATCCGCTCAATGGGCGACAAGGCCACTGCCCGTCGGACCATGATGGATCTTGGTGTGCCCACCGTACCCGGTTCAGATGGCGTCATACCGGATTCCCGCGAGGCTGAGAGGGTCGCAGCCGAGATCGGTTTCCCAGTCATGATCAAGGCTTCTTCGGGTGGGGGCGGGAAGGGGATGCGGATCGCGCTCGATGCCGAAAGCTTTGCGGGCCTCTTTCAGGCGGCCCAGACGGAGGCCGGAGCCGCGTTCGACGATCCGGACGTGTATCTCGAGAAATGCATCGTCCAACCCAGGCATGTCGAGTTCCAGGTGTTCGGGGACCAGCATGGCAGAGTGGTCCACCTCGGAGAGCGAGATTGCTCGATCCAGCGTAGACATCAGAAGCTGATCGAAGAGGCCCCTTCGCCCGTGCTGACGCCCGAGTTACGAAAAACCATGGGAGAGGCGGCGGTACTCGCGGCGAAGGGGATCGACTATGTGGGAGCCGGTACCGTCGAGTTCCTCGTCGATGCCGAGCGATCGTTCTATTTTATCGAGATGAACACGCGTATTCAGGTGGAGCATCCGGTCACGGAGGTCACGACGGGACTCGATCTCGTGAAGGAACAGATTCGTGTGGCCGCTGGCGAACCACTATCGTTCCCCAGCGAGATTCCCCAGGTGCGAGGGCATGCCATCGAGTTCCGCGTCAACGCCGAGGACGCCCTCCGGGGGTTTGCACCGTCTCCGGGCCCGATCACGACGTTCCACCCTCCGGGTGGACCCGGTGTTCGGCTCGATACACATCTGTACAGCGGCTATCAGGTGCCCCCGTACTACGATTCACTGCTTGCTAAGCTGATCGTCAGCGGTAAGGATCGGGAAGAAACCATCGTGCGGGCAAGACATGCGCTCGAGTCCTTCGTGGTTGAGGGGATCAGCACCACGATTCAGTTCCTCGGCGACATTACGCGGGATGAGCAATTCATGGCCGGTGGGGTGGACACCGGATTCATAGACCGTTTTCTGGGTGAGGGCTCCGACGACTGATGAAGATCGACGTCCATTTCGAGCCGGCTGCCCCGTTGCCCGACTTGACCGGGAGTACAGTCGTGTTGATCGATGTCCTGCGTGCGACGAGCTCGATGGTAGAGGCGCTCGTCAATGGCGCCCAGGGCGTCTATCCGGCCCCCTCGACCGAGGAGGCGATCAAGTTGGCAGCTTCCCTTGGACGGGAGGACACGATTCTCTGCGGTGAGGCACGTGGACTCAGAATCGAGGGATTCGACCTCGGGAATTCTCCCTGGGAATTCTCGGCCGAGAGAGTGGCGGGGAAACGGTTGGTGATGAGCACCACGAATGGGACACGTGCCCTCTTCTTGGTCGAGGATGCAGTGCGCGTCCTGATCTGCAGCTTCATGAATCTGAGTGCGGTCGCGGCAGTGGCGATGGAGGCGGATTCACTCATCATCGTGCGCGCTGGCATGGAGGGGCTATTCTCTCTCGATGACGCCGTGTGTGCGGGAGCTCTTGTGCAGCGCATCCGGCAGGCGGCCGAGGTCGAGGTCGAACTCAACGACGCCGCTATGGGAGCGGTGGAGATGGCGCTTACCTTCCGTATCAACGCCCATTTCCTTGCGTCTACTTCGACGGGCCAGCGCCTGATCGAGATCGAGCTCCGAGAGGATCTGGAGCTTTGCGCCGAAATCGATCGCCACTCCGTAGTGCCTGAGATGGACGACCGGGTCATCCAGCTGCCCTCCCCGGATGGGGGGTCCCCAGGGCCCGAGGCATAGCTCCTTGAAGGCTGTTGGAGGAGTACAGCGGGTCGCGCACAGGGCGCTTGTGCGCGTTCAGACAAGGAACGACGACGAGGCGTAGCAGCGCTACGGCGAGGAGGAGAGACGCAGGATCAACCGCACAACCGCCCTGTGCCCACGAGCATGAATGACATGACCTTACAAGTTGAAGGGTTGCGGCGGCACGACCCCATCTCCGTTGTTGGAGCTCCTAGCCGTAGCTTCGACTATGACGTCATCGCTCCGCCTAGGGTCTGGGGCCGTGGCATCCGCAACGCGGCCCACTGTACTCCTCCAACAGCCTTCTAAGATGCTGTCGCAGAAGCAGCAGAGGGACATCATGGCCGCCGGCCTGTTGGCGTTGGCCCTCTTCCTTCTCGCCGCGCTCATCCCCGTATCGGTGCTCGGTCCCAGGGGTGCGGAATGGTTCCCATCGGGGAATATGGTGGGTGTGGTTGGAGAGACGGTGCAGCGTGTGCTTACCATTCTCGTAGGTGTGGCGGCGTTTTTCCTGCCCGGGCTCCTCCTTTTCGGCGGGCTTCGGGCGAGCGAGTGGTTGTCCGTGGGGTGGGCTGTACGCCTCTCGATTCTCATGGGAGGTCTCCTGTTGGTCGTGCCCGTCGGCCTCGGAATCCTCGGCCAGGATCCGGAGATGGTGGGCCGATGGGGTGAGCTGGCGGGCCCTCCCCTCATTCTGGCCTTCGGTTTCTTGGGGGCGGTCCTTTTCATTCTGCTCCTCCTCGTGATTCTATCTGTGGGCACCTTAGGTTGGAATCCGCTCGGGTCGTTGGCGCACGGCATGACGCAAGGGACGGGAGTGTTGGCTCGTGGTGTCCGTGGCCTCTTTTCCTTGGCGGAACGCCTCAGGGCCTGGTGGGACGCCCGCTCCAAAGACGGGCTGGAGCAAACGCCGCCGATGGATCTCTTGGGTGGCGATGGAGAGTCCCATCCGGAGGACGGCTCAGCTGACGTCACTGCCGATGCGTACGACGAGGCGCGTGGGGGGCCATACGAGGAGCAAATGGAGGCGGCCGGCCAGATTGTGGATCGGGAGGGGGGATGGGATGAGGAAGGGGACAGAGGAGAGAAGGGGGACGGAGGCCCACCGCCCGATCCGTTTGCGGAGGGGGATCTCTCGGAGACGGGGCTCCCCCCGATGGATTTCATGTCAGCCGCCGATGACGAACATCGTCATGACATGGAGCGGGAGCTCGACGCGCTGGGCGAGATTCTGATCGAAAAGCTTCGGACGTTCAACGTGGAGGGGGAGATCGGCGGCCGCACGACGGGTCCCGTGGTCACGCAGTATGAGGTCATCCCCGCGCCGGGAGTGAAGGTGAGTAAGATCGCGAACCTCGACGCCGACCTCGCCCTGGCCATGAAGGCGAAGAGTATTCGGATCGTGGCGCCGGTTCCCGGGAAGGGCGCCGTCGGCGTGGAGATCCCTAATCCCGAGCCGGAGGTCGTCCGCCTTCGAGACATCCTCGATTCACCGGCCTACCTACGCAGTCGCGCCGAACTCCCGTTGGCGCTCGGAAAGGATCTCAACGGAAAGCCTTACGTGGCCGATCTCCGGAAGATGCCCCACATCCTCATCGCAGGCGCCACAGGGTCCGGCAAGTCTATTTGTCTCAATACGATCATTACGAGCTTGGTCTACCGACATACGCCGAAGACCCTGAGGCTTCTCATGGTCGATCCCAAGATGGTCGAGCTCTCCACGTATCGTTTGCTGCCGCACCTCCGCCACAAAGTGGTCACGGACCCGCGAGACGCCTCAGGCCTTCTCAAGTGGGCAGTCCTGGAGATGGACCGGCGGTACAACCTGTTGAGCGCGAACGGCGTGCGTTCGATCGGCGAGTTCAACGAACGTGTTGAGGAGGGCGTGACGCTTCGGCGTTTCGAGCCGAGGGGCACCGACGACGATCCGGACCGGTGGATCTACGACGACGGAGTTCTGCCATACGTCGTGGTGGTCGTTGACGAGTTGGCGGACCTCATGATGACCGTGCAGAGCGAGGTGGAGAAGCCACTCACCTACTTGGCTCAAAAGGGCCGGGCCATCGGAATCCACCTGATCGTAGCTACGCAGCGACCGAGCGTGAACGTCATCACCGGCCTCATCAAGGCGAATTTTCCGTCCCGCATCGCTTTTCGCGTTTCGTCGAAGACTGATTCACGCACCATACTCGACCAGAATGGCGCCGACAGCCTGCTCGGTAACGGCGATATGCTTTTTCTTCCACCGGGTTCGAGTGAGCCCGTCCGGATTCAGGGCGCCTACATCTCCACCGCGGAGACCGACCGGATGATGGGCTGGTACAAAGATCAGATCGAGCTTCAGAACCGGGCGTTCGACGAGACCGAGGCGGCGACGGAATCGGATATCCTGGAACAGATGCGGGCCTTCGAACAGGAGGCCGAGATGGCGGTCGGCGACGTAGGCGCGGGGGATTGGGACGACCTTTTCCGTACGGCCGGTGAGGTGTGCGTTCAGCAGCAGCAGGGCTCGACGTCGCTACTCCAGCGTAAGCTCAAGATCGGGTACGGGCGGGCCGCCCGCATCGTGGATCAACTTCACGACGCCGGGATTCTGGGGCCGTCCGAGGGCTCGAAGGCGAGGGAGGTGCTCGTCGGGCTCGACGAGTTGGAGTCGATCTGCGCGAAGCGGGGAATGCGATGACGAAGCATCCAGGCCGGTTCCCGCTCGGAACGGGCCTGTCGCCCACCGTGTATGGACGGCTATGAACGAGCCGTCCCACATCCCGTCTCCCTGTCCCTCGATGCCGAGCGTTCGGTTGCCGCAGGTCCTGATGCTGCCGCTGTTGTTGGCCTCGCTCGTCTCGCCCCCGCGGTCGCTCCACGGCCAGGACGGCCAAGCCTACCGGGTGTTATACACCGCCAGCGATCGCTACTACGGCCTGGAAACTCTCTGCGCCCACTTCCAGCAGACGATCGAAGTGACCCTCCTCAGGCAAACCCGTTCGGGTGAGGGCACGGTCTGCCAACAGCGGCCCGACCGATTCTCCATGCGCTTCAGCGATCCAGAGGGGGATCTGGTGGTTGTGGATGGGGAGTTCCTCTGGACCTTCTATCCCAGCTTGGATGACATGCAGGTGATGCGTTTTTCGGCGGAGGGCTCCGGGGGCGGGTTCAACTTCTACAGGAGTTTTCTGGAAGATCCGCGCGGGCGGTTCGAGGCGGTGCATGAGGGCCGAGAGCCGATGGGCGACGGCCTGTCCCACAAGATCGCATTGAAGCCGAGGGAGACCGAGGGCTTGCGGTCCGCGGACTTCCGATCCGCAGTCGTGTGGTTCGATGTGGACAGCTACTTGATCACGGCCTTGGACATCCACGAAACGAACGAATCGATACGAAGGATCCGGCTCACGGACATCCGCGTGGATATCGAGATCCCGGACGAGGAATTCCGTTTCGTGCCCAGCGAGGGCGCAAGGGTGATGACGCCACCCGAAGGCGCGAGGGTGATTCCAGAATGAAAACGAGGGCCTTACCGGTCTTTCCCCTGGCCCCCGATCCGGTCCGATCCGATGTGGCGAGAGACGTGGAGGCGGTGCGGCTTTCGATCGATCCGATCGGCCCGCCCGACGGCCCCCAGGTCGGCCTCGTGACCCTGGGGTGTGACAAGAACACCGTGGATTCGGAGAAGATGATGGCGGCCTTGGTGGGGCACGGCGCGCGCGTCTCATCCGACATCAGCCGTTCGGACATGGTCATCGTGAACACCTGCGGATTCATCGAATCGGCCAAGGAGGAGTCCATCGAGACTATCCTGGAGGCGTGCCGGCTCAAGGAGGAGGGCCGCGTCCGGGCGGTGGTCGCGGTGGGATGCATGGTCCAACGGTACAAGGACGAGCTCAGCGAAGCGATTCCCGAGGTGGACCTTTTCTTGGGCCTCTCGGAGATGGCCTCTCTGATACCCGAACTGAGACGTGGCGGTTTTCTACCGGATTCGATGGCGGGCGTGCCGACGATGGAGCGGCCGCTTCGGATCCTTTCCACGGAAACGCCCCACACATCCTTTCTCAAGATTAGCGAGGGATGTGACCACACCTGCGCGTTCTGCGCTATCCCCAGCTTTCGCGGGCTGCACCGGTCAGCACTGCTCCCCGAGCTGGTGGTCGAGGCACAGGCCCTGGCACGGCAGGGTGTGAAGGAGTTGAACATCATCTCCCAGGATACGACCTGGTATGGGCGGGACCTGCGGAGAAAGGACCCCTTGGCACCTCTCCTCACCGATTTGGTGCGGGCCTTGGTCTCCGAGACAGACGTGGAGTGGCTTCGCTTGTTTTACATGTACCCGTCGGGTATCAGTCGTGAAATCGTGGAGCTGATGGCCAGCGAGGATGTGGTCCTTCCCTATCTCGATATGCCCCTCCAACACGGAAGCGACAGGATTCTCGAAGCGATGCGTAGACCTGAGCGGCAGACGGTCATACGGGAGCGCGTGGCTTGGATCCGGGAAGCGATACCGGATGTGACGCTGCGGACGACCGTGATCGTTGGATTCCCGGGGGAGTCCGAGGACGATTTCAACGCTATGCTCGATCTTCTCGAGGAACTCCGTTTCGATCGGATGGGCGCGTTCACGTACTCGGTGGAGGACGGTACTCCGGCGGCGGAAATGTCCGACCAGATCCCGGATTCTCTGAAGCGGGAGCGCCTCGAACGGCTCATGGACGTGCAGCGAATGATCTCCTTCGAACGCAACGAGGCACTGATCGGCCGAGTGTTCCGGGCCCTGGTAGATGAAGTCGTGGACGACCCCGGCCCGCTCGGAGCGGAAGTGGATGGCCGGCCGGTCGGTGTCGCTCGGACGGTCGGCCAGGCCCTCGACGTAGACGGCGTCACCCACGTTTATCCCTTCGATGGGCTCGCACCGGGGCAGTTCGTGACTGTGGAAATCGAATGTGCGGAGGATTATGACCTGATCGCCCGCGTGGTGGAGGGCGAATGACCGACCGACCCCTCGTGGGGAGGGGATAATGGATCAAACGGATGGATTGTGGGCTCGGGCACAGGCCTTGATCCCCGGTGGGGTGAACTCTCCCGTGCGCTCCTTCCGTTCGGTGGGGGGTGACCCCTTCTTCGTGGAGCGAGGGGAGGGTGCCTACCTTTACGACACCGAGGGTCGCCGCTACACGGATTACGTCTTGAGCTGGGGTCCGCTCATCCTCGGCCATGCCCATCCCGCGGTCACGAGAGCAGTGGAGCGGCAACTCGAACGAGGGACCTCGTACGGCGCTCCGACGGAGGCCGAGGTGGAGTTGGCGGAACGCATCGTCGGCATGGTGCCGAGTGTAGAGATGGTCCGACTCGTCAACAGCGGGACAGAAGCGACCATGACCACGCTTCGGCTTGCGCGGGCGGCCACCGGCCGTCCCCTGGTGTTGAAGTTCACGGGATGCTACCACGGGCACGCGGATGCCTTTCTCGTCGCGGCTGGGAGTGGAGTGGCTACGCTCGGTCTCCCGAATTCCCCCGGCGTCTCCGAAACGGTTGCGGCCGAAACCTTGGTGCTTCCGTTCAACGACCTCGATGCGGTCGAGATGCTGTTCGGCGAAAGAGGGGATGATATCTCCAGCGTGTTCGTCGAGCCGGTGGTGGGCAACTCGGGTCTGATCCCACCGATTGACGGCTTCCTGGAGGGCCTGCGCACGATAGCCGAGCGCCACGGGGCGCTCTTGGTCTTCGATGAAGTCATGACTGGGTTCCGGGTATCCGCCGGCGGCGCGCAGGAGCGCTACGGGATCGAGCCCGATCTCACCACGTTGGGCAAGGTCATTGGAGGGGGGCTTCCCGTCGGGGCGTTTGGTGGCCGGCGTGACCTCATGGAGCAGATGGCGCCTGCCGGGCCCGTGTACCAGGCCGGCACGCTATCCGGGAATCCACTTGCGACGGCTGCCGGAAACGCTCAACTCCGCTACCTGGAAGAGGAGGACCCGTTCGAGGACCTTGCCCAGGCTGCCGAGCGGCTGTCGCGGGGCGTGGTGTCGGCGCTGACCGACGCGGGGATCGGGGCCACCGGATGTTCCGTCGGATCGATGTGGGGTGTGTTTTTCAGAAAAGAGCCCGTCCATTCCTTCGAGGAGGCTCAAGGCGCAGACCTCGACACGTTCCGGGCGTTCCATCGGGCGTGCCTTGATCGCGGTGTGTTTCTTGCCCCATCTCCCTTCGAGGCCGGCTTCGTTTCCACGGCGCACACGTCCGGCGTCATCGACGAAACCCTCGAGGTCGTACAGGCGGCGGCAGTTGAGGTGGCGTGACGAATTGACAAACGCGGATGACCTTTCGACACGGAGGTGAGGTGCGGATGCCGAGGTGTGTGAGTGCGATGGGGATGGTGATCGCAGCGACCGTGGCTGGTGTGGCCGTGACGCTGGTGGTGCCTAACCGAGCATGGGCCCAGGACATTGTCGACTACGATTACGAGAACCTCTCGTTCCGAGGTATCTCCTTCGACCTTGGGTATCTCGACGCCGACAACGTCGAGAATACCCGGACCCTGGGAGTGCGATTCGACTTGGGGTTCCTCGGGCCCGGCTTCAGACTCATGCCGGGAGTGACGTATTGGACGTCCGAGATGGCCCAGGCCGAGGTGACTCAGTTCGAGACTCGACTCGGCGCGCTCACCGCGACCCAGGGAGGTACTGTTCCGCTAGGAGGCTTCGATCTCGGCGTCATCGACCGCAGCGACGTCCTTGTGAGCGTGGATGGCCACTACGTATGGGCGACGCCTCTGAACCTATTCTTCTCGACGGGAGTGGGAATGTCCGCGCACTTCCTCAACGGCGCCGGTCCGGCGATCGACGGTACGTTCGTCGAGGACCTACTCGACTCGGTATCCGCAGGCTTCAACCTTCACGTGGGCCTGGAATATCCGATTACCGATCGTGTCCGCATCCATGGTAGATCCAAAGTCGAAGTGCTTGGCGATCTCAACTATCTCGAGTTTGGGGGAGGGCTGACGTTCATCTGGGGGGGGTTGGTGGAGGGGGAGGCCCGGTGACGTCCGAGTCGCAACACGACTCGGTGCGGGTGGGCATCCTGGGCGTCGGCGCGATCACACAGGTCGTGCATCTCCCGATGTTGTCGGAGCGACCCGATGTCGATGTTATCGCCGTCTCTGATCCGGATGCCTTGAAGGCGGAGTCACTCGCTGCTCGTTTCGAGGTACCGCGCGTCCTGTCCGATGAGGAGATCCTTACAAGCGACGAAGTCCAGGCGGCGGTGATTTGCGCACCGAATCATCTTCACGAGTCGCTGGCGGTCGAAGCCTTGGAGGGTGGCAAGCATGTGCTGGTAGAAAAACCCTTGGCGATGGGCGTTGAGGGCGTGCAGAGGGTGCTCGACGCCGCGGCCGCCGCCGGGCGGCATCTTGCCGTCGGGATGGATCACCGATTCCGCCCGGACGTGGGGTCCCTCGCATCCTTCGTGGCCGGGGGCGAGTTGGGCGACATCTACGCGGTGGGAGCCAATTCGCTCACACGGAAGATGCCAGCGGTGCGTTCCACGTGGCGCCAGAAGCCGGAGGAGGCAGGAGGAGGGGCGCTCATGGACCTAGGTGTCCAGATCCTGGATCTAGCGTTCTGGCTCGTGGATTATCCTCGGATTACTCGGGTGACCGCGGTTTTCCGAAGTAAGGAGGGCGAGGTCGAGGAAGCAGCTACCGTGTTCGCCGTGTCAGAGTCCGGCATCGCGTTCAGCGTCGAGGTGAGTTGGAACCTCTTCGCCGAGGCGGACCGGCACTATGCTCGAGTGATGGGCAGCGAGGGGTCGGGCTCACTATGGCCACTGAACATCCACAAACAACTGGGGGGGCGGCCCCTGGACGTGACACCGCGCCAACCCAAGACGCGAGGTGGCGAGAACCGCTTCCAAAACGCCTATCGCCGCCTGCTGGATCAGTTTGTGCGGGCGGTTCTCGGCGAAGCTGACGTCCCGGCCCCGGTGGAGCAGGTCCCGCTGATGGAGGTCATTACGGCGGCCTATCGATCAGCCACGGAGGGCCGGGAGATCCAACTTGGCGAGGGCTGAGTTGCCGGCCCTGTGCTTGGTGTTGGTTGTGGCGGCCACGGTGGTGGGTCCTGGTCCGCTCAGAGCCCAAGATGGCGTGCCAGCCGGTGGCCAACCGGCCGGTGTCGAGGAGGATGCCCCGCCCGGCTCCCACCTCGAGGTCTTCCTGATGACGATCGGCCCCGGGGACGCCATCTGGGAACGGTTCAGCCACAATGCTCTCGTCGTTCGAGATAACCGGGCCGGAACGGAGGTCGCGTACAACTGGGGAATCTTCGACTTCAACGACACGGATTTCATTCGCCGCCTGGCGCGAGGCCGGATGCGGTACTCCATGCGGGGCTTCACGGCCTCGTCGTGGCTCGCGGTGTACCGCCAGGCGAACCGCGATGTGTGGATCCAAACCGTGAATCTCACGCCCGTGGAGCGCCTCGAGCTTCAAGTGCTTGTGCAGGAGCTCGACACGGAGGCCAACCGTTACTATCGCTACGACTACTATCGGGATAACTGCTCCACTCGGGTGCGTGACGTCCTGGATCGGATCCTCAGGGGACAGATCCGCGCAGCCACCGAAGACATGGATACGGGGACGACGTATCGCTGGCACACGGCTCGGTTGCTGCAGTCCGCACCGGCTGCCTACGCCGGAATCCAATTCGTGGTCGGGAATCGTGGTGACGAGACCATCTCAGCCTGGGAGGAGATGTTTCTCCCACTACGCCTCAAGGCGCACCTGGATCGCGTCCGGATCGTGGATGCGGAGGGAGAGCCAGGCCCCCTACTCGGTGAGGCTGCGCACGTTGTCGAAGCCACACGCGACCCCTTGCCACTGGCCGCCCCCGATTTCCTGTTCTCCCTGCTGGTGTTGGGCATCTCCCTCGGCACGCTTTTCGTCGGCTTGGGGTGGATGACGGGTGAAGGGAAGCGGTGGGGTGGCTGGGCCCTCGCACTGTCGGGAGCCGTATGGAGCGGCGCGGTTGGCTTGCTGGGCACCGGGTTGCTGCTGTCGTGGCTCTTCACGGACCACGTCTTCTGGGCGTTGAACGAGAACGCGTTCCAGGCGAACCCTCTCTCTCTCGTCTTGGCCGGCGTGCTCATTCGAGAGGCGCTGAATGGGAACCGGCACCGAGCTGGCATCTGGGCCCGTATCCGCGTCGATGTGATGGCCAAGGTGGTGGGCAGTGTGGCGGTCGCCGGCTTATGCATTCAAGTGCTGCCGGGGTTCAATCAAGTCAACGGTGAGGTTCTGGCGGTTCTGCTTCCAGCTCATGTGGGACTCGCCTGGGGCGCGCTTCGGGCGTGGCCGCCCTCGATGGCGTGATCCCGGAGCGGGGCGACCGGCTGCTACCGGCGGTTTCGGCCCTCTTGGCGGTCTGCGCGTTTCCTCCCTTCCATCTGCTGATCCCGTCCTTCGTCGCGCTCGTGCCTCTGGCAGTCTGGGTGGCCGACCAGACGGATGAAGAGAATACGTCAGACCGGAATACTTCAAGGGGTGTTTCCAGTCGAGTATTCCGAGGCGGCGTCTGGTTTGGAGTGCTCTACTTCGGGCTGCTCCTGTACTGGATACCTCCCGCCCTGGCGCCCTTCACCTGGTGGGCCGTCCCCGCATACGTGACCGTCATCATGGTCCTGGCGCTGGGCGCTGGAGGCTTCACGTGGGCGCTCCGTCGCCTGACCCATCACGGGGGGATCCCTCTTTGGCTTGCGCTGCCTCTGACTTGGACGACGCTCGAGTGGTTGCGGGCGCACGCGCCGGGAAGCTTGGCTTTCCCGTGGTTGGGGCTCGGAACGTCCCTCACCGCCTACCCCGAACTCGTCGGTGCGGCCGAGTTGGTGGGTGCGCGTGGGATCACGCTATGGCTCGCCCTGCTCAACGGGTTGTTGGCCGAAGCCGTGCGGGCCGCGCGGGCGCGGGATGGAGCCCGACTGTCGGCGCGTTGGGCGGTGGCGTTCGCGCTCGTCTTGGCGGTGCCTGCGGCCTGGGGGTACTGGCGGGCCAGCACCCTTTCCGTCCGGGCCGTCGGCGACGTCGCCGTCGTGCAACCCAACGTTGCGGCACAGTTCCGGTTGGATGGAGCCCGGAGCAACGACAGCACCGTGGCCGCCTTGACGCGCCTCCTGCCCGAGGGCGACGGGTTTTCCCCGGACCTCGTGGTCTGGCCGGAGGTGACCTTCTTTGGCCCGATCGAATCCGATGCATCCTTACAGGAGCGGGTCCTGGCGGTGGCTGAGAGGTGGACCGCCCCCGTCGTCTTCGGCGGGATCGGGGAGACCGTGGGGGTAGAGGCAAATCCGATCCCGCTGAACTCCGCGTTCATGACGGGACCCGATGGCGGGCTCACTGATTTCCGTTACGACAAACACCGACTCGTACCGCTAGTCGAGCGCGTTCCGTTCCGCGCCGGAGCGTGGTTGGAGGGAGGCGCCGAAGTCGATTCCTACGGGAAGGGTGTGGATTGGACTCTCGGCCGCACGGGGGATGGCACCCGTTTCGGTGTTCTGATTTGCTACGAATCCACCTATCCAGGCCACGCCCGTCGCTTCCGGGTGGAGGGGGCAGACTTTCTCTTGAACCTCACCAACGACGGGTGGTTTGGTAGGGAGCCGTGGTATACCAGGACGGCCGCGCTTTGGCAGCACCCCGCGCATCTGGTCATGAGGGCGATCGAGCATCGAATCGGGGTCGCCAGGGCCGCCAACACGGGTTTCTCACTCTTTGTAGATCCACTCGGACGTATCTATGGTCGGACCGAACTGTTTCAGGCCGCCGTCCGAAGCGAGACGATCTACACGAGTGACGTCCAGACTTGGTATACGCGGACCGGAGACCTGGCCGGGGGTCTGGCTCTGCTCCTGACGCTCGGACTCGTCGTGATTCCTCACCGGCCCGCTTGAACTGGCTTCCGGCAATTTTTATATTCCCCGCGGCTGAAGAGTGGGCTCCAGAGTCCTGGGTCGATAGGACCCGCAGCCCACTTTTCGTTGATTCCGGAGATGGATCATGAAAAAGGGTATCCACCCCGACTACATGTCGGCCGAGGTCACCTGCTCCTGCGGGCATACGTTTGAGACGATGGCCACGCAGCCGGAGGTGCACACGGACATATGCTCCGTATGCCATCCGTTCTATACGGGTAAACAGCGCCTGGTGGATACCGCCGGACGGGTTGAGCGCTTCAAGCAGAAGTACGACAAAGTCAGTTCGTAGTGGTGCCCCCGAAGTTCGCGACACACTAGGTTGGGCTGAGGCCCGATTCCCCTATGAATAGCCCCGGAGGAGCCGATCCACGGCTCCTCGAACGCCTCCGCGAAGCTCAGCAGCGTTACCAGAGCGTGAATGAGTCGCTGGCCAGCCCCGACGTCATTCAGGATCTGGATCGCCTCAGAGTCTTTGGGCAGGAACGCGCCCAGCTCGAGCCTGTGGTCCGCGTAGCCGACGAACTCCTCGGCCTCTTGGAAGAGTACGCGGGTGCGGTGGAGGTGCTGAAGGAGGCCGCGGACCAGGAGTTTCGCGACATGGCCGGGGAGGAGGTCGCTTCTCTGGAATCTCGCATCGAGTCGCTGGGAGCCACGGCTCGTCTCCTCCTCACCCCCAAGGATCCTTTAGACAATCGCGACGCTGTTGTCGAGATCCGGGCGGGAACAGGCGGGGACGAAGCCGGGATGTTCGCGAAGGATCTTTTTCGCATGTACAAGCGAGTCGCCGAGCGAGAGGGCTGGACGATCGAGCTGATGAGCCTCTCCGAGGGGATTCCAGGGTCCATCAGGGAGGTCATCTTCACGGTGCGGGGTAAAGGCGTGTACGGACGGCTCCGCTACGAGTCGGGGGTCCATCGCGTCCAGCGTGTACCGGAGACGGAGAGCCAGGGCAGGATCCATACCTCAGCGGCGACGGTGGCGGTCCTGCCCGAGGCCGACGAAGTGGATCTCGCGATCGATCCTAAGGATCTCCGTATCGATGTGTTCCGCTCCTCCGGTCCGGGTGGTCAGTCCGTGAACACCACCGATTCCGCCGTGCGCATCACCCATGTTCCGACGGGGCTCGTCGTGTCCTGCCAGGATGAGAAGTCTCAGCACAAGAACAAGGCCAAGGGCCTCAAGGTACTGAGAAGCCGCCTGTTGGATCAAAGGATCGCGGAGCAAGAAGCGGAGCGTTCCCGTGAACGGAGGGCACAGGTCGGAACCGGCGACCGCTCAGCCAAGATCCGGACCTACAACTTCCCACAGAGCCGGGTCACCGACCACCGGATCAAGCTGACGGTTCATACGCTCGACCAGGTATTGGACGGAGACCTGAACGCCATGATTGAGGCGCTTCGGTTGGCGGATCAGGAGGAACGGCTCCAGGGCGACACGGAATGAGCGGCTCCGAAAGGTTAGCTGAGTTGGATAGGGATTCGGAGGCCGGGGTGTCGCAGGGGGAGGATTCATGGACGATCCTCCGGATGATCCTTTGGAGCGCGGAGTACCTGACGGATAAGGGAGTGGAGACCGGTCGCCTGGACGCGGAATGGCTGCTCTCGGCCGCGCTGGGTGTCAACCGACTCCAGCTCTACCTTCAGTACGATCGTCCGTTGAGCCCCGACGAGCGGGACGCCTTCAAGCCGCTTCTTCGTCGCCGCGCCGGCCGCGAGCCGCTACAGTACATCATTGGCCGAACCGGATTTCGCCAACTCGAGTTGAAGACGGATCCCCGGGTACTGATCCCCCGTCCCGAGACGGAAGTGCTTGTCCAGGAGGTCTTGGATTGGGCCGAGGCCGGGACAAGAGGCGTCGGACGCGTGTGTGACGTTGGGACCGGCACGGGGGCCGTGGCGCTGTCGCTTGCCGCGGAGGGAGCATGCACCGGGGTCGTCGCTACAGACGTCTCGCCCGAAGCCCTTTCCGTGGCGGCCTATAATGCGGAACGCTACGACCTGAGCGGGCTCGTCGAGTTCCGGAAGGGCCCGCTGTTCGAGCCGCTGGAGCAGCGGGAACGATTCGACATCATCGTGTCGAATCCGCCGTATATAGCAGAGAGCGAAAGGGGGGGACTCCAGCCCGAGGTTCGCGATTGGGAGCCTCCGGAGGCCTTATTCGCCGGGGAGGACGGATTGGACGTGATCCGGGAGCTGGTCACGGGGGCACCGAAACACTTGGTGGCGGGCGGCTTGTTGGCGTTTGAGTGTGGCCTCGGGCAAGCGGGGGATATCGTGATCGACCTGAACGCGACCGGGGCCTTCGCCGCCGTCCGCATCCGGCCCGACCTGACGGGGCGCCCCCGGTTCGTGATGGCGGAGCTAGGGGTGTGAGTAAGCCAATGGATCGGAAAGGGCACGCAATCATCATTAAGCCACAGGAATGTCGATGACACGAGTGACGGAAATGGCCAAGGATCTGGGCAAGGCTCTGGCCCAGACGGAGGAATACCAGGCGCTCAAACAGACGGTCTCGGGTACAACCGATGACCGCGAGTTGGCGGAGTTACGGACGGAGTTGGAGGGTCTCGAGGGCCAGATAGAAGCCGCGCTGCGTGGAGGGAACGAGCCCAACGAAGGGTTGAAGTCCGGCTATGAAGAAGCCGTTGGGCGCCTGCAGGCCAACGCCTCATACCAAGGCCTCGTTTCGGCACAGGCGAACTTCGACAAGGTTCTGCTCAAGGTGAACCAAACGATCCAGGAGGGGATCACCGAGGGCGCCGAGAGCCGGATCATCATGCCGTGAGGAAGTGATAGGGTGACGCATAACGTATGAGCTGGAATCTGAATGATCTTCGGGATCGGGTATACCCGACCATCGACCCAATCACCCATTGGCTAGTACGGCGAGGGGTACATCCGAATCTCATTACCACGAGTGGCTTCGCCGTTACCATCCTGGCTGGCCTCATGTATGGTATCGACCACGTTCGCACTGCGGGATTTCTTGTTCTACTGGGTGGAGCCCACGATATCTTCGACGGTCGAGTGGCCCGACTCAGTGGTCTTCAGTCCAAGTTTGGCGCCTTCTATGATTCCGTGCTCGACCGGATCAGCGAGGTCACGATCTATATCGGTCTCATCTCGCTCTACAACCAGTACGAGATGTCTCTTCTGAACATCGGTATGATTTACATGATCGCTCTGGCGATGGCGGGTTCTCTCATGATCAGCTATTCCCGCGCGAGGGCGGAAACGCTCGGACTGGACTGCTCCGTCGGCCTCATGCAAAGAGCGGAGCGGATTGTCCTTCTGGGTGTGGGGTCGCTGATCTTCGGCCTCAGCTGGGATGGCCTTGTGCTCAGCGCCATCATCGTGATTTTTGCCGTTCTCACCAATACGACCGCCATTCACCGAATTCTTTGGGTGCATCAGCAAGCTGCCGGTGTACCGCTCGACGAGTAAACGGAAGAACTCCGGCATCAACTGAATGATCGACCAAGGAGATACAACTGTGAAAGAAGGTCCTGAGATTCGCCCGGCGGACGGGCGACTCGGTGTGCTGCTTCCCGGCATGGGTGCCGTAGCCACGACGACCATCGCGGGGGTCCTCCTCACACGGAAGAGGTTGGCGACGCCCATCGGGAGTCTCACTCAGATGAACACGATTCGTCTGGGCCTGCGTACCGAGAACCGGACGCCTCTCATCAAGGATTTCATCGGATTGGCGGGGTTGGACGATATCGTATTCGGCGGCTGGGACCCGATCCCGGACAACGCGTACGAGAGCGCCGTGAACGCCGGTGTGCTGTCCGCGGAACACCTCGATCCGATCAAAGACGAGCTGTCCGCTATCGTCCCCATGCCGGCCGCGTTCGACACTGAATACGTGACCCGTCTGGACGGTCCGAACAAGAAGACCGGGGCGAACAAACGTGAAATCGCGGAGGCGCTCCGCGAGGATATCCGAAATTTCAAGGCGGAGAACGGCTGCGACCGCCTGGTCATGGTTTGGTGCGGTTCGACGGAGATCTTCCTCCGGGCGGGGCCGACCCATGAGACCATGGAGTCCTTCGAGAACGCGATGGAGCAGAATGATCCTTCGATCGCGCCGAGCATGTTGTATGCCTATGCCGCATTGATGGAGGGCGTACCCTATGCAAACGGAGCCCCCAATCTTTCCGCTGACTTCCCAGCGTTCGAACAGTACGCGAAGGAGAATGACCTGCCCATCGCCGGGAAGGACTTCAAGACCGGCCAGACGCTCATGAAGACCATCTTGGCCCCTGGGTTCAAGGCTCGCATGTTGGGTGTCAGGGGCTGGTTCAGCACGAATATCCTTGGCAACCGGGACGGGGCCGTGCTGGATGATCCCGCGAGCTTCAAGACCAAGGAAGAGTCGAAGCTGGGCGTGATCGATCACGTTCTTCAACCGGACCTGTACCCGGAGCTGTATGGGGACATCTATCACAAAGTCCGGATCAACTACTACCCGCCGCGCGGAGACGACAAGGAGGGTTGGGACAACATCGACATCTTCGGGTGGCTGGGATACCACATGCAGATCAAGGTCGATTTCTTGTGCAAGGACTCGATCCTTGCCGCCCCGCTCGTTCTCGATTTGGCTTTGTTCCTGGACCTTGCGGGCCGCGCCGGGTTGGGGGGAATCCAAGAGTGGCTTTCGTTCTACTTCAAGAGCCCACAGTGCGCCCCGGGTCTCTATCCGGAGCATGATCTTTTCATTCAGAACTGGAAGCTGAAGAACACGCTCCGCTGGCTCGCCGGAGAGGAGCAGATCACGCATTTGGGCCGCGAGTATTACGAGTAGGGGAATGACGGAGCGACCGGATGGGGAGTCGAACCGGGGACGGTTCGTGGTGCTGGAGGGGGTCGAAGGGGCGGGCAAGAGCACGCAAGCTCGAATGTTGGGCGAATGGCTGGAATCCTGCGGAATCCCGTTCACGCTGACTCGAGAGCCTGGCGGCACCGAGGTGGGAGAGGCGATCCGGAGCGTGGTGCAGGGCAGACCTGAGCTATCGATTCCTCCCGAGACTGAGCTCTTGCTTTATCTGGCCGCTCGCACGGCGTTTGTGAAGGAGTTGGCGCTCCCTGTCCTCGAACGGGGCGAACTCTTGATCGGCGACCGTTTTTCGTTGTCGACTTACGCTTATCAAGGATATGGTCGGGGACTCAACCTCGACGAAATTCGCCAGATGGATCGATTTGCCTCCGGCGGATTGGTTCCCGACGTCTATGTCGTGCTCGACTTACCGGTATCGGAGGGCAGAGCTCGGCAGAGGGCTGCGGGAAAGAGAGAGGATCGCTTGGAGAGTTCCGGTGAAGGGTTTCTGGAAGCGGTCGGGAGGGGCTATCGTGAACTGGCGGCTACAGACGAGACCGTCCGGCTGGTGGACGCTCTCGGAACGCCGCTCGAAGTCCACGTGAGAGTGCGTGAGGTTTTGCGCCGAGATTTGCCGGAAACTTTCGTCATCTGTCGGGATTAGTTCTCTTGATAGGTGCGCGGAATGGATGGGCGGACGACGAGACGGATTTGAGCGATGTCCGAAAACGATGATATGAGGGGTACACGATTGGCTTGGGGACCGCCGATCGTGCTTGTCGTCGCCCTCATTACCGGCGGTTGGTTTCTCCAGCGAGGGGTCGAGCAGGAGGCCAACGTATATCTCCAAGCGAGGCTATTCCAGGAAGTTCTGGATCACGTCACGGAGCAGTACGTCGATCCGGTGGACCGTTCGGGGCTCATCGGGTCCGCCATCGAGGGCGTTCTTGGAGAGTTGAATGACCCCCACACATCCTTTATCGACGCTGAAACGTGGGATGGATTCCGGTTCCGGAGCGGGGCGGACGCAGACTACGGAGGCGTGGGTCTCGAGATCCTGAATCGGGATGGGTGGGTGACTGTCATCGCGCCGATCCCCGGGGGGCCGGCGGGGCGGGCCGGGATACGAGCCGGTGACCGGGTCATAGAGGTGGAGGGTATGTCGGCCGCGGATTGGGAGACCGACCAGGCAGCGAATCTGCTGAGGGGGACTCCCGGGACCGACGTAGATCTGCTGATCGATCGGCCGGGAGTGGATGAGCCCATTCCGTTCACCTTGACCCGTGCGCGGATCGAGCTTCTTTCCGTTCGGTTCGCCACGATGGTGGACGAGGGTGTCGGGTACATCCCGCTCCGGGTTTTCAGTGAGACGTCCGGGAGCGAGGTGCGCGGTGCGATCGAGCGCCTCCAAGAAGAGGGTCTGACATCCCTGATATTGGATCTACGGAACAATCCCGGGGGACTGCTCGAGGAGGGGGTGGGGGTGGCGGACCTGTTCCTCGCAGACGGGGCCCCGATCCTGGAGACCCGTGGGCGAGCCTCGGGGCAGAATCAGAACTTCGGCGCGGTGAGCCCGGAGATGGCTCCTGGGCTTCCGTTGGTCGTTCTAGTGAACGAAAACAGCGCGAGTGCTTCCGAGATCGTTGCCGGCGCGCTCCAGGACCACGACCGCGCCCTCGTGGTCGGGAACCGGACCTATGGAAAGGGTTCCGTACAGACTCTGTACCGACTCAGCGGTGGGAATATCCTCAGGCTCACGACTGCGCGCTGGTATACTCCGGTGGGGCGGTCGATTCAGATCGTGCAGGATGAGGCGGTGGAGGACGGCCCGGGCCAGCTTTCGGCGTTGGGCCTGGGTGGGGAGCGGGTCCTCAAGGAGGCTCCCGATGACCGGCCGACCGTGGAGTCTTTGGGCGGGCGCACGCTCTATGCCGGGGGTGGCATCACGCCCGATCTCGTAGTACTGCCGGATACTCTCTCGTCAGTTGAACAGGCGGCGGTCCAGCGCCTCTTCCGTGCGGCGGGTGTATTCGCCACTGCTGTGTTCAACCACGCCGTCACTTACGTACAGGATCACCCGGATCTCGAATCCGGGTTCACTATTCCTACGGCGGATCTGGATCGTTTCTATCGGACTCTTGTCGATGAGCACGAGGTGGAGCTGGACGAATCCGACTTCGTGACGGCCATGCGCTTCGTGACGTACCAGCTCGAGCGCCAGATCGCCCTCCAGGCGTGGGATGAAGAGCGTGCGTTCCTCCATACTCGAGGGAACGACAGACAGCTCAACGATGCGATCGAAATCTTGAAGCAGGCGGATTCGCCAGAGGCCCTTTTCGGTTTGGCAGACGCCGCGGGATCGCTCCAGACTGCGACGCGTGTGGGTGCGTCCGCTTCCAGCGCCTCGGGCCTGAACTGACCCAACCCACCCTTCGGCTGCCCGGTACATCCGATAATGTTCACTGACGTCCGAGAGGTCCGGCCATGAGACTGGAGGGGCACGGATGACGGACGGTGACCGTGCCTTGATCCGGATCAGCGGGGCTCTGGCGTCGGCTGATGAGGTGGCCGTGGTCGACGCCCTCTCCCACGCCCTCGAAGTCGGGGAGGACTCGGAGGTGGAGGAAGTGCTCCTTCAGTCGTATCTCTTCCTCGGTTTCCCCGTATCACTCAGCGGTATGGAGGCTTGGCGCCATTTGACGGGTCGTGATCCCTCCGAACCGACCGCGCTCGACTACCCTGTGTGGGAGGAGCGCGGTCGTGAGGCATGTGGGGCAGTGTACTCGGATCAATATGAGCGACTCAGAGAAGGTGTGCGGGCGCTTCACCCCGATTTGGACCAGTGGATGGTGGTGGAGGGATACGGGAAGGTCCTGGGCAGGCCCGGCCTGGCGCTCGTGATGCGAGAGTTGTGCATCGTGGCCACGCTCGCCGTAACGGGTGCGTCGAAGCAGCTTTACTCCCACCTTCGTGGCGCGTTGAACGTTGGTGCCCTTCCTGCGGACGTGGAGACGGCGTTGGCCGAGGCCGAGCGGTTTCTCGATGACGAGGGCAGCAGAGCCGCAGCGGTGCTTTGGGAGAAAGTCAAGGCGAGATACGCCGGCTGATGTTCGTCGATCGTGTGGTCATCAATGTGTACGGAGGGGCAGGGGGAGCGGGCTCTGAAGCGTATCGGAGGGAGAAGGGCGTGCCGCGCGGCGGACCCGCCGGGGGGGACGGCGGAAACGGTGGAAGTGTGGTCATGGTGGCCGACGCGCAACTCTCGACCCTTCTGGACCTCCGCTACCGGCAGCATCACCGCGCGGAGCGCGGCCTTCATGGCTCGGGGAAGAACAAGACCGGCAAGAGCGGGGACGATCTGATCGTTCTGGTCCCGCCGGGTACCGTAGTCAAGGACGCCGATACGGAGGTCGTTCTCGGAGAATTGCTCGGGCCGGGTGACCGGATTGTGGTCGCCCGGGGGGGGCGGGGGGGAAGGGGAAACGTGCACTTCACGTCGCCCACGAATCAGACGCCGACAAGGTGGGAACCGGGCCGGCCCGGCAAAGAACGGCGCGTGGAAGTCGAGCTCAAGCTGATCGCCGACGTCGGGCTCGTTGGGGAGCCCAACGCGGGTAAGTCGACGTTTCTGGCGGCCGTGTCTAAGGCGCGACCGAAGGTGGCGGAATACCCGTTCACGACACTGGCCCCGAACCTGGGGATCGTGGAGCTGCCCGATTTCCGCAGCTTCGCGGTGGCGGACATCCCGGGCATCGTTGAGGGCGCCCACGAGGGAAAGGGGCTAGGCCTTCAGTTCCTCCGCCATATCGAGCGGACTCGCACGTTGGCCTTGATGATTCCGGTCGACGTGCCAGACCCCGGCCAGATCTATCGGGAGCTACGGGAAGAGCTCTCCTCCTATTCAGAGGAACTGGGGGCGAGGCCGCACTGCGTCGTGTTGACCAAGGCCGACCTCCTCGCGCCAGGAGACAATCCTCCGACGTTGGACGCTCGGGAGGCATGGGGGGTCTACACCGTGTCCTCCGTGGCCCAGACGGGTCTCCCGGCCCTCCTGGGGGGGCTGTGGGCGGCGGTTCGAGACGTCATCGAAAAAGGAGCCGCTGGCGCGGGAGATGAGGATTGGGGAACTCCCTGAACGTGAGTTCATCGCCGCGAGTTAGCGAAATCGAGTCGGTCCTGCGGCTCGGCTGCGTACCTGGCGTAGGCACGCGGGCGCTTTGGCGGATCCTCACGCGGTTCGGCTCCGGCAGGCAAGCGCTGGATGTCCGGCCGGGGGACCTCGACTCGGCAGCGGGAACGAGGTGCAGCGAGGCGCTCGCATCCCCCGATCTCGACCGTAAGGTGTGCGATGCCTTGGACCGATGTCGCGCGCGCGCAATCGAGATCCTGCTGTGGTCGGATGAAGGGTACCCCGAGAAGCTGGGCCATCTCGTCGACCCGCCGCCTGTTTTGTTCGCGCGGGGGCGTCTGGAGTTGCTCGGGAGACCCTCGGTGACCATCGTCGGTTCTCGCCGTTCTACGGTGTACGGACGCCGAAGCGCAGAGGCTCTGGCGGCTCAGATGGCGATTCGAGGGATCACCGTTGTGAGTGGATTGGCACTCGGCAT
The DNA here is from genome assembly GCA_965219445.1 of Longimicrobiales bacterium. Classification (GTDB taxonomy): domain Bacteria; phylum Gemmatimonadota; class Gemmatimonadetes; order Longimicrobiales; family Gaopeijiaceae; genus UBA822. Next base: position 555,899 of record CBDCNQ010000004.1, on the reverse strand, counting down.
AGACGGGGCTTCACACCGTGGTGCCCTCGAGGCGGGTGGGGACACGATCGCGGTGCTCTCGGCTCTGGTGTCGACTTGATCCAGCCGGCCTCCCATCGTCGACTCGGCGAGCGCATCGTCCACGAGGGGCTGCTCCTTTCGGAATTCCTACCCGGAGAACCGGCTCGGCCCCATCACTTTCCTCGGAGGAATAGAATTTTGGCCGCATTGGGCGGTGCGGTCGTGGTCGTCGAAGCGGCCGAGAAAAGTGGTGCCCTGATTACGGTAGAGCATGCCCTCGATCTGGGGCGTGACGTGTATGCGGTACCGGGTGCGCTCGACGCTCCGCAGAGTCGGGGATGCAACACGTTGATCCGCCAGGGAGCACAGGTGATCACCTCTCCCGAGGAGTTCGGGCGGGACCTCGGCTTGGTGTGTGGATCATCGTCGGAGTTCCGGGCCTGTGGCGTGTCGGAGGATGCCCAGGACCCGGTGCCGGCCGGTCTCGATGACGAGGCGCGTCGCGTTTGGCTCGCCTTGAGCGAGCGGTCACTCGGGATCGATGACCTCGCGTCCGGTGCGGATCTGCAGTCCGCCCACGTCCTGTCGGCGCTCACGATCCTCCAAGTTTCAGGACTCGTGGTGCAGGAATCCGGGATGCGGTTTCGGCGGGCGTCTTGATGAAACCGTCGGTGCCGGATGCGGTCCGGATCCTCGATCCTCCCCCGGAACCCGGCCCCATCCGATCCGTCTATGTGCATGCTCCGTTCTGTACCCGCCGGTGCTTCTACTGTGATTTTGCCGTGAAAGTCTCGTCGGCGGATTGTGACGCGTGGCTGGACGCCTTGAGAGCGGAGGTCCGCGCCCTGGAGCGGGAGGGGGCGTTCGTATTGGACAACACGCTCGACACGCTGTACGTCGGCGGGGGGACGCCCTCCCTACTCGGCGCGTTGGCGATGGACGGACTCTCGACTGTAATCGGAGAGGAGCGCCTTGAGCACCACGACCTCGAGTGGACCGCCGAGGCGAATCCGGAGAGCTTTACCCGGGACGTAGCGACCGGATGGCGGCGCGCCGGCGTCAACCGGATCAGCCTTGGGATCCAGAGCTTTCACGAGCCATCACTCAAGTGGATGGGACGGTTGCATGAAGCCGACGGAGCCCGTGCGGCGGTCCAGATCGCGCGTGCGGCAGGCTTCACCAACCTGAGTGTCGATCTGATCTTCGGCTTACCCAGTCATCTGGAGCGAGAGTGGGAGCGCGACCTGGACGACACGCTTGCCCTCGAACCCGATCATGTGAGCCTGTATGGCCTGAGTGTCGAGTCCGCCACGCCCCTGGGTCGCGCGGTGGCCGAGGGTCGTGAGACCCTTCCCTCCGAGGAAGGGTACGAGGAGGAGTACCTTCTGGCTGTGGATCGGCTGGCGGAAGCCGGATACGAGGCTTATGAGGTGTCCAACTTCGCTCGGCCGGGACGCGCCTCTCGGCACAACTCGGTCTACTGGTCGGGAGAACCGTACGTCGGGTTGGGAAACGGAGCGCATGGCTACCGGCATCCGATCCGCAGATGGAACACTCGAGATTGGGATGCTTACCGGGCCGGCACGGACGGCCTCGGACCGCCGGTGGCCGATGAGGAGAAGCTCGGCGTGGGTGAAGTCCGGCTGGAGCGGATCTGGTTGGGGCTGAGGACGAGGCGGGGGATCGCTTTGCGGGATTTGCCCTCCTCCGCAAGAGATCGGGCGGCACGTTGGGAGGAGAGGGCTCTGGCGGAGGCGGAAGGAGATGTCGTGCGACTGACGCCAAGGGGATGGCTGGTCATGGATCACCTCACCGTGGAACTGGACTCGGAACTCGAGATAGGGCGTTGACTGGATGCTGTCGGAAATTCGATCTTCCAGCGCGCCAAATGCCGTTTCTCGATATTCTTAAGAATGAGTCCAGATAACCCCCAACCGATCGGTCAGGATCTCTCGGAGCGCGAACGACGCGTGCTCGAGGCCGTGGTCCGTACGTACGTGGACTTCGCGGAGCCGGCCGGGAGTCGAACGTTGGCAAAGAGGTTCAATCTCGGAGTATCGCCGGCTACCGTGCGGAATACGATGAGCGACCTCGAGACCAAGGGGTATCTCTTCCATCGGCACACCTCCGCCGGGCGCATCCCGACAGACCACGCATACCGCTTCTACGTCGACCGGATCATGCGGCCGCAGCCGCTGACCGACGTGGAGCGTCAGCGCCTCGTCCAGGAGATCGAGATCGGTGGATCTTCGGCGGTCGAGAGACTCGTACAGCGTGCGATCCGGGCTCTCAGCCTCCTTTCGAGAGAGTTGGGCGTGGCTGTCGCTCCAAGTCTGGAGGAGGCGATCCTTGAGCGACTCGAGCTGATTCAGGTCTCGAGCGCGAAGATCTTGATGGTGATGTCCATAAAGAGCGGGTTCGTCCACACGGTTTACGTCGATCTACCAGGCGAGGTTCAGCCCGACGTTCTGGCGAGTGTGACGCAGGTCCTCAATGAGCGGCTCGCGGGCCTGACGCTTCAGGCGATAAGGAAGACCCTGCCTGACCGTCTGAGGGATACGGGGATGGGCGGTGGAGGGGCCAACGAACTCTTGAATATCTTCATTCAGTCCGGCTCCGAGCTGCTCGACTGGACGCCGCTGCAAGAGGGCAAGGTCCATCTCGGCCAGACCAGTGTCCTCGCTTCTCAGCCTGAGTTCAACACTGGAGAGCGACTCAAAGGGCTCATCGAGCTGACGGAGCAAAGGGCTCTGCTTGCCGACGTCCTGGGGAACCGGGAGCACAAGGGCGGACTAAAGATCACCATCGGGAGCGAAAATCCTGAGGAGGCCCTGTCCGATTTCACGCTGGTTACAGCGGAATACCGGGTCGGACAACTCAAGGGTGTGATCGGCGTGATCGGTCCCACCCGGATGCCGTACGAAAAGGTGATCGCGATCGTCGACTATACGTCGACGCTCGTCAACAGTGTTCTCGGTGTCTAGCGGAACACCACACCGAACCGGATTCTCACGCAGATAAATGGCCGACTACTATGACTTGCTGGGCGTCTCAAAGGGCGCCGGCACGGACGAGATCAAGAGGGCGTACCGTAAGCTAGCCTTGAAGTACCATCCCGATCGGAACCAGGACTCGAAGGAGAACGACGACCGGTTCAAGCAGGTGACCGAGGCCTACGAAGTTCTCTCAGATTCTGAGAAGCGCTCGATCTACGATCAGTACGGAGAGCAGGGGCTGAAGCGCGGTGCGGGTGGGGCGGGCGGATTCGGGGGTTTCGACTTCTCCGACGCGCTCGAGGTCTTCATGAGGGATTTCGGGGGTTTCGGGGGGATCGAGGACCTTTTCGGCGGAAGGCAGCAGAGAGGCGGATCGCGGTCGGCGCCACAAGGCCAGGCAATCAAGGTCAGGGTACGCGTCTCCCTCCAGGAGGTGGCCACGGGTGTAACCAAGACGCTGAAGGTGGCGATCCTGGACACCTGCGAGCGGTGTTCGGGAAGCGGGAGTGCCGACGGAGCCGCCCCGGCTCCGTGCGCGACGTGTGAGGGGTCGGGGGAGGTGCGTCAGGCGCAGCGAACGGTGTTCGGGCAGTTCGTCAGTGTGGTGCCGTGCCGCGCGTGTCGGGGGGAGGGCCGTGTCATCGAAGAGCCGTGCCCCACGTGCCACGGTGAAGGACGAGCCCGCTCCGAGCGGCCCGTCAAGGTGGAGATCCCACCGGGTGTGACGTCCGAGAACTTCATCACCTTGCGTGGCGAGGGCCACGTGGGACCGAGGGGTGGTCCGCGGGGGGATGTCCTGGTGCTGATCGAGGTGGAGGAGGACCTCCGATTCGTACGCGACGGGCCGCACCTGCGATACGAACTGCCCATCACCTTCTCCCAAGCGGCTTTGGGGGATGAGGCCGAGGTTCCGACCGTGGACGGGACGGTCAGATTGACCATTCCGAAGGGGATCCAGAGCGGGGAGGTTTTACGCCTCAAAGGCCAGGGGCTTCCAGAGCTCCATGGGCGCGGTAAGGGGGACCAACTGGTACGAATCGTGGTGTGGACGCCGGAGCGGCTGACGCCCGACCAGGAGGAAGCGATTCGTACACTTCGTGACCTGGAGGAGCCGGCGCCCGAGCAACTCGATGGAGACTCCGGCAGGAGCATATGGTCCCGGGTCAAAGAGGCCTTCACCCAGGCGTGATCGACGCCTCGGAATCCTCCGACGTCACACCCGACCGCTGGTTGACCATCTCGGTTGATTCCGTCTCGCCCATGATATCGGAACTCCTGATCGAGCCCCTATTTGGCCTTGGCGCGAGAGGAATTCAGGAGGCGGACGGTCGATTGATCACCTACGTGCCTCCGCCGGCGGACCCGGAGGTTTTCGTGAAACGGGTCCATGACGTGCTTAAGGAAGCCTCGGGACTTGACCACATCGACTTGACTTGGCGCTGGCAGGACCACGGAGATTGGTCCGTTTTGTGGAAACAGGGTCTCGGCCCGAGAGCGGTCACCGACCGTTTGGTCATCACCCCGAGCTGGTGCGAGGCCGAAGCTCCTGAGGGTGCGGCTGTGATCACTATCGACCCTGGCATGGCGTTCGGCACGGCCGAACATGAGACGACGCGGGGAGCTCTCAGGCTGATGGACCGGGCCCTATCCCCCGGCGAGAGGCTTCTCGATGCGGGTTGCGGCTCGGCCATTCTCGCGATTTCCGCCGCCCGCCTGGGTGCGCATCACGTCCTGGCAGTGGATATCGATCCGTATGCGTGTGAAGCCGCTCGGGAGAACGCGGTCGTCAATGGGGTCACCGACTCCGTCCGGATCGAGGAGGAGGCCGTGACCCCCGACTGGCTGCGTGGACGCGGACTCTTCGATGGCATCTTGGCCAACATTGAGGCGGGGGTCCTGGTGCCGCTCTTGGGGAGCTTCGCGGATGAGCTGAGGCACGGGGGCTGGATAATCTTGAGCGGGATCACGGGAGACGAGTGGCTTGGAGTGTCCCAGTCCGCAGCGCTTGTGGGCTTCGGGCTCACGGATGTCGACTCCGAGGGAGAGTGGCGTACTGGGTGGTTCACGCTTCGCGTTGACTAAGCGCTCGATCAGCAGAAGCCAGCGTGCCACGGCCGTGGCCGAATTCTCATCGACCCTCCTTCCCAGACACCGAAGACTTTCCACGGTGCGGGCCGATATCGGTGAGCTAGCTCCGGTGTTGGGATCGAGGCCGAGCACCCAGGTTTCGGGGCTCCATGGCGGGACCTCGCCTGGCTTGGCCGTCGCACGACGCCAAGGGCCGATCACGGGGTCGAGCACACGAAACAGGTCGGGACGCGACCGAATCTGCGTTAGGATCCGCTCGGCATCGGCGACCCGGCCGGCGGCCTCCTCTTCGATGGCCTCGAGGAGGAGAGGGAGCGGAAGCGCTGGCGTGGGAGAACGACTCAGGATCTTGCGGGCAAGGTCTGGTATGGTCTTCATGATCTCCCCAGGTCATGGAAAACAAGCAATCGGCCTCTCCAGAAATGCTCCGAGGATAGTCATCGGGTGAGGGCGGCTCCATAGCTCGATGAGACCTGATTTATGGCGGCCGGCAGCCGCGCCGCGGGCGGTTAGAGCACCTCGGCTGCGACCTTGCCTTCGCGTTGACCCTACCAGGGCTCACGGGTAGCTTCCCCCACATGGCGGAAGATCTGAAAACGAGGCTCCGGAACGACCTCGTCGTGGTCCGCAAGGCCCGAAATCGGTTGGGAACCGTGGTCCTCACGACCCTCCTTTCGGATGTACGCAATCGGGAGATCGAGGTCGGCGAGGAGTTGGATGACGAGGGGGTTCAGGCTGTCGTCGCCAAGGCGATCAAGCAGCGACGTGACGCGGCGGAGCAAATGAGGGAGGCCGGACGTCCGGAGTTGGCCGACAAGGAATCCGAGGAGGCCACGATACTCCAGGGCTACCTACCCCCCGCTCTCTCCGCGTCCGACGTGCAGGCCATCGTACGGGAGGCGATCGATACCGGCGCCACGGAGATGGGTGCAGTGATGGGCCGAATCATGCCGAAGATCCGGGGACGCTTCGATGGAAAGGAAGCGAACCGCATCGTCCGGGAGGAGCTCGCGTGAGTCTGGAAGGGCTCTCCCACGCTTCCGTGGGATGAGCGACCACGCCCTCACCGTTCTGGACTTCCATCGAGCCCTTGAACAAGTGGCGGGGCGCGCCACGTCTGAGGCTGGACGCGCGGCCGTCCTCTCCATGCGGCCGAGTACGGATCGAGTGTGGGTGGATCGCGAGCTCACTCGAGTATCGGAGACGGAAGCCTTCCTCAAGGCACACTCAGCTTGGTCGTCCCCTGAGATCCCTGATTGTTTGACGCTTTTCGAGCGTCTGGCGGTCGAGGGGAGTGTGTTGGAGGGGGTGGAGCTGTACGACTTGGGTGTTTCGCTCCTCTCCGGACGCCAATTGGCCGAAGCACTGGATGAGGAATCCTTCGCGGCTCTTGCTTTTGTGCGATCCAGAATACATACAGACTCGGATCTCGAGACCCGCATCTCAAAAACTACGGACGATTCGGGAGAAATCCTGGACACCGCCAGCCCTGATCTCCGACGCATCCGTAAGCGACTTCGCGCCTCGCGAAACAAGATCGTGCGCAAGCTGGAGGCGTTTGTCGCGGACTTACCGGAGCGGGTCAGGGTCGCGGATGCGTCCGTCGGTGTTCGCGACGGGCGCTATGTCGTGCCGGTTCGCCGAGAGGGAAAGAAAGACGTGGGCGGAATCGTTCACGATGAATCCCATACGGGTGCGACGCTCTTTGTGGAGCCGCCCATGGCCATCGAGCTCACGAACGAGTTGCGGGCGCTGGAGCGGGAAGAAGCGAGGGAGATCCATCGCATCCTTACCGAGATCACCGAGAGACTACGGCCGCTACATCGGTTACTGACCGACAGTTGGGAGGCGCTTGTCGACTTCGACTCACTCGCCGCTCGGGCTCGGGCTGCCAGCGATTGGGGGGCTTGTCGCCCCAGGCTCTCGGATGAGTCGGAGGGCTGGATCATCGTTCGGGGCCGCCACCCACTGCTGCTGGCGAGTTCCGAGGACCCTGTAGTGCCGTTCGACCTGAGCTTGGAGCCCGGTGAGCGCATCCTTGTCGTTTCGGGTCCCAATACGGGTGGCAAGAGTGTGTTTCTGAAGGCTGTGGGGCTGATCGTCTCCCTGACCCAGAGCGGTGTCGTCCCACCGGTCGAAGAGGGGACCCGACTTCCGATCTTCGACTCCATCTTCGCCGATATCGGAGACGAGCAGTCCATTGCGGAAAGTCTCTCGACCTTTTCCGCTCACCTGACGATTTGGAAGGAGGTGGTCGAGCGCGCCGGCAAACGGTCGCTGGTGCTTCTCGATGAGATGGGAACGGGCACCGATCCGGCCGAGGGTGCCGCACTCTCACGGGCTCTGATCGAGCACCTCTCGGGCAGGGGAGCTACCGCGGTGGCCACATCCCACCTCGGGGCCCTGAAGCGCCTCGACACCGAGGGCATCGGTGTCGTCAACGCCTCCCTCCAGTTCGACCCCGACGAGATGAAGCCCACGTATGAGCTCGTGAAGGGGAGGCCGGGGCGAAGCTATGGTCTAGCGACCGCCCGCCGTCTTGGACTTTCCGTCCAAGTGCTCGAGCGGGCGGAGGCCCACATGGAGGGTGGTGACGCCTCGATCGACGATCTTCTCGAGCGTCTCGAGAGGAAGGAAAAAGAGGCTCGCGAACTGGTCGACAAGCTGAGTCGTGAGCGGGAGGAGACCGCCGGGCTCCGGGCGGAGGTAGAGGCTCGCGAGGCCGACCTCCGCAATACAGAGCGCGAAGCCGAGCGGACAGCCCGTGAGGACGCACGGCGCATCTTGATGGAGGCTCGACAGGAGGTGGAGGAGGCCATCCGGGAGGTTCGGGAGGTATCATCCGCCAAGGAGCTGGAGAGCGCCGCGCGCAGTGCCCGGCAAAGGGTCGAAGACGCGGCCCGCCGTCAGAAGGAACTCCGACGCGGCGGCCAGCGTGGGTCGGGCTCTGCGACCTTCACACCGGGTGACCGGGTGCGACTCCTCGACGGAGGACTGAAGGGGGTTGTGGCCGAGGTGAGAGACGACCGCGCCGTCATCGATGCGTCCGGGATCCGGATGAAGGTGCACATTGCGGACTTGGAGCCGGCGAGCCAAGGCGACGCGGCTCGGGACAGTTCGGCGGGGTCGGCGTTGTGGAAGACCCCCGACGGAACGGTCCACACAGAGGTCGACCTCCGTGGGCTTCGAGTGGACGAGGTCGACCTGGCGTTGTTGCGCTCAATAGATGAGGCGATCCTTTGCGATCTCACGGAACTGAGGATCATCCATGGCAAAGGGACCGGTGCAGTGCGAGCACGGGTGAATACGTTGCTCGAAGACGATGGCCGAGTGTCCGCCTTCCGGGTCGGCGGACGCATCGAGGGTGGGGCGGGCGTTACCGTGGCGAGCTTCAAATGATCCCGGACGATCAGGTCGAGGAGGTCCGTGCCCGTGCCGACATCGTTCAGGTGATCGGCGACATCGTGCCTCTGAAGAAATCAGGGAAGGACTACAAGGCCTGCTGCCCGTTCCACGACGAAAAAACGCCGAGCTTCTATGTGGTCCCGGCGAAAGGATTCTACAAGTGTTTCGGGTGCGGGGAGTCCGGTGACGTTTTCGCGTTCCTCATGAAGCGTCTCGGCCTCAACTTCGTGGATGCCGTCAAGCACGTGGCTGCCAGTACCGGCGTGGAGATCAGGGAAGTGAGCAGGGGTCGGAGCGGTGAGGATCCGTTTCGGCACCTCTACGAGGCCAATGCCTTCGCACGCATGTTCTTCCAGGACTCGCTCTGGGACGAGACGGTGGGCCGCGTGGCGGGGGCGTATTTGGAGGAGCGGGGCATCGACCGGGAGACGGCTGAGCGTTTCGGACTCGGCTACGCTCCTGATGCCTGGCGTGGGCTTCACGAGGCGGCGTCGCACCACGGAATCGGGGAGGAGGTTCTGATCGAAGTCGGCCTCGTGGCCCGCAGCGAAAAGCGCAAGGATCCGTACGATCGATTCCGCGACCGGCTCATCTTTCCGATCGAGAGTCTTTTCGGTAAGGTCGTCGGTTTCGGCGGCCGCGTATTGGGTGCCGGTACGGAGGGATCCCCCAAATACGTCAACTCCCCTGAGTCTCCGATCTACCACAAAGGGGAAATCCTTTACGGGTTGAACTGGGCAAAGAATGCGATTCGCAGGCGGGAAACGGCTCTCGTGGTGGAGGGCTACATGGATGCTGTTTCCCTTGCGGTTGCCGGATTCGAGAACGCGGTCGCCCCATTGGGAACGGCGGTCACTCCGGACCAGGTGGCCCTTCTACGGCGTTTTACATCCAGGGCACACCTCCTGTTCGATAGTGACGCGGCCGGACTCAAGGCGACGTTTCGGGCCGCGGATCTGCTACTGGCCGGGGGTGTGCACCCGTGCATCGTTACGCTCCCGCCGGGAGAGGATCCGGACACGATCGTTCACGCCGGGGGGGCCGAGGCACTTCAAGGCCACATCGATGGGGCGGTGGACGTTCTCGACCGGAAGCTACAGATCCTGGAAGAGCACGATCATTTCAGGAGCATCGAGCACACAAGGACGGCCATTGACCGGCTGCTTCCGACCATTCGTGCTGTGCAGGATCCCGCGTTGCGCGACATCTACATTGCGAAGGTCTCGGAGCGAACAGGCGTACGTCGGGACACGCTGGAGGGCGAATTGGCGCGAGCCGTGCCTCCGCCCGTACCATCAAGGGTGGCGCGGCGGAGGGATCACCGCCGCACGTCCGCGGCCTTCGTGCCCGAAATGGGGCCGGAGCGCGAGTTACTCCTTCTCATGACGAAGGACCGCGATTGGATCGAGCGTGTTGGGGAGCGCCTCGGTCCTCACGACTTCGTGGACGTCAGGTATCGTGCCGTCTTCGAGTCCCTTTTGGCGGACCATGATCTGACGCATCCGCCGGAGAAGATGGCTCCGGAGGCCGCCCACGTGCTGGAAGAGTTGCTGGCCGATCCGACGGAACTCAGCCGTGCGCACCGGGTTTTCGAGGAATCGTTGAGCAAGATTCTCAGTACTTTGTTGCAAGAGAGGCTCGACGCGGTCGACCATCTCCTACAGAATACCTTGGACGAACAACAAGAGACCCAACTCCTCGGGGAAAAAGCTCGGCTGAGCAAAGAGCGCCGGGAGTTGGGGAGAGACTGGTCGCCGACTGTACGCCGAGCACTGAAGGACAATCACCCATAGGGCCATTCAAGGGCATTCGAGCGATGAGCGTTTCATGACACCACAGACACGGACATCCCTGAAGGAACTCCAGCATTTGGACCAGGAGGTCGCCCTCGTTCGGTCGACATTGGAGGACTTCGAGCCCCTCCTAGAGGAAGTCGATGCACCGGTGCTCCGGCTTGAGCAGGAGGTAGAGGCCCTCGAAAGCCGACTCAAGGAGATCAAGCTCGAGGAGAACAGGATCGAACTGACGATCGAAGAGCGGAGGGTCCGGGCGACCAAGCTTCAAGAACGCATGGAGGCGGTCCGGAACGTGCGAGAAGAGGCGGCGGTGCATGCTGAACTGGAGATGGTCCGGCGGGCCCTCGAGAGTGAGGAACAGGAGGCCCTGAGTCTCCTGGACCAGATCAAGCGTTTGGAGGAGCGGCACCAGGAGCAGCAAAGCGCGTACCGTGAGGCTCTGGCCGAAGTCGAGCCCCGCCGGAAGGAGTTGTTGCAGGGGCAAGCGGAAGCCCAAAGCAAGCTCGAGACGCTTCAGGCCGACCGAGACGCATTCGCGGACGGAATCGATCCGGACGAGCGACGGATCTACGACAGCATCATGGCCGGAGCCAGAGAAGTCGCCGTCGCTGAGCTCACTCAGGATGGCGCCTGCGGCAACTGCTACAACATGGTCCCCCTCCAGGTACAGAACCAGATACGCCACACCGATGAGATGATCCGATGTGAGGGCTGTGGCGTGATCCTGACACCGGAATCCTCCGAGGGAATCGCTCGCGCGCAGGAAGAAGGAGAAAGGATCGCGCGAGCCCTCAAGGCTTCGACGGAGCTGAGGGAAGCGGAGCGGGCTGCGGTCTCGGAGGGTAATGCGTTTCAAGAGGCCGAGGAAGCCGCCGCCGAGGAAGAGCCGACCACAGAGGTCGCGACAGAGGAGGTCGCCCTCGAGGAGACGGACACTGGCGAGGTGCTTTCCGGGGCGCTGGGGCTCGAGGATGTTGTCTTTGGTGATGTCCCTGCCGACGAGTTGGCGATGGTGGGAGTCAGTTCGGACGAGGTCCCGGCCGCGGAGCCGAGGGTCGAGGAAGCCGCTGCCGGGGAGGAAGCCGAGGAAGCCGATGAGGTCACCGCTGAGGAGCCCGGTGATGAGGGACTCGGTGCCGAGGAGGCGGAGCCACAAGAACCGACCGCCGACCTCTAGGCGTGCCGCTTCTGTGAGCCGCTGACATGGGAGGAGGGGGTCTGACTCCCACATCGGCGATCCCTGCCGTCGAGCCCCGGTGGGAAGAACCCGGCAAGGCGACTTCCGCTGCCGTGCAGTCACTCCAAGAGGCGCTATCCCTTCCCGAGGTAATCTGTGCACTATTGGTGCAACGGGGCCTTGCTAATCCGGATCGCGCGAAGTCCTTCCTACGGCCCCTGCTGTCCGAACTCGACGCTCCCGATGCACTCGCAGGGATGGCGCATGCTACGGAAAGGGTGCTCGACGCGGTTCGTGAGGGAGAGATGATCCTCGTTCACGGCGATTACGACGTGGACGGGATCGCCGGCGCCACCCTCCTGACCAGGTGGATCCGCAGGATCGGAGGGAACGCACTCCCCTTCGTGCCCCACCGGTTACGAGACGGCTATGACTTCGGTGCCGCTGGGATCGGCGCGGCCACGGAAGCTGGAGCGGGCTTGATCCTCACGGTCGACTCCGGGATTCGGGCCCACGACGCCGTGGTGGAAGCGAATGCGGCCGGTCTCGATGTGATCATCACCGATCACCATAAACCGGCCGAGACTTTGCCTCCCGCCCTCGCGGTCGTCAATCCGAATCGTGCCGACTGCGAATATCCGAACAAGGACCTCTGCGGCACCGGCGTGGCGTATCGGTTATGCGAATCCCTTGTGAAGGAGAAGGGGATCGACCCGGAGGAGCTGTATGCATCGCTCGATCTGGTGGCGCTCGCCACGATCGCCGACGTGGTGCCTCTGAATCAAGAAAACCGCACGTTGGTTCGTTACGGGCTCAAAGCGTTGGCTCAGACGAAGCTTCCCGGATTAAGGGCCCTCGCGGAGCGCGCCGGACTCGGCAAGGGACCGGTCGATGCGGGGCAAGTCGCGTTCCGCATCGCCCCCCGCATCAACGCCGCCGGGAGGATGGCGGAAGCGATGACTGCGCTCGAGTTGCTGATGGCGGACGATGTGGCGCATGCGTCGCTTCTGGCCGACCGTCTCGAGGACGCGAACGACCTGAGGCGCAAGGAAGAAGCGCGGACGTTACGAGAGGCTCTCGACCAGCTGGAGGAGTCGTTCGACCCCGCCGAGGATTTCGGAGTCGTGCTTGAGGGGGAGGGGTGGCACCCGGGTGTGATCGGCATCGTCGCTTCGAGGATCGTCGAGCGGATCCATCGCCCAACCGTGTTGGTAGCCGTTGCGGATGGGCAGGGGCGGGGCAGCGCACGGTCGATTCCTGGATTCGATCTCTTCGCGGCGGTCCATGTCTGTCGGGAGCACTTGGGTCGCTTCGGCGGGCACCGCGCGGCGGCGGGAATGGACATAGCGGCGGCTCGCATCGGGGGCTTCCGGGACGCGTTCAATGCCGAGGTCCGAGAGAGCCTTCGGGGGGAGCAGCCACGTCCCGTCCTGAGGCCCCGACTCGAGATCTCTCTCGCCGCCATGACGGAGCACCTCGTGCACCTGCTCTCCTATCTCGGGCCGTTCGGTGTAGGTAATCCTGCGCCCGTGTTCCTGGCCCGTCGGGTCGATTTGACGGGTCCGGCCCGGGAAGTGGGGAAGGGCCACCTGAAGCTCCGCATCGCGCAGTCCGGTCATACCGTCGACGCCATTGGCTTCGGGCTCGTCGATCGCGTCACTCCCGAAAGCCTCGGAACAGGCCCGGTGGACCTCGTGTTCAAGGTGAAACTCGGCGTCTTCCGAGGGCGCCGGCGGGTTGAGGCCCACCTCCTCGACGTGCGGCGGTCGGAGCCGAAGGAACCCGCCGAGCATCGGCCACTTTCGGCCGATGCGAAGAAGGCTGTTGGAGAAGTACAGTAGGCCGCGCACATGGCGCTTGTGCGCGTTCAGACAAGGAACAACGACGAGGCGTAGCAGCGCTACGGCGAGGAGGAGAGACGCAGGATCAACCGCACAACCGCCCTGTGCCCACGACCATATATGACACGACCTTACACGTTGAAGGGTTGGGGTGGCACGGCCCCGACCACGCTTCGCGCGGTGCCCCCGTTGTTGGAGCTCCTAGCCGTAGCGAATGCTATGGCGTCGTCGCTCCGCCTAGGGTCTGGGACCGTGGCATCCCCAACGCGGCCCACTGTACTTCTCCAACAGCCTTCCTAGGATGAGAATCATTGCTGGACGGTGGCGGGGACGCCGTCTCAAGGCCCTTCCCGGGCGCGATGTCCGGCCCACGTCTGATCGGGTGAGGGAATCGTGGATGGCGGCGCTGAGTCCGAGCCTGGAAGGCGCAAGGGTCTTGGATCTCTTCGCGGGCTCCGGAGCGTTGGGATTCGAGGCGTTGAGCCGGGGAGCCGAGAGCGTGGTGTTCGTGGAAAGGGCTCGAGGCTCCTTGAAGACGATACGAGACAACGCGGAACTGCTCGGTGCTGTGCCTGAGGTGGAGATCTTGAGTGGAGATGCCATGGAGTACGTGAGCCGCTTGAAGGCCGGATCTTTCGACCTTGCCCTTGCCGATCCGCCGTACGGGAAGGGGTTTGCGGCCCGCTTGATCGAGAACTTCGGTACGACTCCGTTTGCGTCCCAGCTTTGGGTTGAGCATCGTAAAACCGATGCGATTCCGGACTCTCCCACGCTCCGTCAGCGCCGATACGGAGACACCCTCATTTCCATTATCGAGGCGAAATCATGACACGAGTTCAGCCGGTTGTGGCGATCTATCCGGGCTCGTTCGATCCCATCACCAAGGGGCATGAGGATGTGGCTCGTCGGTCACTGGGCATCGCGGATCGGGTGGTTGTCGCGGTCGCTCACACGGCATCCCCGGCCAAGGGGAGCCTCTTTAGCGTCGAGGAGCGCCTGGGAATGGTCCAGGAGGTTTTTCAGGACGATGACCGGATCGAGGCGTGTCAGTTCGAAGGCCTCCTTGTCGATCTCGCCCAAGAGCTCGGGGCCCAATTCGTGATCCGGGGCCTGCGGGCCGTCTCCGACTTCGAGTACGAATTTCAGATGGCCCAGATGAACCGGGAGTTGTGGAGTGAGGCCGAGACCGTATTCCTCACCCCCGATCAGAAGTATTCTTTCCTTTCCGCGTCCCTCGTCCGGGAGGTCTCCCGTCTTGGGGGCGACGTATCCCGGTTTGTTTCCGAACCCGTTTTACGGCGGTTGCGTAGGCCTACGGAGGGGTGAGTTCCGAGGGCCCGCGAACCGTGGAATTCCACCGATGATACGGGTTGACGGAACGAGACGGTGTAAAGCGACAAAACGTGAGTATTGCCTCGGTGGGTCGCTATCTCTTATCGTTTTTACCCGTTCGGCGTGCGAGGCCGCGTTGCCGGGCGCCCCAACCTAAGCGGAGGACCCATGGCATTCCAGGTGAGCAAGTCGGGAGACGTGACGGTCATCGATGTTGAAGGGCAGCTCATCGTCGGGAATCGCCAGGAGTTGAAGCAAAAAGTCCTCGATGAGCTTGAGAAGGGGGAACGCAGGTTCGTGGTGAATTTTTCTGAGACAGGCTACATCGACTCCTCCGGTTTGGGTGTGCTTGTGTCTCTCTCCAAGAAGATTCGTGAGCAGGAGGGTGAGTTCCGCTTGGCCAGCCTTAACGAAGACCTGAGAACCCTGTTCGAGCTCACGAAGCTGGACACCCTCTTCACGATCGCCGATTCACGGGAAGAGGCGCTCGAGGGGCTCTAGGAATCCGTCCGGATCCAGCGGAGGATAGTAGGTGGACCAGGAACTCGTTTTAGAGTTGCCGAACGACATTCGTTCGATCGAACATGCGGTCGAGTATGTCACGCGGCACTGCTCCACTTGCTGTGATTACGCCCGCCGTTTCAACCTGAATTTTCGCGTCGGACTCACCGAGGCCCTTTCCAACGCCATGCTTTATGGCAATGGCAGCGACCCCCGGAAGCGCGTTCGGGTCGAAGTCGATATCAGGGTCGAAGAGGTCGCGGTGCGAGTCACGGACCAGGGCATGGGGTTTGATCCCACGACGGTGCCCGATCCCACTCTTCCGGACAACATCTCCAAGACCGGGGGTCGTGGGATCTTCTTGATGAAGGCCCTGATGGATGAAGTGCGGTTCAATGCCCAGGGAAATTCAGTGACCATGGTCCTGCGGTTCAAGGGAGAGGCCGGGGCATGAGCCCCGAAGGCGGGCTTCCCCCTGTTCTTCCAGTCCAGGTTCGCGAAACCCTCGACGAGTTCAGCTCTCAGCTCGATCTGGATCTCCGCGTGTGGAGCCTTGGGGAGGATGGCAGCCGTACGGCCCAGGTCTATCCGGCCGTGGCGACCGGTGCCTCCGACGGGATCCGTGAGCCCTTGGCGGACAGTGTCCTTCGCTGTGTGTCCCACAAAGATAGTCCTGCTTTGCAGCTCGAGATTCACTCGTCGGACGGATTGGAGGTGGAAGGCATCGCTTCGCTCCTTCAGTCGGAGGTCGAGCGGGCGCTCGACTTCGCGCAGGAGGTCCGATTCTTCACCCACGAGCTATCGGGGCGATATGAGGAGATCAACCTACTGTATTCGATCAGCGAGACGCTCGGTTCAATACTCATTCTCGAGGAAGCCACCTACGACATTCTGAGGGAAGTCTGTGACGTGCTCGGCGCTGAGGGAGGATCCCTTTGGGTCTATGACCGGCACCGGGATCTACTTCGTCTCACTGCGTCGGTGGGCCCAGGTTCCACCAGTCCCCTCGATGGTCATGTGCCGGACGCCGTCACGTCACGGGTTTTCGAGGAGGGGCGTTCCCGGCTCGGCGGCCGCGGGGACCTCGAAGATCCTCGCTCGGAAGGACCCACGACGGATATTTCGGTCCCCATCAGCTACAGCCGACGTTCGGGCGAGGCGAGGATCGTAGGTGTGATCGACCTGTTCGGGCGTGTGCGAGGAGAGCCCTTCACGACGAGTGACCAGAAGCTTCTCTCCGCGATCGCGAGTCAGGTGGGCGCCGCGCTCGAGAACAACCGGCTCATTCAGGAAAGCCTTGAGCAGGAGAGGATGAGTCGTGAGATGGAGTTGGCGCACAATCTCCAGGCGAAACTTCTGCCATCACCGGAGGCCTTCGACCGGGCGGATGTCGCGGCCCGCGTGGCTTCCGCGGAATTGGTCGGTGGAGACTTCTTCCATCTGTTCAAGCTCCCGTCGGGAAAGATCGGAGTGATGATCGGCGATGTTTCGTCTCATGGCTTCCCGGCTGCGCTGATTATGGCACTGTGCTTGAGTGCCGCGAGCATCTACGCCCTGGAGTCTCCCCATCCGGCGGAGGTGCTACGGAAGCTCGACGATGCACTGAGGGGTGAGCTGGAGACCACCGAGATGTTCGTGAGCCTCTGTTATGTCGTGATCGATCCCGTCGCCGAGGAGCTTCGGTATTCGAATGCAGGCCATCCACACGCATGGGTGTTCCGACCCCATGGCGATTTGGAGCGGCTCGTTGCCACTGACCCGCCGATGGGATTCGCCGGTTCCGAGTCGTACACGGAGGAGCGGGTCCCCTGGGGGAGCGGAGACCTCCTCGTCCTCTTCACCGATGGCCTGTCCGACACGCTCGCTACGCCTGAGCCGGGGAGCGGGGAAGCCGCCGTCGTCGATGCGGTGATGAGAGAACTGGATACGAATCCCACTCACATCGTGGAGGTCCTGTTCGACCTCGCCGATGCCGCCACCCCCTACGTTCCGACCGACGATCGAACCGCGCTGGTTCTCCGTACCTGAGGGGAGGACAGTGCGGGCGAAGAAATCTCTCGGACAGAATTTCCTCGTGGACGTCGAGCTTCAGCAGAAAATTGTCGAGGCCCTGGATTGTTCGGAGTCGGACACCGTATTGGAGATCGGCCCGGGGCGTGGCGAGCTCACACGGCACATGGTTGGCCGCGCGGGGCATCTGTTGCTCGTGGAGTTGGACGACGAGCTTGCAGCGGCGCTGCGGGAGGAGTGGGGTGGGCGCCCCGATGTGGACGTCCTTCATCAGGATGTCCTGACGTTGGATTGGTCTGTCGTGGCTCCCGATCCGACCGACCTACTCGTGGTGGGAAACATCCCGTACAACATCACCGCGCCGATCATCTTCAAGGCCCTCGAACGCCCTCGCCCGCGGGACATCCTTTTGATGGTACAGCGCGAGGTGGCCGACCGGCTTACCGCCGAGCCCGGCACGGGTCAATACGGGGCGCTGACCGTCGGGGTACGGTCCGTCGCATCGGTGTCGAGAGTTCTTTGTGTGCCGTGCACTTCATTCCGGCCCGTACCCGCCGTGGACTCGGCCGTCGTGCGAATCACTCCGTTCGCGCCTCCGCCTCTTTCCGCCGATGAGGAGCACGCACTACGAGTGCTCACTCGCGCGTCCTTCGAGTGGCGAAGAAAGCAGCTGCAGAAAATTCTCCGCGACCACGACGCGCTACGGGTCTCTCGCAGTCGGGTGGACGACCTCTCCCGGGAAACGGGTTGGGACCTTACCCGCAGGCCCGAGACGCTGTCTCCCGACGACTTCGTGCGCCTGTCCGAATACATCACCCGTACCGCCTAGTCGGCGTGCTGGCCACCCCGCCACGCAATATTGGCGCGCCCGGCTCTCTTTGGCTAATATTGTGAAGATTTTCACAAGGCTGTGCATGGTCGGAAAAACGGGGTCGTAGTTGGCCATTTCGCGGAAAATTTCGGAATCGGCGGTTCGCCGGCTGTCCCTCTACCTTCGGATTCTGGAGGATCTGGAGCGTGAGGGTCGAGAAACGGTGTCCAGCGAAGAGATGTCCGGCCGGAGTGCGACTACGGCTGCTCAGGTCCGGAAGGATCTCTCGCTGTTCGGGTCGTTCGGAAAGCGTGGGCTCGGGTACGAGGTCGCCGAACTGGCCCTGCGACTCAGGAAAATCCTTGGTCTCGACCGGCGGTGGCGCGTCGCCCTCGTGGGAGCGGGGCGCATCGGGTCGGCGCTCGTGGAATACGGTGGGTTCGGTGAGCGCAGTTATGATGTGGTAGCTATCTTCGACTCCGACGCGTCCAAGGTCGGTGAAACATGGGGTGGTCTGCGCGTGCGGGATATCGATGAGTTCGTAGCCGTCGCGACCGACCAGGGAGTCGAAATCGCGATTCTCGCGATCCCAGTGGAGGCGGTACCCTCCGTCATGGAGCACGTGAAGGAGGCGGGCGTGCGGGGCATTCTCAACTTCGCGCCGACCAAGCTGAAGGTTTCGGGGGGAGTTGCCGTGAAAGATGTGAACATGGTCATGGAGCTCGAAGCCTTGTCTTTCGCCTTGAGCCAGGAAGACGGAGACGGGTGAGCGCAGACCGGGTTCTGATTCACCGGGCTGCTTCTGTCCTCGAGAAGGGGCCCATGCATACGGTTGCTCTTGCCCATGAGGCTCTAGGGCTCACCGGAAATCCTGGGGCGGCATCGGCCGCCGTGTTTACGCTTTTAGGGCCCGACTCACGATTTCGAGTCGATGGAGAAGGTGTCTGGTCCATGGCGGGGTCGGGTCCGGGCACCCCGCTCTCCAAGTTGCGCTATGCGGTGGTGGACGTTGAGACGACGGGCGGTCCCTACCTGGGCGGACACAAAATGACCGACATCGCCATCTACGAAGTGCGTGGTGGTGTGGTGGAGGAGGAGTATCGATCGCTGGTGAATCCCGGCAGGACCATCCCTCCCCACATAGAAGTACTGACCGGTATCAGTAATGGCATGGTTTCCTCCGCGCCCTTCTTCGACCACATCGCAGCGGATGTTCTGGAGCGATTGGAGGGTCGCATTTTTGTGGCACACAATGTGCGCTTCGACTGGGGTTTCATAAGCCGGCAGCTCGCCGAGGCCATCGGTGAGGTTCCCAACGTCGAGCGCCTCTGTACCGTCCAGATGACGCGCCGGCTCATCCCTCGGTTACGGCGCCGGAATCTCGACGCGGTTACGCGGCACTTCGGGATCGACGTCGAGGATCGCCACCGGGCTCACGGAGATGCCCTGGCCACGGCGCGTGTTCTGATCCGGCTCCTCGATGAGGCGAGCCGGCAAGGACTCTCCGACCTCCACGCCCTCAGAGCGTTTCTCCGGAAGCGTGGACGGCGTTCACGACCCCGACAGGGCCAGCAACTGTCCTTCTTGGATCTAGCTCCGGACACTTAATTGCTGCTTCGGGTGTTCACTCGAGCCGAGCGACCTTCATGCTCGTCGTGCGGACTGAGTTATCCGCGAGACGATCGAGTGAAGCGAGATCAATGGCCGAGACACTTCTGGAAGACAGCACTAGATTAGGTCGCGGTCTCCGCTTCACCGGCGGGGTGAGACCCCACTAGAAAAACGACCGGTCATGGGTGAAAAGGCGAGAACACCAGTAATCCTCGGTGGAGGCCGTACACCGGTCGGTCGCTTTTTGGGCGGTCTGTCCCCCCTCGCCGCCCCTGAGCTCGGTGGAATTGCGATCCGGGCTGCTTTGGAGCGATCCGGTGTCGATCCGGCGAGTATCGACGAGGTCATCATGGGGAACGTCGTCTCGGCAGGTGAAGGCCAGGCCCCGGCTCGCCAAGCCGCGATTTCGGGTGGGGTGCCCGCGACCATCCCGGCCGTCACCGTCAACAAGGTCTGCGGATCGGGTTTGAAGGCCGTGATGCTTGCGGCTCAGGCGGTACGAGCAGGCGACGCACAGTTGGTCGTGGCCGGAGGCATGGAGTCGATGTCGAACGTGCCTCACTACTTCCGGGGATTGCGGTCCGGCATCAAGTTCGGAGATCAGACGCTGCAAGACGGTGTCGTGTTGGATGGTCTGTGGTGCGCGTTCGGCCATTGCCATATGGGAGGCCACGCCGAGTACACGGCTGCGAAGGCCGGGATTTCGAGGGCCGACGCCGACGAGTTCGCACTTCGCTCCCACCGCCTCGCGATCGAGGCCATGGACGGGGGTAAGTTCGAGCAGGAAATCGTCCCGGTGTCGATCGAAACACGTCGGGGCACCACCGTGGTCGATTGCGACGAAGGCCCCCGGCGGGACACGTCACTGGAGGCACTCGGGAAGCTGCGGCCCGCCTTTGGGGCTGACGCCCCTGATGACATCGAAGAACTGGTCGTGACCGCGGGAAACGCACCGGGGCTCAACGATGGCTCGGCTGCGGTCGTCGTTGCGTCACTCGAGTTTGCCCAGGCGCATGGAGTTCCGGTCCGTGCGGAGATTTCAGCTTATGCCGCTGCTGGAGCCGACCCCCAAGATCTGTTCTTCGCGCCCATCGCCGCGGTGAAGAATCTTATGGGAAAGGAGCAAACGGGCATCGGGGACTATGGCCTGGTTGAGTTGAACGAGGCGTTCGCGGTGCAGGCATTGGCGGACATGAGGGCGCTCGAAATGGATCCCGAGCGAGTCAACGTCCATGGCGGCGCGGTGGCGCTCGGACATCCGATCGGTGCCTCTGGGGCACGTATCTTGGTGACCCTTCTCGGGGCGATGGAGGATCGGAATGTGGAGACCGGTCTGGCGGCACTCTGCCTCGGTGGAGGTAATGCGGTGGCCCTCTCGGTCCGCCGCATGTGAGCGCGGATCCTGTGGACATCCAGACCGTGACGGTTGTGGGCGGCGGAACCATGGGAAACGGGATAGCGCACGTCTGTGCGCTGAGCGGGCACGAGGTGCGAATTACCGACGTGTCCCAAGACGACTTGGACCGGGCCCTCACGACAATCTCCAAGAATCTGGATCGGCAAGTGAAGAAGGAGATCGTCGACGGGGCCGCGCGAGACGAGGCACTGCAGCGAATCCGGCCCACGATGGATCTGGACGCCGCGACGGCGGGGTCGCAGTTGATCATCGAGGCCGTCCCCGAAAAGGCGGAAATCAAGTACGATCTTTTCCGACGACTCGACGGGATCGCTCCTGCCGACGCGATTCTGGCCAGCAATACTTCCTCCATCTCGATTACGGCGATTGCCGCGGAAACCGCCCGTCCCGACCGAGTCATCGGTATGCACTTCATGAACCCCGTTCCCGTAATGATGCTGGTCGAGGTGATCCGCGGACTGGCCACGAGTGACGCGACCACTGCGTCCGTCATGGCTTTTTCCACGGAGCTGGGAAAAACCCCCGTGGAGGTCAACGACTTCCCGGGCTTCGTTTCGAATCGGATTCTGGGGCCCATGATCAACGAGGCGGTGTTCGCCTTGATGGAGGGTGTGGCCGACGCGGAGGCGATCGATTCCGTCATGAGGCTCGGCATGAACCACCCCATGGGACCGCTTGCGTTGGCCGATTTGATCGGGCTGGACACCTGCCTCAACATCATGGAGATCCTGCATCGGGATTTGGGGGACGACCGCTATCGGCCGTGTCCACTCCTTCGAAAATACGTCGCTGCGGGTTGGTTGGGACGCAAGGCGGGGCGGGGATTCCACACGTATGCGGACTGATCCACCCCCACACAACTTCTAGGCACAGGGTCGGGAGGTCGTGGAGATTTTCGAGGCGATGGCGGAGAAGGAGCACGATCAGCTCCTCTTCTGGAGTGATGTGGCCAGCGGATATCGCGGACTCATAGCGATCCATGACACCACATTGGGCCCGGCGCTCGGCGGCACACGGTTTTGGAACTACGAGTCGGAGGCGGAGGCGATCACCGACGTGCTGCGCCTCTCGCGGGGAATGACCTACAAAGCGGCCATCACCGGTCTCGAACTCGGCGGTGGAAAATCGGTCATCATCGGGGACCCGCACACGACGGATCGTGAGGCGATTTTTCGGGCCCACGGACGAGCTGTCGAATCTCTCGGAGGCCGCTATATCACAGCGGCGGACGTCGGGACGTCTGCCGACGACATGGAGTACGTCCACAAGGAGACCCAGTGGGTGACAGGCCTGCAGGGACGGTCCGGCGATCCGGCACCGCTTACCGCCTTCGGCGTATGTCAGGGCCTCAAGGCGTGCGCTCGCTTCCGATACGGTGAAGAATCTCTCGAGGGCCGGCACGTCGTCGTTCAGGGGCTGGGAGGTGTGGGGTATCACCTTTGCCAGCACCTCGCCACGGAGGAGGCCCGCCTGAGCGTGGCCGATATCGAAGACGATCGGGTCTGGAAGGCAGTAAGCGATTTCGGTGCGACGGCAGTGACCCCCGACCGCGTATATGAGATCGACGCCGACATCTTCTCCCCGTGTGCCCTGGGCGCCGTGATCAACGATGACACGCTCGACAGGCTGAGAGTCGACATCGTCGCGGGTTCCGCCAACAACCAGTTGGCCGAAGCTCGGCACGGCCAGGCGCTTCACGAGAGAGGCATCGTGTATGCTCCGGACTACGTGATCAACGCGGGCGGTATGTGTAACGTTTACGGGGAACTCAAGGGCTGGACGGCCGAGGAGAGCATGGAAAAAGCCGAGGGCATCTACGAGTGCCTCCTCCAGGTTTTCGGGCACGCTTTGATAGAAGATATCCCGACCAGTCAGGCCGCGGACAGCATGGCTCGTCGGCGCATCGCCGAAGCGCAGCGGGTGCGCGATGCATAGCTCACGAGGCCCCTTTTTCTCCAAATTGACGCAGGCCGCATGTCTCCTTATGGCTCGAACGAGGCTCGCACGATAGGTTCGCCCCCCATGGATCATTTACAGAGCATTGACGCCGATATTTTTGAGGCGATCCGCAGCGAAGCGGCACGCCAGGGTTCGCAGCTCGAGCTCATCGCGAGCGAAAATTTCGTTTCCCGGGCGGTCCTCGAAGCCATGGGATCGGTCATGGCCAACAAATACGCCGAGGGGCTTCCGGGAAAGCGTTACTACGGTGGTTGTGAGTTCGTCGATGAGGCGGAGGCACTGGCTCGCAGTCGGGCCTTACGGCTCTTCTCGGCAGAGCATGCCAACGTTCAGCCCCATTCCGGCGCCCAGGCGAACATGGCCGGTTACTTCGCGTTGCTCGAACCGGGTGATACGATCCTCGGGATGAGCTTGAGTCACGGTGGCCATCTGACCCATGGGTCGCCCGTGAACTTCAGTGGCCAACTCTACAACGTGGTGTCGTACGGAGTACGGGAGTCGGACGCTCGAATCGACTACGACCTTCTTCGCGAGCAGGCTTTGGAGGCTCGACCCCAGATGATCGTGGCCGGCGCTAGCGCCTATCCCCGCATTATCGATTTCGAGACGTTCGGCGCCATCGCTCGTGAGGTGGGTGCCTATCTCCTGGTCGATATGGCGCACATCGCAGGGCTCATCGCCACCGGGCTTCATCCAAGCCCGGTCCCCCACGCCGACATCGTCACCACGACGACGCATAAGACGCTTCGGGGCCCGAGAGGCGGGATGATCCTGTGTAAGGATGAGCACGCGAAAACGGTGGACAAGGCCGTCTTCCCGCGTCTGCAGGGAGGGCCGTTGATGCACATCATTGCGGCCAAGGCCGTCTCGTTCAAAGAAGCCCTCGAGCCCGACTTCGAGACGTATCAGCGCCAGGTCGTCGCCAACGCGAAGGCTCTTGCGGAGCGGTTGCTCGAGCACGGGTTTTCGCTCGTCAGCGACGGCACGGACAACCACCTGCTCATGGTCGATCTTCGAGGGAGCCACCCGGAGCTCACGGGGAAGGAGGCGGAGCACGTCCTCGAATCCGCCGGAATGACGGTCAACAAGAACACCGTTCCGGGGGAGACCCGGTCGCCCTTCGTCACTTCGGGGCTCCGGATCGGCACGCCCGCTGTGACCACGAGGGGCCTCCAGGAGCCAGACATGCACCAGATTGCGGATTGGATCGCCGCGGTGCTGACGGACGTTTCGGACCAGGCCGTAGTCTTACAGACGCGGACCGAGGTCGAGACGTTGTGCGCCTCATTCCCACTTTATGAGGAACTAGCTCGACATGCGTGACCTGGCGCGAGGATCGAGAGCAGGTAAGATTGCCGTATGACCGAACTCCAGTTTGCCGAAGACGTTCTGGATCAGCTCCAGGAAAAGCACCCGCGGTTTCACGGGAAGGCATACCTATTTCTGCTATCGGCCCTGCAAGAGGTCATGCAAGGGCTGGAGAAGCCACGGCACATCACGGGGCCGGAACTAGCGGACGGTGTGCGCCGCCTCGCGTTAGGCCGCTTCGGACCCTTGTCCAGAACGGTGCTGCAGCACTGGGGGATCCACTCGACGGAGGACTTAGGCGACATCGTCTTCGCTCTGGTGGAGTGCGGCGTCCTTATCAGGCAGGAGGGGGATTCCCGAGAAGACTTTCGGGACGTCTTTGATTTCGAAGAGGCGTTCGAGCAAGATTATCCATGGAGCCCAGGGATCTGACGTCTCTGGAGTCGGGAAATTGTCACGAAGGGGGGAGGGGCTGAGACATGGACGAATCTGGATTTCCTCGATGTCAAAAGTGCGATGTCGGGATCCTGCTCCCTCTTTCTGACTATGGTCGCGATGGTGCCGCCATCCGATATAAGGCCTGGGTGTGCTCCAACCCTGAGTGTGGGTTCAACATCCGGATCGACAATGGGGAGATTTCGCTCGGTCGCAGTATCGGCGAGAGCTACAAGTAGGCCAGCCCCGTCTCGGTGTAACCTCCGCCCCGGAGGGAAGCGCCGTCTTTTTTCGCCATTCGGTTTGACTCCGGCTCCGCTCAGATGCCTACCGTGGATTCCGGGGTGGTCCTCGGAATGAGCAACACTCCGCTCCGGCCCTTCGCCCGTTCACGAATCTGGGCACCTACCGCCACTGAGGCCGCCGCTTTTGACCGGGTCGCAATTGAGCAACAGTCTGTCCCGCAGGCCGCCCTCATGGAGTGCGCGGGGCGGTCCGCCGCAGAAATCCTCGGCCGGCTCTTTCCCGATGGCGAGGTCCTCGCGTTCATCGGGGCCGGCAACAATGGTGGGGACGGCCTC
Organism: Longimicrobiales bacterium; assembly: GCA_965219445.1. Taxonomy (GTDB): domain Bacteria; phylum Gemmatimonadota; class Gemmatimonadetes; order Longimicrobiales; family Gaopeijiaceae; genus UBA822. Next base: position 530,631 of record CBDCNQ010000004.1, on the reverse strand, counting down.
GTGATGCTCCGAACGTTGCACGCGTGGGGGCGTGCTGTCAGGGCCGTTCTCGTGGCCGACCGGGATCAGGAGGATCTACTGCGCGGCTGGAATATCCCGTTCGAAGAAGACGACGGACTCGAACACGAGTCGGGACATTTGGACACGGTATTGCGTGCCGCGTCTGTCATCGTGGACGGTATTCTCGGCACCGGTATCCGGGGGGCGCCCCGCGACCGCCAAGCCCGAGCGATCGAAGCGATCAACCGATCCGAGCGGCCCGTGTTCGCGCTGGATACGCCCTCGGGATTGAACGGTGACACGGGGCAGATCGCTGGAGAGGCGGTCGACGCTGACGTTACGGTCGCCTTCGGATGGCCGAAACTAGGTACGTTGCTCCAACCAGGCCGGTCGAGAGTCGGGCGTCTGATTGTGGTAGAGATCGGCTTTCCACCCGTGCCGGACCAGGTCTTCGGTGTCGCTGCCGCCACGCCGGCGTGGGCCACCGAGACCTGGCCGAGGCGCGAACCCGACGCGCACAAAAATAGCGTGGGCACGCTTCTCCTGGTGGCCGGCCGTCCCGGGATGGTGGGGGCTGCCGTGATGGCCGCCCGAGCCGCACTGCGATCCGGGGTGGGTCTGCTGAGGATCGTTTCCTCGTCCGAGAACCGCTCCATCATTCAAGAGTCCGTTCCGGAGGCGATCTTTGTGCCCGCCGAGGACGTCGACGGCGTGCGCGAGGCGGCCGCCGCATCTCAGGCCATGGGCGTGGGTCCCGGGCTAGGAAGTGGGGCCGAGGCGGGAGCGCTCCTGGCGGCCATGCTCGAGGCGTCCGGCTCCCTTCCAACGATTCTCGACGCCGACGCACTCAACCTGGCGTCGTCGGGGGAGGGTCCTGGCGTGGCGGAGTGGGCTGCCGACCGGCCCGTCCTCATTACACCACATCTTGGCGAGATGAAGCGCCTGACCGGGCTGACGAGTGAGGCGATCGAGGAGGACCGGATGGGCGCGGCCCGGGACCTCGCCAGGACGACTGGGGCCACCGTGCTTCTCAAAGGCCTCCCGTCGATCGTGATCCCGCCCGAGGGCACCTGTCTGGTGGATACCGTGGCCTCGTCCGATCTGGCGGCGGGGGGGATGGGTGACGTGCTTGCGGGTGTGGCTGCTTCACTCTTGGCCCAGGGAGTGGGTCCGGATCGGGCGGGTGCCCTCGCGCTGTATGGCACGGGCCGGGCGGCGGCACGCGCCGCGCTGGGTCCGAGCTTGACCCCCTCGGACGTGATCGAACAGCTTCCCCTGGTGAGGACGGAAGTCGGGCCCGGAGAAAGCGACCTCGATCATCCGTTCGTGATCTTCGACCAGGATTCGGCGAGATGACTCACGCGGCGGACGATGATAACCGGGGTCCGAGCGGTGTCGCCCGCACCAGGTGGCACGGTGCTGCGACGAGTGACATGGTCGAGATGGGCTCCGGTACTGAATTCGATCTGATACGCGACCTCTTGCGGAAGGTGAACCCGGCGGCCGGCACTGGCGCCGACGTAAAGACTCATGTCCCCGGGGGGGGTGGGGTGTGGCTGGGTCCGGGTGACGACGCAGCGGTCATCGATGCGGGGCGGCTGGTGATGAGCACCGATCTGAGCGTGGAGGACGTGCATTTCCGTCGAAGCTGGATAACGTTTGCCGAGGCCGGTGCGCGCGCTGTCACGGCGGCGGCGAGCGACCTGGCGGCCATGGCGGCCACCCCCGCTGCAGTGTTGATCTCTTTGGCGGTCGCCCCCCAGGAGGCTCAGACCGTCCTGTCCGCACTTGGGGACGGGATCAAGACGGCTTTAGAGAAGCTTGGCGCGCCCTTGGTGGGAGGCGACCTCTCCGCGTCTCCCGGGCCGGTCGTCATCGATGTAACTGTCGTAGGAGAGTCGGAAGAGCCCGTGACACGAAGCGGCGCACAACCCGGTGACGAGCTTTGGGTCACGGGCGTGTTGGGAGGGAGCGCCGGGGCGGTGCGCGCCTGGCGGGACGGTGCGGAGCCCGACCCGAGCCTGCGGCGGTCCTTCGCACGGCCGACGGCCCGCATCAGCGAGGCACGTTGGCTGGCCGACCAAGTGCAAGTACGGGCCATGATCGATCTCTCGGATGGCTTGGCGGGTGATGCTCGACACCTAGCGGCTGCGTCAGGCGTGCGAATCGTACTCGATGCGCGACTCGTTCCGGTCCACCCCGATCTCTCCGCGGAGGACGCGCCGTCCCTGGCGATGTCGGGAGGGGAGGACTATGAGCTCTGCTTCGTCTCACCGCCGGGCGTGACCGTCCGGTGGGCCAACGAGTTTCGGGAGCGCTTCGGGATCGGACTGACGTGTGTTGGCCATGTGGAGGACGGCTCAGGGGTCGAAGTCGTCGGTGCCGTGGGACCGGACCAGTTGAGTGGGGGGTTCGACCACTTTGCCTCCGGCGAAGGATCGCGCTGAGATCGGCATCCCCCCCGGAACCATCACAGTTCGCGTGGGCGAGCCCACCTCCGCTCCTGTCTACCGGGCGAGCGCCCATTGGACGATGTTCTGGGGCCATCGAAGTCGAAGTCGAACCCATCTTGAACCACGGCCACCGTCGCTGGGACCGAGCGGCGGGTCAGTTACCAGAGGAGTGAGTAAGCCGTGTCGGCGATCACAGATGTGACGGGCCGGGAAATTTTGGATTCACGTGGAAATCCCACGGTGGAAGCGGAGGTGATGTTGGAGACGGGCGTTCGCGGCCGGGCCTCCGTTCCGAGCGGAGCCTCAACGGGCGAGCATGAGGCGGTCGAGCGCCGGGACGGGGACGTCGGGCGGTATTTGGGGAAGGGTGTCCTGGGTGCGGTGGAATCGATAAACACGGAGATCAGCCAGGCCGTTCGGGGTTTCGAGGCGCGAGAGCAACTCGAGCTCGACCACACGATGATCGAACTCGACGGAACCTCCAATAAGGCGCGACTCGGGGCGAACGCGATCCTGGCAGTCTCCATCGCGGCTGCCCGCGCGGCGGCTCGGGAAAACGAGTCGCCCCTATACAGGTACCTTGGTACAGCCGAGTCCAATGTACTTCCGGTCCCGATGATGAATATCCTCAACGGCGGTGCCCACGCCCCGAACAACGTCGATATTCAGGAGTTCATGGTCATGCCCGTGGGCTTCGACACGTTCTCCGAAGGACTGCGTTGCGGCGTCGAGATCTTCCACCACCTGAAGAGCGTTTTGTCGGAGAAAGGGCTCAACACGGCGGTTGGGGACGAAGGTGGATTCGCACCCGATCTCGCGAGTAACGAGGAAGCTGTGGAGGTCGTCCTCACGGCGATCGAGCGGGCCGGGTTTCACCCGGGAGACGACGTGTTGTTGTCAATCGATGCCGCGGCGAGCGAGTGGATGGACGAAGACGAGTACGTCTTTCGGTGGTCGACGGGGGAACGGCGCGACGCCGCTGGAATGGTGGAGTTCTGGACGGAATGGCTCGACCGGTATCCCATTCGCTCCTTGGAAGATCCGCTTGGGGAGAACGATTGGGAGGGCTGGGAGCGGCTAACCGAGGTGGTGGGCATGACCACCCAGATCGTGGGCGACGACATCTTCGTGACGAACGTGAGCAAGCTCGAGCGCGGCGTGCGCAACGGCGTGGCCAATGCGATCCTCATCAAGGTCAACCAGATCGGGACCCTGACGGAGACATTCGAAGCGATCCGCCTGGCCGACGACACCGGTTACAAGTCGGTGATCTCGCACCGGTCCGGAGAGACGGAGGACACAGTGATTGCGGACCTGGCTGTGGCGACCGGTGCGGGACAGATCAAGACCGGCAGCGCCAGTCGAACCGATCGCGTCGCGAAGTACAATCAGCTGCTCCGAATCGAAGAGGATCTGGGGGAGTCGGCCACCTATCCAGGAAGGAGCCTCTGGACCCGATGAAGTGGCGCAACTCGTGACACGACTGAGGCAAATGCCGTGAAGCGGTTCATCTTCCCTGTGCTGATCGGACTGGCCCTCTACTTCGCGTTGTTCGGTGGAGAGTATTCCGTATTCGAGGTCGGCCGCATTCGGGCCGAGAGAGTCGAGCTGGAACAGAGGCTCGTGGAGTTGAAGCAGGCTAACGATTGTCTACGGGCCTGGGCGAACGCCCTGGAGTCGGACTCGGCGACCATCGAACGGTTGGCGCGAGAGCGTTACGGGATGATTCGAGCGGGGGAGGTCCTCTACCGCATCACCGGACCTACGGACTCCGTGCCTACCGACGCGGTCCAGGATCCAGAGTGTCGTTGAGGGCGCGAGACCGCCAGGATCATTCGCCCTCGTCCTCCCTGGCCCTCTGAGTCGAGGGGACGGCTTGCTCGTCCGACGGGGATTCGCCGCTCCCAATTCCCAAAATGGCTTTGGCCGCGTCGGTGAGCATCGCCGGATCCACGCCGGCGGGTATCTGTGGGTCGACGCCGGGGGGTAGCGCGTTTTCGGACGCCTCCACTCCGAGCGTCTTCGACGGATCACTCTGCGCCCCCGGCAGTGCGCCCAGCGCCTTGAATCGCTCACCGGCTTCCACGATGGGCTTGAAGAGGTCCATGGGGACTGGGAACACGGTTGTCGAATTGTTCTCAGCGGCGATCTCCACCATCGTCTGGAGAAATCGTAACTGTATGGCCACGGGGTAGTCCTGGATCAACTGGGCGGCCTCGGCCAGCTTTATGGCCGCTTGCGCCTCTCCGGCGGCGGCGATGACTTTGCCCCGCCGTTCTCGCTCCGCCTCGGCCTGCCTGGCCATCGCTCTCTTCATTTCCTGGGGGAGATCGATGTCTTTGACCTCCACGGCCGTCACTTCTATGCCCCACGCATCGGTCCCCTCGTCGATGATGTCGCGGACCACCCGGTTGATCTGCTCACGTTCGACGAGGATTTCGTCCAACTCCGACTGCCCGATGACGCTCCGCAACGTGGTCTGCGCGAGCTGACTCGTCGCGAAGTAGTAGTCTTCAATCTCTACGACCGCCTTGGACGGGTCGGTGACGCGGAAATACACGACCGCGTTGACCTTCACGCTGACGTTGTCCTTCGTGATCGTGTCCTGCGGAGCGATGTCGAGCGCTACGATCCGGAGATCCATCTTCTTCATGCGCTCGACTCCGAACGGGACCAAAAAAATGAGTCCGGGTCCCTTGGCCCGCGTGAGCCTACCGAGCCTGAAGACGACGCCACGCTGATACTCGAACAGGATGCGCAGGCTCGTGAGCAGAGCCACTCCCCCGATGATCGCGGTCACGCCGAAGAAGGAACCGAAGTCCATGTTACACCGCCTTCGAAATGAGGGTGCTTAGTGGCTGACGCGCGTTCTAAGCGCTTTTCCAGTCTACCCCCGGAAGGGGAGGATGGCTCCATTGACACCCCCTGATACTCTTTTGAGCTTTGGGGGCTTGAACAGCACGGCGGAGTAGCTCAGCTGGTTAGAGCAGCGGAATCATAATCCGCGTGTCGGGGGTTCGAGTCCCTCCTCCGCTATCGAAAGCCCGGGCCGGTGGCCTGGGCTTTTCGTTGGCTTGCCCCGACGGTGGCGGGCTGGGCACACAGATGTGTAACTTACGTACATAAGCGGGCAAGCGGGTCGGCAGACCCGTGGCGTAGTTGAGTCATCCAGGAGCTCAGGTATGAACGATCGGGCAACCACCCTGCTCGAAGGGCGGAGAGAGAAGATGGAGCGCGCTTTGGGGCGCCCGCTCGCCGTACCGGAGCCAGCCCGAGGCGACGAGTTGTCGGAGCCCGAGCGCGATCACCTGCGCAATGCGGCGACCGACCTGTATCTCAACGAGCTCGCGTGGGAAAACATCACCGACGAGGAGCAAGTCGAGGGTGAGCCTCTTGCGGAGCTCGCCTTCCCAGGGTTTCTCGCCTTCATCCGGGGTCTTCTGCTCGATCAGGTCATGCCGGACTCTCTCGCTCCGGCGAATCCAAGGCCTGAAATCGCCGAGGAAATCGTGAGGTTCTTGGCCGAGCGGGTCGTGGCCCTTCAGGACGGGATGGGGGAAGCCGGTGAGGAGGAGGACGACCAGAGGGCTCGGGACCTCGCCCTCACCGATCGCCTCCTCGACCTCGTGCTGTTCCGTCTGCACGGGGTGGATCCGGCGGACGCCGAGGGATTCAGGGACGCGGCGCGAGCGTCCTAACACACGGGCCGGGCCGGATGTGCGCCCCCCTTTCGAATCACATGGCTTAGACCCGTGAACGCGTACCTCGGACTCGCGCGCGATTTCACCGACCACGTTGTGCGGCGGGGGTTCTTCACGGCGGGCGACCGCATTTTAGTGGGCGTTTCCGGTGGGGTGGATTCCTTGACCCTGCTCCATCTTCTGAGATTCTCCCCGGGGCTGCCTGCCCTGGAACTGGTGGTTGGTCATTTCAACCATCGAATCCGCTCCGGCAGCGACGCCGAAGCGCTCTGGGTTCGCGGATGGGCCGCGGCGTGGGGCCTAGAGTGCAGGGTCGGACTGGCGGAAAGCCGTCCGTCGAACGAGGAGGAGGCGCGCGACGCGCGCTATGCGTTTTTCGAGGGGGAACGGAAGACGCTTGGAGCGAGATGGGTTCTGACCGCACACCATGCCGACGATCAAGCCGAGACCATTTTGTTTCGCATCGTACGGGGCACCGGGCTGCGCGGTCTCGAAGGGATTCCGGAGAAGAGAGACCCCGGCATCCTGCGTCCGCTCCTTCCCTTCACTCGGGCTCGTCTGTCTGAGTACGCGGATTCGACGGGTATTCGACCCCGCGTAGATCCATCCAACGTGGACCCGCGCTTCGCCCGTAACGTCATTCGAAACGAAATTCTCCCTCGTCTCGAAGCGGGGGTCGCTCCCGCTGCGCGGAAATCCCTTGTGCGCTTGGGACGCATCGCGAGCGCCGAAGAAGCAGCGTGGAGGTCCTTACTAGACCCAATCGTGCGGGACCTGGTGACCGAGGAAAGCGATCGTCGCATCGAAATCGACCGAACTGCGTTTCTGGGTCATGAAGCGGCCGTACGGGCTCGGATTCTTCGGGAGTTGGCAGGCCGACTGGGGGCCACGCTGGGTGAGGCCGGAACCCGCTCTGCCTTGGCATTTGCGAGCGCCGGCTCCAGTGGTCACGGTCACCCGATCTCCGGTACGGTACATTTGATGCGGTACTTCGACCGGCTGGTCTTCAGCCATCCGTCCGATTCGGCTGTCGACCAGAGCTTCGATATCGAGCGCCCGGGCAACGGGCGGGCAGTCGTCTTGATCGGAGGCCGGGACTGGTCCGTCACTTGGTCGCTCGACCAAGGTCCGATAACTCCTTGGGTGGAGAGGTTCTCCGTTTCGGGGCTCGAGTTTCCGGTAACACTTCGTGGATGGAGCTCGGGAGATCGCATGAAGCGCTCTTATGGATCGAAGAAGCTGAAGAAGATCTTCGGGGAAAAACGCGTAGCCATGGAGGAGCGCTCTCGGGTCCCGGTTGTCGTCGACGGCAAAGATAGGGTACTCTGGGTTCCGGGCGTGGCCCGGTCCTCGCTCCTCTTGCCCGGCGCCGAAGACGATGCGCTTATGCTGTCCGTATCGCCTCCCCCGACCGCGCAGGGAGATGAGGGCGCAGCGGATACTCGGTGAAAGCTTCCGCTGCCGGCGTTATATTGAGACGTTTGAAAACGTCGGGACGAACCCCGATGGCGCTTGAGGTGTTATCCACATATGGCTGAACAAGACCCGCTTCGACCTCCGGACGACAGCTCCAAGATGACCCGTGTCTCCAGGACGGGGGCCTTTTGGCTGCTGCTCGTACTGATGGCGGCTCTCCTCGTGCAATTGATGCGAGGGCAGGAGCAGGCCGCGATCGAATTCACGTATACCGAGTTCAGGACGCAGCTCGACGCCGACAATATCCTCGAGGTGACGGTCGTCGAGAGCAGGCGAATCGAAGGTGAGCTCAGGGCCCCCCGCATGGAGGAGGGCCGTGAGTTCCAGAACTTCACGACGATGCTGCCGGGTGAGATCACGGCTGAGCTTCTCGCCGACATGGAGCAGCACGACGTCGAAGTCTCGGGTCAGCTGGAGACGCGGGGGTGGGGTACGATCCTCGTGACAATGCTCCCATGGATTCTGTTCATCGCGTTCTGGATCTGGATATTCAGGACCATGCAGGGCGGGGGCAATCGAGCGTTTCAGTTCGGACGGTCCAAAGCGAAGCTGATCTCCCCCGACACCCCCAAGGTGACGTTCGCAGACATCGCCGGGGCGGACGAGGCCAAGACCGAGCTCGAGGAGATCATCGAGTTCCTCAAAGATCCGCAGCGGTTCTCACGACTCGGTGGCCGTCTGCCCAAGGGCGTCCTCCTGGTGGGCCCCCCTGGAACGGGCAAGACGCTCCTTGCGCGAGCCGTGGCCGGAGAAGCGGGCCGGCCGTTCTTCCAGATGTCGGGTTCGGACTTCGTCGAGATGTTTGTCGGTGTGGGTGCCTCCCGAGTTCGCGACCTTTTCGAGCAAGGGAAGGCGCACGCTCCCTGCATCATCTTCATCGATGAGATCGATGCGGTGGGCCGCCACCGTGGAGCCGGCTTGGGTGGAGGACACGACGAGCGGGAGCAGACGCTGAACGCTCTTCTGGTCGAAATGGACGGGTTCGAGTCGAACGAGGGCGTGATTCTGCTGGCGGCCACCAACCGACCGGATGTGCTCGATCCCGCCCTCTTGCGGCCGGGCCGCTTCGATCGGCAGGTGATCGTGGATTCCCCGGACGTCCGGGGGCGCGAGGGGATTCTACGGGTGCACGCCAAGAAGTTGCCGCTCGCGGGAGATGTAGAGCTGAAAGTGGTGGCCAAGGGCACGCCCGGGCTGAGTGGCGCGGATCTAGCGAACATCTGTAACGAGGCCGCTCTTCTGGCGGCTCGGGACGGGAGTGACAAGGTCGCCATGCTTCATTTCGAGGAGGCGAAGGACAAGGTCATGCTCGGGGCCGAGCGGCGAAGCCTGGTTCTGACCGATTCGGAGCGGGAGCTTACCGCCTACCACGAGGCCGGCCACGCCGTTATCGGGCTCAGACTTCCGGGGCTCGACCCCGTGCACAAAGTCACGATCGTGCCTAGGGGACGCGCGCTCGGGATCACGGCCAGCCTTCCGGAGGAAGATCGGCACTCCTACACCAAGGAGTGGCTCGAAGGGCAGCTGTGTATGCTGTTCGGAGGGCGCGTAGCCGAGGAGTTCACGTTCGGTCCGGACAAGATCACAACGGGAGCGGGGAACGATATCGAGAGAGCGACGGCCATGGCGAGGCAGATGGTGACCCGCTTCGGCATGTCGGACGTGATCGGACTCATGGCGGTCGGTCAAGGCGATCAGGAGGTCTTCTTGGGCCGGGAGTTGGTTCAGCGCCGGGAGGTCTCGGAGCACACCGCCCAGCAGGTGGATCAGGAGATCAAGAGGGTCTTGGATGAGGCCGAGCAGAGCGCCATTTCGATCATAAAGGAGCATGGCGATCTCCTCGAACGAGTTGCGCAGGCGCTCCTCGATCGAGAGACCCTGGGCTCCACCGAGATCGATCTCCTCGACGCGGGCGAGGAGCTTCCGCCGCTTGCGAACGGAGACGAGGCGACCGACGACGAGGCGGGCGAGTCGGAAGGGAGCGGGGTGGATGGTGGAGAGCCGGAGGCGGACGCGGCCGATGCGGATTTGGACGAACTGGACACCGAGTCCGTGGACGAGGTGGAGGTGTCAACGGCGGTCAAGCTCGGTGACGAGCCGTCCAGTGATGAAGAGACGAGCCCGGGTACGGTGCGCACTCCCGTAGTGCGACTCAGCGCCGAGGACCCGGAGGCCGACGCGTCGAGCTAGTCGGTGTCTCAGCTCTGGTCCCAGCTTCAGCTCTTTCTTCCGGGGTGGCTGGACCTGCTGCAGATACTCTTTGTGGCCTTTTTGCTATTTCGGGTTCTTCTGATCATTCAGCGGACCCGCGCAATGCAGATTCTGCTCGGGGTCCTCGTCATTGCGGCCGCCTATCTGCTCTCTCAGGTCCTGAGACTGACGCTCATCGAGTCCTTGCTCTCAACCCTCCTTCAGTACGGTGCGATCGCGGCGCTGGTTGTGTTTCAGCCAGAACTCCGGACCGCGCTCAGCCGCCTCGGTCAGAGCCGACTCTTGCGCATCGTAAACCCGATGCCCGAAAACCAGCTCATCGACGAGATCGTGCACGGGGTGGCGGAGCTTGCCCGAAAGAAGACTGGCGCGATCATAGTTCTGGAGCAGGAGGTGGGCCTCGATGAGTACGCTCAAACGGGCAGCCGGGAGCGGGTAGGTGTCTCGGCGGCGATGCTCCAGACGATCTTTACGCCCGGGACGCCATTGCACGACGGCGCGGTGATCATTGTCGGCGCCGAGATCCGAGCCGCGGGGGCGATTCTACCGTTGACGCAGTTTGCCGTCACCGACAAAACGCTGGGCACACGGCATCGGGCGGCGATCGGCCTCAGTGAGGAGACCGATGCCCTGGTCATCGTGGTCAGTGAAGAAACGGCAAAGATCTCCATCGCGCTGCGGGGCCGCCTGGAGCGGGATGTCGATTCAGCTCGCCTCCGGGAGCTTCTCGGTGGAACAATGCCGGAGCGCGCCGGGGCACTCGCGCAGCCCCCCACCCTCGCGTGATTCTGCTCCTCATTCCCTAGACGGTGTAGAGGGGAAATCCGTTTGCCCCACTAGGAAATTTTGGACGGGCACTGTACATTCCCGCCACTTCAACTGTACATTTCCGCCACTTTAGATGTCGGATCGTCGAGCGGTCGGCGATCAGCGGACCGTTTTGCAAAGGAGCGGCGCTTGGACGCCAGTCAATATCACCTACTGTCGTTGTTCTCTGATGGCGGGTTTATGATGTATCCGCTCGTGCTGTGTTCGCTCATAGCGCTGGGTGTGATCATTGCCAAGTCGTGGACCCTTTGGGTTGCGCACGCGAGCACTCAGACCGTGCTCGCCGAGGTCGAAGAGGCCGCTTCCGAGGGCCGCCTTGCCGATGCGGCGGAGCTCGCGGCAGCGCGTCCCGGCCCGGCGGCCGCGATTCTTGTGGCTGGGCTGCGCCGTATCACGTCCGACGATACCAGCGACAAGGGTTTGGCTTCAGCCATTCGCACGACGGGGACAATCGAGCTCGGGTTTCTGGAGCGGGGCCTCGTCATTCTGGCCACCGTGGCCAACGTCGCGCCGCTTATGGGCTTCTTGGGCACCGTGGTCGGAATGATTCTCGCGTTCGCCGCGATCGAGGCCGCCGGAGATGTCGATCCGACGCTCGTTGCCGGAGGGATCAAGGTAGCGTTGCTGACGACGGCGACCGGACTGCTGATCGCGATTCCCGTTAATATCGGTTACAACTTCTTCGTCACTCGGATCGACACGCTGATTCTCGATATGGAGCAGGGGGCGCAGAAAGTGCTCGATCTTTCCTACAGCCGGGGGATTGACCAACCGTTGGCCTCGGCCGGGGTTAGGGGCGCTGGCTCACCGGCGGACATGCCGCCCCAAGACTCGGGCTCCGGCGGGGCGACATCGTAGCGATTTTGAGGAACCTTTCCGGCGGATAGCCGGTACGTTGGGCACAACATACGAGGGCTGCAGAAATGGCCGTACTAGACAAAAAGAAATCGAAAGTCAGCGACAAGGTTCCGTCCTCATCGATGGCGGACATCGCATTCCTACTTCTGATTTTCTTCCTTGTGACGACGACGTTCCCGAAGGACAAGGGGCTCGCCATCGTCCTCCCGGAGGAGGGCGGTGAGGTCGCGGTCAGTGCCCAGAATATCCTTCACATCATCATTCAGCCCAATGGGCTCATCGAAATCAAGCGTGGGGAAAGCCAGCAGGTGCAGACCACGCCGCCCAACGGGGTCGAAGCGATTTGGCGCCAGGATGTGAGCGAAAATCCCAATCTCATCGCCGCGGTCAAGACCCATCCCCAAGCACCCTACAAGTTCATGGTAGACGTCTTGGATGCGCTTCACAGTGCGGGTGCCGAACGTATATCTCTGCAACTCTTCGAGGGTTAGGCCATGTCGATCAAGTCGGGAGGATTTTCACGGAAATCCCAGGCGTCTTCGAACGTACCGGATTCCTCGATGGCCGATATCGCCTTCTTGCTTCTCATTTTCTTCATGGTGACCACCGTTTTCCAGAGGGACCGAGACCGGCCGATCGTCTGGCCGGCAGCGGAGGCCACAGAGAAGATCGATGAGAAACTGAAGAACATTCTAAACATCTGGGTGCAACGGGACGGTAGCATCTTCATCAATGACCGGCCCTATACGCTGCCTGAGGTTACCGCTGTGATAGCCCCGCTTTACGCGGCTTCGGATCGGGCGTTGGTGATTTCGATTCGGGCGGATCGAGAAGTCCAGTACACGACGATCGACTTGCTTCAGAAGCAGTTGGTGGCGGCCGGAGTGGTTCGAGTCGTTTTCGCCACGGAGTTGGAGCAAAGCATGACACGGGAGAGACGATGAACGCTCAAGCCATTCCCGCTGAGGCGGTGACCGACAAACTCGAGACGGAGAACGACCGATTCAAGCGGTCCTTCGGTTCGTGGTTTTGGGGCTCGATGATCGCGGCGACGGTCGTCCACTTCATGCTGTTTCAGTTCTGGCCGACGCTTACGGCGGAGGACGTATCCTTCACCGCCGAGGAGCTGGAGATGATCGAGCTTCCGCCGGAAATTGAGATTCCCCCGCCGCCCGAGGCGATTTCGCGGCCTGCGACGCCCGTGATGGCCACCGCGGCTATCGACGACGATATCACGATTGCTCCGACGACGTTCCAGGACAATCCGATTGAAGACCTTCCGCCGCCGCCCACCGACGATGGGCCCGCCGACATCTCCGCGGCTCCGGTGTTCACGCCCATGACCGTCCGGCCAGAGGTCAGAAACCGGAATGAGGTCCAGACAGCCCTGATGAGGGAGTATCCTCCCATTCTTCGGGACGCCGGAATCGGTGGGACCGTCGTCGTTTGGTTCTTCATTTCGGAACAGGGCGTGGTTGCGGACAGTAGAGTTTCTCAGGGTTCAGGACAGGTGCAGTTCGACGATGCGGCCCTCAGGGTCGCGAATATCATCTCGTTTACGCCCGCTCTGAACCGGGACCAGAGGGTCGCGGTTTGGATTGAGTTGCCGATTACTTTCCAGGTCCAATAGCGGCTGGGCCTGACGGTTCTTCGGAGACGACCCCGCCGGCCTGGCCGGCGGGGTCGTTTTTTTTCGACGCGATAGAATGATCACCTCCACGTATGATGAGCGGGTCACGGCATCGCTGCCGGAGATCCGGGACCGGATCGCTGACGCGGCGCAGCGTAGCGGCCGCGACTCGGACAAAGTCACCCTGGTGGCGGTGACCAAAGCGCATCCCATCGAGGCCGTGCACGTGGCACTTTCGCATGGTCTGTTCGACTTGGGGGAGAATCGGACAGAAGAGCTCGCATGGAAGCGTGCGGCGTTGGAGGACGCGCGGGCTCAGTGGCATATGATTGGCCATGTCCAGCGGCGAAAAGCACCGCGGCTCGTCGGGTTGGCCGACCTGGTCCACTCGATCGATTCGGTCCGGCTGGCCCAACGGCTCTCGAACGCGGCCATGGAGGCAGGCGAGATCGTTTCCGTCTTGGTGCAGGTGAACACATCTGGAGAGGAGAGTAAATCAGGCCTTCCGGGTGATGGCCTCGGGGACGACATTTCGAAAGTCCTTACTTTGCCGGGCCTGGAGGTTCGGGGCCTTATGACCATGGCTCCGTTCACGAACGACCAGGCACTACTTCGGCGCACGTTTGAAGGGGTTCGGATGCTTCATGAGGAGCTTCGGGCGGTCGAGGGGTATTGTGGTGAACATCTTTCAATGGGTATGACGAACGATTTCGAAATTGCCATCGAGGAGGGCAGCACAATGATTCGCATCGGCACGGCTCTTTTCGGGAAACGAACGGCCCATGATTGACCTCACGCCGTTGGACGTGCGCAAGAAGCGGGGAGATTTCGGTAAGGGGCTTCGGGGCTACGATCCGCAGGAGGTCGACGGGTTCCTAGACTTGGTCGCGGAGCGGATGGAGGTCTTGGTCAAAGAAAATCTCGCCTTCCGCGAGAGAATCGAGCGGCTGGGAGAGAAGGTGGTCGTGCAGGAGGGACGCGAACAAGCAGTCCAAGAGGCTTTGGTGACCGCGCAGGAGCTCCGCCAGGATATGAAAAAGCAGGCGAGCCGGGAGGCGAAGCTCCTGGAGCGGGAGGCACGAGTGCGCATCGACGGAATGATGGGGGAGGCCGAGAAGCTCCTCGCGGAGCGCAGCGCCGCCCTGCAAGAGCTGGAGCGCCACCGTGGTCGCTTCTTGAAGGCCTTTCGGACCTTCTTGGAGCGTGAGCTAGATACGGTCGAGGTTGAGCTTGGCCGAGCTCCACTGGAAGGTGTCACGCTGGACCTCGAGCTTGGCCAAGCGTCCTGGTCGATTGGCGAAGCCGAGGACGGCGACGAGTACGGAGACGACGAGTACAGCGACGACGAGGACGGCGGCGACGACGCGGACGACGCCTCTGCATCGGAGACTGTGGAGACCGCAGGCGTGGCTGCCGTTGCTGATGACCCTCTCGGCACCGAATCGGTGGCCCCGGACGAAGAGTCTGTGGCAGCGGAGGCTGACGCGACGCAGCCCCCCGAGGGGCAGGACGGCGGGGACTCACTGTGGCTCTCTTCCATAATGATGGATCGGAAGGAAGAGGACACCGAGTGAGGGTGCGGTGGCGCCCGCCACCGGACTGTCTGAGGCGATCTCGGCTTTTTCGTAGCCAGGAATGACTTGATGCCATATCCGGAAATCCCCGAAACACTGATCGCCCTCGAGGAAGAGACTCTGGCCCGCTGGCGCGACGAGGACCTCTTTCGCCAGACACTGGAGGCCACGGAATCCGGTGAGCCGTTCGTTTTTTTCGAGGGCCCCCCCACGGCCAACGGCCGTCCGGGACTTCACCATATCATCAGCCGGACGATCAAGGATCTGGTATGCCGGCTGCGGACGATGGAGGGGCGGAGCGTTACCCGCATTGCCGGCTGGGACACGCATGGGTTGCCGGTTGAGATCGAGGCTGAGAAAAGGCTGGGGATTTCGGGCAAGCCCGAAATCGAGGCTCTCGGCATTGCGGAGTTCAACGCGGCCTGCCGCGACTCGGTCTTTACATACAAGCAGGAGTGGGAAAACCTCTCCGAGCGCATCGGCTATTGGCTGGATTACACACGACCGTATGCCACCCTCGACGTCGACTACGTGGAGAGCGTATGGTGGATTCTCAAGCAGCTCGCGGATCAGGGTCTGTTGTACCGAGGGTACAAGAGTGTCCCGTATTGTCCACGGTGCGGAACCGGGCTCAGCTCCCACGAAGTCGCGTTGGGGTACCGGGATATCGAGGACTCATCTCTCCACTTCCTGTGCCCCTGGTTGACGAACGAGGGCCAGCCGGACCCGGAGGGACGAGCATTCGTGGTCTGGACGACGACGCCGTGGACGGTTCCTTCCAACACGGCCCTGGCCGTGCATCCGGACCTCAAATACTTGGACGTCCAGTACGAGGGACGGCGTCTGGTATTGGCTGAGGACCGCCTCGAAACAGTTCTCGCAGAGGGAGTAGAGGTCCTCCATCGGTATCAGGGTAGGGAGTTGGAGGGGATACGCTATGCCCGGCCGCTCGAGGTCGTTCCCGCGCCGGAGGATCCGGGGAACGGTTGGACCGTGATCACCGAGGATTTCGTCAGCTCCGAAGACGGTACCGGCATCGTGCACATCGCACCCGCTTTTGGATCAGACGACTACGCCGCTGGACAGCGGCACGATTTGCCGTTGCTCCGGCCCGTCGACGATTCGGGATTGTTCGTCGAGGGGACCCAGTTGGTGGCGGGCGTGTTCGTGAAGGACGCCGATCCGGTGTTGGTGGAAGAGCTCGAATCGCGAGGGAATCTCTTTCGGTTCGGCACCACGGTTCACTCCTATCCGCACTGCTGGCGCTGCGAGTCGCCACTCATATACATCACAAGGGATTCGTGGTTCGCCGCTACCTCCACGCTGAAGGACCAAATGTTGGCCCACAATCGGGCTACGAACTGGTTCCCACCGGACATCGGCGAGGGCCGAATGGGAGAGTGGCTCAAGGGAAACGTGGATTGGGCGCTTTCTCGGGATCGCTACTGGGGTACGCCGCTCCCGGTGTGGGTGTGCGATCAGGAGCCGGACCACGTGGAGTGGATCGGGAACTACGAGGAGTTGGCGGAGCGCACCGGACCCTTGGGAGACGATTTCGACCCTCACCGTCCCTACATCGATAAGCACACGTGGAACTGTGGAGGGTGTGGCGGGACCATGAGGCGGGCGCCGGAGGTGATCGACGGCTGGTTCGACTCGGGCTCGATGCCGTACGCACAGTGGCATTACCCCTTCGAGGGTCAGGATGAATTCAAGCGGCATTTCCCCGCCGACTTCATCTGTGAGGGTCTCGATCAGACGCGGGGATGGTTCTACTCCCTGCTGGCCATCTCCACGATGCTGGGCAAGGGCCAACCGTTCCGAAACGTCGTGGTAAACGATCTGATCCTCGATATCGAGGGCCAGAAAATGGCGAAGTCGCGCGGGAATACAGTGGATCCATGGGATGCCATCGCGGACCATGGGGTCGACGCTATCCGGTGGTATCTGATCACGTCCAGCAACCCATGGGTGCCCAAACGGTATGATCCCGTGGCCGTCCAAGAGGCATCCCGAAGGTTTCTGGACACTCTTTTCAACACCTACCGCTTCTTCACGCTCTACGCCAACGCGGAGGACTGGGCGCCCTCGGAGGCCGACCCGGCGCCCCAGGAACGAAACCTGCTCGACCGTTGGCTGATTTCTCGGCTGAGTTCGGTCGTAACAGAGGTGCGTTCGGAGTTGAACGGTTATCAGCTCACACGAGCCTACCGGGCTTTGGGCGAATTCGTCAGTGAGGAGCTGTCTAATTGGTATGTCCGGCGGTCCCGACCAAGGTTTTGGGGGAATACGGATGACGATGACGCTCGTGCGGCCTTCCGGACACTCTGGGAGGCGCTGCGCACCGTGTGCCTCCTCTCCGCGCCGGTGACGCCGTTCGTCTCCGACTGGGTCCACCGTGGACTCACCGGGAAGAGCGTTCATCTGGAGGCGTTTCCGGAGGACGGCTCCGCGGAAGGGCTGGAGGCTCGCGATGAGGCCCTGGAAAGGGAAGTCGAAGCTGTGAGGGCGCTCGTGACCCTTGGCCGCGCGACCCGAGAGGAGGTCAAGATTCGGGTTCGTCAACCGCTCAAGCGCTTATTCGCGGTCGTTCCCGGGGGGGTGCAGATTCGGAGTGAGGTACTGGATCTGCTCCAAGACGAACTCAACGTCAAGGCTGTGGATTTCTTGGCTTCGGCCGATGGTCTGACTATGCTGGCCGGGAAGCCGAATTACAAGGCGCTGGGTCAGAAGTTCGGTAAGGAAACGGAACTTGCCGCCACTGCGATCCGCGATCTCTCCGAGCCGGAGTTACGGGCGTATACCGCTGGGGATCCGGTATCGATCGAAGTCGGCGGCCGCAACGTCGTGCTCGATCCCGAGGATTTGACCGTCGCCGAGGAGTCCAAGGGGGACCTCGTGGTGCGATCCGAGGGCGGGTACACGGCCGCCCTCGATCCGACTCTGGATGAAGATCTGAAGTCGGAGGGAAGCGCGCGAGAGCTGGTCAACCGCATTCAACGACTTCGCAAGGAGTCTGGCTTGGCCATCACGGACCGGATCCGGCTGGGAGTGTACGGTCCGGCGCACATCAGAGCGGCGGCGGGTGATCACCATGATTTCATCTGTGGTGAGACTCTGGCGGTTCAGCTCGAGATCGATGACAGCCGGGACAGCATCGCCGGCTACGACTCCGTCCAGAGCGTCAAGATCGATGATATGGACGTCGTGATCGCACTCAATCGGGGCGCAGAGGGCGACTCGTCGGAGGGTCGGCCCGGGGCCGGAGCCCAGGACTGACAGTGATTGAGGAGCGGGTGGAGGTCCTCAAGGTCGATCGTGACGGGGATCGGCTCGATGCCTATGTGGCCGGAAATTCGGACCTCTCCAGGGCCCGGGTGCAGGCGCTGGTGGCGGAGGGAAGGGTACGGGTCGACGGTCAGGTAGCGCGAAAGTCCGATCGACTCGAGGCTGGGCAGGAGATCGAGGTGCGGGTTCCTCCGCCCCAGGCGCTGGACGCCCAGCCGGAGGACATACCCCTGGACGTCCTGTTCGAGGACTCTTCGCTCCTCGTAGTGAACAAGCCCGCGGGCATGGTGACTCACCCGGCGCCTGGGCATCCCACTGGAACCCTGGTCAACGCGCTCCTTGCGCACACGGACGATCTGTCGGGTATTGGAGGAAGGCTGCGGCCCGGGATCGTGCACCGCCTGGATCGCTACACCTCGGGGCTCATGGTAGTGGCCAAAACCGACAGGGCGCACCACGCCCTTTCCGAAGCGCTTCAACGGCATGAAATTAAGCGTCTGTATATTGCGGCATCATGGGGGCACCTTTCCGATTCACCTCTTGAGGTTACTGCGCCGATCGGACGCGATCGGGCGGATCGGCAGCGTATGGCGGTAGTGGAGACTGGACGCTCCGCCGTGACACGCCTTCGCGTCGTGGAGCGTTGGCTCGGCGCCGAATTGTTACGTGTAGCGCTGGGCACGGGGCGGACCCATCAGATTCGGGTCCACCTGGCGCATATCGGACATCCGGTGGTCGGGGACGCCGTGTATGGCGCGGGCTGGGAGCGCGGGATCGGCGGCAAAGCCCAGAATTGGGCGAAAACGCTGCGCCAAAAAGTGGAGCGGCAGTTCCTCCACTCGTGGAGGCTCTCCTTCGCCCATCCGGTGAGTGGCGAGGCGATGCGATTCGAGCGGCCTCTCCCGGAGGACCTACAAGCGTGCGCCGAGTGGGCACGAAACGAAGGAGTAAAGTGACGGAGGTTGAGGTAGAGCTGTGGTAGCCACGGACCTGGATCCGAGATTTACGTTCGATTCGTTCATCGTGGGGCCCGAGAACCGGCTCGCGGCGGCGGCGGCACGGCGCGTGGCCGACGCGCCCGGCACTTCCTATAACCCTCTCTTCATCTATTCTTCATCGGGCCTGGGGAAGTCTCACATCCTCAATGGTATCGCGCACTATTCGGCCCGTGTACATCCCGGTTTTGGGGCCGTTTACGTGACGGTCGAGAGCTTCCTCAACGAACTCACGCAGGCCGTCCAGGCCGGGTCTGAGGATGAGCTCCGACAGCGGTACGAAGAACTCCATATCCTCCTCCTTGACGACGTCCAGTTCTTTACCGGGCAGAACGAAGCGCAGGAGATGCTGCTCAGGCTTCTGGATGGAATGAGCAAGTCCGGGGGTCAGGTCGTCCTCGCCAGTGACCGCCCGCCCGCCGAGATCGACGGGCTGGACAAGCGCTTGCTCACTCGGTTCTCGGGTGGGTTGATCGTCGACATCGGCGTGCCGGAGTATGAGACCAAGGTGGCCATCCTCCGTAAGAAGGCCGAGGAGCGGGACCAGACGTTAGAGCCGGGCGTGGCCGAGGCGCTCGCGAAGCACCCCTTCGGCAGCGTCCGCCAACTGGGGGGCGCGCTCAACAAGATTCTCGCCATCCAGGAACTGGAAGGCCGCCAGGTCGCGGAGGACGAGATCGAAGAGTTGGCGGGCCTTGAGGAACCGGAAGAGGTGCCGGCCGAAGGATCGATCGCTGGCCAGCAGCTCCTCGATGAGTTCGGCTCGTTCATGGAGGAGCTTTCCCACTCGGTGACGCACAAGGTGGAGAGGGAGGAGGAGCCCTGGAGAAGGCTGCTCCGGGAGACGGCGGAGATGTTTGAGAAGGAAGGATTCTCGGGTACACGCTTGCGCCGAATCCTCGAAACCGACACGGCTCCCGAGGACCCCCAGGAAGTGGCGGACCAATTCCGCAGAGACATCGCCCGCCTCCGTCAGGTGGAAAAGTCCCTGGCCACCGCCGGTAATCCCTGGCCGGAGGCCGCTGTCGGTGTGCTCAAGGATCCCGAGCGCTTGGATGAGGCGAATTCGCTGCTCGCTTCGGCTTTGGAGCGAGTGCGGCCTTTCTCGCGCTTGGGAGAGGGTCCTCTCCTGGCCGATCTCGAGTCCAACTTCGAGCCAGTCGTAATCAGGGCAGCCGGTAAGCTCATCACCGAGGAACGTCCGGAGTACAATCCCCTGTACGTATGGAGTGGGAATCGTACAGGTCCGTTGGCGCTGCTGGCGGCGACAGCACGATCCTTTCGAGAAGGGCATAAGCTTGCGAACATCGCCGTCATTTCGGCTGCGGAATTCGCGGAGGATTACATTCGGGCTTTGTCGGAGGGTGTGGCTGGGGCCTGGCGGGAACGCTGGTGGGATGTGGACCTCTTGATCCTTTACCACGCCGAACTGATTTCTGGGACCGAGCGCGCTAAGGACGAGTTCTTCCACCTTTTCGAGGCATCGAAGCGCACCGGCACGAAGATAATGATCGCGGCAGACCGGGCGCCCTCCGGGATTGAAGACATTGACGACAGGCTGCGGACTCGCTTCGAGATGGGCCTCGTGGTGGAGGCGCCCGGCCGGGGTCTGCCCCAAGGTGCGGGAGTGTTGAATCTGGAAAAGGCGCCACCCGAGTATATCCAAGACGACGATCTCTGGGCTGGATTCATGCGGCCCAAGGTGGCCGAAAGCGCTCTTCCTCCGGAGGAAGAGGTCGAGGTCGGTGATGGTCCTGTCCTGACGCCCGCCGCGGACAAATCGGTAACCGCACCCGCCGCCGCCGAAACACCGGCAGAGAAGGAGAAAACCCCAGAACCAGTGGATCCACCGGAAGCGGCTCGAGCCGAGGTGGGGGACCCGGTCGCGACGGCCTCGGTTTGGAACCCGTCAAAGGAAAACGTGGTGTGGGACTGGACGGCAGTTGATGAACGCATTGTCGAATTGACGGAGTAGGCATAGCACGGTATGGCAATCAAAGGCGCACTCACCGACGTCAGTCTCGCCGACATCTCCCAACTCCTCGGGATGGGCGGGAAGACCGGCTGCCTGAGTCTCACGCACAAGCAGAACGAGGGCTACGTCTACTTCGAGGGCGGAAACGTAATCTTCGCCTCCGTCAAGAACCGGCCGGACCGGCTCGGAGATCTTCTAGTCACGCACGAAGTCATCGACAAGGCTCAACTCGAGGTGGCGATGGCGCAGCACAAAGTCACCGGAACCAGATTGGGTGAGGTGCTCGTCGAGCTGGGTAGCCTGACTCAGGAGACGCTGGAGGAGTACATCTCCGTGCAGATCCATGAGGCCGTCTACATGATCTTTCAATGGAGTGAAGGGACGTTCGAGTTCGAGCCGGACGTTATGCCCGAAGAGGGCGTATTTCGCGTGTCGATCAGCATCGATGCCCTCCTTATGGAGGGAGCGCGCCGGGTGGACGAGTGGAGTGTGGTCGAAAAGAAGATCACGTCCATGGATCTCATCTTCTCGTTGGAACGGAATCCCCTCGAGGATGAAGGCCTCGACCTCACGGACGACCAGAGGCGGATCATCCCTATGATAGACGGAGAGCGTTCGGTCACAGATTTAGTCGTGGAGTCCGGACTCGCCGAGTTCGACACTGGAAAAGCGTTGTACGGCTTGATCCAAGCCGGGTTTGCGGTCCAGGTCGGTAAGCGCGTACGCGAGGACGAGGCCAAGGGATCCGTGGAGGAACACTTCGGGCCGGGACTGGTCGCATATCAGTCCGGGTCGATGGAAGAAGCGACCCGTGAGTTCCGAAAGGTCCTCGAGGCTGACCCGACGCACACGGCCGCACGGGCCCACCTGGCGCTCATCAGTCTGAGACAGGGCAAGGCGCAGGAGGCTCTCCTTCACTTCGACGGGATCGGCGAGGACGCGAAGCCTTCGTACGGCCTGCTCCGGAATCGTGCCTTCACGTACGAACGGCTGGGCAGGTACGCCGAGGCGCTCTCAACCCTGGATGCGGCGGAGAAGCTCGATGGGAGCGACGCCGGTCTAGCCCTTGCGCGAGGCATCGTCCAAATGAAATCGGGAGACGCCGCCGCCGCGATGGGCTCACTCAAGGCCTACCGCGATCAGCTCGGATCGGAGAAGCCGCCGCCAATGTTCTACGCTTTTTGCGTTATTGCTGCGGGACTCGCGGGGGACATGGGTGGCGCCTTGAAGATCGGTGAAGAGGGACTCAAGCAATATCCGGATGAGGGGGCGATCCTCGTGAATACCGGAGCCGTTCTGGAGCATCGGGGGGACGGCGAGATCGCGAAGGCTTATTACGAGAGGGCCATCCAGGCCGATTCTCCTCCTCCCCAGGCCTTCAAGGCCCTCGGGGACCAAGCCCTGGGCCACGGAGACAAGGCTCAGGCCAAGCAACACTATGAGTCGGCCCTGAGGTGGGAACCCCGCCTAGGGGAGGATGTCTTGATCAAGCTCGGCGCCATCGAACTCGAGAACTCCAACACCGAGGAAGCTGCCGTGCTGTGGCGTCGAGCCCTGGAATTGAACCCCGATAACTCCTCTCTCCGGACGAAGATCGACCAACTCGGAGCCGCGGCGGGGACGTGATTCCGACCGTCCTGGCCCTGATTCTCGCGATCGGGCAGGATACGGTCGGACTGGACGGGAGTAGGCAGAGCCCTGACGTGCAGGACGCGGCCGCCGCGGACGTGCGGTGGCAGGACGACGCCGGGCTGAGGCTTCCGGACGGCCGGTACCTGGCCGGGGCGCGGGCCACCGTCGCTTTCGTTTCCGCCGATTCGGTCAAGGCTGTCCGAGTGCTCCGCACTTTAGATGGCGCGGCCCCACTACCAGGTCTGCCCCCGGGGGTACCGAGCGGCGTCCTTCTCGTGCTAGCCCCGGACGAAGACCAGTTCGTTCGCCTCACCGGGGGAGCGGCCCCGGACTGGGGCGCCGGTGTGGCGTTGCCAGTCCAGTCGACGATTGTCGTTCCGGCGTTCGCATCGGAGCGGGGCGCGGGCTGGAGTGACGCCCGTACCCTGCGGCATGAATGGGCGCACATAGGCCTACATCAATACTTGGAGGGACTCCGCTTGCCCCGTTGGTTCTCCGAGGGATACGCTCAGTGGGCGAGCGGCGGCTGGGACTGGAGCGAGGGCTGGAAACTTCGGATCGCGTTGGCCCGAGGGGGCAGCCCGCTCGACTCCCTCACTTTTTCGTGGCCGAGGGATGAGTCCAGGGCTCGCATCGCGTATCTTCTGTCGGCCACCACCGTGGAATACTTGGTGGTGGAAGGTGGGCCGCGGGCGCTAGAGGTGCTGCTCCGACGGTGGAAGGACGATGGAAACTTCGAGCGGGCCTTTCGAGCCACGTTCGGAACCACGACCGGCCAATTCGAGGAGGACTGGCGGCGCTACGTTGAAGAGCGCTACGGGTGGCTCTTCGTCCTCTCCCATTCGGCGGTCTTTTGGATGTTTCTGAGCCTGCTGCTCGTTGCCATGGTGGGGGTTCGGAGGAGGGTAGGGCGGGAGCGGATGGCCCGACTCAGAGCGGTGGATATCCCGGATCGGCCCAGCTTCTGGCTGACCCATGAAGGTTTACAGGATCGTGATGCTGGACCCGACCCGGACGGGGTGGAGTAAGAGTTGGCAACGCGCTCCTAGAAAGGATCCAACGTGTCTCGCATTCTTCTGGTCGACGACGACGCCGACCTCCGATCCCTTTTTCGAGAGAAGCTCGAATATTCGGGTCACGAGATTGACGAAGCGGACAGCGCGGAGGTCGCCCTCGCCAAGGTCAGCGCCTTCGATCCGGCTCTGGTCGTCACCGATGTACGCATGGCTGAGATGACGGGGCTCGAGCTCTTGAGCCGAATCCGGGAGTCCATGGAGTACGTCGACGTGATCGTCATGACGGGACACGACACGATGACGTCCGCCGTGGAGGCCATGAAGTCCGGCGCCTTCGACTACCTCGTGAAGCCCGTGGGGCTCAAAGAACTAGAGGCGGTCGTGGATCGTTGTCTGAGCGATCAGGAGGTCAATCGAGCCGCCGTGGAGCAGCGGGAGGCAGAGGGCGAAGAGCCAGACGGCGCCGAGTCCGACGCGGGGGCCAGAAAAGTGGTTGGCCGGGATCCCCGGATGATCGAGATCTACAAGATGATCGGAGTGCTTTCCCGGAATCGGGCTACCGTCCTGGTGAGAGGAGAGACGGGCACGGGCAAGGAGATGATCGCCCGGGCCGTGCACGACCACTCGATTCACTCGGATGAGCCGTTTATCGCGGTCAACTGTACCGCGCTCACCGATACGCTGCTGGAATCGGAGCTCTTTGGACATGTACGTGGGGCGTTCACCGGCGCAGTAGGAGGGAAAAAGGGGTATTTCGAACTCGCGGGGCGGGGCACGATCTTCCTCGACGAGATCGGGGACACGTCCCCGGACTTTCAGTCCAAGCTCCTTCGGGTGCTTCAGGAACGGCAATCCGGTTGGCGGTGAACAGCCCAAGACGACCGAGGCGCGTGTCGTGGCTGCCACGCATCAGCCCATGGAAGAGTTGGTGTCCGAGGGCGGGTTCCGTGAGGATCTCTACTTCCGTCTGCGGGTCGTGGAGATCTACGTCCCGAGCCTGCGTGATAGGAAGGCGGACATCCCTCTTCTCGCGCAGCATCTTCTCGGGCGCATCCGCCGTGAGACGGGAGCCACGGTGGGGCGATCTCGGACGATGCGATGGCCCGTATTGAGGAGTACGATTGGCCCGGTAACGTGCGCGAACTCGAAAACGCGTTGACCCGTGCCGCCATCGTGGCGAGGGGGCCGTTGGTGGGTCCGGACCATCTCACGCTCGGGATCCATGCCGACGTGAGTGTGTCGCCGAAGGGCTCGGGTCGCGTGCCTGAGGGCGATCTGACGCTGGACGCAGCGATCGAGGGCCAAATCCGGCGTGTCCTGGAGCAAACGGACGGAAACAAGACGGAAGCCGCCTCGCTTCTCGGGATCTCTCGGTCCCGGCTCACCCGGTACGTGGAGCGGCTCGGCCTGTGAGGTCCGGGCTCGGTCGTTTATCCTGAGTAGGTCCCCTGAAATAGGATCTGGGCCATGAGCAAGAAAAAAGAACGCGGCGATGCGGTTGGGGCGGGTAAGGCGTCGCTACAGTTCTCGAGGATCAACCTCGCGTTCGCGGCCGGAGCCCTCGTGACCATTGCGCTCGGCTACTGGCTTCTCTCTATAGGCTCCATCACGTGGGCTCCGATCCTACTCGTTCTGGGTTACGTATTCCTGGTGCCACTGGCGATCATCCTGTAAGGCTCTCTTCGCTTAGGAGGACCGTATGGGACAACCGGGTAATGGTGACAGAAGACAGGTCACACTAAGGATTCCGACCGACCTGTACACCGAGCTGGAGCGATACTCCGGCTACCTCAACATGAGGGTCAAAGATGCTGCGGAGCTCGCGATCGCGAATATGGTTTCCCAGGCCAAGGTCCTCGGTGCAGACTGGCCATTGACGCGCCCGTGGATGGACAGCGAGTTCGCGACGTGGCTCGAGGCCCAGGATGAGTTCTTGCGCGACCCGGGCGGTGACGACGAATAGGACCTGCGCGAAGCCTTTAGAATCATTCGGTGAACATCTCCTCCAATACACTGAGTGAACTGGCGGTCGCCTGGGGGCTGAGGCGTCCAAGTTTTCGCATCAGTCGATGTGTATCGACGGCCCTCAATTGATCCAGCACCACGAATCCGTCTCGCTTCTGGAAACGGCAAGCGATTCGAAACGGATACGGGTGCCCGCCGGTCGTCATTGGAGCCACCACGACGGTGTTGAGGTGTCGATTCAGTTCGTCCGGAGAAAGCACCACCCTTCGACGACTCTCAATCGCACCTGGTCCTCCAGCCCCGCCTCCTCGAGCAGAGGCTTCGGGATTCGGACGCCTCTTGAGTTTCCGATTCGAACGATCTTGGTTTTCATTTGCATGCCTCCCGTAAGCACGTCGTAATTACTTGCAAGTTTAGTCGGCCGCTGAACAGGAACAACATCGATTGTCGATCGAGGGTAACCGGGTTGATTATCGGCCCCCAAGAGGATGGGCAGTCAACCGACTAGCACTCGGTATCCGTCCACGAAAACTCGATTTGGCTCGACGCGGTGGCGTCCATGATCGTTTCGGAGGAAACGACTTCATAGATGAACGCCTCGCCAGGCCGGATCACACGGAAAGAAGGGAGCCTCCAGTCCTCGGAAGGCCCTTGCTGTACGCCGGCGGTGTCGAAAAACTTGATCACGGCCCTAACCTCTTCGGCGCAGCCTTCGCCTATGTTTCGGGCATCGCCCACGAAATCGCAAATCCCGAAGCTACAGTTCGTCCACACGCCCGTGCCTTCCCTCACCAGGTTGGCAGTCCGAAGAACCCCTGTCCCAGTATCACCACAACCTGCCAACGCTATGAGCGTCAGGACCAGGATGCCGCGCTTCAAGTCTCTCCCCTCCTGCCGGGGTTCTTTCGTGACGAACTGAGGACACCTCAACGTGAGGGAGTTGTGGGCTGAGCGCGAGGGGCCACAAAGAGGACGGCCACCCCCCCAGCTTCGGAGGTGGCCTCGAGGGCGGCATTCAGTCGGGTGGTTCCGCCGCGCGCGACAGCACCACGTCAACCAACTGTCGAACGATCTCTTGGCGGTTCGGTTGGACGTGCTGTCCAGTGAGCCAGATCTGCTCCTTCGGCTCGCGGGCGCTGGCGTAGAGCGCCTCCACCGCGTCTCGCGGCAGACGCTCGTCGTCCAAGGCGTTGATCATGATGACCGGTCTGGGCGCGACCTGTGACACCCACAGCTCCGGAGCGAGCCTCGGCCCGGCCGCCAGGACGTTGGCAACGGCCGCAACGGCCGCCCGTGGTGCCCTGTGGGGTACGGAGCGCTTGAGGCTGTGCTCGAAAAGTGTATATGGTTGCCCCGCGCCGTGAATCAGCCAGAGCCTCGTGACTCGCTGGTCCAGCGCAGCCGCAACCGCCGCGAAGAACGACCCGAAGCTCACGCCGACGAGCTCGACGCGCGTGGGATCCACGTCCGAACGTGAGAGCAAGTGGTCGAGAGCGAGTTGGACCGCTAGTGGCGTATTGAGGAAGGCCCGCCGGATCCGCGGGACGTACTTCAGGACCGCAAGGCCCTCGATGTTCACCGGACCGTCGTACGGGTACGCCATCGCCGCGACCACCGTGCCCCGGGTGTCTTCGACGAGCATCGCCGCTTGCTCTCCGGTGCGATACCCGCCGAGGATGAGGAGCAGCGGCCGGCCACCAGACCCGTCTTTCCCGCCGCTAAGGGGCGAAGAGGCACCGGTGCCCGCTGCTTCCGGGTCATCCCCTACCGGCGAGGGTTCCTCCGCGGCCGGCGCGAGGTTCTCCTCTGGCGGGCTGTCAGGGGCCCGGACAAGGAGGTCGACCGAGAGTCCGCTCAAGGCCCGCAGTCGAACGGGCTGCGAGACATGACCAGCCGACACATCCACCGGCCCTTCCTCGACCGCTACCAGCGCCGACCTCTGCTCGGCGAACCAGGGGGCGGGGTCGCGCAGCAACCATAGGGTCATCCCGCCCAGGAGCAAGAACGCACCCGCTGCGAGCATGAGAACGGCGCGCAGCCATCGGCGACGTAAGCGCGTTGATGAAGTCTGGGCGTGCATGACTGACGGAAGCATGGAGGAGGCCTGCGTAACCGATCTAGTGGTACCCCAGGGCGCAGCGGGCTGCTCCTGGCTATCTAGGCGTCGCTACCGTCGGGCGCCTCAGGCCGCCGCCACCAGCAACGTAGTGCGAACGGGAAACATAACAACGGCTTGACTGCGGTTCGGAAGCCCACAAGGCTCCGGAGTGGAGAGGGCCGCGGAGGCCACGGCCGATCCTGAGGACGTCACGCCGGGGACTCGAGAGCCTCGGACGCGAGTTTGCCGACGTAAGCATCACCCTGCCGCCCTTCCCCGAGGAGCCCCTCGACCGGAATCTGACTTTCGATACCTTGACCAGGAGCGACTCGAACATTCGAATCGTGACGGTAACGAAGGCGCGAGTGAGCAAGCTCTGGAGTGGCCGGGAAGGCGACGTCCGGGTGGAGGTGACCGAGATCTCATCGCCGGAAGAGGTCACGTGCCTCGGGCTGGAGAGTTCGGGCGGTGAAGGGGGCGAGCTAGCGGGCGAGGTGGCGAGGTCGGCGCTACGGAGTGCCAGAACGGTCTTGGGTATCAATAGAGAGAGCTTGGAAGTCATGAATTACCTGCAGGCCCTCAATCGGTGGGTGAGGGTCCGATGACCGAAGCTGTCGGCGAGATATCCTGACGCTGACCGAAATGAGGGCAGATCTCCGACTGGCTTTGTCTCTGTGGAAGCCGTTGTGATCGTCGGGGCTGCCGCTGGGGGGTGGACCAACTCCAACACGCTTCGCCAGGTTTATCAGCAGGCGGACCAGGAGACCATGCTCCGAGTTGTGTTGCAAGGTGGCACGCTCAGAGAGGCGCTGTAAGCAGAGGAAGGAGTATGCACGGGCGGTTAGCTCAGTTGGTTCAGAGCGCCTGGTTTACACCCAGGAGGTCACAGGTTCGAATCCTGTACCGCCCACTAGGCAGCACAAGGCTTTTCCGCTTTGTGCTGCTTCTCGTCATTGGTCGTAGTCTACATATAGTCTACGTGAGAACGGTTGTTGCGGTTGGGTCTCATACCGGATTCCGGCGACCCCCGTACCCCCCCCTGAAATTTTTCCGATTCCATTTCACCGTTCAACACTGTTCACCTCTCTCGAAGAGCGTTTTTGAGCAGTCAAGAAGTCGGGTCCCGTCAGTGGGGCGGGTAGAATTTCCCCACCGTAGCCTTGGCGTATACGCTGGTCGTCCGATAAGATGGGGCACCGCTCTTCTCGCTTCGGGGACCGCTCCATGTCCGATCCCATCGCTCGTCGCTGTCTCACAATAGAGATACGATGTATTTCTACGATTAACCCTGGGAGGTGTTGCCATGGTCATCATCCAGTTGGGGGGCTTTGACGCTTGATCTTCTTTGCACTGATTGGTATCGCCTTGATCGTCATGGCCGTGGCGAATGAGGACTACAACCAAGCGGTTATGATACCGTTCGGTCTGGTCTTCATCATGACTGCCATCTTGCCGAACTTCGCGGGCCTGCCCTTGCTACTGGACCTCACCCCAGGCAAAATGAGGCGGTTGGACTAACACTCTAGGTGGTACCACTCTTGGGGGCGGCTCAGGGCCTGGCGCGTTCCGCCACGTGGGTTTGGCCTGCAGGACCCTGAGTGCACCCCCGAACTCTGAACGTCAAGGGAGGCTGTCATGCCGCGGTCCGGTCGCTCGAAAATCACAAGTCTCCTGGGCATCGCCCTGACGCTGTTCGTGGGATGCGGTGGGCCGGGCAGTGATCAACTGCCCGCCAGTGAAGACGGACAGACGAGTGACGAAGCGTCTGCCTTCGACCTGCCGCCCATCGGTACTACGGGCACCCCGGCGGATGACGTCACCGACCCCGTGCTAAACAACCTGCCGAACCCCAATCCAGCGGTCATCACGAACTGGGGACGCCTGCCGGATGGTCGCGAATGGGGGTCTAGTGCGGACGTCGACATTGGGCCGGACGGACACATATGGACCTATGACCGATGTGGCAACGTAAGTTATGGCCTCAGTTGCGAGGACAGCCTTCTCGACCCGATCGTCAAACTTGACCGGAATACAGGGGAGCCGTTGACGAGCTTTGGAGGCGGGTCGTTCATAAGCCCGCACGGCATTCACGTGGACAGCGTGGGGAACGTGTGGGTGACCGACTCCTCGGGCAACGAGGAAGGAACGAAAGGTCACCAGGTGATCAAGTTCAGCCCGGAAGGTGAGATCGTTATGCGGCTAGGCACGGCCGGCGTGCCCGGAAGCGGTCCAAACCACTTTAGTCAGCCCTGCGATGTGGTCACGGCCCCAAACGGGGACATCTTCGTCGCGGACGGTCACAGTGGCCAGAACGAGAATCCACCTCCCGGCTCCACCGGGCGAATCATGAAGTTTGCGCCTAACGGCGACTTCATCATGGAGTGGGGAAGGATCGGGAATGCTCCGGGTGAGTTTCGGACTCCTCACTCCATCGCGATGGACTCTCAGGGTCGGCTCTTCGTCGGGGACCGGGGCAACAATCGCATTCAGATCTTCGACCAGGAAGGG
The DNA here is from genome assembly GCA_965219445.1 of Longimicrobiales bacterium. Taxonomy (GTDB): domain Bacteria; phylum Gemmatimonadota; class Gemmatimonadetes; order Longimicrobiales; family Gaopeijiaceae; genus UBA822. The sequence goes on along the minus strand of CBDCNQ010000004.1, from coordinate 500,423 downwards.
AACTACGTCGACTCCTACTATCAGTACAGCCGGCCCAGCGGCATCTTCATTACCCCCGATGATCGGCTGTACGTGATCGACGCGGAGACAAGGGTGATAAACCATCCCGGCTGGATAAACGGCATCCGTATCGGAAGTGCTCTCGAGGACCGAGTTACCGGGTTTATCCCCCCCCACCCGGCGGATCACAGCCCCCTTGGCTTGGCCGGGCAGGGTGTGGCCGTGGACGCGGATGGAAACGTTTACGCGGCGGAGGGGCCGCAGTCCCGACCGGTGGTCGACGGGGCAATTACGAAGTACGTCTCAGGAATGTAGCCAGAGAGGGGATCGAACGTCTGTCTGAACCCCGGACGGGCTTCGGTAGGGTTGGGATTCCCCCGGACGCGGACGCGATCCAACGGCCACCCCCATCGTTCGGAGGTGGCCGTCTTCTCGTTCTGTCCTGCCGTCGGAGTGAGCCAAACGAATGCGCTTTCGTATGCGTTGTGGCCCCGAAGCTGACTCGTCTTGGACCATAGAACGACATCGCGCAGATGATCGTTTCGCTACGCGACAGGTACGATGGGCCCCTTGAGGATGACAGGAATGCTCTCGTCCGAGAGGGTGTCGACGGGGAGTCTTGCCCTGATCGACTCGACCTCTTCGCCGTGGAACATTGCCTCACGTTCGGCGCGGGGAGCCTCGAGTTCTCCCAAGCTCTGTTCGCCGTCCTTTCCCACAACGGTCACTCTGACAACAACATAGCCGTCGTGGGCATCAAGCGTCGTTTGCAGGAAGCCGTACACCTGTTGGCGGAGCGGCCCCCACTCCGTACGCACCGTCTGATGGTAGCGCCGCCTCGTCCCGCCGAAGCCCGAAAGGATTTCCGTCGTCTGCTCAGTAATCGTGTCTCCCTTCACTTGAAGGGATATCAGCAAAGACTCGTCGTCCGCGACCTCCACCTTCTCAACGGCGAAGCCGTGGTTGGTGGCCATCGCATTAAGCTCGGACTTCACGATGTCCCGGCGCGTGGCGCTCGGCGGGCTCACTGATCTCCACCCGCGCGCGCTGATCGTGCGACCGTGGGAGATATCGAACATCGAGACCCCAAGCAGCAGCGCGGAACAGGTATTGGATAGCTGGTAGACGTTCGTGCGGAATTCCCAAAAACTCCAATCCACTGGTCCCCAACTGTGTTGGCCTGCGTGGTTCACGCCACGACGACCACCGCCCATTAAGAAAGAGGTCACAGGTTCGAGCCGAGGCGCCAGTCAGGTGCCCCTCGGAGTGGTCGGCTTGCAGCTTTGCACACTATAGACGCATCTTGTCCTCCATGTCCGATGCCGTCTCCCGCCTCCACGCTGCCCTCGAAGGCCGCTACGCCATCGAGTGTGAATTGGGCGAGGGCGGCATGGCGACAGGTTCGCGCAAGGCGTGGTGATCGTCGGCTCTAATACGGGAGTGAGCCCAAGATCATGACAACCTCAGGTGAGGAATCACGGGACTGGAAGGCAATCGTAGTGGATTGGGTAGAGGCTCGATGGCGGTGGTTGATCGTCGCTGTCGTGTTGTTATTCGCGCTCAACAATTTCGTCGGTTTGGTCGTCGGTGCCATGGGATTGATCGCCTTCGTTAACCGTGTCGCCGGTCGTCTTCTGAGGGCGCGTAGAGTGGTTCAGCAGGTCCAACAGATCGTCACTAATCCGGATGACCTCGGAGAGGACGTGGGACCCAAACGTCACATCGCCGATCCCGATCATCACCCCTAGCTTCGCCGCATTAGCATCTCGTCTCCTCCGTAGCCGCCTACGAGCGCATAGGCAAAACTCGGCGGCGGGACTAGTGGTAGATTCCCCTTATCACGTGGACGTCGTCTTGGATTTCGACGTCGAGGTCGTTACCCACGAACGGTGTGAGATCGACCTCACCAAAACTGACACCTCCGCCAAGGTCAACGCCCGGACGCATGGTGACACCATTGATGTGTACGGGAAGTCTCGGAGAGATGATGCCGTCAGGGTCTTGTCGGAACAGTTCGTCAAAGGACATCCGCATAGACCGCTCCTCCACAGCTGGAGGGGGGCTGCTCAATATAGCCACTTCGAGCCGGCGTGCGGTATTTGGTGGGAGGAAATGTAGGGCCGACAGGGTCGTCCGGGGCTCCCGCCCCGGCCGACCGCCTGTGGTGGTGGGCCCGGCATGGGCGATGACTTGGAGGTGAAAGTCCTCCCGGAACCTGGTCGCAGGGACCGAAGGGAAGCGCAAGGCGTTCGTCGTGAGGCGTACGCTGAACGAAGCGTGAAACGAACCCGTGAGTCGACGAACAGGAACCGGATACGAGGCGCTGCGGACCGGGGCGAGCGGACCACTGACCGCGAAGCTCCTGCGACCAAGGGGAAGCGGCGTAGATCCGGCGATTGTGCGGGGAAGGTCATCGTTCTTACCCGGGGAGGTCTCGCCTGACGCCTGAAAGGGTGACGCCGGCACTGCGCTGTTGGGCCTGCCGGCGGAGCGAGAAGTCAGCAGAGGCCATAGTAGGCCGACGAAGTGCATGATGCGCTTGGACCCAGCTTTGTCGGACGAAGGGCCGAACGGAGAGGAGAGCGTGACGACCGTGGACCTCGGCAAGGCCATGCGCCAGGAGTCCAGGCAACTGGGGCTCCCACTGGAGGATAGGGGTGAAGCCCCGAAGGTAGAGGGGAGTGGCGAAGCCGGAACGGTGGCCCATGGAGACGAGCGCTCAGGAAGCGAGCATCTCCTGATGCAGGAGGTGGTCGGGCGTGCCAACCTCGTAGGAGCGTTGAAACGCGTGCGGCAGAATAAGGGCAGTCCGGGCATCGACGGGATGAACGTGGAGGAGCTGCCAGAGTACTTGCGCAGGCACTGGGGGGAGATCCGACAGCGGTTGCTGGCGGGGACCTACCAACCGAAGCCGGTACGAAGGCAGGAGATACCGAAGAGTGGGGGAGGGGTCCGGGAGTTGGGGATTCCGACCGTGCTGGACCGGTTCATCCAACAAGCCATCCTGCAGGTGCTGCAACCGAGGTTCGACCCGACGTTCAGTCGGCACAGCCACGGCTTCCGGCCTGGGCGCCGAGCACACGATGCGGTGCGCGAAGCGCAGCAATACATCCAGGAAGGGAGACGATGGGTGGTGGATGTGGACCTGGAGAAGTTTTTCGACCGGGTGAACCACGACGTGCTGATGGGGCGGCTGGCAAAGCGGATCGAGGATAAGGCGATGCTGCGGATCCTCCGTCGCTACCTACAGGCCGGAGTCATGGCGAACGGGGTGGTGATGGAGCGGCACATGGGGACGCCTCAGGGCGGACCGTTGTCGCCGTTGCTGGCGAACGTGCTCCTGGACGAAGTGGACAAGGAGTTGGAGCTACGCGGACACGCGTTTGTCCGGTACGCCGATGACTGCAATGTATACGTGCGGTCGAGGCGGGCAGGACAACGTGTGATGCAGGCGCTGAGGCACTTGTACGGGAAACTTCGGCTTCAGGTCAACGAGGAAAAGAGCGCGGTGGCGCGAGTGTGGGATCGACAGTTCCTGGGCTACAGCTTCTGGGTAGCGGCAGGGAAGGTCGTGAAGCGCCGGGTCAGCAAGAAGGCCCTGACGAAGTTCAAGGAGCGAGTCCGGCAGATTACAAGCCGGAGTGGCGGGCGGAGCCTGCAACAGGTGGCAGAAGAGCTACGGCGCTACGTGCTGGGGTGGAAGGCATACTTCGGCTTAGCGGATACACCGGGGGTTTTCCGAGACCTGGACCAATGGATCCACCGCCGGCTGCGTACGTTGCAATTACGCCAGTGGAAACGGGGAAGGACAGCGTACCGGGAGTTGAGGGCTCGCGGTGTGAGCGAGAACCTCGCCTGGCGAGCTGCTCGGTTCGCGCGAAGCTGGTGGCACGTGGCCGCGCACCACGCCCTGCACACGGCCTTGCCAGGGGCGTACTTCGACGAGCTGGGTGTGCCCCGGCTCACGCCGTACTGACCTCAACTCACCGAACCGCCAGGTGCGGACCCGCATGCCTGGTGGTGTGGGAGGGGAAGGACCGGGAACGCCGGTCCTCCCCTATCCCGATCGACTCTAGAAAATCCCGAATCCCAGATGGGTCTCGAGGGAGAGAGTCCGGTTCTTCAGCGCGTCCGTCGAGATCTTGTTGATGGAAGTCATCCCGGTCGTGTAACGCACGTCGAACCCGGCGTAGACGATCCCGCCCAAGGCGAAGCTCAGGCCGACTCCCGCCGTGCCGCCGATGTCCGTTTTCTTGAAGTTGGGTCCATTGGCTATCTGGCCACATTTCTCGATAGCGGCGGCGCCCTCAGTGACGTTACAGCCGGTCCTGAAGCCGAACGTCGGTCCGAGCACGAGGTTCAGCGTCGTGGGTCCTGCGGACACCACCGGCACGCGAACGTGGAGGGGTATTTGGATATATTCGAGGTCGATGAGTCGCAGGACCTCCTGTTGAGTCCCCGGGTCCGTGATGATGTCCTCGACGCCTTTCTGCGACCAATCGGCCCCGAGGCCGAGGCCTATACCCCCGGCTGGAAGGACGACATCGAAGCCGAAGACCATTCCGGCCCGGTTTGCGGCGTCTTGGAGACCCGCGCCGCCCAGTGCTCCGTTCAACTCGGAGAGGTTCATCCCGCCGGAGAATTCCAGCTGCCCCTGAAGCGGGAGTGCCGTGAGGGCCATGATCATGACCACAAGACGAAGAATCTTCATCGTTTGCTTCCTGATAGAGTCATCACAAATGTGCTGAGGAGCTCAAGAGAGCTCTCCTTCAACGCTATTTGTGGTAAACGTATGGCGCAACGAAAAAAGCCTGCTCGCGAAACGGACCCAAAGAACTCGTCGTAGGGTTTAGAATAACGTGGGGTGCGCGGGCTCTGCCCCGGGGCGGGGCGCCCAAAAGAACTCTCATGTGAGGATGCGAATTATGCTCGGGCTGCTTGGACTGGGTATCGCCGCGGCGGCGGGAATTGTTGGGCATACGAAAACCCGGAGTTTCGTCGGACGCCGACTGCGGTTTACAAGCATCGTGGAGAAGCCGTACCTCGGAGTGGCGGCCGGGGTCACGGCGACCGTCGTAGCGTCTCCGCTGGCTTGGCTTCCACTGGTGACCGTGGGGACGGCCATCGCCTTCGGCACCGGTGTCGGGACCGGCGCTGCGCTCGGTGCCAAGGACGCGAAGAGGCCTCTGCTAGGAGACTAAGCTCGTGAAGTTGGAGCTTCCTTCTTAGCTTGGAGCATGGACTCCAGCGCTGTCCCCCGTGTCGGGCGGTCCCGGTGGATCGCTGCCCTGGGCATTTCCTTCCTCGCGCTTCTCGCATTGGCTCTCGTGCCGGCGTTTCTCGCGCGGCAGGAGGCTGCGCTCGAGCGGGAACTCACCGTGTTCTCTCAGGCTCGCCCCATGTTTCCCGAGATTCAGCTCGTCCACTCTCGGGAGATGATGCGAATCGAGCAGTACGTGAATTCGGGCGACTCGAGTTTCATCGCCCTGTATCAGGAGGATCTCAGTCGGGAGGCTGAACTTCTCGACGACCTGAGGCGGGTGATCAGCGGCATGCCACCGACCTACCGGGTGGAGCTGAGCCAGGTAGAGTCTCGGGCCAGCGACTGGCGGGTGCTCCACTCACCACTCATGGAGGCCGGTCCCCTATCGACGGATCCTGTAGCGTTTCGCGAGAGCATGGAAGACGACCGTGCCCGTTTCGATTCCGTTCAGTCCGCCGTGCGGGCCTTCGAGGATCGGCTGATCCGCGAGGAGAGCTTGGCGGCCAGCCGGCTGCAGACCCGACGAAGGTGGCAGCTGGGCGTCACGTCGGGTGCGATCGTCTTGGCCGTCCTGGGAGCACTCGGAATGGGGTACGTCGGGGTGAGTCTCCAGAATCTCGCTCGGGGTGAGACGCAACGGCGGCTCGAGACCGTGGCGGTGCGTCGGGATCTGCGCTCGATTCTGGGGGGCACGGCCGACGGCCTGATCGGTGTTGATCAGGACGGGAATTGCACCTTTCTCAATGAAGCCGGCTCGAAACTGCTCGGTTACTCCGGGGGCGAACTCCGGGGGCAGCCCGTACACCGTCGGATCCACCATACCAGGGCCAACGGCCTCGAGCATACCGAAAGCGAATGTCCGGTTCACGGTGCGTTGGCCTCCGGTGAGACCGTGCGCGTGACGGATGACGTGTTGTGGCGCAAGGATGGGACGTCCTTCCCCGTTCAGCTGATCGTCAGTCCGATGATGGATGTGCGGGAGGTGCGTGGCGTCGTCCTGACCTTTACCGACATGACCGAAATTCGCGCGGCCGAGGCGGCGCTTCACGAGGCGGTGAGAGCACGGGACGAGGTGCTGGCGGTCGTATCCCACGATCTTCGGAATCCCATCGGTACGATCTCGGCCGCGGTCGAGCTATTGGGGGATGTTCCGATGCCCCCAGAAAAGTACGAGGAGCATCTCGAGATTATCGGCAGGGCGGCCCATCGCATCGGCAGGTTGATCCAGGATCTCTTGGATGTAGCCACGATCGAGGCCGGGCGGCTTTCGGTCAGAACCAAGCCCGTGGACCTCGTCCAGCTGGTCGAGGAGGTCGGTTCACAGATGAGGCTCGGGGCCGATGTGGAGGGGGTCGAGCTCGTTGTGTGCGTTCCGGAGGAACTACCGGCGGTTGAAGCGGACCGTGATCGGGTTCTTCAGGTGATGTCCAACCTCATCGGCAATGCTCTGAAGTTCACGCCGTCCGGCGGACGGGTTACGGTCGCCGCCGGGCAGGCTCCCCGTGGCGTATCGGTGACGGTTTCGGACACGGGCCCGGGAATTGAGCCCGAAATGAAGGAGCACCTGTTCGATCGGTTCTGGAGAGGACAGGGGACCAACTTGCGGGGCGCTGGGCTGGGCCTCGCAATCGTCAAGGGAATTCTTGACGCCCACGGCACCGAGATCGACGTAGAGACCGAGGTCGGCCGGGGGAGCTCCTTTTCGTTTACTCTGACGACTGCGGACTGAATCCCAGCAACTGGCAGGAATTTCGGACGACCGAGGCATAATCCGGGACTATGCCAAGCTGAATCTCATCCCCGGGGCCATAGCTCTCGGTCGTCGGGAGGTGCACGGTGATGGTCCGGTGTCCTCCGGCCTCGGTCGGCAGCCGAACCTCTACTTCGACGGCACTCCCCGTATAGGTCGTGGACGTAACCGAGCCCCGGAGTAAGCCGTGATCGGAGGGGGCGAACCCCTCGGGCCGTACCGAGACCATCACGGGTGCGCCGTCCGGGAGCCCGGATCGATCCACTCGGCAGAATGTGCCGAAATCGGTGAGCACACACCCGTCGACGCCTTGGATGAGCCCTTGGAGCAGGTTGGTACGGCCCACGAACGTGGCCACGAAGATCGATTCGGGATGCTTGTAGATCTCCAAAGGCGTTCCCACCTGTTCGATTTTGCCCTGATTCATGACCGCCACGCGGTCGGAGACGGCCAGGGCGTCCCGCTGGTCATGACTGACCAGAATACAGGTGACCCCGGCTGCCCTCAGGCTTCTGACCACCTCGTCACGCACGTTGTCGCGGAGGTGGGCGTCCAGATTGCTGAACGGCTCATCCATCAGCACGACGACCGGCTCCGGGGCGATCGCTCGCGCGAGCGCCACCCGTTGCTGCTGCCCGCCGGAGAGTTCATGAGGGTATCGGTCGAAGTGGTGAGAGAGGTCGAGAAGCTCGAGTACCTCGTTGGCGCGCCCGGGGCGTGTCATTTTTGGCCGCCCATGGAGCCCGAACATGACGTTTTCTCCCACCGATAGGTGAGGGAAAAGGGCATAGTCCTGAAAGACCATGCCGACCCCACGGTCTTCCGGTGGAATCCAGTCGCCGTTGCCCGAAACCGCCTCGTTGTGGACGCGAATCGTCCCCTCATCCGGAGCCTCGAACCCGGCGATGAGTCTCAGGGTCGTGGTCTTCCCACATCCGCTGGGACCCAACAACGTGAGAATCTCACCCTCACGGACGTCGAGCGTTACGTCGGACAGGGCCTGAATAGGCCCGGGCCAATAGCGCTTACCCACATTTTCCAGGTCGATTACCGACATATCAGCGAACGCGATTGAGAATCGTTTTCAACTCGTGTTCGATGGTAGCGGATTGTCCCCGGGACTTCAATGAAGATGGGGCAGGGCGGGCTACGGCGAGATGCGTGTAGCGTCAGGTCGAGGGCAGAGTGTGCTCTGCGGCGAGCTCCCGGTACTCCGCCAGTTCTTGCGCCCTCCGATTCGCGTCCCATCCCAACGCTTCCGACATGATGTCTGCAGCGGCCTCGGCCCCCGCGAGCCCGAAGTTCGGACTGAAGAACAGCAGCGCCGCTCGCCGGTCCATGAAATCCACGAGTGTGAGCGCCATCTCTCGGTCCACAGCCAATTGGACCTCACCCCTGAGCGCCGGCACGCCAGGATGGAGTGGCTCCAGCCAAGACGGATCGTCGGCGGCAAGCTCGAACAGATCGTCGAGTTGCTTTCCGTACAGCCAACAGAGGCGTTCGACGACTGACGGCGCGACCCCCGCCTCGATGAGATCCCGTGATCGCTCGGCATAGAAGGCCTCCAGTCCGGCGGGACCCACAACGGCGCCCGGAAGCGGTACGGTCGCGGTGCGCTCCGGGGCTCCGGGTGCGGGTCCGAGGTCCGGGTCGGCGATCTCGAGAACCCGGTGGGCCATCGGCCGGTACGTCGTGAGCTTTCCGCCAGCCACGGTGATAGCCCCGGGGGCGAGTGCCACACGGCGTCCTCGCGGGACGTATCACGCGCACTCTTGCCTTCTTCGCGAATCAGAGGACGCACACCGGCCCATGTAGCGAGAATATCGTCGTAACCGAGCCTCTGCTCGGGAAAGCAGTCGCTGACCATGTTCAGCACCTCGTCCACGTCGGAGCGTGTCGCGCGAGGACGGTCGAGTGATCCGTCGTATTCATCGTCGGTAGTGCCGACGTAAACGAAATCGAGGCGCCGCATCGCGAGACCCCTCTTTCCGTTGGTTGCACGCAGAAAGGTTGCCCCCTTGATGGGTAGTCGATCCGCAGCGAGCAGGATGTGGATCCCCTTGCTCGGGAGCAGCGAGAACTCGGCGTCGAAGCCGGCCTCAGCCAGGAGCCCGGCCGACCACGCACCCGTCGCGTTGACGATCAGTCTGGTCGACACTTCCACCGTCCGGTTCTCGATGAGGTCCACCACACTGCATCCGGCGACCCTCCCATCGTTCATCCGCAAGTCTTCGGCACGCGCATGGTTGACGACGAGCGCGCCGTGCTCGGCGGCGGCCTGCGCGTTCTCCAGCGTGAGTCGGGCGTCGTCGGTGATGTATTCCGGGTATCGCACCGCTCCTTTGAGTGGATCTCGAAGTCCCGGAAGCTGCTCCCTCACCTCCTCCGGAGAGAGGTTTTCGTGCCTCTCGAGGCCCTCCGAAGCGGCCAGGAAGTCGAAGACCGTAAGGCCCGCCCGAATCTTCAGGAGACTTTCGCCGCCAAACACCGGGAAGACGAATGGGAGCGGATGGACCAGGTGAGGGGCGATGGTCTGCAACACCGCCCGCTCCTGTGCCGCTTCCCTCACCAGCAGAAAGTGTCCGTACTCTAGATAACGGACGCCGCCATGCACGATTTTCGACGAACGACTCGAGGTGCCGAAGGCGAAATCCTCTTTTTCCACCAGCCCCACCGCCCATCCGCGGAGGGCCGCGTCCCGAGCGATGCCGCAGCCGGTGATGCCTCCCCCGACGATAAGCAAATCCAGGTGGTCCCGGCCGAGGCGGGTGAGCGCATCGCGCCTCCCGGCCCGGTTGAATTCCTGGGGAGGGGTCATCTATTCCAACTCCTGGCCGGCCCACGCGAGAAGCCGGTGCACGTGGTCGGTCGTGAAGCCAGTGACCCCGGCGCGCCGCAGCTGGGTCGCTTCGTCGGGCTCGTTGACGGTCCAGGTCACGACATCGACGCCCTCGTCCTTCGCGCGCCGTACGACTGACGGTTCATCCAGGACGATTTCATGATTCAGGTCGAGGATAGCGGCCGGATCAGCCGTGGCGAGTGACAGTGCTTCGTCGAACAGGTCGGCGGACACCACGATGAACCCGAGACGGATGGCCGCATCTCGCGCGCGAACGCGTGCGAGGATGCTCCAGTCGATGCTGATGAACGTCGCGCGATCGGACATCGCCCGGTCCTGAACCATCCGGACCATACGGTCGACATCAGACGGTTCGCGGATCCCCTTCACCTCGGGATAGACGTGGTGCGCTCTGTCGGCCGCATGATCGAGGGCTTCTGTCAGGGTGGGGATCCTTTCACCGGTGAATTCTGGATCGAACCAGGCGCCCCCGTCCAGCCTCCGCAACTGCTCGACCGTTTGCCACGAGACCGGCCCCTCGCCGTCGGTTGTGCGATCCAACGTGTCGTCATGAATGACCACGGGCGTGCCACAGGAGGCCACTTGGACATCGAACTCCACTGCACGCGCGCCGGCTGCCAGCGCAGCCTCGATGGACGCGATGGTGTTTTCGGGAGCGCGTGCCGTGTATCCGCGGTGTCCGATGATCTCGATGTCGCCCAAATGGCTTACTCGTCCTAAGTAAGGAGCGCCTGTGCGACGGCGAGCGTGGCGAGTGACATTCCAGGACTCCGGCCGGCGGCTTCTTGGCGGCGAGTGCCGAATGGATGGGGTCGGGCACGCACGCGCAAGGCGTGCTCGCATTGCAACCTTCGAGCGAGTCCGGTCGTCAAACCTCGCAGTACCGCGATCAAAACTTTTTCGGGGACATCCCTCGCCCGTCTCGCGGGCAGTCCATAATCCCCATTGCTGGGGCCGGTGCTTGACCCACACGACCATGTGGGGCCGGCTCCGGCACTGCAGTCGCCGATCAGTCACCCCGGTCCGGTAGCACAGGGCCTGCGGGCGCCACCCTCTGGACGCCGTCGCGTCATTCCACTTGTGTAACAAAAAAACTCGTAGTAGGGTATGACCTTTGCCAATTCTGTAAGTCGTTTTGAACGCTGCGGTTGACCCGCGGCTTTCCATGAGTGATTTTGCTCGGCTGACGAATCGGGCGCGACACGCTGGTCCGCCGGATTAACGGTACCCGAAAGAAGGCCTTTGGGATAAGACATTTCAGGAACCCATCCAGGAGTAGGGATGATGATTGGACACCGCCCCGTAGGTGTTTGCGGAGCCATGCTGTTCGCGCTGGCTGTTTCGGGCAGCATGGAGCTCCAAGCCCAAGAGACTGTAAGCAGCCGCTTCCAAGTGCTCATACCGCGATTCCAACCCATGAACGACGAGAATGACGACTTCGGCGAGGATCTGGCGGAGGCGCTACGGGACCAAATCGACGAGATGCTTACCCATAGTGCCGTGGACGAGGACGATATCGAAGACGCGCTCGATCAGTTCGACTTGGACTGGGAGGACCTGAATTGCATCCTCTCTCGTCAGCTTGCCCAGCAGAACAACTATCAGGTCGTACTCTGCGCTCAGTACACAGGGACCGAGGAGGCGTGGGAGATCCAAGGCATCCGTTTTGTCGATACTGGGACGGGAGAAACGTTTGAGGTCAATCCGATCATGTCCGCCCGGGATATGGAGGAGCAAGCGGCCGCGCAGATCGTCGAGAGCTTCGAGCTCTTCGTCGAGCAGACGAGAGTAGCGATCTTTTGCGGTGATTATGCTGCGAGCCAGCAATGGGAAAACTCGCTCGAGAACTGCGACCGTGCGATCGAGCTGAACCCGAACGCGAATACGAGCCGGTATACTCGAGCTAGCGTACTCCGGCAGATGGACCGTTTTGAAGAGTCCCTGGCGGAGACCCAGCGGCTCCTCGAACGTGATGCGTTCCACGAGAACGCGCTGTTGCTTGGTGGTTTCTTGGCCATCAACCTCGGCAACGAGGATCTGGCCCGCGGTTTCTATAACCGGTACCTCGACCTCGACCCTTCGAACGCCTCCGTGCGGATGACCGTCGCCTACGATCTGGCCCAAGAAGGCGATCCGCTGGGAGGGATGCAGATCATCGAGGCCGGAGTTGCCGTCGATCCGGAGAACATCGATTTCTATGAGCAGTTGGGGAACTTCGCGTTCGCCGGAGCCGAGCAGGTAAGGAGAGAGGCGGAGGACAACGGCGGCGACGGCATGACGCCTGAGGTCCGCGAGCTCTACGGTAAGGCGATTGCGGCGTACGAGAGGGTTTTTGTCGAGAAGGGCGCAGAGACGTTGGTTTCCCAACTCCGTAATGTATCCGCGGCACAGCTCCAACTGGACAACGTGGACGAAGCGATCACGTTCGCTCAGCGTGCCATCGAGTCGCACCCGGCGGAGCCCAGTCTGCGGGCCATTCATGCTGAGGCGCTGATGGAGTCCGGTCAGATCACCGAAGCGGTTGCGGCCCTCGCGTCCATCGAGGAGATCGATCCTAGCTGGCCCAACCTGCACCTTCGTATGGGTAGCTGGTTGATCGAGGCAGCGATGGTCGAGGAGGCGGTGCCGGTACTGCAGAAGGCGGTTGCGAGCGGGTCTTCGCCAGACCAAGCCGGGAACATGATCTTTCAACAGGCTTACGCGGCGCATGTTCAGCCGACCACGAAGAATTACCCGCGCTTCATCGAGTTGATTCAATTGGCGAAGGGTTTCGATGTCAGTGCGCAAGCGCGGGAGACATACGATTTCTGGCATGGGTTCAGTCTCTATTCGCATGGAATCGTGCTGCAAGCGCCTGAGACGGTCGAAGCCGCCAATCGGACGCTGCCGATGTTCAACCAGGCCCTCGCACTCTTCCAACGGGGCAAGGGTTATGCAGACCGGACCGCCTCCATCAATCTCCAGCAGTTCATAGACGCGACCGGCACGTATATCGAGATCCAAGACGCGATCATCGCACGCGCCAACCGTCGGTAGTTCCTACCTGACGAGCACCGAAGGCGCCGCGGGGGATTTTCTCCCGCGGCGCCTTTTTTTTTGGGGTAGACAGCCAACGCCTGCCTTCCGGATCCGTGCCAGTGGAGGAGAGTGGGTAAGGCCTACGGGTCGTCATTCACTGCAATTTTTTCCGAATCCGTCGTGTCCGATCGTGGAGTCAGTACCCCGTAACTCCATTACGTGCAGTGAGTTGTACGATTCTGGCTTTCTTCGGACACCCAAACAAAACCCGAAAACTATCGGTGTCGAAAAGCTTGACGTCTCTTGAAGTAAAGGCGTATCTTGGTCCCTGTCGTACTACTTTGCACCACTTTAACCCACAGAATGCCACGACGTGACAAGTTTTCTGGGCAGGTATGAATTCCAGATGGATGAGAAGGGGCGGGTCAGTCTGCCCTCGGCGTTTCGTCGAGAGGCCGACGGTGACCGCTTCGTCTTACTGCAGTGGAGAGCGCCGGCCCTCACGCTCTTTCCGGTGGAATCCTGGGCTGCCGCGCAGGAGCGCCTCTTGACGTTCCGGAGAAATCAACCCGAGGCCTGGGGGGACATACTGGCCATTACGTCGAGCGCGGTCGAGGTCTCGCCCGATAAGCAGGGTCGGATTCTAATCCCCGCCTGGCTGCAGGAGGCGGCCGGACTCGATGGAAGGGTCCTACTCGTCGGGAACATCGATCGAATCGAGTTGTGGCATCCCGATGAGTTCGAGAGGGTGGCGCGCACCAGTTCTGGCGAGTTCGAGAAATTCTCCAACCAAATCTTCGGGTGACCCATGTCTTTACCTCTCCGAGTGGCTGAGGCTCCTGTGAGCGAGTGGACGGAGTCGCCGGCGGGTTTTCACGACCCCGTGCTCGTGAGAGAGGTGATAGACTCGATCGCTCCCTCCGGCGACCGAGTTTATCTGGACGGTACGGTGGGAGGCGGAGGCCACTCCGCCATACTACTGACGGAATGCGCGAGCTGCAGGGTCATCGCGGTCGACCGCGACCCGGAGGCTCTGGAGGCGGCGAAGGCCACCTTGGCCCCGTTCGGAAATCGAGTCGGATTCATCCAGGCCCGATTCGACGAAGCGCTTCGTGCCGCCGACCTCTCGGAGCCCCTAGCGGGAGTCCTCCTCGATCTGGGGGTGAGCTCACATCAACTCGACTCGGATCGGCGAGGTTTCGCTTTCAGGGCCGGTGTCGAATTGGACATGCGCATGGACGCTACGCAAGCGGACGAACCAAGCGCGGCCCACATCCTGAACTACGAGTCGGAAGAGGCTTTAGCACGGATCTTCCACGAGTATGGGGAGGAGCCCCGTTCCCGGGCGCTCGCACGGGCCGTCGCCGGCCGTAGGGCCACCACACTGTTCCGGACGAGTGACGACTTGGTCGGTGTCCTCTACCGGACGCTCGGCAGGGTCCCGAGCGCCAAGGAAAAGGCACGGATCTTCCAGTCACTGAGAATTGCTGTAAACGACGAACTCATATGCTTGGAACGTGGCCTCAGTGCATTTAGTGACGCGATGGCGCCGAATGCTCGGCTCGCGGTGATCTCCTACCACTCGCTCGAGGATCGGCTTGTAAAGAACGCCTTTCGAGATTGGAGCCGCTCCTGTGTCTGCCCCCCCGGGATGCCGGTGTGCACGTGTCGGGGCAGGCCGCTGGGGAGCGCGCTGACCCGAAAGGCGGTACGTCCGAGTGAGATCGAGTTGCGCCGAAACCCTCGAGCCCGTAGCGCCCGGCTTCGGGTTTGGAGGAAGGGATGAGGCGCCACCGTCCCGGACGCTCTTGGGCCACACCGAGCCTACTCGCTCTCGGCTTCTCAGGCCTTCTCTCGGCTTTGAGTCTTGTCACGTGGCGCCAGAGCCGTGCCTTTGAAGCGCTGGCGGAGCTGGACGAGGTCGAGCGGTCGCTTTCCCTCGCTGAATCGGAGCGGGCGGAGCTCCTTCGGCGGATAGAGGGCCTGGACAGCCGGACTCGAATCTCGTCCGTCGCTCAGGAACACCTCGGCATGCACCGTCCGGAGGCCTCTGAGATGGTGCTGCTGTCGGGGGGTGCCCGGTGAGGCGCCGGAAGCGTGCGATGGAGACCAAGGTGAGGGTGCGTCGCAGGGTGCTTCTCACGTGCTGGCTGTTGAGTGGAAGCCTGATCGTCATCAGAGCCGGACAGATCCAGGTCGCCCAAGGTCCCTTGTGGAAGGAGCAGGCGGCAGGCCAGCACCGCACGAGCGTGGAGATCGCCGCGGTGCGGGGATCGGTACTCGACCGCTCAGAGGTCGAGTTGGCCACCAGTCGTGAGACTTTCAGAGTGAGCGTCGCACCCAAAGAGATCCGCGACGTCGATGCAGTGACGCACCTCTTGGTCGAGACGCTGGGGCTGGATGAGCGCGTCGTACGTGGGGCTACGACATCACCGAAGTCTTGGCGGGTCCTCCCGAACACCTTTCCGCCTTCTGTTCGCGAAGCGCTCGACGGCATTCCCGGCGTGTACCTCGAGCGTGAGCACCGCCGATTTTATCCCCAGGGTGACCTGGCCAGGGGTCTTCTCGGTGTGGTGCGGTCCGGAGAGGCGTCCGGGGGAGTCGAACAGGCGTACGACAAGGTCCTCCGGGGCGCCGTTGGCCAGGCCGTACTGGCGCGAGACCCCACCGGCAAGCCGATCCCGGGGGAGAGCGTCGTCGTGGAGGGACCGCGGGAGGGCGGCCAGGTCGTTCTCACACTGGATGTGGACCTGCAGGAGATTGGTCAGCAGGCGCTGACGGAGGCGATTCGAGAGACCGAGGCCCGGGGTGGAGACCTCCTCATCACGGATCCGCGCAGCGGAGATATTCTGGCGATGGTTTCGCTTCGTGATGGGTCCACGAGCGGCCTGTCGGCGATCAACACGCCCTACGAGCCTGGCTCCACGCTCAAGCCACTCACGGTGGCGGGCCTCTTACAGACCGGGTCGGCGTCGCTCGACGACGTGATCGACACGGAGTCCGGTTCGTGGACCGTGGCGGGCCGGACGATTCGGGACGTGAATATCGACCACGGTCCCATGACGCTAGCACGGGCGCTGCAGGTGTCCTCGAACGTCGGTGTGGCGAAGGCCGCTCAGGTCATGAGCCCCGCGGCCCAGTACCAGACACTCCGCGATTTCGGGCTCGGAGCGCCAACGGGTATCGGCCTGCCCGGGGAGGGAAGAGGCACCCTGCGCCGTCCAGAGCGTTGGAGCGGGCAATCCTCGGCGTCTCTCGCCATCGGATATGAAGTTGCCGTGACCCCTCTCCAGATGGCCATGGCCTACGGAGCCCTGGCCAACGGAGGCCTGCTCATGGAGCCACGGCTCGTGCGGGAGTTCCGGGACTCGAACGGCAAGGTGACCGCTCGCTTCCGACCCCGCATGGTGCGGAGGGTCGTCTCAACGGGCGTGGCGCGCGATGTGGCCGATGTGCTCGTCGACGCAGTCGAGGTCGGAACGGGAACGCGTGCCCGCCTCGCAACCTTCAAGGTGGCTGGCAAGAGCGGCACGACACGCGCTTGGTTGGACGGGGCCTATCAGACAGGGGATTACTTCTCTTCGTTCGTCGGATTCTTCCCCGCGGAAGACCCGCAGCTCGTGGTCATGGTCAAGTTGGACCGACCTCAAGGGGAGTACTACGGGGGATCGGCGGCGGCCCCGGTAACTCGGGCCACGATGGAAGCCGTTCTGGCTGCTCAGCAGACACCCATCGATCGTCGGGCTCTCGCGGAGATTGCCAGGGCTGGGGAGTTAGGCACCCCTTCACAGCCCGACGCTTCCTCAGGAGAGGGTGACGGTGGTGAGGCGCCTCTCGTAGCGCGATTCGCCGCACTCCAGCTGGCTGCGAGTCCAGGATCGACCGCGACGCGAGAGTTGAGCGTGTCGACATGGCGCGCACCGGGGCTGCACGAGGAGAGAGCTACTGTAAGGGTTCCGAACGTTTTGGGACTCTCCGCTCGGGCGGCGGCTCGCCGCATCCACGAAGCGGGGCTGCGGGTTGAGTGGGATGGATCCGGCGTGGCACGACACATGGCGCCCGAGGCCGGCTCGATCTTGATGCCGGGCGACACCGTGCGGGTGGCGTCGGTGGGACGGAGCAGCGATGACTAGGTCGTCGTCCGCTCTTGAGGTCGTCACCGCCGCGCTCGGGGCGGCCGGCCTGACCGAAAAGATTCACGGTTCGACTGACGTGGAAATTTCTGGTGTGACACAGGATTCGCGCACGGTCGAGCCCGGAAACCTCTTTCTGGCTTGGAGCGGATCCGCTTGGGACGCCCATGGCTTCGTAGCTCAGGCCGCCGAGATGGGTGCGGCTGCAGCCGTGGTGGAGCGGTATGTTCCCGAGGCCGAGATTCCGCAGGTAGAGGTGTCGGATGGCCGTTTGGCCGCCGCCCTGGCCGCGGACACCGTCCTCGGCTCTCCGTGGGCCAGCTTGTACACCGTCGGGGTGACCGGCACGAACGGCAAGACGACCACGGCCCTTCTGGCGCAACACCTCCTCGGCTCCCAGGGTGCGTCGGCGGCGCTGGGCACACTTGGGCTCGTCGAGCCCGACGGTTCGGTGAGGGAAGGAACCGAAGGCCTCACGACGCCGGGCCCCGTGGCGGTCTCCACCTGGTTGGCGGATCTGGCCGACGGGGGCGTTGGCTCAGTGACCGTGGAGGCGTCCTCCCACGCACTCGAGCAGAAGCGTCTCGACGGGATGCGTTTCGATGCAGTGGTCTTCACCAATTTGTCCCAGGACCACCTGGATTATCACGCTGATATGGCGGCGTATTTCAGGGCCAAGGCCCACCTTCTCAATCTCATGAAGAAGGAGGGGTGCGTGGTCGTCAACGCTGACGACGCGCACTGGAAGGATCTGCCCATCCAAGGGATCCGCACGGTCACCTACGGCATCGACGAACCGGCTGACCTTCGTGCGGGCGGGACCGAGTCGGATCTGTCCGGAACCAAGTTCCGCATGGGGGGCGAAGCGGGAGAGGTCGACGTCGATCTTCCGCTCATCGGCCTTTTCAATGTCGAAAATTGCTTGGCGGCGGCGAGTGTAGGTGCGGTGGCCGGCATGTCCCTCGAGGCCGTGGCCGACCGTCTCGCCAGCACACCGCAGATTCCGGGCCGACTCGAGGTGGTCGCCCGAAAGCCTTTCGTGGTGGTGATCGATTTCGCGCACACCCCCGACGCACTTCGTCGTGTCCTCACCACGATGCGCCCGCTCACGTCGGGGCGCCTGATCGTCGTATTCGGCGCGGGCGGTGACCGTGACCGCGGAAAGAGGCCCGACATGGCACGGGCCGTCGCTCGAGTGGCGGATTTGGTGGTGATCACGTCCGACAATCCCCGGACGGAGGATCCGGAAGCCATCATCGATGACATCGTACCGGGAATGAACGGCTCCCCATTCGAGCGGTTGGCCGACCGCCGTGAAGCCATCGGCTACGCGCTCGCGCAAGCCGGCTCCGAGGACCTAGTGCTGCTCGCCGGCAAGGGACACGAGCGATATCAGGTCATTGGCACCGAGCGCGAGCCGTTCGACGAGAGACTGATCGTCGAGGAGCACCTCGGCCGGATGGGGGACATGGCATGAACCCTCCCTTCGTATGGACGGACGAGCAGGTGAGATCTGCCCTGGACGTCGCACCTCAGGACGACTGCAGCCTCGTCTTCACAGGCATCTCGACGGACAGTCGTACGATTCGTGAGGGGAACCTGTTCGTTGCCCTGAGCGGGGACAACTTCGACGGACACAACTATGTGTCCGACGCCTTCGGCCGGGGAGCACGGGGCGCGGTGGTGGCGCGACCTGTAGAGGCGGATGGCGCCCGCGTCTACTCCGTGGAAGACACGCTGCTGGCGCTCGGGCAACTCGCCGGACATCGCCGGAGGAGCCTCGATGCCGTCGTGGTGGGCATCACTGGATCCTCCGGAAAGACAGGAACCAAGGAGCTGACCCGGGCAGCCATCGAGGGATCGCGCCGGGTCCACGCCACATCGGAAAACCTCAACAACCGTATCGGCCTGCCCTTGACGCTGCTCGACGCTCCCGATGATGTCGAGGTCGTCGTGCTCGAAATGGGGACGAACGAGCCGGGGGAGATCGCTGCTCTCACACGGATCGCCGAACCGCAGATCGGCGTCGTGACGACCGTCTCCGAGACCCACATCGAGAAGCTGGGGTCCCTCGAGGGCGTGCTCGAAGAGAAACTCGACCTCCTACGGGGACTCCCGGATGACGGTACCGCGATCGTGGGCGATGAGCCCGCTGCCCTCTCCGGTCAGGCAGGCCACATTCGCCATGACGTCCTGGTCGTTGGCCTTGGTGCGGGTGCGGACGCCGGGTATCGCCCGGGCGAGTCCTCGATGGACGAGCAGGGATGCTGGAGCTTCATCTGGCGAGGGGAGCCGGTGCATCTGCGAGTTCCGGGACGCCACTCGGTCCAGAACGCCCTTCTCGCGCTCACCGTAGCCGAACTGCTGGACGTCCCCGCTGCCGAGGCCACCCGCGGCGTCGGACGCGTCGAGGCCGGTCCCATGCGCGGAGAGATCAGGCAGATCGGCGGACTCACGCTGATCCTCGACTGCTACAACGCGAACCCGCAGAGTTTGCGCGCTGCGTTGGACCTGCTCGTCGATATCGAGCCTGGCCGGCCCAAAGTGGCGGTTCTCGGCAGCATGCTCGAGCTCGGAGCCCGTAACGAGGACCTCCACACGGTGCTCCTGCGCGAAGCGTCCGCACTCGGGTTGGACCTGCTCGTCGCCACCGGCGAGTTCGCCGGGGCCGCTGTGGGCGGGTCGACGATCCTTTCCGTAGCGGATCCGCTCGAAGCGTATGACAAGCTCCGCGGAAGGCTAGCTGGTGACGAAGTCCTACTGATGAAGGCGTCGCGAGGCGTGGCATTGGAACGACTGATTCCTCTGTTCGAGGACGACTTCGGTGGATCGACGCAAGGCTCCGGGGGGGTCGAGGCCTGATGCTGTATCACCTGCTCCCTGGCTTGGCCGACGTCCATATCGTGTTCAACCTCTTCCGCTTCATCACGTTCCGGGCCGCCGGCGCGCTCGTGACGTCGCTGGTGCTCGCCTTCGTACTGGGGCCGATGACCATCCGCTTCCTCAGGCAGTTCCACATTGGTGAAGTCGTTCGTGAGGAGGGGCCGGAGACACATCTTCCCAAAGCCGGGACACCGACGATGGGCGGGGCCCTGATCGTCATGTCGGCGAGCGTTTCCACGCTTCTATGGGCCGAGTTGACCAACTGGTATACGGTGCTGGCGCTTCTGAGCCTCGTGATGATGGGGGCTCTCGGCTTCATGGACGACTACCTCAAAGTCGTTCAGGGGCGGACGGCGGGCCTGATCGCCCGCTATAAGATGTTGGGGCAGTTGACGTTCGGACTGGGCTTGGGGCTCTTCCTGGTCCTCCGTCCGATCTCTCCCGTGCCCCCGAACCACACCATGGTGCCGTTCTTTTCCGACATCGCGTTGGTTTTCCACCCGTGGGTCTATGTGCCGTTCGTGGCGCTGGTGATTTCCGCCAGCTCCAACGGGGTGAACCTCACGGATGGGCTCGACGGGCTGGCGGCCGGCCTGACGGCGATCGCGGCGGCCACGTTCGGGATCTTTGCTTATCTGCTGGGCCGCGTGGATAGCTCCGCGTACCTGGGGCTCTTCTACTTGCCTGGCGCGGGGGAACTGTCGGTGCTCGCTCTCGGCCTAGCCGGCGGCTGCCTCGGTTTCCTTTGGTTCAATGCGCATCCCGCCGAGGTCTTCATGGGCGACACGGGTTCGCTTGCTCTGGGAGGCGCCGTCGGGGTCATGGCCATCCTGCTCAAGGCGGAGTTTCTCCTGGTGATCGTCGGGGGTGTCTTCGTCATGGAGGTGCTCTCGGTGGTCCTCCAGGTCGGCTACTTCCGATATACGAGGGCCAAGTACGGCACCCCTCGAAAGCTCTTCAGAATGGCTCCGATCCATCACCACTTCGAGCAGGCGGGATGGCCGGAGAGCAAGGTCGTCGTCCGTTTTTGGATCATGGGAATTCTGTGCGCGATGTTGGCGTTCAGCGCGCTCAAGATCCGTTGAGGAACACGCGTTGTGAACACGCCGGAAGGCGAAACGGTTGCCGTCGTCGGCTTGGCCGAGTCCGGACGGGCTGCGGCGCGATTAGCACTCGAAACGGGAGGAGAAGTCCATGTGTCGGATCTGCGCACTGACGCCTCAACTCATGCTCGTGGAGCCGAGCTCCGAGAGCTCGGAGCCGAGATCGACCTGGGAGAACACCCGATCGATCGCATCGCGGCCGCCGCCACGGTCGTGGTCAGTCCAGGCATCCGTCCAGACGCTCCGGTGCTCAGTGAGCTCGGCGACCGGGGCGTACGTTGGATCTCGGAGCCTGAGTTCGCCTTTCGGTTCTTCGATGGTCCACTGATCGCTGTGACCGGAACGAACGGCAAGACGACCACGGCAGCCTTGCTGGCGCATCTGCTCGAAGAGGACGGGCTCGACGTGGCTCTTGGCGGGAACATCGGTGCCGCGTTCGGCCCTCCCGCCTCCGAGCTCGCACTCCGGGAGCGCAGCCCCGCTTGGTATGTCGTGGAGATGAGCTCGTTCCAGTTGGGGGCGATCGATCGATTCAAGCCGGACATCGGCGTGGTGACGAATCTGGCTCCGGATCATCTCGACTGGTATTCGTCCGTGGACGCTTACTACGCCGATAAATCCAACCTCTTCCGTAACGCCGACGAGAACAGCCGGTGGGTTCTGAACGGGGATGACGCGAACGTCACCGCTCTCGCGGAGGGCGTTTCCGGCCGTTGTTTCTATTTCAGCAGGACGAGCAGCGGCCGTCGGGGCGCCTACCTCGACGGTGATATGGTGATGCTCGACCTATCCGGGGCTGGGGAGTCGCTGGGCCCCGTCGACGACATCGCCCTCCTCGGAGCTCACAATGTGGAAAACGCCTTAGCCGCGGCGGCGACCGCTGGGCTGGCAGGCGCCTCCACAGAATCCATTCGACGGGGTTTGGCGACGGCCGAGCCGCTGCCGCACCGTACCGAGAAGGTGGCCGAGGCAAAGGGTGTTCGGTGGGTCAACGATTCCAAGGCCACGAACGTGGCCGCGGCCCGCTCCGCCATTTCCAGTCTGGAGGGGACGCTGCTCGTTCTGCTCGGCGGAAAGGACAAGGGCGAGGATTTCTCGGCGCTTGTTGAGGCGCTCTCGAAGGCCGATGCCCATGTGCTGACCTACGGCCAGGCCGGGCGGCGCATCTTCCAAGCTCTGGACGGTCATGTGCCAGTGGAGTTGCTGCACGAGGGATTTGACGAGGTCATGGAGGCCGCTGCCCAACGTGCGGCCCCAGGGACCACCGTCCTGCTATCACCGGCATGCTCCAGCTATGACATGTTCGCGAGTTACGAGGAGCGTGGTTCCCGCTTCACGGCGTTGGCCAAAGCCATATCAGAGGATACGGAGCGCTGATGGCCCGAGCCGTCAACCTTGCTCCGTCCGGACCGCTGGCCCTGCCCATCACGGGCATCGGGAGAGGGTGGGAGGGTGCCGCGATCATGGTACTCACCCTCCTGCTCCTCTCTTTCGGACTGGTCACGCTCTATTCCGCCAGTGCGTTTCTCGCTCAACGACAGGCCTTGCCAGATTACTACTACGTTCTCCGACAGGCGACCGGCGTGGCGGCCGGTTTGGCGATTCTCGGTGTCTGTGCATGGATTCCGCATGACGTTTGGCGGCGACTCGCATGGCCGATGGTCGTTGTTGCGTGGTTCTTGCTCGTGATCGTGATCGCTCCGGGTACCGAGTCCATCGCGCCCTCGATCAACGGGGCACGCAGGTGGCTGCGTGTCGGCCCGACCCTCCAGCCCTCGGAGTTGGCCAAGGTCGCGGTGGTTGTCTGGACGGCGGCGCTTGCGATTCGTAAGCAAGAGGAGTTCTCGAGCCTGAGGCGAGGCCTCACGCCGTTCCTCCTCGTGTGGGCCGCTCTCATGGTCCCGATCGCGCTCGAGCCTGATCTGTCCACGGCGTTGCTCGTGGGAGTGATGGGATGCCTGGTCGTCTACGTGGCGGGTGCTCGCCTGACCCACTTCCTGTTCCTGGGTCTCCTCGCCCTTCCAGCTCTATACGCGCAGTTGGAGGTTGCCTTCCGGGCTCGCCGCATGGTCTCGTATCTGGATCCTTCGGCCGATCCGTCCGGCGCCGGCTTCCAGGTGCACCAGTCACTTCTCGCGTTCGGCTCGGGTGGGGTCGCCGGGGTGGGGTTTGGACAGGGGCGGCAGAAGTTCGGATTTCTGCCGGAGGCCCACAACGACTTCATCTTCGCGATGATCGGTGAGGAGTGGGGGCTGGTCGGCGTCACGATGGTGGTACTTCTCTATTTGCTCCTGATCCTGATCGGCTTTCGGATCGCGTCACGTGCTCCCGATCTTTTCGGGCAGTTGGTGGCCGTTGGGTTGACCAGCATGATCGCCATGCACGCGATCCTTCATATGGCCGTGGGATTGGGCTTGGTGCCGGCCACGGGCTTGGCGCTGCCCCTGATCTCTTACGGACGCTCAAACCTGTTGGTCACGCTGGCGTCCCTGGGGATTCTCATGAGCATCTCCCGGGCCAGCATGAGGCCCCTTGCCGTGGGAAGGAGGGCCCGTGCATGAGGGTCCAGTCGTGGTCTTCGCCGGAGGCGGCACCGGGGGCCACCTCTACCCAGCGCTGGCGCTGGCGGAGGAACTCGTACGGCAACGTCCCGACGTGCGGCCGTTCTTCGTCGGTGCGAGTAGAGGGATCGAGGCTCGAGTGCTCCCCGAGAAAGGATTGGAGCATCGGCTCCTTCCGGTGCGAGGGGTTGAGCGTGGGGAATGGTGGTCGAATCTCGGAGTTCCATTCGCTCTCGTGTCCTCGCTTACGAGCACGCTCAAGGTCCACCGCCGTCTCCGGCCGGAGCTGGTCGTGGTGACGGGTGGGTACGCCGGGGCGCCAGCGGGGTTGGTGGCGGCGGGACTGGGGACACCGCTGGTGCTCCAGGAGCAGAACGCGTGGCCCGGAGTCACGACTCGCTTCTTGTCGCGTTGGGCGACGCAGGTACACCTCGCGTTCCCGGAAGCTCTGGATGAATTGCCCCCCCGTGCGCGGAAGGTGGCACAGGTCTCAGGGTGTCCGATCCGGGCCCTTCCGGACGCTGTGCCTGACCGCCACGATGCTCTTGTCGGCCTGGGTCTCGATCCACAGCGGAGGCTCCTGCTGTTGATCGGCGGAAGCCAGGGATCCCTGGCCCTGAACGAGTTGATGCTCGAAGCCGTCCGGTCCGCAGCCCCGGGAAACCCTCTGGATGGGTGGCAGCTCCTCTGGATGACAGGTCCGGCCCATCACGCGTCGATCGTCGCCGAGCTCTCCGCCCTCGGCGATCCGGCATGGATCCGAGCGGTCCCCTACATCGAGGACGTGCCGCTGGTCCTGGGGGTTACGGATCTGGCGCTATCGCGGGCGGGCGCCATGACGACGGCCGAAATCTTGGCATGGGGAGTGCCGGCCATCCTGGTACCGCTCCCCACCGCTGCTGCCAACCACCAGGAACTGAACGGCCGCGCATTACAGGAGGCGGGGGCTGCCATACACCTGGAGCAGGAGGGACTGACAGCAGGCGCACTGTGGGAGACGATCGCCAGCTTGACGAGAGACCGTCACAGGCTCGCCACGATGAGTGAGCTCGCACGGGAACGCAGCCGGCCGGACGCTACGTCCCTCATCGTCCGCGAGATGGTGGGCCTTCTCCCGGGTCCCCGGTCTGAGGGCATAGGAACAATCGATCCGGGTTCGAGCCCTGTGAGCGAACGGGATCTGCGCCGGCTCTCGAACGAGGGGCTGATTCACTTCATGGGGGTGGGGGGCGCCGGGATGTGTGCGCTGGCCGAGCTCTTTGTGAAGCGCGGAGGAAGCGTCTCGGGCTGTGACCTTCGCCCGGGATCGACCACCGACCGGCTTCGGACCATGGACGTTCAGATACACGAGGGGCACAGGGCGAACCACGTTGAAGGGGTGGCCGCCCTCGTAGTGAGCGCGGCGGTCCCGAGGGACCACCCGGAAGTTCAGGAGGCGCTCGAACGGGGGATTCCGGTCTTCAAACGAGCGGAGGCCCTCGGCCAGTGGGTCAATCAGGGACGGGTGCTTGCGGTCGCGGGCACACACGGCAAGACGTCCACCACGGCAATGACGACGGAGATTCTCACCGCGGCAGGGATGGATCCAACCGGCTTCGTGGGCGGCCGTGTGCCCGCTTGGGGCGGAAACCTGCGTAGCGGAGGCGATCTCTTTGTCGTCGAGGCGGACGAATACGACCGATCGTTCCTGGAGCTGAGGCCCGAGGTGGCGGTGGTGACCAATGTCGAAGCGGATCACCTCGATACCTACGGCGCGCTCGAAGGTGTCGTGGACGCCTTCAAGGCGTTCCTTGATGAGCTCTTGCCGGACGGATGGGCCGTAATCTGCACGGACGATCCCGAGGCGAGCAGGCTCGTCCCGGACCTGGCATCTCGGGTGCGTACCTATGGATTGGAGTCGGACGTGGACGTACGCGCGGTGGACGTCGAGGCGAGCGCAGTTGGCATGGACTTCCGCGTGATCGAAGACGGCTTCGACCGCGGGACCTTCCGACTTCCTGCCCCTGGCGTTCACAATCTGCGAAATGCGTTGGGTGCCGCGACTGCCGCTCGCTGCTTCAGGGTGGACTGGGATTCTGTCCGACAGGGCCTCATGGCGTATCGGGGCGTCGAGAGGAGATTCGACACGGTCGGGCTGGAACGGGGGGTCCTGGTCGTGGACGATTACGCGCATCACCCCTCCGAGATACAGGCTACACTCGCGGCCGCGCGGGGCGCCCATCCGGACCGCCGGATCGTGGCCGTGTTTCAACCGCACTTGTTCACGCGCACACGGGATTTTGCCGAGGAGTTCGGGCAGGCGCTTGCCGAAGCCGACACGATCTGGGTCACCGACGTGTTCCCGGCTCGTGAGGCTCCGATCGAGGGCGTGACGGGCGAAATGGTTGCACGCGCAGCCGGGCGAGCGGGTGGCGACGTGCACTATCACGCCGACGTGGACACGATGGCGGACACCGTCGTGACGGAACTCACCTCGGGTGACCTCCTCCTGACCATGGGCGCAGGGTCTGTAGACCACGTGGCACATCAGGTCATGGCACGCCTCAAGGAGACCTCTCATGCGTAAGCTGCTCCGCATCCCCCTGTGGGGAATGTTTGCAGGAGGCGTTGCGCTGGCAGCCGATTGGCTTCCGGACGCTCTCGCCGAGCTCCAGTTCTTCCGAGCCCGCGAATACAGGGTGGACGGAGTCCGTCTTCTCGAGGAGAAGCAGGTCTTGGACGTAGCGGCCATTTCACCGTTCGTCAGCGTATTCGACGATTTGACGTCGATAGAATTGCGTCTCGAGAACCACCCGATGATTCGGCGAGCAAACGTAACCGCTGAGCTCCCCGGAACCCTGGTGGTCACGATCGAAGAGCGCATTCCGGTCGGATTCGTGGCGGGTCCGGTGCTCGAGCCGGTGGATCGGGATGGCCAAGTTCTCCCGTTGGACCCCGTCGAGCACCAACTGGATCTCCCACTCCTGATCGGGGCCGGAGGGCGTGCTGCCCTGTCGTCTTCCCAGTTGCGAGTTCTGGCGATGGAAGTGGACCGCCTCGCGGCGGATGACCCCACGTTCCTGGCCGCCGTCTCGGAGATGGCCATCGACGATCGTGGCGACGCGACGGCCGTGGTGAGCGGAAACCTTCTCCTTCGATTTCGTCCACCCCTCTCGCATCTGCGGCTGCGGGACGGTCTCGCCGCGCTGGAGGATGCGGTTTTACGCCAACCTGATAGGACCGCCGCCGTCCTTGATCTTCGGTTCGAAGACCAGGTGGTCGTCGAGTATACCGACCAGCGAACCAAGGCGGTGGGTCAAATGAGGGATCGGTAGATGCACTCGATTTTGGTCGCTGGTGTCGATCTCGGCACGACCAAAACCTGCGTGGTCATCGCTGAGATCCACGAGGATCCGTTCCTCCGAAGGGATCTCAAGATCCTTGGGGTGGGGCAGGCCCGGAGTACGGGCATGCGACACATCGTCACGCATATCGACGAAGCCACCGAATCCGTGAAGGCGGCCATGCAAGAGGCCGAGCTCATGGCCGGCGCGAAAGTGGATCGCGTATATGTGGGAATCAGCGGCGAGCATATGCGAGCAGCCACCTCTCCGGGCGTCGTGGCTGTTATGGACGACGATATTTCCTCGTTCGATCTCCGACGCGTTCACGAGGTGGCCCGTGCCGTCGCCCACCCGCCCGATCGTGAACTCGTGCACGCGATCCCCCAGGACTACATCGTGGATCACCATGCCGGGATCAAGGATCCGCTAGGGATGGTGGGTACGAGGCTCGAGGCCGAGCTCTATCTAGTGACGTGCTCCTCTGCCGCCGCCGAGAACGTCCGGAAGGCGGTCCAGAGGGCGGGTTACCGAGTTCAGGAATTGGTCCTCGAATCCCTTGCGGCGGCCCGGTCGGTCCTTACACAGGACGAGAAGGAAGTGGGCGTCGCGATGATCGAGCTCGGCGCCTGCACGACCAACCTAGCCGTCTATTGCGACGGCGACCTCCGACATATAGCGGTCCTCCCCTTTGGAGGGGCCACGGTCACAAACGATCTCGTGAGGGGCTTGTCGGTCCCTTTTGCCGAGGCGAAGCGGGCGAAGGAGCACTTCGGTGTGGCTTTTACCCAACTCGTGGATCCACAGGAGGCGGTCGAGCTGCCCGGACCGAGTCCGGGCCAGACGCGCCATGTCGCTCGGGAGCTAATCGCCCATGTGGTGGAGCAGCGTCTCGACGAGATGTTCGGACTCGTCCACGCCGAGTTGGAGCGCGAGGGCGTGCTGAACAAGCTCGGTGCGGGCATCGTGCTCACCGGAGGGGCGTCAACGCTGTTCGGGACCGTGGAGTTGGCCCAGCAGGTGTTCGCCGCCCCGGTGCGCAGCGGCTTTCCGGGCGAGGGCCTGTCGGGTCTGTCCGACTCCGTTGGAAGGCCAAAGTTCGCGACGGCTGCGGGACTCGTGCTGTATGGCGCCGACCGGTACGAAGAAACTGGGGATGGCGTCTCGACGCTCACATCCGGCCTGGTGTCCAAGGTCGGGTCCTGGCTGAAGGAATTTTTTTAGAAGCCTTCCAAGTGCTCCGACGAACGACCGACTCGGGACATCGACCGTGAATCAAACCGAACCACCCATCCATGGGAGCCAACTAATGATGATTTTCGAATTCGAGGACACTCCGATCCTGACGGCCCGGATGAAGGTGGTCGGAGTTGGCGGAGCCGGTGGGAACGCCGTCAACCGAATGGTCGACGAGGATTTAGAAGGCGTCGAGTTCATCACGGCGAATACGGATGCCCAGGCGCTGAAGGGCTCGCGCGCGCAGGTCACGCTCCAGGTCGGCAAGAAATTGACACGCGGGCTGGGCGCGGGCGCCCGGCCCGAGGTTGGCCGGCAGGCCGTTGCGGAGAGTCAGGACGAGGTCCGCAGGGTGTTGGAGGGCGCCGACCTGGTCTTCATCACGGCCGGTATGGGCGGCGGAACCGGTACCGGGGCCGCCCCAATCATTGGCGAAATCGCCCGAGAGATGGGCGCCCTAACCATCGGTATCGTCACGAAGCCGTTCTCCTTCGAGGGGAAGAAACGGGAGCGACAGGCCGAGCAGGGACTCACGGAGCTTCGCAGGACGGTCGACACGATGATCGTGGTACCGAACGACCGCCTCCTGTCTGTGGTGCCGCGGGGGACTTCCTTCCGGAACGCCTTGAAAAAGGCCGACGAAGTGCTCCTACATGCGACACAAGGCATCAGCGATCTGATCCGGGTGTCGGGCGAGGTGAACGTGGACTTCGCGGACGTTCGAACCATCATGGCCTGCCGCGGGCCGGCCCTCATGGGTTCCGGGTTCGGGGAGGGAGACAACCGGGCGCAGGAGGCGGCTCAAGAGGCTGTTTCTTCGCCGTTGCTCGACGACGTATCGATCCATGGTGCGCAGGGTGTGTTGATCAACATCACCGGGGGAATGGACCTCGCCATTGACGAAGTGCACCAGATATCAACTATTATTCAAGAGGAGGCCGGAAATGAGGCGGAGATCATTTTTGGCGCGGTCCATGATCCGGAGCTGGAAGGACAGATTCGGGTCACGGTGATCGCCACCGGCTTCGACGATGTGATTCGGCCGGACTTCGGAAGGGAAACGCCGGCCCCATTGCCTCGGCGTCAGGCGCAGCCGCGCCCTCAGGCGGCGGCCGTCGGTGGAGAATCGGCCAACGTGGTCCCTCTGCCTCGACCGCCAGAGCGGGTTGTGACGCGGGAGCAGATCGGCGAGCTGGACGTTCCTACGTTCATTCGGCGGCAGATGGACTGACGCGCCGCCGGTTGACGGCGGAAACGGAACGAGCGCGGCAACGACGTGGGTCCGTATGGACGCGGGCTCCCGGCAGTAACGATTGTTGAAGGAGGCGGGGTGAACTCGGGTTCCAAGATATTGGGATTCATCGGTGTCCTCGGGGTGATGGGCTCCAGCCTGGCGTTCATCCTGTTCGCGGGGAAAGAGGTGCCCACGGTGGGCCTCGTGGCGCCGGTATTCGCGGCGGCACCTGAGCGGGTCGAGCTTCGCGCACTGGACCGGGATGAGACACTTGGCGATCTCCTGGCAGGCGTGCTGGACGCAAACGACCAATACAGCTTCGTCCTCGCGCTGAGGGAGCAGGCCAATCCTCGCCGTCTACGGCCTGGTACCGAAGTGGCCTTCCGCTGGCTCACCGCCGCGACTCCCGAGTTGAGGTCGGTCGATATCACGCTCGACGCGGACCTGACCGTCCGGATGACGCCATCCCCTGGAGGCTGGGACTCACACGTGATGACCACGCCGGTGGTTACCGATACAGTGTGGGCGTCGGGCGAGATCGAGCCCGAGTCGTCTCTTTGGGATGCCATCATCGGGAGCGAGGGCCTGGCAGAAGTGGATCCTCGGGACCAGGCCAGGCTCTTCCTGGATCTCAGCGATATCTTCCAGTGGCAGGTGGACTTTGTCCGGCAGATCCGGCCGGGCGACTTCTACCGGTTCTCATACGAACGGGCGGTTCGCCCCGACGGGACCATGCGCGTCGGGCACGTCCTCTCGGCGGAGTTGGTGAACCAAGGACGCCCCCATGCGGCCGTCTGGTTCGACCCCAACGGAGACGGGGCCGGCACCTACTACGACGAGGAGGGGAACTCCGTGAGACTCGCGTTCCTTCTCAGCCCGATTGCGCTCCGTTACCGGATCTCCAGCCGCTTCACGAACAGCCGGTTTCATCCCGTGTTGCGAATATGGCGGGCACATCGGGGTGTGGACTTCGCGGCGGCCGCCGGAACACCCGTGCAGGCGACCGGAAACGGTGTCGTGATCGAGCGTGCCACGGAGAACACCTACGGCAACACCATCGTAGTTCGGCATTCCAACGGATGGACTACGCGGTATGCCCACATGAATCGCTTTGCCAGTGGGGTGAGGGTGGGCAGCCAGGTCGACCAGGGTGACATCATCGGGTACGTGGGAATGACCGGCCTGGCCACCGGTCCCCACCTCCACTATGAGATGAGTGTTCGCGGAACGCCTGCAGATCCACTCTCCATCGATCTGCCGGCGGGCGACCCCGTTCCAACAGAGCAGTGGGAAATGTGGGAGGCTCAGAGCGGCGTGCGTCTGGCCCTTCTCGATCGGCTTCCCCTCCCCTGGGACGTTGAGCTGGCGATGAACGTTCTCGGCGAAGGTGGTGCGCCGGACGCAGGAGTGCGGTGACCCTTTCTTGGCTGGCCTTTGGAATTCTGTTGGCCGGTGCGGGGGGATTCGCTGCGTGGATTTATGCTCGCCGCGAACTCCCGATCCCCGGCCAGAAGCTCCTCGGCACGCTCCGTGCGTTGGTTCTCGCGCTGGTGCTTCTCTTGCTCTGGGATCCCCGGTTGCCCGGTGGCCCTCAGGGCGGTACGGCCGAGGGCAGATGGGTCCTGCTGGACGCATCCGCTAGCATGTCGGCCGCCGGATCGGAAGACGGCGCCAGCTGGGAGTCGACGTTGGAGCGGGCTGGTGAACTTGCGGGAGCGGGCGCCCAGGTCCTGCTCTTCGGTGAAACTCCTCGAGTCGTCCCCCTCGACTCTCTAGTTGCGTTGCTTCCCGTGGCGTCTACCTCGAGACTGGCACCTGCCTTCGCTCGGGCGGCAGAGGCCGGAGCCACGAACGTCACGGTTCTCTCGGATCTCAGACTGGACGATCCGGTGGAAGCCGAGCTCAGCAGTGGTCGATCCCCCTTCGGCGTTGAGATCGAGCGAAGGGGGGAGCTTGTCCGTAACGCGGGCGTCGCCCGCTTCGAACTTCCCTCCCGGGCGGAATCGGGGGAGCCTCTCTCCGTTGGGATCGCCCTGTTCTCCGAGGGGACCGACCCGGGAGATACGATCCGCGTCGAGGTGTGGGAGGAGGATCGTCTCGTTGCCTCGGCGGGGGTCCTGCCCGCTGAGCCCGGCCTTCTAGCCACAGCCACGATCCGCCTACCCGCTCCTGGCGACATAGGCTGGCTTCGTTATCGCTTGCTGGTGAGCTTGCCGGGCGACCGATTCGAAGCCGACGACGCCAAGTCCGCCTACATGGAGGTCGACCCCGAGGAGGGCGGTCTAGTACTTCTTTCCCTTCAGCCCGACTGGGAGCCACGCTTTCTGCTTCCGGTACTCTCTCAGGTCACTGGGCTCGATGCCAGCGGGTTCCTCGGCATGAGCGGAGGCCGATTTCTTCGCCTGGGCTCGGGCGCCCAGGTCGGACCCCCGGTCGATGAAGCCGAGGTGCAAGAGGCCCTTTCCGGGGCGGACTTCGTGGTGCTTCACGGCCTCGGTTCGGGAGCTCCGGATTGGGTAGGCACGACGCTCGGGGAGGCCCCGCGATCGATCGTCTTTCCGTCCGACCCGGCAGGAGCCCTCGCTTCGGGCGTGGAGGCCCGCCCACATTTGGATGGAGAGTGGTATGCGACGCCGGATCTGCCTCCCTCTGCCCTCGCGGCCAGCCTTTCCGGTGCAGATCTGACGGGGCTCCCGCCACTGACCGATATCCTTCCCACGCAGTCATCGGGGGCCGTGCCGGCCCCACTTCCGCTACAGCGGCAGGGGTTTGGGCCGGCGGAGGCTGGGCTCGTGCTGAACACGAATCTAGGCCGTCGTCGCGTGGTGGTTTTGGCATCGGGTTTTTGGCGATGGGCATTTCGTGAAGGTCCGGATCGAGAGGCGTACCGTCGGCTGTGGGCTGGTGTCGCGGGATGGCTGCTCGCCTCTGCGCCACAGGACGGGACGACGGGTGCGCGGCCGGCGAAGCGCGTATGGAGCTCCCGTGAGCCAATGGAGTGGCAAGCACCCGGCTCGATTGGGGAAGATGTCGGACTCACCCTCGCCATGGGCGACTCTGTGGTGCTTGATACCACAGTGGTAGTGGATGGCGCCGGGATGGCGCGGACCAGGCCGCTTCCCGTCGCCGAATACTCGTACCGGATCACACGCCCCGGAGAGGAGAACGCGATCGGGAGCGGCCGGATCGAAAGCGAGGGCCACAGCCTCGAGCTTCTACACCGGCCCGTGGACATCTCCATGGGGGAGTCAGATGAGGACGAGGGGCGCCAGACGAGGGGAGCGCTCGGCCCGCCGATCCGGACCCACCCCGGTCCGTATCTTCTCATCCTCGTGCTTC
This sequence comes from Longimicrobiales bacterium, assembly GCA_965219445.1. Taxonomy (GTDB): domain Bacteria; phylum Gemmatimonadota; class Gemmatimonadetes; order Longimicrobiales; family Gaopeijiaceae; genus UBA822. The sequence goes on along the minus strand of CBDCNQ010000004.1, from coordinate 467,723 downwards.
TTTCCGCCGAGTGGATCGGTCGCCGGCGGGGCGGGCTAAGATAGGCCGCTGGAGCCGGGAAAACGATGGCTCGATTGTTCAAACGAGGCAGCGAGAAGAAGAAGGGCCTCTGGAGACGGGCGGTCGACCTGGCCCTGACCGATGTCCGGGTCGCCGTGGGGGGAGTCGACCACGAGACATTGGAATCACTGGAGGAGCGCCTTCTCGCGGCTGATTTCGGCGTGAACGCCACGATGAGGCTCGTCGATCATGTCGATTCGCTCGCACGCAGGGGTAGAGTGTCGGGCGGTCCGGAATTGAGGTGTGCCCTGACGGACGAGATCGGCCGGATCCTGGAGCCGGCCGCTTCTTCCTATCTTCAGCTGGCGGATACCGGCACGACCGTCTACCTGATCATTGGCGTGAACGGGGTAGGCAAGACGACCTCCGTGGCCAAGCTGGCACACCGTATCCGGGGTCAGGGCCGCAGCGTGATGATCGCCGCAGCCGACACGTTCAGGGCGGGCGCTGTGGAGCAGCTTCGTGTTTGGGCGGAGCGGGTGGGGGCGGAGTTCGTGGCAGGTCAACAGGGTGGCGACGCGGCCGCGGTGGTGTTCGACGCAATCGCGGCTGCCACCGCCCGCGGGGTGGACGTCGTTCTGGTGGATACCGCTGGACGCCTTCACACCCAGCGCAACCTCATGGAGGAACTCCAGAAGGTCGATCGAGTGATTCGCCGGCAATGCGAGGGAGCTCCCCAGGAAAGCTTGATCGTTTTGGATGCGACGGTCGGCCAGAACTCGGTGGCCCAGGTGCGCTCGTTCAGCGAGGCGGTTGATCTCTCCGGGATCATCCTGACCAAGTTGGATGGCACGGCGAGGGGCGGTATCGTGGTGGGTCTTCAGCAAGAGTTCGGGCTGCCGGTCAAGCTCGTAGGATCCGGAGAGGGAATCGAGGATCTGTCCGACTTCGATCCCGACGACTTCGTGGAGGGGGTCTTCGAGGAGTGAGCTTTTTCAGGCTGGACAGACCGGTCCAGTTTCTGAAGGGGGTGGGGCCGGTTCGCGCCGGAGCGCTGGGGCGGATGGGAATCGTGACTGCCCGCGACCTCCTCTACCACGTGCCGCGGCGCTACGACGACGCCTCCACGATCGAGCCGATCGAGCGACTGCAGGTCGGTACGGACGTCACGGCTGTCGGGCGGGTGCGCTCGAAGGGCGTCATCCCCACGAGAAAGGGCCTCCGTATCTTTCAAGCCGTCTTGGAGGACGAGTCGGGCCTGATCACGTGTGCTTGGCCCGGGCAGCCCTGGCTGGAGCGGAAGCTTCAGGAAGGGGATCTCCTGTTGGTGACAGGGCCCGTGAAGTTCTTCCACGGGAGGCAGCTTCAGCCCCGAGAATTCACGGTGTTGGCCCGGGCCTCGGACGATGCACCGGCTGCGGTGGCCCAGGGGCATGTCTTTTCGACGTATCCGGCGAGTGAGGAGGTTCCGCAGTGGATCCTCAGGGGTCTGTTTGAGAAGAACCTCGACGTGCTCCTCAAGGAGGTGAGCGAGGAAGAGTATCTAGGCGGAGAGGAGCGGATGAAGCTTTCCCTGCCGGGCCTCCGTGAGGCCCTTGGGGCGCTTCACCGGCCATCCTCGTTGGGGGCCGTGGAGGCTGCCCGGCGGCGCCTCGCTTTCGACGAGTTGTTCTTCCTCCAGCTCGTGCAGGCCCAAGTTCGTTACCAAGAAACTGCCAAGAAACCGGGACTCGTGTTCGAGCGGACCAACGAGCTCATCCGGCCCCTGCACGAGGCGTTGCCCTTCAAGTTGACAGCCGCACAGGCGAGGGTACTCCGCGAGATCTACGCAGATATGGGCTCGAGCCGGAGGATGAACCGGCTCGTGCAAGGGGATGTGGGATCAGGCAAAACGATCGTGGCTCTCTTTGCCATGCTCCTGGCCGTGGAGAGTGGACGCCAGGCTGTCCTCATGGCACCGACGGAGTTGCTCGCGGAGCAGCACTTGAGCCGGATGAGCGAGTTGGTTGCGCCTCTCGGCTTGAACGTCCAAATACTCACGGGCCAGCTCCAGACCTCGGAGCGCAAGAAGGCGCTGGAGGCACTGCGCGATGGTACCGCGTCGCTCACCGTGGGCACGCACGCCCTCATCCAAGAGGGGGTCGAGTTTCGGAACCTCGGTTTGGTGGTGGTCGACGAACAACATCGCTTCGGTGTCAGACAGCGGATGGCCTTGGGAGACCGCAAAACCCCGCCGGATACCCTCATCATGTCGGCGACGCCGATCCCCAGGTCACTGGCGATGACGCTATACGGGGATCTCGATCTTTCCCTTCTCGACGAGATGCCCCCGGGTCGGAAGCCCGTGAAGACGTTACTCCGGTATCCTAGCCAGCGAAAAGAAGTCCACCGCTTCGTGGACGAGGAAATCGAGGCGGGGCGCCAGGCCTACATCGTTTATCCGCTGGTGGAGGAGTCGGAGAAGATGGACCTGCGGTCCGCCACCGAAGAGTACGAGCGGCTCTCGGCCGAGGCCTTCCAGCACCGACGGGTAGGGCTGATTCACGGACAACGGTCCAGCGCGGAGAAGGATCAAGTGATGCGGGCGTTTCTTGCCGGGCATCTGGACGTTCTGGTCGCGACGACCGTGATCGAGGTCGGTATCGATGTGCCCAACGCGTCGGTCATGGTGGTGGAGCACGCCGAGCGCTTCGGACTGTCACAACTTCACCAGCTGAGGGGCCGAGTGGGGCGTGGGGCCGCAAGGAGCTACTGCGTGCTCATCGCCGAACCGGGCGAGGCAGCAGCCGAGCGACTGAAGATTTTCAGAGACACGTCCGACGGCTTTGCCGTGGCACACGCCGACCTGCGTATACGAGGGCAGGGAGACCTCTTCGGCGCACAACAGCACGGACGGGATCCTATTCTACGGTTCGCCGACCTGTCGAGGGATGAGGGCTTGCTCGTGGAGGCCCAAGACCGGGCACGTGCCCTGGTCGAGACCGACCCGGAGTTGAGGGGCGAGGGGGTCACTCGGATCAGGGAATTGATGGATCATCGGTACTCTGAACGTCTGAAGCTTTTCTCGGTTGGGTAACCCGACTACTCTCCGGCCGGTCGCGAACACTCAACGTTCAATGAGTCGAGCGACTGCATTGCTCCAACAGCCTTCTAGTGATCGAGCGATATGAGTCAGGAAGACATCACGGAAGTCGGGTCCCTCGGCGACCATGTAGGGACGTCGGTCACCCTTCTCGGATGGGTCGAAAGTACCCGCAGCCATGGGAAGGTCGGCTTCGTCATTCTACGGGACGGCACGGGACTGGTGCAGGGCGTGCTCCTCAAGAAGGAGCTTCAGGAGGACACCTGGGCCCTGTTGGACACACTCACCCAGGAATGCTCTGTGGCGCTCACCGGAGAGGTACGCGAGGAAGCGCGCGCACCGGGCGGGTATGAGGTCGGCGTGACGGGTATGGAGTTGCTCGGAGCTTCGGAGGAGTACCCGATCCAGCCCAAGGAGCACGGCGTCGAGTTCCTCCTGGACCACCGGCACCTCTGGCTCCGGTCGACCCTCCAGCGCGCGGGTCTACGCGTCCGTCACGAAGTCGAGCAGGCCATAAACGACTTCTTCTATGATCGGGACTTCGTCCGCATCGACACCCCTATCCTTACCGGCTCGATCGGCGAGTCCGCAGGCACGCTGTTCGAGGCCGACTACTTCGGTGAGCCAGCCTTCTTGGCACAGACCGGTCAGCTGTACGTCGAGACGGCATGCCCCGCTTTCCGGAAGGTGTACTGCTTCGGCCCTACGTTCCGGGCTGAAAAATCCAAGACACGGCGACACCTGACCGAATTCTGGATGCTCGAGCCGGAGGTTGCGTTCGCCGACTCCGATGACAACATGCGCCTCCAAGAGGACTTGACCTGCTACCTCGTGGAGTGGGTGCTCGATCGGTGCAGCCATGAGCTCGCGGTGCTGGAGCGCGACACATCGGAGTTGGAGACGATCGCCTCCCCCTTCGCGCGCATCTCCTACACGGATGCCGTGGACCTTCTACGGGAGAAGGGAAGCGAGATCGAGTGGGGTCGCGATCTGGGGGCGCCTGACGAAATGTTGCTGACCGAGCAGTTTGATCAGCCTGTCTTCGTCCATGACTACCCCAAGGCCGTGAAAGCCTTCTACATGAAGGAAAATCCGGACGACCCGAGAACGGTTCGATGTAACGACCTGCTCGTGCGCGGATACGGTGAGCTCATCGGAGGGAGTCAGCGTGAAGACGATCCCGACAAGCTGTTGGCCCGGATCCGGGAGGAAAAGCTTCCAGAGGAGACGTATTCCTGGTATTTGGACCTGAGGCGATATGGAACCTTCACCCACTCAGGCTTCGGGCTCGGGCTGGAACGGACCGTGGCTTGGCTCACGGGGCGCCCTCACGTGCGGGAGTTGATTCCGTTTCCGCGGCTCGTGAACCGGTTGGTGCCCTGACACGCGTGGTGGGAGCGCCGTCTCACTCCGTCTCGGGGCTGCTGTCCGCGGTCCCGGCCCCCTCGCCCCCACCCTGCGCTCCCAGACGCCCGCTCGACGGAGTGAGACAGCGCTCCAGAACCATCATGTCGGGCTTTTGGAAGCTGCCCCCCCTTGCGCTAAAGCGGTCTTTTTTCCGGCGCGGCGAGGGGAGGCGATCCCTCGGGCTGCCGAGCATTCGTCCGGTCCAGCCATGTTGATGCCACCGCACTCGCCTCACGGTCCGGGATGCACCCCACGCCACGCCGTGTACGAGTCAGCCCTCGATCACACCCACCCCATCCGCCCACGGCGCCGAGCCGTGGGTCCGTCTTCCTCCTCCTCCGCCCTACCCAGAAGCCGCTCTACCCGCTGGTGCAACATCACCTTGAGACCTTCCTCGCGCAGGCCGCCGAGGCGGACCCCATGGGGGACGGCGTCCCCTCATGGGTTGAGCGAGACTTCCGGGCCTACCTGTGTTGCGGTATTCTGGCGCACGGCTTCGCTCCTCCCGCTTCCCCCCGTTCCAGCGGCCCTCCATGGTGACCCACTCCGCTCGGACGAGCATCGCCCGGTCACGTTCTTCTATCATCGCATCGTTCATCGGGGTTCTTCTAGCGAGGCATAGGTGCTAGCAACGGTCGGGTTTGCTCCCTCGCCTTCCGTCGACTAGCGTGAAACGGTTCACCAGAACGCCTTCAGTGCACGCTACTAGAGCACCGAGGGGGAATCTCCAGCCCGTTGAGGACTGATGGTGCCCACAAGTTCCCGGCCCCCTGGGAAGGAGCGCCGACAAGAGAAGCAGCGAGCAGCCGAGGCAGCCCCTGCGCTGGCGGCACCTCCGAGTCGACACTTCTGGGTTCCGCTGTCCTTCACCCTCGCCCTCGTCCCTATCGCGTTCGTGGAGCGGGTTCGAGACCATCCCGTCCTGGTGGGGTCGGTCTTCGCCTCAGTGGGCGCGCTCCTGGCTTGGCAGGCATGGCTCTTCCTCGGGATGAAGGAGGAGCGCACTACCCCAGCCTTTTCGATTGTCCTGCGAGCACAGCATTACCTTCAGGCATGCCTCCAGCTCTCCGTGTTCGGATACTGGGGGTGGTACTGGAGGCCGGTCTACGAGCACGCGTGGCTCCTGCTCGCACAGCTCCTCTTCGCCTACGCCTTCGGGATTCTCCTCGCGTGGTCCCGCCGTCAGCCGTACGCCCTGGGGTTCGGCGTCTTCCCGATCGTGCTCAGCACGAACCTCTTCCTCTGGTTCCATGACGACTGGTTTTACCTGCAGTTCCTGATGATCGCGGTAGGGTTCCTGGGCAAGGAGTTCGTGCGCTGGACGCGGGAGGGCCGGCGGGTGCACATCTTCAACCCCTCCGCCTTTTCGTTGGGGCTCTTCTCGGTGGTATTGATCGCCATGAACGCGACGGATCTCACCTGGGGCCAGGAGATCGCGTCCACGCTGAGCATGGCGCCGGGCATCTACACGTTTCTCTTCGTGATCGGCCTGATCGCGATGTACAACTTCTCGATCACTCTCGTCTCCGGACTCGCCGCCGTGGTGCTCTTCGGTTGGAGCGCAGGGTACTTCACGGTGACCGGAGTTCCTTACTTCATCGATTCGGAGATCCCCAGCGCGGTCTTCCTCGGGCTCTATCTACTGGTGACGGACCCCTCCACCTCGCCCCGCACCCCTCTCGGAAAGGCGGTCTTTGGGCTCCTGTACGGGGTCAGCGTCTTCGCTCTTTTCGCCGGGCTGGACGTGATCGGTGCCCCAAGGTTCTACGACAAGCTGCTGGCCGTCCCTCTCCTGAACTTGAGCGTCCAACAGATCGACCGCCTCGCACGCACGATCCAGGGCACGGCGTGGTGGGGCGGCATGCGTCCCGTGTGGCCTCCCGCCCGGCTGAACCTGGCCCATATGGCCCTCTGGATCCCGTTCTTCATCCTGATGACCGCGACCGGACGAACGGACGGCCGCCACACGGGACACAGCGTGCCCTTCTGGGAGCAGGCCTGCGAGGAGGGCCGGCGCAAGGCGTGCGACCGATTGCTTGACGTCGAGTACTCCTACTGCGTTGACAACTCCGGCTGGGCCTGCAACGAGCTGGGGCGGCATCTTGCGGAAGGGCGGATCGCGGATCCTGATCCGGAGCTGTCGCGGGGGTATTTCACCCGCGCCTGCGAGGCCCGCTTCCAACCTGGTTGCCTGAACCTCCTGGAGCCGGAAGGCCTCGCCGTCGCCCCCCCTCGGACCCTGGACTTGAGGCTGTTGGTGCGTGAAGGCAAAGCCACTCTTCTGGACATGCCGGAGCCGGAGCTCTACGCGCGGGCCTGCGATCATCAGTGGGACTTCGCGTGCGCAGCCCTAGCGCTCCGGTCGCTCTGACCCATGACAGAGCGATGATCGAGGCGCGCTCCTCCGCTCGTCCGGCCTGGCAGGGCGGAGGTGCGATCTTCCTGGCGGTGCTGACGCTGGTGGGCGCCGTCTGGACGTTCCGGCCCACCTCAGACGAGCCGCCCCTGCCTCCGATGGCGGGCACCAGTGATCTTTCGCGGTTCCGAGCCGACGCATGGTTCCTGGCGGCCGAGGAACTCCTGGGGTTCGTGGAGATCCCCGCTGGCCCGTTCCTCATGGGGAGCGACCCGGGTCTCGATCCCCTCGCTTTCGACAACGAGCATTGGCTGGACACCGGGGGCCGAGCGACGGTGGAGCTTCCCACCCTCTACGTCGGCCGGTACGAGGTGACCGTAGCGCAGTTCCGTGCGTTCGTGGAAGCGACTGGGTACCGCGCCGACCCCGCGGCCGTCGCCGGACTCGCGGACCATCCGGTGGTCGCCGTCTCGTGGACTGACGCCTTGAGCTACGTGCGCTGGCTCGAGGGGCAGCTGCGGGAGTCTCGGGAAACGCCCGCCGAGTTGGCCCGTCTCCTCGGGGAAGGCTGGCGGGTCACCCTTCCCACGGAGGCCGAATGGGAGAAGGCGGCTCGGGGCACCGACGGACGGATCTATACCTGGGGAGATGAGCCGCGGCGGGACCGAGCCAATTTCATGAGCGGGGGCACCCAGCCGGTTGGAAGTCTTCCCTGTCCGGAATGCCCCCACGGCCTCGCCGACATGGCGGGGAATGTGTGGGAATGGACCCGCACTCCCTTCCGGGCTGCTCCCTACAACGGGGGCGCGAGTCCCACCGACCTGAGGGAGGACGCCCTCTGGGTCATGCGGGGCGGGTCGTTCGCCGATCGCGAGCGGAACGTGCGCGCAGCAATCCGCGGAGGCGCCGATCCAGGTGCCCGGCGCTCATTCATCGGTTTCCGGCTGGCAATCAGCCGACCCTCGCCTGCGGGGCCATAAAAAGCGCCGGGCCCCGGGTATGAATCCCGGAGCCCGGCGCGTCTCACATTTGAGACGCTCAGGTACGCATGGCCTCCCCGGCGACCTCGCCGCCGGAGTTCGGACGATCTGGGCTCAGGGAAGCGTCAGCGCGACATAGCCGCCTGGCACGTCTCCGCTGCTCACGTTCACTACGATGTACTGCTTGCCTTCGTGCATGAACGACATCATCCCGTACTGGCCGGGCGTCGGGAGCTCGGTCATGGCGACGACCTGACCCGTCCGCTTGTCGCGGGCGTTCAGGACCGAGCCAGGTCCGGCGCCGCCTCCCCGGGCGGTCTGGAGCAGGAGATCGCCCATGACCATCTGGATGCCGCCCCCTCCCGCTCCCGTACGGGGAACGTCCACTCCTGCCAGGAGGGGGTGGTTGAGGATGTTGTCAGGTGTCTCGCCGACGGGGACGTCCCAGAGCTTTGTGCCCGTGTTCATGTCGATAGCGACGATCCCGCTGTAGGGCTTGTAGATCGGCAGACCATCTATGGTCTCTAAGCGGGGGCCGTCGCCGGGCAGCCAGGGAACCGGCCTAACGCCCGTAGTGGGCGTGGATCTCGCGCCGGGCAGCAATGCGGTGAAATCCCTGAGGTCCTCCTCCTCCGTGGGCCTCAGGAAACCCGAGGTTCCGCACCTCCGGGAGTGCGAGGCGTACATGATTCCCGTCGTGGGATCCGCGACTGCCGGGGTGGGAATGTTGAGGCCCCCCATGCCGCAGTTGATCATGGCTCGGTAATCGTTCGTGTGATCGAAGGGGAGCGGCGGCGCGTAGGTTCCACCTATATGGTACTGACTCCGGATGATCTGCGCCTGCGCCTCCAGATCCGGGGTGTAGTCCATGATGTACTTGTCAGTCAGACCGTCGATGACAATCGAATCCAGGGGCGACGGAAGGGTCGGATAGGGCTGCGTCGGTGACGTCCAGTCGCCCGGGACCTGCGTCTGAGGAACCGGTCGCTCCTCGATGGGCCAGATCGGCTCCCCGGTCTCCCGGTTGAACGCGAAGACGAGCCCCTGCTTGGTGTTCTGGATCAGCGCCGGGATCTCCTGCCCGTCCACCGTGAGGTCCAGCAGGATCGGCGCGGCCGGAAGGTCGTAATTCCAGCGGTCGCTGTGGTGGATCTGGAAGTGCCACCTACGCTCCCCTGTCTGGACATCCAGCGCGATGACGCTCCCGCCAAAGAGGTTGTCCCCCGGGCGATGGCCCGTGTAGGACTGGATCGTCGAGGCGTTCGTGACGAAGTATACGAGCCCGAGCTCCGGATCGGCGGACGCGGGAGCCCACTGGCCCATGTTCCCCGACCACCGCCAGGCGTCGTTCTCCCAGGTGTCGTTGCCGAACTCACCGGGCCGCGGCGCGACGTGGAACTTCCAAAGCTGCTGTCCGGTCCTGGCGTCGTAACCCGAGAGGTCGCCCGGGACGTTCTCGATCCGGCGTTGGCTGTAAGCGGGCTCGTGGGCGGTCTGCGCCACGATGACGTCGTTCACGATGATCGGGGGCGAGGAGCTCGTGACCATCCCCAGCTCCCTGGGAATCCCATAGTCCGGGTCGTAGGTCCCCCCCGCGGCCACGTAGTCCTGCCACGGCCCCCAATCCCCGATGAGGTCCGGGATCAGGTCGACGACCCCCGTTTGCGCGAAGTCATCGAGCGGTACGGGCGAGCCCCAGTTCTCCAGGGGCAGCCCCGTCTTGGCGTCCAGGGCCCACATGAAGAACGCAGGCGTCGTGATGTAGATCACGCCTCGTCCGTCTATTTCCCCATAAGCGACGCCCTTTCCGTGCGCCGCCCTGGGCGACCGCATGAACCTCGTGGTGTTGGGCTCACGGAACATCCAGACCGTCTCTCCCGTCGCCGGATCGATCGCAACGACCTGGCGGCGGCTGCCCGACACGGTGTACAGAATCCCGTCTACGTAGATCGGGACCGCCCGCGACGTGTACGCGGGTGACGGCCCGGCGTTGTCGCCCCGCCAGATCCAAGTCACCTCCAGGTCATCGAAGTTGGAGGCATTGATCTGGGTCAGCTGTGGATTGGACCGGGTGGCGCCAGCGTCGCCGATTAGGTAACGCCACTCTCCGTTCTCGAGGCCCGTGAGCTGCGCGGATCCCGGCATCGCGACGCCGAGTGCGATCGCGAGAGCAAGGACGCCTGAAGTGCTCCGATGTCGAGTTGTCATTCTGCCTCCTGCATAAGACGACGTGGAAAACGCTCACCTGATCTGCGCCTGGGATCGTCACTCCCTGAGCCGGGCTTCCAGTGGCCAGGTCGCGATACCGATGGTGAGTATCGATGACAAGATACGTGGGACACTAATGTCCGGAAAGGGCGAGAGTGCTCGACGAGCCTTGGCATCCTTCCCATCGGTGGCATCCTTCCCATCGGTGGCTTCCTTCCTCTTCTGTGGTCCCGTGGCGTGCTCGCACACTCACGTTACCTAAGGTCGGAGGCCGCTTCAATTTCAACTAAAGATGGGACACACTCTATCGAATGGAGGCGACCAATCCCCCGACGAGCCAGGACATCGTGAACGAAAGGGACCGGAGCGACGCGCTCCTGAGTGAGCTTGAGGGGATCGATCCTCGGCTGAGCGATACGACGACCAGCAGCACCGCGTACGCATCGTGTTCAACCCTCCTCGATCTTCACTTCGTCCCAGATGGCGTCGAGCACATCGAGCGTGGCGTCTTGGATCGAAATGTCGAGTTCGGCGGCCATCGTCTCGAGGCGTTCGAATCGGCGGGAGAACTTATGATTCGCGTGCTCGAGCGCAGTCGCGCAGTGGCTTCCCGCCAGCCTCACGAGGTTCACGACCGCGAAGAGGAGGTCCCCGAGTTCCTCCTCGAGATGTTGGGAACCGTCGTGAGCGAGGGCCTCCCGAACTTCCCCGACTTCCTCATGGACCTTCTCGAGAGCTCCTATCGCGTCGGCCCAGTCGAACCCCACTCCACTGACTCTGTCCTGGATGCGGTGCGCCTTGTGTAGGGGATCTAGGCCCGCGGGTATGCCGGCGAGGACGGAGGGACTCTCCTCTCCAAATTCTTCCTGCCGCTCTCTAGCTTTTAGGACCTCCCAGTCCTCCCTCTCTCCGAGGCCGAAAAGGTGTGGGTGTCGGTCCCACATTTTCTTCTCCAGCCGCTCCATAACCGAGGCGGCCGTGAAAGCCCCGCGCTCTTCGCCGAGCACGACCTGAAACGAGAGGTTGAGAAGCAGATCGCCCAACTCACCCTCCAGGTCGTCGTCATGACTCTCCCGAATGGCGTCCACGACCTCGTGGGCCTCCTCGAGAAGATGCGGGACCAAGCTTTGGGGGGTCTGCTCGCGGTCCCAGGGGCATTCGACCCTGAGAAAGCGCACGAGTTCTACGGCCCGATCCAGGTGACCCGTGCCCAGGTCCGGTGGATTGGGATTGCTGTCATGGGAGCCCATGCCGGTCTTCCTCGATCTTCTTATGTGGAGAAACGGAACTTGATCAGGGAATACCTTTTCGCTTCTTTCAACGGATATGTCAACGGACCCTCAAGCTCGGGCCTGGGTGGAAGTGCGGCCCGGAGCGCTCCGCCGGAATCTCCATCGAATCCGTGAATCCATCGGAGATGCGACCTCCGTAATCCCCATGGTCAAAGCAGATGGATATGGATTGGGTATGGAGGACGTCGTACGAACGTTGGAGCCTGAAGATCCATGGGGGTTCGGCGTGGCAACAGTGGAGGAGGGCATGAGGTTGCGCAGTGCAGGCGTTACGGCTGCCGTGATCATCTTCAGCCCTGTGCCGCCCGACTCATACGACTCGGCTGTAGCGCACGACCTCACCCTCACAGTGTCGGATCTGGATTCCGTCGAGCGAGTCGCGGCCGCCGCGGCGCAAACGGGACTCGTCGGTCGATTTCATATAGAGGTCGATACGGGGATGGGCCGATCCGGATTCGACTGGCGCCGGGTAGGCGACTGGGGAGCCGCCTTGGCGGACGCAGCCTCCGCTACGGCGATTTGGGAGGGAAGCTATACTCACTTCCATTCGGCGGATCTGGCGGACGAGGCGCCGACTCGAGACCAATGGGAGAGATTCATTGGGGCCCTTGAGCAGCTGAAGCCCGAAGCGGGAAGTTTTGTCCACGCCTGTAATGCTGCTGCTGCGATGCGATATCCCGCGTTCGCCGCGGACGCGGTCCGGCCCGGAATTTTTCTCTATGGGGGCAGCATAGGTGCAGGTGTGGCCGCGCCCGAAGAGGTGGTTCGGGTCCGCGCCCGCGTCACGCTCATCCGCGAGGTGCCCGAGGCGACCACGCTCGGGTACGGAGCCACCTATCGTTCGTCCGGGGACGAACGGTGGGCCACGCTCGGCATCGGCTATGGAGATGGTTTTCCAAGGGTCCTCGGGAATCGGGGAAGTGTGCTGCTCTCCCGCCGGAGGGTTCCGATTATCGGACGGATCTCGATGGACATGACCGTGGTAGACATTACCGGCGTGGATGGAGTGGATGTGGGAGATACGGCGACGCTGATCGGCACGGACGGGGATCTCGTCCTCCCCCTGGACGAGGTTGCGGACTTGGCAGGAACGATCAGTTACGAGATCCTCACGGACTTCACGGCGCGGATGCCCAGGGTTTGGACGACTGAATAATCGAAGGAAGTGGGTTTGAAGCGATATTTGTTGGCGACATTGATGATCTGTGCCGGGACGGTGTCGAGCTGTACAGAGAAAGACGCGACGGCTCCTGACCTGGGTTTCCTCCAGATCGATGCACGTACCGCAGAGGTTGTCATCCCTTTTGAGGACTTCATCGATGACGTGCAGGTCTTCGGGGGGTACGGATCCGCTCAGGATCTCGGTTATGGAGCGGTCGCGTTTGACTTTGGCGGGCTGGAGGCACGGGCACTCGTACATTTCGCCGACCTACCCACGGTGGAGGAGGTAGTGGCGTCCACCAGATTCTCGGGAGGACGTGTCGTGCTCGTCTTCGACACGCTGAACGGCACCCTAGGTGCTCCGGTGGATGTGGAACTGTTCGATGTAAGAGAGGATTGGCACGCGCCCACCGTGACGTGGGAGGTGACGGTCGACACGGTTGGAGATCGGCGGTTATGGACCCAACCCGGAGGTGGCCCCACGACATTGCTCGGAGGGGGGACCTTCGACCCCTTTATCGAACAACCGGGTGATACCTTGGCCCTCGTGGATACCGTTAGCATTCCGGTCGACTCGGCGACGGTGGCCGCGCTGGGAGATCCGGCCACGGGGGTGACAGGGCTCCTTGTTGCGGCCGGCGAGCCCGGGGTCTTTCTCCGCTTGCTAGACATGAGGCTCGAGATCTCGGCAGTGCAGGACACGGATCCCGAGACCATCCAGGAAGTGACGGTCCGAAGGCGAGATCTGAGTTTCATGATCGACCCGGAGCCTGCTGCACCGGCGGGGTGGCTCCGCGTGGGGGGGGTGCCTTCGTGGCGCTCGGTAATCACGGTGTCGATCCCCCGCATGGTCGACGGCACGGCCGAGCTTTGTGGCACGGTGGGCTGTCAGGTCGATCTGGCAGAGGTCGACCTCAACCTCGCGGAGTTGGTGCTGACGACCCGCCAGACCGAGTCCGCGTTCCAGCCCCAGGATACGACGAGGTTGGACGTCCGCAGCGTCCTTGTCGCGGAGTTGCTCCCCAAATCCCCTCTCGGAGTGCCGCTAGCGCCCGTTGTTGAGGCCATTGGGTCTGAGCTCTTTTCCGTACAGGCTGGCACGCCGGTGTCGCTCTTGTTGACCGGGCTCGTGGCAGGGATTCTTTCCGAGACCGCCGAGACGGATACGGTGCCAGTTGTCTCATTGGCTCTGTTGAGCGCCATCGAACCGCTTTCGGTCGGGTTCGCGTCCTTCGAAGGAGGCGGGGGTGCGGGCGCTCCGGCACTGCGACTGTTGTACACGATCGCCAACGACGTGGGCTTGCCATGAGATACCCGAGATCATTTTGGTTGATCGCGCTGATTTTGCCGAGCAGCGTAGCGGGCCAGTCCGTGCTGGGATCGAGTGGGTTGGGGATGAGGTTGGAGCCTCTCGATGCCACGCAGCGGGCGCTCGGCGGGGTAGGAGTCACAACGCGTGCGGCTATAGTGATTCCCGGAAATCCTGTGGCGTCTCTGGACATTCTGGCGCCTACGATAGCGTTTACCGTCCAGCCGCACTGGGGCGAATACACCGTGGGATCGGACAAGGGGGACTTCTTTGGGACCCGGTTTCCCGTGATCGGTTTCGCCTATCCATTGGGAACGCTGGGCGTGTTCACACTCACGGCGGGAAGCCAATTCGACCAGAACTGGTCCGTCGAGTCTGAGGATTCCGTTGATATCGCGGGGGGGAGCCTCGGAGTCACCGACACCTTTGTTTCGGATGGGGCAATCGTGGCGGTCCAGGCGGGCGTGGCCCGTCGCTTGTCGGCCAACCTTGCATTGGGCGCAACCGTTGGCATCTACAGGGGGGGGCTGACCCGGAGCTTCAGTAGGACGTTCGACCCGGGGCAGGCCGATACGCTTGCGATGGTAGACCCCATCAGTCCGTCCTTGGACTCGGGACAATGGGATCATTCGGGCCCTCTGGCTTCTTTGAATGTTTCCTGGGATCCGAGTGCTGCCCTTCAGGTGGGCGCGACGTTGGGTTGGGGGGGGGCGATCAAGGTCAATCCGGCAGAAGGGTCTGGGGATGTTGATCGGGAAGTGTCGGTACCTTTGGAGTTCAAGCTGTCCACCACCGCGTTGCTCAGCTCGGCGTTGGCCGTGAATGCGGGAATTGCTTCTTCGAACTGGACTGATTTGGGTGATCCGAGTGTCGACGCCGCGGGCGGTGGCAGAGTGTTGTCGTACGGTGCGGGGATTGAGTGGGAGGCGACGAGCTTTTGGGCGGGCGGCTTCCCTCTGCGGTTTGGTTATCGTCGCTCGGAGCTTCCGTTCCGATTCTTGGATAAGAAGGTAAGAGAGAGCGCGATCTCTTTCGGATTCTCAGTCGTCGTGTCCCAGGCCTTGGATCTCCCGTTGGCGGCGCTGGATCTTGCGATCGAGGTGGGTAACCGGAACTCCGGGAATTTCGAGGAGAGTTTTCGCCGGCTCACGGTGACAACTCGGGTGGGGGGCCGCTGAGGCGGCCGCGCGACGTGCGGGTTCTTTTCCACACCTTTGGGTGCAAGGCCAACCAGTACGATACAGAGCGTATGCGACAGGAGTCGCAAGCCAGAGGTGTGGTTGCTACGAACGACCTGGGCTCCGCCGACGTTTGTGTGGTGAACACCTGTACCGTGACGAACGCGGCTGACGCCGAGGCGAGGCGTTTTGTTCGGCGCATCAAGAGGGAAAACCCACAGACCCACATCGTCGTCGCCGGGTGCTCGGCGGTGCTTCGGGCGCGGGAGTATGCCGAGATGGAGGGTGTCTCCTCCGTCGTACCGGGACACGACCCCCTTCAGGTAACCGCTGCGGTGGCCAGCGCGGTCGCACCTCGTGGATCCCTCGTACAGCTCGGCATGGATCGCGGGCTAGATGGATCGCATCTGGAACCGATCGGCGGGGCCATCCTGGAGAGACGTGAGGGCGCGACGAGGGGTTGGCTGAAGGTACAGGATGGTTGTGACCGGAAGTGCGCCTTCTGCGCTACACGGCTTGCGCGCGGTGCAAGTCGCTCTCGCTCCCCCGGGGACCTCATCCTCGAGGCCCGCATGCTGGCGCGCCACCATCCCGAGCTCGTGTTGACGGGGATCCACATTGGACATTACGGCCGGGATCTGGAGAGTCCTATTACGCTTTCCGTGCTCTTGGCCCGCCTTTTGGACGCGGTCCCAGAAGTTCGGTTCCGCCTCGGGAGCATCGAGGCGACGGAAATCGATGAGCTGCTCCTCGAACTCATTGTCTCTTCGCGTGGCCGCGTCGCTCCGCATCTGCACATGCCTTTGCAGAGTGGCTCCGATCCGGTCTTGCGCCGTATGAAGCGATGGCATTCCAGGGAGGCGTATCGGGCCCGGGCGCTCCAGGTCGCGAACGCTGTGCGCCCAATCGGATTGGGTGCGGACATCATCACGGGCTTTCCGGGCGAGACCGACGTGGACCATGAAGATACGATGCGACTCGTCGAGGAGCTTCCCTTCACGTACCTCCACGTCTTTCCGTTCTCGCCCAAGGACGGGACCGCGGCGAGCGCGCTTCCGGATCCGGTACCCCAGAGGATCGCAGGGGAGCGCAGCCGTGAATTGCGAACGCTGGCGCAGGAGAAGCATCGCAGCCATCGGGCGTCACGCTCCGGGGAATCCTCGCTGGTCACCTTGGAGGCCCAGGGCCGTCGAGCTCTCACCGGCGATTACCTCCGGGTGGACGTGGAGGGGGCGGGAGTGGAGGATTGTGGACGTCTCCACTCGGGCGTCCTGCGGGGTAGTGGGGATGACCTTTATATTGAACTCGACGCGGCCAGCTCGAACCGGTGTGCCGCTTCTGGTATTGAGTCGCCCCTGCCTTCCCACGTGAGTTCGTCATGATTCAGCGGTCTAAAAAGCGCGCATACGTTGAGACGTATGGTTGCCAAATGAACATCAGTGATGGAGAGCTGATGGAGGGCGTTCTGGAGGCGCATGGATACGAGATTTCTGCTGACCCGGAGGCCGCCGACGTCATCCTAGTGAATACGTGCGCCATCCGGGAGCATGCGGAGAAGCGTGTGCTCGGCAGGGTGGGCCAGCTCTACGGGCTCAAGCGTGACCGTCCGGACCTGATCATCGGTGTCACTGGCTGCATGGCGCAGCGGATGGGTGAGACGCTATTGGAGAGGGCGCCTCATGTGGATTTGGTCATGGGCCCCGACGGGTACCGGTCTCTGCCGGAACGGCTCGCGGCGCTCGAGGAGGGTCGTAAGATTCGGCCGTCGCGGTCGGCCAAGAGACGTGGGCCGCAGCTCGTAGTGCTCGACCTCCACCTTGGAGAGAATTACGAGGGGCTGGAGCAGCGCCGCTCGTCCGGGATTTCCGCATGGGTACCAGTCCAACGAGGCTGCGACCACCGTTGCACGTTCTGCATCGTTCCGTACGTGCGGGGTCCTGAGAAGAACCGGAGACCGGGGGACGTGTTAGGTGAAATAGAGGAAATCGCCGACTCCGGCGTGACGGAGGTCACACTGCTGGGCCAGACCGTGAACTCGTATGAGGCCGAGGGTCAGTCTTTTCCCGATCTTCTAAGGTCGGTGGCCCGGGTTCCGGGAATCCGACGGGTACGATTCACGTCGCCGCATCCCAGCGACGTGACGAAGCATCTGCTGGATGTCATGGCGGAGGAAACTGCGGTGTGTGAGCATCTCCATCTGCCGCTTCAGGCGGGAAGTGATCGGACGCTTCGACGGATGCTCCGGCGGTACACGGTCGAGGGCTTTTTCGAGAAGGTGGAGATGGCCCGCACAGTGATACCCGATGTCGGGCTTTCGACCGACGTTATTGTGGCTTTTCCTGGGGAGACATACGACGAATTCGAAGAAACGCTCGAGGTGATGCGGACCGTCCGCTTCGATGATGCCTACACCTATCGGTATTCTCCTCGAGAGGGCACACCAGCGACGCGTTTTCCGGCCGCGGACTTCGTTTCCGACCGGGAGGGTCAGGAGAGACTCGAGCGACTCATCGAAGTCCATCGAGGAATCCAGGCGGAAATCAACAGGGCCGAAGTTGGACGGATGGAAGAGGTTCTCGTGGAGAAGGAAGCCCGCGATCCAGGACAGATTCTCGGACGGACTCGACGGAACAAGGTGGTCGCGTTCGCCGGATCGACGGAGCTCGTTGGCACCTACCAGGAGGTGCGTCTCACGGACACGACGGGAGCGACGTTCGTCGGGGCGGTTTCGACCGCTCCGGCCCTGACAGGCTCCGCATGATTCGGTTCATCGGACCGCTGGGAGTTGTCTCCGTCCTCGTGGCCTCGATCCTCTTCGCGGTGCTGAATGGGGCGCAGCGGGTCACGCTCAACCTCGGGGTGACCGTCCTGTACGGCGTACCTCTGACGGTGGTGGGGTTTACGGGCCTATTCATGGGAATGGTGGTCATGCTCGTCGCCGGAGTCCGCAGCGATCTCAAGGTCCGGGCGCTTCTTCGTCAGCGCCTGGAGGAGGAGGATCGCGAGGAGCGCGCCCTCATCGATCGGACCCAGCAAGACCTTTTTTCACCGCCCCCGGTGGAGGGTGATAGCGATGGGGGCGAAGCTGGGGTTGGAGAATGGGATGGGAACGGAGAGGAGGTGCCGTAGGCTGAATCCCGATGCCATACGGCGGTTACGGGCTCCACCGTGAGGCCTCGACCGCCACCGGTGGCCCTGGTCGCTTTCGCCCTCATCGTGGGGAGCGGCCTGTATGCGGTTCTGGACCTTTTCTTCCCGCCCGCGTTATCCCTCGCGTTTGTTTGCCTTCCCATTCTGCCATGGCTTCGCCCTGGCTTCCTGCGGCCTCTCCGAACCGCAACAGACCCGCAAGAGCTTGTCGAAGTATTCCCGCGTTTTCCCATCACCGTGCAAACTGGAGCAATGGCGGCAGCCTTGGCCTTGGCCGTGCTCGCCGGGAGCCTCTCGACTCACGCACAGCGTCGAGCGATGGGCAGCGACTGCAGGCTCCATTTGACGGACGGCGCCGCGGGACCGGTCACGGGTTGGTTCGAGGGCGCGACCGGGACAGGAGCACGCCCTTTTCGTCTGGTCCGCGGCCTGAACTGCGAGGGCTCCGTCCGGGCGTTCCAGAGGGGGAGCGATGCCGCGCTTCCCGCCGGGACTCCGGTGCGTGCGATAGGCTCCTGGCAGCGCGCGGCACACGCCGTGGTGGCGGCGCCTGCGTCGGCCGGGACGCTTCTGCTCACGGACGTGCGACCCGACGAGAGTGTCTCCCCTTCAAGGTTCGCGGGGGCCGGGGCACGCCTCCGGGGACGGATCGAATCGCGGATGCGGGACCTCATGCCCGAAACCTGGCCCTTGGCTAGCGCCCTGATCTTGGCCCGAAAGGAGGCCTTGGACCCCACGGTTCGCGAGGCGTTCGCTATAGCCGGGATCGCTCATTTACTCGCGATCTCGGGCTTTCATGTCGGAGTCGTGGCGCTCCTCGTGAGTGTCATCGTTCGCGGTGTCGGCGCCGGCCCGCGCCGCGCTCCGGCATACTCCGCCGCCATCACGTGGCTATACATCGGCCTGATCGGCTTTCCGGACGCAGCGACCCGGGCGGCGCTCATCTTCACGTTCGTGGCGGCCGCGCGGCTGCGGGCGCGGCCGGCGGGGGCACTCGGAGCGATTGCGTCCGCGGGGATCATTCTGTTCCTCCTGGATCCGTCCGTGCTCTCACGTCCGGGATTTCAGCTGTCTTTCGCCGGGGCCCTTGGGCTCGTGATCCTGAGGCCACCCCTTCGGAGGGGTCTGGACGCCCACTCCTTCGGTCTAGTGCCGCCGGCGTTGAAGGATGCGGTCGCGGCGGGCGTGGGGGCCACACTGGCCACGATGCCGTTCGTGGCGTTTCATTTCGGGAGGATTTCTGTCGTGGGCGTGCCGGCGACGCTGGTGGCCACACCACTCGTCAGTGCCGCGATCCCCGGGCTCTTGGCCGCGACGGGAATATCATGGATTTCACCTCCGCTTGCCCATTTCCTTGCCGGGGGCACGGACGTGCTGCTGCGGTCACTGGAGGCCTTCGCCCGCTTTTGCGCCTCATCCACCTGGGTCTCCGTTTGGGTGGGGGACGCCGCTCTGATAGGAAGCCTCGTGGGTGGCCTCGGTGGCCTGATCGGAATGCGCTTCCTGGCTGTGGGACTTCGAGGATGGGCTCGCTGGCTGACGCTCGCGGTCTGGGCTGCCGCCGGGGCAGGAGTGGCGCCGCTCGTCGAGCGGGGGGCCGGTGCGGGTACGTTGGAGATCGTTTTTCTCGACGTAGGCCAGGGCGACGCCTTGGCCATCCGATCTCCCGGAGGCCGGTGGATTCTCGTGGACACGGGTCCGCGGGGACAAACCTACGACGCAGGCGCGCGGGTGGTCCTCCCCTATCTGCGCCGCAGGGGAGTCGCACGGATCGAGGCTCTCGTGTTGACCCATCCGGATCTGGATCACATCGGTGGAGCCGAAGCTGTCGTCCAAGCATTGGACGTGGGGTACGTGGCGGACCCATTTCAGGCGACGGGAAGGGACGCCTACGTGGGTGTCTTGGAGGCGGCCAGCCGGAACGGGGTTCCCTGGCTTGAAGCCCGGAGGGATGTCTCGATCACGTTGGACGGGGTCGAAGTTTCGGTTCTCCATCCTGGCGGTCCTACGACGGTGTCGTATAGCGGGACGGATTCCAACGCGAAGTCCGTCGTTCTTCTTGTCCGTTATGGGGAGTTCGAGGCTCTCCTGACCGGCGACGCACCAGTGGAGGTGGAGGAGGCGATCCTCGACGATCTTCCTTCTGAGCTCGAGGTCCTGAAGGTTGGTCACCATGGGTCGAACACTTCGACTTCTCCTTTGCTTCTCGCACAGACCTCTCCAGAGCTGGCCGTGATTTCGGTCGGCGCGAGGAACCGTTACGGCCATCCCCATGCCGAAGTCGTGAGCCGGATCCTCGAATCGGGGGGTCGTGTCCTGCGTACGGACCAGAGCGGCGACATCGTGATACGAGCGCGGCGCAGCGGACTGCACGAGGTCCGGACCGAGTGGTGAGGAGGGCCCTCAGTGGCCAGATAGACCGGACCCATATGGCCTAGAGGAATCGTGGCGCTCACGAGAAAAGGAGTGTCTTTGACCTCCGGATGGCCCCGGCTATGTTTTGCTACGGCACAGCACAGAGCCCCCCAGGAGCCCATGTCCCATGAGGCCATGACGAACCGCAGTGTTGTAACGCTAGAGAGGCATATCGTCGAAGAGGAACGGACCCGCCCCGAGGCGACCGGCGCCTTCAGCAATATTCTCTACTCGCTCACTCTCGCCGCGAAAATCATCTCCCGGGAGGTGAATAAGGCGGGCATCGTCGACGTGCTCGGAGGCACCGGAGACACGAACGTCCAGGGGGAAAGTGTCCAGAAACTCGATCTCTATGCGGAGGACGTGATCTACCGGGCTTTGGATCATACGGGAGCACTCTGTTGCATGGTTTCCGAGGAATCCGAGGACATCATTCCCATTCCGGATCAGTTTCCGAAGGGGCAATATGTCTTGATCTTCGATCCTCTGGATGGCTCCTCGAACATCGACGTAAACGTTTCGATCGGCACGATCTTTTCGATTCACCAGAAGATCACCGACGACGAGGACGGAACCCTCGAAGACTGCCTTCAGGCCGGGTGCAGGCAGGTCGGGGCGGGATATGTGCTCTACGGATCGTCGACCATGCTCGTGTACACCAGTGGCCGGGGGGTGCATGGGTTTACGCTCGACCCGTCGATTGGTGAGTTCTTGCTGAGCCACCCGAGTCTTGTCATGCCCGACCCGCCGAGCCGGACATACTCGATCAACGAGGCGTATTATCCTCGATGGTCCCGGGGACAGCAGAGGCTCATGCAACGCTTGAAGGGGCTCGATAGTGACTCGCCGGTCTCCTACAGCTCACGGTACATCGGCTCTTTGGTGGCGGATTTTCACCGCACTCTTCTCAAGGGTGGGATCTTCATGTATCCGGCGGACTCGAAGAATCCCCATGGGAAGCTCCGGCTCCTCTATGAGGCCGCGCCCATGGCCATGATCTGTGAGCGAGCCGGTGGGCGAGCATCCGACGGACAAACCCCCATATTGACCCTCACGCCGGAGGACATTCACCAAAGGACTCCACTGTACATCGGGTCCTCCGAGATCGTTGAGATGGCGGAGGCCTTCCTGGCCGAGGACGTCTAGGGGCCCGTTACGGCCTCGTTAACACCTTGATGGGGTGGTTCCCGGGCAGGTAGCCCTTGTCCAGGTCGACGAGGGGTGCGGCATAGCTACCGGAGAAGCAAGCGTCGCAAAAGGAGCCATGGTCGGAGACGACCGAGAGCATTCCATCGAGCGATAGGTAACCGAGGGAATCGACCCCGAGTTCCTGTCCGATCTCTAACGGCGTAAGTCTGGACCCGATGAGCTCCTCATGGCTCGGCATGTCGATGCCGTAGAAGCATGGGAAACGCACCGGTGGGCTGGCGATGCGGAAATGGACTTCTTTAGCCCCGGCTTGCCGGATGAATTTGACGAGACTCCGGCTCGTGGTTCCGCGTACGAGTGAGTCGTCCACTACGATGATACGGCGACCCTCGAGCACCTCCTTCACCGGGTTGTACTTCATGCGGGCGCTGAAGTCTCGATCGGCCTGAGAAGGCTTGATGAAAGTACGCCCGACGTAGTGGTTTCGGAGGAGACCCAACTCGAAGGGGATCCCGCTTTGCTCGCTGTATCCGAGCGCCGCGGAGTTGGCGCTGTCGGGCACCGAGACTACTGCGTCAGCCTCAATCGGATGCTCGTCTGCGAGGCGGCGTCCGAATCCACGGCGTGCGCCGTCCACAGAGATGTTCCAGAGATGCGAGTCCGGCCGAGCGAAGTAGACCAGCTCAAAAATGCATGGGGCGGCCGCCTCGGCTCCAGGGAGCTCAGGGAGGTTGCGGAGCGTTGCGCCCTCAATCCTCAGGACCTCCCCTCGTTTGATGTTCCGCACAAACTTCGCGCCGAGGATGTCCAATGCACATGTCTCGCTTGCGAGCACGTGTCCCTCTTCTAGGCTGCCCAGCACTAGGGGCCGGTACCCCCGTGGGTCGCACACGGCGTACATCACCTCACCCACCGTAATGGCGAGTGAGAATGCTCCCTCCAGCTGACTGAGAGCGTCGGCCACTTGGCCGTCGATGGTCGCCTCGCGAGACCGGGCGATCAGGTGAACGATCACCTCCGAATCCGACGTGGTCTGGAAGATCGCTCCCTCCCCCACGAGCTGCGTCTTGAGGTCGTGGGCGTTCGTGAGGTTGCCGTTGTGGGCCACCGCCAGATCGCCCCCGCCATACCGTACGACGATCGGTTGTGCGTTCAATGCCTGGCTTCCACCCGCGGTCGAGTATCGTACGTGCCCTACCGCCGTACGTCCGGGAAGGCCTCGCAGGGCATCCGCGTTGAAGACGTCAGCAACCAATCCCACACCCTTGTGGAGCCGTGCCTCACCGTCGGCGAGCGCGCATATTCCGGCGGATTCTTGGCCCCGATGTTGAAGGGCGTACAGACCCAGAAACGCCAATTCCGCAGCGTCATCGATGCCACTGAAACCGACGACGCCGCACTCCTCGTGAGGCCGGTCGTCGAGCTGGGACGCCGTGAAATCGACGGGTCCTGAGCGCATCTGGGGCAAACGCTTCGAGGTCACGAGGCTCCAGCTCCATCCATCAAGGCGGGAATTACGCCGAAGAACAGTCCGGCGAGGACTTCGATATCGGCCTCCAGCGACGTCGCTCGCCCGTCGATCCTGAAGCCCTGATCGGGAGGGACAACCTGACCCACTGCCCGGGAGTGCACGCCATGACGCTTGGCGTGACGCAAGACCTCGTCCGCGGAGCGCGGATCACACGAAACCACGACCCGGCCTTGAGACTCACCGAAAAGGAGGGGAAGGACCGGGAGCGCGTCGTGAAGCGTGACCTGCACCCCCAGCGGGTTTTCTCCATCTCCGAGTGCGCTTTCGGCCAAGGCGCAGGCGAGGCCTCCCTCCGACACGTCGTGGGCAGAGTGAAGTAGACCGTTTTGGATCATCGACAACACCGCGTGCTGGAGTCCACGTTCTCCGAGGAGATCGACCGAGGGTGGCTCTCCGGCCACCAGGCCCTCCATGACATAAAGATACTCCGAGGCCCCCAATTCGTCCGTATTGTCACCGAGCAAGATGATCGTATCGCCTTCCTTCGAGAAGGCGTGGCGAGTGATATGGTCCACGTCTTCCAAGATTCCGACCATGCCGATGACCGGTGTTGGGTAGATCGCGACCCCGTCCGTCTCGTTGTAGAACGACACGTTTCCGCCGGTGACCGGGGTCTCGAACAGCTTACAGGCCTCGGCCATGCCCAGCACGGACTCGCGGAACTGGTAGTAGATGTGGGGCTTGAGGGGATTTCCGAAGTTCAGATTGTTCGTCACGGCAGTTGGGAGTGCGCCCACACAGACGAGGTTCCTCGCCGCCTCGGCGACGGCTGCCATCGTTCCCGTTCGTGGGTTCAGGTAGACGTATCGGCCGTTGCAGTCGGTGGTCGCCGCTATCGCCCGGCGTGTACCGCGAAGGCGCACGACCCCGGCGTCCCCGCCTGGCCGCACTGCTGTGCCGGTTCGCACCGTGGTATCGTATTGGCCAAAGACCCAGCGCTTGGACGCGATGTTCGGTGACGCCATCAGCCTCAGGAATGCCTCCGACTGATCGGCGTCCGCGTCGTTGAAGCGTGTCAGGTCCGCACCTCGAAGCTCACTGATTTCTTCGGACTCGATGCCCTCCCGCTCATACGTGGGGCAGCCCTCGGTCAGGGGCAGGGAGGGGATCTCCGCGACCACACGGCTGCCCTCGCGGACCCGGAACAGGCCGTCATCCGTGACCCGCCCGATCTCCTCTGCCTCGAGTTCCCACTTGGTGAGAATGTCGCGCACCACGCCTTCACTGCCGGACTTCGCGACGACGAGCATGCGCTCCTGCGATTCCGACAGGAGGATTTCGTAGGGGGTCATTCCGGGTTCCCGGACGGGGACGAGCGCCATATCGATCTCCACACCGTTGCCGGATCGGCCCGCCATCTCGGATGCGCTCGACGTGATTCCGGCCGCTCCCATGTCCTGGATTCCCGTGATATGCCCGCTCTGGATGAGCTCGAGACTGGCCTCCAAGAGGAGCTTTTCCGTAAAGGGATCACCCACCTGGACCTGCGGCCGACTGGCTTCCGAATCGTCGCTGAGTTCCTCGGAGGCGAAGGTGGCCCCGTGGATTCCGTCTCGCCCGGTACGGGCACCCACGGCCATGAGCGGGTTTCCCACCCCTTTCGCCTCACCCTTGATGAGATCCTCGGTCTTCATGAGTCCGAGGCACATCGCGTTCACGATCGGATTTCCCGCGTAGCCACGGTCGAAGAAGACCTCCCCGCCGATGTTCGGGATGCCTACACAGTTTCCGTAGTCGCCGATCCCCTTCACGACGCCGGAGAAGAGGTACCGAACCCGTCCGTTGTCGAGATCGCCGAAGCGAAGCGAGTCCAGTACAGCGATCGGCCTGGCACCCATCGTGAAGACATCACGGAGGATGCCGCCCACGCCGGTTGCCGCACCCTGGTAGGGTTCGACGGCAGACGGGTGGTTGTGTGATTCGATTTTGAACGCCAAAGCCAAGCCGTCTCCGATATCGATGACGCCCGCGTTCTCGCCGGGTCCCTGGATCACCCAGGGCGCCGTCGTAGGCAGTAGGCTGAGGAGGCGCTTGGAGTTCTTGTAGCCGCAGTGCTCCGACCACATTGCGCTGAATACGCCGAGTTCCGTGAATGTGGGCTCCCTCCCGAGGATCTCGAGAACACGCTCGTACTCGGACGCCGACAGGCCGTGATCCTCTATCAACTCCGGGGTGATGCGGGGGTCACCCTCTCTAGGCGCCGCGCTCGATGCGGTCATAGCTCCGGTACTGTCTGGTCTATGGTTCACGATTCGATGAATCCATGCGTGAAGGCCGTTTGAAGCGTGGGGGGAGCCTGGTCACAGCGTCCCGACGGGGGAAAAGTGCGACAGGAGTGCTTTAAAGAGGCCGAGTCCGTCCACGGACCCGAGGATGGGCTCCACCGCTCGTTCGGGGTGCGGCATCATACCCATGACGTTACCTGCCTCGTTGAGGATGCCCGCGATCGAGCGGGCCGAGCCGTTCGGGTTCGCACTGTCCACGGCCTCACCTTCAGCATCGGTATAGCGGAATAGGACCCGCCCCTCGCCCTCAAGGCGCTCGAGTGTCTCATCATCCGCGTGATAATTACCCTCGGCGTGGGCGATCGGCATTCGGAGGATCTGGCCCGCTTCGTACTCCTGCGTGAAGATCGACGACGTATTTTCGACCCGGAGCAGGACATCGCGGCTCGCGAAGAGAAGAGAGCGGTTTCGTAGCAGGGCTCCGGGCAGCAGCCCGGACTCACAGAGCGTCTGAAATCCGTTACAGATGCCCAGAACCGGACCACCGGACTTCGCGAAATCCTTCACCGCGTCCATGATAGGGCTCATGGTGGCGATCGCACCGGCTCTGAGGTAGTCCCCGTAGGAGAAGCCACCGGGAAGCATGACCACATCGACGTCACCCAGCTCGACGTCCCGATGCCAGCGGAACTCGGGCTCCCCTCCTACGAGCTGAATGCACTTGTAGAGGTCGTAGTCGCAGTTGGACCCGGGGAAGGTGACGATGGCGACCTTCATGCGGGAACCGTCTCCTCTGTGGCCTCCTGGACTTCGATCTCGAAGTCCTCCGTGACCGGGTTGGCCAGCAAGCGACGGCACATTGCTTCCGCACCGTTCCGGGCTTCCTCGGTGGACGCGGCCTCCACGTCCAGGTAGAGGAGCTTGCCCACCCTAACTTCATGGACTTGCTCGTAGTCCAAAGAGTGGAGGGCGCTTTGGATGGCCTTTCCCTCCGGGTCTAGCAGGCCCGGTCGCGGTATCACTCGGATCTCAACGCGAAAACGACTCACGTTCCGCTCTCCATATCGTCAGGGTGATGGGGCGTTACAGGGCGGCGAAATTCCTCGGGCCCCAAGTTTCCGTAATCGACGGAGCGCACCTCCGCGCCTCCGTCGTCGAAGCTGTCCTCCAGCGGATCACGATCCGGTAGACGTTCCAACAGGCCGTGGATCACCGACCCGAACAGGCCCCATGCGGTATAGCCCAGAAGCATGGGGAAGAAGTAGTAAGCGGGGACCATGATGGCCGCGAGGAGGTTCCCGAAAAGCCAAAGCGAAACCAGGATGCCCTTCGGAGTTTTGAAACTCAGCCTCGGCATCATCGCATAAGGAACGTGGCTGAGCATCAAGGCCCCCAGAACAATCAACATGATGCCCATGATGCGGGGCCAGGGCATGGTCGCCAGATACGTCGCGAAAAAGGCCGTCTGGCTGAATGGGTAGAACGTCGCGAGGATCATCCCCGGCGTCGGCGAAGGAAGTCCGTGGAAGCGCCGTTTGGCCTCTCCTTCTTGCTCGACGTTGAAGCGGGCCAGCCGGACCACCACGGCCATCACGTAGGCCAGCGGGAGCACCCAACTCCAGGCCCCGTCGGAAAAGTACAGGGTGTACATGATGAATGCGGGCGCGACTCCGAAGGAGATCGCGTCGACGAGCGAGTCCAACTCCCCGCCGAAAGCTGATCCCGTCCGGGTGAAGCGGGCGATGCGGCCGTCAAGCAGATCCGTGACGGCAGCCCACACGATGAACCACCCGGCCCACTCGAAGTCCCCCCGGGTGGCGGCCACGATCGCATAGAATCCGAAGAACAGGTTCGCCAGGGTGAAGGCCGAGGGCAGAATGATGATGCCCCTCCGGAGCCGCCTGGCGGGCCGCATGCGATCGATCACGTTGCCTCCTCCCGGCCGTCAATCCATGCCAAAACGGTTGATCCACCGGCCACTCTGTCTCCCACAGCGCAGTCGAGATTCCAGGCGAGCGGAATGAAGAGGTCCACCCTCGATCCGAATCGAATGAGACCGATGCGCTCCCCACGCTCCACGTGTTCGCCCTGTTCGGGGTACGTGACGATCCGGCGGGCGACGAGTCCGGCGATCTGGCGGACGAGCACCCGATGGCCGCGCGCGATCAGACCCAGGGAGGACTGTTCGTTCTTTTCGCTGGCTTTTGGATGCCAAGCTACGGCGTATTCACCGGGGCGATATTCGCGGTGCGCCACGTCCCCCGAAACCGGCGCCCGCTGCACGTGGACGTTGAAGACGCTCAGGAAAATCGTGATGCGTCGGCACATCCCCTTCACGAAGTAGGGTTCGTCCACCTCACGAATCTCGATGATCTTTCCGTCGCCGGGAGAGATGACCGAGTCCTTATCGGAAGGGAGGGACCGATCGGGGTCTCGGAAGAAGTAGAACACGAAGGCGGCCAGGAGGGTCAGCAGACTCGCGGGCACGATCGTCCAGCGTCCCGCAACGGCCACTGCGACCCACGTTAGCACGGCCAGGAAAACGGCGCCGACCATGAACGGATATCCCTCCCGGGCGAAGCGCATTAGGCCGTTACCCGAAGTGGGGGGGGCGAAAATCATCGAGTTCCGTTCCTGTCAGGCGCCGGAAGATCTCCAGATACCGGCCTGTCGTTTCGTGCACGACATGATCGGGTAGATCCGGAGGCGGCGGGGACTTGTCCCAGTCGGCCAACCCGTCCAGAAAATCCCGAACCGGCTGTTTATCCAAGGAGGGTTGGCCCTGGCCGGCCTGGTACAGGTCCGCTGGCCAGAACCGGGAGGAGTCCGGCGTGAGGACCTCATCGATCAGCAGAAGGCGGCCGTCCGCGTGGTGCCCGAACTCGAACTTGGTGTCAGCCAGAATGATCCCGTGCTCCTGCGCGATCGTCGCTCCGTGCTCGTATATCGTGAAGGAGAGGTCCCGCAGACGGTTGGCTTCTGAGTCGCCTACGCGCTCCACAACCCCGGAAAAAGGAATATTCTCGTCGTGGCCCGTATGTGCCTTGGTCGCCGGCGAGAAAATCGGAGTGGGTAGCTTCTGACTCTCGACCAAGCCCTCCGGAAGGGGTTCCCCCGCGAGCGTTCCTGACGTTCGGTATTCCTTCCAAGCCGAACCCGACACGTACCCTCGGACCACACACTCTACGAGGACAGGCTCGGTGCGGTGAACCAGCATGCTTCGGCGTGCCCAAGCCTCCCTCGATTCCCGAAGGGCCGGTACCTGATCGGCGATCTCGTCCGGATCGCTGCTCATGAGATGATGGTCAATCACACCGCGCAGGGAATCCAGCCACCACGCGGTGATCTGCGTGAGGACCTCACCCTTGCGGGGGATCGGCTGGGGCAGGATCACATCGAAAGCGCTCACCCGATCGCTCGCGACCATCAAGAGACGGCCGTCCCCGACGTCGAAAACGTCGCGCACTTTCCCCCGGTGGAGGAGCGGTAGGGGTACCTGCGGCTCCAGCACGCCGATTGTGTCAGACTCGGACATCGGGTTCTCCAAGGCGCTCGTTGGCATCTGTTTCGAGGCGTACCAAGGCCGGCTGTACCCACTCGGCGAGGAAGCGGTCCACTTGCTCGGGAGCCCGACCGACGAATCGCGCTGGGTCGGAGATTTCTCGCAATTGGTCCAGGTTCATATCGAAGGTGTCATCGTCTGCGATCCGCTCCAACAGGTCGGCCGCGGTACCCTCGTTTTTCATTCGGTCTGCAGCGGCCAGTGAATGCTGCCTGATCCGCTCGTGAAGCTCCTGGCGGTCCCCTCCTGAGGCCGACGCCCTCATGAGGATCGTCTCCGAAGCCATGAACGGAAGGTGCTCCTCCAAGTTCTTCCGGATCACCTGAGGGTGCACGACGAGCCCGGAGGACACGTTTTCCACCAAGAGCAGAATCCCATCAAGCGTAAGGAAGGAGTCCGGGATCGACAGCCTCCGGTTGGCCGAATCATCCAGTGTGCGCTCGAGCCACTGGGTGGCGGTCGTAAAAAGAGGGTCCTGGGCCAGAACGATCACGTGGCGTGCCATACCGCAGATGCGCTCGGCTCGCATCGGGTTCCTCTTGTAGGGCATGGCCGAGGAGCCGATCTGCTCCTCTTCGAACGGCTCCTCGACTTCTCTCAGGTGGGCAAGAAGTCGCAGGTCATGGCCCATCTTGGACGCAGAAGAGGCCACGTTCGCGAGTGTCCCGAGAATCTGGGCGTCCACTTTTCTCGTGTACGTTTGGCCTGTAACGCCGTATCCGTCTCCGAAACCCATGCGCTTCGCCACCGCCTCGTTTAGCGCATCCACCTTTTCGTGATCCCCCTCGAACAGGTCGAGGAACGAGGCCTGCGTCCCGGTCGCGCCCTGTACACCCCTGAAACGTAGTGTCTTCAGGCGAAACTCGAGTTCCTCGAGGTCGAGAAGGACGTCCTGAAGCCACAGGGTGGCCCGCTTCCCGACCGTCGTGGGCTGCGCGGGCTGAAAGTGCGTGAATCCGAGCGTGGCGAGATCACGATGTTCGGCGGCGAATTCGGCCAGGCGCGCGATACATCGGACCAGTCGGTCCCGAATCAGGGTGAGAGCTTCCCGGTGGAGGATCAGATCCGCGTTGTCCCCGATGAACGCGCTTGTGGCGCCAAGATGGATGATGGCGCTGGCGGCGGGGGCCACCTCTCCGAAGAGGTGTACGTGGGCCATCACGTCATGGCGAAACCGCTTCTCATACTCTGCTGCTTTTGTGAAGTCGATTTGGTCGAGTCCGCTCCGCATTTCGTCGAGTGCCTGTTGCGGAATCGGTAGTCCCAGCTCGTGTTGCGCTGCCGCGAGGGCCAACCACAAACGCCTCCACGTTCCGTAGCGATTCGCCGGTGAGAAGATGGCCTGCATCTCTACGGACGCGTATCGCTCCCCTAGGGGATGGCTGTAACGGTCGATTCCGTTCTCAGCCACCGGGACCCCTGAATAGGAGGCGCCGCACAATCACCTCGCCGTTTCGTTCGATATAGACGGCGACGCTCCCGGAGGCTCGGCGGAGGACCTCAGCGGCCTGTTCCGCCGATTCGATACGCCGGCGGTTGATCTGAAGGATCACGTCTCCCGCCCGGAGGCCGATACGGCTCTCCAGGTCCCGCTCGATGTCCACGATGAGGGCGCCCGTCTCATAGCTGAGGTCCCGTTCGGCGCGGATGCCCGGGGTTACGGTGATCAGGTCCATCTGCTCGAGGGCGGTGACCCGGTCGGCCGAGATGGACGGAAGTGCCTCCGACACGAGCGTAACTGGCCCCTGCCGTCCTTCGATTCCCAGCGCGATGGACTCGCCCTCCTCTAGGTCAAGCATCAGAGACTCGAAGTCCAGCAGCGTCCGCAGCGCCCGTCCATTGGCGGTGACCACACGATCGCCTCGCGAGATCTGTGCGCGTGCGGCTGGTGAAGACGGGGACACGCTCGATACTGCAACACCATGCGTCCTCCCCCAGATGTCTTCTTCATCCGGGTCCACCTCGAAACCGAGCCACGCCCGCTTTACCTCCCCCGAGGTGATGAGCTCGTTCGCCACGCGGATAGCCCGGTCGATCGGAATCGCGAAACCAAGCCCTTCGCTCCCCCCACTACGGGAAAAGATAGAACTGTTGACGCCAATGACCTCCCCAACGGAGTTCACCAAGGGCCCACCCGAGTTGCCGGGGTTGATGGAGGCGTCGGTTTGGATCATCCCCAGGTAGACCACCCGGTCCTCATCATCTGGGATGATATGGCGCCCGGTTCCACTGATCACGCCCGCGGTCACTGAGGGTTCCGAATTGGAGAACAGATTGCCGAACGGGTTGCCGATCGCCAACGACCATTCGCCAATGAGCAGTCCCTCCGAGGTGCCGACGGGCGCCACCGGCAAGTTGTCTCCTCGGATTCTGAGCACCGCCACGTCCGTGAGTTGGTCCGCCCCTAGCAACTCTGCCTCGAAGTCCCGGCCGTCGGGGAGCGTGACCATGATGCGCTCGCTGTCACGAACCACGTGATCGTTCGTGAGGATCACCCCGTCGTCACTGACAACGAATCCGGATCCCAAGCCGCGACTGTGCCGGGTGCGAGGTAGTGGGAAGGGGTCGAAGAAGGATCTCGTCTGTACCTGCTCGGTGCGAATCACGTTGACGCTCACGACGGCCGGCGCCACCCGGGCGGCCGCTTCGACGATGGCCGTGCTTCTAGAACCGGAGATTTCGTCCGATCGGTGCTGGCGCGGCTCGGTCGCTGTCACCTGGGGAAGGGCCGGGGACGCTATCGTCTCGATGGCACGCGCCGAGTCGAGAGTGCCTTCGCCTCCGTCGCAGGCCCCTAGAGGGACTGCCACGCTTGCCGTCCAAAGCAACATCGGCCTGAATTTACGGGGACTCATCATCGGGTCCGCCATGGATTCGCCATTGCGGCGCTAGAGGTCCCTCCCGAGGGATTTCCAGTCCGCCAGGAAGCTGTCGAGGCCCTTGTCGGTCAACGGATGCTCCAACAACTGATACAGCACTTTCGGGGGCAACGTGCCGCAGTCGGCTCCAATCAAGAGGGCCTGAACCATGTGTTGAGGGTGTCGGATCGAGGCTGCCAAGATTTCCGTCTCGATATCGTAATTGTCGTAAATCTGGCGGATCTGGCTGACCAATTCCATTCCGTCCCCCGCGACATCGTCGATCCGCCCGATGAAAGGGGAGATGTACGTGGCTCCCGCCTTCGCGGCGAGGTGAGCCTGGGTGGGTGAAAAACAGAGCGTTACGTTCACGCGAATGCCGTCGCACGTCAGAGTGCGGCAGGCGCGAAGTCCGGCCTCGGTGAGCGGGGTCTTGATCACGATGTTGTCGTGAATCTTCGCGAGGCGCCGGCCCTGCTCGATCATGCCCTCGGCGTCCAGCGCCACGACCTCAGCGCTGACGGGTCCGTCCACAGCCTCGCAAATGTCGAGGAACAGCTCCGCCGGCTCGCGCTCGGCCCCCACCTTCGCCATGAGCGACGGATTGGTGGTCACGCCATCGATCAGGCCGGCCTCGGCGGCGCGGCGGATCTCTGCAATATCTGCTGTATCGAGAAAGATCTTCATTTATCAATGTTCACTTCGTGGTGAGGACTCCCGATGTGGGGGGTTGCGTGGGATACGTGACGTGATGAAGAAACAGACCCGTCGGAGGCGCGGGGGGAGAGGTCAGAAGGTCGCTCTCGGGCTCTTCGAGGAGACGCCGAAGGTCCGCCAACGGTCGCTTGCCTCGTGCGATATCCACCATCGTTCCGACCAAATACCGAACCATATGATGAAGGAAGCGGTCAGCGGTAATTCGAAATGTGAGCCCGAGCCGTTCCCAGGGCTCCCAACGGGATTCGTGCACCGTACACCGGTCTCCCCTCTCGGGTTGCCCTGATTTGGCGAAGGCCCTGAAGGAATGCTCGCCCACGATCGTCTCGGCCGCGCTCTCGAGAAGCACCTCATCCAACGCCTTCGCGAATGGCCAGCACCAGTGGCGATGGAAGGGCGATCTGGACTCTGCGGAAAGGCCGAGATGATAAAGATACGTGCGGTGCACCACGTCGTAGCGGGGATGAAAATCGGGAGAAGCGGTCTCCACGCACTTGATCCAGATGTCGTCGGGCAGTAGCGCGGACAAGGCCTTCTCGAGTTTTTCGGGCTGCCACGCGCTTGGAAGGGACGCGACGGCCACTTGGCCGGTCGCATGGACCCCGCGATCGGTTCTTCCCGATCCGATCACCGAGTGATGGGTACTGGTGAGCTGCTCCAGGGCCGCCTCCAACTCCCCTTGAACGGTGCGCTCCTCACGCTGTATTTGCCAGCCGTGGAAGGCGGATCCATCATATTGAAGAATCAGCTTGAGGCGATTGTCCTTCACGGCGTTCACGCCCGGAAGGTAGGTGGGGCGCAAGCGTTGTCAAGCGGCCGTAAAAAGGATGAATTGGAACCCTCCAAGAGCGCCGTCGGCAGGGCCCGAGAACGCCGAATCGTCACCCGAACCACGCCTTGAATGAGTCAAAATTCCGCTTCTCTACTGAAGCCTTTCGACCTCCAAGCGGTGATCCAGAAGGCCGCCGGAGGCGAGCACCTCACCGCGTTCGAGGCCGAGTTCGCGTTCGACGTCATCATGGAGGGCGAGGCCTCTCCGGTGCAAATGGCCGCCCTTCTTACGGCACTTCGCGTAAAGGGAGTCGCACCCGTCGAAGTTGCTGGCGGTGTGAGGGCGCTCCGGAAAGCCATGATTCCGATCGCCTCGGAGTCGCCCGAAGTGCTGATCGACACCTGTGGGACGGGCGGTGGGGCCGTGACCACCTTCAATATTTCGACGGCCGCTGCCCTCGTCGCTCGTGGGGCCGGCGCACGGATCGCGAAGCACGGGAACCGCTCCTTCACGTCCCGGAGCGGAAGTGCCGACGTTCTCGAAGCATTGCAGGTGCGCATCGAGCTCAGCCCCGAGGAGATGGGCGGGGTCCTCGAGGAGGCCGGTGTCGTGTTCATGTTCGCGCCCTTGCTCCATCCCGCGATGAGGCACGTGGGGCCGGTCCGTCGGGAACTGGGTTTCCCGACGATCATGAACATTCTCGGTCCTCTGACCAACCCGGCCGGCGTGCGCAGGCAGTTGGTTGGCGTAGCCGATCCTGCCTTGGTTCCTCTCGTCGTGGAGGCGCTGAAGGAGCTCGAGCATATCCGTGCGCTCGTCGTACATGGCGAGGCGGGGCTGGACGAGCTGAGCCCGATGGGACCGACTGCATTAGCCGAACTCGATGAGGGGGCCGTAACCCACTCGACCGTCCGCCCGGAGGACTTCGGGCTGGAGTCCTGCTCGGCAGAGGAACTGGCCGGCGGGGAGCCCGAGGAGAACGCGGAGGTCATCCTCGGTGTGTTGCGCGGTGAGGAGGAGGGAGGTGCCCGCACGGCGGTCCTCATGAATGCGGGCGCCGCGATCTACGTCGCGGGCATTTCAGAGACCCTCGAAGACGGTATCGCAGAGGCAGCAGCAGCTATCGACGACGGGGGCGCGTTGGAAGCGCTCGAGGGCCTGAGGAAGGCGACTAATACTTCCGGATGACCCCCACGACCACGCCCTGAATCCGCACGTTGCGCGGATCCTCGACGATTGGCGCCATGGACAGGTTCGCCGGCTGTAGACGGATGCGGCCGTCTGGTTCCCGGTACATCTTCTTCACAGTCGCCGAATCGCCGCCGACGAGCGCGACAACCATCTGGCCGTCCGAAGCGGTCTTTTGGGCGCTCACCACGATGTAGTCCCCGTCCCGGATCTGCTCGTCGATCATCGACTCGCCCTCGACCCGCAACACGAAGTTCTCACTTCCGGACTTCACCATATCCGGCGGCACGGCCAACGCTTCCTGTTGCTCGATCGCTTCGATGGGTAGCCCTGCGGCCACGGCTCCGAGAAGCGGGAGTTCGGTCACGTTTGCGCCGAGGGTTTCGCCTACCAACTCGATCGAGCGACTCTCGTTGTAGGCCTTCCGGATATAGCCCTTGCGCTCCAGATTGCTCAGGTGCTCGTGAACGGTAGCGAGGGAGGAGTACCCGAACGCTTCGGCGATCTCCTCGAAGCTCGGGGCGTACCCATTTTTTTCGATACAGCTCTCAACGTGGTCGAGGATCTCTTTCTGTCGCTTCGTCAGGGGCATATCGATGACCTCTGTATTATGGAAACCCGAATAAGACCCGAACAAACAGTACCCGAAGGTTGCCCGAAATGCAAGGCCGTAGGCCGACAGCGGGCACCGATGGTTGATGGGTTTGCGGGATGAGTTCGACCGGGGACATCCTCCAGGAAATCGTCGCGACCAAGCTGGGTGAAGTCGAGGCGCTGAGGCGGAGCCTTTCGGAACTCCGGGATCGCGCCGAAGACGCTCCTCCGGCGAGAGATTTCTTCGGTTCACTCAAGGTCGGGGATGTGGTGTCGGTGATTGCCGAGATCAAGCGACGCTCGCCGGGTGCCGGTGCGATCCGCACGGATCTCGATCCGCTTCAGCTAGGATCGAAGTATGAGTCGGGAGGGGCCGCAGCACTCAGCGTTCTCACGGATGACGAGTATTTCGGCGGTTCGCTCGGGGACCTGGCCGAAGTGCGCGGCCTCGTGGAAATTCCTGTGCTTCGGAAGGACTTCGTCATCGATGAGTCGCAGGTGTACGAGGCGAGAGGAGCGGGAGCGGACGCGATCCTACTCATCGTGCGCATCCTCGACGATGAGAGGCTTCGTTCGTTGAGAATACTGGGCGAGGAGCTCGGGATGTCCGTGCTCGTGGAGGCCCATGACGGTGCGGAGGTGGAGCGCGGTCTCGCCGCGGGGGCCGGCCTCCTCGGCATCAACAATCGCAACCTCGGGACGTTCGAGACGCGGATCGATGTAACGCTCTCATTGGCGGCCCGAGTCCCACCCGACGTGGTTCTGGTGTCCGAGAGCGGGATTCACACCGCGGCCGATGTCTGCAGGGTGGGAGAAAAGGGAGTGGACGCGGTACTCGTAGGTGAGTCTCTTCTACGCCAGGAAGACCCCGGAGCCGGGGTGAGGGCTTTGGTGGGGCAGGGGAAGGCACCGCGTTGAGCGTGGCATGCAGATGAGTGACGTCGGCGTCAAGATCTGTGGGATCACCAATCCGGAGGATGCCGTTACCGCGCGGGAACTCGGGGCCGATTACCTGGGCATGATTCTTTCCCAGGGTTTCCCGCGGAGTATTCTGCCCGACGAGGCCGTCGACATCGGGCTCGTGGCCGAGGCGCCTCTGGTGGCGGTATTCGTGGACGAATCGCTGGACGAGGCCGAGCGCATCGCGCGGTTGTCCGGGGCTTCGGTGATCCAGTTGCACGGCGAGGAAGATGGCGATTACGCCGAGGAGTTGCGCCGGCGGGGAAAGTGGGCCATTTGGAAGGCTGTTCGGGTTCGAGACCCGGCAGATGTGACGAGGGCTGTGGAGGCTTTAGGGGCCTCCGTCGAGGGCCTTCTCCTCGATGGGTGGCATCCCGACCGGCCCGGCGGTAGCGGAGCATCGTTCTCCTGGGAGGGTGCGCGTGCTTTGAGGGACCGTATTCCGCACGATTTGAGGGTGATCGTTGCGGGAGGCCTCACACCCGGGAATGTGGCCGATGCGATCCAGGCTCTTCGGCCCGACATCGTCGACGTCAGCTCGGGTGTGGAGCTGCACGTTCGCCGCAAAGACCCGGAGCTGATCCGGGCATTCGTCCGTAACACCCGCGGGGAGGAGCGATGATGGAAGCTGAAGGGGAGCGCTTCGGCCCGTATGGGGGCCGCTACGTACCCGAAACGCTCATCTCGGCTTTGGACGAACTGGGTGCCGCCTACGAAGAGGCGTCAGCCGATCCCGCTTTCCGCGAAGACCTCGACTCCCTACTTCGGGACTATGCAGGCCGTCCCTCTCCCCTTTACCGGGCTTCCCGATTGGAGGCGTCCGTGGCCGGCCCTCCGATTTTTCTGAAGCGGGAGGATCTGAACCACACCGGCGCCCACAAGATCAACAACACGATCGGGCAAGCCCTGCTTGCACGCCGCATGGGAAAGCGCCGAATCATCGCCGAGACCGGGGCAGGCCAACACGGCGTGGCCACGGCTACCGCATGCGCACGCTTCGACCTCGAGTGCATCGTTTACATGGGCGAGGTCGACGTGGAGCGCCAGGCGTTGAACGTCTACCGAATGGAGCTCCTCGGCGCGGAAGTCAGGCCCGTCGGATCAGGGACGCGCACGCTCAAGGACGCGACCAACGAAGTGATCCGTGATTGGGTCACCAACGTTGAGACGACGCACTACATTATCGGCTCGGTCGTGGGGCCGTCACCGTTCCCGCGCATCGTTCGTGATTTCCAAGCCGTGATCGGCCACGAGGCCCGAGAGCAAATGCTCACTCGCACCGGCGCGCTGCCCGCCGCCGTGGTGGCGTGTGTTGGCGGCGGTTCGAATGCCATGGGCATCTTCCACGCGTTCCGGGAGGACGACGAGGTGGACTTCATCGGTGTCGAGGCCGCCGGTGAGGGCATCGATTCCGGAAGACACTCCGCGACGCTTGCGGCGGGCGATCCCGGGGTGCTTCATGGGGCCATGAGCTACCTGCTGCAGGATAGTGACGGGCAAGTATCACCGGCACACTCGATCTCCGCCGGTCTCGACTATCCTGGTGTCGGCCCTGAGCACTCCTACCTCAAAGACACGGGACGTGCCCATTACGTATCCGTCACGGACAAGGAAGCTCTCGAGGCGTTTCATCGGTTGTCCGATCTAGAAGGAATCATACCCGCGCTGGAGAGTGCGCACGCCATTGCGCATGTCCTGCGGATGGCTCCGGAATACCAGGGGCGCGGATCACTCTTGGTGTGCCTGAGCGGTAGAGGCGACAAGGACGTGAATCATGTTGCTCGCGTTGAAGAAGGAGAGGGTTAACTTTAGATAGTTGTGCATACGACCAATTAGTTGCGCATACGACTACAGGGCGAGGGACCATTGACCGACAACCCCCTGGAAATCCCTGACGCGATCTCGGACGAGCCCGAAGACTGGGCGGAGGGCGACGACCTTCCAGTCGTGGAGGTTCGCGGGCTTTTCGTTGTGCTCGCCAAGGCCCTCCGGGCTTTTCAGCTCTACGACGAGAACAATCCGGTCCGAAAGCGTTTCGCCACCAACCTGCGGGAGACCTTCGAGCAGCTTTGGGAGGAAGTGGAGGGCCTCAATCTTACGGTTGAGGAGCACCGGATTCTGTTGGTCGGTGAAGAGGTCTACGAGAACTCTTCCCGATCGGACTCCCTCGCCTTCCTGCTCTACAAGGATGGCATCCGTGACATCACGTTTCTCCCGGGTGTCGAGAGCCATGAGCTCGAAAAGATTCTCAGCGTTCTCCAGCGCGCGAAGCTGCTCAAGAAGGCTGAAGGGGATGACCTCCTTACGATGCTCTGGGAGCAGGACCTCGAGTTCTTCAAGTGCACGTTCGTGGACCAGATCGTTGAGGGTGCCGTACTTCCCACCACTCAGGCGGAGGAGGACCGTGCAGGATTGGCCCAAGTCCTCGAGGCTGAGGTCGGGGATGCCGAGGCCGCGGCCGAAGATGCTGGGGCCGAGGCGGACACCACGGATGGCGGGCCCCCGCCGCCCAAGGTCGGCCAGGATTTTTCGCCGACGCTCTACGCTCTCGATCCCGATGAAAAAGAGCAGCTTCGGCAGTCGTTGGGGGCCGAGATGTCACGTGATGTCAGGCATGATGTCTTGGCCGCTCTGTTCGACCGATTGGAAGACGCTGAGTACCTGGGGCGCAAATCGGAAATCCTGAAAATCCTTCGCGAACTCATGCCGAGTCTGTTGAGCCGCGGAGCCATCGAGTCCGCGGCGGACGTCTTGGAGGAGTTAGCGGCGGCGCGCGCTGAGCCCGAAGTCCTCGACGAAGTCCGCCAGGGGGAGTGTGATCGGCTCCTGGACGATCTCTCTTCCGCGGAGACCGTCGAGGAGATAGTGCGCGGTCTTCAGGATGGGACGATCGATGGTTCCGTCGACGTGTTGGGCCGGCTTCTGAAGTTTCTTCGGCCTAGTGCTCTGCCGGTGCTTCTAGAGGCGGCCGAGCGGGAAGAGACGGCCGGCTTGAAGGCCACGCTTCGGGGTGCAGTGCTCGGTATTGCGGAGGAAAACCATGAGGCGGTCCTCGCCCTCCTGGAGCACATGAACCCTGTCCTGTCCTCGGGGGCAGTGCGCCTCGTCGGCGAGATGGGAATTACGGATGCGGCCCCCAAACTCGCGGCCCTTATGGTGCATCCGGATGCCGCCGTCAGGCTCGCCGTCGTCGGGGCGGCGCAGTTGCTCGGGCAGGCGAGCACTACGGATGTGCTCGTCGGCGCGCTCTCCGACGAGGAGTCTGATGTCCGCGTGGCGGCGGCTGAGGCGCTAGAGGCTCTTGGGCACGAGGGGGCAGCGCCGGCGTTGAAGGAGTCGGTGACCGGCAAGGAGATCCGCCAGGCCGACCTCACCGAGAAGATCGCGTTTTTCGAAAGTTACGGAGTGCTCGGCGGGGCCAGCGCGGTGGACGTTCTGAGTGAACTTCTCAACAAGAAGGGATTTCTCGGCCGCCGTGAGCCGTCGGAGATCCGCGCCTCGGCGGCACGGGCCCTGGGCAAGACCGGGCTTCCCAAT
Organism: Longimicrobiales bacterium; assembly: GCA_965219445.1. Classification (GTDB taxonomy): domain Bacteria; phylum Gemmatimonadota; class Gemmatimonadetes; order Longimicrobiales; family Gaopeijiaceae; genus UBA822. The sequence continues at coordinate 428,092 of CBDCNQ010000004.1, read as the reverse complement.
GCCCAGGAGGCTCTAGGGGCCGCCGAGAAGGACGAGGATGCCGTGGTCCGCACGGCGGTACGGCACGCCCTCCAGGGCCCGGGAGTCGAGGAGGAGGCCGAGTGAGTTCGAGGGACGATTCCGGCGAAATTCGGGAACTGGGTGGAAGGCTGCTCACGGCGATCAACGTCGTGATACGGTCGATGCGCCTTTATCCGGAAGAGAACGAGCGGGTCCAGCAGGCTATCGACGACCTGCACGGACAGATGGGCACCCTCCTGGAGACTGAGGGGGAGTTCGATCTGAATATCTCCGGTGACTTTTTCTTCCTGAACGAGGTCCGTCTGCGGATGGATCTGTCAAACTTCTCCACCTTCGGAAACCTGGCGACCGTGCTGGCGAGTCACGGCATCGGGGAGGTCGGTGTGGGACCCGGTGTGGAGCGTCACGAGTGGGTCCCCTTCGTGACCCTACTCATAGGGAGCCCGGCGGACGATCCGTTCGAGGGGTTCATCGACGGCTTGACGCAAACGAAGGTGAACCATATCGACGTCCGGCCCGAGGCGGAGGCTGCCGAACCCGAACTCATCGAGCGCGACGCGCTCGATGAAGCCAAGGGAACGTACGCCCAGTCCGTGAAGGTGGCGAAGGATGCGCTCACCGGCATGCGTCTGGGCAAGGCGGTGAATGCCCGCAAGGTGAAGCGCGCCGTTCAAGGCATCGTCGACCAAGTCCTCGACAATGAGTCGTCCATGGTGACGATGACGACGCTTCGCGGATTCGATGAGTACACGTTCACGCACTCGGTCAACGTCTGCATCTTCAGCGTCGTCATCGGACAACGGCTCGGGTTCACGAAATTACAGCTGTACGAGTTGGGTCTCGGCGCGCTACTCCACGATATTGGCAAGATGCGCGTGGACACCGAAATCATAAACAAGGCCGGTGGACTGTCGGAGGATGAGTGGATCCAGCTCAAGGATCATCCCACAGAGGGCCTGCTCCTCTTGTTCCAGATGCATGGCTTTGCTGATTTGCCGTACCGTCAGATGCTCATGGCCTACGAGCACCACATGAAGATCGATCTTTCCGGGTATCCTCAGAACGAACGCACCCGGGATCTCGGACTGTTCTCACGGATCGTCGCGGTGGCGGACGGCTTCGACGCGGGGACCTCAGTGCGGAGTTACCAATACGAGCCCTGGCCTCCGGATGAGGTGCTCAAGGAAATGAGGGACAATCCCCGGCGCGGGTTCGATCAGCTCATCGTCAAGGCGCTGATCACGTCGACAGGTGTGTATCCGGTCGGAACGCTCGTGATTCTCGATACGCACGAGTTGGCCGTCGTATCCAAGACCCATGCGGAAATCCAGCACCTCCATGAGCCCATGGTGAAGGTGATTTCCGATAGCAAGGGCGGGCCACTGGAAGCGCCCGTCACGGTGGACCTTGCCGAAAGCGACCGCACGATCGTAAGGACGACGGATGCGCAGAAGTATGGCATCCGCGTCAGCGACTACCTCCTCTGAGCTCCAGAAGCCAGATGAGCTCCATCCTCTGCGGCGGTTTCGAGTCCTATGCCGAGCATCTCTGAGAGTTTTGCAGAGCGCCGGGGTGAGGGGCGGGCTACTCTGGTTCCGTACGTGACTTCCGGCTTCCCGTCCCGCTCCGCAACCGTAGACGTGCTGGCGGGCCTGGCGGAAGCGGGTGGCGACGTGCTGGAGCTGGGGATCCCGTTCAGCGACCCGCTTGCGGATGGTCCGACCATTCAGGAATCCACCTTCAGGGCGCTCGAGGGCGGCATGTCGGTTGCGGGAACTCTGGAGGTGCTGGCCGAGTTCAGGCGCGGATCGCATGCCCCGATCGTGCTCTTCAGCTATCTGAACCCGCTCCTCCGGTACGGCCTCGAGGCGTTTCTGGCGGATGCCGAAGAGGCGGGGGCGCAAGGGTTGCTTCTCACCGACGTACCCACCGGGGCCGACCCGCAGATCGAGGAAGCCATTCTCGCTTCTGCCCTGGACTTGATCCGCCTGATCGCTCCCACGACGCGACCAGATCGTGCTGCCGCGATCGCGGAGCAGGGTCAAGGATTCCTCTATTACATCTCCAGGACCGGAGTGACGGGAGCTCGTGAGGCCTTGGCAGAAGACTTGGAGGGGGAGGTAAGGACTCTCTGTGAAGTGGTGGAGCTTCCGGTGGCCGTGGGTTTCGGGATCTCCACACCCGAACAAGCGGCGCTGGTCAGCGGCGTCGCCGACGGCGTCGTCGTCGGCAGTGCGCTGATCCATGCTTTGGATGAGGGTGGCCCAGAGGGAGCGGCTACCCTCCTCGCCTCTCTACGGTCCGCTATGGATGAAGTCTCGAGCGGCGCCGAGGTACCGTGAAGGCTGTTGAAGGAGTACAGCGGGTCGCGCACAGGGCGCTTGTGCGCGTTCAGACAACGTCGCGGACGTGGTGTACGACGTCGAGCAATGGTTTCCGCGGCACCTGAGCCGAAGGCGAAGAACGAACGACGACGAGGCGTAGCAGCGCTACGGCGAGGAGGAGAGACGCAGGATCAACCGCCCAACTACTCCTTCAACAGCCTTCCTAGTCCTTACGCTCCTTGAGCCGATCCGGAAGCGAAGGGTCGGGTTCGACGAACAGCGTTTTTGCGCGGTCCAACTGAACACTGCCCGGAGGGGCCTTTCTGGGCTTCCGCACGTACTTCCTCCTCGTCCAGTCGACCGGCACGCTCCCGGAGGATCGGGACTTCGAGTGAAGGGCAGCGAGAATGGCTGCCTGCTCCAGATCCCGAGCCGGCGGCGTCTCTCTCCCGTTCCACCGGAGCACCACGTGAGCGCCCGCCGAATGTCTCGCGTGAAGCCAGATATCGTTTGGCGCAGCGTGCTTGAAGGTCAGTTGATCGTTGTGTTTGGATCCGCGCCCGACGCGCACTTCCAATCCCCCCGATGTCCAATAGCGCCTGTAGGGAAGGGATGGTCCAGGGGAGTCCTGTGTTCCGCCCCCGCCCGTGCCGGACTCGGGAAGCGCCTCCCGGATCTCGCCCGCCGAGGCCTCCCCCGTTCGAACCCGGTCCAGAAGCTCGCTCAGTGCGGCGACGCGGGACTCCGCCTCCTGGATCAACGTGGGCAATTTCGCCCGCGCCCGCTCGGCCCGTCCAGCTCGATCGTAGAGGCGTTCGGCATTCCCCTGCGGGGCGAGCGTCGGATCGAGAACGATCGTCTCCGGGGTGCCCTGGAAGCCCGGAAGCGTCACCTCAGCGGCTCCCTTTTTCACGAGGTGCAGGTGCGCGAGAATCGTGTCTCCTTGTATGCGCAGTGTTTGTGGGTCCGGGGTGGCTGCGAGTTCTCGCTCGAGCTTGCCGTGTTTCTTACGCACCGTGCGGAGGGCGTCCGCCAAGGCGTTCGTCCATCGGGAGGGAGTCAGGACCGCACCGGCTCCGGCGGCTCGCCGCACCTGCTCGACAGCTTCGAGGAGTGATCCTGATGTTTGGTGACCGTACGCAGGCAGCTCCGCCGGGTAGGGCTGGTCTCCCCACTCGCATTGAAGAGTAAGGGCCACCCTTGGAGACCGGCCGGTGCCCGACCGGGGAGAGCCGCCAACGCCTGCTCCGAGACCGATCTCCCTCAAGTGTCGCCAGAGCTCGTAGCCGGTCTCTAGCGAGGTGTCGTCACCCCACCCGTCTGCACCGCCCAGGAGTGCTGGGGCGTTTATGGGAGACGTGAATGCGACCTCTTGAAGAAGAACGCGTTCTCTCTCTTTCATCGTTTCCTCCGGCTCGAGGATCTCGAGCCAGTGCCGAAAGACCAGAGGAACATCCACGCCGTGCCTGTCCGAGACTGGCTTTGGGTACGGGTTTCCAACCCTGGGTCCTCGAGTTCCCGAGTGTGGAACCAGCACATGCCGGACCGTCCATTCGTCTCCCTCGACCACCGTAGCGTTGCTTCGGCGGGGTACGAACTCGACGACGATTCGAACTGCGCCTCCCCGCCCACGGATCCGGGTCAGAAGGAAGACGAGTACCCTTTCGTCGGGGATGTGCTCGACCGCCGCCAATGTACAAGGGAAAGTGCGACTCCCTTCTGGAGGCTCGGACGTTCCGAGAATCTCTACGCCGAGATGGGAAGGCGCGAGGTCGACCAAAACAGACACCTCGCGAAAGTAGGCGTGGAGGGCCCTGGAGCCGTGATCGAGAAAAATTCCCGTGAGCCGCGCTCCCGACAGGGCGTCGGTCAGTTCGGCGGCTATGGCGGCGGTCAGAACCGGATCCCATCGCATCGTCATCGAGGGAAGATAGCGGGCTGGCGCCCTGTCGGTGTCCGGTTAGGGCGGCACCGGGCCATCTCCGTTGTTGGTGCCGCTCGACGTAGCTATGCTATTTCTTGGGGGCGCCACCTGGGATGTGACCCCGTGGCGCTCCTAACGCGGCTCGCCCCACTTCTTCAACAGGCCTCTATCTTGGCGCCGTCAAGCGTGGATGACAGAACCGAGCGATGCCCGAACGTATAGCCTCCATATCACTCGAGAGCACACCCGCACTGGCCGGAGGACGGGTGTGAGAGAACTCCATCCATTGGTTTCCGCGGCTGCTCGCGGGGTTCTTCCCGATTGGGCCGTCGCCCGGAAGAAGCGCAGGGCACACATGGCGCGGGTGGCGGAGCTGCTTCAGGAGTGGGGCGAGGTCCGGGGTGACGACCCGTTGGACGTCCAGCGTTGGGTCGCAGTGGGATATCTTCATGACGCGCTGCGCGATGCGGATCCGGCTGAACTCCGCGCCGGGCTTTCGAGGCCTCTGGATCACATGCCGGACGAGGTCATCCACGGTCCGGCCGCGGCGGATCGGCTTCACCGGAGTGGGGTCACGGATGAACCTTTACTTACCGCTATTGCATTCCACTCGCTGGGAAGTCCGAACTTCGACGATCTCGGAAAAGCGCTCTACGTGGCGGACTTCATCGAGCCTGGGCGTAAGGTTCAGCCTAAATGGAGGGCGGGGTTGCGCAGTGAAATGCCGGGGGGCCTCGACTCGGTGGCCCAGGCGGTGGCAGGAAAACGGGTTCAGTTTCTAATCAGGAAAGGTCGGCCCGTGCCTCCGGAGACGCTCGGACTGTGGAACGTCCTGGCGAAAGGGAAATCATGGGCGAGCGCCTCCGAGGTCTAATCGTCCTCGGCGTAGTACTGGCTGCGGGAATCTTCATCGGATCGGCGGTGTCGCAGTGGAACCCGTTGCCCCAGCAGGAGCGTGTGGCACCGCCGCCCCTGAATTCCACCGCCGCGGGGTTGGGTCGAGTCCGGGTAGAAGTTCTCAACGCAGGGGGGACGGAGGGTATGGCTCGCCTTGCTACCGACCACCTACGGGACCGCGGTTTCGACGTCGTTTATTTCGGTAATGCGGACACCTTCGGGCAGGATTCCACCATCGTACTCGACCGCTCCGCGAGACCACGAGCAGCGGCGGCGGTCGGGCGAGCACTTGGTACGCGCTGGGTGGAGAGTCAGCCCGATGCGAACCTTTACCTTGATGTGACCGTAATGCTAGGTAATGATTGGGCTCCCGACGTGGGTGCGGATGAGGATGAGGGCGAGGAAGCGCCCTGGTGGGACGTCCGCAGGTTCTTACGATAATCGACTATGGCGAAAAAGAATCGACGACATCGCGGTGGCGTGGGTGAGGCGCCCATTGGCGTGAGAGAGAAGGGTGGGGGCGCTCCCGCAGAAGAGAAGCCGGCGAAGGAGAAATCTCAGGGCCACGCCAAGGCACCCGATGGTGGTCTCATGGAGTGGGCGAAATCGCTCCTGGTGGCCGCGGTGCTTTTCGTCGTCATTCGCACTTTTATTCTGCAGACCTTCGTGATCACCTCGGGATCAATGGAAAACGCGCTTCTGATTGGTGATTTCCTGATCGCGAATCGGGCTGCCGTGGGTGTGCGAATTCCGGGTACACAGACTCGTATCCCGGGGTACTCTTCGGTCCGACGTGGGGACGTTCTCGTTTTCGATCCACCGCACGAGCCCGATCTCAAGCTCGTCAAGCGCCTCATCGGTGTTCCGGGAGATACCGTCTCCATGAAGGACGGGGTGCTTACGCTAAACGGGCATATCCAGAGCGAGCCCTACGTCAAACATGTGGATCCCGCGGGGGATGACCCGCACGCTTGGATGGCGTGGCAGTCGGAGCATCTGGTCGATGCCGTATCGAAGACGACCTACCGACCGACGCGGGACAATTGGGGTCCTCTCGTGATCCCGGAGGACCGCTACTTCATGTTGGGCGACAATCGGGACACGAGCCTCGATTCCCGGTACTGGGGACTGCTCGAGGGCTGGCGGCTCGAAGGGCGAGCCTCGTTCATCTATTTCTCCTACAACAAAGGCTCATTCAGGCCGTTTCCGTGGCTTCGTGAGGTCCGGCTTGGTCGGGTCTTCTCCCGCATACGCTGAGGGCTACGAATTCCGACGAACTTCTGACTCAGGACACCAGTCGCTCGTGCCGGCGTCCGAGCTGTTCTGGGTGCCACGAGATCCCGTTCGGCTCGCCCGAAGCTGGCCGCACGCCGCATCGATGTCCCGCCCGCGTGGAACACGAACGGCCACAGATACACCTCGGGCGTCGAGTACCGAACGAAACTCCTCGATGCGTTCTCCCCGACTGGCTGTCCAGTCCTGGAAGGGGATGGGATTGTAGGGGATCAGGTTTACGAAGGCGTGGACCGAGGCGGCGAGATCTGCCAGCTGAGGAGCTAGGCGCGGGGCGTCGTTGACACCGCGTATCATCGTGTATTCGAACGTGATCCTCCGTCCGCCGGCCCGGTTGAAGGTCGCAAGGGCGGCCATGAGCTCCTCTAGGGAGTATCGCTTCTCGAGTGGAATCAATTCACTCCGCAGCTCGGACTCGGGCGCGTGCAGGGAAATGGCCAGGCGGAACTGCTCTTCGCGTTCAGCCAGCTCGAGGATGCCTGGAACGACGCCAACGGTCGACACGGTGATTCGCCGCGCGCCCACGCCATAACCCTTGTTGAGAATGGTCAGGGAAGGGTGAAGCGCCTTTCGATTACTGAGTGGCTCTCCCATTCCCATGTATACGATGTTGGAAATCCTGCCGTAGGCGTTTTCGAGGGCCCACCTCCGGGAGACACGGTACTGCGACACGATCTCGCCGGCCGTGAGTTGGCGCTGGAATCCGGCCCAACCGGTCGCGCAGAACGTGCATCCCATCGCACAGCCGGCCTGAGATGAGATGCAGAGGGTCAAACGGTCGGACGTGGGGATCAAAACGGATTCCACGAGTTCTCCGTCCGCGAGCCTCCAGAGGTGCTTTACGGTCCCGTCCGAGGAGCGGGATACGGCATCGGCAGCGGGCTCCACGAGGGAGAATTCGGCGTCGAGCGCTTTCCGCTCGGCTGCAGGGAGATTGGTCATCCCGGCGATGCTGGGGACACACTCCTCGAAGACCCACTCTTTGACCTGTTCTACTCGGTACGAGGGTTGGCCCCGGGTTTCGAAATGCTTGGCCAAGACCGTCCCGAGGTCGTCGGGCGGAAGGCTGAGGAGATCGGTTTTCACGTCGGGCATGGAGGGTGTCCTTCGGGCCGGAGCCGCCCGATTTGGCTCGGAGTCACCGTACGGCGACGATGAGAAAGATAACGGCATACCGAATGGTACGACATTTCTTGTATCGCCCAGATGCCCACGTTAAACTTGAAGCGTTCCCACTGCACTTCTTCAATAGCCTTTGGGAAGGGCGATCACCCTTCTAGAGGAGGGCCGGATACTGTATCCGTTTTCGAACAATCAGTGAAGGCTTGGGTTCTTGGTTGGGGGCCGGCCGCTCTCTGGGCGGCGGTCCTCTTTTTGTTGAGCGAACTGCAAGGGACGGACGACATTCTGCCGGCCGGTTCCGACAAGTTGGTTCATGGAGGGTTGTATTTGATTCTGGGCTTGTCCCTGGCGTGGGGAAGAAGGAGGACCGGATTCAGCGTTCCCGGACTCCTGCTGATGCTCATCGGTGTGGGGTACGGTGCGCTGGATGAGTGGCACCAAAGCTTCGTTCCGGGCCGACACTCCAGTGTGGGTGACTGGGTGGCGGACAGCGCAGGGGTGATGCTCGGCTTCTTATTGTTCTCGCGCTTCTCCTCTCCGTCTCGTGACGATGGGCGCTCGCCGAGCGAAAGTACTACGACAACGGGTTCGGCCTGATCATGAAGCAGATCGATATCGAACAGACTGCACTTCGCTCGCGTCTGTTGGGAGGCATTCGCTCCCAGGACGAAGGGGCCGAGGTCGAGTTGGCGGGCTGGGTCCACCGCCGCAGAGATCTGGGCGGTTTGATCTTCCTCGACCTTCGCGACCGAAGCGGGCTGGTCCAGGTATCGCTCGGGCCGGATTGGACCAATGCTACCTCGCTCGAACTCGCCCATGAGCTTGGGCCCGAGGACGTAGTGGCCGTCGTTGGATCCGTCACGGCTCGGCCCCGTGAGAACTGGAATACGGAGATCCCAACGGGAGAGGTCGAGGTCCGCGCGACGGTTCTGCGTCGCCTGACCAATGCCGACACGCCGGCCATCCCGGTATACCGTGGACCCGAAGACGAATTACCGTCGGAGGAGCTCCGTCTGAAGCATCGTGTGCTGGATCTTCGCCGCACGGAGCTTCAGGAGAACCTCCAGCTCCGGCACCGGCTGATTCTAGCGTGCAGAAACTACTTGGACGGGCTTGGTTTCATCGAAGTCGAAACTCCAATTCTGACCAAGCCGACTCCTGAAGGCGCACGCGACTACCTGGTGCCGAGCCGTTTGCACCACGGAGAATTCTACGCGCTGCCACAGAGTCCGCAGATCTATAAGCAACTCTGTATGGCCGCGGGCTTCGATCGCTATTTTCAGATCGCCCGGTGTTTCCGGGACGAGGATCTGAGGGCCGACCGACAGCCCGAGTTCACGCAGATCGATGTCGAAGCGTCCTTCGTGGATTCCGACGACATCCTCGGGTGGATGGAGGGCCTCATGGTCGCTCTTGCGGCGGAGGCTCCCCAAATTGAAGCTCCAAGGCCCTTCATCCGGATGACGTATTCCGAAGCGCTGGAGCGTTATGGAACCGACCGGCCCGATCTCCGCTACGGGCTGGAAATCCAGAATTGGACGACCGCCCTGGGACGGCTCGATGCGCCGGTGTTCTCCGCCGCAGTCGGCGAGGGAGGGCGGGTACGTGGAGTCCTGCTCAAGGGAGGGGCGAGGCTTTCTCGAAAACAGATCGAGGCGATCGAAGGCCTCGCCAAGGCCACGGGTGCACCTGGGCTTCTTTGGGCGAAGCGCACAGATGACGGAGGGTCCGGCTCGCTCGCGCGCTTCATGGACGAGGAGGCGTATCACGAGTTGGGAACGAACGTCGGCGACCTCGTGCTCGTTGCGGCTGGAAGCGACCGGATGACCTCGCCGGCCCTCTCTGCGGCGAGGTTGGCTGCGGTCGAGGCACTCGACGTTCCGCGGGACCGGGAACACGCTTGGCTCTGGGTCGTAGACTTTCCAATCTTCGAGGAGAGACCCGACGGTGCCTTGGGCGCGAACCACCATCCATTCGTGATGCCCCACCCGGAGGACCAAGACCGGCTCGAGAAGGAGCCAACGAGCGTGCGTGGGCTGGCCTACGACTTGGTTTTCAATGGTGTCGAATTGGGCTCGGGCAGCATCCGTAATCACGATCCGGATCTACAACACCGGATCCTTCGCTTGCTCGGCTTGGACGACGCTGAGATCGAGCGGAAGTTCGGGTTTCTATTGGGTGCCCTCTCCTCGGGCGCGCCGCCTCATGGCGGAGTAGCATTCGGTGTGGATCGATTGGTCGCGCTTTTTGTCGGAGCCAGTAGCCTTAGAGAGGTCATCGCGTTTCCCAAGACGACTGCCGCTCGCGCGCTTTTCGAAGGTGCGCCGACGCTGCTGGACGCAGATGGTCTTGCCGAGCTGGGGCTGTCCCTGAGGCCGACGGCCTCCGATGGGGGAGCTGAGGGGAGCGGAGTCACCCACATGAGCGGGGCTGAAACATGACCTCGGGGGGCTTGACGTCGGGTCCGAGCGCAGTGGTGGAACACCGCCTTGACGCCGAAGGGGTCGATCCGCTGCTCCTGACTGGGGCAAACGACGCCAACCTTCGGGAAGTAGCGGGCTTGTATGACATTCGGCTCGTGCTTCGAGGGGACCATGTCATCTTGTCAGGAGAGCTAGCGGCGGTAGAGAGGGCCGCTCCGTTGGTCCAGCATCTGATCGAGCTGTCCCGGTTGCGTGCGCCGTTCGACCGGAACGACATCGCCCGCTTTGCAGAGGGCCTGGCCGTGCACGGTCCAGACGGCGTCGTGTCCCCCGAAACGGACCTCCAGGTCGCGCTGCCGGGGTCCCGCAAGATGATTCAACCCAAATCGGAGGGACAGCGTCAGTACGTCAAGGCGATCCGGGGAAATGACGTCGTCATCGGTATCGGGCCCGCCGGGACCGGAAAGACGTATCTTGCGGTTGCTCTTGCGGTCGATGCTCTCTACAAGAAGCGGGTGCGGCGCATTGTCCTGGCCCGGCCCGCCGTCGAGGCGGGCGAGAGCCTCGGGTTCCTCCCGGGAGACATGCAGGAGAAGGTCGATCCCTACCTGAGGCCTCTGTACGATGCCCTGGAGGACATGATGCCCTCCGACCGGGTACGGAAGGCCGTCGAAGACCTGACCATCGAGATCGCGCCGCTGGCTTACATGCGTGGCCGGACCCTCTCCGATGCATTCGTGATCTTGGATGAGGCCCAGAACTCCACAACGGCGCAGATGAAGATGTTTCTGACACGGCTCGGGTTGAACTCCCAGGTGGTGATCACGGGAGACAAGACACAGATCGACCTCCCACGCAAGGAAGATTCGGGCCTGCTCCAGGTCGAGGCCATCTTACGCAGCGTCGAGGGCATCGAATTCATTTATCTGGACGATTCGGACGTTATACGACATCGTCTTGTAAAGGACATCATTCGCGCGTACGCCAGCTCGGATTCGGAGGTGGACTCGTGACCCGGGACGGCCTCTCCACATACGGTGTTGCCAGTGAAGCGAGGGGGGACCACGTCCGTCCGCCCTGGCCGGACGGAGTCGTATACCACGGATCGCGGCTGCTGCTTTTGGTCGTGTTAGCCGCCACCATCACAACGCTCTTTCCCCCGATGGGAGGATCCACACTCGGCCGATTTGAAGAGGGCATGGTTCTTCCCGAGGCGGTGATCGCCCAGGTGCCGTTCACCATACCCAAGTCGACCGCGGATCTGCAGCGTGAGAGAGCGGACGCAGCGGCGGGCGTTCCCCCCACGTTCAACTACAGGTCCGAGGCCGGGGACACGATGGCTGTCCGGCTCCAAAGGTTGTTCGCCCGACTCGACTCGGTCGCTTCCGAGGGCGATTCGGAGATCCTGCGAGCCGATCTGCTCGAAGCGTCCATCGTGGTCAGTCCGCAGCAGGCCGTTCTCCTCATGGACGAGGCGACCCGTCGGCTCCTCAGGACCACGTCCACTATGGGGGTGCGGCGATACGCGATGATTGGCGTGGTCGACGCTACCGAGTCGCGTGAGCTCACTCTGGACCGCGTCCTGATTCAGGACCCGGGAGCAGACAGCCGCCGCTCGGAGGCGACTGAAAACGTACTGGTCGGGGGAGACCTCCAGGCGCGGATCATCAGCGACCTTCCCACAACCAGCCCCGAACTCAGCGAGTTACTCCGGCTGATCATCATCAGCCACACCGTATATTCCCTGGAGTTCGACCCCGAGGTCACCGCCGCCGATCGTGAGCAGGTCCGGCAGGCGGTCCCGGAATCGGTCGGGAATGTGGTCCAGCAGGAAGCGATCGTTCGGGCGAACGAGCCCATTACGGAGGCGGACCTGGCGCGCTTGAGCGCGTACGAAGCCGAGCTGCGCCGGCTCCAACTGCTCGAGGAGCCAGGACTCCAATTCGGACTACTCCTCGGATCGTTCCTCCTGAACTTGTCACTTGTGGCCGTATTCGGGGCGCTCGTCTTCTTCTTGCGGCCGATGATCTACAGATCTCTCCGGTGGTTGGTCCTACAGACGGCCCTGGTCGTGATCTACTTCATCGTGGCTCGGGTCATCGCATCCAACGGTCTGGCGCCCGAAGGATTACCGATAGCCTTCGTCGTGCTGGCGATGGCGGTTCTTTGGGATTCCAGGATCGCCTTGGTGATGGGGCTTGTCTTGGCGGGCCTAACGGTCGCGCAGCCCGCGTTCGCCGACACGGACGTTCTGTTTCCGGTGATGATGGGTGGTGCGGCGGCGGCCATGAGCGTCAGGGTTGTCCGTCGTAGGGCACAGACGTGGGTGTTCGTGGCGATCATCGCGGGGGCCTATGCGGTAACGCTCTTGGCCCTGAGCTTGGTGGGGGAGCGATCTGCAGCGGACTTCGCCATCTCGATGGCCTGGGCCGGCTCGAACGCGGCACTGAGCGCGATCGTCGCCATGGGCTTCATTCCAGTGTTCGAGTGGTTCACCGGGATCACGACGGACCAGACACTTCTGGAATGGGCGGATCCGAACGCACCACTCCTTCGTCGCCTCTCCCTTGAAGCCCCGGGCACGTACGCGCACACGATCAACGTCGCCAACCTTGCGGAGCTGGCCGCCAACGCCGTCGGCGCTCACGGATTGCTTTGCCGGGTGGGTCTGTACTACCACGACGTGGGTAAGGTGCTCAAGCCCCATTACTTCGTGGAGAACCAGGTCGAGGGCAGAAATCCCCACGACAAGCTGCAACCTGATACGTCTTCTGCCATCCTGATCGAGCATGTTGTCGAAGGGCTCCGGCTCGGGAAAGAAGCGGGGCTCCCCGAGGTCATTCAACGGTTCATCTCCGAGCATCACGGGACTCAGCTCATCGCCTTCTTCTATAGCCGGGCACAAGAGCAACTTGGGGAGGAGAATGTCGATGAAGCGGATTACCGATATCCCGGGCCGAAGCCACAGTCGAAGGAGACCGCCGTCGCAATGATGGCGGACTCGATCGAGTCAGCCACACGCGTGCTACAGGAGCCGACGCCCGAGCGAGTCCGTGATCTCGTGGAGGGGATCATCGGGAGTAAACAGCAGGACGGCCAACTCGACCAAGCGCCGTTGACGATGCGTGAAATCACTGCCCTCAAAGACACCTTCGTGAAGGTATTGAGTGGCATTTATCACCACCGCATCGACTACCCCACGACCAAACACTTGACCGACGCTCCTGAAGATGCTTCGAAGGAAGAATCCGGTTCGGAGGCGGAACAGGTTTCCGTGGGGAGTGGCGTGTCGGAGGACTCCAGCAGATCCGACGAAGAGGGAGCCCGCGGCGTCAGCGAGCAGATGGAACTCGGCGACGTAAGTCGGTCCTAGTCTCGTTGGAAATCCAGATCTCCGGAGAGTCCTCTGCCGGCGTGTCGAAGGACTGGCTGCGCTCAGCGGTCTCTCTGGTCCTGCGGACCGCAGGGCTCGTTGAGGCGGAGATTTCCCTGACGCTCTTGGATGATCACTCCATCCGGGAGTTGAACCGCACCCACTTGGACAAGGACGCCCCCACCGACGTCATTTCTTTCGCTCTTTATGAGGGAGATGAGGCGGTGCTGGGGGACGTCTACGTCGGTTACCAACAGGCCGCGATCCAGGCGGTAGAGGCCGGAATCTCCGTAGAAGAAGAGTTGGCCCGACTTTCGATCCACGGCACCCTGCACGTTCTCGGGTACGACCATCCGGATACGGAGGGCCGCGCTTCGAGCCAGATGTTCGTCCTTCAGGAGCATTTGGTCCGGAAGCTACTGGACGAAGCGATCTGAAGACGCCACTCTCCGGGGCATGACCACCAGCCACAACGACGAATCCCTGGTTCTTCAGGGGCGGATCGCCGTACTCATCCGCGAAGGCGACGTTTCTGAACTCGAGGCGACGCTTGAGGAGCTTCACCCCTCGGACATCGCAGACGTGGTGGAATCGCTCGGTGACGAGCTTCGTCTGGCCTTGGTTCGTGCGCTCCCGACCGACCTGGCTTCAGAAACACTCGCCGAGATGGCAGAACGCGAGGTCCGGGCCGAGCTCCTGACCGCCCTGGCTCCCGCCGAGGGCGCGGAGCTCCTTCACGAGCTGTCGGACGACGACGCCACGGACCTGCTCAGCGAGCTCGCGCCGGAGGCGCAAGATCGGCTTCTCGCCGAATTACCCAAGGAGGAAGCGGGTGACATCCGCGACCTTCTTCAGTACGACGAGGATACGGCCGGAGGGATCATGACCACCGCTCTCGTGTCGGTGCTCGGCCATATTACGGCGGGTGAGGCGATTGACGCGGTGCGTGTGCAGGGGAGGGAGGTGGAGGACTTCTACACCGTATTCGTTGTCGATGATGATACCAAGCTGCTCGGCACCGTGCCGTTGGACGACCTGATCCTATCCGATACCGGGCACCGCATCCGGGACCTGGTCGAGCCGACGGTCACGTCCGTGGTCCCGGAGGCGGACCAGGAGCAGGTTGGGCACATGATCGCTCGCTACAACCTGGCGTCCATCCCGGTCGTTTCGGAAAACGGGGTCCTGCTGGGGCGCATCACCTTCGACGATGTCATCGATGTCATCGAGGCTGAGACCACGGAAGACCTTCTCCTCTTCTCCGGTGTTTCGGAGGCCGAGGAGCTACGTGGTAGCCCGGTCGAGGCGGTCCGCGCCCGGCTCCCGTGGCTCCTCCTCAACACGATGACGGCGAGCCTCGCCGCCGGTGTGGTGTGGTGGTTCCGGAGTGAAATTGCCGCGGCGACCCTTCTGGCAGTGGTCATGCCCGTGGTGGCTGGCCTCGGAGGAAATGCCGGCCAGCAGGCGCTCGCCGTGACCGTGAGGCGGCTCGCTACATCGGCCGGCCCACTCGAGGCTCGCGGACGGGTCGTGGGCAAGGAAATCCTGGTGGCGTCATTCAACGGGGGAGCCATCGGCGTACTCGTCGCGGGGGCCGCTGCGATGCTCGCTTTTGCGATGGGCGTGGACGCACGGCTTGGCCTGGTCGTGCTGTTCGCCATGTGGGGGAACATCGCGATGGCCGGATTCGCCGGTTCCTTCATCCCCACGTTCCTCGATCGACGGGGACAGGATCCGGCGGTCGCCTCCACCGTGTTCTTGACGGCACTCACCGATCTGACGGGCTTTCTCCTGCTCCTTGGACTCGCCACCGTCGTTTTGTGAAGGAGAGTCCATGAGGTCGGTTGAGCGAGGATCCGTGACCTCCTTACAGTGACGTGCCGTCTGTGAGGAGCTTCTTCAGAGGGATCCGAGTCCTGGTCGGCCTTACACCGTTGGTTATGGGCTTTCTGAGGGATCGGAAGAGATGGATCATCCTGGGCTCTCCCGCTCGCCGTACCGAGCGGCATCATCAGCGGCGGGCAGAAAAATTGGTGGCGCGGGTGGCCAAGCTGGGGCCGACGTTCATCAAGCTCGGCCAACTCATGTCGGCCCGGGCAGATATCTTTCCCGAGCCCTACCTGACAGCCATCGGCGCGCTTCAGGATCGGGCTCCTCCTGATCCCCCGGATCAGATCATCGCGGTTATCGAGCGCGAGTTGGGTCAGCCGGTGGATGAGGTCTTCGACGAGTTCGATCGCGAGCCGGCCGCCGCTGCGAGCCTCGGCCAGGTGCATCAGGCAGTCGTCGATGGAAAGGAGGTTGCGGTCAAGGTGCTCCGCCCGGGTGTCGAGGAACTCGTGGCCCTCGATCTCGACATCAGCTTCAGGCTTCTGTTTTGGCTCAATGTCCTCTTCCCGAACCATCACATTCAGGCGCTCACCAACGTCGTGCGCGAGTTCTCCCATCGCGTAAGGGAGGAGATGGATTTCCGTAAGGAGTCGGAAAACATCGAGCGTTTCCAGCGGTATTTCAGAGACGATCCGACCGTTCGGGCCCCCGAGGTCCTGGATGAATACACGCGTCGAGGGGTTCTGGTGATGGAGCATTGCACGGGAACCAAGATCGATCACTTGCAGGACCAGATTGCGACAGGACGCATCGAGTTCAACGAGGTGATGGAGCGCCTGACGGGCCTCTACCTTCGCATGATGATGGTCGACGGGTTTCTGCACGCCGATCCCCACCCTGGCAACCTCCTCGTTCAGGATGACGGAGCGATCGTGGTGCTCGACTGGGGCATGGTGCTCGATGTTCCTAGCTGGACGCGAGAGTACATTCTGGACCTCGCGCTGACCGTCGAGCGGGACGATTTGGACGGGATGATCAACGGCATGTACCGATTAGGCATGATCAGCCCCGAAGTGTCCCGAGGCGAGATCCGCGAGGCAGCCACCGAGATTCTCGCCATCCTCGGGCGTGCACGGCTCTCCAATCGGGATCGCATCGAAGGGATCGTCCACGAGATCTTCGACACGTTTTACACGTGGCCCCTCATGCTCCCCCAAGAGCTCGTGTATCTCCTTCGGACCTCCGTGCTGCTCGAGGGCATCGGCATTCGCTACGACGAGAATTTCGATGGGCTGGGGCTCCTCAAGCGCGTGGTCGGGGACCTCAAGGGTGAAATCACAAAGACGGCTGTCCGCCAACCCGTGGCCGTCGCGAAGGATTTGCTCGAAGAGGTGCAGACGGCACTTCGGACCATAGGCGATCTGCTTGGACGTGCGGAACGCGAAGAGTTGAGGGTGCGCGTCCACCCCCGCGACATCCAAGGCCAGGAGCGGTTTCTCAACCTACAGGCTCGGCG
The DNA here is from genome assembly GCA_965219445.1 of Longimicrobiales bacterium. Taxonomy (GTDB): domain Bacteria; phylum Gemmatimonadota; class Gemmatimonadetes; order Longimicrobiales; family Gaopeijiaceae; genus UBA822. The sequence continues at coordinate 411,369 of CBDCNQ010000004.1, read as the reverse complement.
CATCAGCCTGAGTATTTTCGCCACGGCTACCGCAGTCATCTCGTCCATCATCTTCATTTCGATTCGGAGCTTCTGGCTGCTCGGAGGTGGCCTTATGGTGGCTCTGCTCATGTTCGTTCTCGTGTTCTTCATCCCCACTCATCTGCTCGAAAACCCACTACGCCACGCTCGACGCATTCGGCCCGGTGAGGGTGGTCGATGATCAGAAATGGATCCGACTGAGCCGCTCCCGGAAGAGCTAGGATCGCTTCTCACGCGGTTCCACGCCGGGAAGCGGACGGCCCTCGCCCGTGCGATTTCCGTCATCGAGAATGAGACGCCCGGTTTCCAGGGATTTCTCCATCGTGTGCTCGCTGCGGGGCCTCGCGCCAGGCGCGTTGGGCTGACCGGTCCGCCGGGCGGCGGGAAGTCGAGTCTGATTGCCGAGTTGGCCAACCTGTGCCGTGCCCGCAACGAAGACGTCGGTGTGGTGGCTGTCGACCCGACGTCGCCCTATTCGGGGGGAGCCCTTCTCGGGGACCGGATCAGGATGAACGACCTGGCCATCGATCGCGGCATATTCATTCGCTCCATGGCGACCCGGGGTTCGCTCGGAGGGCTTGCTACCACCTCCAAGGAGGTTATCGACCTCATGGACGCGTTCGGGCTCGCGCGCCTTCTCATCGAGACGGTAGGAGTCGGCCAGACCGAGCTGGAGATTACCGGGGCGGCCGACACGGTGGTGGTGGTACTGGTCCCGGAGTCGGGCGACGGAATCCAGGCCATGAAGGCCGGACTCATGGAGATTGCGGACATCTTCGTAGTGAACAAAGCGGATCGGCCAGGCGCCGATCGGGTGCTCAAAGACATACAGACCGCCCTACACCTTCGGGTCGGGAAAGCCTTGGGCGATTTTACAGCCCATCACGGGGTTGATCTGACGCTTGCGGCCAAGAAGGCCGAGGCCACCGCCCCCCACCCCGCTACGGACGATGACGGACTCTGGGAAATTCCCATTCTCAAAACCGTTGCTCAGACGGGGGAAGGGGTGGAGGAACTGCTCGACGCCGTGGACCGGCATCGGGAACATCTAGATGAGTCCGGTGAGTTGGGCGCCCGGCGGCGGGCACGAGCGGCGGTGCGCGTGCGTGAGGTCGCGGAGCGTTCGCTTCGCGGGATCCTTTGGCGGAGTGAAGCGACCAAGGGGTTACTCGACACCGGGCTGGATCATATCCAGCAGGGTAAGGCCACCCCGTACTCGGTTTCGGCCTCGATCCTGAAGACGCTCCTCGTCCAAGAATAGTACTTCTTCAGCAGGCCGCTGGGGACGGTTCCTCCGAATTACGGGACATTTGATCGAGTCCTGGGTAGACTTTCTCGGCCTAAATCATGGAAGATCGCATGTCGATCATAGAACGCGACGTGACCGTCCCAGGCGAGTTGGCCGAGCGGGTTCGTCAGCAGGAGTTGGAACTGGAGCGCCTTTCTGAGCAGCTCCGCCGTTGGGAGGAGGAGTTCGGCGCGACCCCGCCCAGGGAAGCCCTTTTCAGCACGAGATCGGGGATCGAAGTCGCCCCGCTCTACACCCCCCTTGATCGGATGTCCCGGGAGGCGTACGCCGAGGCGCTTGGCGTTCCGGGACAGTATCCCTTTACGCGGGGTCCTTACGCGAGCATGTATCGGACCCGCCTCTGGACGATGCGGCAGTTTGCAGGATTCGCCACCGCTGAGGACACGAACCGGCGGTACAAGTACCTGCTCGAGCACGGTACCACAGGGCTGTCGGTGGCGTTCGATTTTCCCACGCTCATGGGATACGATAGTGATCACCCACGCTCACTGGGTGAGGTGGGTGTGTGCGGTGTGGCGGTTTCGTCGCTGGCCGACATGGAAACCCTCTTCGAAGGGATTCCTCTCGATCAGGTCTCGGTCTCCATGACGATCAACGGTCCGGCCATCATTCTCTTCTGCTTCTACGTGGTGGCGGCCGAACGACAGGGCGTCCGCCCGGAGCAACTCCGGGGCACGGTGCAAAACGACATCCTCAAGGAGTATCAGGCTCAACACGCTTGGGTCTTTCCGCCCGAACCCGCGTTGCGGTGCACCGTCGACATGTTCGAGTGGTGTGCGGAGCACGCACCGAGGTACAATCCCATCTCGATCTCGGGTTACCATATTCGTGAGGCGGGGGCGACGGCCGTCCAAGAGCTCGCGTTCACGCTGCGCAATGGGTTCGAGTATGTCGAACGGGGCATCGCTCGTGGGTTGGATGTCGATACGTTCGCGCCACGCCTCTCCTTCTTCTTCGACGTACACAACGATTTCTTCGAAGAAATCTCCAAGTTTCGCGCGGCACGGCGTATTTGGGCTCGCTTCATGCGCGAGAAGTACGGGGCCACCAACCCCGAGGCATGGCGCTTACGCACACACGCCCAAACGGCTGGCGTGAGCCTCACCGGCCAACAACCCGAGAACAACATTGTTCGGGTGGCCTACCAGGCCATGGCCGCCGTCCTGGGAGGAACGCAATCCCTTCATACGAACTCCATGGACGAGACGCTGGCACTACCCACCGAGAAGGCCGTCCGAATCGCGCTCCGGACGCAGCAAATTCTGGCGTACGAAAGTGGCGTGCCGAATACGATCGATCCCTTGGCGGGGTCGTACTACGTGGAAACACTCACGGACCGGCTCGAGACCGAGGCCTTGGATTTCTTCAGCCGGATCGCCGAATTGGGTGGTGTGGTGCCCGGGATTGAGACAGGGTTCTTCCAGAGGGAGATCGCCGAGTCGGCGCGCCGGCAGCAGGCCGAGGTGGAGTCGTCCCGGCGCCTCGTCGTTGGGGTCAACGAATTCACCGAGGGGTCGGAGCAGGTCGAGATCGACACCCTCAAGATCGACGCTTCAGTGGAGGAACGTCAACGCATGCGGATGGCCGATCTGAGGGAGGCGAGGAACGACAGCGACGTCGATCAGGCTCTTGATGCGTTGGAGACCTCGTGCCGGGAGGGGACCAACGTGGTGCCCGGCATTCTAGATTGTGCCCGGGCTGGCTGTACCCTCTACGAGATCCGGCACTCGATGGAGAAGACTTTCGGGAGCTACAAGGAGCCCGTGTTCTTCTAACACTAGACCTTTTCGATCGTGTAACTGATGCGCCAGTTGCTCATGGCTTCAGGGTCGGTCGCTCCCTCATCGGCGGGTTCGTAGAGACCCACCTAGTCGTCCACCGGGCCGCGGTGATCACGTTGGTAGTGATCGAGCTCGTCGTTCGCACTCATCACGTCGATTTCTTCACCATACAACTCGACCGAAAGGTGATCCTCCACCTCGCCCTCGAACAGGTTCTTGTTCAGCGTGACGTAATTCCACCCCGGCTTGTCGGAGAGCGAGTAGTGTCCCTCTTCGGGGAAGCGCGTCTCATGCGAAAATCCTTCACCACTTTCGCTCGAGATCCGCGAGCGAAACCGGAATTCTCCCGTCTCTTTGTAGAACGGCTCGAGGTTGTCGAGAATCTTGATCCACCTGAGCGTGACACGAATCCGCGCCATCGATTGGCTCCTCCAGCATGCAGAGTCGAGGTTTCTGACGGCGGCCATGTTTCCATGGCCCTAACGTGGCCGATGTTATGACCTTAGGCCCGGTTTGTCCAGCGGGACCCCGGCCCCCTTTCGTTACCCGCCGGGGCTGCGTTGGGGAGTCCTACAGGCGGGCCACTGTTGGTCTGCGGAAAGGGTCCGCCGAGCATTTGAGACCCGGTCCGGATCTTCCGAAGCCATATAAGCCAGCATCGCGACCAGCGTGGCGTTGTTCCTCAGGTCGTCGAAAACGATCTTGTCATAGGTATCGAGCTCCGTATGCCAGGTGTATTGGCGATAATCCGGATAGTGCGACAATAGCCGAAATCCAAGGGCACCTCTGCAGATGAACGACATTTCGTCGCTGCTTCCGGTCTCGGGAACGACCTCGAAGTCGAGCTCGATGTGCTGGGTGATATCGCGTGGGATCGGACTGACCCATCGCTCCCAGTTCTCGGCGGCCTCCGGGAACTCCTGCATCCGAAACATTTCGACTCGCCAAGTGCCGTTGTCCTGATTGAACGCAGCCTGGAGTCCGTCGACTACTTCCGGATGATCCTCGGCAAACGCTAGTGATCCGTTGGTCCCTTGTTCCTCCCCGCCCCAATGCGCCACCAGAATGGTCCGTCGTGGCTGCGGGTAGACCTCCTTCAGGATGCGTATGGCCTCCATCATCATGATCGAGCCGGTTCCGTTGTCTGTCGCGCCCGAGCCGCCATCCCAGGAGTCGAAGTGCGCGTTTAGAAGAACGTATTCATCGGGCGACTCCGTGCCCCGCAGCTCGCCGACCACGTTGAAGACGGGGACCTCACCCAGGAATTCCGCCTCCGCGTCGATCCGGAGCACGGGCACCTGATCGTTTGACGCCAATCGGTGCACCAGCCCGTAGTCTTCACAGCTCAAGTGGATTGAGGGGACACGCGAGGTGTAGGACGAGAATATCTTGTTGGCGCCCCACCCATTCGACCAATTGGAAGCGACGATCCCGGCGGCTCCCGCACCCTCGATCCCCAGGGCAATCCGTCCGATGCCGCCGGCGCTCCGGATGCTGGAGATCCACTCACCTTGAACGCGTTGTTGGAGTGCCTGCATGCGGCTCTGGGATTCCGGGGTAGCCAGGGCCGCCCAGCTTTCGGGTGCACGGCAGGTAGGCTCGGCGTACCAGAGCGCGACGAACTTTTCGGCGACGCTGGGCAGCCAGGCCTCGAAATCGGCCTGATTACTGAATGACGGCATCGCGATCACCTCACCCTCGACCGGTCCGTCGGTGCCCGGGCTCCAGGCAAGCATCGTTCCATTGAGCGTGCGCTTCCGCGGGGCCACGAGATCGATATGTGTGTACCCGCGGTCCCAGCCCCGCCACGTACCGTACTGCTCTGCTCGAACCGGGACGTCCCAGCCCTCGTACATGGACACGGCCCACTCGACCGAGCTGCGCTGGCCGGGGCTTCCCGAGAGGCGGGGGCCGATGGAGTCGAGCAAGACCTGTGCTAGACGCTCGACTTGCGAGCCGTCTTCCATGCCCTGAGCCCAGATCTCCCTGATGATCGGGTCGTCGGAGGGGAAATCCTGAGCCTTCAGTTCGTCTATACCGAGCCCTGACACGAGCGTAGCGGCGAACAAAAAAACGAGAAAGCGGGACGAATTCATCCGGTTCTCCTCTTGGGCATTCGAGGGTCGGGTCGAGGATGGGATGGGGCACACGACCACCCAAGATCGCGCGACGTCATCGCGATGAGCAAGGGAGGCACTCTGCTTTACCTCCGTGGAGTTTCTCCGGCCCAACTACCGTCGCTCTGGCGAGATCAGTAGCTTTCCGCATGACTACCGTGCGTTCTTATCTTGCGGTGATCCTGGTGGTTTCTGTCCCTCCTGCGCTTCGTGCTCCGTTTCACTTCCCGAGCCGTTGGTGCCACCCCGAGCTCGAGGCCAGGACCTAGAGGAGATGTGAATGACGTCGGAGGAACGGAAGATCCGCATCCTCGTGGCCAAGCCTGGGTTGGATGGCCATGATCGCGGCGCCAAGGTCATCGCCGCGTCTTTCAGAGATGCCGGTTTCGAGGTGATCTACACCGGCCTTCATCAGACGCCCGAGATGATTGTCAACGCGGCTGTTCAGGAGGATGTCGACGTAGTGGCGTTGTCGGTTCTCTCGGGAGCCCACATGACGCTCTTTCCTCGTGTCCTCGAATTGCTGAAGGAGGAGGGCGCCGATCGTGTGTTGCTCACGGGGGGCGGAATCATTCCCGAAGAGGACATGAAGGTGCTCGAGGAGACCGGCGTGGGACGTCTGTTCGGTCCAGGGACTCCGACCGTGGAGGCCGTAGAGTACATCCGTGAATGGTTCTCGACGCCCGAGGAGCGGGTCTGAAGTGAACCGTGCCGTCCTTTTGAGATGGAGGATTTGGGCGTTCTTCCTGGGCGCCGTGCTTGGCCTCGCGGGCATTTTTCTGGACGTTTCTTGGCTCGTGACGGCTGCCCTTATCGTGTTGTTGGTGGGGTTCGTGCTTCGACTGTCTGCGGCCGGCGACGCGGGCCCAGGAGGGAAGGAGCCGACGGCGCCCGAGCGCTAGTCTCACCATGCCCCAGACGTCCATGGATTCGCCCGGAATCCGAGACCAGGGTTCCGGATGCCCCCGGACTCGATCGACGCCCGCCGCATTCTATACGATCACTTCGGATTTTCGTCCTTTCGTGATGGCCAGGAGCGTCTGGTGGGCGCCGCGCTGGCGGGCCGGGATGCGCTCGGCGTGCTTCCGACGGGCGGCGGCAAGAGTCTCTGCTATCAGGTCCCTGCTCTAGCGCTCCCGGGGCTCACTCTCGTGCTGAGCCCGCTGATCTCGCTCATGGAAGACCAGACCCAGCGCGCCATTAGTGCTTCGATCCCAGCCGCTTTCATCACCAGTGCGCTGTCCGCCCGTGAGCGAAGTACGGTGCTGCGCGATGTGCTCAGTGGTGGCGTCAAGCTGCTCTTCGTGGCGCCGGAGCGCCTGGAGACCCCGGGCTTCATGGACAAGCTCGGGACGGCCGGTGTCTCGCTGATCGCCGTGGACGAGGCGCATTGCATCAGCGAGTGGGGGCATGACTTCAGGCCCTCGTATCGTCGCCTGGGCGTGCTGCGGCTAAAGCTCACGGCGCCGGTCATGGCTCTCACGGCGACCGCCACACCGAGAGTGCGCGAGGATATCCTGGACGTGCTTTCGCTGAATCGGCCGATACGGGTTGTGGGGTCGTTCGATCGCCCGAACCTGGGTTGGTACGTCGAACGGGCGGATGGGCATTCGGCCAAGATGAGCGCCATCAGACGCCTCGGTCGATCGGAGTCGGGTGCTGCGGTGATCTACGCGGGTACGCGCCGAGTCGTCGAGACGATTCGCTCCGATCTGGCTCGGCTCGGGATACCGACCGCCGCGTATCACGCGGGGTTGGAACCGGAGGTGCGAAGCCGCGTGCAGGAGGAGTTCCTGACCGGAAAGACGCGCAAGATCGTTGCCACCAACGCGTTCGGAATGGGTGTGGACAAGAGCGACGTCCGGCTCGTTTTTCACTACCAGATGCCCGCCACTCTGGAGTCGTATTACCAGGAGGCGGGCCGCGCAGGCCGGGACGGGGACACCGCTCGTTGTGTAGCTCTCTGGGGTGAAGACGATCAGCGTCTGCACATGGCCTTCCTGGACCGGTCCCGTCCACCCATCCGGCTCCTGAAGCGAGCCGTGCGGGCCCTCCGGCGCACCGTCGGAGGGGGCGAGCGCGGCTTGCTGGAAGCCGGTCGTCTCCTCCGGGCCACGGGTTGCGCGGAAGAGGAGTTGTGGACGCTTCTGGCGGCCTTGGAACGCCTCGGTGCGGTTCGCGTTTACAAAGGGCCGGGGCAGGCGGAAGCACAGCCGGACCTCAGCCGCGTGATCCTCGATCTGGGGGTTCACGCCTCGGGCCCGAATTGGTCGCGGGCACAGCGGCTTCGTGAGGCCGGTGTCGAAGGCCTGCGGGCGGTGCGAGAATATGCCACCACGCCCAGGTGCAGGAGGTTGACGCTTCTCGGCTACTTCGGTGACGAGACGCCAACCTGCGGCGGTTGCGACGTATGTGGCAGAAGTGGGGTGGGGACCGCCTCGGCGGTTCGAAGTGTATCCCCAGCGTCATGACCCGCAAGCCGACGGTCGGCTTGGAATTCCCCCAAGCGGTGGAATGCGGGCGGCGCTATATTCGAACGAACACGGGAAAGTGGGAAAGATCGAAAGCAAGGAAGAATAAGGGATATCAGGGGCGCTCGATTCACCGGGCGGATATCGCCACAGAGAATTCAAGCAGGAAGAGACGTACACGAAGGAAACACCTCACCGATCACGTGGCTCGAGCCGAAGGGCCAGTCTGCAAGGTCTGTGCGGTTACAAACAAATCCAGCGTCTGATCACTGGGCGGCAACTCGTCAGAGCGATTGTCGGCCATGACGACGCTGGAGTAACAGGGAAGTCCACTCGGGCCGCTGGCCTGCCATTACGGGCTCAGTCTGAAGCCGACTTCGCTCCCTCGAGGCTTGAAGGGGGGCGACGCCGGGACAGGTTGAGCGCACGGCGGGATTGGTCACGAGGGACCGCCCAGGAGAAAATTCATAGTGAGGAGAGAAATCCTCGTGAGTGCTACGGCCCACGAATCGTGGGTGGCGCTCATGGAAGACGGGCAATTGGTTGAGATGATGCTCGACCGGGCCGACCAAGGTCGGTTGCTCGGAGACATATACTTGGGCAAGGTGGAGGCGGTCTTGCCCGGCATTCAGGCCGCTTTCGTCGATATCGGCACGGACAAGGCCGGGTTCCTCCACGCCTCCGACCTGGACTCGGGGGACGACGACGACGAAAACGGGGGCGCTGGGAAGCGCAGGCGTGACCGAAAGTACCCACCCATCCAGGATCAGATCAGTAAGGGCCAGGAGATCATCGTCCAGGTCACGAAGGAGCCCATGAGCACCAAAGGGCCCCGCCTGACCGCAGAGATCTCACTTCCTGGGAGATTTCTCGTCTATATGCCCGGGTCGTCCCGGGTGGGTGTGAGCCGCAAGATCGAGGATCGCGAGGAGCGTGCGCGTCTCCGCAAGCTTGCCAAGGGGGTTCTTCCCAAGGACAAGGGCGGCATCATCGTTCGCACCGTGGGCGAGGAACTCAATCAGGAAACGTTCAAGAAGGACTTCAAGCGCCTCAGCTCCAAGTGGCAGAAGATTCTGAAAAAGAGGGAGGGAGTGAAAGCTCCAAGCCCCCTCCACGGTGAGGCGAAGCTCATCAGTGGAGTGATCCGAGACCTGTTCAGCGATCGTTTCGAATGGATTACGGTGGACGATAGGGGGATCTACAATGAGATCCTCCACTACGTGAAGGACGTCGCTCCAGAACTCAAGGATCGTGTCCGGCTCTACAAGGACTCCGAGTCACTTTTCGACAAGTATGGAGTCGAGGAGGAATTTCAGGGGACGCTCCGGAAGAAGGCGATGCTCCATTCGGGTGGCTATCTGGTCATCGAGCCCACGGAGGCGCTCGTATCGATCGACGTCAACACGGGGCGGTACAAGGGGAAGAAGGATCCCGAGAGCACGATCCTGAAGACCAACCTAGAGGCCACCCGAGAGATCGCACGCCAGCTCCGATTGAGGGATATCGGGGGCATCATCGTATGTGACTTCATCGACATGGAGTCTCAAAAGAACCGTGACAAGGTCCTCAGCGAGCTCCGGACCCACCTGGGGAAGGACCGGGCCCGGACCAAGGCCTTCGAGGTCTCCGGCCTGGGATTGGTCGAGATGACGCGACAGAGGGTCCGGCCCTCGTTGTTTCAGACGCTCACTCGTGCGTGCGATCACTGCGAGGGGTCCGGCCGGGTGTATACGCCGGCTACGGTCATACGCCAGATCGAGCGGAGCATCCGTCGTGTTTCGGTGACGGGGGCTGAGAATAAGCTCTTGATCCGAATGCATCCCGAGGTTGCACTGCGGATCGTGGAGGAGGAGCCTGACTTTATCCGGAAACTGGGAAAGGTCACCGGCCTGAAGCTCGACATCAGCGACGATCCACTCCTTCGGGAGGATGAGTTCAGGATTCTTTCCGGCGCCGCGCAGACCGATGTGACTTCCAGGTATGCCGCTGCGTGACGAGGCCGAGAAGGGCTTGACCGTCTGCAGGCATTCCGTGAGTTTTTCGCTATACTTGCGTCAATTCGGGGGTCGACGAGGCATTATGTACGCGGTTTTTCGCACAGGTGGTAAGCAGTTCCGGGCGGAACCGGGCAGCAAGCTCCGGATCCCCACGCTGGAAGCGGAGGAAGGCACGACGGTCTCGTTCGACAACGTGCTGATTGCCTCAGACGGAGACGCAGTCTCGGTGGGCCAGCCTATCGTCGCCGGCGCCTCCGTCAAGGCCGAGGTTTTGCGTCATGGCAAGGACCGCAAGATCGTCGTCTTCAAGCGAAAGAAGCGTAAGGGTTACCGAAGGAAACAGGGACATCGTCAGAAATTCACCGAAATCCGAGTTGCTGAAATCAAGCTCTAGTGTGGTGTTCCGGAAGTTCGCGAGCCACCGAGAGTACACTCGGTTTTCCGTACGACGCTGCCGGGGAGCACCGGATGGCACATAAGAAGGGCGTGGGGTCGAGCCGAAACGGCCGAGACAGCAATCCCAACCGGCTCGGCGTGAAGTGCTACGGCGGCGCGTGGGTGAGTGCGGGCAGCATCATCGTACGCCAACGAGGCACCCACTTCCATCCCGGACGCAACGTGGGCCGTGGGGGCGACGACACCCTGTTCGCCACTGCCGACGGTGTGGTCAAGTTCGAGATGCACCGACGCCGCAAGGCGGTCTCGGTCTACCCGCCCGCCTAGAAGGCCAATGTCCATTGAGGCCCGTTTCGCAGCGAATACGCTGCGGGACGGGCCCCTTCTGTTTTCAGACGTCCACTTTCAAGGACACCCCACCTGGATCTTTTCCCGCTCTGCTAGCGTAGGGTGCTGAGCCGACGGAGAAGCGTAGAGCTGAGCCGACGGAGAGGTATAGATATGTTTGAGATGAGAAAAGTGTTGTCATGGATCGGGCGAAGTGGACGGGCCCGAACACGGGCCTCGGGGCGATTGCCGTCGATTCTTGGGCGATCGCCGGCATTGCCGTCTCGGAACTTGTCCAAGAGCGGATGGCACACACTGCGTGGGCGGGCACGGAGATCCACGGACCGAGTTTTGCAGCTCGCCGCGCTGAGTTTCGCTCTGGTTGCGTTGTTGATCGATTGGACCCACGTGCGTCAGCTCGTAGAAAACGTCGAGGCGAAGTGGTCTTCCGACGAGGTCGTTCCGCTGGTCGTCGTTCCGCCGGCCCTGGCCGAGATGGAGCGTGACTTGGCCGACGCGGAGTTTCCAATCGAGCTGAACGAACGCGTCGAGCAGTGGAAGGTGCGGTTCTCCACGTCGCACAAGCTGGAGTTCGAAGAGACACTCTCTCGGGCGGGACTGTACTCGGACATGATCCGGGGTAAGCTCCGCGCTCGAGGAATGCCCAAGGAATTGTTCTACCTCGCCATGATCGAGTCCGGCTATCTCACCGATGCTCGATCGTTGGTCTCTGCGACCGGCATGTGGCAGTTCATGGACCCTACGGCGAGAGCGTACGGGCTCCGCATCGACGCCTACGTGGATGAGCGACGCGATCCGGTGAGGGCCACCGACGCCGCCCTCGATTATCTCGGCGATCTTTATCAGCAATACGGCTCATGGTATCTCGCCGCTGCGGCGTATAACGCCGGTCCTACCCGGGTGTCACTGGCCGTAGCACGCCATTCGGACTGGCAGGCCGGGGATGAGAGCCTCTATTGGGAGATTGTCGATCACCTTCCGTTGGAGACCGCTCAGTACGTGCCGAAACTGATCGCCGCTACGTACCTTGCGCGCGATGCCGCCCTTTTCGACCTCAAAGTGACTTTGGCGGATCCGTACGTGTATGACCTGGTGTGGACCCCCGGTGCGACATCGTTGGCCGACATCGAGGAGACCATGGGGTTGTCTTACAATCGAATACAAGAGCTCAATCCGCAGCTCATCCGCGGTGTTACCCCGCCCGGTAGTGTGTATCCGTTACGGGTTCCCGTTGGGCTGGCCTTCAATGTGATGGCCGCTCTGGCGCCATCCGATGGCCCGAGCCGTCTGTCGGCCGACTAAGTCTCGGAAGACCCGCGCTCGCTTTGTGTTTGGCGGGCGGAAGAGATAATTCGCCAGATCACGTCCCGTGTGAGTTCTTCGTCCACGCCTAGGTCCCTAGATCGCTCCGCTACGCGCCGTACGACTCGGGCTTCCCGCGCGGGATCGAGGACGGGGAGTCCGAGCGATTCCTTGATGCGACCGATGTCCAGGGCCAGGTCCCGGCGCTCCCCTATCAGCCGAATAATCTCATCGTCGACGGCGATGATGCGGTCCCTCAGCTCTTCGAGCCGTTCCTCGGACGGTGCGGTCGAATCCGGATCAGGTCTCATCCGAAGGGCTATCCTTATTCCACGTGTAGAAACCCTCTCCGGATTTCTTGCCGAGCTTGCCGTCCACAACCATCTGCTCGAGAAGCTGGGGTGGACGAAACGCCTCCGATCCTAACGCTTCGTAAAGATATTTGGCGGTCTCCAGCTGGACGTCCAGCCCGATCAGATCCATGCGCCTCAATGGCCCCTCCGGATGCCCGTGTCCGAGCACCATCGCATTGTCGATGTCCTCCGGCATGCTCACGCCGGTCTCGACCAAGCGGATCGCCTCCAAGCATTGAGCCATCGCCAGTCGCGACGCCGCGAAGCCCGGCGAGTCCCGCACGAGGATCGGTCGTTTGCCGATCGACTGGACGAACTCGACGACCAACGTCCGCGTCACATCGGACGTCTCCTCTCCCCAAACGACCTCCACCAGTTCGTTCTCGTGAACCGGTTTGAAGAAGTGAACGCCGAGGAACCGGGCTGGATGTTCCATCCCGGTCGCTAACTGGGTGATGCTGAGCGAGGACGTGTTCGTGGCGAAGACGGTGTCTTCTCCGACCCTCTGGTCCAGAAGCCTGAACAAGCCGCGCTTGATATCCATCGATTCTGGAGCCGCTTCGATGATCATTTGAGCGCCTTGAACCGCAAAAGCGAGGTCGGAGCTTCGCTGGATTCGGTTCAACGCCTCCTCCCGCTCCGCATCGGTGAGCTTCCCCAGGGAGACGGCCTTGTCGAGCTCCTTCCGGATCAGCTTGAGCCCATCATCAACGGCGGCGAGGTCCACGTCGTATAGGACCGTTTCGATACTGGCTATCGCACATACGAGTGCGATCCCATGTCCCATGGTACCGGCTCCGAGGACAGTCACACGTTGAAACGGTTGAGTCATCCGCACCCCGTGGTAATGATCCGGCCGGTGCATCCGACGACCCCACGGTGGGCGATGTTGCGGACGGCAGGGAGGGTCTCGGGCATGTGTGCACGTCTCATTCGAGGCCCCCAGGCGACGGGATCGGTGATCAGCATTATTGAACCCAACATATTTGCCGGGGGGGGTCTCCACTCTAAGCGAGGATTCTAGCCCGAATCAGCCGATCGGTAAACCTGGAGAAGGTTTACCGATCCCGGGTTACTGTTAAGACGCGTGTTCCGGTCGTACCTTTCAGTTGTTCGATACGACGAACGACCCCCGAGGAGGGGAATGCCATGCGACGGAATCATGTGACCGCCGCCCTGCTGTTCGGGGGACTTCTAGGCTGGCCGTCGAATATCCATGCGCAGGACGCCCCATTGGTGTTCAGGGTGCCCGTGACGGGGGTGGTGGAAATGGGGCTCGCGCCATTCATCGAGCGTGCCATTCGTGAGGCTGAGGGTGGGGGAGTGAGTGTCATCGTCCTCGATATCGATACCCCCGGTGGACGCGTCGATTCGGCGGAGCGCATCGCCGACGCGATTTCCGATTCGGGTGTGCCCGTCTATGCCTTCGTGAACCGCCGAGCTTTTTCGGCGGGCGCTTTGATCGCTCTGGCGACACAGGGCATCTACATGAGGCCGGGGTCGGTCCTCGGCGCGGTGACGCCGGTCGATGGTTCCGGCACGAAGGCCTCCGAAAAGATCGTTTCCGCGATGCGAAGTGAAATGCGTGCACTCGCCGAAGCCCACGGGCTCGACCCGGCGATCGCCGAGGCGATGGTGGACGAGTCCTTGGCTGTTCCGGACGTGGTGGAGGCCGGGCAGCTCCTCACGTTGACCACGGAAGAGGCGGTGCGCATCGGGTACGCGACCCAGACGGAGGACTTCGCCACCCTACTCGAGGATCTCGGCGTCGCCGGCGCCGAGGTCACCGACCTCGGCGTGAACTGGGCTGAACGGCTCGTCCGATTTTTCTCGAACCCGGTGGTAGCTCCGTTCCTGCTGTCGCTCGGGTTCTTGGGGCTCATCATCGAAATCAAGACGGCGACCTTCGGGCTCGCAGGGCTGGCCGGTGCGCTTTCTCTGTCCCTGTTCTTCGGCTCCCACCTGATTCTCGGGCTGGCCGGCTGGGAGGATCTCCTTCTTGTTGGAGCAGGGGTCCTGTTCGTCGCCGCCGAAGTACTTCTGGTCCCCGGTTTCGGCCTCTTCGGCGTCTTGGGCATCGCCGGTATCACCGGCGGTATTTACATGAGCCTGCTCGGCAGTCTTCCGACGGTGCAGGACTTCAGCCGGGCGGGGGGCGTGCTCAGTACGACAATCTTGCTCTTGTTGGTTACGGGATGGGCTCTCCTGCGGCACCTGCCGAAGAGCAATAGGCTGTTTCAGTCGGGTATTTTCCTCCGTGCGCGGACCGACCGGGCCATCGGATACGAGTCCGCTGAAAGGAGGACCGACCTTGTCGGCGCCGAGGGTGTCGCCGTCACAGATCTTCGGCCCTCGGGGGTCGGTATTTTCCGGGACGAACGCGTCGATATCGTGTCCGAGTCGGAGTGGATCGAGGAGGGCACGCCTATCCGCGTCGTGAGCGCAGAGGGATACCGCCAAGTGGTCCGGCCCATCCGCAACGCGGGCGAGGAAGCGGGCCAAGACATCTGAACAAGGGCGTTGTCGAGTAACGGAGGCGCTCTCAAGTAACGGACATCTAACTTTGCCGGACTGATCTACCGGAGTTTCCGTCCGTCGGGTCAGCCGGTTCAGCGAAAGGATCACTCGATGCTGCCAAGCGACATCTTCAGTCTGTTCGTGCTTTTCATGGCCGTCATGCTCGTCTCGGTGATCGTCTGGGCGGTTCCGGTACGTCTGTGGGTCGAGGCGATATCAGCCGGCGTGCGTATCGGGATCGGGTACCTGGTCGGTATGCGTCTGCGTAAGGTGAGTCCACCGGCGGTGGTTCGGCCCTTGATCTGGGCGACCAAGGCGGGCATCCCGTTGAGCGTGAACGACCTTGAGGCGCATTACCTCGCCGGAGGGGAGGTGGATCGGGTGGTTCGTGCGCTCATCAGTGCGGACAAGGCCAACATCGAGTTGGGATTCCAGCAGGCGGCCGCGATCGACCTGGCGGGCCGTGACGTCTTCGAGGCGGTGCAGGTCTCGGTGAACCCCAAGGTGATCAACACGCCCAAGGTGGCCGCCATGGCGAAGGACGGCATCCAGCTCATCGCCCAGGCCCGCGTGACCGTACGGGCAAACATCAATCGTCTGGTGGGTGGCGCCGGCGAGGACACGATTCTGGCCCGTGTGGGAGAGGGCATCGTGTCCTCGATCGGCTCGGCGAACACGCACAAGGAAGTCCTCGAGAATCCGGACGCGATCTCCAAGAACGTCCTCGCGAAGGGACTCGACTCGGGGACGGCCTTCGAGATCCTCTCGATCGACATCGCCGACGTGGACGTCGGGAAGAACATCGGTGCCGACCTCCAGACGCATCAGGCCGATGCCGACAAGCGCGTGGCCCAGGCCAGGGCCGAGGAGCGGCGCGCGATGGCGGTCGCCCAGGAGCAGGAGATGACGGCAAAGGTTGTGGAGATGCGGGCCGAACTGGTGAAAGCCGAGTCACAGGTTCCGCTCGCGTTGGCCGATGCGTTCCGGCAGGGTCATATGGGCGTCATGGACTACGTCCGGTACAACAACATCCAATCCGACACATCTATGCGGCAGGCCATCGCCAGCAGTGATGATACTGATTCGGAGCCGCTGGCCTAGAAGGGTGATCGCTCATGGATGACGGACTGATCCAGTTTCTGGTCATCGCCGTCATTGTCATTATTTCGATGATGGACGGAGCTGCCCGGAAGCGGCGCAAGGAAGCGCAACGCCGAGGGCGTCTCCCCGAGGCGGACAGGATTCCGGGGCCTGACAGAATCCCAGGGGCGGACAGAATTCCCGAGGCAGACAGGATTCCGGAAACGTACGAGGATCTGGGCCAGGTGGCGCAGTCCTCTGAGGGGATGGTGCCCACGGATCTCTGGGAGGAGATCGCAGCCTTGGCTCGAGGGGAGACGCCTACGCAGCGTCGAGAATCTCCCACGACCCCCAGTTCGAGCTCGACCCCCGATCCGGAAGCGGAGGTGGAGGAGTGGACTGCTCCGCAGGAAGAGTTTCCCCAGATAAGCCCTCCTCGGCCCCTTTCGCCCGAGAAGCCACACGAATTCGTGCCGCATCCCCCCGAGCCGTCGGACAAGCCGCAGGAGGGGCTTCGCCGGACCCAACAACCCAGTACCCTGATCTCCGGCGTCAGGAGCGGTTCGCGGAGATCCCTCCGGGACGCCATCGTCCTGGCCGAGGTGCTGAATCCGCCGGTAGGACTACGAGCTTCGGACCGGCAACCGCCCGGCGGAGAGTGACGCTCCCTACATCTCGCCCGAGGCGATCCTCCGGAGCACGGTGTGCAGGATCCCACCGTTTCGGTAATAGTCCACGTCGACATCCGAATCGAGACGGGCGACGGTCGTAAAGCTCGTCTCGTCTCCGTCAGCTGTGCGGGCCACGACGGTCAGGCGGGCATGAGGCTCCAGTCCCTCGGAAATCCCGAGGATGTCGAACGCCTCCCGTCCCGTCAGACCGAGTGATTCCGGGGTGTCACCCTCCTCGAATTGAAGGGGCAACACGCCCATGCCCACCAGATTGCTGCGGTGGATACGCTCGTAGCTCTCCGCGATCACCGCCTTGACGCCGAGCAGGAGAGTGCCCTTCGCGGCCCAATCCCGGGAGCTCCCGGTCCCATACTCCCGGCCGGCCAGAACGAACAAGGGGGTGCCCTCGGACCGGTAGCGCATGGCCGCGTCGTAGATAGTGAGCTCGTCTCCGCTCGGGATATGGACGGTGTAGCCGCCCTCTCGGTGGTCGAGCATCAGGTTCCGGATGCGTACGTTGCCGAAGGTGCCGCGCATCATCACCTCGTGATTGCCGCGCCTCGAACCGAACGTGTTGAATTGCCACGGTTTCACGCCGTGTTCCCGGAGGTAGGCCCCCGCGGGTTCGTCCTTCGGGATCGCGCCGGCGGGCGAGATGTGGTCGGTCGTGGTCGTTTGCCCGAAAATGCCCAGGACACGAGCGCCCTGGATGTCTTCGGGCTCCCCGACATCCAGAGACATACCTTGGAAGAATGGAGGATTGCGGATATACGTGGAGTCATCCTCCCAGTCGTACAGGTTATCGTCGTCCGAGGGGAGGGGTAGGGCCTGCCACAGGTCGGTTCCTTCAAAAACCTCGGCGTAGCGCCGCTCAAACATCTCGGGCACCAGCGCTTCCTGGACCGTTTCCCGAATAGTGTCCGATGGGGGCCAGAGGTCACGAAGGTAGACCGGCCCGTCCGCGCCCTGGCCCAGGGGCTCGGTCTGCCAGTCGATGTCGACTCGACCCGCCAGCCCGTACGCCACCACCAACATCGGAGACGCGAGGTAGTTGGCACGGACTTCAGGGTGAATACGTGCCTCGAAATTCCGATTTCCGGAGAGCACTGCCGCGACCACCAGACCCTCGTCTCGAACAGCCTCGGAGACCGGTTCGGGAAGGGGGCCCGAGTTCCCGATGCAGGTGGTACACCCATACCCGACGACGCCGAACCCGAGTTGATCGAGATACTCCATGAGGCCGGAAGCCTCCAAGTAATCCGAGACGACCTTCGAGCCCGGGGCCATGCTCGACTTGACCCAGGGTTTGACCTGGAGTCCGAGCTCCACGGCCTTCTTCGCCAAGAGCCCCGCGCCCACCATGACCGACGGGTTCGATGTGTTCGTGCAGCTCGTGATCGCTGCGATCACGACACTGCCGTCTCCGAGTTCATGTGTTTCCCCATCCAGGTCGACCTGAACGGTTCGAGCGCCATCTCCGTTTACCGAAAATCCGGAGGGTAGCAAAGCCGGAAGGTCTCTGGCGAACGCCTGCGGAAGATCACCTAGCGCGATCCGATCCTGAGGTCTCTTAGGGCCCGCCACGCTGGGCTCGACGGTGCTGAGATCCATGTGAAGGACCTCCGTGAACTCGGGGTCCGGGGTCTCGTCGGTTCGGAAAAGACGTTGCTCCTTGCTGATCCGCTCGACCCGTTCGATGAGCCCGGCACTCCGGCCCGAACCCCTCAAGTAGGCCAGGGTCTCGTCATCGACGGGGAAGAAACCGATGGTCGCGCCGTATTCAGGAGCCATGTTGGCCAGTGTGGCACGATCGGGCAGTGTCAACTTCGTCAGCCCGGGCCCGAAGTATTCCACGAAGCGGCCGACCACTCCATGTGCGCGCAGCATCTGTACCACATGGAGGACCAAATCCGTGGCTGTGGCACCCTCGGAAAGCTCTCCGGTGAACTTCACCCCCACGACCTCGGGGAGGAGCATGTAGTAGGGTTGACCGGTGAGAACCGCTTCCGCCTCGATCCCTCCCACGCCCCAGCCCACGACCCCGAGTCCGTTGATCATTGTGGTGTGGGAGTCCGTGCCCACCAACGTGTCCGGGTACGCGACCGAGACGCCGTTCTCCGTTCTGCGGTGCACCACGGAGGCCAGGTATTCGAGGTTGACCTGGTGTACGATACCGGTGCCTGGTGGGACTACTCGAAAGTCCTCGAACGCGTGCTGGGCCCAGCGCAGAAGAGTATAGCGCTCCCTATTTCGCTCGAATTCGCGCTCCACGTTCTTCCAGTACGCCTCGGGCGTCCCGAAGAAGTCGACCTGCACGGAATGATCAATGACGAGGTCGGCCGGTACGACTGGGTTGATTCGATTGGGATCACCACCCAGCGCTTTGAGTCCGTCCCGCATAGCGGCCAGGTCGACGACTGCGGGAACACCGGTGAAGTCTTGGAGAACGACACGTGACGGCATGAAGGGCACGTCCGCTCCCGCGTCGTCCGCTCCCGCGTTGGTAGGGCTCCACTCGGCGACGGCCTTCACATGTTCCTCCCCCACATACCGTCCGCCCGCATTCCGGAGGGTATTTTCAAGAAGGATGCGTACCGAGAACGGCAGGCGATCCAGATCGGCGATACCCGAGGCCTCGAGAGTCGCCAGGCTGTAGAACGATGTGGAGCCCTCCTTCAAGTCGATCTCGGTGAGGGAGCCAAAGGGGTCGTTACTCATTGAACCTCAATGTTTATGCGTGCGCACGTTCAACTAGGGCGCGGCGGCGCCTGTGCTGTCGAGTGGACGGTCCCTGCGGGTGACAAGAACACAATACCAAAGGTGCTGCATCAAAAACACCCCGGCTCCTAGAGCGTCAGGTCAAGAAACCGACTCTGGGCAGCAGCTTCATGGTTTCCCGGCCCGCCACCGCCGCCACGATCAGACCGACTACTCCCCAGGCCACATTTCCGTATAACAGAAAGCCCATGCCGAAGAGCGCGGCGTACACCATTACGCAACCCAGGAACCACGAGAGGAGGCCGGCGGCGAGCTCGCCGCCCGAGCCCGAGTCGCGTTCGCCCGGACGGTCCTGTCCGGCGCCGTCGGCGGGGAGTACGATCACGTCCCATCCCTTTCCGAGCGGTCGGATCTTGGCCTGGAAGCTCCGGAGCGTAGCGGTATCGACCGGGGGCGTCAGAAACGTGACCGCGAGCCAACCCACGGTCGTCACGGCCACACCCACCACGAGTTCCGCCGAAGGGTCCCACCTCGCGAAACCGAGCCGCACGTGAAAGAATCCGAAATACACGGCCACCACGAACGAGATCACCATCGCGGAGATCTCGCTCCACGTGTTGATACGCCACCAGAACCACCGAAGCAGAAACACCAGCCCAGTTCCGGCACCGATCTGAAGGAGGATCTGAAAGGCCTGCATTGCCGTCTCCAACTGGAGGCCGACGAAGGACGAGAGAACGATGAGCGCGACCGTCGAGATGCGGGCCATCATCACGTAGTCTTTCTCCTCCCGGTCCGGAGCCACGAAGCGGCGGTATACGTCATCCACAACGTAGGATGCCCCCCAGTTCAGGTGCGTACTGATCGTCGACATATACGCCGCAGCGAGGGAGGCCACGACCAGACCGAGAAGGCCGCTCGGAAGGAACACGAGCATGGCCGGATAGGCCAGGTCGTTCCCGATGACGGAGGGATCGACGTTCGGGAACGCTGCCGTGAGGTCACTCAGCGTCGGGTAGACGATGAGCGAGGCCAAGGCGACCAGGATCCAGGGCCATGGCCGAATGGCGTAGTGAGCCACATTGAACCAGAGAGTGGCCTGCATCGCGTGCTTCTCGTCCTTCGCTGCCAGCATGCGCTGCGCGGTGTATCCACCGCCTCCGGGCTCGGCACCCGGGTACCAGGTGCTCCACCACTGCACCGCGATCGGTACGATGAAGACTGCGGCGGCCGTCGTAGGATCCGAGAAGTCGGGGAGAAACGAGAGTTTGTCGGTGACGCTGGCGTGCGTCATCAGTCCCGATAGCCCTCCCACCTGCGGGAGCCGAAGGGCGTACACCGCAGCTGCGACGGAGCCGATCATCGAGATGGTGAAAAGAAGCAGGTCCGTGACCAGGACGCCCCACAAGCCCGAGCTAGCGGAGTAAATCACAGTGGCGGTGCCGGCGACAAGAACCACGGTGTACTTGTCGACGCCCAGTAGAACCCCGCCGATCTTGATGGCCGCCAACGTCACGGTGGCCATGATCATGACGTTGAAGAACACACCGAGGTATACCGCTCGGAATCCCCTCAGAAAGGCAGCCGACCGCCCGGCGTACCTCAATTCGTAGAATCCGATGTCTGTAAGCACCCCGGAGCGCCGCCAGAGCTTGGCATAGAAGAACACGGTGCACATTCCGGTGATGACGAATGCCCACCAAACCCAGTTCTGGCTCACACCCCCAGTGCGCACGAGGTCGGTGACCAGGTTGGGCGTATCGGCCGAGAAGGTCGTGGCCACCATGGAGGTCCCGATCAACCACCACGGCATGGAGCGCCCCGCGAGGAAGTAGTCCTCCCTGCCCCCGCCTGCCCGACGGGCGAAGGCCATCCCCAACATGAGGATCGTGACTCCATACAGTGCCAGAACCCACCAGTCGAGCGACGACAGCTGCATTATCAGGATCGCCGCATTATGAGGATCGCCGCATCAGAGGTCCCAGCCGGCGCGCGCGAGCATCCAGAGGTTGATGACCACGACGACGAGAGCCGTCATATAAAACGCTGGAGGGGTCATGGTGTCGGGTGACGCGAAGAAGGCGCCTCCGATCAGGGACGGCGTTCGCATGCCATTCAGTGCCCACACGATCCGGGCGACCCAGACGTTTCGCCAATGGAAAAGACCCACAAATACGAACGCCGCCACCGCGGCTCCGGCAACGAGCCAAGCCCACGGCGAGCCGAAGCGCAGGGGCAGCGTGCCCGCCTCGAGCATCGCGTAAACCGCTGCCTCATAGAGAATGGCCACGTGCAGGTAAACGAAACCTGCTTGCCGGAACTTCGCCACCCTTTCTGGTGGCCAATCTTGTTTGAGCACAGTTCTTCCTTCTAGATCAAACGGAATCGTCGGTCAGCCCCGCCGCAGAGCCGGGGAGGACGGTCTCGATTCTACCGGTTCTCCACGGAGTCGGACACTGCCGGTACTTGACAAGGCCGGAGTCGAGCCCGGTTATAAGTACGAATTGGAAGCCACACCCGAGAGAGGGGGGGGCACATGTCTTTCCGTAGCTACACGTTACTCGTCTTGGCGCTCGTCGTGTCCGCCTGTGCTTCGTCTTCCGGCACCTCCTTCGGTGAGGGGGGCCAAACGGCAACGAGTCCCGCCCGGGGGAACGCGAACCTGATCGTCCGAGCCGAGCTCGTAGAATTCCAGGGCCGGACCGTCTTGGTCGCGGTCGAGGACCTTCGCCGGCGCTGGTTACAACCCCGGCGAAGCCCCACCTTTAATAACCCCGGATCTTTTTATGCGAGAGTCGTGGTCGATTCAATCGTCCGTGGCGAGCTCCGTGAGCTCAGTGTAATGAGTAGTGAGAACGTCCAGAGCATGCGGTACCTGTCACCCGCCGACGCTACCACCAGGTACGGCACCGGCTTTATGGGTGGCGTCATCGAAGTGACGACGCTCACGGCCCGCTAACGGGACACACCCTCCAGGACTCCTTCCAGGTAAGCCCCAAGAGAGCGGCCTTTCACCCCGCCGTGAAGACGGCGGGGCAGGCCCTCTGACGATATTTCCTCCTAACATTCCGGGCGTCGCCGGTGTCCACATTGTGAGAGTCGCCATCTCGCGATGCGTGGAATCAGATCCATTGCCATCAACGTAGAAGAGGATTCACCATGACTGGGAAGAGCAATCTTTGCGCCGCGTGGTTGGTGGGCCTGGCGCTCGTCATCCCCATGGGCTTGTCGGGCCAGGAAGGGTTGGACCCGTACGAGGTCGGCACTGCCCTGCCCCCCCTCGACCCGGGTAGGACGCTGGTCGACATCACGCTCGAGGACGCCATCACACGAGCCCTCGAAACGAATCTGGACATACAGACCGCGCGGCTCAGCCCTCAGATCCAGCAATACGCTCTGCGGGCCGCGGAGGCCGCGTTCAGCCCCACACTGAGCAGCACGTACGGATACAACAACAGCACCAACCAATCCACGAGCCAGCTCGACGGGGGCGCCCAGACCTCTACTCAACGTCAGACCTACAACGTCTCCCTTTCCAAGACGTTGCCTTGGTATGGAGGCCGACTGAGCACCGATTTCAACAATAGTCGTACAGAGACGAACAACGCGTTCTCGACCCTCAATCCAAGCTACCGCTCCACCGTCAGCTTAAACTACACCCAACCCCTGCTGGCGGGATTCTCGACCGACAACCAGCGCACGGCGTTGGAGACGCAGGTGATCGAAGGCCAAATCTCCGACATTCAGTTGACCCGCCAGATCGCGATCATCACCAACCGAATTAGGGTGGCGTACTGGGGTCTGCGGGCGGCCATCGAGCAGATCGAGATTCAGCGCCGCAACCTGGCCCAAGCCCAGGAATTGCTCGCGCAAAACGCGATCCGGGTCCAGCTCGGCACGCTGTCCGACCTCCAGGTGATCCAGGCGGAAGCCCAGGTGGCCAGTGCCGAACAATCCCTCCTCAATGCGGAGATCCTGTGGCGAAACCAGGAGCTCGTTTTGAAACAGCTTCTGATGAGCGGTGCCGACGACCCGCTCCTGACCCAGACGCTGATTCCCACCGGCCTTCCCGTCCTCGTGCAGCAAGTCGTCGATATCGATGCGGCAGTCGCTATCGCGCTGGAGCAGCGCGCCGACCTCATACAGACGCGGCAGCAGCGGCAGATCTCGGAGCTGGACCTGGCGGTGACGAGAAACAACACGCGCCCGGACCTGAACCTGACGGCCGCCTATTCGGTCCTGGGAGTGGGTGGGGACCGTTTCAATCGGTCGGGCTTGGGTGGTGATGCGGTGCTGGTGCAGCCAGGCGGGTATCTGGATGGGCTCGGTTCCATCTGGGATCGGGACGCCCCCACCTGGAGCCTCACCCTGAACTTCTCCTACCCCATCGGAAATAACGGCGCCAAGGCGAACTTGCAGCGGGCCGAGCTTCAGTTGGAGCAGACGGACCTGGCGCTGAGGAACCAGGAGCTGGCCATCGTTACCGACGTGACCAACGCCGGCCTGGCGGTGAACGACAACTTCCTTCTGCTTCAGGCCGCGCAACGCAGCCGCGAGGTCTTCGAGCGTGCCGCAGAGGTAGAGGTGACGAGGTTCAACGTAGGGGCGTCGACGAACTACGAGGTTGCCCTGGCCCAGGATGCGCTGACCTCGGCCCGGCTCGCGGAGCTGCGGGCCATGATCGACTACGTGGTCTCTATCGCCGAGTTCGACCTGGTCCAGTACGTCGGCAGGTAGGGGCGCGCGGTCAGTCCCTGACTCACGTCGCCGCACCGAGACCCATCGCGCGACGCCACGCGGCGACCTGTCCCAGATGGTCCATCTCGTGCGACGTCATCATGAAGACGACCATGTCCCCGACCGTGGGGAAGTACTTCCGTGATCCTTCGTTCGGGTGAGGCTCGGCGAACCGTGAGGCATCGATGTTCTTCACTGCTTCGGCGTTCCTGGCGTGCTGCTTCTTGAGCGCTCCGAGGAGCTCTTCCTTGCTCGGATAGGCCGACGCGTCGCCGGGTGGCTCCCCACCGGTCTGGAAGATCTCGCTCCAGCCCTCCGGCAGATTCGAGTCGAGTCCCAATAGCTGGCCGAGGTGGTCGGCCGAGACTACGAGATGGCCGAGCGACCAGGCCGGATGATTGATCACGCCGCCAGGCTGTGCCGCCATCTGCTCGGTCGACAGGTCCTTCACGAGCCTTTCAGCGAAGCCGAGGTTGAATCCGTAGAGATACGTCACGTGGTTGAGCATGGAGGTCTCCAGCATGGTGAGGTGTCGTCAGTGACCTGGGAATATATGTAGTGCTAGTGTGCAGCGGACTAGTGCTGGCACGCAGCGGAGCCTTGAGCGGCTGATCGTAAGTGGGGTGGGGCGCCGCTGCCACACCTCGTCGCCTGTTTCCTACGGGTTTGACCCCGAGTTTCAACGCATTTCGCTGGATTTCGGTGAGGGTTCGTTTCTTGCGTTAGGTCCCGCCACTTGCAGCTGCCAGCTAACCGAAGGAGGGACCCATGAGCCGACAGCAACGACGTTGGCTGCCTAGCGCGGCGCAACATGCTATTGGACGAGTAGGACCCCGCGGGAGCACGTACTCATGGGACCCTAACGACGGCTTGATCTCTCCTCCGCCTCGGCCTGTGCGCAGTCCCCGCCTCACGGTCAGCTGCGAGTATCCCGACGGGCCCCTCGAGCCCATCGACGTGACGTTCAGTCTGTCACCCTCCTACGGCATCCGCACGGCCGATGATGCGCACGGCTGGTTCCGACGGATGATGCGGGAGCGTGAGGAGTTCGAGGTGGAAACGGACAGGCCAGGGGAGCCGCCGCTGTGGTTCTCGAGTGAGACGGTACGGCGGGTGGTGGTGGGGTAGCTTCAACTCGGACTGGACTCCTGGTTTCTATTCCATGAGCGTTCCGGAATAGGACGTCATGGTCGTTTCAAACGACTGACCGGCCATACTCGCCTCGGACCTGACGATACCTCCCATGAACACCGGCGGGATTGCGGGCGCATGCCATATCCGGCTCGTCATTCCCTCAAGAGCGACCTCGTAAAGCGTGCACTGGAGCTCTAGGTCGCCGACCTGACAGGTCGTGTCTTCGATGCGCTCGACCGACGCGTTCATAGCCGCCAGAGCCTCTTCGGGGGTCGGCTGGTTAGCGGACGGAGGGCCCCCGAACCCCTGCATCATCGCGATGCCGCCTTCGGGCGTCAGGGTCGTCGCGTCGATCACCTGACTCTGGCCAGGTATCGCATTTCCCATCATCGATACGGCCGTCGACAGCGTGATCTGCGTTCCCGCGATGGACTCGATCGACTGGGTGATCGTCATGACCATCCCCATATTGACCTCGAAAGTCACGGACGGATATCCCCCGTCGTCGAGATCCGCCCACCAGTTGTCCGGTGGAGTTGGCCAGTCGGTCTGAGCTGCCGCAGACCCTGCGACAATGTGAAGCGACAAGATGACAGTGCAGAGGACCCGGCTGAGCATGCGTTGCATCACTACTATCCTATCATCGCTTTGATGAACTGCGGCACCTCGACCTCGCCTTCAGCACCTACGCCAGCTTGTGCGGCCAAGATGGTCACGTGGTTTGGCACACTAGGGTCTTGTGCCGGGTCGCACCAGTGGAGACAGGCTTCCCTTCATCCCCTTATGGGGCCTACGGTACTTTTGGGTATAAACTGTAAACGTTAGGTTCTAGGCCGCTAATGACGTTATTCGTCATTCGCCGGGATGGTGGAATTGGTAGACGCACCGGACTCAAAATCCGGCGGGCTTCGGCCCTTGGGGGTTCGAGTCCCCCTCCCGGCATAAGGGTTTTGAGCGGTTTTCCACATCGCCCGCTCCTGAGTTGGACATGAGTTTGGACAAATTGACGAGCCGACCGAGTTTCTCGCCTCCGTGCTTCGGCGCGAGACTGAGACCGGACCAGACCTACTGGTCGCCTTCGGAGCCGGGTCGGAGATGTTTCCGCCCAGAGAGGTCTACGGGTTCGAGGTCGTGAATGGCCTTCTCGCAGATGGGTGGAGCTACTGGTATGCGATCCACAACCACACGGTGCAGAAGAATGGGGACCTACTGGCCCTGGGAGTTCCAGTCCCAAGCACCTCTGACGTTCAGTTTTACGGCAGTCTCGTAGAGCAAATGGGTCTAGAGTCGGTCCGTGTCACGAACGGGTTCTACACGTTTACCGCGTCGGCCGAGGAACTGGAGATTTTCCGAGGGCGCTAGTGGACCCGTGCTGTTGGTTCGTACGTTGGTGAACGCC
This sequence comes from Longimicrobiales bacterium, assembly GCA_965219445.1. GTDB lineage: Bacteria > Gemmatimonadota > Gemmatimonadetes > Longimicrobiales > Gaopeijiaceae > UBA822. Next base: position 385,018 of record CBDCNQ010000004.1, on the reverse strand, counting down.
ACCTAACCAGCGTTTGCCCTACACCATAGACGCGGGCCTAATACGCAGCCTTGTTACGGTCAGTTACCCACCATGCGGTGCACGCCGATGGCGAACCTGATGGGGTCGAAAAAGTCAGTGTGCACCCAATCGATCGCCAAGTGAGCGCCGGCCCCGCCCTCGCTGTTGACCGAAAGACCAGCCGCCGCGCCGAAGTTCGTTTCGGTGCTGCTGAACTGAGAGGAGTGTTGTATGTCGAGACGGGGCATCACCCAGGGCGTTATTGTAGTGGCATTGCCACTGGGGCGGCCCTGGAGCGCTACGCCGATCGGGAAGCTCGTGACCGTTTCGGGGTCATCGAACTTCACCCAACCGAAGCCACCCTGAACACTCACCTGAACGGGCGTACCGTCGCCACTGAGCAGGTGAACGGCCACGTTAGCACCGAGCGTCAACTCGTCGAGGTCGCTCGCCACGTAGCCGCCCATTGCCATGAAGGAAACCCTCTCCATTGCTCTTCCGACTCCTGCTGCGAACGAGTTGTCCTTTCCGGAGTCATCATTGAGTCCGCGGGCCCACTGCGCCCCAAAAAAGTGGGTTGTTCCAGCGGCATCACCCACCGGCAGTGCTTGGACGGGGTGGTTGAGCAACTGCCCCACGGCCGGGGTCGCGATCAACAGCGCCGCGATCCATGGGAAGGAAAATGCCAATTTGTGTTGGGTCATTTCAGATCCTTTGATCACGAAGGTAGAAAATTGCGTCATCCTCTCCTGACGCCCGTGCCAATACTTCACGTGCCCTAGGGAAAACAAAAGCCCTTTGACGGACGGGGATAACCTGATGAGGGGCGCTGGAGGGGCTAGAGGAGTGCAATCGCGGGGGCCGCCCCCCGCACCCGTGCCAACTCTTCAACCATGACCTCGTGCATGTGTGCGATGAACGCGCCCGGGTCGGAATCGGGGTCCTCGGGGTCCCTCCACCGGAAAGGACCGCGCAGACTCACACGACCTTCGATGCCACTGATCTCCCCCAGGAATTGTCCGAACCTGGCGTGCTTCCAGTAGCCGTCACAGACGAGAACGTATACGCTCCAATCCCGCGCCCCCAGAATCCTCTCCAGGCCTGCGGTCCTGAAGCGACCGATCTTGCCGTCCCTGGTGCGTCTGCCCTCCGGAAACAGTGCCAGCGGGACGGCACTGGTGCGTGCCACTTCAGCTAGGTCGTCTAGGTTTCGCCTCCCCGTGCCTGCCTTCGCCCCGGAATCCACCAACGGGTACGCGAATTTCCTGAGAGTGTGGGAGATGAGGGGAATCCACCTGGCATACCTACTGCGGGTGACGATCCTGGGATAGAAGCCGTCCAGGGACGCAATGATCAGGGGAATGTCTAGGAAAGACTGGTGGTTCATGAGAACGAGGACCCCAGCCTCTCCCGGGATGCGGGGAGCCGCCGGCAGAGCCGCGCCGCCGATCCAGCCTAGGATGAAAAACACTACGCGCGCGAGAAAGCGCTGCCATGCTCCCAGTATGTGTGGTCCGACCGAAGGAAACATGCGCGTCGCAGGGCAGATGACAAAGCGCTGAACCGGGTCGCCAGCCAGCAGAAAGACGGCGGCGAGGGATAAGGCCAAATAGCCTCTGAGTTTCACGTTCGTAGGTCTCCACGCGTCCGAGGTCTCGCGGGTTCGAGTGATTGGGCGGCCCCGCCTCGTGTCAGAAAGGGCCAGCCCGTCCGGGTAATCACGTACATGGTGTTCTCGTCGCGCCACGTGACTTTATCTAGGTCGTCGTAACCGGCTTCCACATTGCGGGCGAATCGGTCCAGCGCGATCTCAAACTCGGCGTCACCGTACAGGTCGAAAGTGGAGTAATGACCCGTGCGCGCCAGATCGACCAAGTGGTCCAGGCTTTGCTCGCGGTAGTACCAGAAGGTTCTGAGGTTCGTCAGCTCCATCCCTCTCGTCCTAGAGACGACGACGCCTACTTGGTCGTCTGTGTACAGTCGCGTTTCCTTTTCAGAGAACGACGGAAAGTGCACACCCCAGACACTCTGAGCGTTCTGCGTGCGGGTCCGTGTGTACAGGAACAGCCTGCCGTCGGGCTTCAGGGCTCGGTGCGCCTCCGTCACGAAATCCGAGAGATCGAAGTGGTGACAGGCGTTGAAAGTAAAGATGCAATCCAGGCTGCCCGTGGCGAACGGGAGGTCGTGGGCAAAGGCCTGGTGTGTCTCGAAGTCCTTGATGCCGAGGTCCGTGAGATAGGTGTCCAGCTCACCAAGCATCTCGGCGTTGACGTCCGTGCAGTGCAGGAACAGCTGCTCTCCCAGAAAGCGGAACAGAAGTTCGTCGTACCGGCCCGCGCCGCATCCGACGTCAGCAGCGACGATGTTGCGCGTCGAACCTAGCTGATCGATGATAACCAGTATCGGTTCGACGTCGGTGGCCCTGGCGGCGCGGTACTCGCCCGCGATCTGAGAGAAGTGCTCCTGCATAGCGGTCACACATAGACTGCTCGCTAGATATTTTCGTGGTTTTTCTGCCCTTTCGATCACGAACGAGGCGAGTTCATTCCAACGGACTGGAGACGGCTCCAATTCTTCGAGAATCTCGTTGGCAGTCGTGCCTCCGAAAGCCCCCTTGTGCTCCTTCTTCTTCATCTCCAGGTACGCGGCCACAGCACGACGGACCACGGGTTGCTCATCAGGCGTCAAGTCCATGACGGTAATCTAACGTACTCCCGGCTGCCGATGCTGACAGCGACCAGAGTCGAACTCCGCAGTAGCGGCCACCCCCATCGTTCGGAAGGTGGCCGTCTTCTCGTAAACCCCACCGTTGCTAGACCGTCGAGGTCCGGGTCTGCTTGGACATATTCTGAGACATATCCGGTTGTAAAAGGATACAAAACCTGGCAATTGGGTAGAGTGTGCGCAGGAGCCGATCAGGCCCCATGCCCGCATACTTAAAGGGAAAAGCAATGGTTGGCAGTGATACGCAAAAGGCCTAATTTGGACAACTTTTTGGACAAATGAGCAGTAGAACACGAGATTGGGAGGGGATTCCACCCGTCCGCAGGAGGTAGGGATGAAGATCAAGGATATCCTCCGACACAAAGGAGCCAACGTCGTAACCGCGTCCACCAGCGAGACCGTCTTAGAGGCCGCTCGCGCGCTCGTGGACCACAACATCGGTGGTGTGGTGGTGGTGGAAGGCGGAGAGGTCATCGGGATTCTCACGGAACGTGACATCCTCCGTCTCGCAGCGAAGAATCCGGACAAGCTCCAGACCCTCGAAGTTGGCCAGGTGATGACGCGCGACGTCATCCAGTTGGCGCCCGACGACGATTTGGCTCACGCCATGGAGGTCATGACGGAAAACCGGGTTCGACACCTGCCCGTCGTCGCGGACGGAGGGCTAGCCGGAATCGTCACAATCGGTGATGTCGTGAACGCCTTCCGGAGTATTGCAGAGGACGAGAACCAGCAGCTCAGACATTACATCCAGGCCGGGACATAACGGAGCTCGTGCGCCTGGGTCCCTTGGCTCAGAACTCCTCCAGCAGCTTCTTGGCCTTTTTGGGGGTGTCGCAGACGATGGCGATCTCGACGAGGTCGTCCGCGATCCCGGTGATGTAGAGCGCCTCGAGGTTGATCCCCGCATCCCCGAGCTCGTTCGTGACGGCAGCGAGCTCGCCCGGCCTGTTCTCGAGTAGCACGGTGTGCACTTCGCTTTCCTCGAAATGGATGTTCTCTGCCTGGAATGCTCGGCGTGCTATTTCGATGTTGTCGGGATGATGCGCGCGACTGCGTGGCCGCCGAGACTGACCACCGCGAGTGCCTTGATGTTGGCACCGCGTCGCGCGAGTGCCTGCGCCACCCGGGCGAGATCGCCGGGGTGATGCGTCAGTTGAATCGAACAGTCCTTCATGGTCCTCTCCTGTGAAGACGGCGGAAGAGCTTCAAGAGCTCGCACTTTGTCTTCGAGGGTGTCGGGCTCGGAGCACTTTAACTCCATACCCGTGACGGCTCTCGTTGTACGTATTCTATCGCTAGAATTTGCTATGATGTGAGGGGCTGCCTGTCCGGCGTTGATCGTGCCCAGGCGAACCACACCCGAGGGAACGGCGCAGGGTAAGGAGTGAGGGCTTAGCTTCACCAGCTCTCGCAAACCGACTGAGCCCCGACCGTTGGATGATCTGCTTCGTTGCGCCGGGCAGGGGCATGCTGAAGCGCAGTTTTCGCTCGGATTGAAGTACGGCATTGAGGGGGATATCCCCGAGGACGATGCGGAAGCGGTACGGTGGTATCGACTGGCCGCCGAGCAGGGGTATGCTGGTGCCCAGCTGAACCTTGGAACCATGTATGGCAATCGTGATGGTGTGCCGGAAGACGATGTTTTCGCCTATATGAGGTTTAATCTCTCGGCTACCCAAGGAAACAGGACTGCACAGGGCAACAGGGACATCATCCAGCAATGGATGACTCGCGAACAAATCGCCGAGGCCGAACGGCTGTCCCGCGAGTGGATGGAGACGCATCCCCCGGACGGGGGCAACTGAGGCCCTGGCGGCTCTGTACAAAGTGCTTTCCGAGGGCTTCGCGAATGCGGTGATCTCGTTCTTGATCGTGGCTTGAGCGGCCCGTTCCTCCCGGCCTCTGAAGAAGAGCCCACGGGCCCAGAATTGTTAGCTTTTTCACCAGCCTCGAGCCCCGGGGTCCTCAGGTATCAATCATCATGAAAGGTGCGATAACATGAAGAAGAGGTGTGTCCACGGTGTGAAAGGTTCGTTTCTCCTCATCGCTCTGCTGGCCCTTCTGGGTTACGCCAGGGCGCAAGACGACACGGGTGCTTACACATGGGAGAATTCGACGGAGCTGAGCTTTGTCTCTACGGGTGGAAACGCCTCATCAAGCACACTCGGCCTGAAGTCCACACTGGTCGCGACGGGCGGACAGAACGCGTTCAAGATAGAGCTGGGCGGAATCCGTGGCGAGACGACCTTCCGCACCCTCACGGCAACCGGTAGCGCGACCAACTTCACCGTGAACGAGACCAGAAACTCCGAGCTCACGGCCGAGAATTACTTCGCGCGCGGTCGGTACGATCGTGCTTTCGCGAGTGCGTTTGCGTTCTCGGGAGCCGGGTGGGATCGGAACACCTTCGCGGGGATTCAGAACCGCTACTCTTTCGTCGCAGGTCTCGGCAAGGCTTGGACCGACAGTGAGACGGGCCGCTTCAAGACCGACATCGGACTCACTTACACGATCCAGAAGGACGTGGATCCGGCACCGGACGTGGACGAAGGGTTCGGCGGCATACGGTTGACGGTGGAGGCGATGCGGCAGCTTCCCGGAGGCGCCGAATTCTCGTCTGCGCTCATCGTCGACGAGAACGTGGAAGACACGGACGACCTACGCGCGGACTGGGTCAATTCGCTGGGTGTGTCACTGTCGGAGCGGCTCTCGTTCAAGACGTCCCTTCAGCTGCTCTACGACAAGCGGCCCTCGCTGCTAAGCGTCGTGTTGCTCGACCCGGGCGGGGTGCCGTCAGGGACCGACGTACTGACCCCGGGTGACAAGGTCGACAAGATCCTTACGCTCGCGCTCGTGATAACGATTTAAGTGGGCCTGCCCTGCGGAACCTTCTCTCCGCGCCATCGATTGAGAAGACGACAACGCTTTCTCTCTAGGCCACGCTCGAAACGTCCGCCGAACGCTGGTCGACGCCAAGAGATTGCCATTTTTTGTGCCCAGCACTCGGGGGTGATGATGTTGACTCGATTGTCCGGCCTCTCGGTCATCGCTTTGGCCGTGCTTCTTCCCTTGCCCCTCTCGGGCCAGGCTATCTGCAGTGCTCCACATTCATCGCCGACTCTTTCGCAGGGCGGATCGATCACCGGCCTCCCGCCCGGCGCCGGCTGGGCCCAAATATCCCTGTTTCGTCAGCGATCCGTCAGCTTCTACAACCGGAATGGTGACGTCCAGGATTTTCTGGCGGCGAGCAATTTCTTGACCCGCTCGGTTTTCTTGACCGCTTCTGTGGGCCTGGCGGAGGGCATCGATCTCTGGGCCCAGTTGCCGGTCCATAACCTCGATGTGACGAGTGATGGTGGGAACAGCGCGAGTTCGGGAGTTGGCGATTTACGATTCGCGGTCCGCGTTACTCCTGCTCTCTTCGGATTTGATGCACCCGTGGGGCTCAGGTTTGGTGGTAAAACGCCCGGTAGCACATTCCCCGTGGACGCGACCGTTTTACCGCTCACGGAGGGGCAGAGCGATTTCGAAGTCAGCCTCGAATCCGGAACGGCCTTGCACTTCCTTCCCATCTATGTTGCGGGGTGGGTGGGGTATCGGTGGCGAGGCCTTAGCGACGTGCGTGAATACGAGCCAGGTGAGGAGACCTTCGGACATCTGGCCGTCGGTGGCTCGGTAGGTGAGCTCACTTTGGAACTCGGAGCCGACGGCCTCTGGGGCCAGGCACCGACCGTATCCGGACTCACGTTGTCCGACGACGAGGCGCGCCGCTTGCTTCAGATCGTGCCCACGGTAGGGTACCCTGTCGGTCCCGGTAAAGTCGAGGTGTCGGGTCAGATTCCGCTGGCTGGGCGAAACCTCCCGACGGGAGTCGGGATCGGGGTGAGTTACCGGACGACGTGGGGTCTCTTTTGAGTCGAGTTCCCATCGAAGTCGTTCGGGTCTTGGGCCTGATGGGCCTCGGAGTGGCCGCGCAAGGCGGCGCTGCCCCCCCCCTCTCTCTCTCCTTCACCCCCAGGGGGTGATGTAGGCCACGCCTTGCGGAAGTCGAGTCCGGATCCAGTCGGCGAGACGCGCCGAATCATCGGCGGGCCCCAGTACGCGCTTGGGAAGGAAGTAGGCCGTGCGCCGACTGTAGTAGAAGAGAAACATCTCGGGCGTTTCACGGACCCTGTTCATCCCCGCCCACTTGAGTTCGGCGTTGAGCGTGCGCATGCCGATATGGAGCCCCGAGTCGTCGAGCGTGTGGGTTATCGGGTGCGCTACGTTGGGATCACTCCGTCTTACGCGCCAAGCTTGGAGTCGTCCAGTAAGGATCGGCAGCTTCCAGGTCAGCCCGGACACGACGAGCGTAAGTGGACCGAGCCGCACCGTGGAAGCGAGATCGCCCACTGCCGCGGCGGCGACGGTCAGGGTCGCGCTCAGGACCAGCACAAAGACGACGGCCCACTTGAGGATGCGCCACAGCCCGGACGAGAACTGTTCGTGGATCAGCAAGCTCGTAACCCGGGCGTGCTCGCCGGGGCGCCAGTCGAAGGTGAAGGAGATTGGGGCGGCACTCATCTACGGACTCCCTTCGGACCCTTGGACAGTGTTTCCCTCTCGTGCTTGCGGTTGTGGGCGCCTCCTCGTACTTCATCGGCGACCATGAATTCCTTAAGTTAGGCCCTATCCAGCTTCAGAGGCACGACATTCCATCGCTTTCGGGAGTTCGGTTCGCTGGGGTTCACGGGCTACATGACCGCTTACGGAGAGGAAATGACTGAAGACGGGAGTGGTGGGAAGGACAGTCTGACGATCAGGGATAACCGGACAGGGCGCGAGTACGAGGTCGACATCCACGAGGGCGAGGTCATTCGCGCCATGGATCTCCGACAGATCAAGATCGACGACGGCGATTTCGGCATGATGACCTACGATCCCGGATTCAAGAATACCGCCTCGACCCGAAGCACCATCACCTACATCGACGGTGGAAAGGGGATCCTTCGCTACCGCGGCTATCCGATCGAACAACTCGCCGAGCGCAGTACGTTCCTCGAGGTCGCGTATCTGCTGCTGAACGGAGAGCTGCCGACGCCGTCCGAACTGGACGATTTCGTGCACGATATCACGAACCATACGTACGTACACGAGAATATCCGGACCGTCATGAACGGGTTCCGGTACGACGCTCATGCCATGAGCATGTTGATCAGCAGTGTAGCCGCACTCGGAACATTCTACCCCGAAGCGAGGAACGTGCGAGACGCGGACAACCGGCGGCTCCAAATCCACCGGCTGGTGGCGAAGATGCCGACGCTCGCGGGGTTCACATACCGGCACCACCAGGGCCTCCCCCCCGTATTGCCGGAGAACGAGCTTTCCTTCACGGCCAACTTTCTCAACATGCTGTTCCGCATCGGAGGGGGCGATTACAAGCCCAACCCCATCGTCGAGCGCGCACTGGACATACTCTTCATCCTCCATGCGGACCACGAGCAGAATTGTTCGACCACGGCGATGCGGACGATCGGGAGCAGTGAGGCGGACCCCTATTCGGCTCTCGCCGGAGCGATAGGGGCACTCTTCGGGCCGCTCCATGGCGGCGCGAACGAGGCGGTCCTGAGGATGCTCCTGAGGATCGGAACGACGGACAATATTCCCGCGTTCATGGAGGGCGTGAAGCGTAAGGAGGAGCGCCTGATGGGCTTCGGGCATCGCGTGTACAAGGCGTACGATCCACGCGCGAGCATCCTCAAGCGGGCCGCCGATGAAGTGTTCGAGGTCACGGGGAGAAACCCGCTTCTCGACATCGCGCTCGAGTTGGAGAGGATCGCACTCGAAGATGACTTCTTCGTCTCCCGGAACCTTTACCCGAACGTCGACTTCTATTCAGGCCTCATTTACCAGGCGCTGGGTTTTCCGGTGGAGATGTTCCCCGTGCTCTTCGCGATTCCGAGGTCGGTGGGTTGGCTGGCGCAGTGGGATGAGCTTCTCGAAGACAAGGAACAGAGCATTTCGCGCCCGAGGCAGATCTTCACGGGGAGTGAACAGCGTGACTTCGTCCCCGCAGAGGATCGTTAGACCGATTCTTTCCCGCCGCCACCACGGCCAGCCCCGCGCATGACCGTTACGCCGATCGACGTCATACACCTCGGTGTTCGTGGGGCGATCTCGGCTTATTGGATCGATGGTCCCGAGCCGGCGATCGTTGACCCGGGCCCCTCCACATCGCTCGGCGGGCTCGAGGACGGCTTGGCCGAGCTGGGTGTCGGACTCTCCGACATCCACCATGTCTTACTCACGCATGTTCACCTCGATCATGCGGGTGGGACAGGGCACCTGGTTTCCCGCCATCCTCACCTCGAAGTGCATGTTCACACCGATGGTGCGCCGCATATGGCCGACCCCGAGCGCCTCGTGGCCAGCACCCGGAGGACGTTCGGCGGGGCGCATGATCGCCTATGGGGTGACGTCGTACCCATCCCCACAGAGCGCATACGACCTTGGGAGCCGACGGGACGGCTGCCGGTCCCCGGGGCTCGGGCCTTGGCCACGCCGGGGCATATTTCGCATCATGTGTCCTACCTGGTCGAGGCGGCGGGGACCCTCGTGGCAGGAGATGCATTGGGTGTGATCCTCGCCCCGGATGCGCCGACGCATCCGCCGACGCCGCCTCCCTCTGTCGACGTGTCCGCTTGGTTGGATACTCTCCACGACCTCGAGTCGATTGACCCTGAGACCTTTGGCGTCTCCCATTTCGGTGTCCACGAAGACTTCGCGGGCCGCGTTAGCGAGATGCGGAGCCGGCTGTCGGCCTTCCGTGACCGGGTCGAAGCGGCCCTGGCAGCAGGGAACGAGGCGGATCGCGACGTATATGAGGGCGAGGTTCGGGAGGCGATCTCGGCGTTCCGGCCGACGGACGAGGTGGACGGGTACTTCGACGCCTTCAAGGCCGCAGTCGATTGGGACGGGATGCGGTTCTACCTCGAGCGGGCGAATCGCGTTTGAGAGGTCCTCTCCGCCAAGTCCGCCCACTGGCAAGTCCGCCGACTAGTGCACCATCGGGGTTGCCACGCGGGAGGGAACGAATAAGCTGAGACGGGTGGTGCGAATTATCGTGCGCCGGTCGACGGAGAGCCCGCCGGCCGAGATCAGCGAGCTCCCGCGTACTCTGAGCGCGGCCGAGACGCAGGCGTTCCGGACAGGCAACGACTTCGGCTTCGAGCTGCTCCGGCGGCTCTACGCGGATCGGTCGGATGACGTCCTCAACGTCTTCGTCTCCCCCCTCAGCCTGTCCATGTCGCTGGGGATGCTGATGAACGGCGCGGGCGGCAAGACCTTCAGCGCCATAGGGGACGCACTGGGCCTGAACGGCCTCGTAAGGGACGAGGCCAACGAAGTCTTCAGGGCCTTGACGGCGTCGTTGATGCGGCCGGACCCCGGCGTCGAGTTTCGGCTCGCTAACACTTCCTGGCTCGACGAGGGCTTTCGGTTCCGACGTGACTACCGGAACCGAGTGCAGGAAAGCTTCGACGCCCGGATCGAGAGCGTGCGCTTCGAGGAATCCCACATGGCCGATACGATCAACCACTGGGTGGGCACGGCCACCGAGGGCCGAATTCCGGCACTGGTCACGGCCGAGGAGTTCAAAGGCATGCTCGCCCTGCTGGTCAACACCATCTACTTCAAAGGGGAATGGACCGACCCGTTCGACCCGGCTGAGATCGTGACGGTAGACTTCCGGCACCGAGACCGCCGCCGCTACCGGCACCGCCTTCGCCACCCCAGGGACGCCTGCGCTCCAGGCCGACCGGCCGTTTGTGTTCGCTATTCGGGAACGGGTGTCTGGGGCGATTCTGTTTTTGGGGACGGTGGGGGATCCGACCGGGTGAGGGGGGAGCCTACGACAGCTCCCAGGTGTCGGTGTTCACGGTGTACAGGCCCAGCAGCAAATTCGTCGTGGCGTCAAAAGCCGCGTCGCCCTTCTAAGTGGGACCCGGTCCCAGTCACGAGCGTCGACGTAGCGCGACGCTAACGCCGAAGCCCAAAAAACCCCAACACAACGGTGGGAATCCAAAAGATGGCCGTGCTCGTGATCCTTGATGTTAGGCCAGCACCACCAGGCGCACTCCCCTCTCGTAGGATGATTCTGTCCCCGGCCCTCAGTCCCAGGTCGTCCAGCGTACGGCCCTCCGCCACCGGAGCCAGGAGCTCCTCAACAGACCACAGCACTTCCTGCCCCCGTTCGACCCGCATCTGACCCGGATCGACCCCGGGGCCGGGGCCACCCGCCAACATCACCGCCTCGCTCAACGGCAGGTCGGCTGGCATCATATAGAACCCTGGCTGCCCCACTCCCATCACCGAGACGCGGATCAAAGCGCGTGCCTGTACTCTTGGTAATTGGATGAAGCGACCGAGTTCCGTGTTAAGGTGCGTCTCCAGCTCCGATCTCAACACCCCCTCTAGCAGGATCGGCCCGAGAGTCGGTACATCGATCAGGGGCCCAGCCTCGACCACCACGGTATCCCACTGAACGGCCCCGCCCCCCTCGATGAATAGTGCGATCTGGTCGCCGGCCCGAAAGTCACCCATACTCAAGCGCTCTCGGATGACGCCTGCGCGTGTCCGCCCCTCGTCGCGCAGCACATCGCTAAAAGCGGTAGACTGTGCTACAGCGTCGTATTGGGCCAGGAGACGTGTCAGCTCCGCTCGATCGATCTCGAGGCGTGTCGGATCGACGGCGTCCTGACCACTGCACAGGGCCGGGACAGCGAAGCCAAGTGCGGCTACTATCGTCACAAGCTTGGTCATCCACATTCCCCTCTATAAGAGTCCGGCATTTCGAAGCCCGCTGTGACCGGCTTGCAATACCCTTGCCATCATTATCCTGTGGCAAGATCGAACCCTCTTTCAATAACGATCGGGCTCCAGGGGTCGCCGGGCCACGTCACACGCGCCTTCGCGTCGATCGTACGAATCCGTTGCAGAGTCACCACGTTTTTCGCCTTCGTGCAACGATTTCCCCCTACCCTTTATCCTTGTGAGGGTCCGTGGACTCGGCGAACGCTATCGGTCCGGCCTACCTCAACCTTTCTAACTCATCGGGAAAGTGGCTCTGCTCAGCATCAGCTTCGACGCTAGCACGTTTCATGCAGCTATTTGTGCTATGTATTTCCCGAGGGCTCCCGTGACCCTTATTTGGAACATCCCATCGGCCCCGAGAGGCCGCACATGACCCGTCAGCACGCGGCCTCACGTGCTCCAATCGTACTGCTCGTCAACCGCCAAGAGTGGACTGCACGGTCGATAGAGAGCGTCCTCCAGCCAGCAGGATTTGCGGTTGTCAAAGCCTATACCGGTCGGCAAGCGATCGACTTGGCCGTCCGGCTCCGGCCCGACCTCGTCATCGTGGACTACAGCCTGTCCGACGTCTTGGGTCTGGACGCCTGCCGTGCCATCAGAGCCATGCCGTCGGTAGACGATACTACCCCCTTCATCATTGCCACCGCCGCTCGTCTCAGCAGGACGGAGCGGCACGAGTGCTTTAGATCCGGTATTTGGGATATTTTTTCTTCACCGATCGATCCGGTCGAGCTTGTAGGTAAGCTGAAAACGTTTCTTAGTGCCCGTAGACAGGTCGAGGATGCTTGGGAGTACACACACAAGGATCCCGCAACAGGTCTCTATAACTGGCACGGGTTGTTCGCGCGGGCCGTGGAGTTGGTTGCGGACGCACAGCGGAGCCAGCGGTGGACGGCCTGCGTGGCTCTCGGGCCAAGGGAGGGCCAGAGCGTCGTTTCCTCTGAAGAGGTTGTGGAGGGATCTCCGGACGAAGTCCTAAAAGTGCCTTTGAGCGATCCGGGGTTTCCCCGGCTTCTCGACCGAATCACGGCGACTCTGGTGGAGGTAACCCGGGACTCTGACTCAACGGGGATCCTGGGCACGAACGAGTTCCTTGTCCTAGCCCCTGGAACGGATGAAGAAGGTGCGGCGATCCTGGCGACTCGCCTCGTCGAGGCCGTGAGCGACCGGGCCGTCCTCAAAGAGCGCCGGCGGTCAGACCTGCAGATTTCGGCAGGGTACTATGCCGCTTTCGACGGGACGGGGGGCTCGCTCAGGGCGAAAGACCTGATCGGGCGAAGTATGGAAGCTCTCCGAGCGGCTCAAGTCGGCGACCCGGGGTCAGGAACGATTCTACCGTTCCACCACGCCTAAGAGGGCCTCTGGTTCCTCCGTTTCATCTGCCGAGCCGTATCCCTCGATGTAGTCCGCATAAGCGTAGTGCCCCTGCGCTCGTCCCGGAACAAAGGCGTTGAGAATCACGCCGAGCATCCTAACAGGAAGACGCTCAAGAGCTCCCAACTTCGCTTGTGCGAAGCTCATGTCGCTTTGGCCGGCTCGGAGAACGAGCCCGAGTTGACCGGTGAGAGTTCCCAGGATCAGGGCGTCGGCGCCAGCGCCGAGCGGCGGGCTATCCACTAATATGACGTCGTAGCGCGCCCACAACTCACCCAGAAGATCGCCGAGCTTCCCGGAGGCGAGCAGCTCTGGAGAGGATTGGAAGCGGGAGCCCGACGCAATGAGGTGGACCCCTGAATACCCGGTAGCCTGGACCGTTTCGGTGAGGGCAGCGTCGCCTCGGAGGAACTCGGTGAGGCCAGGTTTCCGCGGCACTTCCAACATCCGATGCAGATCCCCCCTTCGTGTGTCCCCATCGATCACCAGGGTTTTGCGACCGACCGAGGCGAAGCTGGTCGCCAGATTAGCCACCAGCGTCGACTTACCCTCCGACTGATCCGGACTCGTCAGCGTCAGAGCGAGTGGCTTCCCGGCTCCGTACGCGAACTCCAAGTTCATGCGGAGTTCCCGGAAGGCCTCCACCGCTTGGCGCCGGCTCTGTTCGCGTCCGTTTTTCATCACTGGGACAACCCCGAGGATGTCAAGCCCGAGCGCGTTGGTGACGTCACTGGTGTACTGGACGCGAGTGTCGGCACGATCCAAAAGGGCTGCCAAGCCTAGCCCGATTCCGAGTCCGAGAAGAAGAGAAATCAAAGCCGCCCGAACACGGGCGTCCACTTCGGGCGTCCTCGGCGGGGATGCGCGGTCGAGTACTCGGACGTCAGGCACTGAACTGGCCGATGCCAGCACCGCCTCCTGATACCGCCCTCTGAGGTCCCCATAAAGGCGGTCGGCCAAAGCGACTCGCCGTACCAATCCGGTCTCCTCGATGGTTCGGGGAGGAATATCGCCCAGCTCAATAGTTGCCTCGTCGATCCGAACCTGCAGTCGTTCCTCGGTGTCCTGGACCCGTTGAACAAGGGACCGCAGGAGGTCTGGGATCGTTTCGGTTTCGAGTATCTGGGTCACCCGCGTGAGATCCTGCACGTCCGTGTGTTCGTCGGTATAGCGCTGCTTGAGCGAGCGAAGCAGGACGCGGGCATTGGTGAGTTCGTTCAGCGCCGTGACGAGTTGAGAAGAGGTCGCAACCTCGGGAATGGTTTCCAGAACCTCTACCCTGAGCGTCGAGTCCGGCAGGCTCGCCAGCACACGCTCCATCGCTCTCCGCCCAGCACGCAGCTCCTCAATTTCGATTTTCAGGCTGTTGTAGGTCTGAAATACGGGTCCCTGCGTTAGCTGGATGCCTCCCTGAATGGGCATGGCGGCGTCCGACGGGAGGGCAATCGTGTTGATCCGAAACGACTCGAGCTGTCGCTCGGAGTCCCGAAGCTCACTCTCGACGGTAGCAAGCTGTCCTTCGAGAACAGATGTCCGCTCGTCGAGGGCGGCGCTCTTCAAGTCGGCCGCGAGGTTGACGTGCCGGTCCAGGATCGCGTTGAGCGTGGACGCGACTTCAACTGGGTCTCTCCCCCTGAGCTGGACACGCATGAAGGCCCCGTTCTGGTCCATCTGAGTGGTGAGGTTTGCTCGGATCTGGCCCGCCACGACCCGCGGTGCAGCGACGGAGAACTGGATCCGTTCCTCAGCTGCAAGCGCCTCTACCGGCGGGGTCCAGTCAAATCCCACCGTGGTGCCAAGCCTTGCTCCAGGCGCCGCACTCTCGACGATGAGTCCCTCACGAAAAAGTGTCACCGTCTGTGTCACGGGTGCATAATGGAGCTCGTAATCCCCGGGGACCAACGTCTCGTCGATCCCAAACGAAACGAACACCGGCCTGAAGGTCGTGTCGGGCACGCTCAAGTAGAGCCTCTGTTCGACCGCCATCGTATTCAGCACCGCGAGGGACCTGAGGAGCTCAATCCAGGAAGAAGAGCTCAGCAGCTCAGCTCCGGTGATCGGACCCTGACTTCGAAGTTGACCCCCGGAGGCCTGCAACCACAGAGACCCTCCCGCGACGTACTCCAGGTCCACTCTGGACCAGGCTATTCCCCCCGCAACGGCTCCCAGGATCGTGGCAAGAGCCACCACCCATTTGAAGCGAAAAACAGCCGCGACGAGCCGCCGCACGTCGACGCCGGAATCCTCATCCTGGTCCGAGCCGAAAGACTCGTAACTGACGTCCGGCGAATCCGGCGCCGCCATAAGCGGGAACTCGACCCCCGCGCTGGGAGCCGGCAACTCGTCTTTGTTCACGGTGTCCTCATCGTCCCAACACGTCTTTTTGTTTACTTCCACTCAAACATTTGTTCATATTTACTCAACGAATCGATTGTCCCAGAATGGCCGTGTGAGCCCTCGAGAGCCGAAGCACAGCACGACCGATACCGACATGTTCCGGGAGAATAAGAACTCACCGAAACTCTTGCAAACACTTGCAAACACTGGGGATTCGGCTCCTACCCCCCGCTTGATTCATGGCACCTCCACACACGAACCGTTGCATGAAGTCCACAGGTGCGTTGCGGCGTACCTCCAGCAACGTATGTTTACTGCCCCTGAATGGCGAGGCCCCAAATGAGGATCGAGTATGAATCCGTGTCTCCGCAACTGTAACCGCGGCATCTACCTGAGGGACCGGCGAGCTTGAAGACGTCCGAAGCCACAGGGACGCCTGGCAGCGAGAGGCCCCCGACGATCGTCGAGACCGACGTAAAATCGACCATGCCCGTACTCGTGGTCGACGACGACCACAGCCTCCGCGAGAGTTGTGCGTCCTTGCTTCGTGCCGAAGGGTTTCCAGTAACGGCGGGCGGAGAGGAGGCTCTCGACTTCATTCGTCGTCGTCATTTTGAGATCGTTCTGCTCGACCTCTACATGCGAGACGTCTCGGGAATGGATCTCCTGAACGCTGCGGTGGAGAAGGACGAAGAGTGCTTGGTCGTCATGATGACCGGGAAGCCGTCGGTGGAGACCAGCCTCGAGGCCCTTCGTCTGGGGGCTTGGGACTATATCCCGAAGCCCTTTTCGGCTACCCATCTCCACATTCTCATGGGGCGGGCCGCGCACGCGATCGTCGTGTCGAGAGAGAGCGACAAGCAGTACCAGAGCCACGAGACCGGATTGGGATACGGCGCGGAGATCCCTATTCTTGGTCAATCGGCTGCTCTTGGGCGGGTTGTCGACATGGCCAGGAGCGTCGCACGTACGAATGCCACTGTGTTCCTCAGCGGCGAGAGCGGCACGGGCAAAGAGTTGATCGCGCAATTCATCCACCAGAACAGCCGGAGAAGCAGTCGGTCGATGGTGTCGATCAACTGTGCCGCCGTCCCCGACAATCTGGTGGAGTCGGAGATGTTCGGACACGTCGCTGGCTCATTCACGGGCGCGGTGAGCGACAAGAAGGGTCTGATGGAGATAGCCAGCGGCGGGACCCTTTTCCTGGATGAGCTCACCCAGATGCCGATGCCCACTCAGGCCAAGCTTCTCAGGGTCATCCAAGATGGGGTTATCCGCCGTGTGGGGAGCACCGACACTGACGTCCTGGCCGAAGTACGAGAGCTAGGATCAAAGGCATCATAGGGGCATGGCGACGGCTACCGGTACCGATCAGCAGCGAAGCAGCCCGAAGACGAAGAGGCGTTCTCCTCCGGGAGCGGGTGCGCGTTCATCATTGTTCGCGCAAGGAAGCAACCCACCTATCCAAGAGGAGAACGCCGATGGAGAGATATATCGGACTCGACGCACACGCGTCGAGCTGCACGCTGGGGATTGTAGGCCCCAGCGGCAAGCGCTTGGGCTCGCAGGTGGTGGAGACGAACGCGCGGGCGCTGATCGAGGTGCTGCGAGGGATTCCGAGGAACCGGCACTTGTGCCTGGAAGAAGGGACGCTGTCGGGGTGGCTGTACGAGGTGCTGGAGCCGCACGTGGAGGAGCTAACGGTGGCGGGGGTCGGCAAGAGCCGGGGCCCGAAGACCGACAAGCTGGACGCGTTTGCCCTGGCGGAGAAGCTGCGGATCGGATCACTGGAGACGAGGGTCTACAAGAACCGGGGCCAGTTCAGGCGGCTGGGGGAACGGGCGAAGAGCTACGACTTCCTGGTCGGCGACACGGTGCGGGTGAAGAACCGGCTCAAGAGCGTGCTGCGCTCGAGAGGAGTGGCCTACGGCGCGGGGCGCTCGGTCTACTTAAAGCGCGACCGGGAGGAGTGGTTGGCCAAGCTGCCGGAAGCGAGCAGGACGACGGCCGGGTTGCTGTACGAGGAGCACGACGCACTCGTGGCATTGAGGGCGAAGGCCGAGAAGGCCTTGCTGGCGGAAGCACGCAAGCATCGAGAGTGGCATGTGCTGAAGACGTGCCCGGGTCTGGGTCCGATCCGGACGGCGGAGCTCCTGCCGGTGGTGGTGACGCCGTACCGGTTCCAGAGCCGGAGCAGGTTCTGGGCGTACTGCGGACTGGGCGTCGTGATGCGGAGCTCGTCGGACTGGGTGCGGGGTCCGGGTGGGCGGTGGGTAAGGGAACCGGTACAGCAGACGCGGGGGCTGAATCGGAACTTCAACCACACGCTGAAGCGTGTGTTCAAGGGCGCGGCGACGACGGTGATCGGTCGGGCCGAAAACGAACCCTTGTACCGCCACTACGAGCGACTCCTGGAGGGGGGCACGAAGCCGAATCTGGCGAAGCTGACGATCGCGCGTCAGCTCGCCTCGATCGTGCTAGCGGTGTGGCGCACGGGCGAAGCGTACGACCCCAAGAGACTGGAAGCGACGGAGTAAACCGGCCTGGGATCGGCGAGCGTGGGGTCGAAAGCGGTCACAACATGGGGTCCGACGAAACGGAAGCGAACCGGTTACAGGGGACAGCATCCATACACACCGTGGGCCGGGGCAGAGAGCCCAAGCCCCCACTCAAAGGCTATGCACCCCTGGAGAGCCGAACGAAGCGATGGGCCACAGAGTCCCAGATAGAAGGATGGTTCCCGCTCCAGAGCGGAGAACGCGACGGCTGTGAACGTCTTCCGGACTGCGATGCGGACCCTGCGAGCGCACCCCTCCCCACCCTGAGTCGTCGACCGGGCAATCCAAACCATGCGGACGCCGACGGTCAAAAAATGAGCCGACGGCGCGTGGGGAAGGTGCGTCTTGACCGCCAGCCCCATAGAAGGGTGTGTAAAAAAAGAGGCGACGTACCTTTCCGCTAGGTAGTAAGAAGTTAACCAGCGAATCCCGGGTGAGCGCCCGGGGGAAAGGAACGATGCCTCGTGAGGAAGAATATGGTGGGACCCGAGAGTGAGTCCAGCACGCCGACGTGGGAGTGCTTGGAAGCGCTGGTTCGTGAGAAGGCCCAGGAGATGGTCCAGCGGATTCTGGAGGAGGAAGTGACGGAGTTGCTCGGCCGGGAGAAGTCGGAGCGGAAGACGGTCGTAGACCCGGCGCCAGGCTACCGCAACGGCTACGGCAAGGCTCGGCGGCTGGCGATGAGCTCGGGCACGATCATGCTCCGACGGCCCCGGGTTCGAGGCATTGAGGAGCGGTTCGAGAGTCGGGTGTTGCCGTTGTTCGCACGACGGACGAAGGAGGTGGGTGCTCTGCTTCCGGAGCTGTATCTGCACGGGCTGGCGGAGGGAGACTTCGAGCTGGCGATGCGGGGCCTGCTGGGCGAGGGGGCCCCGTTGTCGAAGTCTTCGATTTGGCGGCTGCGGGCGGGATGGACAAGGAAATTCGAGGAATGGTCGAAGCGCTCGCTGGCCGACCGTGAGGTCGTCTACGTCTGGGCGGACGGGATCTACGTGAAGGCGGGGCTCGAGCGGGACAAGGCAGCGCTGCTGGTGGTTCTCGGTGCGATGCGAGATGGTACGAAGGAGGTGTTGGCCCTGAGATCGGGCTACCGAGAGTCGGTCGAGTCCTGGTCCGAGGTGTTGCGGGATCTGAAGGCACGCGGCATCGAGGCGCCCCGGCTTTTGATGGCGGACGGCAACGCGGCGATCTGGGGCGCAGTACGGCAGGTATGGCCTGAGGCGGGCGAGCAACGGTGCTGGAACCACAAGATGAGGAACGTGCTGGACCGGCTGCCTCAGCGGGAGCAGAGCGAGGCGAAGGACCTTCTCAGGACCGTGGTCTACGCACCGAGGCGGTCCGAGGCGCTGAAGGCCCGTGAGGCGTTCGCCAGGCGCTACAGACCGTGGTATCCGAAGGCGGTGGATGTACTCGAGGACGACTGGGAGCGGATGGTGGCGTTCTACGACTTCCCCGAGGACCACTGGAAGCATCTACGCACGACGAACGTGGTCGAGAGCCCCTTTGCCGCAGTACGGCTCAGGACAACGGCGGCGAAGCGCTTCAAGCGGGTCGAGAGCGCTACGGCGCTGATCTGGAAGCTGCTCTTGGTGGCGGAGAAGCGCTTCAGAAGGCTCGACGCTCCTCACCTCCTCAAGGACGTATTTGAAGGAAGAAAGTTCGAAGACGGAAAGCCCGTCTCAACCCAACAGCGGAAAAACGCCGCCTGAAACATTTACACACCTATTGACCCAACCTCAAGTACGATTCATCTCGTCCACGAACGAAGACGCCACTGAGGCGCTCAAAGAAAAGCGCCTGCGGGGAGATCTGTATTACCGGCTCCGGGTCTTCCCGATTCACATACCGCCACTCAGGGAGCGCCCAGACGACATCGAGACGTTGGCCGAATCCTTTCTGGATGAGTTCTGGATTCGACACCGTGGGAAGGAACTCGATCGCCCTATCTTTACGCCCGAAGGCCTCGCGTCACTACGTGCCCGTCCCTGGCTCGGCAACGTGAGAGAACTGCGAAACATCATCGAATGCATCTCAGTGCTGCGACCTCCCGGGCAACAACTCGGACCCGACGAGATCCCCTTCTTCGAGGGTGAGGGTGTCTCGCCCGAAGCTGCATTCGCTCCCATGTCGTCCCACCTGAACAAGGGCTACCATGAGGCCCGTGAGTTGATTCTGGCGGATTTCGAGCGGGCGTATCTGGAGCACGCTGTCAAGCAGGCGGGTGGAAACATCTCCAACGCGGCTCGGCATGCGGGTGTAGACCGGACGACGCTCTATCGACTCATGGAGAAGCACGGAACCCACCGCACCACCCTACTGCCGGAGCCGGATTGATGCTCGCAGACGCATCCGGTCTGAATCCGGTCGACGAGCGCCGGTCGAGCGACCCGTTTGCCGCGGTGTTCTGCCCCGCTCTCCAGACGGCGCTTCGGGAGGTATCTGCCGAGTGGGCTCCCCACTGGACCAATGGGTCCGACGGCGAATCCTCCATAGACCACGCACTGATGCGCATCGCAATACGTCTGGACCGGGTCGGCGATGGCCGAGTCCTGTATGAGGATGGTGAAGGGCAAGAGACGTTGGAGCACACCGACGTACGCCTGCTTGCGGCGATTCGGAGGAGTCTCCTCGAGCAATGGCACCGTGAGGACCCAATCGTCGACCAGGATCGAGTTCTCGCATTGCTGCACTCGATAGATCTCCTCGCCGAAGCACCGGCCATCGAGGGCTTCGAGCCCCTAATGCCGGAAACCAACGCATTTCGACTCGTGGCTGAAGTGGCTCACGATCTGCGGTCGCCTCTCACCTCGATCCTTTTCCTTGCCGAGGCGTTGCGGAATGGGCAGAGCGGAAGTCTCACCGAGCTGCAAAAAAGCCAGCTTGGCCTCATCTATTCTGCTGCGTTGGGGTTAGCAGGAGTCTCCAACGACCTGATGACTATTGCCCAAGAGGAGGCCTCCCGTCAGTACGATGAGGCAGTCGCCTTTTCTCTTCACGACACGTCGGTCCGCACGCACTCCCCGTTGGATCGAATGTCCAGTCACGTAAATAATTGCTGTCATAGGGTTTAAGGTAATCGTGAAGTAGGGCCACGATCTGTGAACGCATCTTGCATCTCGCCGTCTTAAGCGGATTGCAGGCAGAGACCTCGAGTGGAGCACAGAGGCTAGGTGCAGGTAGAGACTCAAACGAGCGCTTCGACGGGCGTTGACATCCTGCCGAATGGTCTCAGGCTATACTATCGGGAGCCGGAGTTCGTTCGACCTCGGACTCTGAAAGGGAGATCGGCCCTCAACCAGGGCATGTGCAGAGCTCTCAACGTGCTGGCAGCGTTAGTCGTCCTACCTGTGTTATCGCCCTTGATGCTGGCCGTTGCGGTAGTGGTGAAGCTGACCTCCCGAGGACCGGTCCTGTTCATGCAGCCGCGTGTAGGTCTGGACCGGCGCGGACTACGTAGCCGACGGGAGGAGGCGCGCCGAAGCCAGGACTATGGGGGTCGGATCTTCACCATCTACAAGTTCCGGTCGATGGTCCAAGCGGACTCTGACTCCTCCCAGGTTTGGGCCGAGGAGGGCGACGCGCGGATCACGCGAGTCGGTAAGTTCCTCCGGAAGTATCGGCTTGATGAGCTCCCTCAGTTCTGGAACGTGCTGACCGGAGACATGAACCTGGTCGGTCCGCGTCCGGAACAGCCGGATATTTTCGTCCGACTCCGCGGTGAGGTCCGCCACCTTTCCGGCCGGCAGCAGGTCCTTCCGGGAATCACCGGGCTCGCCCAGGTATGCCACCATTACGATCGCTCGATCGACGATGTGCGGAG
Organism: Longimicrobiales bacterium; assembly: GCA_965219445.1. Classification (GTDB taxonomy): domain Bacteria; phylum Gemmatimonadota; class Gemmatimonadetes; order Longimicrobiales; family Gaopeijiaceae; genus UBA822. The sequence goes on along the minus strand of CBDCNQ010000004.1, from coordinate 363,352 downwards.
GAAGGCAGATCTGGACCTGGAGTACATCCGCAACCGCTCCCCCCTTCTGGATCTCGAGATCATGGCACGGACACTCCCTGTAGTTGTCATGAAGCGGGGTGCGATCTAGAGAACCGAAGCTCTCCGCGTCGGATCCCACAGCGCGTACGTTTCTCCCCTCATCACCCGTAGCACCGCGTGCATCGCGGCTACATTTCCGATGAGGCCGAAGGCGGGAAATTCGAGAATCCAGGGAAGATTTCGCCGGTCTGACGCCAGCCAACCGACAGATCCCAACAAGAGGCCGGCGCCCGCAACCAGAAGGCCTAGGCGGGCCCAGGGTATGCTGGGAGTCATCAGAGCGAGTCCGACCAGGGCGGTCACACCCGCCCAAGGCACAAGCCACCGGCACACTTTGTGGCTGAAGAGCATCCACGCGAACAGCCCGTACCGGAATGGGTTCATCAGGCTCCGCTTGTGGAGCAGCGTCCACAGGCCACGCGTGATGGTCCGTACCTTGCGACGGTACTCCTGGCTTAGTGACGCAGCCCTCGGCACAAAGCAGATCGCCTCAGGGACCGAGACGGCACGATAACCCCGCTCGCGGCAGAGAAGAGCAGCGGCGAAGTCCCGACTCAAAGGGACGGGCAACGGTGACCGATGTAGATGGTGCCGGATAGCATAGAAGCACCCGGAAGCTCCTACGATACTCCCCACCCGAGTTTCCAGGTTACGGATCGCCATTTCGTATCCCACATATTTCGACTCACCCTTGTTCGCGTTTTCCACGCCTGGGGCCACGCTGATATCCCGACCGGATGCCAAGCCCACTTCACGGTCGGAGAACTGTCGGATCAGGGGCTTCAACGCGTCGGGGACGATGCGGATCGATGCGTCCGTATTGACAACGATCTCACCCGTGAGGTGTGGCGTTGCGGCCGTCTCCGCGGCCCCTTTTCCTCGACGCTCCGGGAGACGGAGGAGTTCCACTCCACGGTCCCCGTATGCCCGCACGATATCGTCTGTTTTGTCCGTGGAAGCATCCGAAACCACCAAGATTTGTATACGGTCTCTTGGATAATTCAGAGACAACAGGCTCTCGAGTGTCTCTGCGATCTGGTGCTCCTCGTTGTAGGCGGGAAGCGAGATGCTCAGGGTCGGCCAATCGTCAGAGTCCACAAGGGGGCCAAGGCGTGCCTTGCCGGTACCCAAGACTCTCAGGAGCCCCGGATAGAGGACGTAAGTGTAGGCGAATAGCCCTGCCCCAACGCCGAGGAGAACGATCCCCAGGTCTCCCATCAGTGCGGCCCTCGGCTACTTGCGATTACAGTCCTCCATCTCGGGTTTCTGGGTTTCGAGGGCCATCCGCCGCGGAGCCATCTCTGAGCAAGACAACACGGCATCGGATCCGTGACCCAATATCTCCCGAACTCCTCTCGGTTCAGATCCCAAGCTAACCGGGGCATTCCGGATCATCCAGGCGCGGTCCTAGGGAACTCTGCGCATGACGATCCCTCCGCATAGGGGAGTGGAGCCAATCCGCTATCTGGAGGTGGCATACGATCAGCCAAGGCCTCTCCTACCTGCCATTACAGCACGGTAGAGGTCCTCGTACGCATCCAGCCAACGCTCTGGGGCGAACTTCTGTCGGAGTACAAGTCGAGCTCCCTGCGCCCGTTGACTAGCGTCCGTGGGGTTGTGGAGCACTTGCCGAATACCGTGGGCCAACGCCTCAGCATCCTCCGATGGAACCAGAATCGCCTCTTGTTCGGTCACCACATCCGGCACCCCGCCAACCCGAGTGGCGACCACCGGCACCTCAGCATCCATGGCTTCGAAAAGGATCATAGGTGTACCCTCGCTCCGGGAGCTCAATACCAAGACATCGAAAGCCTTTAGCAGGCGGCCCGCGTTCGCGACATTGCCGTGGAAGCGAACTCGATCATAATCCACTGATCCGTGGGCCACTATCTCTCTTTCCTGTGCCTCGAGAGCTACCCGTGAGGAACCGTCTCCGAGGTAGGAGAGGCGTACCTGGGGCCGGCCAATCAGGGTCACGGCCCTAAGTAGGACATCCGGGCCCTTCTCGGGGCTCAGGCGCCCCACCCATCCTACGATCGGCCCTTCCTCGGGGAGGCCAAGAGCCCGTCGAGCCTCCGTGCGGGTCAAAGATGCCTCCAAACAAACCGGGGCATTCCGGATCATCCAGGCTCGGCTCTTGAGGACCCCGGCTTTGACCAATCCTTTCCGGATGGGCTCTGAGACGGCCACAACCGCGTCAAATTTCTTGAAGGCCTGAACTTGCAGAGCCTCGTAGAAGCGGTTCTTCCATCCGTTTCCGGTAAAGCCGTGTACAGTGGTGACGGTCGCGATCCCCTGCCTCTTTGCCGGACCCCTGGCGAGGAGGTCGGGCCGATATCCATGCGTTATGCAGCACGTCCGGGTTTACTTGGCGGCATATTTCCGCCATTCGGCGACGCTCTCGCACGTAAGCGCGGTGTGGCACATGAATCCGGCGGACTTTTACTCCTCTTTTGATCAATGGCTCGAGGAACGGTGACAACGGGTCGTCCCCCGCAGCAACCGCCCCAACGGTCACCGAGTGCCCCCGGCGGCAGAACCCATCGGCAAGGCCCTGGACGACGCGCTCGAGTCCTCCGACTTGCGCCGGGGCCAGAAGGTGAAGGACTCTCATGGGCGGTATCACGTAGTTGTTATCTCGACTACCTCATCATGCTTGACCATGTATACGGCGTTTAGATCGTCGACGTACTGCAGGATGAAGTCCAGATCCTCGAGCTGGCCGGTGTCTCGCAGGTAAGCGGCACTGTTGCCCTCGGCGCAGGCCTCTACGGGCGAGTCGCGCCAACGCTCGACGATCTCTTGGGTGTTTTCGTCCTCTGGTGCGTAGCCGTGTTCGATCAGCCCCCGTGCGACCCAAGCGCAGCACATCTGATCTTCCTCGCGGAACTCGCCGCGCGTACCCGCCCCGAGGACGGCAATGCGCCGATGCCGTTCGGCCAAGTGGTCGACCGTGGCGCTGTAGTTGCGAAGGCATGCGAGGTAGAGCGCCGGCGCATTCCTGGCGCCGTGGATCAGTTGGGTCCCCCCCGACGACACCAGGATCATCGGCCGCATCATATCGTAGTCTCGCGTGGCGATGTGCGCGGGACTGTTCGTCATGTGAAAGCCGTAAGGCATGTTGCCCCCCAGCTCTCCCACCAGGAGCGGATCGGAGAGGCGAGCTGCCAGAGGCAGGCCGGCCTCGATGGTCGGCACCGTGAAGCAGCGCCGTCCGAGGTGAACGCCCGTGATCGCCGTGGTCGTGGCCCGGATCACATCGATGGCCACGATGGCGTAGGCCTCGCAGTAGTGGCGGGCGCTCTCCGGAAAGCAGTCAATGACGACGGTCTTCGACATTCCTGGTACTCCTCACGTGGAGGTCAGGCTGGCCGCCCCTCGGCCCCCTTCCTCGGACGAAGATTCTCACGACGGAAAGCGTCGGAGTGCAAGCCGCGGCGATAGATCTCGACACGCAGGATCTCCTCCAGCCGCACGTTGCACAGATGGACCTCGCGCCCGAAATGATCCAGGAGTGCAAACTGGCTCGACTTGTTCGGGGCCTCGAAGAGGAGATGCTCCATGCCGAACTTGGCCGCGAAGAGGTCAGCGAAGCCCGCGTTGAGGTTGCCGTCGTTATCGAAGAGTCCAACGCCTTTGGCACTCTCGCGGCCCTCCACTACAAGTTCGATGGCGCCAGCGTCCAGCCACCGCTGCCCCTGGTCGAGGAGCTCCTGGACCACCTCCTCTGTAAAAGCGCCGGAGTGCTTTTCGCCTAGTTCGAACTGTACCTCGAGCCCGCGCTCTCGCGCCATCGACAGGACCTCGCCAGGGGCCATGCCCATCTCGGTGAAGCCCTCCCCCGCTTCGATGCAATCGAACCCGATGTCCGCGCAGAGGTCCAGGTAGGCCGGTAGCTCACGCTGGGCCACCGCGACCTCGAAGGGTCCGCCCCCGGTCACGGTGCGAATGCCGAAGCTCTTCGCCACCTCGACCTTCCGCCGAGTCGTCCCCTCCTCGGCGATCATCCAGCAGGCCATCGAGACCTTGAGGGTCGAAATCAGATGCCGGCTTTGCTCCAGGTGTCCCGTGAGAGTGAACAGGTCGTCGCCCGGATCGAACGCACTGAGGCGGGGGGGGATATCGGGCACACCGATGGACCGGAGATAGTCTGCGGGGCGATGCTCGCCCGTGGGGGCGGAATCGTCCTGGGGGGTCATGCTAGTTCCTCTTCGGGGTCAATGATGCCCACGGGACAGGGCGGTCGGAGTGGATTGGCGTCCCGGGGAACTCCAATCCCAGCATTCGTGCAACCACCGGGATGGCCAGGGGCACGCCCCGCCCATCATCGATGTAATGGTGGTGGATCCCAGGAGTCCCGTTGACCTCGATGAACACTCCGCCACCCTCGGCGAGGGGCAGGGTCGGGTCGCAAAGAATCAGATCCACTCCAGCCAGACGGACTCCGATCGACGTCACCACCTTTGAGCCTTCGCGGCGGATCGAATCGCAGATGAGTTCGGTCACGTCCTCGTCGTACTCGGTGCGAAGCTCCCGCGTGCCGCGCACACCGTCAGGAAGGCTGCGTACCAGCACGTCGCGTCCGGCGAGCGGCACGGATCCGTGCTCGAGCCGCTGCGCACGGAGCGTGAGAAGCGAGTTGCGGTCCCGCTCGAGCCCAAACACGCCGTCTTGTTTTAAAAGCCCCCGAATGTCGGTGGCGCCATCGCCGACGACGTGAGCGCCGCGCCGCCGCACCGCGTGCAGGAACTCTCCGTCCAGATAGAGCAACCGATAAGACTCACCGAAGACCATTCTCTCGACGATGAGGTCCGGACAGTACAGCGATGCCAGGCAGGCCGCCTGCACGAGCGCCCGGCCTGCCTGGACGTGCGTCGAGATCCCCAGATCCACGGAAAAATAGCTCGCTGCGCCTATTCGGTCCGAGGGCTCGGTGTTGCTCACAACCCATTCGCGCACGGTTTGAAGGCGCCTATCCGGGTTTGCCACCGCGTTCATCCCCAGATAGCCAACATTGAACACCGTGTAGATCACGAGCACCCCGACTCCCCACGGAATACAAGCTAGAAGGTAGGAATACGCCGGGACAAAACCGGCCCGACGCGATTCGCGAGTGGAAGTGGGAGGTGCTTCCATAGACGTATGGCGGTCCCGTACGCCCACGAGTCGGCCGATGGTCCGCCCGAGCCATGCCGGTGCCACTCCAGCCAAGGCAGGGGAGTGTCCTCTCCACCCCATTGGCGCTTGAACACGTGCGTCCCTCCACCCGGAGTGCACCGCCCGAAGTTGAAAATGGCCGCTCCTCTCCCTATCGCCTCCTCCATGAAAGACCAATACAGGAGCATGTTAGGCCTCGTGCGGTTGTATTTTTTCAGGGCCGAGGCCCACGTCATCTCGAACTCTCCGCCCCACAAGAACCCGCAGCCTCCTGCCACCGGTTCGTCGCCGAGGTAGACCACGCCGAAGATCACTTCCTCCGGGAAGACCTCGACCAGCCCATCAAACAGGCGACGGGAATGGACCGGCGTTCCTAGGTCACGCATGTTCTCGGCGAAAACCTCGTAGTAGGCCTGGCGTTCACTCGGCCCGAATCGACAGGTCATCCCATCCCTTTGGGGCCTTCGGATCTTGTTTCGAAGTTTGGTGGAGAATCCCTTCTTCCAAAGAGACTCCGCATCATCTCCCAGTTCCATCCTTACCATGACCTTGTCTCGGCCTTGATCGAGACCGACGGAAAGGGGGGTCCGATTACGGAGCACGAGACGGTCCGCACCGGAGTCAAGCGCCAACTGTTGCGCGACTTCGGCGAGCGCCGTCCGCACGGTATTCGATCCCAATGGGCCACCGTAGTTCAAGAACGGAAGGGACATCAGATGATGGCCGAAGATCGAGCTGCGCATACGCACCAGAGGCAGACCGCCTAGCAGCTCCCCCGCATTCGACCGAGCCGACAAGAAAAGATACTGGTGGCCCATGATCTCTTCCATGATCCTCCGCCAACCTGGGAGGTGGCAAAAGGTGGCTCCTTCGGCTCCATCCAGAATCCCGCCCCAATCCTCGGGCGCACTGGCCTCAGTGGTGATCTGCATGGTCGCCTCCACCGCCACCTGCCTCACCCGGCCAGCACCTGGGATTCCATGGCGGCGAGCGTATGCGAGATCGGACCAAAGCGAAACTCGCTGAGCAGCCGATCGAGGCGGGACCAAGCCTTACCCCTCCCTCCGAAGAGGCGCAGCCGCACCAGTGGCGGAAGCACGACATGCGCGGGGAGCTCTTGATCGAGCTCCCACGGGTGGATGAAGAAGGTCCCCGGCACCCTACGGTCCTGTGCGCTGCGTAGCGCACCGCGAATCAAAGGGTACGGGAGCAGCCGAAAGTAGGCACCCCCCGCGGCGGGCAGATTCGTTCCGGCGAGTCGCAACGTCGCAGGAGGGATCTCAGCGATGCGGCCGGCCGGACGTGTGATCCAGTACGGATCCCGCTCCCCCTCTGGGTACCCGTAGTTGGGGTGCTGCTTGATTGGAAACAGGCTCGAATCGTAGCGATGACCCTCCTCGAGCAGAACGTCGAGGGCCCATTCCGTTCCGGGTACGATGGAGAAGCTGGGTGCGCGAAAACCGAGCACGTCTTGTCCCACCAGGTCTTCGAGCAGGTGTTTCGTGCGGCGGACCGAGTCCCGAAACGACTGCCGGCTTTGATGAGTGATTCGCTTGTGATCCCAACCGTGCGAGGCAACTTCGTGGCCCCGCTTGGCGATCTCCTTGACCAGGTCTGGCTCGTACCCAGCTAGCCAGCCGAGCATGAAGAAAGTCCCGCGAACACCAAAGGCGTCCATCCGGTCCAGTAGACGCCGCACCAAAAGGGGGGCCCGCCGATTCAGCTCTGCCCATCTCGCTTCCGGGATCAGCCGATCGAGGACAGAGGAATGGAAGTACTCCTCGACGTCGACCGTGAAGTGGTGGGCTACCATCGCCTGCGCGTTCCGATGCTCATGAGGCCTACCCAGGGTGGGAATCTGCCGATGCGGGCATCCCCCCCGCCGACATCTTCGGGAAGCCGACTGAGGGACTCTGGAGCGTGATCGATGTCCGGTTCGCCACCAGGAAGGGCCCCAGAGCCAAGTAGTCGAGGTGACCCAAGCCGAACAGGCGAACGGCGTCAGCGGGTGTACAGACGGTGGGCTCTCTTTGGAAGTTGAAGCTGGTGCTCAGGAGAGCTGGCAGTCCTGTAAGCCGGTGGTACTCCTCGAGAATTCGGTGCAACCCGGGGTTGTCCTGCCGACGAACGATCTGGGGGCGAGCGGTCCCGTCGATGCGGACGACCCCAGGGAGGTGCCCCCGCATCCAATGAGTGCACGTAAACGTCATGGTCATGAAACGTGCGGCCCGTTCCGCCCCCTCGAGGCCGTTGAAGCATTTACTCGCGTATTCCTCGAGCACCACGGGCCCGAAAGGTGAGAACCCGCTTCGGCCCAGCCGCCGATTCAGATCCTCGCTCACCGAGGAATCTGTGGGCTCAAAGAGCACCACCCGGTTTCCCAGCGCGCGGGGCCCACACTCCATGCGGCCACTGAAGCGTGATACCAGCGCTCCCTGCGAAAGCAGGCACGCCACCTCCGATTCCAGATCCTCCGGGCGCTCAACCTGAAGCCCCGCCCGTTCGAGCTCGGTTTCCATCTCTTCCGCACCATGCTCCCGCCCCAGGTACACACTCTCGAAGGCCCGAGTATTGGCCGCCGGACGCGGGACACGCTCGTAGGTGACGGCCAACGCCGCACCGATCCCTACGCCCGAATCCGACATGCCAGGTTGCACGAAGCAACGCTCCACCTCGTCGATCTCGTGGACCCTCTGGTTGAGTCGAGCGTTTTCGAAGATTCCACCCCCCAAGGCCACGTCTCGGTGTCCTGTCTGCTCCACCCAAAACCGAACGAACTCCCCGACCAGTCGCTCAGTGTGCGCCTGGAGGCTGGCCGCCAGGTCCGCTCTCTCCCATCCCTCCGGGAGGGCGCGTCGAATCGTCTCGACCACCGCCTCGAAGGGGATGCCACGTCTGTTGACGAATCCGGAGTCCTCAAAAGTGATCAGCGAGTCGAGAAGGTCCACATGTGCCGGTTGTCCGTGGGCCGAAAGCCCGCTGACCTGCTGCTCATCCCTTCCCGGGTCGAAGCCGCAGAGTTCAGCGATGCACGTATAGAACGCCCCGAGTGAGTCGAAACTGGACACGGCCTTGATCTCCGTCATCCGACCCTCGGTGACCTCGAACACTTTCGCTGACACATCGTCAGCGCCGTGGTCGATGGTGAAGACGGTCGCATCGGGCCCGAAGTCGCTCGTAAAGTACGCCGAGGTCGCATGACAGTAGTGGTGGTCGACGAAGCGGACCGGAGCCCTGATTCCAAACTCCCTCCGCAGCACGCGCCGCAGCTTATTGCGGCGGTGCTTGAAGGTAGGAATGCCCCGAAGCGATGTGACCGCCTGGCTCCAGGTACGTGTCGCTCGTCGATGACTCACCTGGGTTACCGCATCGACGACACGCTGATCGAGCCGCTTCCCATTCGACCCGAACCATCCACCCAAGAACTCCGTATAACCTGCGACCAGGCGCCTGTTGATGGTGCCCACGGCTACCGCTTGGACCGCATCGGGTCGGACCCCGGCGAGCGCCAGAACCTCCCGGATGGACTCTCTAGGAATCCCGAGGACGGAGGGCTTGCGCACGAGCCTCTCGTCATTGATCGCGGCCACCACCCTCCCGTTGTCGAGCAGGGCGCTTCCACAGTCAATGTAATCCCCCAAACCAAGCACGAGCATCCGTCGGTCCTCATTTCGTTACGAAACCTGCGAATTCACCGAAGAGCAAGGGCCATGCCGCTGCCCCTTCACGAGTTCACAAGCGTTATGTCGTTTCCCTGCAACAGTTGCCGTGTGTTTGCTGCGTCCGGGAAACACTTGGGGAGCAAAGATCAGGCCGGCAACGCGGTCCGCATCTTGCCCGTGCCACGTTTCTGAAGTGCTTCGTAGTCTCAAATCGAGATACGAAAGCAGAATTCACGGGCACGGTGTTCGATGGTCGCAATACGTGTGGAACCCGCCCAGGTGGGGTCAAAACCGTGGCTGGGGATGAATCACCCAACCGGGAGAGCGAAAATGTACACGGACTTCGCAAGAGAACACGTCGGGCTGGCATTCGTGTTGGCGTTGGAGTTCACCTCGATGGTTGCCATGGCCCTCGTGGTGATGGTCCGGTGACGGAAGCCAAGGCAAAACAGGCTGCAAGGCCGCTTGAGGAGTAAGGTGAGGAGAGATCTTGAAGCGTTGGCGTCCCATACGTTCGATTTGATCGTGGTGGGGGGCGGCATTGCAGGAATCTCAGTGGCACGGGACGCCGCGCTTCGGGGCCTCGCGGTGGCCTTGGTAGAAAAAGGTGACTTCGCCTCTGGCAGTAGTGGCCACACCTTGGGTCTAATTCATGGTGGAATGCGCTGCCTTCAGCGACTCGATCTCGGTCGACTTCGGGCACTGTCGGCAGAGCGCAACGCACTCCTCAGGAACGCTCCTCATCTCGTGTTTCCCGTACCTATCGCGGTTCCCACCTACGGCCAAGGCCGGGACGGAAAGTCCGCTCTACATGCCGGTTTCGGTCTCTATGATTTCTTGACGACCCACCGTAACGATGGGATAACCGAGCCATCCCATCGTCTTCCACCCTCGAGAACCCTGAGCCGCAAGGCGGTTCTGGAGATGTTTCCCGGTTTGACTGGGGCCGGCCTAACGGGGGCCGCCATCTTCACGGATGCCCAGATGCACAACTCAGCCCGCCTCGCGCTGGCCCTGCTACGCTCAGCGGTGGACGCCGGCGCTCAGGCCGCAAATGGGTTGGAAGCCACGGGAGTGGTCCGAAAAGGCGTCACCGTTACCGGAGTCGGGGTTCGCGCCACGCAGAGTGCCGACTCGTTCGTGATTCAGGGCCGAATGGTGGTGAACACGGCTGGGGCATGGGCGGCACGCATCCTGGAGGAGGGTTTAGGACTCACGCTCGATCCCCCTCTCTCCTTCTCACGCCGGCTCTCGTTCGTAGTGAATCGGCGCCCAACCCACAGGATCGGGCTGGCCCTGCTCGACGAGAGTCGCGACTCACGGACGCCACTCAGTCGGAGCAAGCACCACCTCTTCGTCCTACCCTGGCGAGATCACACGGTCCTGGGAGATTGGCACGGGGCTTACGCTGGTGCACCGGACGAGATCGACGTCACCGACGAGGAGGTCGAGACCTACATCGCGGACATTAACGAGGGATATCCGGGTCTGCGTCTCCATCCGAGTGAAGTCGTACAGCGGAACGCCGCGCTCGGGCTTCTCGAGCGCTACAAGGGCGGAACACGGAGTATGCGAGACGCCACTCAGGCACGCCTTGTCGATCACTCCAAGGTCCATGGAACCCGTGGAATTATTTCCTTGGTGGGAGTGACATGGGGGTCCGCCCGCCTTAACGCTCTCAGCGTCGTGGATCATGTGTTCCAAAGAATCGGGACGAACGCACCGCCCTCCCGTACCTTGGCAGTACCGGTGTACGGGGGTGACCTCGGTTCGCTCGAGAACTTGGTGGAAGAGGTTCACGACGCCGCTCGGACCTGGGGGTTCACGAGGGACCAGGCACGAGCCCTGGCCCACGACCATGGCACCCGATATGGGGAGGTCTTCGATCTCGTTCACAAGGACCCGAGCCTTGGGGCTTCCTTGCCCGGGACGTGGGTTCTCGGGGCCGAGGTCGTGCATGCGGTCCGGATGGAGATGGCCCAGAGCCTGGAGGATCTCGTCCACCGCAGAACGGACCTTGGACTAGGAAAGCTCCCCGGGCCCGCCCTCGAGGAGGCTGCCTACCTGATGCGCAGTGAGCTCGGGTGGAACGCCAAGAGAACCCGGCGGGAGCTTGCCAAGGTCAGCTCGTCCCCGCCAGCGGCGACGCTTCCGGTCCCCGAGCACGCGCAGACTTAGGTGAATAGACTGTCGAGTCGAACCTCGTCAAGGCGAAAGGAGCTTCCTAGCCTCCCGTCCCCGAGGTGGGGCAAGCTCTTCGCCTTGGGCTGGGTCGGGCCGATCCTTCTTCTGACACTGATGCCCGGCTCGGCGATCACGGGCTCGCCGAGGGACCTCCCGTCGATCTTCTGCCTCATCTGCGGTGAGAGGGGCGGCGCCGACGGGATTCTCAATCTACTTCTCTTCTTGCCTCTTGGAATCGCCCTGATGGCCGCTACCGGTAACGCCATGCGGGTGGTAGCTCTCTCCGTGGCGCTTTCGATTCTCATCGAGGTGCTGCAGGGGATGATTCCAGGCCGGTACCCGGGTCTGGGCGACGTGGTAAACAACGCCCTCGGAGGGGCTGCCGGGGCCGGTATCGGCGCGATGGCAAAGCAGTTGCTCTGGCCGAGCCGGCGTCTGGCCGGGGCTCTGACCGTAGGCACGGGAGCGGCGGCGGCGGTGCTCCTCTTTATGGCCGGAGTCCTGCTGGCTCCCTCTTTCCCGGCCACGATCTACTACGGACAATGGACGGCCGACCTTCAGTACCTGGAGGCATACGAGGGCCAGGTGCTCGAGGCCTCGTTGGGATCCATGTTCTTGGGATCGGAGAGGACGTCGAACCCCGAGCTTGCCGTGGATTTGCTTCGCTCTGGAGCGCCTCTGTACGTGCAAGCGGTGGCCGGGCCCGCTCCCCCCGCTCTGGCCCCGATCGTAAGTATCTTCGACGAGTCCGGCGTAGAGATGGTGGTCCTCGGGGCCGATGCCACGGACCTCGTCCTCCGCGTGCGATACCGGGCGAACGAGCTCCGGTTGGACCGTCCGGACCTACGGGTTCGACAAGCCTTCGCAGCTACTCGGCCCGGTGACACGATCAGGCTTCGCGCGGAGAATGCCGTGGAGGGATACTCCCTCTGGCTGGACGAGTACGAATATGCGGCGCTCCGGCATACACCGGGAGAAGGTTGGGCCCTGCTCATCCATCCGGAGCATACGGCTCCATGGGTCGATTCCACGCTCAGTCTCACCTGGGTCGCGGGGCCTCTCATCTTGGCGGGATGGTGGGCGCCAGGACTCGGATGGGCGACGGGAGCACTTTTTCTAGCTGTTTCAGGCATGGCGACAGCTGCGGCCACGGGACCCCTGACGGATATGGCCGTAGCGGAGATTCTGGCGGCTTTCGGGGGCGTGATGCTCGGTCTCGTTCTCAGGCGTACCCTCGGCCCGCCCGACGACCGTGCGACCGCCAGCTCGCCGATGCGCCAACAATCCGTGAGTACATGCACATGAGTACACGCAAAGAAGTGGAGGCCCGGTCGTGACCCGTGCTACCGATCTCAACGGTTCGGCAAGATTGCTACCAAACGGCCGGATCCTCAGCGTGCTCCTCTGCTCCATGGTTGGGTCGGCGACCGGGTTGGCCGCTCAGAGTATCACAAGCGGTGAACTGAACGGACTCGTGGTCGATGAGTTTGGGCGACCAGTCGCGCAGGCACGCGTGGTCGCCGCCTCGGTGACGTCGGGGTGGGAGCGAGTGGAACTGACAGAGCGAGGTGGTGCCTTTCAATTCCCGCAAGTACCCCCCGGGGAGTATGACCTCCTCGTGGAGATCATCGGGTATGGACCCGTGCGGGTGATCGGCATTCCGATCCGACCCGGGGAACGCACCCGAGTCCCGGTGACCATCGCGCCGGCAGTACCCCCTGTCCTACGAGTGGACACGGTGTCACTCGCCATCGGGCTGACCGGAATCGTGATACCCGGAGGTGGCCGCTGGATCCAGGGGGATGAGGTCGACGACTACCCGGATCGCCTCCGGACGATATCGTCGCTCTCTTCTCTCTCGTCTCGCTTCGACCCGTTCATGGGGTCGGAGGGTCTTCCAGCTTCCATGACACAGACGTTTGTGGACGGCATCCCCTTTTCTCCCGCTCGACACCCGTGGCTGCCGGGCGGAGGAACGGAAGCCCTGATCCTCCCTAGGTCGGGATTGGCGTACCTGGCGTTTCCAGAGGCCCAGACGGACATTGAAGGGCAAGGTGGCGCCGGAGGCTACACGGTCGTCGGGACGCGATCCGGCGGGCAACGGAACGCCATCGATGTTTTCGGTAGTGGCTCGGCGGACCAACTCTGGTTCTCCGATTCCTTCGAAGCGAGTGTTCCTAGCCTTACGTCGTTCTGGGGTGGGGCCAGAGCGAGCATCCCCCTCATAGCAGACACGACCCGCCTTTTCGTGGCCGCGGAAGGCTACCAGGTGGAGACGCCTCGTCTTCCCGTAGTAGCTGGTCCAACTGCATCAGCGTTGCCCGGCCTCGGTGAAAGGGCCTCCGAGTTCGGTGAGCCTTGGGTAGAAAAAACGAGGTCCGTTACCGGGATCACTCGAGTCGATTGGGCGCTATCGCCCACCAGCAGCCTCCAAGTGGGGGCGATGGCCGCTGCGCTCCAGGTTTCGCAAGGCCTGGCTATGCAGTTTCCGGCAGCCTATGGCACCACACCGCCGCTCGAAGCCCTGGACATTCTGATCTCGGCGACCCTCACTACGCGCCCATTCGGTGCGGCTGATCTGGAGTTCCGGACCGGTTTCCAAAGCAGCAGCAGGGAACACCCGGGGGCGGCCCGTGAACCCATCCCGGGCACGTGGCTCGTTGACTCGGGCGACTGGATCGGGCTCGATCCTTCGCTACCCAGCCGGGTGTCCCGGGCCGGCTTTGTCGGGGGTCCTACCCTCCATTTTTCGATCGGCCCGCAGCACCATCTCAAGGTCGGCGGTCAGTTCTCGATTCCGTCATTCGAGTACCGGTTCCCGAGCAGCGGAGTCGGAACTTTCGTGTACTCCAGTCCGAACGAGGTCGCGAGCGGGGACGGCGCCTTCAGGCAGATCGCGGCCCCAAGGCCGCCAGTAAATTTTTCACTGCCCAGGATCTCGAGCTTCGTTCAGTACGGCTGGGACGCGGCTCCAGGACTCAGATTGACCAGCGGCTTCCGGTACGACGCGGAGTTCCTTCCAGACGAGGACGTAAGCGTGAATGGTGACTGGATCGCGGCTAGCGGACTTGGGGCGGAAGCGCCGGAATCCACATTGCATAGGTTCAGCCCCCGAATCGGGCTTCGCTGGGACTTGAGAGGGCAGGGAAACACGGTCTTCTTGGCCGGGGCCGGAACGCACCACGGAGATCTGGATCCGGGGGCCCTCAGCGAGGTCCTCTCCTTTGGTCGAGGTATCGACATCCGGAGAGGTGTAGGGAACCTCGGTGCGTGGCCCAGCTTACCGGATGAGACTGCCGTTCCGGTGACCGGGGAGCGCATCACACTGATGAGCACCGGCATAGAGTCCCCCCGAACCCGTCGCGCATATGTCGGTCTGTGGCAGCTCCTAGGAAGGAGAACGGCCTTCCGGGCGTCGGGCTCCTTTCGGCGAACCGAATTCCTGCTACGCCGCTCCGATCTGAACCTGCTGACCGAGGCGGCCGGCTCAGACCAGTTCGGCCGGCGCGTTCTTGGGCAGCTCGCCCAGCAAGGCGGCGTGCTGACGTCCGCCCCTGGGTCGAATCGGCGATTCGCCGAATTCGACCAGGTATGGGCCTTGAACCCTGATGGCTGGTCCGAGCAAATCTCTGCTACGGTGTCACTCGACCACAGGGTTGAAGACTGGTTGGAGCTGTTCGGTGCCTATACCTGGTCAGAAACGAGGGACAACTGGCTGGGCGTAGCTTCCGGTCAGCCGGACGCCGCGCTCGATCCCGGGCTAGACGATCTCACCCCCACGCCGTGGAGCGAAGGTAGATCAGACCTCGACACCCCGCACCGCGTGGCTGTGGGCTTGTCGCTCCGCTTCCCTGAGGGGACCCTGACTGGGACGTACCGTTTCCGTTCCGCTTACCCCTTCACGGCGGGTTACCGGGCGGGAGTAGACGCCAACGGGGACGGCTCCGCCTCGAATGACGTGTCCTTCGTGCCTGATGATCCAGCGGTTCTCGATCTGGCGCGGCGTTGGAGTTGCCTTACGACCGCCTTGGAGCAATTCGCAAAGCGCAACCGTTGCCGAGGGGGGGGAGTGCACGCTCTGGACCTTCGGTTGGCCCTCGGCATCTTCCGATCGAGTGGGCGTCGGGTGGAGTTCGTCGTCGAGGGCTTCAACCTCCTTCAATCCCACGAAGGGTTGCGGGACACCGCGCTTCTGCTGGTCGACGGGTCTGGGCAGGTGTCGGTCGATCCAATCACGGGTGACGTCGATGTCCCCGTCACAGTGAATCCTCGCTTTGGGAGGAAGCTCGCCTCGACGAGTACAGGTAGAATGCTACGGATTGGGTTCCATTTGGTTGGGGGGGGCGGATGAAGAGGTGGACGAGGACGCTGAGTCTCGCGGCGGCGCTTCTTGCACTGGCGCTCGTTGTCTCATCCTGCACCGATGCCGATCTCGCGGGTCGCATACTGCTCGTAGAGTCGGAGGGTGCCATCACCGGATTCGCGTACCTGGATCACAACGGAAACGAAGTCCAAGACGCTTCCGATGATCCGGTAAAGGGACTGGATATTCATCTCTTCGTGGCGGGAACGCGGAGCCTGGCTGCCAGTGCTACGACAGACGCCAACGGAATCTTCGCCCTGGCCAACGTTCCCGTAGGCCGTCTCCGACTCGAGGCGGACGGCGCTTTCCTCGGAGATTCGCTTGCCGTCTTCGACCTCGATGACCCAGAGCTGACCCTCCGAGCGGGCGATACTTTGGGCGTAATCATGGGCGTGACCTTCCCGTCGTTTAGTCTTGCCGAGGCTCGGAGCCTCCCTGATGGGACGAAGGGGTTCACCCAAGGAATCGTGCTCAACCCTGGCAGTGCCTTTGGCGATGGATCCCTGCACCTGCAGGCCGGTGAGACCTACTTGAGAGTGGTCGGCACCCCCCAATCGACTCTCTTCCCGGGCGACAGCGTTAGGATCCTGGGGCGAGCAGCCCAGCAGGCCAGCCAGCCAATTTTCCGCGAAGGAGAGCCCTTCCTCTTGGCTCAACAGGTGGTCCTTCCGCAGCCGCTGGTGCTGAACACGGCAACGGCTGCGACCGCCGCCGGCGGGCTCAGAGACGCTGCGCTCGTGCGAATCCGTGATGCCGATATCGTGGACACGGCAACGGTCACGAGTCCGACCGGTCGTGACTTGCGCATGACCGTCGACGATGGCTCCGGCCCGCTGGACATGATTCTCCTAGAGCTCGGAGGATTCAATCTAGGCCAGGTCCACCCGGATTCGTTCTCGATCCTTGAGGCCGTTGGGCTGCTCGTTCCCAGCCAAACGGCTGGAGGCGTGGTAAGTTGGCGATTGATCCCTAGATCCGGCACAGACCTAGCGGTAGACGCGATTCCGTTCCCTGGCCAGGTGATCGATCTCACCGCCGTCACAGCAACCAGCACGACGCTCACGTTGAACTGGACCGAGGTGGACGACGGCTTTGGGAGTCCCTCGAGCTATACCGTCCGGTTCCGTCCCAGCACAACCCTGGCCTGGACCGATATCACCAGCGGAGGATGTGGTGCCCCGGTCGCT
Organism: Longimicrobiales bacterium; assembly: GCA_965219445.1. Classification (GTDB taxonomy): domain Bacteria; phylum Gemmatimonadota; class Gemmatimonadetes; order Longimicrobiales; family Gaopeijiaceae; genus UBA822. Next base: position 346,739 of record CBDCNQ010000004.1, on the reverse strand, counting down.
GGAGCGATAATAGGCCAAGTGCTCGCTTGCACGGCGGGTGGGCTACAAGCGGCAACGTTCTATTTTTTCGAGGTGAGACCCTTCAGGGGCACGCTCGGTGTGGATGCGCAGTTCGGACCCCTGTCCAATCAGGCTGGGCTAATAACGGGTCCGTAGAGCAGCTGGGCTACCTATAATCGGTTTGGTTGGACATGGAATCCCGTGCTGGCTGGCGGAACGCGGCTTCCAAGGGCTATGGCGGTGTCACGACAAGGCGCAAGCGGGAACCGCTGAGCCCAAACGGGCATTCAGGTCATGCCCGACATAGCCACCCACCCAAGAACCGAATACGTTTGCGGCGCCCGTCGGAGGTGCGGTCTTTTTACGTTCGGTTGCCCTCACGTTTGCCCGACGGACCCCCTTACGACCTACCCAAGCAGGAGAAAGGCCCATGCGCAAATTTCGTCGGACCCGCCACTCACTGATGCTCCTGTCCCTGTCCGCCGCTGCCATCCTCCCCTCACCCTACCCCGCCCACGCCCAGTCCGTCCTGGATCGAACCGCCAGCCTCGCCGGTGGCTGGACCGGCATCGAGGGCACCGTCTACTTCAACTTCCTCCACCGCTTCTGGAAGGTGGACACGACGACTGAGAGCAAGATCCTCAACTCGCCGACGTTCTTCCTGGCCGTTCCCCTGCCCGGTCGAACGCTCGTGGGCGTCGATTACTCGAGCAATTCGCTCGTGGACGGGGGCGAGCTCAACGAGTACGAGTACTTCGCCCGCTGGACTCCAGTATCGACGACGGTGGGCCACCCGGTCGACGTTTCCATCACGGGAGCCTTCAACGAAGCGGCTTCCAGCGGGGACGGTGAGGTGACGGTGGCCATTCCTGCCGGACCCGTCAGGCTCATGGCGGTCGGGCGGTTCTTGTCGGATGTCTTCGACGACGGGCTCGACGACTCGAAGTGGGCCGTCGGCGGTGGAGCGACGATCCGAGTCTCGGACAATGTGGCCCTCGCTGGGGACGTGGTCGCCCTCACCGACCGTGAGGTCGGACCGGGTGGGACGGGTGCTGGAGTGCCCGACGGAGAGTTGGATGTGGCGTGGAGCGGAGCCCTCCAGTTGGCGGTGCCCTTTACGCCCCATACGCTCTCGCTCCAGGTGACGAACGCCCGTACGGCTAGCCTCCAGGGCTCGTCGTTCGGCGACGGCCAGACCCGCTACGGGTTCGAGTTCACGATTCCGTTCACGCTGTCGCGCTACTTCGGTGGTCGTGAGGGGACCGTTCAACAGGGTCCCAGCGGCGACGTGGCGGCCGAGGTCGCTATGAGCAACCAGCTCACGTACCAGCCGGCCGTGGTCACCGTTTCGGCGGGTCAGGCCGTGCGCTGGCGCAACTCCTCGGCCGTCGTCCACACGGTCACAGCCGATCCGTCCAGGGCCATGCAGGCGGACAACGTTCGACTTCCCTCCGGCGTCGGCGCTTTCGACTCGGGCGATATCGGATCGGGGGGGAGCTTCACCTGGACGTTCACCGAGCCGGGGGAGTACCGGTACTTCTGCATCCCGCACGAGGGAGCCGCCATGGTGGGCACGATCATGGTTCGTTGAGGGGTCAACTGGTCAGTCTATGGCACGGATTTGAGGTATTGTGCCGGGGTGAGGATGAGCACGCCGAGGACCACCTGGCCCATGAACGGTCCGAAGTCCCTCAGGTCTCCGGTGATCAAATGCGTGGCCTCAGCCGCGACGGCTCCACCCAAGATCGGCCAGTCCTTGTCCCGAAGCTCGATCTCACCTCGAAGGACAGGGTCGAGAGTTCGTGATGGCCCGACCTCCATGGGGCCCAGAAGTCTGTCGAGCCGGTTGAGTTGCTCGGTCCCGGCGAGATTCCTCCGCGCTTCGTTTACTGCGTACTCAGAGGTCACCAGGGTCACGTTCCGCAGGGCCCAAAGCCGCTGAACGCCGGGGTCCTCTCGATAGGCTGAAGAGAACAAGACGTTGGCGTCGAGGAAGAGCCGATCCACCGACTACGTGTCGTCGGGGCGGCGATGGGGAATGTCCTTGGGGTCCAGGCCCATAGCGCAAACCTCCTCAACGGCTCGGGCGTAGTCCGGGGCGTCGACCGAGTTCGACAGAATGAACTCGGCCTTCCGCTCGGGACCGTAGAGCTCGAGCGGAACCGTCACCGCAGGTCTGAGGAGAATCCCCTCCGGGGTCTCCTCGGCAATGAGTTCGGATCCCTCCTCAAGCCCGAAGATCCTGCGAAGCTTCGCGGGAATGACGAGCGTGCCCCTTTTTCCGACACGTCCTGCTTCCTTAACCGGCATGCAGACCTCCTGATAATCAGAATATCTGACATCGGCTGCGTTGGGTCAATATCCTCGCGTACGCGAATGGCTAGCCGGCCGCACCCCTCACCCGAAGTTCTTGATGCCCGGCGGAGACTGCCTGAGCGCCGTCAGATAACGAAAGGGAGCGCGGGGGCTCCGCTCCGGCTCGGCCCAGTACTCCAGGGTGCCCGGCAGGGCAGGGTGGAGAGCCTCCGGCTGTTCCGCCTCCTGAACCCGAACGGCCTTCACGGTATGGGCGATCACATTCGTGGTCAGCCCATCCTTTTGAAGGCGTCCACGCACCACGAGGAATGGCTCCATACGCACTGTGGTCCGGCACTTTTCGTAGATCTTTGGCTTCACAATCACGTTTATAGGGCCGGACTCATCTTCCATCAGTACAAACACATAGCCGTTTGCAGTCGAGGGGCGTTGGCGGGCCACGACAATGCCGGCCACCGTCACAGTGGAGTGATTGGGAAGGTCCGAAAAACGATCTCCGGTCACGGTTTCAGCGGGGAGTTCATCCCGAAGTAGGGAGAGGGGATGGAGGTTCGTGGAGAAGCGGAGCATGCGGTACTCCGCCACCATCCGCTCCGAATCGTCGAGGTCGGGGAATTCGATCCGCTCGTACGGGTCCTCCAAGCCGAGCTCGGTCTGGGGATGGTCGTCCCGGCCGCCGCTCAGCCCCGAATCGTCTTCGGGGCCCAGCCAGAGCCCGGCCTGCCACAGCAGCTCCCTCCTCGTGAGGCCGAAGCTCTCGAATCCACCGACCCAGATCAGGTTCTCGATCGCGGGCCTCTTCAGGGACCCGGGCGTTCTGCGGAGGAAGTCGGAGAGGGAGACGAACGGCCCATGCCGCTCTCGCTCCTCCACCACGCACTCGGCAATGTCGGCTCCCCAGCCCCGGACGAACCCCAGGCCGATCCGGAGGTCGGAGTCCTCGGGCGTGCACTTCACCCGGCTGTGGTTGACGTCGGGCAGGCGGATGCCGATACCGTGACGGCGGGCGTCGCGGCCCAGGGCGTCCAGGGAGTAGAAGCCCATGGGTTGGTTGTTGAAGAGCGCCACGTAGTACTCCGTGCCGTGGTAGTAGCGAAGCCAGGCGGATTGGTAGGCCAGCAGGCCGAAGGCGGCTGCATGGGACTTGGGAAATCCGAACTCGCTGAAGGCGGTCACTTGCTGAAAGACCTTTTGAGCGATGGTCTCGTCGACGCCCCGTTCATGTGAGCCGTCGCGGAAGGCCTCCCAGTGGGCGTCCATGGCCTCCTTGGAGCGCTTTCGGCTCATGGAGCGCCGGAGGCTCTCTGCCTGGCCGTCCGAGAATCCTGCGAGGGCCTGGCATACCTGGAGCACCTGATCCTGGAAGATGATGACGCCCAGCGTCTCTCCCAGGGCCTCCTCCAGAAGAGGATGGTCGTACGGGACCCGAAAGCTCGGATCCTCGCGGAGGAGCTCGCGCCGGCGCACGTATGGGTTGACCGCGCCCCCCACGATGGGGCCGGGCCGGACGATGGCCACCTGGATGGCCAGATCCTCCAGATTGCGAGGCTGCACACGGCGGATCATCTGGATCTGGGCCCGGCTCTCCACTTGGAACATGCCGATCGTGTCGCCCGTGCAGATGTGCTCGTAAAGCGTCTCGTCGGCAAAGTCGATGCGGGAGAGGTCCGGCGCGCGGCCGTGTCGCTCCGAGATCAGGTCCACGGCCTCTTCGACGAGGGAGAGCATGCCCAGCGCGAGAAAGTCGATCTTGATGAACCCCGCGTCGTCGCAGGAGTCCTTATCCCACTGACACAGCACCCGACCCTCCCAGGCGGCGGGCTCCAGAGGCACGATCTCCACCAGGGGACGGCTCGAGATGATCATGCCGCCCACGTGCTGGGAGATGTGGCGGGGAAGGCCCCGGATGTCGTCGGCCAGCTCGCAAAGCGCTTGCCACAGCGGTGAGCCGGCCTTCTCACCGAACTCGGGCAGACGCTCGAGCTCAGCGAGCAGGCCTCCGCCCGAGCGCCGCTCCGCCAGCTTGGAGAGCTTCTCCAGATCTCCCATCGGAAGATCGAGGGCCTTCCCGATTTCACGGAGCGTCGATTTCAGACGGTACGTGGGAAACGTGCACACGAGCCCCGTGTGCTCGCCTCCGTATCGCTCGTAGACCCGGAGGATCAACTGTTCCCGGATGTCGCGCGGGAAGTCGAGGTCGATGTCCGGGACGCTTCGCATGGCGTCGTTTAGGAAGCGGCCCAGGAAGAGGTTCGTTTTGATGGGATCGACGTGGGAGAGGCCGATCAGGTAGCAGATGATCGACGATACCGAGGAGCCTCGCCCACGCCCCGGAGGCAGGCCAGCGTGGGCCCTGGGGGCGCCGCTCCGGATCTCGGCGGCCACATCCCGGGCCAACTCCATGATGTCTCGGTAGACCAGGAAAAACCCCCCGAGGCCGTGTCGGTCCACCAGCACGAGTTCCTGGTGGAGCCGCTCACGGGCTTCGGCCTCCAGCTTGGAGCCCCGGTAGCGCTCGTCCAGTCTGGCGAGGCAGACGGCGGCCAGATTTTCGATCGCTCCACCCCGGTCGCTCCCCTCGAAGTCCGGAAACGTGTAGCCCAGGTCTTTGGTCAAGTCGAAGGCGGCGCAACGCTCGGCGATCTCCAGAGTGTGAGCGAGGGCGTCCGGGCGGCTCCGGAAGCGATGGGCCATTTCCTCGGGCGCAGCCAGGTAAAATCGTGCGTTGGCACGGCGTTGCTCGTGCGAGCCGTTCAGCGTGGTCCGATTCCGGATGGCCACCAAGACGTCTTGAAGCCGATGCCGCTCGGGGCGGTGATAGTGGACGTTTCCCGTGGCCACCACGGGAATTCCGAGCCGGTCGGCGAGTCGACCGAGGTTGCGGTTTCTGTAGCCGTCGCCCTTCTGCTCATTGTCCTGAAGCTCGACGAAAAGGCCTCGGGGGCCGAAGGCAGCGTGCAGGCGCCGGGCCAGGAGCTCGGCCGTGGCCATGCTGTCTTCCAGCGCCCTCGACAACGGGCCTCGCCGGCACCCGGTGAGGGCGATGAGCCCCTCCGTGCGTGCGAGGAGGGACGAGAGGCGAAGGGTGGGCCGTCCGCGTTCACTCTGGAGGTGCGCCTCACTCAGGAGCCGGCAGAGGTTGGCGTAACCGGCCGGAGTTTCGGCCAGAAGGGTCATGTGGCAGCCCCGAGCCAGCGAGTCGCCGTCGGGGTCTCCGCCCAGTCCGTCCAAGCCCTCGGGGATCCCCGGAATGTCCAGAGCCACCGTGACCTCGGCACCGGTGATGGGCTGAAGTCCTTCGGCGCGGGCCGCTTGGGCGAATTCCATGGACCCGTACAGGCCGTTGTGATCCGTGAGCGCCATGGCGGGATAGCCCAACTCGAGGGCCCGAAAGACCAACTCTTCCGGATGAGAGGCCCCATCCAGGAAGGAGAAGCCGGAGTGACAGTGGAGCTCGATGTAGGGAGGCGTGAGCACGGTATTCGATCGAAGTGTAGGCCGATGTTCGGTTTTTGTTCGGGCTAGTGCCATTATAGACTGGAAATCGGTGGGATGCAACGAGAATCGCCGAAACCTCGAGAGGCTGGGTCTAGAACGTGATGTTCATCCGAAGGGACCAGAAGCTCAGGGGAGGCCAGTCTCCTCCGGACTCACCGGCGAATTGGTTATCAGGTCGGCTCATTTCGGGGTCCGTGATCCGCTCGCGCTCCACGAACTTCTGTGCAAGCCACAGCCTCGCCAGGTTGCGCACTCCGAGGGTCACATTCGCGCGCGTGGCACCGATCCTGTCCGTGACCGCATCGGGGAGCGTGTAGGCCAACGTAAGCTCGCGTAGCTTGGCGAAGCCGGCCCTGTGGTAGGCGAGCCCGTTCCGGGTTTCCTGGCGGTAGGCCTGACCGACGGCGTTGTCCTGAAGGTGCGTGAGTCGGGAGGTATGGAAGTTGGTGTGCCTGGCGGCGAGGTAGTCGGAACTCATCCAGTGGCCGCCTTGGGCGTCGATGTTGGCCGTCAGCCGCCAATCGTCGAACAGCGTCCAGGTCGACGTCAGGTTCACGAGCCAGGACGGTTCCGATGGGACCCCAAACCAGTAGCGGTGCGTTGTCACAGGGCACCGGGGCGCCACCGAGCTCGAGACCCTTCCTCCCGGTTCCGCCGTCACACAGGATGTTCGTGATCTGGCCGTTTACGCCGTTTACGAACTCTGCGGAAAGGATCCGCCTCTCGGCCACGGCGGCGATCGGAAATCCCTGGTAGTGGGCCCTGCTCCGGCCGATCGGAACCCTCTCGGTCTCACCCATCTCGACGATCCTATTGCCGAGCGTCGTGAAGGCGATGGCCATGTCCCACTGCACGGGCTCCCTGTCCAGAGCCCTCACCCTCAGGCTGGTCTCGGCGCCCCAAGCCTTCACTTCTCCGATGTTCACCGGCCGGACCCCGCCCATCCCGACCGACGAGGCGTCAATTCTCGCGAGGATCGCGTCTTTCGTCGAGCGGCTGAACCACGTGAAGTTTGCGGAGACCTTCCCATCCCACAGCTCAGCGTCGAAGCCGAGCTCGAGCTCCTCACTTCTCTCCGGACCAAGGTCGGGGTTCCCGATCGAAGAGGGTGTCAGAATCGGCCGCCGGTTGGTGTCCGTCCCCCGTGTGGAGAGGCGCGACGCCGCGAACACGTCTGGCTGTTGCCCAGAGGCGCCCCACGCGCCCCTCAGCCGGAGCTGGCTCACCCAGTCGATGTTCCAGAAGTCCTCCTCGTGCACCACCCAGGTAGTCATGACTTTGGGATAGAACGCGTTATCGAACTTCGCTCCAAAGGCACTGTTGTCGTCCCTCCGGATGGCACCGGTAAGGAAGATCCGATTTTCCCAATCGAACTCCTGCTGGATGTACGCGCCGAGAGTCGTGTTCTCCCAGAGCAACCTATCCGCAGTTGTTATCGTCGCCCCTACCGTTGAGGGCGCGCTTGCCGTGAGGGTCTCGCTAGTGACCTGGGATGATAGGTCCCTTCTGTGATAGTATTGGACCCCGTAGGAACTCGCCGAGCCCAACGAGCCATCGCCGAAGCGGAACGACGCGGTTCCCGAGAAATCCAACGTCGCTACTGGCAATTGCCGCTTTCGCACCTCCATCTCCTCCTCCCTCGCGTCGGGCACAAAAAAGGTTCCAGAGATGTCCAACCCGTCGAACCTTTCGTCTATTTCGTCGATGCCGGCGACGAGACGATACGAAAGCCAATTGGTGGCTTCGTGGTTCAGTTCCAGACTCCAAGTGGTCCGCTTGGTAGTGAAGATTTCACTATGTACGGAGGGATCGAGCGCCTCGGGCGGAGTTCGGAATCCTCTGTTGGGATGGTCATTGAAAATGGTGTTCGGCTGCCCTCCCCAGGCGAAATTCGCACCCCAGAAGTTCTGCGGAGGCCCCCGCTCTGACTCGGAGTAGGCTCCGTTCAGCGTGAAGCTGAAGGTCTCGGTCGCATTCACCTGGATTGATGCTCGGACCGAAGAGCGCTCGTCCCAGTTCCAGTCTACGACCCCGTCCTGATCGCTTCGGCTCAGAGAAGCCGAGTACCGTAGCAGCTCCGTGCCCCCTCGAACCGAGGCGTTGTATCTCTGGGTGAGGCCATGCGTGAAGACGTCACTGAACCCACGTTCCTTGTTGATCTCGATGAGATTGACCTTGACCGGTTGATCAACGCTGGCGCAGGGTATGGACGGGCAGAGCGCAGGATCGGGAATCCACCCATTCGTGATGTAGCGCTCCGGCAGCCACATCGTCCCGGTCTCGGCGGTAAAGTCGAAGACCGGCGCACCCACTTCCCCCCGCTTGGTGACGATCTGAATCACGCCATTTGAGGCTTCGGTCCCGTAGAGGGTGGCAGCGGCAGGACCCTTGATGACCTCGATGCTCTCGATATCCCTCAGATCGATGTCATTGAGCCGTGACGTGGCAGAATACCGCTGGACGAAGCCCCGGTCGCTGATCATTCGAACGCCGTCCACATAGAAGATGGGATCTCCCAGAAGACTCATGCTCGCACTGCCACGGATCCGGATCTGGGCGCCGTCGCCGGCGCTGTTGGGAGAGCCAATCATCATCACGCCGGGGATCCTTCCCGTGAGCACGTCCTCTACGGTCGAGACCGCGGCTTCACTCAGAAGGTCCGGCACGTCGACACGCTCGACCAGGTGGCCGACGGCGCGTGCCCGAGAGCCCCCGGCGGTTCCGGTCACGACCACGGCATCGAGCGACAGGCCCTGGGACTCGAGCTCGAAATCGAGCTCGACCGCTTGACCCTGCGCTACCTCAACGACCTGGGATGCGGGCCGATATCCGAGTCGCTGGACCGACGCGGTGTGCGTTCCGGCCGGCACGTTCTGGATCCGGTACTTTCCGTTTCCCTCGGAGAGTGCTCCCAAACTCGAGCCAGAGAGGGAGACCCGAACTGCGGCGATCGCCCGCCCGTTGTGGGCATCCGAAATCCGGCCGGTGATCACTTGCCCTTCGGCGGGCAAGGCCGACAGGAGCATGGCCGCCAGAGCCGTCGTTCCGAACCCTAAAGGTCGCATCTGTGCCTTCTCGATGTGGCTGTGCCTCTCCTATGTGCAAACACGAACGGACGGACCTGCTAAATTGGCACAGTCGCATTCATACGAGTCGCCGCATTCCCCATGAACACCAATACACGAATCGAGCTGATCGTGGCAGCCGCCGCAACGCTGGCGCTGCCGGCGTGCTCGGTCCCGACCGAAAGTGTGATCCTCGCGTTCACGCAGCGCCAGCGCTTCGAGCCTCCCGCACAATACCGGAGCTTGTGGGAAACCGTGGAGGGGTGCTCGTCCAGGTCGGGCGACTTCGATCTCGTGCACTGGCACGAAGCGGAGGGCATTGTCTTCCAGGGCGAGATCGTGCTCGGACTCTGGGAGCCTCCGCACGACATCACGGTCGTGAACACCGCCAAGGAGAACGTCTTCGTCGTGAGTCACGAGATGCTCCACGAGCTCCTACGCGGCGACATCGATCACAAGGACGAGGCCTGGTCACAGTGCGACCTTGACACCCAGGGCTTCGAGGATATCGCGTGAGGTAGGGCGGGTTGTTCCCCTCGAGTGGTCCCGTGGACTAGGTTCCTCGACACGGGGACATGCTGGACCAGGTGCTTACCGACCGAGGTGCATTCATGGACATCAGTGTTGGAGACCGGGCAACCCGTAGCCTGACACTCACCGCTGAACACGTCGAGCGATTCGCGGAACTCAGCGGCGACCGCAACCCACTTCATTTCGACGAGGATTTCTGCGCTGCCACGCCATTTGGCCGGCTCGTCGTCCAGGGCGGGCTCACAACCGGTCTCCTGCACGCGCTGGTGGCCACGGACCTGCCCGGACCGGGTACGGTCTTCATGAGCCAAGACTGGAAGTTCACGGCGCCGGTCTACCTCGATGACACGATTACCGCTGAGGCGGAGGTCTTGAGCGCGCACGACACGAAGCCGGTCACGCAGTTGGGGATCACCGTGCGACGTCAGGATGGGGAGACCGTGCTGGAGGGAGAGGCGTGGTGCTACACCTTCGCAGGGCCACAGTGACGCCCGGCAGGCGCGCGATCCTCACCATCTCGCTGGGCCTCCTGGGAGGCTCGTTTGCGCCTTTCCCCGCGCATGCCCAGAGCGCTCGAGAGATTGTCGACCGTGTGGACCGGCTCATGAGGGGAGAGTCGAGTCTCGCCCGGTTCACGATGGACATTCGGACGGAAAACTGGGACCGCTCCCTGACGCTGCGGGCCTGGTCGCTCGGCACCGAACACGCCCTCATCCGGGTCGAGACGCCGCAGAAAGAGGCCGGAATGGCCACCCTCAGGGCCGGACAGGAAGTTTGGAACTACCTCCCTCGTGTGGACCGCACCATCAAGGTGCCGTCTTCCATGATGATGGGCTCGTGGATGGGTTCGCACTTCACCAATGACGATCTCGTGAAGGAGAGCCGGCTCGTCGACGACTACGAGATCGAAATCGAATACGAGGGTCCCCGTGACGGGCTCGACGTATGGGAATTCGTGCTCGTGCCTCTCCCTGAGGCTCCGGTCGTCTGGGGTAAGATCCGCTACCAGGTGATGAAAGAAGATCTATTGCCGACATGGGCTCGATACTACGACGAGTCCGACGAGCTCGTTCGGACGATGACGTTCAGCGAAAATCGCGTGATGGACTCGCGGCTGGTCCCCACGGTCATGACGGTTGAGCCGGCCGACAAGCCGGACGAGACCACCGTCGTGCGCTACCACGAGCTCGAGTTCGACACGGGCCTCGACGAGGATTTCTTCTCGCTTCGGAACCTCCGCCGCGAGAGGTAGATGATCGACGATCGGAGGATCTGGTGGCGCCTGGCGTGGCGCAACCTTTGGCGTAACCGAAAGCGCACGCTGATCACCGCCTCCGCCCTCGCATTCGGTTACCTGGCCTCCGTGACCATGATCGGGATCTGGCACGGCATGATCGGGGAGATGATCGAGACTGGAACCAATCTGGTTTCGGGTCAGCTGCAGCTTCACGCTCCCGACTATTATCCCGAGCGGAGCATGTACGCCACGCTCGGTGGTCGAGAAGGCATCGACGTGGACGAGCTGGTTCGCCTCACCCGGGAGACTCCCGGTGTCGTGGCTGCCTCGCCCCGGGTCTACGGAGGGGGGTTGGTGAGCTCGGGTACCGAGACCGTGGCCGGCATGCTGGTGGGCGTGGATCCCGATCGGGAGGGGGAGGTGACGCGGCTCCTCGCGACTCCGGCCGAGGGCCGCGCTCCGCGAGCGGGTGAACGGGAGATCTTCATCGGGAGGGATATGGCCGACCTTCTCGATGTCGGGGTCGGAGCAGAGGTCGTCCTGGTGACTCCCGCGGCGGATGGCTCGCTCGGCAATGACCTCTACCGGGTGAGCGGTGTGTTCGAGACGGGCATGAGCGCGCTCGACAGATCGCTCGGGATCCTTCCCATCCGGTCCTTCCAGGAGCTTCTCGCCCTGCCGGAAAACCGGGTCCACGAAGTGGCTGCCGCCGTGGAGGATGCGTGGAGCGCACCGGCTCTGGGGGATTCACTCGCCGCCGCAATCGACGTCCGTGGACTCGACTATCCGGTGTCTCCGCGGCCCTGGACCGTCTTTCGCGCTGAGCTCGCCGCATACGCGGACCTCGCCGGGGCGGCCAACGGAATCGTCGTCGGCATCGTCTTCATCATGGCGGTCTTCGGGGTCGCGAACACCATACTTCTGGGGACGTTCGAGCGTCGCCGGGAGTTCGCCGTCGTGCTTGCCCTGGGCACGAATCCATCGAGCGTAGCTCGCACGGTGGTCTTCGAAGGGATGATCCTGGGGATCTTGGCCCTCGCCGCTGGGGCCGCGCTGTCCGTGCCCGTGCTGTACTGGCTCCACAACTATCCGCCCGACCTCTCCAACCTGTTCGGCGACTTCACCATGGCCGGGTCCATCGTCCGGCCGGTGCTTCGCGCCGATTATTCGTTGAATGGTCCCTTGGCGAGTGCGGCCGGTCTTCTCATCACCTCGGTCTTGTCGGCCCTCTATCCGGCGTACCGAGCGGTGAGCATACCGCCCGCCGATGCCCTCGCTGGCCTGTGAGACGTACTCCCACGCTCTTGCGGCTCGCCAGCCGCGGCGTCCTGCGGGAAGCGAGGAGGAGCCTGCTCACCGCCTCGGCCATGGCGCTCGGCCTGGCCCTTCTCATGTTCTCCCGTTCGCTTGCCGATGGGGGCCACGAGGACTGGATCAACACGGGTGTTCGGATGGGCTCGGGACATGTCCTGTTCCAGGCTCCGGGCTTCCGGGAGAGTAGGAGCCTGGATGACCGACTTTCCGGCAGCGAGGCCAGCGCTGCCCTGGCGGCTTTGGCCGCGCTGGATGAGCAACTCGCGCCGTTGGCCACAACCGTCCGTCTCTCCACGAGCGGGCTCGCCAGTTCAGCATCGTCTGCTCTTCCCGTCATGATCGACGGAGTGGACCCCGAGGCGGAAGCCGGCTTCTCCCACGCCGCGGAAACAGTCATGGAGGGCCGATACCTGGAGCTCGATGACCGCCTGGCCGCCTACGTGGGAACGGGACTGGTCGAACGTCTGGGCCTGTCGCTCGGGTCCCGCTTCGTACTGACGGCCCAGTCGACCGACGGCGAAATCGAGGGGCAGCTGGTCCGGGTAGTTGGGGTCTTTCGTACGGGACTGCCGGAAGTGGACGAGAGCTTGGTCCACATTCCCATCTCTACCGCCCGGTCCTGGCTCGGGGCGGGGGGTGCGGCGACCACGGTGGGCGCCATCCTGCCGCGGAGTAAGATGGTACCTCAGGTGGTGAGCGCCGTCCGCTCGGATATCGCCGTCCGCTCGGGTCTCGGGGATGACGACGTCCGGGTGTTGAGCTGGCAGGAGGCCTATCCGGAGCTCGATGCTGCGGTACGCATCGATGACTATGCCGATTATGTCTTTCACGGCATTCTGTTTGCCATCGTCGCTCTGGCCGTGCTCAATACGGTACTCATGGCCGTACTCTACCGGAAGCGGGAGTTCGGCGTGCTCCAGGCTCTGGGCCTCACCCCGGCGGAGACGGGGCTCGTCGTTTTCGTCGAGGGGCTGTTGCTCACGGCGCTCGCGGGTGTCGTCGGCATCATTGTCGGGGTGGCGGTGACCTGGGGCTTCTTCCACGACGGGCTGGACTTCTCGTTCTTCATGGACGAGGAGTTCACCTTCTCGGGCATCGTCATGGATCCCGTCATCGTTCCGGAGTTTCGCATGATGCAGCTGTTTCAGAGTTTCGTGTCCATCGCCCTCGTGGGGATCGCGGCGTCGATTTATCCCGCCTATCACGCGACGAGGATCGATGTCGGAGAGGCACTGAAATTCGAATGACGAGCGAGACCCCGCAGGAGAATCCGTTCGAGGACCCGGTCGAGGACCCGGTCGAGGACCCGGCCGAGGAGCCGGCCGTGGGCCTTGCCAACGATCCGGTGGCGACAGCCGACATCGCCCTCAGGACCGAAGACGTTTGGAAGATTTACCCGCAGGAGCCGGAGGACGTGGAGGCGGTCCGCGGGGTGTCTCTGGAGGTTCGTGAGGGAGACTTCATGACCATGGCGGGACCGTCGGGCTCCGGGAAGACCACGCTCCTCAATATGCTGGGAGGGCTGACCCGCCCCACCCGCGGACGCATTTGGGTGGGGGATCTGGAGATTACGACGCTCTCCAACAAGGAGCTGGCTCGCCTCCGCCTCGAGAGCATCGGCTTCGTCTTTCAGGCCTTCAATCTTCTGCCCGTGCTCTCGGCACTCGAGAACGCCGAGTTCTCACTCCTCCTCCGGGGCGTGCCGGCCGAGGAGCGTCATCGACGGGTGCATGCGCTCTTCGACGAGATCGGGCTCGAGGGGCTGGCGGATCGTAAGCCGGCCCGGCTCTCGGGAGGCCAACAACAACGGGTGGCGGTCGCACGAGCCGTCGTTGGCCAACCTACGCTCGTCCTCGCCGACGAGCCCACGGCCAACCTGGATTCGCGCACGAGCGACGCCCTCCTGGATGTCATGGAGCGCTTGAACCGCGAGCACGGCACGACCTTCCTGTTCTCGACTCACGATCCCCGAGTCATGGAGCGAGCCCGCCGTCGGGTAAGGCTCGTGGACGGGCGGATTGCATCGGACGAGAGGGAATGACGATGCGCTGGAGTCCTTGAGAGCACGCCGTTGAGGATCGGCCGAATCACTTCACCATCAGGCGCCGGGAGTGGGACGACCCTGTGGGCGCTCGTCGCTTCGGTGATCAGCGTCGCGCTCGTTGCCGCAGACCTGCGGGCGCAGTTCCTGGATGTTTCGGCGTATTATTTCAATCTGGCGGGTGGAGCGGGCAGCAGCCCCGTAAGCGATGCGGGCGCCTCGGACTTTCAGCGCCTCCGCCTCATGGGGGAACCGGACGTGGGCCCGCTGGCCCTAGACGTGGCCTATGAGCACACGCTGCTCTTGAACAGCACCGACGTACTGGGCACGGCTGAGGGGATCCTCGTACCCGAAGCCGGCGGGAATTGGTTGACCCTGGTATTGGACGGTAGACGAGGGGGACCACTTTGCCTGGCGGCATCGCTTCGACCGTCTCGGCCTGACCGTTCCCCTGGGTGGGGTGACCGAATTGTCCGTGGGCCGGCAGGTCATTTCATGGGCGAGCACGATCATCCTCACGCCTGCCGACCCCTTCACGCCGTTCGATCCCGCGGATCCGTTCCGGGAGTACCGTGCCGGCGTCGATGCCCTCCGGTTCCGGGCCTATCCCGGTCCGTTCAGTGAGATCGACATCGTGGTGCGGCCCGTCTCTACGACCGAGAGCGATCAGATCACGGCACTCGCCCGCGGGAAGACCAACTGGCTCGGTTGGGACTTCGCCGCCTGGGGAGGAGTCATATTCGACGAGCCGGCCGGCGCCCTGAGCTTCGTCGGGGCGCTCGGACCGTGGGCCGTGCGCAGCGAGGTCGCGGTCCGATCGGAGGCCGACGACGTGATGGTGCGAAGCACCGTCGGCGTCGACCGGCGGGTCTCCGTCCAGGGACGAGATCTCTACCTGATTGCCGAGTATCAGCACGACGGATTCGGGGCTGCGAGCTCGGAAGATCTCTTCGACGTTCTTGCGTCGGATCCGTTCCAGCGGGGAGAGCTTCAGGTTCTCGGCCGGGACGCGCTTGCCGTCCAGGCGTCCTACCAAATCCGTCCACTGTGGGGCATCGACCTGCTGACCATCATGAGCTTGGCGGACGGGAGCGGCCTTGTGTCGGGCGGTGGGAGTTGGTCGGTGGGAGCCAATTCGAGCCTTCGGGGTGGCTTCTTCCTCGGATTCGGAGACGATACCCTCGATCCCATTACCGGGATCGGGTCGGAGTTCGGTGGCCGGCCGCCGGTGGGGTACGTTTCGCTGTCGTATTTCTTCTGATCTTGGGGGAGGGGGTCGGCCCGTGTTTTTCGTGGCGTTCCCGGTGCATTGGCCAGCACCGTGACGCGTGAGGCTGCTCAGGAGTCGACGGTGTCGCGGGCCTGGAACCGCCCGGTTTCCTCCAGGACAACGCGATGACCGTCGATCTCGTTCGGAATCCGGTCTTCCAGCTGTTGAATCGGCCCGGCAACGAAGATCTTGATACATGGTTGATCTTCACAGAGGCCGATACCCGTCCCCACTACGCCGGGAAGGTCCATCCACTCTGGAGTGAACGCCTCCTGAACTTCTTCGATGGATCGCACAACAGTCGTCTCCAGAGGCGCGTTATCGCTTCTTTCTCCCGTTCCCGTACAGGACGAGAGTGCGATCATCGTCACGAGCGAGAGAAGAGCTGGATCCCTTATGATCTGTCCTCTGCGGCCGTCGCACTTAGGACTGAGCAGGCGCTCACCAAGAACGTCCACGCTCGCAGTGCGCCGTTCGGGACCATGCGGCTGCTGGGACTACGGTTTAGTCACCGTAATCGTGGTCCCGTCGCTATCACCATCCGGGTCGTGGTTGTCGTCCGTCGCCGATCCATTCGTCACGTCATATTGCACGCTTCCGTCCCGCTTCCGTATACCCCCGCGACTCACCGTGCATTGACCATTCGGGCCTGTGATGCAGTCCCCGGATCCGGCAACGGGCCCCGACCATAAGCCGGTCACCGAGAACCCCGCGACCGGCGAGTGGTTGGCATCGTGGACGGTGATCGTGACAACGGCCGTCCAGGTAGAGCCGTTGTTTTGGCCGCTACCGTCGAGATCGCCGACGTGCTGACCCGTAGCCGGCTGCGTGACCGAGACATTCTGGCTCTCCGTGTCGGTTGCACCTTCATCGTCTGTGACAGTCAGCGTCACGTTGTACGTGCCGTTCCCGCTGTAAGTGTGTTGGGGCGTCGGGCCGGACTCCGCCGGGCTCCCGTCGCCGAAGTCCCAGTCCCAGCTCGCAATCGAACCGTCGTCGGAGGAGCCCGATCCGTCGAAGCTGCAAGTGAGGTTCGAGCAACTGGACGTAAACGACGCTGTCGGGGAGCTGTTGCCCCCACCGCTGCCGCCCGTACTGCCACTGCCGTCGTCGATCGTAACGTTGAACGCGCTCAACACCGCGTCGATCGGATTGGCGATCGTATACGATGAGCTTCCCGCGAAGAGGAGTGCCACCGGGTTTAGGTTGTTGTCATTTGTCACGATCCCCGATCCGGAATCCCCTCCGTCGCTAAATGTGCCGGGGGTGATGACGACCTGGCCCACATAGCGGGCGAGTTTTTTACAACGAAATGGGCCTTGCGTCTGGTAACAGACATCGACCGTGGCGTTGGTTGCATCCACGGTGCCGACGGTTGCCTCGGTCGTGCGGCCGTACTTCGTCACCGACATGCCGGTTGTAGCCGCCACCGTTGTGGCGCTCGGCTGGCCATATCCCTCATTCCCGGTATGGGACATCACATCGCCCGGGGCGACGCTCGCGATCGCGGCGTCTATGACGTTGTTGCTGCCGTCGAACCTGATCTCCTCAAACGCAGAGAGGGTGCCGATGATGTCCGCCGGGGCGGAGCCTCCGTCGAACGGCCCGGGTTGCAGGATGTTGTCCCCAATGCTGGCGTTGTTGGAGTTCGCCATCACATGGTTGTTGCTCAGGATATGGGCGTTACCCGAGGAGGTTGGGTCAATAGGTGTGTAAATGTTTCAGGCGGCGTTTTTCCGCTGTTGGGTTGAGACGGGCTTTCCGTCTTCGAACTTTCTTCCTTCAAATACGTCCTTGAGGAGGTGAGGAGCGTCGAGCCTTCTGAAGCGCTTCTCCGCCACCAAGAGCAGCTTCCAGATCAGCGCCGTAGCGCTCTCGACCCGCTTGAAGCGCTTCGCCGCCGTTGTCCTGAGCCGTACTGCGGCAAAGGGGCTCTCGACCACGTTCGTCGTGCGTAGATGCTTCCAGTGGTCCTCGGGGAAGTCGTAGAACGCCACCATCCGCTCCCAGTCGTCCTCGAGTACATCCACCGCCTTCGGATACCACGGTCTGTAGCGCCTGGCGAACGCCTCACGGGCCTTCAGCGCCTCGGACCGCCTCGGTGCGTAGACCACGGTCCTGAGAAGGTCCTTCGCCTCGCTCTGCTCCCGCTGAGGCAGCCGGTCCAGCACGTTCCTCATCTTGTGGTTCCAGCACCGTTGCTCGCCCGCCTCAGGCCATACCTGCCGTACTGCGCCCCAGATCGCCGCGTTGCCGTCCGCCATCAAAAGCCGGGGCGCCTCGATGCCGCGTGCCTTCAGATCCCGCAACACCTCGGACCAGGACTCGACCGACTCTCGGTAGCCCGATCTCAGGGCCAACACCTCCTTCGTACCATCTCGCATCGCACCGAGAACCACCAGCAGCGCTGCCTTGTCCCGCTCGAGCCCCGCCTTCACGTAGATCCCGTCCGCCCAGACGTAGACGACCTCACGGTCGGCCAGCGAGCGCTTCGACCATTCCTCGAATTTCCTTGTCCATCCCGCCCGCAGCCGCCAAATCGAAGACTTCGACAACGGGGCCCCCTCGCCCAGCAGGCCCCGCATCGCCAGCTCGAAGTCTCCCTCCGCCAGCCCGTGCAGATACAGCTCCGGAAGCAGAGCACCCACCTCCTTCGTCCGTCGTGCGAACAACGGCAACACCCGACTCTCGAACCGCTCCTCAATGCCTCGAACCCGGGGCCGTCGGAGCATGATCGTGCCCGAGCTCATCGCCAGCCGCCGAGCCTTGCCGTAGCCGTTGCGGTAGCCTGGCGCCGGGTCTACGACCGTCTTCCGCTCCGACTTCTCCCGGCCGAGCAACTCCGTCACTTCCTCCTCCAGAATCCGCTGGACCATCTCCTGGGCCTTCTCACGAACCAGCGCTTCCAAGCACTCCCACGTCGGCGTGCTGGACTCACTCTCGGGTCCCACCATATTCTTCCTCACGAGGCATCGTTCCTTTCCCCCGGGCGCTCACCCGGGATTCGCTGGTTAACTTCTTACTACCTAGCGGAAAGGTACGTCGCCTCTTTTTTTACACACCCTTCTATGGGGCTGGCGGTCAAGACGCACCTTCCCCACGCGCCGTCGGCTCATTTTTTGACCGTCGGCGTCCGCATGGTTTGGATTGCCCGGTCGACGACTCAGGGTGGGGAGGGGTGCGCTCGCAGGGTCCGCATCGCAGTCCGGAAGACGTTCACAGCCGTCGCGTTCTCCGCTCTGGAGCGGGAACCATCCTTCTATCTGGGACTCTGTGGCCCATCGCTTCGTTCGGCTCTTCCAGGGGTGCATAGCCTTTGAGTGGGGGCTTGGGCTCTCTGCCCCGGCCCACGGTGTGTATGGATGCTGTCCCCTGTAACCGGTTCGCTTCCGTTTCGTCGGACCCCATGTTGTGACCGCTTTCGACCCCACGCTCGCCGATCCCAGGCCGGTTTACTCCGTCGCTTCCAGTCTCTTGGGTCGTACGCTTCGCCCGTGCGCCACACCGCTAGCACGATCGAGGCGAGCTGACGCGCGATCGTCAGCTTCGCCAGATTCGGCTTCGTGCCCCCCTCCAGGAGTCGCTCGTAGTGGCGGTACAAGGGCTCGTCCTCGGCCCGACCGATCACCGTCGTCGCTGCGCCCTTGAACACACGCTTCAGCGTGTGGTTGAAGTTCCGATTCAGCCCCCGCGTCTGCTGTACCGGTTCCCTTACCCACCGCCCACCCGGACCCCGCACCCAGTCCGACGAGCTCCGCATCACCACGCCCAGTCCGCAGTACGCCCAGAACCTGCTCCGGCTCTGGAACCGGTACGGCGTCACCACCACCGGCAGGAGCTCCGCCGTCCGGATCGGACCCAGACCCGGGCACGTCTTCAGCACATGCCACTCTCGATGCTTGCGTGCTTCCGCCAGCAACGCCTTCTCGGCCTTCGCCCTCAATGCCACGAGTGCGTCGTGCTCCTCGTACAGCAACCCGGCCGTCGTCCTGCTCGCTTCCGGCAGCTTGGCCAACCACTCCTCCCGGTCGCGCTTTAAGTAGACCGAGCGCCCCGCGCCGTAGGCCACTCCTCTCGAGCGCAGCACGCTCTTGAGCCGGTTCTTCACCCGCACCGTGTCGCCGACCAAGAAGTCGTAGCTCTTCGCCCGTTCCCCCAGCCGCCTGAACTGGCCCCGGTTCTTGTAGACCGTCGTCTCCAGTGATCCGATCCGCAGCTTCTCCGCCAGGGCAAACGCGTCCAGCTTGTCGGTCTTCGGGCCCCGGCTCTTGCCGACCCCCGCCACCGTCAGCTCCTCCACGTGCGGCTTCAGCACCTCGTACAGCCACCCCGACAGCGTCCCTTCTTCCAGGCATAAGTGCCGGTTCCTCGGAATCCCTCGCAGCACCTCGATCAGCGCCCGCGCGTTCGTCTCCACCACCTGCGAGCCCAAGCGCTTGCCGCTGGGGCCTACAATCCCCAGCGTGCAGCTCGACGCGTGTGCGTCGAGTCCGATATACCTCTCCATGGGCATCCTCCTCTTGGGTAGGACGGGTTGGGTTGCTTGCTTGCGCGAATAATGATGAACGCGCACCCGCTCCCGGAGGAGAACGCCTCTTCGTCTTCGGGCTGCTTAGCTGCTGATCGGTACCGGTAGCGGTCGCCATGCCCCTATGATGCCTTTGATCCTAGCTCACGAGAAAACGTGTTCATGCCGGCCATTTCGCGGGGAAAATCTCCATCTCTCGTTGTGTTGCCCTGATTTGGGCGCTCGTGCCAAGTGGGTGTGCGATGTTCCAGCAAGGCGGCTTCGAGTCGCCCGACTTCGACCTCACTTCGGTCCAAATCGACGGACTCGGCCTCACGGGTGGATCACTCACGCTCCTGGTCGACGTGGACAACCCCAATTCCTATGATCTCCGTACGGGTCAGATCGACATGGCCATCGACTTCGAGGGCACTCGTTTCGGCGAGGCATTCCTCGATGGCTCCACCAGGTTCGGCTCACAGGCGGTCACTCCCATCGAACTCCCACTCTCTTTCGGTTGGGGGGGAGTTGGCGCGGGGGCACGTGCTCTGTTGGAGCGGGGTACGATCGGCTATACACTTGAGACGAAACTCACGGTGGACACGCCATTGGGCGACCACCCGATCGAGATGACGACCCGAGGCAGTGTCCCGGTGCGACGGCTGATCCGATGACGCTTCGGCGGCGGTGGACCCTGTAATGCGGGCCTCCGATCGGTTCGGTTTCAGCGTCTAGTGGATTCAGCCCGCGGGGACGACAGAATGACCTGGCGCCTTGGCGGCACAAACATCAAGTTTCAAGCGACCACTTGATGGCACTGATGGAGAGGTATCATGAAGTCTTGGCTCAAGTCACTACTGGGTAGCGGAGAACTCGAAGAGCTCCCCGAGGAGCTCATGAAGCTGCTCGCCCAAGCAAATCGTGACAAAAGGGCCCTTCGTGATCTTCTGAAGCGGTCGGAGACCGCCTCGAAGAAAATCGAGGATCTCGGAAATCCGCTCGAGGCCGCTGCCGAATCTCTGGATTCGCAGACGTCGGACTTACAGACGCACGCGGCCGCCCTGGCGGAATCTGTTTCTCGACTCGACCTCCTGGAGCAGCGGGAAGAGGAAATCGGCAGGTCCCAGGAACATCTCAAGGAGACTGTCGAACAGAGTGCGAGCGCCGCCGACCGACTCGAGACGCGAACCACCGACCTTGCCCGGATCGAAGACCGGATCGGGACGATTGATGAGCGAGCAGGAGGTCTAGAGGACGACCAGAAGGCGATGACCAGCTCCGTAGAATCGGTGTCGAGGCGGTTGGTCGAAGCCGACGAAAGGGTCGCGAAGTTGGGTGAAGGCCTCCAGTCCATCGCGCAAATCAGGCAGGAGATCGAAGAGATTACGGGGCCGAAAGGGGCGCTGGCCGGAGTGCGAGCGCAGATCGAACAGGCTCGTGAAGAATCGTTGAGCTACGGTAAGGAAGTCGCCCAGCTCAGCGACGACCAGGAGGGTATTCGAGCGGCGCAAGAGAGTATCTCGTCAGGGTACAAGGACTTGCGTTCCAAGTTGGAATCGGTCGACGCCGGTGTGGACAGGGCGAACGCAAATGTGGCGCGCGTCGACAAGGCAATGGTGGACCTCAACAAGGCGGAGGAGCTCGGAGCCCGCACGGAACGGCAGTTGAACGCCCTGAAGACCCTGTCGGACCACATCAGCGGGAAGATCGCGGCGGTAGAGCGGGAACGTGAGGCGATGGACCGGACGGAGGCCCAGGCCCGGGCGCTCACCGACCTCCACTGGGAACTCGAGGGGAAGCTGAAAGACGCCCGAGCGCAGATCAATGAGGTGAAGAAGGCCCTCCGCGAGCTGAATGCCAAGGTCGGAGAGCGATCGGACGAGTTGCGGGCGGAGCAGTCCCAAGTCGAGCGGGATAGCAAGACGCTGAGGGCGGCGCTAGCTGGGCTGCAGGAGCAGATGCGGCGTAGCACCAAACGCTTCGAGCTGGAGCAAAGCACGTTGGAGGCCGACGGACAGCGGGTCATCGCTCTCCGGGCCAGTGTGACCGACCTCGAGAACCGCTTCCGTGAGCTCGAGGAAGCTGGCCAAGCGCTGAACGAGGCCAACCGCAGGGTCGACGATATGTCTGCTCGTACGACATCGCTGTCTGGGGAGTTGGGCCGTCTCAGTGAGCAGGTGGAGTTGGTTGAAGGGATGCGGGAAGGGATGTCGGAAGCCCGGCGAATCTCCGTCGACGTGGCTTCGTCTCTCTCCAGCATCGAGGCGCGGCAGTCCGACGTAGAGAACGCCGTGAACGACCTACGAACGCTTCGTGGTGCTCAAGAGGAGGTCGCCGGCGCGTTGGAGAGAATGCGAGCGACGAAGGCCGAGATGGAGCGGACGCAAATGGGGCAGGACGAGACCGCTGCCTGGCTGGTCGAGACCCAGGAAAGAGTTGGGGAGCTACGAGCGAACGTCGCCCAGCTGGACGATTTGAGGTCGAACGTCGATCACATGCGGGAGATGGCGGATGGCGTCGTCACAGCCGCGTCGGATCTGGACGAGCGTCGTGAATCTTTCGAAGAACTCGAGGTCCGGATGTCGGAGCTCCGTCAGATCGGTACGCAGTTGGACGAGCGCACCAATAACCTTCTCACTGGCCTAACGGATGCGGATCGTCGGTTCAAGGCCGCTGCACGGAACGCCGATAAGGCGGATGAAGTTCGCGTGGTGGTCGAGGAGGTCGTGGCTGCGGTTGAGCAGGCCGAGGGGCGAATGGCTGAGTTGGGTGAGAGAGTCGACTCGACAGTCGATCGCTCCGAGGCCGTCACCGCACTGTCCGAGCGGGCCGACCGTGTGTTGGAGGATATCCACCAGGGCGAGCGCACGCTGTCGAAGGCGGTGGGACAGCTCGATGCTGTGTCGACCCTGAGGAAGGAAGCGGCCGAGATGGTCCAATCCTTGGAGGATAAGATCCGGGGGGTGAATGAGAGCCTCGTCATCGCCGAGGAGCAGTCCGAGAAGATTGGGCAGCGGGCGGACGTGCTGGAGGCCAGGGCCGGCAGCCTACGCTTCGCCGAAAAGCGAATCACCCAGTTCGAGGAGAAGCTCGCGCGGCTCGATGGGGTGGAGCTGGAGCTCCAACAGTCGATTGAGACCCTGCTCGCCAGACAAGAGGGCGTCGGGCAGGTCCGCAACGATGTGGAAAAACTGTTTGCTGCGTCAGAGCGAACGCTGGAGGATGTGAGGGCCATCTCCGCGGCGCGTGACGAAGTACAGGGTGCCGCCCGGATGCTGGAGTCAGTGCAGGCCAAGGCGGATGCCATGAGAGAGGCGCTCGACGATATCGACGGGCGGCAGCAGCAGATTGAACAGGCGGAGGTGCGTCTTGCACGGGCGGATGCCTTACTCAGGGAGATCCGGTCCGGCCTCGAGTCCCTGACCAGTCAGAGGACGGTGGTCGATCATGTGATCTCGACCGCCGGGAAGCTGAGCTTCGAGGCGAGAGAAGCCGAGGGGCTCATCAACGCGCTCCGTGAAGAGCGCGAATTGACGCAGGGGATTCACGATGCGGTGAAGGCGCTTCGTGATGAGGATTCAGATACCGTGCACATCAAGTTTGGGACGACCGAGAGCTAGGCCTAAGTCCTTGTCGTTCCGTGGCCGCCTATAGGGTGGGCAGGGGCACCAACTCTTGCGGCTTCACCCTCACCTCCGGCGAGTCCTTGGTCACCTCGTTTAGTAGGCTACTCAAATCCTCTTCGAGGTCACGCGTCCGCTGCAGCGCCTCTTCGGGAGTGATCTTGCCGGACCCCATCAGCCCGCACGTGGTGTAAAACTTCTGGAAATATTCGAGTAGCTTCGCGACGTGCTCGCGGACTGGCGTTCCCAGATCATTAGTGGAGCTCAAATCCTCGGAGGCCCTAGAGCCGCCAGCATCGAGGGCTCGCTGGGCCAGCAGCATGGCCGGTATGAAGGCCAGAGCGCCACGGATCAGCCATTCGTCGACCAGAAGGACCACGACGGTCAAGAGGGCCACTTCAAAGAGGATGGTCCCGGTCGCAGGTTTATCGCTCATGAAGCCTCGCAGGGGCGGAAGAGGCGTGCACAGCTGTTCTTGAACAGTGTGGCGTGACGTACTCGGGAGGCAAGAACTACATTTTCGCCATTCCCTACGTCCCCTCTTCTACGGCTCCGATCCTCGCCAGAGCGGCGCGGGAGCGTTCGTTCCTCGAGTCGATCTTGAACTCGACACGGTTGGCGCGCAGCTCCTCAAATCCGTGGCCGCACGATGTGGATCTCAGGACACGATGACGATCGGTCGTGCAACGACCATCGGCTCACGTCCGGACAGCTCGATTTCCACAGTCAGCGTGTATTCGCCCGGCTCGAGGTCGGGAAGGTTGAGCTGGACCGCCCGGAAAACTGTGCCCAAGACGTCGGGGCCTGCGTCTTCGTACGTCATCACCACGGGGGAATCTGGCTCGAGCACGCGCAGGAACTGGCCCAATCTACGGAGGAGACCCTGGCCGCCCTGATCCACACCGATCCGTACACTCGCCGACTCGCCGATCGCGAGTCCGTATAGCTCCCATGCAATCTTGAATGGCTCCCCAACCGAGATGCGAACCGCAGGAAGTGCGGTTGGCAGCGCCTCGTCGAGTGAGGCTGGGATCTCTCCTCCACCCTCGAGGATCAGTAGATCCGAAACTGCTGCCAAACCGGGTAAAATCGGGTCTTGCCACAATCCGTGGCGGTCACGCCACGCTTGTTTCGCATCGGCGCTGAAGGCCTCGATGCCGACCACATACCGTCCGTTCGGCACCTGGAGCTGGAACGCACCACGCGGACCCTCCCCCAAGACTTGGTGCGTCATACCACTCTCGGTGTCGATCAGGAAGAGGCCGGATCGGATGGGGCCCTCCGGCTCGGGCTCCTCGACCAAGAAAGGTTGCGGCTCCTCGACGGGCCGACCGAATGGATTGGTGCGAGCCTGTTGGTCACCCCGGTCTTCGTTCCGCCGAGCGCGAAGATCGACGATGCGTGGATTCCTCCTCTGGGCCTGCCGGCGGGCATCCGCCGCCGCGTCCTCTTCCTCAGGTGCGAACGCCCCTGCAACGAGCAGTGAGTCCCCGCGCCGGAAACGGGCCACCTGGGTCTCCAAAGCGTTGAGGTCTGGCGCGTACGGAGGTGCGTATCCGGTCCACGGGCGCTCTTGCTCCAGGGTCCAATCGCCGGGCGCCACCTGCGCCGGATCTTCGAGGGCCTCGTCCGGCGGGAGGAACTCCTGGCTCTTCGGGTGGTGTCGGCCCACGATGCTACGGGTGTCCTGGAGCTGGCCGTTCGGCAAAGCGCGTCGGCGCTCCCACGCCTTCTCGGCTCCATAGCGGAGCGTGAGCTCCTCGACGTCGTCACCCCATTCGACGCCATATGGGTTGACGGCTTCACGCCGCATGCGGACGAGGACCGCGCGTGTGAACTGCTCGGTCATCCGGTCGTTTCCGTCCACCAGATAGAGTGGGTCGGAAAGGAGCCACAGCCGTTCCTGTGCGGCGTCCTGATCGGATGAGCTCTCGTAGACGTCGAGGGCGTCGGGGTCCAGTAGAAGAGCAAGCGAGAGGAAATCTTCACCCTCGGGCATTTGTTCCACGGCCAGCGCGAACAGGTCGGCGGCGGTATTCCAGTCTCCTTGAGCGTGCCTCACGAACCCCAGCAGCGACGTGCACCACCAATTCCCGCCACCACATCTGCGGACCAGGCTTTCCGCGCTCCGCCAGTCGCCCACCTCGCCCATGTAGAACACGCGCTGGCCCAGAATCCAGGAGTCACCGGGGATCTGGTCGTGGATTTCGCGGAGTTCACGAAGGATCCGCACCCGTGCCATGCCGAATTCCACGGGCTCCTCAGGCACGCTCCATTCGCTCTCGTCCTCGCCACTCTCGAATCGGAGGCAAAACCGGCCGACGAGCTCGTCGCACCCGCCCCCGAATCCCCCCAGTTCTGGAGGTATGCGGTCCTCACGAAAACGCTCGAAGCGGGCCTGGGACTCTTTCGCCTCCTCGTGAAGAGCCACGGAGTCCGGATTGGGTCCATCGGGGTCCTGGGCGCCAACGGCGGAAGTCGGGGCAATGAGAACCGCGAACGCGGCGGTCGGAAGGATCAGTTTCGCTCGGGTGGTCACGTAGGTTAGCACGAGCATTCTCCTCCAAACGTCGGGTAAGCGGTCATGGCGCGCTGAACGATCCCACCGCAGGGTCGCTTTCGAAATACACGAACGGGGGGGAGCGGGTCCCCAAGCTCTTTGGTGCAGTTTCCCGAGGCTCAGGCGCCGCCGGCATCCCCCGGCCGAAGGCGTTCGATATCGGGCGTGATGCGATTCGCTCGGATGCTCTCAACCTCGAACACCACATCGCTGCCGGGTGTGCGTGCGTGGCGGGCGCCTCCTTCACCCGTGATCAGGACGGCCCCCAGTGTGTCCTGTTGCGCCCCGAGGGCGATCACGCGCCTTCCATTCTCTTGGAATACCTCACCGTCCTCCACGAACCCGACGGCAACAAGATTTGCGAGCTCGTCGAGAACCCAACTCATTGTGGTGCTGTCCGCGGGCTCTCCATCGACCGACCACGTGCTGTCCAATCGCTCGGCTACATGGGTCCCCTCGTCCGTCTCCAACACGACGCGCACCACGGCGGCCGTATCGACCTGCAGAATCGTCTTGTCCCTCCAATCGGTGACGCTTTGGGTCAGCGTGGATCGAAGATCTCCGGACACGACGACAACCGCGTCCCGATCGGGTAGCCGCACATACCCGCTGGGGATTATTGGCCCTGACTCTCCCACGAGCATGGATGCCATGCCGCCGCCGTCGGCAAGCGTGAAGTCCACCGTCCAGGCGCTGTCTCCGGACAACCCCATGCGCTCGTGGTTTCTGGGGTTGTTGGCCACGACTCCGCCGACCTCCGCCTCCGCGAGGATGGTCCAGAGACCGGCCACGACAGACGAATCCGCAACATATCCATTGACGGTCCAGGCCTCGCTGGCCCGCTGGAGCGACACGGTCCCATCGGGACCGACAATGCGGACCGCGCTCACGGTCGACGCATCCAAGCGCTCGAGCAGCGAGGCGATGCCGCCATCGGGTGCCGATCCGCCACCACGCCTCCCGGAGAGCAGGACGGAGCCAAGCCACAAAATCACCAGAACGCCGAGCACTCCCAAGATCCTTTTCAGCGCTTGTTCGCTCATGACGCTACCTCATTCCAGCGCGCTTCGATCCGCCTCCGGCGTCCGGTCACGCGGACCACGCCTAACGCCACAAACAGCAGCGGCACGCCCACCAGGTTGCCCCACTTGAGCGCGACTCTCTGGAATTCGGACGTGAACGCCATCACGGGAGGGGTCCGGATCTTGGATCGGATCCCGATCAGAGCTTCGTCTTGGGCGAGCCAATCGATGGCGTTCAGGGTGAACACCAGATTCTGAGGATTGGACCTCAGGAACTGCTCCTGGAGGAAGTCGACGTCACCCACGACGATCATTCGTCCCTCCGCACCGGACCCATCTCCCTCGCTCGAGGACTCACCGTTCCCGGCCGCCGTCGGATCCAACGCCACCGCAAGGGTTACCGTTTGGAAGTCATCTGGATTAGGATCCAGAAGCGCGGCGGGCATGATGATTCCGCCCGCGGCTTGAAGGGCTCCCGTCTCGGTGGTGACCCAAAGCTTCCGGACGGTGCTGTCCGCGACCTCGAGCGCCGTCGCCCACCCCACACTCAAGTTGGTGAGGTCACGCGTCGCCGGGTGTGCATCTCCCCTCAGGGCAATGGGCCACAGGGGGTAGGGGCGCACGACGTTGAAGAGTCCCTGCCGCCCCATGGAGATCCTGGCGTTGGAGCTGTGATCCAAGGCCACACCCACGTCGGTTCCGACTCCTTTTCCTGCAAGGAACCCCTCCAGGCCCGTAACGACCGGGTACATCAAGGGTGACTCGGGGTCTACCTGGTGCTTATCGATCAAGAAGAGCGTCGACCCTCCACCGTCCGTAAAGGATCGGATGGCATCCACCGCGGGCCCGCCGAGAGGCTGCTGGGGACCGGCGACCACCACGATGTCCAGCGTGTCCCGGCTCAAGGCCGGCACCGTGTCTACTGAGATGTCGATCGTTTGGACGTTGTATCGCTCGGACAAGGCCTGTGTAAACGAGGGAAACGTCTCCGGCCCCTGGGAGCCGAAGCCCGTGAGAAAGGCCACGCCCGGACGCTCTTCCGTGGTCATCGTGGCAATCGCGGAGAGGAGCCGGAATTCGAGATCATCGGTACGGTCGATGAACGGGATGACTTCGCGTTGATCCGCATAAAGAAGCGCCAAACCGAACCAGCCACGCCGCACCTCGAACTCGTCATCCCGCAACACGTTGAACTCGTTTTGTGTGATGCCCAGGTTCCGCGCCTCCGTCGCCACCTCCGCATCGTCATTCGGATTGAGGTTCTCGACGACGAGTTGCACGCCCGCTGCCCGGCGGAGGTCGGCGACCAAGTCCGCCACGTCGCGAAGCGTCGGCTGGAGCTCCGCCGGTAGCTCATCGGAGATCACCAACTTCAACGTCACGATGTCGTCGAGTTCGCCCAGAATCTCCCGGCTCCCGTCGGAGAGTGTGTAGAGACCCTCCTGCGTGAGGTCGAGTCGGCCCCGGATATTCGCCCCGAGAAGGTTCAGCAAGACCACCACCGCGATCAGCGCCGCGGTGCCCGTCCTGAGCCGCCGGAAAGCGCCCCGCCCGACGCTCAGCCGCTCGCGGCTCATGACGCCGACGGACATGAACAGGAACAGGCCGGCCGTCGACAGGAAGTAGACCACATCTCTCAGGTCCACCACGCCGCGTGCTACGTTCTCGAAGTGTCCCAATACGGAGAGATTGGAGACGGTGGCGCCTAGCGATGGCGGAAGTCCGACGAGCACGACGGGTGTGCCGATGAGCACGAGCGTGAAGGAGACTGAGGCCCCGAAGATGAAAGCCGTGATTTGATTCCGCGTCAGACTCGAGGCCCAGAGGCCGATGGCGACACCCTGAGCGGCGAGCAGTCCCGCACCGATGTACTCCGCCATCATGATTCCACCGTCCGCCTCCGAAACCATCAGCAGGCCTAAAGCGGTGGGGACTGTGCCTACGAGAGCGGCGAGCACAAAGAACCAGTTGCCGATGAATTTGCCAACGACCACTTCGACCTCGCGAAGCGGATGGGCGAGGAGCCATTCCAGCGTACCGCTTCGCCGCTCTTCAGCGAGCGAGCGCATCGTCATCGCCGGAATGAAGACAGCGAAAAGCCACGGCAGCAGATCGAAGAAGGGCCGGAGCGTGGCGATCCCGGCCGCGTAAAGGGTTCGAAACGTGAGGAAGAGCCCCAATCCCAGGAACGCCACAACCAGAATATACGCCGCGGGATGGTCGAAGAAGCCGGACACCTCGCGCCGAGCGACGATCCAAATTCGCTTCATGAGCCCACCTCCGTGTCTACGGAGACGGGAGGTGCCGCCTCCGCCTCGACATCGACAGCGGCTTCGGACGATTCCGCTGACGGCTCTCCACTTTCACCCGCATCGGCCGTCAGTTCTCGGAAGAGCTGCTCGAGCGACGCCTGGGCCCGATGCAACTCCCAGAGCACCCATTGGCGTTCGTTGGCCATGCGGAAAATCTCAGGGCGAAGCTCATCGCTACCCGCTACCGAAAGCCGTACTCGGGTGCGGCCGTCGACTTGCTCCGCCGTATGGGAGTCCACCCCGGGGAGCAGGCCCAGCGCTTCGGCCACCCCATCGCCCTCGGCTTCTACCGTGTACTGTGACATGCCCTTACCTGCAGAGTGAAGCTCGGCCACCGTACCGTTGGCTACGATCGAACCCTGATGGATGATGAGGAGCCGGGTGCACGTCGCCTCGACCTCCTGCATGACGTGTGTACTGAGCAACACCGTACGCTCCTTGCCCAGTTCGCTCACCAGGTTTCGGATGTCGACCCGCTGGTTGGGGTCGAGCCCCTCCGTGGGCTCGTCGAGCACCAAGATTTCGGGATGGTGAAGGATGGCTGCCGCTAACCCCACCCGCTGACGGTATCCCTTCGACAGCTCCGAAATCGGGCGAAAGAACACCTCGCCAATGCCCGTCTCGTCCACCGCATCAGAGATGGCCGAGCGCGCTTCAGTCGGGGTGAGCATACGAAGTCGGGCGGCGTACTCCAGGTACCCCGCGACCAACATCTCCTCATAAAGAGGATTGGTCTCCGGTAGGTATCCCAGGTGCTCCTTTGCGGCCGTGAGATCCTGGCTGATCGGCACATCGTTGTAGAGAACACGACCCTCATCGGGCTCGAGCGTACCCGTCAGCATCCGCATAGTCGTCGTCTTGCCCGCACCGTTGGGCCCGAGGAATCCGACGACCTCACCCCTATTGACCTCGAAGTCGACGTTGCGTACGGCGACCAGTTCGCCAAAACGTTTGGTCACACCCTCAACGGCGATCATTCCTTCTCCTCCTTGTGAACGCGACAGAAAATCCGGTTGAAAAAGCGGGCCACGCCGGATCGGCCGTTCTTTGGTGAAGTGGGAAAATTCTAAAAAAGGCTACTCGGGATGTCCATAGCGTCCAAGGCGGAGCTTGATCGCGGTCGTCGACCCTCCCCCGGTTGCACCGATTCGCCAGCGGTGCACCTTCCACACATGAAAGACCAGGGTTCAGGTTCCAGCACGCCGGAGCAACTCAGCGATGCCGTCCGGCGAGGGACGCGTGTGGCGGCGATCGGCGTCATCGCGAGTACTCTTCTCGCGACGACGAAGATCGTGACGGGCGTCATCGGGAACTCGTTCGCGCTCGTCGCGGACGGAGTGGAGTCCGTGCTCGACATCTTCAGTGGTCTTCTCGTTTGGGGTGGCCTCCGGGTCAGCGTGCTGCCCCAGTCGGAACGATATCCATACGGACTCGGGAAGGCTGAGCCCCTGGCGTCGCTCGTAGTTTCGACGGTTCTGCTTCTGGCTGCGGCGGGGATCGCCGTCAGTGCCGTCCAGGTGATACTGAGCCCGCAAGAGGCTCCGGAGAGCTTTACGCTCGTGGTCCTGGTGGGTGTGCTCATCGCCAAGGAATTGATGTTTCGCGTGTTGTCGGCCCGGGGACGGGAGATCGGCAGTTGGGCTCTGGACGCGGATGCCTGGCATCACCGGTCAGACGCACTGACCTCGCTCGCAGCCTTTATCGGCATCAGCGTGGCGCTGACGGCCGGCGAGGGATTCGAGAGCGCGGACGACTGGGCGGCGTTGGTCGCTTGCGCCGTGATCACGTTCAACGGTATTCGATTGTTCCGGGCGTCGCTCCGTGAAGTGCTGGACGTGACCGCTCCGAAGGAAATTCGCGATCGCATCAGGGAGATCGCCGAAGCCGTGCCCGGCGTGGACGGAGTGGACCTACTTCGTGTACGCAGGAGTGGTTTGGCGCTGTGGGTCGACATTCATGTCGAGGTGGAGGGTGATATTTCGGTTCGGGCCGGGCATGAGATCGCCCATCTGGTCAAGGACGGGCTCCTTCACTCGGACCTGCGGATCCTCGATGCGCTGGTACATGTCGAGCCACATCCGGGCCCAAGCCCTCCTGGACGAGCTCAGGGCAGGGACGCCATGTTGGTGCTTCCTTCAGAGGCCTTTCCCGAGGAGAAATCGTAATGGACCGGAGAATAGCGAGCGTGCCATTCTATGCGGCCGTCCTTCTGGCGTCGCTGGCCCTAGGTGCGGCTGGCCAGGAGAACCTCCCTCCGGAAATGCCGGAAATCTTCGACGAGCCCATGCCTTATTTCACGATCGGGCTCGGTCCCTTTTCACGCACGATCACGACGGATTCCACCGAGGCGCAGGCTTTTTTCGACCAGGGCATCCAGCTCATATACTCCTTCACGCTGATGGATGCTGCCCGCTCATTCCGGGAGGCACAGCTCCGTGACCCGGACTGTGCGATGTGCTACTTCGGGGAGGCGTGGGCGTGGGGGCCTTACATGAACGGTCCCATGGGTGCGGGCGCTCTTCCCCGCGCCCAGGCGGCGATTCAAAAGGCGTTGGAGCTCGCACCGGATCACGCGAGCAGGGTCGAGCGGGAGCTGATCGACGCGATGGCCGTCCGGTACGTGGCGCGGAGCGATCCGGCTCCGCAGTTGGCCATCGATACGGCATACGCGGAAGCGATGGGCCGGGTCTACGAGGCCCACAAGGCCGACCTGGATGTGGGATTCCTCTATGCCGAAAGCCTGATGCTGCTAGAGCCCAGAAGGGGTAATTGGGACATCGAGCGGAAGGAGATCCAACGGATTCACCAGATTCTGGAGGAGGTCCTGGCCAAAGACATTCGTCATCCGGGATCGTGCCACCTCTACATTCATGCGACCGAGTCGACGACGCAGCCGAACAAGGCCGAGGCCTGTGCGGACCTCCTGGGTGAATCCATCCCGGGCGCGAGCCACATCAACCACATGCCCTCCCATACCTATAACGAGGTTGGCCGTTGGGGTGACGGAGTGCGCGCGAATCAACGTGCGTGGCACTCCGACCAGGCGGCCGAATACGGTGAGGGTTTTGCCATATACACTTCGCACAACCTGCACATGCTCCTCTTCGCCGCATCGAACGATGGTCAGGGCGCGGTCGCTATCCAGGCCGGGGCGGATTACACGACGGCCACGGGCGGGGCCCAATACTACGAGGTGCTGACCAGGGTCCGATTTGGTCGTTTCGAGGACATTCTCGACATGGAGGGCAACGGCACCGAGAATCCGATCTTCAGGGGTTTTTGGGACTTTGGGCAGGGCTACGCTCATCTTCGAGCCGGGCACGTGGGCGTTGCGCGCGGATTCCTCGAGGCCATAGAAGAGGGGCGCACATCGGCTCCGGAGGCTGCGCAGTTCCGCGGCCACACCGCATCGGATCTGCTCGGAATCGTGAGGGGCATCCTCGGTGGTGAGATTCTCCGGGAGGAAGGGCGTACCGCCGAGGCGATCGCGATGTTCGAGCGTGCCGTCGAAATCGAAGACGGACTCCGCTACGATGAGCCCGAACCGCTCAATTTCTCCGCCCGGGACTGGCTGGGGGCGATTCTTCTGGAGGCCGACCGTCCGGTCGAGGCGGAAGCCGTCTACCGTGCGGCGATCGAGGACCATCCGTTCAACGGATGGTCCCTCTTTGGGCTCGAGCAGGCGCTCCGCGCCCAGGGCAAGGTCGGCGAGGCCGAGGAGATAGCAAAGGTCTTCGAGGCCTCTTGGGCGAGGGCTGACGTTTGGATCCGTTCCTCCCGCTTTTAGACGCTACGGTCGGACGCCCCTCGTCAGAGCTGCTCCAACTCCTCGAACGTCTGTAGACCACCGTGGAACCACTGTTCCCGGAACGGAACGGATGAGATGTCGTCGAGCGTCAGCCCCTTGGTCATCTCGTGAGGATGTAGGGTGAGTGAGCCGGCCTCCTCTTCGTGCTCGGTGTGCTCGCCATCCATGAAGATATTCACCTTGAAGCGGTCTTCTTCGTTTACCGTGAATGCGTTGAAGAGGACGATCTCCGGGGCTCCAGGGAAGTTCGTCACGCTCAGATCCAGGACGGGCTGGCGCTCGTCACAGATGCTCAGCGACAGTTCGTCGTCGGTCTCCGTGAACTCCATCTGTAGATCCTTCATATAGTGCGGAAGGTGCCAGCGCTCGATGGCATGCTGGCGTGACGCATCCGTGGTCACACCCACCATGAACGGAAAGAACGCAGCCTTTGGAAGAGGTCGGCCGGCCTCCATGATCGGCGGCACGATGACCGACAAGACGACCTCGTCGTACTCCCCCACCATGCTCTGGTTGAACTGGAACGCAGTAACAGCGAGGATGCTGCGCTCATGTTGTACCTCCAACGGCTGGAGATGCGCGGGCAGGATTTTCCGTGCGTCACTCGTGGGCATCTCGAAGAAACCACTGACGGCGTTCTTGAAGCCGTATTCCGTCAACTCCATAACCCGAACTTCCTCCTCGTGTCTGCGGACTCCGTGGTCATTTCCTGATCCGTCACATATCGGCGCTGCTGGAAGATCCTCTTGTCGCCCTGCATACTGCTTGAAGTACCCCTCCACATCCCGTTAGCGTTCGCCGTCATGAAACTAAGAGGCTTTTTGACCGTCGCTACCGCCGGCGTGTTTTTTGCGTGGCTCGACCTGTTTCAAAGGTTGGTCATCGTGCCGTTGGTATGGGTGGTTCCCACGCGGAAGGAAGGGGTGTTGGGGGGCTGGCAGCGGTGGATTGCGGCGAGGCTGATCGGTCTGACCCGCGTCGTCGGGGGGGGTAAGTTCGAGCCGATCCCGACGATTCCTTCCGGCCCGGGCGTTCTCGTGTTGATGAATCACCAGTCGCTCCTGGACGTCCCGATCGTCGTCCGAAGCCTGGCGCACGGATATCCGCGCATCGTCACACGGAAACGGTACGCTCGCGGGGTACCCTTGCTCTCGAAGATGATCGAACTCTACGAATATCCGGTCGTGGATCCCACGGGCTCGATGAAGTGGCAGGTCAAGATGCTCCGGTCGGTGGCCCGAGACCCCCGGGTTCCGATCGTCGTGTACCCTGAAGGTACGCGCTCGCGTGACGGAGCACTGCTCCCGTTCCGACGGGGAGCGGTGGATACCCTTCTGCGGCACAGGCAGTGGGAGGTGTATCTGTTGACCTCGGATGGGACTTTGCCTTGTGGGCGGCTTCGGGACATGCTCGATGGGGTCGATAAGGTCCACTGCCGCGTGAGTGTTTCCGGACCCTTCGCCACGCCCTCGGACCCCCATGAAATCTCCGCCTGGCTAGAGGAGATGGAGGGCCGGATGCGGCACAGCCTCCAGGGGTTGCGCCGAGGAGCGGCGTTCTCCGAGCAGGCCACGGAGAGATCCAGGGTCGAGGCTCCTGCATTGAAGGAGCGCCGGAAGACGTCCCGACGCAGGTCCGACGGGATCGATCGCCGGACCGGGTCCCGACGCGGATCCGACGAGACCGAGCGCGTGGGATGACCCATGCCGGTAGGGAGCCCGCCCGACTGCTCACTCAGTCGCTCGTGGCGGGCACCGGGACGCAACTCCGAGCCGTTCTCCTGTACGGATCCCATCTGGTCGGGGCGGCGCCCGACCGCTACAGCGCGCACGATCTCGTGGTCGTGGTGGAGGACTACCTCGGGACGTACCGGGAGCTGAGCCGTCGTGGCTTCACCCACCGGCCGCCCAGGCTCATGGCGTCGCTCGCATGGCTGTTGCCCCCGAACGTGATCGCCTTCCCGCCGGTGGGTGCGGATGGTCCGATTGCCAAGTGCCTGATCATCAGTGCGCGCGATTTCGAGCGCGAGCTGTCAGCCCGGTCACGGGATCACTTCATGATCTCCCGCATGATCCAGGAGGTCGGTGTCCTCTACGTGAGGGATGCGGCCGCCGATAAGTGGCTCGATGACCGTCTGGAGGCCGCGCGGAGAACGGTCCTCGACTGGGCAGCGCCGTACGTGGCCACTCCCTTCAGCGCCGAGAGTCTGACGCGCGAGATGATCGCCATCTGTTATCGCAGCGAGATCCGACCGGAGTCCGGTTCACGGGCCAGCTCGGTCTTCGAGGCTCAACGCGCCTATCTTGTGGAGACCTACGAGAAGCTGCTCGCGGATGCGATTGGCGAGGGGCTTGTCGTGCGTGAAGGGCAAGGGTACCGGTCGGCACGCCGGCCACGGCTTATGGCTCGGCTCAGAAGATCGGCGTACTTCAACTTCAGCAAGTTCAGGGTGACCGCCCGATGGATCAAGCATGTGCTGACCTTCGAAAACTGGCTTCCGTACGTGGTGCGAAAGGTGGAGCGTCGAACGGGGATGAGCGTCGACCTGACCGCGTTGGAGACGCGTCTGCCCCTCATTTTTCTATGGCCTCGCTTGTTTCGAGTGCTTCGTAACCGGCCGGCTGAAGAGGCCGCAGCGCGACGTGCGGTTGGTCCCGGGTCCGAGGGCGACGCGTGACACCCGGACTACAGGCCTTTCTTGTCCTGCTGTCGACGGCGGTGCTGTCGATGCCCGTCTACGTGTTGACAGGCGCCAACAGGCGTCCGGATCCGCTCGCGTCGGACGCCCAGGGCACGTTCGTGTTGGGCTCGTTCGTAAGGGCCTGGTTCTACTGGGCCGTCAGCCCGGTGGTCCGCTTTTCAATCGCCGTAGGGCTGGGGCCGACGTTCTACAACCTTTTGGGTGTGGCCTTCGGTATCGGCGCCGGCGTGGCGTTCGCCTCGGGTCACGTGACGCTTGGAGGGTGGGGCGTTCTCCTGGGAGGCATGGCGGACGTTCTCGACGGCCGCATCGCTCGCTCCACGGCGGTCGGCGACCGGACGGGAGCCTTTCTCGACTCTACGCTCGACCGCTTTGGCGAAGTCGGGGCCTTTGTCGGGCTGGCCGTACTGTTTCGGTTCTCCGCGCTCTCGCTGGCTCTGGCCGTCACCGCGATGGGTGGGTCACTCCTGGTCAGCTATACGCGCGCTCGGGGGGAGAGTCAGGGGGTAGTATGCAGACTAGGGGTCATGCAGAGAGCTGAACGCTTGCTCCTTCTGGGGTTCGGCGGAGTCCTCGACCCGACGGTTTCCGGACTCTGGGGAGCCGGTCGAGTCGGAACGTTGCTCGTGCCCGTTTTGGGGATCGTGGCGGTGGGCACGGTCGGAACAGCCGTCTTCAGGACCGTCTGGATCGCGCGGGCCCTGCGGATGAGCGACTAGGTACTTTTTATCCTTTCACGCAAAAAGTTGCACAACGGGGCACCTTTCTGAGGCGTTTCGCGGCCTCTGGCTCCGGCCCCCGACCTCCGAAGAAGTGTGATCTGGCGCGGAAACTCGGGCAGCCGGCCTCCTTCCCGTCCGACTCCCCCAAAAGCGGCACGTCTCTTGACCTGTTAAGCGCCAAACCATTGAGACGGGCGGCATCGACCGCCGTCATATTTCTTTTTTTAGAACCAGATACGGAGGTTGAAACGTGCTACGCTTAAACAAATTGTCGGCCGTCACTATGGCCCTTATGGTTGCACTCGCTGCATGCAGCGATAGTACGGGACCGAACGAGCCGTTCGATCCGGAGGCATCTGCCGCAGATCTTACGGTCGTGCAGGGCGCATTCTCCGCCGCGGCATTCGAGAGCCTGAGCTTCGTCCTGGTGCCGGACACTGGCGCCGTCCCCGCGCCGCTGCTCCAAGCCAGCTTGGCGGCAGCCGCTGCAGGCAGCCGCTGGGAGGCCGCCGCCGCGGCTGAGGCCTTCGCGGCTGCGGGTCCGGCCTCGGGGCCGCTGTTTCCGGATGAAATCCTCGGTCGCACGTACGACCGCGTGAACGACGAATATCAGCACGATGCCGCACGCACGGACGCTCCAACGAATGGCGTGCGCTTTGTTCTATACGGGGTCGATCCGATCACCCATAACCTCTTGGACGCCGTGATCGGGCACGTCGACCTCCTGGACGAGAGTACCACTCTCGCCTACGTCGCCCGCATCGTAGCCGTGACGGATGGTGTCGAGCGCATCAACTATACGGTTCGGGCGGTGGTCGGCCTCCAAACCGTGGGCCTCACCGTTGCCGGGTTCATCACTGACGGTAGTGACGTGATCGATGTCGACCTCTCGGTGACGTTCGTCCAGGACGGATCGGTCTCGAGCGCCACGGCCGACTACAATCTTTCGATTCCTGCGAGGGACTTCGAGTTGGACGCCATAGTGGTCTTCGAGATCGACGAGGTGACGAGGGATGGCTCGATTGACGTCGAAGTGTCATTCATGGAGGGCCACCATGCGGTCTCGGTGGCTGGTGTCATCTCATTCAACGACGGCGAGCCCGCGGCTTGGGGCGGAACCTTTGAGGTTCACGTCGATGGGCAGCTCTTCGCGAAGATCACCGTCGACGGCGATACCGTCACTGCTCAGAACGCGGACGGCGGCCAGTTGACCGGTGCCGAGGCGGAAGCCGTACGGGACATATTCGACGGACTCGATGATCTGTTCGAGAAAAGGTTCGAGGACTTCATTCAGCCGGTGGCCTGGATGTTCGGCCACGAGTAGTTCGGTCGTCGGCGCGCGAATCGCGCGACGCGACTTTGACAAAGCGCTCCCGGCCTTTCGGCCGGGGGCGCTTTGTTTTTCCTGCTGATTACGCAGGAGGTACACAAGGATCCTCAGGGCCGCCTATCGGCCTGGCAACGTGGACGCTATCCTGAGTGAAACTCCAAATCCGTCTGACCGAGTCACTCGGTTGAGTCTTTTTATCCGCTAGCCGTGGGGAGTGGACATCATGACCAGAAACGTCGAGTCCCATAGAGTCCTGCACACTGGTGCCACCGTCCTTGCGGCCGTGTTGCTGGCTGGGATAAGTGCGTGTGTGCAGACCAGTGATGCGGTCGACATCGACGGCGACGACATCGGCGGCATGGTGAGCGGCCCGGACGGGCCGGAGGCCGGCGTTTGGGTCATCGCCGAAACCATGGATTTACCGAC
This sequence comes from Longimicrobiales bacterium, assembly GCA_965219445.1. Classification (GTDB taxonomy): domain Bacteria; phylum Gemmatimonadota; class Gemmatimonadetes; order Longimicrobiales; family Gaopeijiaceae; genus UBA822. The sequence continues at coordinate 308,456 of CBDCNQ010000004.1, read as the reverse complement.
CAGGTTCAACAAGATCGTGGTGACGGACGATCAGGGGCGGTACCTGATTCCCGACCTGCCGGAAGCGACCTACGACGTCTGGGTTCGTGGCTACGGGCTGGTCGACTCCAGGAAGATTCAGGCCACACCCGGATCTTCCCATGATCTGACGGCGGTGACGGCGCCCGATCCACACGCGGCAGCACAGTACTATCCGGCGGCGAATTGGCTCTCCCTTATCGAGGTCCCGGAAAAGAGCGAGTTCCCCGGAACGGGGCCACAGGGAAACGGCATCTCTCCTAGCATCGGTAGCCAGTCGGAGTGGGTCAGGAACCTGAAGTCCGGTGGCTGCATGGCGTGTCATCAACTGGGCAACAAGGCGACGCGGGAGATCCCCGCCGCGCTCGGTGAGTTCGCGAACACAGCGGCTGCCTGGGATCGGCGCATCCAATCCGGGCAAGCGGGTGGCAGCATGGTTGGCGGGCTCAACCGGCTGGGCCGCCCACGGGCGTTGGAGATGTTCGCCGACTGGACCGATCGAATCGTCGCCGGCGAAGTGCCGCCGGCGCCGCCCCGGCCACAGGGCGAAGAGCGCAACGTCGTCGTCACGCAGTGGGATTGGGCCGATCCGACGGCATATCTCCATGACGAGGCCTCTACCGACAAGCGCGATCCCACGGTGAACGCCAACGGCCCGATCTACGGGGCGCTCGAGGCCAGCGCGGACTACGTGCCGGTCCTCGACCCCATGAGCCACACGGCGAGTCAGGTGGTGCTCCCGGTCCGCGATCCCAACACGCCGGTCGCATCGGGGCCGCCGCTGCAGCCGTCACCGTATTGGGGAGAAGAGGCGATATGGGACAGCAAGGCCAATGCCCACAATCCCATGCTCGACAGTGAGGCGCGCGTCTGGCTCACGTCGAGAGTGCGTCCCCCGAATGACAATCCGGCCTTCTGCAGAGAGGGCTCGGACCACCCGTCGGCCATGCTTTTTCCGACTGAAAGGGCGAGCCGTCATCTCTCCATGTACGACCCGTCTACCAAAGAGGTCAGCCTCATCAGCACGTGTTTCAGCACCCACCACCTGATTTTCGCCGAGGATGAGGACAATACCCTGTGGACGAGCGGCGGCGGGCAGGTGATCGGCTGGCTCAACACGAGGATGTACCTCGAGACGGGTGACGAAGAGCGCTCCCAAGGCTGGGCTCCACTCATCGTCGACACCAACGGCAACGGCCAGCAAGACGAATGGGTCGAACCCGACGAGCCCGTCGATCCCACGAAGGACAAGCGGGTCTCCTCCGGTTATTACGGTGTTGCCGCGAACCCCTTGGACGGCACCATTTGGGGCTCCTCGTTGGGCTTCCCCGGCATAATTCTCCGGTTGGACCCGGGGCCGAACCCACCCGAGACGGCTCTGACGGAGGTCTACGAGCTGCCCTTGGACAACCCCGCCGCACCCGTACAGGGTTACTCACCGCGCGGCATGGACATCGATCGCAACGGAGTCGTGTGGACACCGCTTGCGAGCGGACACATGGCCAGCTTCGACCGCAGCAAGTGCACTGGGCCCCTCAACGGGCCCACCGCAACAGGTCAACACTGCCCCGAGGGCTGGACCCTCTATCCGGAGCCGGCGCCGCAGATCAAGAACCTGACCGAGTCAGGCAGTGCCGAGTCGAGCTATTACACGTGGGTGGATCAGTTCAACACGCTCGGGTTGGGCGAAAATGTGCCGATCAACACGGGCAATGGATCCGAAGGCCTGTTGGCGCTCAAGGACGGGGAATGGGTCGTCATGCGCGTGCCGTACCCACTTGGCTTTTACACCAAATGGATGGACGGCCGAATCGATGACCCGGACGCTGGCTGGAAGGGTAGGGGGATTTGGGCGACCTACAGCACTCGGGCGCCGTTCCACCTCGAGACCGGAAAGGGCACGCCGAGCAAGGTTGTGCACTTCCAACTGAGGCCGGACCCGCTCGCCCGGTAGGCCGTCGGTCTGGCTGCTACGTCGGCGGGGGCTGGGAGATTTCTCTCAGCCCCCTTAGTTGCAGTAGTTGCAGCCCAGGCGTGTCTTGGGACCCTTTTCCTCCACCGTCGCCAGCCGGTCGGTCAAGCGGGCGCGTCCTTGGTGTTGTAGATCACGGACGAGTAGCGGAAGACACCGTCTAGATCCTTACGAAAGACATCTGTGAAATCGAAGTTCACCGTTGCCTCCTGTCCCTCCACCTCGATGATCATGCTCCCCGACCCATTGGAGGCCGCCAGATCACCGCTGACCTCGATGCGGTCGAAGTCGAACGCCATCGCCTTTATGGGTGGATAGTCTTCCAGCCAAGGCCGCACGGCCTCACCGGTGACCTTGAGTTCCCCAGGAGGACTGAACACGATGTCCTCCGTGCACATCGCCAGCAGTGAATCCCAGTCTCGGTCCAAGCATGCCTGGACCCAGGGCGCGATCGTGGCCCTGATTTGTGCGGTGTCATCCGGTTGTGGCTGCGCACCCGTGCTGGTGATGTCCATGGTCCCCTCCTCATGATGATGGGCGCAGCCGGACGACCACAAAACCATTCAGGCCACCCTCTCTGCCCCCTGGTTCGCTGTTAACATGCGAGGCCGTGGAGCGCGTAGCAAGCGTCCTGTCCAGGTTCGGCATGACGTCCGGCACGGAGGGTCGCGCACTTCGTTTGCGGTCGACACATTGGTCACGTTGCCAGCGGGCGAGCCCGCGCATGAAAGGAGTTCGTGCCGATGAAGAATCTCAAGCTCGTAGGGCACGTTTTGTCTCTCGTCATCATCATCGCTCCGAACGTCAGTGCCCAGTCCCCGGCCCTTGGTGATGGTCCCTGGGAGTTCGAAACGGTCAACCCCTCGACGCGTATTCGCGTGTCGGTCATCACGAAAGGGTTGACCCGCCCTTGGGGACTCGCGTTCCTTCCGAATGGTGACATCCTCGTGACCGAAATGGCTGGTAGTCTCCGGATCATCCGTAACGGTGTGCTCGACTCCGACGAAGGGGCCATAGCTCAGTTGGGAGAGCGCTGGCTTTGCAAGCCCGCTGGACAGATCCCGGTTTTCGCAATTCTCCAGTCAGAATAAGGGATTCCTCCCCTAACCCCGAGTACGATCTTCAGACCGTTCACGGGCTTAGAGTACGCCAACGTGCACACGAACGTGTGACGTGACCCCCTGAACCGAGACCGAAGTTGATGTTAGGATGCGGCTTTGGTCGCAACCATCAGGGAGGAGGTCAGAATGAGTAGGAGACGACACACGCCGGAGCAGATCATCACGGCATTGAGAGAGGCGGAGGTGGGTCTGGCGAACGGCAAAACGGTGGGGATGGTGAGCCGGGAGCTGGGGATCAGCGAGCAGACGTACTACCGGTGGCGCCAGGAGTTCGGGGGGATGAAGGTGGATCAAGCTCGACGCTTCAAGGAGCTGGAGAAGGAGAACGCACGGCTGAAGCGAGCGGTGGCGAACCTGACGGTGGACAAGCTGATCCTGGAGGAAGCGACCAAGGGAAACTTCTGAGCCCCGAGCGCCGACGGAGGTGCGTGGTGCATGTACGTCAGCGACTCGGGGCGAGTGAACGTCACGCGTGTCACGTACTGGGTCAGCCGCGCTCGACTCAGCGTCGGGTGAAGAAGGTGCGGGTCGACGAGTCGGCGCTACGCACGGACGTGATACGGTTGGCGAGCCGGTTCGGCAGGTACGGGTATCGACAGATCACGAACCTGCTACGCATCGAGGGCTGGGAGGTGAACCACAAGCGTGTGGAGCGTATCTGGAGGCAGGAGGGGCTGAAAGTGCCCAGACGGCAACCGAAACGGGGTCGGTTGTGGCTCAACGATGGCTCGTGCATCCGGCTCAGGCCACTGCACAAGAATCACGTGTGGTCCTACGACTTCGTAAGCACGAGGACCCATGACGGCCGTGCGCTGAAGCTTCTGACCGTGCTCGACGAGTACACGCGGCAGTGTCTGGCGATCAAGGTCGGTCGAAAGACTCGAGCTCACGACGTTCTCGAGGTGCTCACCGATCTCTTCGCTCGGCACGGTCCGCCCGAGCATCTGCGCTCGGACAACGGGCCAGAGTTCACGGCGAAACTGGTGCGGAGATGGCTGGCCAGGCTGCGGGTCCAGATCCTCTACATCGCGCCGGGCAGTCCGTGGGAGAACGGCTACAACGAGAGCTTCAACGGCAAGCTGAGGAACGAGTTCTTGAACGGAGAGATCTTTTACACACTGCCCGAGGCCGTCGTACTCGTCGAGCAGTGGCGGCGGGTGTACAATACCGTTCGACCCCACAGCGCCTGCGGCGGTCTACCCCCCGCTCCGGAAGCATTGAAACCATCACCTTGGTTCCTCAGAATGCCTCAGCTCCAGGGACCGCCAATGGCTTCAGGTCTAACATAGCAAGTGGTACCGCAGGAGAGGGCGGAACCTGTCAACGCCAGTGAGACACTCTTGGAAATCAATTAGAGAGCAATCTCCTGTGTCGTGAGGGATGGGGTGGGAGGATTGATCCAGACGGCCTCCGGGAGTGGTTTAGGCTTCGGCTCACCGGAGACGAAGCGCTCGGGATGAGCGGCCCATGCCTCACGGAGCACGGCCTTCCTGCAGGCGATGATCCGATCGGCGTGACCGAAGTGGACCTGTTCGGGGGTCAGCATCGAGATGCCGCCATGGCGGTGCTCGGCATTATACCAACGGAAGAACGAGCGACAGAAGGTCTTGGCTTGCCCCTGATCCCCGAACCGGCCGGGAAACGAGGGATGGTACTTCAAGGTCTTGAACTGAGCCTCGGAGAACGGATTGTCATCCGAGACCTGGGGTCGGCCCAACGAGCGGGTCACGCCGAGATCGGCGAGTAGTTGAGCCGTGCATTGGCTCGTCATCGGAGCCCCTCGATCGGAATGCAGGGTCAGGAGGTGGGGCTGGACGCCATGCTTCAAGCAACTCTGCTGGATCAGCCGGCTGGCCAGGGCAGAGTTCTCCCGATCCGCCACCATCCATCCCACGACGTAGCGGCTGAAGATGTCCAGGATCACGTAGAGGTAGAAGTAACTCCACTTCTTCGGCCCCAGCAGCCGGGTGATATCCCAGGACCAGACCTGGTTCGGGCCCCTCGCCATCAACTCGGGCTTCTGGTATTTGGGATGACTCCGCTGCGCTCGACGCTCCTGAACCGGCACCTGGGAAGCCAGAACGCGATACATCGTACGCTCGCTGCACAGGTAGACGTCCTCGTCGAGCAGCGTCGCCACCACCTCGGCTGGGGACCGGTCCACGAACCGCTCCGAACACAGGGTGTCGAAAATCTTGTCCCGCTCCCTCTCACTTAAGGCCCGGGCGGGGGTCGGGCGGGGCTGCTGATGCCCGGTCGATGCACTCCGACGACGGTAGAACGTGGCTCGCGGCACCCTGAGCGCATCGCACGCGGGCTTCACCCCTACGTGCTTGGCTAGCTCCTGGGTCGCCTTCATGAGTTCGTCCCGTCCTCGAGGCTCAATCCCAGCAGCCCTGCAACTTTTCCCTGGACGTCGATGATCAAGTGCGCCTTCTGGAGCTCCTTCTCGAGGCGAGTGTTCTCGCGCTCCAGCTTGCGCACCTTCTCCTCCAGCGGATTGCGCTCGCGCTTACGGCCTCGTTTCTTCGACAGCGCTTTCAGGGACCCGCTATGCGCCGCCTTGCGCCATGTCGTCAGGTGCGACGAGTACAAGCCCTCCCGCCGTAGGAGTCGGCCAACCTCTCCGGGCTCCGTGCACCGGTCCGCTTCTTCGACGATCCGCAGCTTGTACGACGGAGCGAACCGCCGGCGCAGCGGCCTATCTACCACCTCCGAGTCCGCAGGAGCTGCCGCGCTTCGCTTACCGTCCCAGGTTGGTGGGGCTATTCCATTCTCTTTCATTCTCTCTCGGTGTCTCAGCATCCTCGGTTTCTCTGCCTTCGCCCTACTCTAATTCCTTAGCTGCTCCGTGTCTCACGTAAGTTGGCAGAGAGGGACGTCATCCTGAGTGAGACCGACTCGATGTGTGGGGAGCGGGAGGAGGCGTCCAATCAAGCGAGGCGGCTGTCAGGCATCCGGTGCCCGCTCGAGTTAGAAATCAAGGCTCACAACCTCCCCTCCCCGTCAGGTGCGTGTATAGAAGCGTTCGGTGTCGAATGCCTCCCGGTTCTTGAGCATGAAGTAGGTGGCGCGTCCGATGCGAGCCGCAAGGATGCTGAGCGCCTTGCCCTTGCCGTGGCGGCGCGCGAGCCTCTTGAGATGGGCCTGGCCGCGGACGTTGTCGCGAAGGAAGAGGACGGCCGCCTCACTGAACGCCCACTTGAGGTGTGCGTTGCCGATCTTGGCTCCTCCGCTGCCGACTCGCTTGCCTGCACTGCGGTGCTCGGGCTTGGCGAGTCGACAGTAGGAGCTGAAGCGCTGCACCGTGCTGAAGCGAGCGATGTCGTGGATCTCATAGAGCAGCGTGAGGGCCAGGATGCGGCCAATGCCGGGGATGGTTCGCAGCCGCTGCAGCGTGTCGTGGTCGTGGACGCGGGCTTCTTCTTCGATCGTGCGCTCGAGTTCTCGGATCACGGGGTCGAAGCGATCCGCGAGTGCGAGATCCGCCTCGATGGTCCTCTGGATCATGCGATCGTCGAATGCCTGGGCCAGTCCCTCGCGGTTCTTCTTATAGAGGAGCTGACCGGAGGGCCGAGGCAGGTTGTACTGATGAAAGGTGTTACGGACGTGGGCGAGGAGTTCGCCGCGCTTGCGTACGAAGTAGAGTCGGCGCCGGAGCACATCGCGCGTGGCTCGCATCTGCGGGGGATAGACGTAGGCCACCGGAAAGGCACCCCCGCGCAGCAGCACCGCCGTCTTGTGGGAGTCGATGTGGTCGTTCTTCGCCTTGGCCCCATGGATCGCCTTCATGTAGAGCGCATGGCCGAGCACGAAGGGGATCTGCTCGCGAGCACAGAGATCGGCGAGCCAGTACCAGCAGAAGATGCACTCGCTGCCCACGACGAGATCTGAACGGTACGGCTCGAGGGCGCGAAGCAGTGCCTCGCGCTCACAGCGTAGCCTCTTGTGTAGTCGTATCTTGCCCTGGCAGTCCAGGATACAGAGGTAGAGCGTGCGAGCGTGAAGGTCGATGCCACAGTAGTATCGATGCTGGCCGGTGTAGAAGCGCATGGTTCCCCTCCTGGGTTGGATGGATCGAGCGTCGCGCTCTGATCATTCCGTCCTCTCTCTGAGAGGTCCAGGAGGGGGCCTGCATGAGTATCAAGCGATTGCTACTGTCGCGGTAGACATCAGGCTCGCGCGCTTCGCTTGCGGCTCACGATCCGGATGAGCATGGTGATCCTCCTTGGGTTGGGATGCGGAAGGCCTTTGAGCAAGATCAGCGTAATGTCCCGCTCGAGTGAGGTCAGCCTTTCGCCTTATAAGATCAGAATCGCGGTCGTCGAATTCCGGAGAACTCAACTCCGACAGCCTCGCTCCCGCCCCTAAGACGGCGCAGAATCAGCGCATCAATCCTAAAGGGAAAACCATGAACTGACCAAGACATCTGCCGTCGCTGAGATTTTTAGCTCTGTGGCCATACTGATTACTCTTGTGTATCTAGTGATCGAGCTTCAGCAGAACGCCGGAGCGACCCAGGCTGATACCCGGCAGGCGATGCTTGCTTCGGATCAGCAGTTTCTTGAGCTGTACATCGAGAGCCCGGAACTGCTTCTTCTGCAGTACAAGCCGGATTTGACCGACGAAGAAAGAGTTCGCGTGAGCTTTTTACTAGTGACATTCGTCCGCATGCGGGAAAACAACTGGCTGCAATACGAAAGCGGAACACTCGATGACGTCACGTGGCGATCGTATCAAGGCTCAATTCTAGCGACACTATCAGCCCCGCAAGCGCGAGCGTGGTGGGAAAATTTCGGGGTCGAGCGCGTCTTTTCCGCTGAGTTCATAGCCCTCGTTGACGAGCTACTCGTTGACGTGCCTCTGTTCGATCAAAACCCGCATATCACGCCCTTTGGTTGAACGAGAAGGGTCTGCTAGAGGCTCGCGCGCTTCGCTTGCGGTCGGCAGATTAACCGCGCAGCATCAGAAGTCCCAGATCAGTTCGGCAAGTCCGCGAGGGAACTCGATCATGAGGAGGACGCTTTGAGTGACAAACGCAGAGCCGCCAAGGGGCACGCGGTGCGTGGCGGAATTGGCTTCGGTAGCGCTCTTGCGATTGTCATTTCCTGGTCGCTGCATCAGTCCATCCTATGGGCCGTCATCCATGGGGTCTTCTCTTGGTTCTACGTGATCTACTACGCCTTTACACGCTGACGCGTGGGAACGGCACCAGACGATTCAAGTAAGGATCGGGTCAAGAGAAACGGCCACCCCCATCGTTCGGAGGTGGCCGTCTTCTCGAGTCAGGCGTGAGACGCACGGTGTCGGCTTGCGTCTAATCTTCCCGTAGCATAACATCGGATCGGTAGTGTCCAGCCGCTCTCCCCCTCCAGCGGCGAAGCTAGAAGGAGACAGCCATGCGTAAGCCCCTCTCCATCGTCCGCGCCAGATTGTTGCAGGAAGCCGTTAGTGTACAACGAACCGCGGCGCCGGGCGGTGCCGCCGCCCTCCTGACCATTCTTCTCGCCGTCCTGGCGAGTTGCGGGTCGCCCGCCGAGCCAGAAACTCCCGTTGCGACGACCGTCATGCTCTCGCCCACGATCCTGAGCTTCTCGTCGCTAGGAGAAACACAACAGCTTACTGAGACGGTCGGGGACCAGAACGGTGTGACGATGAGCGGTGCGTCCGTTACGTGGGCGTCCTCTAGCTCATCCGTCGCGAGCGTTTCGTCCACGGGGCTCGTCACGGCCGTCGCCAATGGAACGGCGACGATCACGGCGACTTCTGGCTCCGCTAGTGGAACGGCGTCGGTCACCGTGAACGACCCGATTCCGGCTCCCGGTGCCTTCGCCTACGTCGTGAACGGACGCTCCGACAACGCGTCGGTGATCGACCTGGCGACCAACGTCGTCACCTCCACGATCGATTTTGATTCCCCCTTTGGCATCGCGATCAGGCCGGACGGAGTCTTCGGCTACGTCACGAACTTGGGCGCCTCCACAGTGTCGGTGATCGACCTGGTCACCAACACAGTCACCTCCACGGTTTCCGTCATCGTTGGCGCCTTTGGCATAGCGATCAGGCCGGACGGTGCCTTCGCTTACGTCACGGGAGGACTCTCCGGTAACGTGTCGGTGATCGACCTCGCCACCAATGCCGTAGTTACATCTCTACCTGTTGGGGATACACCCGGGGAAATCGCGATCAGGCCGGACGGTGCCTTCGCCTACGTGGCAGACCAGAACGCCAACAACGTGTCGGTGATCGACCTGGCGACCAACAGCGTCATCTCCACGATCGCTGTCGGGAATACCTCCTTTGACATCGCGATCAGGCCGGACGGTGCCTTCGCTTACGTCGCGATGTTCTCTTCCGACAACGTGTCGGTGATCAACTTGGCGACGAACGTCGTCACCTCCACGATTGCTGTCGGAGATGGCCCCGGTGGCATCGCGACCGGGCCGGACGGTGACTTCGCTTACGTCGCGTCGCAGTTCTCGGACGACGTGTCGGTGATCGACCTCGCCACCAACACAGTCACCTCCACGATCACTGTCGGAGATGGCCCCCAATCCATAGCGATCAGGCCGGACGGAGGATGATAGCGACGGCTTACGGACCGTGGCGGTGGAGTGTCCCGCGAGTGGATAGAGACGCATCCCCAGGACGGGGGCAACTGAGGGCTCGCGCGCTACGCCTGCGGTCACCACATTAGCCGCGCAGCAGAATCGCAAATCCGTTAGAGCGCGTGAAAGAGGTAGTTGATTGAGCAAGCAGATCCCCTGGCTTCGCGTCTTCGTGGAAGGCGTGGTGATCGTCGGCTCTATCCTAAGGAGGCCCTGATGCCGGAATTCACGATCACTCGTCAGATTGCGGCTCCGGTGGAGAGCGTGTGGGAAGTGCTCAACGACTTCGGGGACATTCAGCTCCGGTACAGACAAGGTTGGATACGAGGCTACCGTCCCAGTCTCACCGCCCGTACGAGCCGCCTTGGACCGTATCGTGAAGGAGCGTCCCGGCATAGGTGCCACACCCTTATTTCCGTCACCGGCGGACCCGACAAAGCCCATCACACGGCACTTGGCAGACAAATGGCTGCGGAAGGGAGAGAAGCTCGCAGGGCTGGAGCCGTTGAGGGGTACTCTGTGGCACAGCTACCGCCGGAAGTGGGCAACGGAGAGAAAGCACATGCCGGACGTCGATGTGGCGCACGCTGGCGGATGGAAGAATACGGTTAGCCTGAAAACCGCCTACCAACAGGCCGACAGCGAGACTACCTTACGTGTCGTTCTTGGGGCGGGTGAGCTTCGGGAGGCCCAGTGAAACCCCGAACGTGCACACCAACGTGCACACCTGTTCATCGGCGGGGTTTAGCGGAAACGGGGAAACCGCTTACCTACAGGACGGAAGCAGCAAAGAGGGGCCATAGCTCAGTTGGGAGAGCGCTGGCTTTGCAAGCCAGAGGTCGCCGGTTCGATCCCGGCTGGCTCCACTGCGTAAGAGAAGTACCAGCAGTCACTTACGGCTGTAAGGACTTTCTCTTTTCTGGCGCGAAAACCCGAACAGTGCCGGGAACAGTGCCAAAACCAGGCGAAAAAAAGGTCAGCAATCATACGGTTTGCCGTCCGTAGTTTCTTCTCTTCTCTTCTAAGGCGTCCTAAGGCGCTAGCAACAGGAGCGGCCCCTTTCTTTGTGTCCGGCATCAAGCACTCAGTTCAACAACCTAGCAAAGGACGACGTTAACGTCCGCCCCGCTTTTTTTCATGTCTGGGCTCCTGGCCCAGGCTACTTGATTGCTGGGAGGCCGGTAGGGTCACCGTCCAGCGGGTCCTTCCGTCGTGGGTCCCATGAGATGGGGGGGGCCGTCCCTCCCGAAGGCAGGCGATGCCGCTCTGGAGGGAAACTGTGCGGCGGGTGGTGATGGAGTAGAGCCGGCCGTTATCCCTACGTAATCAGCACTTATCTACACGTAGTTCAACGTATCCAATTGGAACACTCTTCCACGATGCGGTCGATCTCGGCTCTGAAGCTGGGGGCGGACCATCGCTTAGGGCCGCACTCGCTCGTACTTCTTGAGCGTTCGGTGATTAAGATGAGGTAAAGGGACGGGCTCTCCTCCGTAGATGTTACCCTCCCGATCCACCGCAACGAACTCTGCTCCGTTCCCTGGGCGAATGTGAGGATTCGCCCAGGGGAACCGAATGAACTCCGTCACCCAGCCCGTTTCGACTTCGCCAATGCGAATCCCCATCTCAAACCCCGGGTTCTGCACATTGTCTGACTCGGAGTCCGCCACGTAAATCCGCCCCTGGTCGTCAAAGGCAATTCCGCTTGGGCGCCCGAATTGGGTCCAAGTGGCGGCATGATTGCCCTGTTGGTCGAAAATCTGGATTCGGCTGTTGCCTCGATCTCCCACGAAGACCCGGCCGTCCATGTCGATGTCGATGGCGTGTAGGGCACGGAACTGCCCTGGGGCGTACCCGGTCTCTCCCCAAGACATGAGGAACTCGCCGCGGCTGTTGTACTTCATCACGCGGTTGTTACCGCTCTCGTTGTGGCCGTCCGCGATGAACACGTCGCCGTTGGGCGCGACCGCCACATCGCTGGGAGAGGTGAAGTGGTTCGGACCGCCCCCCTCTTCTCCGGGCGTGCCAAGTGTCATGAGCACTTCGCCCGTCGGACTGAACTTGATGACCTGATGGCCCCGATTGTCGCCCGCGGGAATGTTGTTTTCACTCACGGCGTCAGTCACCCAGACGTTGCCATCGGAGTCAACGTCAATTCCATGCGGCCAGATGAACATTCCGCTGCCGAAGGCCTCGACCAGGTTCCCGTCGGGGTCGAACTTCGAGACGGGAGGCAGGTCTGAATCAAGGCACTCTGTTCCGAACCGCTCAGGCCCGGCATCGCAGCGGATGACGGCCCAGATATGGCGTCCGTCGGGGTCGACCGTCGCCTTGCCGACTGCTCCCATCTCCCTTCCGCTCGGAAGCTTTGCCCACCCTTCGATGATCGAATATGGGTTCGAGGAGTTCTGCGCAGCTGTGTGCTGCGGTGCCAACAACGAGGACACAACGAGAAGCGCGGCTATGGACACAATTGGCTTGCGAACCGACATGGGGTCACCTCGGCGAACTCGGAAAGGGGCTACCTCTGGTCACCGCTACCGTACGCGTCCGGGGTTAACCGGGCAAGGAGTCGCTCTTGGGGACGAGTGGACTCGTGAACATCGAGCTGTCCTCGTACGATCCCGCTTCGCCGGTTCGATCCCGGCTGGCTCCACTGCGGTAAAAGCAAGCCCCGCAAGGCTTAACGGCCCTGTGGGGCTTCTGTCATGTGGTGCCAGATTGGCCCGTGGTGACAATGGCGGTGACAGACCGGGCCAAAAAAAGAGTCAGTTCGTCATCTTCTCCAGCGTCGTGAGTCTCTCGCCCAATTCCTCGCGGTGGTGCTCAAGACGGTATTCCACAACGTCAGAGCGGTGAAAGACCCTCACTCCTCCCACGTGCTTGAAGAGAATGAATGCCCAGCTATGAGATCGAAGGCCGTGCAGAACGGCGGGTGCTCGCCAACGGGAGCGCAAGAGCTCTCGAGCGCCGCCACCTCCACCCGATGGGCCGCTACTAGATAGAATGCTTTCACGAGTCCTCCTCCTGTGCACCGCCCCGTCGTCATGCGGCGCGACGGCGGTCGTCACGGTCTCCTTATGCTGTGCCCTCCCACCTTCTGGACCAGACCTCCTCAAATCGGTGAATGAGCCGAGGATAGATCAGGTGCCGCCGAAAGGGGTCGATCAGCCCCATGTAGAACGCAGTGAATCGACTTACCGGCTTGACATAAATCCCCCAGTACAAGGTGTACCCGCTGGGAGCCGGTTCTAGGGCGAAGAGCAGAAACGCATGCACTGTGTGGTTGATGACCTCACCCAACGCCTCGCGGTCGAACGTATACACGGTGGTCCAGAAGCCGCGTTTCGAGCCGGGCGCGTCGAGTGATCGCGCACGGTCCTCCGCGGATAGCCGATTGACGTAGGAACGGGCGGATGCGGTCGGGACCTCACGATCCCAGCCGAATACCCGCCCCATCATCGCGCGCAAAGCAAACAGGACACGGGCCGCTGGGTCGACCCTCGAGCCATCAAGGTCGACGAAGAGGTCGATCACGTCGCGCACGGTGATGCCCGGACCACCGCCGCGTAGCCGGAAGCACCACACGTCGTGGAGCGGCGCGTCGGACAGGAGCTGATGCGCGCGAAGGTCAAGCGCGCGAAACGCTGACGGGTTCACGCGCAAACCTTTCGACACCTCCCCCCGACACCGCGGCGGGACAGCGGGCGCCGGGACTGCCGAGTCATAGGAGTTGCCTCATGAGCTGGTTAGAAACCCGCAGTTCATACCTGGGCGTCACAGGGGCTGAGGTTGCATCTCAAGCTGCTCATGGGCATCGTAGCCCGAGCAGGAGCTTCCGCGCGTAGAGTATGGAAACAATCCTTAATCGTTAGACGGCGCTAAGCATGTCACGAGAATTCGAGTTCTTTACACCAATCGACGGCACACGTGACGTGGCGTGGGCGGTGCTCACAGATTGCGACGCTTATCCACAGTGGAGCCATCTGGTACCATTCGCCAGCGGCGCCACCGTGCCGGGAGCACGCGTCCTGTTCCGCATTCGCGGCCCCGGGCAACGCCTGCGTCCATTCCGTCCAACCGTGGTTTCGGTTGACCCGTCCCGGGAGCTTGCTTTCGAAGCCTCTCTGGGCCATCACTTGCTCGTCCACCTGGTGCATTATTTCACGCTCGTTGGTGGCGGGACCTCCGGGCTCTCGTTGCGCCAGCGATGGGTGGCCACCGGCCTCCTGGTACCAGTGCTTTGGCCGCTACTACGTCTGGCGATGGCACGATTCCGCGAGTTCGGTGCGGACCTAAATGCTCGGGTCTCGGATATGCGATCGAGCGCTGCTCAGGATCAACTTTGAAGTGCAACACGGGCTAGTTCTGGACATAGCATTCCTCGGGAGTGCGATAGCCTAGACGCTTCCTGGGTCGAACAGACAATCGTTTCATAGCGGCGGCTTGCCCTCCTGAGTTGTCGCGGATAGTGTGCGAGCATCCTCTCTTAGTGCACTTTCTTGAGACTCCGGTCCATGGACGATCAGCTTCGGCGAGGCATCGAAGTTATTCACAGCCCTACCATCGATATCGAAGACTTCATGCGTGGCAATCCCATCCTCATTCGTGATAGTCAGCAAGAAGGTCCAGCTAGAGGCTGTGCGGTAGCACTCATGACACTTCCGGCAGCGGTCATTCAGTCGGTGCTACGCGGATTTGGCGTGTAATTGGGGAATTCAGGGCAGAGCGAGGTAGATCGATTGCTGCAGTCGCGGTAGACGTCAGGGTCGCGCGCTTCGCTTGCGGTCGGCAGATTGACGCGCAGTAGAATCGCACAACGTTAGAGTGCGGTGAGAGTCTCCACCTTGGGAGTCCTGTGCCGTCGTATCTGGTGATCGTCAATCCGGCTTCAGGGAGCGGTCGCGCCCGGCACAGAGTGGAGTTAGCCCCTGACGGTGGACACCTATTCTCTTTAGAGAGAGGAGTCCACGATGCCAAGAACGAGACCGCCGTATTCGTTGGAGTTCCGCCAGCAGATGGTGGAGCTGGTCAAAGCAGGTCGCACGCCTGAGGAGCTGAGTCGGGAGTTTGAGCCCACAGCGCAGACGATCCACAATTGGGTGAAGCAGACGGACCTCGACACGGGAGTCAGAAGCGACGGCCTGACGTCGTCAGAGCGCGAGGAGCTCCGCGAGCTTCGGCGTGAGAACAAGCGGCTTCGTGTCGAGCGGGAGATCCTAAAAAAAGCCGCGGCCTGGTTCGCTCAGGAGTCCGACTCGGTGCCCCCGAAGCGTTCGAGTTCGTGAGGGCCAACCAGGCCGAGTTCAGCGTGCAGATGATGTGCGAAGTCCTGAGCGTCTCGCCCAGCGGGTACTACGCATGGAGAAAGCGTCCTCCATCGCATCGCGCGGTCGAGAACGAGCGACTGCTAGGTCGGATGCGTGAGATCCACACGTTCAGCCGTGAGACGTATGGCCAGCCACGGATGTACGCCGAGCTCAGGGACGACGGCTGGCAGGTCAACCACAAGCGGGTGCGTCGTCTGATGAGGCTGGCAGGACTACAAGGCGCTACGCGGCGAAGGAAGTGGCGCACGACGAAGCGAAACAGAGATGCTCGACCTGCCCCCGATCTCGTCGCGCGCGACTTCAGTGTGCACGGCCCGGACCAGCTCTGGGTTGCCGACATCACCTACGTGCCGACCTGGAGCGGCTTCTTGTACCTGTCAGTCGTCGTCGATGCGTGGAGCCGCCATGTGGTCGGATGGTCGATGAAGACGCATCTCAAGACCGATCTCGTGCTCGACGCGCTGAACATGGCGCTGCAGCAACGACGACCGAACGGTGTCATCCATCATAGCGATCAGGGTACCCAGTACACCTCGATCGCCTTCGGCCTACGCTGCAAAGAGGCCAGCGTCCGACCCTCGATGGGCTCGGTCGGCGACGCGTACGATAACGCGATGTGCGAGAGCTTCTTCGCCACGCTCGAGACCGAACTCATCGAACGAAAGAGCTTCCGCAATCAGGCCGAGGCCAGGATGGCCGTGTTCGACTTCATCGAAGCCTGGTACAATCCCCACCGACGGCACTCTGCCCTCGGCCAATTGTCTCCTCTTAACTACGAAAAGGAACACGCCCCCGCCGCGTGAATCTCTAGTCCAAAACCGTCCACCGTGCGGGGCCAACTCCAGAGCGCGGCTTCTTGCAAGCGGCCTGTCCGACTATTGCCAGGTAGAGGTCGTCGAGACGCAGCACCGAGGCTCCGCTTCTGAAATCGCGGCAGCGCGAGCCACGGATGTGGAGCGGATCATCGCTGTGGGCGGGGACGGGACACTGAATGAAGTCCTCAGCGGCTTGATGGCATTGGGACGGACCGCAGAAGCGCTTCCTGATCTCGGCTTCTTGCCCTCCGGAACTGCTAACGCCGCGGTCCGGGCGTTTGGGTTTGGCTCAGATCCCAGTCTCGTCGCCAGGTCCCTATCCGATGTAGCCGTTCGCTCGGCGGATGTCGGGGTCGTCAGCTACTCCGGTGGCGCACGTCCATTCCTTCTTTGGTTCGGGGCTGGGTTCGACGCAGTGGTGATCGACGCGCTGAACGCTTCCCGTACCGGGCTCATGGGCATGGCGGGCTTGGTGCGAAACACACCTCAGGTCTTGGGCGCTCTGCGACGCTACCCGGGGCCGGACATTGAACTCGAGGTCGATGGATCTGAGTTTGGGGTCGCCTCAAGCGTAGTCCTGCCAAACGTCGCCGAGCTCGCGTTTGGAGTCGTTGTCGCGGAAACGGCGGATCCCTTCGACGCCCAGCTCGATGTCGTGGCCGCTCCAGTGATTTCGAAACTGAGGTTAGCTCGGCTGGGGCTGAGCATGCTCACCTCGAGCCTTCACCGTGCCCGTGGGGTCAGGCACACTCTGGGTAGCCGGATAAGGCTACGTTCAGAGGGCGAGGTGCCCTTCCAACTGGATGGAGAGCCGGTTGGAAAACTGCCCGTTGAGGTGCGGCTCAAGCGTGGAGCAATACGTCTCCTGCTAACCTGAGATGCCCGGGGCTGCACCCTATCAAGCGAGCGAAGTATGTACTTAGTGCAAACGGCGTCATAGGGCCTCACGACCCGTTATCTGGTTGTGGTTCATCGGGTTCCGGCCAGCCCTCCTTTGGCTTTTTCTTCTTCAGCGCCCGCCTCAACCCTTCCGCAAAAGGCACGTCGATCTTGAGCCGATCCGGCTCAGGACCGGGTTGACCACGCCTCTCGTCATCATCGTCAGAAACACCGGAACCATCGGATGCCACACTCGAAAGTTTGTGGATGGTGTGTCCGTTGTGGCTCAGGGTATTGCCCACAAGGATTCGCCTGGCGATACTTACGTCAGATTCAACGTTCAGGAGGTGCATGTGGCGACTCCATATGACAGCGCCATTACGGCGCTTGAAGAAGAAATCACGGCCCTCACTGCGGCCTTGCAGGTGCTCCGACGGCGCAGCCAGGAGGACACCCATAAGCCCAACGGCACGAGGCTGTCCTTCAACCCAGACTTTGCGAACGTTAAGGCGTACGACGAGCCCACCAACGAAAACGCCGTGAAACGGATTCTTGGATCGGTGCACCCACAGTATCTCGGGGCATCGCGAATAGTCGAACTGGGGCCGACCATCGGCGGAAGGACCCTGAATAGGAACTCGGTACGATGGGTGCTCAAGAACGGCGTGGACGCCAGAATCTTCGACAAGCAGAAGGAAAATGGGCGGGTCTCGTACGGACTCATCCTATAGGAAACGAAAACAGCCCTCACATCCGGGTCTAAGCCGGACATGAGGGCCTTGCGGGCAGTGGCAGAGTGGCTTATCGCAACCGCCTTAAAAACGGTCAGGACTCCGTCCTCGTGGGTTCGAATCCCACCTGCCCCGTTCTTACACGAAGGTGAATGTTTGCACCTAGCGCAAGACGCATTCGCGGCACACAAGGCCAATGTTTGCGGTCTGGAGGCGGCGTTTGCTGGTGATGTTAACATTCGCTTCTCCGTTGTTGTTACCCTAGCCAGCGGTACAAAAGGCGCTTTCCGTCCCCGGCCTGGACCAGACTCCGCATCCTTGCGCCGTCGTCCATCCCACGGGTATTCCACCTGAATTCGAATTCGCTCACGTAACGGTGTAGATGCTTCTTGCTGACGCTGTGGAACGTGCCGATCACGCCGCGTTTGAGGATCGCGAAGAAGGACTCGGCGGTGTTCGTCGTCGCGTCACCGCGCACATACTCTTTCCGCTTGTGGCTCACCGTCTCGTGCCCAGCGAATTCCTTGTCGAGTCCACTGTACGCGCCGAACTCATCGGTGTAGATCGTCGCTAACGGTAACACCGTCTCGCGCAAGCGCAGCCTTGAGGGTCGCCCCGGTCACGTTCGGGACCGACGCGGGCACGAACCTCACCGTCTCGCTGTATCGCCGCGAATACAGGCGTTTTGAGTTCCGTGGAGCGTCCGGGCTTTGATCCCCGGCGACCGCGTGGGCCGACGTAGGTTTCATCGGCTTCAACTTGACCGTCAAGCAGTCCAGATCCGTTGTCAGCCATCGCCCAGCGGATGCGGTGCATCAGGAATAGCGCGGACTTGTAGCTAATGCCCGTCTCGCGCTTGATCTGTAGGGCCGAGACGCCCTTCTTCGAGCTGGCCGCGCGCCAGTAGGCATGACACCACACACGTAACGGAATCCGACTGTCCTCCATGACCGTTCCCGTCCTCACCGTGTGTTGTTGCTTGCATCCCCGGCACCGCCAGCGGTAGCCCTTCTCACGCCCGCCGCCACGGGACCGCATTTGGTAAACATCGCAATCACCACAACGGGGGCAGCATGGGTTGTCGCCCCATCGTAAGTCTTCAAGGAAGGCGACCGCCACATCCTCATCGGCACATGCCATCGGGATCTCGGCAATCATCCGGGTCTTGTCGCTGCCAACTTTCGCCATTTTCTCAATCTCTCTAAGGTCTCTTTAACGTATCATAAATATAATAATCCCTTCATGTTACGTCAAGTATATACTTCCGTCAAGCGATTGCTACTGTCGCGGTAGGCATCGGACTCGTGCCCTTCCCCGGACACGGCAAAGGCGACCCCGAGAGGTCGCCCGTGAAAGACTCACGCCGCGTCAGGGAGACCAGCTATCGGCTACCGAAGCCGACCACGATGCCTGCCGCGATCCGAATCTGGTTACCGTCCACAGTACCCAGAGCTTCATCGCCGGAAGAGATTCTGCGCCAGTCGCCTTGCACCCGCGCGGCCAATCGGTCGGTTAGTCGGATGTCAACCCCAGCGCCCGGTTGAATCGCAAAGGCGTCCGGCGGGAGCACCTCGGTCCAGAGCTCGAGGTTCGTCGGCGTCTAGCTCGGTCCCATCAGCAGGTCCCAGTGCGCGGCCGCCTGGGCGAGCGATCGGTCGAGGTCCTCCTCCAACATGTACCTCTCCTCGACCATGTGGCGCGCCGCCGCCTCGAACCGACGGAGGTAGTCGGCCTTACCGGAATACCGCTCCTCGATGGACAGCCTTGGGTCGCCCAGCTGCTGGCGCTCCGCCCGGGTACGCGGGAAGGGAATGTAGGAGCCCCTCATCATCCGGATCTGCTCGGGGAGCCCAGCACGTAGGCTGCGAAACGCCCACCCGGTGTACGTGGCCAGGGGAACGGTCACGTCCGGGGGGAGGATCCCACTGGTCTCGTTGCCATCCGCGTCCACGTTGGCAACAAGGAAGGGCATGGGGTCACAGTCCGCAACCGCGTTGGGGGCGCCTGCTTGATGTCCACGATACCCTGAGAGACACTCGCCGCGGTAGGCGCCGGGCACGTCATACGGCCACTGTATGCCCGGAATCCCGGGGAACTCGATCTCCCTCTGAGGCACCAGAGTGCCAGCAGCGAGGGTCGGGTGGCTGCTGGGCGCGGGCTCGACGCCCTCGCGGACCCAGCGGTCCAGCCCAGACAGGATGGCGCGCTTGGCGATGCGCACCTCGATGGGGTTCCCCGGCAGTTGCTGGTCCCAGGTCAAGGTCGGTGGGAAGCCGCCGCCGCCATGGGGGAAGGAGCCCATCACGTAAAAGCGCACGTTCTCAGCGGGCTGCACGTCCTCGCGGCCGTCGATCGAGGTGTGGTTGAGCGCCGCCACGCGCCCGCGATCCCAGTACTCCGAGGAGGTTTCGACGAGCATGACCTTCGGCTCCAATCCCACCGGGATCCGTGCGCCTAGGCCGTCCACGCGACCGGTGACCGGATCGCGCGTCGACTGGTAGAGGATCGGGAACCGGGTCTGGGTGTGGAACCCGCCATCGTTGGGCTGCCCGAACCGTTTGTTAAAGGGCCCGAGGGACGCCCCGCCCGTGTTGACGAAGATCCCGTCGAGCGCCTTGCGCTCCCCCTGCTCGTCCACCGTAAAGCCTTCGTATATCAGCTGCCGCTCGTAGCGCCCCGTCTGCGAGCTGCCGTACGTGTAAGCGTACTCGCCGCGGATTGGTGAGCTCGGGTCGAATTTGAAGTACGAGGCCGCGTCACGGATGGCTGCGAAGCCGACCCCAATGACGCGAGGGTCCTTTGTCTCGTACGTTAGCTCGTAGGTGTACCCCGGCTTGAACCCTGTCCACACGAGAAGCGAGTGCGGGTCATACACGGCCTCGCCGTTCTCCAGCCGCCCGAACTCCCAGCTATCGCGTGGGACAGCGGTGGGTTCGCCGTGGAAGCCTTCGCGCACGGTGAGGGTGTAGTCGGGGTCGCGTGGATCCAGGGGCGGGTAGACGTCGAATCCACTCGAGAATGAAGTGGTGAGATCGAAGGTCTGGCCGGCGTACAGGGGGATGAACCAGTTGCCGATCTCCCCGGTGATCGGCGTGCCGTTCTCGGTGGCGATCGGCGGATACAGGGCGACCGCGGGCGTGTTCGGGGTGTGCTCCCACCCCACGGCGATGAGGGTGTACCCCTCGCGCATCAGGTACCCGTCACCGAAATCCGCTTCGGTCGTTGGATCGACCGACCTTTCAGCGAAGTTGAAATTCCCCAGGAGCCCCTTGTTACCACGGTTGACCACGTCGAAGAACAAGACCCCGTTCCCGCGGCTCGGGTCCTTGGGCCGAAGGACGAACACGTCGGACGAGAACTCCACCTCGCCGTTCGCGTTACGCGGCGCCTTGTCGAGATCCACGATGCCCCGGTTGCGGGGGCCGTCCGGGTCGAGCGAGAAGAAGATCTTGCCAAAGCATTTCTCGTAGGCGCCGGTGCGCCCGAACGACTTGCCCCCCAGGACGTCCACGCAGTGCGTGAGCACGACGCCGGTGACGTCGGCCCGGGCCGCCCGTGAGGCAGCACCGACCGCGGCGAGCGCGAGCGCTGTGACGATCAGGGTGCGGAGTATGCGTCGGTCCATGGTGTTTGCTCCTCCTCTAGGTGCACGAGCGCCCCCCCCCTCGCAGGGACCCCCGTCTCCGGACGGGAAGCGGTCACCTGGAAGTTTAAGGTTGGCGTCCCCCGTGCACCACCGCGTGCTCCGTTCTACTTCCACCGCCGCGGTCTGTTCGAACGCCACGTCACTGACGACAAGCTCACCTGGCACGCCTCCGGCGGGTTCAGCGTCGATGCCTCCGTTCACATCACGGCCTGTGACCCTGCGGGGCTCGAACGCCTTCTGCGCTACTGCGCCCGTCCGCCGCTCGCCCTCGAGCGGCTCGCTCTGCTCATCGCCTCACCACGCATTCACCGGCACCGCTATCACGGGGTGCTAGCCCCGGGTACCCACCGAAGTGAGCGTGCGGCCCGCCCTCAAGAATAGATCATGAACTCCAGGAGGTTGCCGTCCGGGTCGCGAGCGGACATGATCGAGATCCCGTAAGAAGTCGGAGACTCTGGTGGACCTCTCGTGGCTCGCTACGGGCCGGCGGTTCTTCTCCCTTGGCCAATACCATCCATCGAGGTCGCCTACTCTTCCTTCTTGCGTCCGGCGTTGGGGTGGTTGAGGTGCTTCCACGTGTCGCCGCGCCGGACGGCTAGAATCGTACTCGGTGAGACTCTTAGAAGCTTGGCCCAGTGTCCGGCGGAGTTACGCCAGTATCCCTTGTCATCATCCCAGTCGCCCAAGACGTCCCGGACCTGTTTCTCGTCGAGGAGCGCGTGGGGCGACTTTTCCCCCTGAAGCCAGGGGTTGTCCAACCAACGCCTCGTCTCTTGTATGGGACCGGGAGCCTTGGCGCCGGAGTGTCCGAGGCAATAATGCCGGATCTGACTGGACGTGTACTCAGGAAAATTCTTGGCGATGTCGGTATAAAACCGACCCTCTTGAGCGAGGTCTCTCCACTTCACGATCAACGCTAGGGGGGGCTTGGCCATGACTTGTTCTTCTCTGTTGGACGGCCTAATGCGCGGACTTGTGAAAAAAATATGTGGGCTTCTACCCGTCGCTAAGCTGCATCCCGAGGGGGGTACTCGCGTCCCCGATTCTGGCGAGACGGCAACATACGCGTCCTGTCAGGCTATACGCAACCACCACGAGGGGAGCTCGCCATAAGAGCCGGTTCGGTGGTGGTGGAGTAGACTCCGGCTTGCGTGGGGTCCAAAACCGTTGCAACGAGCCCTGAATCAGTGTTGCGTGGAGGTAGGGGACGGCCAAGACGCTGAAGGAGGGATGACATTGCTCCTCGTGAGAGCTTTTCTAATAACGGCAGGGGCGGTCTGGTTGGGAGGGTTCTTGCTTCCCACAGAAGCCCAAGCCCAGTCTGAAGAGGTCCGCGCGCCTCGCGGATATTTCGACGTCACGTTTGTTGGGGCGCAGCCCACCGGGGATTTCGGGCTGATTGTCGAACGAGGGTGGGGTTTTGAACTCGGAGGACGCTATGAGCTGGATCCGGTCGGGCTGTTCAGCCTGAGGGGCAGCATAGGATTCATCAACTACGGTAACGAAACGCTCCAGTTTTGCAGCGTCTACAGCTGTCGGGTGGGTGTGGACCTTGACACGCAGAACAACATTCTATTTCTGGGCGTCGGCCCTGAATTGGCCATGCAGGTGGATCGATTGCGACCCTATGCCAGGGCCTCCCGGAACCTGTCAGCTATTTCGTAACGACTTCCGGACTCAGCGGAAGCGATGACTGGGCCGGCTACACGTACGCCAATACCAACAACTGGGAGGACGTCGTCTTTCAGAAGCGGATGGGCGCGGGTTTGGGTGTTCGCCTGTCGAACGGACGGCACCCGACCTGGTTGGATCTCGGCGCCGACTATCATCGCAACGGCACGGCCACATATCTCCGCGAGGGAGACATCGTCGATCAGCCGGATGGCAGCGTCGTCATCTATCCACGCAGGACCGATGCGAACCTGTGGAGCTTCCGGGTGGGGGTGTCGGTCGGGATCTAGCGTGATCGGGATCATCATCCAGCCATCCCACGCACAAACGGCCACCCCCATCGTTCGGAGGTGGCCGTCTTCTCGTTCGGGACAAGTCTCTGCTTGCGCCTACCGCCCCACTCTCGGATGTTGAGCGGCAGGAGTGCGCCCATGTCCGATGCCGTCTCCGGTGTGGGTAGGCTGGGTAGTTTGGCACATTGTCTTGGAGAATAGACCTAAACGTCACCAGGAGAAGCAAGATGAGGAGATTGCGAAGCTACGGTTTCGTTTCGTTGGCCACACTCGGGGTGGTGTTTGCGAGTCCTGCTGTTTCTCATGCTCAAATCGATCTTGGCCCCAAGGTGGAAAAAACGTACGGTGAAGGGCTGCCAAGAGACCGCGATCTGCTGCTCTTCGCTGACGATCAATACCCGGTCTGGCCGCTGACTTCGGAGCAGAGTCAGTACGCCAGCATCGATGGTGCTCGGATGAAACGGCACGTAGTCGACCTCGCGCAGATCGCCGTCCGCTATCGTGATGCTGGACACAAATGGTGGGGTCGCTTGCCTGGCACAACCGCCGACCGCGAAGGCATGCTATACATGACGAGCGGGTTCGAGGACCTCGGGCTCACCGTCGAGCACTTCCCCTATGTGCTGCCCCGTGATTGGAGACCGACGGATTGGGCCGCGAGCTACGAGACGGCTGACGGATCCACGATACACCTGGCGACCGCATTCCCCGTTGCTCGCACAAAGGCCACTGGGCCTCAAAGCATCACGGCGGAGGCGGTTTGGGTGGGCGTCGGCGCGGGGGCCGATTTCATCGGTAGAGATGTCGAGGGGAAGGCGGTCGTCGTCTATAGCGTGTTCGTCCCTGGAGGGCGTAGCCATTCGGCGAGTGGACGCGCAGGCCTCTTCAATGCTAATACCAGGGCCGTCGAAATGGGTGCTGCGATGGTGGTGAATGTGATGGGGGTACCCGGCAATGGCCAGTTTCAACCCGAGGGCGGCACGCCGGAGGTTCCGCAATTCACATTGAGCATGGACGAAGGCTTCGCGTTGAGGGACCGGCTCGATAGAGGCGAAAGGGTCGAACTCACCTTCCGGCTTGAAGTGGAGGAACTGCGCGATCTTGCGACCGAGTACACAATCGCAACCCTCCCAGGCATGTCTGACGAGGAAATCGTCGTCATGACGCACACCGATGGATACTTTCAGGCGGCAATGGACAACGCGGCGGGAATGGCGAGCGCGCTGGAAATTGCACGGTTCTATGCGCAAAAGCCTCTTGAGGAACGCCCACGCACGATGAAGTTCATTCAATTCTCAGATCATCATCACGGCGAAGTCGCCCGCGGCCGTGAGGGTGTCGGCATCAATGATTCGTACCCCTGGGACAAAGTCGCCGTGAAGTTGACCATGGAGCATGCTTCGCAGACCCTGCTCTACATGTATAACGATGCTCTCACGCCAACCAACGCCGTGGGTGCCTTCCGTTGGAACGCGCTCGGTAGCCCCGAATTCGAGCAGATGGTCTTCAATACGTTGCGCGAGTTCGGTGTGTCAGTATATGCCCTGGAAGATGGGCCTAAGAATGGCAATTACGCACCGTCCTTCCACATCATCGATCACGTGATCTACCACACGTCGCTTGATGTGCCAGAGCTTGTCCCCGCCAGCGGTCTGGAGCGCAGCACCCGCGCATTCGCTGCAGCACTCGATCGGGCAAACGGGATGACGATGAATCAATTGCGCGGGGAGAACTTCCCGCCAACAGCCAGGGAGGGCACTCTGATAGGGACCGAGTCGATAGGCAATTAATTCCGCTACGCCATCGAGCGTGAGCTCGGCGAGGGCGGCATGGCAACGGTCTACTTGGCCGATGATCTCAAGCACGGGCGCAAGGTCGCGATGAAGGAGGCAACATGAACCGAACGTCCCTTCTCGTGATTGTCTTTTCGGGCCTTCTGGCGTGTCCACTTGCAGACAACCTCCGAGCCATGGATCAGTCGGTCGGCCTGGCGGACGACGGATTCGCGAGGTCCGGCCAGGTCGCGGATGCGGAGACCCGAGCTCCGCTCAGTGGGGCGATCGTGGAGTTGCCCGAACTCGGCATTCGTGTGATCTCGGACGAGTTGGGTCGGGTCGACCTCGGTCGTCTCCCGGCTGGGCGACATCGCCTAACGGCAGAGCGGGTCGGCTACGACGCCATCATTCTGGGCGAATTGCCGGTTCCCTGGCACGAAGATTTACTGATTCTGCTAGACCGTGACCCGACCTACGACCCGCTGGCTCCGGGGCGCATCGTCGGTCGGGTCACCGAGGAGGGCAGAAACCGTGGGGTTTCCGACGTGGAGGTCACGGTACTGAGCCCGACACGCGCTGGCACAGTGACGGATGGACGTGGCCGTTTCGATTTGAGGGACCTGGAGCCGGGGTTGATGGAGGTCCGGTTCACGCACCTGGGTTACGCCTCCCGCACGACCACACTGATCGTGCAAGCTGGAAGAACGGTCGAAATCAACGCCTCGATGTCTGCCCGGGCGATCGAACTCGAGGCGATCGAAGTGACGGTCCGCTCGCGCTTTCTCGAACGGAACGGATTCTACAGGAGAATGGAGGGTGGCTGGGGTAAGCAATTCGCTAAGAAAGACCTCGAAGCCATTCATCCCATGTACGTATCCGACGTTATTTGGCGTGTTCCAGGCGTGAGGGTGAGGCGAAGTAACCGCGGCGGCACGGTAGCCGTGAGCGGGCGGGGCCTCGGTTTTCGCGGGGGCGGCTGTGTTCTGCCGGTGTACGTGGATGGGATTCGAATGTTTGATCCGGACCTCGACCAATACCCCCCGGAGTGGATCAGTGCGATGGAGGTCTACCACGGAATTGCCGGCATACCCTTCGAGTACGGCATGCTTAATTCCTGCGGCGTCGTCCTTCTCTGGACTCGATGAGGGCCGCTGAACCGGCCGAGCTTAGAAAGACGGCCAAGCCCTATCGTTCGGAGGTGGCCGTCTTCTCGGTGGTACGTTAGGAGGCACAGACACCTATCACGATCAAGGAGAACTACATCGTGAACGACACAGAAAGAAACGCCGAGACCGTGCGACGCGGTTACGAGGCCTTCAACTCGGCCGACATGAAGACGCTCACCGAGATCTTCGACGAGAGCGCCTCGTGGCACACGCCAGGGCGAGGCCCCCTCGCTGGCGACCACCAGGGCCGCGACGCGACCTTTGCCCAATTCGGCCGGTATGTGGGGGAGACGGGAGGGACCTTCAAGGCCGCATTGCAGCACTTGTCTAAGAGTGATGACGGCCGCGTGATCGGCGTTCATCACAACCGCGCGGAGAGGGCCGGCAAGCACCTGGATGTTGGCTGCTGCATCGTCTTCGAGTTCAAGGACGGCCGGATTATTGACGGTAGGGAGCACTTTTTCGACCTCTACGCTTGGGACGAGTTCTGGTCGTAGCCCCGCCGGGCCATTAACGGTGCGCCCTCCACAAACGCGGACCCGTGAACCACGGAGCCTCACGGCTTGTTAGATCAGCAAGTTCTGCTTGCGCCTATCGGCCCACTCTCGGATGTTGACCTCGGTCTGATCTTCCCATGCCGAGGACATCACTGTGTACGACCCCGTCACCCGCATGGCCGAGGCCAAAGTGCCTTCGCGTCTCTTCATCTGGCGAAACGCGATCCTCGGTGATGTCGGAACGTTCGCGCTGATGATGATGATGATTCCTCTCATTGGCTGCACCCCGCCGGAGGCATCAGGGCCTACCCCAGACGGAAAGACGTCTGCAGTCGTTGACGAGCCGCAGCCGGTGGCCGACATCATGGCCCCACGCTCAGCACTCTCGCAGACACCAGACCAGGCCCACATCCATGCGGGTGAGCCCGTGAGCTGCACGACGCTTTCGTCGCCGCCGTGGAGCGGATTGTCCGAGACGGATCGCCTGCAAGTCGCTGCACTGCGACAGGCGATGTCCGAGCTCGATACACCGGAAGCCGCCCGTGCCGCCGGGTTCAATCCTGCATTGGGCGATATCCCCGGCATGGGCGTGCATTACGTGCACAAGGGACGCAGCCTGGACGGTGTGTGGATCGATGCGCCGGACCACTTGATGTTCGCCAGCATCGATGGCCGGGAGCAACTCGTCGGCGCGGCGTACGTGTTCATCGACGTGCCGGAAACCAAAGTGCCCATACCGTTCGAAAGCGACCTCGCCCGATGGCACGACCATCCAGAGTTCGGCGACGAAAGTCGGACCCTACACATGCTGCACGTCTGGTTCGTTCCATCTTCGAACGGCCCGTTTGCCGGCCTCAACTTCTGGCTACCTTACCGTACTGCGGGCATCGAGCCGCCTAGCTCGTGCTGGATGGCCGATGAGGCGGACGCCGATCGGATTCGGAACGTCTCGTTCGCGCTCGTGCCGCCGCGGTGGGGGCAAGCTGCCAGGGAACTGTTCGCGGAGCGGCAGGCGGTCCGAGGCGAGATGCTCGCCGCATTGGACGCAGCCGCGCGTGCCGTCGACCGCGATGCCTGGGTCGCGGCCGCAGACCGCTTCCTCGCCGATCTGACCGCATCCGAGCGCAGCGCCCTCGAGGCCAGGCTCCGCGCTTCGAGGTCGGCTGAACGTGAGGCCGTCCAGAACTAGCCCCGAAGAAGGTCGCCTGACGCACTAAGGAAACCCTAGGGAGCCCCCCGATCAAACCCTTCTGCTTGCGCCCACCGGCCCGCTCTGGGATGTTGAGCGCAGCCTGATCTCGGAGTGCGCCCATTTTGGTTTGCCTGACCCTCACCGCGTTCATATGTCCAGGAACACTTTCCTCGTCGTATTCGCCACCCTGCTGACGGCGTGCGCCGGCTCCGCTGTCGAGGAACGGCTGCCAAGCACCGCCGCCCCGGCGCGGCTCACTCCCCCCGTGGCTGAAGTGGCGGAGCTCGTCGGGCGCCTCGATTTGGAGCGTTATAAGGCGACGATTGAGGGCTTGGCGCAGTTCGGCGATCGCCTGGCAGGGACTGATCGCAACCAGGCCGCCGTCGATTGGATCGACGTGCAGCTGCGCAGTTACGGCTGTGCGACCGAGCGCATGCAGTTCGTCTTCGATCCACCACCGCCCAGGCCGGCCCAGCCGTCGCAACCAGGTCCGGAGGCTCCGCCCGTTCCGGTGATCGCGAGTGGCGAAGTCAGGATGTCCGCGGGCGGCTCCCGACTGCGTGGCGTCACGAGGCCGACCGCAGCGAACAACGATCCTGCAGCGCAACCGGACGAAGTTCTCCGCACGCTCAACGCTCAACCCGCCAGTCCTGGCCAACGCGAGCAGGTGTACTGTACGAAGGTCGGGACAACCCGACCGGATGAGATGTACATCGTCGGTGCCCACATGGATGGGCGTGGCTTCGGCCAAGGGGCCGACGACGACGCGTCCGGCACGGCGCTCGTGATGGAGCTCGCGCGGGTCTTCAGTGGACCGGACGTGGAGACCGAACGATCCATCCGTTTCGTCCTCTGGAACCACGAAGAAGGCGGATCGCTCGGTGCTCTTGCGTACGTCGAGCAGCGCAGGGGCCTTCAAGGTCGGGAGGAACCGGCCGGGTCAGGGTTCTATCCCGAGCCGACCTGGCTGGGCATGATCCAGCACGACATGATGTTGTTCGACCACGGAATGCCTCGTGCAGACGGCTCCCTCAGCCCGACCCAGCGGCCCGAGGCCGACGTCAACATAGAGTTCCAGTCGAGCGCCGAGTTGGCTGACGAGGCCATGAGGCTCGCCTTCTTCTTCCGCGACGCCAACGAACGGTACGCCACGGACTACCCGGCCGCCGTGGGCCCGCACATGACCAACACTGACTCCAGGTGGTTCATGGACATCGTGCCCGCGATCAGCCTCCGCGAGAACGAGCGAGGCATGCACATCGGAGGGGGATGGAATCCCAATTGGCATCAGCCGACCGATCTCGTCGCTACCTACTCCGATGAGGATTTCCTGCTCGGCCTCAATGCGGCGCAGACGACGCTCGGCGCACTCGCAGAACTGGCCGGATTGCGACCCAGGTAATCCCCTTCGACATGTTCCAGCTCAGCCCCGATGCGTAGATTGCGCTCTCGAGCCTTCCGAGCACTCAGGGACCGATGACCCAACAGCAATTCCAGGACGCGGAAATACGAGATGGTCGGCCGGATCTACGAGGAGCACGGTGGTCGGCTGGATCGTCTCGAAGGGCGCGTGATCCGTGTCGAGGTGGGCCAAGAACAGCTAAGCCACGACCTGCGTGCTGTGGCCGAAGGCGTCACAGGGAACGCCGCGCGAATCGACCGCCTGGAAGGACGCTTTGATCGGTTCGAGGCGAACTTCGGCCGCCCTTAGCTGCGTTCCTGAGCGTCCGGAGGCCAGAGCTCCTCCCCCCTCCACTGAGTTCCCGCCAGGCAACCCGAGTTTTTTGGGGTCCCGCTTGAGGTCCCATAGCCCCCTTTTTACCCCCTAACCCACCGACACCAAAGAGCCGGAAACCCAGGTCACCACAGCAGGACCCTTGATGGCCTGCTTCGTGGAGCTATAAATACTGGTCAAGACGGTCTCAGTTGGGTATAATTACACCATAACGGTATAATTACACCTTTGGGTCCACACCATGGCCCTCAACATCAAGAATCCTGAGGTCGAACGACTGGCGGCTGAGGTTGCAGCGCTGACTGGTGAGTCCAAGACGGAGGCCGTTCGACAGGCTTTGAGCGAGCGACATCAACGACTCAGGGTCCGCATGTCCGACAGTGCTCGGGCTGACCGAATTCAGAGGTTTCTCTCACGGGAGGTCTGGTCACAGGTCCCCCCGGATCAACTCGGCTGCCCCCCCAGCCGCGAGGAGCGAGAGCGCATCCTTGGCTTGGGTCCCGACGGCGTATGATCGTCGATGCATCCGCATTGCTGGCCATCGTATTTCAGGAGTCCGGTTATGAAGACGTTCTTGATCGGATCCTCTCGGCACCTGTCGTAGCGGCCGGGAGTCCAACGCTGGCGGAGGCGGGAATCGTGCTCCACGCCCGCCTCGGCGCCGGTGCGCCTGGTCTGCTAGAGAGATTGCTAGACGAGCTCGCTATCGAAGAGATCTCGTTCGGGAGTGTGCACTGGCGGGAAGCGGTGGAGGCGTACAGAAGGTTCGGGAAAGGGCAGGATCCGGCGGGCCTGAACTTCGGGGATTGTCTGACCTACGCTGTGGCCCGCCTGTCGGGTGAGCCCTTGCTGTTTGTGGGCGAGGATTTCCCGCAGACGGATCTCGAATCGGCCTAACCGATAGCGGCGCGTCGTAATAGTCTGAGCGGTTCTTCTTGAAGTGGGCGCTTGCCGCCCCATACACGTTTGACGCATCTTGCCCGCCATGACCGAATCCTTGAACGCTTCCTTTGTCGTGTCCGGGTTGACTGGAACACTCGCTGTCCTGGCGGTCCCCGCGATGCTGGGCTCCTCGATGGTCGGCGCGCCGAACGCCGGGGCACAGTCTGCGGTGACCTACGCCGCGGATATCGCCCCGATTCTCGCACGCGAGTGCGTCGGTTGTCACCGCCCGGGTGGTTCTGCGCCGTTCAGCCTCCTGGCGTACGAGGACGCGCGCTCCCGCGCCGGGCTTATCGCCCATGTGACGGAGCGCCGTGTCATGCCGCCCTGGCTCCCGGAATCAGAGCCCGGAACGTTCTACGGTGAGCGCCGACTGACGTCCGACGAGATCAGACTCTTTGGCCAGTGGGCTGAAGAAGGAGCGCCCGCCGGCGATCTCTCGCGTGCCACCGACCAAGTGGCCGAGACGGGGTGGAACCCCGGCCCCGCGGATCTGACTGTACAGTTGCCGACGTATACGGTACCGGCCCGCGGCCTCGACGTGTATCGGAACCTGGTCGTGCCTATTCCGGTCGCCGAGACGCGTTGGATCGAGTACGTCGAGTTGAGGCCCGGAAGCCGAAACGTGGTGCACCACGCGCGCATGATGGTGGACACGACCTCGTCGTCGCGCGAGCTGGCGCGGGCGAAAGGCGGTTCAGGGTTCGACGGCATGCAGCTCCGGAGCAACGCGGCGCGTCCCAGCGGTCACTTCATCGGATGGACGCCGGGCATAACACGGCTTCCTCCGCTCGACGGCATGCCTTGGCGCCTCGAACCCGGGACCGATCTGGTCGTGCAGTTGCATTTCCGCACGTCCGGCGTGGAGGAGGAGGTCACGGCCGAGGTCGATTTCCACTTCGCTGACGAGCCACCGACCCGGGAGCCGGCGATCCTCGTCATCAGTTCCCTGATGATCGACATTCCGGCCGGGGCGTCGGACTACTCGGTGACTAACAGCTTCACGCTCCCGGTCGAGGTGGCCGTCCTGAGTGCGTATCCGCACGCGCACTACCTCGGGAAGGACCTCCGTGCCACCGCCGTCCTTCCCGGGGGCCGCGAGGTGTCGCTCATCCATATTCCGAACTGGGACTTCAATTGGCAGGACGACTACCGATTCATCGAGCCGATTTCTTTGCCGGCCGGCACGACCATTCTAATGGAGTACACCTTCGACAACTCGGCCGCGAACCCGCGCAATCCGTCTAGTCCTCCGACGCGCGTGGTGAATGGCTCGAACTCCACGGACGAGATGGCGGATCTGATGCTTCAGGTTCTGCCCCGGAGCTCCGCGGACCGACGACAGCTGCTCGAAGAGCAGGCATGGAAGCACGTATCCGAGGATATGGCCTACATGGCGTACAACGAGTTCATCCAAGGCCAATCCCTGGTCGAGGCCGGAGATCTGGATGCGGCCACAGGGCACTTTCAGGAGGCGCTGCAGTACCGGGCGGACCATGTGGGGGCGTTGGTCGGGCTCAGCCGGATCTTCGCGGCCAAGGGCGACGCGCAATCCTCGATGCTAGTCGCCCGCCAAGGTGTCATGATGTCGAACCGACAGGATCCCTACGCATTGGACGTGCTCGCCGGCGCGCTCGCGACGCTCGGACAAATCGACGAAGCCGTCGGGGCGGCACAGGATGCTCTACGGCTCGCACAGCGAGGCGGCGACACCGCCCTCGCCGACTCACTGGAGGTGAGGATCCGGCGTTATCGTGGATCGGGTCGGCGATAGCAGCTCCCCGTCACTTTTCCCTGGTCACGGCAGCCGGAGCGCTACGAGCGAGTTCCGCAGGTCCGCACTGTTCACCTGAACCACGATGTGCTGCCGTCCCTCGTGCTCGTAGGTAATCAAGCCGTACGAACCAGGAGCTGGAAGCTCGACCCTGCCCAAGCGCTCTCCGGTCTGCTTGTCGAGAGCGTTGAGATACGGCTCACCGGTGTGGAAGAGCAGCGTCCTCGTGACCAGGGTCGGAGCCAAACTCCCCGATCCCGTGTTGGATATGTCCAGTCCTTGAAGTGCTGGGTGGTTCCGAATGACGTCACGCGTATCCCCGTTGGGCACCCACCATGCCTCCTCGCCAGTGTTCATGTCGATGGCCACGATCCTGCTGTAGGGAGGCCTCCAGAGAGGAAGTCCCTGGGGACCCCTGCAGCCCATATTCGGCGTGCCGGGCGCCCACTCCGTGGTCGTCTCGCCCGTGATGAACTCCGCCGTCGTGTTCGTGCCCGTAAAGACCGGGTCGTCGGGATCATCCAGCTCGAACCCGCGCGCGAGCTGTGGACACCGGCAGTTCCTGGTCATGGAGATGTAGACCAATCCCGTCTCGGGGTCGGCTGACGGCTCGGCGCCGGTGTTCGGGCTCCCCGATGGGCAGGTGATCGTCGCGATCTTTCCCAGCTCGTTTCCTTCGTGGATATACGGTGTGTAGGGTTCCTTGCCCCAGTCGAAGTCCTCCAGGATCTCGAGCGCCTGTCGGCGGAGCTCGGGTGTGAAATCGATGAGCTCCTCTTCGGGAAGCCCGAGAAACCCGATCGGCTCGGGCTTCGTGGGGAAGGGCTGGACCCGCGAGACCTGGTCCCCGGGCACGCGCGACGCCGGCACCGGGCGGTACTCGATGGGCCAGACCGGCTCGCCCGTGGCCCGGTTGAAGACGAACGTGATTCCGTGTTTCCCATTGGCCACCAACGCGGGAACCTCCTCCCCGTCCACCGTTACATCGATCAACAGGGGCGGAACGGAAGTATCGTAGTCCCAGATGTCGTGCCGAACCATCTGGAAGTGCCACACCCGCTCACCCGTCTGCACGTCCAGCGCGAGTATGCTGTTTCCGAAGAGGCCGTCCCCCGGCCGGAACCCGCCATAGAAGTCTATTGTGGGAGGGTTCGTGCCGATGTAGACCATGCCCAGGTCCGGATCCGCCGACATGGGGGCCCAGGAGGAGACGTCGCCCGTCCAGGCCCACGCGTCGCTCTCCCACGACTCGTGGCCGACCTCGCCCGGCCGCGGGATGACGTGGAACTTCCAGAGGTGCTCGCCCGTGCCTGCGTCGTACGCCAGAATATCGCCCGGAATGTTCTCCACCCGAAGCTGCTCATTGCCCGACTCCGCGGAGTTACCGACCACGATTACCCCATTCACCACGATGGGGGGTGCGGAGCTCGTGATGTGTCCGAGCTCAGCCGGCGCGCCCCAGTCCGCGTCATAGGTCCCGCCGGCGGCCACATAGTCTTCCCACGGCCCCCAGTCGTCCAGGATATCGGGCAGGAGGTCGATCACTCCAGTGGCGGGAAAGCCGGGCAACGGCACACGTGTCCCCCAGTTCTCGAGGTGCCGGCCTGTCTTCGCATCCAGAGCGTGCAAGAAGAAGGCGGGCGTCGAGACGAAGATCACGCCCCGGCCGTCTACCTCGCCGTAGGAAACTCCCTTGCCGTGGCCCCTCCTCGTGGAGCGCTCCCAGCGGGTTGTGGGCGGTTCTCGGTAGGCCCAAAGGGTCTCCCCCGTCCCCCCATCGATCGCGACCACCGTCCGGCGGTTGCCCACCACGGTGTAGAGCACCCCGTCCACGAATAAGGGTTTGCCACGGGCGACGGTGGGATCGAAGTTGTTGCCCCTCCAGATCCACGCGACCTCCAGATCCTCGAAATTACCGGCGTGGATCTGGTCCAGCGGCGAGTACCTCTGGTGGTAGGCATCCCCTCCCAGGTAATGCCACTGGCCCTGAAGCGTCGCTCCACCGGGCTGCTGCGCCTTACCGGTCAGCGGTGTGGCGACCAGAAGGCTCAGCGTGGCGACGAGATACAAGGCCAACCGAGGCCACCGGAATCCTAAGTAGCGGTGATCACCTGTAACTTGCTGCATCGGAAATCTCCTTCAAGAAAAGTGCCAGGCGCTCAAGATGCGTCTCAGGCGTGTTGGGCTGCAAGGCTCTCACTGAAGGAGAATCCCCAGAGCCTGTCGCCCAGTGCTTCGCGGTGGTGCTCAAGACGGTATCCACGACGTCAGTGGTTCTTCATCGGGCGCCGGCAGAGAATCCCGCTTGACGCGTCTGGACCGCCCCTTACGTTATCCCGATCCGGCACTGGGCCTTTCTTTTTCCTATCCGTGGCCGTCCGGATGTCCAGATGAGGCTGGACCTCCCCTCTCGGCCGCCTTCCGTAGAATCGGTGCCTCGACGCAAGGAGTTGAGCATGTCGAAACCAGGCGTACGTTGGATGTGGCTCATTGGGCTGTTATGCATCCCCGTCGTAACCGCCACGGCGCAGTCACGGACCTTCGACATCTACTGGGTGGACGTCGAAGGCGGCGCCGCTACCCTCGTTGTGTCTCCCAGCGGGGAATCTCTGCTCGTCGACACCGGATACCCGACGGAAGATAACCGCGACGCGAGACGCGTTTTCGCGGCAGCCCAAGAGGCTGGCCTGACCAGGATTGACCACCTGGTCATCACGCACTTCCATCGGGATCACGTGGGCGGGCTTCAAGCGCTCGCCGAGATGATCCCGATCGAGAAATGCTTCGACCATGGGACCACCACCGAAGAGAGCAATCGGCAATGGCTCGACGCGTACCTCAGCGTATGCGGAGACAAGAGAGCGGCCGTCGAGGCTGGCGAGAAGATCCCGTTCGGGGCCGTCGAGGTCGATGTCATCGCCTCGGACGGTCGACTCCTTACGACGCCCGTCAACGACGGCGGATTCAACACGCTGTGCGCGACGGCCGAGCACAAACCGCAGGCCAGTCCGGAGAATCAGCGCAGCGTCGGGGCGCTCTTCACCTACGGCCGGTTCACCTTTCTCGACCTCGGGGATCTCAACTGGGAGATGGAGGTCGAGCTGTCGTGTCCCATGAACAAGGTGGGCGAGGTCACGCTCTATCAGACGAGCCGCCACGGAGCCTGGGACGACGCGGGCTCGCCAACGCACCTCTATGCGATCAAGCCGCAGGTCATCGTCGTGAACAACGGTCCGCGCAAGGGGCTGGGAGGCACGTCACCCGGTTTCGGCGAGGTCTCAACGGCGCACTACGACCGGATGGCGAAGAGTCCGGGCATCGAAGGGATTTGGCAGGGTCACCGTTCGCTGCTCGATCCGAATCCGGCCCACAACACGGCGGAAGACATGATCGCAAACCTGAATGATACCGCGGAGGGCAACGGCCATTGGATTCGGGCGTCGGTCAGCCAGGACGGCACGTTCACCGTCACGAACAGCCGCAACGGGTTCAGCCGAACCTACACGGCACGCTGAGCCCGGCGCCTGTTCACTTGGCTCCTGGCCCAGCCAGGCCTACCAGGGCATCTGTCGTTTCGTATAACGCCGCTGCTCTAGACTCGAAGATGAAGGGACGTCTGACGGGGTTCTCCTTGCGCCTATCGGGGCGCGCATCGGATGTTGACCTCGGTCTGATCCTGTACATGCCCTAGGAGTCCTAGAGTGAAAGCCCTAAGGCTAATCCCGATCTTGTTCCTCGCTTACGTAGGGATCATCGTGGCGTTTGAGTCCTTGCTCGGGTATTTCCAACCCGCAGGTCAAAGTACGCTGGTTATCACCACGACGGATGAGGATGGAACCACAAACGACCGAGTCGTGACTCGCCTGGAAAGTAATGGCCAGCTCTTCGTGGCAGCTAACCACTGGCCGCGAGCCTGGTACAAACAGGCCTTGGAAAATCCCAGTGTGCAAGTCACTGTAGATGGTGAGAAAGGCTCCTACCTGGCAATACCTGTAACCGATGAAGAGCACGATCGCGTTAATAGCCAACACGGCCTTGGTATAGCGTTTCGACTCTTGACCGGCTTTCCGCCGAGATATTTTGTTCGGCTAGACCCCCAAGAGACGCATCCCCAGTGACAGTCTCGGTGAGAGACCCAGGTATTCTCGTCTTACAGCTTGCTTTTCAGAATGATGCGGCCGACATAAGATTCGGGCCCGAGGGGAAGCTGAAGTCGAACATCAACGTCTGAAGAGAGGTGGTATGGTGAAGCAAGAACAGTTCTGGATCACGTGTGTTTCGGTCCTGTGTCTTTTGGGAGTCGGCTTCTCGGAAGCTTCCGCACAGCTTGGCCAGCGACCGGCTGACGAGTATGTCGAGCGGATGGACAGGCCGGAACGTGTCGCCCGCCTGCACATCGACGAGGTCATAGAGCGGTTGCGGCTTGGGCCGGGAGATATCGTCGCCGACATCGGTTCCGGAAGTGGGGCGTTTTCAGTTCCGATGGCTCGCGCGATTGGCCCGACCGGGGTCCTGTATGCGGTCGACATCGACCAAGAGATGCTCGATTTCGTAGCCCAGCGGGCCGAGACGGCCGGTCTCCGAAACGTCCGCACCGTGTTGGGCGAATACGACGATCCGAAGCTGCCGGTGAACAACGTGGACGTCGTGTTTCTTCACCGGACGCTGCACATGATCGAGCACCGGCAAGCCTATCTGAACGCAGCTGCGAAGTATCTCAAACCGGATGGGCGTATCGCGATCATCGAGGCCGGGCCGGAAGATGCGAGGAACTGGATGTGGCTGAGGCGCTCGGACGTAGATACCTGGCTGGCGGCCATCAGCTTCTATCCAGCCGAGAGATTCGGGGTGTTCGACAACAGGTGGTTTGTTGTCTATCAGCGGCCATACGGCGACAGCGTGCTCCTCAACAACTGAGATCTGCTCGCTTCGTCCCCGTGAGTGGTACGGGGGTCAGTAGATGTCTTGTGCGATTACGGTTCCCCCGTTTCGCAATGTCGCGGTATCATGCTCGTTGTTCCACACAGCCCGTCCGCTCCCCATGTAGAAGGACGTGGTAGTGGTAAGCCCCGACCCGCTGTAGAGCCGGACACTTCCGTCCGCTGGAATCGATGCCCCAAGCGGGAACGTGAAACAGTGCGAGGGGGAGTCGCACAGGGACCAGCCCCCAATCTCGATCGCTACCGCACCGGAGTTGAACAGGGTGACGTACTCACCGTTGACGTTGTGGTTGTCACGACCAGGTGCGTTTGCGAAGACCTTGAGGCTAATCGCGCTCTGCCCGATATTCCGATCCCGCCTCGATACGCCGAGGCTCGCGATCACTTCGTCCGATCGCAACCTTTGGAGCTTTTCTGCATCAGACTCGCAACCCATCGCGATTGCGATTAAGAGCGTCGTCAGCCTGAACACTCTGATACGTACGTACATGACCCGCCTCCCCGCTGTGCAACCCCGGTTATTACAACCGTAGGAAGGGAGGGGTCCCGGCCGCTGCCCCGAATCGGCACCCGGGGTTCGGCGTCTTCAGGGGTTGAGCCAGTAAGTGACCTTGACTGCGAAGACGTTATCGGGCTTTAGGCCGAACAGAGCGCGCCCGTCGCGGCCTAGCCTGAACTCTCCGACTCCATCGTCGAACACTCCCCCTGCTGTTCGCACTAGCCTCTCTGACCGCGTCTGCTGCCAGACGAGAAAGAGCGTGCTCCCCGGGCGCCACTCCCAGCGCAGGACGGCGCTGCCCAGAAGCGAGCGCAAGTTGAAGTCGCGATCCGATACCTCGAACGGTTCTGCACCGCCGCCCTCCGGATCAACCACGTACCCGGCGTTCTCGCTGCGGGTCACCGTACCCACATCCTTCCCATACCGCAGGAACTGGAAGCTTCGTGGAGCGGAGAGTTCCATCAGCCCCCGATAGTCGCCACTCGACATGAAGGGCTGAGCATAGAGCTCGAAGGTTAGGTCCGGCGAGAACGTTACGTTGAAGCGCGTCTCGATCCCGACCGTTGTCTGGTCAAGCGGCGCGAACAGGTAACGACTTCCGAAGGTGTGCGTTGCCGCCGGATCGGGGACAGTCGCCACATATTGGGCGGCGATGCGGTCACGGGTCACCTGGACCCCCATGTCGAGCTCGTAATTCTCCCAGAACCGGAAGAAGAGACCGAGATTTCCTCCTCGACTCCATCCGGCCCCTTCGTCCTCGCTGAAGCGGAACCCTGCACGAAACTGCAAGGTCGCGCGCCGGTCGGTGTTAAAACCGATGTTTCCAAAGTACCCCGCCGGCTCGAGTGTCAGGGGGCCGCCCCGGGTCAGCCTGTCGTTCCACACCTCGAATCGGCGGGCGATGCCGATATGGAGCCGGTTGAAGCTGGAGTGCTCTGCGTTGACCCAAAGCCCGACGTTGGACATCACCGCCTCGCCCCCGAAGTTGAACGTGTTGGTCCCATTTGCGGTGACGTTCAACGTCCGAAAGTGCTCGCCGACTGTCGGCTGTCGGTATCCGAAGCTGGACGTGACCTCGACCCGGTCGGCAAAGCTTTGAAATCCGAGGTCGTTCACCTCGTAGCCTGGCGTGATAGCGGTCACCCCGAGGTTGCCCTGCCACGTCCCTGTCTGCTTGGTCAGGTCCAGCCGCCCATAGAGGCCACGGAGCGAGCGCGCGTCCGGATCGAATTCCATGTGAGTCGCGTCGGGCCGATCCATGTAGCGCGCGGAACTCTGTTGGGTGCGGGCGATCGCGTCCACGCCTCCGTTCACTGCGCTCCCTGACAATTTTCCGGCAAGCCTCCACTTTAGCGATCTTGTTTCGATCCGGCCGTCCACCCCGACCGAGTACGCGGCGGACCGCAACCGCGATCGGAGGGTCTCGGACCTCAGGTCCCGGTGAACACTCGTAGCTATCACACCTAAGGAGCCCGTCCCCTGGCGGATGTCGCGCCGCACACGCGCAGCGAGGTAGTTTGGAGCGAGGTTCGACCTCCTTCTTTCCACGCGTTCCGTCCGGATCGATCCACGGCGCTGTGACCCGGTCCGTCACGGCTTCGAGAAGTCCTAATGACCAGCCGCTCGCCGTTTTTCCAGTGAGCTTCACCGCTCCCGGGATCGTCGTCTGCCCCGGTACGTCAGAGTATGCCGCCGCGTCCGGGACGAAGCCCTGCGGCGTGCGGCCGATCCGTCGTGAGTAAAGCAACTGAGCGTCGGACCCTCCCCAACGCGCCCCACCCTCCCCGAACCGGAACATCTCCGCTCCCTCCACGAAGAACGGCCGCTTCTCGTCGAAGCGGGTCTCGAACGCTGTCAGGTTGATCACCGCCGGGTCGAGCTCCACCTGCCCGAAGTCGGGGTTCACCGCCGCATCCAGGGTGAGGTTCGTTCCGAGCCGATACTTGAGATCCAACCCCATGTTGGTGAAGTACTCCGAACCACTCCGGAAAGGGTTGTCGAACCCCGCAGCCTCGCTCCTCGGAATCTCTCGGTATTCGGCACGGGCCGTGCTGTAGGGGAGGAGTTCCAGTTCGCTTACCCTGCGCGATGCCTTCGATCCCGTGCAGGTGCCCGTATCGCGCCACGACCTGGGGCTCGTTCCTCGGCCTGAACGCCCACACCGTGTCCTCCGCTTTGCGTCGCAGTTTGCGCTCGACTTGAAGGCCCCAGGTCTGGATCTCATCGGCTCGGTAGCGAAGCTGGCTGAAGGGGATCCGCCACTCCACGAACCAGCCGTCGTCCGTGATCGACGTGCGAACGTCGATAACGGGATCCCAGGAGCGGTCGCTGAACCCCCCGCCCCCGCGCCCGCGCCCGCCCCTGCCTCCGCCTCCGCGGCCGATCGTCAGGATCTCGTCCGAGTGGTTGCCGGCGGCGCTCACCGCGAACCGGTAAGCGGTGCGGTGATCATGGTAGCTGTCAAAGATGACGACGAAGTAGTCCGCATCGGGCGTCCCCTGGTCCCTCCGTCTCAGGCGAGCCGGCACCTCGCCCTCATCCCAGAGCCAGGCGCCCACGTAGATGTTGTCATCGTCATACAAAATGCGGACCTCAGTCTCCTCCGTGACTGGCTGTGCCTCGTCCGGAACGGTTTGGAGAAACTCCGTGATCTCCGGCGCCGTCATCCATACGGCCTCGTCCAAGACTCCGTCGATTGCGATCGGCACCTCCGTTCTCACCGCACGAGCAACGGGGGCCATGTCGTCGTGGGAATAGACCACGGGCTCCCGGCTCTCCGGGGTCGAGCCCTCCGTGAGCGGCTCTCCCACCTGGGCGAGGCCCTCTCCGGCACCCAACCAGGCCAACGGGAGAGCGATCGCCAGGCCCACCGAGCACCTGCGCAGTAGAGGCGCTAACATGCAGCCCCCAACCCCTTCACACCCTCACTCACCGCGCCGCCCCAGTGACCTCAAACGACAGAACCCCGCGTTGGTGCTGCTCAAACTCATCTTCGGTTTCGACCACGACGGTGTGTATTCCCGGTTCGAGGTTTTCTGGCAAGTCGAATTCCCAGATGTGTGATGAGGCTGCTGGCCTCGGAAAGGCGTCCTGAGTGTCAGCAAGCCGCCTGTAGGCTTTTTCCATGAAGGGGTCGGTTCGAACCACATAGCGCATCGGCATCAGTCGGCCGCCGTCCAGGGATAAGCTCACTCTGTCGCGTTCGCCCCCGTCGAAGAGATTGACTACCACCTTGGTATCCCTTTGTAATATACCCCGGTTGATGCTGCTATCAGCGGTGTCTTCGAGCTCTGGATCCAGGACAATACGCAAACGCTGTGCCGCGTCTCTCCCGAAAGGAAATGGAATGAACTCCGGGACCAATGTCACGTCGTCGAATTTCAACAGATAGAAACCGTTCGGGTTTCCGTCCTCCATCATGGCCTCCGCCACGCCGCGTAGATCTCTCGGGCCTCTGGTCCAGCCACTGCCGCGGACTTCGGCCAGGGTATGGGCTATCCATGGCCGACCAGTCCAGCCGTGCTCATGGTTAATCTCCACCTTCCAGCTGTTGCTGGTATCGTGTCCGGCAAGGCCAAAGACGTTGTCGAATGGACGCAGGAGTTCCAGCAGTTGGTCGAAGTTATCGGTATGGGGGCCAGTTACGTCATGAGATGGATCGCCGTCGGAGGCTTCACTGATCAGTGAAATGTGAGTGGCAATCACGATGAGCTTGTCTTCATCGACATGAGCGAGATCTCGCTCGAGCCAAAGCATCTGATCGTCTGGAATAAACCCACGATAAACCAAGTTGCCGGAGATGCGTCGTCCTGCTCCAGCGTACTCAACGTTGTTTAGAGCAACGACATGTACATTCCCATAATTGAACGAATAATAGGTTGGGCCAAAGTGCTTCTTGTAGGTTTCGGTGGCATAGTGGGCATTGGGAGACTCGTAAGAGTCAATCCCAAAGAGGGGACGTCTACCTGTGCAGCGAGCGTACGATGTATCGCGTTCTGGCTTCCCAGGTGCCGGTTCAGGAGCGTCGAGCGCAGCGGAGTCATCCCAAATACCAGAAGCCCGAGTTGATGGCGAGGGGCCCGAACCAGGTCTGGTCCTGGGATATCACCCGGCTGCTGGGGCCGAAGAAGTGGAGTTACTTCTACCTCTACGTGATCCTGGACATCTTCAGCCGCTACGTCGTGGGATGGATGGTGGCGGATCGGGAGAACTCTGCCCTGGCCAGCCGGCTGATCCAGCAGAGTTGCTTGAAGCATGGCGTCCAGCCCCACCTCCTGACCCTGCATTCCGATCGAGGGGCTCCGATGACGAGCCAATGCACGGCTCAACTACTCGCCGATCTCGGCGTGACCCGCTCGTTGGGCCGACCCCAGGTCTCGGATGACAATCCGTTCTCCGAGGCTCAGTTCAAGACCTTGAAGTACCATCCCTCGTTTCCCGGCCGGTTCGGGGATCAGGGGCAAGCCAAGACCTTCTGTCGCTCGTTCTTCCGTTGGTATAATGCCGAGCACCGCCATGGCGGCATCTCGATGCTGACCCCCGAACAGGTCCACTTCGGTCACGCCGATCGGATCATCGCCTGCAGGAAGGCCGTGCTCCGTGAGGCATGGGCCGCTCATCCCGAGCGCTTCGTCTCCGGTGAGCCGAAGCCTAAACCACTCCCGGAGGCCGTCTGGATCAATCCTCCCACCCCATCCCTCACGACACAGGAGATTGCTCTCTAATTGATTTCCAAGAGTGTCTCACTGGCG
Source organism: Longimicrobiales bacterium (assembly GCA_965219445.1). GTDB lineage: Bacteria > Gemmatimonadota > Gemmatimonadetes > Longimicrobiales > Gaopeijiaceae > UBA822. The sequence goes on along the minus strand of CBDCNQ010000004.1, from coordinate 266,101 downwards.
TTGACAGGTTCCGGTAAAGGCCGAGATTATCAAAGACCACGTCACCTACGGTGAGCGAAAACTCTGCCTGATACGGATTGCCCAGCAGGGTATTCACCAGCTCCTCTCGCAACATGTCCTCGCCGAGATCACTGCGAGCCTGTGGATCCGCAAAAGCATGAGTGGTAAACCGGATTTCCTGCGAACTGAGTCTATGCAGGGGGAAATCGATGTTGTCGGGAAGCGGGCCGGTGGGTCCTATAACCGGCCACAGCCATTGCACTGGAGTGCCGCCAATCGTTGTGGGGGTGCCGTCAGGATAGTGAGTATAGAAGAAGAGGGGCTGGTTGTTGTCGTCAACAGGTACCACGTATCCAGTTGGTTGAGATAAGAAGAGTATCTGTCCCGGCGCCAGAGTTATTTCGTAAAGGCCATCCAAGTTCGTCAGAACCACGTCACAGCCATTGCTGACGCTCACACGCGCAACGCCGGGCTCCCCGGAACCGTGCCGTCCGTCCTGATTGAGGTCATCATAAACGATACCCGAAACCATCTCGGAGCCTTCGGCCAGCAAGTCACACTGCGCGTATACGTCCGGAGTAATCAAGAATAGGGCTAGCAAGCCAATAATAGGTGACGCGGCCAAGGCAGAGAGTTTAATAGAGGACGCTCTCAGTTGATGCGAATGGGACTGCACCATACTGGCTGTCCAGTTGAGCATAGGCAAACCAGGATCCGGGATCGAATCCAGCGAGAACCAGTGGCCCGACGTCGCGATTGACGCCGTGAATACACACCCTCATTGCGACTTCGGCCGACCCCTGAGCCGGCCGTGCAAAGTGGGTATCGCGACCCATGCACGGGCCCGCCTCGTGAGTTAAGATAGGCAACGTCCTGGTGTCGGAGCGATATCGAGGCGACTACGACGTCGATGAATCGGGCCCGATAAGAAGGGGGAACCTCATGCCAGCAACGCGCCTCACGTTCACGAGCACCGGTGCGTTGCTTGCGGTCGTTCTTGTCGGCACTGGATGTGCCCCGCAAGGGCTCGATACGCCGACTCACGTCGATTGGCCGATGTATCGCGGCGACCTGGGTGGGACCGGCTATTCGCCGCTGACACAGATAACGCCCAGCAACGTCACAAGCCTGACTCGGGGTTGGAGCTACTCGCTACGCACTCCCCCATTCCCCGGCACTCCGGGGCCGGGGGAAAGCCGGGATCCGAACTCGCAGGCGACACCGATCGTGGTCGGTGACGTCATGTACTTTCCGACCGTGGACCGCGTAGTCGCGCTCGACGCGGCGACTGGTGAGCCGATCTGGTGGCATTCCGTCGTCGACGGCGCGCCCTCACGGCGCGGTGTCTCCTACTGGGCGGGTGAGGAGGGCACACCACCGCGCATCTTTTTCACTGCCAGGCGGCGCCTGGTCGCACTCGACGCGGCGACCGGCACACCGGCGGCGGGCTTCGGACAGTCGGGCGAGATCGACATGATGGTGCCGTACATCTCGGTGCCGTTGGTCTACGAGAACATCATCGTGGTCGGCGCGAACACGCCGCGCGGCACCATCGGGGGCATCGGCAACGCGCGCGCCTTCGACGCCCGCACGGGCGAGAAAGTGTGGGAATTCGGCTCCGTTCCCCAGCCTGGGAGCGTCGGACACGACACGTGGGAGGGCGATAGCTGGCAGGGCCGCCTCGGCGCCAACGCTTGGCCGTTCTACTTCACCATGGACGAGCAGCGCGGACACGTGTATCTGCCCCTAGCCTCACCCATCCCCTTCGCCTACGGGGGAGACCGGGCGGGCGCGAATCTTTTCGCCAATTCGTTGGTCGCGGTGGACATCCGGACCGGGGAGTACGTATGGCACTTCCAGACCATCCATCACGACCTGTGGGATCACGACCCACCCGCAGGGCCCGTGTTGTTCGATGTTCCGCGTGATGGAGGCACGGTCGCAGCGCTCGGCGTGACCACCAAGTCCGGCTACTTGTACATCCTCGATCGGGACACCGGCGAACCCATCTTCGGGGTGGAGGAGCGGCCGGTTGCGCAGAGCGATGTTCCCGGCGAAGAAACGTTTCCGACCCAGCCGATTCCCGTGAGCCCGCCGGCCCTGGCCCGTGTCAGCTACGAGCCGATGGATCTGGTTACTGCCGAAGACACCTCCCCCGAACACGCTGCGGCCTGTAGGGACCTGGTCGAAAGCATGGGAGAGCTCTACAACGCCGGCGCCTTCACTCCGTGGGTGTATCGCGCGGACGGCACGTCCCGCAGGACCACGCTCTTGTTCCCGGGATTGGTCGGCGGCCCCAACTGGGGCGGCGCCTCATTCGATCCGAACTCCGGATTCGTCTTCGTATTCAGCCAGGATCTCGGCTCGCTGGGCTGGGTGGAGGAGGCTGAGGAGGGTTCGCTCTTTCCATATCAGCGGGGCGGCCCACGTCCGTCGAGTTTCGACGTCCCGATCGGGGATGCGCGCTGGCCGTGCCAGAAGCCGCCGTGGGGTCGGCTGAGCGCGGTCGACGGCTCGACGGGCGAAGTCGTGTGGCAACAGCCCCTCGGCATCACCGAGGGACTTCCCGCAGGCCGACAGAACACCGGTCGGCCCGGGCGTGCGGCTGCCATCGTCACCGCTAGCGGCCTCTTGTTCATCGCGGCGACCGATGACAGCCGATTTCGTGCCCTGGATGCCACGACCGGCCGGGAGCTCTGGGTGAGCACGCTGGATCGGAGAGGAAACGCAAATCCCATGACCTATCTGGGGTCCGACGGCAACCAGTACGTGGCACTGGCCGCTACCGACGCGGTGGTGACGTACCGGCTGCCGTAACTGGCCGGTCAGGGCCTACGGATCACCGTTCCAGGATCGATTATAGGCCGGTGGGGGAAGTCCTGAAGGAGGGCCGCATGGATAGAGGCGAAGACCAGCGAGCCGCTCCGACCCGATCCCGTCGCGCACCCGCCGAGTCCCAGTCCCAGGACGCCCAGGGTACCGGTTTTGAGCAGGGTCCGTCTGTCCATTCAGCTGGCCGCCTTCGTTGCTCGGTAGTTGATTCCGCTCGTTCCGAACTTCGCCGCGCTCGACTGCTGGGGAGCTCCCTTGAATACGTCAGCCCGCCAGGTGATCTCGAAGTCCGTGAATCCCGCAGCCACGACCGTGGCTTTGAGCTCTGCTTCCAGCAGAGCACCCGCGATTCAGCCGGTCCAGAGTTCGATATCCTCCTTGGAGTTTTCGGGCACGGGTCGGTCAACGAGGATATCACCGATCTGAATGCGCCCCCCGGGCTTGAGCACCCGCGCCATCTCGGTGAAGGCCTCATGCTTGTCCGGCATCAGGTTCACGACGCCGTTGGAGATCACGACATCCGCCCATCCGTCCGGTAGGGGAAGCTCCTCGCCGAACCCGAGCCGGAATTCCACGTGGTCCAGATCCTTTGCCCCGGCTTTCGCTTTTTCGAGCATGGAGGGCGTCATGTCGACGCCGATCACTGCCCCCTCCGGGCCGACCATCCTTGCGGCGATGAGGGAGTCGATGCCGGCGCCACAGCCGATGTCCACGACCTGCTCTTCGGGGGCCAACGCTCCCAGACTGAACGGGTTACCCGTGCCCGCGAACGACTCGATGGAGCCATCGGGTAATCCGTCGAGCCACTCCTCCTGATAGCCCAGGATCTCGGCGAGCGGCCGGCCCGTGTGAAAGTGGAACCCACGCCGGGGCTCGCAGGCGACCACCTCGTACTCCTCTTGGATCGCTTCTCGAAGGACATCCCGGTCCACATTCGGTACGGTGGGTACACTGGGTGCGGTCATTGATCCTCCGTGGTTTGTGCCGGGGCGGAGGCCCCAGCGGGAACGTGAGGCTGCGTGAAGTGCCGTAGCTCAAACTCCGACCGGTGCGCTGGATGCCTTTCGGCGTCGGATGTCGGGGTGGTGCTGCCAAATCCAACCGCTCATGCCGGCTACGGCCAGGACGTTGGCCACCAAGATGCTCACCCATCCGATTTCCTGGACGATCCAGCTGTTTACCATGCCGACCGACCCGATGAACAGGCCCTCCATGACGAGCAGTACGATGAGGGCGCGTACCCCGAATGCCAATGCCCCGTGTAGCTCCTGGACCATCCAAGAAAAGCCCATCCCGACGGTGATGAACACGGATAGGTGGAGGAGCGAGTACACGGCCACGACGGCCACATTGAGCTCGATTTCGGTGGCGTTCTCAGCGCCGAGAAGCACGGCCGACCCCAGCGCGGCAGGTGTATGGAGTGGAGAGCCGGCCAATAGATCAACGATCAGGAACCAGACGGCGACTGCGGCCGCCCCCACTAGGCCCGTTCCGAAGCCCTCGAAGAGGACTGGGTATCGCCGGAGCACATTCCATCCGAAGGGCTCCTCGGAGCCGAGAGCCCGGTGTAGGTACGCCATCATCAGCGTGCCGCCGAGGAGGTTGGCCGCGGCCACCTGCTGAATCGGGACGATGGTGAGAAGGTTGGTTCCGGTCACGAGTAGGCCCACATAATGAACCGTGTTGAGAACGCCGACCGCGAACACGCCGCCTACCACAAGCCCCGGCTGGATCCGGAGCACTTCGAGGGTCCACGTCGCCGCCACCCCGAGCGCGATAAATACTCCGAAATGAAGGACCGTATAGAGCATCATCAGGCGTGGCAACGGTCCGCTGAACTCGGTCCGTAACACGGCGCTCGAGAGGCGTGCGGGAGTGTCGAACGGATGGCCTGCGACCATATCCATCACAAGGAACCAGATAACCACCACGATGCCCGCCACCGCACCTGCGAGGGCCCCGTGGACGAGACGATCCGGCTCGCGCTGCTCCATTGCCAGCTTCCTTGAGCAAAGGTTCCGGCGGTGTCCAAGGAAAGTGCCAGAGGTGAGGCGGCTCTGTCAAACAAGTGTGGGTGTGAGGCCCGGTGTGCCTCGGTGTGGAACTGGCCGGAGCGGCCTCTACCTAGGCCCTGAGCCCCTAAGCCGCTACGACCCGGATCGGGGCGCCTCGTTTCTCTCTAAATCCAAGAGTACGCCCCACGGCACGGAGGCATCAGGGTCTCTGCGCCACTTCATATTCATCTGGTTTGCCAAGAAGAGGGTGCCTCCCTCCTCCTGCGACAGGTAGACACGGAGGGTGAACAAGTCACCCTCGTCTCCTCGATACTCGATAGTGTAGCGGGGAAGGTCGTCATCGATCACCTCCACATCGCGAATCTTGTGCACCGCGAACGTGTCTCCTCCTTGTAGCAAATAGAGAAAATCTTCTGTGATCTCGAACGCGCGATCCGCATACCGTGGGTCGTCGGCGGTGGTCCACCTCCCCTCGATGCTCGCCGGAGGTGCGTCGAAGGTTGGGCGTCCACACGCGCCGATCAGGAGGAAGGCACCCAATGCGTACCATTTGCACGATGCGTACCCTGCGTCGCGTTTCACGCGGGTACCCTCTCGCCACCAGCGAGTGTGCGCGACGACCTCACACGCTTTTCAGCAGGCACGCCGAAGGGCTGCGAGAATTTCCCCGTGGACGCGAGCTCTCCTTCCTCCGACGACATATACTCGACGAAGGCCTGGACGGCGTCCGGATCGAACTGGCTTCCCGAGCACAGAGCGATCTCCTCGAGCGTCTCGTCCGGGCTTCTTCCGGCACGGTACGGCCGGTCGGAGCGCATCGCGTCGTAGCTGTCCGCAACGCACAGGATCCGCGCCAACCGAGGAATGTCCGTGCCGGCCAATCCGGCCTCATACCCTTTGCCGTCGAAGCGTTCATGGTGGTAGAGAACGATCGGTATCACGTCCTCGAGGGCAGTGAGCGGCTCGAGAATCTTCGCGCCGACGGTTACGTGACTCCGCATCACGGCCATCTCCTCGTCGGTGAGCCGCCCCTTCTTGTCGATGATCGTGATGGGTACGCCGATCTTACCGATGTCGTGGAGGAGTCCGCCGCGATATAGCCGCTCAATCTCGGCCTCGCCCAACCCCATAACCCGTGCGATCGCCACAGACATCTGGGACACGCGCTCTGAATGGCCCGCGGTCCAGGGAGATTTCGCGTCGATGGTACGGGCGAGCGTCGTGATCGTGCTCCAGTTGAGATCCTTCAACTCCTCGACCAGGGTCCCGACCTTGGTCGCCATGTCGTTGAAGGATCCGGCCAGCTCCTCGAACTCGTCTCCACTCGAAATGTGCACGCGGGTGCTGAAGTCCTGTGCGGCGACCCGGCGGGTACCCTCCCGGAGCTTGGCCAGCGGCTCCATGCTTTGGCGAATGCCGCCGGCGCTGAACAATAGGACCAAAGCACCCGTGAGCACGAAGAAACCGATCAGTATTCTCCGGAACTCCGCCAACTCTTGCAGTACGCTTCGCTCGTCTCTTGCGAGCACGATCGTCCAGTCGTCGCTGTTGAAGCCACTCAAGAACAGATGGCGGTAGTGGCCGGCATACGGCGTCTGGTCGGTGGCCCATGAGAGGGCTCCGTGAACGGTGTTCTCCGGGATATCGATGTCCTCGGGAACCCCCCCGGAGAGCCACGCCACCAGTGCCCCGGCACAGTCCAGGGGCCGCCGGGCCCCGTCCAGCACGCAGTAGCCGCTGTCGTCCTGAAGGTCGATCTCGCTGGCGGCGACGCCGACGGCGTATACCTGTGCCGTGGCCCAGAGGCTGTCGGCTATGATTCGCCCCCAGAGTATGCCGGCGTCCGTGCTCGTTCCGGCAGGAGCACGTGCGATCAGGATCTCCGGCCTGCCACCCGCACCCAGGATCACGGCCAACGCGCTCTGGCCGCCGTCCAGATTGGCGAGCGTCTCGGAAGGAAGCTCTGGTGTATCGGTCAGGTCGCCATGGATCGAAATGGTCGCATCCGACATAGCCAACGTCAGGGCGCTGAGCCGCCGCAGGGACTCCGACCCGCTCGGAGCATCGCCCGTTCCTTCGAGTGCACGGTCTACGCCGGGAGAGGCGGCCAGGAGGATCAGCTCACTCTCGACGGCTTGGAGCCTTTCCAGAACCCCCATCTGAGTGTTGGACGCGCCCGAATTCATCACTTCGGTGTTCCGATTACGGAGCTCCGACTCGACCCTCAAATAGGAAACCAACGACAGAGTCGCCATCGGAAGGATGGCACAAAGGACGAACAGGCCCACGATTTTCCGACCGATCTTGGTTCTGAAGTGCTCGAAGTCGAATCTCATTGAATCCGATTCATCCTGTCCATGCCATCAGAAATTCGAAGCGAGGCCGACATAGCCTCCGTTCAGGGCACGGATGACATCGTCCTTGCTCTTCTTTGCAGAAAGGGGACCGACGCTCTCGCCGTCCGCTCCGACACTGTACAGGTCGTAGTCGGTATTGAGCGGGACCATGAACTTGTCCTTGCGCGCGCCCCCGGGGCCCGTCACTAAGTTGTAGACGTAGGGATATCCCCACGGATCGACCAGGCCCGCCCGGTCGATCGCGGCCAAGCTCACCGGTGGCCCGAAGTTGATCTCGATGTAGATCGCCAGCTCCGCTTCGATGATTCTGATCTCGGAAATGGCGGCCCCGACCTGCGCCTGCTCGCGAGCCCTCTGGAGTGACGGCGCGACCATGGTCGAAAGCGTTCCGACAATCACGGTCACCATCAGCAGCTCCAGAAGGGTGAATCCTGCCGGCGGCACCTCGAAGCGCGAACGGTATCGCTCGATCAATTGGCGCAACTGCCGCCAACGTCTGTTAATCAGAATAGACTCCCGCGAGGGTCATGCCCGCTGTGCTGCTCGACGTTCTCGAATAGATCTTCTCGTATAAATAAAAGTTACATGTCGGTTCGGCGAGGTGATAACACTTTCTTTTGCAGCCCCTCGACGATCGAGGCACGGAAGATCGTCACACCCGTCTCGCCGCTGAACCGCGTGCGTCCTCGAAGTCGCTCGCTGGAAAGCAGGTGGTCCCGTGCGTGCTCCGCCCCGAGAATCCGGGCGAAGTGACAAGCGGCCCAGATGCCTACGATGCGGTCCAATTTCTTCGATCCGTAGGGCGCATCGACAAACACGATGTCGTAGCTGTGTTCCTCCAGCGCCTCGGCGAAGACGATGGCGTCCCGCTTGAAGATGCGTGTACGCTTTTTCTCTCGGAGCGCCGTCACGTTGGCTTTGAGCGAGTGGAGCGCCTCCGCACCGTTTTCCACGAAATCCACCGATGTGGCGCCTCGAGAAAGCGCTTCGAGCCCCAGCGCTCCGGAGCCCGCGAAGAGATCCAACACCCGCGCGCCCTCGAGGTCGTCCTTGAGACGGATGAGCCAGCGGTCCCGAACCGTCTCTGCGGTGGGCCGAATCCGCTTGGCAGGGGAGGTCAGGTGCCGGCCCGCGTGCTTTCCAGCGACGATGCGCATGGCTAGACGATACACATGCTAGACGATACGCATGGCTATGAAGCAGCAGTCCGCCCGCTCGCGGCCACGCCCGCTCGCTCATCCACGGTGAGGAGGATCAGCCCGCCGATGAGGAAAAAGACGACGATGGCGCCCGCGCCGTATCGAGGGTTCCCGAAGGCCGTGGTCATGCTCGCGTAGACGATGGTCCCCACAAAGGCGGTGGCTTTCCCGGAGAACGCGAAGAAGCCGTAAAACTCAGTCTCTTTTTCAGGGGGCGCAAAACGGCCAAGCAGTGAGCGGCTCGCGGATTGATTCGGACCCATGAATATGCCGATGGCCAACCCCGCCGCGTATATGGAGTTCGTGCTCTCTGCCGGAGCGAGCGTGGCCCACAGGACCGCAAGCGTCAACCCGACCAGAGAGATGAGGATCGTCTTCTTGCCACCGACTCGGTCGTCGAGAAAGCCCATCGCCAACGCGCCCAGACCGGCCGCCACCTGGATCGCCAAACCGAACGTCATCGCCTGAGTGAGCGTAAAGCCAAAGGCCTCGGTGGTATAGATCGCCCCGATACCGAAGATCATGCCGAGGCCATCGTTGTAGATGAGACGAGCGACCAGCAGCCGAGCGACCTGAGCGTAACGCCGGACGTCCTCGAAGGTGTTCCTGAGCTGGCTAACGGTCCCCCGCAAGAGTTCACGGAGCGGGGGGGCACCGGCGCGTTCGGGCTCGGGAACCCACCGGAATATCGGGATGGCAAAGACCGCGAACCACAACGCGACCACCAGCGTAGTGGCTCGCACATTTTGAAACTGTGCGAGCTCGCCCGCCGGAATACCGAACCAGGGCTGGTCCGTCTGGACAAAGCCGACCAGCGCGATCCCCATGACGAGCAGCCCGCCCAGGTAACCCAGCGACCATCCATAGCCCGAGATCTTACCGATGTTGTCCGGCGTGGAGATGTCGGGCAGGTACGAGTTGTAAAACACCATCGCCAACTCGGCCGCGACGTTGGCGATCACGAAGATTACCAGCGCCAGGCGCACCTCTCCCGGAGTCGGAAAGTAGAGCAAGGCCGTTCCGATGATCGCAATCGTCGTCGCGATGAACAGGTACCGCCGACGATGGCCGCCACGGTCCGCAAGGGCGCCCAAGAAGGGCGAAGTCAACGCGATGATCACCGCCGCTACCGTGATCGCGTTCGCCCAAACGACCGAACCGATGGTCCCGTCCGGGACGATCTCCTCAGCGAAGAAGACCCCGTATGTGAACGTCACGATTACCGTAAAGAACGCCGAATTGCCGAAGTCGTAGAGCGCCCACCCCCAGATCGTCTTCCTGCTTGTCGAGGACATGCCGACGGGAAAGCGTGAAGATGCGCCGTCTGAGGACGTGCCGTTTCCGGAAATCGTCATCGGAAGGAACCCGTGGCTCGCAGCTCCATGAGCGGGTAGGTCATGGGCGGCCTCCAGAGCACAGATGGACGTCTTCGCTATGACTCACACGAATACGGTTGATCGTGTTGGACTCCGAAATCAGGGAGTGCATCGGTTCGGAGACGCCGGAACGTTCGCCGCTCAAGGCGCTAGGATCAACTCGATGCCCCAGTATCGCTCGTCCGTGAGGAAGAATTGACCCATGGGCGATGGCCCACGGTGGTAGATGCCACTCAACTGTGCTGAGCGGGCACCGTCACGCACGCTGAGGCCGAGCCGGACGGAAAGCTGGCCCGCCCACCCCGTGCGGTCGCTGCTTTGCCAGTCCACTCCTCCGTCCACGGTTACGTCGTCTCGGGCCCATGGGCGCACGCGCGCGTCGGCGCCCAAGCGCATCAGCACGTCATCGGAGAAGGCCGGGCCCAACTGAGGCTCGTTCTCGAGGCTCGAGCGGACCACCAGGCTTCCGCCTCCGTAGAACCGAAAATCGCCGGACCCATAGGCGGCCAGCGCCTCCAGCGTCTCCGTGGTAAAGTCGACGCGTTCGACACCCGCCTCGATCAGCTCGTCGCCCACATGAGCGCTCCAGTGCAGAACGCGTAGACGTCCAGACCAAGGTCCGTGCGCGATCTCTGCTGGGAGGCCCACGATCCAGTCGGAGGCCACGAGGTCGTTGTTCGAGACCTCGAAGCGAAAACGGCCGAAGACTCCGGCTTGGATGCCCAGCGTGAGTCCGCCATCGGCCCACTGCAGCGGCTGCCAGATCCGGATGTTGCCCCCGAGTGCCGCCTCACCCTGGAGGTCGGTTCCCAGCCCGGTTCCACCCTGGAGGTCGAAGGGTGAGCGTTCGGCGGGGTCGGATCGGTCTCTGAACACCGTGCTCCACACGGCCCCGATCGCGAAGGTCGGTTCTCGCACCGAGGCCGTGGGCCGGGAGAAGTATTCCGCATCTGGAAACCATGCGTCGCGGCCACCATTCTGAGCCAGACCGGCACCCGGGAAGAGGAGCAGGGCCCAAGGGATCGTGAGAAACCAAGCTGGTTCGGTCGATGGCATTTCGAAGCATTGTACCGTTGGAAGGGTGATCGGAAAGAGGGGTGGGCCACCGGAGCGGGACCGTGAGCCCCTCTTCCACCCTCCCGCAGTACGGGACCCACGACCGTCGAGCGTGGGTACTGTGGCAATGGACCGTGTAGAAATCCCAAACCAGGCGACTTATGCGCCGTTTGCCCTCGCCGACGTCTTCATGCTGGCTCCCTTGGCGTCCCGTTTGCTGTTCCGAGCGAGCATGCCAGGCCGCATCGTCCAAGCGGTCGCCCTGGGCGCCTACGCGGGAAGCGCGCTGAGCGATTGGCTTGCCCGCCAGGACGCCCGCCCTATCGACTTCGAGGAGACTTTCGGTCAGGACCCATCCGACCTCGAGGCCATGAGCGAGGAGGCGCGGCGCGAAACCGTTGCCGATCTCGTCGCTGTTCTCAACCGGGACTACCAGCCGCCGGCGCTTTCACGAGGACAGTTGGCCCGGGTCGTGAACGAGCATCTGACCGCCTACATCGCCTCGATCACCGGCCAGCGAGTCGAGACGAGCGCCGAACTTCGTAGCGTGGCCCTCTCCAAGCTCTTGTTTCCTTTCGCCCTGGGTGCATGCGACATCCTTTCCGGTGACGTCACGATCTTCCGGGATTCTGGCGTCTTCGAGCCGCACATCATCGCACACGAGTTTTGCCACAGAAAAGGCTACTACAAGGAGCTTCAAGCGCAGGCTATCGCCTATCTCGCGCTCAGCACCTCGGACGACCCGGTCCTTGTGCAAGCCGCACTAGCCGAACGCACACATCGCAACCTGCGCGTGCTGGCGGATGGGGACATCGGACACTATCACCGCCTGGTGGAGGAGTCGGGGTTACGCGAGGAACTGGCGAAGGACTTCCACGCCCTTCGGCCGGAGCCCTCGGCCTATGAACGGGCCGTATGGACCGTCATGAAGCCGATCATGGAGGAGCGTATGAGGATGACCGGGCAAAAAGGTCTGTCCGATTACGACAGCGGTTTTACCGACTTCATTCACTCCCAGGGCTGACGGGAGCGACTTTTCTCCTTACATTGCCGCCGCAGTTGCCCCGAGTCCACCTAAAGCCCTGGTTGAATGATGAGCGCAATCGTCCCTGCGGTAATCGGCATCGTACTCGTGGCTTCCGGCTATTTCTTCTACTCGAAGTTCATCGCCGAGAAGATCTATCAGCTCGATCCGAATTTCGAGACGCCGGCCCACGCCTTGCGGGACGACATCGACTTCATTCCAACGAACAGGGTCGTGCTGTGGGGTCACCACTTCACGGCCGTTGCGGGTGCGGCGCCCATCATCGGACCTGCCATCGCGGTCATCTGGGGGTGGCTGCCTGCGTTCATATGGGTCATCGGCGGCACGATATTCTTTGCCGGCGTGCACGACTTCGGCGCGATCTGGGCGAGCGTCCGTAACCAGGGAAGGTCCGTCGGATCACTCACCGCCGATGTCGTCAGTCTCCGTGCACGCACGCTCTTCATGATCGTCATCTTCTTTCTGTTGATGATGGTCAACGCCGTGTTCGCCGTCGCGATCTCCAACGCCTTCGTGGCGACGCCCAGTAGCGTGATTCCGGCCTGGAGCGCGATCGCCGTGGCTGTGGCGATCGGCGTGCTGATCTATAAGGTGAAGGTCCCGATCCTGTGGCCCACGGTCATCGGCACCATCATCCTCTATGCGGTGATCTATGTGGGGGACCAGGTTCCGGTCTCGCTCCCAGAGACATTCATGGGTCTCGGAGCGGCTCCGCAGTGGATCATAATTCTCTTCATCTACGCCACGATTGCGTCGCTGCTTCCAGTCTGGTTACTGCTTCAGCCGAGAGACTACATCAACGGAATTCAGCTCATCATCGGGCTGGCCCTGTTGTTCGGCGCGGTGTTCATTGCGAACCCCACGGTCGTCGCACCGATGTACAACACGAGCGTTCCCGCAGGGACCCCCCCATTGGTGCCTCTGCTCTTCGTCACGATCGCATGCGGGGCTCTCTCAGGGTTCCACGGCCTTGTGGCCTCCGGTACAACGTCCAAGCAGTTGAACAAGGAGACGGACGCCCGCTTCGTGGGTTATCTGGGGTCGTCGGGTGAGGGGATGCTCGCCCTCGTCACGATCATCGCCGTCAGCGCGGGCTTCGCTTCGCTCGGCGAGTGGCAGACGACGTACGCTGAGTTCGGCGGCACGATCGGCATCCCCACGTTCGTCGCCGGCGGGTCGCAGATCGTTTCGGACGGAACGCCACTGTCCAGGGAATTCGCACAGACGCTGCTTGCGGTCATGGCGGTTCTGTTCGCCGGAACCACGATGGACGCCGGGGTGCGCCTCCAGCGTTACATCGTCCAGGAATGGGGCACCATCTACAACATTCGTGTGTTGCAGAACGGATACATCGCGACCTTCGCGGCCGTGGCGGCGTGCCTCGCGCTTGCGTTCGGGGCGGGCGGTAGGGACGGTCAGGGTGGCATGCTCATCTGGCCTCTCTTCGGCACCACGAACCAGTTGCTGGCCGGCCTGACGCTGCTCGTGCTGAGCGTCATGTTGGTCAAGCTCGGGCGGCGGTACATCTTCACGCTCGTGCCCATGGTCTTCGTCACCCTGATGTCTCTGGCGGCGGCGGTCTACCAGCTGTGGGATCTGTTTTGGAGGAACCCCAACTACCTGCTGGGGGCGGTGGACGTCGTGATCATCATCATGGCCATCTTCGTGCTCCTCGAGTCGCAGTCCGCCTTTACGCGGGAGAAGCGGGCGGCGGATCGCGCTGGCCGGCCGGGAGTACCCGTCTAAACAAGAATGAAGTGGGCTGACATCAAGAAGAAGCTCCGCTGGTGGGCATATCTGGCTTCCGAAGTCTACCACGTGCCGTACAGGGGCGCGGTGGCTCGAGCGAAGCGGGACCAGGACGATCTCTTCATGCTGCTCATCTTCTCGGAGATGATGGGGGTTCCGAACCCGGCTTCGTATTACACGCTGGAGTTGCAGCCGGTCTTGCTGGAACGGTTTCACGAGTGGCATACCCGCATGGGCATGGATCATTCGCCTCTCGACGACTTCAGATGTTGCTGAGGGGTGATCGGAATCCGCCCCCCGTTCCGATCACCCTTCTAAGGGAGACTTCGCAGGAGTCGTAGCAGACCGTGGATCAGCTTTTCGACCGGCGCATCATCTTCGTGGGCGGCAAGGGTGGGGTCGGCAAGACCACGACTGCCGGTGCGCTCGCGCTGATGGCGGGCGAAGCAGGGCGCTCGACGCTGCTCGTCTCGACCGACCCCGCGCATTCGCTCGGCGACGTTTTCGACATACGGGTCGGAAACGTAGAGACCCCTCTTGCCCCGAATCTCGCGGGCTTGGAGATCGATCCCGAGGCCGAAGCCGAGCGCCATATCGCGACCGTCAAGATGAGCATGAAGTCGTTGGTCGCTCCCAAGATGTACGGGGAGATTGACCGTCAGCTCGAGCTCGCCCGTCATTCCCCCGGCACGATGGAGGCCGCGCTGCTCGAGCGTGTGGCCGATCTCATGACGGACGCGAGGAGCCGCTTCGATCTGCTGATCTTCGACACGGCCCCGACCGGGCACACGATCCGCCTTCTCTCCTTGCCCGAGGTGCTGTCCGCCTGGACCGACGGTATGCTCGGCCATCAGGACCGGTCGCGACGATTGGGGGAGCTGCTCAAGGTCTTCGGTCGTGATCACTCGAGGGAGGACGAGTTCGGGATGATCGGGGGGTCGAAGGAGGAGCCCAACGACAGCCGCGACGGCCGAATCCAAGACATTCTTCTGACCCGGCGCCGGAAGTTCCATCGGGCGCGCTCTCTCCTGACCGACCCGACGGTTACGGCCTTCTTGCTCGTGCTCACCGCGGAGCGGCTCCCTATTCTCGAGAGCAAGAAGACGCTCGACTTGCTCGGCAAGTTCGACGTGCCAGTGGCGGGAATGATCGTGAACCGTCTGTTGCCGCCCGATGCGGAGGGTGACTTTCTCCGGGAGCGACGGGTTCAGGAACACGAGTACAGGGACGAGATCGACCAGACGTTTTCGAGCCTCCGACGAGTCCACCTAGACCTTCTGCCGCACGACGTGCACGGGGTAGAAACGCTGCGTGAGATCGGCCAGGCCATAATGCGGCAGCTGGGTGTCGACTCCGGGGCTGCTGGGGCTCCCTAGCGGGTGACGTCGCTCCGGCGAATCTCCGCCGCGATTGACCGGCTCAATGACCGGATCGGCTCGGCCATCCAGTGGCTCACGCTGGTCATGGTGATCATCGGAGCGTTCAACGCCATCGCCCGTTACGCGACTCGCTTCACCGGCGTGTCGCTGAGTTCGAATGCGTATCTCGAGCTCCAATGGTACCTCTTCAGCCTCATCTTTCTGATGGGCGCGGCGTACGGACTGAACCATGACTACCACGTTCGTGTGGACGTGCTGTACGCGCGCTTGGGGCGCCGGGCACGCGCGTGGATCGACCTGATCGGGTCCGCTCTCTTCCTCGCCCCCTTCGCATTGGTGATGCTCTGGGTTTCGTGGGGACCGGTCGCGAATAGCTGGGCCATCCTCGAGACGTCGCCCGACCCCGGTGGTCTGGCGCGCTATCCCATCAAGACCGTCATCCTCGTGTCGTTTTTCCTGCTCCTCCTTCAAGCGCTCAGCCAAATCGTGAAGAACGCCGCGATCCTGGCCCAGCCCGACGGAGGGCCCCCCGGGGCGGAGGTCCTCGGGAATGACGTCGGATCGCCACGCGAGCGCACCTAGTGGACGAGCACGAATAGTGGGAGAGATTTGGGGCCCGGCCATGTTCCTGGGGACACTCGTCCTCATCTTCACGGGGTACCCGGTCGCGTTTGCGCTCGCCGGCGCCGCCTTGATTTTTTCTCTCCTAGGGTCACTGGCAGGGCATTTCGATCTCGTCCTCCTGCGGGCGCTTCCGGACCGGACGTTCGGGATCATGGCGAACTACACGCTCCTGGCCGTCCCCTTCTTCATATTCATGGGTACGGTCCTAGAAAAGTCCGACCTGGCCGAGGACCTTCTGGAGACGATCGGCATTCTGTTCGGCCGTTTTCGAGGCGGGTTGGCCATCGGCGTGATCGGCGTGGGAGCGCTGCTCGCCGCGGCGACCGGTGTGGTTGGGGCGTCGGTCACCGCGATGGGGCTGATCTCGCTCCCGGTCATGATGCGAAACGGCTACAAGGACGAGCTGACGGTCGGGGTCATCGCCGCCGCCGGCACCTTGGGGCAGATCATCCCACCCAGCATCGTGTTGATCGTGCTCGGAGATCAAATGGGAGTGTCGGTCGGCGCGCTTTTCCGCGCGGGTTTGATCCCGGGGCTGATCCTGACGGGAAGGCAAACGCCCACAGTTTTGGATGTTTATGTGATTATTGAACTTACGGGCTTCGCTGGCCGGATTCCCGCCATCTGATTCCCGCCGATTGGCCTCAGGCGCGAACTCTGCGTCGGCTCTCCAGAGCCTTCCTGAGCTGGTCCTCGTCGGCCCGCTGGTAGCACTGGAGCACTGTCTGGGCCGTCTTCCAGCCGCCGAGTTGGCAGAGGACCTTGAGCGGCTGGTCCATGAGGTCGGAGGCGAACTTCCGCCTCAGTGAGTGCCAGCCGCGCCCACGCTTGGGTTCCAGCCCTGCGAGCACCTCGGCCTTCTCCCACCAGTCACGGATCGGCCACTGGCCCACGCACATCGAGGCATGCTTGGGCGCGGGCAACACCGGAAGGTCCCCGATCCCGGGGTTCCGCCACCGCGCCTCTTCGAGGACGCCGAGCGCTTCGGCACTCACCGGGGTCCGGTGCTCGTAGCCGGTCTTCTCATGCTCGCCTCGCCACCGGATGACACGAGCTTCCATGTCGATGTCGGACCATCGCAACTGACGGATGGCGCCGATGCGGTGTCCCGTCTCGTGCGCGAGCACGAGAGCGACGTGAAAGCGCCAGTCCACCTCCACGGACACCCGAAGCATGGCCTCGTATTCCGCCTCAGTGAGCAGCACCCGGGTAGGATTCTTCTCCTTCGGCGTCTTGAGGCCCCTGAGGGGGTTGGACTCGAGCAAGAGCCTTCCCCTCTCGTCCCTCGACCTCGCGGCCCAGTTGAGGACCGCGAGCAGGAACTTGAGGTCCCGTTCGATCGTCCGGTCGGCCACCGGCTTGCCGCTGCGGCCGGCTCTGCCCGCGCGCCGCTCCCGGATGAACCGGTCCCAGTCCCGCTGGGACAGCGTGGCGGGGTCGCGGTTCCGTCCGAAGCACCCGAGGAACGTCCTCATCGCGGCCCTGTCGTGCAGCCGCGACTGTCCACGCTTGGTCGGCGTCACCTCTTCACCGTAGATGTCAAAAAGCGTCTCCAGGGTGAGCGGCTCGGACTCGGCTTCCGCCTTGCGGTGGAGCTCCGGCCCGAGGTAGCCAGCGGCGAACTCGTCCGCCTGCGTCTTGGCCCGTCTCCAGTCGTGGTGCTTCAGCGACCTTGTGAGTCTGCGCCCGTTCTCGCGCCACTCGATCTGGAACAGGCCGGTCTTGGGATCGGGAAAGACCCGTACCCGGTTCCGGCCCCATTCGCCGGCGCCGTAGGAGCGCCGGATAGGTTTCGTGCGTGCCATCATTCGATTCCTCTCTCGATGATGGACTGCACGATCTGCGCGTTGGAAACTTCGCCTCGGCGATGCTTTTCCACCAGTCGCGGTGTGGCTGGCGCCTGGGTCTTCCGTGGCAGGATCGAGCGGGCGATCCTGGGCGCGCCGGGTCTTCCGGCGTTGGGGATCCTGCCGTCGCGCACGAGGCGGCCGAGATGGTCAGCGGAGTAGCCGCTCTCCCTGGCTGCCTCCGTCAGCGAGAGGGTGGTCTCGTCCCTCTCCCTGAGCGTGGCCTCGAGCTCGGCCGCGCAGCTTTCGAGCGCGACGGCCGGCGTCTCGCCCCCGTACCGGCGGAGCGCCTTGGCCTGCGTCCGCCAGGTGACTGGCAGGGTCTCGACGGACGCGCCGCGAGGTGTGCGCGCACGTTTGGGTCGATCTCGTCGGCCCGCCGCGCGCCCGGTCTCCGCGTTCATTCCCAGTCGCCCTCGGCGTCTCTGCGGAGCGCGTCGGTGAGGGCCGGGTCGCCCTCGCCGCGCCGAACGGAGCGCTCGGCGAGATCGACGCGGCGTCCCAGATCGGCGAGCCCTGCGGCGCGCGCGACGGCGTAGAGGGCGGCCAAGACGGCGGCCAGCGCCAATGCCAGGCGCAAGGATCGAAGTCGTCGCTGTGGCCCGGACCTGGCAGGAGCGGAGCCGGGCGGAGACGGTGCTCGCCAACTGGGCGCGAGATCCCCACCCCTCCGAATTCGACCACGAAATCGGCCGCGAGATCGACCGGATCGACCGGGCCATCATCAAGGGTGATGTCCGGGTCCTCATGGAGTACGGCGGCTTGCAGGCCTGCCTCAAGCGGATCGTCGAGCTGAAGGACCTCCACCGATCCTCGACTCCCGGAACGATGATCCACGGCTTCGCGACATGGCGCTCGAGGCGGCTCCCTGGAGGCGGATTTTGAACGCGGATCGGCGAGCGTCGGTGCTGATCGGCGAGTGCACATCAGGCACATCCCAGTGAGCGTGAACCCCGGCAAGAAATCGTCTAAGTTCAACTAGGACTGCACGATCTGCCGCACTTGCCGTCGGACGATATCTGACTCCATCGTGTCACAATAGCCGGAAAGCCGGAGTCGATTGGCGGGAATCCTTGCCGTTGTCTCAGATCGCATCCGAGGGACGCGTAGACCGAAGGCGTTCAAGGCCACCACGGGCTTGCCATTGCCACGTGGAACGGTCCTCTATCCGGTAGGTTCGCCCATGGCCTCGCTCCTCATGCCTTGCGGTCTCCGCCGCTTCGGCGAGCCCGGGTTGCTCCCATGCCTGTAGATCACTTCTCCTTCTCCCTTGCGGGCGTGCCTCGGACCCGCGTGGGCGTCGAGATGCTCTTTATCGAGCCGGGCAGCCCGTGGGAGAACGGCTACAACGAGAGCTTCAACGGCAAGCTCAGGGACGAGCTGTTGAACGGGGAGATCTTCTGCTCGTTGGCGCAGGCGGCCGTGCTGGTCGAGCAATGGAGGCGCGAGTACAATACCGTCCGACCCCACAGCGCCTGCGGCGGCTTTCCCCCGGCCCCTGAGGCGATTAAGCCGTCGCCCTGGTTCCTGAGGATGCCCGTCCTTCACGGCCCTCCACAGGTGCTGGGACTAACATAGAATGTGGTACCGCTCTTGGGGGCAGGTCACAGCGGCGCGATGCGAGTATGGGACCCGCCCGGAATCGATCGCGCCGTACCCGAAATTAAATTGCGGCTAGAGCCAGAATAAAACCCATCTTGAAGTCTTCAAACTACCGATTAAGAATGTTACAGATGCGTTGAGCAAGTTCCCTCGTGGTTGCGTCACCGAGTGCTGCGAATGAAGAGCTGTCCGAGCGGGAGCCGGGGTCGGAAACATGGATAAGGCGGTAGGCTGGCCGCCGCTGGAGGTGTTTCGTTTCTTCGACGTGGCCGGGCGGCACGAGAGTTTCGCCGAGGCGGCACGCGAGCTCGGCGTGACGTCCGGCGCCGTCGCCCATCGTGTCAGGACGCTCGAGCATTACCTCGGGGAGCAGCTGTTCGAACGCCAACCGCAGGGTCTCGCCCTGAGCACGCGTGGACAGGCGTTCCTCGTGGAGGTCCAGCACACCCTCTCCGTTCTCGACAAGGCTACCGAGCGCTTTCGTGCCGGCGCGAATGCCGGGACGCTGAAGCTCGTCACCGTGGAGGCCTTCGCCGAGCTGTGGCTGATGCCGCGGCTCGCCGGGTTCCGGCGCGCGCACCCCGAGATCGTCATCGAGTTCGAGACCGATCACTACGAGGTCGATCCCGCACGGCGCGCGTTCGACGTCTGGATCGCATTCGTCGCCGGGGTCCCGCGCACCGTGCAGAGCGAGGTGCTATTCGAGGAAACGCTCGTCCCGGTGTGCAGCCCGGCCTTTCTTGCATCGAGGGGGCGGCCCGTGCACCCGGCCGATCTGCATGGATGGCCGCTGCTCTACGATCTGGCCTGGGAGGAATACTGGGCGCACTGGTTTGCCTGCAGGGAGGCCGGCGCGCCGGACATGTCCCAGGCGTCGGGGTACCGTCTGTACTCGATGATGGTCCAGGCGGCGCTCGAGGGCATGGGCGTCGCGCTCGGTCACTCCCTGCTGATCGTGCCCTATCTCGAGCGCGGAACGCTGGTGACGCTGTTCGAGCCGCCGGTCGCGGCCCCGGCGCGCTACTTCCTTGCGGTCGCTCCAGGCTCCGGGGAGAAGCCCGAGGCGCGGGTGTTCCTGGACTGGCTCCGGGCCGAGGCCGGGAAGCCCGCCGCGGGAGGCGAAAGCTGCGGCTGAGGGCGTCGGGCCGCAGCGACGGCCGCTGCAGGCGGGCGCCTTCGGCACCCCGACCTGTCGCCCCCTGAAGGCGCCCTTGACGTGTCCCTTTCGGCAGGAAATAGCGCCGCGATGTGGGCATGGAACGCGCCCGGAATAACGATCGCGCCGTACCCGCAATTAAACTGCCCCTAGAGCCAGAAAAAAACCCATCTGGTAATCCTCACGCCATCCGTTCAGGATGGTGTAAATGCGTTCAGCAAGTTCCCGAAGTTCCCGCCTGGAAGTTCCCGCCTGATTGGGCCCGCGAGTGCTGCGAACGAGGAGCTGTCCGGGCGGCCGCGAGGCGGGCTACCGGACGTCGCGTTCCGGACTCGCGTGTTGACTCGGCGACTCTCCGCCGCGCCCGCCGGGGCGCGGGATCGAGACCGGTCCCGTCGGCACGCCCGTCCCGGCCGCGCCGCCGCCGCCGTCCTCGTCGTGGGCCTGCTGCTCCTCGGGGCGGCCGCGGCGGAGGCGCAGACGATCACCTTCGTGGGCAACATCACGAAAGGGTCCGATGACAGCGCCGAAACCAATGGCAACGACCATGCGCAGCTGTTCCACACGGGTACCCACGCGCGCGGCTACACGCTCACCAGCGTGATCGTCGACTCCGAGGACGCCGAGGGCGACGACTTCGACGTCGAGATCTGCGAGGAGGATGGCAGCGCGGACGAGTTTCCATCCAGCACCTGCACGGCCCTGACGGCGCCGAGCAGCTTCACGGCCGGGCTCGTGAGGTTCACGCACGCCGGCATCGCCCTCTCGGCGAACACCAACTACGTGGTGGTGATCAAGCAGCACGGCACCGGGAGCGTGACACTCGACTCCACCACCGACGGCGGAGAAGATGTTTTTGCCTTCCCGGGCTGGAGCATCAAAGACAAGTTCTACTGGAACAACAGCGGCACCTGGACGGTTAAGTCCGGGTCCAACGAGGCGCTCCGCATCCAACTCGGGGGCTCACGCCTCAGTGCACCCCCCACCAACCTCACGGTGACGCTGTCGGATGGATGTTATGTGACGATGGACTGGTCGGCGCCCGCATCGAACGGCGGCACCGCGATCACGAGGTACGAGAATCGGCACAGGGTTGGGAATCGACCCTTCCATGACTGGCAGCAGGACCTTGGTAATCCGCTTACGACGGAGCTCAGTGGTTCCTTCACATGTGGGGTTTCCTATACCTACCAGTTCCGGGCGGTGACCGCGGACGGGCCTGGACTGCACGCCGAAATCACCTTCACGCCGCGCCGGAGCGAGTCGCCGTTCGCGCCGAGGGATCTCGCCGCCGCGGGCGGCTTCCAGCGCGTGGCGCTGTCTTGGGAGACGCCGCCGGCCACCTTCAACCGTATCGATTACTACCAGGTGCGCTACCAATCGGGTGCGCACCCGTACACCGCCTGGACGAGGATTCCAAACAGCAACTACCAGACCACCCGCCACACCGTGACCGGTCTGGCCGACGAGACGACCTACGTCATACAGATCCGGGCCGTGAATTCCGAAGGTGGCGGCGCGTCTGCCCAGCGGGGGGCGACAACGCAGGCCCTGCCCGTGGACGCCCCGAGTGGCTTTGGGGTGACGGCGGGCATCCGCAAGGTGGATCTGGCGTGGACGGCGGCGGCCTCGACCGTGGCCGTGGAGGCGTACCAGTACCGGCTGAGCACCGACGGCGGCGACACCTGGAACTCCTGGACCGACATCTCCGGCAGCGACGCGACGACCACCCGCCACACCGTGAGCCGCCTCGCCAATGGGACCGCCTACACGGTCGCGCTGCGGATCCGAGCCGGTACGGTGCGCTCCGCGGCGGCGAGCCAGAGCGCGACGACGCCGGACGTGCCGTCCGCGCCGGAGCTCAGGGCGAGGCCCGGCGACCGGCGGTCGATCACGCTGACGTGGACGAGGCGGTACGACGGCGGCCGGGCGATCACGAAATACCAGTACCGGCGCACGAGGGTCAGCCCCGGTTTCACCCTTTGGGCCACCATCCCGGGCAGCAGTGCGAGCACGACGGGCTACACACACAGCGACGGGCTCTCGGAGGGGAGGAAATACAGCTTCGAGGTGCGCGCGGTGAACGCGGTGGGCCACGGCCGCGCGCGGCGCGTCGACGGCAGGACGGCGGTGTCCGGTGCCCCGACGATCCGGGTCTGGATCGCATTGGCGCGGGAAAGCCGGAACGCGGCCGTCGACTTCACGGTGGAACTCCACCCGGCCGCGAGCTCGACGGTGACGGTGGACTACCACACCGAGGACCGCAGCGCGACGGCGCCCGAGGACTATCAGGCGACGGCCGGGACGCTGACCTTCGCGCGGGGCGAGACGGAGAAGACCGTGTCGGTGCCGATCGTCGACGACACGGTGGAGGACAGCGGCGAGTCGTTCGCGCTGCTGCTGAGCAACGTCTCGGGCGCGCGTCTCGGAGTCGAGCGCGCCGCCGGCTTGATCTACAACCATGAGGACGTGCTCGTGGGCTTCACCCTGGTGGACGCGGCGGCTGGGACGGATGTCGGGTCGCTCACGGACGGGACCGAGGTCACGCTGGACGCGCCGGCGACCGGACAGTACGGGGTCCGGGTGGAGACGATACCGGAGGCGGCGATCGGGAGCCTGCGGCTGGCGCTGTCGGGGGCGAAGACGGTGACCCGCACGGACAACGCGGCGCCCTACACGCTGTACGCCGACGGCGGCGAGGGGTTGCCGCCGGGCGCCTACACGCTGCAGGCGACGGCCTACGCCGACCCCGATGGCGGGGGCACCGCGCTGCAGACGCGCTCGGTGTCGTTCACGGTCGCCGCGGCGACGGCAGACGAGGATGACGGAGCCGCGCTGTCGGCGAGCTTCCCGGCGAGCCGGTTCGCCTCGACGCGGCACACGGGATCGGACGACCGGCCGCAGGTAGTGGTGACCTTCAGCGAGGCGGTGGCGGCATTCGCAGCGAACACGCCGTCGGTGCAGGTCACGGGCGGAACCATCAGCGCGGTGCAGGCCCATACGGAAGACGGACTCGCACACGCCTGGCTGTTCTTCCTGACCCCCGAAGGCGACGGTGACGTGACGTTCACGTTGGTGGCGGACGCGGCCTGCGCCTCGGGCGGCATCTGCACCGCGGGCGGGACGGTGCTGACGCAGGTGCCGGCGACGCTGACGATCCCGGGTCCCGAGGCCGCCGCCGACGCCGACGACGACACGGACGACACGGCGCCGGCGGCACTGACGGCGGCGTTCGGTGAGGTGGTGGGCCCGGCATGGGCGATGACTTGGAGGTGAAAGTCCTCCCGGAACCTGGTCGCAGGGACCGAAGGGAAGCGCAAGGCGTTCGTCGTGAGGCGTACGCTGAACGAAGCGTGAAACGAACCCGTGAGTCGACGAACAGGAACCGGATACGAGGCGCTGCGGACCGGGGCGAGCGGACCACTGACCGCGAAGCTCCTGCGACCAAGGGGAAGCGGCGTAGATCCGGCGATTGTGCGGGGAAGGTCATCGTTCTTACCCGGGGAGGTCTCGCCTGACGCCTGAAAGGGTGACGCCGGCACTGCGCTGTTGGGCCTGCCGGCGGAGCGAGAAGTCAGCAGAGGCCATAGTAGGCCGACGAAGTGCATGATGCGCTTGGACCCAGCTTTGTCGGACGAAGGGCCGAACGGAGAGGAGAGCGTGACGACCGTGGACCTCGGCAAGGCCATGCGCCAGGAGTCCAGGCAACTGGGGCTCCCACTGGAGGATAGGGGTGAAGCCCCGAAGGTAGAGGGGAGTGGCGAAGCCGGAACGGTGGCCCATGGAGACGAGCGCTCAGGAAGCGAGCATCTCCTGATGCAGGAGGTGGTCGGGCGTGCCAACCTCGTAGGAGCGTTGAAACGCGTGCGGCAGAATAAGGGCAGTCCGGGCATCGACGGGATGAACGTGGAGGAGCTGCCAGAGTACTTGCGCAGGCACTGGGGGGAGATCCGACAGCGGTTGCTGGCGGGGACCTACCAACCGAAGCCGGTACGAAGGCAGGAGATACCGAAGAGTGGGGGAGGGGTCCGGGAGTTGGGGATTCCGACCGTGCTGGACCGGTTCATCCAACAAGCCATCCTGCAGGTGCTGCAACCGAGGTTCGACCCGACGTTCAGTCGGCACAGCCACGGCTTCCGGCCTGGGCGCCGAGCACACGATGCGGTGCGCGAAGCGCAGCAATACATCCAGGAAGGGAGACGATGGGTGGTGGATGTGGACCTGGAGAAGTTTTTCGACCGGGTGAACCACGACGTGCTGATGGGGCGGCTGGCAAAGCGGATCGAGGATAAGGCGATGCTGCGGATCCTCCGTCGCTACCTGGAAGCCGGAGTCATGGCGAACGGGGTGGTGATGGAGCGGCACATGGGGACGCCTCAGGGCGGACCGTTGTCGCCGTTGCTGGCGAACGTGCTCCTGGACGAAGTGGACAAGGAGTTGGAGCTACGCGGACACGCGTTTGTCCGGTACGCCGATGACTGCAATGTATACGTGCGGTCGAGGCGGGCAGGACAACGTGTGATGCAGGCGCTGAGGCACTTGTACGGGAAACTTCGGCTTCAGGTCAACGAGGAAAAGAGCGCGGTGGCGCGAGTGTGGGATCGACAGTTCCTGGGCTACAGCTTCTGGGTAGCGGCAGGGAAGGTCGTGAAGCGCCGGGTCAGCAAGAAGGCCCTGACGAAGTTCAAGGAGCGAGTCCGGCAGATTACAAGCCGGAGTGGCGGGCGGAGCCTGCAACAGGTGGCAGAAGAGCTACGGCGCTACGTGCTGGGGTGGAAGGCATACTTCGGCTTAGCGGATACACCGGGGGTTTTCCGAGACCTGGACCAATGGATCCACCGCCGGCTGCGTACGTTGCAATTACGCCAGTGGAAACGGGGAAGGACAGCGTACCGGGAGTTGAGGGCTCGCGGTGTGAGCGAGAACCTCGCCTGGCGAGCTGCTCGGTTCGCGCGAAGCTGGTGGCACGTGGCCGCGCACCACGCCCTGCACACGGCCTTGCCAGGGGCGTACTTCGACGAGCTGGGTGTGCCCCGGCTCACGCCGTACTGACCTCAACTCACCGAACCGCCAGGTGCGGACCCGCATGCCTGGTGGTGTGGGAGGGGAAGGACCGGGAACGCCGGTCCTCCCCTATCCCGATCCGGCGGAGCACGACGGCCAGAGCGCCTTCAACGTCCGGGTCGAGTTCAGCGAGGACGTTGGGATCAGCTACAAGGCCCTCCGCGACGAGTCCTTCTCGGTGACGGACGGTGACGTCACGGGGGCGCGGCGGGTCGATGGCCGCCACGATCTGTGGGAGATCACGGTCGAGCCCGATTCGCGCGAGGCGGTGACGATCTCGCTTCCCGGCGGCAGTGCCTGCGGCACGGCCGGGGCCGTGTGCACGCGCGGGGACGACCCGAGGCCGCTGAGCAACAGCCCGTCTGCGACGGTCGCCGGGCCGCCGGGTCCCGAGGCCGCCGCCGACGACACGGACGACGCCGACGACACGGCGCCGGACCCGCCGAGCGGCCTGTCGGTGGCCGACGCGGAGGCGACCGAGGAAGAGGACGCTGCGCTCGACTTCGTCGTGACGCTCGACCCGGCCGCGACCGCGGCCGTGACGGTGGACTATGCCACAGCGGACGGCACCGCGACGGCGGGCTCGGACTACACCGCCACGAGCGGCACGCTGACCTTCCAGCCGGGCGAGACGTCGAAGACGGTCTCGGTGCCGATCACGGACGACGCGGTGGAAGACGGCGGCGAGATCCTCACGCTCACCCTCAGCGGCGCCTCCGGCGCCGATCTCGACGATGCCGAGGCGACCGGCACGATCCAGAACACCGAGACGCCGCTGACGGCGAGCTTCGAGGACGTGCCGTCGGAGCACGACGGGTCGACAGTGTTCACCTTCCGGCTGCGTTTCAGCGAGGATCCGGCGGTGAGCTACGAGGTGCTCCGGGATCGCGCGTTCACGGTGACGGGCGGTGACGTGAAGAAGGCACGCCGGGTGGACGGCCGCAACGACCTGCGGGAGATCCATGTGCAGCCAGAGACCACCGGCGAGATCCGCATCGACCTGCCGGCTACGACCGACTGCGACGCGGTCGACGCGATCTGCACCGAGGACGGCAGGCCCCTGTCGCATTCGCTGTCGGAGACCATCGCCAGTCCGGTGGGGATATCGGTCGCCGACGCGCGGGTGGACGAAAACGGCGGGGCGCCGCTGGCCTTCGCGGTCACCTTGAGCCGGGCGGCTGCCGGGCAGGTGACGGTGGACTACCAGACGGTGAACGGTACGGCATCGGCGGGGACGGACTACACGGCGGCGGACGGGACGCTCACGTTCCAGACGGGCGAGTCGTCGAAGACGGTCGAGGTCGCGGTGCTCGACGATTCGCACGACGAGGGCGAGGAGACGATGACGCTCCGGCTCTCGAATCCGTCGGAGGGCCGGCTGGCCGACGCGGAAGCGACGGGGACGATCGAGAACACCGATCCGCTCCCGCGCGCTCTCCTGGCGCGGTTCGGGCGGGCGACGGCGCTTCACGTGATGGAGCAGGTCGAGGAGCGGCTGGAGGCGTCCAGAGCCTCGGGCTTCCGGGGCCGGGTCGCGGGCCGTGAGCTCAGGCGTGGGATGGAGCGCGATATGGGCCGGAACTTCCTGAGCCGGCTTCAGTCCACGGCGGGCGCGGGCGCTCGGGATACGATGGGCGTCCAGTCCGATCTGAGCGGCTCCGAGCTCTTGCGGACGGGTCTCGGAGGCGGCGACCTGCTGATGGGCTCGGGGTTCGTGCTGAACCGCGAGACGGGCGGGGGCGCGAGCGTGTCGCTCTGGAGCCGCGGGATGGAGTCGCGGTTCAGCGGCCAGGACGGCGAGCTGTCGCTCGATGGCGGGGTCCGCACGACGATGTTCGGCGCCGACTACGCGAAGGGGCCGCTGATGGCCGGGCTGATGCTCTCGCACCGCCGAGGCCTGGGCGGCTACCAGGGAGCCGATATCGGCCAGGTGGCGTCGTCGGTCACGGGGCTCCACCCCTGGGTGGGATACAAGCTGACGGAGCGGGTCACGCTCTGGGGCGTGACCGGCTACGGGAGGGGCTCGCTGAGCTTGACGCCGGGCGAGGCAGTGTCTCTACCAACGTCTCTCGCGGCTCCCGTCGCTCTCGAGGGCGGGCTCTCGATGTCGATGCTGGCCGGAGGCGTGAGGGGCGATCTGGTGGATGCCGGTATCGGCGGGTTCGGGCTGGCGTTCAAGGCGGACGCGCTGTGGGTGGGCACGGGTAGCGAGGCAGTGGAGGGTCCGGCAGGCCGACTGGCTGGCACCGAGGCGGTGGTGACGCGTGTGCGGACAGCGCTCGAGGCCTCGAGAGGCTACGTGTTCGGGCACGGCATCGCGCTCCGGCCGAGCCTCGAGCTCGGGCTCAGGCAGGACGGCGGGGACGCCGAGACGGGCGCGGGCGCGGACGTCGCCGCAAGCCTGATCGCATCGGACCCGCTGACCGGACTGTCGGTCGACGTGCGGGTGCGGACGCTGCTCGTACACCAGGACGAAGGGTTCAGGGAACGGGGCGTGTCGGTGTCGTTCAGCTACGATCCGACGCCACAGACGCCGCTGGGCTTTACAGCGCGGGTCGCGCCCTCGTGGGGCGGCCAGGCGATGAGCGGTACCGACGCGCTCTGGGGCCGCGATACGATGGAGGGGCTCGGGGCAGGAGGCCCGGGATCGGGTGACCGCATCGACGCCGAGCTCGGCTATGCGCTGCCGGTCGGGAGTCGGCTGGTGGGGACCCCGAGGTTCGGCGTCACGACTTCCGAGTACGGGCGCGGCTACCGGCTGGGCTACAGCCTGGCTGTCGTGCAGGGTGGCGCCATGAGCTTCCAGTTCGGCCTCGACGCCCAGCGCCGCGAAAGTCTGCTTCAGGACAAGCCGGACCACAGCCTGGTGGGCCGACTCACGGTGGGCTGGTAGGCGCCGGCGGACGAGTAGTGTCCCCGGCGCGCCGGGTGTCCTTGCGAGCGTCGTACTCCGGGCGATGGCCGTCCCGCATGCGGTGGCCCAGCGCGGCTTTGTCGCGCGGCCGGCCGCAGGCCCGGTTCGATCCTGCGGTCGACACATCTCATGGCTCCTCTGTGGTGTCAGCTTCTAGTCGCGGCCGCCCGCCTTTGTCCAGCGCCTCTCCTGACTGCGCGTGAGCGGCAGCGCCTCGTCGCCGGCACCGGCAACCAGATCCGGTGCGAAGCCGCGGATGTCGTAGGTGATGTCGATGACGTCCGAGAACCGCCGGATCGCGCGCCACACCTTGGACAAGGAGGTGCCGCCCTTGAACACCAACTGATGGCCGAACGGGGCGTCGAACAGGACGCCGAGGGTTGCGACCACCCAGATGTCTTTCTCGAGCACGAACGCCAGGTGCGGGCATTCGGCTTGAGCGGCACGCAAGGCATGACGGCGCTCTTCGGCCGCCAGGCGCTGAAACAGTGCTCCAGCCATGCGCCAGACGCGTGGTCAGCGGCTCCGCCATCCACACCGGCATGACGCCCCGCGCGACCGCAAGCTCCTCGAGGTCTTCCTCCGAGAGCTTGGGCAGGATCGCGTCGAGGCTGTCTTCGACCTCTTCGGGGCCGACCATGCCAGGGCACGGATCACCACTCCCGCCATCCTGTGCGGAGCCGCCAGTTGCCAGCGCGGAGCGTGGCGCAGCTCGACGGGATGCTTGCCGAAGCGCAATCGCCGACTGCGGCCGGAGGTGAGATAGACCGAGCGGACGGGATTCTGCGTCGTCAAACCAAGCCAGTTGGCCGCGCCGCCTCCGTTCGGGACGATCGTCTCGCCCCAGAGCTCCGAGAGCGCCAGGAGTGACTTCTCGGTGCCCGGCGCACACCGCCCCAAGCGGGTCTCGATCGGGCGCATGTAGACCCCTTGGCGGATCCGCATGAGCCGGCCTGAACGGGCCAGGCGAGAGAGCGCCTGACCCACCGCGGCCCTTTGGCCGAGGTGAAGCAGGGCCGCCGGGCAGATCGGCGTGGCCTCGGCGTGCTCCATGATGCGCTCGGGCAGGCTCTTCATGGCTTTCTCTCTCCGCGTCACAAATCGAACCACAAATATAACAGTCGTCCTGTTCGGAGCGACTCTCGAAGCCCTTGATCCGTTGCCGCGGCAGGCACGGCACGCCGCTCGGCGACCGCCGCGCGCCCCGGCATGTGAAACCTGTCACTTCCGTGTGGGCGACGCCAAGTCGGCCGTGCCCGGGCCGACCTTCCGGTCGAGCCCTAAGACCCTTGACGGGAACCTCTGGCGAGCGCTGCGGAGGCTGTGTCTGCCATGCCACTGGCGGCGGCCTCCAGAGCCTCCCGGACAACGTCGGATAACTACGTGCACCACGGACACTTAGGAGATTTCCTAAGAGTTGACTTCCTGGCAAAGGCCCCTTCAACGTTACGGGCCATGACACGGTTGGAACGGCTCTCATGCAGACCCTGGAGGAGCAATTCAACACACGGCTGAACGCGTTTCTGGGCAGCACGGGCGTGAGTCCGACGACGTTCGGCTTGAAGGCGCTGGGCGACCCGAACCTGATGCGCCAGATCGACGGCGGACGCTCGCTGTCGCTGAGGACGGCGGACCGGGTTCTGGCGTTCGTGGCGGACTCCGACCTGGACTCGGGCGGCCCTCGGACTCCGCCCCGAGGCCACCGGCGCCGGAAGCCTTCGCCGGGGGCGAGGAGAACGAGGAGCAGCAGAGCGATGAGTGAACAACCGATCGAACAGAGAACGAATGCGCCGATCCGTTTCCTGCGGATCTCGGCTGTCGAGGCGCTGACGGGCCTGTCGCGGACCACGATCTACGACTGGTCGGCACAGGGGCGCTTCCCCCGGGCGGTCCGGCTGAGCGAGCGCGCGGTGCGCTGGATCGAGTCGGAGGTCGAGGAATGGATGGATGAGCGGATCGAGCAGGGCCGGGGCGGGGACGCCTCGGCGGCAAAACACAACTGAACCCCAAGGAGGAGAGAGAATGAGAACGTTGTCGAGAACGCTGCAAGCGGCCGCCTGGGCCGCACTGCTGGCGCTGACGCCGAGTGTGCTGCTGGCGCAGGGGACGAGCCCGTGGGTGGAGGCGGTGAACGAGCTGCAGGCGCAGTTCACGGGTCCGATCGCGAGGGGGCTGTCGCTGATCGCGATCGTGGTGGGCGGGCTGATGTTCGCGTTCGGCGAGGGCGGGAGCAAGCGGACGCTGGCCGGGATCATCTTCGGGCTGGGGATGGCGATGGGCGCGGCGAACTTCCTGGCGTGGCTATTCTGATGAGGGGTCTGAGGCGCTGGGCCGGCTATGCGGCGCTGAACCGTCCGCTCACGATCCTGGGTGTGGAGCGTAGGGGGTTTCTCCTCGTCGCGACGCTCGGGCTCGCAATGTGGAACGCGACGGCTTCGCTGGTGACGGGCGGCGTGGTGTTCGCGGTCGGCTTTGGGGCCGGATGGCTGGCCGGCCGCAAGGACCCCGACATGCTCGGCGTGCTACGGGCCGGGACGCGCTACCCGGCGCGCTTCGACCCGGGCAAGTGGGCCGAAGAGCCGTGGCATCTCGTGATCCGGAGCGGGCGATGAGGATCGCCGCGGAGCTCCGGGACCACGAGGCAGCCGGCTCGCTGGCCGAGGAGCTGCCCTACTGGGGTTGGCTCGAGGACGGCCGCACCTGCCTGACCCGCACGGGCGAGCTGATCGCGGCCGGCCAGCTGGCGCCCGCAGTGGTGGATGGGCGTTCGCCCGAACAGATCGACCGCGTGCTGGGCCGCTGGCAGCGGCTCCTCTCGGGGTTGGACTCCGACACACGCCTCTACTTCTATCTGCTGCGCCGGCCGAGTGTGCCCGAGGCGGAGGACGCCGACGGTTCCGGCATCGTAGCGGTCTCCCAGCGGAAGCGGAGTGCGTTTCTCTCGGGCCGCGTGCAGCAGCTCGAGGCCTACCTGGTATGGTCGCACGATCCCCGTCTCCGCACGGTGGCAGACGGGCCCAGAACAGGAAGCGCCTCCCGGCTCATGCAGTGGTGGAAGCGCCGCCGAGGGGGCGCGCCCACCTACCTGCGGTCCGAGATCGAGGCGGCCGCCGCCCGCTTCCGCGCGACGGTGGACGCGGGCCGTGCGCTCGTAGGGGAGCACACGCCGATCGAGATGCTCGAGCCCGCCGAAGCCTCGCGGTTTCTCTCCGAGCTCATCAACCGTCCGGGCACGGTGTGGGACGGCGCGACGGGGAGCGGTATGAACTGGCGGCTCGCGCTTTCGGAGCTCGAGGCGGAGCGAGGACACCTGCGGCTCGACGGCGAGCCGGTGATCCTGTACTCGCTCCTGTCCCCACCGGGCCAAGCCTACGCGAACCTGCTCCGGGATCTCTACTGCCTCGATGCCGTGATGACCGTGTCGCTCGAGTGGCGGCCCTGGGCGATGGAGGCGGCCCGGCGCCGGATCCGTGGTGCGCAGCGGCACTACTTCGCCAGGCGCTACTCGATGATGGCGCACGTGCAGGAGACCGAGGGCACGGCCGCCGCGATGGTCGACTCGGCCGCGGCGACCGAGTCGGACCGGCTGGGCGAGGCGCTGGTCGAGCTCGAAGCGGACGGGGTGAGCTACGGCGAGGCCACGCTCACCGTGGCGCTCCACGGCGAGCTGGGAAGCATCGAGCGGCTGGACGGGGACCTGCGTCGGCTGTTCGCCGCGCACGACGCGAAGGTGATCCGGGAGGGCTACGGCCAGCTGCCGGCCTGGTTCTCCCGGCTGCCGGCCCAGCCCCGGGGGCGGCAGGTGCGGAAGGTCTTCGTGTCGGCCGGCGTGGCGGCGAGCCTCGCGCCGCTGTTCGGGCCGCCACGGGGCACGGCGAAGAGCAAGCACTTGGGTCGCGAGTCGCTCGCGGTCTTGGAGACGCCGTGGCGTACGGCGTACCACTACGATCTGTTCGCCGGCGACGTGGGCCACACGCTGATGCTCGGCGCGACCGGCTCGGGGAAGAGCTTCACGCTGAACTTCCTGCTGGTCGAGGCGCTCAGGTACGACCCGCGCGTCCTGATCCTGGACCTGGGCGGCTCCTACCGCTGGCTGACCCGGTTCCTCGGGGGCCGCTACCTCGAGCTGTCGCCCGGCGAGGCGGAGCCGACGCTCCGGCTGCAGCCGTTCGCGCTCCCGGCGGGCACGCGGACGTTCCAGTTCCTGACGGGCTGGGTGCTGCGGTTGCTGAAGCTCGGCGGTTGGGAAGCGAGCGGAGCGGATACGAGCGAGATCCGGGCACGGATCGAGGACCTCTACGCGTTCGAGCCGGAGCGGCGCACGCTGAGTGTCTTGGCCAGCTCCCTCCCCTCGGCGACGTGGCCGGCCTGGAGCCGTTGGATCGAAGGCGGCGCGTGGGGCGCGTACTTCGATAACCCGGCCGTCGGAGCGCCGGATCTCGAGTTCGCCGACTGGCAGGTGATCGATCTGGCGGGTGCGGTCGAGCATCCGGATCTCTGCGACGCGGCGCTCTCCTACCTGCTCGAGCGGATGCGCCTGGAGGTTGAGGACCCGGCCGAGGCGGCGCGCCTGAAGTTGATGGTCGTGGACGAGGCGTGGCGCTACCTGCAGGACCCCGTCGTGCTGAGCTACCTGGCCGAAGCGGCGAAGACGTGGCGCAAGAAGAACGCCGCGCTGATCATGGCCACGCAGTCCGCCGTGGACGTGACGGCGACGCCGGGTGCTGCGGCGCTCCTCGAGTCGATCCCGACCAAGCTGTTCCTCGCGAACCCGGAGCTGCCCGACGCGGTCGGGGCGCTGTTCCGGCTGAGCGAGTCGGAGCTGGCCCAGGTCCGTGGCCTGATCCCCAAGCGCGAGATCTATCTGCGCCGCCCGGACGGGGCGGCGGTGCTCCGGCTCGAGGTCGATCCGGAGAGCTATTGGCTCTACACCTCGTCCGCATTGGACGCCGAGCAGAGGGCCCGGGCCGTCGAGCGTCACGGGCTCGCCCGGGCCATCGAGGTTCTCGCGAGCCGAGACGATCCCACCCCCACCCCCAACGCAAGGAGCTGATACGCCATGCGACCACCGATGACACCCCTCGTTCTAACCGCCCTTCTCTTGGCTGCCCTCCCCGCTAGGGCCGCCGCGCAGCAGGAGAACGACGACCAAGCCCTCCTCCGGGTAGCGGTCCCGGAGGAGGGCGAGGACCGCATTCACCGGCTGCGCACCCGGGTCCGTCACACGACGGTCATCGTGCTCCCCACCGACGAGAACATCCTGGATTTCGTCGTCGGCGACTCGGAGTACTGGCATCTGGCGGGCGCGGCGAACGTCGCGTTCCTGAAGCCCCTGCGGCCGGACGCGGCGACGAACATCGCGCTCGTCTGCGAGTCGGGGCGGATCTACTCGTTCCTGGTGGCCGAGCACAGCGACGGCCCGCCCCACCTGGTCGTCCGGGTCGAGTCTGGAGCGGAGAAGACGGGACTGTACAGCGGCGGCACGGGCCGTCCCGCGTTCGTCGCGCGTAGCGAGGTCGCGGCCTATCAGCAGATGGCCGCCGAGGCGGCCGAGGCGGCTCGCAGCGCCCGGGAGGCGGCCGAGGCCGGCATCCTGGAAGCCCGGACTCAGGCTGAGTCGGCGATCGAGGCGTTCCGTGCCGGCTATCCCGCGCGTCTCGCGTTCGAGTACCGGCTCGACGGGGACGCGGCCGACCGGCCGTTCCTCGTCGAGGCGATGTGGCACGACGGGCAGTTCACCTATCTCCGCTCCCGCGCGCAGGAGTCGCCGGCCCTCTATGAGCTCCGGGACGGCGAGCCGGCGCTCGTCGCCTACGACCTCAGTGAGGACGGCCTCTACATCGCTCGACACGTGTTGGGCGACGGATGGCTCCAGATCGGCGACAAGCGGGCCAGCTGGCGGTTCACGCCGCAGGAAGCGCTCCGATGAGCCGTTGGAAGCAGTGGGTCTCGCCGCCGGAAGGCGCGCTGCCGGGCGGCATCGTGACGAAGGCCGGCGTGGTGTTGATCGCCGTGCTCGTCGGTGGACTCCTGTTCTCGTGGGCGATGACGGGTCCCGAGGAAGATGCGCCCACTCTCGTAGCCCTGCCCGAGGCGCAGGCGGTCGACGACGGGATGGGCCGATCGCTCGAAGGCCGTATTCGCGCCGAGGCCGAGCGGCAGACTCTGGAGGCCGCCGCCCGGGCGCGCGCCGAGCTCGAGCGCCGGCAGGCTGCGGCCGCCGAAGAAATGGCCCGGCTCCAGACCGAGTCGGAGACGCCGAACACCGCAGCCTTGATCCCAGGCATCGGAGCGGCGGAGTCGGAGCTTAGGGAGGCGCTTCGGCTGGAGGAGCTGGAGCGAAGAACCCGCTCGCTCCGTGCCCTTCCCGTGGCTCAGTCGTACCGGGATCCCAACGCGACCGCGGAGTCGTCCGAAGCCGGCACCGGCGATGCGGCCGACGCGGATGTGGCGCTCCTCGAGAACACGGTCCAAGCGGCGCTCGCCTCTTTCGAGCAGTCGGTCGGGGCGCTCGAGAACGAATTGGAAGCGGAGTTGGCGGCCGGGCAGCTCCTCTCCGGCTCCCCGGGACCTGCCGCACCGCCAAGCTCTCCTCGCACCCCCGGCACGGCTGAGCCCGGCCGGAGCGTGCAACCCGCCGACCCGCCGGGCTGGGAGCGGATCCACGAGGGCTCGTTCCTCGAAGGGGTGCTCCTCACGCAGCTCTCGGGCGATTTCCCGGGACCGGTGCTCGCCATGGTCTCGGTCCCGTTCTATTCGGCCGACCGCCAGCGGGTCCTGATCCCGCGCGGCACGCGCGTCGTCGGCACGGCCCGGGCCGTTCAGGACCCGGACCAGAGCCGGCTCGCCGTCGCGTTCCACCGGCTACTCCTGCCCGACGGGAGCTGGATCGACCTCGAGTTCACCGGCCTCAACCAGGCGGGCGAAGGGGCGCTTCGGGACCAAGTCGACCGCCACTACTTCAGCACGTTCGCGGCCGCCGGAGCCATCGGCGTCGTAAGCGGACTCGCCCTGGCCGGCGGTTCGCCGTTCGGCCTCAGGGCGGGCGTCGGCCAAGGCCTCGGCCAGAGCGCGACCTCGGTTCTCGACCGGTTCCTGAACCGGCTACCCACGATCACGATCCGCGCCGGCCATCGCCTGCGCATCTGGTTCACCTCCGATGTCCTGGTCCCCAGGGCCGGGACACGGCAATGACAAACAAGGAGCTCATCATGCGTCACCGCAGCCTTACCACCGTCCTCTTGGTCTCGGTCCTGATGCTCGCGAGCGCTGGGCCGGCCAACGCCCTCTTCGACATCGGCGGCGTGATTCAGCGTGCCCAGATGATCGTAAACCAAGCGACCCAGCTTGCGAACCAGCTCAGCCAGATGCGGACGATGACCCGCCAGCTCACCGAGCTCGAGGAGCAGCTCGACTACATGAAGGACGTCGCGCGCGGCGAGGTGGACGCTTTGATCGAGCCGTTTGCGGAGCTGGCGGCCGGATCCATCGGCCTCGTCGGCGACGGCCTCGACTGGGGCTCCGACTTCACCGGCGCGGCCGGAGAGCTGGTCGACGCGGTCCGTGACATGGGGAGCGGCGACTCGTTCACCGATGTCTGGCGGAGCGCCCAAGGGGTGGCCGACCAGGTGAGCGAGGCGGACATCTTGGGGCTGTTCCGTAACCGCCCGGCCGAGGCGTCGTCGCGCGCGGCTGAGGACTACCGCCAGGCCAAGGAGGCCGCCGACCGGCAGAGGGTGCTCGACTACGCGATGATGGACGCCGCGGCCTCGCTCGCCTCGACCGTCGAGAGCGCGCAGGACTCGTTCGACGACCTGACCGCGAACAGCAACCTGTCCAACACGGCGCTCCAGCAGGCGCAAGTGGCGGCCGCGCTGACCCAGGGCCGGATCAACGCCGCCGTGGCGCAGGTGCTCGCCTATCAAGCGGTCGAGCAAGCGAACCGGATGCAGCAGGCCGAGATCGACCGGCTCGAGCGGCTGGCCGAGTGGAGGGACGCACGCCTCCGTACGAACGCGATGGCGGATGCGATGCGCACGGCCGCGTTCCAGAACCGCGACCGGCTCCGGGAGGGGCTCCTGTTCAAGATCCCGTCGTTCTACATGGGCGGCCAAGTTTAGGCCCCGGGAGCGACCGTCATGCAACTTCCTCCCCCGCAGTCGATCGATCCGAACGTCCCGGCCCAGATCCCGGCGGATCAGCTCCAGGACTTCAAGGGGTTCCTGGACGTCGTGCTCGATACGGTGGTCGGCGGCGCCGCGCCCGACGTGCTGACGCTCGGCCACCAGCTGTGGGGCGGTCTCGCGGCGATCGTCGTCGCCTGGAGCGGGCTCAAGATCGCCTACAGCGGCACGCTCGAACCGTGGTCCCTCGTGCGTGTCGTGCTCGGGATCGCGATCCCCCGGACGTTGCTCCACTACTACAGCGTCCCGATCCCGGGCGTCGGGTTCACGTTTCCGGCCATGGTGGCGGCCGGAGGGATCTGGCTCCAGAACCTGTTCATCTCCGACGTCGTGTCCGTCGGCTACACGGAGATGACCGCGCTGGTCCAGGCGTTCGCCGCACGGCTCGGCGCGGCATGGTCGGGCGGGAGCCTGATGACCGTCGTGACCGAGGGCGTGAGCGTGTTCTTCTCGTCCCTCGTCGCGCTGATGATGGGCGTGCCGCTCGTGCTCGGCCTCGTCGCGCTCTTCTGCCTGACCTACGCGCAGGTGATCTGGGCGCAGGTGGCGCTCGCGATCGTGATCCTGCTCGGCCCCGTGTTCATCCCCTGGCTGCTGTTCGAGCCGCTCGCGTTCCTGTTCTGGGGTTGGTTCCGCACGCTCATGGTCTACACGCTCTACGGCGTCGTGGCCGGCGCGATCCTCCGCGTGTTCATGGGCGTCGGCATGGGCTACGTCACGACCTACACCGGCGCCTTGATGGGCACCGGCTCCTCCGACCCGGCCGAGCTAGGGCTGTGGGTCGTCGTCCTCCTCCCGCTCGTCGTCTCCGGCCTGATGGCCGGCATGAAGGTGGGCGAGCTCGCCGCGATGCTCGTCTCCGGCTCCGGATCCGTCGGGTCGGGCATGATGGCGCTCGTGGTGCGCGGCGGCGGACGCCTCACCGCCGCCGCGAACCCGGCCCGCCCCCCAGTCCCCGGAGGCTGAAGGAGACATCCATGAACCGAGAACACGATGCCGGCCGCGAGTACGCGGAAATCTGGGGTGAGACCGTCGAGGCGAACCGGAAGCTCCGGACGCTTGCAATGATTCTCGGAGGAGCGTGTCTCGCGCTCGCCGTGCTGCTCCTCCGGGTCGCGACCGTCGAGCCGCCCCGCCCGATCGTCGTCCGGGTCGACGAGGTCGGCCGCGCCGAGGCCGTGGCCTACGAGGCCGCAACGGCGCAGGCGGATCCGCTCGATCCCACGACCAAGTACTTCCTCAACCGGTTCATCTCCGACTTCTATTCGCGGCGACGGGCCACGGTCGAGGAGCACTGGACGCGGAGCCTCCGCTTCCTCTCGACCGAGCTGGCGAACGCCGCATTCACGAGGGACGGCGCCGAGGTCGCCGCCATGGCGGCCGGCACCGCCGACACCGAGCTCCAGGTCGAGCAGGTCGTGCTCCGCATCCACCCCGCACCCGAGGCGCCGCACGGCGCGACCGCCGACTTCGATCTGGTCCACCTCAGGCAGGGGCAGGAGACCCGGCGCGAGCGCTGGTCGATCACGCTCCGGTTCACGTTCCTCACCGTCATCCCCTCCGAGCTCGTCGTCTACAACCCGATGGGCATCCTCATCACCTACCTCCAGGCCGACCGTGCCCTGGTCACGGAAGCCCCGCGATGATCGCCCATCTCGCCGGGCGAGAGAAGGCGCTCGAGCCATTCGGTTGGACGGGCCGCCAGGCCGAGTGGATCGCGCTCGTATGCCTCCACAGCGGCGTGTTCACCCGCACACAGGCGACGCGGTTCCTGGACACGCATCACGAGCGGGCGCGCCGCCTCGTCCACGCGCTGATCGCGCAGGGCCTCGCCGCCGAGGAGACCGTGCCGGGCGTTCGGGGGATCGGCCGCGTGTGCCGGATCTTCTCCCGGGGTCTATACCACGCGCTCGGAGCCGAGCACATCCGCCACCGCCGCACGGCGTCCGCCGACGTGCTCATGCGCCGCCTGCTCTCGCTCGACTACGTGATCGGGCACACCGGCCTGCCGTGGCTGCCCACCGAACCGGAGAAGGTCGGCGCGTTCGAGGCGCTCGGGATCGAGCGTGAGTTGCTGCCCTCGCGCCTCTACCGCGGAGCCGCCGGGGACACCCGGCGCTGCTTCCCGCTCAAGTTGCCCGTCGCACTGGACTCGGGCCGTGCAGTGTTCGTCTACGTCGATCCCGGCCACGATACCTCGACCGCGCTACGTTCGTGGGGCGGGGCGCACCGCGGGCTCTGGCACGCGCTCCATAGGCTAGGCCGGTCCGTCGAGGTCGTCGCCGTCGCCCGCACTTCGCGGGAGATGGACCGGGCCCTGGCCGTGATGAGCGGCTGGGCTGAGGCGTCCGGCCCCGGCGAGCCCGACGCCGGGATCCGTGAGGAACTTGCCCGTATCGAGCGGGCGATCCTTCAAGGCGCGATCCAGATCCTCGAGGAGTTCGGAGGCCTGCAAGCCGCCCTGAAACGCAGCGTCGCGCTGGAGAAGCAGGCCCGCCGGCAGGCAGGCCGCGGGGCGATTCACCGCGGCGTCGCCTGGCAAACGGTGCGCCTCGCGGGAGCGCGCTACCGGTGACGACCGGCGCGCGTCTCATGGCCGCACTGGAGTGCGCAAACGACGCGGGGGGCCGATGCGCACTTTGGCCCTCCGGCGATGCGCGCCGGTGCTGCGGTGTAGGCCACGACACGGCAACGTCTTGCGCCTTCGCGGCCGGGTCGGTCAGCGCCGCACGGGCAGCACTGACCGGGACGGGAGCGACCCCCCAGTCCGAGGGCCTGGTACGGGTTCGGACGCAGGTGTGTTTTCACACCCCTGCCCCCGTCCCTTGGGGTCGCTCCCGAGCCATCAATCCCTACGCGGGAAGGCGGTTTGAGCGCCGCTTCGAGGCGGCGGATCACCCGTTCGCCGACCGGCCGGCCGTCTGGCAGCCGGGCATCACCGAGCAAGGCCGGGGTACCCCCGATGGTTCGGGCCACAGCCCAAGCCGCCAAGTCCGGGACGCGCCCGTCCCAGGTGACCGATGGCCTTCCCGCACGGGATTGCTGGACCGGAGCGACCTCCCGACGGAGGGTGGATGGGCGTGCACATCCAACCCTCCCCGATGCCGTACCAGGCATCGAAAGAGGGGGGTCGCTCCCGCCACGGCCGCACCCTCTGGAACGGTATCGCCGATCCGGTGGCCGGGGTGCAACCGCAAAGCAGCCAGCGACATACGGAACCGCTGGCGCGCACATCGCGACGGCGGTTCCGTGCACATGCACCTCGATGTCGATGTGCGCGCGCG
Organism: Longimicrobiales bacterium; assembly: GCA_965219445.1. GTDB lineage: Bacteria > Gemmatimonadota > Gemmatimonadetes > Longimicrobiales > Gaopeijiaceae > UBA822. Next base: position 226,419 of record CBDCNQ010000004.1, on the reverse strand, counting down.
GTACGCCACCGACCCCCGGCGATCGGCGGTCAAGTTCCGCCCCCCGAATCGCTCTCGGTCGCCGCTGCGGAAAACGACCTCCAATCGTGGCTCCGAACTCGCGAGTCGCGAAGCATCCGGCTCGGCGGGTCAAGGACTGGGACCGGCCTTCGGGTCTTCGCCCTCGTGGGCCGAACAGGCAGCCCAACGTCCATGAGCCCGCCGACGCCACTGGTCAAGAAGCCGTTCGCACCCCAAGTTTCCGATGCGCAGATCGTGCAGTCCATCATCGAGAGAGGAATCGAATGATGGCACGCACGAAACCTATCCGGCGCAGCTACGGCGCCGGCGAATGGGGCCGGAACCGGGTACGGGTCTTTCCCGATCCCAAGACCGGCCTGTTCCAGATCGAGTGGCGCGAGAACGGGCGCAGGCTCACAAGGTCGCTGAAGCACCGCGACTGGAGACGGGCGAAGCGGCAGGCGGACGAGTTCGCCGCTGGCTACCTCGGGCCGGAGCTCCACCGCAAGGCGGACGCCGAGCTCGAGCCGCTCACCCTGGAGCGGCTTTTTGACATCTACGGTGAAGAGGTGACGCCCACCAAGCGTGGACAGTCGCGGCTGCACGACAGGGCCGCGATGAGGATGTTCCTCGGGTGCTTCGGATCGAAGCGCAGCCCGGCCACGCTGTCCCAGCGCGACTGGGACCGGTTCATCCGGGAGCGTAGGGCGGGCAGGGTCGGCCCGAGCGGCAAGCCGGTGTCCGACCGGATGATCGAACGCGACCTGAAGTTCCTGATCGCGGTGCTCAACTGGGCCGCCAAGTCGAGGGACGAGCAGGGCCGCCTGCTCTTGGAAGCGAATCCCCTGAGAGGCCTGAAGACGCCCAAGCAGAAGAACCCGGCCCGAATCGTCCTGGCCGAGGAGGAGTACCAAGCGCTTCTACAGGTGTCCCGGCAGGTCGACTGGCGGTTCCGCGCCGCGCTCGTGCTCGCGCACGAGACGGGTCACCGCATCGGTGCCATCCGCCAGCTCCGGTGGTCGGACATCGACATGGAGGGCAAGACCATCCGCTGGCGCGCAGAGCACGAGAAGTCGGGCTACGAGCACCGGACGCCGGTCACCGCCGAGGCGCTCGCCGCCTTGGAGGCGGCGCGAAAGAGGAACCCCGTGACCGGACACACTCTCGTGCTGCCCTCGCCGCAGGATCCGTCGAGGTGCGTGGGCTCCTGTCAGGCGCGCGTTTGGTGGCAAAAAGCGGAGGCGCTCGCGGGGCTTGAACCTAAGCGTGGGAGGGGCTGGCACTCCCTGAGACGGAAGTTCGCCTCCGACCTCATGGACCAGCCGCTCAAGGTGCTCTGCGAACTCGGCGGCTGGAAGGAGGCCAAGACAGTGCTCCAGTGCTACCAGCAGGCATCATCAGATTTGTATCTGTTTGTGAACGTGTCACTTACGGGATTCGTCGGTCCGGTTCCCGCTGTTTGATTCCCGCCGATTGGGATCTCAGCCGCGAACCCGCGTGCGGCCTTCCAGAGCCTTCCTGAGTTGTCCCTCGTCGGCTCTCTGATAGCATCTGAGCACCGTGTGTGCGTTCTTCCATCCGCCCAAGTCGCAGAGCACCTTGAGCGGCAGGTCCATCAGGTCGGTCGCAAACTTCCGCCTAAGCGAGTGCCAGCCACGTCCGCCCTTGCGCTCCATCCCCGCGAGGGCCTCCGCCCTGCGCCACAGCCGGTACGCCCATCCGCGACCCATGCATCTGGAGGCATCCGTCCCGGCGGGCAGCACCGGAGCGTCTCCCGTCCCGCTGCTCATCCGTCGCGCCTCTTCCAACGCCGCTATCGCCTCGGCCGTCACCGGCGTGGTGTGTTCGTAGCCGTTCTTCTCGTGCTTCGCCCGCCACCGGATGGTCATGCCTTCGAGGTCGATGTCCGACCACCGGAGCTGTCGGATGGCTCCGATCCGGTGCCCGGTCTCGTGCGCGAGCGCGAGCGCGACGTGGAATCGCCAATTGACCTGCCGGGAAACCCCGAGCAGCGTCCGATACTCCTCTTCATCGAGCACGACGCGGGTGGGGTTCTTCTCCCTGGGCTTCCTGAGGCCCTTCAGCGGGTTCCTGTCGAGGAGCAGGCGGCCCTGCTCGTCCCTCGACCTTGCGGCCCAGTTGAGCACCGCCATCAGGAACGTCAGGTCTCCTTCGATCGTCCGGTTGCTCACGGGCTCACCCGAGATGCCGGCCCTGCCCGCGCGCCGCTCCCGGATGAACCGGTCCCAGTCGCGCTGGGAAAGCGTCGCCGGGTCCCGGTCCCGTCCGAAGAAGCGGAGGAACATCGTGGTCGCGACCCGGTCGCGCGGCCGTGTCCGGTCGGCCTTGGTCGGCGTCACCTCCTCACCGTATATGTCAAAAAGCGTACCCAGAGTGAGCGGCTCTGGTTCGGCTTCGGCCTTGCCAGCGGGCTCGTGGACCGCGAAGCCAGCGGCAACCTCGTCCGCCTGCCTCTTGGACCGAGCCCAGTCGCGGTGCTTGAGCGACCGGGTCAGCCTGCGCCCGTTCTCGCGCCACTCTATCTGGAACAGGCCGGTTTTGGGATCGGGGAACACCCTCACCCGATTCCGGCCCCATTCGCCGACGCCATAGCTGCGCCGACTTCGTTTCGTGCGTGCCATCATTCGATTCCTCTCCATGATGGACTGCACGATCTGCACGGTTGAAACTTCGCGCCGGGAAGGCATCTCCGCCAGACGGGTGGTTGTTGGCGCGCCGCCCGTTGCGGCGTTCGGGCCGGAAGCGACTTGACGTGATCGTCAGCGGCTCGGACCATGATCGCGCTCCGGCCCGCGGCGGCGCATCAGATGCGGAGGCCGCGCGATTTCGCGGCGAGCATCCTGCAGTACTCGGCCAAGCGTGTCACTTGCCCGTCGAGCCGCTCGATTCGCCTCTGCAAGGCTTCGTTCTCCCCGGTCTGCCGCTCGACACGCTGCCGCAAGGCTTCGACCTGCTCGGAGTGCCGCCGCTGTTCCATCTCGTACTGCGCGGACAACGCCCGCAAGGCAGAGTAGCGGTGGCGTGAATCCCGGCAAGGAATCGTCTAAGTTCAACCAGGACTGCACGATCTGCCGCACTTGCCGTCCTACCATACCTGATGCTGCCGTGCTTAAAGGGCGAGAAAATGGCATCAAATGGCGGGAATCCGGGTCGCATTAGGTCCCATCCGAGGAACGCATAAATAGAAGCCGTTCGAAGGCCGCCGCGGGGCGCAGAAACGCGGAACTCGCCCATGGCCTCGCAGCTCATGCCTTGCGGTTTCTGCCGATTAGGTAGACCCACGTTGCGGAGCCGGTCGGCTGCGTAACGGGCGGTTGAGAGCACGGCCGGACGGGCTACCCATTGAGACCCGGCAGCTCTCCGCGTTCTAGTTGGTGGAAGGCGCGCCGTACATAGCGCTGCGTGCGGTACTCTCCGAATTCCTTCAGGTAGTGTCCCGGGATTTGTGTAAAAGCGGTAGGCTGGACGGCGGGGATTGGGCTCGGCACGGTTACGGTGGCGTTGTCGCTGGTGGCGGGGCTGCTCGGCCCGGTGGCGATCGCGGTCTATAGCGGTGGTGCTCATCATGCCGGTGTGGGTGGCAAATCTCAACGGAGCATTCGAATGGTGAAAGTGGTTTGCTGGAACACCAACCATCAGAAGGAGCCATGGCGCTGGCTGCATAAAATGGACGCGGATGTCGCCCTCGTGCAGGAGGCATGCGATCCGCCGTCCGACGCGCGGGATCGTGTCGACATCGGCCCCAAAGAACATTGGGATGCAGCCGTATGGAATTCCGAGTGGTGGAACGGTCGCTTCCCCAAGCTGTCCGATCGCCAGACGATGGTCGTGAAGCTGTCTGACCGGGTTCGGATTGAATGGTTCAAGCAGGTCGGACCTGTCTCCACCATACAGGGAGCTGGCCCGCGAAGAGGGCGCCAGTCCGTGGCAGTTGGCGGGAGAGTGGGCAGAGAAGATGCTGCCGGAGATCTTCGGCCAGGATGATCCGGTCCTCGAGGTGGCGTTGCTCCCCGAGACCCGGCAGAAGCTCGAAACACTTCTCGAGTCGCTGCCCGAGTCGGTCTTCACGGCGCAGGATTCGCTCGGTTGGACCTACCAGTACTGGAGAGCCGACGAGAAGGACCAGGTCAACAGCAGCGGCAAGAAGATCGGCGCGGACGAGCTTCCTGCAGTGACCCAGCTCTTCACCGAGCGCTACATAGTGCTGTTCCTCCTGCACAACACCATAGGCGCGTGGCGTGCGGGCAAGGTGTTGGGGGAGGACCCGGAACTTGCGGTCGCGGCCGTGAGCGAAGATGCGCTTCGCGAGCGGATGCGCCTCGAGGCCAGCGGCGGATACGACTTCACCTACTTGCGCTTCGCGTGTGGCAAGGCTCCGGAAGACCGGGACGGCGAGCGCTCGGGACCCTGGTGCCCGGCGGCGGGCTCGTTTCCGGACTGGCCCCGAGCAGTGCGTGACCTTCGCGTTCTCGATCCCTGCTGCGGGAGCGGCCACTTCCTGGTCGAAGCCTTCGATCTTCTGGTGCGGCTGCGGATGGAAGACGAGGCGCTGTCCGTGCCCGATGCCATTCGCGCGGTCCTGACGGACAACCTCTTCGGACTGGAGATCGATCCGCGTTGCACCCAGATCGCCGCGTTCAACGTGGCGCTTGCGGCATGGCGGATGGCGGGTGGGTGGATCCGGCTGCCGCCGCTCAACATCGCGTGCTCGGGAATCGCACCAGAGGCCTCCGAGGCCGAATGGGTTGCGTTGACGGACCGCCTGGAAGGGTTCACCGGGCTGGCGGAAGACCCGGATCTCTTCGGTAGCAAGGCATCTCTCGCGCGGGGACCGCTACAGGAGGGGATGGCCCGGCTGCACCGTCTCTTCGGGCAGGCCCGCGAGCTGGGGTCTCTGATCGACCCGGGTGCCGTGGGAGATGATCTACTCGGGGCAGAGTATGAATCCCTTCGGGAGCCGCTCGATGCCGTGATCCGGCGGGAAGGGGGAGCCGCAGGCCGCGATGAACGGGCCGTGGCGGCGGCGGGCATGGCGCGCGCGGCCGAGATCCTAACGGGCCGCTACACGCTTGTAGTCACCAACGTGCCGTTCCTGGCTAGGGGAAAGCAGAGCGGCCGACTTCGGAAGTTCGCCGAAGAGCACCATGGGCACGCCAAGGGCGACATCGCGACGGTCTTTGTGTCGCGGATCTTCCGGTGGCTGAGCGAGCACGGCACGCAGGCGGTCGTGACGCCACAAAACTGGCTGTTCCTGACGACATACCGGAAGCTGCGCGAGAGGTTGCTCAACGAGCGGACGTGGAATGTGGTGGCGCGGTTGGGTTCCGGGGCGTTCGAGACGATCAGCGGCGAGGTCGTCAACGTCGCGCTGACTATCCTGTCGGCCGACCGTCCCGGTTCGGAGTGGGAAATGGCAGGGGTTGACGTGTCGGCTCCGCGGGGGCAGCGCCCGATCAAGGCGGCCGAGAAGGCGGAACTGCTGAGCGGGGAGGCGAAGGTGGTGAGATCGGTCCAAGCGGAGCAGCTCAGGAATCCGGATTCGCGGGTTCTGCTAGAGCCGCTCGAGGATCATCCTCTGCTTTCCCTGATCGCGGATTACGGGAAGGGCAGTACCACGGGTGACCGTCCCCGGTTTTTGCTCCGCTACTGGGAGCTTCCTCGTATTCTGCCTAAGTCTGTGAAGTGGCTAGACTCTCCTGGAGACGATAAGGCATCGCCGTGGACAGGTCGGTCGCTGCTAGCCAAGGTACCGCTGAGTGATCCGAGTCTCCTTGCCATGCCCGGATGCCGGATCCACGGGCACGGTATCTGGGAGCGCGATGGAGTGGCGGTCAGGAAGACAGGGGAACTCACACCCTACGCCTACGGCGGCGAAGTATTCGATGACAATGTCGGCGTACTGGCTCCGCGCGACGAGAGTCACGCCTCCGCTGTATTGTGTTTCTGTGAGTCCGGGATGCATGAGACTGCTCTGCGACAAATCGACCAAGCACTGAAGGTCACCGCGGCGACCCTAGTCAAAGTCCCCTTCGACCTCGACCACTGGACCAAGGTCGCCGCCGAACGCTACCCCAACGGTCTCCCCGAACCCTATTCCGACGACCCCACACAGTGGGTCTTCCACGGCGACCCCTGCCGGAGCGTCATTTGGGACGAAGACGCCAAGCTCACCGCACACGGCCCGGTCCGTTTCGACAGCACCGTTCTCCAAGTCGCCGTCGCCCGCCTGCTCGGCTACCGCTGGCCCGCCGAGCGGGACCCGGAGATGCGACTCGCCTTCGAGCAGCGCGCCATCACGGACTGCGGCGGTGCATACGACCAATTCGCCGACGCGGACGGGATCGTCTGCCTCTCTGCCGCCCGGGGTGAGCCCAGCGCTGCCGACCGTCTTCGTGCGCTTCTTGCACATGCTTATGGCGGGGAATGGTCCTCCGCCACCGAACGCCGGCTTCTTGCCGCCTCCGCGCTAGGCGGACAACCGCCTCAGTCCCTCGAAGACTGGCTCCGCGACCGATTTTTTGAGGAGCACTGCCAGCTATTCCATAACCGTCCCTTCCTCTGGCACATCTGGGACGGCCGCAAGGACGGATTCCACGCGCTCGTCAACTACCACCACCTTGCCGGGCCGGACGGCACGGGCCGACGGACGCTCGAATCGCTTGCCTACGCCTACCTGAACGATTGGATCCAGCGGCAGCGGGCGGAACAGCGTGACGACACCCCCGGAGCCGACGACCGCCTCGCTCACGCGCTGGATCTTCAGGCGCAGCTCAAGCGCATCCTTGAAGGCGAGCCTCCGTGCGATGTCTTTGTCCGCTGGAAGCCGCTCCACGCCCAGGCCATCGGCTGGGACACGGACCTCGACGACGGCGTCCGCCTGAACATCCGCCCCTTCATGCGCGCCGACCTGCGGAAGGGCGGGCGCGCCGGTGCCGGAATCCTCCGATGGAAGCCCAACATCAGGCGGTGCAAGGACCGGGGGAACGAACCCGGAGAGCCGCGTCCCCGGGAGGCCTTCCCATGGTTCTGGGGGTGTCCGGGCACGGAGAGCCAGGAGGCGCGGACAGACTTCAGAGCTCCGGCCGGAGCCGCGTTCGACGGCAAGCGCTGGAACGATCTGCACTACACGGGGGCTTCGAAAGTGGCGGCTCGGCAGAAAGAGCACCGAGGGCTACCACAGTGACACCGTCGTCTTTTGCCCCGATCGATCCTGTGCCTTCGCGGGTCCACCTTGGAGATCCGGGCGAGGTGTCAGCCACGGCTATTCCGGCTCGGAAGCCGCCCGACGATCCGGAAATTCCGCTGATGCCGAGTAATCCCTAGTGACGGCAGCTCATATGGCGGCACGCGGTAGCACGGGAAAGGGTCCTTCCCGGCCCATGGATTACCTCATCGAGAGCTTGCGGGGTCGGGCCTCAGTCCGGAGCGGCGAAGACGAGCCCGTCGCTGTTCTCTGGACGGACCCGAAAGAGGAATGGCGACGGCTCTTGTCGGTCGCGCGGGCCGAGATTCCTGAACTGCTAGTGCTCGGCGACTACCGTCCTGAGGAACGCACAGGGCCGGCAATTTGGCTCCGCTGCGTGATCGACGGAACGATCGATTTTCCTGGCTTCGCTAGAGATCACACCCCGATCATCTACCTCCCCGGAGTAGAACGCGATCAACTGAGGGCTGGCGAGGATTGTCCCGACGAGCTCAAACCGCTCGTGGAGCTCCTCTACCGAGGCATCGTTTGGCACCACCCCAATGGTCGCGACTGGAGTGCAACGGCCTTCCTCAGCTCACCCAAAGGAGCGGGTCTCGACATTGCGACCGATCAGGGTACGACGGCCGCGTTGCTGGGAGTTCTTGACCAAGTGCTCCTGGCCCCGATGGACCAACTCCGAGGCCGTCGGCTGGACGCCGCCGACTTCAACCGCATGGCTGGGGTTGACGTGATGCGCGACGTCCTCCGGTGGATGGCCGACCCGGAGGGCGCGCGTGCCCAATTGGGGGCCAGCGGTTGGAAGGCATTCCGCGCAGAGTGCCGTCAGGAACTTAAGTTCGATCCGGCAACGGAAGCGGACGTATCGGCTGCCGCCAAACTGGGCGAGGGCGCGGGTCGGTGGGCTGATGTCTGGACCCGGTTTTCTGAGGCACCGAATAGCTTTCCCAAGGTGGGTGAGGTGCTTGTGCGGGCCCGGCCAGTTGGCGAACTCGTTCTCCATCGTGAACGGTGGCCGGATCAGAACGACGAGGACGAGGAGACCGTACGGAATGCCTTGGCTGATCTCCAGTCACAGTTGCACGGAGACGCTTGCGAAACGGTCGTCCGACTCGAGGCCGAACACCGTGACCGCCGGGACTGGGTGTGGGCGAAGCTTGGGCGCTCGCCATTCGCCCGGGTCCTTGAACCACTGGCCCGGCTCGCGGAGTCGGCGCGCACCAGGCTCGGCGGTGCGACACCGGACGATGTTGCCCGAGCGTACGCAGATCGCGGTTGGCTCGCGGACGCGAGTGCCCGGGAGGCCCTCGCCCTGGCCCCTGACAAGTATGAGCAAACGGTCGCCGATGCCGTCCGGCATCTGCTTGAGTCCTGGCTGGATGATTCTGCTCGCGCTTTTCAAGCGTCACTGGACCGGCAGCCGCTCCCCTCCGCCGGCGACCAACCCGTCGTCGTTGCGGGCGAAGGCGAGTGCGTCGTCTTCGTCGACGGACTCAGGTACGAGCTTGGGCGCCGCTTGGTCGAGCGCCTGGAGGGATCGGGTTGTAGGACCACCACCGGACACCGTTGGGCTGCGATCCCGACGGTGACCGCCACCGCCAAGCCAGCCGTCACTCCCGCCGCTCGTGACATCGCCGGTGACGGCCTGGGTCCGGACTTCCGTCCCGTGATGCGGGGCACGGGCCGGGCGGCGGACCAGAAGGAGCTCCGGGGAGCCATGGAGGGTCGCGGCTATCAGATCGTCGGCGATACCCTCGAGTTTCCGATGGACGCCGGACCACGCGGCTGGATGGAGACCGGCGAAATCGACAAGCACGGCCACCACGCCGATGGGGTGCTATTCGCCCGCCTGCTGGACGACGAACTGCGGTGCCTGGCCCGCCGCATCAACGACCTGCTCAAGGCCGGCTGGCGAGCGGTTCGCGTCATTACCGACCACGGCTGGCTCCTGCTCCCCGGCGGATTGCCCATGGTCAGCCTCCCGACGCACCTCACCGCGTCCAAGTGGGCGCGCTGCGCCGTCATCTCCGGCGATTCCAGGCCCGACGCTCCCCTCCACTCTTGGCACTGGGACCCGAACGAGTCGTTCGCGACACCGCCCGGTATCGCCTGTTTCAGCAAGAGGGACGAGTACGCTCACGGTGGGCTCAGCGTCCAAGAGTGCCTCATACCGGACATTCGCGTGGAAAGTGCGGGTGAGGGCGGAGCCGCTGCCACAATCCGGGACGTCTCCTGGCTTCGGTTCCGCTGCAACGTCAACGTCGAGGTACGGGGCGGCCCGCTTAGCGCCGACCTGCGGCTCGGTAGCCCCGCGGGGCAATCTGTGGCTTCCTCACCTAAGCGAATCGACGAAGACGGGCTCGTCAGCCTGGTTCTCTCCGACGACCAGCACGCTGACGCCGCTCTGGTCGTGGTCGTAACCGATCCGGATGGCCGCATTCTCGCCCAGAAGCCGACCCGCGCGGGAGACACCACATGAGCGCACCGGAGTTTCAAATGGACGCATTGGACCGCAAGGCCAACGAAGCGTTCCCGGGCTACCTGGTGCGCAAAGATCTCGTGCGGCGCTACGCTCGGCAGTACCCCGTCCCTACCTACGTCGTCGAATTCCTGCTGGGCCGCTACTGCGCTAGCGTCGATCAGGACGAGATCGACGAAGGTCTCGCGATCGTGAAGACACAGCTCGAAGGCCGCACGGTCCGGTCCGCCGAGCAGGAAGTGTTCAAGTCGCGCGCCCGCGAGCAGGGCTCGGTGCGCCTGATCGACATCGTGCGTGCCCGCCTCGATGCCAAGAACGACTGTTACATCGCCGAATTGCCCAGCCTCGGCCTTCGGGACATCCGGATCGCCAGCGAAGTCGTTACCGAGAACGAACGGATACTGGCCGACGGATTCTACGCCGAGGTGACGTTGGCGTACGACGCGGTGATCGCACAGGAGAAGAACGGTCGGCCGTTCAGTGTCGCTGACATGCGGCCCATCCAGATGTCGAACCCATCGGTCCTCGAAGTATTGGCGAAGGGGCGGCGCTCCTTCACCACGGCCGAGTGGATGGATTTTCTCGTCCGCTCCACGGGCCTCGAGCCCTCGGCGCTGGACGAACGAGCCAAGCGAGTCGTTCTCTTGCGCCTCATCCCCTTCGTCGAACGCAACTACAACTTCGTTGAGTTCGGGCCGCGAGGGACCGGCAAGAGCCACGTCTACCAGCAGCTGTCTCCGTACTCCCACTTGCTGTCGGGCGGGAAAGCCACCGTGGCCAAGATGTTCGTGAACATGGCGAACGGACAGCGTGGCCTGGTCTGCCAGTACGATGTGCTGTGCTTCGACGAGGTCGCCGGCATCTCCTTCGATCAGAAGGACGGCGTCAATATCATGAAGGGCTACATGGCGTCGGGCGAGTTCAGCCGGGGCAAGGAGAGCATCCGTGCGGAAGGTTCTCTGGTCCTCGTCGGCAATTTCGATGTCTCGGTAGAGCAGCAGCAGCGCATCGGACACCTGCTGAGCCCGCTCCCTACGCAGATGCGAGACGACACGGCCTTCCACGACCGGATCCACTCCTACGCTCCCGGCTGGGACTTCCCCAAACTCAACCCAAACGAGCACCTCACCGACCACTTCGGTCTGGTCAATGACTTCCTGAGCGCGTGCTGGACCAAGCTTCGCGACACCACGCGCCTCCCCATTCTCCAGAATCGGGTGTTCTGGGGTGGCGCGCTGTCTGGACGGGACATCGAGGCGGTGCACAAGACAATCTCTGGTCTCATCAAGCTCCTCTTGCCGGACCCGGAGATGGAGGTGGAGGACGACGACCTCGAATGGATGGTGCGAGTCGCCCTGGAGTCCCGCCGCCGCGTGAAGGAGCAACAGAAACGGTGCCTCAAGGCGGAGTTCCGAAGCACCCATTTTTCGTACACTCTGGGAGTTGACGGTACGGAGCAGTTTGTGGCTACGCCGGAGCTCCGGAGCGACGAGGCGATTGACGGAGACCCGCTGCCTCCTGGGCAGGTGTGGGCGATCGGGCCCGGAGTAGAAGGTACCGGGCCGGGGCTCTACCGCATCGAAGTGGCTGTCGGACCAGGTCCCGGATCCGCGAAGATCCTGAACCAGCCGATCCCTCCGGCGTTTCGGGAGAGCGTGAACGTAGGCCACCAGAACCTCTACGCATCAGGAAAGACGTTGGTAGGCGACCGCGATGCGCGTGCGCACCAGTACACGGTTCAGATGCAGCCTCGGGACAACGACAAGTCTGGCCGGGGGCTCGGGCTGCCAGTGCTCGCGGCCATGGTTAGCGGATTACTGGAGCGGAAGACCCGCGGCGCAACGATCGTCGTCGGCCCGCTGAACTTGGGAGGGTCGCTCGAGCAAGTCCCGGACCCGGTTGCGATGGCGGAGCTGGCAGTCGACAAGCAGGCGGCCGTGCTCCTGATGCCTGTCGGGGCACGTCGCGAGTTGATGAACCTGCAGGACGATGTATGGACCAAGGTCAACATCGAGTTCTACAGGGACGCGGAAGACGGAGTGTTCAAGTTGCTGGAGTAACCGCTCGTGGAGACTACAAAGCCACGGCTGGCCCAAGTGTCTTTACTGCATGGATAAGAATGAACACTTGGTGTGTCTGGGTGAAAGACTCGGCGATGCACTCATGCCGATCTCCATTCCGATCAATGAGTACGACTTCGCGTTTCCCGGATGATTTGCGTTTGCCAATCGGCACTAGGCACCCAAGTTGGTCATCTGGCGTGTAGGCTGACGGCCAGGGATAATCACCGAATGCCTTCGTAAAGGCATTCGAGGCAATGACGCGTCGAAGCGTTGCCCGGAATCCATCGCCTTCAGCAAGTTTGGGCGGGTGTAGTACAAGGACAACGCAGCGCCGGTCGTTCTTTGAGACATATTGGCGGATAGACGAATAGAGGGAGGCGTCGAACTTCTTCGCAAGTCGTATCGGCGTCCAGATTTCGAACTTCTCGTCCGCAGCCAAGTCGTAGAAGGTATCGTTCTGAAAGAGCACTTCCGAGGCGAACATGTTCGCTTCACGGTCAAAAAGATCTGCCGCTTCAGGATCGAGTGTCTGAGCACAATCCTCAACGATCTTGTACATCGCGCGTTGCCACGGCATGAATCCGTGGCCCGCTTCGTGTAACGTCACGAATCGCTTCTTTACCGGCAGCAGAAGCTGGTCGACAAAGACGAGGCCAGCGACGGCGTCGAAAACTCCCATGACCTTGGATAAAGCTCGCTTGAGTGCACCACCACCTGCCTTCGTGCGCATTTTGGTAAGGAAGCCTTCATCAAGCACATTGTCCTTTACCTCCTCTACCTTCGCTACAGCGAGGATGTGGTCGATAGGTGTCGGCAGGACGCCGAGCACATCTGCTTCCCGTAGAGAGCGCTCGGCCTCTTTGCGGACCTTCGCCAGTTGAGCCAAGCTCAAGGAGCAGTCGTCCGGTCGACGACTCATTTGTTGCTTTGCCACCGAATGTAGGAGAGATGTTCAAGCAACGCTTTTTCCTCGTCGGAGGTTAGGTCCTCGATCGCGAAGGTCGCTGCACTCCCATGTTTTGAGCCTTCGGGTCTCCCGCGGTTCGGTGCGATATAGCCTGCACGCTCCATGAGATCCTCGTAAGGGACGGCGAGTGCTGTAGACAGAGCGTAGAGAATATGTGGCGAAGGCTTCCGGATCTTGCCAGTTTCGAGCTGGCTCAAATAGGCATTGCTGACTTCCTTTCCCGTCGTTTCTTCGACGTCCCTGAGTGAAAGATCAAGACCGCGTCGGACGCTATTGAGATATTGGCCTAGCCTATTTGGCTTTCCCGCACCTACGTCTGGCGTATCGCTCATGTGGCCTCCTCTCTGAGAATCGGATGCAGAATCGGAACTATATTCCTTCGAGCTGTCCCTTTTGAGTGGACAGGTAAGAACTGGGATTGTCACTCCTCCCCTAGCTGTGGGAAGTGAGGAGCTTCCCCCGCGCGGCGGGGGAGTAGAAGGCAGCCTCACTCCGCCGTTCGAAGTGGATCGGCGACTCGTAGTCGAGGGCCGAGTGTCTGTGTCGCGGGTTATACCAGCCCTCGATGAAGTCGAACACAGCCATCTTTGCCTCAGCCTGGCTCCGCAACCGCTTCCGCTCGATCAGCTCGCATTCGAGCGTGGCGAAGAAGCTCTCGCACATCGCGTTGTCGTAGGCATCGCCCACCGAGGCCATTGAGGGCCTCACACCCGCCTCCTTGCAGTGCAGCCCGAAGGCGGTCGACGTGTACTGGCCAGGTCTCTGTGGTGGGCCACCGCTTCGGGCCGTCGCTGCCAGATCGCCATGTTCAGCGCCCCGAGCATGAGCTCCGTCCTCAGGTGCGTCTCCATCGACCGGCCCACCACCCGCCGACTCCAGGCATCCATCACCACCGCCAGGTACAGGAACCCGCTCGAGGTGGGCACGGTAGGTCACATCCGCCACCCAGAGCCGGTCCGGACCTCTCACCAGAAAGTCTCGCTCGACCAGATCCGGGGCGGGCCGTACGTCCTTGGCCCGCTTCGTCGTACGCCACTTTCTGCGACGGCTCGCACCCTCGAGGCCCTCGAGCTTCATCAGACGGGCCACACGCTTGTGATTGACCCCCCAGCACGCGTCACGAAGCTCCGCCTGCATCCGAGGCCGCCCGTACGTCTCGTGGCTCGACCGGTGGATCTCCCGCATCCGCTCACGCAGTCGCCCGTTGGTGACCGCTCTCTCGGCGAAGGCCCTCGACGGCGCCACGCACAGTACCCGCTTGGGGGAGACGCCCAGCACTTGGCACATCAGCCGCACCGGGAAGCTCGCCTGATTGGCTCTCACGAACTCTTACGCTGATCCGGCGCCGGAGCTCCTCGCGCTCCTGGGTCGTCAACCCATCAGTTCTTCGCCCTTCATCCAGATCAGCTTGGACCACCCAGTTGCGGATCGACTGGGCCGAAGGCTCAAACTCCCGAGCCAGCTCCTCCGGCCTCCTCCCCGCCCGCACCAACGCCACCATCTGCTCCCGAAACTCCGGTGGGTATGCCGGTCTCGTTCTTCCCATGCTGAACTCCTTTCTCCCAAGAGACCTAGGGGTCCACCACACGGAGGCAATTCATCTTATATCCCATTGCTAAACGCAGCAAGCTTGCGAAGAGGCTGCTTGACGTACTTGGCAAGCTATTCTAATTTAGCATCACCGGCAATGGAGCCGGCGACACTTAGGAGGATTTATGTCCGACATTGCAGACACCGCGCTTGGCTGCGGTAAAGACCATCGTAGCATCGCCATCGCCGACGAGACGCTGGCCTACCGAGCCGTCAAGATCGATGATCTGACACCAACAGGTGCGCAGCTCGCGCGGGCCGCTGGCTTCAAGTCCCCCGATACCGCGATCATCCTCCAGGTCCTCGCGGACGGCGCGCTCGAGACCATCCGTCTCGAGGAGGTCGTCGACCTGCGTCACCATGACGGTCGCTTCGTGATCGTCGCCAGCGATCGCGTTTATCTCCTGTCAATCGACGGGCAACGCTTCGACTGGTCCTGCCGCGTTGTGAGCGGCGGGCTGCTTCGCAAGCTCGCTTTGATCTCGGCAGACAAGTTGCTGTATCTGGAGCGGGTAGACTATCCCGATCAGCTCATTGGCGCCGATGACCTTGTCGATCTAGACATGGACGGCATCGAATCGTTCATCACCCGCAAGGCCGCGTGGAAGCTCAACGTCCACGGCGTGGTGATTGAAGTGACGACGCGCACCATTACCGTGAGCGCCGCCATGGAACAGGCCGGCTTCGACACCAGCAAGCCGTGGCACATCTTCTTCAAGGTGGCGGGCAAGACGAAGCGCGAGGTGAGCCTCACGGATGTTCTCGACCTTGAGACGCCTGGCATTGAGAAGCTTCGGCTCACACCACGCAATGTCGACAATGGCGAGGCGCCTCCGGCGTCTCGCCGCGACTTCGGTTTGCTGGACATTGATACCGCCTATCTCGACCGCCTCCAGCTCAAGTGGGAGACGATCGTTGATGCTAATCGGCGATGGCTGCTCATCCGGCACTTTCCGGTGCCAGCAGGCTACACCCTCGCGCACACCATGCTGGCGCTGGAGATTCCACCGGCCTATCCGGGGGCGGCGATCTATGGCTTCTACGTGTATCCGCCGCTGGCGCTGGCATCGGGCCGCACTATCCCCAGGACTCAGCTTCGCGGTACGCTGCTCGGCTTCGAATTTCATGGCTGGTCGCGCCATCGAGGGCCAACTGCGCCGTGGGATCCCGCAACCGACAACGTCGTGTCCCAGATCGGCTTGGTCGAGGCGGCTCTCACCAAGGAGGTGGGAGAATGATTTCGACGACTCTCGCGCTGGCCGGGACGACTCATACACAGGCGCATTGCCACCTCTTTCCGGGCGATGGTTGTGAGGCCGCCACGATCCTTCTGTGCGCCCGGACACCGGGCCCGCGTCTGCGGCTGCTCGTGCGCGAAATCATTCCCATTCCCTACGATGCCTGCGCCCATCGGGGGCATGATGCCATCACTTGGCCCGGCCGGTTTCTTGAAGAAGCGATCGATCGTGGCGAGGCCGAAGGGCTCTGCCTCATCCTGCTGCATTCGCATCCCGGCGGGCTGTTCGCCTTTTCTGAAGCCGACGACAAGAGCGACCTCATAACCATCGAATCGCTGTTTCAGGCTTATGGTGATTGGCATGGCTCCGCGATCATGATTCCCAGCGGTGCCATGCGCGCTCGGCTTTACGACTCGGATATGGCTCCGCGTCCCGTCGACCTCGTAACCAGCGCGGGCGATGATATCCACTTTTGGTGGAACGACGAGTCTTTGTCGGTGGAGACAGGCGCACGCCCGGTGGCCTTCACGAGCGGTATGACCGCCGAACTCGGGCGGCTGACTGCCATCATCATCGGCGTTTCCGGCACGGGATCGATCCAAGCCGAACAGGCCGCCCGGCTCGGCTTCGGTGGCGTGACGCTGATCGATTTCGATCGCATAAAGCAGCGCAATCTCAACCGCATCCTTAACGCTACGCTGGCGGACGTCGTAGCCCGACGGTTCAAGTCCGACGCTTTCGCCGAGGCCATCACCACCTATCGAGGACCGGGCATCGCCACCCCGGTCATCGCACCGATCAATACACGGGACGCTGTGCTCGCCGCTAGCCAAGGCGATGTAATGTTCTGCTGTGTCGATACGCTGGAGGCCCGACATTTAGCCGATCTGATCGCTGCTGCCTTCGTGTTGCCGTTGTTCGATGTCGGCGTCGTCATTCCGGTCCGAAATGCGGAGTCCGCCATCGCCATCATCGACGCGGTCGGACGTATCGACTATGTCCAGCCCGGCGGCGCCACCCTCGGCGATCGCAAGGTCTATACCCCGGAGAGGTTGCGCGCCGAATATCTCCGATCCGTGGCGCCTGATGCTCACGCTCAAGAAGTCGAAGCGGGCTATATCAAGGGGGCGATTGAAGAGGCGCCAGCCGTAATCTCCCTAAACATGCGGGCGGCGGCAGCCTGCATGAATGAGTTCATCCTGCGAGCCTACCCCTTTCGCCTCGACCCCAATCGCAACTATGCGCGTACGCAGTTTAGTCTGGCAGCTGGCGACGAAGATTTTTTCAGCGAGGATGCTTTCGAGATAAGTCCCAATCCGCTTCTGGGCTGCGGGGCCCGTGAACCTCTTCTTGGACTGCCCGCGCTCGCTAACCCCGGTGTCAAGGTGCCGTCATGATACTGCGCCGGTGGTGGCGCAATGCCAAGGAAGGGATCCTTCCGCGACGGCGCATGCGGGTTATCGACGGCGATATGCTGCCATCCATCCTGCCACGTCGCGATCTCATCGTCACGTGCGAAGATCAGGAGGATTGGAGCATAGGCATGGGCTGCCCATGCGGATGCGGCGAAACGATTGAACTGCTGGTCGCGCCCGAAGCGCGGCCAAGATGGTCACTCTCTATCGATCATCGCGGTCGTCCCAGCCTTTTGCCATCGGTGTGGCGGCGTACCGGCTGTCGGTCGCACTTCTGGCTCCGGGAGGGCAGAGTGGTCTGGTGCGGTTGACCGATGTCTCCGCCCTCAAGCGCTAGTCGGCGCCACCAAGTTCATTAACGTGTAGCTCTCCCGTACCACAGCATCCTTGCGAAATACCCGCTTCACCACAATCCGGGCATGCGCGTCAACATCTACCCATTTGCGGCCAAGGTGGGCGAGCACATGGGCGGTAAGCGCACTGTCGACCTTCCCGTTGATAACTCCACGGGCATCACGGGTGCGGAACTCGAATCGACGGGCGGTAGGCAACACGCCGGCCAATTGGCCTACGATAATCTCCTCGGCCTCTTCTGTCGTCGTGAACTTCGCCCGCTCAGCCGCACGCATGACGGCCTCTGAGCCGAGGCTGCATTCCGACTCGTTCGCGACGAGACGCAACGTCGCCCCGCATTCGCGCATTAGTTCAAAAAAATCTCGTGTGGTGCCAAGCACGCGCTGATTCATCGCTTCGACGGCGTGATGAAATTGCACTTCGTCTGCCTCGCCGTAGGCATCGAGCAACTGCATTGCCTCATTCACCGAAGTTTTAAGCGGCGCGCCGATGTGCTGCGTCTGGGGTTGCACTTCCTCCAGAACAAACCCGATTGACCCGCGGGTTATGTTCGTGATGTGCAGCGTCGAAAAGCCTTTATTCGGCACCACGCCCCGTTGACCAAGAGTGCCGGCTTTCTGCGCTGTCATCTTTGCGACGAGATCTTGAAATTTGCTCACCGCCAGACACGCGAACTCGCTCTCGATCCCGCGGGTTCCGGTCACAGGCCGGCCCCCGAAGAAGAGAATTGCGGACGCGGTTGCTTCCTCCGGCTCCGCCTCCGACGCCGAGATTAAGTCGCGCAGCTCGTCGCGACGGGCCTCCAGACCGAAGCGCGTCATCACATCTTCCTCATCGAGCTGGTCCAGCAACGTGTTAACAGCGGCCATATCTGCATGGAGGAGGTCGCGCTCCAACTTACGCTGGCTGGTCATTGGGGATTCCTTTCTTGCTCCGCTGGGCTTGAATCGAGTGCTCCCAACGCTGCGGTGTCGTCGTTGGGATCCTCAAGTCGCACCTGAATCGTGCCCTTCCAACGGTTGTCGGCACGCCGATGGGAGAATAATCCAAGAAAGTAACATGATGTTGCGACAATGCCTTCGGGCGATCCATCTAGGTCGATCGGGAATGAGTCGAGGCTGTACCTTTGACGAACGCGCGGTCTTAGAAAAAGGTCTGGATTTGCGGACATCACAGCCGTAAGCGCGGCAGGGTCGTGGACCTTCCGCGGACGGTAGAGGAAGGTTACGAGATCAAGATCACGCGGTTCCTTGTCCTCGACGAAGCTGCCGTCTAGCCACTGAAAGCCCCGGTCAAATCCAGCCGCACGCATCGCGGCTCGATGGCCAAGCCACCCACGCAATATGGTCCGGCGCCCTGCAGTGCCTCCAAAGCCACTGGCGACCTCCAATGCCGTGGCGACGTAGGGAGACATATCTGTAGGTACGCCACCTGGCCCTTGCACACCTACAAAGGGCGGGAGAACGCCGTCAAAGTCAAAAGCTGGAATCGGCATTCAACGACCCAATCCACAGGCACGGGTGAAGACCACAGGCTTCATGCGTTCGACCTGCTCTGATCCGACGGCGCGAGGGGACCACGAGATCCAGAGGATCAACAAGGAAATGTGATCACCTTCCCGCGAGCTCCGACAGCCGCACCATGGGTGGCCTCGTACGCTACGGCCGAGGCCTCTCGATAACAACCCGGCCGGAGATGGTCCGCGATCGCCTGAACCGTCAGGGCGCGGTTGGTGCCCGTATCCCCATCCGGGACCGGGAACACGTTGATTCGGTTGAGCTCGGCCCGCTGATACCGCGCGTAGTCGCACACCGCCGGGCGCGCACCGCTACCGTGGTCCATCGACGTATCTGACCTGCATGAGGATGGTGTCCTGCTGACAGTTGAAGGTGGTGGCTCGGGAGCGTGTACTTGTTTAGTCTGCTTTTCTGATTTGGGCAACCGGTTCATGGTCATCGAGGTGGGCCCTGAGGATTCAGCCACCGCCCGGAACGTTCGATCGCGAGCGCTGAATATCGTAACACCAATCTTGCTCTGTCTGGTTTCCGGCATCTCTATTCTCCTTCCGCCCGCCAACTCTGAAAGCGGAGCAACTCGACGACGAGTTCGACGACCTCGCCAACGTTGGCGCACAGCTGATCACGGTACTTGCGTGGCACCCGGCCCCGTCCCGCGCCATCCGTGATCTGGCTTCGCCTCCCCTTCAGCCCACCGGCGCCCAGGGCGCTTTCGAGGAACACGGGAGGCTTCCTCTCTCGAACAAGGCTGGGGGGAACGCGGACCGTGCAGACGAAGCCTGAATGAGCCTTGCAGACTTCCGAGGACTACCGTCGAAGGAGGATTCATCCCCGCGTTCAGTCCCAGTGGCCCTCGGCGTCTCTCTTGAGAGCGCGGGCGAGCTCGGGATCGCCCTCGCCGCGCCGGACGGAGCGCTCGACGAGATCGACGCGCCGCCCCAGGTCGGCGAGTCCGGCGGCTCGCGCGACACCGTAGATGGCGGCTAGAGCGGCCGTCAGTGCCAACCCCAGGTGCAGGGCGATGAGAACGCCATAGTCCGAGAGGATCAGTGGCCAGAACGGCGCCAGATACTTGAAACGAGCCCCAGCGAGTAGGACGGCCGAGCCTGCTAGGGCAGCGGTCAGCCCCGCGCTGATCTTCCAGGGTTGCATGGGGGCGGGCTAGAGCTCGAGCGCGGCCGGGTCCCGGTCGGTCGGCCCTCGCAGGGAGGAGCGATCTCCGCCGTCGCCCACGCCGAGTGAGCGGAGCAGGCAGGCGCCGTGCCCCTGGCTCACCTTCATCCCGCCGTACTCCCGCCTCCACCGGTAGTACGTCTGCTCGGTGATGCCGAGCTCCCGGCTGATCAGCTTCACGGATTTGCCGCGGGCCAGACCGACCTCTGCCTCCCGCAGTGCAGTGATGATCTGCTCCGGAGTGTGTCGCTTCCTTCCCATCCTGACCTCCTCGCTGAAAAGCTTCACACCAGGTCGATCCTAACATTGCACCTGGTCTCGTTTCAGGGGGTCAGGTCACTCGCAAGAGGAGGAGAACATCGAAGGAGACGACGACGACTTAGAGGCCCGTCACCTCCCCCCGATGTGTGACATTTTCAACCGGCGTTGAGAGTCATGGAAGGATTCGCGTAACGGTACAAGGGCCAGCTCAGAGTTTTCAGGAGGGGACTGGTCAAATGATGCGGGGGGGCACGAGAGAGCCGCAACCCTCGTCACAGATCCGCATGAGCCGGCCTGAACGGGCCAGGCGGGAGAGGGCCTGACCCACCGCGGCCCTTTTGGCCGAGGTGAAGCAGGGCCGCCGGGCAGATCGGCGTGGCCTCCGGCGTGGCGTCGGCGTGCTCCATGATGCGCTCGGGCAGGCTCTTCATGGCTTTCTCTCTCCGCGTCACAAATCGAGCAACCAATATCGCGGGGTTCTCACCGGAGCAATCGAGCCGCCTGCGGGTCAGTGCCCTCCGATGCACACCGCCGCGCTCGGGTTCCGCCGGGCGCGACGCTTTGCCCAGACCGGCCTCCCGGTCGCGCTACGTCCCGTGACCAAGCTTCCAGCGAGCCATGTGGGGGCGGGGGCGGGGGTGCTGGCGGCGGTGTCCAACAGCTCGCGTACCGTACTGGCTATCTCTAGCCGCTACGAGCAATTGGGAGATTCCCCAATGGTTGACTTTCTTGCAAACGGCTCTTCACTGTTCCGGGCATGGAGACGCGGAAGCAGCAGTTCAAGTCGGCGGTGAGCGATGCGATCGTTCACCTCCAGGGAAGCGAAGAGGCGCTCGCGCCATTCGGCTGGACGGGAGAAAAGGCCGGGTGGATCGCGTTCGTCTGCCTCCACAGCGGCGCGTTCACCCGCGTCCAGTGCGCGCGATTCCTCGATGCACACCCGGAACAGGTGCGGCGCGTCGTCCACGCGCTGATCGCGCAGGGCCTGGCCGCCGAGGACACCGTGCCCGGCATCCGGGGGATCGGCCGCGTGTGCCGCATCTTCTCCCGGCGGATCTACCGGGCCATCGGAGCCGAGCACATCCGCCACCGCCGCGACGCCTCGCCCGCCGTACTCATGCGGCGCCTGCTCTCGCTCGACTACGTGATCGAGCATCCCGGCTTGCCTTGGCTGGCCACCGAATCCGAGAAAGTCGCCGCGTTCGAGGCCCTCGGCATCGAACACGGGCTGCTGCCCGTCCGGGTTTACCGGGGTGGCGCCGGTGCGACTCGGCGCTACTTCCCGGTAAAGCTGCCCGTCGCGCTGGACGCCGAGCGCGCCGTCTTCGTCTACGCCGATCCCGGCCACGCGACCGCGACCGCGCTTCACTCCTGGGGTGCGGCGCACCGCGGGCTCTGGCACGTGCTTGGGAGACGAGGCCGATCCGTCGAGGTTGTCGCGGTCGGTCGCCCCTCGAGAGAGCTTGAGCGGGCACGGCGAGTCATGCGCCACTGGGCCGAGCCCTCCGGTCCAGCCGAACTCGACCCCCAGGTTCGCAAGGAGCTCGCCCGGATCGAGGAGGCCATTCTCGCGGGCGCGGTCCCGATCCTGGAGGAGTACGGCGGTCTCCAGGCCGCCATGAAGCGCAGCGTGGCGCTGGAGAAACAGGCCCGACGGCAGGCCGCCCGTGCCTCAATCCGCCGCGGCAGCACATGGCGGACCGCGCGCCTCGCCGGGGCTCGCTACCGATGAGCGGCGCGCGACTTACGGCCGCACTGGAGTGCGCAAACGACGCGGGGGTACGATTCACACTTCGGCGCCCCGGCGATTCACACGGAGCTTCCCGCCTATCCGCTGGCGCGGCAGCGTCTTGCGCTTCCGCGGACAGGCCGGCCAGCACCGCAGGGGCGGCACCGGCCGTGGTGGGAGCGACCCCCCAGTCCGAGGGCCTGGTACGGGTTCGGACGCAGGTGTGTTTTCACACCCCTGCCCCCGTCCCTTGGGGTCGCTCCCGATCCATCAATCCCTACGCGGGAAGGCGGTTTGAGCGCCGCTTCGAGGCGGCGGATCACCCGTTCGCCGACCGGCCGGCCGTCTGGCAGCCGGGCATCACCGAGCAAGGCCGGGGTACCCCCGATGGCTCGGGCCACAGCCCAAGCCGCCAAGTCCGGGATGCGCCCGTCCTGGGCACCCACATCCAACCCTCCCCGATGCCGTACTGGGCATCCAAAGAGGGGGGTCGCTCCGGTCACGGCCGCAAGCTCCGGAGCGGCATCGCCGCTCCGGCGACCGTGGTGCAACCGCAAAGCAGCCAGCGACATACGGAACCGCTGGCGCGCACATGGAAGCGGTGGTTCCGTGCACATGCACCTCGATGTCGATGTGCACGCGCGGTACGCCACCGACCCCCGGTGATCGGCGGTCAAGATCGGCCCCCCGAGCCGCTCTCGACACGTCTGCAAAACAACCTTCCCATCATAGCGCCGGACTCGTGAATCGGGAAGCGCCAGCGCGGCGGGTCATCGGCTCGGAGCGGCCTGAACGCCGGAAGGCCCGGCGCACGCGGAATCGCCCGTCTGGCGAAGATGCCTTTTCAGCGCGAAGTTTCAGGCGCGCAGATCGTGCAGTCCATCATCGAGGAGGAATCGAATGATGGCACGCACGAAACGAAGCCGGCACAGTTACGGCGCCGGCGAATGGGGCCGGAACCGGGTACGGGTGTTTCCCGATCCCAAGACCGGCCTGCTCCAGATCGAGTGGCGTGAGAACGGGCGCAGGCTGAGCAAATCGCTCAAGCACCGCGACTGGGCACGGGCGAAGAGGCAGGCGGACGAGTTCGCCGCAGGCTTCGCCGGGCCGGAGATCGGGGGCGGAGCGGAAGCCGAGCCCGAGCCGCCCACGCTGGAGACGCTTTTTGACATCTACGGTGAAGAGGTGACGCCCACCAAGGGCAGGCAATCGCGGCGGCACGACAGGGCCGCGATGCGGATGTTCCTTGGGTTCTTCGGACGGGACCGCAGCCCGGCAACGCTCTCCCAGCGCGACTGGGACAGGTTCATCAGGGAACGACGGGCGGGCCGGGTCGGCCCGAGCGGAAGGCCCGTATCGGATCGAACAATCCAACAGGACCTGAAGCTACTGCTGGCGATCCTCAACTGGGCCGCGAAGTCGAGGGACGAGCAGGGCCGCCTGCTCCTCGATTCGAACCCGCTGCAGGGTCTGAAGACGCCCAAGGAGAAGAACCCGACCCGGGTCGTCCTCGTGGAGGAGGAATACCAGGCGCTTCTAGAGGTGTCCCGCCAGGTCGACTGGCGGTTTCGTGTCGCGCTCGTGCTCGCGCACGAGACGGGTCACCGCATCGGTGCCATCCGCCAGCTTCGGTGGTCGGACATCGACTTCGAAGAAAGAGTGGTGCGGTGGCGCGTGGAGCACGAGAAGTCGGGCTACGAACACCGGACGCCGGTGACCATCGAGGCGATCGTCGTCTTGGAAGAGGCGCGAAAGAGGAACCCTGGGATCGGCGACGCGCTTGTGTTACCCGCGCCCGGGAATCCTTCGACGTGCGTGCGCTCCGGGCGGGCGCGCTCCTGGTGGAGGAGAGCGGAGAGGCTCGCGGGGCTGGAGCCGAAGCACCGCAGAGGCTGGCACTCGCTGAGGCGGAAGTTCGCTTCGGACCTCATGGACCAGCCGCTCAAGGTGCTGTGCGAGCTTGGGGGCTGGAAGACGGCCAGAACAGTGCTCCAGTGCTACCAGCGGGCCGACGAGGACCAGCTCAGGAAGGCCCTCGACGACCGCCGGAGGGCCTGCTCTTAGCCCAAATAGCGGGAATCAAATAGCGGGAATCGGACTAACGATTCCCGTAAGTCCCTTGGGCGTAGCAGGATACGAACCTGCGACCTGATGCACATCAGACAACGGGGTGCATGTGCACCGAAACGCCATTTCCATGTGCGCGCCAGCGCTCCCGTATGTGGCTGCCTGTCTTACAGTTGCGGCACGGCCGCCGGAGCGGCGACGCCGCTCCGGAGCTTGCGGCCGTGGACGGGAGCGACCCCCCCTTTGGGGATGCCTCGATCGGCATCGCAGAGGGTTGGCATGTGCACGCCCATGCCACCCTCCGCCGGGGGGTCGCTCCCGTGTCCATCAGTCCCTCGCGGGAAGGCGGTCGGGGAAGCGGCTGGCGCTGGGCGTCTACGTCTTTTTCGCTGGCTCGACGATGATTCGCCCGCGCCCGCGTTTGACCACATAGCCGCCAGAACGAATCGCAAGCTTGCCTTGCTCAACAAGGGACCAAAGACTTTCGGCGATCAACTCGGCGTTCCGGTCGCTCGCCCTTGCGGTTGCTGGCCGGGAGAGCCACTCGGCGAACGCCCGCTCGCCGATATCTTCGCCGACGGACTTGCGAAGTGCGTTCAGCTTGCGGAGGTGGCCCTTCGTTAGAGCACTCTCATCAATGTCCCTCGAGGATGTCTGCGGCATAGCTCTCCCTTCCGTGATACTTATGTGCTGAGACCGTGGTCTGATTATAGCAGATTAGGGCCTTCGTCAATCTCCTCCCGCCGATGGGGTCTCCACGGCGGCTCTCCTTGAGGGGAGCTATTGATCTTCGATCCCTGTAAGCAGGTCCGCTTGGATGCGGCGAATCTTCCTGACCACCTGGCAGACCTGACGAGCAGCCGCGGGGGTCTCGGCATAGTAGTTCGCGTGGGCGAGGTGATCGCGCAGATCACGGATATCATTGAAGCCGCGCTTTAGTTGCTTCCCACTTCCGGAAACCAGCTTTTCCTTGCATAGGATCGTGGCCTTGTCCGAGAGCTGAGTGAACATGATTGCGCTGACGAACCCGTATTCCTGCTTGGCCGTGTCGATCTTCTTCAGGACTTCGTCCCGCCTCTGGTCGCTCAACAGTTCGAGCCACCCCGTGGGGTCGTCAGGCCATTCTGTCTCGATCCGTTCGGCCATTGCGATCTCAAGGCTGGTTATCAGGGTGAAGATCGCTGCGCGGACCGGCAGTCGCTGCAGATCGGATAGGGTGACCAGGCCAGCGACCTCATTACCTGAGACGACGAGCCGCGCCGGGCGTTCGTCAGCTGTCATCACGAATTCAATGATGCTCGCGTCGGCTCCGATCACGTGGTCTTCGGAGAGCAGTTCGAAGTCGTGGCGGATCGGCTCATCCGGCGCTTCGTCGCCGAACCACCGCTCCGCCCTATAGAGGCCCAGGAAGCACTTGCGCTCGGTGTCGTCCACCACAGGAAGAAAGCTGAAATGGTCTTCGTTCCGATCCATGACTGCGCTCGCCGTCTCGTCGCGACGGCAGGTCGCCAGATGAGCCCGAGGAGTCATAATCGTGTCCACGGTGAGGCTGCGTTGTACCAGGTCGAGTACCGCGGACCCGACGTCGCTGCCGGTTGCCCAGCGTGTCTTCTCAGCGACGCCATCCTTCACCCCACTGCTTCATGACCGGTTTTCCATCTGGAAGGAGTTCGAGGTTTGGCACAGGCAGCACGAGGTTGGGTCAATAGGTGTGTAAATGTTTCAGGCGGCGTTTTTCCGCTGTTGGGTTGAGACGGGCTTTCCGTCTTCGAACTTTCTTCCTTCAAATACGTCCTTGAGGAGGTGAGGAGCGTCGAGCCTTCTGAAGCGCTTCTCCGCCACCAAGAGCAGCTTCCAGATCAGCGCCGTAGCGCTCTCGACCCGCTTGAAGCGCTTCGCCGCCGTTGTCCTGAGCCGTACTGCGGCAAAGGGGCTCTCGACCACGTTCGTCGTGCGTAGATGCTTCCAGTGGTCCTCGGGGAAGTCGTAGAACGCCACCATCCGCTCCCAGTCGTCCTCGAGTACATCCACCGCCTTCGGATACCACGGTCTGTAGCGCCTGGCGAACGCCTCACGGGCCTTCAGCGCCTCGGACCGCCTCGGTGCGTAGACCACGGTCCTGAGAAGGTCCTTCGCCTCGCTCTGCTCCCGCTGAGGCAGCCGGTCCAGCACGTTCCTCATCTTGTGGTTCCAGCACCGTTGCTCGCCCGCCTCAGGCCATACCTGCCGTACTGCGCCCCAGATCGCCGCGTTGCCGTCCGCCATCAAAAGCCGGGGCGCCTCGATGCCGCGTGCCTTCAGATCCCGCAACACCTCGGACCAGGACTCGACCGACTCTCGGTAGCCCGATCTCAGGGCCAACACCTCCTTCGTACCATCTCGCATCGCACCGAGAACCACCAGCAGCGCTGCCTTGTCCCGCTCGAGCCCCGCCTTCACGTAGATCCCGTCCGCCCAGACGTAGACGACCTCACGGTCGGCCAGCGAGCGCTTCGACCATTCCTCGAATTTCCTTGTCCATCCCGCCCGCAGCCGCCAAATCGAAGACTTCGACAACGGGGCCCCCTCGCCCAGCAGGCCCCGCATCGCCAGCTCGAAGTCTCCCTCCGCCAGCCCGTGCAGATACAGCTCCGGAAGCAGAGCACCCACCTCCTTCGTCCGTCGTGCGAACAACGGCAACACCCGACTCTCGAACCGCTCCTCAATGCCTCGAACCCGGGGCCGTCGGAGCATGATCGTGCCCGAGCTCATCGCCAGCCGCCGAGCCTTGCCGTAGCCGTTGCGGTAGCCTGGCGCCGGGTCTACGACCGTCTTCCGCTCCGACTTCTCCCGGCCGAGCAACTCCGTCACTTCCTCCTCCAGAATCCGCTGGACCATCTCCTGGGCCTTCTCACGAACCAGCGCTTCCAAGCACTCCCACGTCGGCGTGCTGGACTCACTCTCGGGTCCCACCATATTCTTCCTCACGAGGCATCGTTCCTTTCCCCCGGGCGCTCACCCGGGATTCGCTGGTTAACTTCTTACTACCTAGCGGAAAGGTACGTCGCCTCTTTTTTTACACACCCTTCTGATCCTAGCTCTACCCGAGACGTCCTTCACCTTGAAGCCAAGTGTCCCGGCAGTGATGTCGGGGTGGCCGATAGACATGCCCAGGGGCGTCGGGCGGTGCCTCGCCGTCTCTTCCGTCAGAGCGACGATCATGCCACTCGCTACGGTCCGAGTCGACACGCCATCTACGCGCTCCGGTATGCCGCTCGTGCCGGGGCGAAGAGTGAACACCACGACGGTCGGTTGCCCGTTCGCCCCTACACTCACCCCATGCCCAACCACGCCCGGAATCGCCATGAGCCGGTCCCCATGGCGTTCTTGGGCCTCGAGGGCGGGGCGAATGCCTAGCTCTTGGATCCTGGATTGGGCCGTCTCGAGATCGGGACCAGATAGGGAGTCTGGAGCGTCCGAGCAGCCTGACCAGAAAGCGGCCGCAGCAAGCGCAGCTACAGCCGCAATGCGGCGAGACCGAAGGAGTGGTGTCAGGCCTCTCATCTCGAACCTCCCATCTGTGCAACTCAATCCATTTTTCAATTTAGCCAGCCACGCGTCAACGGGCCAACGACCGACACGATTCGAGCCACCCGCTGCGTCAGGCCGGCGCGTCTCTCTGTCCAACCGCTTCCCTCGCATCGGCCTCGGCTTCCTCCATCCCAACGCGGATGACATCCGTCCCGAATCCACGGCGGCTCAGGAAGGCGTGCAGGCGCCGGCGGGCCCGCTCACGTTCGTCGGATCGGTCCGTGTCGGCCAGGCTCTCGATCAGGGTCGAACCCTGACGGTCGAGCCAACGTCGAGCCGCCGCACATGCCAAGGCCCGTTCCGACGTTTCTTCGTTGTCGAAGGCCTCGTCGATGGCTTGTTCCGCTATCTCGGCGGACACTCCCTTTTGGCGCAGCTCTTGGACTAAACGAAAGCGTCCTCTCGGCCTGAGGCGGATCCGGCTGCGCACGTACGCGGAAGCGAAGGCATGGTCGTCGATGAGCCCCTCTTCCTCGAGGGCGCGGAGACACCACTCCACGAGCGCATGCGGAAAGTCCTTGGAACGGAGGCGGCGCCGAAGCTCCTGCTCGGCTCTCGGTCTGTACGAGAGAAGATGAAGAGCGGCTTGGCGAACGCGCCACTTGGTATCGTCTTCCTGGAGCTGGGCGAGATCCTGGATGGTCACGTCGTCTCCGACGTGGATGCCCGAGCGCTCCATGACGTCCAGGGCGATATCGAGAGGCTCGATGCCGTCCAGATGCACGAGGACTCGGTTCTTCTTGCGTGGCGTGAGTTGGATGCGGAGGACTCTCACTCCCCGTACCACCCGTCCTTCGTATGGATAAAGCCGATAGGCGGTTTCGTGGGCTCTGGAGGCGAGGCCAACAGACCCTTCACATGCCGGAAAAGCGCGTGGATTTCCTCGTCATGGCGAGCCACCTTCCGGGCCAGATCCTCGTTCGCGCCCAGGACGCGGCGGATGCGCACAAAGGTCCGCATGATCGCCACGTTGACCTCGACCGCGCGCTTGCTCCGGAGCACCGAAGAGAGCATGGCCACGCCCTGCTCGGTGAAGACACTCGGCGGTTTCCTACGGCCCCCTCGCCCTGTTTTTGATGTCACAAGATGTGATTTCAAAGCGGCCCACTCCTTGGGACTCAGTTTGAAGGCGAAGTCCTCGGGGACTCTGCCCGAAGAGACCAGGACCCGTCAACAAGAGGATGGGCGGAGCCCGACGGCGTGAGTTGGATGCGGAGGACTCTCACTGCCCGTACCACCCTCCGGCCACGAGATCCCGAAAGAGGATGACCGGCCGGCCGTCCTCCAGCACCAGGGCGTAGTATTCTCTGGAAATTGGTTCGCGCCACCATTCATCGTCGATTCTCCAGCGCTCTCGAACCGCCATTACCCGGAGTCGCTTTCCTTTTTGATGAAGCTCGGCCGGTAAGCCCTCGTCGTCGGTGCGAACTCGGACCGGGGAAGGGGACTTCAAGGGCCGCAGCCTCTGCCGCTGGAACACCACACTGTGATGCCCGTGTCCGGCGTAGTTCGCTGGTGGAATGCTGGGATTCATGAGAATCGGGTTCATGGATTGGTGTGGTGTCTCAGAAACCGAAGATAAACCGAAAATCGGGGCGATGCAATTCCAGGTGGGGACTCAAGGGGTACTAGAAGCTGTTGAGAAGTGGGGTGCGGCCGCGCGAAGAACTAGTCCAAAAAACTCAGAAGCCGGTTTGCCGGAGAAGCCCCTCGGCTCGGTACCTTTCACGCATCGGAGAATACTCATAGAGCAACGCGTTGGGATCCGACCACAGTTCCTTCTCCAGATCCAGAGTCGGCTCCCACGGTGTATATCTTCCTGTGCCAGCGGGGAGGGCGGGTTCGGGAGAGGGGGGACCGGAGACCACGATGGGGGCCAAGGCCACTTGTGCCGTAGAGCGCCCGAGGGTTGGAGACCACGCGATGATCGCCAGCACGATCGCTATGCCCACGGCAGTCAGTACCGGGACGGCCGAACTCCCGGCGGCCCGGGCGATGGCATTCTCGTCCTCCAGGTGGAACAAGCGGTGTTCCAAGGTGGGCCGGAAGCTTTCAGACAGCTCGATACGGGGTAACGTTCGCAGCAGTGCAGCCCCACTCGCGACCGCCTGTTCATACTGCGCGCACTTTTCACAGTGCTCGAGGTGCGCCTCTAATGGCCCCCGCAGCCGTGAGTCCGGTGACTCGTCATAGAAGTCGGAAAACCGGCTCAGAAATTCCGAACATTCCACGTGTGACATCACTCCTGCTTCGTATAACGGCCCCACTTCGTGTGTCGGGGAGTTCGAATACTACGTGGTGGGCTCGGTGGTGTTCCCGTGTCATGAAAATCACCGGGACACACATCCCCCCTTGCCCCTGGACGGCGTTCACGGCTGCCCCGCGGCATGCGCAACTCGACCGCCTGACGGCCGTCGGGCTTGATCACGAGATGGCTGTCAGATGGCGTTGCGATTCAACGCGCAGGAATGATTGGCCCGGGTATCGTCCTACTCAGACCGTAGGGGGCTACTCCCCACCGTCCCACGTCCAGGTCACCGTCGTGCTGGGCGCGACCGCGCTGGTTCGTATTACTGGCCTCCACTTCGTGTGCAGGACACTATCGGGCCGGACGTGGGAACACCACTGAGTTCACCACTAGTACACAGGGTCTTCGCCACCGCCACTACCGACCGTCACCGAGCCGCCTCATCGTCGCTGCCCCATGGATGGTGCACCGGTAACTGTACACCGCCGGCGTAGCAGGCATCGTGACCGCATGCGTACCGGTGGTCTGCGTGGGGGAGTCGGCAATCCTGCTGGAAGCAAACGTCACGTTGTGTTGATCGCCGCCCCCGGTCCACATCCACGTTACTGTCGCGCCGGGATCGACGAAGATATTCGGCAAATTGAAGAAATTGTTCCCGACTGTCACCGAAGTACCCCCACCGCCACCCCCACCACCACCGCCATTGCCGCCATTGCCGCCATTCGTTCCAGAATCCCCACCGCAGCCTGTGACTGCGAGGAAAAGAGACATGACCACCCAGTGTGCCCTTCGTCTGACATGAAAATTTTTCGTCTCGTCTCCTCGTGGTTGTGGACGTTCTGCGGTGTCGAGCCCACCGGCGTCACGACCTTTAGAATAGTCCGCGGGGAGGCCTAAAAGTTCCCGAGCACGTGAGCTTCATGTCGGTGTGCTCGCCGATGGGGGCCATCGGCCGCTCCCTCTGTAGCTCACGGATCGAAATTCAGCAACGCGTGTCGTCGCTCCGGGATCCTGGACCAGGGGTCGATCTCCACGACGCGATAAAGCGGAGAGAACCCCAGCTTCAGCTTCAACTCCGTCACGGCTTCCCTCAGAGAGGACGGGATGGCGCCCTCGGACAGCTCCCGTCCACTCTCCTCTCTGCCGCCAGTTTCCGCGCGACCGAAGAGGTCGTTCTGGGATGTTGCGGGACCGAACTGGAAGAACTCCACCATGAGGGCCTCGACCGCCCGTAGGGGAGGGGACAGGGCCATCCGAGTTCGGACGGTGAAGGCGATGCGGTCCCGCTCGGACGTGGGCTCTCGCAGGATCGCCTCCAGGGCCCACGAGCCCCCACCCTCCAGACGCGCCCCGAGGCGTACCCCCTGTACGCTTCGGCCTTTGCGCTCCAGACGGGCCAGCGCCCGTTCCAGGAGCCGGTCGAGAGCGCCGTGGAGCGTATCCACTTGGCCCACGGGAGTGTGGAATTCCATGGAGACACGGATCGGCTGGGGGCGGTAATACGGTTGGACGGGGTCGATGCGCTCACCCGTGGCCCACGCCCGGGCCCTCCGCCCGTCGGGGCCGAACTGTCCGACCAGGGCAGGGCTCGGAAGGCGAATCAGGTCGCCCAGGGTCTCGATGCCGAGTCGCTCGAGTCGCTCGGTCACGACCGCATCCACCGGGAGTACGGAGACAGGACACGGGTTCAGGAATGCCGGCAATTCCTGATCCGAAACGATCACGGGCCGGCCCGGGCCCGCTCCGGCTGCGGCCACCCAGGCCCCGAATTTTCCGGGGGCCCATCCGATTCTCGTGGCGGCCACTAGTGGGCGAGGGAAAATCTTCAGGAGCGTGTGCAGAACTCTCTCCACCTGGCGTGATGGTGAGCCGTACAGCCGGCCGAGCCCATCCATGCCGACAAAGATCCTCCCACGGCCGGCGGGCTCCACGATGGGACTCAGGCCCGACAGGGTTTCCAGAAGCTCTTCCTGCGTAGCGTCGTAGTGGGCCGGATCGGGCTCCAAGAGGGTGAGGGAGGGGCAGAGAGCGACGGCCTGCGAGATGAGTTGCCCCGGCCGTACGCCTGCGATCGAGGCGCGCTCGGAGACCTGCCATATGGTTCTCCGGGTGTTCTCCCCCGGGGAGAGAAGGGCTACGGACGTGCTGTCCAACTCCGGGGTTCGAACCAGTTCCAGCCGGAGCTCGAACGTGGGCAGCCAGGTGCACAGTGCTTGGCGGCTTCCACGCTGCCGAGTGGCTATGGCGTCCCTGTTTTCCCACCCACAAACGGTGGGGTGGGTGGGAGCACCATACGTGCGTGAATGGGGCTTCGACATGGTCGGATGAGCCATCGGATGAGGCGGAACGAATACCGAATATAAACCGAAAGTCGAAGATAGGTCGA
This sequence comes from Longimicrobiales bacterium, assembly GCA_965219445.1. Taxonomy (GTDB): domain Bacteria; phylum Gemmatimonadota; class Gemmatimonadetes; order Longimicrobiales; family Gaopeijiaceae; genus UBA822. The sequence goes on along the minus strand of CBDCNQ010000004.1, from coordinate 194,137 downwards.
GAAACACAAAGGAGCAAGCGCGTAAAATCCTCGCCCGCTCCAGCACGGGCATATTCAGCTTCCGGCTCAGCACGACTTCCGGTCGTAGAGACGACGCACCACCGCAGCCCCGGCTCGTTGTGCTATGTGCGCGCCCTGGAGCCTGGTCACGTTCATGGGTGGGGCGGGCAGACCGTTCTCGCATGGCGTCAGAGATTCATCGTTGCACTGGCATACGTAATTGTTTAACTTCAAGAGAAAAGTTGTACGAATTACGATACAGTTAAACCAAGGAATATCGCTATGCCGATCGTCAGAACCTCCCCCAAGGGCCAGGTGGTTGTCCCCGCACGGCTCCGCGAGGTCATCGGACTAAGTCCTGGGGATCTCGTGCTCGTCAGCCACGCGGGGGGGCGGCAGGTGCTGATCGAGCCTGTCGCCGAAGATCCCGTCTCTGCCGTCCGCGGGCTCCTGAAGGAGGGCCCGTCTCTGACCACAGCCCTGACCGAGGAGCGCCGTGCCGAGCATGCCCGAGAAACAGAGAAGTCTGCTCGACTCCTACACGATCCTGGCTCTTCTGAATGACGAGCCGGGTGCACAGGTCGTCGCCGACCTCCTGAGGGCGGGCGTCCGGGACGAAGATCTCCTGCTGGTGAACGAAATCAATGTCGGAGAGGTCTTTTACATCGTAGCCAAGCACCGGTCCCTCAGTGAGGCGGAGCGCGTCCTCCGATACCTCGAAACGCTTCCACTGGAGATCGTTTCGAACGGCTACGCCGAGGTCATCGATGCGGCGAGGGTCAAGGCCCGCTTTCCCCTGTCCTACGCCGACGCGTTTGCAGTCGCTACCGCTATTCGGCTCGGGGTGTGCGTGGTCACGGGCGACCCAGAGTTCGCAGCGGTCGAGGACACCGTAGATATCGTCTGGCTTTGAGACTGCTCGCCACACATTCATGCACGATGCGCTCGCCTCCTGTCGCGCCGTACCCGGTAGCGTCGATCCGCTTGTGGGCGAAGAGAGGACAGGCACTTTGGTACAATCCTTGGCTCAGTTCGCCCCTTCGCTCCTTGGCTTGGCGGTAGACCGCCTGCCTTGGCAGCATCGGTCGCCGTATGACGCTCCACGACCGCCTCCGTCAACTCGCCTCTGCCCTGCCCTCCGATGACTCCGCCGTCACGATCACGCGGGCCGACCTCTTGGCGCTGCTCGAACGCGACAGTAGAGAGACAGAGGTCGGCTCCACACGGGACCTAACCGTGGAGGAAGTCGCGCGGTCAGTCGCTGACCTTCATCTCGAATCGTGCCGGACAGGACGATCTCTGGAACAAACGAGCGGACGGGAGCGGCTCGGTTGACGTTGTGCTTGATAGGGAGTCTCGCACGCCAGAGGCGTTAAGTGGTACCGCAACTGGGGGCACCTCAATAGTCAATAGTCACCCTAGCTCTCAATCACAAACAGAGGATCGCCCCCCCCGATCTCCTCACCGACAGAGATATAGACCTCTTTGATGGTGCCGCCCGCCGGGGCCATGATAGGCATCTCCATCTTCAAGGCCTCGATGTCGCACATGCGGTCTCTCTCCTCGACTTGGCTCCCCTTTTCGACATGAACCCGGATCACCCTTCCCCTCATGGGGGCCTTCACAATCTGTTCAGCCATCCCCTCTCACACTATAAGCATCACCCGCCAAACGAAGACGCCTAGCCTAGAACACTCAAAAAGATCCCAGCGACAACAGCAGAACCTACAACACCAGCCACATTTGGTCCCATGGCATTCATCAGCAGGAAGTTGCTCGGGTTGGCTTCCTGCCCCATTCCCTGCACTACCCTGGCTGACATTGGCACGGCCGAGACACCACAGGCACCTATCATCGGATTGAAGGGTTCTTTGCTAACTAGCTTCATCAGCTTCCCCATAAGCACACCCCCGGCTGTCCCACAAGCAAAGGCGAAAAGACCCAAAGCCAGAACCATAAGGGTTTCCGGGCGCATTACTAGCTCGGCAGGCATACTTGCTCCGATAGAAAGCATGAGGAGTATAGTGATTGAGTTGACAAAGGCATTCTGTGCCGTGTCAGAAAGCCTTTCTACTGCACCGCTTACCCGGAGTAAGTTTCCAAACATAAACATTCCCACGATGGGTGCGCTGCGAGGTACCAGCAATATGATCAGAATGAGGCATACTATGGGGAACAAGATCTCTTCTGTTTTTGACACCTCGCGTAACTCTGGCTCCATATAGATCTCTCTCTCCCTTTTTGATGTGAGAGCTCTAATTATGGGAGGTTGAATGATGGCTACCATTGCCATGTAAGAATATGCGGCCACCGCCGTGATCCCCATTATCTCAGGCGCAAGCCGGGAGGTGACGTAGATCGTTGTGGGACCGTCAGCACCGCCAATGATTGCGATGGCAGCCGCTTCCTCCAATCCAAACTCGGCGATACCAAAGTGCCCCAAAGCCAAAGCGCCGAGGAAGGCAACAATTATTCCTACTTGTGCCGCTGCCCCAAGCAAAAAGAGACGCGGACGGGCTATGAGTGGTACGAAGTCCGTCAACGCACCAAGACCAACGAAGATTAGCAGAGGCAGGACTGTATATCTGAGGAGACCAAATTCAATCAATATTCCCAAGAGACCGGCAGTCCCAATTTCGCCTCCCACCTCCTGAGGCTGAACCAAGAGTCCAGTGCCAGGGAGATTAGCCAAGATCAATCCCATCCCGATAGGGAGGAGTTCATAGGGCTCGAAGTCCTTGACAATAGCGAGATAGATGAAGGTGAGCCCCACACATATTAAGACGACATGCCCCCAGGTAAGGTCGGCAAAGCCGGTTTGAAGGAATCCTAGCATCTTGTTCCAGTCAATTCCTAAGTTCGTTCTCTTTCTTGCCCGCCTTCAGCCTTGCTGGCAGCGACTCTGCCAACTATCACCCCGACGAGCCAGATAGCTAGAGCCAGCATGATTAGGACGGCAAAGACTAGAACAAAGCCAAAGCCACTAATCTGCGCAGCGAGCCCCCAGTCTATTCCCATATCTCTAACTCAATAACTCGATCAGGTTATGAGCGGAGGTCGCTCTTTTCCCTGAGGGTCAGAAAGTCCTTGGCCTGCATGGGGTAGAGTATCCCCATGAGGATATCCTCGTCGCTCTTTGCCAGAGGGCCGAGTTCTTTCACCGCTCTGTCCCAGTCCTCCGGATCGGCGAGGTCCCCTGCTCTTGCCGAGTAATCAGGAGACTTGTCGCCCATTATCTTAGTCACGAGCTCCTCGCTCACCGGGCCCGGTGGCCGGCCGTATTTACCCGCGACATAATCCATGACCTCTTGCGTGATGATTTTGTATCGCTCTCCCATCAGCACGTTGAATACCGCTTGGGAGCCGACGATCTGGCTCGTGGGAGTCAGGAGCGGCGGATAGCCCAGGTCCTTCTCCACATTCGGACTTTCTTTCAGGGCCGCCTCCATCAGATCCATCCGGCCAGCCTCTTTCAACTGCGCGACCATGTTGGAGATCATCCCGCCGGGCATCTTGTGCTTGAGCACCTCGGCGTTGACACCAGCGTACTTCGTTGCGTGTTCCGAATACTTCTCCCCGATGTCCCGTGTGATCCTGGTAGGCTCCTCGAGTAGCTTCAGGTCTATGCCCGTGTCGAAGGGTGTGTCCTTGAGTGCAGCGATCATCGTTTCGGTCGCGGGGTGTGAAGAGCCGAAAGCCAGCGGGCTCAGCACGGTATCGATCATATCCACCCCGGCGAGTAGGGCCATCACGTGGCACATGCTGGAGGCCCCGGTCATATCGTGAGTGTGGAGGAGGACCGGCAGTTCCTTGGCACGGTCCTTCATGCCCTTGATGATCCTGTAGGCGTCGAAGGGCATGATGATACCCGTTGCGTCCTTCAGCGATAGCCAGTCTGCCCCGATCTCCAACACTTGCTCCGCATACTCCATCCACTTTTCATGGGTGTGCACCGGGCTGATGGTGTAGTTCACCTCCACGTGGGCCTCTCCCCCGAACTCCTTGACCGCCTTGGCGGCCACCTCGACGTTCCGGAAGTCGTTGGTGGCCTCGAACACCCGGAAGACGGTAATGCCGTTCTTCACCGCCTTCTCGACGAACTTGCGGACGATTCGGTCCGGATAGGGTTTATAGGCGAGGATGTGCTGGCCCCTCAAGAGCATCTGAAGTTTGGTGTTGGGCATGACCTCCTTGATTCGTTTGAGTCTCTCCCAAGGATCTTCCTTCAGGTATCTCAAGGAGGCGTCGAAGCTGGCCCCTCCCCATACCTCCACCGCATAGAAGCCACACTTGTCCAGGGCCGCGCAGAGGGGGAGAAGGTCATCCGTGGAAACCCTGGTGGCGAGTTTGCATTGCTGCCCATCCCTCGGGGTCAGATCGGTAATCTTGACCCTTTTCGAGCCGACCGGTGCGCTGAGCAGTGTTCGAAGATCTTGATCCAGTCTCTCGAAGGATTCATTCAGATCCATGGGTCGCCTCCTCCCTACGCTGACGTGACGGTCCCTTTCAAGGAACCGACTTCGTACTCACAGGTTATGGGGGCCACCCGACTCGCCATAACGGCAATGCTGCAGGTGCGGGTCAGCGCTTCGTGAATGGCGTCCCGGACATCCTTGTCGGTGAGGTCTGGCCCTTTCATGCGAAACTTCAGCATGATCTTCGTATAGACCTTTGGATAATCTGGCCGGCGCTCCCCGTCCGTTTCCACCTCAACATCTTCCACGTGTTTGCCGGCCTGGTGGAGCGCCTCATAGGCATGGATTCCCATGCACGCCGCGATAGAGTACATAAGAAGGGCTGGTGGCCTGAATCCCCTGCCTTTCCCACCCACATGCGCGGCGGCGTCAATCGGCAACTCTAGGTCAAGGTCTTCACCTTTGCCGATAAAATGGAAATCCGTCTTCTGGTTGACTCTTACCTTCATGGTCTAACCCTCCCTTGACTTAGGAAGCACTCACTTAGGAAGCACCACAGAAAGTGGGGGTTCACCCGTCGCCACACACCGGATGTTCTCCCACGCAAAACGGGACCGGCGGAACCAGCCCTCGTATCCATGCCCCGCGACATGGGGTGAAAGGACGACATTGTCCTGCTGCACGAAAGGATGATCGGCGGGGAAGGGTTCCGTGCAAAAGACATCCAGCCCCGCTCCAGCGATGCGATTCTCCCTCAAGGCCTCGACCAGGGCCTCCTCGTCCACCGCGGGCCCGCGGCTGGTGTTGAGTAGGACGGTGGTGGGCTTCATCATGCCCAGTGCTTCCCGCCCGATGATCCCCTCGGTCTCCGGGGTGGCGGGGACATGCAGGCTGATGATGTCTGCCTCCCGCAGTAACTCCTCCAGAGAGACTCGGCGGGCCCCTAGATCTTTCTCTATCTCGGGGGCGGACACGACGTCGTAGTATATGACCCGGGCCTCGAACGCCGCCAAGCGCCGGGCTACTTTCCGGCCGATGTTCCCCGCCCCAACCAGGCCCAGGGTTTTGCCCGCCACCTCAAAAGTGTTGAACCCCGAAATCGGCTCCCGCCACCGTCCCTCCCGCATCGCCCGGTCACACTGGATGAGACGCTTGTAAAGAGCCAAGAGGAGGGCAACAGTGTGCTCGGCCACCGACCAGGCGTTGGCCCCGCCGTTGGTAGCCACCGGGATACCCAACTCGGCGGTAAGGCCCAGGTCTATCTTGTCATAGCCGGCGGTCAAGAGTTGGATCAGGCGCAGCGTCTTGGCCGCTCGCAGGAGGTCCTCAGAGATCTGGGCCGGGTGGAGGACCAGGAAGTCCGCCTCCCGCATCAAGGGGAGTTTCTCCTCGTCGCTGACACGACGGGGTAGCCAGGTCAGCTCAAACCCCTCGCGAGGCGCCTCCTCCGAGAAGATCTCCGCCACCCGCTCGCTTTGACCATTGACGAAAAACACCCTGGACATCTTCATGCCTCCTCGAATCGCCGACCCTTTATGGTTCCTCCCAGGAATCGGCGTGCCGTGACCTAGTCGGATTCCCGGGCGCATGTCAAGGGGAAAAGCCGTCAGCCTCGATGCGGCGCGGCAGTGTTTTGCGCGTCCGGTGAGGCGAGTACGTTGTGAAAACACTTCTGGGGGACGATGGTCGTATGAAGAGTACCGTTGCGTTGAGTGCCCTGTTGTTTTCACTGCTTTTGGGGAGTTGTGGGGGAGAAGATACTCCAACCGCGCCCACTCCCACGCCAACTTCTGCGACTTCGATCACCCATATCAAAACATACGTATATCGCCGAAACGATCTTCCTCACCCTACTTCTCCTTACGACGACTCCCTACCCCCGCCCCCAATCAGCTTGTTCAGCACGATCACGGGCACGAGTCCGACGGCGATGATGAGGAGCGCCGGTACAGCAGACCGGGCCAACTGCTCGTCCGTCGCGAGTTGAAACGCGCGGGTCGCCAGCGTGTCGAAGTTGAAGGGGCGGAGAATCAGTGTAAGGGGAAGCTCCTTGAGAACGTCGACGAAGACGAGGAGCGCCGCACTGATCAGGGTGCCGCGGAGCAGGGGTAGATCCACCTTCCAAAGCGTTTTCAGCGGGGGGACACCCAACGATCTCGACGTGTCGTCGAGGTTGCCACAAAGACGCTTGAAGCCAGACTCGATGGGGTTCAGGGCCACCGCGAGAAAGCGCACGACGTAGGCGAAAATCAGTGCCAGCAATGTTCCACTCAACAGGAGTCCCGTGGGAGCATCGAAGGCCGCCGTCATGAACGCGTTCAGCCGTCGGTCCATCCACACGAAGGGCAGGAAGACGCCCACGGCGACCACCGCGCCCGGAATCGAATAGCCGAGAACGGCGACCTTCGACGCCAGTCGGAGCAACGGGGTTGGACTCAGCCGTGCGGCATATCCGATCAGGAGCGCCCCTAGCACCGCGATGAGCGCGGCGGTAAGCGCCAGAGAGAAACTGTTCAGGATGAGTCGCAAGAATCGCGCGTCGAGGGCTCCCGCTCCGGCGCGTCCGGCCCACGCCGCCAACTGGGAGACCGGCACAAGAAACCCCAACGTCAGCGGCAGGAGGCACACGCTCGTCGCGAGGCAACGGGCACGCCGACTCAGCCCTCGTCTTATGGCGGGCCGATACCCACGTGCGCCGTCATCGAAGCGGGCGCGCCCGCGTTGAATGCGCTCGAAGATGATAAGCGTGAAGACGAACAGGAGTAGGATGCCGGACAGGCGCATGGCCGCGATCGGGTCGTTCAGTGGGAACCACGCTCGGAAGATGCCCGTCGTGAATGTCGGTATGCCGAAATACTTTACGGCTCCGTAGTCGTTGAGCACCTCCATCAGAACCAGCGTCAGGCCGCCGGCCACGGCCGGCCTCGACATCGGGAGGGCGACTCGAAAAAACGTGTCCCAGGGGCCGCGCCCCAGGGTACGCGCCATCTCCAGTACGGTACCGGATTGTCGGAGGAAGGACGCTCGGGCGATGACGTACACGTACGGGTAGAGCACGAGCGCCATCATGACCATGGCTCCCTCCCGGGACATGACAGCGGAGCGGATACGCCACACTTCCATACCAGGCCATACGGCGCTCAGTGCACTCGGGATCAGGTTGTCGTACTCGAAGACTCCGGCGTACGTGTAGGCGATGATGTACGTGGGGATCGCCAAGGGTAGGACCAAGGCCCACTCGAATGTCCGCCGACCCGGAAAGTCGTACGCCGACACGAGCCAGGCCGGCGCGAGCCCGATCACGAGGGACAAGACACCCACGCCGAGCATGAGGATGGCGGAGTTCCCCACGTACACGGGCAGGACCGTATCGACCAGGTGCCCCCACATTTCGCTCCGGCGTCCGAACACGCCGAACAGGATCACGACGAGCGGCAGAACCGTCAGGGCCACCACCACCAGGGCGGAGGCACTCCACCGTGTGAAGCCCTCTCGGAACCCCCCCCGCCACCGATAACGAAAAGCCCGGAGCGCGTCGGAAACGCTCCGGGCCTTCGCGTCTATGGGCGTCGCCATGACTCAGCGCACCGGATTGTCTGCAGGTACCGCGATGGCCCCTCTTATCGCCAGCCGGCCCGGTCGAAGACCATGACGGCGCGTGCGTTGAGCTCGCCCAGAACGGAAAGGTTCAGAGTATCAGGACGAAATTCTCCCCATTTGGTGAGGGTCTGCGCCCACTGGATGCCCGGCTTCACCGGATACTCGTAGTTGGCTTCCGCGTACCCGGTCTGGGCTTCGGTATCCGTCAGGAACTCCAAGAGCCGCAACGCGTTGTCCGGGTTGGGTGCATGAGCGGTCACGCCCGCGCCACTCACGTTCATGTGCGCGCCGCGATCGCCTTGGTTGGGAAAGAAGACGCCCACTTTGTCGGCGAGGGCACGGTCGCGTTGGTCTTCGCCGTTGAACAGGAGGCCGAGGTAATAGGTGTTCACGATGGCGAGGTCACCCACGCCGGCCGCGACATCGCGGACTTGATCGCGATCTGCACCCTGCGGCGCGCGGGCCATGTTCTCGACGACGCCCTCCGCCCAACGTTCGGCTCGGTCGTCGCCGTGGATGGCGATGATCGAGGCGAGGAGGGACTGGTTGTAGATGTTCTCGGAGCTGCGTACGAGGATCTTGCCCCGCCACTTGGGGTCGGCGAGGTCTTCGTAGGTCGAAAGATCCTTGGGCGAAACGCGATCCTTGGAGTAGACGATCACCCGACCACGCTGGGTCAGGCCGTACCAATAACCTTCCGGATCCCGCAGATGGTCGGGGACGTTCTTGTGGAGCGTCTCGGAGGACACCGCACGAAGGAGCCCGCGTACTTTAGCTCGCTGGAGCCGGCCCGCATCCACCGTGACCAGGATGTCCGCTTCCGTGTCGGCGCCCTCGGTCTCGAGGCGGGTGATCAACTCGTCGGCCGATGCCGTCTGGACGTTCACCCGAATACCCGTCGACTCGGTGAAGCGTCGAAAGAGCTCTTGATCCGTGTCGTAGTGCCGGTGACTATAGACATTCACGACGCCGGCGTCCCCGGAGGTGCCATCGCCGCCACTATCCCCTGAACAAGCCGCCAAGAAAACGACGCCCATGGCCATCAAAGGGCGACCCCCGGTCAAGCGCTTCATCACAAACCCTCCTGATCAGATGGGGCTAGTTGAGAACCGATCTCATCTAGTGACCAGGAAGATCGGCTGGACAGACGATCCATGCAAGTGAAGGGCTTCTCGGGATCTCTACCGGCCATTGGCGACCCCTTCCCCCGGGGGTATCTTTTGTGGCTTACCAGCCCTGTCCCATCGCTGCGGGGCCTAGACAATCCGAACATCTACGACAACACCCTGGGGTGCTCTTTGGCCAACTACACGCACGCGGTGATACCGGCGGATGGGGACAAAATCACCTACGGGGGCGATGAGTTGGTGGTGCCGGACCGACCGATCATCCCCTTCATCGAAGGTGATGGCATCGGCCCCGACATCTGGCGGGCCACACAGGCCGTTGTCGACACGTCTATCGAGCATGCCTACCAAGGGGCGCGGCAGATCATCTGGATGGAGATTTATGCCGGCGAAAAATCCAATACAAAAACCGGAGAGTGGATTCCCGAAGAGACCTTCGACGCACTTCGGGACTTCAAAGTGGGCATCAAGGGTCCGCTCACCACGCCGGTCGGTGGGGGGATTCGCTCTCTGAACGTGACGTTGAGGCAGGTTCTCGATCTCTATTCCTGCATCCGTCCGGTGCGCTGGATCGAGGGCGTCCCGTCTCCCATGAGGGAGCCTGAGAGGCTCGACGTCATCATCTTTCGTGAGAACACGGAGGGTTTATACGCAGGGATCGAGTGGGCTTCGGGCACCCCCGAGGCGGACAAGGTACGCGCCTTCTTGGTGGAGGAACTGGGTACGAACATCCGCGAAAAGAGCGGAATCGGGATCAAGCCGATGAGCGCCTTCGGCACGAAGCGCCATGTGGCAGCGGCGATTCGTTATGGACTGGAGCGAAAGCGGCGCTCGGCCACGCTCGTCCACAAGGGCAACATCATGAAGTTCACCGAGGGCGCGTTCCGGGACTGGGGGTACGAGGCGGCTGCAGAGGAGTTTGCTGACAGCACGATCGCCGAATCGGCCGTGTGGGACGGCGCGGATCCGACGGGCAAGCTCTTGATCAACGACCGCATCGCCGACGCCATGTTCCAGCAAGTTCTGATGCGTCCTGACGAGTACGACATACTCATCACGCCGAATCTGAATGGCGACTACCTGTCGGATGCCTGCGCGGCCCAGGTGGGTGGATTGGGGATGGCGCCTGGCGCCAACGTGGGGGACGATGTCGCGTTGTTCGAGGCGACGCACGGTACGGCGCCCAAGTATACGGGCCAGGACAAGGTGAACCCGGGGTCGTTAATCCTTTCGGCGGTCATGATGCTGGAACACATGGGCTGGGACGAAGCCGCTGAGGCCGTGCTGCGCGGCATGGAGGGGGCGGTGGGTGCCAAGACGGTGACTTACGATCTGGAACGTCAGATGGACGGTGGGCGGATTCTGAAGACGTCAGAGTTCGGCCAGGCCGTCATCGAGCACATGTAGCTGGAAGCGAATCCATGAACGTCAGCCACGTTTCTTCGGCCGATGCGGCCGCCCACGCCACGCCGCTCCTGGTCCTTCCCGTTCACGAGTCCGAGGAGGAGGCCGAGGTGCACAAGGCCGAGGTCCTTGTGCCAGCCGGTCTCTCAGAGGTGATTTCCGGTGCTTGTCCAGCGGAGGATCTGAAGCACAAGCCGGGTGAAAGCGCCTTCGTCTATCTGAAAGAGGGCAGCGGCCCCCGGCGTGTGCTTCTTCTCGGAGCCGGGAAGCCGTCGGAGTTCGACCTCGAGGCGACACGACGCTTTGCGGGCCACGCGGTTAGGGCGGCGGAGGCCGTCGGGGTCTCGGGCCTTACCGCATATCTCGGATCGCATGTGTCCGAGGGTGCGGTGCAGGCCACCACCGAAGGCGCCGTCTTGGCGGCATGGCGCTTCACGGAAATGAAGAGCCCGGACGAGGACGACGGTCCCGTCGACGTGTCGGATTTCGAGGTCATGGTCGACCCCGAGGATCTTGACACGGGGGAGGCCGGGGTCCACGCGGGTGGCGCGGTGGGACGGGCCGCCAACTTTGCCCGGACGCTGCAGTCGCGACCGGGGAACGTCGCGACGCCTTCACATCTGGCCGATGAAGCCTCGAGAATGGCCGGTGAGCATGGCCTGGAAGTCACGATCATGGGGCCGGAAGAACTCGAGGCGGAGCGCATGCATGCACTGCTGTCTGTCGCTCAGGGATCGGCTCAGGAACCACGCCTGATCGTGCTGCGCCATGACGGGGGCCCCGACGGCGAGGCGCCCCTGGTCCTGGTCGGGAAAGGGCTCACGTTCGATGCGGGGGGGATCTCGATCAAACCGGCCAGCGGCATGGAGGATATGATCTTCGATATGTCCGGGGGGGCCGCCGTCATCGGAGCGATGCAGGGCATCGCCGAGTTGAAGGTTCCCCTCAACGTGGTGGGGATCGTCCCCTCGTCTGAGAACTTGATCAACGGCCGAGCCATGAGGCCGGGCGACATCATCGGGTCACGTGAGGGGAAGACGATCGAGGTGGTCAACACCGATGCCGAGGGGCGCTTGCTTCTCGCGGATGCCCTCTCCTACGCCCGAGGCCTCAACCCGGCCGCGATCGTCGACTGTGCGACCCTCACAGGCTCCGTCGTCGTCGCGTTGGGTCACCATGCAGCGGCTGTCTTTAGCACGGATGAGAATCTGGTCGCTGAGTTGAGGGAGGCGGGAGAGCGGTCGGGGGAGCGCTGTTGGCCTCTCCCGCTCTGGGACGATTATCGGCGGCAGATCGACAGCGAGGTCGCGGACCTCGTCAACGTTGGGGGCCGCGCGGGAGGGAGTATTACGGCGGCTTGTTTCCTGAAGGAATTCGTGGGGGATTGCCTTTGGGCGCATCTCGACGTCGCGGGAACGGCCTACGGCGAGGGCAAGCTGTCCTACCAGCGAAAAGGCGCCGCCGGCTTCCCCACGAGGCTTCTGGTCGACTGGGTGCGGAGTCGAGCAGGGTGAATCTCGCTGCGCGGCTTGCTCTTACCGCGCTGATGCTTTCGGTGGGCCTCGTCCCGTCCGCGGCTGTGGCGCAAATCCCGGGCATCGCGGGCCCGCCGGCGGATACGCTTTTGGCCGGAGCCGACTCCACCGGCCCGGCGCCCGGAGTTGCCGAGGCCGATTCCAGCGCGATCCTCCCCGACTCGAGTGCGATCCTCGCCGATTCAGGTAGTGTGGCACCCCCGATGCTGCCCACGATCACGTCGGGTCCGGGGCCCTCGGTCGGCTTGGCGGTCTGGTCCTGGGATCGCGAGGCGCTCGCGTCGACGAGGGCGGTCACTGTGGCGGAGCTCGTCAGCCTCATTCCCGGCGTGATCGCCCTGAAAGGGGGTGACTACGGGACCCCGGTGACCGTGATGTCGTTCGGTGTGGGGGGCGGCCGCGTCCGGGTTCTGTCGGATGGTTTCGAGTGGGTACCGCTCGATGGTGCCGTGCCCGACCTGTCCCGAATTGGCATCGCGGGCTTGGCCGAGGTCCGAGTGGAGCGGCTGCCCGGAGAGTTACGCATCGAGCTCAGAACCCGAGAGCCGACGGGGCCGGATCCAGCCACCCTGGTGCATGTGGGGACCGGCGATCTGGGAACCAATCTCCTCCGTGGCGTTTTCGTCCATCCCAACGCCCTCCGGGGGGCGCTCACTTTGGCCTTCGACCGTTTGGAGACAAGAGGACCGGGCCTGGCTGAGGGCGGCTCACTGAGCGGCTTCGCACTTCGATACGCAGTGTCCCGCGGGGATCGGGGTGGCATCGTGGCGGAGATGAGGCGTGTGGCTCCCCGCACGGACGTTGCCGACCTCGTCACCGGCTTGACACGGAACGACTGGAACCTTCGAGCACGGTGGCGTCTGGCCGAGGGGCTGATCGGAGAGGGCTATTGGGGTGCGTCGACGTTGGCCGGGGGCCCAGAAGAGCCCGTCTACGGTGCACTCGATATCCGTCGTACACAGCTCGGACTCCGGACCAAGTACACGCTCGGAAACCTGTGGGCTCAGGGCGCGGCGCGCCGATTCTCCGGCCATGGCGTGCAGGGTGAGGATTATGAAGTAGCGGCGGGAGGCGCCCATCCGTCGGGGGCGACACTGGATGGATCGATGCGAGTCGAGCGGTGGGTCGGCCAGTATGCCACGTCCTGGCGAGCGAGGATTGAAACGGCACCCGTCTGGGGATTCTCGCTGTTCGCCTCCTATGAGGATGGGAAGACGGGGGCGCCGTTCGTGTCGGAATACGAGGCGTACCTTCGGTCTCTCAGGCTCGGCCCACCGCTCCCGCCTCCCCCTGTCGAAAAACCCCGTCCACGCTTCACGAACCGCACAGGAATCCGGGCCGGGGGCAGGCTCTCTTGGCGAGACTTCCATTTCTCGGGAGCTTGGCTGTCGATGGAGGCCGATTCGCTCCGTCCCCTCGGGCTCGCTCTCGATCCCGATGGAATCTCTGTGGCAGGAGGCGAGCGCATGGGCTTCGAAGCTACGGCCAGGATACCCCTTCCGTTGAGGGGGTTTGCACTCGAAGCGGCGGTGCAAGCGTGGGATGCCGATCTCGCGTACCTTCCGAGGCGTCTCTGGGACGGGGCGCTCACGTATCACGGCATCTTCAAGGAATCACGAAACCTGGAGGTATGGGGCGGACTTGGTGTGACCAGGCGAGATCCGATGCCGATCGGGATTTTGGAGCCCGGTGGCGATCCCAGGGTCCCGGATCTCGTTGTGGTGCCCCTCTTGGAGGATTGGTACACACATATTCAGGTACGAATCGTGACGCTCAATCTCTTCATCCGCTGGGAGAACATCAGGGGCAAGAGCGACAACGTGGACTTCCCGGACCGTCGACAGCCAAGGTACCGCGCCATTTACGGTATTCGTTGGATCATGAACAACTGATGGCTGGGATACGCAGATGATCAGAAGCATGACGGGCTTCGGCGAGGCTGAGGAGGTGACTGCGGCAGGCGTCGCGCGTGTCGAGATCAAGACCGTCAACCATCGTTTCCTCAACGTGAACATGCGCACTCCCACCGGCTTCGACCGCTTCGAGAGTGACATCCAGTCCTGGCTCAGGCCGTTTCTGAGTCGGGGTCACGTCACGTGCACACTGTCCATCGATCGGGATACGACAGAGGCGAACGACACACTTCCGGAACTGGATCTGGAGCGCGCAAAGCGGTACGGCGAGCTTCTCGAGACCCTTCGGCGTGAGCTCGAGCTCGAAGCTCCAGTGGACGTGTCACACGTCTCCCGTTTCGGTGAGATTTTCCGGGCCCCGGAGCGGGAAAACGCGTCGGCTCTGGTGGAGGGGGAAGTGATCCATAGGCTGACGGAAGCGGCCGCTGCGGAGGTGGTTCTGCTGAGGGAAGCCGAGGGGTCGCGGCTGCAACGAGACCTGGAAGAGCATCTGCAGGCCATCGAGGAGGCATTGGTCCAAGTCGAAGCAAATGCCCCGGAGCGCCTGGTCGTGGAGCGTGACCGGTTACGGACGGCCGTGGCCGAACTGATCGAGTCGCACTCCGTCGACGAGGATCGCTTGGCGAGAGAAATCGCGTACCTCGCCGAGAAGTGGGATATCAGTGAAGAGATCGTACGATTCCGCTCCCACGTCGAACTGTTCAATGAGGCACTGCAAACCGAAGCCAGCGAGCCGGTCGGGAAGAGGCTCGGCTTCCTCGTCCAAGAGATGAATCGGGAGGCCAACACGATCGGGTCCAAGGCCAACGACGCACAGATCGCGCAGACGGCCGTGAGTCTCAAGGAAGAGGTCGAGCGACTACGGGAGCAGTTGGAGAACGTCGAGTGAGTTCACTCGCGCACCGGACCTGCCCGGTCGTGCTCTCGGCGCCCAGTGGAGCCGGAAAGACCTCGATAGCGAGAGCTCTGGTAAAGGAAATCGAGGACGTCGTCTTCTCGGTCTCCGCGACGACACGTCCTGCCCGGGACCACGAGGTTGACGGTGTCGACTATCACTTCCTGTCCGAGGCGGACTTCCGTGCGATGATCGAGGCCGACGAGTTGGTCGAATGGGCCGAGGTGCATGGCCACCTGTACGGGACCTCGCGGGAGGCGCTTCAGGCCGCTCGCGAAGAGGGGCGGTTCCTGATCTTGGATGTCGACGTTCAGGGGGCGATGCAGATGCGAGATCGTGTCCCGGACGCGGTTCTCGTGTTCGTGCTGCCTCCCTCGGCGGATGCGCTGGTGGAGCGCCTCACCGAGCGGGGTACCGAGGGAGAAGACAACGTGACCCAGCGGATCGAGAACGCCCGCGGTGAGTTGGAACAGGCGTCCCGGTTCGACTACATCGTGGTCAATGAGAACCTCGATCACGCTATCAACGACGTTCGGAGCATCGTTTTGGCCGAGGGCCGTCGGACCGATCGAGCCATCGACTTATCGAATGCGATTCGCGAACTTCAAGACCGGATCGATCGGCTTCTCGCGGAAAAATCTTGACATTCCGAATGAGTAGCGCGACGTAAACGTTTGTAATAGGACAACATATAGGGCCTGGCCCAGGAGCTTCATCATGCGCGTATTCACGCCCGACGAGTCCGCCGCACACACGCAGAGCAAGTATCTCGGCGTGCTCGTGGCGGCGAAGTACGCTCGAGAGCTCAATTCCTTGCCCAGAGAGACCCTCCCCCTCGGGGAGGAGAAGAAACTCACCACGAAGTCCCTCGAAGCGCTTACTTCGGGTCAGATCGAGTTCCGCCTGGTCGGTCGCAGGCGTCGCGAGGGGTAGAACCGAGTGTGTCGTCCCCACGTGTACTTCATCCCCGGCGTCCGTGGGAGGGACGGAGGATCGTCCTCGGCGTCACCGGAGGCATCGCCGCATATAAGTCCGTTCAGCTCGCCCGAGACCTGACGCGGCTCGGCGCGGCTGTCGACACGATTCTTACCGCCGGCGCGCAAAGTTTCGTCCAGCCTCTCTCGTTCGAGGGGGTCACGGGCCGCTCCTCCGCAACTGAGATGTTTTCCACCGAGGGGGCCGCTCTCCACATCAAGCTCGGGTCCGAGGCCGACGTCGTGTGTGTGGCGCCAGCGACGGCCGATCTGATTGCACGGGCGGCTCAGGGTAGGGCGGACGACTTGCTCACCACGACTCTACTGGCGACGAGGGCTCCAGTGCTCATCTGTCCGGCCATGAACGACCGGATGTATTCCCACCCTCAGACGCAGGCCAACCTCGGTTATTTGCAGGAGTCGCTGTCGTACCGCGTGGCCGGACCCGGAACCGGCCCGTTGGCCGCCGGGGAAGGAACCGGCCCTGGGCGGATGTTGGAGCCCCACGAGATCGTCGAAGAGATCGGCCGGGTGCTGTCAGAGGCGTCTCCGTTGAGGGGCAAGAAAGTGCTCATCACGGCCGGCCCTACCCGCGAGGCGTTCGATCCCGTGAGGTTCATCGCCAATCGGTCCTCCGGCCGGATGGGGTTCGCTTTGGCGGCCGCGGCGTGGCGACGGGGAGCGGACGTGACGGTTGTGGTGGGCCCTGTGTCCCTGCCGGGTCCGTATGGCGTGGAGGTGCTCACGGTCGAGACCGCCCGTGAGATGCTCGACTGCGTTTCTGAGCACCTTCCCAAGGCGGACGTATCGGTTTTCGCCGCGGCGGTCGCGGACTACCGGCCGGCGGACCCCTCGGAAAAGAAACTGAAGCGGGCCGACGTGGGATCGGACATGACTCTCTCACTTACAGAGAATCCAGACGTGGCGTTGGAGACCCGCACCGTGCGGAAGACGGGATCGGTTTCGGTCGGATTCGCTCTCGAGACGCAGTCTCTCATGGAAAACGCTCGCGCGAAGCTCGAGTCCAAGGGTTTCGATCTGATCGTCGCCAATGAAGAGAATGCGGAGGGTGCTGGATTCGAAGTAGACACGAACCGGGTAGTGCTGCTCGGGGAGGACGGAGAGACCGAGGAGCTTCCTCTCTCAACCAAGGATGAGGTCGCAGAGGTGATTTTCGACCGGGTTTCCGGGATCGTCGAGTCCGGCGCGTGAGTGCCGATCCGAAAAATCTCGAAGACGTCGCGCGCTTTCTTCGGCAGCAAGAGGACCTGAGCCTCGACGAAATCTTCCTCGAGGGGCCCACGCGAGAGCAGGTACTCATCGCCGTCGCGGGGGCGCGTAGAGGGGTCCACACGAAGCGGAGTGGTGCCACGGTACACGAGACTGCCCGTGCCGATCCGACCGAAGATGATGGCGTGGAGATCTCCGCCACTGACGCCGACCTCACCGGCCTGAAATACACGGAGCTCAAGGCGGTGGCCGAGTGCTGCCAACGGTGCCGCCTGGCCAAGAGCCGGACTCACGTGGTCTTCTCGGACGGAAATCCGCAGGCGCGCCTCATGGTGGTAGGTGAGGCGCCCGGCGCCAACGAAGACCGTACCGGCCTGCCTTTCGTCGGCCAGGCAGGGAAATTCTTGGACCTCTTACTCGCTGCGGTGGATCTGTCCCGGAAGGACTCGGTCTATATCTGTAACGTTCTCAAGTGCCGGCCGCCCGGAAATCGCGACCCCATGGCGGACGAAATCGAGCTCTGCTCACCCTTTTTGAAGCGCCAGATTGCCCTGGTTGCGCCAGAGGTTATTCTGGCTGTTGGTACCTTCGCAGCGCAGTTGCTCACGGGGACGGACCGCCCACTCGGAAAGCTCCGAGGCTCGGTGTACGCTTATGAAGGCGTCCCGTTGGTCGTCACCTATCACCCTGCGGCGCTGCTGAGGAATGCGGGCTGGACCCGTTCCACGTGGGACGATCTCCAGCTCCTTCGACAGATCATGGACGGAAGCTGATGGAGACTGCCTCAATTCCTGCCGCGCTGCCCGATTACGATCGGGAGCTGCCGTACTCGTTGGAGGCCGAGATCACGGTCCTCGGCGGTATGCTCATCGACAACGATGCGGTCGCGAAAGCCATCGAGGTCGTCGACGACTCCATGTTCCACCGGGAGGCCAACCGCCGACTCTTCCGAGGCATGGTGCGCCTCTTCGAGCGCGGGGACGTCGTTGACGTGATCACGCTCAATGAGGAGCTCAAGAACACGGGTGAGCTCGAGTCCGCTGGGGGGTCGCCCTACCTCGCGGAACTTCTCGACGCGGTCCCGACGGCGGCCAACATCGAGTACCACGCCCGAATCGTCCGCGACAAGGCGATGCTCAGGAGGCTCGTCGGCGCCGCATCCGACATCATCCGGGACGTCCACGACCAGGGGGAGCGTTCCGTCGAGGAGGTCATGGATCAGGCGGAGCAGAGGGTGTTCCGGGTTGCCGAGAGCCATGACCGACAGGGCTTCGTTTGGATCAAGGAGGTCCTGTGGCCGACGTTCGAGCAGATCGAGCGTCTCCAAGAATCCGCCGGTGGGATCTCCGGGATCCCGACGGGCTTCAAGGATCTCGACCGCATGACTACCGGCCTCCAGAAAGGCGAGCTGGTGATCGTCGCGGGGCGCCCCTCGATGGGAAAAACGTCCTGGGTTCTGAACGTGGCTCAGAGCGCCGCAATCGAGCACAATACGACGGTGGCCATCTTTTCCCTCGAGATGTCCAAAGAGCAGCTGGTGCAGCGCTTTCTCTGCGCCGAGGGCCGGGTCGATGCGCAGAAGCTCCGTCGTGGAAAGATGAGTCCCGAAGAGTACCAACGGCTTGCCGCGTCCGCTGGGCATTTGAACACCGCGCCCCTATGGATCGATGATTCACCGGGGAGCACGGTCCTCGAGATGAGGGCGAAGGCGCGGCGGCTCAAGGCCGAGACCGATCTGGGGCTCCTGATCATCGACTACATGCAGCTCATGACGGGCCACGGCCGCTCGGAGAACCGGGTTCAGGAAGTGAGCGAGATCTCGAGGGGCCTCAAGGCGCTTGCGAGAGAGCTGGAGGTACCGGTCGTCGCACTCAGTCAGCTCAGCCGGGCGCCGGAACAGCGTACGGACCGACGGCCCCAGCTCTCGGACCTCAGGGACAGCGGATCCATCGAGCAGGATGCCGATCTGGTCATGTTTCTGTACCGTCCCGAATACTATTTTGGCCCGGTGGACAAGGACGGGAACTCAATCGACGGGAAGGCCGAGCTGATCGTCAGCAAGCAGCGGAATGGCCCAACCGGTCTAGTGGATCTCTACTTCCACAAGGCCTACACGCGCTTCGATTCAGTGGCTCGCGGATCGTCCAGGGCCGCGGGGGCAGAGCCTGGCGGTCACGACGGGCCGTGACCGGGCCTGCGGGCGATCAATCGAAGTCACGGGAGGGGGAGTTCACCGTCGGCGTGGTGGTCCCGGCCGCGGGTTCCGGACAGCGCATGGGGGGCATGGCCAAACCCTTTCTCGAGCTTTGCGGTGAGCCGGTCTTGATCCGGGCCTTGCGGCCCTTCCTCGATCAACCCGGGGTTCGGGAGGTGGTCGTGTCTCTTCCGACTGCCCATGCCGAGTCTCCCCCCGCATGGTTGATCGAAGCCGATCGGAGAATCCGAGTGGTCGAGGGTGGCGAGACCCGGCGAGACTCCGTGTGGGCAGGCCTTCGGGCGCTGTCGGGGTCGCTCGATTTGGTGGTGGTCCACGACGGGGCACGCCCGCTGGTCTCTGGGCATGTCATCGGCCGGTGCATCGAACTGGCTGGGAGTGGGGTGGGG
Source organism: Longimicrobiales bacterium (assembly GCA_965219445.1). Classification (GTDB taxonomy): domain Bacteria; phylum Gemmatimonadota; class Gemmatimonadetes; order Longimicrobiales; family Gaopeijiaceae; genus UBA822. The sequence continues at coordinate 174,440 of CBDCNQ010000004.1, read as the reverse complement.
GCGGTCGCCGGCGTTCCCGTGGTCGACACGGTGAAGGAGGTCGACGGCGGCGGGCAGGTGGCGACCACGCCGGATCGGTCACGTCTTTGGCACGCCCAGACACCCCAGGCTTTTCCGCTCGGTGTGATCATGAATGCGTATCGCCGGGCCTACACGGAGGACCTCCCCGCGACCGACGACGCGACGCTCGTGGAGCGGGTAGGAGGCCGGGTGGTGATGGTGGAGTCGTCAGCGGACAATTTGAAGATCACCCGGCCGGAGGATCTCGAAATGGCCGAGTTGACGTTGTCCCGCCATGAAGGCTGCTAGTGTGGTGTTCCGGAAGTTCGCGAGCCACTGGACGGCGTCGTGACCGGTCCCAGACTCATCGATGCCCGCGAAGCCACTCGGGCGGCAGATACCCTCGACTTGGTACAGGAGCACTTGAGGCTTGGGGGACTGCTGGCGTACCCGACGGAAACGGTCTACGGATTCGGTGGCCTTCCGACGCCCTCGGTCATTGACAGGCTGGCGGAACTCAAGAGTCGGGACCCGGCGAAGCCCATGCTGCTCTTGGTTCCCGACAAGGAAGCCGTGAGTGATCTGACCTGGACGCCGGAGGCGACTGAGCTGGCAGAGGTCTTCTGGCCAGGCTCCGTTACGCTCGTGTTGTCGGACCCGGGGGAGCGGTATCCCGAGGGCGTCCGAGGATCGGACGGGAGCGTCGCGGTTCGCGTGAGCCCCCACCCACTGGTTCAGGAGTTGGTCCGCGGCAGGGGTGGCCCCATTTTATCAACCAGTGCCAATCGGGCCGGGGAGGCTCCGGCCTTGGACGCTCAGAGTGCCCTCGGCGCTGCCCTCGCTGCCGGGGCGGGGGAGGAACTGTGGGTGCTCGACGGGGGAGCTCTGGAGCCCTCTCCGCCGTCCACGATCATCGACTGCTCGGGGCCAGAGCCGGTGGTTCTACGTCAGGGTACCATACCCCTGGGGCGGGTCCGCTGCGTACTTCCCGCTGTCCGAGCCGGCGGCGCCGGTGGGCACGGTGGCACCGACCGCATATGAGTGGAGTAGCACGTGAATGAGCCCATGACCGGTACATCCATGAGTGATCAACCCAGCTTCAGACTCCTGTTCGTGTGCACGGGCAACACCTGCCGGAGTCCGATGGCTCAGGCGATCGCCGAACGGGCGGTGGGCCGGCATGGGTGGGACGGCGTCGAGATCCGGTCGGCGGGTGTCTCGGCGGCCCCCGGTGGTGGGGCGAGCGAGGGGGCGCAGGGAGCGGCCGAATCCAACGGGCTGAGTCTCGAGGGACACAGGAGCACTCCGCTCGACACGGATTTGGTGGCCTGGGCCAGCCTCATCCTGACCATGGAGCCAGAACACGCAGATGCCGCTGAGGCGCTTGGAGGCGGTGGCAAGGTGTGGATGTTGTCCGCCTTCTCCCATGGAGGTGACCATGCGCGTGAGTCGGGGGTGCCGGACCCATTCGGTGGAGACGCTGAGGCCTACCGTGAGTGCCTGGAGGTGCTGGACGGCTTGGTGGAGGCCGCTCTCGAACGCGTCGACACCGAGTTCCTCTCTCCCCAACGGGAGGCCCTTCCTTGAGCTCGCTGACGGCACGGACTCGGGTGTTCACGGTCCTCGGAAATCCGGTTGGGCACTCGCTTTCGCCCGTGATTCAGAACGCTGCGTTTCAAGAAACCGGGGTCGATGGCGTGTACGTGGCGCTTCGCTGCGATGCCGAGGGGATGGTCGGGTTCATGTCGGGGATCGCACGGGGCGGGGGCGGGGGCAACATCACGCTTCCTCATAAGGAAAAAGCCGCCTCCATCATCGACAGCCCGTCGGAGGCGGTCCGCCGTACGGGGGCATGTAACACGTTTTGGGGCGAGGGCGGAAAACTCTGTGGGGACAACACCGATGTCGAAGGCTTCGGGCGAGCACTGCGGCACTTTCTCGACGGCAACGCGGCTGGGTATCGGGTGCTCCTACTCGGGGCGGGAGGCGCGGCGCGCGCGGCATTGCTCAGCCTAGTAGATCATCAGGCCGAGGACGTCTTGATTCTCAATCGTACGGTTGAGCGGGCCCGAGCGGTGGCACGCAGAATCGGTGGAGATCGCGTACGCGTCGCGGAGAGTCCTTCCGACATCGACGACGGCGACTTCGATCTGGTCGTGAATACGACCAGCCTCGGGCTCGACAGTGAAGACGAACTCCCACTTGACCTCGAGCGGCTTTCAGGAGCGGGTGCCGTAATGGACCTCGTGTATGGCCCGCGCGCTACGCCATTCGTGGCAGCCTCCAAACACCTTGGGATTCCGGCGGTGGATGGCGGGGAGATGCTGGTGTACCAGGGCGCCGTGGCCTTCGAACACTGGTGGGGTGAGGCGGCCCCGATCGATGCGATGAGGCGGGCTCTAGAAGCCGCTCGGTCTAGTCGGACCCCCGTGTGAACGGCCGGGCGCTGGCCACCGAACTCTTGGATTTCTTCCTGCCGGCGGTTTGCCTCGGCTGCCGAGATCACCTGCCGTTGGAGAGTTCCGCGGAGCTCGTCTGTAGTCCTTGCCGCACACGGCTTCGCGGGCCTCCTTGGCCGCGCTGCCGCCGATGTGGATTTCCGGTCGGATCAGGGGCTGTTGCCGCCGACACTTGCTTCGAATGCGCGGGCTGGAGCCCCGAGCTTTCGGCCGCGAGCTTCGCCGTCGTCTTGCGTCCTCCCGCGAACGCCCTCGTGCATGGCTTGAAGTATGACGCTTGGAGCGGCCTTGCGAGCCTCATGGGTGAGCGAATGGCTCAGTCCGGGGTGCCCCGCGAGTTGTTGTCGGAGCGGTACCTCATTACACCGATTCCCACGACTCGCCGCCGAGCCCGCAAGCGCGGATACAACCAGGCGAAGTTGCTAGCCGAGGCCATCGCGGACCGGGTCGACATGCCTCTGGTCGACGCCTTGGAACGCCGCCTGGGGGGGCCGACACAAGTCGGGTTGCACCCGGCGGAGCGTCGGGCTAACGTCAGGCGAGCATTTACGGTTCGGGCCGAAGCGCGAGCCACACTCAAGGGTGCCCGAGTCCTACTGGTCGACGATGTGCTGACAACCGGATCCACCGCGATGGAGGCGGCTCGACCACTTGTTCAGGCGGGGGCGACGCAGGTCTTCCTCAGTACCTTTGCCCGTGCCTTACCCTATTTGGAATAATCCCATCAAGCGAAATACGAACAGGAGGCGAGTGGATGCCGATCCGCGTTGCCATTAATGGGTTCGGCCGTATAGGCCGGAATGTCTTGCGAGCGGTGCACGCATCCGACGATTCGGAAATCGAAATCGTGGCTCTGAACGACCTCACGGACAACGATATGCTCGGCCATTTGTTGAAATACGACTCGGTCCACGGCGCTTTTCCAGGGGAAGTCACCGTGAGCGCCGACGGCTTGGAGGTCGATGGCCTCGCCCTCAAGGTCTTCTCCGAGCGTGATCCGGCTGACCTTCCATGGGGCGATCTCGGCGTCGATATCGTCGTAGAGTCGACGGGCTTCTTTCGCAGCAGGGACCAGGCGGCCAAGCACCTCGAAGCGGGAGCCAAGAAGGTCATCATCAGTGCTCCGGGCAAGAACGAGGACGTCACCATCGTTCTGGGCGTCAACCATGCCAAGTACGATACCGCGGAGCACCACGTCATTTCCAACGCCAGTTGCACGACGAACTGTCTCGCGCCGGTGGTGAAAGTCCTGATGGAGGAGTTCGGCTTTCGTCGGGGCTTGATGAATACGGTGCACGCCTATACGAATGATCAAGCGCTCTTGGACGTGCCTCACTCAGACAAGCGGCGGGCCCGCGCGGCGGCCCTGTCGATGATTCCGACGACGACGGGCGCCGCGAAGGCCACCGCCCTGGTGATCCCCGAGGTCGAAGGCAAACTGGACGGAATGGCCCTGCGCGTTCCGACGCCGAACGTGTCGGTGGTAGACCTCGTCGCCGAACTCGAGACCGAGACGACGGAAAAAGCTGTGAACGAAGCGTTCCGGCGGGCCGCTTTGGGGTCCCTGGCGGGAATCCTCGATCTTTGCGATGAGCCGCTCGTGTCGATCGACTTCACGGGGAACCCTCACAGCTCGATCGTCGACGGACCGAGCACGAAAATCATCGACGGGGGCTTGGTGAAGATACTCTCCTGGTATGACAACGAGTGGGGCTACTCGCAACGGGTGGCGGACTTGGTGGTCTACATCGGCGAGCGGCTGCAGTAGTCCCGGATGGCCAAGAAGACGCTCGAGGATTGTCCTCCGGAGACCCTCGCCAACGAAGTCGTAGTCGTTCGGGTGGACTACAACCTGCCGCTTGGCAAAGATGGCGAAGTCGTTGACGATACCCGTCTCGTACGAACATTGCCCACGATCCAGTATCTGGTCGAGGCCGGGGCGAAGGCGGTTCTGCTGTCTCATCTGGGCCGACCAAAGGGTCGGGCGGACCCAGCGCTCTCCCTCCGTCCGGTCGCTGGAAAACTCGAGGAAGTTCTAGGATTTCCGGTCGGGTTTTGCCCCATGACGACCGGCCCCCTCGCCCGCGAAGCCGTCCAAGGGATGAAGAGCGGAGATGTCCTCCTCCTGGAGAACACGCGCTTCTGCTCTGAGGATGTCCAAAACGATCTCCAGTGGGCGGAGGAGATTCGTTATGGGACGAAGCTCTTCGTCAATGACGCCTTTGGAACCGCACACCGAAGCCATGCCTCTACCCAGGGCATCGCCGAGGCCGTACGGGAAGCCGGGGGCGAGGCGGTGGCGGGGTTTCTATTGGAACAGGAGCTCCGTTTCCTTTGCGATGCCATGGCCGACCCGGAGCATCCCTTCGTGGCCGTCATCGGCGGGGCGAAGATTTCGAGCAAGATAGACGTGATCGAGGCGTTGCTTCCCTCCGTGGACCGGCTGCTGATCGGTGGGGCCATGGCCAACACGTTTTACAAAGCGCAAGGCTGGGCCGTGGGCGATTCTCTCGTGCAAGACGATCGGATCGATACGGCACGCTCACTGATGGTTTCGGCCGGAAACAAGCTTCTGTTGCCCATGGATGTGGTAACGGCCCCGTGCATCACGTCCGATGCCACCACCCGTGTGTCGGCGCGCGACGAAGTGAGGGAGGGTGAACGCATCGGGGATATCGGGCCGCGGTCGACAGAGTCTTTCGCCGACGCCTTGGCCGGGGCGCGCACGGTCATATGGAGTGGACCCATGGGCGTCTTTGAGCTTGAGCCATTCCAGTCGGGCACGTTCCAGGTCGCGCAGGCCGCTGCGTCGACAGCCGATCGGGGTGCAACGGTGATCGTAGGAGGGGGAGACTCCGCCGCAGCCGCGGTGGCGGCCGGCGTTATCGATCGCATCACGCACATCTCGACGGGTGGCAGTGCTTCACTCGAACTCCTTTCGGGCAAGAGTTTACCGGGCGTCGCGGCTCTGTCGGACCGTTAGCGTCGCTTCTTATCGATTCGTATCGACCGCGCACATCGATCGTGCATGTCAGGAGGGCATGACGTGAGACCAAAGGTGATCGCCGGCAACTGGAAAATGCATCACGGCCCCGCCGCGACGCGCAAGTTTTTCAGCGAGTTTTCTCCCCAGCTTCCGATCCCCGAGCCGACGATTTTGATTTTTCCTCCGGCGATCTCCCTTCTCGCGGCCGCGGAATCGAGGGTGGGGCGTCCGGAGATCAGCCTCGGCATCCAGAATATCCACTGGGAGCCCAGCGGTGCCTTCACCGGGGAACACTCGGCCGGAATGGCGTTGGCGGCCGGTGCCCGATTCGCTCTCGTCGGACATTCGGAGCGCCGACATGTGTTCGGTGAAACAGACGCGCAGGTCGAGCGCAAGGTGGCCGCGGCAGTGGGTGAAGGCCTGGCGCCCGTGGTGTGCGTCGGAGAGACGCTAGAGGAGCGCCGGGATGGACAGGTGGAAGAAGTCATCGTCCGCCAGCTGGATGCCGCTCTGCTCGGCGTTCCCGAGGACGTGAAAAGATCGCTCCTCGTAGCGTACGAGCCGGTTTGGGCGATCGGCACCGGAGAGACCGCGACAGTGCAGGATGTGGCAGATGCGCATGGTATTCTTCGCGGCCGTCTGAGGGAGGTACGGGGCGACGGCTTCGCACAACAGGTCGCCATCCTCTATGGTGGGAGCGTGAAGCCTGATAACGCGGCTGAACTCCTTGCGGTGGCCGACGTGGATGGGGTGCTCGTGGGTGGAGCGAGCCTCGATCCTGGGAGCTTCGCGAGGATCGCTGAAGCTGGCTGACTGCAAGGGTTTACCGGTTGACACCCCAAGGGGACCCGGCGACGTTTAGCCGTTACTCCAAACCCTGAGCCATGGGGGTTTCATGTACGCTGCATTGCTGGCAATCCTGATTCTCGACGGCATTTTTTTGGGTGTCGTGGTCCTTCTGCAGTCTGGGAAGGGCGGTGGGCTGGCAGCGATGGGCGGCGGCGCCGCCGCGACGGACGGAATCTTAGGCGGGCGCCAAGCCACGACCATGCTCACGAGGGCCACTTGGACGACCGGATCTCTCTTCATGCTGTTGTCTCTGATCCTCTCCATCATGTCGTCGCGTGCACAGGTACCGCAGTCGATCTTACGGCAGGACCTGGCGCCCACTGCGCCGGCCGCTCAGCCGATTTTGCCTACCCTCGATCAGACCGTAGATGCGGGAGATGGATCCGCGGAGCCCAGCGAGCCTCCCGCAGGTGGTGACGGGAACGACTGACCCCGTTCCCCCTGAATATGGAGTTCTGACGTGGCCCGCATCGAGGTTCCCATGCCCCAGATGGGTGAATCTATCGCTGAGGGCACGGTAACAAAGTGGCTGAAGCAGGTCGGGGACCCGGTCGAGAGAGACGAGCCAATTCTGGAGATCTCAACGGACAAGGTGGACGCTGAGATCCCCTCACCGGAATCGGGCACGCTCGTAGAGGTCCGGGTCGAGGAGGGCGAGACGGTCGAAGTCGGTGCGGTCGTGGCATATATCGACACCGAGGCGGGCGCGGCCATCACCCCGACCTCCAGCGAGGCCGGAGCCCCGGCCGCCGACGCGCACGATTCGATCGATGTCCCAGACGGACTGGAGCCCGAGGCAGGACCGTCGCACGCCGCTCCGGAGCTCGTAGGCGCGGGAGTTTCATCGTCCGATGGCCCCGCTGCCCAAGCTGCCCCCCAGGAAGGTGCTCCGGAGACCGCGGAGGTGCGGATACGGACCCGTTCGACTCCGGTAGTGAGGAAGATCGCTGCGGAGCATGGCATTTCGATCGCTGACGTTCGGGGAAGCGGCCACGCCGGTCGCGTAACAAAACAGGATATTCTGGACTTCATCGAAAATGGCGGGGCGAAGGCGCCCGTGGTGGCCTTGGAGTCGGGCCCCGCGGCCGCAAGCCCCCCTAGGGTTCCTTCGGGCTCTGGATCTTCGGCGGACCTGTGGACGGCCTTTTACGGGGAGGCGCAGCACCCGGAGTTCCCTGTGCGAGAGGGGGACCACGTCGAGCCGATGGACAAGATCCGCCGCCTCACCGCGGAGCACATGGTTCTGGCGAAGAGGGTCGCGCCCCATGTGCACTCCTTCATCGAGATCGATTTTTCCCGAGTTGACCAGATCCGGGTGGCCCACAAGGGCGAGTGGGCGGGGCAGGGAGTGCGGGTGAGTTTTACCGCGTTCGTGGTGTGGGCGTGCTCGCGGTTGTTGCGCAAGTACCCGATGATCAACGGTACCGTCTCGGGGAACAACGTCATCCATCGAGGCAGCGTGAATATCGGGATAGCCGTAGATCTCGACCCCGGCCTAATCGTGCCCGTAATGCACGACACGGACGGACTCAGCCTCGTAGGGATCGGTAAGAAGATCATGGACCTGGCAAGTCGTGCCCGGTCACGGAAGCTGACACCCGCGGAAATCCAAGGATCGACGTTCTCGATCACCAATCCTGGAGTCCTCGGTACCATGGTTGGTATGCCCATCATCCCGATGGGGACGGCCGCGATCCTCGGCACCGGGGCGATCGAGAAGCGGGCCGTGGTCGTTGAGGATCCGCTGACAGGCACGGATGCCGTCGCGATTCGGAAGCGGGCACTCTTTTCTCTCGCGTACGACCATCGGCTCGTGGACGGAGCCGACGCTGCCCGGTTCCTCGCGGAGCTGAAGGCTCTTATCGAGGACTTCCCCGAGGACGCCTAGAATACCGGCCCGTGGCGCATGAATGACGCGACAGCGCTAGAGGTACGGGATCTGGGTTTGATTCCGTATTCAGAGGCGCTGGCCCTACAATCGGACCTGGTCGTGCGCCGGCGAACCGGCGATATACCGGATCAGCTGTTACTCCTCCAACATCCCCACGTCATCACCCTGGGCACAGCATCCTCGCGCTCACACGTTCTCGCCGACGAATCGAGCCGCCGGGACCTCGGAATCGATCTCTTCGACGTAGGGCGGGGGGGCGACGTCACCTACCATGGACCCGGACAACTCGTGGCGTATCCGATCCTCGATCTGAAGCCGGGCCGGAAGGACGTTCACCGGTATTTGCGAGACCTAGAGGCGGTGCTGGTACACACACTCGACCAGATCGGCATACGAGGGGAGCCCGTCCCTGATCTCACGGGCGTGTGGGTGGACGGTCGAAAGATCGCCGCCATCGGGGTGCGAGTATCGAGTGGTTGGATCTCGTCTCACGGATTCGCGCTGAACGTGTCGAACGATCTCTCCTATTTTGATACGATCGTCCCATGTGGCATCCAGAATGTGTCGGTAACGTCTGTTAGCCAGGAGCTGGGGAGGCCGGTTGATGTCAGCGACATCCTGGGGATCGTTTCTGAGGCCTTCTCGGAAATCTTCGGCCGCTCCATCTCCGGCGGGCCGAAGCCCGAGCCTGTCGTTCCCCGACGGCCGAAACCCGTTTTCTGACCCCTGATCCATGTTGGCGGGCCAACAAATAGACACCCCATCAGGGCGCGGTCGGTGTCTCCAGTCTCCCGATTTTTTCCAAAATGCTCCACCCGGGAGTCCGTGTTTTTCCTCGCACATCCCCCTCGAAACAATCTGTTTCTGAAGATATGACAAGACATAGAAAATACTTTAATAAAATTGTATAACATTATATATTGTAATGATATACATCGTAATCAAATAAACGAATTGATTTCTGATTTCTAAGCTTGACGGGTGTCCTCGGGCTCACCATACTGGTGGTGCGTTTCCGATGTGGTTCGCTGATTCGATGGCGTTGGTCATCCCTTCGGTCGATTCGCGAAACGTGATCTACCGGGCGAGACGTCGCAGCGGTGGAAGCTTGCCGAGGAATTGGAACTCGGTGAGCCGATGGAAGAGTCGTTGGTCTCCGTCGTACCCTCCGGAGCTCGGAGGACTCAGGATCGCTATCACGCGAGATCGGGTTAAAAGGGAGGCTGAGTTAGCTACCTGAAGGAAGGTGAGCCGCGAGGTAAACCGGAGGTCAGGTGGGCGTCCAGGCACGACGAAGCTTCTACCAACGAAACTGAAGCCCTCGAGGCGGCTTGCCGTGTCGGGGGCTTCTTTTTTTACCTAGGCTCCCGAGATTAGCCTGGTGGTGCGAGCTCCCCAAAATCGCCGTACCGGCCGCGCCGATTTCGCTGTTCTTCCAGCCAAGCGCTGAACCCGCTCTCGATCAGTCCGTCGGAGGAGGTACCATCCTTTGCGGCTCTCGTGGCGAGGTGATCAACGTATTCGTTCTGGGGATGCTCCGCGTGGCCTCGCACCCAGGTCCATTCGACGTGATGCCTATCCCTCGCCCGATCCAACTCCTTCCAGAGCTCCAGGTTCTCGATTTTGCCGCCCTTCCGTGTCCAGTCTCGAGCCTTCCATCTTTCGACCCATTCTTTCATGCCCTTGACCAGGTACTGGCTGTCCGACACGAACCGAACGTCACAGGGGCCCTTGCGGAGCAGCCCCAGTCCCACGATAGCACTACGAAGGGCCATGCGGTTGTTGGTCGTGTCCGGCTCCGATATCCAATAATCTCGACGTACCCACCGGTCCCCGGTCCAGTACTCCAGCATTCCGGCTGCGCCACCGGGGTTGGCCTGTCCTTGGAACTGGTTCCCTAGACAAGATTCGTCCGCGAAGATGGCCACCTCGAGCGTTTCTGTCATTCGGGGAATGTAGCGGAGTGTCGCAGAAGTCCGCGAGCCACCCCCTCGCTCGCTTGACTCGATTCCTCTCGATTCTAGATTCCGCCGGCCGAAGCCGATTCGTACTGGCTCCAAAAAGCGGATCTTCTGTTCCTTCAACAGCCTTCTGACTGTGGCTCGTATTCACAAGCGGGATCCTGCGTATCTTCTGCTGGAGGATGGCCGCCGCTTCGACGGCTACGGCTTCGGAGCTCCCGGGCCGTCACTGGGAGAGGTCGTCTTCAATACGTCCATGACCGGGTATCAGGAGATCCTCACCGATCCGTCCTACGCGGGGCAACACGTTGTAATGACGTATCCCCTGATCGGCAACTACGGCGTCAACGACGAGGATCGTGAGTCGGAGGGTCCCGAAGTCACGGGCTTTGTCGTGCGTGAGGCCCCGCCCCGCCACTCGTCGTGGAGGGCCACTGGGTCCCTGGAGGATTATCTCCTCGAGTGTGGCGTGGTTGGAATCACGGGTGTCGATACCAGGGCGCTCACCCTCCACATCCGATCGGAGGGAGCCAAGCGGGGCGCCATTGCCCCCGCCGGCGCAGACGAAGCGGACATGCTCCAGAGCGTGCTCGCGCATCCGCCCATGGAGGGCCTCGACTTGGCATGCGGTGTCTCCACCGAGGCGTCGTATGAGGTACCTGCCGTTGGCGAAGAGCGGTTCCATGTCGTTGCGTACGACTTCGGGGTCAAGGCCCACTCGCCACGCCTTTTGGCCGAGCGTGGGTGCCGGGTCACCGTCATTCCGGCCGAGACGCCGGTCGACCAAATTCTCTCGCAGGAGCTGGATGGGCTCTTCGTGTCGAACGGCCCCGGTGATCCCTCAGCGGTGGAGAAGGCGGAAGAGGCAATCCTCGGTTTGTCCGAACGAGGCGTTCCGGTCTTCGGAATCTGTCTGGGCCACCAACTGATCGCTCGGGCGTTCGGGGCGCAGACCTATAAGCTTCCGTTCGGCCACCATGGCGCGAATCACCCTGTGCGCAACCTCGATCGCAACACGGTCGAGATCACGTCTCAGAACCACGGGTTTGCGGTCCTGGCGGATGAGAAGGAGGAGATCCCGGGGGCTCCGGACCTCCGCTTGACCCACCTCAATCTCTACGACGGAACGGTGGAGGGTTTGGTCCACCGAAAGCGCCCGGTGTTCTGTGTCCAGTACCATCCGGAGGCTGCGCCGGGACCCCACGACAGTGTATACCTCTTCGATCAATTCATCGGGTTGATGGAAGCCCGGCCTTCGTAGGTTCAAGCGTCCCTTGACGTTCCGGGCACGACACCGTTACTCTGGCTTCCCTGCCGGCGCTACTCACCGCATCTCGGAGGAAATTGCATGACCAAGGCCGACCTCGTCGAACAGGTCGCAGAGGCCATAGGTCCTGGAATTACGAAAAAGGACTGCGCACTGGTCGTGGACGGTCTCCTGAACGCGGTCAAGCGCGCTCTCGCGAACGGTGACAATATCGAGATCCGAGGATTCGGGACCTTCAAGGTGAGAAAGCGGAAGAGCCGCATGGCCCGGAACCCACGTACGGGCCAGGGCGTTGAGGTTCCGTCACGAAGCGCGCCGGTCTTCAAGCCCTCGAAGCATCTGCGCACCCGCGTCGGCCAACTCGACGGGCGCGGCCCGGGATAGGTCGCTTCAATCGGGACCAGAGCCGGACCAGCTCGTCCGCTGGACCTCCTACCTAAGATCTGGCGGGTCTGCGCTCCTAACGGGGCTCGCTCCACTTCCTCACCAGGCCGTTTAACGTTCTCCTGACTAGGGACGTCTGATTCACGATGGTCGAGGATTCACGCCTGGCGTCGCCCACGGACGAGGAGCTGGTTCAACGAGTCCGAAAAGGCGACGAGCGGGCCATGAACGTTCTCGTGGATCGCCATCATGGTGTGGTGTTTCGGACCTGTGCGGCGATCCTGAGTGACGAGGATCTAGCGGCAGATGCGAGCCAGAACAGTTTTCTCAAGGCCTTCGGGGCGATCGAACGCTTCAGGGGTGAGGCCGCGTTTCGAACGTGGCTGCTGGCCATCGCCGGCAACGAGGCGCGCGGTCTCCTCCGCAAGTTCATGCGGAGAAGGGAAGACAGGGTCGAGGACCTGGACATGCTTCCAGCCGTGGGGAATGATCCTTCGGTGGAGGTCACGCTACGGTCCGAGGTCGCACGGGTCAGAGAGGCGCTGGCGGACTTACCCGAAAAACAGAGATTGTCAGTGAGCTTGAGAATCTTCGAGGGCTTGAGCTTCCGAGAGATCGGTGAGACCATCGATTCTTCGGAGGGGTCGGCCCGGGTGAATTATCACCATGGGATACAGCGGTTGAGGGAGTTGCTGGGGCCATGACGAAAATCGAATGCGCAGACGTTAAGGACCTCCTGCCGGAGTGGGTCCGTGGCGAGCTCGAAGAGAGCGATCGCGCCGTCGTCTCCATCCACATCTCGTCTTGCGAGTCGTGTTCCGGAGAAGTCGAGCTGCTCCGAAGGATTCAGGCCGCCACGTTCAGCACGCCCGCGTCGCTCGCTTCCGAGATCAAGTCTGCAGTCGCGTTGGAGATCGATTCGGGCGCCGGCGTTGAGTTCCATGAGGCCGGGCTCTTCACGGGCCGGCGGCTTGCTGCTGCTGCGTCCGTGGTCTTGGCGCTGGGCACGGCCCTGATTTGGCAACGCACGCAGGCGCTTCCCGAGGTGGGGCCCCTCGGGGAGGATCCTTTCGCGGTGGTCTGGCCGAGCGATGACGCGGACGTGGCTGGTGTACCGATGTTGGACGGCCTCTCCGACGAAGATTTGGCAGTGCTACTGGAGGAGCTCGGAGGATGAACGGACCAACTCGAGCGATGAAAAAGGCCTCGAGCCTCTTGGTGACGGGGGGTCTCTTGGTGACCGCCTTGCTGACGAGTGGGGCCGAGGGCCTCGTCGCGCAGCGTCCCGGCGGCGGTGGCCGGCGCGCGCAGATGGAGCGGAGAATTCAAGCCCGTTTTGACAATCTGGTCCGGGAAGAACTGGAGCTCGGCGATGATCAGGTCCAGCAGCTCCAAGAGGTGGTAGAGGATTTCCGCCAACGGCGAATGGAGTTCTCGCAAAGAGAGCGCAGTACACGGGCCAGGATCGTGGGCTTGGGCGCAGGCGGGGCACGGGAGCTCACCGAGGAGGAGGCTTCCGATGTTCTCGAGGAGATGCTCGAGCTCAGCGGTGATGAAGCGACCCTCTTCCGAGAGGAACAGGAGGCGTTTCTCCAGATCCTGAGTGCGCGGCAGGTCGTACGTTTTATCGTGATGCGCCAGCAGCTCGGCGAGAGGATCCGAACCCTGCGTGGCGGCGGAGGCCCGGGCCGCGGGCCACCGGGTGGCCGGCGTCAAGGGTTGCCAGGCCCCAGACGGTGATGCCGTAAGGTCGATGTAGGAGACGTTGACGGGAGTGGTGGGGTGCCTCTAATGTCCTGAGGCGTTCCTCTTAACTGCTCCTGTCGCTTGGACGTACGACCACGTGGAAATCCGCACCCTGTTCTTCGCGTCTTATAAGGAGCTCCTCGGCACTGGCGAGCTCCAGCTCGTTCTTCCCCAGGGAGCGACTGTCTCGGATCTCGTTTCGGCGCTCCGCTCCCGTGGAGGCGCTTTTACGGTCCTTCCCGCCTCCCCCGCGGTAGCCGTCAACATGAACTATTCGGACTCGACGTCCTTGCTGAGCGACGGCGACGAAGTGGCGTTGATTCCGCCGGTCGCGGGGGGATGACGTGAACGTCGCTGCCATCGTTCAGGAGCCGATCGACCCGGCTCATGTCCTGAGCTTGATCGGCGATGACCAAGACGGGGCGAGCCTCCTCTTCCTGGGGGTGGTTCGAGATCACAATGACGGCCGTTCGGTGGGTGGAGTACGGTACGATGCCTATGAGGAGATGGCTGCGCAGGTGCTCTCTGAGATCGTCGACGAGGCCGCGCGAGCGGCGGGGACGGATCGGGTCGCCGCGGTCCATCGGATCGGCGAGTTGAAGGTGGGCGAGGTCAGCGTGGCGATCGCTGTGTCCAGTCCTCACCGGGCCGAGGCGTACGACGTATCACGCTACGTCATCGAGGAGATCAAGAAGCGCCTTCCAGTCTGGAAAAAGGAGCGCTACAGTGACGGTGCCGAGGAGTGGGTCGAGGGCCGGACGCCCGATGCCGCTCCCGCGCCCAGGGCGGAGGGGTCATGATCGATCAGTTCGGCCGCCGCGTGGAGTACGTTCGTGTCTCCGTCACGGACAAGTGCAACCTACGGTGCGTCTATTGCATGCCCCTCGAAGGCCTGGAGTGGCTCAAGCGTGAGAGCCTCCTCAGCTATGAGGAAATCGCGTCCGTACTGCGCACCATGGCGGGAATGGGTCTCAAGAGGGTGCGAATCAGCGGGGGCGAGCCCCTGATTCGAAAGAATTTGCCCGACCTGGTTCGCATGGTGGCCGAGATCCCCGGTATCGATGATATCTCGCTGTCCACGAACGCGGTGCTGTTGGGTGATCAGGCCCAGGAGCTCCGCGATGCCGGAATCAGCCGGGTCAACGTGTCGCTCGACTCCCTTCAGGAGAGTCGTGTGGATGCCATCGCCCGACGACCCGGGTCCTACGGCGGCATCATGAAGGGTCTGGAGGCGGCGGAGGCCGTGGGGTTCGATCCTATCAAGATCAACGTGGTCCTCATCGGCGGCCAGAACGATGACGAGATCGAGGATTTCGCACACATCACGCGGGAACGGCCGTGGCATGTTCGCTTCATCGAACTCATGCCGACGGGATCCAACTTGCAGCTGAGTGCGGACAACTTCGTGTCCTGCCAAGACGCGCTGGCTAGGATCCGCCGCATGGGGAGCATAGAACCGGTTGCCGGTCCCGCCGGAAACGGTCCTGCCACGTATTTCCGTTTCCCTGGCGCGGCGGGCACGGTGGGGGTGATTACCCCGATGAGCCATAACTACTGCGACCGCTGTAACCGCATGCGGCTGACCGCGGATGGCCAACTCCGCCCGTGCCTGTTCGGGTCGCTCCAGACCAACCTTCGCGACCCGCTCCGGGCGGGCGCCGACCTCGTCCCGCTCATCGAGGAGACGCTCCGCATCAAGCCTGAGCGGCACTTCCTGGTCCAGGGAAGCGAAGTGGGCTCCGGGGGGCTTGTGGCTCTTTCTCAGACGGGTGGTTGAGCCGGGTCCGCTTCGGTACCTTCTCGCGTTAACCAGGCCCGGCTCCCGTTCGCGCCGGCCCATCCAGCGATTCGAGCACACTTCACGCAAGGTCGTATGAGCGCTAATAAAATTACGGTGGTGGGCGCTGGTCACGTGGGTGCGAGCTGCGCACAGCGTCTGGCGGAAAGGGAGCTCGCCCGAGAGGTCGTCCTGATCGACATCGTCGAAGGTGTTCCGCAGGGCAAGGGACTCGATCAGTGGGAGAGTGCCCCCGTCGAGGGCTTCGACTCGCTTATAGTCGGCGCAAACGACTACGAAGATGCGGCGGACTCCGACCTCTTCATTGTCACGGCGGGGATCGCAAGGAAGCCCGGGATGAGCCGGGACGATCTGCTCAAGACGAATACCGGCATCGTGGAGTCGGTCTCGAAGGAGATCACGCGGGTGGCCCCCGACTCCATCATCATCATGGTGTCCAATCCGTTGGACGTGATGGCCTACGTGGCGATGCGGGCCACGGGCTTCCCCCGGGAGCGGGTGATCGGCATGGCCGGCGTTCTCGATACGGCCCGTTACCGTTCCTTTATCTCGCTGGAGCTCGGCGTCAGCGTCGAGGACATCCAGGCGCTGGTTCTCGGCGGTCATGGTGATACGATGGTCCCGCTCGTCTCTTACACGACGATCTCGGGCATCCCTCTCACGCAATTCATCGGGCCCGAGCGTATCGAAGCGCTGATCGAGCGCACCCGAAAGGGTGGCGCGGAGATCGTTGCCCACTTGAAGACCGGGAGCGCCTACTACGCGCCGTCGGCGGCGGCCGTCCAGATGGCTGAGGCCATCGTCAGGGACAAGCGGCGCATTCTCCCCTGCGCCGCGTATCTGGAGGGCGAATACGGATACGAGGGTATCTTCCTGGGTGTGCCGTGTCAGCTCGGCGAGGGTGGGCTCCAGAAGATCATCGAGGTGGAGCTCACGGAGAGCGAGGCCGAAGCGCTGGCGAACAGCGCCGGAGCGGTACGCGAAACCATCGGTGAGCTCTGATCCGGGTCGCCGTAGTCATACGGATTTGATATGATCAACACGAATATTGGAAAGGCGCTAGGCGTGGCTGCGGCTCTGACCCTGGCCTTGGGCGCTTGCGGCGGCGACCCGTTCGGCCCAGACCCCAGAGACGTCGAGTTTGAGACTTCGCTCGAGATCGACCTCGACGCCATGACCGAGACCGCGAGCGGGTTGTTCTTTCGAGACGATGTCGTGGGGACCGGGGAGCCCGCCGTGCTCGGAGACCAGGTTACCGTGTCGTTCACGGGGTGTTTGGTGGACGGCGAGCAGTTCGATAGCGGTGAGCTCACCACCTCGCTCGGTGTCACGGCCTTGATTGAGGGGTTCACCGAGGGCCTGGTCGGCATGGGGGTCGGAGGAACGAGAACAATCGTAATTCCGGCCAACCTGGGGTACGCATCGCAATCTCCATCGGGTATCCCGGACGATGCGGTCCTCGTGTTCGAGCTCATGATCACGGAAATCGTTCCGGCTTAGACTTCACGACATCCGTTCCGTCACAGAAGGGGCTTGCGACGGACCACGTTCCATGGTTGCGACCCCCCGGGGCCCTTTTGGGGCATCGGGGGGTCCTTGCGTTGGGTCCTGACGGCTCACGAACTCGCTCCTGTCCTGCCGAGGCGAGCACTGAACGGTCTTCACATCACTTCATGCACTATTAGTCACAAATGGTTATTGACATGATTTACTAGTAGATTTACACTGTTAACATGGCTACACAAAGAGACGAGATTCTGAGCGCGGCATGCGATCTCCTCGTAACCGGCGGACTCGACGGATTGTCGATGCGAAAGCTCGCAACGCAGTTAGGCGTCACGGCGCCCGCGCTCTACAGACACTATGAAAGCAAGGAGACGGTGCTCGTGGACGTGGTGGGTGAGGCCTTCAAGGTCTTCGCCCAGTACCTGTACCGTGCGGTGGAGGGGCGCACGCCCATCGAGCGGTTCAAGTTGACGGGACGGTCGTACCTGGCTTTCGCCCTCGAGCATCCGCAGTACTACTCACTGTTACACGCGGCCCACGAGATCATGGGGCGTGACGCGCTCCCTCACGAAGCGACGGATCATGCCTGTGCGGTGGGTCAGTTCATGGTGGACCGCGTGCGGGAAGCGATGGAGTGCGGAATGCTGAAGCCGGGACCGCCCGAGACGGTGGCCCGGACGATCTGGGCCCACGCACACGGATTGGTGTCGATCTATCACCGCGGGCTGTTCCGAATCGACGAAGCGGAGTTTCGCCGCCTCTTTCGGGAGTCGAGCTGGCGGCTCATGGAGGGCCTGGCGGAGCCCGAGTTTGCCGAGGCCATGGGAGAGACTGTGCGGGCCTCCCTCGCAGCGGAAAGTCGGGCACCGATGGCGGAGCCGGAGGCGGAAGAACCGGCCGCTGAGGCCAAGGGTTGAGGGAGAGAGGAACGACGGAAGACCAGGGGATGAAGATGCGCACATATAGCTGGGTAGCGGTGATAATGGCGGCGTTGATGGGAAGTGGGGGCGTCACGGCGCAGGAGGTTTTCACGCTCGAGGCCGCCGTGCGGATGGCCCTGGCGCAGAATGAGGATCTTCGGGGCGCCCGCTTCGGTCTGGAGGTGGCTCAAGAGCAGGCGTCCGAAGCGCGTAGCGAACTCTTTCCGACGATCGACCTGAACGCCTCCTACGCGCGAAACCTGCTGGTGGCGGAGAACTTCCTGCCCGCGTTCATCTTCGATCCCACGGCCGATCCGGATGAGCTTATCCCGGTTCGTTTTGGCGCGGACAACGTCTGGAGTACTACCGTCACCGTCGAGCAGGCCCTGTTCAAGCCGTCGGTGTTCGTCGCGGTCGGCGCCGCCGGGCGCTTCGAGAACTTCGAGCAGGAAAGCTTGCGCGGTCGTACCCAGGGGATCGTCACGCAGGTGCGAGTGCTCTATTACAGCCTCCTCCTGTCGCAGGAACAGGCTCGTTTGGTCGAAAACTCCGTTCAGCGAGTGCGGGAGTCCCTCCACGATACCCGAGCGCTCAACGAGGCCGGCCTCGCGGCCGATTACGATGTGCTGCGCCTCGAGGTCGAGTTGGGCAACCTGGAGCCCAATCTCTTCAGAGCCCAGAACTCGATCACGCAGGCTCAGCGGGAACTCGGCATCCAGCTCGCGCTGGAGAACCTCGACGACGTACGTGTTGCCGGTTCCCTCGCGCAGATCGATCTCGATAATTTCGAAGCCAACTCGCCAGAGAATCGTGAAATCTTGGGGTTCTCGTCCTGGACCACGGAGCCCCTGACCGAGGACGTCGTCCGCGTGGCGTTGGAGGGGCGATCGGATCTTCGGCAACTCGATCTCTCGGAGAGGCTTCGGCAGTCGGAGTTGAGCCTGGAGCGGGTGCAGTATTTGCCCGAGGTCGTGCTTTTCGGATCCTATGGGATCGCGGCTCAACAGAATGGGAGCCCTACATTCTTCGGGGAGTCCAACGAACGAACATATTCGAGTCAAGCCGGCATTCGGATCACGTGGCCGATCTTCAGCGGCTTCTCGAAGGATGCTCGCATCGATCAGAGGCGGGCATCTCTACGCCAAGCCGAGGCCATGACCCAGCTCGCCAGGGCGAGGGCCGACAGCGAAGTGGAGACCATTTGGGATCAGATGCTGGAGGCGAGGGCGCGTGCCGATGCCCAACGCAGAGCAGTCCAGCAGGCGAGCCGCGGTTTCGACATCGCGAGCGCCCAATACCGAGAGGGCCTGGGGAGCCAGTTGGAGCTCACCGACTCCGAGGTGGCCCTTCGCGAGAGTGAGTTCAACTACGCACAGGCTGCATACGATTTCTTGGTGGCACAAGCCAATCTCGATCTGGCCGTGGGTTCCGTGCCCATGGTGGATTCGGGACCGCTGGCCGGTCGCCGTGAGTAACAGGGGAATGAGGAAGATCATGACGATTCACCGTCGGTTGACGGCAGGCCTGCTGACGCTTCTGCTCGGCGCCCTGGCCTGCGGCGGAGACATCGAGGCGGGTGGGAGAGACGCCGAGGCAGGAGGGACCAGCGACGCAGGAGTGCTCGTCGAGGGGGCTTCACGCGTTATCAATGTCGAGACTTCGACGGTGAAGACCCGCGACTTCGTGGAGCGGATCAGCCTGACCGGCACAGTCGTGGCGAGTCAGGACGTCACGCTTTCTGCCCAAGAGTCCGGCGTGATCCGCCGTGTCGTCGTCGATAAGGGTGCTACGGTCACGGTGGGCCAGCCGCTGTTGGAGGTCGACGATGCGGTGCTCCGGAGTCAGGTGGAAGAAGCCATGGCGCAGGCCTCCCTGGCGAACGAGAAACGAGATATGGGAGCGACGCAAGCGCTTGTACGAAGTGGACCAGGTGGGTTCGGAACTGGCCTATCTCGAGGCCAGATACGGCGCTGAACAAGCATCGGCTCGTTTGACAACGCTTCAGACCCGTCTCGGCCGCACGGTGATCCGTGCTCCCATCGACGGTGTTTTGGAGACCCGTCTGGTGGAAGTCGGGGCCATGGTGAACATCGGGACCGATGTGGCACGTATCGTCTCGCTCGATCCGGTCAAGGTGGTGGCAGGTGTGCCGGAACGTTACGCCCGAGATGTGAGGGTCGGGGCGTCGGCCACAACCGAGTTCGACGTTCTGGATATTTCCTCCGAAGGTAGGATCAGCTATGTGGGCGCAACGGTGAACGCCCGTAATCGCACCTTCTTGGTCGAACTCGAGATGCCGAACCCGGATGGCCTGATCAAGCCGGAGATGGTCGCCAACGTGGGCTTGGTCCGGCAGACGGTCGAGGGGGCGGTAGTCATCCCCCAAGAAGCGCTGGTGAGGGTCGAGGACGGATACGTGGTCTTCGTGGTTGAGGGGAATGGGAGCGACGCCGTCGTTGTGAGCCGAGCCGTCGAAATCGGGTCTAGCCAGCGCAACGAGGTCGTCGTCGAGGCCGGCCTGACGGCTGGTGAGCGACTCATCGTGGTCGGTCAGCAGCAGGTGACGGCCGGTGACCGAGTCAACGTGGTCGGGACGAGGTGAGGGCCGCATGATCAAGCCCACCGACGGTGGCTCGGATTCGAACGGGAGCTCTCGCGACGGAGCGCCGGACTCCGAAGGCCGCGCTCACGTGGGGCCCGGCCAGGAACCCGGATTCTTGGAGCGCTTCAAGGAATTTCGCGCGACCAGCATAGCGGTCGACCACCAGACCAGCGTATTGGTCCTCTTCACGTTCATCGCGGTCGCGGGCCTGTTCGCGTACCGGGTGATCCCTCGGGAGTCCTTCCCGGAGATCGAAATCCCGATGATCGCCGTCAATACGATCTATCCGGGTGTGACACCTGCCGACATCGAAAGTCTGATCACCCGTCCCCTGGAGGATGAGCTTTCGACCATCTCCGACGTCAAAGAACTGACGTCGACTTCAGTCGAGGGCTACTCGAGCATCGTCGCCGAATTCGAAGCGACGGTGGACCTCGAGGGGGCTCTCCAGAGGGTGCGGGAGAAGGTCGATCTGGCGAAGGCGGAATTGCCGGCTGAAGCCGAGGACCCGTCGATCATCGAGTTCGATTTCTCCGAGATGCCCATCATGCAGGTGAACCTCTCGGGCCAATACGGTCTCGTGCGGCTCAAGGAACTCGGGGAGGAAATGCAGGACCGGGTCGAGCAGATCCCAGGGGTCTTGAGGGTCGACGTCCGGGGAGGGCTGGAGCGAGAGGTCAAGGTGGACGTCCATCTCGACCGATTACAGTTTTACAGCCTCGCAATCCAGGACGTAATCGACGCGATTCGTGACGAGAACGTAAACATTCCCGGGGGGTCGATCGACGTAGGGTCGCTGCAGTATCTGGTGCGGGTCTCTGGTGAGTTCGAGGATCCGATGATCATTCAGGACCTCGTGGTCGCCGCCGAGGACGGCCGCCCGATCTACGTCCGGGACATTGCCGACGTTGATTTCGGCTTCCAGGAACGAACCAGCTACGCGCGCCTCGACGATGCCCCGGTCGTCACACTGGACGTGCTGAAGCGCTCCGGCGAAAACATCATCGAGACCGCCGAACTGGTGAAGGCCACGATCCGGGAGATGGAGCCGCTCCTCCCGCCGACGACCGTGGTGAAAATCACGTCAGACCAGTCGGTACAGATCGACGACATGGTGAGCAGCCTCGAGGACAACATCATCTCGGGGCTCATCCTGATCATTGGCGTGCTTCTGTTCTTCCTGGGCGCCGGGAATTCAGTGTTCGTGGCCATATCGATCCCCACGTCCATGCTGCTTTCCTTCGTGATCCTGCAGTTCCTCGGGATCACGCTGAACATGGTCGTGCTCTTCTCGCTGATCCTCGCCCTGGGAATGCTCGTCGACAACGCCATCGTCGTGGTCGAGAACATCTACCGGTATGTCGAGGAGGGCTGGGACCGGCGGACAGCCGCGAAAAAGGCCACGGGCGAAGTGGCGATGCCGGTGATCGCTGCAACGGTGACCACACTCGCCGCCTTCGCCCCACTCTTGTTCTGGCCTGGCCAAGTGGGCGAGTTCATGAAGTTCATGCCGTCGACGCTCATCGTCGCGCTTTCCAGCTCCCTGTTTGTGGCGCTCGTGATCGTTCCGACGCTGTGCGCAATGTTTCTCCGGCTCGAGGATGATCCGGCGCCCCCCCTGACGCCCGCGGCCCGCTGGACGATGATCGGTGCCACCGTATTGGTCGGAGCTGGGATCGGGATACAGAATCCGCTCTTGGTAGCGCTCCTCGCCGCGACGGTGGCTGGGCTGTATGGGCTACATTCGGTCCTCCTACGGGGGATGGCGACCGGTTTTCAGCGCCTTTGGCTTCCGCGGATTCTGACCGTTTACGACAGGCAGCTCCAATGGGCCCTAGACCACAGGGCATATCTGCTCGTGGGCTCGTTTCTGGGCTTCGTCGCGATGGGTGGCCTATTCTACGGGTTCAACGCGGGGGTCGAGTTCTTCCCCGAGGACATGCCGCCCAAACAGATCCTCGTGGACATCGATCTGCCCGTCGGCAGCAGCCCGGAAGCGACGGACGCCATCGCGCTGCGGCTCGAGGAGGACGTCCAGGTTCTTCCGGGCATGTCGGAAGTGGAGTCGGTCGTCGCCACCGTCGGTGGCTCGGCGGGCGGTGGAAACCCAATGAGTGGGGGCGCTTCGGGTCCGAACGCGGGGCGCGTGACCGTGAGTATGATCGAATTCGGGAGTCAGGAGCTGAATGCCAACGACCTCCTGGTGGCCATGCAGGCCACGCTAGGGCGGGACATCGCCGGAGCGGACATCACAGTAGAACAGCTTGCGGAGGGACCCGCCCAAGGTAGGCCCGTAAATATCGAGATCGTGGGAGAAGACCCGGCGACGTTGCAAGATCTGTCCGACCGCGTGCTCGAGATTCTGGAGGGCGACCCGGTCTACGCGAAGCTCGTGGGGCTGGAGAGCGACCTGGACGCCGCCCGCCCCGAGTTGTCGGTATCTGTAGACCGAGAGCTTGCGGCGCTGTACGGGGTGTCGAGCAGAGACGTCGGGATGGCGATCCGTGGTGCCATTCAAGGGATCGAGGCGGCGAAGTACCGGACGGGCAACGATGAGTACGACATCGTGGTTCGTCTCGCCGAGGAGTACCGCGGGGAGTTGGAGAGCCTGCGCGACCTGACCGTGATGAACGAAGGGACGCAAATCCCCCTTCTTTCGGTGGCGAAGTGGGACGTGCGGGAGGGATACGGCAGTATCCGCCGGAAGGACCAGACGCGAATGGCCACGATCAGTTCCGATGTGCGGGCGGGCCTGAACAACAACAACGTCCTTGCGGAGGTGCGGGGGGTCCTGGCCGATTTCGCCTCGAACGAATTACCGGTGGGCTATCAGATACAGTACACGGGGCAGTCTGAAGAGCAGGCGGAAGCCGAGGCGTTCCTGCAGACGGCGTTCTTCGGGGCGATCATGCTGATCGGACTGATTCTGGTGAGCCAGTTCAACTCCGTGGTCACGCCGCTGATCATTCTGACGTCCGTGTTCATGTCCACGGGCGGCGTACTCCTCGGCCTGCTCGTGTTCCGGATGCCGTTCAGCATCATCATGACGGGTGTCGGCATCATTTCGCTTGCAGGCATCGTCGTGAACAATGCGATCGTGTTGCTCGACTACGTCGGCATCCTGCGAACGCGAGACGGACTGGGGCGGCGAGAGGCCCTCGTGCGCGCCGGAGAGGTACGCTTCCGGCCAGTGATCCTGACAGCGGTCACGACCGCACTGGGGCTGATCCCGCTGGCCGTCGGCCTGAACTTCGATTTCTTCGGCCTCTATACGAGGCTCGAGCCGAATCTGTATTGGGGGGGCGAGCAGGCGGCGTGGTGGGGTCCCATGGCCATCGCCGTCATCATCGGAATTCTGTTCGCGACCTTCCTCACGCTCATCCTTGTGCCTGTGCTCTACTCCGTCGTGGACGACGCGTCGGACTTCTTCATTCGGTACTTCACGCAGCGTGGTGCGGTGTTGGCGGAACAAGGGGCTTTTGGAACGACGTCGGGCGAGACTCGGAGCCCGGGGCCCGTGGGCACCGCGAAGCCGGATCCAGTCGAGCCGCGTGCCGGCCCGACCGAAGGCGGACCCGTGGCACCCCCCTCGGGCCTCGTGCAGCAGCCCGAGTAAGAGCCCGACCGTTGGCCGTGTGATGGCTCGCCCCAGTTCTTCATCAGGCTTCTGGTCTTGACGCCTACTGGACGGTGGACTGCGATCGGCGCGACGGTCGGTGGTGGCTTGTTCTTGGCATTGAGTCTGTACCGGTCCGTAGCGGCCGGTGGACCCTCCTTGAGCCATCTCAACCCTATGGGGGTGATGACCGTAATCGGAGTCACGGTTGGAGCCTTGGTCGGCCCTCTCGTTGGCGCGATCGTCGGTCGTCGAAACGCCCCCAAAGGTGAGACGGATCATGGGTCGACCTGAGGTGGATGGTCGACCTGAGGGGTGTGGGCTTCTCTACGGATTCTATCGGCACCAGGCGGCAGCCGGAGTAGGGCCTTTTGGACGGGAATGAACCGCGCCTGCGGGCCCTGAACGAACGCGTCGTGGCATGTGCTCGGTGTCCGCGCCTGGTGGAGTGGCGCTCGACCGTGGCTCGTGAAAAGCGGGCCGCCTACGCAGCAGAGACCTATTGGGGACGCCCCGTCCCCTCTTTCGGGGACCCGGATGCAGAGCTTCTCATCGTGGGTCTCGCTCCGGGCGCCCACGGCGCCAATCGGACGGGGCGCATGTTTACCGGGGATCGCGCCGGAGACTGGTTGTACCGGGCTCTGCACCGGGCGGGTTTTGCCAATCAGCCCGACGGACGTACAGCCGACGACGGGTTGAGTCTGTCGCGAGCCTACATTACGGCGGCCGTCCGATGCGCGCCGCCCGCGAACCGCCCGAGTCCCGCCGAGCGGGACCACTGCCGGCCCTATCTCCAGGAGGAGTTGGAGATCTTTCGTTCCGCCGCTGTGGTGGTGGCCCTCGGAGCGTTCGCGTTCGATCAGGTGCTTCGAATCCTCCAGAGGCGGGGGGAGCCGGTCCCCCATCCCCGTCCGAAGTTCGCGCACGGTGTGGAGGTGGATCTCGGAAGCAGAACGGTGCTCGGCTGCTACCATCCGAGCCAGCAGAATACCTTCACAGGCAGGCTCACCGAGCCGATGTTCGATGCCGTGTGGGAGAGAGCGAAGTTCCTTATTGCGCCTTCGTGAGCACCGTGACCGGTAAGCGCCGGACTTTTCCCTGGCGCCGGTAATGGGCATGGATGATCATTAAGAATGGCGAATGAACCCCCCGAGGACGGTGACCCCGTATCTCTCGTGGCCCAAGCGGTTGAGCGCATGGCGGCGGCCAAGATTGCGGTGGGCCTCCCGCCGTTGGTGGTCCTGGGGTTATACGGCCTGGTGCAGTCCATTCGGCAGGGATTCCAACTCTCCGAGCACGTGGTGTTCATGATTGGCGCAGTGCTCTCGATGGTGGCGATGGTCGCCTACGGGCTGCAGGCGGTCTCGAGAGTCCTGGAAAAGCCCAGCCGCTGGGGCCGATTGATCTTCGCGGGCAGCTTCGTGCCACTACTCTTCGCGGGATACGTGGTCGTGACCCGGGTCGTCTTTCTCTTCCGGGTTGGAGGCAGCGGGGGCCTCGGGCTGATCACGGGCAACCTCCTTCTGATGGTACTTGCGGTTATGTGCGCACGGGCACAGTGGAAGCTGACGGAGGTTCATCTGCTAGCGAGGGAGATGGCCGGCGTGGGCCGCATGGGTCTGGAGCGAGGCACTCCTTGACCACGGGTCGGCGGGCTTGGCTGCGGCGGGGTGCCGATGTCGAGGACGCCCCGGCCAGGAAGCCCTCCGACAGGGCCCGCCGGATCACGGCCAGGCTCGCCGCCTTCGTGGCAATCTGGCCTCAAAAGGCCGCCGGTTGGGTGGCGTTTGGTCTCGTCGTTGCGGTGGCTACGGCCGAGGCGTCGTTGGGCCTCGAAACCGCGTTGCTCGTCCTGTATGCCGTTCCGATCGCGCTCGCTGCGTGGGGGGCCGCGCCCCCAACTGCCTACATCCTGGCCGCCGTGGCGGCGGTGCTTCCCACGCCGTTCTCGGTGCTTGCGGGCGAGCCAGTCGGTTGGGCGGTCATCTGGAGCGTTTCTTCGAACTTCGTACTTCTCGCGATCATCGCCACGCTGTTCGCCACGCTGAAGCGTCGGCTATCCGACGAAGCGGCCTTCGTGGCAACGGATACGCTGACGGGGCTCCCGAATCGAGGGTCATTCATGGTACAGCTCGACGCCGAGTTGGCCCTGGCTGCGCGCTACGGTCGGGCGTTCACGCTGGCCTACATAGACCTCGACAATTTCAAAGCGGTCAACGATTTGGAGGGACACGACGTGGGCGATGAGCTCCTCTGCCGAGTCGCGGATGCACTCCGGTCGAGCACGCGGCAGACGGACATCATCGGGCGCCTGGGCGGAGACGAATTCGCGGCGGTCCTCCCGGAAATCAGGGGTGGTGCCACCGGATCGGTGCTCGACAACCTGCGTAAGCAACTCACCCGGGCGATGGAGAAAGGTGGGTGGCCGGTGACGTTCAGCATCGGGGCCGTGACATTCGAGGCGCCGGTCGACACGAGCCGAGAGGCGCTCCAGGTAGCGGACGTAGCGATGTACGCGGTGAAGCGCTCTGGGAAGGATGGGATCCGCCACGGGGTGTGGGACGGCGAACCGGTGGCGTCGGTTGGAAACCCGGTGCCGTCATGAGGGCCCGAGCACGGTGGGCATGATCCATGCTCCTGCGCCCGCTGGCTCGGGTTTCTCCGCTGGGCCGGGGTGGCTACAATTCCCCACTGCCGTGGCCCTTCTGCGCGGTGCCAGTCCGTGACCTGTCCGAGCGTGGAGCGCCCATATGCGTTTGACCGCCGTCGAGATCGTTGGATGCGCTCTACTTCTGGGGGGGGCGTTGCCCCCGGTGCCGGCACAGCCCGTCGCCGGCCAGGGCGTCACCGTACAGGAGTACGAGCCGCGTAATACCCTGATCGTTCCCGAGCACGTCGTAACCAGCGCCCGCTTTCCCTTCGTGGACATTCACGGTCACCAGAACGGGAGCCGCATGTCGTCCGCCGACGTCGACCGGCTGGTCGGCGAGATGGACGAGCTCAACATGGCGGTCATGGTGAACCTCTCGGGTGGAAGCGGGGCGGGTCTTGTCAGGGGGCTGGAAAACATGACCCGCGACCACGCAGGGCGCTTCGTTTTCTTCGCCAACGTCGACTTTCGAGGCGTGGGCGAACCCGGATGGGGTGAACGGGCTGCGGGGCAGCTCGAAACGGATGTCAGGGCCGGGGCTGCCGGTTTGAAGATCTTCAAGAACTTGGGCCTGAGCGCCCTCGACACGGATGGGAATCGGATCCGGGTGGACGATCCCCGTCTCGATCCCGTGTGGGCGAAAGCGGGCGAACTGGGGATCACAGTGTTGATCCACTCCGCTGACCCCGCGGAATTTTGGCAGCCCTACGACCGCTTCAACGAGCGGTGGCTCGAGTTGACGCTTCGACCGAGGCGCGTACAGCCGCCAGGCCGGAGCGCACCCTTCGAGCAGATCATCGGGGAACAGCACAACCTCTTCCGGCGTCATCGGGGCACGAGATTCATCTCGGCTCATCTCGGGTGGTTGGGCCACGACC
Organism: Longimicrobiales bacterium; assembly: GCA_965219445.1. Taxonomy (GTDB): domain Bacteria; phylum Gemmatimonadota; class Gemmatimonadetes; order Longimicrobiales; family Gaopeijiaceae; genus UBA822. The sequence continues at coordinate 146,927 of CBDCNQ010000004.1, read as the reverse complement.
TCGCCCGCCTCGGGAGCCTCCTGGACGAGATACCCAACATGTACGTGGGCCTCGGCGCCGTCATCTACGAATTGGGAAGGCAGCCCCGATTCGCGAGGGAGTGGCTCATCGAATACCAGGACCGGGTCTTGATGGGCAAGGACTCCTACAACCAGGAGGAGTTCCACACCTACTTCCGGGTCTTCGAAACCGCGGACGATTACTTCGACTACTATCGGCGATACCACGCGTTCTGGCAGATGTACGGGCTGGACCTCCCGGACGAGGTGCTCCGTAGGATCTATTACGAGAACGCCCTCGACCTGGTGCCCGCCATCGATCGGTCGCTTTTTCCAAGTTGATGCAGGTATCCACAGTGCGGGAGCGGATGTGAGCCGGGAGCGGACGTGAGCCGCGAGCGGATCCCGACCACGATCGTGGCCCGGTTCCACTATCGGCACGAAGCGGAGATAGCCCACGGGTACCTCAAGAGCGCTGGCGTCGACGCGGCCCTGCTTATCGACGATGCGGGCGGTATGGACGTCGGCTTGGCGTTCGTCAATCCGGCGCGGCTCGTTGTTCGGGCCGAAGACGAGGAACGGGCTCGGGGCGTGCTGGCGGACGCGGGGATGCTGGGGGAGGGGTAGGTTCCTCGCAGGTAGCTCAGGCCTCTCTGCTCATGAAGATGGAGGGCGACCTCGAATCCCGGCGGTCAGAAGAAGGTCAGAAGAAGGTTTGCCAGGAGACCACTAGGGTCCGGTCGGCCGTTACCTGAGGGCCGTTTAGGTCCTGGTGGACCGGGTAGTACCACTCGGCCATGAGCCGGTGGCGTGCGAAGCGTCCTTCCCGGAGGAAGAAGTTGACGCCAATGGGGATCTGCACTCGCTCCCCTCCTTGTGCAAAGGAGTTGGCGCTCGGATCGAATGTGCCGTCCGTTCCCGGCTCGGATCCTGTAACGTCACCCCACGTCTCGTAGAAACCGCGAAGCGATACGCTCATCCAATCCGAAAGGTTGTGGGCGCCCCACACCGAGAAGCTGAATCGATCCCCGAGGCGATAGCCCCGCCGGTTGTCCTCCACCCGTATGACCCCGTTGACCTGGGCGCCGACCGAAGCGACCTCGTTCTGGGTCAGGAAGGTCATGCCCGCCAAGATGTCGAACGTTCCGGAGCCACCCTGCATGGCGTAGGGAAGTATCCCCCTGACCGCGAAGGGGGTCGTGTCGCGCTTCTTGATCTTACCCGTCGGAATCGTGCTACCGAGGTTCAAACTCACCCGGTACTCGTCCATCTCCAAGACATCGAAGAGCGCTCGAACGCTGACATCGCCCAGGACCTCGGAGGACGTCTCGAAGAAGACCGCGTCGTCGGTGTTGAGCATCTCGGAGCGAGTAACTGGTAGCGAGGCCGCCGCCGTCACAAAGCCGAACAGGCCGAGCCGGAGCTCCACTTCGGCCGTGTTCTTGTCGAGGCTCAGAGGAGCGACGGAAAAGAAGTCCAGAACTTCGTCGGACGAGAGGGGCTCAGTACCGAGGCTCGTACCCCTGAACCGCTCCTGGTAGAGGCGCACGCCGGCGTAGAGCCGACGATTCAAGACGAGAAAGTCGGACATGACCCCGGCCGGGGCATGCCCGTCGGGACGTTCGGACGTCCACGTGGACGTTTGGGCCGAAACGGGCGCCGTCGTCAACAGACAGGCGAGTAGCACGCCCGCAGATGGCGTCTTGCGAACCATGTGTCCTCATCCGCGATTCGGAGAAGCGGTTTCTCGGACGCGAAAGATGATGAGGATGCTGTTAATAAACAAGTGTTTATCTTTCGCCGTGCCATTCACCCATGTCCGGTGAGGGGTGAGGGACCGCCGCCGGCACAGCATTTTCTATATCCATAAAGCGATATGTGTAAGTGTTTTGGACGTGCTAGCTGATGAGATTGCGGATGCTCGAGAGACCGAGCCGGCGGGGTCAAGGCCTAGCTCTTCGTCCGCGGAGTTTGTGGGAACATGTGTTTTCTAATCGCGCTCACGCCGTGGGTCGCGATGTTTCGCAACTCGATACGACGAAGGCATCGAATCACTGGAAGAGCTGGAGCGGTACCCGGTGTGTGGTGCTGGCGGGATAATGCTGAGTCGGTGGTGCCGGGGTCTCACTGACGTGGTGGCAGGGGTGTACAGCGCTACGGGTGTACACGGGTACTACGGGTGTGCGGATGCACGGGTGCTATGGACGCACGCGTGCTACTGGATTCGAGCCACGAACTCGACGTCACCCGTGTTGTTCGGCCCCACATAGCTGAGGTGTGTGTCCAGCGTCCAGCGAATGTGGGTCACGCACGCGTCGTAGGTCGCAGGCGCCCCGCACCCCGCCGATACCGGTACATAGGTCCACGAGCTGCCCGCGTCGTTCGAATACTCCACCGTGGCCGTGACCGGTAGGCTGTTCACGACGCTGCCCACCTTGAAGTCGAGCTCTGCCGGCACCGAGTCCAGCACGACCACGCTGGCGGCGTCATCGGTGCCGTCGTTGGTAATGGTGACGGTGTAGGTCAGGTCGGTGCCCGGCAGCTGCGTGCCGTTCGGAGTGACGGCCTTACCAACGGTGAGGTTGGGCTTCACGACCTCTATGAAAACCCAACCCGTGTCAGCCACGGCGCTACTGCTAAACGAGCGGGCCTCGACGTACAGAGAGTCCAGAGTACCGGCTGCGACGTTGGCCACGCTGTACCACACGAACGCGCTGTCAACGGTACTGGCGGGGATGCCCGCGATCGACGCGCTGTCTGCGGTCGCCCCTGCGGTAACGCTAGGCCCGACGATCGAGTCGACGGTGAGGAAGGTGGACACGTCGCCGGGGAAGCCGAAAAGGCCGAAGTCCTCGATCACGCTCGAGGTGTTGTCGATCGTGAGCTTGTAGGAATATGAAGTTCCGTTGCTCGGGAGCACCTTCAGCGTATCGACCCCATCGGGCGTGACGGCGACGGTATAGGTGATGTTGTCGTCGTCGGCCAGAAGCGCGGTGGCCTCGGTGGAGATTTCCCCGTCGGTCATTTCCCCGGTATGGACGGCGTAGTAGAAGACGCTGCCCGGGAGGCCGTTGCTGAGGTCCGACTCGTTCATTACCGCCAGCTCGACCGTCGCGGCGCCGAAGTCCAGCCCATCAGAAACCGGGGGCATGTTGCCGCTAATGAGGGTCGGCGTCCCCTGATCGACACCGTTCACATACAGCCGGACCCGATCGTTCAGGGTGGCATCGTCGGAATCGTAGACGGCGTGGAAGACACGCCGCACGCCATCGTCCCACGTGCCCGGCCAATACATCCTCGTGTACTCCACTTGGGCACGATATCGCAACTCTATGTCGCCGCCGCTCTTGGTCATCAACTGGAAAACGCGGGTGCCGTCGCTCTCCTGGAAACCGGCCATACGGTCGGCGTTTCCGGCACCCCACTCCATCACCGTGACGAACGTGGCCTGGGTCGCTCCGTCAAGATTGGTCACGTACTTCGTGCCTGCCGCGTTCGCCGAGGCGATCCCCGCGTGCACGACCGAGGACGTTAGCCCACGATGGCCGTTGTTCAGGGTCCATGCCATGTTCGCGTCGTAGGTCACACTGAGATTGAGGGGGCTCGCTTGATCGTCGTACACCGTGGTGGGCACTTGCCCGGAGGGTGCTTCGTTCAACCAGTAGCGACCCACCAATGCCGCGGGGGCGCTGACTGACACCGTGAAGACATCGTCCACGAACAATGCACCGCTGTCTGTGGCTCGCACTGTGATCGTCGCGCTACCCGTTGTGCTGGCGGTGAAGCTCAGATCCAAGGCGCTGTCGGCGTCGATGGTCGGCGTGATCAGGCCGGGATTCGTGTTGCTTTGGATCGTGTACGTGAGCTGTGAGAGGTCCTCCACGTCCGTAAACACCGCGTTGAGATCGCGATAGTTATCGATCGGCGAGCTATTCTCAGCCACCGTAGTGTCGGGGATGGCCGCCGCCACCGTGGGGGTCGTATTGAGCGGGATGATCTCGATCGTCTTGTCATCTTCGGCCGAGACCACGCCGTCGTCCTCGAGCTCCAACTCCAAGCTGTCGGCTGCGGAGACGCCGCTGAAGGTCGTGAAGGTCAGACCGACGACTGTGATTACATCGCTTACTGCAAAGTTGCCTGTGACATCAAGCACCGCAGTCTTGTTCCCATCCTCGTAAGGCAGCAGCGTCGTGCTCACGTTACCCGCTGCACCTCCGCCGAGGGTGACGCTCGTGACCGTAGCATCCCAGACCATGTTGAAGCCCGTGGGAATGCGAATACGGATGTCGTCGCCCGTCGTTATCACCGGATCCGTCGGAGACTCGGTAATGGTGATCGTGTCCGCGAGCGTCGCCGGATCGCTCACCATGAAGGTCTGGTTGGTGCGAGATGAGATGCTGGGGCCGACGATGATCTCCTTGTTGGCGGTATCCTCGGTCGTGACCACGTCGTCGTTATAGACCTCGAGCTCCAGCTTGTCTGCCGCCGAGACTGCCGTGAAGGACATGAAGCTCAGATCCGCGACGGTGAACTGCTCTGAGGCCAGGAAGTCGGTCAGCACATTCGGGACCAGCGTCTTTCCGGCATCCTCGTAGCTCACCGTAGAGCTCACCTTGGCGCTGGCGCCGCCGCCGATTGTCGCGTCGACGTCCAACGTGTCCCAGATCATGTTGAACGTGGCAGGGATCCGGATCCGCAGGTCGTTGGCGTCGGTGAACGTGCCCGCTCCCGTCGCGTCGGTAATGGTCATCAGCCTGATGGGGACCGGCGGCTGGCCGACGTGTAACTTCTGACCTCCACTTGCGAAGGTGGGGATGTTCGAGGACGTCGCGGCGCTCGGCACGTTGGAGAGCGCTGATTCGTTCGGGACCTCGTCCGAGGTCTTGATCGCGAAGAAGTACGTAGTGCTCGCGCTGAGCCCCGTGACCGTGAACGACTCACTGCTTCCCGCGGCCTGCGGTGCTGGCTCACCTGTGGCCAGCGTCGCGGACGCCCAGTTGCCGTCGTTGATCGTGCTCGTGGAGTAGCGGACGTCGTAGGTGGTCGCCGTCCCGGTGGCCCCGTCGTCTCCAGGTGCGGTCCAGGACAGGTCCACGCTCGACGTCGTCACCGTCCCGGTAGCCAAGTCCGTGATGGCGTCGGGCGCCGTGACGTCCGGTGTCGCCGCGCTCGGCACGTTCGAGATCGCTGATTCGTTAGGGATCTCGTCCGAGGTCTTGATCGCGAAGTAGTACGTGATGTCGCTGCTCAGGCCCGTAACCGTGAACCCCTCGGCGCTGCCCGCGACCTGCGGCGAAGGCTCTCCGGTCGCCTGCGTGGCAGAGGCCCAGTTGCCCTCGGTGATCGTGCTCGTCGAGTAGCGAATGTCGTAGCTGGTCGCCGTCCCGCTGGCTCCATCGTCGCCGGGCGCGGTCCACGACAAGTCCACGGTCGTCGCCGTCACGGTTCCGGTGGCTAGGTTCGTAACGGTGTTCGGCGCCGTCTGGTCACCACCCGGGAGGTAAGTCACCGAGAGCATGGGCCGTTGAGCAACGGTTGCATACTCACTCGTCCGAATGTCCACGCCACCGGAACCCGTGTCCTCGAGCACCCACCCCTCATTCACCTCTCCATCGGACCAGTTCTGTACGCTGGTGCTCACGTCGACGCTTCTGCTGCCCGTCGATCCTGCCGGCAGGCTGCCATCGGCTGTCGCTTTGTGCGAGCCCGTTCCGCCGGCGCCCGGGTTCGACCAACCCACGCCGGTGATTCGGTCGTTGTAGGTGACCTGGCTCTCCACCCAACCCTCTATGAGCTGGTACACCAGAGGATCGTCTCCCTGGTCGAACACTTGCAGGGTCAACGTGGCGCTGACGATCACGGAGTTCAGGGGGATCTGGTCGGCGCCGCCACCGAAAATATTGGGGAACTTTATGACACTGTGTTTATCGCCTGAATCAATCTCCAGGTCGGTCGTAGTGCCATAGTTCGTGTCCGCAGACCCACCATCGATGAGCTTCGCATCGTCGGCCTCGGAGACACTCCCCTTACCGTCGCCCGTCTGGTACGTCACGCTGGCCGAGACGATCGTCGCGACGCTCGGCACGTTGGAGATCGCGCTCTGGTTCGGGACCTCGTCCGAAGTCTTGATCGCGAAATGGTATGTGGTGCCCTGGCTGAGCCCCGTCACCGTGAACGACTCACCGCTGCCCGCGGCCTGGGGCGAAGGCTCTCCGCTCGCCTGCGTGGCGGAGGCCCAGTTGCCCTCCGTGATCGTGCTCGTCGAGTAGCGGACGTCATAGGTCGTCGCCGTCCCGGTGGCTCCATCGTCTCCGGGAGCGGTCCAGGTGAGCTGCACACTCGACGACGAGACCGATCCGGTGGCAAGATTGGTGATGGCCTCCGGCGCATGCGTATCCAGTACCGTGACCGTGAAGACATCATCCACGAACAGGGCACCGCTGTCGGTGGCCCGGACCGTGATCGTTGCGGCACCGTTGATGCCGGCGGTGAAACTCAGATCAAGGGCGCTGTCGGCACCGATGGTCGGCGTGATCAGGCCCGGATTGGTGTTGCCCTGGATCGTGTAGGTGAGCGCCGAGCCATCCTCGAAGTCAGTGAACACGGCCTTGAGATCGCGATAGTTGTCGACGGGGGGGTTGTCCCCATTCACGGTTGTGTCTGCGATCGCCGCGGCTACCGTCGGCGGGCCGTTCAGTGTCGTGGCGCTCGGCACGTTGGAGAGCGCTGATTCGTTCGGAACCTCGTCCGACGTCTTGATCGCGAAGTAGTAGGTCGTGGTCGAGTTGAGCCCCGTGACCGTGAATGTCTCCGAGCTACCCGCAACCTGCGGGGCGGGCTCTCCCGTTGCCTGCGTGGCCGAGGCCCAGTTGCCGTCGTTGATTACGCTCGTCGAGTACCGGACGTCGTACGTGGTCGCGGTGCCGGTGGCCCCGTCGTCTCCAGGCGCAGTCCAGGACAGGTCCACGCTCGACGCTGTCACCGTTCCGGTGGCTAGGTCCGCGACGGCATCTGGCGGCGTCGTATCCAGGACGGTGACCGTGAAGACATCGTCCACGAACAGCGCGCCACTATCGGTGGCGCGGACGGTGATCGTTGCCGCACCATTGAGACTGGCGGTGAAGCTCAGATCCAAGGCGCTGTCGGCGCCGATGGTCGGCGTGACCAGACCCGGATTGGTGTTGGTCTGGATCGTGAAGGTGAGCGCCGAGCCATCCTCGAAGTCGGTGAACACAGCCTTTAGATCGCGATAGTTGTCGACCGGTGGGTTGTCCTCGACCACCGAGGTGTCCGCGATCGCCGCAACCACTGTCGGCGCGCCGTTCAACGTCGTGGCGCTCGGAACGTTGGAGAGCGCTGACTCGTTCGGGACCTCGTCCGAGGTCTTGATCGCGAAGTAATACGTGGTGCTCGAGTTGAGCCCCGTGACGGTAAACGTCTCGGCACTGCCCCCGACCTGCGGCGCAGGCTCTCCGGTCGCCTGCGTGGCGGAGGCCCAGTTACCGTCGTTGATGACGCTCGTGGAGTAGCGGACGTCATAGGTGGACGCGGTCCCGGTGGCCCCGTTGTCTCCGGGTGCGGTCCAGGTCAGCTGTACGCTCGACGAGGTGAGCGTTCCGGTGGCGAGGTCCGAGACAGCGTCCGGCGTGCCCGGATCGGCGACGGTCGCGTACGTGCTGTACAGGTCCAGCGGTGACCCGTTGTACGTTACCCTGAACTCGTAGGTGTGGCCGTCGCTCAAGCCCGAAGCCCTCACAGCATACTGGAGCTCAGTGTAGACGTCGGGGCCGGTGTAGCCGTCGCCGAGGCCGTTGTTGTCGTCCGAGAACTCACCGTCGACAGCCGTGAAGTACGTGGGGGCCGTGCCGTTGCCGAATTCTCCGGTCGAGACGACGTCACCGTTCCCCTTGCTGAAGTTGTGGGACGAATCCGTCTCCCACACCTGACTCTCGCCGCCGCCCAGCTGGAACACGTCGAGCCACGAGCCCGCGCCGTCTTCGCGCACCTGGAGCACCCAACTATTGCTGGCGGCCCCCTGGGTCATCGCAACCTGGATCCCGACGATGTAGGTCGTCCCTTGTGCCGCATCCAACGTCACGTCATCACCCTTCGATGTGAAGGTCGCTACGTCGTCCGACCAGGCGAAGCCGGTCTGCGTCATACCGTCCAGGTCTGTCGTGGCGCTCGGCACGTTTGAGATCGCTGATTCGTTCGGGACTTCGTCCGAGGTCTTGATCGCGAAAAAGTACGTGGTGCTGCCGCTCAGCCCCGTGACCGTGAACGTCTCGCTGCTGCCCGCGACCTGCGGCGAAGGCTCTCCGGTCGCTTGCGTGGCGGCGGCCCAGTTGCCCTCGGTGATCGTGCTCGTCGAGTAGCGGATATCGTAGCTGGTCGCGGTCCCGGTGGCTGCGTCGTCGCCGGGCGCGGTCCAGCTCAACTGCTGGCTCGTCGACCTCACTGTTCCGGTGGCGAGGTCTGTGATCGCGTCCGGCGGTGTAGAATCAAGTCCGCTGTCGTCGCTGGCCAGCAGGGCGGTGGAGTTAGTCGAGACTTCCGAGGCTGTGAGGGCGCCGTCGTAGACGGCCGCATAGTAGATGCTCCCATCGAACGACCGGACGCCGACCTCACGGTTCGCAATGGCGAAGTACTTGCCATTGGGGATGCTGATCGTCTCGTTCAGCGGCGGATCGGTCCCACCGGTCGAGGCTTGGAGCACGCCGTTCTTGTACAGCCGCACTCGGTCCCCGGCCGTCGGCTCCGCGGAGTCGTAAACCAAATGGAATACTGCTCGAGTTCCATCGAATCCCGGGTTCCATTGGCCTCGGAGAGTTGTCCCAAGCGCGTAGAAGAAGAGTGTAGTTGCATTGGGGGATGAAAGGGTCAGGTAGCCGGACTCCGAGCCATCGCCGATGTGGAAGATGCGACTCTGACTAGTGCTAAGGGCATCAATCGCCAACACGACCTCGATAGTGGTCGCCGTGGCGCCATCGAGGGTCGTTTGAAGCTTTGTACCGTTAACCAACGTAGATGCCCGCCCGTCGTTGTTTGTGGTCGTCGACTCCCAACCCCGTCCTGTGGGGAGGACCGTGTAGCTGTAGTTCGCCCCGTCATAGGTGATGGGCAGGTTCAAGGGGCTCGCCTGGTCGTCGAGCAACTGTGTTGGCGCCTGACCGCTCGACGCCTCTTCCATCCAGTATCGGGCCAGCAACGTGGCGGGCGACGCGGTCGCGGCGCTCGGCACGTTAGAGATCACGCTCTCGTTCGGGATCTCGTCCGAGGTCTTGATCGCAAAGAAGTAGGTAGTGCTCGCGCTGAGCCCCGTCACGGTGAACGTCTCGGCGCTGCCTGCTACCGACGGCGCCGGCTCTCCGCTCGCCTGCGTGGCTGAGGCCCAGTTGCCCGCGGTGATCGTGCTCGTGGAGTAACGAACGTCGTAGGTGGTCGCGGTCCCGGTGGCTCCGTCGTCGCCGGGGGCCGTCTAGGACAGGTCAATGGAGGACGCCGTCACCGTTCCGGTGGCAAGGTTCGCAACGGCGTCCGGCGGCGTCGAATCTGTTCCCAATCCTGTCGCCCACTCGATAGCCCTGCGCATCAAGGTCTGCCCGTCGACGGTGAGCGAGTTGATATCGAATGCATCAGGACCCCACGGTAAGATGACGCGACGTCCTGCGGCCGTACCCGCAGGCTCCAGCGCCGCACCGACGTCAAGCACGACCAGTGTCCTATTCGCTGTGGCGAGCTGCTCTGCGAGGACGTGCGCACCTGCAGCGATCGTCCCGTCGAGGTAGTGGAGGTCCTGAGCCGGGGACGCGATGGTCAGCGATCCCGTGCTGAAGGCTGAGGTGATGTAATGGGTGTTGTCCGTAATGTCGATCGCAGAGTCTGTGTAGTTCAGCTTGCCCGTCGAAAACCCGAACTCATCCGAGAGAGAGCCCTCTTCGAGGACGAGCCCGATCGTCGCTGATGTGAGCTTCGTGTTTAGGTCGGCGGAGGAGATCTCTTCGGAGACATAGACGGCGTCAGAAGCTGCCACGGCGGCGTCGAAGTTGGCCTGAGTGTCGTTTGCCGAGATTGGCGTAACGGTGTAGCCCCAGGATTCGATCAACGTCTTCTTCGCGGCGTCCTGCGCGCCCAGGCTCGCCGCGTCCGGTACCACCAGGAGGATCGTTTCGGCAGTGGTGTAGTAAACGATGATCCGGTGGTAATCGACCGCTGCGTTTTCGGCATTACCGGTGTTGAGCGGATTGAGCGTGAGACCGAATCCGCCGGCGTTGATCTCGGCCGGTGTCCAGGTCGTGCCCCAAAGATCGGTTGGGGTACCATACGTAATGGGTGCCTCCACCGTGGGCCATACGACGCCGGTAGATTTGTTAGCACCGACAGCAACTCCTGCCTTGGCCAGTCGAATGACGTTATCGGCCACCCCGGGGCTATTGTTGTTTCGTCGTCCAACGATCACCTCGATCCCGTCGATCGTCGCGCCGCCCGGGATCGTGAAGCCGTAGGTGTGGGACCGAAGCGTCCTCTCGAATTCGTCGGAGTCATAATTCGAGATGGTGGCTTCGGCGCCATCATCAGCGGTTATGTTGCCTGGGAGGATCCAGGGCATCTCCTCGGCACCCTCACTGACGCCGGCACCCGCGAAGCGATTCTCAGGGCTCTGCGCCTGTGCGGGCTTCGCAGGAACCAAGATGCCGGCCGCCACTACGAGGGCGTGGCTCCAGAACAGCGTGCTCGCGCTCAGGTGCGCGAGTGCAAGGCGGAGGCGACTCATGGTGTATCTCCTCGCCTCGCCATCGTCGAGCGCATCCGATTCCGCCAGTAGTCCACGATCGGGTTGTCCTCGGTGACGCGAAGTTGGAAGGTGACGAACCAGCCCTGGCCTCCGTTGGAGGCGAAGTCGGGGTCGAGCAGGTCGCCGAAGCGGTACCCGCCGGCGATCTCTAACTCGTTTACAGGGGTGAGCTTCATGACAGGAGCGACGTCCCACCGCATCTCGCCGCTGGTACCTTCTACTAGGAGCCGGCCTTCTCCCCCGACGCCGAGCCAGGACGTGAGTCCCAGATTGGCTCGGGAGCCCACGTAATGAGCGAGGGAGGTGAGCGGGGCCTGGGCACCGACGACGAAGTTGGTGCTTCGCACGGCGTATCGGCCTCCCAGCTCGACTCTCGCCAGCGGACTCAGGATGACCTCTGCGGCCCCGATGAGCCGAGACTCCAAGCCCATCCTCCCAAAGACGTTCTGCTGGGGCCGATTTTCGTCCCGCTGCCACTCCAGCTTCAGGAGGGCATTCACCGCATCATTGCCCGCGGGTCGGAGGGCCAGGCCGAAGAGGCCTGAAGCGGTCCGCTGCGTCGGCAGGCCGGTGCTTACGTCCTGGACACGGTTGTAGGTTCCCCGGGAAAGGATCGCCAGGCTGCGGTTGAACGTGATGTCCGCCGCCAAGTTCGCCAGGTCGCTGGAGCGCACCGCTCCGGTCCTTCGCTCCAGCTGGGCGCTCGCGCTGTAGGGACCGTCCTGAGGGAGAAGCTCGAGGTTCAGTCCGGCCGACCAGTAGTCCTCCTCCTGCTGGGTGAAGGGGGCGGCCCGGAGCGGATCGGAGAGCGCGGCCCGTTCGAGGCCCACACGGCGCTCCATCATAGCGTTGACGGTCCAGGACTGCCCCAGGCGTATCTGCTGATTGAGACCCACGACCGCGGCGTTGGTCTGATGGTCCACGCCACCCGCGATCTCGTACGAGCCCCAGGCCCGGGTCCCACGCTCCAAGCGGGACTGCAGGCCGAAGCGCGTGATGGAGTAATCGCCGTTAGGGTCACCCTGCATTCGCAGATGGCGGCCCTCCAGCGAGAACTGTTCGAGCAAGGCCAAGGACGCTCCGCCACCGATGAAATCTCCGAGGCCCGCGCCCGGATCCTGGAGGAATGAGTTTTGGGCTTCCGACCAGAGCCGGACCCTGGAGGTTGGCTGCCATGCGAGCTCCAAGCGTCCGGCCCGCGACGCCCCACCGAGCACGTTGCCGTTGGAGACGGCCTGGTCGGTGAAGCCCGCGGTGAGTGAGACTCCCATGACGGGGGAGCTGACGACCCGCGCATCCGTGGTGCGCCGCTCGATTCCGCTTGCCGCGAACCTCTGGCGGCTGTGGCCCACTTGGAGCTCGTTGCCGGCGGCCCGCAGTTGGGTCCCCACCTCGAACTCGTCGACGGCCTGCAGCCCGATATTCGATGGATTACTGAATCGGTTGGCCACATGCATCCACTGGCCTGTCAGTCCCACCGCGCCGCCCAATAGGTTCCCCTGGCCGGACATGAGGAAGGCCACCCCCGCCGAGTCGGGGTTTTCGGTGTAGGCCACCTCGGCGGCCAGCTCGGACCCGTTCGGCGCGCGAACCCGCACGTCTGCGCCCAGCATTCCGAAGGTCTGGCCTTCGGCTCTGTCCTGCACGACCGAGAGCCCCAGAGGGATCCCGAAGTCGGTCTCGGCGCGAAGACCCCACACGGACTGCGACTTGCCGCCCCCGTCCGACTCGAAGTCCACGACGAGGAAGATCGGATTGTTGTTCAGGTCCACCGAGGGCACCGGGGTCTTGAGGAGCAGAGTGCCCGTCGCGTAGTCGATCTGGTAGTCCGCGAGTTGCTGGAGGGTCTGGAGCCGGAGGCTGCGTTCCGGATTGTCCAAGGCTCGGGTCTCCACGCTGACCCGCTCCGTACCCGGCACGATGCCCGTGCCCAAGTCGTACGGGCCGGAGATGCCGGCACCGCGGATCTGGACCTGGCGGAGGCTCTGGGAGGTCATGGCACCAAACCCGCTCCAGGTCACGGGACCCGTGCGGACGTTTGCCGCCACGCCGGGGAGGGCCCGGCGGTATTGGGCCAGCGTGAGGCTGGTACCGAATCCCATGTTCGCCAACTCACCGGCGGCGATCCAGTCCGTTCCACGCTCGATGCGGGCGGAGAGGCCGGGCCGCATGTCTGCCTCGCTCCGGCGCACGGAGGCGTCGCCGAGGATCGGATACTGGGCCTCGTCCAGCGGGCTGATCGTCCTGCCGTACGCGTCGCGCCCGGCGTCCAGAGCGCGACTGTCGTAGGAGAGAGTCACGCCAGTCTCTGCGCCCAGGCGCCCCCGCACGGTGATGGCACCGAAGTCGTCCGGTGCGGCGCCCAGGCCGTACTGCCCCATGCTGGTGATCATGAGCTCCCTTGCCTTCGGTACGTGTTGAAGGGCCACTTCTCCGGTTGCCTCGCCGGCCTGGAGGGCCAGTACGTCCAAGGAGACCTCGGAGCTGGCGCGGATCCGGATGGTCAGCCATCCGTCGGAGGCGGGCAGAAGCTGCCGGCCGACCGAGGAGGGGTCTTTGTCGAGATCGACCACTTCGGCCAGTCCGGTGGACACGGTGACGAACGGGCTGTTGACCACAGGGACATCCCAGGCGTCCAGGACGCGGACTCTCGTCTCCCGAATGGTGACGCCGTCCGCCGGGAGAGCGATCGTGTCGGCCACGGGCGCGAAGGACGCGGGGACGCTCGTCACGTGGACGTCCAGGCTGTCCCACCGCTCGAGGTTCCAGGAGTTGACCATGCGTACCCGGAGGCGGTTGGTCCCACGCTGCAGTCCGACGCCGATGAAGTCCACCTGGCCGTCTATCCGGATCACGCTCTCCGCCAGGATGGAATCACCCGAGAAAAGGGTGGCCTGGGCGCCGGGCTCACCAAGTGCGCCAACGTAGACGCGGTCACTGCCCAGCACGGCGCCGTCGACAGGCGCGATCAGCGCAACTCCGGGGCCAGTGATGATCCCTGAGCCACCGTCCCTGGACCGGTCCTCGGCGGAGCGGAGGGCCGGGAGCGTCACGGTCTCCGCGCTCCGCACCGCGCTCTCCGGCTCCAACGTCACGTGGAGGGGCTCACGGAGGCCGTCCAGCGTCCAGAACATCCAGGCGGAGCCGTCCCGGTCCACGCGAATTTCGGGGTCGTCGACAGGCGTGTCGCCCAGGCGAGCCGAGGCGGGTAGCGGAAGCCAGCCCTCCGGGATCGGATAGGCCACCTCGGGCCAACCAGCTCGGTGGGGCTCCAACACCAGCTCACTCTGCACGATGGCGTCGGGGGCGGGCGCTTCGAGGCTAGAGAGCCCGGCATTGGTGGCTGCGCTCTCGGTCTCGAGCTGGTAGTCCGCCAGCCTCATGACCCCGCTGGCGGCCTCATCCTCGGTTTGGACCTGGAAGTCCACGAGTCTTGCACCCCGAGGGACCAGCCCGAAGGAAATCCGACCCGAAGCCCATCCGTTTAAATGGAGCGACGCGAATCCGTCGTCGCCCTCGGGGTTCACGCGCAGCGCCACGGGTAGGGTCGAGCGATCCACCCGGAAGGTGTGGGCTCCTGGCCTCACGTTCCGGAACGACAGCTTCCCTTCGCTGTCCGACGAGGACACGTCCCCGGATTCGTTCCAGACGGCCACTCCGTGCACGCCGAGCTCGCCGCCGTCCTGTCGGCCGTTTCCGTCCTCGTCGATCCAAATCTTCCCGATGACCGTCCTGGTCTCGAGGGGCGTGCCTGCCCGGATGCCCACGAAGATCTGCTGCTGGGCGGAGCGGACGTCGAAACCGGCCGGAGAGCCGCCGTGCGAGAGGGCAGCCGTGGCGCCCACGGGTGTCGTGCCGCTTGTGAGGGCGGCCACCAGCGGTGCCGGGCCGCTCATCGCCACGGACCCGACGTGGCCAAACGCCATCGCCGAGATGACCATGGTGCCCGGGAGCGCGGATACGAGCGCGAAGGCTGCTTGGCCCTCCAGGGTGCCGCCTGCGGCGAGGGGCCCGAGATACAGAGTGACCTGCCCGGGCTGGGTCTGAATCGAGTCCACCTCCTGGAGAGACCTCGAGAAAGCCAGGCCGCTGGGGATGTCGATCCTCACCCCGACATCGGTGACGTTCAGGTTGCTCCGGTTCTCCACTGTGAAGCTGAGGTAGACCGGTTCGCCTAGCTGAGCTTCGAGCGTCTCACCGCGGAGGTCGAGAGCCAGGATATCTCCCGCAGTGCCCAACAGAAGGACCGAAGGGGCGGACGCCGCCATGTGGGGCTGTCCCATCAGAGACAGGTTGGCCACGTTCACCACCGAAAGGGTATCTGGGATGGTCGCAGCGACCTGCACCTGGAGCGAAGCCTCGACCTGCTCGGCGGCGTTGACGTCGCCGAAGGCCCACGTGACCACGTTACCGTCTACGGTGGCGCCCGGCCCTGCGTCCACGATTTCCAATCCCGCGGGAACTGTGTCCGTGACGAGCGCGGCTTCGGCGAGTCCGCCGCTGGCATCGTTCGTCAGCGCGACGCGGTAGACGAGCTGGTCGCCGGATCGGGCAGGGTTGGGCCCTTGAACCGTCTTCTCCAGCGTGAGGTCGGGGCCGACGATGAGCGTCTGCGAAACGTTCGAGACGTCGCTGGCGGTCCCGGAGGATGCGACGGCCATGTTCTGCATCATGGTACTGGTGCGCACCGGAAGAACGCGCACCTGGAAGGAGACGCTGTCCACTGGCTGGATAGCGGCGGCGGGGACCGTGACGACGATGACGCCGGGCGTGGGGTCGTAGTGGCCCTCGTCGTCTCCGGAGACGTCCGTGAGGGCCTGTGTATCCAAGCGCAGGGTACCGGCCTCGTAGCTCAGCCCCGCGGGAATCGTGTCTTGGATCGTGAGGTCGTTCGAACCGAGTGCCGACGCTGTATACGTGATGGTGTAGGTGAGGATGTCACCGGCCACCGCCGATGCGACGTCCACGGTCTTGTTAAGCGTTACGGTCGGGACGGGCGGAGTGACCCCTAGGTCGTCGGTCAGCGAGTCGGTCACACCAGCGTCGAATTGCGACGTGGCGGTAAGAGTTACCGCGGGCTGCGGAGCCCTGACCGGGGCCGCCAAGGGGATGTCCAGGACGACCAGGATTTGAGCCACTGCGTCGGCGTTCAGGGCGACAGGCCCTACGATGGGCGTATCGCCCACATCCTCGGTGCCACTGCCGTTGACGTCTAGCACCATACGAATCGGCCAGCCGTCGAGAGACGTGGCCGTGAGGACGAAAGTGTCGGAACCGTTTCCGACGTTGGTGAGGGTGTGGGGGAAAATGACGCTCGTCCCGGCGGCTCCCAGGCTCGAGCGGGGAGGCTCTACGTCTACACCGGCGACCTGGCCGATCATGACCATGGCATCGGGAGACATTACGTTCCCCGGGGTGCCGTTGGGACCAGTGTAGGACACAGACGCGCGCGCGGTAACTAGAGTACCGGCGGGTGTGCCGGTGGCGCGCACTTCTACGACTCCGCCGAGAAGGACCGCCGCGACGGCGATCCAACGCACCCAGGACGCGACTCCCCGGACCCGAAGGTCCAGGGAGGCCTGCCTGAGGCAACGACGAAGGTAAGTACGGAATTCCATGGGTACTGGCTAGTTCACCTGCACCCGGATCCAGAAGAATCGGCTGGCAGCGGGAGCGAGGGTGCCGGCTAGATCGGCATCCAAGTCGTTGCCCGACGGCGTAAAGGTCCAGCCCGCCAAGTCCCCTGTCGCTGAATCGTACGTCAGCTCAGCCGGTAACAGGTCGTCCACATGCACGATGGACGCGTCGGCCGTTCCGGTGTTCGTGACGGTGACTAGGTACTGGATGAACTCACCCGGCAGCACGGTGTCGCCGCCGCCGAGGAGCGTGACCTGGTTATCCCGGTACGCCGCCTTCGTGATGCTCATGGCCGCCTTGATGACCGACATGTCGGCGAAGCCGGAATCCGTCGTAGCCGGGGTGGTTACGGAGCGGGCTTCCAGGTAGAGCGTGTCGGGGGTTCCGGCGGCCACGTCGGCCACGGAGTAGATCACGTCGAACGTCGGTGAAGCCGACGCCGCGATGTTCACCCGGGTGCTGTCTCCCGCGAACCCGTCCACCGACACGATGGTGATGACCGCCGAGCCGGGGCTCGTTGCGAGCAGGTCGAAGTCGTCCGCTCCGCTCCGGTCTGGTTGTTCGTCACGGTGAACTGGAACGTGTAGTTCGTGCCGTTACTCGGCAGATGTGTGAGGCTCTGCCCGCCGTCCGGCGTCGTGACCACGGTGCCCGTGAGCGCTGGGGTTACGACCGTGTTGTCGTTGTCCGTCGCGCTACCGTCGCGGCGCGAGGTACCCGTCAGCGTGTAGGTCGACGGCTCGCCGCCCTTACCCGCCGCGATGGAGTACTCGACCGTGATCGCCACATTGCCTCCGGCTGCGATGGAGACCCCCGCCAGCGCCGTGTTCAGCAAGGCGAGACTCGCGTAGTCCGTGAGGTTGTAGGTGTACTTCGTCACCGTCAGGACCGTGGGGTCCGTGTTGCTCTCGGCGACGGTCACGCTGTCGGGGCCGTTTCCGATGTTGTTGACCGTGAAGTCCAGCGTGTTGTTTGCGCTCGGCGAGATCGGCGTGGCCGTGGCCTGTGCCGCCACCACGTCGATGCCGGCACTGTGGCCAACCGTCACGTCTACCTCGTCAAACACGGACGAGTAAGCGTTGCTGTTCGCGTCGGTGAATGTGACCGTGGCGCGGTTGGTGATGACTACGCCTTCGGCCGTCTGGCCGTAGACCGCGGTAGGCTGAAGCCAGCCGACCGCCGCTACTATCGCTAGCATCCCCAAGACTCGAGATGCCAGGTTCGAGTGCGTTTTCATTTCCGTTCTCTCCTCCGTCGTTCGCCCGCCTCCTCGCGGGCGCATGTGAATGTCGTTGCCCTTTTTTTTGCAAGGTGTGGACCGCTCAGGTGCCAAAGCCGAGAACACCTTATAACCATATGTTTTTTGTCTACTTAAGACGTTTATTGACAACTATTTACACGAATTTAGGAGGGGCGCTTATACGGGGTCGGGAGGGCCCGAAATTCGTCATTTTTTGGGGCCCTAAGGGACAGAAATCGGTAAATTGTGCTGTGGGCATTTTGTGGCCGAAGGAGGAAAAATTTTCCGGGTCTGGATCATCCTTGGTGGGCCTCGCCATTGAACGTTCGTCGGCTTCGTGCGAGCGTTGTCAGTGGCCTCCAGTGCCTACTGGCGAGCGACGAGTGGGGTGGGGCACGGACCTTGCCTCACGTACGAGAGGCAGCCCGGGGGTCCGGGTGGGCTCGGGAGAATGGCCTCACCGGGCTTGAGTTTTCGGGGTGGTTGGGGTGGAAACAGTTGATCAGGAGTCGTCCCGATGTCGAAGCCGGACGAACACCGAAATCGTTCAGGAGGAAGATTGAAGGTCCTACGGAGCGCCTTGTGGCTCGCGATGCTTTTCGCCTTGGCGGGCGGATCCGCGGCGGCCCAGGAGGAGAGGGAGCCCCAGGCCTTGGTCGTCTCGGCGACGATCCTCACATGGGGAGACGCGCGCCCTCAGACGGTCGACGCCCCGGAGCGAGACCCCAATACCATCGTGTCGGGAGATGTGGTGGAGTATCGGCTCGTATTCACCAATATCACGGGAAGTCCGGTCAGTAACATCCAATTCAACGACCCTCTGCCGGAAGGCATGCACTACCTACCAGGCACGGCCGGCGCGGACCGCGAAGATGTCGACGTGGAGTTCTCATTGGACGGCGGCACGTCCTACTCCGAACAGCCCATGGTCGAGGTGGTCGTCGACGGCCGAACCGAGCAACGTCCCGCTAGTCCGGAGGATTACACGGACATCCGGTGGACGGTGCGCGGCCACATTCAGCCCGACGCCAGGGTAGCCGCGGCGTTTCAGGTCCGGTATGGCGCGCTGAAGGAGGCCGGCCCCGGGGGCTGAGGAACGGCTCCACGACCCCGATAGCGCTTCAGCCCCTCTCGTGCTGGCGTTTCCCGCCCGACTCCACATCTTAAGACCTCGGTTGTCGTCCACGTCGGAGCCCAATCGAGGAGAAATTCATGCGCGCTGCGATGAGTGCCGGACTGATCGCCATCTGCACTGTCGGGTTGGTCTCGTCGTCGGGGGCCCGAGTCACAGAGCCGAGTCGGGTCGCCGCGCCGGAACAACAAACGCCGAAGAAGCTTCTCTTCCTGACCCACGCGGGGCTCTACAAGCACACGAGCCTCGGTCCCGCGGAGCGGGCTGTCGCATCATGGGGACCGGACGCCGGCTACGAGCTTACCGCCCTTCAGGGCTACCTGCAGGAGCGCGAGGAGCTCGATTTGTCGATCATCACGGCGGAGTACCTCGCTCAGTTCGATGGCGTGATGATGATGACCAACGGAAACCTGCCGCTCGACGAGGTGCAGAAGCGGGCGCTCGTGGACTTCGTGAGGCAGGGGGGTGCGTTCATCGGCGTTCACTGCGCGGCGCTGACGCTTTACAACTATCCCGACTTCGGTGAGATGCTCGGTGCGTACTTCAGGCGCGCGGTGCAGCAGAACCACGTCTTCGTCCTGAACGTCGAAGACCGCCAACATCCGGCGACAAGGATGTTGGGCGGGAGCTGGACCGTGGTCGACGAGTTCTATCAGTTCGGCACCGCGGCGTGGAGCGCCGACAGACCCGATGAGAACGTCGACGTACTGTTCGGCAACCGGATTCCCCTGGGCTTCTCTCGGGATCGGGTTCGTGTTCTGCTGAGCATCGACACGCGTGCGACGGACCTCGAGGGGCTCGAGGAGATCGAGCAGGGCGGCGACTATCCTCAGTCCTGGGTACAGGATTTCGGCAATGGTCGCTCATTTTATACGGCGCTCGGCCACCGTGACGACATCTGGAGTACCAATCCGACCTTTCGGGCCCACGTGGTGGGCGGGATCCGGTGGGCGCTCGGTCTCGAGGACGGGGATGCGACGCCGGGCTCCCGGCTGGAAGACTAGCCCCTTGCCCGGCACCGGCTTAAATCGACAGCTTGCCCCCCATGGCCAAGCCAATCCTTCTCGCTGTCGATGACGACAGCGACGTCCTGAACGCGATCGCCCGAGACCTGCGCACCAAGTATGGACAGGACTTCCGCGTATTGCGTGCCGAATCGGGCGTGGCTGCCCTGGAGGTTCTACGTGAATTGAAGGAGAGGGGTACGCCGGTAGCCCTGCTCCTTTCGGACCAACGAATGCCCGGGATGGATGGGGTGACCTTCCTCTCCCGGGCCGCGGAAGATTATCCGAAAGCCAAGCGCGTCGTGATCACCGCCTATGCAGACACGGAGGCGGCGATCGCCGCAATAAACCAGTCTCAGGTCCATTATTACCTGGTGAAGCCGTGGGATCCTCCGGAAGAGAAGCTCTTCCCGGTGCTCGACGACATGTTGGAGGAGTGGCGGGCGTCCTATCGGCCGGGGTACGGCGGGCTGCGTGTGGTTGGGGATCGGTGGTCGGCGCGCTGTCATTCCGTGAGGGATTTCCTCGCCCGGAATCAGGTTCCATACCAATTCCTCGACATCGAAACCTCGGAGGAGGCCCGTGAGCTTGGCGACTCGGTTGACACGGAGGAGTTGCCTCTGGTCATTCTGCCAGGCGGGGAGCGGCTCATCAGGCCCGACCCGACGACCCTCGCGGAGCATATCGGACTCGAGACAAAAGCGAAGAAGGATTTCTATGACCTGGTGATCGTCGGAGCGGGTCCGGGCGGACTCGCCTCGGCCGTGTACGGTGGATCGGAGGGCCTTCGGACGGTCCTCATTGAGAGGGAGGCACCGGGAGGGCAGGCGGGTACGAGCAGTTATATCGAAAACTATCTAGGGTTCCCTTCGGGGCTGTCGGGGGGCGACCTGGCCCGCCGCGCTGTGGCCCAGGCCCGCAGGTTCGGTGTCGAGGTCCTCACGCCCCAGGAGGCTGTCGGACTCCGGATCGACGGTCCCTACAAATATCTGACAATGGCCGATGGATCCGAGCTCTCCTGCCACGTCCTCATGCTCTCCGTGGGCGTGTCCTGGACGCTGCTCCCAGCAGAGAACGCCGATCGTTTCGTCGGGGCGGGCGTCTACTACGGCGCGGCCATGACAGAAGCGATGCTCGCGAGCGGACAGACGGTATTCATGGTGGGCGCGGGGAACTCGGCCGGCCAGGCAGCGATGTATTTCAAGGATCACGCGAGCAAAGTGGTCATGCTGGTCCGCGGTGATTCGCTCAGCGCCAAGATGTCACACTACCTGGTGCGTCGTATCGAGTCGACCGAAAACATCGAGGTGCGCCTCAACACGGAAATCGCAGAGTGTCAGGGATTGACACGGCTCGAGGGTCTGGACCTCCGTTCGAAGGCGAGCGGGGCCGTCGAGTCTGTTCCGGCGGAGTACCTCTTCGCCTTCCTTGGAGCGGCGCCGCACACACAGTGGCTCGACGGGCTCGTCGCATGTGACGAGCGGGGCTTTGTCCTCACGGGGCCGGACCTGGATCCCAAGGTCCATCTTCGGGACTGGCCCCTCGAGCGAGAGCCCTTCATGCTGGAGACCAACGTGCCGGGTGTGTTCGCGTGCGGGGATGCCCGCCACGATTCCGTGAAGAGGGTCGCCTCGGCCGTGGGGGAGGGTTCGGTGTCCGTGTCGTTCATGCATCAGATTCTCGCCGAACGGTGAACCCCGCTTAAGTGCGATGCGCTCAACGCCACGAGCATGAAGTTCATCAGGGACGAGTTACGGCCGCTGACCATTCTCGAGGGCCTCTCTGATGAGGAGCTGGATTGGCTCTGCGAGCACGGTGAGAGGATTACGCTCGGGTCCGGGGATCGCATGTTCGATCGTGGTCAGCCTGCGGACGCGCTCTGGATCGTGGTCAAAGGAGTGATCCAGGGCTTCGAGGAGATCGGAGGCCAGTGGCTGCTCGTGGCGACCACCGTCAGAGGGAAGGTAACGGGCATGCTCCCGTTCTCGAGGATGACCCACTATCCTCGGCACACGGTCTCCGCGGAGCCCACTGAGGTTCTTCGACTCGAGGCGTCGCTGTTCAAGCAGTTGCTCGATGTCAGCCCAGAGCTCGGCCGTAGGCTCGTGGCCCAGATGTCGGATCGAGTGCGTGGCGACGTGCGGCTAGAACAGCAGGGCGAAAAGATGATAGCCCTGGGGCGATTGTCGGCCGGCCTTGCGCACGAGCTGAACAATCCGGCGGCGGCGGTCCGCCGGGCGGCCTCCATGCTCTCCGAGCACCGGGCGAAGCTTCCCGCGCTCGTGACCGCGCTCGTGCGCCACCACGTGAATGAGCAGGGATTGGTGAAGCTTGAGCAGCTTCGGAGCCTGGGCAGGCAGAGTGAGGTATCCACGGCCACGGCGCTCGAGCGCAGCGAGCGCGAGGACGATATGCTCGCATGGTTGGAGGATCGCGGCGTGGCCGAACCCTGGGAGGTGGCCGCGACCTTCAGCGAGGCGAATCTGAGCCTCGGAGACCTCGAGGACGTAGCCAGCGACGTGCCCGAAGCGGCGCTACCGGATGTGTTTGCGTGGTTGAGTGGGGGAATCGATTCCGACCGGATCGTGGAGGAGATCAAGGCGGCTGCCGGACGCATCTCCGACCTGGTCGCATCCATCAAGACTTACTCCCACATGGACCGGTCCCATGAGCACAAGCCCACCGACGTGCGTCTGGGCCTCGATAACACGATCCAGATGCTCAGCCACAAGCTCAAAGAGAAGTCGATCCGGTTGGTACGCGAATACCAAGAGGACTTACCCCTAGTACCGGCCAACGCCGGCGAGCTCAACCAGGTATGGACCAACATCATCGACAACGCGATCGACGCGATGGACGAGGGTGGCGAGCTTATCCTCGAGACGAGGCTCAAGGATCTTTGGGTCGAGGTCGAGGTCGTCGATGACGGGCCGGGTATTCCGGAGGAGATCCGCTCCCATGTCTTCGAGCCATTCTTTACGACCAAGGAGGTCGGCGTCGGCACCGGACTCGGCCTTGGGATCGCGATGCGAATCGTGGGGACCCACCAGGGTCACATCGAGGTCAAGTCGAAACCCGGGGAGACGGTCATGTGCGTACGATTACCCGTCAGCAGAAGCTCTCCCGAACCCAGCTGAAGGAACTGCACGCTGGCTGCGTAGGCAACTCGGTCAGCGTGCGACTCCGGGGCGCGATGCAAATATGGCGCTGGCGACCGTGAGGCTTATGATAATGGCGAGAGGTGGGGGGACGATCGAGGATCACGGTCCTTCCCTCTAGGTGTCATTCTTACGGGCTGGGGACGCCAACGACGCAGTCAAACCGGACAGGAGGTGGACAATGATTGAGATCAACCCACAAGACACGGCACTGCTGATCACGGATCCCCAGAACGACTTTCTGAGTCCCGAAGGGGCGACCTGGGACATCGTCGGCCAGAGCGTGACCGAGAACGGGACTTCGACGGCTCGGGGGCCGACTGGCTGGAGGTCTACAAACCCTACATCAACGACGGCCAAACCGTTGTGGCGAGTCCCCACAAGGTCTATGGGCCAGAGAACAACGACCTGATCCTGCAGCTCCGCAAGCGCGGCATCGGAAGGCTGGTCCTATGCGGCATGTCGGCCAACCTGTGTGTCGAGTCCCACCTGCGGGAGCTCTTGGAGCAGGGGTTCGAAGTGATGGTCGTGAGGGACGCCACCGCCGCTGCGATCACGCCCGATCTGGGCGATGGCTATGCTGCTGCGATAACCAACTTCAAGTTCATCGCTAATGCGGTGGTCACAACGGAGGAAGCCGTTGAGGCGATCGAACAGTCCGGAGACGCGTACGAAGCGGTCGGGGCCGACTAAGAGAGACGGGCCGGCGGGCCCCCTTCGGAGAAACGCGGCCCGTCGTGGCCTTCATGATCGTGCCCCTTCGCGCAGCGAGCCCGGCCCGGAGGCCTCGTGCAGGTGCCCGTCGGTGACGTCATAGACGTAGCCAGCAACGACGAGGTCGTCCGGTAGGATCGGCGCCGCCCGGAGCCGGTCGAGGTCCTCGGCTACGCTGGTGTGCGGGTCGGCGATGGCAAGCCTCTCGATCGCTGCCTCGGCGGTTCCGGCGGCTTGGCCCAACCTCTGTCTAACCTCAGGGTTGGCGAAGCGGCTGGCCCCACAATCGGTGTGATGGACGATCGCCACCTCGAGGGCACCGCCCCCGACGAGCCCGGCCAGCGCCCGGAGAATCGCGATGTGCTCGATGACCTCGTCGGTAACTCGCCCACCGATGTTACGCATCACGACGGCATCGCCCAACTCGAGACCGAAAAAGTGCGCCGGGTCGACTCGGGAGTCGAGACAGGTCAGGACCAGTGTCGACAGGCGGGGCAGGATGGCCAAGTCCCCCTGGTCGAAGCTGCCGGCGAACTCGAGGTTGCGATCGACAAGGGTTAGCACGTCAGCCATGGTAGTCCTCCGTGAAGATGTAGCTGCTCTACAGGCCTTGATACCACTTGGCCAGCTCCCGGCCGATCTTGTGCGGGTTGTCCTCCTGCACGAAATGCGTGCCCGGGCCAATGTTCACCGTCTTCAGGTTCTTCAGCGTCGATGTTAACGATTCCACCAACGTTGCCGACATGAGCGCGCCAGGCGTGGCGTGAAACAGGATCTTCGACAGCTCGGTCCGCTGGAGCCATTCGTGATACGCCTCCGCCGCTTCCCAGACGTCGGGCGGCTCGCCCTCGATTGGTAACTCATTGGGCCAGCGCCAGACCGGCTTGCGCGAGGCCTCTTCCTTGTACGGCTCTCGGTAGTAGTCCATCTCCTCGTCGGTCAGCGGCCGTACCACGAAGGCGGGCAGCACGTTCTCGACAAACATGTTCTTGTTCATCAGCAAGTCCTCGCCGACGTCCTTCGTGCGAAACGACTTGAACATGTCCCGGCCTGCCTCCGGGAAAGCGTCCCAGCTCGGTATCGGCAGGATCGCCTCCATGAAGGCGACGCCCTTCGTGTTGCCCTCGTGTCGACTCGCGTAGTGGAAGCCGAGGCCCGATCCCCAGTCGTGGATGACAAGCGTGATGCTTTGGAGGCCGAGCGCCTCGATGAAGCCTTCGATGTACCGCACGTGGTCAAAGAAGCGGTACTCGATGTCCGGCTTGTCCGACTTCCCCATCCCGATCAAATCCGGCGCGATCGCCCGGCCTATCTCGGCTGCGTACGGGATGATATTTCGCCAGAGGTAGGACGATGTCGGGTTGCCGTGGAGGAAGAGGATCGGGTCGCCAGTCCCCTCCTCGACGTAGTGGATCTTCGATCCCTCGACCTCGATGAACTTCGACTCGAACGGGAACGTCGCTGAGATTTTCGTGTCGTCGGCCATGCGATTGACTCCTTCCTAGCTCACGAAACTCCCTTGCACGGTAACTCGCCATCGTCGCCAAGGGACCAAGACTTCCCCCGCGACCGTCTCACGTCAGTGTGCGTCCGACGCCTCCACCGCATCGTACGCGAATCCCTTGAAGCTCACACGAAAGAAAAGAGAGTAGAGCAGCGGCACGAAGCCCAACGTTAGCACGGTGGCGAACAAGAGCCCGAAGATGATCGCGATGGCCATGGGCTTCCACATGGGTCCACCTCCATACCAGAGCGGAAGCAACCCCGCCGCTGTGGTCGCCGTCGTCAACAGAATCGGTCGCAGTCGGCGTTGCGCCGCTTCGATCACGGCGCGTGCGGGATGGAGGCCGTTTTCGTCGATCTCGATCCGAATACGATCGATGAGCACTATGGCGTTGTTGATCACGATGCCTGCAAGCGCAAAGACCCCAAGAAGGGTCATGAACCCGAAGTACGAGCGGGTCACGAGTAATCCGAATACCACGCCGATCAGTCCGAGCGGAATCGTGAGCAGGATGATCAACGGCCGTCGGAATGAGTTGAATTGGGCGACCAGCAGGAGCACGATGATGAGCATCATGATGGGCATTTTCACATTGATCGAGGCCTGTGACGTGCGGGCTTCTTCCGCTTCACCGCCGATCTCGTAGCGGTACCCCAGAGCCCATTCCGCGCTCTCGTCCTGGAGCCACGGCACGAGTTGGGCGTTCACCTCGGCGGCGGTTACGCCACGCTCTACGTCCGCCAGCACCGCCACCGTCCTAAAGCGATCCCGCCGCAGGATCTTGGACGGTTGCCACACCACCTCGACGTCGGCAACCTGCTTCAGGGGCACGGTCCGGCCGGTCGCTTGGGCATAGACGTTCAGGCTCTCGATCTTCCCCAGATCGTTCCGATCTGCTTCCACCGAGCGAAGAGTAACTGGGATGATCTTGTCTTCTTCCCGATACTGGGTGGTGGGGAAGCCGGAAAACGCTGTCTGAAGGGACACGGCAACATCACGACTCGAGACACCCGCACGCCGCGCACGCGGCTCGTTGACGTTTACCAGCAGCTTCTTGGTGCGTTGTCCCCAATCATCGGTGATGTTCCGAGTGCCGCCGACGCTGGCCAGCTGCGCTTTGACCTGATCCACGAGCCCGAAGAGCACATCCGTATCCCGTCCCGAAATCCGAACCTCGATGGGTGAGTTCACAGGTGGACCGAGGGGTGGAGCTGCGAACTTCGTTATCGCATCCGGAAGCGTTCGCTGCGCAAACTGCTCCAAACGCGAGATCGTCGTTGGGATGGCCGACAGCCCATTCACGTTGATCATCATGAACGCGTACTCGGGACTGGCCAACTCGCGGTTGTACGGGAGCATATACCTGGGCGCGCCTTCGCCCACGAAGGTGGCCCAGTTGGTGACGCCTCCTGGGCGGTCCGCCGTCGCGATGAGCGAGTCTTGAATGAAGCGCTCCACCTCTATAGCCACTTGTTCGGTGTGCTCGATGGGCGTGCCCACCGGAAGCTTGATCTCTCCCTGAACCATCAGGCGGTCGGAGGGGGGAAAGAAGATGTTCGGTACGAACCCAAACATGAACATCGCCACCGCGAACAAACCGACCGTCCCGGCAAGACTCAACGTGCGGTGTTTGAGCACCGCCACCAGCAACCCTCGGTATCGCCGGTAGACGCCCGATTCGTACCTGTCTGCGGATTCCCCCTTCTTCACCTTGAGGAACAGGAAGCTGAACATCGGAATCATCGTCAGAGAGAGCACCCATGAGCTGAGCAGCGTGATCGTGATGACGATGAAGATTGATCCCACGTACTCCCCGGCCGTCGATTCGGCGAGATACATCGGCAGGAACGCTGCTGCCGTCGTGAGCGACGCGGTAAGGAGCGGGATCCGGAGCTCCGTGGCAGACTCCACGACCGCCTCGAGGCGATTCCGACCCTCAGCCAGTCGCACCATGATCGACTCGGACATGACGATGGCGTTATCCACCATGATGCCCAGGGCGATGATCAACGCCGCCAGCGACATCTGGTGAAGCCCGACGCCGAATACCGGCATGATCAGAAGCGAGGTCAGGATCGTCATGGGGATCAGTGTCGAGACGACGAGGCCGGTGCGAATTCCCAACGTGATCAGCATGACCAAAATGATCACGCCGATGGCCTGGAGCAGATTCTGTACGAATTCGTTGATCTTCCGGTCGACGACGTCCGGCTGGTAGGCGACGAGGTCGAACTCGATCCCGATGGGATACGAGGCCTTCACACGCTCGAACACCGGCATGAACTGTTCACCCAGCGAGATGATGTTGCCGCCTTCCCGCAGCGAGATCGCCAACGCCAGCGCGGGGAGCCCGGACGCCCTCGTCATGGTCTGCGGTGGATCTACATAGCCGCGGCGCACCGTGGCGATGTCCTGCAGGGCGATGACGTCGTTGCTTCCCGGCAGGTGAATGACGCTGCTCCGGAGGTCGTCCACGCTTTCGAAATTACCGGAAGGCTCAAGTGCAATCCGCTCGGCGCTGGTTGTGATGGCGCCACCCGGGATGATGATGTTGCGGGATTCGAGAATCGCCTGCAGCTGAAACGGCGAAATGCCCACCTCCGCCAATCGCGCGTTGTTGTATTCGACGAACACGCGCTCTTCTTGCGCACCGTAGATCTCGACCTTGGCCACTTCGCCGATACTGAGCAGCTCGTCGCGCACATCGTCGGCGACATCCTTGAGCTCGGCGTAGGAGTAGTCCTCGTCATCGCCCGTGATGGCGATGATGGTTCCGAAGACGTCACCAAACTCGTCGTTCACCACCGGCCCGATGATACCCTCCGGCAGATCAGGAGCCGCCCGTTCCACTTTCCGTCTGAGGTCGTCCCAGATCGGGCGCATCTCTTTGTAGCTCGGTTGGATCTCCGCCCACACGATCGACGTGCCCGTCGTCGATTGGGAGGTGACGTAGTCCAGCTCGGGAATCTCTTGAACCACCTTCTCAATCTTGTCGGTGACCAGCAGCTCGACGCGCTCCGGGCTGGCGCCCGGGAAGAACGTAATGACGACCGCCGTGCGGACGACGAAACCCGGATCCTCCGCCCTCGGCATGGTCATGTAGGTGAATCCGCCGCTCACCAGCAGCAGAATGAGCAGCGCGGTCGTGACGCGGTTCCGCTCGATGGCTGCCCGGGTGACGTTCATGATCCCTCTCCCGCGGGGAGGGGCAGACTGACCCGCATACTGTCCCTAATGCGGGTGACGCCGGCCGTCACAACGAGTTCCTCATCGACGAGTCCCTCGATGATCTCGAAGCCCTCGTCCGTCGTGAGCTCACCTACAGTCACCGGTCGCCGCAACACGACACCCGTGATGGAGTCGAAACGTTGAACCACGAAAACGAACCGGCCATCTCGATCTTCTCCGACTGCCACGAGAGGCACAATCACCCGCCCCCGTCGGTCGGTGGATTCGAATCGGAACAGCACCTCGGCCGCCATCCCAGGTCTGAGCCCCTCCACCGTGCGGTCGAGTCGGACAGTGACTGGGAACGTGGTGGCCAACCCACCCGCGGTAACGCCCACCTCGGTTACCACCGCCACAAACGAGCGGTCGGGCAGCGCATCGAACGTGACGCTTACGTTGGCCCCCTCACGGACGAGCGAGATGAGCACCTCGGGGACGGCGACCTGCACCTCGAGCTCGGATTCCGACGTGAGCACCGCAACGATCTGACCGGCCCTCACATTCTCGTTGACCTCGACGTCGACCGAAGAGATGCGACCTTCTGCAGGTGCGCCGAGCCGCGTGTAACTCAACTGCAGCCGCGCCCCGTCCCGCCGGTTCACGCTGGCCTGCACTTGCGCGGCCGCCGTTTCGGACCCAGAACGCGCGGCATCCAGATCGTTTAGGGAAGCGTTGCCGTTCTCGTAGAGCTGTCGAACCCGCTCCAAGTTGGCCTCGGCGTTGCGCGCCTCTGCACTGGCGCGGTCAACGGCGGCATCCGCCTCCTCGCGCTGTAGCCGATAGTCCGCCGGGTCGAGCTCAGCAATGAGCTGCCCTACCTCCACCGCATCGCCCACGTCCACCGGCATCTGCTGGATCGCCCCAGCAACCCGGAAGCTCAAACGCGACTCGACGCGCGCCTGGGCTGTACCCGAGAAGGTGCGCTCGCGAGTGCCACCCGTAGAGAAGACCTGGGCGTACCGCACGGGACGTAGGACCTCGACGGTCGGTGCATCACCGCCACAGCCGACGGGCAGCACCATAGCTGCGGTCCCACAGATCCGAAGCAACCGGTTTGGTAGTCTCATAGCATTACCCACTCAGTCCGGGTCAACGTTGCGTGTCGCCACCGCTCGCGGCGACAAAGGCCTCCAGCCGATCGAAGAAATCGTCCTTTTCGGCGGCGGTCATGAAAAGACTGAAACGCCCGACGGCACGCTCCGCTTCGACCCAATCAACGAGGAAATCGTATACCGCCGTTGCGGCTCCGAGATCGGCTACCAGCGAGGCGTTTTGGGCATCGATAAGGTCGATGATCGAAACGAGGCCCTGCGCGTACGCGTCACCCACCAGCTCGAGGTTGTTGCGCGCGGCGTCGGCTCCCTCGCGGGCAAGCCCGATGCCTGCGTAGCTCGAGCCCGCGAAATGAAGAGCGGTACGAATCCGCTGCTCGACACGTTCGCCGACTGCCGATTGCTGGACCTCGAGTCGGGTGACCTCTTCGTAACTCTGCGAGCGCTCCAAGAAGCGCCTTCCACCCGAGAAGACGGGCAACGATACATTGAGCCCCAGGCTCAGATTCACGTCGTTGGCCTGGGGAAACAACCCGGAGAGATCGGGCGATCCCGGCGGTAGCTGCGGGCTGAATTGCGTCCCGGCTCCTCCCTCCGCCAGGCGGCCGGTCAAGCTTGCCTGAAGCGCCACGGTGGGCGCCCAGAAGCTATTGGATGCGGAGCTTTGCACGCGGCGCTGTGCGTCGATCGCCGCCATTAGGCCCTCGAGCTCGGGTGCCGCGGCCAAGGCTTCACGAGTCATGAAAGTGCGGAAAACACGGAATATGGCCCGATTGCCGAAGTAGTCGAAAAAGCGCGTGTCAGCCGTGAGCAGGGAGGGATCCTCCAGTCCCACCTCCATCGTCGAAAACGGCTCCTCGAGCGGCCGATGTCGCACCTGGTTGAGCGCGATCTCCACGACATTGCGGTGTGAGTTCGCTTGTATCGTTGCGCTGCGTCCCCGTGCGATCTCGCTTTCCCACCGGAACTCTTCTGCCGGGCTCGCCACCCCAATGAGCCGGCGGACTCGAGCCCGTTCGAGATTCGCGCGTGTGAGCCGGAGGTTCTCCCGCTGGATCCGCTCGAAGGTGTTGGCGCGCAGCACGTTCAAGTACGCCGTGGCCGCCTCGGAGATGACGTCGAGCCGGAGCGCATCCCGCTGAGCCTCCCGGGAGAGCTGCACGTCATCTTGGATAGCCAGGCTCGCCCATGCTGGCTCGGAAAATAGGAGCTGCGTCGCAGTGACGCCGCCAACGAGGGCTCGCTGCGGCTGGCTGCCAACGCTGGCCTCGGCTCGGTCCGCGTCGATGAAGGTTGTGAGTGCGGACACGTCGAGCTGTGGTAGGAGTTGAGAACGAGCCAATCCAACGTTTTTCGAGCCGGCGGCCACCACATGGTCCTCGACCTCCAAATCCAGGTTGGCGTCCAACGCCCCACGTACCGCTTCGGCAAGCGTCAACCGGGGCCCCTCTTCGGGTGCGTCGTCGATCGCATCGGCCTCGGTGACTACCTCCCACGACGGCGAGATCCCGATCGCATCAGCCGTCCGCATGTTCAGTGTCATCCGTTCGCCATATGTAATGCCGACGGAGAGAGTCCCTGCGTCCTCGCCGAGGAGGATTCGCTGAGCATTCAGGGCGACTCTCCTCGCCAGCCGGTCCCAGAACGTTTCGGGACTGAGCCCGAGGAGGATGCCCCGCTCCACCTCTTCGACGCCCAAGAACGAGAAGCTCGGCAGCCGCCGTTCGATGAGGCCCTCGACGAGCACGTCGAACTGGCCCGGGTCGAGCTGGGTCAACGGGAAGAGATACACGGCCTCAACGTCCGGCGGAATCGCGGCGAGGGCCGAATCGGCCGACGCCGATACCGGGACCGACACCAACTCGAGCTCCAAGCTGTCCGCGACCTGCCCCAAGCTGTCCGCGACCTGCTCCAATCCCGTCCACAGCTCTGCAGCACCCGAGACGTACGCCTCACCACGCAGGACGCCGAGCGTCCGAAACGGTGCGACCTCCCTGAAGAGCTCGACGTCCCTCGGGAATGACGAGGGATGTTCAAGGTAGTTCAAGTTGGTGACGCCACTCGTGCCGCTATCCGTTAGGGGCAACCCCTGCAGTCTCGCGCTCCAGACGAGGGGAGCGATGACTGGCTTCAGGAGAACCGCGCGACGTCCCGCCTCTACCGAGCCGAGCACGCCGACGGTGAGGACCAGGTCCACATCCGGATCTTCGAGCAACCTGTCGAGCGCGTTCCGCACGCCCTCCATCGTCCAGGCGCCGTCGATCTGTGCCTGGTCAGGAAACCGTACGTCGAAATCGCCGGAAAGAAGCGCGATGATTTCTTGCTCGAAGCGATCTTGAATCTCGTCGTTTCGATCCCACGGGCCGTCAACGACGACGCCGATGCCCACGACCTCGCGGTCCTGCCCGCGCGCCGGATCTGACCCAGAGGCGACCATCGCCGCCACGCCTAGAACGACATACAGGGAGCGATGCTTCATGGCTACGTCCTCGCTGTTCGGATGAAGCCCAAGGCCAGGGTTCTCAGCATCAGAACCTGTCGACGTTGTCCGGGCAAGGTGATCAGCCGCGGTCCGCCCCCGGCCCTCCAATCGATGGAGGGGCATGCATAGCCATCTTCATTGAGCAGCCTCCATGGAGTCCTGGATCCCGGACGTACGTTGGTCGGACGGGTGGAGGTGTCCCTGGTTGAAAACCCCCTCGAGCCCGTACGCGTTCGGGACGGCATGTGATCTAC
This sequence comes from Longimicrobiales bacterium, assembly GCA_965219445.1. Taxonomy (GTDB): domain Bacteria; phylum Gemmatimonadota; class Gemmatimonadetes; order Longimicrobiales; family Gaopeijiaceae; genus UBA822. Next base: position 114,728 of record CBDCNQ010000004.1, on the reverse strand, counting down.
GCCAAGGCGCGTAGTCCAAGCCGTACTTCGGGTCTCTTAGCAAGGGATGATTCTGCCTCTGTTCGTATGCAGAGACGTCCGGTGTCCGGGCCAGAACGATCTTCGCGAACTCCGCGATGGCGCGGAGCTTGTTCGCCAAGCTACGACGGGTCATGGGGTTCGCCGCCACGTACCGGCGTGTGATCGTCTCGAAGTCCTCGGGGGCGGAACCGCCGACGCGCTGAACCACATCGTTGGGCGCCCCCGCAGCGAAGCCTCCGCGACGATACTCTTCCAGGTAGTGCTGGAGCTGACTGATGAGCACGGGGCTCATGCCCACGACCTTTAGTGCTTTGTTGAACATCCGAGGGGACATGTCCCGGTAGGTGACGGAGCGCCCAAGCACCTTGCCGAAGATCGCCGCGAGCTGATGGGGATCGAGGAGCTCGGGACCGCTGGGTCGGTAGTATTTGCCGACGTGGGGCCCGGGGTTCACCAACGCCCCTACCGCGACGCGGGCGATGTCCTCGTTTGATACCGGCGCGGCCTTTCCTTCGCCGAGCGCGTAAGGGAAGATCCCGAGCTGCGCGACGGTGCCCAGCACCGCCATGTAGTTGTCCGCAAACCATCCGGGATTCACCCTGATCGAATCGACGCCCGGCATCCAGTCGAGGACTCGATCGGTCAGATAGCTCTGCCGCGTGGCGACGGACGGGTGCTGCGGTTGCGCCAGCCACTGCGTGATGGCGACCACCACTTCCAAGCGGGAATCCGCCGCGGCCACGGCGAAGTTCATCGCCCCGTGAAGTTGGTTTGGAGCCCATGGCGCCATGTAGTAGGCCCTCTGCGCGTCTGTCATGGCGTGCCGGAGGTCCTCGGGCTCGAGGAGGTCCCCCACGATTACCTTGGCCCCCGCCTTGGCGGAGGTTGGGTCAATAGGTGTGTAAACGTATCAGGCGGCATTCTTCCGCTGTTGGGTTGAGACGGGCTTTCCGTCTTCGAACTTCCTTCCTTCAAACACGTCCTTGAGGAGGTGAGGAGCGTCGAGCCTTCGGAACCGCTTCTCGGCCACCAAGAGCAACTTCCAGATCAGCGCCGTAGCGCTCTCGACCCGCTTGAATCGCTTCGCCGCCGTCGTCCTGAGCCGTAGCGCAGCGAACGGGCTCTCGACCACGTTCGTCGTGCGTAGATGCTTCCAGTGATCCTCGGGGAAGTCGTAGAACGCCACCATCCGCTCCCAGTCGTCCTCGAGTACATCCACCGCCTTCGGATACCACGGTCTGTAGCGCCTGGCGAACGCCTCACGGGCCTTCAGCGCCTCGGACCGCCTCGGTGCGTAGACCACGGTCCTGAGAAGATCCTTCGCCTCGCTCTGCTCCCGCTGCGGCAGCCGGTCCAGCACGTTCCTCATCTTGTGGTTCCAGCACCGTTGCTCGCCCGCCTCAGGCCATACCTGCCCGTACTGCGCCCCAGATCGCCGCGTTGCCGTCCGCCATCAGAAGCCGGGGCGCCTCGATGCCGCGTGCCTTCAGATCCCGCAACACCTCGGAGCAGGACTCGACCGACTCTCGGTAGCCCGATCTCAGGGCCAACACCTCCTTCGTCCCGTCTCGCATCGCACCGAGAACCACCAGCAGCGCTGCCTTGTCCCGCTCGAGCCCTGCCTTCACGTAGATCCCGTCCGCCCATACGTAGACGACCTCACGGCCCTCCAGGCGACGCTGGCTCCATTCCTCGAACTCCGCCGTCCATCCCGCCCGCAGTCTCCGAATCGAAGACTTCGACAACGGGGCCCCCTCGCCCAGCAGGCCCCGCATCGCCAGCTCGAAGTCTCCCTCCGCCAGCCCGTGCAGATACAGCTCCGGAAGCAGAGCACCCACCTCCTTCGTCCGTCGTGCGAACAACGGCAACACCCGACTCTCGAACCGCTCCTCAATGCCTCGAACCCGGGGCCGTCGGAGCATGATCGTGCCCGAGCTCATCGCCAGCCGCCGAGCCTTGCCGTAGCCGTTGCGGTAGCCTGGCGCCGGGTCTACGACCGTCTTCCGCTCCGACTTCTCCCGGCCGAGCAACTCCGTCACTTCCTCCTCCAGAATCCGCTGGACCATCTCCTGGGCCTTCTCACGAACCAGCGCTTCCAAGCACTCCCACGTCGGCGTGCTGGACTCACTCTCGGGTCCCACCATATTCTTCCTCACGAGGCATCGTTCCTTTCCCCCGGGCGCTCACCCGGGATTCGCTGGTTAACTTCTTACTACCTAGCGGAAAGGTACGTCGCCTCTTTTTTTACACACCCTTCTATGGGGCTGGCGGTCAAGACGCACCTTCCCCACGCGCCGTCGGCTCATTTTTTGACCGTCGGCGTCCGCATGGTTTGGATTGCCCGGTCGACGACTCAGGGTGGGGAGGGGTGCGCTCGCAGGGTCCGCATCGCAGTCCGGAAGACGTTCACAGCCGTCGCGTTCTCCGCTCTGGAGCGGGAACCATCCTTCTATCTGGGACTCTGTGGCCCATCGCTTCGTTCGGCTCTCCAGGGGTGCATAGCCTTTGAGTGGGGGCTTGGGCTCTCTGCCCCGGCCCACGGTGTGTATGGATGCTGTCCCCTGTAACCGGTTCGCTTCCGTTTCGTCGGACCCCATGTTGTGACCGCTTTCGACCCCACGCTCGCCGATCCCAGGCCGGTTTACTCCGTCGCTTCCAGTCTCTTGGGGTCGTACGCTTCGCCCGTGCGCCACACCGCTAGCACGATCGAGGCGAGCTGACGCGCGATCGTCAGCTTCGCCAGATTCGGCTTCGTGCCCCCCTCCAGGAGTCGCTCGTAGTGGCGGTACAAGGGTTCGTTTTCGGCCCGACCGATCACCGTCGTCGCCGCGCCCTTGAACACACGCTTCAGCGTGTGGTTGAAGTTCCGATTCAGCCCCCGCGTCTGCTGTACCGGTTCCCTTACCCACCGCCCACCCGGACCCCGCACCCAGTCCGACGAGCTCCGCATCACGACGCCCAGTCCGCAGTACGCCCAGAACCTGCTCCGGCTCTGGAACCGGTACGGCGTCACCACCACCGGCAGGAGCTCCGCCGTCCGGATCGGACCCAGACCCGGGCACGTCTTCAGCACATGCCACTCTCGATGCTTGCGTGCTTCCGCCAGCAACGCCTTCTCGGCCTTCGCCCTCAATGCCACGAGTGCGTCGTGCTCCTCGTACAGCAACCCGGCCGTCGTCCTGCTCGCTTCCGGCAGCTTGGCCAACCACTCCTCCCGGTCGCGCTTTAAGTAGACCGAGCGCCCCGCGCCGTAGGCCACTCCTCTCGAGCGCAGCACGCTCTTGAGCCGGTTCTTCACCCGCACCGTGTCGCCGACCAGGAAGTCGTAGCTCTTCGCCCGTTCCCCCAGCCGCCTGAACTGGCCCCGGTTCTTGTAGACCCTCGTCTCCAGTGATCCGATCCGCAGCTTCTCCGCCAGGGCAAACGCGTCCAGCTTGTCGGTCTTCGGGCCCCGGCTCTTGCCGACCCCCGCCACCGTCAGCTCCTCCACGTGCGGCTCCAGCACCTCGTACAGCCACCCCGACAGCGTCCCTTCTTCCAGGCATAAGTGCCGGTTCCTCGGAATCCCTCGCAGCACCTCGATCAGCGCCCGCGCGTTCGTCTCCACCACCTGCGAGCCCAAGCGCTTGCCGCTGGGGCCTACAATCCCCAGCGTGCAGCTCGACGCGTGTGCGTCGAGTCCGATATATCTCTCCATGGGCGTTCTCCTCTTGGATAGGACGGGTTGGGTTGCTTGCTTGCGCGAATAATGATGAACGCGCACCCGTTCCCGGAGGAGAACGCCTCTTCGTCTTCGGGCTGCTTCGCTGCTGATCGGTACCGGTAGCGGTCGCCATGCCCCTATGATGCCTTTGATCCTAGCTCCCTTGGCGAGCGCGTCCGCCCTATGATCCTGCCTCCGCACGAGGGCGTTCACGGGGTGGCCCTCATGAAGGAGCTGACGCGCGACCGCACCTCCGGTATTCCCGGTCGCTCCAGTCACCAGAATTCTGGCTTTGCTCGTCATGGTGTGATCTCCTTGCTAAGAAGGAAAACCGGAATCATTCGAGTGTCCCTTCGATGGTCAGTTGAGGGATTGGGCAAGCTCACCGGGGGTACCCCGGCACGCAAGAAGACGGGAAAGCGAGCCTTTGCTTCGCTGTCAAGGGTCGATATCACGAAAATCGTGAGGCACGCCATGGTGGGTAAGGAAGCTCCACCTGCTCGCTCTTGGCAATTCAGCTACGTCGATGCATCGTCATCACCTCCACCACCTCGAGGGCACTGCAAGCGCTCGCGGGCATTGAAACGAAAGGACGCAACCCATGAAAGCCGCCGAGCTCCTCGTCCGGTGCCTTGAGAACGAGGACGTCGACTACATCTTCGGCATCCCGGGCGAGGAGAACATCGACATGATGGATGTCTTGCTCGACAGCAAGATTGCTTTCATCACCACGCGCCATGAGCAGGGTGCCGCCTTCATGGCCGACGTGTACGGACGGCTGACGGGCAGAGCGGGGGTCTGCCTGTCGACCCTCGGTCCCGGCGCCGCCAATCTGGTGACGGGGGTAGCGGACGCGAACATGGACCGGGCGCCGGTCGTTGCCATCGCGGGTCAGGCGGCCACCACGCGGATGCACAAGGAGAGCCACCAGCACCTCGATCTGGTCAGCCTCTTCGCGCCCATAACCAAGTACAGCACCCAGATCCGGGAGCCGGAGATCATTCCGGAGGTGGTTCGTAAGGCGTTCAAGCAAGCGCTAGCGGAAAAACCCGGCGTCAGCTTCATCGACTTTCCTGAAAACATTGCCGGGGCCGATGTCGAAGGAAAGGAGCCTCTCACGGTACAGGCGGCGGCGACCCCGGAGCCCCCCGGCGCTAAGGTCCAGCAGGCGGCCGAGGTCATCTCGAGTGCCGAGCACCCGATCATCATGGCTGGGAACGGGATCATCCGCTCCCGAGCCACGGAGCAGCTTCAGGCGTTTGCCGAGAAGCTCCAGATTCCTGTGGCGACCACGTTCATGGCCAAGGGCGCGATACCGTTTTCGCACCCGCTGAGTCTCGGCACGGTCGGCCTACAGGCGCACGACTACGTCGACTGCGGGTTCGACCGGGCCGATGTGATCATCTGTGTGGGCTACGACATGATCGAGTACCATCCGTACCTATGGCATCCTGAAAAGCACGCGCAGCTTCTACACATCGACGAAACGCCGGCCGAAGTGGATGAGCACTACATGCTGGCCGCCGGTGTCATTGGCGACGTCGGTGAGTCCCTGCGGCGGATCGGAGAGCTGGCCAAGCCTCACCACGAGCCGAAACTTGGCACACTGCGCGATTTCGTACTCCGGGAGCACTCCGAGCACGCGGAGAGTCCGGCGTTCCCCATGGTGCCCCAACGCATTCTCTGGGACCTTCGCCAGGTGCTCGAGCCGGAGGACATCGTCATAAGCGACGTGGGCGCCCACAAGATGTGGACCGCCCGGCTTTATGAGGCCGAGCGCGCCAATACCTGCATCATTTCGAATGGCTTCGCCGCCATGGGGATCGGCGTGCCGGGTGCCATCGCGGCGAAGCTGGCCCATCCTGAGCATACCGCGGTAACCGTGACGGGCGATGCGGGATTCCTGATGAACTGCCAGGAGATCGAGACCGCCCTTCGTATCGGAACCCCCATCATCATTCTCATCTGGAATGACGCCGAGTATGGACTGATTCACTGGCATCAGCTTCGTCACTTCGGGCGACCCAGCCACATCACGTTCAACAATCCCGACTTCGTCAAGTTCGCGGAGAGCTTCGGGGCCAAGGGCTATCGGGTGCAGGCCGCCGACGAACTGGTCCCCACGCTCAAGCAGGCCATTACCGACGACACGGTGGTAATCATCGACTGCCCGGTGGATTACTCGGAGAACATGAAGCTGACCGAGAAACTGGGGAACCTGGTCTGCCCCATATAGCGTTCGACGAACCGTCAAGAGTGGAGATCTCAGATGGCCCTGACCGAACAACAGGAGCAGCTCTGTACTTCGAGCCCGTGGGACTACTCAGACCTGCGGGCGATCTTTCTCAACTGCACGCTCAAGAAGTCTCCGGAGATGTCCCACACCGAGGGCCTCATCGAGATCTCCAAGACCATCATGGAGAAGAGTGGGATTTCGGTCGAAGTCCTACGGCCAGTCGACTACGAAATCGCTAGCGGCGTGTGGCCGGACATGAGGGAGCTCGGTTGGCCGGAGGATGAGTGGCCCGAGATCTCCGAGAAGGTGATGGCGAGCGACATCCTGGTGGTCGGCTCCTCGATCTGGCTGGGAGAAAAAACTTCGGTCTGCACCCGGGTCATCGAGCGTCTCTACGCGGGCTCCCATCTTCTAAACGAAGCGGGTCAATACGCCTACTACGGACGTGTCGGAGGATGCCTCATCACCGGTAACGAGGACGGCGCGAAGCACTGTGCGATGAACATCCTCTATTCTCTCCAGCACTTGGGATACGTGATACCGCCGCAGGCGGATGCGGCTTGGCTGGGTGAAGCCGGGCCCGGACCATCGTACCTCGACCCCGGGTCGGGCGGGCCGGAAAACGACTTCACGAACCGCAACACGACGTTCATGACGTGGAACCTGATGCATCTGGCCCGGGCGCTTAAGGACACGGGTGGGATTCCGGCCCACGGAAACCAGCGCACTTCATGGGACGCCGGCTGCCGGAGCGATTTCGAGAACCCGGCTTATCGCTGAAACACAGTTCCGGCTAACGCGGATCTCTTTCGGAGATAAAGAGGGTCGCGGCAGTGGTGGCGGGGTCGAAGGTACCCACCCAGATGTTGTACAGGCCGGCCGCTGCTGCAGGAATGACCACCACCGGGTTGCTGTCGCCGAGAGCATCGTCGTCGCACACCCAGCTACCGTTCGGTTGATTGAGCAGCAACGTGGTATCCTCAGTGCCGTTCACGTATACGTATAGGTCGGCGTCGCCGGAGGTCGCGTAGTAGAAATCTACGTCAGGGGACTCGGCCACGTATCCGTAGTTGCACTCACCGATGTCGACATCGATGCCGCCGCCCGCGGTCAGCGAGACCTCATAGGGATCCGGCAGGAAGCGTTCATCGAGGTTGACGTCGCCGTACGTCGGCGGGTTGCTGTACGTCGGCCGACCCGTCGAGGAGCCGGCTGTCTCTGCAATTATCGTTTCCTGGACTTCTGCCAGCGGCTGTAAGGGTCTGGTAGCGGCGAGGGAAAGCTGCCCCCGCACATAGTTTATCGGCAGAGCAAAGTTGAGGTTCTCTGCTCCCTCCGCGTTAATTCCACTCACGACCAGTCCGATGACTTCACCCTCTTCCGTCATCACCGGGCCACCGGAATTTCCCGGCGATGTGGGCGCGCTAATCTGGATGTGCCTGGTCCCATCCCACATACGGCTTGCGGCCACCAACCCATCCGACACGGTTCCCGCCAGGGTGGGGTCCATGGGAGCACCTATCACGATGACTCTCTGGCCAACCGATACCTCGTCTGCATTCCCCAACCCCACCGTCTGTAAATCAAATCCTGCAACCCGCACGATGGCGTAGTCCTTAGCCCAGTCGACTTGGATCACGCCTTCGACGTCAAGCTCGTCTCCATTCTGGAACCGCACCGTTGCCGATGTCGCTCCCTGGATTACATGAGCAGCGGTGACGATGATGCCGTCACTGGACGTGACAAAGCCACTCCCGTGTCCCAGTCCCTGTCCATCCGCGCCGGACGTCTCGATGATCACCGTGGCTGCGAGGGCTCCTTCTATGGGCGTCTGGGCCAACGCCAACTCGGCCAGCACCAATTGACTAGAAGCAGCCAGCAGGACTGAGACACGAAGCCACATGTTCTTCCAACAGGACTGGAATGACGTAGTCATGCTTGTAATCGTGACCTCCTCAACGTCTCTGGTGCTGGTTCCAAGGCATAGGGCGCCGGTTTGGTCTGGTGTCGGAGTCTCGCGACGGCAGCGCGAGCAGGAGCGAGGCCTCCTCCCCCTTTTCCAAGGGTAAGCTATCGCCGAGGACACCGTTAGCAATTATTTCGGCCTCTGGCGTAGCGGCCCTACCGCTTACTCGGTCGGCCGTTCATCGATGGCTGTGATCCCAGCGGAGCGAGCCGCTTCGGAGAAGCGGCGGACGATGGAGGCGACGGGCTCTACGCTCCGAATTCCGGCCACACTCTTACCGGCCTGCCAGTAGTCCCCTCGAGCGCTCTTCGCGTGAAGAGACCGGCGAAGTTGCCAGAGGGACTTCAGGGCGTAGATCGTGCGCATCCAGTGCTTGGTGCGCCGCCCTCGAAGCATCCAGCGGGCCAGGGGCCCGGCATTCAGACCCAGCTTCTGGACCGAGGGAGTGTTGATCACTGCTACCGGCACGCCGGTGAGACGCTCGCTGTGCACGATGTCCTCCTCTTCAGCGTCTATGATGGTCTGCTTGTATTCGGGACTCGCGGAGCACTCCGTGGTCGCGATGAAGCGCGTACCCATTTGAACGCCGGCGTATCCCATTCGCAGGGCAGCGACGAACTCCTCCTCCCGCCCAACGCCACCCGCGCACACCACCGGCAACCCGAGGTCGCCGACATCATCCAGGAGGGCCCGGGCGTCGAGCGGCCCGGCGTGTCCACCCGCCCGGCTGTTGACGGCGATGAGGCCATGGACTCCACCGTCGACCCCTTTCTGCGCCCACTTGCGCTCGGTGACGTCATGATAGACGCGACCGCCTACCGGCTGGACCTGTTGGACCACCCAGTCCGGCTTGCCCAATGAGGTCACGAAGAACCGCACACCCTCCTCGAGTGCAGTATCGATCCACTCCTCCATCCGCCGCCGGTACAGCTTCGAGGACTGCTCGATGAGCGCGTTCATGCCGATCGGTCGGTCCGTGAGGGAACGGATCTTGCGGATGCCGGCCCGGAATTCGTACCCGTGGACGTACGTAAGAGAGATCGGCTGGAGCACGCCGAGAGCGCCCGCCTGTGAGGCCGCCCCGACGAGCTCGGGGTTGGAACAGGGGTACATGGCGCCACACACGATGGGAACGGCGACCCCCGCGTCCAAAGTGAGCGGCGTCGGCAGGAAGGACGTGGACCCTTGATCCGTCATGGCGAGCGCTCGGTCACGCCTCGTGGCCCCTCACGCCTCATGAGCCGTCAAAGTCGGTGTCCGGTCATGGCTTGGGCCCCAGCCGCCACAATACCGCCACACGCGCCACGACGTCTTCAGTGTGATCCCGGATCTCGGCCGTCACCCTGTAATCGGTAGGCTCCAATACGGCCGGAGGGTTACACCTGCACTCGGCTATGAGACGGCCTCGCGCCTTCTTCACGAAGTCCGTGGATATTTCGGTCACGATGCCGCGGACACTGGGCGGTAGGCCCAAAAGCATTGCGAGGCCGCTCGTCAGTTCACCGAAGTTGACGAGTGCCACGGCGTGCACGGACCGAAGGTGGTTCCGAACCCGGCGGCGATCCCGAAGGGACAGACGGGCGTACCCAGGCTCGAGCACTTCAACACGTGCTCGGATCGTGGCGCTGTAGGGAACCATGAAACGCATGGCCTGGCTGAACATCCACTTTCCGCCCGGGAGGCCCGAAAGTCTCTTCCACAGTCGGCGGAGGGATGTCTCTGGTGATCCGGCGGATCCAGCCATGTTGTGATGCGCTCCCGGGGCTACGAGGTCTGTATTATGCTTCCATGCCGCGCCGGACCCCCCGGGGCCCGGCGCGGTCCTCTTGTGTACCACGATAATCGTTTTGCGCCCATGCGTGTCATTCGCCAAATGGTTCCCTCGCGGGACCACATCGCCTCACTGCTCCGCTTGGCATTGCCCGTGGCTACCGTCCAGGTGGGCTTCATCCTCATGGGGGCCGTGGATACGGTCATGGTGGGGCACGTTTCACCGAGGGATCTCGCCTCGGTAGCCCTCGGGAACCTCTACTTCTTCATGACGACGAGCTTCGGGCTGGGCACGTTGTTTGCCTTGGATCCCCTCGTTTCTCAGGCCTTCGGCGCCGGCGATCGTTCCGGGATCGCGCGGGCGTTTCAACGGGGCTTCGTGATCGCGGTTGGCCTCACGGTGCTCAGCTCGCTCCTTTTGACGCCCGGACGTCCGTTACTGACCTTTCTACGCCAGCCGGCGGACGTAATCCCGGTGGCCGCGGACTATGCGTTGGTGTCCATACCAGGCGTGCTGCCCTTCTACTGTTTCGTCGTGCTTAGGCAGAGTCTCCAATCGATGGGTCGGGTGGCGCCGATCGTCGTCGTAGTCCTTCTAGCGAACCTCGCCAACGTCTTCTTCAACTGGGTGCTCATCTTCGGGAACCTGGGCGCTCCCGCCTTGGGTGCCGTCGGATCCGGCTGGGCGACGACACTCAGCCGATGGTTCATGCTCTTTGCGTTGTCGGGCATCGCTTGGCCGCTCATCAGACCTTATTTGCGGCCCCTTCGGACCGAAGCGCTCGATCTCGAGCCGCTCCTCAGCATGTGCCGGCTCGGGGTTCCCATCGGGATTCAGTTTTTCCTGGAATTCGGGGTCTTTGGTGTGATCGGCATTCTGATGGGACTTCTCGGGACCATACCGATGGCGAGTCACCAGGTCGCGATCAACTTGGCGAGCGTCACCTTCATGATGGCGCTTGGCGTGACCCAGGCGACCACGGTCCTCGTCGGGCAGGCGGTGGGTTCTGGGGACCCGCGGCGGGCGAGGCGTTCGGCCGGGGCGGGTCTGCTGGTCGTGGGGACGCTGATGGCTTTGACTGGAGTCGTGTTCCTGTCGATTCCGGGTCTTTTGGCGCGCCTCTACACGCCGGACCTGGAGGTTTGGGCGCTCGCCGCCACGCTCATTCCGGTGGCTGGAATTTTCCAGATCTTCGACGGACTCCAGGCCGTGGGGTCGGGCGTTCTCAGAGGAGTCGGCGATACGTTCGCACCGATGTTCATCAACCTGGTCGGATTCTGGCTAATCGGGCTTCCCATCAGCATCTATTTGGCCTTTGCGAGAGGGCTCGGGCCGCTGGGCCTCTGGTGGGGGATGGCTGCGGGACTGGCTGCCGTGGCCCTGTTTCTGCTCATTCGGGTGCGCATCCGATTCGGGAGAGATCTGACGCACATTCAACTCTAGCAGATCCTCATCACCCTTCTAGTCCCTCAGAATTTTTTCTCCACGTGGGACTTGTAGGAATCGCCGAGCAGGTCTTTGATTTCGCCTTCGTCCATCCCGTCGTTGTCGTGCTCAGTCGCCTCTCCCTCTCCCTCTCCCTCTCCCTCTCCCTCTCCCTCTCCCTCGTCCCCCAGGAGCAGATCCCGGGCGATCGACGCCGATGACCCCTCAAGTTCGGGGAGCGGGTCCGAAGCAATCGAAGCCGATGGCTCCTCGATCTCTGGGAGCGGGTCCAGAGTGATCGACGCCGACGACCCCTCAAGTTCCGGGAGCGGGTCAGAAGCGATGGAAGCCGATGACGCCTCGTTTTTCGGGGGCGTGTCCGGGGCGATCGAAGAGATCCAATCCGACGTGTCCATCGCCTCCTGGAAGGGGTCTCTGGCGAAATCCGCGGGCTTCTTCTTGCGAGCGGCCGGTGACACCGACGCTCCCCGCCAACCGCCCAGCACGTCGATCAGCTCCCCGGTGTCTCTCGTGCGGAAAAAGTAGGTTCTTCCCTTGGTTGGCCGCAGGTAGATTCCCGGGCCGACCAGGCCCCACGCGAGCGGTACGCACCGGAACAGGTCTTTCCTGAACCATACCTGGTAACCTCGGCGTGTCGAAATTTCTAGAAAGTCGCCGGGCTTAAACTTGCGAGACCGATAGGCTAGGAATTTGATGAGGAGATAGTCCGGAAACACGATAATCTTACGGGGGAACTGCGAGAGATAGAGGATGGAGAGCATGACGGCCGCGCTGAGCATGGCTCCATAGAGCATCATTTGGACGCCGTATTCGTCGATGGTCACGAGGTAGGCGAGTGCCAAGGACTGAACAACGAACACGATCAGCCGACCCATGATCAATCCGGCACCACCGAAGACGGCCACCGCGGCGATCATGAGCAGAACGGGCAAACGGAACCGGGCCACATAGAGGATCCCGGTCATCGTCACCGGGCGCGTGAGTGTCCAGGCGACCGCCCGAACCGTGAGGAGCACAAGCACGAGGGCGGCGATGGCAAGCATCCCTTGGCTCATGGGCTGCACGTCGATGAGCGTCCTGACTTCTCGCTCAGGCACGAAGGTGCGGGCGGCGAACGCTGCCACCTGGTCTTGGGTCACACCCGCGAAGAAGGAAAGCAGATCCGGGAAGTCCGCATGCTTGGAGGGATCGTAGAAGCTGCGAAGCACCCAGAAGTTGAGGGATTGTGCCGTCGAGTTTTCCCCCCGAAGCCGTTCGACGAGGGCCGTTCGGTCCGCCTCGAATTCCTCGGGCGGCAGCGTCCCCCCCACGAGTGCTGCGATTTCGTTCTGGATGACCGCCTGGGCGAAGTCGTATTCGTTCTCCGCGATGGAGCCTTCAATTTCCAGGAATCCGCCGGGCCCTCTCTGCCTCGTGGCAACCTGTAGTCCGTACACCGCCTTCTGTTCTCCGTACCGAAGGCGCTGATTCAGGCGACGCCTCAGCAGATCCCGAACGAACATCAGCATCAAGTCATCTTCGGCATCACTGTTGAAGAGCTTGTACCGAGCCGTGTATCGCACGTTGGGGCCGAAGCCCCAGTAGGAAGTGGCCCGCCGTCGGGCGGGGTCTTCTACGGTCACGTCCCTCGGGGGGCACGGGTCTCTTGACGAGGGACCCCAATGTGCGCTCCGAGATCGCCAGGACCTCGATCGGGTCCAGGTCCCCGATCACGGTGAGCGTCATCGCTTCCGGCACGTAATGGCGGTCGTAGAAATCGGCGACGTCCTCCGGCGTGATGCGTTGGAGGCTGGCCCAGCGATCGTATTGGCGAGCATTTCGGGTCTCCATGCCGAACTCACGCTCCCAGAAATCAGAGGGGACGAGCCAAGCGGGATTGAGCAGCGCCCAGACGCTCTCGAAGAACTCACGCGGCTGTGCGTCGATCTCCAGCGCCACCGGGACGCGATTCCTTTCCAATACGTCGGCATCCACCGTGTGCGGGGACACGATTCGAGACAGCCATTCCAGAGCGAACCCCCCGTGCTCCTTCGCAACGGTCACGTAGTACCAGGTGTGGTCGGGGGTCGTGAATCCGTTGCTTCGGCCCCCGATGGCGTCGATCGCGTCTTTGATTTCCTCCTCGGAGCGTCCTTCATGATCGGAGAAGAGGATGTGCTCAGTGAGGTGTGCGAGCTCCTCTTTTCGGCGAGGATCCGCATCCCATCCATACGGCACACCGACGCTGATAGAGACGTTGGGAGCCTCCGGCAGTCGCTTGAACCAAACCTTCAGTCCGTTCGACAGGTAGTGTGTCTCGAATCCGGCGAAGGGGTTTGCCTTCGCCGCGCTCGGCGGAGGAGCCAGCGAGGCTGGGGTCTGCGAGTCCTGGGCCAGGGAGTCAGGGGTCTGGGACCAGACAGTCCGTGGTGCGAGTGACCCGAAGAGGACCAGCCCGAAGAGGACCGCCCACCGAATGCCGGGCCTGATCCCCGGAGCGACGTTCGTCATGGCTTTCTCTCCAAACGGATGCGGAATCGAGGCCGCAGTCCGCCTCACGGTTGCCGGCTGAGCGGCCCGCAATGAACTTTCGGCGGAGTTCGCTCGTGCACATGGCTCGAGGCTCCTACTTCGACACTAATACCGCGACCGCGTCCAGCCTACAGTTCTATGTCCTTCCATTTCGAGCCTCTCGCCATCCCGGACGTGATCCGAATCACTCCCTCCCGTCACGGTGATCACCGAGGCTTCTTCTCGGAGACCTACCGCGCCTCCGCGTTCGAAGAGGCGGGGATCCGGGAAGCGTTCCATCAGGACAATCATGCCCGTTCAACTCGTGGTGTGCTCCGCGGACTACACTATCAGGCACCCCCCCGGGCGCAGGCGAAACTCGTTCGGGTCGTGCAAGGAGACGTATTCGACGTCGCGGTGGACCTCCGTGTGGGCTCCCCCACCTTTGGTCAGTGGGCCGGCGGAGCTCTCTCGGGAGAAGACGGGGTGATCTTGTACATTCCCGTGGGCTTCGCTCACGGATACCTGTGCCTCAGTGACCAGGCCGACTTGGTCTACAAGGTCACGAACGAATTCGACGCCGCGCTCGACGGGGGGATCGCTTGGGACGATCCGGTGGTTGGGATTCCGTGGCCCATGGAAAATCCTACCCTGTCCGAGAGGGACCTCTCGCTACCGGGTCTCGATCCCCTGATCAGCCCGTTCCAATACGGCCAGTGAGGGAGCGGCACGTCCGGGTTGCCCGAACGGCGCGCTATTACACTCTTGGTTCGGTCGGCCCACGTCTAGGAGAAATCTGGCTCGTATGCCATGGGTATCGGCAACTGGCACGGCGCTTTCTGTCTCGCTTCTCCGATCTGGACGATGGAACGCGGCTGATCGTGGCGCCCGAGGGTCTCTCCCGCTTTTACCTGCGTGATTCCGAGGGTAGCCACGGCAAGGAAGTCCCGATCGGCGCCACATGGATGACGCGAGAGGATCGGGAGAACGAGATCACGGATTATGTAGGGCTTCTCAACGCGGTTCTCGACGAAATATCCGAAGAGTCGGGCGGAGAGGTCACGCGCCTCACGGTGTTGGGGTTCTCACAGGGTGCCCACACCGCGTGTCGGTGGGTGGTGGCGGGAGATACCGCCGTAGAGCGGCTCGTCCTTTGGGGAGCCTATCTTCCCGACGACTTGGATCCAGACCGAGGGCCCGACCGGTTGGGATCGGCCGAGCTCATTCTGGTACGGGGACTTGTTGATCAATACGTCTCCGAAGAGGCTCACGCCTCCCAGGAGGCACGACTCGAAGAGCTGGGGATCCCCTTCAAGACCCTCACGCACGCCGGGGGCCACGAGCTCGATCCGACTCTACTTCGGCAGATCGCAGGTGTGGCGAACTGACTAGAAGTCCCCCACGAAGGTGATCTCGGGCACTAATTCGTATCCGAGCTCGTCGGCGACCCGCGTCTGAGCGAGGTCGATGAGGGCGCGGATGTCCGAAGCGGTCGCGTTCCCGCGGTTTATGATGATGTTGGCGTGCTTCAGGAAGATCTGGGCGCCTCCCTCGATGTGCCCCTTGAGGCCGCATTCGTCGATGAGCCGTCCGGCGCCGATCCCCTCGATCTTCTGGAAGATCGAGCCCGCGCTTGGGGACACGGTCAGGTCCGGATGGCGATCCTTCCGCCAAATGAGGTTTTCCTCCATCACCCGGCGCAATTCCTCGGAGGGAGCAGGGGTCAACTGGAACTCCACCGTGAGGACGACGTCATCCCTCTCGTGCAGAATGCTGTAGTCGTAGCCGAACCGGAAGTAGTCCCGATCCACCGTGCGGCGCTCTCCCTCCTCCGAAAGGATCTCGGCGGATTCGACCACCTCTTCGAGGAAGACGGTGCGCGCTCTCTTCGGCGCGGGTGAGAGAAAGTGCAGGTTCTGCCACATCGCACCACCCACGGTGCTCGGAATCCCGACGAAGTGGTGTAGGCCACCGAGTCCGCGAGATACGGTCGCTTCGATGAGGTCGGGATGAGTCTCCACACCCGCCCCCGCCCGGACGCGGCCGTTTTCGAAGAAGTCCGTGCCGCCTACCTCGCAGCGGATCACCAGGCCGCGAAAGCCTCGATCCCCGACGAGCACGTTGGCACCCTTACCGAGCAGGAAGTGGGGGATACCGACTTCCCGAGCCGCCAAGATGGATTCGGTCAGATCGTCCGGTGTACGGGCGTGAAAGAGTCTGTCGGCCGGGCCACCGACGCGAAACGTAGTCAGCGGTGCGAGTGGAACATCGACCTCCATCCTTCTTGGACCGAGGCGCTCATCGAGCTCGAGAAGGGCTTCCTCGATGGACATCGTCCTGGAATCGCTCCGGTTGGGGTCGGCATGCCGCGCCAAGATAGAGGCCTCAAAGGATTGCAGGAAGCGTGCCCGGTCTATGACCCTCCGAACACGGAGATGGGAAAGGCTCTGGTTATCGAAACGCCGGTGCTGTCGGTGACCGTGACGGCGATCGTCCAGGGGCCTCCGACGTCCAAATCGAAGTCAGGCACGACATAACGGCCGGCGCCCTCCTCTGTGGCCATCCTCATTGTGGCCCTCCTATTGGTGCGCTCCTCCGGGAGGCCCTCAACGGACACCACAACGTTCGTAGCCGGATCGCCTGCAACGTCCGCCACGTCGATGATGAGGCGAGTCGGACCGATCAGCGCGGGAGTCGGTGACAGGCGGAGCGTGACTTGAAACGGAGCCACGGGTGGAGAGGCCAGGCATCCGGTCATGGGCAGGGCCACGGTCAAGAAAAGGACCAGCAGACGCCTCATCTGAGGTGTCCCCAAACTGGGCCTCACCGTATCACCGGCCCACCTACCTGAAGAATACATGTCGTTGTCCAGATTCTGCCTCGAGATAGCCGCGTTCAATACACTTCTCAAGGACATGCGGTGAATCGATCGAAGAGAAGGCAGGGGATGTGCTTCCCACCGGGCTCCCCACAAGAATAACCTTGGCGCGCGTGTCAGGGTTCTCCTATGTTTGGCTTAGCTGTCGTGGTCCAATTTCCCCCCCCGATGGGCAACCCCATAGGGACCGTGAAGTTGGGTCGAATGTCGTCTTCATAGGTGCGTCCTCAGCGGGGACGCGAAGCCGCGAGTTGGTCCTATGAAGGCTGTTGAAGGAGTACAGCGGGTCGCGCACAGGGCGCTTGTGCGCGTTCAGACAACGTCGCGGACGTGGTGTACGACGTCGAGCAATGGTTTCCGCGGCACCTGAGCCGAAGGCGAAGAACGAACGACGACGAGGCGTAGCAGCGCTACGGCGAGGAGGAGAGACACAGGATCAACCGCACAACCGCCCTGTGCCCACGACCATGAATGACATGACCTTACAAGTTGAAGGGTTGCGGTGGCCCGACCCCATCTCCGTTGTTGGAGCTCCTAACCGTAGCTACGGCTATGGCGTCGTCGCTCCGCCTAGGGTCTGGGGCCGTGGCATCCGCAACGCGGCCCACTGTACTTCTTCAACAGCCTTCTACAGATGAGCGATTCTGCACACCGACCCACAAGGCTACTTGTGGTAGAGGCTGAGCCCGTCTATCTGGACGCCCTTCGGGAGCATCTCCAGGGCGCGGATGGGGACACCGAGCTGCTTGAGGCGGGCGAACTGGCTGGGGCGTTGGAGCGGCTGTCCAGCGGCGGAGTGGACGCCGTGATCCTCGACCCGGATCTGCCGGATAGCCACGGCATCGTGAGCTTCGAGCGCATGTACGCGTTTGCCCCGAACGTTCCGGTCATCGTACTGACGAATGAGGGGGAGGACGATCTTGCGGTCCGTGCCGTCCAGGGGGGTGCTCAGGATTGCATGCGAAAGGAAGAGGCAGCCCCAGCGGTCCTACTTCGCTCCATGAGCTACGCCATCGAGCGTCACCGTCTACTCGATGCGCTTCGGAGCTTGTCGCTGATCGATGGCCTAACGGACTTGTACAACCGGCGGGGATTCAATGACCTCGGCGAGCAATACCTCAAGCTTGCCCTCCGGTCCTCTCGACCGGTCTCCCTCATCTACCTCGACATCGACCGCTTCAAGAGCATTAACGACACGCTTGGCCACCATGTCGGTGATCGAGCCCTGCTGTGTGTGGCCGACACGCTTCGGGATACGTTCCGCCGGTCCGACATTGTTGCCCGAATGAGCGGGGATGAGTTTGCCGTTCTAGCGTTCGAGACCTCGGAGGAGAACGCCGAGACGCTCGTCGAGCGACTCAGGATGGAGTTCACGGAGCTGAACGAGACCACGCGGGAACGGTTCCAGCTTTCCGTTAGCATCGGTTTGGCCCGGAACGATGGTGATCGTGCCTTGCACCTCGACGAGTTGCTCAGGCGGGCCGACGCAGCGATGTACGAGGAAAAGCGAAGCAAGAGAAAGAAGGTGATGCGGTGACTCGAGAAAAAACCGCCACCGATTCTAAACCCGGTGCCAAGAGAGGGACGGTGGATCCCCCCCCCCCGAGCCTCGACTTCGAAGACGAAGACCAAGCCCCAGCCGAAGCCGAATGAGAAGACGGACGTGAAGACGGACGTGAAGACGGACGTGAAGCCCAGCGCGGTCGGCGGTATCGCGACCACCCATTGGCTGACTCGCGTTGCTGAACGGGCAGGGCTCGAGGGAGAGAGTCCGTCCGTTCCGCCGGAGACGGAGGCGAAGGAAGCGTGGCGGGCCGTGACCCGAGCGTACAAGATCGGGGACTCGCGCCTTTGCGAGTTGGTGGCCACCTATTTTCGGCTGGAGGTGGCCGACTTCACGGCACGTGACCCGAATGCGCCTCTTCTCGTGCCGGAAGCGCTCGCACGAAGGCACCACGTCTATCCCCTCTACGAGACCGATAGGCACCTCCTCGTCGCCACGTGTGACCCCACTCAAGTAGAAGCGGAGCGTGCGTTGGGATTCAGCACGGGAAAGACCACCGTTTTCCAGGTGGCCTCTCCTAGTGCCATCCAGGAGTTCCTGAATAACCAGTTTTCGCCTGAGGTGGCCATTGAATCCCTCCTTGACGACTTCGATGTCGATGATCTCGACGATGACGCTGTCAAGCTCGTGGAAGAGATGGGGCCCGAGTCCATCTCTTCCGAAGACGCTGCTGCGACCCCGGTTGTGAAGCTCACGAATCTCATCATTCGCGACGCCATCGCTCAGTCAGCTTCTGACATCCACGTGGAGCCCGGCCGCCGGGTCGGCGTGATTCGCTACCGGGTCGACGGGGTCCTCAGAAAGCACATGGACCTCCCGATGGCGGCGATGAACCGCGTGATTTCGCGGATCAAGATCCTGGCCCAACTCGATATCGCGGACCGGCTTCGCCCCCAAGACGGAAAGGCGCATGTCAGAATCCAGAATCTATCCTACGATCTGCGCGTATCGACGATCCCGGCAGGCAGGTCCGATGAGAAGTGCGTCATCCGTATTCTGGACTCCAACGCTCAGGAGACCCTCGACGATCTGTCGCTGCCGCCCCACGAGCTGGACCGCTTACGGCAGCTCCTCAAGCAGAGGGAAGGCATTGTTCTGGTGACGGGCCCCACCGGGTCGGGAAAGACGACGACCCTCTACGGCGCGTTACGCGAGATGGCCGACGGTAAGGTCAACATCATGACGGTTGAGGATCCGATCGAGTACGAACTGCCGAAAATCACACAAACCCAGGTGGAAACGAAGCAGGGGGTCACTTTTGGCGCCGCTCTTCGGGCCATCCTCAGGCAGGACCCCGATGTCATCCTGGTCGGAGAAATTCGGGACCAGGAGACCGCCGAAACGGCGTCGCACGCCGCGATGACAGGCCACCTGGTGCTTGCCACCGTACACGCGAACGACGCGGTGAGCGCCGTTGGGCGGATGGCCACCATTGGCCTGCCGTTCGGCACGATCGCCTCGACCTTGAGGGGCGCGATCGCTCAACGTCTCTTGCGGCGGGTTTGTGCAGCCTGCGCCGAACCAGTACAAGGCAATTTGACGCCCGAAGAGCAGCGACTGACCGACCAGCATGAGGTCGAGCCGGTGGTTCGGGCCGTGGGCTGCGGTGAGTGTGGGTTCACCGGTTACAAGGGCCGCATCCCGGTGAACGAAGTCATGCTTGCCGGGCCACGCTTCCAGACCGCGGTGGAAGCTCGTAAGGGTTGGCAGACGCTCCAACGTATCGCGATCCAGGGCGGGATGCGCCCGATCCATCAGGTGGCGCTCGAGTGGGTAACCCAAGGCAAGACTACGCTGGTTGAGGTCGAGAGGGCGCTCGGGGAGCTAAAGGCGGAAGACGAACCGGAAGTGGACAGCGGCCCGAGCCGGATCCTCGTGGTCGAGGACGATGAGGAAGCCCGGCTCATGGCGGCGAAGATACTCGAGACGGCGGGCTACGAGGTGTCGCTGGCCAAGGACGGGTACGAGGCCGTAGAGAGGCTCAAAGCCGACCCGAGCTTCAGCCTGGTGATCTTGGATCTGAAGATGCCCGGTATGGACGGCCGCAAAGTGCTCGATCGCATTCGGGGGTCGAAGGACACGGCGGCCATCCCGGTGCTGATCAGCACCGCCTTCGGAGGGGACGAGGTGGAAGCGGAGCTTCTCGAA
The DNA here is from genome assembly GCA_965219445.1 of Longimicrobiales bacterium. GTDB lineage: Bacteria > Gemmatimonadota > Gemmatimonadetes > Longimicrobiales > Gaopeijiaceae > UBA822. Next base: position 94,505 of record CBDCNQ010000004.1, on the reverse strand, counting down.
GCCGGCGCAGACGACTTTCTCGAGAAGACCGCAGATTCCAAGCGGTACCTCGCGAGGGTCAGAGCCGTCCTCCGCCGTGCGGTGATGTAGGGTTTTCCGGGATCCGGAAATCACCCTTCCGCGCCCCTCCTCAGCCCGCGTAACAGCCCATGTGCCGAACCTTCCGAGGCCAGGAACGGTAGATTGACAGGCGTGCCCCGCCCCTGCGAGGTTACTGGGCTTTGAGACGGCCATAACCGGAGACGGATCGCTCTGATGTTCACATCCCTACGAGGCCGGATCATCGTCATTCTCGCGTTGGTCGGGGCCAGCATAGGATATCTGGTCGCCAACGAGATCAAGCTCGGCCTGGATCTCCAGGGTGGCATGCACCTCGTCCTCGAGGTGGCCGATCCCGAGGGCACGATGACCTCCGAGGCCCGTGCCGACGCCATCGATCGGGCCGAGCGCATCCTGCGTACCCGCATCGACGAGTTCGGCGTTGAGGAGCCGCTCGTCCAGAAGGTAGGATCCGACCGTATCATCGTAGAGCTACCGGGCATCGGACTCGACGACGAGAGTCGGGCGAAGGACCTCATTCAGCAGTCCGCGTTCCTCGAGTTCAAGCTCGTGCTTCCGGTCACGGAGCTCGAGTCTGCGCTTGCCCGGATCGACCGCCAGATTGTCGGTGCGTTGGGCGTCGACTCTATTCGGGCGCTCGGTCGAGATGAGGAAGGCGCAAATCAGGACATTCAGGACCTCATTTTCGGCGGCCAGGGCGCTGAGTCCACTCCGACGGACTCCATCCAGGCGGACAGCACTGGGGTGGAAGAGGCACCCCCAGAAGAGGATCAGTCGGTTAATCTCAGGCCCTTGACGTCGCTCCTTGCTTCGGGAGACATCGAGGGCGCTTATCTGGTAGGGACCGAGGACGTTGAGGTGGCCGAGCTATTCCTCGCGTTGCCCGAAGTGCAGCGAGCCCTTCCGAGGAATACGTCCCTCCACTGGGAAGTGGTCCCGATCGGGCTCGGGCAGAGAACCTACCGCCGCCTAATGATCACGGAAGAAGATCCGTTCGTGACCGGAGAGATGCTGGAGACGGCCACAGCACAGCGGGATCCGCAGTTCAACCAGCCCCAGGTGGCCTTCCAGTTCAATAGGGCAGGAGGCCGGCGCTTTTCGAACTTCACCACACAGCATATCGGCGATTACATCGCGATCGTGCTCGACGATGAGATCGTGAGCGCGCCGGTGGTCCAAGATCGCATCGGTGCCGCCGGCGTCATAAACATGGGTAATGCCGACATGGTCGAGGCGGGCGACCTCGCGTTGGTGCTCAGGGCGGGTGCGTTGCCCGCCCGTCTGGAAATCATGGAGGAGCGGACGGTGGGACCGTCGCTCGGGCAAGACTCCATTGACCGGGGCCAGGTCGCCGGCATCATCGGAATGGTCTTCGTGGTCCTGATCATGGCTCTCTACTACCACATGGCGGGGGTCTTGGCCATATTGGCGCTGGGCGTGTACGCCACCTTGGTCTTGGGTCTTCTTGCGGGGTTCGGCTTCACGCTGACGCTTCCGGGGATGGCAGGTCTGATTCTGTCTGTCGGCATGGCCGTGGACGCGAACGTACTCATCTTCGAGCGGATCCGTGAAGAGTTGAATCTTGGACGGGCTACCCGGACAGCGGTGGACGAGGGTTTCGCGAACGCGTTGTCCGCGATCGTCGACGCGAATATTACGACGCTCATCACCGCGCTCATTCTCTTCCAGTTTGGGACGGGCCCCGTGAAGGGCTTCGCGGTAACCCTTTCGATCGGGATCGTGGCCTCGTTCTTCTCGGCCCTGTACGTGACCCGAACCCTCTTCCTCATCTACCTGTCGGGGAAGAAGGCATCAGACCCGATCAGCATCTGAGACGGATTCCATGAGACTGTTCGACAAAGCCGAGTTCACCTTCATCGAAAAGCGCCGGTGGGCATACGGGTTTTCCTCTATGCTGATTCTCGTCGGGTTCGGGGCGGTGATCTCCAACCTGGTCAGCCTCGGAAGTTGGCAGAACTACGGGGTGGACTTCACGGGCGGCTCGCTGATTCAGGTGGAATTCCACCAGCCCACCACGGCCGCGGAGCTGAGGACGGCTCTCGGTGGCTCGCAGGCGCCCCCCATCACGCGCTTCGGAGAGGAGAACGAGTTTACGATCCGCGCACCGCTCGGGACGGAGAGCGTGGAGACGATAAGGGCGAGCTTCGAGGGTCAACTCGCGACCGCGTTCGGGAGTGACGTTTTCACCATCGTGCGGACCGAGACAGTGGGACCGAAGATCGGAGCCGAGCTGGAGCGGAACGCGGCCCTGGCCATTTTGTTCTCCTTTGCCCTGACCTTGATTTACATCGCGATGAGATTCGAGCTTCGCTTCGGCATGGCTGCCGTGATCGCGACGGTGCACGACATTCTGATCACACTCGGCTTCCTGGCGTTATTCAGGGTCGAGATCGCGTTGCCCACGGTAGCGGCCATCCTGACGATCGTCGGGTATTCACTCAACGACACCATCGTCGTATTCGATCGCGTGCGAGAGAATCTCAACGCCAAGGGCGGCAGGCGGCAGGACCCGATGGAACTTGTGAACCGCTCGATCAACGAGACACTTCCGCGGACGGTGCTCACGTCCGGGACGACGCTCGCGGTCCTGGGGGCTCTGCTGGCCGTGGGAGGCGCAGTGATCCGCGACTTCACTATGGTGTTGATGCTGGGCGTCACGATCGGGACATATTCTTCCATTTTCGTGGCTTCGCCGGCCCTGCTGGAGATCCAGAAGCGGTTCGGCGATGGTTCTGCGGGCCGCGAGCGGCGCAAGAAGCGCGGGGCTCCGGCGACCGTTTAGCTCGGCCGGTGTTCGACAGTCACTGCCATCTCACGGACGGCCGCTTCGATGAAGATCGGGCGGCCGTTCTCGACGCGGCTCTGGATGCGGGCGTCACCCGGATAGTCACGGTTGCTTCGAATCTCGGGGATGCCAGGGCCGCGGCGGACCTGGCGGGGGGTCACCCGGCGCTCTGGTCGACGGCGGGCATCCATCCGCACGAAGTCTCTGAAGCCGGGGACGGCGACCTCGCGGCCGTCCAGGAGCTCGCCGCCACGCACGCGGAAGTCGTCGCCATCGGCGAGACCGGCCTGGACTACTTCCATGATCACTCACCTCGCCCACTCCAGAGGCGATGGTTCGAGGCACAACTGGAGGCCGCTGCCGACCTCGATCTTCCGGTCGTGATTCACACGCGGGAAGCGGAAGACGATACGATTGCGGTTCTCCGGAACGCTCCTGCATCGGTTCGCAAGGTGCTCCACTGCTATACGGGAAGCATGGAGCTGTTGGAGGTGGGGCTGGAGGAGGGTTGCTACGTGTCGTTTGCGGGGATCATTACATTCTCCAAGTTCGACGGTCAGGACACCGTCCGGGCCGTCCCGGGCGACCGCTTGCTGGCCGAGACGGACGCGCCATACCTGGCGCCGGTTCCGCGTCGGGGAAAGCGGAATGAGCCAGCCTTCGTTACGCATGTGGTGGCGGCGCTGGCCGACATCCGGAGCGAGGATGTTGGAGCTGTTGCCGAAGCCACGGCGGAGAACGCCGAACGTTTTTACGCACTCCGGTCTTGAATATGCCGCGCACGATTGAGGTCCTTCCGGATCTGGTGGCAAACCAGATCGCCGCCGGCGAGGTAGTGGAGCGGCCCGCGTCTGTCGTAAAGGAACTGATCGAGAACGCCCTGGACGCCGGGGCGACGCGCATCGACATCGACATCGAGCGCGGTGGAAAGGGACGCATCCGCGTGACCGATAATGGGGTCGGCATGGGCCGGGAGGACTCGCTTCTCTCTCTTGACAGGCATGCCACCAGCAAGATCCGCGCTGCCACGGACCTGCAATCGGTGGGGACCTTCGGCTTTCGGGGAGAAGCGCTCCCCTCCATCGCCGCGGTGTCGCGCATGACGCTCGAGACGAGGGGAGCGTCAGACCCGCTGGGCACCCGGGTTCGCGTCAAGGGTGGGACGATCACGGGCGTGGATGACGTTTCTCGAAGGCGGGGCACGACCGTCGAGGTTTCCAATGTGTTCTTCAACGCACCTGCCCGGTCGAAGTTCTTGAAGGCGGTCGGGGCGGAGGCTCGCGCCGTGAGTGACGTCGTGAGCGTTCTCTCTCTTGCGAACGCGTCGGTCGGCTTTGGCCTCACTTCCGGCGGACGGATCCTGCTCGAGCTGCCTCCGGCTGCGGATTTGACGGCGCGCGTAGCGACACTCTGGGGGAGGGAAGCGGCCAACACGCTGATCGCTCTCTCCACCGCCCCCGACGGCATCCAGGTACGTGGTCTGATCCAACGGCCAGATGCGGCCAAGAGCGGATTTCGGCGGGCTCACCTCTTTGTGAATGGGAGACCGTTTCGCAGCCGTCCACTGCTCGCGGCCGTGGATCGCGGGTATCGCACTACGATTCCGGAGAGGGTCCGGCCGTGGGCGTTCCTCTACCTGCACATGCCAACCGGCACCGTGGACATGAACGTGCATCCCGCCAAAGCCGAGGTGCGTTTTCGGGACGCCGCGGCGGTGGAGTCCTTGGTCGAGGAAGCGGTTCGGGCGGCTCTCACGTCGGAGGCGAGTGCGGCCACCTTGGACACACAGCTGGAGTCGCCCCGGCTCGTGGTCCGTGAGCCGAGTCCTCCACGCGCCGACAAGTCCGACGCGGAGAGGCAGACCGCCCTGTTTCTTTCTGCGGACGCGGCTGTCGAGCCTATCCCTGTGGTCGAGGAGCGGCCCCGCCTCTGGCAGGTCCTGAACACCTATGTCCTAGCGGAGACGCGCGAGGGTCTGATCATCATCGACCAGCACTCGGCCCATGAGCGAATCCTGTTCGAACGCCTGAGCCGCGCCTTCGAGGAGAGCGGGCAGACCGGCCAAAGGCTCCTCTTCCCGCTCACCATTCGCCTCTCCAAGGGCGAGTACGAGCAGGTGGAGGCCCTGAGCGGCATCCTCAACCGCGTGGGCTTTGAGATCGAGGGCTTCGGCGGCAACACGATCATCGTCCAAGCCGTTCCTGATCCACATCCCTACTTCGATCCGGAGCGATGCCTCCGCGAGATGATCGACGACCTGGTCGAGGGATCGGATCTCACCCGCTCCGCCAAGAATCAGCACGAGAAGATTGCCATGACTTTCGCCTGCAAGGGGGCGATCAAGGCCGGCCAGGCGTTGAGTGAGGGTGAGATGCAGGACCTGTGCGACCAGCTTTTCGCCACCGAGCTGCCATACCACGACGTGCATGGCCGCCCGACCATCGTCCGCCTGAGCAAGAGCGAGCTGGAGAGGAAATTCGGGCGGTGAGAGACTTCCTGGCGATCACGGGGCCGACGACCTCCGGGAAGACGCAGCTCTCGATCGCGGTCGCGGAGGCTCTGGACGGCGAAATCATTTGCATGGACTCCCGACAGATCTACCGGGGGATGGACATCGGCACGGACAAGGTTTCGACGGCACACCGAGACCGAGTGCCCCACCACGGCCTCGATCTCCGCGACCCCGACGAGTTCTATAGCGCCGGGCAGTTCGGCCGGGATGCCCGCCGCTGGATCCAAGAGATCTCCGAGCGAGGGCGCGTTCCTCTCTTGGTCGGGGGCACGGGTCTGTTTCTGCGGTCCCTGACGGATCCGATCTTCGAGCAACCGGACATCGATGCGGCGCGTCTGGACGCTCTTCGCGGCTTCATGGCCACGCGGTCCAGGACCGAATTGGAGCGCTGGGTCGGGGCGCTGGACTCCGACCGTACGGATCTCGCCCGTGAGGGAGGTCCCCAGCGTCTCGGCCGGACCATCGAGGTGGCGCTTCTCACGGGTCGCCCACTCTCGTGGTGGCACTCAAAGGGCACGCCCGACGACGAGTCCCTCAGCGGGCTGATCGTCGTACTCGACAGGGACCGCGAGGAGCTGGACCGGCGCATCGACGCGCGGGTAGCCCGGATGGTGGTCGACGGGCTGGTCGATGAGGTGAGGGGCTTGCTGGAGAAGGGGTATGGGCCCGACGATCCGGGGATGAGTGGCACGGGTTACCGGGAAGTCACCGCTCACCTCTGCGGGGACATGACGCTGGAGGAGGCCCTCGACCGGATGCGGTCTCAAACGAGACAGTACGCGCGCCGGCAGCTCACATGGTTCCGGCACCAACTACCGGAAGACACGATGCACGTCGATACTTCCCAAACCTTGGACACGCAGGTGGCCGGGGTGGTGGCGGCCTGGCAGACCAGAGCACGTGCAATGGACTAGTCACGGCCTGACCGATAGACGAATCACGGCCTGAGCGATAGACGGATCACGACGGGAAGGGTGAATGATCGCATGAAAATCGGGGTGACGTGTTATCCGACGTACGGTGGCTCCGGTGCCGTGGCCACGGCGCTGGGTATAGAGCTCGCTGAGCGGGGCCACGAGGTCCACTTCGTGTCCTACGCCCAGCCCTTCCGCCTGGGACATTTTCACGAGCGGGTGTTTTTCCACGAAGTGGAGATGGAGCAGTATCCCCTTTTTGAGCATCCTCCGTACACGTTGGCTCTCGCGGTCGCGCTGCACGACGCCGCGCTCACCTACGACCTGGACCTGATCCACGTTCATTACGCGATTCCCCACGCCACGTCGGCCTGGATCGCTCAACAGATGCTCGGTATCGAGGGGCCACCGGTAGTGACCACCCTTCACGGCACGGACATCACGTTGGTGGGGATCCACCCGTCTTTCCAGGCGATCACTCGTTTTTCGATCCTCCGGTCGGAGGGGATCACCAGCGTGTCTCACTTCCTCAAGGACGAGACCGTCCGTGACTTCGGTGTGGCGGCGGATGCCATCGAGGTGATCCCGAACTTTCTCGACACGGACGTATATGAGCCCGGCAAAGAGCCCTGCCGCCGTGATACGCTCGCCGAGCCGGGGGAGAAAATCATCATGCACGTCTCGAACTTCCGGCCCGTGAAACGCGTTTGGGACGTGGTGAAGGTGTTTGCCGGCGTGGCCGAACGGATGCCTGCCCGCTTGATCATGATCGGCGATGGACCCGAGCGGCCTCGTGCCATCGAGGCGGCGCAGGCCCTCGGCGTGGAGGAGCGTGTGTCCTTCCTGGGCAAGCACGGCGCGGTAGAGGAGCTCCTGCCGTGCGCCGACCTGTTTCTGTTGCCGAGCGAGTCCGAATCCTTCGGCCTCGCCGCACTGGAAGCGATGGCCTCCGGCGCGCCGGTCGTGGCGTCGAACGTGGGCGGCTTGCCCGAAGTCGTGCCACACGCCGAAGCCGGATACCTCCTCGAGCCCGGTGACGTGGACGGCATGACGGCTGGGGCCATGGAGCTCCTGAGTGACCCGGACCGGTGGAAGGCGTTTAGTGAGGCAGGCCGTGCTGTGGCCGTCGAGCGTTTTTCGGCGGAGCGCGTGGTGCCCGTGTACGAGGAATACTGCCGGCGCGTCATCGAAACGCACCGGCTCAAACTGGACTCGCGCGGGTGAGCGTTTGGGAAGCGGTCCTCCTCGGGGCTCTCCAGGGAGCGACCGAATTCCTACCGATTTCGAGCTCCGGGCACCTGGTGGTCGGCCAGACGCTGCTCGGCTTGGAAATTCGGGGCGTGCAGTTCGAGGTCGCCGTACATGTGGCCACGCTGATTTCCGTGCTCGTGATGTATCGGGGCCGTCTCGTCGACTTGTTGTACGGTACGCTTCGGCGAGACGGAAAAGCTTGGCGTTACGTCGGGCTGCTCGCCCTCGCAACGCTTCCTGCGGGGATCGTCGGCGTTTTTTTCGGGGACGCAATCGAGGGGTTGTTCGAGAGTCCGTTCGTTCCGGCGACCGCCTTCTTCGTGACCGGCGCGATCCTGTGGAGCACGCGCCGGGTGCTCGGGCGGGAGGTCTGGAAGTCACCAACCTGGGCCATGGCCCTCTTGATTGGCCTCGCCCAGGCGTTCGCTCTGGTGCCCGGCATCTCCCGTTCGGGGACGACAGTGGCGATGGCGCTGTGGCTCGGGATAGCCGCCGAAGAGGCCGCCGCATTTTCCTTCCTCATGGCAATCCCGGCGATCGCGGGGGCTGCAGTGTTCCAGGTTCCGGAGCTCGCATCGCAGGGGCTGACCCTCTCGGGCACGGCTCTGGCCTCGGGCTCCATCGTGGCTGCCGTCACTGGAGTATTGGCGATCAAGGCCTTCGTGGCTCTGTTGCTGCGCAAGACCTTCCACCGCTTTGCCATTTACTGCTGGGCCCTTGGGACTGCCTTCCTCATCTACCTTGTCACGGTCGGGTAAAGTGACTCGGCCCGTGCGGGGGATCACCGCGCCCGGAGGTCCCAGAGTTCCTGGCGCCCTCGAACGCTGGGAGGGCAAACCGGTCGAGGAGTGGGCGCGCCGCTGGGGCGTTCCGCACGTTGAGGCCTACGAGGAGCTTCCCTCCACCAACGATCGTCTGCGCGCTCTGGCGGAGGCTGGCGCCGCCCACTTCACGGTGGTGACCGCCGACTCCCAGACCGCGGGGAAGGGACGTGGCGGAAAGCGCTGGGAGTCCCCGGGGGGGATGGGCCTGTGGATCTCCTTTCTCGTGCGGGGTGAGTCGGACGTTTCCCCGACGCTCATCCCGATCCTCGTGGGCTTGGCCGCCAGCCGCGCCCTTGAGCGGCTCTGTCCGTCGCTACGGCCAGGGATCAAATGGCCGAACGACATCGAGGTTGAGGGCCGAAAACTCGGCGGAATCCTTTGCGAAGGTGCGGGGACCGGAGTGGTCGTTGTCGGGGTCGGTCTCAACCTTCGGCAGGGGATCGAGGACTTCAGTCCCGACTTGAAGGAACGTGCAGCGTCGATGGACATGGCCGGGTGCAGGGGCGTGAGTCGATCGAGGGTCGCCGGTGAGCTCCTGTCATCCGCGCGTTCCCTAGTGGATCCACCCCTGGCCCTGCTCGACGAGCCGTTGAGGCGGGAGGTCCGAGAGCGCGATACCTTGACGGGCCGAACGGTGCAAACCGAGTTGGGGATCGCAGGGAAGGCCATCGGCATCGGGGCGGACGGGGCGCTCTTGGTCGAGGTCGGGGACCGAGTCGAGGAGATTCGAGCGGGGGGTGTGACGGCGGTCGAGACCGGGAGAGGTACGGGACCGGGGTCCAAGTGAACCGAGTCTAGGAAAAATGAATCGGCGTGGAGGAGCGTGACATGGAGTTCGTCATCGATGTGGGAAACAGCGAGACCGTGCTCGGTGTCGTGGATCCCGGAACACTGGATCTGCGCGCCAACTGGCGGTTGAGCACGCCGATTCCCCGCACGTCCGATGAATACGGGCTCCTGCTGCGCTCACTACTGAGCTCCGGCGGAATTTCCCCCGACGACCTGACGATGGCCGTCCTAGGTTCGGTCGTGCCCTCTACGACGCGAATCCTCGCAGATACACTCGAGCAGATGGTGGGAGAGTCGCCCATCGTGGTAGACGCGCGGAGCCCGTTGCCGATTCAGCTGGACGTCGATGAGCCGCTCACTGTCGGTGCCGACCGCATCGTAAACACGCTCGCGGCCAAGGAGATGTATGGACGGGACACGATCGCCGTCGACCTCGGGACCGCCACCACGTTCGACTGCATCACCGCCGATGGCGTCTTCGTCGGCGGTGTGATCGCCCAGGGTCTTCAGTCCGGGCTCGAATGGCTCGGTAGGAAGACCGCCAAACTCCCTCGGGTCGAGCTGACACCGCCTGAGAGCGTGATCGGTCGACGCACTGAGGCATGCATCCAAAGCGGCGTATTCTTCTCGGCGGTCGATGCCGTGGATGGGATCGTTCGGCGGATCCTGAAGGAGTGGGAGCGGGAAGACGTCTATGTGGTCGCGACGGGCGGATACGCCACGATCGTGGGCCCCCACGCCGAGACCGTCGACCACATCGAACCCTTCCTCACGCTCTTCGGCCTCGCCCTGGCGGGGAGGACGATTCGCGGGTAGAAATCCGCGGTCACACTCCCGTTGACATGCGTGGGCAGATGACTACTTTAGGGCGCTAGCACTCATGGAGGTAGAGTGCTGGTAATCTCCTAAAGCCAATAATATCAACTAATTAGTAGGAGGCGTTACGGATGGCTAATAAGACTGCGGTCAACGTCAAGCCGTTGGCGGATCGCGTGGTGGTGTCGCCCCTCGAAGAAGAGGAGCAAATGCGTGGAGGCCTGTACATCCCGGACACGGCCAAGGAAAAGCCCCAGTCCGGCACGATCGTCGCCGTGGGGGCGGGCAAGCTCTCCGAGGAGGGCGTGAGAATCGAGCCCGACGTCGAGGTCGGCCAGACGGTTCTCTACGGCAAGTACAGTGGAACGGAAGTCACTGTAGAGGGCGAGGACTACCTCATCCTGCGCGAGTCGGACATCCTGGCCGTTCTCGGCTAATCCGCCGCGTTCGAATGAAGACAACAGAATTCTCAAGCATCATACACAGGAGTAAATAGACGATGGCTGCCAAGGAAATCGGTTTTGACGTCGATGCCCGCGCCCGTTTGAAGACGGGGGTCGACAAACTGTCCAAGGCCGTAAGGGTCACGCTGGGACCCAAGGGCCGGAACGTAGTGATCGACCGGAAGTTCGGCTCCCCGACGGTCACAAAGGACGGTGTGTCCGTGGCCAAGGAGATTGAGCTGGAGGACGCCGTGGAGAACATGGGCGCCCAGATGGTGAAAGAAGTCGCCACCAAGACGTCGGACGTCGCCGGTGACGGTACGACGACTGCTACGATCTTGGCGCAGGTGATCTTCGGTGAGGGGCTGAAGAACGTCACCGCCGGGACGAACCCCATGGGCATCCGCCGCGGTATCGATACCGCGGTCGACGAGGTCGTGGAGTTCCTCCACGACCTCTCCACGGAGACCAAGGGCAAGAGCGAGATCGCCCAGGTCGGTGCCATTTCGGCCAACAACAACTCCGAGATCGGTGACCTTATCGCCGACGCCATGGAGAAGGTCGGCAAGGACGGCGTGATCACAGTCGAAGAGGCCCGCGGCCTCGAGACCACGCTCGAGACGGTCGAGGGCATGCAGTTCGACCGGGGCTATCTGTCACCGTATTTCGTGACCGACCCGGAGCGGATGGAAGCGGTCCTGGAGGATCCCATGATCCTCATCCACGACAAGAAGATCGCCTCGATGAAGGATCTTCTGCCGATCCTCGAGAAGGTCGCCCAGCTAGGTAAGCCGCTCGTGATTCTTTCGGAGGACGTCGAAGGCGAGGCGCTCGCGACGCTCGTCGTAAACAAGCTTCGCGGTACGCTGAAGGTCTGCGCCGTCAAGGCCCCCGGATTCGGGGACCGGCGCAAGGCCATGCTCCAGGACATCGCTGTGCTTACCGGCGGTGAGGTGATCTCGGAGGAAGTCGGCTTCAAGCTCGAGAACACCGTCGTGGGTGATCTCGGCTCAGCCAAGCGCATGGTCATCGACAAGGACGACACCACGATCGTCGATGGCGCCGGCGAGAAGACCAAGATCAACGGCCGGATCGAGGAGATCAAAGTCGCTATCGACAAGTCCACTTCGGACTACGATAGCGAGAAGCTCCAGGAGCGGCTGGCCAAGCTGTCCGGCGGGGTCGCCGTCATAAACGTCGGAGCCGCGACCGAGACCGAGATGAAGGAAAAGAAGGCTCTGGTTGAGGACGCGCTGCACGCGACGCGTGCTGCGGTGGAAGAGGGTATCGTGCCGGGTGGTGGAGTGGCCTTTATCCGTGCGCAACAGGCTTTGGCGGACCTCAGTGCCGACGAGCACGACGAGCAAGTCGGGATCGACATTCTCCGGCGTTCCTTGGAGTCCCCGATTCGTCAGATCGCTGGGAACGCGGGCGCCGATGGCTCCATCGTGGTCGCCAAGGTCCGCGACGGTAAGGATGCTTTCGGGTACAACGCACAGACGGATGAGTACGAGGACTTGGTCGAGGCCGGCGTCATCGACCCGACCAAGGTCACTCGCTCTGCGCTACAGAACGCCGCGTCGATCGCGGGTCTGCTTCTCACGACCGAAGCCGTCGTTGTCGAGCAGCCGGAAGAGACTCCCGCCGCACCGGCTATGCCGGGCGGCGGAATGGAGGGGATGTACTAAGAAGCCGGACAGCCCTTTTTTGAGGCGCGATGGACCTTCCTGGCGCCCCGAGGCCCCTGCGCCCTCACTCCGCCGACGCTTCGCTCCACGGCTTCGCCGCGGCCCGTCAACGTGAGGGGGCAGGGGCCTCGGGGCGTGGGCTAGTGGGCGTGTGAGCTGGTGGGCGTATAAGCTGGTGAACGCGTGAGCGTGAGGGCGCGTGGGCGTGGGGGTGTAGGGGAGTCGAAGGGGTCAGTCGATCGTCACTGACGCCGAAGCCAATGAGCAATAGTAACGACCGCGAGACACCTCGGAGCCGGACTTCATGAAGGGGTTCCTCAATCTTTTCGGGATGTCGGTAGGTGGATGGATCGGCTGGGCGCTCCGGCGCGCAGGTTTCCTTCTTCACCGCGTTCATTGTGAGCGCAGTGGGAACCGGCGTCGGGCTCTTCTACACACGGCGCGCGGTCAAACGGCTTCTGCCCTGAAGATGGATCCCATCGGGCTGGAGTGGAGCGCCCAAGTGGAAGCGGGATCGCGACATCCCATGGGCGATCGAGGCAGCGGCTCATGAGGCGCTCGATCCATGGGTCTCGACCACAGTTTCCGCGGAACTCGCCGCAGCTGCTGCGTTTCGCTGACCCAGCGCGGCGACTACCTACGGCTCGATGAGCTTCATGCCCTTTATCCCCCGCGACTGAACCGGTAGCTTCCCCCCGTTCGAGCCGATCTCGTCCTACCGTAGGGGAGGGGACCGGCGCTCTTCCTTCCGGACGCCGAGGAAGGTCTGCGATGTCCGCCCCCATGATCAACGTGACCCTCCCGGACGGGACGGTCCTCGAAGTCCCGCCCGAATCTTCAATCGGCGATGTCGCTGCTGCGATCGGTCCCGGCCTGGCCAAGGCTGCGGTCGCAGGGCAGATCAACGGCGAGACGGTCGACCTGGGCACTCTTCTCTCCGGGGATGCCACCGTCCGCATTCTGACCGAGCGTGATGACGACGCTCTGGCCGTTCTGCGGCACTCCGCCGCGCATGTCCTCGCGACGGCCGTGCGGGAGCTCCGACCGGGTGCCGGCATCGGATTCGGACCCGCAATCGACGATGGGTTCTATTACGATTTCGATGTACTAGAACCGTTTACGCCTGCTGACCTCGAAACTTTCGAGGCCAAGATGGCGGAGGTCGTGAAGGCGGATTACGGGTTCGAGCGGCGCGTCGTGAGCGTGGAAGAGGCCCGTGAGCTCTTCGCCGACGATCCCCTGAAACTGGAGCGCCTGGAAGAATTTTCGGAGGACGAGATCATCACGGTCTATCAGGACGGACCGTTCCTCGACCTGTGCCGGGGCCCGCACGTCCCGTCGACGGGCAGCCTCAAGCACTTCAAGCTCCTTTCGGGGGCGGGAGCGTATTGGCGAGGCGACGAGAAGCGCCAGATGCTGCAACGCATCTACGGGACTGCCTTCTTCAAGAAGGCGCATCTCACCGAGCACCTGGAGCGTCTAGAGGAGGCCAAGAAGCGGGACCACCGTGTCTTGGGGCGTGAGCTCGACCTCTTCTCGACCGACGCCCGCGTCGGCCCGGGCCTGATCCTCTGGCACCCCAAGGGCGCGATCATTCGGAGCGAGATCGAGCAATTCGAGCAGGAACTGATCCTCCGGCACGGTTACGATCTGGTGTATACGCCACACGTCATGAGCGAGCGCATTTTCGAGATCTCCGGGCACCTCGAGAACTTCAAGGAGGGGATGTTCGGCGCTTTCGAAATGGAGGGTGGCGCGTACCGCCCGAAGCCTATGAACTGTCCCGGGCACATCGCCATCTACGAGTCTCAGCAGCGCTCCTACCGCGACCTGCCGATCCGGATGGCGGAGTTCGGCACCTGTTACCGATACGAGCGGAGCGGCGTGCTCCACGGAATGCTCCGCGTGCGCGGCTTCACCCAGGACGACGCCCACGTCTTCTGCACCCCCGATCAGGTCCCCGATGAGATCGAGCGCCTGCTGGATCTGGTCGACGAGATTCTGAGCACCTTCGGCTATCCCTACTCGATTGCGTTGGCGACCAAGCCGGAGGAGAAGGCGCTGGGCACCGACGAGCAGTGGGACTCGGCCGTCCAAACGCTCGCCGATACGCTGCAGTCACGGGGCACAGAGTTCGAGTACGACGAGGGCGGGGGCGCGTTCTACGGGCCCAAACTGGACTTCAAGCTCATCGACGCGATCGGACGGGAGTGGCAGGGCCCGACGGTTCAGCTCGACTTCAACCTGCCGGATCGCTTCGAGCTGGAGTACGTGGGCGAGGACAACGAGCGCCATCGCCCCGTCATGCTCCACCGCGTGCTGGTGGGCTCGATGGAGCGGTTCGTGGGTGGGCTCGTCGAGCACTATGCGGGGGCGTTCCCCATCTGGCTCGCCCCGGAGCAGGTCCGAGTGCTTCCCATCTCGGAGCACTTCCAGGATTCGGCCTCGGACTTCGTGGACCAGCTCAAAGCCGCCGGCGTCCGTGCCGTTCTGGCCGACCGGGAAACGCTCTCCTACCGCATCCGCGACGCCGAGATGCACAAGGTCCCCTACATGGCGGTCATCGGGGAGCGCGAGGCGGAGGCCGGCACGGTGGCCGTCCGCAGGCGCGGCGCCGGGAAGAAGCAGGAGGTAGTCGACCGCGCCGAGTTTGTCGAGCAGGTGAAGGGCGAGATCGAGATCCGCGCGCTGGACTGAACTCCGAACGTCCTTTCGCTTGCTAGGCCACCATTCGTCCTGCTATCCATCCCAATCCGGCCACGAGATCTGGACCCTTATCCCCTCCGGGTCGCGCACGGACACGTTGTCACTGCCGACACGGAGATCGTTGTCCAGCCCGGCCTCGCGTATTGCGGCCGCTACGCGATCGGGCTCGAAGTCCTCCACCCCCACGCAGAAGTGATCGATGTCCCCGCTCGGCTCGCGTTGAGGGACACTCAGAAAGGATAACCCGTCCGCGAGATCCAGCGCGTAGGGGCGCCCGGGCACCTCCCTCTTCGGGGGCAGGCTGAAGAGCTCTCGGTAGAAGTCGACCGACCTGTCGAGGTCGGAGTTCTGCAGGTTGACGTGATTTATGTTGATTCCCCGCAGCACTCCCGCCTGCTGGGGGCTCTCAGGCCGCCGTCGAGACACTCCCGGGCGGCTCGCCAGCCCAGCCGGAAGAACTCCCAAGGCAAGAGCCTTCACCAACTCTCTTCGGTTGATCGCTCCTCGCTCATAGTCGCTGAGAAGGGCCTCAATGATTCGAGTCATAGAATTCACCTCCGGTGGTTGGAGACAGGGTGGCGAAACTACCCTCCCCTAGAGATTCCAGAAAGGCTTCCAGTCTTCCAGATCCTTGCAGCTTTGCACAGATTGGACGCATATTGACCGCCATGTCCGATGCCGTCTCCCGCCTCAACGCGGCTCTCGAAGGCCGCTACGCCATCGAGCGTGAACTCGGTGAGGGCGGCATGGCCACGGTCTACCTGGCCGACGACCTCAAGCACAACCGCAAGGTGGCGCTCAAAGTTCTGAAGCCGGAACTCGCTGCCGTGGTCGGTGCCGAGCGTTTCTTGGCCGAGATCGAAACCACGGCCAACCTCACGCATCCGCACATCCTGCCGCTCCACGATTCCGGCGAGGCGGACGGCTTCCTTTTCTACGTCATGCCCTACCTGGAAGGCGAGACCCTTCAGGATAGGATCAAACGCGAGAAGCAGCTTCCCGTGGACGAGGCTGTTGGTATTGCTACAGCCGTGGCCAACGCGCTCGACTACGCCCATCGCCACAAGGTCATCCATCGCGACATCAAGCCCGCCAATATCCTGATCCACGACGGGGAGCCCATGGTCTCGGACTTCGGAATCGCCCTGGCTGTGGGTGCCGGCGGAGGCGACCGACTCACGGAGACCGGCCTCAGCTTGGGCACGCCCTACTACATGAGCCCCGAGCAGGCGACCGGAGATCAGCCGGTAGGATCATCGACCGACACGTACGCACTCGGCTCGGTGCTCTACGAGATGCTCGTGGGTGAGCCGCCCTATCCCGGCACGACCACCCAGGCTGTGCTCGGCAAGATCATCGCGGGCAAGCCGGTATCGGCGCGGGAGCATCGTTCCCAGGTCCCGTCGAACGTGGACGCAGCCATCCGTCGTGCGATCGAGAAGCTACCGGCGGACCGGTTCGG
This sequence comes from Longimicrobiales bacterium, assembly GCA_965219445.1. GTDB lineage: Bacteria > Gemmatimonadota > Gemmatimonadetes > Longimicrobiales > Gaopeijiaceae > UBA822. The sequence continues at coordinate 78,234 of CBDCNQ010000004.1, read as the reverse complement.
CTCGGTCCAGGAGTTCGCGAGGGCGCTGGAGGATCCGGGATTCCGGCACGGGGAAGTGGCCGTGGCAGAAGTCACGGCGGCCGTGGGGCCGTGGAAGCGGCTTACGGTCGGCTTCGCCGTTCTCGCTGGTTTGTTCGGGCTCGGCTTCGGCTGGTCGCTCCTCCGGCCCGAGCCACCCGAGCCGGTCTCGCGCCAGGTCTTGAGCGCAGAAGGCTGGGCCGGCCTGGATGGACCAAGGTTCGGGGAGTATGCGGCGCTCGCCCCCGACGGATCGAGCATGATTCTTCCGGTCGATGATCAATTGGCTCTCAAGATGCGGAACTCGACCGAGATCACGCCGATCCCGGGAACCGAAGGCGGGCGGAATCCCGTCTACTCTCCTGACGGCCAGTGGATCGCTTATGCCGTAGGCTCGGAGGTCTTCAAGCGGCCCCTGGTGGGGGGCTCTCCGGTGAGACTGGCGGAGGATGTGGAATCGGCCCCCCTCCGCGTCGGCCTGACTTGGCTCGACGATGGGACGATCCTCTACGAGCCAGTGAACCCGATCACGATCGTGCAGATTCCCGAAGACGGAGGGGAGCCCCTCGTGGTCTTCGAGCCGAATCTCAGGGTTTTTTGGGTACACGGCCTTCCCGACGCTCGGGGTGCGCTCGTGGTCACGACCGACAATGCGCTTCACGTCGTGGATCTGCGGGACCTGTCCTCCGAGGTGATCCTGGAGGAGGTCGTAAGGGCTTGGTACACGCCGACGGGCCACGTGGTCTATGTCCGTGAGGACGGGGCGCTCTTTGCCTTGCCCTTCGACCTCGATGCGCTCGAGTTGAGCGGCAGCGCGATTCCGCTCTTCGAAGGCGTGCGTACGACGGGGCCGACGGCGGACATGCATCTCGCAGCTGACGGAACGCTGCTATATGCCGAGGGTGGGTCCACGGCAGGGTCGCGTGCCCCGGTATGGCTGAGCCGAGATGGGCCGGAGGAGGCTCTGGACCCCGCGCTGTCGGGGACGTTCGGAGCCCCGGCCGTTTCTCCCGACGGGAGGAAGATCGCGCTCGAGTACAACAGTCCCGGAGACGGCAACCAGGACATTTGGGTCTACGATCTCGATCAGCAGACGTTCTCCCGGCGCACGTTTGAAGGAGCCTTCAATCGCTACCCCTTCTGGAGTCCGGACGGCAGGGAAGTCGGTTTCTCCTCCGATCGTGATTATGGCTTCTCTGTGCTCTACGCTCGCCCGGCGGATTTGAGCGGTGAAACGCGACTCCTATTCGCTGATCCGGACGTTGCCTCAACCGAGGGCAGCTGGACCCCCGACGGGAGACGGCTCGTGTACCGTCGGGGTAGTTTCCTCGCGAACGATAACCTGGACCTATGGCAAGCGGCTCCCGACTTGGATAGCGCGGCTACCGTGATCTTGGAGACTCCAGCCACAGAGCTGAATCCATCGCTGTCACCGGACGGACGCTGGCTGGCGTATGTGTCCGACGAATCCGGCCAACCCGAGATCTACGTCCGGCCCTTCCCCGGCCCCGGCGGGCGACAACAGATCTCCACGGACGGTGGACGCAATCCCGTGTGGGCACACGGTGGGCAGGAGATCTTCTACCTGGCAGCGAATCCCCGGTCCTTGACCGTGGCCTCGTTCCGAACGGACCCCGCATTCACAGTGGAGTCACGGGAAGAACTCTTCGATTGGCGGGGGTATAACGGAGCGTTAGCGCACCCTGAATGGGACCTCGCACCCAACGACCAGCGCATCCTGGCCATTGGTGGCCCTCCTCTGGGAGTAGAAGGGGAGAGCCGATACGTCCTGGTCCTCAACTTCTTCGAGGAGCTGAAACGCCTGGTGCCCAATTGAAGGCTCAGATCCCCCTACTTCGCGTCTTCGCGGAAGGCGTGGTGATCGTTGGCTCGATGCCTCAACGGTCCGCGCCGTAGGAAGGAGCCCCCACGCGCCTACGGACCGAAGAGTCCTCAACTGGACGCAGTCAATATCTTGACGGAAGCTCGCATCCCGCCGATTTTCCTAGACCCCGGAGTATGGGGCCAGACAAGACGGAAGCGAGCCGACACAAACACGGCTCCACCTTTCGGTTCCACGCCGACGTTGGAAACCGCCGGGTCCAGGACACGGAGGCCTGTAGGCATCGACTGCGGCTTCCATGCCCTCGTGACCCGGAGAGATCCGGGTTTTTTTGTGAATAGATGCCAGAAGTCAGGAGGTAGCGTTTGGTGCAACTCGTAAAAGGAGAGGAATATTAGCACGGAAAGGATTCGCATAAATGAGCAGATACGGATCAGCCCGGTTCGTCTGATCGACGACGAGGGTGGGCAGGTCGGTATCGTCTCGATCGAAGAGGCCCGCGACCTAGCCGACGACCGGGGGCTGGATCTCGTAGAGGTGGCCCCTGAAGCTCGTCCGCCCGTCGTCAAGCTCATGGACTACGGGAAGTTCAAGTACGAGGCGCAGCGGGCAGCTCGGGAGGCGAAGAAGAAGCAACACCACGTTCAGGTCAAAGAGGTGAAGTTTCGCCCCGGGATCGAGGAGCACGATTACGACTTCAAGACCCGCCACGCCCGTAAATTCCTGGAAGAGGGAAACAAGGTCAAGTTGACCATGATGTTTCGGGGAAGGCAGGTGACGCACCCCGAGTTGGGACGGGACGTGCTCCTCCGGGTCACGGAGGATCTCAAGGAAGTGGGCATAGTCGAATCCCGCCCGAGCTTCGAAGGCCGGGTGATGTCGATGGTTCTCGCGCCGATAAAGTAGACGTAGCCAAGGGCCCTACGGGGCCCAGGAGTACTAGATATGCCGAAGATGAAAACCAACCGGGGCGCGGCGAAGCGTCTGCGCAGGACCGGTAAGGGGAAAATCAAGAGGATGCGGGCGTACAAGAGCCACATCCTCACCAAGAAATCCACGAAGCGAAAGCGCCGTTTGCGCTCGGCGACGCTGGTGAGTCCGGCGGACATGGGGCGCATGAAGCGACTCCTCCCAGGGTCGTAGGCGAAAGGAGATACCTCGATGCCGAGAACAACGTCATCGCCCGCTCGTAACAAGCGGAAGAAGAAGATTCTCAAGGCGGCCAAGGGGTATTTCGGCGGCCGTAAGAATCTCTATCGGACGGCGAAGGACGCCGTTGAGAAGGGTTGGGAACACGCCTATCGGGACCGGAAGAAAAAGAAGCGCACCTTCCGTCGCCTGTGGATCACGCGGATCAACGCCGCGGCCAGAGAGAACGAGTTGTCCTACTCCAAATTCATGAATGGCCTCAAGCAGGCCGGCGTGGAGCTGGACCGTAAGGCCTTGGCCGACTTGGCGGTCCATAGTCCGGAGGCCTTCAGCGCGTTGGCGGACCGGGCTAAAGAGGGGCTCGGGGTCGGCTAACGCTCGGCGTCTACCGGGGTCCATGAGCCACCAGAACTCCCTGATCCAAACACTCCAAGAGCTGGAGACCGAGGCGCTGTCCGCGATTCGGGCCGCTCCCGAGGGTGAGACGCTCGAGGCGCTGCGGATTTCCTTTCTCGGCCGCAAGGAAGGCCGAATCTCCGGCATCCTCAGAGGTCTCGGCGAACTTTCCGCGGATGAGCGACCGCCCGTAGGCGCCGAAGCGAATCGGATCAAGGAGGTGCTTCAAGAGGCTCTGAGGGCTCGAGAAGCCGAGGTGGCCCCCTCCGGAGGACAGGCCGGCGCATGGGCCGAGGATCTGACGCTTCCCGCGCGGCACCGCTGGAAGGGGGGCGTCCATCCGGTCAACCGGGTCATCGACGATATCTGGAGCATCTTCAAGTCCATGGGATTCGTGCGCGCCCGTGGCCCGGAGGCGGACACCGAGTGGTACAACTTCCTGGCATTGAACACCCCGCTCGACCATCCCGCGGCGGACGAGCAGGACACGCTCTATCTGAAGGACTCGCTTCTGCTTCGGAGCCACACGTCGCCCGTGCAGGTGCGTACGATGGAAAAGCACGAGCCGCCCATCCGCATCCTCGCGCCGGGCATGGTCTACCGGAGGGATAGCTACGACGCTACTCACACGCCGGCGTTCGCTCAGATCGAGGGGCTGGTCGTGGACGAGGGGATCACCTTCATCGACTTCAAGGCCACCCTGGCCGAGTTCGCCCGCAGATTCTGGGGTCCGGGAACGAAGGTGCGCTTTCGGCCCTCGTTCTTTCCGTTCACGGAACCGAGCGCCGAAGTCGACGTGAAGCGGATGATCACCATGAAGGACGGGACCCGAGTCGAGTCCGACTGGATCGAGATCATGGGCGCGGGCATGGTGGACCCGAACGTGCTGGATAACGTCGGCTACGACTCGGAGCGGTACACGGGCTTCGCTTTCGGCATGGGCCCGGCTCGGATCGCCATGCTCAAGTACGGCGTGCCCGACCTCCGCATTTTCTTTCAAAACGACGTCCGCTTCCTTTCGCAGTTCACAGCGGGAAGCGCTCCGTGAACATTTCCTACGACTGGCTCAAGTCTCTCGCGCCGGGTTTGAGCGAGAACCCCGACGAGCTGGCGGAACGCCTCGCCCTTCTGGGGGCGCCTGTCGAGAAGATCACCCCGGTGTCCGCCGGTCTCGAGGAAGTGATCATTGGGAGGGTGAAGACCGTGCGGGGCCATCCCAATGCGGATCGCCTGTCGTTGTGCGAGGTCGACAACGGCGAGGAGGTGGTCCAGGTCGTATGTGGCGCTCCGGTGGTCGACCCAGGGGGCTTTTACCCGTTCGCGCCCGTCGGCGCGACGCTCCCTGGCGGACTCGAGCTCAAGAGAGCCAAGATTCGAGGCGAGTACTCCAACGGGATGCTCTGTTCGGAGAAGGAGCTCGGGTTGGGCCGGGATTCGTCGGGCATCATGCTTTTGTCCGGGGAGGTCTCAGCGGGCCAATCACTGATCGAAGCGCTCGGCCTCGACGATGTGCGGATGGACGTGGAGGTCACCCCGAATCGGGGTGACTGGCTCTCGCACGTAGGGATTGCGAGGGAGGTGGCTCCAGGAGGGGTCGCCGGGGTGGCTCTCGCGCCAGTGCCCGGAGCGAGCCCGCTCGCCCTGGAGGTGAAGAGCGGCGAGCGCGAGGTGTCCCACGGGGGTGTGACCATCCGCATCGACGAGCCGGAACAGTGCTATCGGTTCCTCGGCGTGATCATTCGCGGCGTGAAGGTGGGACCCTCGCCCCAGTGGGTGGTTGCCCGGCTCCGGGCGGTTGGCCAGCAAACCATCAACAACGTGGTCGACGCGACGAACTTCGTCATGCTGGAGATGGGCAACCCGATGCACGCCTATGATTTGGGCGAGCTGGAGGGGTCCAGCCTGATCGTGCGGAGGGCCACCGAGGGTGAGACCATGCAGACCCTCGACGGCCTCGAGCACAAGTTCGATAGCGAGATGCTGTTGATCGGCGACACGGCGGTGCCGCACGATATCGCGGGCATCATGGGTGGCATGCACTCCTCGGTCACGTCCGACACCACCGACATTCTGCTGGAGTGTGCCCTCTTCGAGCCGAAGTCGATCCGCCGCACCTGCCGCGCGCTGGGGATCTCCACGGACGCCAGCTACCGATTCGAGCGGGGTGTGGATCCGGAGGGTCACCTTCCCGCGGTCGAGCGCGCCTTGGAGGTCATCCTCGCCATAGCGGGCGGCGAAGTCGATGGTCCGATCATGGAGGTTCTGCCGCGGCCCTGGAATGCCTCGGTGCTAACACTTCGGCCGGCCAGGGTCGAGCAGGTGCTCGGCGTCCGGTTCGACGACGCCGAACTGGGGGCGCTGCTGACGCCGCTCGGATTCACGGTCCAGAACGGGGGTGGAGAGGCAGGGGGTGACGGCGACCTGAGCGTGATCGTTCCCGGATTCCGCAGCTACGACGTGACACGCGAGATCGACCTGATCGAAGAGATCACGCGGGCGCACGGATACGACCGCTTTCCGGAGGACCTCGTCGCGGCCCGACCAACCACCGTCGAGGACCACCCGCTGTTCCAACTCGAAGACCGTCTCCGAACCGTACTTTCGGTCGGAGGGCTGTTCGAAGCGACCAATCCGGCGTTTGCTCCAGAACATGAAGGAGAAGTGGAGATAAGCAATCCTATCTCCATGGAAGAGAGTAGGTTACGAACGTATCTCATTCCCGGTTTGGTTCGGAACGTCGAGTACAATTTCGCCCGAGGGGCGAGAGACGTGCGGCTGTTCGAGCTCGGTACCGTGTTCCACGCGGCCGGTGCTGGGGAGCCGCCACGGGAGGATCTCCACGTCGCTTTCGTAATCACCGGGCGTAGGGAACCCGAGCACTGGTCCGGATCCGGAGAGGCGGTCGACTTCTCGGGCATGAAGGCCCTCGCAGAGACCGTTCTCGAGGAGTCGAGATGGGACGAGCCGGCGGTGAGGGTGCCCGCTGCTGAGGACTCCGCCGTGGATTCGGCCAGGGAGTTTTTTGTGCCTTCGACGTCCGTTGCCCTGACGGCTGGAGACGGCACCCCGACGGGAGCCGCGGGGCAGCTCAGGCCCGAGCTAGTCGACGCACCCGCTTGGGCCGGTGAGGTTTGGGCCATGGAGCTGACGCTTCCGGCTGAACCGGTGGCCGGGACCACGCCCCACTACCGGCCCCTCTCTCCGTTCCCGGGCGTGGATCGTGACCTGGCGCTGCTCGTCCCCTATGATGTCCCCACTTCCGCCGTGTCTGACGAAATGTGGGAGGTCGGCGACGCGCTTCTGGAGCGGGTTACGGTGTTCGACCTTTACCGGGGAGAAGGCGTGGATGAGGGACATCGCTCGTTGGCGTTTCGTCTTCGGCTGCAGGCGTGGGATCGCACGTTGACGGACAAGGAAGTGGATCGGGTGGTGGAGAAAATCGTGAATCGTCTCCGGGAGGGTCTGGGTGTCGAGCAGCGGCTCTAGGAAGAAAACCGCTTCGGATGGTGTGTCACCGGACCAGGCCGTCGAACGGCTGGAAAATGCTGTGGACGCTGCGCTGAAGCGGGTCGAGCGGCTCGAGGGTGAGGTCGTCCGGATGCACCAGGAGAGTGAGGCACTGGAGGGGCTGCTCAAGGGGGTGACTTCCGGCGCGGAGGGTCCACGTGAAATGCTCGAAAAGCTCCACAGCCTCGAAGAGGAAAATCGCGAACTTCGAAGCCGCCTCGACGAGGGGCGCGCCGGCGTGGACCGACTCTTGGCGCGAGTCAAATTTATGGAGGAGAAGCCGTGACGGACGACGGAAGGGAGTCGGTGACCGTCAGGATCGCCGGCGAAGAGCACACGATTCGCTCGAGCGCCAAGCCGGAGTACACGGCGCGCTGCGCCGAGTATGTGAATCGGCGGTTCCACGAAATCAAGAAGCAGGTCGGACTCCTCGAAGGCCACAAGGTGGCCATCCTCGCTGCTCTTTCGATCACGGATGAGCTTTTTCAGGCGCAGGATACGCAGGAACAGAGCGGCTCCCAGATCGCCGAGCGGGTGAATGCGCTCGCGGCCCGCCTAGAGGACACGATTTCCGGCGACTGACCGGGCGCTCCTTGCGTCCGCGGGAGTCGAAATTCTATTGTCACACGGTACAACGAACGCTCACCGTTCGGATGCGTGTTCTTCGTGTCCGATTTTGGAGCCGATAAATGGATCCGCTGGTTGATGGACTGGCGGTGGCTGTGGCGTTGCTCTTCGGAGCCGTGGCATATGTTGGACGCGGTTTGGTGGAGCGATCGCGTCAAAAAAAAGCTGTAGCAGCCGCCGCGGATGAGGCCTCCAGGATCTTGGCCGGTGCCGGGGAAGAGGCGGACAACCTCCGGACCTCTCGTGTGCTCGAGGGCAAAGAGGAGGTCATCCGGCTTCGAGAGTCTTGGGAGAGGGAAGAAGCCAAGCAACGCGAGGAAATCGAGAAGGCCCTGGAACGGTTTGCGGAGCGCTCGACCGCCCTCGACCGCCGCTTCGACAATCTGAACGACCGGGAGTCCGCGCAGGAGAAGCGAGCGAAGGAGTTGGAGGCCGGCACGGCGGAACTCGCCACCCAAACTCTGGATCTGGAGCGGGAGCGGGAGCGGGTTCGCGCGAGACTCGAATCTGTTTCGGGAGTGTCCCAAGCCGACGCTAAGAAGGAGCTCCTGGAGGAGCTGCAGGACGAAGCCCGGGCCGAAGCAGCCAACACGCTCCGAGAAGTGAAGGAAGAAGCCCAACGCACGGCCGACCGCGAGGCCAAGAAGATTCTCGGGTTGGCCATCCAGCGCATGGCGGCCGACCAGACCGCCGAGATGACCGTTTCGGTCGTGCAGCTTCCGTCGGACGAAATGAAGGGCCGGATCATTGGCCGGGAGGGTCGCAATATCCGCGCCTTCGAGCAAGCCACCGGGATCGACGTCATCATCGACGACACCCCCGAGGCGGTGGTCCTCTCAGGGTTCAGCCCGATACGCCGAGAGGTGGCCCGCATCGCACTCGGACGGCTGATCGAGGATGGCCGTATCCATCCGGGTCGCATCGAGGAGGTGGTCGACAAGAGCCGTCAGGAGGTTGAGCAGACCATGATCCAGGCGGCCGAGGAGGTGCTGTACGAACTCGGTATCCACAACGTGCACCAAGAGATCGTCAAGACTCTGGGGCGATTGAAGTTTCGGACTTCCTACGGCCAGAATCAGCTTCAGCACGCCAAGGAAGTGGCGCGGTTGGCCGGGAGCATGGCCGCGGAGATGGGTCTCGACGTCCAGCAAACCAAACGCGCTGGCCTGCTTCACGACGTCGGCAAGGGACTCACGCACGAGCACGAGGGCACGCACGTCGAGCTCGGTTATCGCCTCTGCAAGAAGCACAAGGAGACCGAGATCGTGCTCAACGCCATCAAGGCCCATCACGACGAAGAGCCCCACCACTTCCCGGAGACCTTCCTGGTCACGGCCGCGGACGCGATCTCGGGCTCACGTCCGGGCGCGCGCCGAGAGATGTTCGAGGGGTACGTCAAGCGGCTCGAAAAGCTCGAAGAGCTGGCGATGGAGCACCCGGGGGTCGAGCGTTGCTTTGCCATTCAGGCCGGTCGGGAGATCCGCGTCATGGTCGAGCCGGAGAAGGTGACGGACCAGGAGATGGCTCAGATTTCCGAGGTCGTGGCTCGACGCATCGAGAGTGAGCTCCAATATCCGGGGCAGATCAAGGTGGTGGTGATTCGTGAGACCCGCGCCGTCGATTTCGCTCGGTAGGTGGGGAGGGATCTGAATGCCCGCTGAAGTCATATCGGGGAAGGACATGGCCGCCTCGATCCGCGAAGAGGTCAAGAAGCGGGTCGCCGATCTGAAGGAGTCCGGGCTCACGCCCGGCCTCGCAGTGGTCCTCGTAGGCGAAGACCCGGCGAGCCAGGTGTACGTCAGATCGAAGAACAAGGCCGCGACCGAGGCCGGGATCTACTCTCGGCAGGTCACGTTGCCGGAGGACACGTCGGAAGACGAGCTTCTGGGGGTCGTGGCGGGCCTCAACGCGGATCCCGAGATCCACGGCGTCCTGGTCCAGCTTCCGCTTCCTGATCAGATCGACGAATCCAGCGTCCTCTTGGCCATGGATCCCGCGAAGGATGTCGACGGCTTCCACCCGGTCAACATGGGCCGGCTTGCGACCGGGGATCCCGACGCGCCGGCGCCCTGCACACCCTCCGGTGTCATCCAGATGCTGCAGCGCAGTGGGAACGACCCTGCGGGCAAGCACGTGGTCGTGGTTGGGCGCTCCAACATCGTCGGACGGCCGATGGCAGCCCTTCTGCTCCGCAAGGCACCGGGCGGGAACGCGACCGTGACCGTGGCACACAGCCGCACGCCCGACCTCGGTGCAGTCACCCGCGAGGCGGACATCCTGATCGTGGCCATCGGGCAGCCCGACCTGATCCGGGGTGACATGGTGAAGTCCGGTGCCGTGGTCATCGACGTCGGTGTGAACAGAGTGGACGACGACACACGAGAGGGAGGCTACCGCTTGACGGGTGACGTGGCCTACGACGAGGTCAAGGAAGTGGCTTCCGCGATCAGTCCCGTCCCCGGGGGGGTCGGCCCGATGACGATCGCCATGTTGCTCTTCAATACGGTCGAGGCGGCGGTCCGGTCTGCGGCGGTCCGGTCCGCGGCGGTCCGGTCGGCGGCGGTCGAGGGCTAGCGTGATCATCACGCTGAACACTGGACCAGCATGACCGAGCCTCGTGTCTGGAGCGTCACACAGGTCAACCGAGCTGTGCGGACCCTGCTCGAGGACACGGTCGAGAGCCTTTGGATCAGCGGCGAAGTCGCCAACTGGACTCGTGCCCGCTCGGGACACTGCTACTTCACCCTCAAGGACGAGCAAGCCCAACTCCGCTGCGCGATGTTCAAGACCGAAGCGGCGAGCCTTCCGGCCGATCCGGAGGAGGGCACGACCGTGAGGGCCTTCGGCGGGCTCACCTTGTACGAGGCCCGGGGAGAGTATCAGCTCGTAGTGCGGCGCCTCGAGGCGGAGGGAGCCGAGGGACTTTGGCGTCAGGCCTTCGAGCGGCTTCGTTCGAAGCTCGAGGCTGAGGGCCTGTTCGCTCCCGAGCGGAAGCGCGCGCTGCCCCACTTACCCGGGACCGTCGGCGTGGTCACGTCGCTGGCGGGTGCGGCGCTCGCCGACATTCTGACGGTGGTCCGCAGGCGAGCCCCCTGGACGCGTGTGATCGTGCGGGGCGCGCGCGTGCAGGGCGAGGGCTCAGGCGAGGAGGTCGCCGAAGCGATCCGGGCCTTGGGAGGCAGCGGCCTGGTGGACGTGATGATCGTCGGACGGGGTGGGGGATCGCTCGAGGACCTTTGGGCGTTCAACGAAGAGGTTGTCGCCCGCGCGATCATCGCTTGCCCGGTCCCCGTCATCTCGGCCGTGGGGCATGAAGTCGACGTGACCATCTCCGACTTGGTTGCGGATGTCAGGGCTCCCACGCCGTCTGCCGGTGCGGAAACCGCTGTGAAGGACGGCGCTGGACTGAGCGATGCACTGGGGGTGACCCGAACTCGAATGAGCGGGGCCCTACGAACAATTGCCTTCCGCCGGCGGGAGGTGTTGGCGATGCGTCTGAGTCAACTCGGGCAATCCGGTGTGGGCTTGGTGCGACCGCGGCGCGAGGCGCTTGGTCGGGCGGGAGACCGTATGGAGTCGGCGGTCCGAGGGCTGGCGACGCTCAAGAGAGCCCGCCTATCCGAAGTCGCCGGCAAGATGGACGTGCTTTCACCACTGGCGACGCTTCGACGCGGGTACGCCCTCCCTCAGGGTGGGGACGGGAGGATCCTTCGGACCGTCGCAGCCTTCGAACAAGGCGACCGGTTCGTGCTCCGTGTCTCGGACGGGTCCGTGCCGTGTGAAGTACGGGATGGACCGTGACCACCAAGAAGGATGAGGCGCATGACGCCTTGGGGGATGACATGACCGATTCCGGAGGAAACGACGCTTTCGATGTGGGAGGCGATGCTGTGGGGGATGCCGGGGGCGATGATGCTCCATCCCTGGAGGAGCGGCTGAAACGCCTCGAAGAGATCGTGCGATCCCTCGAGGCCGCCGACCTCGATATGGAAGAAGCCCTCGGCTTGTTCGAGGAGGGCGTCGAGCATGTGCGCGGAGCCGAAGCGACGCTCCGTGTCGCGGAACTCAAGGTGGAAGAGCTTCTGGGCCCAGAGGAGGGTCCCGTTATCAGGCCACTGGAGGAAGAGCCGGAGTGACCTCCGAGCCTTCCGTCTTCGACCTCGAAGGGCTTCTTCGTGACGAAAGGGCGGAGGTGGAGCGGGCACTCGAACGCGCCTGTGACTGGTTGAGTGACGAGCTCCCCGATGAACTGTTCCGGCCTGCGTGCCACGCGGTGCTCAGCGGGGGGAAACGCCTTCGCCCGATCCTGTGCGTGGTCGCGTACCGGGCATGCGGGGGGGCGATGGGGCCCGCGGCATACGACCTCGGCGCCGCGACCGAGTTGATTCACGCCTATTCCCTCATGCACGACGACCTCCCGTGCATGGACGACGCCGATCTTCGGAGAGGCCAGCCGACCCCCCACACACTCTTCGGAGAAGCAGCCACGGCTCGAGCCGGGCTGGCGCTGGTCCCGGCGGCCTCGCTCTGGGCTCTTCGCGCGTCGAACGCTCTGGGTGCGGACGACGCGGTTTCTCGGAGGATTGTGAGCCAATTGAATCGGGCTGCGGGCGCGGGCGGGATGGTCGGTGGCCAGGCGCTCGATCTGTTGGGCGAGGGAAAGCGTCTCGACTCGACGGCGCTCGATCGTCTTCACGGCATGAAGACAGGTGCGTTGCTTACCGCTTCCTTGGCGATCGGCGGCATCGCCGCCGGTGCCACTGACGCGACCCTCGCTGGGCTCGAGAGCTTCGGCCGCGGCATCGGACTTGCATTTCAAGTGACCGATGACATTCTGGACGCGACCCAGATTGCAGCCGATCTGGGAAAGCACCCCAGCGACGGCCTGCTCGACAAGAGCACCTACGTGTGGTTGTATGGCCTGGAGGAGGCGATTGCCAGAGCCCGGGCACACGCAGAGGAGGCGGTGACGGCGCTTCGAGGCGCTCGGCTCGACGCACCGGCGTTGATTGCGCTCGCCTCCTATGTAGTGGAGCGTAAGAGGTAGAGAAGATGGAATGGGGTCGGGCGTATGGGCACGTTCGCTTCCAGGCTATGTTATGGTGGTCAATACCGAAGTTAGGAGTCGACCCGTGTCGATCTTGGACCAAATAGACGGACCGGAAGACGTTCGAGGGCTCTCTCGGGAAGAGCTGCACGAGCTGGTCGTGGAGGCCCGGGAACGCCACGTCGACGTGATCTCCAAGGTCGGGGGCCACTTCGGAGCCAGCCTCGGAGTTGCCGAACTCACCGTGGCGCTCCATTACACGTTCGAAACGCCGCGGGACAAGCTCATCTGGGACACCGGCCACCAGGGCTACATCCACAAGATCCTTACCGGCCGAAACGAGCGACTTCCGACGATCCGTAAGAAGGATGGGTTGGCACCATTCCTCCAGCGTGACGAGTCCGAATACGATCACTTCGGGGCCGGCCACGCGGCCACTTCCATTTCAGCGGCGCTCGGCACCGTCATTGCCCGCGACCTGAATGGTGACGACTTCAGTGTCGTGGCCGTCATCGGAGACGGGGCGATGGGCTGCGGCCTGGCCTACGAGGCGCTCAACAACGCGGGTCACACCGATCGGAACCTCATCGTCGTCCTAAACGATAACGACCATTCGATCGCGCCCAACGTTGGGGCAATGAACAAGTATTTGACCGGCGTGATGACGAGTCCGGTCTACAATCGGATTCGAGATGAGGTGAAGGATTTGCTCTCAATGGGGCCGGGCGGCGCGAAAGGCATCGTGAGGCGCGTTGCGAGCCGCACGGACCAGAGCGTGAAGGGCCTCTTCGTCCCTGGGATGCTCTTCGAGGAGCTCGGCTTCCGGTACATCGGTCCGGTCGACGGACACGATCTCGACTCGCTGGTCGAGACCCTGGGCAGGGTCCGCCGACTGGACGGTCCGATTCTGGTCCACGTGATCACACAGAAGGGCAAGGGCTTTTCCCTCGCTGAGCAGAACGCGTACAAGTGGCACGCGGCCTCGCCATTCGACAAGATCAGTGGGGAGGCGAAGAAAGAGAGTGGTGGCCTGCCTCGGTACCAAAAGGTTTTCGGCAAGGGACTCAAAGAGTTGGGTGAACTCGATTCCCGGATCGTCGCGATCACCGGGGGAATGCCGGACGGGACCAGTACCGACATCTTCGGTGAAGCCTTCCCAGATCGGTTCTTCGATGTGGGTATCGCCGAGGGTCATGCCGTCACGGCGGCTGCCGGAATGGCGGCGGTCGGAGGGGTCCGGCCCGTCGTCTGCATCTACTCTACGTTTTTGCAGCGCGCCTTCGACGGCATCATCCACGATGTCGCGCTCCAGGAACTACCGGTTGTTTTCTGTATGGATCGGGCCGGACTCGCGGGCCCCGATGGGCCCACGCACCACGGGTCGTTCGACATTTCCTACATGCTGCTCGTTCCGGGTATGACGGTGACCGCCCCCAAAGACGGGGCCGAGATGATGGCGCTCGTGCGGCTGGGGATTCGACACGAGGACGGCCCGTTCTCCGTGCGCTGGCCGAGAGACGCGGTGCCCGAGGCCGTCCCGCACGTGAGCGAGATCCCGGACGTTGAGTACGGGACGTGGGAGATCCTTCGGCGGGGCTCCGATCTCGCGTTCCTCGCCACAGGAACGATGGTGAGCGCTGCCTCCGAGGCCGCAGAGGCGCTGGCGTCCCGCGGCTTTCAGGCGGAGGTCGTGAACTGCCGTTTCCTGAAACCGTACGATCGCGAGGTCCTCAGAGATGTGGCCGAGCGACATCGGCGCGTGATCACGATCGAGGAAGGCGCCGTGATCAACGGGTTCGGTGCCCACATGGTCCGGGAGCTATCGGCCCTCTCGTCAGAGGATACGATCGACGTGCGGTGTCTGGGACTCCCCGACCAGTTCGTCGAGCACGGCGGACGTGACGAGCTCCTTCACGATCTCGGGCTCGACGCAGAAGGGATCGCCACGGAGGCCCGCAGGATGTTGGGAGACGCGGTGTCGGCGGCGGTGGAGTCTGCGTGAGTGGGCGGGCCGCACCGACCGAAGGCGCCGTCGGCGTCGGTACAGGGGCCGGTCTGAGACGTATCGGCGTCGCGGGCCGTCCGGACAACGATGACGTGCCCGGCTGCGTCGATCGGTTGGTCCACTTCGCCAGCAACCACCAGATCGATCTCGCCTTCGAGGAACGCCTCACCGACTTGGCACCCGAAGGGGCCAAGGGCATGGATCTCGATGCCGACCCGATCGATCTCCTGATCGCATTGGGCGGGGACGGAACGCTGCTGCGGGCGGGCCGGTCAGTCGCCGGACGAGACATCCCGGTTCTCGGTGTGAATCTCGGGCACCTCGGTTTCCTCACGGCCCTTCCGCAGGCGGAGTTCGAGGAACACCTGGCGTTGGTCTTGAACGGCGACTACGTGCTCGATCGTCGGTACACGCTGGAGGCTCGTATCGTCCATCCCGACGCGTCGCGAGGGGAGCCGATGTTCGCGTGGAACGACTTCGTGATTCATAAGCGGGGGGGCGCTCGTGTGACTCGGCTGGACCTCCGGGTCCAAGAGAGAGCGGCACGAACGAACGGGGCAGACGGACCGAATGGCGGGGCCGAAGGGGACGGTGCCTGGCAGGAGATGGGCAGCTTCTCGGCGGACGGACTGATCGTGGCCACGCCCACGGGCTCGACGGCCTATTCGCTGTCGGCGGGCGGACCCATCGTCGTGCCGTCGGTCGACTGCTTGATTGTCACGCCCATCTGTCCACACACCCTGGCCATGCGACCCCTGGTGATTCCGGGAACACAGCGGGTCGCCATCAGTCCGATCGAACGGACGAAGGATTTGGTGGTAACGGCGGACGGACAGGTCGCGAACGACTTCGAGACGGGTGCGGAGATCCACATCGGACGTTCAGAAATCCAGATCCCGCTGGTCCGGTTTGCCGGGCAGAATTTTTTCGGAACGCTCCGGCGCAAGCTCAACTGGGCGGCACGGCACACCGGTTAGTGGGACCCGCAGATTTTTGTGGGATCCCCGCATTGCACTCGGTAAATTGATTCATGCTCATTGAACTCCGCATTCGTGACTACGCAGTCATCCATGATCTGACCCTTGAGCTGGGACCCGGGTTGAGTGCTCTCTCCGGGGAGACCGGGGCGGGGAAGTCGATCATCGTCGGCGCGCTCTCGCTTCTGTTGGGCGAGCGCGCGTCTAGCGACAAGGTGCGTTCCGGCGCGGAGCGGGCCATGGTCGAGGCGGTCTTCGACGTGTCGGGACATCCGAAGCTCATGGCTCAGGTGAGCGAACTCGGAATCGAGGCCGAGGATGGCCTGTTGATCCTTCGGCGAGAGGTGGCGGCGGCGGGCAGGAACCGCGCCTGGATCAATGAGTCCCCGACCACGGCCCGCACGGTGGGAGATCTGGGACGATCCCTAGTAGATCTGCACGGACAGCACGAACATCAGACGCTTCTGAGGAAGGACACGCAGCGCGGCATCTTGGACGCCTTCGGTGAAGCCGGGTCCGACGCGACCGCGGTGGCGGAGGAGTTCCAAAACCTTTCCAAGCTGGAAGCCCAGTTGAAGGAGCTGCGGGAGCATCGCCAGGAACTCGCGAGTCGGGTCGAATTCCTCCGCTTCCAAATGAGTGAGCTCGATGAGGCGAACGTACAGCCCGGAGAGGAGGAGGAGCTTACGGAAGAGAGTCGGCGCCTCGAGCACTCCGAGGAGCTTCTCGGTGAGGCCACGAGGGTCCACGGTGAGCTGTACGACACGGAGGGTGCAATTACCGAAAAAATTTCCGGTCTGGCCCAGACTCTTGCCCGGCTGAAGGAGTGGGATTCGTCGCTGGATGCACCTCACAAGGAGCTCGAGGAGGCGTATCACACACTCGCCGAGGTCGGTCGGGAGCTGAGCGACTACGTGGGCACCGTCATTCATGATCCCGGGCGGCTCGAGGAGGTTCGTGCCCGGCTCGACGTGATTCACTCGCTCAAGAGGAAGTACGGCCCCACGTCAGAGGACGTCGTGGCGGCGAGGGAACGGGTCCGAGGGGAGCTGAGCGAGCTAGAGGACGGAGGCTGGGACGAGGACGCCCTCACCGCCGATGTCGAACGCATGCAAGAAAGCCTCGCTTCCGCTGCAGCCCGCCTCAGCAAGAAGAGGCGGAAGGCGGCGACCCGCCTCGAGGAAGAGGTCGAGGCGCTGCTGCCCGACCTGGGCCTGTCGGCCGCGACCTTCAAGGTCCAGATGGACGCTCTTCCCGAGGTGAGATCCCATGGAGCCGAATCCGTCGAGTTCCTGGTCTCGGTCAATGCTGGCTTTCCGCCCTCCGGGCTCGCGCGAGTGGCCAGCGGCGGTGAGTTGTCGAGGGTCATGCTGACCCTGAAGGCGATTCTGGCGCAGGTCGATGAGGTTCCGACGTTGGTTTTCGACGAAATCGACGCCGGAATCGGGGGGCAGGTTGCCACGTTGGTTGGCGCCAAGCTGAAGGATGTGGCCCGTTACCATCAGGTGTTCGTCGTGACCCATCTTCCGCAACTCGCCTCACAAGCCCGCAGTCATCTGTTCGTGGAGAAGAGTGACGGCGAAGGGCTCGCCGCTGCGGACGTAAAGGGACTTTCGGGCGATGCCCGTGTGCGGGAGATCGCGCGAATGCTGGGGGGCGATCCCGAATCCGAGACCTCGCAGGACCACGCCAAGGAGCTGCTCGCTGCCAACGATTAGCTGCCGACGAGTCTTACTGCCAAAGGCCTCGATAAAAGCGCAGCCCGACCTCGACACGCCAGGTTTTCGGGGTCAGACCTCCACTTCCCGACACCGCCTGCTGAAAGAAGAATCGGGCTTCTAGCGGTCGGCCTCGCCCGCTTTGCACCGTAGAGAAGACGAGGCCACCGCCGACGCCGAGGAACCGCTGTTTGGTCTCGAGGTCGAGTAAACCGGCACTGGGTCCCACCGCGGCGCCGACCGAGCGGTAGCGATCCGCCTTCTTCGAGAAGTACCGGAGATCGAACGCCACGGCGACCTCTTGTGTCAGGTACACTCGCGGGGATACACGAAGCTGCGTGTAGTCGCCGGGGTTCCAACGCACCACCTGCTCAGCCGGGATGAGAGGGGCGAAGATCCGCTCGGGAGCCGCGATCCGCTTGAGGACCTGGACGGGTTGCTGGAGCCCATACGCGAGGTCTCCCACGATGCCGAGGCGACTTCCAACGCTCAACGCTCCGAACACGCTCAACTCGATGTCGTACTGACCGTCTCCGCTCCCCGTGTCGATAAAGTTCCGCGGAGAGTCCGTCCGGCCCGTGCCAAATCGAAAGAGCGCGCCCGCGCCGATCTCCAGGCTGAGGGTGGGCTCCGACCCCTCTGGACTGGCCTCTTGGCCGATCCCCCACAGACGGGCGCGGGCATGAATCTCCACATCGCCCATCTCCCAGGGGCTCCTCCAGGTCTTGAGGGAATCGCCCTCGACGCCGACCGGCCGGGCCTTCCTCACCAGGTCCAAGTATGTCGCTTCGGTCAACACTTCAGTGGCCAAGGGGATCGACGCCGGAAAGGACGAGACCCCGACCGCCTGATAGGCATTCACAAGCGTGGTCACGCGGTCCTGGAGCGCCCCCCCCGTATCGGAGCCTTCGAGCGGGAACACGCCATGAGCCGCCCCGTCTGTCAGAGCTCCATGGAAGCTCTGGCCCTCAGCCAAAAGGCTGGTCGCTTGGGAGCACTCCGGACTCGAGGGATCCGATGTACACAACGTCGTATTAATGAGCGAAAGGGCGTCGTTGGCCGCCGACACAGACCCGAGGAAGTCGCCCGCCGTGCCGGGCGTCAGGCCAACGTTGGCTCCGTCAGTTTGGATGGACGTCTCGAACTCGGCGCGGCGTCGCGAGAACGGAACCGTAGCGCCAACGCTCAGCCAGTCGAATACGCCCAGGTCCAGCCGGATCGGAAGCCAGACAGCGTCCTTCGTCAGAACCGCCCGAGTCTGGCCGAGCACCACCGGTGTGACGGCCGCCCCCGTAGCCGTCATCAGGTTCGCCTCCAGATCTTCGAGGGCAGGGAACAGACGGGCACCTGCCGCGGTGTCCTCGAAGTCGAACCCGAGCGGTTCGTCCTCCTCGATGAGTGATGCGCCCTCCATGCGTCGGCCGAAACGCTCATCCGCGAACAGGAAGACCGAATTGACCTCGAGCCGGAGTTGTCCGGCCGGGAGGAGCGGTTCCGAGAACTCCTGTGCCCCCAAGCCAAACGGCATAATGATAGAGGCGAGAACTGCGAAAACCACCTTCATTCGATAATGATTCCCTTCGGCTATAGCGTTCCTCCGCCCCAGGCCAGGACGAGGGATGTGGCGGGGGAACATAATGGGGAAAAGAGGCCGTGGGAACTTGACATTTCATGGGCCCATTCTAGGTTCCAGCGCACAAATGAAGGGTGTTTCGGAAACGTTTTAAGTAGGTTTGGGTAGGGATCCGGGACACCTTTTTTCTTGCGGGAATAGCTCAGTTGGTAGAGCACCACCTTGCCAAGGTGGGGGTCGCCGGTTCGAGTCCGGTTTCCCGCTTTGAAGAGGGGTGAGCCCGTCACTCACGACGCGCAGCCCCTCTTTTCTTGGCGCCGTAGCCAAGCGGTAAGGCAGAGGCCTGCAAAGCCTTTATTCCCCGGTTCGAATCCGGGCGGCGCCTCTTTTGGATGGAGTCCCTCATGGTGCCGCCGCCCGGGTTCGAACCGTCGGTTCGAGCCGAGGCGCGAAGAACGCCCTCCGTAATACGGGCTCAGCGCCGACCGCCGAGACGAGCGAGGATTGCCGAAGGCAACCGCAGCTCCATCCGGGCGGCGCCTCTAGGCTTTCCGGAGTTATCCACATCTTCGGAAATTTGGCCCGGGGACGCTGTTTGCGTCCTCGTGGCTTAGAGGGCCCTTATCGTCCTACCCTGCCGATCTCGCTCCCTCGGGCTAGCTTAACGATCTCCTCCGCGTCCCGCGGGAGTAGGAGCCGATCGCGAACCAGGGCCTCCGCCGCCTCGGACACCGCGCTCACATACTCTTCGTGCCCCGGATACCGCTCCTTGAGTGAGGGCCGGGGGTCTCCCATGGCCTCGCGCTCCGCTCGATCAGTGGCAAAGGGAATGAACGAGCCGGTCGTGCGGCACAGCGCCCCTTCCGCCAAGTCCTCCCGCCATAGATTCCAGCCTGTGTGCGTCCCGATCGGAACGGACAGGTTCGGATGCCGGATGCCGTCGATCATGTTTCCGTCGCGGTCTACGCTTCCTACCAGAACCATATACGGGTCGCCCTGCTTCGGCGGCACAGCCTCGTGATCGTGCAGGCGAAGGGGGTTGTAGCCTCCGGAGAAGAACACGCCCGGGATGTGGGGAAAGCCGTTGTCAGCAGCGGGCACGAGCCCACCGTCCGCTACGCTGGGAAAGCGGCTCGCCGGAGGATCGACTCCCTCGACGATCCACTCGTAGAGGGCCACGGTCAGCGCAAGCCGTATCTGCCGGTAGCCCAGTGGATTGATCAAATTCTCGCAGCTTCTCCGGCTCGGCGTGGCCACGTGAACACCCGGGCCGCCTCCGTGCTGAGTACCGGCGACGAGGTAAACTTTCACGCTCTCCGGTAGTTCGATGTCGCGTCCAAGCCCGTCTGTGACCACGAGGGAGGAGCGTGCCTGCCAGATCTCGGTCTCACTATCGGTGTGAATGATCTTCGGGCAGGTGTTGGAGGCTGAGCACTTCTCCAGGAGACCGTCCGTTCGTCCGCTAATCGGATCCGTGAGCCTCGCGTAGGTGAAGGGGAACTGGTCTCCCGGGTAGAGGTGATCCTCGTGCTGCGCCTGCATACGACCGGGCTGACTGAACGCGTAGTTCGTGAGGGTCTTTCGTGATCCGGCGATGTCTGGATGCATGCCGTCGAAGACGATTCGGCCCGATACGTCCTCGTTGAATCCCTGATAGAGGAAATCCCTCAGGTATCGCCCGCTCTGTGAGACGCCAAGGGAGATCGCGGTGCTCGCCAGGCCGTCGAACGAGAGTGGGTTCGTGCTTCCGAACGTGTCCGTCGCATCGTACCGGAGAAACGAGATCGCATCCCGCATCGCCACGAACCCGAGTCCCATGACGATCGGGTCCTTTGCGTTGTAGATGAACTCGTAGATCGCACCGCCGTCGAATCCGGCGGGGCGTTCTATGCGGATCTCGCCAGAGTCGACGTAACTCCACCTCAGATCATCCGGGGTCTTTCGGGGAGCCGTCTGGCTCCGACGGACCGTCAGGGTGGCATCGCGCGGATCCAGCGACGCGGCCTTGTACGTCAGTCGACCGTTAGAGACCGGGTCCGCATTGTTGAAGATGCGCTCCTCCAGTACCCGTCCCACGATCGGTGAGCCATCCGCTTGCCTGGCGACCGGCAGGAAGGGAACGATGTTCGTCTCTGTGGGCGACAGGTCTCCTTGCCAGCCGACTCCCACCAGCGCAAAGCCCATCTCGAGCAGTGCAGCTTCACCCGCTCTAGCTCTGCCGCGGTTCGGGACCGTGTGGTAGATCGCCCTATTCCACCGGCTCATGTCGATCGGTCGGTAGATCTCGACCGTCGTACTGTACTCAACCCGCCCACGAGAATTTCGGGGGGCATTCTCGAGATTCACGATCTCACGGTGTCGTGGGTCGGCGGGGTCGGCCTCGCCGTAAACGACGCCCCTTAGGAACTCGTACTGTCCGACCTGGCCGAAGCTTTCTCCGTCGAGGGCGGGTGACTCCACCACGTGCAGGTCGATGCGCGTGACTTGAGCGAACGAATCCGCAGCGATTAGCAGCGACATCGAGAGGGCCGCGCTGAGGGCAATACTAAGTCTCTTGCTCATGGTGTCACCTTCTCAAGCCCGAGTAAGGATAGGAAAAAAGGAAGGCCCATTGCCGGATCAGGGTAATTTGAGGGGGCGGTCCAGACCCGTCAACCAAGGGATTCTTTGCCCCCGCCCGATGATCAAGCGGGCACTGCGAGTGCCCCGATACGTCTCTGCCAGCCACCGAGGCGCAGCTCGCGTGCTGGGTTCTCACCACGATGACCGGTTTCGGAATGCCCGACAGTTGAGGGGATTTTGCTTGCACCTCCCGACCCGCGAAAAGATGTTTGTGGTACGGTCGATGGTGACGAAGTCGTCGGCGCAGTGAACTGTCCCTACCGGCTGCGTGCCGGGGGGGCCATCTACGGTAGTGCGGACGGACACATGACGAAAACCAACGACTTGCGGCCCCACCTAGGCCTCATCGGCGGGCAAGAAGAGGACCAGCGACCCCTCGACATATCGGTGATCGCCGCCAATATGCGAGTGCTTGGCAGCGTGCACAGCGCCTCGGTCGTGAGCGTGGCGGGCACTGTCCTCGGCGCGGTATTGGCCGACGACCAAGTAATCGTGACGAAGGGCGGCCGGGTGGAGGGCGGTGTGGAGGCTCGAGAAGTGGTCCTCAACGGCGAGGTGCATGGATCGGTCGACGCGCGAGAAAGGTTGGAAATCCAGGCTTCGGCGGTGGTTCACGGCGACCTCCACGCGCCGCGACTCATGCTGTATGAGGGCGCGGTAGTCGACGGCGATGTCTCCATAGCTGAGTCCAGCACGGAGTGCCAGAGCGGAGCGGCTTCAGGATCGGCACCGCGAGCACCAGGAGTTCGAGCTGGAGACGGATCGAGTGGGGACGCTGCCGTTTTGGAGCGAGACGGTACGGCGCCGGAGCGCCGAGCCTGGGTCAAGCCCATGTCCATCGTGGGAGGTGGCATGATCGCCTTGGTTGTGGGTTGGCCAATCAGGCCGTCCCCAAGCCCGGGGCCAACACCGAGTAACCCGACGACCCCGGTGGAGGCGGCCGTCGAACCGCAGATCAGCCTCTTTCGTGCCAGCGCGACCTCGATCACCCTAGGCGATGAGGTCACTTTGACCTGGAGCACGTCATTGGCCGACAGTGTCCACCTACTCCCTGATGAGGGAACTGTGGCCGCTAGCGGCTCTACCGCCTTATCGCCGGAACAGGACACGGAGTACGTGCTGGTGGCCTACGGGGCGGGTAGCGAGGCCCGTGACCCGATCCAGATTACCGTCGCAGTCGAGCCGGACGCACCAACAATCGAAGAGTTCAGCGCGGACAGAACCACGGTCACGCAGGGCGACGAGGTCACGCTGACGTGGAACACGTCAGATGCGGATCGTGTGGAACTGGAGCCCGGCGGTCCGGTCGCGTTGAGCGGTGACACGAACGTCTCTCCACGCGTGACGGTCAATTACGCCCTCGTGGCTTCGGGACCTGGCGGGGAAACGCGTCAGTCGGTGCGAATCAGCGTCGCTGCACCGGTCCCCGATCCGCCTATAGCGAGCCTGACCGCTCAGCCCAACACGATTGAGCGCGGGGGCGCGACCACGCTCACCTGGTCGACGACGAACGCGACGAGCGTGAGGCTGGAGCCCGGCATCGGAACGGTCGCGGCGAGCGGCTCTCGCCGCGTCACGCCTACCGGCGACCAGACCTACCAACTCGTAGCGACCGGTACAGGTGGGACGATCGAGCGCGAAGTGGGTGTGACGGTGACCGCCCTCGAAAATCCGACTCCACCGCCGGGAGCCGACGACCCGCTGAACCGACCCATCCGGATCGAGCGCGGGACGTTCCAGATGGGGAACGACGACGGAGCCGACGACGAGCGGCCCGTACACCGTGTGACGATGTCGGGCTTCTGGATTCAGGAGCACGAGGTGACGAACGAGGAGTATCGCCGCTTCGACGCCGGGCATCAGTTCCCGAGCGGACAGGAGCGCTACCCCGTTGTAGCCGTCAGCTGGCAGCAAGCCATGGACTATGCCGGTTCTCGCGGTGGGAGCCTTCCAACAGAAGCGCAGTGGGAGTTCGCGGCACGTGGGGCAGCGGGTCGGACGTACCCGTGGGGCGAGCGAGCACCGACGTGCCAACTGGCGCAGGTCGATGGCTGCGGAGAGACGGCGTCGATTCCCGTGATGTCACGGCCCGACGGGGCGACGCCCGAAGGCGTGCACGACCTCGCGGGGAACGTCTGGGAGTGGATGCGGGACTGGTACGGTCCTTACGAAGCTTCGGATGCCCTGGACCCGACGGGCGCCCAATCAGGCTCGTCGCGCGTGTTGCGGGGTGGTGATTTCGAAAGCAGTGCGGTCGCCCTGCGCGGTTCGTTTCGCAACAACTTCTTTCCGGTCTTAGTGAGCGACGGCTTCGGGTTCCGGGTGGCGTGGGCCGGAGGACAGAATTGACCTTGTCTTCCGTAACCGCGCTGTGGATGGGAAGATCCATGGGAAGGTCGGGCCGAAAAGCCCCGCGAAACGGGCTCGAAGGTCTGCAAGACGGACCTTGACGGATCCCGCCTTGCTGAAGAGAAAAACAACGATTTACAAATGGGCGCAGAAGCCTGAACATAACTGCAAAGCCTTTAAGATCCGCTGGCTTCGCGTCTTCGTGGAAGGCGTGGTGATCGTCGGCAAACTGGAGAACTAACGGCCTCGCGTCAGTCCCATCCTTAGCTTGAACGCATTCAATAAGATCGCCATGAGCAAGCGTCGGATCATTATTTACGGAAACGCTGGTGCGGGTAAGACGACGATGGCTCGCGAACTTCAACGCGAGTGCGATCTACCACTTTCGCGTCTTGACTCGATTGCGTGGTCAGACGTTGCGGTTCGCAGGCCACTGGAAGAAAGCATCGACGATTTAGCGCAGTTAATATCGGGCCACTCGGAATGGATGCTTGAAGGATGCTATGGCGAACTCGTGGAGGCAGCGTTACCACACTGCACCGAACTGAGATTTCTAAACCCTGGTGTCGCAGCTTGTGTCGAAAATTGCCGGAAACGTCCGTGGGAACCCGACAAATTCACGTCGCCCGAAGAACAGGACAAGATGCTCGAGGACTTGATCAGTTGGGTCCGGGAGTATGAACGACGTGAGGACGAGTATGGCTTGGCTCGTCACCGGGCGATTTATGATAATTTCCAAGGAACTAAGCGGGAATACAGCTAAGCGGTAATAATGCGTGTCTGCGCATGATGCGGGAGCACGAGGAGTTCGGGGTCGAGACGGACAGAGCAGGGGAGCCGACGATGCCGTTCTGGAGTGAGACGGTGAGGCGGGTGGTGGTACAGTTTAGGTCGGCGGTGCGGTCGCGCAGCGGCGGTCCGCGTAGGAGCAGAACACGCAACAATCCCTCGGCTTCGGTCGTAGAACCGTCTTGCAAGCCGGGCAGTCCCAGAAGTATTGGCACGCCCCTTCCGAGATCTCAGCCTCAGTCCTCGTCCCGCAGGCGGGACAGGTGATGATCGCCGTCATTTTTATTGTGTCCATCTTTGGCTTACCCTTCCTCAAGAAGCCCCACAACCTCCTCTGGGTTTCCTGCAAGGAGCGCCGGGTCCAGCACGATATCGCAGACGGTGCCAAACGTATCCCATCGAGTAGCCCCCCTCATATTAGTAGACATGAAAGGGCTGGCTCGACCTAATCGGCTTACCGTGGGTCAGTGCGGACCGATTGGGTTCACACACCAGGGCCACATGCGACACAGAGGGTCGCAGCGGAAAAGGAGAGCCAGCCCATGTCAAAGCCACCGATCTACGTTGGAATGGATGTACACCAGGACACGATCACCGTGGCGGTCTTCGAGGGAGCAAGCAAGGAGCCATCCGTTGTGCAGAAGCTGCCCAACGATCTGCGCAAACTCAAGCGGTTCTTCGATCGATGGGCCGGGCGCGGTGAAATCCGCACGTGCTACGAGGCCAGCGGAGCTGGATACGTCCTGTACCGCGAGCTCACCGAGTGGGAGTATGGCTGCGAGATCATCGCACCTTCCATGACCCCGATTCGTCCGGGCGAGCAGCGCAAGCACGATCGGAGGGATGCCATCATGCTCGCTCGTCTGTACCGGGCCGGTGAGCTCGTGCCGATCCGCATCCCCTCGCCGGCTGAGGAGCGAGTGAGAGACCTCGTTCGGTGTCGTCAGACTTTTCAGCGTGAGATCCTGCGCTCGCGTCATCACGTTCTGAAGTTCCTGAGTCGTCGTGGCTTCGTTTTCCGAGGAGGACGTTGGGGAAAAGAGCATCGAGCGTGGCTGGAGCGGCTCTTGCGCCAGGGCCGGCTTGAACCAGAGGATCGGGCGGTCTACGGCGAGTATCTGGCGCTCATGGACTACAAGGTCAGTCGCCGTGACGATCTCGATTGTCAGATCGAAGAGATCGCGTTCTCCGATGCCTATCGGACCCCGGTCCAGCGACTCTCCTGCTTCCGTGGGCTCAGCACGCTCTCGGCGATGATCCTGATCTCAGAGGTCGGGGACTGGCGGCGCTTCGAGCGACCTGGCCAGCTCATGGCCTATCTCGGGCTCGTGCCCAGGGAGCACTCCTCCGGTAACCAGAGCCGGAGGGGGGCCATCACCAAGGCCGGCAACAGTCGGTGTCGTCACGTGCTCGTTCAAGCCGCCTGGCACTACAGGCTCCGACCTGCCGTCGGCGCCCAACTCAAGAAGCGACAAGCGGGCCAACCGCCCGGCGTGATTGCTCATGCCTGGAAGGCCCAGCATAGGCTGTACAAGCTCTACCATCGCATCGCGAACCGGAAAACATCGCAG
Organism: Longimicrobiales bacterium; assembly: GCA_965219445.1. GTDB lineage: Bacteria > Gemmatimonadota > Gemmatimonadetes > Longimicrobiales > Gaopeijiaceae > UBA822. Next base: position 52,043 of record CBDCNQ010000004.1, on the reverse strand, counting down.
GTCGCCGCAGTCGCGGCCGCCCGTGAGCTCGTCGGCTTCATCTGGGCCGTGATGCGTGATCTCGAGATCGAACAGGCGACCGCGCTCGAGGCGGCCGCATAACACGAAGAACGGAGGACCCGAGGCACGACAGGAGGACGCTCGTGGCAATGTCCGTTATGGCCCCTAACCGGGCCTAACACAGGCCCCTCAGTATGAGCCAGCTCCAGACGTATCTGACTTGCTGCCGCGCTGGGTGCTCACGCACCTAATCGGCGAATATTAGTAGGATCATCGTCGAAGCTGGCCTCGGGTCCTCATCATACTCTTGCGCCAGCCCTTTCATATTGCCTACCCGCATCCCGCACGGTCAGAGGCAAGCCGAGTGTTGCCCTCCGGCTCAGTTGCGGATCTGCCCGGGGCAGGAGAGAATGAGGTGGACACTACCGGACTTGGTGGAGGATGATGCTATGAAGACACCGACGGTCATCGGCACCTTCATGATTGGCATGTTGTGGCTGGTCGCCGCCGCAGCACACGCGCAAGACTGCGAGCCGGATGGCGACGTCCAGTTTCTGTGTGGACCGGTCAGCCCGGAAGATCTCGCACCCGTCCCCCAGTCCCCCTGGGTCATCGTCTCCAGCATGGTCGATGAAGGACACCTCTATCTGGCGGACACCCGTGACTACACGTCGACCATCCTCTTTCCCACCATCACGTCACGACCTCGACACGACACCGTGACCTATGGCGCGTGCCCGGGCCCCGTGTCGAGGCAGTTCAGGCCACACGGCCTCTACCTGCGCGCCGGGGAAAACGGGCGCCACACTTTGTATGTCGTTGGCCACGGGGATCGGGAAGCGATCGAAGTCTTCGAGCTCGATCTGGGCGGGGCGGTCCCCACCCTGAATTGGGTGGGATGCGCCGTGGCACCGGAGGCGCTTGCCCTGAATTCCGTGGTCGCTCTTCCGGAGGGTGGCTTCGCGGCGACGAGTCCACGAACGGGCGATGTATGGGAATGGAGTACAGACGCTGAGTGGAGCCGGGTGCCCGGCAGCGAGGGCATCGGTCCGAACGGACTGGAGATCTCTCGAGACGGTCGGTGGTTTTATGTCGGTGGCTATGGAAGCCAGTCGTTGATCCGCTTGTCACGTGGACGTACACCGGTCCAGACAGACGCCGTGGAGGTCGGGTTTCATATCGACAACGTCCGATGGGGCCCAGGCGAGACGTTGTTTGCCGCCGGTCATGTCGGGCCAACGCGGGCGGCCATCGGGGAATGCATCAGGCAGAGGCAGTGCGACGGGGTGACGTCGCGGGTTGCGCAGGTTTCTCTGCAGAGCCTCACGGCCAGTGAAATAGTCCGCTACCCTTCGAATGACCTCCTGATACTTGGCACCGTCGCCATTCAGGTCGGGGCCGAGATATGGGTCGGTGGCGTCGCCGGCGGCGACAGGATTGCTCGTTTCCCAACTCCGAGCCGATAGCAAGACTCTAGGGTTATTGTGCTGCGGGGGCACTACGGGGCCGAGCGATGATCCTGCCACCGTGTTGCCGGGTGCGTCGCTTCTTACTGGACATAAAGGCGCCCGTCTCCTCGTTCACAGGGTGCCCCACCGTTCCCGACGTGTGGTGTCCGGACGCGGACTCGCGAAGGGGCGGAGTCCCGCTTAGGATGTATGCGAGACGTAGCGCGAGGACTCTCTCTTCAGGACTCGGAATGGTGGTGGGTCGTAACGGCGCGTTCGGCATCTTGATAGGCACAGTGGTTGGCACGTTCTCCATCGTCCTGGGCATCGGATCGGCGCAGGATGCTCAGTTGCCTTCCTGCGCGAATGTCGATTCCGCGTCGCCGTTCGAGGATCTGATTCGTTGCGCTGATCAGGGGCATGCTCACGCCCAGTCGAAGCTTGGATTGAGGTACGCCACTGGCAGTGGGGTCCCGAAGGACGATACGGAAGCGGTGCGCTGGTATCGGCTCGCTGGTGAGCAGGGGGATGCTTTCGCCCAGTCGAAGCTTGGAGAGATGTACTACAACGGGTGGGGCGTCACCACCGACCCTACGGAAGCCGTTCGCTGGTTTCGGCTAGCTGCCGAACAGGGAGTCGCTGAGATGCAGAGCCTACTTGGGATGATGTACGACGAAGGTAGGAGCGTCCCGGAGGACGACGCGGAAGCCGTCCGCTGGTATCGGCTCGCTGCTGAGCAGGGGGATGCTTTCGGCCAGTGGAGCCTGGGAACGATGTATAGCCGGGGGAAAGGTATTCCGGAAGATCTAGTCTTCGCCTATATGTGGTTCAATCTCTCCGCCGCCCAGGGCTATGATATTGTGGGGGGGAACAAGGATGTCGTTGAGCAGCTGATGACTCGTGAGCAAATTGCCGAGGGCCAAAGGCTGTCCCGTGAATGGATCGAGGCGCATCCCCAGGACGGGGTGAACTGAGGGCCTGCAGCCAACGGTCGGAAACCGGTGATCGCCAAACTGGCGCAGCCGGTCCTTACGGTGGATGGGGGTCCGGCGGTGACACACACATGGCGGCTCTGGGTGCCTGGCCGTACCTTTCCACCACCCGCCTAGTCCCTACAGATGGAGATACCAAATGTCTTTCGGGAAGGCCACGAAGTTCGGAGTTGGCGCTGCGGCGCTCGCCCTTGTCGCGATCGCGGGTATCGGGTTCGCTCCTGCTCAGACTCAGCTTCCGACCGTCACGGTGTACCACAACCCTACCTGAGCATGCTGCGCCCGGTGGGTGGGTCACCTACGAGACAACGGTTTTGAAGTAACGCTCAACGAGGTCGATGACGTCTGGGCGATACAGGAGGAGCACGGAGTCGCCCCCGAGTTCAGAGGGTGTCACACGGCCCAGGTCGGAGACCACATCGTCGAGGGCCACGTTCCGGCGGACCTGCTCATGCGCTTCTTGGAGGAGGATGCAGGCTGGGCGGGCATCACCGTGCCCGGCATGATCGTAGGTCCACCGGGGATGGAAGGCTCCCGGCCGATGCCCTATGACGTTCTGACGTTCGACCGGGAAGGCAATAGCTCGATCTACGAGTCGCGCTGAACACACAAGCAGTATGTTGCGCTGGGTGCCGGTCCCTCGATTGGCTCCTTGGGGGTTGCTAGCTTCCGACTACATGGTCAGGAGGTAGGTCGCCTTGATGATGAGCCGGCGGTCCCGGAACTCCTGAGCGAGGGGAATGCCGTTGATGTCCCGGCGTACCTCATCGTAGACGATGTAGAGGTCGCTTCCAGGACGATAGATGTAGCGGAAGCGCGCGCTCGTGCTCCACTGATCCCTTGACGAGTTGTATTGCGTCAGCGTCCGGAGGCTGAGCGTCGGAGAGAATGCGTAGTCGACGCGGAGGGAGCCGAGCTGAGTCACGAAGTCTCCAACCGGGAGGTCCACGTCGTTTCGCGTGTACTGTACTGCGGTCGAGAACTTGGAGGTAATCCGGGATCCGAGATTCAGCGAAAGATCCTTCCGGTTCCCGCCGTAGAAGCCCTGGGGACGGTAGGTGACGCTGTAGCTGACCTGTCGGGATGGATCGCTGTTGAAGCCGATTCTCGCGTTGTAGAAGTAGTATTTCCCAGGGGCGATGGAGATGCCCTGCACAGAAAACGGCTCGTCCAGACGTTCGAAGTTCCTGTTGTAGACGAAGTCCAAGCGCGCGCTGTTCTCGAATATGATCCGGATCATGTGGTGAAACTGTCGGTATACGAGCCGTCCGGCCTGGTCGGTCGTATAGACCAGCTGCCACATCGGTCCGTCCATGACCCGAATCCCCCCAAAATCGGGCCTAGGAGTCCAATTGAAAAGGAACTTGGTCGAGCGGACGCCGACCCGGGGCACGAAGCCCACCTCCGGGTTGAAGTTGTCCCCGAGGTCAACGTGATCGAGATAGATATCCCAGGAATCGCTCAGCCAATGCGCCCGGAAATAACCTGCTTGGTCGTCCGAAGAGATCGCCGGAGTCTGGGTCTGGGCCAGGAACCCGTTGATCCGTAGACTCGAACCGAGCGCGAGCGCGGCGTCTGCTGCGTAGGTGCGGTTGTAGTCCCCACCGCTCGTAGCCTGCCGGTTGACCACGATCCCCCCCACCTTCGAACGGCTCAGGATGTCACGGCTATAGCGTGCCACCAGGAAGTTCTGTCCGGGTTGGCCGAACGCGTCGTCGGTCTGGATGTCCATGACCGCGACGTCGTTCTGCCCCACCTTCCCGGTCATCCGTGCCCCGGCGATGATCGGAACCTGCCCACCGCTCTCGTCAATCCCGATCCGGCGGGTGAAGAAGAGGTCGGCCCGTTGGCCTGTGCCCGTCGTCCCGACGTTGAATTGGCCGGCGTTTTCCAGGAAGAAGTCCCGCTTCTCCGGGAAGAAGAGGGGGAAGCGCGTCAAGTTCACTCGCTCGTCGTCTACCTCTGCTTGCGCGAAATCCGTGTTGAGGGTCAGATCGAGGTTCAGGCTGGGGGTGATCCCGTACTTGATATCGAGGCCCATATCGCGGGAGATCGACCGGGTCGAAACCCCTTCGCTGCGCTCAGCCTCGCCTCCCGCCACCACGAAAGGCTTGATGCGCAGATCCCGCCCCCGGCTGAGGCCTTCGAGTCCGTTCAGCGTGCCCGCGAGGCTCACCCGGGTGATTCCGTAGGGGAGTGGAATCGGGGCCCAGAACAACACCTCGTTCAGGTGAGGGATGTTCCGCATGAAGTTGATCCCCCACGACTGCGGGGACGCGGCGGGGAACCGGAGGGTGACCATCGGGATCCGAACCTCGGCGGCCCACCCCTCCGGGGTCCTGCGCGCCGACGCGTCCCAGACTCCGTCCCACTGCAGGTTTATGTTCGACGAGGTGCCACGCTGCGTCCCCTGGCCCTCCCGAATGACCTGCTGGTCCAGCATCGCCCCGAGCGGGCTCACGACGAACATGTACGCGGAACGGGAGTCCATGAAGGTGTCGAGGATGATCTGGAAGCTGTCCTCGTTCATGATCTGGGGCCCGTCCCGCCGCATCTCGGTGGCGGTGACACGTTCCGGAGAGGAATCGAAAGCAAGGACGCCCACGTAGAGGCTCGCCCCGTCGAAGAGCACGCGAACCTCGGTCCGTTGCGTGGCAGGGGCACCCTCGAGGGGCTCCTGCTGGACGAACTCGTCAATCAGGGCGGCTTGTTCCCATGCCGGGTCGTCCAGGACTCCGTCGATGACCGGGCCCTCCTCAACCCGCACGGCAGGGAGCTCGTACCGCTCACGGTTCGTCTCGGTCGCGGAAGCTGCTGCTGTGGGCTCCTTGAGCGCGCCCCTTGAGTGCCCTTCCTCAGGACTGACCTGTGCCGATGCTGGGAGCGCAGTCACAGCCAACAGCAGACCGGTCGCGAGCGGTGCGGCACGGTAGCGGAAGCTACAGTATTGGGAAGCGTTCAGCGTGAACTCCGGGTGACGGTTGCTCAAAGCTTAATGTACAACATCTAGCCGCTCCGATGCCCTGACGGATGCGGCGATCTCTCCGGACGGAAGCTACATGGCATTCGAGCTCCTGAGTGGTCCCCACCCTAGGCTGAGCTTAATGGCCGTGGCCTCCCGGCCGCATCGCGACTCCACGCCACCGCGCCCTTCCTAGCCGAAAACTCCCCCACGTCTACCCCGTTTTCTACCCATTCTGAGCGCCTTTTTTCAGGGTACTCTTTACCCGGTGCCGGGAAAAGTTTACCCGAATCAGTGACTGCATAAGGGAAGAGGGCCCGCGGTTGTTGGGATCCTCGCATGGCACGGATCTCGCGGATTGTCCAACGTGGCTCCTCCCATCGTCTTAACGAACGAAATGGAAATGGATACAAGAAGGTCAGGCTTTTCAATCATTGAACTCGTGGTGGTCATCATGGTGGGATCCGTCCTCACCAGCATCGCCATCACGAGCTTCAACGGCGTTTCCGGGCGCTTCGCGACCAAGGGAGCCCGACAGACCTTCATGTCGATGCACGCTCGTGCCCGGGCACATGCCGTGGAGTACGGACAAATCGTTCAGCTGAACCTCGATCCAGACGATGACAGCGTATGGCTGAGTCGGGCTGGCGAGGTCCTCGAGACCGTTGATTTCGGGGATGAGTTCAACGTGGACATGCGCACGTCGACCAACGCGGACGTGAGCGTCTGTATGAACGCTCGCGGCTTCGCCGATATAGGATGCAACAACTTCGATTCTCCCGTGACGGTCTCCTTTCTGCTTGCGTCGGACACGGCTTCGGTTCGGGTTCTTACGCTCGGACAGGTGGTGGTCAAATGATGTCCGGACGCCAAGCAGGTGGCATGCGCCCCGACGCTGGTTTCTCGCTGGTCGAGCTGGTCATGGCCCTTTTCGTACTCGCCTTCGGTGTAATGGGGCTCGCCACGACGACACTGTTCATCACCCGCCAGCTCACGCTGGCTGAGGTGACTACGGCGCGGGTCGCAGCCATCCAAAGCGTGATGGAGCGCATCCGCGCGACCCCCTACGATTCGATCAGCGAGGGGCAGGACACGATCGGGCCGTTGGTGGTCTCCTGGACCCCGACCGTTACCACGCCGCAGACCCAGGCGGTCCGCATCGTGGCGGTGGGGCCGGGCCGGGTCTCGGCATCCGAGAGTCAGTCGAGTCCCATGCTATCGAACGCCGTCGCGGATACGGTGCTCTACAGGGTGCTGAGGCCATGAAGACCGGGGACAGACGCGGGTTCACGCTCGTTGAGCTGATGATCGTGGCCGTCGTCGGTGCAATGTTGGTCGGCGCCACCTATCAGATCCTGCTTTCAAGTCAGAGAGCCTTGACGGTCCAGACGGCGCAGATTCAGGGTCAGCAGAACGTTCGTGCCGGGCTCGACATCCTTTTTTCCGAGCTCCGAGAGATAAGCCGCGCCGAAGGTGACATCCTGACTTTGGGATCCGATCGGATCGAGATCCGAGCCATGCGGGCTTTCGGCTTGGTGTGCGGGACGAACGCAACGGGAAGCCCGGTGCGCGTGCAGAAGATCGGTCGCTTTTTCGAGGACGGAGACTCCGTCATGGTCTTCGCCGACAACGATACCGACATCGCGAGTGACGACACGATCCTTGCGGGGGCCGTGGGTGGCATCGACACGACCCAGACGTGCTTGGGAGGAGATCCTGCCCAGTTGCTTACGGTTCCGGCCTTGGCCGCGGCGCTGGCGAGCGACACGGTGCGGATTGGCGCTCCGGTCAGAGGGTTCAAGATCTACACGTACGGATTGTACGTGGTGGACGGGGAAAACTATCTGGCCCGCAGGTCAGGCGCGAGGACGGAGCCCCTGGTGGGGCCACTCGCACCGAATGGAGTCTCGTTCACATACGTGGACTCCATCGGAAACGTCACGACGAACCCCAGGGCGGTGTCACGCGTCGACGTGACCCTTCGGTCCAAGGCCAGCGTCCTGAACCAGCAGGGATATCCGGTGGCGGATTCCCTTTCAACTGCGATCTATCTACGGAATTAACGAACTACGGAATCAGCGAACGGCCTGGATCGGTCCAATCGAGGTAGGATGAGATGGTACAGAAAGAACAGCGCGGCTTTGCACTTCCCGTGGCGGTTTTCGCCCTTGTGATCGTCGGCGTAATCACCACTGGAGGATTCTTCATGGCGCGCCAGGAGGGGCGGATCGGCACAGCGAGCGAGCACGCCGGCATGGCCTTCTATTTGACCGAGCAGGGGTTGGTGGACGTCATGGACAACTGGGACGTCGAGCTCTTCGGAGCGCTGCCCAACTGGGGTGATACGACCGTTACGCAGAACTACGCGGGCGTCGGCCAGGTGACGGCCCGCATCACCAAGCTGACCGACCTCCTGTACTTCGTGGATGTCGACGGCACGGTCACCAGGGGTGGCGCGATGCTTTCGGGGGCCTCACGTCGCGTGGGCGTGACCACCCGCTTGGTGATCGCCGACATCGCGCCGCCCGCGGCGCTGACCACTCGGGGACCAACGAGGCTCCAAGGGACGGCGGAGGTGCACGGCGAAGACGAAATGCCCATCGGTTGGGGAGGCGTCTGCGGCCCGCTAGGGGCCGACAAGCCGGGGATCCTCACGGACGACGCCAGCCAGGTCACGATACAGGGGGGCGCTGCGGAACTCACGGGAGATCCGCCCGTAGCGGAGGACACCTACATCGCGGACTCGACCTTCACCCAGTTCGGCGACCTGGAATGGGATGCGCTCACCGCCATGGCGAACATCCGCCTCAGCGGAGGGGGCCTCAGCAGCCTGGAGCCTGACAGCACGGCCGGCGGTGACTGTCTTGCGGGCCCGGGATTCCCCCTCAACTGGGGCAATCCCGAGAACCCGGGAGCCGCCTGCTGGGATTGGTTTCCCGTCATCCACATCACCGGCAACGCCAACGTGCAGTCCGGAGGCGTGGGCCAGGGAGTCCTGCTCGTGGATGGAGACCTCGATCTGCGGGGCAACTTCGCCTTCTACGGCATCGTCATCGTGCAGGGAAGCTTGGGGACCCAGGGCTCGGGGAACCGCGTGTACGGTGGCGTCATGGCCAGCAACGCCGACTTGAACACTCAGTCGCTCGTAGGCGGATCCGTGGTCTCGACTTCAACGTGTGCCGTCAGCCGCGCCATCCTCGAAAATTCGGGCCTCACCCGGGTCCGGCCTTTGGCAGCTCGGAGTTGGGTCGATCTGTCGGCAATCTCGGAAAGCTAGAGTACCACAGAGCGGAAGGCCGATATCTTCTCCAGATGTTTCCCAGGGCCTCGGCTGGTTCCGGCCCGAAAAATCTCTTGACACGGCTTGGGATCTGGTGAATCGTGAATTAGGTGTTCGGCAAAAATATGTTTCCCTGCTTCGCCAACGAGGGCCGAATGGGTCTCCTTGGCGGGGGACCGACGACCCCCTGATGTCGGACGGGAAATTGATGCTCGCGGTGAGCGCGAGAATCGTATGAGGGAGAACCTATGTCACCCTGGTCACGAACCTTCTATCTAACCGTTCTGGTCTTGGGCGTCTTGTTAGACGCCCTGGTACTCTACTTCCCGCTCGACCAGGCTCCACGCCTGATTATCGGCTTGCTCCTCGTTCCCATCATTCTCTGGGCCGGCATACGCTTCGAAGTCACGGCGATGGAGGCCGGCCCCACCCGTTGGGCGACTCGCGGTCGGGTCTTTCGCGAGCTTCGATCCCAGGTGGTGCTGCTCCTGGAGCACGTACGGCGACTCAACTGGATCGCCGTGGATGCGGAGCGCGGGTTCCGGAACCAAGACGAGGCCATACGTGAAATGGACGACATCGAGAACGAGATCAGGGAGATCATCACGGACGTCCGGCGGGCCGCGGGTAGGCCCACCGTGGAGCCCGAGATGGACTTGCTCCAGGCGCGGGAGCGGATGGACCGGGAGAGAGTCGGGTAGCTCGAGTGGCCGAGAGAGTAGCGCTTGCGCCCCTGACGGTCACGCTGTATGGATCGATTATCATCCGGTATGTGAAGGTGCCCCCCCAGACCTGCATACGCCATGGCCAACGTATTGATAGTCGATGACGAAGAGATGGACCGGCTCCTGCAGAGCAGGATTATCGAGCAGGCCGGGCACACCCCCTTCTTCGCGGGCGACGGAGAGGCTGCCATGCAGATGTATAAGGAAAACGACATCGCGTTGGTCGTCACGGATCTTCGGATGCCCAAGGTCGACGGACTGAGCCTCATCCGACGCATTGTCGCGTACGATCCCGAAGCCGCCATCATTGCTGTATCCGGCCTGGCCCAACACCTCGATGCAGCAGAGCAGTCCGGAGCGATTACGGGGCTCGTCAAGCCCGTCAGGCCGGAAGACCTCATCGAAACGATCCAAGAGGTCCTCGGGGGGCTGCCAACGCCACGAGCACAGCCAAGGCGACCAACGGGAGAGGACCTTTTTGGGAATTAGCGCGTGAACGCTCGGCAACTGCTCATCTCCAACCCGCCTCATGGTGACGTGGACGCGGCCGAGGCGGCGTCCCATTTCGGTCTCACGGCCGCCGAGGTCGGGATGAAGACCAATTACGCCCTGCCCGAGATCTGGTTTGCGGCAAAAGGCGAGGACAGCCTCCTGGACACTGCAACCGCCCTGGACGCGGCCGGTCTCGAGACCGTTCTCGTTGCTGGGAGTGACCTCGTCGACGTTCCTCCGCAGAGTCCGGCAGAGTCGTTCGCCTTCACCGACGAGGGGCTGCAGGTCGATGGCGACGATTGGGGATGGACCCTGGCTTACTCTGCGCCGGCCATCGCCGTGTTCGGCCGGCCGCGCGTCGAGGAGCAGGACGGGAGGGCGCCCGCCAGCTCGATCGCTACACAGCTTTCGAGCTGGGGACGGGGGTTCCGGCGACCGAGTGGAGGTGCTGGCCCGCTCGAGCTCGGAGCCTCGCCGTTTCTCGACCTCTACGTGCCCTCCGAGACCGGGCTCCTCCGAATCTCGATCGTCCCGGGGATCACCGATTTCTCTTCGTTGCCCGACAACCTGCCGCACGGGCTGTCGGCCATGCAGAATCTCGTGGCCGAATATGAGAATCGATTCGAGAACGCCTACGTCGATCGCCGTTTGGTCGACATGACGCTTCGGGGAATTGCGAGGGTCGTGACGGGGACCAACCCCGAGCCGGTTCGGACGGGCTTCTCTTATGCTACCGAGGCGCTGGCGGATCTGCTCGCTTCCCTGTCGCCGGATCTGAGGGACGTCGCCCAGGCCGATCTCTCATCGCGACTCGCGTATCTTACAGCTCGGTTGCGGATCAGCTGAAGCACCTCTCCCAAGGCGAGCGCGAGCCTTGCGTCATGGACAAGGCGACCCCAACAGCTAGTCCCCAGCCGCAGGGCCGATCGGCTCTGATTGTCGCGCCATATCGATGACCGTCTCGACCTGGGCCGGCACCCGGTCCTTGATCGACTCGAACTCGTCGTCGTCTCCTCGAACGGCTGCGTGGTGCAGCTCCTTTGCGAGACCGACGAATTTGACCACTTCTCCCCTGAGCTCCGTATAACGGCGCTCATTCTTGACGAAGGGATGGGTTGCGTACCAGACCGCGAGCAGAAGGCAGAAAAGCCCGGCGGTTACGCCCAGGATCCGGCGAAAGTCGTCCTCGACGAAGAAGAAGACGCTACTCAATGAGATCACCATCCCTGCCACACTGGCAAACAGTGGCGCCCGGGCAGCCAATTTTCGGGAAAAGGAGGTGTTGTCGGTCGTCATTGCAACTTCCTGCCGCGGTCTCGTGCGATCCCCGTTGACGCCGATCGCGTCGTCATCACGTGGCCGGACGATAGACCTCCCCAGGGCTCCCGACAAGGTGGCCCGGGCTAACGGTTCCTCTCATACATGAGGTTCCGCGGATACAGCGTCCACACGTACGTCCGCGTGAAGATCTCACCACCGGCCACGCGGATGTCGGGACGGTTCGTCCCTAATGTCGCGGTGATCCGCGTGCCGAGGATGTCGTCGAAATCGTTCGTGGCGTCGGCGTCGTACGGGTTGCCCTGGTCCGCCTCGTCCAAGTCGAGGAAGATCATCTTCGCCTCCCAGGATTTCACGCCGTACGCGATGGGTGATGCGATCAGGCCCCCGGTCGGGTCTAGCTGGTCGGAGCGGTAGAGGATCTCATTCTCGACGTAATAGATGATCGGCTGGAGCTTCTGCACGATGGTGCTGAAGCGGTCCAGCTGCACCCCGCCCGAGAGCGCGGCTTGGGAATTGAGCAATGTGGCGCCGGATGCGAAAGTCAGCTGCACCTTATTACCCATCTCCCGGACATCGGTGACCAGGATCAGCCGCCGCTCGGCGTTGATCTGCAGGCGGGCGATATCGCCGGGCACCAGGTCGAATGTGTTGCCGGGGCCCTTGTTCAGGTCGATGCACGTAGACCCACACGTCCCCCCTGGATCGAGCGGATTGTTTGTGCCGCCCGGGGGGTCGATCTCATACGGGTACGCGTTCGTGGGCTTCCACGGTACGTGGAATATGACGACCGTGTCGCCGTACACGTTCAAACTACCGAATCGGATCTCGCTGGCGATACCGACGCCAGTGGTCTGGAAGTCCCGCTCCAGGCTCATGCCGATGAATCGGGAGCTCCGGTAGACCTCCTCACGGAGCTTGTTCCCCTCCGTGCCGCGGAATGCGGCGAGCGCGAAGCTGAGGGAGGCGCTCATGACCACGACCGAAAGTACGACCGAGATCAACAATTCGATCAGCGTGAAGCCCTCGCTCCTCGTCGAGACACGTGCCACCATCTTAGTATACTCCATCGTAAATCCAGGTCACGAGCCTGATGGGGTTGGATTGGGGCACCGTGACGATCACGGTGGCCTCCATGAGGTGAAGAGTCACCGTTGACACGGTGAGCTCGCGTGTGAAGAGCCCGTTCGAGTCCACCTCCCCTCTTTCATTCACCCTGACCGCCGGCACTGCTTCAACCAGAAGAGGATCGAGGCCCCTCACCTCCTCCATGTACGAGCGGGCTACGTCAAGCGCAGTGGTCCGGCTGCCGATGATCGTTTGCATCGACACCGATTGCGTGAGCAACTGCGAGAGGCTCAGGATGCCGACCGAGAGCAGGACGATCGCCACGATCACCGATATCAGGCTGTAGCCGGCGTCATGCCGCTGGACGGATAGCTCGTGTTTCTGTTGCTTTCTCATCGCCATTCATTTCCGCCCGGCGACCAGCGCCAGACCTTGAAGGAGCCCGAGGACGCGATGGAGATCGCCATGACCGCATCTTTGTCTTCGCGGTGGACGAGATACACGGTTCCCATGGTCCCCCACGGTTCGGGCACACCCTGAATGCTCAGGTCGAGCGTGGCGTCCGTGAGCGTTACTGCGTCCAGCGACGGGTCGCCTGGAACGGGCGAGGCGTTTCCCTGACCGAAATTGACGAACATCTCGAGCTCGCGCTCCCCGAACTCCGGGAATGCAATCACCTCCACGTTGCTGACGTGCTGCGTGATGTTGCCGTCCCGGTCGTGGTCCACATATGCCGTGTAGGTGCGGGCACCCTCGTCGAAGACGATCTGTGTAATGAAGCGCTTACCCAGAGCGTTGCTCCGAGCCATCTCTAGGTGGGCCGCCATTTGGTGGGCCATGCCCTCGACCCTGCGCGAAGCGCTTACCTGCAGGCGCGGTGCCACGATTCCGACCATGATCACCAGTATGGACATCACGATGACCAGCTCGACGACCGTGAAGCCGTCCTTGCCTCGGAGCGGCCGCACGCCGTTGCCGTGCATTATCGGGAGCATTCCGTGGTCCTCTAGAAGACGGGCCGGAAGGCCGTGTGGATCACATTACCCACCACGGGCGTTCCGGGCGGCATGTTCTCGGGCTGGTCGAAGCGCGTGTCGAACTCCCAGTCACGGACCGGTGGCCTGTAGTAGGGACCATTCCCCCATAGGCCGGTCGCCTGTTGCGCGAAGGACAGCGACACGAGCGAGCCCCGGAACAATAGAATCTCCGGGTTCCAATCCTCGAGGAAGCGGGGAAAGTTCTCCAGTCCGCCGCCGTACGGGCTCGTGATGCCGCATCCAGCAACCTCGTGGTCACACGGCGTTTCGGAGTGGCCGGCCATGATGGCCGCGTATATGTCCGTGTCCGCCGCTACCGGCCGGATCTGCACCGGGTCGAGGTGCTGTGCGTCGTCCCAGACCGTCGAGAGAAACGTGATCGCGTCCGCGACGAGCGCCGAAGGATACCAAAGGGGGTCCGTGTTGTAGTTGCCCTGGGTGTACAGCGGGTGATTCGTGGAGAAGCTCATGGGGCCGAGGAGCTTGTTCGCGTTGATGAGGCGGACTACGGGATAGATGCCATCACCGGCCGGATCCATGGCACCGTTCGTGTTTGTTATCGTGACGTACATGAGCGATGTCGCCCGGTTGGCGTTGCCCCCCGTCCAGTTGTGCAGGCTGGCCACGTCGATGTCGATGATGTCGACATAGCGCTGCTCGCGACCTTCGTACCACTTGTCGGCGGTGAAGGAGAAGATGTCGCCACACTGGGCGGTGCTCGGACTATTCAATCCGGCGGACCGTGTGTGCGTCATACCGACGCTGCACAGGGTGCCGTTGCCGTTGCCGCCGGCGTTGGCGTTGCCTCCCGACAGGATTACCGCTCTAAGCTGGTTGATCTGGGAGCGCAGGTCTGCCGCTTCCGGTCCTGGCAGTCCCTCAGCTTGAGCAGCGTCGACCTCGCCTTTGGCTCCGTCCAGGTCGGAGACGGCAGCGGATGCGTCCGGAATCAAGTACTTGTTGAAGGCGTCGGTGGCCTTCAAGAGGGCTTGTCCTAACTTTTCGGCGATCTCCTCCTCATCTTGCTGCTCATAGGCGTCGATGTAGCTCTGAAGAGACGCGAGAAGCCGGCCGAACGTCATCACGCTGTTCTCGCTGACGACGCCCATGTCCACCTCGATGTACCAGTCCGCCTTCCAGGAGAACTTCGCTTGCTTCTCGAGCGCGCCATCAGCGCCGAGTCGCGGCTGCATGACCGCGATCGCGTCCATGCCATCGGGCAGCGGCACCCTCAGCGAATCGACGCCATAGGCGTTCGTCTTGAGCCGGTTGTCGAAGCTGGCGTCGCTCTTCGTGCGGAACGCGTTGGGATCCGGGGTGTCACGGCTGTCGAAGTCGAGCTGGACGTAGTTGGCCGACGCGTCGGCGATATACATGCCGGTGTCGATGTCATGCTCGTCCTTACGGTCCTTATACACGTCGTTCGGCGTGGTGATCAAGTCCCCGAAATACTGGTTCGCCGAGTTCAGGTAGATATTGCCGTTCGAGTGTACCCAACCGTCGAAGTCCATACGCGGTCCGTTGGTGATCTCCAGATCCTTCTCGAAGAAGACCCCGAACTGGAAGTTACGAGCCGAAAAGCCCAAAACGACCGAAAAAGCCAATAACGGCGGGCGAACACAGCGAGCCCGAACCCCCCGACCCCCGTCGTTCCAGGCCCGAAGCGCGCCCGAAAGTAGGTACCTTTGTCAACGGTTTTCACAACGCCCCACATTGGCGTAGGTCCGCCCCGGACCTCTTCCGCGAGCTCATAGACCGGATCTTCGACGACGCGGGCGCCTGGTGGCTAAGGAGCCAGCGGGGGGTGGGCGCATGAGGCAGCCCACAGGCGAGCGCACCTCGGCGCAAGGTTCGGCATGAGCAAGTCGCCGAAGTATCGGATGGTACCGCCTATGAGAACGGGCGAGCCTCCGCTGATTGGGCGTGCTAAGGTCGACGTGTCGATCCGAGCGCAGCTCGAAGGCCATCCCGAGTACAAACGGCGGCACCTGTACGAAACCCAGAGGGTGCGTGACAACCTCTGTGCCGCCATCGCCAAGGCGGAAAACGTCGGAGAAGCGCCATGACCGAGAAGCCCACGACCGGATACAGCGTGCGCTACGCGGCAGCATGGGCGGGCTGGATCGGCGTAACGCTGGCGGCTGAACTGCTCGGCATCGGGTGGCTCTGGGCGGTCGCGCTGGCATGGTTCGCCCTCGGCGAAGGGCTGGCCATCAAGCGCGGGGCCAAGGGCGACACCTGGTCCGAACTGGTTTGGGTGTTTTTCTCCGGGCAGCCTGCACGGGTCACGCTCATCCTCGGATGGGTCGGCTGGATCGGGTTCCGTCTGCTCGGCTTCGGGGGCGTCCCCGTCACCGTGTGGGGGCACGACGCGGCCCGGTTGTGCCTCGTGGGCGGGCTGTGCGTGTGGCTGCTCACTCACTTCCTGGCGCGGGGGAGGTTCGGGTGAGCGTCCAGATCCTCGTGGGCGACTGCCTAGAGCGGCTGCGAACCCTCCCGGAAGAGTCCGTCCACTGCGTCGTGACAAGCCCGCCGTACTGGGGCCTCCGTGACTACGGGGTCGCGGGCGCTATCGGGCTGGAGCGGACGTTGCAGGAACACATCGATGCTCTGGTGCGCGTGTTCCGCGAAGTACGCCGGGTGCTGCGATCTGACGGCATGCTGTGGCTGAACTACGGGGATGCCTATCGGGCCAAGCAACTCCTCATGATGCCCGCCCGCGTCGCCTTGGCGCTCCAGGCGGACGGCTGGTGGCTGCGCAGCGAGATCGTGTGGCACAAGTCGAACCCGATGCCGGAGAGCGTGCGGGACCGGCCAACATCGGCGCACGAGAAGCTGTTCCTGCTCACGAAGAGCGCCCGGTACTTCGTGGGGTGAGCGCATGAGCCAGGCGATCAAGTACGAGTCCACGACGGTCGAGCCCGAGCAGAGCGCGGCGGAGATCATGCAGCTCGTCAGAGCGTATGGGGGAACTCGCTTCGAGATGATGTGGGGAAATCACGGCCTGCGGGGTGTCCGCTTCGCGATCCAGACCGAACACGGGGAGGTGCCGGTTCGCCTGGAGGCGCGAGTGGAGAGAGTGGCCGAGATCATCCGGGAGAAGAAGCCCTACTCCCCCCAGATGAGAAGAACCGAGGAGCAATACCGGGCCTGGGTCGAGCAGAAACTGGCCTACCGGATCGCGTGGCGTCAGCTGCGGGACTTCGTAGAGCAGTCGCTGCTCGCCGTGGAGACGGGCCTGTTCGACATCGCGGGCGCGTTCATGGCGAACGTGGAAGTGTGGGACGATGAATCCGACGAGGTGGTCACGATGGCCGAGCTGGTGGCACGTCGGATGTCGCTGCAACCCGGAAGCGGTGCGCTACGGTTGCTGCCGAAGGGGAGCGAGTGAATGAGCCATCAGCCTCTGGTGCCACGCGAGCTAGAGCGTATAGCGCGGCGGCTCCTGACGGGCTGTCCGCATGGGACGTATGGCGAGCTGATGGAGCGGCTAGAAGCGATGCGGGATCTCGGACACCGTACCAGGCATTTCGAGGCGATCGCCAGGCGGGCGCTGGATCTTCTGGAAAGTGGCGAGTGGCAGGAGCCGGAGGGGCCCCTGCGGCGGCGCAAAGCAAGCCGGATGGTAAAGATCCGCGGAGTCCGGGGCTGATGCAGACCTACCGAGACGCCAGGCTCGAAGGCGAGCGAAACACCCTTCAATCCCACGGGCCGCTGAGGGGGAGGCCATGAAGCGACCCTCGTTCCAGTGGTACCCGAAGGACTTCCTGACGGACGAAAACGTCGAGCTGATGTCACTCGAAACACAAGGCGCATACCGGAGACTGATGGACTACGAGTGGCTGCACACAGGTCTTCCGAATGACATGGCGCAATTGGCGAAGCTGTGCCGCATCTCCAAGGCACGGTTCGCGAAGCTCTGGCCGGCCATCAAACCGTGCTTCAAACCGAACCGAAAGGGTACCCGGCTCATCCATCCGAGGCTTGCTGCGGAACGTCGGAAACAAGACTTACATCACAAACAGAAGTCAAACGCCGGAAAAAAGGGCGCAGCGGCACGACATGGAGACACGTCAGAATCCGCGAAAACAAAAGAGAAAGCTGGCACAGCCACAGTTTTGCCAGTGGCAGAATCTAGCTCGCGCGCGCTTTCTTCTTCTGCTTCTGCTTCTGCTGTTACTGCTAAAGAAAACCCCCCCTATCGGGGGGCCAAAAGAAAAAGGCGATTGCCAGACGATTGGGGGCCGTCTGAGACGCACGCCACGAAGGCGTCGGAGCTCGGAGTCGACGTGGAGAGCGAGGCCGAACGATTCCGATTGCACGCCCAGGCGAACGGCCGGACTCAACTCGACTGGGACGCGTCGTTCCGCTTGTGGCTGAGCAAGGCGTCCGAGTTCGGTGGGTCCGCCAGTGCAAGAGCATCTCAACCCAACCCCAACAACACGCTCCCTCACAGCCCATCCCAAACCGCCCATCTGGAAGCGATGCGAGCGAACGCCCG
Organism: Longimicrobiales bacterium; assembly: GCA_965219445.1. Classification (GTDB taxonomy): domain Bacteria; phylum Gemmatimonadota; class Gemmatimonadetes; order Longimicrobiales; family Gaopeijiaceae; genus UBA822. The sequence goes on along the minus strand of CBDCNQ010000004.1, from coordinate 34,260 downwards.
CCGATGACTGAACTCGGATTCTTGGACCTGCTCTCCCCATTTTGGCAGGAGAAGCGAAAGATTGCCGCCGGCGAGGGCAGGCACCACGGCCGTGATTATGTCTGCGCCTCTTTCATCCCGGACCTCGGCGACAGCGTGACGTCGATCACGCCCGGCAACATCCCGCTGGGACGCCTGGCGGTGGTCGGTGGCAGGACCGGCTCCAACAAGACGCGAGTGCTCTGGAACCTGGCTGCGGACATCGTGATGCAGGGCGTCGCAGTCGGCTTCCTCACACTCGAAATCGACGCCGAAGAAGCGTCGCCTTCAATCGACTCGATCATCACGCAGGTCCCTCAGAGGTTCATCACGGCCGGCCGACACTACGACGCCAGCAAAGCGGCAGCCACAGCCGAGGCCATCCGCTCTGGCCGAGAGTCGGGCACACTCGGGCGCTTCTTCTCGAACGAGCACACGGACGACATCCCAGATGCGGCGGCGGCTCTCGCATGGATGTACGAGCTCCATGCCACTCACGACGTACGAGTGTTTTGCCTCGATTACTTCCAAATCCTCTCAGCGAGTAGCGACGCCCGGAAGTTCGCCGAGCTCCAAGATGCGGTCAAAGAACTGCAACTGTTCGTCAAGGCCACGAAGTCGCTGCTCATCGTGGCGAGCCAGCTGAACCGCGGAAATGCTCTCCCTAAGGTTCGGCCCCGTGCTGAGGGACTCGACTCCTGTCCCGCGCTGGAGCGGGCCGCACACTTCGTATGGCTGCTCGATCACACTCGGGAAGAGGATGAAGATCACGTGCGGCGCACATGGCTCATGATCGCAAAGAACCGCCACGGCCGTCAGGGAATCGACGTGCCTCTCGAATTCAACTATCGCCACCATGGCGTCCGCCAGGCAGCGCCCGACGAGGAGTCACGATGGCCCACCTGATGGAGAGCGCAGAAGAGGCCGCGACCGAACTCGTGAGGTTCGCGCTTTTCGATCGGAAGCTCGCCAAGGAGGCGTTCGCGTTCATCGAAGACTTCGAGTGGCCGGCCATCGGATGGCAATACCAGGCCGTGCGCGAGCGTGCGACCACCGGACGACTGTACTCTGCAAATCTCAAAGATCATCCGGTGATCCGGGACCTGCAGACGGCACCCGCCCCGACTGGAGACGACCTGATCACCCGGACCCGGCTGCTCGCCCACCAGGTTATCGCGGCCAAGACAATGATGCGCCTCGGACTGCTCTTGAGATACTCGATGCGCTTCCACGAGCACACCGACCAAGGCCGGGAGTACCCGTTCCACTCGATGATCGTCGATCACCTAAGCTTCTTGGTCGAGCGGCACGGTGAGCCAGAAGAAATCAGTAGCCCGAGCTGGGAGACCTCTAATGCCAGTTAACGCCTTCACCTGGCTCTGGGCGCTGTGGATCGCCTTCTTCCTCGTCGTCGAGGGTGTTGCCGTGTTCAACGAACGCGCGAACGACACCCTGTCCTCGCACATCTGGTACCTGATCAAGGCGCAGCCCTATTTCGTGGGCATCCCGCTGATGATCCTGCTCCTGTGGTTGATCAAGCATTTCTACACGGAGGGCCCGTGGGGGACGTGAGCGAGGCACCCAAGAAGAAGACGGCACACATCGGCCTTGCCAATGCTGATGTTCTGTCACCCACACCCCGAGCGAGCGATGAGGCATGAAGCGGCGTGAGAGCCTACTACAACGAGATCGAGCCGTATGCCGCCGAGTGGTTGCGGAACCTGATCGCCGAGGGGCTGATCGCGCCCGGCGACGTGGACGAGCGGAGCATCGAGGAGGTCGCGCCGGATGAGCTCGAAGGCTACGCGCAGTGCCACTTCTTCGCCGGGATCGGCGGTTGGTCCTACGCCTTCCGGCTCGCCGGATGGCCCGACGAGCGGCCCGTCTGGACCGGCTCCGTTCCGTGTCAGCCGCTTTCGAGCGCTGGACAGCGACGTGGCCATGCCGATCGGAGACACCCCCCAGGTATCGAACCTGGCGTGGATGAAAGCGGGCATTGATCCCGTGTTGGGTGATCTGATTGCTCGCCAGAAGATAGCGGAGCGCAGTTGGGCCACTGAGCAGGAGCCAGGATAAATGACGCAGATCCCCGGAATCGTTGCAGCAACCTATTGCACGGAGTTGGGTAACTTTTTAGGACAGACATCGATGGAAATGGCCCAGCGGCCGGCAGATCCCGAGACGGGAATGCCGGCCTTTTTTGTTGTGAGGTGCTATGGAGCACGCAAGCCCTCTCGGTTCGACGGAGACCTGTGCGGCGGGTTCGTCGCGCGCTTCCCGTACGCCGTTCGCTTGGTGCGGCTCATCGAGCACTCGGACGCGGCTCGCTCGCGCAGCTTCGTCATGGCCTGCAAATCCTGCTGTCAACTCCATGAACTAGAGGCGGAGAGCCGCCAAGTGAGGAAACAACGAACATGATCGAGCCCACGCACGACCGCATCCAGGTCAGACCTACCGTGGCGGCGGCCATGAGTGGAGGCGCCGTGGCGCTTCACATCCCGGAAGCCGCACGGGAGCAGCCCCAGACGGGTGAGCTTCTCGGCGTCGGGCCCGCGGTCACGTCGTGCAGGGTGGGCGACGAGGTGCTCTACGGGAAGTACACAGGCGACGAGGTGCCGGTGGATGGTGAGGATTTCCTGTTCATCAGGGATGGGGATGTCATTGGAGTCGAGAAGGGACCCGCATGGAGGTCCGCTGAAGGCGGGTGAGTCATGAGACGGCCGCCGTTCATCCCAGAGTTTCGTATGGCCCCCACTTTGCGGTGAGGTACCTAGCCGAATGACCATGAGCGGCAAGCGTAAGCGCTTCGTGGAGGAGTATTGCGGACCCTCACGGCTCAACGCGACCCAGGCGGCCATCGCTGCCGGCTACAGTGAGAGATCGGCCAGCGCGATCGGTTACGAAAACCTCAGAAAACCTCAGATCCGAGACGCGATCGCCGAGCGGCTGGAGCAATACAGCATGAGCGCAGCGGAAGCGACCGAGCGCATGGCCGAGATGGCTCGTGGTAGGGTGAGCACGAAGGTCATCACGAAAGCAGGCAAGTCGGTTGAGGAGTTCGACACGAAGGACGCGACCAGGGAGATCCTGAAGCTGCACGGAGCCTACGCACAGCCGGACGGCGGCGACGTGAAGTTCCTGATCGTGCGCGACCTGAGCGAGGTCGAGGTGGAATGAATAGCGCTAGGGCCTTGAAGGACGGCGGCTTCGACTTCTGGGCGCTGTTCAAGCCGATCCCGCGCCAGCTCGAATTCCTGAAAGAGGCGAAGCAGCATCGCTACATGCTCTACGGTGGAGCTCGCGGCGGCGGCAAGAGCCGGCTGCTGAGGTGGGGTCTACTCTATCGTCTCATCCTGTGGGCGCTTGCGGGCCACAAAGGCGTGCGTGTCGGATTGTTCAGCGAGGACTATCCGACGCTCAAGGACCGGCAGGTGACGAAGATCAAAGCCGAGTTCCCCGAGTGGCTCGGCAGGCTCGCCGACACGAAGGACGAGGGCCTTGGCTTCTACCTGCACGAGCGCTTCGGCGGCGGCGCCATCTTACTCCGCAATCTCGACAAGCCTGAGAAGTACCAGTCGGCCGAGTTCGCGGGCGTCGCCGTCGAGGAGCTGACGAAGAGCGCCGACATCTCGATCTTCGACACGCTCAGGGGCTCGCTGCGCTGGCCGAGGATCACGGACACGTTCTTCTGGGGCGCGACGAATCCGGGCTCGGCCGGGCACCTGTGGGTCAAGGCGCTGTGGATCGAGCAAGACTATACGGGCGACTACGAACGACTGACGCCGCTCGCTCATGAGTTCTGCTTCATCCGCTCACTGCCGACGGACAACCCGTACCTGACCAAGGAATACTGGGAGGAGCTCAATACGCTGGGCGAGAACCTCCGCAAGGCATGGGTCGAGGGCAACTGGGACCACTTCGTTGGCATGGCCTTCGCCGAGTGGAACCGTGACGTGCACGTAGCCGAATACGAACCCGAACGCGGTGCCGACCGCGGCAAATACCGCTGGAGCGCGGGCGGCGACTGGGGCCACACGGCTCAGGGCTGCATGTACCTCATGGCGAGCGGCCCCGAGCGCAGCCTCGTGCGTCACGAGTACCTGTTCAAGGAGACCGACCCTTACTCGGTCGGCTACACGTGGGGCCAGGTGCTGATGCGCTATCCACGGCCAGAATGGACGGCGATCGATACGCCGGCCGTGGCCGACGGCGGCCCGACGATCCTGGAGAAGCTGCAGGCCGGCATGAACGCGGCGGTCTCGAAGTTCCCCGTGCCCTTCATCAACCCGCCCAAGGGTGCTGGCTCGCGCGACACCAAGAAGCAGATGTTGCACGACTACCTGAGGTACAAGCGAGCGGACGACGGCGAGGTCTACCCGTGGGGGCTGCCGAAGCTGCAGGTGCACCCGAGCTGTAAGTATCTGATCCGCACGCTGCCCGCTCTGCCGCTCGACGATAAGAACAGCGAGGACGTAGCGACGGACTCCGACGATCACGGCTACGACGGCATCACCAGCTGGCTCATGTCTCGTACGCCGGCCGTCGAGCGCCCGAAGGGGCCACCGAAGCATCCGGACGATGCGGGCCACAAGCTCCTGCCGCAGCCCGGCTCGGACGGCCTGGGTTGGCCCGACGAACAGCGAGGACCTCGCTGGACCCGGGTAGCCGAGGGCGTATGAAACGCGAAGACTGCAACCCGCGCCTCGATCAGGCGTGATGGACATCCTCGCGCTCGCGATCGTCGGCGTTCTCGCCCTAGTGCTCACCGAGCAGATCCATTCGAAGAGAGGCCAGAAGTGGCGCTCGGCTCTGGCTGCGAGCAGAGAGGCGTTGGCGAGATCGGAAGGCCGCATCCATCACCTAGAAGATCAGTGCACGATGCTCAAGACGATGCTCGACGCCGCACACGAGACGAAAGAGGATCGGTCTCGGGGCCTCCGACGTGGAGGCCATATTCCCCACCTTGGTCGAGCTCGTTACCCAGAGGTCTGCGGTCCATGATGCACAGGGAAGGGTCATCACACCGGCGGTTATGAAAAAAGCTGTGAGGCAAGGCGCGATCGGGCCGCCGATCCTCATCAAGGCATTCCAGGAATATGTGGCCCAGACGGACGGCCGCATTGCAACCTTGGAGGCCGAGGTCGCGGCGCTGAGGCCATGAGCGCGACCCGAAAGTTCAGACGTCACGTCACGAAAGGGAGCAAACCGATGAGATCGATCCATTTGACCAAGCAACAGTTCGACGAGGTGTTCTATGGGGTGCTGACGAACGGACACAGCACGCCCCAGGATGAGCAGGGCTATGAGATCGCGTTGCGTCTGATCCGGCAACTCAAGGACCCGGACGTCACGTATGCGGAGTCCCCGAAACCTAAGGTCTTGGCGGCGGTCGAGGAGAGCGGGCAGCGCTGGTGGCCGAACTACAAACTCAAGAACGGGGAGCACGCATTCGAGTTCGAGGAGGACGTATACAGGGTGGTCGAGGAGCGTTTCAGGGCCTTCATCCCGCACGTCCACCCGATGATGCAAGAGGAGTTCGACGACGTGTGGCAGCTCGTGAAGGGTGCCGAGCAATACGACGCGAGCAAGGTCGAGGACGAGCAGGCGCGGGAGCTACAGTCCACAGGATAGAGGAGAAAGATCATGGGTCTCGGAGGGTTCTTGAAAGGGTTGGCCGCGCCAGCGGTCGGTATCGGCACCGGGCTGCTCACGCGTAATCCTGCGCTCGGCTTGTCAGCCGCTGGTGCGGTGTCGGGTGCCCTGAAGCAGGGTGAGGCGAACGACCTCACAGCAGAGCAACTCGACATCGTCAGGCGCGACATCGCCGACCGTCAGCCTCTACGCGACGCCTTCAGTAACCGCGCCCTCGGCCCGCTCCCAGCGCCCCCGAATCTGTCGGCAGCCTTCGGTGCCACACGCAGCAACCCGTTCAGCCCCGATGAGCCCGTGTCGCTCGCTGGGCTGTTGCCCACAGACCCCGGGTTCGTTCCGGATAAGCGAGCCGTGAGGAGGCCAAGCTGATGGCGAGCGCAACGAGTAGGCCGTCGGTGCCGGGACTCGTGCCGAGTGCTTTAGACGCCGCGAACGTGCAGGATCGGCCGCCCGTCACCCCGCCGCCGGTGCAGGGTGTGGCGGCGCCCAAGGCGCCGCACGCTCCGGTGCTGCCGAACGCGCCCACGGTGCCCACGGTGCCCACTGCACCTGCTGTGCCCGTGGCTACGGGCGGTCCCGGTCAGTTCGGCACACCGCCCTCTACGAGCTTGGCACCGATCGACCCGGAGCAGTCGCTGCGCGGCCAGTCGATCTTGCCGGGTCCCGATCCGCGCCTCGCCAGCGTGCAGGGCGACGTGGACCGTCTACGTGGGGACGTCTCGAATTTCGCGTTGCCCGAGCCCGGCCCCGTCGCCGGTACCGACGTGTCCGGTGCGCTGAGCGCCGTGCAGCGGGCTCAGGACGCGATCGCTGGCTCCGAGCTCGACACCAGGGACGCCGACTTCGTTCGGAGCCTCGCCCTGGATCAGGTTGCCGGTCTCGAAGGCCCGAACCGCCGCCAGCTCGCCGAGGAAACTTTCGACCTGCTCGGTGATCGGGCCGACCGCGATTTCGCGAGGAGACGCCGCGACGTAGGGCGTGATGCGGCGACGTTCGGGCACATCGGATCGGGCAAAGTGACCACCGATCTCGGCACCCTCGAAGGCGACCGCGAGCGCTTCTTGGCCGATGCACGTCGGGGCCTCGGTATCGAGACGGCCGACAAGCAATTGTCCGACCAGCTGAACCGACTCGGTGCGACGCTCGGAGCCGGCAGCGACTTCACGGCGCAGGACATCGGGCGCGGCCGCTTCGGCTTGAGCCGTGCCGGTGCGGAATCAGCCGTCGGCTCCCAACTCGAAGGCATAGGCCGCGCCTTCAAGGGCCGAAGACGTCGGTGAGCGTGACTTCGCGACACAGGTCGCGTTCGATCGATTCCTGGCCGACCGTGCCAGGTTGGGCGACGTGGCAGGTCTGGAGTCTCAGCTCGTGAACCAGGGCCTGCTCGACCGCAACGAGTTCCGTACCGAGCGCGACTTCCAGGACCAGCTCGCCCGACTCGCGACCGACGATGCGATCCGTCAGCTCGTGCTGGAAAACGATCTCACTAACTCAGCGTTCGATCGCGAACAAGGGCGCCTCGACCAGCTCGGCTGGGCCGGCTTCGGCGGGGTCGACACCAGAGGTTTCGGTGACGCCGCCAGGAACTTCGGAGGCCAGGCCAGCGCCGGCACAGACTTCATCCAACAGCTGATGGCGCTCGATGCGGCGCGAAGAGGCACACCCCCGATCGTCTCGCAGCCGCCGCGTAGCGTCGATGGCCTCGATGCCGCGCTAGGACGGCCAGCCTAATGGGCTTCGATACGGGGACCCTGATCAGGGCAGCGGGCTCAGGACTCGTCGGCCACAAACAAGGCCAGCTCGCCGCACGCGACCGCGCCGACTTCGAGGCGCGTGAAGCCGAAGACGCTCAGACGCGCGACATCCAGCGGCAGATGAATCTGGTCGATCTGTATGCCAAGAAGAATCCCCCGGTGCCGACACCGAAGTATGGCGTCGATGCAAGGGGAAACATCACGGGCTCCGGCTTCGGGACCGAAGGGGACGCCCGGGCATTTCAAGAACGCAATCCCGTGACTCCGGAAGAGCCAAAAGATCCGACGTATGGGGTCGGGTCGGATGGCAGGCCGACAATGACCGGTGCAACGATCCAGGCTCAGGTAGACGCATTCCTTAGGAACAATCCCACACAGGTCGAGTCGCCAGACCTGTCCGATTTCGGCTCCGTGCTGGACGACGCCTGGGAGGCCATCAGCCGAGCCAGGCAACGGGCACAGGATTTCGGAGAGGATCAGAACGCGGCGGCTAATGAGGCCGCACGAAGAGCCGGCTTTGAAGGTGAGGACGATTATCTTCGACTAAGACAAGAATACGTCCAAAGTATCATCGGGAGGTACGATCTCGGAGGAGATGGGCCAAGTGGCGGTGGGATAGGTGGCGGTGGGCCGGAGAAAGAGGTAATCACGCGAGATCATGCCGAGTACCTACGGACCAGACAGGGCTGGCCCGACGAGCAGATTGCCGAAGTTTATACGGTGCGATGAATGGATCCTGACGATCCTCTTGCTGGCTACACCCCAGACTGGCGTGAAAAGGTAGGGCAACAGACGGGGGATCCTCTCGCAGGCTATACGCCCGACTGGCGTGAACGGCAGGCATCGGGCCGACAGGCCGGGGACCCGTTAGCGGGATATACACCCGACTGGCGTGAACGGCAGGCCAAGCCGCAGCCCTCTCTACTACAGCGGGCTGGTGCTAGGCTTCGAGCCACCTTGGGCCGGAGGGAGCCTCGTCCCGTGTCCCCGGACCTCGCCGCAGACGCCACGGCGGTGGCGTTGCCTACGACTCGTCCGCAGCCCGCCGCCGACCCACTGGGCGACTTGAAGGAAACGCGGGTGTCCCCCGACTCGGCTGCTGACGCGACGAGGGTTGCCAGGCCGCCGGAACCCACGGGACCGACCTCGCTCGACCTCATGCGCGAAAAGATCCGGGCGGATCGCGACAACACGGTAAGCCTACGAAACGCAACAATCGCTCGGACTCCACCGGCCGTCGAAGCGCCTGAAGGTGAGCGCGAACGCTTAGGCGAGCAGATGCGCAGAGTCGTGGAGCAAGGCCGTGAGTTCAATCGGCGTCTGGGCCTAAGGGATCCACAGTTCGGGGACGCTCCGCCACCGGGCATGGAGCTAACCGGTGCACTGAAGCCCGATCTACCGCTCAGTACGGAGATGGCACGTACCGCGAAGCGTTTTGGTGGACAAGCCACTGAGGGTGTAGGCGGTACGCTGCGAACGATCGGGCAGGTTGTGCCCCCGCTCAAGCGCCCAGGGCGCTCATTATCGTCCGCGGGGCAAGAGATCCAGGAACGCAACCCGCCGAGTCTGTCGGTGCAAGCCGGTGGCGCGTTCGACCCATCGAATCCACGCTGGTGGCTCGCCCGTGGCGGCGAAGGGTTCTTGCAGCTCGGCTCTCAGGTTGGGCTCGCTCTCGCGGTGCCGGGATCGCCAGCGCTCAGGCTCGCCGCGTTCGCAGCCCCGAACCTTGTTCTTGAGGGCGGCGGCTCGTTCGAGGAAACGAAAGCGATGGCGCTCAGACAGGGCGCGAGCGCCGAAGAGGCCGAACGGACGGCTGCCGGCGTCGCGGCGGTCGTTGGCCTTGGTTCCGCCGTGCTGGAAGCGATCCCGGGTGCCGTGATCCTGTTCGATCGCGTGCCGGGCGCTCAGGCGTTCTTCCGTAGCAAATTCATGGAGCTCATCCCGAACGTCGCGCGCCGTGCGGGCTCGGGGCTCATCGCTGAGGGCGTCACCGAAGCGGTGCAGGAAGCATTCCAGGCCACTACGCAGTTCGTAGCGACCAAGGATCCCGAAGCGCTGAGGGACATCGGTGAGCGCATGAAGGGTGCGGGCGCCATCGGTGCGCTGGTCGGATCGGTAGCGGGTGCCTCGGCTGCCGGTGCAAGCTCTCGTAGAGGTGACGTCCAGATCCCGCAGGAACGCACAGACAAGATCACTATTGGCCCTGAGGTGAAGCTAGACGACTCTGGCGTTCCGATCGAATCAATCCCGCAGGACGACGCTCTCCCGGTCGCCGAAGCGATTGGGCCGCGGGCGGGCGAGGTCGCAAGCGACGACGTAAGGCCGGCAGGCGCGGGCGCGGTGTTCGAGAAGGCCACACAGATAGCGAAGAGTCTTACCGACGAGGAACTTGCGGCCCGATACCGTGCGACCCTGCGGCAGTCTGCGGAGACCGAGGCGGAGGCCAACGAAGCGGGACCGGGGATCCGCGTGTTCGATAACGCCGGGATCAAGGGCGTTGCGGGCACCGGCAAAGGCTCGTTCGCACGTGGCCGGCTGACGCAAGCAGGGCATCGTCGGGTCGCGTACGAGAACGAGCTCCGTCGTCGTGAGATCGAGCTGCCCGATTTCGATGACGCATACCGATACGTCAGGGCCGGGAACGTGCCAGTCGGTGTTCGTGCCGAGTTCCTTGAGCTTTCCGATCTAACCGACTCAGAGGTTATCGAGCGTCTTGTTCGTGCCGAGGTGGAAGCACTCAGCGACCTGGGCTCTACAACTGCTGCTGTGCGCCGCACGCTTTACGCCGGCGAGGCGCGAGCGCGTGGGATCGACGAAGAAGTTCCGGCTGCGTCGGGTGACATCTCCGACGATTTCGGCGGTCCCGCCGGCACACAGTTCTATCCTGCCCCCACCGCCACGGGCACAGCGAGTTCGGTACCGACGAGTGCGAGGATCGTACCTCCGACGGATCCGCTCGTGGACGAGGACGAACGGGTTACGATCTATCCGAGCCTGAAGGGACGCCTGACGCCGGCTGTCGACGTAGCCGCGAGCGGTCCCGTGTCGGCGCCGGCCGTCATCGGCGCGATGGCCAAGATCACCGAGGCGGCGGGTCGCGCGCTACCGCTGCGTAGTGGTCGGATAGGACAACGTCGTGCGCTCGGCATTTTCAAAGTGCGCCCCGAGGTTATCAGGACGCGCGAGGCGAACGACATCCCGACCGCAGCACACGAGGTCGCGCACGCGATCGAGAAAGTTATCTACGGTTGGCCGAAGGGTGGGCCTTGGAAAGGCTCCATAGCGGGCGTTACCGGGAAGATGCAGAGGGAGCTCAGGCAACTCGGTTTCCGTCTGTACGGCGAGAGCAAGCCCGTTGGTGGATACAAGCGCGAAGGGTTCGCCGAGTTCGTTCGGGCGTGGATCACGTCGGACGAAGAATCTTTGCGCGTGGCCCCGACCTTCGCGGAGTGGTTCGATGGTTCGTTTCTAGCCGGTCAACCGAAGGTTCGTAAGGCGATGGAATCGGCTCGGGACGCTACCACGCGCTACGGCGATCAGGGCAGCCGGCAACGTGCGGTGGCGAGCATGGCGGACACGGGCAGTCTGCGTGAGCGCATAGGGAGGGCCGGCAAAGGAGTGAGGCGGTTCTTCAGCATGGAGAATCTCGTCGATATGGCGCAGCCGATCGCTGAGTTCTCGGCCGAGGCACAGCGCAAGCTTGAACGTCCGCTGGCTCCGTCACAGGATCCATCCTTAACGCTCTCGGCGCTCAGAACGACGCATACCGCTCGTACACGCTACATGGTCGAGAACGCGATGATCGACCTGGCTGGCAATAAGGTGGGTCAACCGCTGAACTCGATCGAGGCGATGATTCGGCCCTTAGAGCGCGAGGATTTCACGATCTATCTATGGGCCAGGCGCGCCAGGGCGTTGTGGAACGATCCACAGGGCGCTCGCAACCCAGGGCTCTCGCTCATCGATGCCGAACAGATCATATCCGAACTGGAAAACCCCAGATTCGCGCAGGGCGCCCAAATCGTTTACGAGTGGAACGATGGGGTGCTGAATTACGCCGCTCAGGCGTCGCCCTCGTTCCGTCAAATCGTCTCGAAGGTGCGCGAGCGGGATCCTGGCGACTACGTGCCGCTGCAACGGATGTTCGATGAGATCGACGATCTGTGGGGCCGCGCAGCGCAGAAGGGAGGCGCGACTACTCGCAGTCCGGTGAAGCGTCTCAAGGGCAGCGGTCGCAGGATCAAAGACCCGTTCCCCGTTATGATCTCGCAGGCGTCCTCGACCCTACGTGCTGCCCATCACCGAATGGTCATCGACCAGATCATCCGCTTGAGCAGCATCGAAGGCATGGGCGGCCTGATCGAAGAGGTGCCGCCCGAGATGGTGCCGGGTGCGACACGCACGATCGGTCAACTCTTGGACCAACTCAAGAAGCGCCTCGCGCGCGAGGGCGTCGGGCTCGAAACAGACCCGGGCCCCGTCAATGATGAGACGCTGGAAGTTTTCAACGAAGCGGTCACCTTCTTCGTGCCCAAGGACCGACCGAGTGGCGCCGATCCGATCGTTCCGCTGCGGGACGGCGAGAAAATCCGGTGGTTTCAGGTAGACGCCAAGTTGTTCGGTGCGCTCTCGGCACTCGACGTCTACCGCTTGCCGCAAGTCGCCGGCCTAGGAATCCTTGAGGCGACGCTCGGCAAGAGCGCCGAAATCTTTAGGGCAGGCACCACCGGCCTCCGTGCATCGTTCGGTCTGCTGTGGAATCCGATCCGCGACGCACAAACGATGTGGGTGAACACACAGACGTCGGCTGCCGGGCCAAGGCTGCTGGCTACGTGGCTCGGTGCGATGACCGATGCGGCGCTGGACAGGACCGTCGGGCGGCGCAGTGAATATCTGGACGCCTTCGTGCGGCTCGGTGGCGAGATGGCGCAACCGCTCGGCCAGGACCTACCACAAGCCAGTCGCGCCGCTCGTCGGCTGTTCCACGGCCGTACAGCACGCACACTCGATCCAAGGAATTGGTTCGACTGGTATCGGGACCTCGTGCAGGCCCCTGAATCGGCGCCGCGTGTGGCCGAACTCAAGCTGTTGTCCGCAGAAATCGGGTGGCAGCCTGGCGAGCCGATGACCGTCGATCAGTCGTTCCGTCTCTTGCTCGCCGCCAAACAGGTGACGACCGACTTCACCGCCGCTGGCGAGTTCAGCCGTGCGGCGAACCGCATGGTGCCGTTCCACAACGCCGCGATCCAGGGCCCGCGCGCGAACCTGCGTGCCGGGAAACGAAACCTGCAGAAATTCGCGCTACGTGGGCTCCAACTCACGGCCGCGACACTGCTCCTGTGGTGGCGGAACAAGGACGAAGAGTGGTGGAAGGAGATGGACTCCCGCGAGAAGTTCTTGCACTGGCATTTCTCCGTCACACTGCCGGATGGACGTGAGGAGCTCGTGCGGATCCCGCGAGGTTTCGAGGTCGGCTACGTCTTTAGTGCGTTCCCAGAGATGCTGCTCGATGCGTGGTATTTGAACGATCGAAAGAGCGCGATCGCGTTTATGAAAGTCGCGCTTCAGACGATGGTGCCGCCCCTCACGCCGCCGGGGTTGGAGGAGATTTACGAGCAAGGCGCGAACCGAGACACGTTCTTCGACACGCCGATCGTTCCGCGTGGCCAACAGAATCTTCCCGCTGAGGAACAGTTCAACGAGTTCACGAGCCGAGCCGCGATCACGATGGGCCAGATATTCAAGGTATCGCCCAGACGTATCGATCACGGCATCAGGGGAATGTTCGGGCCGGTCGGCTCCGATTTGGTAGAACTCGTCGGGCTTGGAGCGGCGGGCATCGAGCGCGAGAACGAGTTGGCCGATACGCCCATATTCGGGCGCCTGTTCGTGCGCGGTGGCACGACCCGCTCTCGCTCGATCGACGAGCTGTACGATGCGCTGGAAGCCGCTCAGAAGATTCAGAGCTCCAATGTGCGTGAAGAGAGCGCCGTCCAGCGCGAGAAGCGCCTGCTGCTCGCGGACGCATCAAAAGCCGTCACGGCATTGTCCTACGTGCGCCGCTTCACACCCTCGGTGAATGATCGTAGGACGTTGAGCACCGAAGCGAACGCGCTGGCCCGGGCCGCGCTCCAGGAGATCGGTGAGGAGGGGCGACCCGCCAGGGGGCCGTTCCGTGTGGGTCGGATCCGGGCGGAAACACAGCGCGAGCGCACGCGCCGCGAGCAAGAGCGCAAACAGACACCCAACCGCATAGACCGCATTGGTTCCCTTCCCAACGAGGACCCCTTGGCCGGCTACACCCCGGATTGGCGTGAGACGTCGGGGCAGCAGGCAGGGACCGGCGGTGCCAATCGCGTCGGTCAGTTGTTGTTCTTAGACGCGCAGCGGAGACAGCGCAATGCTGGGCAGGACACCACCCGACGGCGCTCCGAGAGGTGAGCGTTCATGAGTGGCGGCGCAGGTCCCAGTCCAAATGCTCCCGGAGGCTCCGGACCTATCCGGTGTCGGCCTGCGTCGTCCTCGCCAGCCTCCACGCTCACAAGGACACGAGATGTACGTTCTAGGCGAAGGAACATGGGTCGGACCGATTGACGGCAGCAAGGAGATCAACACCGCGCAGTCGTTCTTCGTCTATTTCGGCCACTACGTCCAGGATACCGTCACGCATTCGCTCGTCCCGAAGGTCGGGATGGGCGCGCTCGTGGCCGTGCTCGCGCAGATGCAGGGCGCGTTCGGCATTCCGTTCTGGTTCCTGCTCGGCGCGTGGGGCGTCGACTGGGCGACCGGAGTGCTACGTGCGATTGCGGATCCGAAAGGTGAAGCTGCGCGCCGACAAAGCCAGGAATGGGGTCCTGAAGCTGCTCGTGATCTTCCTCGTGGTCATCATGGCGGCGTTCATCGAAGGCATGACCTTCGAGATCCTCGGCTGGGATCCGGCCGGAAAGCTCATCATGACGGTCACCGTCGCGATGTTCTGGGAGGAGGCGATCTCGTTTCAGGGTAACGCACAGTTCTTCATCAAGTCGGCGAAGCTCAGGATGAAGTCAGTGCCGTGGTTGGGCGGGAGTAACGGGTCATGAGCCAGGAACCGGGGTTCCTCCACGATGAGCGCGGCTCCAGATCCTCGGCAAGGTTGCTGCTGATCGGCGCGCTGCTCTTCGCCGGTGCGCTGATCGTGCTGGACTCGCTGGCCTGGAACGTGCCCGGCCCCGCGTACGCACTCATGGGAACGGTCTGCACGGGGCTGCTGGCTTGGGCCGCCGGGCCGCGGATCGCCCAGTATGTCGGCCCACAGCTCGGCGGTGTCGCAGCGGCCGTCGCGGCTGCCGCACGCCGCAACGCCGGCACCGACGACCGGTTCAAGGACGACGAGCGATGACCGGGCAGCTCGTCTGGACGCCGACGCTCACGGGCGAGATCCTGAACCAGCGTTACGGAACGCTCCGCGAGGACCGCCAGGGCATCCTTCTCCACTACGACGGGAGCGGATCCGACCGCGGCTCGATGCAGTGGTTCGGCGATCCGCGCTGCCACGTGAGCTACAACCTCCTAATCCTCGACGACGGCTCCTACGTACGCATAGCGCCCGACAGCGCCCGGGCGTGGCATGCGGGCCGCTGTAGGCCCTCAGACCCGGCCAGGCTCCACTACGGCGACGCCAACTCGGCGTTCTACGGCATCGCGATCGCTTCCAGCGGAAAACACGACGTCACCCCGCTACAGATGCTCACCATGGCCCTGCTCTGCCGCATCTACTACGAGAAACACGGCTGGAACCTCAGAGACACGTGGCGCATCGTCGGCCACTCCAGCGAAGCTTGGCCACGCGGCCGCAAGACTGATCCCGAAGGCACCGACCCGAACAACCCGATCCTGTCCGTCGACGACATCCGCCAGCTGTTGCCCAAGGTGTCGAGGGCATGATCCGGCGCATCCTCTGCGTCGGACTCGCGCTGTCCATGCTCGCTGCTTGCACGGGATCTGCTCTGCCGTCCCCCGTGCTGCGCGTGGCGCCCCCCTCGGCGTCGACCGAAACGGGCTGGACCGAGGTGCGCTACTGGAACAGGATCCAGTTCTATCCGACCACGATGCACGCCTACATCTATTCGCTGATGGAGGAGTGTACGGGTCTGGAAGGCGACTTCTTCGCGATTAATTGGTCGGTCGTGGACTTTTTGCTCGACGTAGAGACGCTAGGCCGAAAATTCGGAGGCTGGGCCGCTCCCCTGCCCCGCGAGATCCTGCTCGACCGGCGCACGGTGAATGACCCTGTCGTGGTAAGCCACGAAGCGATCCACGATTTGCTCGGTGGTGGTGATCATGACGACCCCCGCTTCGCAGAGTGCGAGATCAGGCCAATACCGTTGGCGCCGCGATGAACGACTGGCTCACCCGCGTTCGTCTGCCCGGCGAGCTCATCATGATCGTAGCGCTCGGCGTCCTCGGCTGGTGGCTCCAAGGCGCGCTGTCCGATCTCGCCGTGGCGAAAGCGCTTGCTGACGACCGGGCCGAAGATCAGGCACAGCTCCAGGTGCAACTCCGTGACGCGAGTGCGCGCACCCGTGCCGATTCGCTTGAGCTCGAACAGGTGCGGGATTCTCTACGAATCGAGCGCGTCCAGGCCCGTGAGATGATCGCGCAAGCCGAGCAACAGGAGACCGATGCCTCCGAGCGCGCCGCTCAGGCAGGCACCGACCTCGACGCGACCCACGACAGCCTCTATGCCGTCGTACGTCCCGAGCTCCGTCCGTTGGTCGAGATCGCTCAGGCGCAGCACCGGGAGGAGCAGGCAGCGGAGCAGAGCGTCCGCGAAGCGTTCCGGGAACAGCTACTCGGGGCTACGGCCCTCCATCAAGCAGACTCGTTCGCCATCGTCTTGCTGGAACGGAATCTGGCGACCGAGCGAGCCGAGAAAGCCATCCTCGCCGAGTCGAACCGGCTCTACGAAGAGGAGATCGGGTTCCTCCGGGACGCGCTGCCTAGCGGCTTCTTCGGGCACGTCGGGAGCTTCATGAGAGGTCTCGGTACAGGTGTCGCGGTGGTGTGGGTGGTGCGCTAGATGTCGGTTGACCCCAAGCCCAGGTTTATCTAGCCTCAATAGGTCAGCCATCATCGCGGACTGAATAGCTTGCGAGTTGTGTCGACGACGACGACGCCCGCTTTGTTTAGGTGCCCGGGTGGTGGAACTGGTAGACACTCTAACTTCGCAAGTTAGTGGCCTTCGGGTCGTGCGGGTTCGAATCCCGCCCCGGGCACCACGGCTGGCATTCTTACTTGACCAGGAGCAGCTTTCCGCCGATACTATAGGTACTTGCGAAGTTAGAGTGTGGTTCTGCCACACTGAAGGGGTCACGTCAGAAACGGCGCGGCCCCTTTTCTTATTTCCTTATATTTTTTTGCACCCTGTGATGGGTGTCGTCAAGTGTATAGTCGCCATTTTTTTGAGCCCCGCCCTATGGTCCGCTGGGGGCTACCGCAACGAGAGCGAAAAGCGGCCAAACCAGCCCCGCCACCACTCCGACAACGATGGTCGGAATCCATCCGAGCCCGATGCCGAGAAACACCCCGTAGGTCATCGCTGCATAAATCCAGGTGCCGAAGAAAAGCGGCACCGCCAACGATGATGACGCCTCCCCAATACACCCCAGACACGGTGCCCCCTTTATTCGCCGCCTGGGAGCGCTATCATCAGGGCAACCCCCCAAGCACGAAAACCCCACACTAAAATGGCCATAACGATTAGCGAAATAGCCATGCTGGCGGACTTAATCACGAAGACACTTCCAACGATAGCGAGTGCCACAACTCCCACCCCGAAAAACAACATCCCCACCGCCAGACCCAACCAACTATAGATGCTAAAAGTGATTGCCGCGCCGAGGGTCCAGGTGGTTGCTCCCAAGAGGTAGGATGCCCAAAGAAGACCCACGCCCGCTGGTTTCTTGGTGCCCTGAAAAAATGCCATCGGGACAAGGATCAGCACCGCGACTACCAGACTCACTTGGGCTATAGGCAAAAGAAAGGTGTAGACGGCTAAGGATGCGCTAGAGATTGCTGCGGTCATTGGGCACCCTCTCCCTGTTCACCGCTTCGAGGGGATAGCGGCTGGTGAAACGTTGCACGAAAAAGTACTAGCTTGCGATCGCCCACACGCTCGAAACCGTGAAGCACGAGAAAGGGGCGACGGTCTCCAGCATCGAGGGCTACGGATTCGGCAAAGGCTACCAGCACGTCTACGACACGTTTCTGCTGTTGCTCGCGGACCTGGACCGGCAAGTGCGGGCGGGCCGCAACGTGGTCCTGATCGCGCATGACTGCATCGAGAGCGTACCGAATCCGACCGGAGACGACTGGATTCGCTACGAGCCGCATCTACAGCGGCCGCGCTCGGGCAAGGCGTCGATCCGCAACCGGGTCGTTCAGTGGGCCGACCATGTGCTGTTTCTCGGCTATGACGTGGTGTCGGAAGACGGCAAGGGCATCGGTGGCGGGACGCGCACGATCTGGCCCGCCGAGCAGCCCAGCCATATCGCCAAATCGCGGCGGATCGCCGGTCCGGCGCAGTTTAGCCACGCAACCGACGACACGATCTGGCGGCGGATCTTCGGAGGTGAGGCATGAGAAACCTGGACCGTGAGGGCCTGTTCAAGGCGCACTTGTTGAGCTGGAAGGTGTGGGACGCGGACAGCGGAGCGGTGGCCGTCTCGTGTGAGTTCCAGGTCGGGGCCCAATGGAACGGCGCCGACGAATGGACGAACTGGTCCGACTATGACGAGCACCGCTGCTTTGGAAACTGGTGGGTGGTCAAAAAGGGCGGCCAGATCAACACCAGCGCTGTCGATCAGCTGGCCCGGTCGCTGGGCTGGAACGGGGACCTTCAGAGCGTTCTGGGTCCGCCGCCGACCAGAATCGTTCAAATATCCGTCAAGCCCGAGGAGTACAACGGGCAAACCCGGTTCAAGGCGTCCTGGATGAACCCGGAAGACCATGAGCCGCAGCTGCAGGGAGCCAGCGAGGAAAAGGTCGGCAACCTGCAAACCCGGTTCGGGTCCTTATTGCGCGCGGCGGCCGCGGTGTCTGCGGCTCCCGCAGCATCTTCCGCCGACGCCTCTCCGACTGCCGACGATGCCTTGCCATTCTGACAACCGCGGCGTTCAAGGCCCGGCGCGATGAGCGAGGAGTCGTCCACGGAGACACAGGCTGGCACGGGCGCGGAGCCCAAGATCCCGCCGCCCGGCGAGGGGCGAGCGCGGGTGTTCGGCGAGCTGCGTTCGTATCGGAGCACAATTGCTCGGCTTGAGGCCAAAAGACGCAGGGCGAATGACGAGGACAAGCGGTTCCGGCTGGGCGCTGACATCGAGAGTATGGCCATCGACCTCGCCAAGCTGGAACGCCTGGCGCTGGCGATCCACGAAGAGGAGCTAGCCACGTGAAAGCAACCGTCGAAGCCAAGGCGCTACGCGCTGCACTGGCCACCGTCTCCAAGGTTCAGGCGTCCCGCAGCATCTTGCCGGTGCTGGACATGATCCACGCCCAGGCCCGCGAGGACGGGTTGGAGCTCCAGGCCACGGACCTGCAGCGTTGGAGCTCTGTGCGCGTCGAGTGCGACGTGTGCGAGGAAGGCCGGACGTTGATCCGGGCGGACGGCCTGTTGGCGCTCGCCGAGCACGCATCCGGCGAGATGATCGAGTTGTCTGGAAACGGTGAAGGGCCACGCACGGCGCGCGGCGGTTCCGCTTTGGTGACCCTGCCCACGCTATCGGTTAGCGACTGGCCTCTGTTCGGGGACATCGAGTCGGCGGGAGAGGTGGAGGTGCCGGCGTCCGTCATGCGAGACGCCCTGGCCGCGACGGCCTGGGCCGCCTCCACCGAGGACATCGCCCGCCCGCACCTCGCCTGTGTGCATTTTCGGGAGCGCGAAGGGCACCTCACAGTCGAAGCCACGAGCGGCCATGTGCTCGGCCGGTACGACTCACGGATCGAGGTGCCCGTTGGCCTGTCTGTGTTGATCACGCGCCAGGACGTGCGGCTCCTGGCGGCCATGGCCAAGCGCACCGAAGAGGACGTGCGCTTTCGCTGGGACCGCCGCTGGGCCGAGTTCGCCGCTGGGCACGAGACGCTTCGGGTATCGCAAAAGGAAGGGAAGTATCCCGACCTCGATCGTGTGATCCCTGACGCCGCCGATTGCGCGGTCAGCGCCGAACTGGAAGCGACATCCGTTGCCAGGGTCTGTGAGCTGGCTGTTTCCGTCATGCGCGGGGATTTCTTCCGGCTTCAGGTCGATCTCTACGACGGCAGAGCGCTCTTCCGCTCGGACTCCACAGACCGGGGCGGATACGAGGAGGCGCTCGCCGCCGACGTTCAGGGAGACATCACGTTCGTTGTCAACGCTGCGTATCTGCGCCAGATCGCGCGCAGTGTCAGTGGACGCATGATCCTGAGATTGAGCGAAAAATTGAGCGAAGCCACTAGGCCGATACGCATCGAACCCGTAGACGGTGACTCGGTGGTCTTTGTGGTATCACCTCTGCGGGTGGAACACTCCATCCCGAGGCCGGTGTGAGGCCGGCTGAACTGACGGGCCTGCCGCTTTTCCTCGATGAGCAGCAGCCCTACGGAGGGCTGCCCCCGCACCAGAAGGGCTCCGACACGTCGCGCGAGGCGGCACGGAGCGTAGCTCGGGGCGCGCCGACCAAGCGGGCCGAGGTCTATGGCTACATCCTGGCACGGGGCGACGCTGGGGCCACCGACGCGGAGATCGAAGGCGGCCTGCCGATGCTGCGCCAGAGCGTATGCGCTCGACGTAACGAGCTCGTGAAGCTCGGAATGATCCGCGACTCCGGGCGCCGTAGAACCTCACTTCATACCGGACGTCGGTGCGCCGTCTGGGTCGTGAGGACAGGCCAATGACCGCCGCCCAGTGGATAGCGCTCACCGTGGTGGTGCTGTGCCTTGCGCTGCTCGCCGGGCTCGCGTGGGCCGAGGGCAGCGAGGAAGACGAAGAGTCCGAGACCCAGGAGGCGCAGTGATCGACGTCGAAGCGCTGAAACGGTGGTTGCTGCTCTCGGGTCTGCTCTTCACGGCCGTCGGCTGGTGGAGGGCCGAGGTGCACAACGCACAGCTGGCCGAAAGCGCGGTGGGGTTCCGCGACCTCGCTCAAACGTGTGTGGATACCTCGCTCTCGCGGCTCGACGGCATCGAATCGAAGCGGCGCGAGCTTATCGATGCGCTGCGCGTGGGCGGCTCTGGGGCCGTGGCGGAGAACATAGACAGATGAATTGGCTCGGGCTCGCAGGTGGGGGCGGACCGCACAACAAAGGAGTGTAATGATGAGAGAGACACGTAACGAACCGTGGTTCTGGCGGAGTGCGGAGGAGTTCGGGCGCTTGAGGCTGGAAAATGGATCGCACCAGAGCCCGGACGAAGGCGTGTGCCTCATGGAGGCCGTCGCATGGCTGGCGCGCGAGCCGCACAGCGATAAACCGAATTGCGTCTGCCCGGTGCTCGGTGCGTTCGGGCGCGGCCTCAACGACTGTCTGGACGTCGAGCGGCGGCAACGGCTGAAGCCACTCATTCCGGCGCTCGTCGGCACGGCGAGCGATGGCCACGCCGACGCTCGCGGCTTCATGGCGATGGATTGGATCGTCCGTACCTATACGCCCGCATGGCTTCGGCTGGCTCGGCTGGACACGGAGGCCGACGGCTTGCAGTCGCTCCCCGAGATCGCGGACGCAGCTACGCTCAGGGGTGCGCAGGAGATGTTGGATGCCGCCCGCAAGTCGGCGGCCGCTGCCTGGGCCGCTGCCAGGGCCGCTGCCGGGGCCGCCGCCGGGGCCGCTGCCAGGGACGCCGCCGGGGCCGCTGCCAGGGACGCTGCCAGGGCCGCTGCCAGGGCCGCTGCCTGGGATGCTGCCAGGGCCGCTGCCTGGGATGCTGCCTGGGCCGCTGCCTGGGATGCTGCCTGGGCCGCTGCCTGGGATGCTGCCTGGGCCGCTGCCTGGGCCGCTGCCGGGGCCTCTGCCGGGGCCCCGCTGGAGCCCACGAAACGCGCACTGCAAGACAGCGCGGTCCTTCTGTTCCGGCGGATGGTGGAGCGGGGCGCGGAGGAGCGGGTCGTGTGCCCGACTCCCTGGGCTACTGAAGCCGCAGAGGCGTGGTGACGTGAGCAGAACGAAAACCCCGGAGCAGTACGAGGCCGAGTACAACTGGCTCAGTACCAGACAGGTCGCCGGACGGCTCGGTGTGTCCCGAGAGCAGGTCCGGCTCCTGATCAAGGGCGGACACCTCGGACCCTCGGGCGTCGTGAACATCTCGCGGTCGACGAAAGTCAACTACCGGATCTCGTCCGAGGAGCTCGGGCGGTTCATGCGCGAGTCCGAAGAACGGTACCTCCAGAAACTGAAAGAAGAGCGGCACGGTGAGCCCCAGACGGCGTAAGCGGGCCCCGAAGGGTCTCATGTGGCGCGCTGGGCGCGCTTACTTCGACCGCCGGCATCCGCGCTTCCGTGGCGGACGCCTGGCCGTCGCGCTCAGGACGGACGATCCCGATGTCGCATACGAGCGGCACGCGGTGCTGGTGCAGCTCATGGACCGAGGCGACTGGGGCGTGCTCGAAGCGATCCGCAGGGGCGACATGCACATCACCGACGCGCAGGCCGCGCTCAGGGACGGCGACGCCACCAAGCTCAGGCGCATGGGCTCCGACTCGCCACGGCTCGGGCCCGCCATGCAGAGGTTCATGAGGATGAAGGAGGCTACCCGAAGCCGGCGCACCTGTGACAAGTACCGGGGCTATCTCGAAGCGCTCACGGGCGAGCTCGGCGTGGACTTCCCCATGGAAGAGCTCACCGTCTCCGACGCGCGCGAGTACCTGCATGCCAAGCGCGACGGCCGGGGCGCATGGGCGCCCGCCACGCAGCAGGGCTGCCGGATCGTGTGCGGCGCGCTCTGGAGCATGGTCATGGCCGAGGAGGCCGAAGCGTTTGAACGGCAGGGCGTGCAGCTACTGGTCCGTTCGAACCCCTGGAAGAAGGTCGAGACGCCCGAGGTGCGGCGCACACGCTTTTCGTTCCTCACGCCCGAGGAGTGGCGGCAGCTCGACCGGGCCACGACCGGCTCGCCCGTGCGCGCCATCGTCGCCCTCGCGTTCCTCGCCGGGCTCAGAAGGGGCGAGATCATCCATCTCAGGCCCGAGACCGACGTGGCACTCGACGGCGACTACCCGCTTCTGCGCGTGCAGTCCAGGGCGGGACGTTGGCCCTGGAGACCGAAGACGAGCCGCGGCGAGCGCGACGTACCGCTCGCGCCGAGCCTTGCCGCAATCATCGATAACCACATCCAAAGAGGCTACGCAGGAGAACGATACCTGATCCGGACCGCGGGCCGCGACGAGCCGATAGGCGCCGTGACCATCACGACCTGGGTGCGAGAAGCGTTCCGGCGGGCGGGCATCAAGTATGGCGCCCAGGGCGATGGCCTCACGCTGCACTCAGGACGCCATACCTTCGCATCGTGGCTCGCGCAGGACGGCGTGAGCCTCACCGTCGTAGCACGCCTGCTCGGTGACACCACGCAGGTCGTCGAGCAGGTCTACGCGCACCTCGTACCCGACACCTTCCGCGGCGCGATCGACCGCATCGAAGCGAGGGTCACAGGATGACCGCTAAACCACAGTTCTCACATCATACCCCGCCAGACACCGCACAGTTAAGCCATCCGCCCCGAACTGGAAGATCGGGATCGCCTGCGCCTTGGCGGTCACCATGACCGACGAAGAGGTGTAGTCGGGACTTACCGCCTCGGTGGTGATCTCCACGATCTGCGTTCGGGAAAAGAGACCGGCGAACGGTCCGTCGGTGATCCGCTCCGTCTGGACGCTTCCGTCCCTCACGACGCTGAAGCTGTCGAAGGTGAAGCCTTCGATCGTCGGAGGGACGATCGCGTTCAGCTCTTCGTCATCCACAATCGCGTCTTCGAGGGCCAACGCCAGTTGCGCCATCCCGGACTCCGCACCGGCCTCGGCGGCGTAGTACGTACGGGATTTCTCCAGGTCCGTCATACCGGAACGGAAGGACGCCATCGCATTCGCGAAGACGCTCACAACCAAGACGGAAAGAATCGAGAGGACGCCCAAAGTGGCCATCATCGCGAATCCGTCCTGCGAACCCAAACTCATGATCTCGTACCGTGCTTTCATGTTGCTAACCCTCTTAAGTCGGCCCAAAAGCCTTAGTGCACCTGATCTACTGAACTTCATCGACGACTGTAAACGCAAGGTGCGTGCCCACGTGCCGGGGAATGTGGAAAACCGGCGAGAAGCTTGTTGAATTAAGGGTTGTAGGCGACTTTGCCTCGGAGCGGAGACAGGGGAAAAGCGGCAAACATTTCCTACTTCTTAACATCCATGCCGTGACCATCCATCGCCCTTCACAAGTGCCCTGACCGGAACCCGAGTCGTCGTTCACAGCCGGCCTGTCTCAACGAGATTTCCAGAACGGGCCGACACCGACCCACATTAAAGCTTGCCCGTGCCCCATGCGGTAGCAATCACTTTCTTCACCGGACTCGGAAGACTCCGTAAACATTTGAGGCGACTCGAATTTTCCTCTAGCCATATCCGCCCACCGATTCCAACTTCCTCGGCCTCCGTACTGGTCGTGAAGCAGTACGAGGGTCATGTTCGCTCGATGTTCAAGCGCATGTTCGGATAGCCGAGGGATTCGATCCACGTGGGCACCCCTCGGACGGACCCCACTACGCTCCGCTCGGAGCTCCCGCGGAAGCTGGTGCACGTCGGCATGGGGGCCTTCGCGCTCCTGCTGCGTTGGCTGACGCCGTGGCAAGCCGTTTTCATGGCGGTGGCGGCCCTGATCGTGAATTCGTTCTTTCTCCATAGCATCACCCGAGGGGCCTTATTGCGGCCTGAGGAGCGGGCCTCCCGATTCTCACGGGGGGTGGTGCTTTACCCGGCAATTCTTCTTCTGACCTTCATCATTTTCCGGTCACGGCTGGAGCTGGCGGCGGGGATCTGGGCGCTGCTCGCCGTTGGGGACGGGATGGCCGCGCTGTCGGGCTTGCTGATCCGGGGTCCGCGATTGCCTTGGAACCCCAAGAAGACCTGGTCGGGCCTGGTGGCGTTCGTCGTGTTCGGTACTGCCGCATGTGCGTGGGTCATTCGCTGGACCCAGCGCGCAGGGACGTGGACTCTGGGTGACTCCCTGGTGCCCGGAGGGCTGCTGACGCTGGGCGGGAGCGACGCGTCCGCGCGTATCGGGGATGCGTTCCTGTTGGGTGGGGCCGTCGGGGACGCGGGCGCCGCCGGTGTGCCGGGCTCGCTGTCCGTCCTGGTGATCGGATGCCTCGTGGCGACCACGGCGGCCGCGCTCGCCGAATCACTGGAGACGAACGTCGACGACAACATCCTGGTGCCCGTGGTCGGGGGCGTGGTGCTCTGGCTGGCGACGCTCGTGGACCCCGGATTGCTCGTTGCGGGCGGAGCCGCCGCAACGGGCGTCGGAGGCGCGTTTGCTGCCGCCGACGGGGCCTGGTTGACCGGTGTGGCGATCACGCTGCCCGTCACGGTCATGGCCTACTTCGCAGGTGCCGTGGATCGGTCTGGAGCCGTGGCAGGGGCACTCCTGGCCACCGTGCTCTACGTTTACGCGGCGTGGCCGGGACTCGTGATGCTGGGTGGTCTCATGGTGATCGGTACGGGCGTGACCCGACTGGGCCACGCACGGAAGGAAGCGTTGGGGGTGGCGGAAGGGAGGGGTGGCCGAAGAGGGCTCGGCAGTGTCGGGGCGAACACCGGGGCCGGTGTGGCGTGCGCATTTCTGGCTGTGTCGACGCCCCATGCCGAGGCGTTCCGTATCGCGATGGTCGCTGCCTTCGCCACCTCGCTCTTCGACACTACCGCGACCGAGTTCGGTCAGGCCTTCGGGCGCCGCCACGTACTCGTCACGACCTGGCGGACCGTCCCTGAGGGCACGGCGGGTGGCGTGTCCGTGGCGGGCACCCTTGCGGGCGTTCTTGCAGCGACCGCACTGACGGGCGTGGGCTGGGCGATGGGACTGATCGCCGGCGCCACGGCTTTAGCGGTGATCATCGGAGCGTTTTGCGGTTCGACGCTCGAGTCGTTCCTCGGAGCGATGATGGGGAAGGGGACCCGCTCCGATCACCACCTTCGAAACCTGGCCAATACGGTGGCGGGGGCCGGCGTGGCGTGGAGCTTGGTGGCCTTTCAGGCCTACCTACTGTAGGCGTGAACTTCTGCGACGCTACACTTGGAGGTCGCTCTGAGCTTCCGTAGCCACTATCTGCCGCGCTCCGGCACGGGCTGGACTGCTGTCCTCGCCTTCCTCGGCCTGATGGCGCTGGTCCAGCCGCCTCTCGTCTTCTGGGTGAACGCACGCTTCGGCTCCGCGTGGGTCCTAGGCATGCCCTTCCTGTACGTCTACCTCGGCGCGGTCTACTTCGCGCTGATCGGGGTCCTGCTTTGGGCCGTCCGGAGAGGAGTCTAGTGCTCCGTCCCACGACTGTCCGAGACACGTCCGGAATGGGACAAGCTAGCGTGCTAGGCTGGGAGGCGTAGCGCGTGGAGAGTTGGGTCGTCGCGACCGGGTTGGTCCTTCTCTATATCCTCGTCACAATCGTGCTGGGTGTTCTGGCCAACCGGGCGATGTCCGTGGATCTCGAGGATTTCCTTCTATACGGGCGCAGGGCCGGCTTCGTGGTCCTGTACCTGACGGTCGTGGCCACGTACCACTCGGCGTTCGCCTTTCTCGGTTCGGGTGGCTTCTTCTACCGGCACGGGATCGGATTTTGGGAGGCCGGCACGTGGACCGTGCTCACCGGGGCGATCACCTACACGCTCGGGGTCCGCATCTGGGCCTTGGGGAAACGGTTCAGCTACATCACGCCGGCGGACATGCTGGCCGATTTTTACGAGAGTGAGGCCGTGCGGGTCGTCGCGGCCCTGGTCTCCGTTCTCTTCACGATCCTCTATATCCAGGTGCAGGCGCAGGGCCTCGGGTACATCATCTCGGTGGCCTCGGGCGACCGGATCTCCTTCGAGATGGGCACGTTGCTCCTCATGGTCGTGGCGGGGGGATACCTGATGGCGGGGGGGCTCAGAGCCGTGTATTGGACGGACGTGGTCCAGGGCGCTTGGATGTATGTGGCTGTGTGGACCGGGGCCCTGGTTCTGTCCAACCGGCTCTTCGGCGGGCCGTTGGCGCTCTGGAGACGAGTGTCATCCGAGCGGCCGGATCTGCTTTCGCTGCCGGGACCGGAGGGTTTCTTCACCCCCGGGATGTGGATCGGGATGACGATCGCGCTGTCGTTCGGGATCGTTCTCCAACCGCATATCATGATCCGCTACTACACGGCCGTGTCGGGTCGCACGATCAAGTGGCTCGGGGCTACCACGCCCATCTTCTTGATGACCCTATACATCCCCGCGGCGCTGGTGGGCCTGGGTGGCGCGATCGTTCTGCCGGATCTCGCGATTCCCGATCAGATCTTTCCCGAACTTCTGGTTCGATATGCACCCGCATGGCTCACAGGCCTGATTCTGGCTGGAGCGACGGCCGCCGCCATGTCGACGCTCGACTCGATCCTTCACGCGAACATGACCGTACTCACGCGCGACGTCTATCAGCGCTACATCGCCCGCGACAGAGAGCAGGCGCACTATGTGTGGGTCGGGCGGGCCATCGTCCTTGGACTCCTGATCGTCGGCTATGTGCTGTCGGTGCGGACGTTTGGATTCCTCGTGACCCTGGTGACACTTTCCGGAGCCGGGGCGCTGCAACTGCTACCGGGCACGCTCGGCGTGTGCTATCCGACGCGGCGCCCGTTCACGAAATCGGGCGTGCTCGCCGGGGTCGGCGTGGGGCTGGCTGTTCTGTACGTGACTCTGGTGACGGTCCCCCATGCGCTGGGAGTGCACGGAGCGATCTGGTCCCTCGCGGCGAATTTCGCGACTTGCATCACGGTGTCCGCGTTCACGAGGCCCCCTTCCCATGAGACCGTCGGGCGGATCCACGGTGCCGTAGAGGACTACGTGTACGGATCGGGGGAAGCGGGGTTGGAGGAGGCCCTGAGAGCTACTCTCCACCCGGTCTCATCAACGCCTCACGTAGGGAGATTCTGTGTGACCTCCGGATCGGCCGCCCCGTTGGTTTCCTTCATCACCTGCCCGACGAAGAAGCCCATGAGGCCCGTCTTACCGTCGCGGTAACTCTGGGCCTGGGTGGGATTGGATTCAACCAGGCGCGCGACCATGGGCTGGAGCGTCGACGCATCGCTCACCCGGCCCAAGCCCCTCGCCTCGATCACGGTGTCTGGATCTCCACCCTCTTCCGCCAAAACCGCGAGCACGTCCTTGGCGGCCCGCCCAGAGACGTCGCCCTTCGAGACGAGCTCAACGAGGCGGGCGAGTTCCCGTCCCCCGAAAAGCAACGCGTCCACCGGGCGGTTCTCGAGAACACGGGGCACCTCGTTCACGATCCACTTTGCGAGGCCGACTAGGTCGGCCGTGTGCTTCGATCCCTCGCCGAAGAGCCCGAACAAGCCGAGGTCTTGCGCCAGTACCGATGCCTCGCTCTCGGCCAATGCGTGCTCCTCCAGCAGCCCGTCGTACCGCGAAGCGGCCTTCGGATCCCCCGGGCGTGGATCACTCGGTGAGGCGCGGCCGCCCGCCTTCTCTTCTACCTGAGCCGGATGAGGTTTCGCCGCTTCGCCTTCGGCCTCCGTTCGAGCCCTTGCCCAGCTGTCCCGGAGCGTCACGATGCGGTTGAAGACCAGGTGGTCGGGCCTGGAGTCGACGGCGTCGTGAACGAAGTAACCGGTGCGCTCGAACTGATAGGTCGTATCGGTCGGATCCGACGCGACGCTCTGCTCGACTCGGCTGTCGGCGAGGACCGTAAGAGAGTCGGGGTTCAGGTGCACCGTAAAATCCTCTCCATCTTCTACGTTCTCCGGGTCCGGCACTGAAAACAGCCGATCGTACAGGCGGACCTCCGCGGGAACGGAGTGCGACGCGGAGACCCAGTGGATGGTGCCTTTGACCTTGCGTCCGTCGGGCGTCGAGCCACCCCTCGTTTCGGGATCGTACGTACAGTGCACCTCGGTGACCACCCCATCTTCATCCTTTACGGCGTCGACACAGCGGACGACGTAACCGTAGCGCAGGCGCACCTCCCCGCCCGGAACCAGCCGGCGGAATCCCTTTGGGGGATCCTCTTCGAAGTCGCCACGCTCGATCAGAAGCTCCCGCGTGAAGGGTACGAGGCGTGACCCCTCCTTGCCGATATCGTCCGGGAAGTACGGCGCGTCCAACTCTTCGAGCTCCTGCTCTCCGAAGTTGTCCACGATGAGCTTGAGAGGGCGAAGCACGCACATGACGCGCGGCGCGGTCGGATTCAGCTCATCCCGGATCGCGTACTCGAGCTTCGCGAAGTCCACCCGGTTCTCGGTCTTGGCCACACCGATCATGTCACAAAAGGTACGGAGAGCGGCCGGCGGAACCCCACGGCGCCGCATTCCGGCGATCGAGGGCATCCTGGGGTCGTCCCATCCGTCTAGGTGCGCCTCCCGTACCAAGCAGAGGAGATTTCGCTTGCTCAGGAGGGTGTATTCCAGGTTGAGCCGTGCGAACTCGTACTGTCTCGGCTGGGGCCGAGGGACGTCGACATGATCCAGAATCCAGTCGTACAACTCCCGGTTGTTGTCGAACTCCAGAGTGCACAGGGAGTGTGTAATGCCCTCGATGGAGTCGGAAAGACAGTGGGTGAAGTCGTAGAGCGGATAGATGCACCAGTCACCACTCGTGCGGTAATGGTCCGCGTGCCGAATCCGATAGAGCACGGGATCGCGCATGAGCATGTTCGGCGATGTGAGGTCGATCTTTGCTCGCAGCACGTGGGTGCCGTCGGCGAACTCGCCTTCGCGCATGCGGCGGAAGAGATCCAAATTTTCTGCGACGGATCGGTCCCGGTACGAGGTGGGTCGTCCCGGCTCGGTTACGGTACCTCGATAATCCCTGATCTCTTCCTCGCTCGAGCTGTCCACGTACGCCAGGCCCGCCTCGATCAATTCGATCGCGTACTGGTACAAGCGCTCGAAGTAATCCGACGCGAAATAGAGGTGATCTCCCCAGTCGAACCCGAGCCAACGCACGTCCTCCTGGATCGAGCGGACGTAGAGTTCGTCTTCGGTCTCCGGGTTCGTGTCGTCGAACCGAAGATGAGTGACACCATCGTGCTCAGCGGCTGCGCCGAAGTTGAGACAGATCGATTTCGCGTGGCCGATGTGTAAGAAGCCGTTGGGCTCGGGTGGGAACCGCGTGACGACGGCCCCCCCGTGCTTGCCCGTCTCGACGTCGGCGGCGATGATGGCACGCACGAAATCTTGCCCGGCAGCAGGACGATCAGGATGATCAGTCATCTTCGGCGTCGGAGTAAAACGGTGGTGGTGACGGCTCGTGAGCATACCGAGTTCGAACCAACGAAGTCTAACGCTGGTATGAACCTATGGTCCACACATAGGCGACCAGCCGGGCCCAAGGATTCCTCCAACCTGGAGCACATGTGACCTCGATCGGGTCCAGGACCGCGCTTCCTGCCGCTGCGACCCTCGTGAGCCTCATGCTTCTGGGCCCTTTACCTGTGGCCGGCAGCCAAGCGCAGCTCGAAGGCGAGTATGGACTCTGGGTAACGGATAGCGCGGGTGAGGTCGGCGTGGGGTGGCTCACATCCAGTGCCGAGGAGGGAGTCCTGGAGGTCATCTCCGCGGGTAGCACGGTCCACCGCATCGAGACTCCGCCTCAAGGGGCGCACTTCACGACGTTTCCCCGTCCAAGGGGAGCTACGGCGCTCCTGCGCTACGGTACGTTGTCCAGCGAGGATCTCCAGGAAACCGTGCTGTATCTGAATGAGGACGTGCCACGGGTCCCCGCAGTCCTCACTGATGTCGATTCCCTGTACGTGGTGGGGGACGTGCACGGAGAGTTCGACCGAGTCCTCGGTCTCCTGGGGAACGCCGGGCTCATCGACGAGGAGAGCAAATGGGTCGGGGGAGAGAGTCACGTGGTATTCCTCGGTGACCTCTTCGATCGCGGTGCGGACGTCACTCGGGTCCTGTGGTTTCTCTACGAATTGGAGCGCCAGGCCCGGGCGGCCGGGG
This sequence comes from Longimicrobiales bacterium, assembly GCA_965219445.1. Classification (GTDB taxonomy): domain Bacteria; phylum Gemmatimonadota; class Gemmatimonadetes; order Longimicrobiales; family Gaopeijiaceae; genus UBA822. The sequence continues at coordinate 3,649 of CBDCNQ010000004.1, read as the reverse complement.
GAGGCTCTCATGTCGTGCTGGGGAACCACGAGACGATGATCTTCACGGAGGACGTCCGCTACGTCTCCTCGAAGGAGCAACTCATCGCTCGCCTACACGGCACCTCCTATTCCAACCTGTTCGATATTCGGCATTCATTGCTGGGCCGCTGGCTGGCTGGCCGGCCGGGTGTGATGAAGGTGAACGAGGTGCTGCTGGCCCATGGCGGTGTGGGTCCGGAATCGAGCCCCCGTTCCGTCGAGGCGGTGAACGATTCGATACGGACGTTCATGTCGGAGGACCTCTTCTACCGGTGGGCCGACACGACCCTGGCTCTGGTCACCGACTCCGCGACGGCCGAGCGGGTAGCGGATCAGTACACGAGTGTGATCATCATGGACCCGGCGGCCGTCGCGCGGCGGACCGGCGTCCTCTTCGACGGGACGGGCATCCTGTGGTTCCGAGGTTACGTGGAATCGGACACGTTGACGTCGGCGCTCGACGACGTTTTGGAGGAGTTCGGGGCGGAGATCCATGTCGTGGCCCATACTCCCCTGAGCACTATCGAAGCTCGCTACGATGGCAAGCTCTTGGCAGTGGATCTCGAGAGGGCCGCTACTGAAATGTTGTTCCTCGAGTGGGGCGCGGGAGGAGGGGGCGAGTACCAGCGATGGAGGGTCAGTCTGGACGCTCCCCCGGAGCCATTCTAACAAAGCGGGGGCCGACCGTTTCCGGTCGACCCCCTTTCTACATCCTCTCTCGAGGATGGCGCTTTGGCGGGGAAAGCTATCAAAAAACCCCGCTAGGGGTTCTTAGCGATCCTTATCGCTAATACTAATTATTACGGAGAAGGTGTCAACGCGGTGAGGTGTTGGTCAGTCGAGGCGCCGATCGCCCTTACGGCGCTGATCCTTTCGCCGGAGGTCCCCGCTGCGCCGTGGTCCTCCTGAACGCTGCTCGCCTTGCCGACGCTCCTCGTCGACTTCGACCTCCTCGTCCGGGTCTCGCCGGATCCAGATCCGGCGACCCGGACCGGCTCGCCTCTCTCGTGGGGCGCGCGTGTCCTTGACCCGCCGCTCTCCCTTTCGGCGTTCCTCGCCGAAATCGTCCATCCATCTCCCTCCTGCCTGATGACGTCCCCAGGGCCGACCTCGGCGCTCTCGGTGGCTCGCGAGCTTCTGGGACACCACACTAGAGGACTGTGTCTAACTTATACGCCACCGTACGAGGGATGTAAGGGGTTTGTGGCGGGCCAGGGTTCTCTAGCGACGTGGCCGTTGCATACTTCGGCCGCGAGCCGGCGCGGCTGCCCTTGCCCTTGCGGCTCCCCGGGACGCGGCTCCCCGGGACACTCCACCCGAGGACGCGCGCGAGCGTGGGGTCGTCGCTCTTGGAGCCGCTGACCGGGTGGCCCGGGCCCGAGGTGCCGCGCGAGTGGGCGCCGAACGGGCGGACGGCTGGGTCGCACGGCTCCGGCGGGGAGAGGCCGAGCCCGCTTGTGGTCGGCGGGAGGCCCGAGGCCCTGCCCTGGGGCCGGAACGCGTGGTCGGCGCCTTCCCGATCCGGGAACGGGGGGTCGGCGCCTGCTCTCTCAAAGAAAGTGACCGGGTTTCCGCTCCAGAGCGAGATTGGGCTGTCGGACGAGGTGCGGCGTTTGTGGGAGCCCGTGGTTCCCTCGCGTTCCGTCGTCGGCTCTCCGGACGGATCGTTCGGGCTTCGCGCCCAGCGTCGACTGTGCTCCGTCGCGTTGTGCTGCTGCGTGCACGGCTGCTCGACTTGGATGGCCGGGGGGTCGTGTTGCCCGAGAAGCACGGGTAGAGGCGCGTAGAGATGCCGCGCCGGGCACGCAAAGCATCCGTACGATCATCCGCGCCTCGCGAAACCGCCTCGGAAGGTCGAGCCCGTGTCGAGCGTCGACCCGTTACACCGGAGCGATCCCGTGGAGCCTGCGCGCGCGTCACACGCCTATCCGTACGGTCGACGTCGGGCGACTCCCCCGGACAGAATTGCGCCGGGCGGACGTATCCCGAGGCGCCCTGAGGCCTGCTCGTTGTTGACGCACGGGTATCGCGCCCCCGAAGCTGCGGGGGTCGTTCCCTCACATTACTCAGCGCGCTTGAGGCCCTGGCTCTGGCCCTCCGGTCCGTGATAGGTCCGTGTGGCTGTGGCTCTTCCGGACGTGATCAGAGCGGGCGGTCGCGGTACGTTGTGCGCCAGCCCGCGGGGACTCCTTGTACAGCGGGGAGGAGCGCACGAGCGGCGAGCCGGGATAGGCGGACGTGTGGGCCGGATCATCACAGATGCCGTTCTGTTCCTCCCGTACCGTACGACACCATAAGCGGGGTAACCGTAGGCGGGGTAACCGTAGCCTGGGTAACCGTAGGCTGGGTAGCCATAGGCCGCGTACCCGTAGGCGGGGTACCCGTACGTGGGATAGAAGGGCGTGTAATAGTGGGATCCGTAGTACGAGGATGGATATCCGTATCCGAAACTGCAGCCCGAAGCTCAGGGAGAAATGGGAGTAGCTAGAGTAACCGTAGGGCCAATAATACGTATCGCCGGTGGGGACGACGGTAAGTGGCTCCACCGAAACAACTGAATAGTTATGCCGAAGGTGGATGCGGTCGTACCCCCTGTGACACGCGTGGCGGTACCACTCGTAGTAGGCGTAGTCCCAGCAGGGATCCTCGAAGTAGAAATCGTACAAGGGGATCCAAGGCGGTATAAGATGCACCGATTCCCAAACGGGCATTTCCGGTTCCGAAGCCCAAGCCGAAGCCGAGAAGTTGGACCAGGAATACTGTGCGGCCGCGGCGTCGGGGCGCCAGGCGGCCGCGAGTCCGATCAGCAATAGCCGCTCGCATCAGTTTGGCCACGATGTCCTCCTTGGGAGATCCTGCTCCGATCAGTTGCATAGGCCGTGCCATCGGACCTCCCACAGCCGAGAAACTTATATTTGTTGCGGGCAAACGGCCATAAGGGCCGGTGTGGCCCGAGCTGGCCTGTCCTCGCACGAGGACGGACTCCGCGCCGGTACCACGTGACAGGGTGGTTGGACCTACGGGAGCACTCGTGTCATGCACTCCGACCTCGGTGTGTCCGATGTTCAACACCCTTGCCCCGGAGACAGAAAGAGCGGAAATTAATGGTGCACCCAATCGGGTGCCCGGAACGAAGGTCTTCGATTCAACAGGCCGAACTCTAGTCGTTCCAACCTCGGACACCGTCCTTCCATGGCTTCGGCCGTGGGAAATGCCCGTGCGGCGAGAGCCGAGCCTGGGCTCAGGCGATGGACGAGCTGCCCCAAGACAGCCGGGGCAGGATCCTTTTCGGCCTGAAAATGTCGGTGGCGTATCTCGGTGTTCAGACGTTGCATACGTCGCAGCGGGATGAGAAGCCGGCTTCTCTCGTTCCATTTTGTAGGCAGTAGTTTCAGGCCCGCCGAGCGCGCAGGCCCACATAAGGAAATCCAAAACAGTGGACAGTAATTCACCCAACGATGGGCGGGGACAGCCAGACCCGCGTGATCAAGAACAACAGGCCTCGGCCGAATCAAACGATCCAGGTACTGCTCAGGTAGAGACCGGTGTGAAGGAGTCGGGGGGAGCGGGGGGTGCGGACCAGCAAGTACGGACGGACACCTCGGACGATTCGGGCCAACGCGAGGACG
>CBDCNQ010000003.1:0-510097 GCA_965219445.1 Longimicrobiales bacterium | reverse complement strand
GCCGTACAACGTCGGGAGGCTGTTCGCCGCAGTGCGCGGCCGGGATCTGCCGGCCTGGGCCGCCGAGTTCGACTGCCGCAGCTGGGGGCAGTTCTTCCTCAAGTACATTTTGGCGAATCCGGCGGTAACGGTCATCATTCCGGCCACCTCGGATCCGGACCACCTCGTCGACAACATGGGCGCCGGTGTGGGGCGGTTGCCGGACGAGCGGACCCTGAGGCGTATGGAGGAGCTGTTCGACGAATTGTAGTGACCTCAGATCGCCCGGTGATGAGATCTTCATGCGCTGGATTGCCGCGGCGTGTGGGATCTCAGCCCTCCGATCTCGAGGGCGGCAGCCCGCCAGCTGGCATCAGAACCAATACAAGTCGACGACGATGATCATCATGAAGTTCGGTGGAACCTCGCTAGGAACTGCGGAATCCATCCAGAACGTATTCCGTATCGTCCGGGACCGTGTTGACCAAGACCCGGTCCTCGTGGTCTCGGCGCACGCAGGTGTGACGAATTCCCTGGACGAGAGTGCTCGAACCGCCCCCCACGGTGACGCCGACGTCTCCAAGATCGAGGATCTCCACCACAAACTCCTGAAGGATCTTGACTTGCCCGTCGACGTCCTCGACGAACAGCTCGGCGAAATGGCCGACTTGGTGCGCGGGATGGCGCTCGTGTCCGAGGCCACTCCCCGGGCCCGGGATCTCCTACTGAGTTTTGGAGAGCGGTGTTCGGTGCGAGTCCTCGCCGCTTACTTCAACCAACAAGAGCTGGAGGCCCAGGCGGTCGATGCGTTCGACGTGGGCTTGCGCACCGACGGCAACTTCGGCCGAGCGCGACCGGTTGCAGACGACGGCCGGATCGCCAAGAACATGACCAGAATAGAGGGTCTGCCGATCGTGACCGGCTTCCTCGGCCGCGACGCGGACGGAAACATCACGACTCTCGGCCGAAACGGCTCCGATTTCTCAGCAGCCCTGTTCGGCAACGCGCTCGATGCCTCGGAGATCCAGATCTGGACCGATGTCGATGGTGTGATGACTGCGGATCCACGGCTGGTCGACGACGCCCGGCCGATCCCCATCATGAGCTTTGGCGAAGCCAGCGAACTCGCCTACTACGGTGGGAAGGTGCTCCACCCGGCGACGATCCTGCCGGCGATCGAGAAGTCGATCCCTGTACGGGTTCTGAACACCAGCAACGCCGACAACCCCGGGACCGTCATCCTGCCTGTGTACGAAGAGTCCAGTGCCCCCGTGCGGGCCGTGGTCCACAAGGACGACATTCACCTGATCAACCTGGTGTCTCCACCGATGCTCCAACAGCACGGGTTCCTCGCCAAGGTGTTCCGGGTTGCCGAGGCTCATGAAGTCGACGTCGATCTGGTGGCCACGTCCGAGGTGTCAATCACGATGACCGCGGATCGCGCCGACCATCTACCGGCATTCTGCGAGGACCTCGGTGAGTTGGGTGATGTGTCAGTCGAGCCTGACCATGCGCTGATCTGTGTCGTCGGCCAGGGGATCGCACATACCCATGGCATAGCGGCCCGAGTCCTTGGTACGCTTGCTGAAGCGGGCGTCCACGTCCGAGTGATCAGTCAGGGGGCGATCAAGGTCAACATCGGGCTCGTGATCCAACAGGTCGACGTCCAGAAGGCTGTCACGGCCCTGCACTCCCACTTCTTCTAGCCGGCCTTCGGCGATTCCGTTAAGGATGGTGTGGATTCATGACTTTGGGTCGAGCCGAGGCCGGGACGTACGTTCCCTCGGAGGGGACCCTGATGCCGGCCGTCAAGAGATCAGCTGGAGCATTTTTCCGTGAAAAAAATGCCAAGAAAATTTGCAAACAAGATCCTCCGATACTTCGATAGGGCCATCATACCTCGCAGCACTCTGCAAGACTTGCGTGTAAGCAAGCATTCTAGTCTTGATATCGAATTTCTCGCCACTCTGCCCGACGAGCACATCGCCTATTTCTTGAAAAATATTGATAAATCAAGAGCACAAAGGCGGCAGGATATTTTCGTGTTATCGGAATTGGGGCTCAAAAAAAATGGGTTTTTTGTTGAAATCGGCGCCAGCAACGGTTTGGACCTGAGTAATACTTACATGTTGGAAAAAGAATTTGGATGGCGCGGAATTCTTTCCGAACCCGGAAGGTGCTGGCATCTCGCATTAAAGAGAAACAGAAGCTGCATCATTGACACTCATTGTGTTTGGAGCGAATCCAACGCGCTTCTGAAGTTTAACGAGACGAAAAATCCTTGTTTTTCAACGATTAGCAGATTCAGTGATGGAGATCATCACGCAGCTCGCAGAAAGAATGGCAGGATATATGAAGTCGAAGCAATCGCTCTTCTAGACTTATTGGCGGTCCATGATGCCCCGACAGAGATTGATTATCTCTCGATCGATACGGAAGGGAGCGAATATGAAATCTTGAGGGAATTCGATTTCGATCGGTATAGCTTTGGGGTCATTACATGCGAGCATAATCACACGCCGATGCGTGAAAAAATATATGATCTATTGGTATCGAAAGGATATCAGAGGAAATTTGAAGAGATCTCGGATCGTGACGATTGGTACGTAAAGCAATAGAGCGTTTCTCAGTTTCACACGCATCGTCATCGTTCGTCTCCCGCGCCATCGATTTGCAGAAAGAGTCGCCGCGGTGACTCCGTACTGTAAGCGTCGCCTTTCGCTCACCAGGCGTCTGAGGCAAGAGACCCGTAAGGCAAACCCTACACTCTGAAATCGTGGCGGCATCCGCTAAAATTCGAGCCTAACTTTCTCGTAGCCCCCCCGGTCGCACAGGAAATCATCGATGAAACGCTCCGACAAGAGATGGCTTCAGACCCGGCTCGACGCATGGGTCGCACAGGACCTGATCCGTCGGGATCAGGCAGAAGCCATTCTCAAGTTCCAGGAGCAGAATCCCGAGAGGCAGCTCTTCACGTTCTTCGGGCTCTTGGTCACGGTGGGCGCCCTGAGTGTCGGCATCGGCATCATTCTGGTGGTGAGCTACAACTGGGAGAGAATCCCTTCGCTCGTCCGCCAGTTGGGGTTCCTCCTCGTGATCGCGGGCCTCGCGGAGGCCAGACTTCGGATGGAGGGGAGATCCCTCGCCGAAAGGGGACTGGACGTTGTATGGGTGATCTTGCCTCTGGCCGGTATTGGCCTGTGGGGCCAGATCTACCAGCTCTCCGGCGATGCCTTCACCCCGCTTGCGGTGACGCTGGGTCTCGCGCTGCCCATCGTCTGGTTGGGCGGTAACGGAGGAGCCGCCGCGACCCATGCGTTCATCTTCGTTTGGGCGATGTTCACGGGGGCCTTCGAGACCGGAAGTTGGATCTCGATGCGCGACCTGGAACTGTTGCCCATGATGATCACGCTGGTCGTATCCATCGTGCTGTGGGTCGGCATGCTGTACCAGACTCGGCGGTTCGCCGTCCCGAGGGTGGTACTGACGCTCTGGGTGGCTTTCCTCGTTTTCTTGTTTTTCATAGTAGGATTCACCGACGCCCTCGATGTGAGTTATGGCGGGGTATATTTCTTGATTGCCAGTGCTCTAGGGATGCTCTTTTGGGCTGGCCGGGGCACGCTCGCTCTGGATCGTCGGGAGAGTGGCGATCTCGGCTGGATCGCGGCGGCTGGGCTCTTGTATGCGCTTTCCTACCTGCACAATGATTTCGGCTTTTCGGGGAATGCGAATACCCCCGGGCTGTATTTCGGCCTCCTATTGAGCGTGATCGCCATAGCCGGGCTCACCTCGGCCGATGTCGAGGAGAAAGCAGGGGTCGGTGGCACACGTGGTTTCAAGTTGGTCCTAGGGTTGCCGGTGGCCCTGAGTGCTCTGTTGACCCTTACGGGCCAGGAGGTGATGGTCGGTTACCTCGCCAATATAGCGCTCCTCGGTTTCTCCTTTTACGGCATGCACGCGGGGTTGCTGAGGGCGGACAAGCGTCTGATCAATCAGGCGGTCGCCGTGGTCGGACTCCTCATGGTAACCCGGTTCATCGACTACTTCGGGAGCCTCCTGACGAGCGGAAGTGCGTTCATCGTCATGGGTCTTCTCTTCCTGGGGATTGCCTACGCCCTGGATCGGGGGCGCCGCCATCTTCTGGAGCAGGTGATGGGGGGGAGTGCCGCATGAACGCGAGCTGGGTCCGATGGACGATGGCCATGCAGGTGCTCTTCTTCGTGGGTTGGGCGGGCGTCGAGGAGTATGCCCGTGTCGATGCCGTGGAATTCGTACTGGAGACTCGGCCGGTCGACCCGCGCGACTTTCTGAGCGGGCTCTACATGACGCTGGGATACCGTTTCATGGATCCCGCAGGATCGGTTCCGGGGAGAGAAGCGCTGGTGAGGTTGGAATTGAATAGGGAGGTCACGGTCGAGGGCGAGACGTGGCCGGTGTGGCGGGCGGTGTCGAAGTCGGCACCCTCTCTGGTCGACGATCGGCGATTGACCGAGACCGACGGATGGGCCAGAGCCACCGTTGAAGACGGGCGGCTCGACTACGGAATCGGCCGCTACTACTTCAGTGAGGCTCGCCAGGAAGAGCTCAATGGGCTCCGCGGGGGACAGTTTTACGTGCTGGTCAGCTTAGGGCGGGACGGGACTCTGCGGGTACAGGATCTGATCTGGGAGGCGGGGGCGGTGAACTAGTGGGAAACGAACTGGTGCCGGTGCGAGACGATCATGTGCGGTGGGGTCTGCTCGGGAGGAGGTGGCTAGTCGAGAATCTCTGCGAGACGACGTTCCGCGATTGTTTGAAACCGGGGGTCGGGCGGCTCTAGGACCGGCAGTTCCAACGCTCGCTCGAGGTGACGTCGGGCCTCATCCTTCCGGTCGCGATGCAGATACATTCTCCCGAGGTCCAGATGGAACAGGATGTACTCCGGCCTCAGCTCCACGGCGCGTTTAAGGTACCGCTCGGCGTCCTCCCAACTGGTCGCGTTCATGACGTCGGCCCCCATGAAGTTCCTCGCCACGAAACGCTCCATCCAGGAGAGTCTTTGCACTCTGTAGTTGAGAACGCCGAGAGCGTGGTAGGCCCCGGCATGAAGGGAATCCACCTCCAACACCTGGTGCGCCAGGTCGTGGACCTCCTCACCGAGGGCTGATGCCTCGCTGCCCCCCGACTGGGCGGCCCGGAGACCCTTCGCGGTCAACAGCCAGTACAGCCCCTCGAGTTCGTCCGGCTCGACCTCGGTGGCCCGACGAGCGTAGGACTCCCCGATCCTGTACCACTGATTTTGTATCTCTCGCCCACGCGAGAGGAGCCCCAGAGCGACGGCCGAGCGGGCCGCGGCCCATAACGGTTCGTAAGCCTCAGGAAACTCGTCGATGACGTCCTCGAAGAGTTGCAGCGACTCCATGACCTGATGGTCGAGGTAGAAGTCGTGCGCATTCGAGATCCGTGGGTCGGCTTCCGAAAAGGAAATACCCGTCGTTGCTGCGTCGTGGAGAGCCCGAGCCGAGTCCACGTTTCCGGAGGCTGGGGCCTGCGACGCTACGGAGATGGGGACCGCCGTAAGGGGTTTCGCACCGGCTGCCGTAAGTGCGGAGAAAAGCGTCAAGACGCGGAGAAACTTGGTGGACATCGTCAACCGGTCCCTGCATCCCTGTTCAAGGAGTCGATCACTTTCGGGGTCTCGCTGAACCCGAACCTATTACGCAACGATCACGGGAGGAAATAGGAACCTTCCTGGAACTACACCGACAGGTCCGACCCTGTGCCCTCCGCGTCCGCCGGGCTATCATTTTGCTCGCTCCGGAACTCTGAGGCATTTACTGACCCCCATGCGCATCTCCCATCGACACCAATTCGTGTTCTTCGCGAGTCCGAAGACAGGCTCGAGGTCGGTCCGTCGGCTTCTCGACGCCCACTCCGAGATCCACGGCCGGCCCGCGGAAGAGCTTACCGCGGAGTTCCCGTTCTACAATCATATGCGTCCGGTGGAGCTTCGCGATGTCTTCGCCTCACGGGGTTGGGACTTCGACGGCTACTTCAAGTTCGTGATGGTGAGGAATCCGTGGAGCCGCTTGGTGTCGCTTTATGAGATGTTCTCCTTCCGCGAGGGAGGCCAGCTCTCCCGACTGAGAAGGCGAGCCACGCGTCACCGGGGCTTCCGGGCCTGGGTACGTACCCTCGATCCCGAGGGTCGTGGCGCTGGGGCGCCTGGGTTGGACGCGAGCGTGATTCGCTCCGGGGCGTTTTCCTTCGCCGGCTTTGCCGGAGATGAGGCCGGCCGGCCACTCGTGGACGAGGTGATCAAGCTCGAGGAGATCGAGAGCCGTCTTCCGCCGCTTCTCGAGGGGTTGGGTGTGCCACTTCCACACCGTGTCCCACGCACCGGCCGAGGCCGATATCGCGGCAGCCATCGGGCGTATTATGACGACGAGACTCGTGAACTCGTCGGGACGCTCTACGAGGCGGATATCGAACGATTCGGCTATACGTTCTGAGGCCGTGCCCACTCGTCATATCCGAACATTTCCAAGTCCGGCCGATAGAGGTCGGCCACCTGTGCTTGGAGTGTCGCGTCGTAGAGCGTCCGCCAGTCGTCTCCTTGGGCTGTCCGCGCGTGCCAGGGAAGTGGAATCGCTCGGCCCAAGGCCTGCTCGACCCTCCCCCATGCTTCAGGGAGGTCTTCCAGGCGAATCGACCGCACGGACTGTTTTCGTGCCGCCACCAAGGCAGCCTGGTCGGCTGCTAGCGTCGGTCGGGTTTTTAACGGCCGTGGCATCAGGTAGTGGGTCCGGCCCAAGTGAAGGAGGGTCCGGGTTGCGCGTTCAGCCCAAGGGATTCTGGACGTGATCGAACCCGCGTCGCGAAGTACGTCGACTTGCAGACGGAAGTGGCTGTTCCCGTCACGGATGCCGGGCAGCAGCCCCACGAATTCCGCGAAATCGAGTTCGACCAATCGGCGTGCCCCTGTGAGCGACCGACAGGGCCATGCTCCGAGCTCACGGAGCAGATGGCGCTGGCAGGGCTCCAGACCGCCATTCCGCTCCAAGGCCTCCATCGCGCTGCGGCACTTGTTCCGGTAGCAAGATGCCGCCCTGGCCCATGGGCTGCGGACCACCAAGAAGCGGGGCCAGTCTTGGTCTTGGACTGGCGGACGGAAGGATGGTTGGGCGTGTACGCGGAGACCGGGAAAGGACTCCTGGAGAGCGTTGAGGATGGACCGGGACGCGACTTTGTGATTCCAGAAGAACAAAAAGGTCGGCTCGGACGAATGGACTGCGATCGCCATCTCAAGCCCCTCCGAAGGCGGCTCTCAGGGCGCGTGAGCGCCAGAGTCCCGACCAAACAATCATTGTGATGGCCGCCCTCGCGATCGGGTGACGGCTCCGAGAGCTCGTGAGTGTCGGAGTATAGCCCCCCGCCGAAAGGACCGGAGCAAGAAGGGCCTCGGTCCGTTCCAGCCGAGCCCCCGAGAGGATATCGCGGTAACGGCCCACCCCTGACTCGGAGACACCTTGGAGCGTAGAGTCGAATCGGGAGTTTCCGGAGTACTCCGCCCCAAGAACGGTGGGCGTAACGACCACGGGGTCGTACGGAATATCGAGAAACTGACAAACCGTCCTCATGGTACTAGCAGGGTCCCGCACTAGTCCTTCATAACCGACCACCAAGAAGCGTGGATCCGGCTCGTGCTCGATCAGGACCTGATGGGCGAGCCGCCCCGTGAGCGCCATCTGAAATAGGGGGCGCGAGGGGTTCTGTTTGAGGACCGAGGCGATGACGTCCCGAGGATCCCGGCGCATCACGAGGACCCTCGCTTCAGCTGGAAACCATTTCAGGAGGGTGTTGGACTCGTACAGATGACGAGGGGTTTTCTCCACCCACCGGGTTTCTTGGCGCACGCCTGTGAGTTCGCGCCACCCCTCCACCAGGGCGAGCAATCGCGTCCGTGGGTCGAGCGCCTGACTGAATGCACGTCTGAGGACGTCCCCGACTTCATCTTTCGAGATGGATGGCCGGTGGCGGTGAAGCGTGGGCCAAAGCCGAGTCCGGTCGAGTAGGGTGGTGACCGGATCTGGAGACTTGGCCCAGTCGAACAGATGTGTCTCGAAGGGGATCACGAGGAGGTCGGGATGACTGTCCAGCAGCGCCCGTAGCAGACTCGTGCCAGAGCGCGGATGCCCGACGATGAAGGTTGCGGGCGCCATGCTCAAGGCATCCACCGATCGCTAAAGGTACGCATCAGCACCGTAGTGTTTCGGCTTTCGGGATCGACACCACCACGGTTGTGAACTCCCAAACTGCTGCCGCTGTATACGCCTCCGGCAAAGTAGCGCGGGAAGCTCCCGGGGCTGTTCGGTACAATCAGCTTCGGCACCCGGCAGTGAGCGGCGAACCAGGTATCGTCTTCCAGCCAGGCCGCGTCAGGCGCACCGTCGAGGTCCGCCAGGCGTTCGAGATCAAAGAAACGTGGGCGAACCAGTACCCCTCCGTACCCATGAAGGATATCCACCGGAAGAGGGCGACGCAGGCGAGAGCCTCGCAGCGAGACCCCACGCCCGTACCGCAGGCCGTCGATGGTTCGGCCCACGAGCCCTCGTCGGCGGTCGATTCGGTCCACGGGAACGATGAGGCCGAAACAGCCTACCGCGGCGTCTGGATGGTGCTCAGAGGCTTCTAGAAGATCCGAGAGTAGTGTGGGCCGGTATATACGGTCGTCGTCCACCGCGACCACGCGCTGATCCGGATCACTGTCGAGGAGTGCCGGCAAGATCTTGGTAGCTGGTCCCCAGTCCGGAGAGCGGATGATCTGAATGACTTCGAGCTCTTTGAGCTCTTCGGGGATCGAGTACTCGACCTGTTCGCGGCGACTGTAGGTCGGCAGATGAAGCAGGATCTTCCGAGGGGGCGCGTTCTGAAGAAGCAGACTCTTGAGCGTCGGCTGCAACAACGGAAGGCGGCTCGGAATGGTCGTGAGGCCGACGACGAGGTCCGACGGCTCCCTCGCGGCAGCTTTGGCATCGAGATCGCGGAGGTCACGCCGCATCAGTGCGAGCTCATACAGAATCTCACGGGCGGGCTGTCGGCCCTCCAGCCGGCAAAACAAGCCGTATCCGGCGACGCTGAGCGCCCCCGCTATCAGCAGGGTCGGAAACAAGGGAGTGGGTGAGCCCTCGTCAAGCGCTCAACAGAGAAGAGAAGGCATCAAGGTTCTTCAAAACGGTATCCGAAGTGCTCGATGTGACGATGATACATCTTGGCTACGAGTTCTCTTGTTCGATCATCGTAGTACGCCGAATAATGCTGTCGCTCCTGTCTGGCCTTCGTTTTCAGAGACGGGAGATCCGTTGTGGGTAGTCCGAGCCGCTCGCAGACCAGGGTGTAGTCACCCTGGAGATCTTCGCAACGGATGAGAAAGTCGAGGCTCACCGAGCCCGAACGGTCGAAGTAGAACGGATCATTGGGCTCATAATAGCGCAACATGTGCCTAACGAAGAAATCGAACGAGACCACATCCGTTCTCAGGAGTGTCCGGGCCAGGTTCGTACCGAGTTCCCTGAAATTCTTCCTCACGCGGGTGGGGTTCTTCCAGAACCGCTTCAAGGTCCTCCCAACGGACCATTGGTAGGGGTCCCCATCGTCCATCCGGGTCGCCCAGTGGTACTGCGACACCACCAGATCCCACGGGTTACGAGTGATGGTGAATTTGAAATAATCGTCCCACATCTCTGGGCCGAGCTTCTTTCGGACCCGCTTCAGGGTCGCGTGACGACCGTAGCCGCGCCATTTCCTCCCCGGATGGGCGTACTGGTCCTCGTCCCACCTGGCGTCGAACGCACCGATCGGAGTGATGATGTCATCTTCTCCACAGTGCTGTGCAAGCGCGACCTCGACGCTTGTGCCCGCGACCTTGCGGGGCTTGAGGAATATGAACTTATGGCTATGAGATATGATCATGGATGGGTGACGAACGTGAGCCTGTTCCGAGAAGCGAATGTTGGAGTTCCCGTGGAAGATTAGCAACTTGGTTGACCATGAGAATCCTGTCGTTCGCCCAACGACCTCGCAGGCCTGAAGTGACGTTGTGGAGATGACCTCACAGAGGAGTAAACCTGGAAGTGTGCCCGAGGGCACGCCAGAAGTCGATCTCGTCTATGCCTGGGTCGATGGAGAAGACCCACAGCTTCACGCGGACATGCGCCACTACGCGGCGGGCCCGGACCACCTCAACCCGGAGCGTACTCGCGACCTGTATGATCTATTGCGGTATAGCCTCCGGTCGGTGGCGATGTTCGCGGGTTGGATCAGAAATGTCCACATCATCACGCGTCGCCCTCAGGTCCCGCGGTGGCTCGACCTGAGCAATCCAAGAGTCAATGTCGTCCACCACGACGAATTGAGTGGCTTCGCCCCCTACCTACCGACGTTCAACTCGACGGCGATCGAAAGCTTCGTTCATGCGGTCCCTGGTCTCTCGGACCACTTCCTCTATCTGAACGACGATTTTCTCTTCGGAGCTCCCACGGTTCGAGAGGATTTCTTGACGGCCAAGGGGAAACAGAGGGTTTTCGGGACCTACTTTGGGATCTGGCTTCCATTCCGCATCTATCGAAAACGATGGAAGCTCTTCAGCACCGTTCATCTCGAGCACTGCCCTCGATTCATCTACAAACCGTTTTGGGAGGCCATGTTGGAGGCCAATCGAAAGGCGTTGCATCGGACTCGCAGTAGCCGCTTCCGGGCCGGATCGGATCTACGCATGGATCGACTTTACCGGATGTGGATGCTCGGTCCGAAGCGGCGACACGCCGAGGCGGTAAAGGCACGCGAACTGCTTCAGTACCACCGCTTTCATCGGATCGACAATGCCCGAGAAGAGCAGCATCGAGCGTTGGACGCGCTCGTGGAGATGCGGCCCAAGTTTTATTGTCTCAACGATGACCAGGGAGCGGATCCCGATCCCTGGGTGCTCGAGCGGGTGGGTGAGTTTCTCGACGCATATTATCCCGACGTCTCCGAATTCGAGCGACAGGAAGGACCGTGAACGTCAGCGTAGTCGTCCTGAATTGGAATCGTCCGGCGTGGTTGCGCCGCGTGATCCTGCCGTTGCTCGCCCGGCATCCCCTCGTCGATGAGATTCACGTCTCTCACGGGCGTGAGAAGGCGTGCTTTTCGTACAACACCCCCCGCTGTGAGATCATCCATCGTCATGATTGGGATCTCAACGATCGCTATGGGCTCGCCCTGCGGTTCGTCGCAGCGAGGGAAGCGAGGAACGATGCCGTATTGATCGTGGATGACGACCTGGTCGTGCCCCGACGCTCGATCACGGCGCTCAAGTCCCTGTTTGACCAAGCACCATACACGTTGCACGGGATCTTTGGACGTCGCATCAGTAGGGCTTACGAATACTCGTACGACGGATATGAGCGGGGGGAGGCACCGGTGGTTCTGACTCGCTGCCTCATGATGCACCGTTCCTACGCTGACGTATTCCTCGAAGCTGAGCCATCCGCGGCTGAGTTGATCGCACGGGGTTCGCCCAAATGGAACGGGGAGGACATCTTCCTTTCCCTCCTGTCGATTCGGGAATCGGGCACCCTACCCCGCGCCTACGACCTTCCCTTCAAGAACGTGTGGCGAATGCACCGTGGCAGTATTTCCAGGACGGAAGCGCCTCTTGATGACCCGGGTAAGATGGCCCACAGGTCCTATCGCTCTTGGTTCACACGTGAGGCCGTACAGCTTCTCGGGGTCCAGGCCCAGATCGACGACTACCTCGACAGGTAGGGGTCAGGGTTGGGCCAACGAGAGCTCGAACGTGAGCCCGAGACGCACGAGGAAGGAGAAGCGCCCGTCATCCGAGCCGTCCACGTGGCCCGCATTGGAGATGAAGCTCCGGCCCAGGTCCCACTCCAGGACGACCTCCCGGCGAGGCTGATATCGCCCCTGCACCGCGACTCGCCAGGTCGTCTCCTTCACCCCGTGGAAGATCCCGGGTAGAGTCAACTGTACATCCCGCGGCGGGAACGGGATGCGGTAATCGCCCTCGCCCTTGCGCTGAAACTGAAGCACGGGTGAAATGCGCAGGCCTTGAACCGAGGGATAATAGTCGGCTCGCAGCGTGAGACGGTCGTAGTCCGACCACGGGTCGGCCAGTCCCCGATCCAGATGCATCCAAATCTCTGTAAGGACCGGGGAACGATAGGACCACGCCGAGACTCTACGGTAGTCGAAGCCGAACTCGAGGCGATCCGATACACCCAGATAGCGGCCGCCTAGGCTCATCTGGTAGGAGGTCGCCTCGATCCCCCGGTCCTCCACCCCGATGCGTGGGTTGAGGTCGAAATCGTCGAGGGCGAACTCACCGTAGAGCGTACTCTGGCCCAGCTTCCACCAGAACATGGTGTTGAACATCAAGTTTCCCGAGATCTCCTGCGAGTCGAACTCGGAGCTGTGGTCGGTGAAGATGAACTCCAACGGGTTGAAGAGGCGAAGCACGGCGCTCTCTCCCGAATAGAGAGCGGATTCACCGATGGACACCCAGAAGTCTCCGCGGTGGTAATCGAGCCGGTTGCCCACGACGTAGCGCTGGCGCCCGTTGAGCGACAGCAGCTCGCCCGCCATGAAGCGGTAGCTGAGGCTTCCTCTGCCCAGGTCGAGTCCGATCTGGGGATACGATGTCGCGTTGTCCCCGATCATCATGCCCGCCTGACCGATGGGCCCCCAGTTCCGTTTGAATCGGCCGACCCAGATATTGCCCCACGGAAAGGCGAGCGTCAGGTAGGCGTTGTCCGTACGCCCGAGGAACTTGAAGCCCCCGGGATTCTGCCCGTCCGGATCTCCGTGCACCTCCTTGAACCAGATGTCCCGGAACAATCTTGTCTCCGCAGCGACGTTATGTGTCTCTAACCAAAGCCCGCCCGCCCAGGACGGCCAGGCACGGTCCTCCAATCCCTCATTGTCGGGGGTACGGTAGGGCATCAGGGGATCACGCCGTCGGCTGTCCGCGGCGGTAGCCCCCAGAAGGAACTGGAAGCCCACTCGCTGCCCCGCTGCTTCATCTTCCGATGCCGAAAGACGTGTAAACTCAGGGGCGAGCTCACTGAGCAGCAAACGGACCCAACCGGCTGCCGGCTCTTGTAACGCGTCCGCGTCGACGCCGATCAGCTCAGCGGCCACGTCGATTCTGCGATAGGGCTGAGCCAGTGGATTCAGCCCGGGCAGATAGCCTCTGACCCGAAGCCGCTCGATCGCCTCTTTTGTCCAGGAGTCCACCGAGAGAATGCGTGACCCCATGCGGCCCGGGTCTTGCGCCGACGCAGAGGGCGGAGCCCAAAAGGGGTGCCCTAGCAAAAGGACGCCAAAGAGCGTCCAGCGCAGGACGCGCCCCGCCGAGCCGGATGCCACCATGCTATACCCGACCGTGGGGGACGCTGCCATGCTGAACTCCACTGATTCGTGGTCGTGCTCGGACTTCACGAGCGAGAATCGCCTACGTTAGCCGAGGTGCAGGGCGGTCTCAAGGCGGACACGACCTGGGATGGGTCAAGCTCCGACCGGTGTGTCCTTCTCGGATTGAGCCCGATAGAGTTCGTAAAAGGCCCCGCCACGTTCGATCAACTCATTCCAGATGCCGTGCTCGACGATGTGGCCGCCCTCGAATACGAGAATTAGGTCCGCGTCCCGGATAGTGGACAGTCGATGTGCGATCACGATGAGGGTGTGTCCGCTCAGCCGCCTCTTGATCGCCTCCGCCACGCCCTGCTCGATCACGCTGTCCAGCGCGGAGGTCGCCTCGTCGAGAATCACGATGTTCGGATCTCGTAGGAGCGCTTGAGCGAGCGCGATGCGCTGCCGCTGTCCCCCAGATAGCCGAACTCCCCTATCCCCCACCTCCGTGTCGAGGCCGCTCGGAAGGTCTTCGAGCAAGTCGTCCAGTTCGACATCGGCGAGGGCCTGGGCCAATTCCTTGTCGGGCACGGTCCGTTCGAGCCCAAACGTGAGATTGTCGCGCAAGGATCGGTTCAATAGCCAAACGTCCTGGCTGACGATCGCCATGCGGGAATGCAGCGACGAGAGGGAGTACTCCCGGATGTCGGTGCCATCGAGGAGGATCGTGCCGGGTTCGCAGTCGTAGAAGCGCGCGAGGAGATCGACGAATGTCGTCTTACCCGCTCCACTGGAGCCCACGATAGCAGTGACTTTACCGGCGGCGATCGTCGTGTTCAGGTCGTGCAGCGCCTCAGCAGTTGCTTGCGCGTAGCGGAAGTTGAGATGGGAGACCTCGATCTGGTGCTCGAGCCCTCCAAAACCCTTCTCACCGGAGGGCACGATGAACTTGCCCTCGTCAGAAAAGAGTCCGGCCACGGCTTCCAAGCGAGGGAGTTCTTCAAAGACGCGGAGGCTGAAACGGCTGATCAACTTGTAGTCACGAAGTGCCTGCTGAAGGACGATGAGAAAGGCACCGAAAACAGCCAGGTCGGCCGGGCGAAAATCCCCAGTCGCATAGATGAACACGCCCTGCACGAGGAGCATCGCAAGGAGGATCGTGATTTCCTCGATGGGATAGCGAATGCCGATGGCCCGCTCACGCCGAACCGCCACGCTCTCCCCCTCGTGGAGAACCTCTTCGTACATCCCCGAAGCGGTCTCTTCCTGCGAGTATGCTTTTACGAGCGGAATCGTCGCCAGCAGGTCGAGGATCTGTGCGCGGATCTGCCGGTCCACCTCGACACCCTCTTCGGAGATACGCTTCACCGTCCGATTGACCGCGGCCACCAGACGTTGCACCAACGGAAGAGTCACGATGAAGGCGATCGAGAGCGGGATTGAGATCGCCACCATCACGCCGGCCTTCACGAGCAGTGAGACCACGTAACGGAAGAGCTCCTGAGCCGCGATCAACAGGCCGAGCACGGAGCTGGACCACCCGATCTCCGCATCGATTCTCCCGATCGCCTGGCCGTCGAAGTACTGCCGTCCGAACACGAGAACCCTCCCGAACGTCTCCCTGCCAACCTTGACCCGGTACCGTTCGTTGCGCGCCGTCACGACGAGCCGGGTAGCGTATTGGAGTGCCAGCTTCCCTATTCGACCGAGAATGATCAGGACGGCGATGCAGAGCACGAGGTAGGCGTCTCGAGCCGACGGGTCCAGACCGTCCGGCACGAGCCATAGAATCCATCCGAAGCCTCTCGACCTCTCCAGGAAGTCGAAGGAGTTCGCCACCACCGCGTCCTTGAGCGGGATGAGAAGTGAGAATGAGGCCCCTTCGAAGGCGCTTGCGAGCAGGATCATGCCCATCGGTACGGCCAGGTGCCACACCTTGGCGTCGACCACCCGCCAGTAGCAGCGGAGGACGCCGAGGGGCGTTGCTTGCGTCTCCTTATCCGGTGCAGTCATCCGCTCGTGGGCGCTCGAATGGAACATGGCCTTACTGGAATCCTCTCCACCGTTGAGTATAGCACTGGCCGAGCCAGTGAACGACCGGCTTTGCCCTTCGGGGGTCGTACCTGCGGCGCGGGCGTTGCTTCAGCAAGCGGTGTCTCTGAGATTCCAGGCGGACCGAATTTCAGGACCCGTGAACCCAGGAAGGCTGTTGAAGGAGTACAGCGGGTCGCGCACAGGACGCTTGTGCGCGTTCAGACAAGGTCGCGGACATGGTGTACGACGTCGAGCAATGGTTTCCGCGGCACCTGAGCCGAAGGCGAAGAACGAACGACGACGAGGCGTAGCAGCGCTACGGCGAGGAAGAGAGACGCAGGATCAACCGCACAACCGCCCTGTGCCGACGACCATGAGTGACGTAAGCTTACGCGTCGGAGGGTTGGGGTGGCACGGCCCCATCTCCGTTGTTGGAGCTCCTAACCGTAGCTACGGCTATGGCGTCGTCGCTCCGCCTAGGATCTGGGGCCGTGGCATCCCCAACGCGGCCCACTGTACTCCTTCAACAGCCTTCTAGAGGAGCTTGTGCAAGACCGGGGGCACCC
Source organism: Longimicrobiales bacterium (assembly GCA_965219445.1). Taxonomy (GTDB): domain Bacteria; phylum Gemmatimonadota; class Gemmatimonadetes; order Longimicrobiales; family Gaopeijiaceae; genus UBA822. The sequence goes on along the minus strand of CBDCNQ010000003.1, from coordinate 494,132 downwards.
AAAGGTCTTCTGCGTCGGCTTCAACAAGACCGGCACAACCACGCTGCACAGGATCCTGGGCGATCAACTCTCTTATCGCTCCGCCCATAAGCCGCGATGGACAGATTGGTCGATCATCAAGAATCGAACCCGACTCGACCCGTTCGGGGCGTTCACCGATGGCGGATGTGCTTCCATCAAGAACCTCGATGATCTCTATCCCGAGGCACTCTTCGTCCTCAACACGAGACCGCTGAAGCACTGGGTGCTAAGCCGACACAAGGCGGTGGAGCGATCCCGGAAAGCCGTTCATTGGGCCCTCACCAAGTACGTTCCACTCGGGTTTGTTGCCTGGATCATCAACCGGTGGGTCCTCGATAACCGGGACGAAGCAGTGCTGAGGTGGGTCCGGATCCGGAATTCATACCATGAACACGTGATTCGCTACTTCAGTGACCGGAAGGGAAAGCTTCTAGTTGTGAATATCGAGGAGCCCGACTTTGCGGCGCAGCTTGCGCGATTCCTCGGTGCTGACCGCTCGGTTGCCCCGACCGTGGCGAATCGTGACGGAGACGGATCGACGACCCGAACCATTCTCGACTCGATCGGAGAGAAGGTTGGAAGACATTCGAGTGACGAGGACATCGATGCCCTCTTCTCAGCGCACGATCTGGACCAGCACAGCGACAATCTCACGTTTTTCGAATCGCCCTCATTTTCCTTGTCCCGGAGCGTCTCCGACAATTTTCTCATCTTTCTTCCCTTCCTGAGGCCGCTGGTCCGATGGATTTACACGGCCCTCGTAGCGGTCAGATCCAAGGCTCATAGCTTTCTGGCGAAATGGTTGGTCGATTCCCTCATCCGATTCTTCAGGAGCGAATCGGACATGCACTACTTCACGACGGTGCGTCGACTGGGCAGCGCCTCCAAGTGAGTGGGTCCCTCGAGATCATCCACGTAAAGGGGCGGTGGGGTACGTCTCGTTTTGTAGACACCGCTTGGAGAGTCCACGATCAACCTGTTTCGCTTGGCTGGATTCCACCGTTACGAGCGGTCGTAAGGGATGGCCTCGATCGGCGTGGCAACCCTTTCTATCAAAAGGCCGAACGGGCGCTCTTCATTGCCCGGCGGAATGGCCGGGCCGTGGGGAGGGTCGCGGCGATCGAGAACCGATGGCACAACCAATATCACGATGATCGTGTCGGGTTTTTCGGATTTTTCGACTGTCGTGACGATCAGGAGGCCGCGAACGCGCTCTTCGAGCGGGCGGAGGGGTGGCTTGCCGAGCGAGGGCTGGATGCAGTACGTGGTCCAGTGAGCCCGTCGATGAACCATGAGTGCGGCGTCCTCGTCGACGGGTTCGACTTCCCACCGGTGATCATGACACCCTGGAACCCGGCATACTATGGCTCCTTGATCGAGCGGGCCGGCTATTCCCGTGCCCGGGACCTCCTTGGGTATTATCTACCAGCCGGGGACGAAATGGAGTTTCCTGATCGGGTGCGCCGGCTTGCAGAGAGGACCCTTCAGAGGACCCGCCTCGTTTTCCGGGCGTGGGACTTCGACACGATGGAAGAGGAGGTGAGAGAGGCCTTCGACCTGTACTGCGACGCATGGGACGGGAACTGGGGCTTCGTCCCCCCGTCTTGGGAGGAGTTTTGGCATATCGCGAAGGATCTGAAGTCGGTCCTGCATCCCGATTTCGCGTTCATAGCGGAACTCGATGGAAAGACAGTCGGCTTCATCATGATCGCCCGGGACATGAACCGTGTGCTTCGCCGGATACCGTCCGGACGGCTTTGGCCGTGGAATATCGTCCGCCTCCTCATCGGACTCCCCAAGGTCGTCAACGGGCGCATCGTCCTGTTGGGGCTCAGGCGAGAATACCAGAACCGGGGCTTTTTCCCGCTCTTTGCCCTCGAGGTGGCCCACCGTGCGACGAGAATCCGTGCTGAAGGAGCGGAGGCGTCGTGGATTCTCGAGGACAATGAGTCACTGACCGCACCCCTCGAGGGGATGGACTTGGAGCCCTATAAACGGTGGCGCATCTACGAGAAGCCGCTCGGTCCCTCGCCATGATTCCACGCGTGATTCATCAGACCTGGAAGGATCGGGACGTCCCGGGCCGGTTCCTCGATGCCCAGCGCAGTTGGCGGGAGGCGCACCCCGACTGGGAGTACCGCTTCTGGACCGACAAGGATCTAGCGGCACTCATGCGGGAACGTGCACCCGAACTCGTCCCCCTGTATGAGAAGTATCCCGACGCCATTCAGAGAGTCGATGCAGCGAGGTACGTCATTCTCAGAGAGTTCGGAGGGGTTTACGCGGATCTGGACCTGGTGTGTCTCCGCCCGATCGATGCACTCCTCGACGCCGACGTGGTACTTCCACGGACGACGCCCTTCGGCGTATCGAACCAATTCATGCTTTCCGTAAAGGGTCATTCACTGTTTCACCATGCGGTCGCCTCGCTTCCGCGGGCCTACATGAAGTGGGGCAAGGTGTGGCCACGGCACCTACGCGTCCTCACGACGGCGGGCCCTCTCTTTCTCACTGGGCGGCTGCGCGAGCACGGTACGAGCGAAGGCATGCGAATCCTTTCGCTCGACGAGCACGGGCACGGTGACCGGGACGTCTCCTACGTGGCCCACCTTCGCGGGAACACCTGGGCGGGGTGGGACACTCACGTGATCAATTTTTTCCACGACAACTGGAAGTGGCTCGCTGCGGGCGCAGGTATCTCGGCCGTGCTACTGTACAGCTTCCTTTGAGTCCCAGTGGTGAGGCGGCTTGCCCTTTGGTTTGACGTGAGGCGATCGATGCCCCTAAGCTCCTGGGACGCTACCCGACCCCCTTCCATCACACATGACTCTCCTTACCCGTTCTTTCATCAGGTATCGGATCGACCATCCAATCGGCCGCTGGATCCAAGGTGTCTGAAAGCGCCTCCGATCTCGCGTCCGATGTTTTGAGCAAGGCGTTCACGTTCCGAGCTGCGGACGACGCCAGGAAGGCGGGCGTCTACCCGTATTTCAAGCCTTTCGACTACAACGACGGACCCGAGGCCGTGATCGACGGCAAGCGTGTGACGATGTTCGGTTCGAACAACTACTTGGGCCTGACGACGCACCCCAAGGTCCGGGAAGCGGCAGTCGCCGCCATCGCCAGGTTCGGAACGAGCATGACGGGTTCTCGCTTTGTGAATGGATCCATGATGCTGCATGGCGAATTCGAAGAGAAAATCGCCTCATTCTATGGGAGAGAGTCCGCACTCGTCTTCACCACGGGTTATCAAGTGAACCTCGCCGTAGGCTCCGCCTTGCTCGGCGGGGAGAACAACGTCGCCGTGCTCGACCGGAGTGTGCATGCGTCGATCTACGACGGCGTACGGCTGGGCCAGGCATCGGGCGGGCGCATGGTTCGGTTCAGGCACAACGTGGCGGCTTCTTTGGACCGCGCTCTCTCCAAGCTCAACACCGATGAATGCGCACTCGTGATGACGGATGGCGTGTTCAGCGTCGAGGGGGATATCGCGAGGCTCGACGATCTCGTTCCGGTAATCAAGGAGCATGGGGCGAGACTTTTCGTGGACGACGCGCACGCGTTCGGAGTGACCGGACCGGGGGGCCGCGGCACTGCGCATTACTTCGGATTGGAGGGTGAGGTCGACCTGATCGGAGGCACCTTCAGCAAATCCCTGGCCAGTGTCGGCGGGTATCTCGTCGGAGAGCGCAAGGTTCTGGATTACATCAGGCATTTTGCACCTTCTTTCATGTTCGCGGCCAGTGGCGCACCGTCCAGTATCGCGGCCGCAATGGCCGCATTCGACGTGATGCAAGAAGAGACCTGGAGAATTGAAAAGTTGAGGGAGAATTACAGCTACATGAAGGACGAGCTCGCGGGGATGGGCTTCGAGTTGAGTGACACCGAGAGTGCCATAATCCCGATCTACATTCGGGATAATTCGCGGACGCTGGAGTTTTGGAGGACGCTACTGGAGGATCACTCCGTGTACACGAACCCATTTATCTCGCCGGGCGTGCGGCCACGTCACTCCTTATTGCGTACCAGCTACATGGCCACCCATGAAGGCGAACATCTCGATCGAGGCCTCGAAGCCCTCCGAAGCGCTGGTAGGAAGCTCGGGGTGATCTGAGTTGGCCGCGAACCCTGTGCGAGGGCGTAGTTCGCCTCGACGGGATTGGACGATCAGCCCAAGAGGGGACGAAAGTCTTTGCGAATCTTGCTGACCGGAGCCTCGGGATTTCTCGGCTCTCATATTGCCGAGCAACTCGATCAACAGGGTGCCGAGGTCCGTGCATTGGTCCGTCCGACGAGTGATACCCGATTTCTGGAGGGCCTCGAGCATGTGACACTTCTGTCCGGGGCTATGAGCGACAAGGCGAGCTTACTTGCGGCGACGGAGGGTGTGGAGGGGATTATCCACGCCGCTGGTTTGGTGAAGGCCAGGGAGCCCGCCGACTTCCACGAGACGAACGCGCAGGGGACTGCTAATCTGCTCCATGCGGCAAAAAAAAATGCTCCGGATATCGGGCGCTTCGTGTTGGTCTCGTCGTTGGCGGTGATGGGGCCGAGCGAGGACGGACGTCCCGTCCACGCGGAGGCGTCTCCCAATCCCGTGACCCACTATGGGCGGAGCAAGCTGGCCGCAGAACAGGCCGCGCGAGCACTGGCAGACTCGCTTTCCATCACCATCATCAGACCTCCCATGATCTATGGACCCCGAGATCGGGAGACCCTTCCCTTCTTCAAGTCCGTACAGCTGGGCGTCCTTCCTTTGACGGGTTCGCCGAGTTCCCGGATGAGTGCTATCTTCGCCGCCGACTGCGCGACTGCGTGTATCAAGGCGCTGGAAGCCAAGGTGCCTAGCGGCTCTACATTTTTCGTCGAGGACGGACGCCTGGAGACTCTGGGAGGACTGGTTTCCCACATCGAAAACGCGCTCGGTAGGCGCGCCTGGTTGCGCATTCCGGTGCCCCGCTTCTTTATGTATGGGGCGGCTCTGGGAAGCGAACTCTACGGAAGGGTCATGGGACGTGCGGTCATGTTGACACGGGACAAGCTGAACGAGTTATTAGCCCCACACTGGGTTTGCGACTCAGCGGAAGCGCAAGCCGCGCTTGGCTGGAAACCTCGCATTTCCTTCGACGAGGGAACACGGATCACGGGCGCATGGTACCGACGGGAAGGTTGGCTATAGATACCCAAACGGGCGCGAATCGCCCGTGGATGATATGTTAAACCGACCCCCCCACGATACTTGCTCAAAAACAGGTTGGAGGCCGCCGTTGAAGTCGCATGATTTTCTCGTCAAGCTCTTGGTGGAGGAATTTGGCGTGAGCGCCGGTGAGTTGGTCCCGGAGGCATCGCCGACCGGTCTGGGCCTGGACTCCCTTTCCACGATGGAGATGGTGCGGGAATTAGAGGATGAGTTCGGTATCAAGTTCTCAACCGAGCAGGTTAATTTTTCCACCCTAGGTGAGGCGGCAGCCCTAGCCGACGAGTTGATCGAGGCCAAGGGACTCTGAGCGGCGTGCCCCTGCGCCGCACGTACATCACAGGAATCGGCGTTGTATCTCCTCACGGGGACGACCTGAACGAGGTGTTCGATCAGGTTTTTGCCGGAGAATCCGCGATCCAGAAGGTGCAGGTCGAAGCCAACGGGTCGAGGAGGGACATGCTTCTCTCGCCCGTCGACTTCGACCCCGACCCCCTGATCCCCAGGCTGCAGGGACGCTATATGTCACGGGCCAGCAAGATGGCGGTTGTCGCCGCGCATCATGCCCTGGAGGGATCAGGCCTGTTGGTATCCGGCGCCGGACCGGCAGAGGCGGGGATTTACATTGGGTGTGGATTGGGGGGCTCCGAAGAGCTTCAGGCCCACTATGAGCGTTATTTGGCGAATCCGCCCAGGAGGCTGAGAGCCGCCACCACCCCGATGATCATGGCGAGTGGCCCGGCCTCCCACATCTCCATGCAATATGGAATTTTCGGCCCGACCGTGACCTATTCCATCGCGTGCGTCTCCTCTGCCGCCGCGATCGGCGAGGCGTTCCGTGCGATTCGACATGGCTACCTGGATACGGTCGTAGCCGGCGGCGCCGAAGCTCAACTCAACGCCGGGACCCTGGCCGCCTGGGGGGAACTGAGCGTCCTCGCGAGGGAGCATGTGACCGGAGCCGAAGCTTCAAGCCGGCCGTTCGACACCCACCGTACAGGCCTGGTGCTCGGGGAGGGCGCCATTGTTCTGGTGCTCGAGAGCGAAAGCGCAGCTCGAGCCAGAGGTGCCGAGCCCCTGGCAGAGATCGTGGGCTACGGGGTCTCCAGTGATGCGTATAACCTTACGGAGCCTTCTCCGGACGGTCAGGCTCGTGCCATGCGCCTGGCGCTGGAGGACGCCGCCGTTTCGGACGAACGTGTCGGGTATGTCAATGCACATGCTACGGGCACGATCCTGGGAGACCGAGTGGAGGCGGAGGCCATCAGGGACACGTTCGGCTCGCACACCGACAAGCTGGCTATAAGCTCAACGAAATCGGTTCACGGCCACCTGATCGGTGCCGCGAGCGCCTTGGAGGCCGCGTTGACGGTTCGCACGCTACAGACCGGCCGGATCGCTCCCACCTCGAACCTCACCGATCCCGATCCGGCGTGCGACCTGGATTGCGTGCCGTTGGTCGGCCGAGAGGCGCCGGGCCTGGAGTACGCCCTTACGAACTCATTTGCTTTTGGTGGCAGCAATGCGACGCTGGTGCTGCGAAAGGCGATGGTCTCATGAAGTCGGATCGTACATTATGTCTTCAATGTCTTCGGGACAGAATTATTTCTTCGGAGGTGTGAGCGCGTGACCCCCTATGCCTTCTTGGCCGAGGTGTTGAGCGAAAAATACGAGGTCGATCAAAATACGATCAGACCAGAGGCGACGCTGACCGAGCTCGGCCTCGACTCCCTCACGGTCGTGGAGCTCCTGTTCGACGTTGAGGACGAATTCGGGATCGAGGTTCCCGAGGAGCGCGCCACCTTTCAGACGCTTGCGGAAGCCGCGGCTCTGGTGGAGGAACTCGTCCAAGCCCAGGGGGCCTGAGCCGCCCATGCGTGGCCGCCGCGTCTTCGTGACGGGGCTCGGGTTCGTTTCCCCACACGGGGAGGACCCGGCGGCGATCTTCGAGAGGATCTGTCGCGGAGAGTCTGCCGTCCGCATGATCCAATCCGGCACTCCGGAAATGGGGGCCGATGTGCTGCTCGCCTCCATCGAGTTTGAGCCTGGCGGCCGAATCAACAAGGTTGACCGCCTCTTCATGGCGCGGGCGGCACAAATGGCCGTGGTCGCCACCCGAAACGCTCTGGAGGACTCGCGTCTCCTGTCTGAAGGGCGTGGACCCGAGGAAGCAGGAGTGTTCATGGGGTGCGGGCTTGGAGGAGCCGAAGTCCTTCAACGTTCCTACAGCATCTACTTCGAGCGGCGCACCAGGCGGGGAAGGCCGACCACGGTCCCTATGATCATGGCCAGTGGGCCTGCTTCTCACGTTTGCATGCAATTCGGAATCTACGGGCCGGCCCATACATACTCGATCGCGTGCGCCTCATCATCCGTCGCCATCGGTGAAGCCTTTAGGTCCATCCGGGATGGTTACACCGATGTGGTCATCGCGGGGGGAGCGGAGGCCATGCTCAACGACGGGTCCGTCGCTGCATGGCAGGCTGTCGGTGTGATCGCCAAGGAGCACGCGGATGGTGCAAGGGCGTCCTGTCGTCCGTTCGACCTGGAGCGTACCGGCCTCGTGCTGGGAGAGGGGGCAGCCACGCTCATTCTCGAGAGCGAGGAGCGAGCCACGGCACGAGGGGCCGAGTTGCTCGCAGAGATCGCCGGATTCGGCGCTTCGAGCGACGCGCACAAGCTCACGGAACCGTCGGTGGACGGTCAGGAGTGCGCCATTCGGAACGCTCTTGAAGATGCGGGGCTCCCCGCCGATGCAGTGGGCTATATCAATGCTCATGCGACGGGGACCCCAGCGGGCGATCCGGTCGAGATCGAAGCGATCAAAGGGGCGTTCGGGGCCGCGGCCCAGGGCATCGCCGTCAGTTCGACCAAGTCCATGCATGGACACCTCGTGGGAGCATCCGGCGCCCTCGAGTGCGCGATTACAGCGCTGGCGCTTCACGAGGGCCGGATCCCGCCAACCGCCAACCTGACGGTGCCGGATCCCGCTTGCGATCTCGACTGCGTGGCCGGTGTGGGTCGCGATGCTCCGGAGCTCGAGGTCGCCCTCTCGAACTCGTTCGCTTTCGGGGGGTCGAACGCCACCCTGGTGCTGCGGCGGGCCTGACGCCGAGCTTCGAGATGCCCGCGCGCCTCGCTTCCCGGAGCCCGGCCTTCTTGCGGGGTGGAATCCTCGTTGGCGCGACCCTCCTTCTCGCGGTTGCCCTGCAGGACATCGATTGGGACCGGCTCCTCCTGCTCCTACGGGGCCTCCGCCTACCCTGGATTGCCGTCGCCATCGCTCTCAACGGGTCGATCGTTGTCTTGTGGTCGCTGCAATGGAGGATTCTGGTGCCGGGTGAGGGTTCGGTGACATGGGCAGACATATTCCTGGTGGTCTCCGCCATGGCCATGATCTCGAATTCGGTTCCGTTCATGGTTGGCCAGGCCTCGGGCGTGTTGCTTCTGGCTCGGTATGGACGCATCGGCAATGCCTCGGCGCTGTCCGTTTATACGATGGAGCAGGTGGCCGAAGGGATCGCCAAGATCGTGGTCGTCCTCGGGGTCGCATGGTTCGCTCCGTTACCAGCCTGGCTCGCTCGGGGCGTCCAAGGGCTCGCGGTGGCGGTATCGGTGCTCGGCGTGACTTTCGCTGTCCTTTCTTTTCGCTTTCGACATCCGCCTAATGCTCCACGGCCAGCCGGTGCGCTCGGCCGCGCGCAGCACTTCGGAGCCCAGTGGGCCCATTCTCTCGAGGGGTTACGTACACCGCATGTGTTCGGGGCTGGCATCGCTCTCGCTTTGGGCATGAAGGCCGCTGAGCTCGGGGGAATCCTCGCGGTTCAGCAGTCCCTCGGGCTGGATTTACCGGTCGGGACCGCCTTACTGGTTCTGGCGAGCGTCAACTTCGCAACCATCGTTTCGGTCTCTCCTGGAAACCTGGGCGTGTTTGAGGCCGCGTCGTTTGCTGCTTACAGGCTCACGGGCGTCAGTCCTGAACACGCCCTTGCGTTGAGCCTGCTTCAACATGTCTGCTATCTGATTCCAATGGTGGGGGTGGGGTATATCTACGGTGGGATGCGTGTGATCAAGGACCTTCGAGATCCGGTGGCTCCCTGATGAGCGAATCCCTCGAACCGGTGCCGATAGTGATCGCCAGTTATCTCGAGTCACACCATGTGGATCGGATTCGCGCGGTGAACCCACGCCTCCAGGTCGCGTACGAGCCTCATCTGCTTCCGCGGCCCCGATTTGCCGCGGACCATGTGGGGCACACGGTCGAGCGTTCGGAGGAGGACGAGAAGCGTTGGACGTCTCTACTCTCCGAAGCCGAGATCCTGTTCGATTTCGACCGATCTCACCTCGAGGATCTGCCTGAGCGCGCACCCTCGCTGAGGTGGATCCAGGCCACGAGCGCAGGGATCGGGCAACTCGTGGCCCGGCATCGGTACGCCGAGCGAATGCCCGAAACTCTATTCACGACAGCCAGCGGGGTCCATGCAATACCGTTGGCTGAGTACGCACTGATGTCCATCCTCATTTTTCGGAGAAAAGTCCTGGAGATGATCACGGATCAGGGGGAACGTCGATGGGAGCCTTTCGCTTCGACCGACCTTACGGAGCGAAGTCTGGCCGTGGTGGGGATGGGCTCGATCGGCAGAGAAGTGGCCCGTGTGGGGTCGGCATTCGGAATGCGGGCCATCGGTGTGAAACGGACCGTGACCGGAGTCGACCCCGCTGCTCTCCACCTGAACGCTCTTTACGGGCTCGATGAACTGCACGAGGCCTTACGTGGTGCCGAGCACGTCGTGTTGGCGGTTCCCCACACGCCCGAGACCGAGGGGATGATAGGGGCGGACGAACTCGCACTGCTCGCTCCGGGTGCGATCATCGTCAACGTGGCACGTGGCGCCGTCGTCGACGAAGCCGCTTTGGTCGACGCCCTCGAGTCCGGTCACCTCGGAGGGGTGGCGCTCGACGTGTTCCAGGAGGAGCCTCTTTCCGCAGACTCCCCGCTTTGGGCGATGCCAAACGTGCTCGTTTGCGCACATTCGGCGGGAACGAGCGACCGTGAGAACGAAAGAATCACGGATATCTTCTGTGAGAACCTTCGCCGGTACCTTACGGACGAGCCATTAATGAACCTGCTGGATACGGCCAGGATGTACTAGTGTGGGATCCCAGAGGTTCGAGCGTGGCTCTGGGGGCCCTTCGTTCGTATCATGGTATAGGCTGCGGCCCTCCCCCGTACAGGGGATTTTGGCATGGTCACCCGAGGAGGCTTCTTCGCGGCGACCCCCTCGCCCGACGGAGGTGACAATGCGTCGCGCACGACCGTTTGCGACCCTCTTCGCGGTATCTGTTTTGAGTGCCTGTGCCGGGGCCACGCCTCCGCCCGTTGCTCCGCTCCTACCCGAGCCCGAGCCGCCGACCCCCGTCGTGGCCGAGCCTGGCGTCGATTTTGACCTGATCATCGAGAATGGTCGGGTCGTGGATGGTACGGGGAGCGCGTGGTTCTATGGCGACATTGCCGTGAAGGATGGCCGGATCGCTAGAGTCACACCGACGAGCTTGCTGCGAGGCGCGACGGCTACCGCGCGGGTGGATGCCTTCGGGCACGTGGTATCCCCCGGATTCATCGACATTCAGAGCCAGTCCCGCTACGCGCTACTGTCGGGCGACAGCCGAGTCATCAGCAAGGTCACTCAGGGCATCACGACCGAGATCATGGGGGAGGGAACGACGACGGCTCCTGTCAATCCGGCCTATCTCGGTCCCCCCGAGGACGACGGGTCGAATGTTGATCGCCAGGCTCGGCTGTTTTCCGGAGAGCGAGGGTTCGACCAGTGGCTTCGGGCAATGGAGGCCCGTGGCACCTCCGTAAATCAGGGATCTTTCCTAGGGGGTGGTACGCTCCGCGCCTACGCCGTCGGTTCGCGGATGGGGGAGCCCAGTCCAGCCGAGCTGGACACAATGAAGGCGGTCGTGCGCAGAGCGATGGAGGACGGCGCTTTCGGCGTAGCGACGGCCCTGATTTATGCACCGGGAAATTTCACCTCCACCGCAGAGCTGGGAGAAGTCGCGGCGGCGATGGCCCCCTACGGGGGGGTATACATCACGCACCTACGTTCCGAGGCCAACAACCTCCTCGAGGCGATCGACGAGGCCATTGAGATCGGAGCTCGTGGCGGTGTGCCCGTGGAGATTTTTCATCTCAAGGCCGGCGGCCGGGACAACTGGCCCAAGACGGCCCAAGCGATCGCCAAGATTGATTCGGCCCGGGCCGCCGGCGTCGACGTCCAGGCGAACATGTACCCGTATGTGGCCGCGAGCACGGGGCTCACCTCCTGTTTCCCCCCATCCGCCTCGGCCAACGGGAGACTTTTCCGCAACCTGGCAGACGTTCAGGCACGGGCGCGGATTCGGGCTGAGATCGAGACTCAGACTGAGGATTGGGAGAACCTCTGTGCCCTCTCCTCGCCGGGTGGGGTGCTCCTTCTCGGGTTCGATAAGGCGGAGAACCGGCGGAGGTATTCCGGTCGGTATCTGGATGACGTCGCTCGGGAGTTCGGCAAGGACTGGATCGAAACGGCGATGGACTTGGTACTCGAAGAGCGCCAACGGATCGGCACCGTGTTTTTCATGATGAGTGAGGACAACGTGCGCCTTCAGATCAAGCAGCCCTGGATGAAGTTCGGTACCGATGCAGGGGGGGTAGATCCGAGGACTACTACGGCCCTGATACACCCGAGGTCGTATGGCACCTACACCCGGATCCTCGGCCGGTACGTTAGACAGCAGGGTGTCGTGCCCCTCGAAGACGCCATCCGAAAGATGTCTTCAGCCGTCGCAACACGTCTGTCGATTCCAGATCGGGGTGTGTTGCGCGAGGGTTTCTATGCCGACATCGTCATTTTCGACCCCGCGACCGTTATCGACCGGGCCACGTACGAAGATCCCCACCAGGTTTCGGATGGGATCCGTGACGTCTTCGTGAACGGGGTGGCGGTTGTGCGGAGAGGCGAGCACACGGATGCCAAACCGGGCATGATCGTGCGGGGCCGCGGGTACCGCCCATAGGGCTATTCCGCCCTTCGTTTCGGGCCGCGGATCGGACCCCTAGCCACCCGAGCGACCCGAACCTGAAACACTTCCGCTCCTATGACGTATTACGTAAGCAGGAGCTGGAGGGAGAGGACCCGGTTTAGATGGGTCCGGTGAGGAAGGAGACGGAAGATGAGCATGGAGCAGAAGATCCGACGACTACTTCGGGCCGCATGCAGGGTTGAACGCGAAGGAGACCTGCACGTGGCCGAGGTGCTCAGGAAAATGGCCGCGGAATCCCTTCCGGCTGGCGGACAACAAACGCTTCCGTCTTTCGAATGTCCTGACGACTGAGGGATCACTCCCACTCGATGATACAGGCGCCGCCTTTTCATGGGCGGCGCCTTTTTTTTAGGACGAGTCGACGGGACTCTCGCTGATAGAAGGCGGGGCTCCGATGCGATCCCGGCTCGAGCGGGGTCCGTGAGCCCGGAGATTCAATGACTCTACGAAGACTGAAAAGCCCATCGCGAAGTAGATGTACCCCTTGGGAATGTGAAAACCCACGCCCTCTGCGATGAGGCTCGTTCCGATGAGGAGCAGAAAGCTCAGGGCGAGCATCTTCACGGTGGGATGATCGGATACGAAGTTGCCGACCGGTCCAGCCGAAATCATCATGACACCCACGGCCAGGATGACGGCCGTGACCATGACGGCAAGATCGTCGGCCATGCCTACAGCCGTGATGACCGAGTCGAGCGAAAAAACCATATCCAGGATCGCGATCTGGATCAGGACCCCACGGAACGTTACAACGCTGGAGACGCCTGCCACCCCGTCGCCGTCACCCTCCATCTTGTGGTGGATCTCGCGAGTGGACTTGGTCAGCAGAAAGAGACCCCCGACGATCAAGATGAGATCACGCCCCGACACGCCGTGCCCGAAAACGGTGAACAGCACCGTCGTGAGCCGCATGATCAACGTGATGGAGAAGAGCAGCAGGATCCGGGTGAGCATCGCCAGTGAAAGTCCCAACTGACGGGCCTTTGGGCGCTGCTCTGGTGGAAGCCGGTCGGCCAGGACCGAGATGAAGACGATGTTGTCGATCCCGAGAACGATCTCGAGCGTCGTGAGCGTGGCCAGCGCGATCCACGCTTCAGGGCTGGTTAAGACATCCATCCCACAAGTATGTAAAAGGGACGGGGTGCGAAAAAGAGGCGAAAGCGTGTGCAACATCTGGACACTCGTTCGTCATTAGATTTGTAAAAGCCGATTGAACGATCGAGGACGTCGTGGATGTAGACTGGGGAGAACTTTACAGGACCGCCTTGCCGGACCTGGTGCGCTTCCTTCATCGGAAGGTGTGGGATATAGAGCGTGCGAGGGATCTGGCGCAGGACACTTTCGTCCGGGCACTCCGGGAGAATCCGGACGATCCCCGGTCTTGGCTGTTCACGGTCGCGGGAAACCTCGCCAGAGATGAAGCGCGAACCGCGATTCGCCGCAGGCGCCACTTGACGCTATTGAAAACGGAAACGGAAGTAAGCAACGTGAGGGCCGATCCAGCCGAGGAGCTAGAGAGGGGTGAACGGGAGGCTCTGGTCCGCGGGGCGCTCGAGGCGTTGAGTGAACGAGATCGCGAGGCCCTCCTTCTCTGGGACGGGGGGCTCGATTACCGAGAGATCGCGGGAGCGCTCGAGATCTCGACCGGATCGGTCGGCACGACGCTCGCCCGTGCCCGGGAGCGTCTCGTGAAGGCACATCGAGAGCAGGAGCAAGATGATGTCGCACATCAGTAGGGGAGACATTCACGCCTACCTCGATGGCGCTTTGGGCGCCTATCCCGAGGAAGCCGCCAGGCACGTGCGGGAGCACCTGGACGTATGCCGGGAGTGTGCGCAGTTGCTCGAGGTCGAAAGGCGCTTGCGGCAAGAGGCGTCCACGATCATCACGGCTTCGGCACAGGGACCGGTGGAACTCGATCCACTCGAGGAGTTGTTGGCCAGGGCTAAGGCGTTCGATGGGCCCGAGGGGGCTGAAGAGCCCGAGCGGTCCGGCCGGATGGGAGGGGCTCGAAGTTCGGTAGGCAGCCGCATGTACGTGCTACGTTGGGCGGCGACGGTTGTGGTATCACTCGGGGCGGGCTGGATGGCCCGAGATGTTACGGGGCCGGCGGGTGATGTCGCCCGAGGACCAGTGGCCGAGCCGGCTGCGACTGAGATCAGGCTACGACGGGCCGCCGATGAGCAGCGTGCGGAGCGTGACAACACCGGTGAGTTAGCCGAAGCGGAGACGCTGCTGGAGTCGCAAGCCGCGGTGGCCGCTGGGCTAGCCGAGGCGGAGGCACCACGCGAGTCCCCAGGCGCCGGGGCCGTCGGGGGGGATGGACTTGGTGCCGATCGGGGCGCTGGGGGGTTCGATGACGATGCGGTCCTTGATCAGGTCGAGGCTGTATCTGCGCGACAGCGAGCAGAATCGGCCGTTGCTCGTGAGGTGGGCCCCGCCGACGCGAGCGTGGGGGCCCAAGCTGCAGAACCTCAGGTGCAGGCGCCCTCCCTCTCCGACGAGCTGCGTCGCTCCGCGCCGGACCTTGACCGGCGGGACGCGGCCTCGCCGCTTGGCTACGCCGCGCCCGCACCCTCTACGGCCGCCTCGCTCTCGACGACTTCTTCTTTTCTCGTGCCCGGACTCCCGGTCCGTGATGTGCGGTTGGTTCCGGGAGCCGACGGCTCGGCTGAAGGCCCGGGCGGTTCGGTGGTCGTAACTCAAGAGTTGGACGACGGACGCCTCGTCGAGCTTCAGTTCGTTCCGTCGGCCGGGAGCGATGCGGTGGTCGGCGGTGTCTTTCAGGAGCGAAACGAATTCCTCGGCCGTATACAACCGGCGGGTTGGGCCATGGCCGTCCGCGACGTACCTGGAGGTGTGGCGGTCCTGTCGGGACCGCTCACGGAGCCCGAGTTGGGAGAGCTGTTGGACCGCGCGTTGGGGCTGCGCTGAGAGGGGTGGGTGGCGTCCCCCCTTTCACCAGGTAAGTTATTGGCCCTGAACACGCCGCTCCGGTCTTCTCGACGGCGTGGGCAACCTCTCGGGAGTGTGTAGAAAGGTCCGATGAAATCACAGTTCTTGCTGCCGACGCTCCTCTGTATCGTGATGGCGGGTAGTTCCGCTTGCACTCGCGATACGACCGGCGACCGACTCGAGCCCCTCGACGACGCTGTCGCGGCCGCGGTCTCGTACATCGACTCGGATGATTATCTGCGAAAGCTCGGCGTGATCGCCCACGACAGCATGGGCGGCCGGGATACGCCTAGTCGCGGCCTCGAGATGACGGCGGCGTGGATCGCCAGCGAATTCGACCGGATGGGCCTGGTACCCGCGGGGGATGACGGTTCCTATATTCAGCGTTACCCGATCGACACGGTCCGCTCCGCCCCGAATGTGGCCGGCATCCTGGAAGGCAGCGACCCGGTCCTCAAAGAAGAATACGTCGTCTTCAGTGCCCACATGGATCACATCGGCATCGGCATACCCAACGCCGAAGGCGACAGCATCAACAACGGGGCCGATGACGACGCGTCCGGGACCGCGGCCGTTCTAGAGATCGCGGAGGCATACGCGTCCCTCGACACGAAGCCGAGGCGGTCGGTTCTCTTCCTGTTGGTGAGTGGCGAAGAGAAGGGGCTTTGGGGTAGCGCGTATTTCACGGAAAATCCGCCTGTGCCCGCCGACCGCATGGTGGCCGACCTCAACGCCGATATGGTGGGGCGTAACTGGCCGGATACGATCGTCGCGATCGGAATGGAGCACTCCGATCTCGGTGAGACACTCGGCCTTGTGAACGAGGCGCATCCGGAACTCGGGATGACCGCCATCGACGACATTTGGCCGGAAGAGCGTTTCTACTTCCGCTCCGACCACTACAACTTTGCGCGGAAGGGCGTCCCGGTCCTCTTTTTCTTCAACGGCACCCACGAGGACTACCACGGACGTGACGACGAGGTGGACCGTATCGACCCGGAGAAGGCGGTCAGAGTCAGCCAGTTGATCTTTTACCTTGGATACGAGCTCGCCAACCGCTCCGAGCGCCCCCGATGGAATCCCGAAAGTCTACTCGAGATCGTGGCGGATCGGTAGCCGTACGAACGGGCCTTTCTAGGAGTGTGAGGGAGGCATTTAGGTCCCTAAATTGGAAAAAAATGCCCCCCGCCCTGGAGGGCGAGGGGCAAGGAGGGGGAAGCCCAGGCGGTTACTAGCTTGGCCGTCCCCCAGGGGAGCTGACGCGAACGAAGAGGTCATCGAGGCCCATTGCTTCGAGCACGGACCATGCGTTCTCTGGCAGCCCCATGAGCCACACCTGGCGATCTTCGGAGTGAGCAAGGCGTTGTGCTTGTCAAAAGGAGTGTAAGTCCTTCAAAATCAACCACATGGGAATCAGTGAAGTCGATCAAAACATCCGATTTGGTGTCTTCTGGGCCGTGTACGGCGACTTGGGGTGCGGCCTGAACGGCGGGCGTACCCGCTGGGAGGCCCCGGCCCCAACTGTTGCTGTCGTGTCCGCTCATGACCACCTCCTCGTTCAAATCGAGGGTGCCGGCGATGCGATGCCGGTCTAGTCTGATCTAACCTCAAGAGTCGTGCCAAACCGGGAAAATTCCCTCCATTTGGCGTGAGGGCTGGTCTATCACATCTGGACATGGCGAAACGTTGGTCTCGGTGGAAGATTACAACGCAAGGTCGTACCGTTTTGAGCGGGATCGAATGGTAGCCGGCGTCGGTGGAGGAGACAGCGGTGGGTCGAATACACGGAGCCATGGTTGGAGTGCTGGGGCTCATGAGCGTGGTACCGCCTTCATTGGTGGCGCAACGGCGGGTCCCGGATCGAACGGCCATCGATGCCTATCATGCCACCATAGGCCAGGCGTTCCCCGTTTCCTCCGATGAGGTCGGAATCCTTGCGGAGTGGCCCCTGCGCGCCGATGAGATCGTGGTGGTCCTTTTCGTTGCCAGAAACGCAGGGGTCTCGCCCGACGCTGTGGCGTCGCTCAGGAGCTCGGGTGCTCGCTGGGCGAGCATCCTACGAACGTATTCCGTTGGTGCAAGTGCGCTTCGGGTCCCGTTCCCCGAAGGGACCATGCTGGGACCACTTGAGGAGACATGCCGTACTTTTTCGGAGACACCGAGAGGTGCTTGGGCCTCCATCGACCTATCCGATGAGCAAGTGATTGCACTCGTGAACATTCGGATTCTCGCGCGTCAGGTCGGGGTCACGGTCAGTCGCGTGCTCCGGACCTGGGATGGCGAGGGGGGCTTCGTCTTGGTTCACGAACGGATCACGAGGTGACCCAGGAGATGGAAACACGCTCGGGACTCGTTCCGTTGTCCGGTTACGTCGAGCTTCCCGCGGATGAAATGAGGGAGCGTGCAAGCACGTTTCTGAACGAGGCCCAGCGCCGACGTACGGTGCGCGATTTTTCCGACCGTCCGGTGCCTCGAGACATCATCGAGATGTGCGTACTCGCCGCTGGAACCGCGCCAAACGGAGCCCACCGGCAACCATGGCGCTTCGTGGTCGTGTCCGCTCCGGAGATCAAGCGGGCGATCCGCGTGGCCGCCGAGGAGGAGGAGAAAGCGTTCTATGGGGGCCGTGCCCCCGAAGATTGGTTGGAGGCTCTGGCGCCCCTCCAAACCGATGACAGGAAGCCGTTTCTAGAAAGCGCCCCATATCTGATTGTCGTTTTCGGAGAGAGCTATGCGGTCGAAGAGAGCGGCGATAAGAGTAAGAACTATTACGTGACTGAATCCGTGGGGATCGCTACCGGGATGCTGATCACCGCCATCCACCAAGCAGGCCTCGTCTCCTTGACGCATACGCCCTCGCCCATGGGGTTCCTCAATGAGATACTCGGACGACCGGAGAATGAGCGACCCTTTCTGATCCTAGTCGTGGGTTATCCCGCGCCCGACGCAACTGTGCCGGAGCTCCGGAGGAAGTCGTTGGAGGAAATCGCGACGTTTATCGAATGACGCCGCAGCCGACTCCGAAGAATCAGGCAGTCGCTTCCGAGATGGGGGAGGGCTCGGTCCGAATCTTTACAAAGGCACTTCTAAAAGACCTTCAAGCCCTCGAACGAATGTTGGAGGAGGGTCTGATCGAGTCCGGTGTCCGGCGCTTTGGCTGCGAGCAGGAGATGTTCCTGGTCAACCATGCTTGGCGCCCCGCACCGGTCGCCATGGAAGTCCTCGACCGGCTCGACGGAGAGGCGTTCACCACGGAGTTGGCGCGCTTCAACCTCGAGATGAATATCGAACCCATGATGCTTGGCGAGGGTTGCTTTAGCGCACTCCAGGTCAACATCGAGGAACTCTTGGACATGGTACGTGAGGCCGCGAGCGGGGTTGACGCCCACGTGGTGCTCGCGGGGATCCTCCCGACGCTCGGTAAGTCCGACCTCACGCTCGACAACATCACTCCAATCCCGCGGTATTATGCCCTGAACGAGAGGCTGACGAGAATGCGAGGGGGGGTGTACAGGCTCCAACTCGAGGGGCATGACGAACTCCAGATCGAACATGATTCCGTGATGCTGGAGGCGTGCAACAGCAGTTGTCAGGTCCACCTTCAGGTCGACGCAGCTGAGTTCGCGGCGATGTACAACATTGCCCAGGCGATGACCGGCCCGGTCTTGGCAGCCGCCGTGAACTCGCCCATCCTGTTCGGCAAGCGTCTCTGGGCCGAGACTCGGATTGCCCTCTTTCGCCAATCCCTCGATACGCGAAGCACTTCAGTTCATCTTCGTGAGTTCAGCTCCCGGGTTCGGTTCGGTGACCGGTGGGTGAAGGAGTCAGTGACGGAGCTGTTCGAGGAGGACATTGCCCAGTTCAGGGTGTTGTTGTCTCAGGAGACGGTGGAGGATCCCTTCGAGCAATTGGCAGTCGGGGATATGCCTCGCCTACAGGCGCTCCAGTTGCACAATGGCACGGTGTATCGGTGGAACCGGGCCTGCTATGGAATTTCAGAGGGGAAACCGCATCTGCGCATCGAGTGCCGTGCGCTGCCTGCGGGCCCGACAGTGCTCGACGAGGTCGCAAATGCAGCGTTCTGGATCGGCTTGGTCCTCGGCACGCACGGCGATTTCGGGGACATCACGAAGAGGCTGAGCTTCGACGACGTGAAGTACAACTTTCTTACCGCTGCGCGCCAGGGCCTCAACGCCGGATTTCACTGGGTTGATGGGCAGCGGGTGAGCGCGCCAGAACTGATCCTCGAGACTCTGATTCCGCTGGCCCGGGCGGGTCTGGAGGCACATATCGATCGGACCGAAATCGACAAGTATCTCGGTGTCATTCACGATCGGGTGGCGAGTTGTGGCACCGGCTCCGATTGGATGATGCGCTCGCTGTCGGAGATGGAGGAAAGGGGCACCCGCTCTGAACGAATGACGGCACTTACGGCCGCGATCGCTAGCCGGCAGATGGGGCGAAAGCCCTGCCATGAGTGGACATTGGCCCGGCTGGAGGAGGCGGGTGGTTGGACCCGGAACTATGTGAAGGTGGAGCACTACATGACGACCCAGCTCTTCACCGTGCAGGAGGATGAATTGCTCGAAATGGTGGCATTCTTGATGGAGCGGAACCAGATCCAACACGTGCCTGTGGAGGATGATCAGCATCGGCTGGTCGGTCTCGTATCGTACCGGTCCATCCTACGCATGGTCTCCGATATGGGGAGCGAGGGGGACAAGAGAACCACTCCGGTGAAGACGATCATGGAGAGGGATCCCGTGATCGTCGCGCCCGAGACATCCACGCTCGAGGCCATCGACCTGATGCGGACGAAGGGTGTGTCCTGTCTGCCCGTGCTGAAGGGTGAAAAGCTTGTGGGTCTCGTGACCGAGGCGGACTTCATGCCGATCGCCTACGAATTACTGGAAAGACAGTTGACGGATGAGTCAACCAAGGGCTGAAGGCAGTTGAAGAAGTACAGCGTCCTTCCAGTCCCCGAATCGTGAGGCAGATGGCCGAGTTCGAGCATGTGCGGTCGGTATAGTCTGGCCACGCCGGAGGACCACCTCGTCGAGGTCTTCGACGTGCCCCCCGTGACGTTCGACTACCGCGCACGCTACAACATCGCCCCCTCACAGGATGTGCCGGTCGTTGCCTCCGACAGGCGCGGCACCAGGCTGGGATTACTACGCTGGGGTCTCGTGCCCGCCTGGGCCGACCCTCCCGCCACCGGTTCGCCGATGATCAACGCCAGAGCCGAGAGCTTGTTAGACAAGCCCTCCTTCAAGGAGGCGGCCGTTGCGCGGCGTTGCTTGGTCCCCGCCGACGGATTCTACGAATGGGCGAAGGAGGGTGACCACAAGGTACCGTATTGGATTCACTCTCCAGACCGTGAGCCGATGGCGGTGGCTGGTATATGGGAGCGCTGGCATCCTCGAGGATCGGAGCCGGTCTATTCGATGGCCATCATCACGGTCGACGCCAACGAGGCGATCCGGCATCTCCACCATCGAATGCCTGCCATTGTGCCTATGGCCGACCGGAAAGCCTGGCTCGACACCGAAACACCGACCGCGGATGCGCTGAGCCTCCTCAACCCGTATAAGGGTGTCCTGGAGGCGTATCCGGTGTCGACGCTCGTAAACTCGCCGGCGAACGACGTACCGGCCTGCATCGAGCCCGTGTCTAGTTAGCCGGTCTGGCTCTTTCCCTGGCCCACGAGCGTAGCTCATCGACGTACTCTGCTCGGGTCACCGAGAGTGGCACGGTTCCGGCGGCCTCGTTCAACAGGGATTCGGTCGTGATCGCCCCGGTCTCGGAAAATGCAGAGTACAGGCTGGACACCACCACCTCTTCGATCTCCGAGCCGCTGAACCCAGGCGTGGCGGTACTGAGTTGCTCCAGGTCGAACGCCGCACTGTCCTTACCGCGGTTTTCCAGGTGGATTTGAAAGATCTCCGCCCGTGTGGCCGCATTCGGGAGATCGACGAAGAAAATCTCGTCGAAGCGACCCTTCCGTAGAAACTCGGCAGGTAGCCGACTGATGTTGTTGGCGGTGGCCACGACGAACACTTCGCCGGCGCGGTCCTGCATCCACGTGAGAAAGCTTCCCAGGATTCGTTGAGAGACGCCGCCGTCCTCGCTTCCCCCCGCCGCGAACGCTTTCTCCAACTCGTCGATCCAGAGAACCACCGGAGCAATCTGTTCGGCGGTACGCATGGCTCGTTTGAAGTTCCGCTCACTCTCTCCGATGTACTTGTTGTAGAGATTCGAGGGGTCGAGCTTGAGAAGCGGCATTTGCCACTCGGCTGCCACAGCCTTGGCTGAAAGGCTTTTTCCGCAACCGGGCACCCCCAGGAGGAGCATGCCGCGGGGAAAGCTCAGGCCAAACTCCTCTGCTCGCTGTGGTTGCGTGACGACGGCCTTCCGCTTCGCCAGCCACGCCTTCAAGCTGCGGAGGTCTGCAATGTTCGAGAGTGCCGCCTCCACTGGGTAATACTCCAGCAGACCGTCTTTCTCGACAACGGCAACCTTCGCTTCGATGACGTGGCGGATGTCCTCTACCGCGAGCTTTCCGTCCTCGATGATCGCTTTGGTTAGGATCTTCTCCGATTCCATGAGTGTGAGCCCAGCCAGGTGCCGAACCAAAAGTGTGATTTCCTCCTTGCTCAGCGCCATGTCGACGTGCTGGCGTTTAGTCACGTCCCGGACGATCTGGGAGAGCAGGTTCTGGTATTCCTCGGGCGTTGGCCCCGGCATCGTGACGACGGTCACCATCGGATCCACCGCGTCGGGGAAGGGAACACCTCGCCCAGTCACGATCATCGCTCCACCGACACGTCGAAGCACCTCCGCGGCTTCCTTCATCTGAGCGGCCAGGACAGCGTCTTGGTCCAGGTGGGGCGCGAGATCCTTGAAGACGTATAGCCCGGGCTGGTCCGATGCCGCGACATGGCGAAAGGCCTTCGCGGGATGCTCGGTGTCGTACACCGCTCCCGGGAGGTCCACTCTGCCCAGCCCCCGGACACGAGTCCAGGTGAATAGCGGCAGATCTAGTCGGTCCGCAACGTGGAGGAGGAGCGCGGAGGCCCGCTCCTCCTCTCCTGTGTCGAGGTGAAGCAACTGGTGTCCCGAACGGACCAGGAGCACCAGGTCGTGAACCGGATCGATCTGGCTCACGTCATACTCCTCGATGGGTGCTCGACGGCGTCGAACGCGGTGGTCATGCGTTCCAGGGCCTGCTCCAGTTCGGTTGCCGGGGGGCCGTAGCCCAGTCGCAAGTAATTGTCCATTCCGAAGTGATCCCCGGGAACCACGAGTAGGTCCCTCTCTGTGCGAAGGACTTCTGCGAATTCGGTGGAGTTGATCGATGGGCGATAGCGCGTGTAGCAGATCGCGCCTGCGTCGGGAGGCCGATAGCTGAACCGGCCTTGCTGACCATCCATCCAATTCGACAACAGGGCGAAATTCTCGGTCAGAATTTTTCGTGTTCGCGCCAGAATCATGGACCTGGTATCGGCCTCCAGCGCCACGCGGGCCAGCGTGTCCGAAAGGCTCGCGGGGACGATTGTCGTGTAATCCTTGCGGCCCCACAGGGCCTCCATCGTTTCGGAGGGCCCAACCACCCAGCCGATCCGAAGCCCAGGCAATCCATAGGCTTTTGACAACGAGTTCGTAATAAGGACCCGATCGTGAAGGCCCCAGAACGAGGAAGTCTCAGGACCTTCGAGCTCGGCGCCTTGGTAGACCTCATCGGAGAGAATCCATGCCCCGTGTCGGTTGGCAAGGTCGACAATCCCGGACATGGAAACGTCATCGAGGACGGCTCCCGTGGGGTTGTTCGGATTGGTGATCAGAATGAAGCGCGCGCCCTCCTTCAGGCCCTTCTCCAACTCGTTCAGGTCGGGTTGCCAGCCGTTCTCTTCCACCAAGTGGAACGGGTGGATACGTGCCCCGAAGCTCTCGAGTAGCCCTGGAACCTGCATGTAGTTGGGAAGCATGACCGCGACTGAGGACTCGGGCTGCATCAGTTCCCAAAACGCCGTGAAGTTGGCCTCGGCTCCACCGGCGGTCACGAGCACTGACGCGTCGGTCGCGCCGGGATAGAGATGTGCGATCAGATTTCGAAGCTCATCGCTGCCGTTGGTCTGGCCATATCCGAGGCGGACGTCGAGTGCGTCCGCTTCCACGTCCGCCAGCGTAAGCAATTCGGTGACCGAAAGTGGGTGTACGCCACTCTCCGAGAGGTTGAAGCGAACCCGGTGCTCATACGTGGATTGCCATCTTTCCATTACGAAGGGTTGGTACTTCACCTACAGATCCTCCTGGTGTCTGCCGGCTGAGTAAGGGGTGAGTCGAAGCCGTAGAGAGGCGGTACCCTGAAGGATCGTATCGGCTCCAAGGTCTCGCTATGTTTTCCGCGGAAGGATGGCTCTTCACAAACTTCTCAGGATGAAGTCATGTCCCACGTCTCGCTCCCCGACGACCTCGCTGTCCACGGCGCTGGTGGCGGAACGATCATCATGCTTGTCATGGACGGTCTGGGCGGCTTGCCGCATCCGGACACCGGCCGAACCGAGTTGGAATCTGCCGAGACCCCCCACCTCGACGCCCTCGCCGCACGGAGTTCCCTGGGCATGCTAGCTCCGGTCGGGCACGGAATCACATCGGGAAGCGGGCCGGGACACCTCGCGCTCTTCGGGTACGATCCCATTGAATCCATGATCGGGAGGGGCGTACTCAGCGCGCTTGGGGTCGGGTTCGAGCTGCAGCCAGGGGACGTTGCCGCCCGTCTCAACATCGCTACCGTCGACCACGATGGAGTCGTGACGGATCGCCGGGCCGGGCGTCCGTCGGACGAGGACGGGCGGCGCGTGATCGAGGTGGTCCGGGACGGCCTTCGAACTCCCCAAGGGGTCGAAGTGACCCTCATTCACGAAAAGGAGCACCGTGCGGTCCTGGTGCTCCGGAGTGAGGGTCTCGGTGCTGGTATCTCCGACACCGATCCGCAGCGAACAGGCCTCCCGCCCCTTCGAGCGGCGGCCACCGGGGCGGATCCGGCGTCCAAGAAGACTGCCGCCATCGTGCAGGACGTGCTCGACCAGGTTGGCGAGATCCTCGTGGATGAGCCCCAGGCCAATTCCTTCCTCGCACGCGGGTTCGCCGGATTCACACCGTACCCCACCTTCGAGACGCGGTACGACCTCCGGGCCGTCGCCGTTGCGAAGTACCCTATGTATCGCGGCGTGGCGAGCTTGGTGGGCATGACCGTCGACGGCGTGCCTGACTCGAACGAAGGCACCGTCGTGATGCTTGAGCAGCACTTTGGCAGCTACGACTTCTACTTCATCCACTTCAAGGACACGGACTCCCGGGCCCATGACCGTGATTTCGAGGGGAAGGTCAGCGCCATCGAAGAGGTGGATGCCTTGCTCCCCCGGATCATGGAACTCGGTGCCGACGTGCTCATCGTTACTGGGGACCACTCCTCGCCGGCGCTCTACGGTGAGCACACGTGGCACCATGTTCCGACGCTGGTCGCTTCAAGCTGGGCACGACCTTCGGCGGAAGTGTTCGGGGAGTCGTCCTGTCGGAGGGGGGACCTCGGGGTCGTGCCGAGCAAGGATCTGATGTCCTTGGCCCTCGCCCATGCCGCCCGCCTCGACAAGTACGGGGCATGATGGGCGGTCTGTAGCGACGGAGGGGCTGGAATGAACTCATCGGAGGCAGATCTAGAGCGAGCCCTCCAGCTCGGCGATGAGGGGGATTGGCCAGCCATGGCCGAACATTTACGAGCATTGCTAAAGGATTCCCCGGAGGATTCGTCCGTCCTGGGCTGGCTGGGGGTGGCCGAGCGTGAAATGGGCATGGAGGGGGTCGCCTACGAGCGCTTCCGAGCCTGTCTGACGACCGAGCCGACTGACCCGCACATCCTGGCCATAGCGGGGAACGGGCTGGCCCGCTTCGACGACCCCGAGGCCGAGTCGATTTTACGGACGGCGACCCTGATGGACCCGGACCTGGCATACGCCCGAACCATGTATGGCGCGTATCTCGCACGCGAGGGGATGAGCAAAGAGGCCCTCGAAGAGATCGAAGCAGCCATCGCGTTGGCGCCGGAGGATCCGGAGACGTTGACGGAGTGGGGTGTGGCGCTCGCTTTGGCCGGTCGCTTGGACGAGGCCGTCGACGCCTTCTACCAGGCTTGCGAGGCGGATCCGGAGGACGGCTGGGCCCGAGCCCTGGTGGGCCTGACGCTGGTGATGCTAGGCCGCACTGACGACGCCCTCGCGGATCTACTCCATGCGGCGGATCTCCGGCCGGAGGACGTGGAAGTCGCGCTGGTGGCGTCGCTGGCCGCCGCCGCGTGTAACGAACCCGATCGGGCGTACGAGATGGTCGAACGGGCCCGTTTGAGAGCGATGGCCGGCGACCTGCCCATGGTAGACGCCGTCTTCGACCGTGTGGAGGAGGGGTCCGCACCGTCGAGGGCGTTCCTCGGCGAAGAGGTTGTTTCGAGTGCGTTTCGTGAGCGTCTCATGACCCGCCCATGAGCGCCGGACCGGCCTCCCCAGGACAACTTCTTCAGCTGAAGCGGAGCCTCGCCGTTCCCTGCAAACGCCGTGCTCATGAGTAGCGCCACCCTCCGAGTCCGTTAACTTGCACGCGCGATCACGCCGTAGGTCCGGCCCGTGCCCCCGCCATTTGTGAGTACCATGCTGTCCATCCCCATCGAGCGTTTCAAGCTGGATAACGGCCTCCGGGTGAACCTTTCCCACGATGACACGACTCCGGTCGTCGCCGTCAACCTCTGGTATGGTGTGGGATCCCGAAACGAGCGTGAGAGCAAAACCGGATTCGCTCACCTGTTCGAGCACATGATGTTCCAGGGCTCGGAGCACGTGCCCAAGAACCGGCACTTCGAGTTGATCGAAAGGGCAGGAGGCTCACTCAACGCGACCACCTGGTTCGACCGGACCAACTACTTCGAGACCGTCCCCTCGCATCACTTGGAGCTCGCGCTGTGGCTCGAGTCCGACCGCATGGGGTGGATGCTTCCAGCGATGACCCAAGAGAAACTCGATAATCAACGCGACGTCGTGATGAACGAGAGACGGCAGCGCTATGACAACCAGCCATATGGCGACTGGGACGAGTGGATTCAGGCAATGGTATTTCCAGAGTCCCACCCCTACCACCACACCGTGATTGGATCAATGGCGGACATCGAGGCCGCCACCCTCGACGATGTCGCAGAGTTTTTCCAGACGTACTATGTACCCAACAATGCGGTTCTGACCGTGTGTGGGGACTTCAGTCGAGATGAAGCCCTGGACCTCGTCGAGCGTCACTTCGGGGGAATCGCACCGGGTGGCGAGATCCCAGCGGTTCCGGGGGATCCGAATCTCGATCCTATCATCGGCGTGACGGTGCGAGAGCGCGTCGAAGCCGAGGTTCCTCTCCCCCGCGTTCTCATAGCCTGCCGCGTTCCCGCTTATACCGACCGGGATTTCTATGCAGCTGACGTCGCGGGGTCCGTGCTCGGGACCGGACGGTCGTCCCGGCTTTACCGTTCTCTGGTTCGTGAGCGGCGTCTGGCCAAGGACGTCATGAGTTTCGTTCTTCCACTCACCTCCGGTGCCGGGATGTTGCTCGCATGGGCGACCGGCCTTTCAGGGGGAGATCCGGAGGAGCTCGAGGCGGCCCTGGTCGCAGAGATGGAAGGACTCACGTCCGTGACCGACATAGAGATCCAGCGGGCTGTCGCGCTCACGGAGACTGCCCTCGTACGGCAGATTGAGCAGGTGGGGGAACGGGCTGACCTGGTGTCGATGTTCGATCAACTCTTCGATGACCCCGAGCGGTTGAACGGCGAACTCGAACGTCTTCGCGCGGTGACACCTGGGGATGTGTCGACGTTTACGGAGCGTTTTCTCGGCGCCGATAATCGGGCGGTCCTGACGTATGTACCTGAGAAAGCGACAACGCCGACACCGAGCGGGTCGTGAGCGGACCATCCCGATCCGTGGTGCCGCCTGCTGGGCCCGTTCGAAGCTTCGATTTTCCGCCGGTCCATGTCGAGGTGTTGGATAACGGTCTTCGCATCCATTCCGTGCAAGTCGCTCGCCTACCCATCGTAGCGGCCATGGTGGTCTTGGACGCCGGAGAGGGAATGCTCGACAATAGCCGGGCCGGCCTCGCGGTTCTGACGGGGGACTGCCTAGAGGGTGGTACGGCGAAACGGAGCGGGGTGGAGCTGGCCGATGCGCTGGAGACGATTGGAGCCGGGCTCTCCATCGGGACCGGGTGGGATTCCACGACCGTTTCGCTGTCGTGCATGGCGGACCGGCTGGATGATGCGATGGGGCTTCTCGCGGAAGTACTCACTGAGCCCGCCTTCTCGGACGACGAGGTGGAACGGATCCGAGGTCAACGTTTGGCGGCGATCCGCCAGAGGGAGATGGATCCGGTCGGGATCGCTACCACCGTGTCACGCCGTCTCACCTACGCGGAGGGGGTTCCGTATGGGCGCCCGCTGGGAGGAACGGTGGAGTCGGTGGGTCCGTTCAATCCGGATGCCGCCGCAGGGTTTGTGGAGGCCCGGTATCGACCTAAAGGGTCCGGGTTGGTCGTCGTAGGCGATGTCGATGCCGGTCAGGTGCGCACACTCGGGGAGACACACTTTGGTGCATGGACGGGTGGGGCTGAACTCCAACCCCCGATCGACGCTGAACCCAGGTCTCACGAGCGGGGCATCGTGGTTGTCGACCGCGAGGATGCGGTTCAATCCGAAATCCGTATCGGTCACGTGGGACAGGCCCGATCCACACCGTATTATTTCCCGCTCAGAGTACTCAATACCGTTCTCGGCGGTGCGTTTACGAGCCGACTCAATCTCAACCTCCGCGAGGAGCATGGCTTTACGTATGGCGTTCGTTCTCGCTTCCTCGTCCGGAGAGGAGCGGGACCGTGGTGCGTCTCCGCCGCGGTGGGCACCGACGTGACCGCGGACGCGGTTCGCGAGGCCGTCGCCGAGATCACGACTCTTGTGGCGGAGGGGCCGACGGAAGAGGAGGTGTCCGCTGCTCGAGATTACCTTGCGGGAGTTTTCCCTCTCCAGCTGGAAACGACCGGTCAGATCGCGGCGCGGATTGCGGAGCTCCTCATTTACGATCTACCGGATGACTACTATGGAGATTATCGAGATCGGATTCGTAACGTGACGCTCGAAGAGGCTCGAGAGGCGGCCCGCCGCTGTATCCGCCCGGACGAGATGACCATCGTGGTCGGCGGAGACGCCGGGGAGATCCAAGCACCGCTGGAGAAACTCGAATGGGGACCGGTTACGGTCGAGGCCGCTCCCTGAGCACGCTCCCGCCTGAACGGATCGACAGCGAGGCCCTTTACGAAGGTCGGGTCATTCGGCTGAGTGTGGACACGGTTCGGTTCCCGGATGGAAGTGAGGGCCAAGTCGAGATGATCCGGCATGCCGGCGCCTCAGCCGTGTTGCCCTTTTTGGGCGGCTTGTTCGATCCGGACCCGGAGGTGCTTCTGGTTCGGCAGTACCGGTACGCCTCCTCCGGCTATCTTTACGAAATCCCGGCCGGCTTGCCGGAGGGGCCCGAGGAGAGCTGGGAGGAATGCGCGCATCGGGAGCTCGAAGAGGAAACCGGAATGCGCGCTGCCAGCATGACCCCGCTCACACGTATCTATACGACCCCCGGCTTTACGGACGAGGTGATCCGGCTCTTTGTAGCGACGAATCTGGAGTCGGGGGAACCCTCACGAGACCCCGACGAGTTCATGGAAGTGGTGAGAGTTGCTTTCTCGGAGGCGCTGGAAATGGTCCGAGACGGGCGGATCGTGGACGCTAAGAGCATCGCCACTATCCTCTTTGTAGACCGATTTGTGCGGGGCGAGCGAGGTGAGAATGGATCGACTGGGTGGGCGGATGTGTCCCCCCGCTGAGATGAGGCGTCCCTAGAGTGGGACGGTCAGGTCCGTAAGAAGGGCGGAAAAATATGTTATTTTGGCATACACCGGAGTGGCACGGTATGTGCGTTGGCGATAGGATGGGACGGGTGAGTGCTCCGTAGAAGGAGAGTCGAGACGTGAAGAACACAGCCGAAATCCGGGTTCTGCCGGGAGGCGAGGCAAAAGAGCATCGTAAGATGCTGGGGCAACTCGGCGACAGTGATGTCGTCCGGGCCTTCCTGGACGGTGACGAGCGCGCTTTTGGAGAGCTGGTAAAACGGTACGATGGACGCCTCTTGAACTTCGTCTATCGCACCGTCGGCGATCGTGAGCGGGCGCAGGATCTCGTACAAGAGACGTTCGTCAGGGTGTACCGCCACATGCACCGTTTCGACCAGACCAAGAAGTTTTCAACCTGGATCTACACGATCGCTGGAAACCTGGCCAAGAACGAGTTACGGAATCGTTCGAGAAACCCATTGGTGCTTTTCCAGACCATCCGGAAGAACTGGGAGGCGGATCACAGGCCGCTAGAATGGGAGGACTCGACCTACAGACCCGACGATCTCTTCCGCAAGCGACACCTCAAGGATTTGGTCGAAAAGGCAGTGACCCAGTTGCCGGAGCATCACCGGATCGTCTTCGTGCTTCGTGAGCTCGAGGGCAAGACCTATGAGGAAATCGCAGAAATCACGGGATGCAATCTAGGCACGGTGAAAAGCCGCCTGAACCGGGCACGCAACAATTTCGCCCGAGTGATCGCGCCTACGCTCGACTGACTTCCCAAACACCTCTTTTTCTCTTCGCTGGTCTCCGAGTATCAACTCCCAAGAGGGAACACCGCTGAGCGGTGCACGTAATACCCAAGCTCGACGGCGTGTTGCCGTGCACGAACTCGGATCAGGAGTCCGTCTCGCTCTATGAGTTGCTCGGAATTTTTAAGCCAGTTTTCAGAGTTTTACGACGCTCCCACTGGAGCTCCGATACGGCAGGAAGCCGAGGCTCACATGGCGTCGTGTGAGAAGTGTGCTCGATACCAGGAAGTCGTTTCACGGAGTGTGGCCTTACTCCATGTGATGCCCAGGGCTGAACTCGCCGAGAGCTTCCGCCCGCGGCTCCAGCACCGACTGTTCCATGTGGACGACGCCGGGTCGGTGGCCCAGACCGGGAGAGGCTCCGCCACTCCGGCGGTCACCGTGCTGGGGATGGCGATTCTGCTCACCGCGGTCGCTTGGTCGCCAACGATCGGGAGTGGCATTCCCGAAGTCGCTCTACCGGCGATCGTCGTATCGGGTCCACCGATGCCCGCCTCGCCTCTCGACCCCGACGCACTTGGGCCCACGCCGGTCTCTACCGATGTGCCGGCGCCTTCCGGTCTGTTCCCGGGAGGGCTATGGTCCGACGCGAAGAGCCTCCTCTATGAGTATTCTCCAATGAGTGAGCGGTATCGTGGTGACCGGGATCGTGGCGAACAAATGCTTCGAAGAACGGGTCTCGATTGAGCGGACAAACGCATCTGAGGAATCAGCCACCGCTATGAAGAACCCTCTCCGGCAGGTCCTCCCGCAGGGATCCCCGGGCGGGGTTTTCTTCCTTTATGGAGATGATGAGCATCGCAAAGGGGAGGCCGTCAAGGCCTTGGTGGACGCTCATCTGGATCAGGGGACTCGAGACTTCAACCTGGATGTGCTAGTGGCCTCCGAAGTAAATGTTGAGGATCTCGCCCGAATACTGGCCACCCCTCCCATGATGGCCGAGCGAAGGGTGGTTGTGGTGAGGGGCGCCGAAGCCTTCGCCGGAGCTGCCCGATCCCGGGATCTCATACTCGGTCTAGTCGAAAATCCCATGCCCGATCTCGCCCTGATTCTCTCAGCACTGATTCCGGAGCGCTCGAAGGCGAAGTTTTACCGGACTCTGATCAAGCGGGCTCAATCGGTGGAGTTTGCCATGATCTCGCAGGATGACGTTCCCGGGTGGTTGATGGAGGAGGCCGTCACCCGTTTCGGGGCGACCATGGAGCCTGATGCCGCCAGGGCGCTTGGCCAGGCGATCGGGGCGGATCTAGGTATCCTTTCACGGGAACTCGAAAAGCTCACGGCCGTTGCCGGAGACGAAGAGCGGATTACCCTGGCGCATGTTCGGTCAGCGGGGACCGCTTTGCCGAAGCAGGATCGGTGGAAGTGGTTCGATCTCGTAGGGGCACGCCGTTTCCGAGAGGCCGTGACGGGGCTCCGGGTACTCTTGAACCAGGGTGAGACCGGTGTCGGTCTGGCCGTCGGGCTGTCGACCCACTTGCTGAGAATCGGCTTGGTGGTTGAGGGCGGCCCGGGGGCCGTCGAGGACGTACTTCCCCCACATCAAAGGTGGCTTTCCGGGCAGATCGATGCGCAGGCCAGGGGATGGACCACGGATACAATCCGGTTGGCGGTATTGGGCCTGCTTCGGGTCGATCGCTTATTGAAGGCGAGTTCACTTTCGGACGAGCATCACTTGGAAGAATGGCTTCTTACGTTGATGAGCCGCGAAGACGTCGCGGCGTAATTCATTTCTCTGCCCTGATCCTGGCGATGGGCGTCGCGGTTCCGATGGGCGCTCAGGAGACCTTGGACCTGGTGGATTCATTGGCCTCGGCCGGCCGAGCGGACGAAGCCCGGACCGCGCTCGAGGCTTGGTGGGAGAATGATCGCGCGCGATCGGGCCGGCGCGACCGGCAGCGGGGGCTCTGGTTGAGGGCTATTCTCACCGTGGATCCACGCATGGCGAGCCTCGACTTTCAGCGTTTGGTGTTGGAGTACCCGGGTGGATCGCACTCCGATGAGGCACTGCTACGCCTGGGGTTGATCTCGGCCGCAGCCGAGGACCTTCCTCGCGCCGCGGGTTATTTCC
This sequence comes from Longimicrobiales bacterium, assembly GCA_965219445.1. Taxonomy (GTDB): domain Bacteria; phylum Gemmatimonadota; class Gemmatimonadetes; order Longimicrobiales; family Gaopeijiaceae; genus UBA822. The sequence goes on along the minus strand of CBDCNQ010000003.1, from coordinate 462,025 downwards.
GGACCCTGGTGACGGACTACCCGAGAAGTCCGCAACGCCGTCGCGCGCAGGAATGGCTCGACGAGAACTTCGTGGCGGTCGGGGAGGCGGAACTCGCGGATGCCGAATCCCGGGAAATACGGTCCGTGGAGCCCGAATTCCCGGAACCCGAATCCCGGGAACCCGAGGTGGACGCCCCGGAACCTGCCGAAGCGGTGTCAACCCGATACGCCGTCCAGGTCGGTGCGTTCGAGAACGAGGAGCGCGCGAGAAACTTATTGGCGTCGGTCAACGCTTCTGGCTTCCGGGCGAGGCTCGTCCGCGTCACTGGGAGTGCGCTGGTGCACGTGCGAATCGGGGCGTTTCTCGACCGCACAGGAGCCGTCGAGCTGATGGATCGCGTGAGGGGACGCGGGCACCAGGCGACGATCGCGATGGACGTGGCCGAAGAGGAGCCGATGCAGTGAACGAGTTCCAGGGGGTACCGAAGACCGAGTGGCGCGTGCTTCTCGTCGACGACGACGACGACTACACTCTGATCATCGAGCGTGCTCTTAGGGGGGCCGCTGGCGTCCCAGTGGAGATCCGGAGGGCTCGCACAGGTAGCGAGGCGCTCGACCTGCTCAAGGAATCCGTCCCCGATCTACTCTTACTAGACCTGAAAATGCCGGGTATGGGAGGCCATGAGGCTCTCGAGGCGATCAAGAGGGATGACGCGCTTCGTTCGGTTCCCGTAGCGGTTCTTTCGTCGTCCGACCGAGACGAGGATGTTGCCAAGAGCTACGGACTCGGAGGCAATCACTTCATCACGAAGCCGAGCAGTCCTCTGGAGCTCGAGGCGAAGCTTGGAGGCCTCCTTCGGAACCTCACGGAGTTGAAGGGGATTCGACGTGGGTCGTCGGGTTCGCCGACGACGGCGGTCAGCGCTGTGGACCCTCATTCGCTAGCGGCGTTAAAAGTGCTCCGCTGGGTGGCGGTCGTGGGCGTGTTGATCGTGCTATACGTCTTCGGAAAGCTTTCGGGGGCGTTCTAGCGCGGTGGCCCGGAAGCGCCGGGCGCCGAGAAGGATAATCATGCGGGGGTTCCCGTGAAGAGTACGTCATCCTCGAGTGATCCGTCCTATTCTGAGGTCGGTCCGGCTCCCTCTGCGGTAGAGCCCGATTCGGTGAACGCGCCCCTCACCCAGGAGATTCCGATTAGCGGAATGACCTGTGCGGCGTGCGTCCGGCGTGTGGAGAGTGCGGTGGCCGGCGTTCCCGGCGTCGCTCACGTAGAGGTCAGCCTCGCCACCGAATCCGCCCGTGTGCAGTACGTTCCTGGGGCTCTGGAAACGGATGCTATTCGAGAGGCCGTGGTCGGGGCCGGCTACGATGTCGACTCGACCGCCGAGACGGAGGCCATCGAAGAGACCCTCCGGCGTCGTGACGAGGAAAGGGAGGTGGAGGCGAGGGGGCTTCTTCGCCGCTTCCAGATTGGAGCTCTGCTAGGCGTGCCCGTTTTGATCATAGGGCATGCGCAGTTCGTTCCCGGACTCCAGGACCTGAGTCCCGGTGTGATGCGGGGTTTGTGGACCCTCAGTGGCTTTTTGACAATCCCGATCATGGTGTATGTCGGTGGGCGTTTCTTTACGGGTGGATGGGCGGCCTTTCGGCGGCACGACGCCAACATGGATACACTGGTCGCTCTGGGGACGGGGGCGGCGTGGGTCTATTCGACGGTGGCGGTTGCCTTACCCGGGCTCTTTCCCGAGGGGACGGCCCACCCGTTCTACGAGGCGGCGGCTGTCGTAATCACGCTCGTCGTGCTCGGGCAGGCGCTCGAGGCCCGAGCGAAGGGCCGGACCTCCCAGGCCGTTCGACGCCTCATGGACCTCCGTCCTCCCCTCGCCAGGGTCATTCGCGATGGTGCGGAGTTGGAGATTCCGGCCGCCGAGGTGGGTGTGGGTGAGATGGTAGTGGTGCGCCCCGGAGAAAAGATTCCGGTTGACGGGCTCGTTCAGGAGGGTCGGAGTGCCGTGGACGAGTCGATGGTCACCGGTGAGAGCATGCCTGTCGAAAAGGCTCCAGGCGACGAGGTCGTCGGCGGCACGATCAACGCTTCGGGCGTAATCCACTTCGTGGCCGACCGGGTGGGAAGCGAGATGGTCCTGTCACGCATCGTCAGGATGGTGCGGGATGCGCAGGGTGCCAAGCCGCCGATCCAGAGGGTGGTGGACGTGGTGGCGAGCTACTTCGTGCCCTCCGTCATGATCATTTCTGTGATTTCCTTCGCTGCCTGGTACACGTTCGGTCCGGTGCCTGCGCTGAGCTACGCGGTCGTTGTGGCGGTCGCGGTCCTCGTGATCGCTTGCCCGTGCGCACTGGGTTTGGCCACGCCGATCTCGATCATGGTCGCCGTGGGGAAGGCCGCCGAGCACGGGATACTCATCCGGAACGGCGAGGCGTTACAGCGGGCCCGCAACGTGGACACCATCGTGCTCGACAAGACCGGTACCGTGACGCAGGGGGCCGCGACCCTCACCGATCTGGTTCCGCGCGAGGGGGTGAGTGAAGCGGAACTTCTGGGGCTGGCCGCCGCGGTCGAGGCGGGTTCGGAGCATCCGCTGGGGGCGGCCGTGGTCGATGGCGCCTCCGTCCGCGGGGTCCACTCCGACCGCGCGACGGATTTTGCGGCGATCCCGGGTCAGGGGGTGCAGGCCACTGTGGGTGAGAGAATCGTGCTCGTGGGCACCGCCTCCTTCCTATCGCAGGCCGGCGTGGAAACCGAGGACCTGGAGCGGACGGCGACCGAGCTGGCGGCGGAGGGGCGTACCCCGATCTTGGTCGCGGCGGAGGGGAGGGCTCTGGGCGCCCTCGGAATCTTCGATCCTGTAAAGGCGGATTCGGCGGTGGCCATACGCAGGCTCCAGGCCATGGGTAAGCATGTCGTGATCCTAACGGGTGACCACGAAGCGACCGCCCGGGCCGTAGCACGAGAGGTTGGGGTCGATACCGTGTTGGCCCGCGTGCTGCCAGAGCAGAAGGCCCACCGCGTCGCTGAACTCCAGAAGCAGGGTGGAAAGGTGGCCATGGTGGGCGACGGCATCAACGACGCGCCGGCTCTCGCCCAGGCGGATGTCGGGATCGCCATCGGGACCGGAACGGACGTGGCGATGGAGGCCGGCGACGTCACGCTCATGGGCGGATCCTTGGAGGGCGTGGTCGAACTCATGGAGATCTCGGAGGCTACGTTCGCCAACATCCGGCAGAACCTTGTGGGCGCCTTCATTTACAACGTGCTCGGGATTCCAGTGGCGGCTGGGGTGTTCTATCCGTTCCTCGGCATCCTGTTGTCGCCCGTCATAGCAGGGGCGGCCATGGCGTTCAGTTCGGTGACGGTGGTGACCAACGCGAATCGCCTGAGGGGCTTCAAGCCCCGAGGGGTTGCGGAGTCAGGGGCCGGGTGATAGCCATCGACGTGGTTCTTGTGAACGTGGGCGCGGTTCTGGCAATCGTGTGGATCGTGTGGTACTTCTGGTTGTCAGGAGAGGGCTGAGCCGAACGGCTGGGGCAGACGAGTGAGACGGCAGCTCATCCCCGAGAAGAGCCGTGGAGTAACGCCTCCCAACCGTCCAGCATCCCTTCGTACGAAAAGCGTTCCCGATAGCACTGCTCTGCGGCGCGTCCCATCTCGCCGAGAAGTTCTCGGTCGTATAGAACCGAGTTCAGGGCTGAGGCGATCTCTGGGGGTGCGAAGCCCGTGACCAGTCCGGGTGCGCGGCCGTTCGGTCCGGGCTCCAGCGCTTCACGCGCACCCGAGACATCGGTGGAGACCACGGGGACGCCTCTCGACATCGCCTGGATCATGGCGCCGGACATCCCTTCTCGGTCAGACGTGATGACGAGAGCGTCGACGGCGTCCATCAAGGGTGCGATGCTCGGCTGGTAGCCGAGAAAATGCACCCGGTTGCGGAGTCGGAGCGTGCGGGCGCGCTGTCCGAGGGCCCCACGGAGTGGACCCTCTCCCGCGATGGCCAGATGGGCGTCTTCGTGTAGGAACACCATGGCTTCGAGCAGGCGGTCCAGGCGCTTTTGGGAAACGAGTCGGCTGACACTCCCCAGGAGGGACACGTTCGTCGGCAGGCCGAGGGCCTGCCTCGCGGCCTCCTTCGTGAGGCGTGGGCCCAGCTGGGGAAGACCCTTGTAGATCGTCGTAAAGTGATGATCGAGCTCGGGTAGAACCTCGATATATGACTTGCGCATCGCATCGGCTACGAAGACCACGTGATCCACCCAGCGTCTCAGGACGAACCGGTACTTGAAGTTCCTCGGGGTGTCGCTCGAGAGTCCGATCCGTGCCATGACCTTGGGGACCCGGGCCATTCTCGCGGCTGCCGCCGCTAGCCAGAGCTTCCGGAACGTCCCGACGATGAACGCGTCCGGCCGCTTACGCCGGAGCACCCAACCGAGGCGAAGCGCGTGGTGGAGGGCAAGGTCCCCGCCCAACCTCAACAGACGCGTTTCGACTCCCCTCGCTTGTGCCGCCTCCGCCACCAGCCTTCGGTTGCAAAGGAGCGTGACTTCATGGCCGCGGCTCGCCAGGCCGATCAGAAGATCGACCAGTGCGATCTCCCCGCCGCCCCACTCGGATGCACCGTCATGGGCGATGATCCGTAACGGTGCCCTCTCCTGGCGAGACATGGGGAATCCTCCTGGCGAGACGTGGGGAATCCTCTTCGCTTTGCGGTCGGTTGATCGGGTTCCGGCCGACAGGTATCCTACGACACATCCTCGCATTCACGAGACGCCCGAGCCCTGTAACCCCACGTAATGCCACAGGCTGACGATACCCCACTGATGCGCCAGTGGCGAGAGGTCAAGTCCCAGAACAGGGACGCTCTCGTCTTCTTCCGGGTCGGGGACTTCTACGAGTTGTTCTTCGGAGACGCCGAGGAGGGATCCCGGCTCCTTGGATTGACGCTCACGTCTCGAAACAACGGAGCGGCCGCTCGCGTGCCCCTCGCCGGTGTTCCTGCCAAGGCACTGGACGAGTACCTGGGACGGCTTGTCGCGCTGGGGCAGAGGGTCGCCATCTGTGATCAAGTGGAGGACCCGGCCGAAGCCAAGGGGATCGTTCGGCGCGAAGTCACGGAGACGGTGACGCCCGGCACCGTCCTTCAGGACGCGCTCCTGACCGCAAAGAGAAATAACTTTTTGGTCGCTCTGACGGAGCCGTCGGAGGAGCATCTGGGTCTCGCCACGCTCGATCTTTCCACCGGCGAGTTCTCGGTCCAAGACGTGCTCGTCCCCGAGTTGGAAGCCGAGCTGGGCCGGCTCGATCCGACCGAATTGTTGTTGCCGCGCGTATTCGAAGAGGCTGGGAATGGCCTAGACCCCTGGGGTGCTGCGCTCTCCGGTCGTCTGCGCACGTACCGCGACGACTGGGTCTTCGACTACGCTTCTGCGGCCGACGAGATGAAGCGCCGATATGGGATCCAGAGCCTCGACGCGTTCGGATTCCAACGGGAGGACCGTTTGCTTGTTCAGGCCACCGGAGCGCTTCTCGCCTACGTGGCGGAGATCCGGCCTGGAGGAATAGGGCACCTGCGTCGGCCGCAGATCGTTCGTCGAGGGAGTGCGATGCTCCTCGACGAGATGACACGTCGTAACCTGGAATTGGTCGAGCCCCTCCGGGTAGGCGAGGAGGGCGGCACGCTCGTGTGGGTGCTCGACGAGACCGTGACCGCCATGGGTGGACGGGCGCTCCGGCGTTGGATTCTGACCCCCTTGGTGGATGCGGAGGAGATCTGGCGAAGGCAGGAGGCCGTCGCGGAGCTGTTCGACGGGCCCGATTTGCGCACCCGTCTTCGGGATGCCCTCGGCCGCATGACCGATCTGGAGCGGTTGGCCGGGAAGGTGGGTGCCGGGCGCGTTTCGCCAAGGGAGCTTCTCGGCCTCGGCCGGTCGCTCGCCCAGCTTCCGGCTATCCAGGAGGCGGGCGCGGGCGCGGAGAGCGCGCTTCTAAGAGGTCTAGTCACTGAAACGGATCTACTTCAGGATGTTCGGGATTTGGTCGAAGTCGCCGTTTCACCCGATGCCCCTGCCACACTCCAGGACGGAGGGATCATCCGCGAGGGGTACTCCGCCGATCTGGACGAGCTTCGAGCGACTCGGGACGGTGCCCGCGACTTCATCGCCGCACTACAGAGCCGGGAACGCGAGCGTACCGACATTTCATCGCTCAAGGTCGGCTTCAACAAGGTGTTCGGGTACTACTTGGAGGTCAGCAAGGCGAACCTCGATAAGGTTCCTGACGATTATGTCCGCAAGCAGACGTTGGCTAACGCGGAGCGCTACTTCACTCCCGAACTGAAGGAGTGGGAGGAACGGGTCTTCGACGCCGAGGACCGCATGGATAAGCTGGAGGCTGCACTCTTCAATGAGGTTCGTGCCCGGGTGGCGGCCGAGATGATGCGAATCCAGGAGGCCGGAAGCCGCGCCGCCCGGCTCGACGTGTTGAGCACGCTAGCCCACGTCGCGGAAAGACGCGGCTACGTAAGGCCCGAGGTCCACACGGGATTCGACGTGAAAATTCTTGCGAGCCGGCACCCGGTGGTCGAGCTGATGATGCCCACCGAGTCGTTCATCCCGAACGACGTGGCGCTGGACGAGGCCCGCCGCATCGTGGTGCTCACCGGGCCCAACATGGCGGGAAAGTCCACCGTGCTCCGGCAGGTCGGGCTCATCCATCTGATGGCGCAAGTGGGATCGTTCGTGCCAGCGGACCGGGCACGCCTTCCGGTCTGCGACCGGATCTTTACTCGTGTGGGCGCTTCCGACAACCTGGCTCGTGGCCAGTCGACTTTCATGGTGGAGATGAACGAGACCGCCTCCATCATCCATGGCGCCAGCGAGCGGAGCCTCGTTCTCCTCGACGAGATCGGTCGCGGCACCTCCACCTACGACGGCGTTTCCATTGCCTGGGCGGTCACCGAGCACCTACATGAAGAAATCGGAGCGAAGACGATCTTCGCCACGCACTATCACGAGTTGACCCAACTCGGTGACCTGCTGCCCGGCGTCATGAACATGAACGTGGCCGTGCGGGAGGTCGGAGAGGAGATCGTTTTCCTTCGCAGGCTCGAGAGGGGGGGCGCCGACCGGTCATACGGAATCCAGGTGGCGCGCTTGGCCGGATTCCCCGGTAATGTGATTGCCCGCGCGAGGGAACTTCTGACCGAGTTGGAGGGAACACACACCGGAGGAGGAGAGGGTTTGGGCCGGTTCGGCTCTCATCGTCCGGCGTCGGAACCTTCGCTCGATCAGCTTTCATTCTTTGCAGCCGGTGAGCCGGCCTTGCTAAAGCAACTCCGGGCGATCGATCCGGAAGCGATGACGCCCAAGGAGGCCTTGGACCTGTTGTTCGAACTGCATAAGAAGTCTCTTTCGGGGGAGGACGCTTGAGCCCGCGTCGGAGCCGAGGGCCATCGCTGGCCCTGTGCGCGTTGCTTGCGGCCGCCGTGTCGGCTTGTTCCGGGGATCAGGAGATCGAGAGCCCATCGCCATTGAGCGCCTCGGTCCCGATCGATTACCCGTTGGATCTGTGGGATCAGGGTATCGAGGGAAGCTCGATGCTGAGGGTGCGCGTGACGGACCTGGGCGACGTGGACAGCGTGGTCGTATTGGAGTCCAGCGGGTACGACGCCTTCGACTCCTCAGCTGTGCGGGGTGCGAGAACGCTGAGATTCAGCCCAGCTCGCCAGGGGGACAAACGCATCGAAGTCTGGGCCCACGTGCCCGTTCATTTTTCGAAGAGGCCGCGTCCTTGACGACAGGCCGTGGGTAGGTCATGAGTGAAGATCACCCCCGCCCGTACGACAACGTCACCGATGCGGTGGGTGCGACGCCTCTGGTCCGGCTGAACAACATCACTCGGGACGTCCCCGGGACCATCTACGTGAAGTGCGAGTTCATGAATCCGTGCGGATCCCTGAAGGATCGCATCGGCCTGGCCATGGTGGAGGAAGCCGAGCGCAACGGGGAACTCAAGCCCGGAGGGGTGATCGTCGAAGCGACCAGCGGTAATACGGGGATGGCCCTTGCGATGGTCGCCGCGATACGAGGCTACCGGTGCATCTTCACGATGCCGGACAAGATGAGCCAGGAGAAGGTGAAGCTCCTGCGTGCTTTTGGGGCGGAGGTGGTCATCGTGCCGACGGCCGTTCCGCCCGACCATCCCGAGCACTACACCGTAAAAGCAGAGACTATCGCGCGTGAGACCCCGGGGGCGATCCTCGCGAACCAGTTCTACAACTCGGCAAACCCGCAGGCGCATTACGAGACGACAGGCCCGGAGATCTGGGCGCAGACGGAGGGAAGAGTCACTCACTTTCTCGCGGGTTCCGGCACCGGGGGGACGATTAGCGGTGTGGGGCGGTACCTCAAGGAGCAGAACCCGGATGTCGAGATCGTGGGCGTGGACCCCGAGGGATCGATCCTGAGGACTTTCTTCGATACGGGTGAGTTGATCGAAGGCGAGCCGTACAAGGTGGAGGGAATCGGGAGCGACAAGATCCCGGGCGCTCTGGACATGGGCGTCACGGACCGCTGGATTACCGTGACCGACGCGGAGTCGTTTGCGATGACCCGCCGCCTGGCCCGTGAAGAGGGCCTGTTCGCTGGGGGTTCGAGTGGACTCACGGTGCACGCAGCCCTGCAGGTCGCGAAGGAGTCTGGGGAGGACGCCGTAGTCGTGACACTGCTTTCGGACTGGGGTGAGCATTACCTCAGCAAGGTCTTCGACGACGACTGGATGCGGGAGAACGGGTTCATGAAGCGCGCGCACCAGAGCGTCCATCGCCTGGTGGCCGAAAAGGACCGTGATCTTCCCGAGCTCGTCGCGGTTCAACCCACCACACCAGTGCGCGTCGCTCTCTCTACGCTCACGTCGTACAACGTGTCGCAGTTGCCTGTGATCTTGGACGGTGAATGCGTAGGCTCGTTACACGACGGCGAGTTGATGTCCTCTGTGATCGAGGATCCTGAGCTCCTTGATCGGCCGGTCGAGTCGATCATGGATGCGCCCTTCCCGGTCGTGGACAGCCATCTGGACACCGAGCGGGCCGCGCAATTGTTGACTCGGCGGAACTCGGCCCTTCTCGTGCGGGACAAGGGAGAGATCGGCGGGATCCTCACCCGGTATGATCTGATCCGTGACCTGACGGGCGCGGGCGGCTGATGGAGACGGGCCGTTGCGCAGCGTGTCCATGACCGGACGGCTGGTCCGCAAATGAGGGTCGTGGTCCTCCTCGGGGGCGAGTCGGAGGAGCGAGAGGTTTCCCTAGCGTCCGGCTGCCAGGTGGCCGATGCTCTGAGACAAGCGGGACACGACGTGATTGCGCTGGACCCCGCCGGAGGGGCACTGAACCGTGCGGATGAGGCCAAGATTCTCGCAGAGGGCGTGAGGCGCCTCCCGCCCGGTGAAATTACTGGAGGGGGGGCGTCCGCCTCGGGTGCCGCGTCAGGCCTATCGGGTGCTCTCACCGGCACGGCGCTTTCGAAGCACGAGGAGATTTTTTCCTACGACGTCGTCTTTCCAGCCCTCCACGGGGGAATGGGAGAGGACGGGACGCTCCAGGCCCTGCTCGACCTTGGCGGAGTCGTGTACGCGGGAAGCGGTATGCTCGGAAGCGGCCTCGCCATGGACAAGGACGTCACCAAGCGCATGCTCCGGGATGCCGGAATTCCCACACCGGACTGGCTCCTGAATCCCACAGCCGAGGAGGCGGTTGAACGACTAGGCTTGCCCATCATTGCCAAACCGGTGGCGGGCGGCTCGTCGGTGCGGCTCTACCTGCTCGACGATTCTGCCGGAGTGGAGGAGACGATCAGGGTGGAAGCGGCCCGTGCTTCCGAAAGCCGGGAAGTCTCGGACATGATGTACGAAGCCTTCGTCGCCGGGCGTGAATTCACCGTGGGCATCCTGGGGGAGAACGCGCTCCCGGTTGGGGAGATCGTTTCCGAGCACGGGCTATTCGACTATGAGTGCAAGTACCAGATTGGCATGGCCGACGAGATTTTTCCGGCTGAGGTTCCGGACACCCTGGCTCGCACGCTTCAAGAACGAGCCCTAGAGGTGCACCGCCTGCTACGGCTCAGGGACTTCTCTCGGGTTGATTTCATGGTCGACGAAAAGGGTGAGGCTTGGTGTCTGGAGGCCAACGCGCTGCCCGGGATGACAGCGAACAGCCTCCTTCCTAAGGCCGCCCGGGTGGCCGGCATCACTTTTCCGGAGTTGTGCGATCGGATAGTGTGCATGGCGGCGGAGCGTGCACGAAGGGCGGCGCCTTGAAGAGGGTCGCATTCGGCTCCCACCGGAACCTGCTCGTTAGGACAGGGGTTTGAATTCGCGTCCGAAGTTCGATTGTTTTTCGCTGAACCATAGGGTGGAGAAGGGACTTTGAGAGGTACCGGATATGCCCGCTCCGGGGGGATGAACCTCAGCTACCGTTTGACCCCTTGGGTCAAGCGGCTGCTGATCGCGAACACGATCGTGTTTGCGCTCACCTGGGTCATCGGCCCCGGATTCGTCTTCGAGTGGTTCTCCTTCCAGCCCACCAAGGTCTTGTTTCGTCCGTGGACCCCCTTCACCTACATGTTCCTCCACGGCGATTTTTGGCACGTTTTCATGAACATGCTTGTGCTCTTCTTCTTCGGCCCGCCTCTCGAATCGAAGTGGGGGTCGAGGGAGTTCATCCGGTACTATCTGGTGTGCGGCCTCGGTGGTGTGCTACTCAGCTTTCTCTTCGTCTCGTATTCGATCATAGGTGCGTCAGCGGCGGTCTACGGCGTTATGCTGGCGTTCGCTATGGCGTGGCCCGACGCCCCCATTTACGTGTGGGGCATCTTCCCGGTGAAGGCGAAGTGGCTGGTAGCCTTTCTTGTCCTGGTCACCTTCTCCAGCGCCTTCGGCGGGGCAGGTGGCGGCGTCGCCCACTTCGCCCATGTCGGTGGCTTTGTGGCCGGCTTCCTCTACCTGAAGACCGACTGGCGCGCCTCGCAGGCGATCCAAAATATGGGAAAGGCTGCGCGTGCCAGGCGGTTCGCGATCGTTCCTCGTGAGGAACGGGAAGCGGCCACGGGTGCCCGGCGCCGGCGGAGTGACGACGTTGGCGAGAAAAGGACTTTGGACGCCGTCGATCGAGTCCTGGATAAGATCTCGGCGGAAGGGATGGCGTCCCTCACGGAGCAGGAAAAGCAGCTCCTCGATGAGGTATCGAAGAAGCACCGCACGAACTGAGCTTCGCCGCAGCACCTCCCGCTAGGCTTATTGTGACGCCGTCCTCATCTAGACGAGATGGGCCCTTCGGCCTACAATCACGGTCCCTTAGAAAAAAAGATACGGTGCGAATCGGGTAGGAGGCGTCATGGCGTTCGCCAAAGAGTATACTACGGATAAGATCAGGAATGTTGCCGTTCTGGGCCACGGCGGAGCCGGGAAAACCAGCCTCATCGACGCCCTGTGTTACACCACTGGTTCGTCAGGACGGAAGGGGGACGTCACCGAGGGAAACGCGCTCACGATGTACACTCCGGAGGAGACGAGCCACGGGATTTCGCTTCAGTGCACACCGGCTTTCTGCGAGTACGCGGGTGCCAAGATCAACCTCCTGGACACTCCTGGGTTCATGGATTTCGTCGGTGAGACGTTGGCGGCAATCCGGGTTGCGGACTCCGCGGTAATTGTCGTTAGCGCCACCTCCGGCGTGGAGGTAGGCACCGAAACCGTCTGGGAGCATGCTGAAAACCGGGGAAGCCCCCGGTTCTTTTTTGTGTCTATGATGGACAAAGAGCACGCCTCTTTTGACCGTGTGTATCGGGACATCAAGGCCCGGCTTACCGAAAAGGTCGTGCCCGTGGAGATCCCCATCGGAGAGGGTCCAGATTTCCGCGGAATCATCGACTTGTTCAGTGAGCGGGCCCACCTGTACAAGGCCGGAACAGAAAAAGGCGAGTACGACGAGGTCGACATTCCGGAGGAGTTCCAGGCCCAATTCGAGAAGTGGCAGACCGAGCTGCAGGAAACCATCGCTACGACCGATGAAGCCCTTCTCGACCGTTATCTCGAGGAGGGCAAGATCTCGCGGGAAGAGGCCATCCAAGCCATGCACAACGGTGTGACGAGTGGCGACATTGTCCCGCTGTTCTGCGGATCCGCGGAGCGCTCGTTCGGGATGCAGGAGCTACTCGAGAGGCTCGTGGAGCTCTGCCCCAGCCCCGCAGAGGCGGGCGACGAGACGGTGCGGCGTGCGGGCATGGAAGAGGAGGTACACCTATCGCCCTCCGACGACGAGACCTTTTCCGCGCTCATCTATAAGACCGCCTCGGAGCCCCACATCGGGGAGATGTCCTACTTCCGCGTCGTGAGCGGGTCGGTGAGCAACGGACAGGAGGTCAAGAACGGGGACCGCGGGACGAGCGAAAAGCTGAACCACCTTTCGGTATCCATGGGGAAGGATCGCTTCGAAGTCCCCAAGCTCCATGCGGGGGACCTAGGGGTGGTCGCGAAGCTCAAGGGTGCCCACACCAACGACACGCTCTGCGAGATGTCCCGCCCCGTGGTGCTCGAAAAGATCGCCTTTCCGAAGCCGGAGATCGCTGTGGCCATTCGGGGCGAAGGCCGAAGTGACGAAGACAAGCTGGGGGAGGTCCTTCCCAAGCTCCACGAAGAGGACCCGACGTTTATTGCGGAGTTCGACCCGGAACTTCACCAGACGATCGCCAGAGGACTGGGTGAGCTGCATTTGGCCGTTCAGATGGAACGCATGAAGCGGAAGTACGGGGTGTCCGTGCAGATGGAGCAGCCGAAGATCGGTTACCGAGAGACGATTACGAAGGAGGCCGAGGGACAGGGCCGGCACAGGAAGCAGTCGGGCGGACGCGGCCAGTTCGGGGATTGCTGGATTCGACTCAGGCCACGCAAGACGGGCAACGGTTACGAATTCGTCAATTCCATAAAAGGTGGGGTGATTCCGACCAAGTACGTACCCTCCGTGGACAAAGGCATCCGGGAGGCCGCCGCTCGGGGAGTCCTCGCCGGTTTTCCGTGTGTGGACTTCGAGGCCGAGTGCTACGACGGCTCCTACCACTCGGTGGACTCGAGCGACATCGCATTCAAGTTGGCCGGCTCCGCTGCGTTCAAGAACGTCGCGACAAAGTGTCGCCCCGTAATCTTGGAGCCCATCATCGAAGTCACGGTGACCACGCCCGACGACTACGTAGGCGACATCATGAGTGACATGAATCAGCGGCGGGGAAGGGTGCTGGGGATGGAGCCCACCGCGGGGCGCACCACGGTTAAGGCGTTGGTGCCGGAGTCGGAGCTCTATAAGTACTCCACATCGCTCCGTGCCATCACGCAGGGGCGGGCGCACCACAGTCGGAGCTTCTCGGGGTATGAGGCGGTTCCGGAGTTGGAGGTGCCCAAGGTGATCGCGGCTGCGAAGGAAGTGGCGGCAGCGCACTAGAGGGCTGTACTTCTTCAACGGCCTTCTAAGGAGGCAGTTGCGGTGTCTGGACATAGCAAGTGGGCCACCATCAAGCGCAAGAAGGCGGCGACTGATGCCAAGCGCGGGAAGATTTTTACCAAGCTGATCCGCGAGATCACGGTGGCGGCCCGGGATGGCGGAGGTGACCCCAACTTCAACCCACGCCTTCGCCTGGCCGTGGATAACGCCAAGGCGGGCAATATGCCCGCGGACAACATCACCCGGGCCATCAAGAAGGGTACGGGGGAGCTGGAGAGCGTCAGCTATGAGGAGGTGGCCTATGAGGGGTACGGCCCAGGCGGGGTGGCCCTCTACATCGAGACCCTTACCGACAACCAGAAGCGGACGGTGGCCGACGTAAGACACGTCCTGACCAAGCTCGGGGGCAGCTTGGGGACGACGGGCTCGGTGGGCTGGCAGTTCGACCGCAAGGGTCAGATCTACGTCGAGGCCTCGCGTTACCCCGAGGAGTCAGTTTTTGAAGCCGCGATCGAGGCGGGGGCGGACGACGTCGAACTGGCGGACGGTGAGTTCATCGTCACGACGGACGCGGGCGCGTTCCACGAGGTGCAGGCCGGCATGAAGTCGGCCGGGATCGAGTTCGAGCGGGCCGAACTTTCCTGGATTCCCCAGAACGAGATCCGCGTCGAGGGCAGGGACGCCGAGAAGCTCATCAAGCTCTTGGAAGCGCTGGACGACATCGACGACGTTCAGCAAGTCTCGTCCAACGCGGATATCGACGAAGAGATTCTCGCACAGGCTATGTGAGTGAGTACCTAGGTGAGCAAAGAGCTGATTCTCGGCATCGATCCCGGGACGGCCGTCACGGGGTACGGCGTTGTCGCCAAGGAGGGTGGCAGCGCCGTTTCCTTGGTGGAATGCGGGGTGGTGCGTACGTCGTCGAGCGAGGCACTGGCGGTCCGGATTCGGGAGATCTACGAAGAAGTCACCGCACTGATCACGCGTCACGCCCCGTCTGTCGTCGTGGTGGAGGACGTCTTCCAGGGAAAGAACGTGCAGAGCGCCCTCAAGCTGGGACACGCCAGGGGGGCTATACTGCTCGCGGCGGCGCTCGGCGAGATTCCGATCGCCGAGTACTCCCCCAGAGAGATCAAGAAGGCCGTGGTGGGAAACGGGAACGCGACCAAAGATCAGGTAGGCTTCATGGTTCAGCAGCAACTCCGGCTCAAGGCCCCTCCCTCGCCGGCCGACGCCGCCGATGGCGTGGCGGCGGCGCTCTGCCACTGCGTCATGGGGGCGTTCCGGTGATCACCCGTCTCCGGGGCACGCTCATCTCCAGGGAGCTGGATCACGTAGAGGTGGAGACCGTTGGAGGTGTCGTCTACCAGGTCCAGATCCCGCTGTCGATCTTTCAGCGCCTGCCGAAGCCGCCGGCTCCGGACTTCGAGATCCGCACCCTCCAAGTGGTGCGGGAGGACTCACTCACGCTCTACGGTTTCATTGACCCGTTCGAGCGCGAACTCTTCGCCCGCCTTCTGGGGGCGCCGAAGGTGGGGCCCAAGGTGGCGCTGAACATGCTCTCCACGTATTCGGGGCCGCGCCTCGTGCAGGCGTTGGTCGAGAAGGACGTGAACGCCCTCACGCAGGTGAGCGGCGTCGGGAAGAAGACCGCCGAGCTCATCGTGTTGGAGCTGGCCGACAAGGTCGAGGACCTGGCCGTAGAGGTCGCCGGAGCGGACGGTGCCGGCGACGGAGCGGTGCCCGGTGCCCAGGAGGCAGTCGGGGCACTCGTGGCGCTGGGGTATTCGTTCGTGGATGCGGACGCGGCCGTCCGGCGCTCCTTGGCAGAGGGCGGGGCGGTGGGCACCGACGAGTTGGTGCGCCGGGCTTTGGTGAAGCGTTGAAGATGGTAATGAGCGAGCGAGGGCCGATGGGGGCTAGCCGATGAACGGACGGAGCGAAATCACCACACCGGAGGTCCTCCAGGAAGACACCGTGACCGAGCCCTCGCTCCGGCCCCAGCGCCTCGAGGAGTTCATTGGCCAGGACAAGGTCCGCGAGGCGTTGAGCATCGCCATCGAGGCCGCCAAACAGCGCCGGGAACCACTGGACCACCTGCTCTTTCATGGCCCGCCGGGGCTCGGCAAGACCACACTGGCGTCGCTGATCGCGCGAGAGATGGGCGTGAACTTCA
Source organism: Longimicrobiales bacterium (assembly GCA_965219445.1). Classification (GTDB taxonomy): domain Bacteria; phylum Gemmatimonadota; class Gemmatimonadetes; order Longimicrobiales; family Gaopeijiaceae; genus UBA822. The sequence continues at coordinate 446,366 of CBDCNQ010000003.1, read as the reverse complement.
AGTCCACGTCGGGGCCCGTGCTGGAGAAGCCGGCGGACCTCGTGGGCATGCTCACCAATCAGCGTGAGGGAGACGTCCTCTTCATCGACGAGATCCACCGGCTCCGGCCCATCATCGAGGAGTTTCTGTATCCCGCGATGGAGGACTACCGGGTGGAGATCCGCCTAGCCGATGGCCCCCGGGCGCAGACCATGACCATGGACATTGAAAAGTTCACGCTCGTGGGTGCGACCACGCGCTTCGGGCTCCTCACCGCGCCCATGCGGGCCCGCTTCGGGATCATCCAGCGGCTGAATTTCTATCCGCCCGAGGAATTGGCAGTGATCGTTTCGCGAAGCTCGGAAATCCTGGGTGTGGAGTGCTCGCCCGAGGGGGCGCAGATCCTGGCCCGCCGCGCCCGGGGAACCCCCAGGGTGGCCAACCGGCTACTCCGCCGGGTGCGCGACTTCGCCCAGGTCAAGGCCGAGGGTGTCATCACGGCGACCGTGGCCGAGGAAGCCCTCAGAATGCTCGACGTCGACGAGTACGGCCTCGACGAGATGGACGGGCGCGTGCTCCACACGCTGATCGAGAAGTTCGAGGGCGGCCCCGTCGGGCTCGAAACGTTGGCTGTGGCGATGGGTGAGGATGCCTCCACCCTGGAGGAGGTCTACGAGCCGTTCTTGATCCAGGAGGGATTCATCATGCGGACGCCACGGGGGCGGGTGGCGACCGCGAGGGCCTACAGGCGGTTCGGGTACGAGCTGCCCTCCGAGGGTGGGGTGGGGGGTGGGCAGTCGTCGCTCTTCGAGTGAGGGACAGGGAATGATCAAACGGAACTTGGGCGCGCTCGCGCTGGCGGTCGCCTCCGGCGCAAGCTGTGGGGATGCTGCACTCGAGGTGGTGCCGTACGCCTCAGTGGATCAGGTTTTCTCCGAGCCGACACGAGGGTCTTGAGCGCCACACGAAGGCGATGAATGATGGTACACTTCACGCTCAGAGGCTATCGTCCTGTAGATAGAATCATCATGTCGAGCGATCATGGAGATTGGATCGGACAATCCTGGCGCATCCTCGGCTGGCCGTCTGGCGGCGAGATTGACCCTAAGAAGAAAGAAGATGAGATGCACCAACACGGCGCTGTAAGACTAATCGGTCTGGCGGTCTCACTGCCCACCGTGATGGTGATAGCGGGGCTGATGCTCGCAGCGACAGATCAACCTACCGAGTTTTCGGGCCACGTGGTGAGCGCTTCCGGCGCTTTAGTTGTTGGTGGCGAAGCCACCAATCCCGGCCATCCCGTTGTCAGCGCAACGGTCCATCTGGTTCCGACAACGGCGATTGACATCTCCACGCAAATGACCGCCAGCGCCATCTATGCTCCACCCTACCCCGCAGAACTCTATGATGAACCGCTGGAGGACGCTATTCGACTAAGAGGCACAGACTTTCCGCAAGCCACGACGGATTCGCGAGGGGAGTTCGTCATTACGAATGTGCCCGACGGCAAGTTCTTCATTCATGTGACCCCCGCCGCAGAAGACACCGAACACCTCCCCGGTGGAGACCAGAGCCGAAGAAGCTATCCAGCTGAGCTGTTGCGCGGTGAATCGCGGACCATCCGGATTTCAAGCAGCCCCTCTCCGGCTGCCGTAGCGGTCGGCAGCTCGAGCTGTATGACATGTCATCAGGATGAAAGGCACTGGCAAGAAACCGCCCACAAGATCGGATGGACCGTACCAGGGGCTCCCGGGCCGATGCAGGATTATTCGAAACACCCGGACTACTTCGACGCGCTCGAATCGTTCCCCGAGACAGACGAATACGAGAACGGAACGCACCTCGAGCTGGGGGACTACGATGCACAGAGGAATAATGACAAATTCAAGCTGAGAGCATTTGGCGATTCTCGGCTACCCATCGAGACGACCTATGCCGACGTCTATTTGTGGAAGAACAATGACGACGGCAAGTACTACATCACGATGGTGAACAGCCTCAACCCGACGGACCCCAATAGCCCAGCTCACCTGGAGATAAAGCTCCTTTACGGCGGAGCCGTTCACGACCAGCGGTACATCGTCTCTGCTCCACCGGAGCTGGGAGTTCGGCCGGGATGGTACACCGTGCTTCGGTATAACATGACCGGGCGTGACAACAGGTTGAATAGGGCGCGGCGAGTTTGGCACGACTACAAGTTCTACCTCTGGTGGGCCCCTGGCGGGGACGCCCAATACGGGACCCCCGACGATTTGATCAAGGCTCCGCCAATCAACACGAATACCGTTCAGACCATGTGCGCCAGCTGTCATCTAACGGGCTGGGAACGGTACGAAGACGAGGCCACCGGCCAGTTTCTGGTACGAGCCGTCAATGATCCCGGCGGCGCAATGAACATAGACGATGACCCCGAGATGGACGAGATCAATATCGGCTGTGAAAATTGCCACGGTCCCGGGTCAGAGCATGTGGCCAACGAAGGAAGATCCCGCTTTATCGTCAACCCCAAGTATCTCTCAGCGGAGCGGTCCGGGGTGGTCTGTGGCCGGTGCCACGACAGGCGCCAAGGCTATGGCGGAGGAACCGTGGGTTATACACAGGCTCTCAGCGTGGAAGGAGAGCTCGCGAGGCCGGGAATAAGCCGCCACGAACTGATCACGACGTATACGGACCCAATCAAGAAGGGGCCTACCATGCAAGGTCCTGGAAGGGAGAACAACATCTGGCCCGACGATATCCACTCGAGGCAACCCCACCAGCAGTATTCGGATTTCCTGAAGTCGAAGATGTACAGAAACGATCGATTGCTGGTCACCTGCTCGGACTGCCATGACATGCATGGTGGCACACCGTACCCGCGCGCGCTCATGGATGACCCCGATGACTCTAGCTCACCGTTGTGCCAGAGATGTCACAGCGTAGACATTCTGTCTCACATGGAAACGGAACTGAACGCGAAGATGAAGGGCGAGATGACAAGCTGTATCGCCTGTCATATGCCCGGAACAGCCAATACTGGCGGCATCGCGGGCAATTTTGGCAGGATGATAGGGACGCCCCCCTATGCCGATGCGGCCGAAGAAGAGAACAGCGCCTACTGGGAAGGCCCCATAAACTCACATGTATTCGATGTGCCCTTGAAAACCAACGCTGGGGTTTGGGGCGTGTCGCCGGGCAGGGCGATGCCCATTCCTTACACGGCCGCCTGCGGGACGTGTCACGTCGTGAACGAACTACCGTTCAGGTGATGGGCTACCTCCGACCTGACAAAGAAGTTGAGGAACTGGCCCTCCGTGTCACGATGGTGGGTCGAGGGTAGCGTGATCATGCACGCCAGCAAGCTTGCTGCACTCGCTAGCTTCGCCCTTGTTCTGCTAATTCCGGCGCACGGAGAGTCCCAGGAGGGCGGATCCTGCGCCTTCCTGTGTGTGCCAGAGCTGAAGATCGAGCCCACCGTCACATTTGAAAATCTGGGAGACCGGGCGCGAGTGGAGGTCGGTGGGGTCGTCGAGGAGACCGAACGAGAGACCGTCTTCGAGCTGATCTTCGCGCTCGACGTACCCACTGAGATTCCGCGTGTAGGGCTCACGTTCGAGGTGGGCTTCACTCCGTTCGGGAGTACTTCCGAGCATCCCTTCACGGGTGCCACGGCGGCTGACCTGGGCCGCGACGACATCCGCGACAATGTGGTGGAGCTCGAAAGCGAGCTCAACGTGGATCTGATCGACTCCGACCAGACGGGGGGTTGGCTCTCCTCCCACTTCGACATCATCGACAAGTTCAGTCCTGGCGAGCGGCCGGACGCGACGAGCGTCTACACACACAAGCTCAATTTCGAGTTGGACACCGCCCTCCACCTGTTCAATTGGTTGCCCGACGGTCGCTGGCTACGGAACGCCGAAGTGGAACTCTCTATCGACTACGTGGCGACGGGCCTCCCCAAGGCGGGCGACCTGATCGGAGACGAGCTCTTTCTCGACGATGCGAGCGCCTGGTCGCTCTCCCTCGTCTTCGTGCTTCCACTGGTCCCGCTGGATCCGTAAGGACGGTTGGGGTTCCTAGCCTCGTGGCTCCGGGACGGGTGAAGAGCGGCACCCGTGTTTCGGACTATGAATACGATCTGCCTGCCGGGCGGATCGCCCGATATCCGACTGAGCGAAGGGACCATAGCAGGCTGCTCGTGGTGCCGCCCGAGTGTGGCCCGTTCGTGCATCGACGCTTCACCGATCTCGTGAACCTGCTGAACTCCGGAGACGTGCTGGTGGTGAACGAGAGCCGGGTGGCCCCCGCACGGCTCTTGGGACGAAAGCCCACCGGGGCGCCTTCGGAGATCCTTCTTTTGCGGCCTTGGGCGGGTGAGACGGAGACGGATGGGGAGGGAGAGGGCCGTGCGGCTGGCGACGAGGCCACGCTCTGGGAGGCGTTGGTGCGGCCCGGCGGGAAGCTCAAGCCCGGGCGAGTCGTGAACATCGCGCCGGGGTTCGACGTGGAGGTCGTGGACTCCGCGCCGGGGGGAGGGCGGGTGGTGCGGCTTGTGGCACAGGGTTCAGTGCGGGAGACCTTGGAGAAACACGGCCACGTCCCCCTTCCCCCCTATTTGGAGAGGGAGGACGAGCCCCTAGACCGGGAGCGCTACCAAACGGTGTACGCACGTGTGCCTGGGTCTGTGGCCGCACCCACGGCGGGACTACACTTCACCCCCGACTTGCTGGACAAGATCGACGAGAAGGGCGTGCGTCGCGTGGCGATCATCCTGGACGTCGGGGTGGGGACGTTTCGGCCGGTCGAGGCGGACGATCCGGCCGAGCACGACATGCACAGCGAGCCGTACTTCGTGTCCGCCGAGGCGGCGGGGGCGATCAACGCTGCACGAGCAGAGGGGCGGAGCATCTGGGCGGTGGGCACGACGGTGGTGCGCACGCTCGAAAGTGCGGCTCGTGACGGGGTGGTCGGGGAGGGGGGCGGTGCGACGGATCTCTTTATCCGACCGCCGTACCGTTTTCAGGTGGTGGACGGGCTGATTACGAACTTTCACCTGCCGCGGTCGACGCTCTTGATGCTGGTGGCCGCGTTCGGCGGGTACAAGAGGACGATGGAGGCGTACAGCGAGGCGATCGGCGAGGGCTACCGGTTCTATTCGTATGGGGATGCGATGGCGATCAACCCTCTTCCTCCCGGTGCTTCTCGATGAAGTCATCCGTCCCAGTCGGGAGCAAGAGGTCGTCTGCGATCGCCGCGATCTCTTCGGCCTCCTCCCACGCCCGCTCCAGACGCCACAGCTCACCCTCGAGGGCGCGCCGCTCCTGCTCCTCGTGGAGGGCCATCTCCAGGGCGAGTTTCGTGTGTTCAGGCATCTTGTTCACGTATCCCGGAACGCCGCTCCTGTCCTTGAAGCGGTCTCCGGTAACCACGTCCGAGAGGAAATCGATGGGGTGACCGTGGTGCTCGATCTCGGAGACCGCAGTCTGGACGGTCTCCTTCTTGCCGCCTCTGCGGTTCATCTTGGGAACTATTTGGCCGAGGAGGCGCTCTGCCTGCACCCCCTCGAACGACTCCTTCTTCCCGCGTTTGCGTAGCTCTAGCCAGAAGCCGGGTTCGTCGAGTGCTGGCCGCAGGCGTGTACCCAGAAGATCGGTATTTTTCAGCCTGAGGACCCGTCCGTCGTCGGTGCGCAGCTTGGCCAAGGTGCGCCCGTTCACCCACAGGTTCACGAGGTTGCCACTCTGAGCCAGGAGACCGGCACCGATTACGCCGGTCACCGCACCACCGACGACGATTCCGCCGATCACGGCGGCGCCACCTGCGCCGTAGAGCATCGCACGCTTGCGACGGCGGCCAAATTGGTCTCCGTAGCGCCAGGCCGCGAACTCCGGCCTCATCGGACGGCCGATCCGCACGAGCTCGAGACCCTCCGGGTGCTTCGCCAGGCCCACGTTCTCCGTCGACACGCGTATCCGAGTGTCCGTGAAAAGCCTCTCGCACATCTCCACCGCCTCCCACCGCTCCTCGAGCGGGGAGAGGTTCCAGCGCTCACACTTACGGCACACGACCCAGAGACGGCCCCGCTCCGCGTCGAAGGCAAGCCGACGACCCACTGGGAAGTGCTCGACCACCTCATTCGCACCGAGTGGGCGGTTGCAGAACATGCAAGTCTGATACATCGCGGATCGAGAGAGAGGTGGTGATAGGCTCACTTCTACTACGGTTCGGGACGGACGAGGGTTCACCTCGGCGATCAACCCCCCCCCTCGACCCGCCCGTTTCGAAGCAGTCCTCCCGGACGCCGTGACGGACGCCCACGGCCTCCGCGCGCCGTGATTTTTCTCGTGCAGGGCGCTCTGGCCAGACATACCTTTTAGGTATGCCTGAACGTACCACACACCTCACCAAAACGGTCGTCGAGCAGGTTCCCAAAGTGTTTCGGCTCGAGAGCATCAAGAGCCGGATCGTGGGCCTCGCGTTATTGGCTACGCTGGTTCCCTCCCTGGGGATGGCCTGGATCTCCTACGTCCAGAACCGTGCTGCCCTTACCGACAAGATCGCCGAAGAGTTGCAGAGCGTGAGTGCACAGACCGCACGCGAGCTCGACCTTTGGTTCAAGGAGCGCCTCTACGACGTCCGGGTCTTCGCGAGCTCCTACGAGGTAACCGAGAACGTCGAGCGCGCTCGACGGACCGACGGGGGCGCTCAATCCGTTGCTCGGCTCAACGACTACCTCACGTCAGTCGAGGAGCGGTTTCCGGACTACGAGGAGTTGATCGTCGTCGACCGGGAAGGCGAGCCGGTCGCGACGAGCGCCGAGCGCCCCGGTGACGTGCATCTCCCACCCGACTGGCTCGAGCGCGTAGCGGCGGATCAGGTGGTGATTGCGGACGCGTACCAGACCGACCAGCTCGGCCAGCCGCTCATGACCATCGCCGTTCCCGTTACCGCCGCGAACCAGAGCTTCGTGGGCGCGCTCGTGGCCAACGTCACCTACCGTGCCGTGTTGACCACTCTGCTCGTGTTCGCTCCGGGCGACTCGGGCGACTTATACGTGATCGCGCCAGACGGTACCGAGATCGTGAGCTTACGCACCGACGAGCGCCCACCCACCGAGCGGAGGCTCACGTCCGGCACGGTGGAGCTCCTTTTCGCGAACGAGCGCAGTCCCGTCACATACGCAGATCGTGATGGGAGAGAGGTCATTGGAACCCTCCAGCGGGTTCTCAGCCCGGAGTGGGCGGTCGTGGCGGAGATCACGGCGGAGGAGGCGTACGCACAGGTCGCCCAGCTACGCGACGTGACGGCGCTTCTCGTGACAGGGCTCCTGGTCGTGGTTGGCTTCATCGCCTACGGGCTCGGCCTATTCATCGTGCGCCCGTTGGATCGGCTGACCAAGGGTGCCGCGGAGGTCGCGGGGGGTGACCTCGCGGTGGATCTGCCTGTGGGTAAGGGCGAGGTTGGTTACCTCACCGAAGTGTTCAACGGGATGGTGGCTCGGCTGCGCGAAGGACGGCAGCAGCTCGAGGAGTTGCTGGTGACCGACCCGCTCACCGGGATCTCGAACCGCCGACACCTGATGGAGAGGCTTGAAAGCGAAACGCGTCGCTCGCGCCGCTCGAAAAAAGCGTTCGCAATCCTCATGGCCGATGTCGACCGTTTCAAAAAGTTCAATGATACCCATGGGCATTTCGCGGGAGACGAGGCCCTCAAGGGGGTCGCTGAGGTCCTGCAGGAGGAGACGCGCGAGATCGATCACGTCGCGCGCTACGGAGGGGAGGAATTCCTGGTCATGCTGCCGGACACGGACATGGACGGCGCGCTCAAGGCAGCGGAGCGAATACGGGAGCGACTGACCGAGCGCACTGTGGCCGTAGGGAAGCAGGCCGTCACGGTGACGGTGAGTGTCGGGGCCGCCGAGTTTCCCATCGATGGGGATTCACCCGAGTCCCTGATCGTATCGGCAGATGCGGCTCTTTACCAAGCTAAGCGGCGCGGACGTGATCGGGTGGCACGTGCGAGTCGCGGCCGCCAGACGACCGCAGCAACGGCAGCGAAGAAAGCGAAGAAGACGACGACGCCGAAGAAGACGACGACGACAAAGACTTCGAAGACGACGACGAGGAAGAAGCCAACGAGGGCAAAGAGGAAGACTGCGAAGACAACGAAGTAGCGGAGGTCGCGTCCTACTACCGGCTATTCGCCCCCGGGCTCCTTAACAAGGTTGTGGAAAATCCAGCCGTCGCGACCCTGGTCGTCGTTGATCCGCACCCACTCTTCAGTATACGAATGCCCCACGACCGGTGTCGCAGGATCGACCGTAAAGAGGACACGAAACCCTAGCCCCGGCCCCGTTCGTACGTTGCTGCGCCGTGCCGTTTCGAGCGGTACCGGTAGAGCGAACAGGACTTCACTGGGTTGCCGGTCCCCGTGCTCAGCGCTGGCGTGGCGGAACTCGCCCGCGCGGGCCACGCTACGGGCCTGGCTCGCCAAGTAGAGTGCACCGCCGTAGTTCTCACCGGCGAACTCGGTCGTGCTGAGCTCGAGGAGCCGCCGTGCCTGAGCCGCCTCGGGCACTTCCTCATCTGCCGCAGCTCCGATTACGGCCTCCACCCCGATTTCCGCCTCGGCCATCGCCGACGCAGCTTCTGCGCGACTGGCCAACGTCTGCAATCGTGCCATCGCGCGCACGACTTCTCGTCGCGCCGCATCGAGTTGACGTTGAACGTCTTGCACCTGGGCCGCGCGTTCCAAGAGTTGGAGCTGGACGGTCGCGAGGCGTTGTTCGAGTTCGGGATCCGCTGCCGAGGGGACCACTACGGTGTCGACTACCACCACCGTCTCGGGTGCCGGAGTTGCCGGTCCTGCGCCGCCAGCGCATGCCGCCAGCGCATGCCGCCAGCCATACGCCGAACGCGGAGCACAGGGTGTTCCGGAGTCTAAAAGCCAGTGAGCTCGTCATAGTAAAACATGTGCGCGCTCGAGCCACACCGCCATCAAATTTTTCCCATTCAACGAAGCGATCGGTCGAGGCCCGAACGAATCAATGCCACGGGTGCGCACACGCTCACTCCTGCCGTGATCGGCCACGCCGTGCCGTTTTCGTCACTTTTTCCGAGCTCAGTGCGCCGAAGAGGCCCAAATCCCCTGACGAATGCTGTAATTACTAGCTTTTTCACGGCCTCGGCCCCCACACTTCCTGGCACAAGCCTTGCGATTCTGTTTCCCGGCTCTCCGAAGGGTGTGCAAGAAGTGGGGTTTCGAACGTCCCCTTCTGAGACAACGGCAAGACGATTCAGGACCTGGAGGCGACGGTGCGGAAGATCTATCTACTAGGACTGCTCTACGTTGGCTTGAGCTTGGTTTACCTCATGAGGTCCCCCGAGCCTGTGGAGATCTCTGACGATCTTCCTTTCACTGTCACCTTCACCGTCGAGGACCCGCCCGACGCCGACCCCACGGATGCAGCGAGCTGGTTCCGCTCCATGAAGGCTTACTGCAACCCGGTGGAGGTCGACACCCGGCTCGCCTGGAGCCCCGCACCTCGATCCGCCGATGGCACCGCGTATGAGGCGGCCTGCTTCGCACTCGCGGGGCGCATGGAGTCGGCACGGGAGCGGATTCTCCAACTCCCCGAGGATCAGCGTTGGAAAGCGGCCGGAGTGGTCTTCAACGTAGGACATCCGGTGGCGGACGCCGGGGATGACCTTGCCGCCGGCCCCATCATGGAGCTGGTAGTGGATTTCTGGCCCAACCATTACATGGCCCTCTATCACGCGGGGGCCGCGCGCTATGCCCTGGGCAATCATGGAGCCGCCCACAAGTACCTGGTGAGCTTCCTCGAGTACTACGATCCAGACGACGGCTGGCGGCGGAACGCCCTGAGCATGATCGCGGAGATCGAGGCTCGATGAGGAACGAGACGATTCCAGTGAGGGGGACGGGCTCCTGCGCTCTCTGCAACCGCCCCGACACCCTGGACCTCGAAGTCTGTATCAATTGTGCTGGTCGCACGGGCGACGGCCTCGTGTTCGTGCGCCAATCCATGCGGAAGGCTGAGCGAGCGAGGGTCGCCGAGCATCTGCATGGAATCCTGCCTCCGGGAGTCGAGTGGGAGGCTTTCAATCTGGCGGCCAAGGGCTATCTGCCGCTGGCTTCGGTGCCTCTGGGGGCTGCCGAGCGGGTTCTCGGTGCCTTCGCACATAGGGGCGTACCGGCCCAAGTCACACCGAAGCGCTGGGGAGTGGCTCCGATTCCGCCGAGCTTCGGCCTGTTGCTCTTGTCGGTGGTGATCGTGGGTGCCCTGGTGGGTCTCCTCTCGGGTCAACTGCTCTTCCTCGGGAGCCCCTTCTACGCTGGCCTGCTGTGGATTTTGGCCCAGCTCCATCTGCGGAGACCCGCCGCATGCGGGGGCAAGAGCGATCCTTGGCTCCCCAGCGCCGTCGAGGAGCGGTTGGTGACGGCACTCATGAGCCTACCCGCGGGGACCCCACGCACTCTCCTTTCGGATGCCGTTCGCCTCGGACGTCTCCTGTGGGAGAGAGCGGAGGCGACCGGAGACGTCGACATCGTAGAGGACACATCCGAGCTGTTGGCCTTAGCCGCCGACGCGGCCACGGACTTGGCGCGCGTCGAAGAGGCTCGCCGGGTCATGGCGAGCCAGAAGGCCCAAGGGGCGTCGGCTCCGGTGACGCGTACGGGGCCTCTGGAGGCTGTCGAAGCGTCTCACCAGCGACTTCACGACCTCCTGCTCGACGCGGTACGAGCCATGGGCGGCGCCAACCGACGACTCCCAGAAGCCGGGGGCCAGGGCCCCGAGCTGGCCCAGCTTGCCGACGCGATCGAGACCAGTCGCCTCGCCCAGGCCGTCGCGGTTACCGATGTGGAGCGGCTCCTGGCCTAGCACATCGGACTCTCCCGCCCCCGGCCTCAACGGGCCAGCCGGACCAGCAACGACGTCTTCACTGGGGGCATTTGCCAGCGGACCTTTCGATGTCGTAATGTGTGGGTCCCGCCAAGCTAGGCTCGGAGTGGATCGATTATCCACTCCCGTATACAACGAAGCAAGGAGTCAGTGATGAGCACTCCAGAAATGAGTCCAACCGACACCCCCGTAGACAACGGCGTGAACGTCGACGCACTGCTCGATGCGCGGGAAGCGCTATCCGAGGCCCCTGAGGCAGCCCAATTCAAGTGGCGGGCGAAGTGTGAGTGGGTGCAGGGCACGCACAGTCGCTCCACCGTGGAGGGATTCTACGGACTCGGCGAGGAGCAGAGGCACAGGAGCCAATTCACGTTCGACGCCGACCATCCCGAGGTCTTCGCGTCGGAGGACCATGGTGCGACGCCGGTCGAGATCGTATTGGCGAGTCTGGCCAGCTGCCTCACCGCCGGCATCGCCTCCGTCGCCCAGCTTCGTGACATCCAGCTGAACTCCGTCTCCGCGACCATCGAGGGTGGGATGGACATCCAGGGGATCCTCGGCATCGACAGCGACATACGGAACGGCTTCGATGGCATCAAGGTGACGTACGACATCGATGCCGACGCGACACCGGACGAGATCAAGGCGGTTGTCGCCCAGTCGCAAAAGCGGTCGGCTGTCTTCGACGCCATCACGAATCCCACGAACGTCACGGTCGAAGTCAACTGACCCAGGAAAGCGGGATTCGACGACCGGGTCCCGCCGGCACAACTACGGTCGTCATCGGAGCCGGCCACGCCGGTTTGGCCATGAGCCGGTGCCTCGCCGATCGATCGATCGACCATGTGGTTCTCGAGCGAGGCGAGGTGGCCAACACGTGGAAGACCGAGCGGTGGGATTCGCTGCGGCTACTTACGCCCAACTGGCAGAGCCGGTTGCCGGGCTATGGCTACAGAGGCGACGACCCCGACGGTTTCCGTAGGATGCCCGAGACGATCGAGTTCATCGAGCGGTACGCCGATGTGATTTCGGCTCCGGTCCAGAGCGGGACCACCGTGACCTCCGTGCGTGGCACCGACGACGGCTACGCCGTCGCCACCGACCAGGGTGATTGGCGATGCCGGACGGTCGTTATCGCTAGCGGAGCGTTCGCGATTCCGCGCATTCCGGCAGTAGCCGAGGCGGTGCCGTCCTCGATCGCGACGCTCACACCGAAGGAGTATCGCAACCCGGAGCAGCTCGAGCAGGGTGGCGTGCTCGTCGTCGGCGCCTCGGCCAGCGGCACCCAGATCGCCGATGAGATCCATCGCTCGGGTCGGCCCGTGACCCTCGCCTTGGGCGAGCACATCCGTGCACCTCGCGTCTATCGGGGCAAGGACATCAAGTCGTGGATGGACCGCGCCGGCGTGCTCGACGAGTTCTATACCGAGGTCGACAACATCGATCGGGTCCGGGGTGTGCCGTCGCTTCAGCTTACGGGCTCCGACGACCGTCGCACCCTCGATCTCAACTCCTTGACCGAGGTCGGCGTGAAGCTCTTGGGTCGTATTGCCGGCATCAACGAGGGCAAGGCGCAGTTCTCGGGCTCTCTGCGGAACCTGTGCGAGATGGCCGACCTCAAGATGAACAGGCTACTCGACAGGATCGACGAGTGGGCCACCGAAAACGGACTCGATGACGAGGTTGCTCCGCCGCACCGCCTCGAGCCCACCAGGGTCGAGGCGTCGCCGCCGCTCACTTTGGACCTCAACAGCGGTGAAATCCGGACGATCGTCTGGGCTACCGGCTTCCGCCCCGACCACTCGTGGATCGACATGCCGATCTTTGACCGCAAGGGCCGCATCCGGCACGACGGTGGCGTGGTCGAGGCCGCCGGGATGTATTTGATGGGGATTCCCTTCCTCCGCCGTCGTAAATCGAGTCTCATCAACGGCGCCGGCGACGATGCTCGTGACCTGAGCACCCACCTGGCGGCCTACCTCGATGGGGAATCTCCGCTCCCCATGCCGGAGGGCACAGCTTCCGCCGTCGGCTAGAACGCTGTTGAATTGGAAAGCTGTTGGAATTAGAGCGCTGTTGAAGAAGTACAGCTAGGCCGCAGCGGGCGGCGCTACGAACTCCTGGTCCAGAGTTCGCAGCAGGTCGACCTCAGCGTTCATCTCTCGACTGAGGACCAAATGGTCCTCCTTGGCCTCATCCAGATCCCACTCGAACGAGGCGATGCGGTCCGTGACGTCGAGTAGACCCTTCACCAGGCCGTCCCGTGTTTCTTGATACCCCGCCAACGCACCCTCACTGCCATCCGCCGCGGCCCGGGCGAGAAGCTCGGCGTCGCGCAACGCATCGGTGATCCCGTGCGCGGTAATGGGATCGCGGAAGTAGCCGGCGTCACCGACCAGAGCCCAGCCCGGCCCGCACGCGCGTCGGAGGAAGCCGGTCGTGCCTGCGAAAGCTCTGAGCTTCCCAGAGAGCTCGCTTTCGCTGACGCTGTGCGCCAGGTCGGGTGAGACTTCTCAGCACCGCGTGGTAGAGGGCGTGGAGCCCATTCGTTCGGTCCTTTTCGAAGCGAGTCGGCGGAAGTGAAGCGAAGACGCACGTATCGCCATAGTTGGTCGGGATGGATCCCACGGCTCCGCCTACGTTGTAGAACCAGTGGAATCCCTCCAACCCCAGAGCTTTCTGGTAGCCGTAGATCGAAGCTGTGGTGTGAGCGACGGTGTAGTCGGGCTCGGCCTGCAAGATTCGCGCGACGCGGGATCGGACACCATCGGCCCCGATGACGAGATCGGCAGCCACATCGATCACTTGTTGGTCAGCTCTGGCGATGTTTGCACCGCACACGCGACCGTCGGGAGTGCGAAGGACATTGACGACGGAGTGGCCGTGCACCACCTCGGCGCCGGCAGCAAGAGCGGCGTCCACGAGTATCGCGTCCAGGACGGTCCGACGCGGAGCATACAACCCGTCTACACCGTCTCGCTCCTTGATCGAGACTTCGATGACCTCATCCCCGTAATGGAACGTGGTCGTCCGGATTGTGGGGGTCTCGGCGGCTCGGAGAGCGTCCAGCACACCCCAGCGGTGCAGTTGGAGCACGCCCCCCCGCATGAGCGCGTGGGTCGACAACGTGTCACTGCCGCGGCTGGTGGGGTCGACGACAAGCACTCGCAATCCCTGGCGGGCCAGGAGCATCGCGGTGGACGCGCCCGCGCAGCGTGCTCCGGCTATGACGACGTCGTAACGGCTCCGACTGATTGGCGACTTTTGGGTGGAGGACATGGACCCCAACATGCGATTCGGCTACGAAGTCATCAAGCTCGCTCCCCGTCCGGCCTCAACCCGGCGTCCTGTGCGTCCCGTCCCGAATCGGGTCGGATCCCTGGGGAACGGGCCGCGCGTTGGGCCGCCTCTCCCGACCCCCGGGTCTTCCGTCGCGACGCACGGCGCGAAGTGACTCACCATCCCTCATGGCCCGGAGCACCCGTCCTGCGGCGTCGGGGGCCAGATCGCCCTGACGCACCAGTCGGCGCAGTGCCGTGGGTACGTCGAGCAGGCCCTCCTCACCAGTCGTCCTCACCAACGCTTCCCGCATCACCTCCATGGCCCGTCCTGCGGAGACGCCAGCTTCCACCAGATCACCCATGACCACAAGCGCGAGGGGGGTTCGGGTGCCCGCTTCCCGTCCGATCGACGTCAGGGCGTCGTCGGCGACCCCACGCCGGAGAGCGTCGGCCCCGGCCACGACCCACGGCACTTCGGGTCTGCCGCCCAGGAGGCCCTGAGCCCGCTGCATACGACCCGAGTACTCTCGGAGAGCAGGCATGACCCGCGCTGCGGGTACCCGCTTCGCAGCCCCCTCGAGGGCCTTGTCGTACAGGGGACCCACCGGGACTCCGTCGCGCCTGGCCGCTTCGACGACAGCCTCGATCTGTGCTGCCGCCTCGGGGGTGTAGGCCTCCTGAAGGCGGGCCACGCGATCCTGTCCGAGGAGCAAGTTCGTCGAGCCCGCGGTCAGAACCGCCGCCAGGATAAGGCTTCTGATTACCTTCACGTCGTAAGTCATTTTAAGTCCCCCCTTCATGGGACAACGATCGTAGCGTTCATCTGTCCCCAGTCGTCGCTCACCCGACCGGGGGCATCCTCGGGCACGAACCACTCACCGTCGGCAAGAAAGCCGAAGTGGTACGTGCCGGCCTCCAATGCAAGCTCCAGGATCCAGGCCCGACCGTCTTGGACCATCGCCTGCGGCTCCCAGCCCGAGAAGTCACCCAGGACCTCTATGTGTTGTGCGGCTTGGTCTTCTAGTCGGAATCGGGCTGCCGCTCCTCCCGATGTCGGCTGTAATTCTACGACCGGCGTCGCTGCGCTGGGACCGAACCGGACGAGGCGACGGCCGATGACCAGGCCTCCCTGTCCACCCGGCTCGCTTCGGACCAGAGGATCCGGGTCGGTGCGTCCGCCCACCAACCGGGCGAACCAGTTCGGTCCACCCAGCGGCACGGTCACTGAAATCGTTCCCGTGGTCTCCCTCCCCAACGGCGTATCCCACACGCTGAGGGTGGCGGCTACGAGGGAACGGTCGGTTCCCGCGCGGACCTCGAGCTCACCCCGCCGATACCTCCCCGCTTCCGTCTCGAGCAGTCCAAAGGACGCCGATGTCAGTGTCCTTCCGAGGCGTAACTGCAGCTCGGGCCCCCAACCGTAGTGCCAGAGATCCTGTGAGAAAGCTCTTACAAGAGTATCTCTCCGAAACTCGATGTTGGACGATCCCTTGCCTCCCTCACCGTACAGAACGATGGCGACCGGTCCGGCCGGGATGCTCACTTCGGGCCGCGTCACCACGGTGAGGGCTTCGTATAAGAACCGGCCGCCGACCGCGAAGCCGGACGTGGACGCCGAGAGGCTGAATTCCACGGGTCCGCCAGCACCGGCCACCGCCTCGCCACCGAGGACGAAGCTCCCCCAATCCCCGCCTACGGACCCCGTGTCCATCCCTCCGAAGATGCCCGCGAAGACGCCACTTCCCGAGCGCGTCCAGCGATCCACCTGCAGACTAGCGGTGAGGTAGGTGGCGGCGGCGAGGTCACTGCCCGCCGGAGCAAACGCCCGGGAACCACCGACCTCGATGCGGAGGTCCCCCCACTGGCCGGAGACGGCCCCCGGGGCCAACACGAGCGCCAGGGAGATCCCTCCGACGAATCGGGCGAGCCGGGCCCGGTCGGTGCCGCGTGGCGTACTCATGCTCACAGCGTTGCCGGGGGAGCTACGGCCAGAACCGCGTTGCGGTTGCCGAAGCCGTCGTCGGCGTAGCGCTCGGCACCGGGATCCGTGACCCAGTCCGTGCCGTCGATGACGAACATGTACTTGTGGAGGCCGGGCGTGATCGGGACTCGCCCGGTCCAGGTCCCATCGCCATCCGCGTCTTCGAGGACGAAGTCGCTCTCCCATCCACTGAAGTCCCCGGCCACAGCAACCGTCGTGGCTCCAGGGGCTTCGAGGGAGAACTCCACGAGGATCTCGGCGACGGCGACGGGCCCGATTGACGGCTCACTCGGTGTTCCGTTCGGTAGAAGCACGACCACGGCTACGGCCGCAGCGGCCATAGCCAGGCTCGTCAACGGAGAGAGACGGACCGTGTGGGATCGCAGCAGCCAGTCGAAAATGCTCTCCCTGGGTGCGCTCGCCAACGCGATCTCGCTCATGACCGCGTTCTCCATCCACGGCGGGGCCTGGCTCGGCTCGTCGACCTTCATCTCTCCCGTGAGCCTTCGCCAGGCTTCAGCTTCGGCTCGGGCTTCGGGGGTCAACTCATCGAGCTCCCGGTCCCCATCCAAATAGGCATTCAGTTCGTCGTTCATTGATACACCTTCAACAATGTCTGCAACTCGTCTCGAGCGCGCAGCACCCTCATTTTCAGAGCCGACTTGGAGGCGCCCAGCAGGGTCGCCATCTCGCCGTACGATCGGCCTTCGAGGTGCTTCAGCACGAAGGCCTCTCGCTGTTCGGGGCTCAGCCGCTCCAGAGCCTGCTGAACCCGCTCCTTCAACTCCTCTCGCTCCAGGTCCGCGTCCGGCCTCGACCGGTCGATGACCGTTGCCGACGCTCCCTCTAACGAGAGATCGGCCCTCCGCGGACTCTTCAAGAAGTCCTTGCAGAGGTTCGCGGCGATCCGAAAGAGCCAGCCACCGACCCGTTCGGGGTCACGGCAGCGGTTCAGCTTCTGAAAGCCGCTCACCAGGGTCCTTTGCACGATGTCGGCTGCGTCATCCGGCCGACCCACCATCCGGTAGGCGTGCTTATAAAGGACATCCTGATACCGGCGGACCAGCACGCGATACATCTCGCTCTGCCCACCCAGGATCTCCCGGACCACCTCGCCGTCACTGAGTTCATCTGCTGACATTAAGGGAAAGTTACCGGGACCCTACACGTAAGACGAGGAAAACATACAAAGGGTCACAATCGAATTTGGGACGACGAACGGTGCGTACCCGAGCGCCAGTGGGAAAGGCAGGAATACAGCGAGCGCCGGGGGGGCCTTTCGCGCCCCCCCGGCACTGCCTGTGGCGTCAACGTCGACGACACTGTGCCGATCTCCGCGATATGCGGTTCAGCCCGCGATTACCGCTCCGACGACCGCGGCTCTCCAGATCAATTGGATGCCTCTGGGGTGGCCGTTCTCAACGAGCTCAACACCGGTTTCGAAGGCTGCAACGGCGCGCTTCAGCAGCTTCTCAAAGTACTCGTTGGGCTCCTCGTCGAGCTTGGCCCTGGCGGCCGCGAGCTCGGCTTCGGCCAGATCGATGAGGACCTGGAACTCGGAGTTGGCCACATCGGTGAGGGCTCGGATTCTGTCATCCGTCACTCGATCCGGCCTGATCACCGCCGTGAGCGACATGCTCACAGCCTTGTGGCCGAAAATGATGGCCCGCCTGTAGTGACCGTTCTGGTAGGCTTCGGCAGACGCCGCGGCCAGCCGCGCAGCCGTGTCCAGCAGGTGCTGCTGGCGTTCGCTGATCACCGTCCCGTTCAGGAGGCGGCTCGCGAGCTCGACGGCCTTCTCGGCCATGGCCACGACCAACCGGGCTCCCTTCTCGGGATCGGCGCGATGACGCCTGACCCGGCTCCGGTCCGCCCGCCGGTGCGCGTCGATGATCCGCTTACCGGCGGTCACGTCGTCACCGCGATCGCGTGCTGCCGTCGCCTCGTCCAAGAACCGATCGATGTCTCTCAACAAATCACTGGGTCGATCGAAGTCGATGGTATCGCCGGCAGCGAGCAGTCGGCGCATGTGTCGCACACGGTCGATGAAATCGTCCAGGCTGGAACGGTCCCGTCCCTTCGCAAGAGCCCGGCCCAGCGCATCCCGCGCCCGGTCGCCCAGCGAGCGAACCCGCTCATGGTCGCCCCGGTCAAGCTCGACGCGGGCCTGGTTGAAGAGACTATCGGCCGTCGAGATCTCGACGGCGGCCTCAGCCGTCATGTTGGCACTCATGGAGCTGGATACGTCCTCGACGAGAGCCGCAGTCATATCGGGATCCGTGGCCATCTCGATCTCCACGTCCTCAACGGTCGGTATCACGTCGAAGTCCAGACCGCTGGGTGAATCGGTGCACCCGGTGATGTAGAGGGCTCCCCACACGAGGAAGATCAACATCAGGAATCCGGTGGCTCCGTTGTTGGTAGCTGGCGCTCTGTACATGGTTCTCTCCTAGTGAACGCGATGTGTTTCCATCTCGAGGCTGGGTACTAGACGAGGGACGCGCCGCAACGGTCACATCGGGTCACGGCTACGATTGTGCGGCGGCTTGGGAGCCTTTAGGTGGAGAGGGTCCTCGGGGCCACCTGGGGCCCAGGTCTGCGGCGTGCACCGCGTTATGCGTCATGGGGGTGGACCCAGGGGGTCGTGCGACGGACCTCGATCCCGATGCTGTTGGTAGCCGTCCGCCATCTTCTCCGGAGGCGTCGCCCAGTTTATACTGTCTGTCCGCTATTCAATCCTAGGAGTGAGTCATGATTCATCGAATCTCTCTAGCCGCCCTGACCCTGCTGATCGCCGTGCCGCTGGCGGCGCAGGCCCCCACCGGGCTCAAGTTGCGTCTCGACCACAGCACGAATGCGGCTGATCCGGACGACGTCCCAGATGTGACCGTGACCACGTCGGCAGATGGTTTCCAAGTACGTACGGGACCCGCGGTCACGGCATGGGATTCCCGGAACACGGCGACGGGCGAGTACACCCTCTCGGGGACGTTCACGCTCCTCGAGCCGAGCAGCCATGTGAATTACTACGGCCTCGTCTACGGTGGCAGCCAACTGGAGGGTTCCGGGCAAAGCTATCTGTACTTCCTGGTCGCTCAGGACGGCAGCTATCTGGTCAAGCACCGTGCCGGGAATGAAACCACGCACGACATCCAGGGACGTACGCCCCACTCGGCAGTCGAAGCGATGGACGCCAACGGGCGCTCCGTCAACCGTCTCGCGGTACGCGTCGGCGCGGATGCTACCGACTTCGTGGTGAACGGCGTCGTGGTGCATTCGGCCACGAAGACCGGCATGGCTGGGCGCACCGACGGGATTTGGGGTGTACGGGTCAACCACGTCCTTCCTTCCGTCTTGGTAGAGGGGTTAGGCGTTACACGTTAGGACGGTTCTCGAGCGCGGCTCAGCCCGATTTGTGCTGAAGCAAAGGCCGCTGGTTTGTAGATCGACCGCAGACAGGAGGTAGTTCCGTGGGGTTCAGGCTTTTAGCGTTGCTAGGCCTACTGGCAGTCGTCGCGCCGCTGGCGCCGCTGTCGGCCCTCCAACTGGGCGGGCGTCCCGCGGAAGAGTGGGCTCTCACGCTGGAGAGCGGACAAAGGCTCGAACGCCTCGAGATCGATGAGGTCGTTTCCCGGATCGGACTCCGTCCGGGTGAGTTGGTTGCGGACATGGGTGCGGGCACCGGTGTGTTCTCCGTGTCGCTCGCACGAGCTGTGGGGCCGACGGGCACGGTTTTCGCGATGGAGATCGACCCGGGCTTCCTGCCCATGATCGAGCAGAAGGCCGTGGACGGTGGGGTAGGGAACATCAAGACCGTTCTGGGCGAGTTCGAAGACCCGAAGCTGCCCCGACGGGACATGGATGTGGCCTTCTTCCACGATGTCATTCATCACATCGAGGGGCGACAGGCCTACCTCCAGCTGACGGCGAGGTATATGGCGCCCGGCAGCCGCATTGTGGTCGTCGACTACCATGGAGATCGGCCAGGGGCACCCCACTCAGATCAGCCTGAGTTGCTGATCACACTACGGCAGCTGAGGGACTGGATGGGGGTCGCCGGGTTCGATATGACGCAGGAGTTCGACCTCTTCGAAGACAAGTTCTTCGTGGTGTTCACAAAGAGGGAGTAAAAAGAAGGAGTAAGTGGTCCCTTGGGGCCGCTGACGTGGGTGCGACCCGTGTCACCCTCCGACGATTCGCGCCACCAGCCGTTCTGCGTACTCCCGATCCCAGGAGGCGAGGTTCCGCCGGGCTGAGGCTTCGATGTGCGTACCGTGGTCACGCGCTTCCAGCGACACGGTGATCTCCAGGTCGTCAACCGATCCCCTGAACTCACGTTCTCTGCCGGAGTCTTCGGAAGCCTCACCGGTCATGTCGATGTCCAGCCTCCGGAAGGCGGCCCGAACTCGCCCTTCGGTACCCTGGATATTGGACTCTACGTCCGCCTCGGCACCCTGGGAGGTCACGTGTATTCCTGCTAGTGCCCCACCCCCCACGGCGGCGACCACACAGCCTCCTGTGAAGCATGTCACAGCTAGGGTCATTGCGATTCTTGTTTTTCGGGCCATCGTATTACCTCCCGAGCGAAGACAACCTGCGATCCTTCCAAATATTGTGAAGGGCTCGTGAGGAATGCCACGAAAATACGATGAGGGTCCCATGTGCCCTGTGCTGCTCCTACAGGTTCAGCCAGTAATTCACCTTGATCAGGAAGATGTCGTCGGTGGGGAGCCCGAAAAGCTCCTGGGTGTCGTAGCCGAGGTCGAAGAGCCCGACGTCGAGGGCGCCGGTCTCGTCGAAGTCGGATGCCAGGACCCTGCTCGCCCGGCTCTGTTGCCAGACCAGGAAGAGCGTTGAGCCCGGGCTCCACTCCCAGCGCAGGACGGCGTTTCCGAGAAGACTTCTGAAGTTGAAACTCCGGTCGCTGACCTTGAACTCGGGGGCCGCGCCCGGACCGTCCGGGTCGATCAGGTAGTTCCCGTCGGCCTGGCGGACACTGGTGCCGATGTCCTCACCGAACGTCGAGAATCTATACGTGTCGGGCGCACGTAACTCCGCCAGATCCCCATAGTCACCGCTGGAGATGAGCGGCTGTACGTATACCTGCAGGGACAGCGTCGGTGAGAACGTGACGTTCATGCGGGTCTCCAACGCGACCGTGGTTTGATCGAGGGGCGCGAAGACGTAGCGCTCTCCGAACGTGCTTGTGGCCAGGGGATCGTTCGCCGACGTGACGTACTGCGCCTGCGTAAAACTGCGCGTCAATGAGGGGCCGAGCCGTAGCTCCAGCTTCTCTCCGGACCTGTACGTGAAGTCGATCGATCCACGGTGCTCCCAGGCACCCGCGGCGTCGCTCGACCCGTCATAACGCGTCCGGACCCTCAACGCCTTGCGGGAATCCGAGTTGAGACTCGCCCTCCACGATACTGAACCGGGCCTCCGAGCCATCGGCCCTCCCCTCGTGAGGCGGTCGTCGTGCGTCGCCGGGTGGTAATCCCCGCGCACCCCTCCACTCCAGTAATTCAGCCAACGCCAATTGAACTGGAGATTGGTACCACTGAAGACCTGGTCGCCGCCGGTGTTCCATTTGTAGTCGGGACCACCACTCACGCTCCAGTTCCGGAAGTAGCTGCCGGGTCGGGGCTGAGTCCACTGAAAATGGGTATTCAGAATGATCCGTTCGGTCTCGGTCTGAAATCCGAGGTCGTTCACCTCGTAGCCCGGGCTCAGATAGGCCGTCTCGATTCTGGCCGTAAACGAGCCGGCCTGCTTGTTGAGTCCCCCCATGGCATACAATCCACCCATGGAGGTGGCGGTCGGGTCGACACTCAGGTGCGTTGCGTCCGGCCGTTGCAGGTATCGGGCCGAAGACTCCTGGGCACTTAGGATCGCAGCGGCGTCTCCCTGAATGTAACTGGACGCCAAGGCGCTGCTGACCTTCCAGCCCCGGTTGGCCCACTCGTGTACGAGATCGACCCCTGTGACGTACGCCGCCGAGCGAAGCTGGCCGACGAGCCCCTGGTCTTCGAGGTCGCGGTGCACCGCGGTCGCAATCATGCCGAACTGCGTCTCCCCCGCGCGCGTATCTCTGCGTACTCTCCCAGCGAGGTAGTTCGTGGCGGGCTCCAGGACGCTCCGCCCGTCCACTTGGGCTGCGTCAACATACGGAGCGTACTCCTGGCCCGTCACCGCGTCGAGGAAACCGACCGACCAACCGTCTCCTACCCTACCCGTGATCTTCGCGGCACCAAGAATCGTGGTGGACACGGGTGAATCGTCATACACGGCGTCCGCTGAGACGTCGCCCTGCGGCCTACGGCCGATGCGCCGCGAGTACAGGACCTCCGGTGGCCGTCCCGTGCTGCCCCCGGGGCCGCCCCGGCCGTACGTGAAGATCTCGGCTCCCTCCACGAAGAACGGACGTCGCTCCTCGAAGCGCGTCTCGAAGGCGGTCAGGTTGATGACGGCCGGGTCCACTTCGACCTGCCCGAAGTCCGGGTTCACCGCGGCGTCCAGCGTTAGGTTCGAGCCGAGGAGGTACTTGAGATCCACGCCGGCACGACCGAAATAGTCGGAGCCTGACCGATAGGGATTGTCGAACGCCACATTCGAGCTGGGTTCCTGAAAAATGTACTCCGCGCTCATTCCGACGTAGGGAAGCACCTCCAGCTTCCTCCCCGCACCGATTCCGCGGAGCCCCGTGAGGTGGCCGTACCGCGCGACGCCGCCCGGCTCCAGTTTGGGGGTGAAGGAAAAGACCGCCCTCTCTTGGACGCGACGAATGTTCCGTTGCACCTGAATGCCCCAGCGCATCTCGTCCCCGGGGCTGAACCGAAGCTGACTGAAGGGGATGCGCATCTCGCTGAACCATCCCTCATCCGTGATCACCGAGGCCACGTCCCATATTGGGTCCCAGGAGGGATCCCCGACGACGGCACCACCGCCACGACCAGAACCGCCAAAACCTCTGCCGCTCGTCACGATTGCGTCCCGCTTCAACCCCGACGGGTTGGTGGTGAAGCGGTATGAGGTCTGATGGTCGTGGTAGCTGTCGATGAGAACCGTGAAGAGGTCCGAGTCAAAGACGGGGGCGTCCCGACGCGCCAAGCGGGTCATGATGGAGCCGGAGTCGTAGAGTCGTCCTCCGATGTAGAGGGCGTCATCGTCGAAGAGAAAACGAACCTCTGTCGGCTGGCTGACAGGCTCGCCTTCGTCCGGGTCGATCTGAGTGAAGACCGTTATGGGTATCGCCGCAGCCCAGGCCGCCTCATCGGGCATTCCATCGATCTGGATGCTCGAGGAGACCCGGACCGCACGGACCGTGGGGGCTTCGGAGTGCGGGAGGAGCACGCGGTTCGATTCGGAAACGAGCCGGTCCGCCTCCTGAGCGGAGACAGATGAGGCCCACAGCAGCAGGCTGCCCGCCACAGTGGCGCAGCAGCGGGCGAGAGTGCGATATACCGCCGGCTTCGTCGCTCGGGAGGATGGGCCCGAACCGAGAATACGCATCATCAACAATTCATCAGGATCGCTGCAGGTTCGCAAGAATCTTCGGGTGGCGAGGGGCCTACCCAGGGAATGACCCGATCACGGCCGGCAGCGAATCATTCTTGCTCCACTCGTTCCAGGAGCCGTCGTAGAGCCGCGTGTCATACCCGAGATGTTTGGCGATGAGGTAGATATAACTGGCCCGCATTCCTACCCAGCAGTAACTGACCACAGTCTCTCCGTAGTCCGCGCCGGCTCCCAGGAATTGGAGCCGAATGTCAGTGAAATCACGTAGAACCGGATTCTCTGAAGCCACGAGGAGATCTTCCCAGTAGAGATTGCCAGCGCCGGGGATGTGACCCGCCCGTCCTCCAATCCGAGTCGGGACATTTCCGGTGTACTCACCTACAGGCCGTGAGTCGATGAGTGCAACGGCGGGGTCGTACAACCGCTCCTCGATCCATTCAGCCGAGACCAGCACATCGTCCCGGACGAGAGGGGTAAGCAGACCGCGCGGGCCCTGCGCCGGGATCGCTTCGACCGGATGCTCGGCCGCCTTCCATGCCTCCAGGCCGCCGTCCAACACCGCAGCGCGTGCGCCGTGACCGAGATAGTCGAGTGTCACATATGCGCGCGCAGGAAGGTGTGCCGGAGAGCCGTAGAGTATGACCAGCGTTCCGTCCGAGACCCCCGCCACGTCAAACGGTTCGATCAACTCGTCGATCGGGGGCATCTCCACAATCAGACTATCTCGAACTTGCACGATCTCTTGATAATTCAGGAACCGGGCGCCTGGGATAAACTCGCCGGAGGCCCGCGCGGTGGGCATACCGACATGAAGCAGAACGATCGAGGAATCCGGGAGGTGCTCGGCGAGCCAGTCTACGGAGACGAGGACGCCGAGCGTGTCCGGGGTGGGTCCGGGTAGCTGCGCTGCGATCAACGCCTGCGCCGGTCGTGCGGTTAGGATCAGACAGACCATCAAGGCCACGCTCATGCCTATAGGCCGGCCGTGCGTCTGTCCTGTCTCGAGCGTCATCTTCCGAGCTTCATCCTCAATCTGCCCTTCCGGTGGTTGTCCGTAACGGTGTTCTTCCATATCCGCTACATGTGCCTGAGAGGGCCGCAGAAGTATCATACGGTGCGCTCACTGGAGCAAACCAGTCGGGTCTGCGGAAGGAATAGCGCTCGAGTACGCTTCACGAAACCTCTGGCCCTTGAGAGCCTCCAGAAATGTTCGAGTTCACCCTGCACGCTGAAGACGGTGCCGCCCGTACCGGTACCTTCCCGACGCCCCATGGCGAGGTGAAGACCCCTGTTTTCATGCCCGTGGGGACCAGCGGCTCGGTTAAGGGCGTCTCGCCCGAAGAAGTGGAGGCGACCGGGGCGTCCATGATTCTCGCCAACACGTATCACCTTTACCTGCGACCGGGACATGAGTTGGTCCGGGAGCTAGGAGGGGTTCACGACTTCATGCGGTGGGACCGGCCCATCCTCACCGACTCGGGCGGTTACCAGGTCTTCTCGCTCGCGGCCAGCAACAAGATCCGAGACGACGGTGTGGTCTTCCAGAGCCACATCGACGGCTCCAGTCACCTCTTCACGCCTGAGGGGGTGATGGACATCCAGCGGGCGCTGGGAGCCGATGTCGTAATGGCGTTCGATGAGTGCCAACCCGGAGGTGTCAGCCGCGAGGAGGCCGAGGCGGCGAATCGGCGTACGCTTGAATGGTTGGAACGCTGCCGGGATCGATTCCAGGTGCTCGATGACGATGGAGTGGGCGGTGACCAGACCCTCTTCCCAGTTCTCCAGGGCAACATCTACGAGGACCTTCGCCTCGAGCACGTCCGGTCGTTCCTCGATCTCGGGGATTGGGACGGGATGGGGATCGGCGGACTCAGTGTCGGCGAAGAAAAGGACGACATGTGGCGGGTTCTCGAGGCGCTCCACACAGAGATTCCGAACCGACTTCCGCGCTACCTCATGGGTGTGGGTTATCCCGACGATTTTCTCGAGTCGGTAGCCCGTGGATGCGACATGTTCGACTGCGTGGCGCCGACCCGGAACGCCCGCCACGGGACGGCGTGGACGTCCATCGAGGGTCAAATCAACCTCAAGTCAGCCCGCTTCATCCGCGACCGCAAGCCCATCGATCCCGAGTGCGACTGTTACGCGTGCCGGGGGTATGATCGTGCTTATATCAGGCACCTTTTCGTGTCGAGCGAGTTGTTCGGCGCCCGGCTCGTTTCGATCCACAACATTCGCTTTCTGGTCCGGCTTGCCGAGGAGTCCCGGCAGCGCATCGCGAGTGGTACCTTCCAGTCCTGGTCCCGGGACTGGCTCGAGCGGTACCGGGATTCGAAAGAGGGAGCACACTCGTAGTGCAACACAAAGCGGAGATCGGTTTTGGCTGAAGCTCTATTGGCAGTTCTGATGGCCCCCCGGCAGGGGGCGAATGGCACGTTCGTGTTTTTCCTGAACATGACTGCCGTGGTCCTCATCTTTTACTTCTTGCTCATTCGTCCGCAGCGCAAGGAGCGGGACCGTCAGAAGCAAATGATCGCGGCGATCGGCAAGGGTGATGAAGTCGTCACTAGTGGCGGGATCATCGGCACTGTGATTCGGGCGGACGAAGACCGCCTGATCATCAAGACCGGCGGCGAGACGAGGATCACCATCGAGCGGAGCCGAATCTCCCACAAGGTTTCGGAGGACCGGCCGAACGCTGCAGCGAAGTAAGGAGTAAGAATGGCGGTTCGCAGGATCGCGCTGCTCGGCGAAGAAGTCCTCCGCGAACCAGGTGTGGAGGTGGAGGCGTTCGACGATGAACTCCGCGGGCTGGTCGCGGACATGCTCGAGACGATGTACTTCGCTGAGGGGATCGGCCTGGCGGCCCCCCAGATCGGTGTCTCCCAGCGTGTGTGCGTGCTCGACCTGCGGGATGAGGACGACCCCGAGGGTGGGCGCTGGGTCTTCGTCAATCCGGTGCTAGTCGAGTCGAGCGACGAAGAGGACAAGCAGCTCGAGGGGTGCCTGAGCATCCCCGAGATGGAGGACGTGGTCACGCGTTCGGCCCGGGTCACGGTCCGCGGCTTCGACGCTGAGGGACAGGCCATTCAGGTCGAGGCGGAAGGATTGTTGGCCCGGGCACTCCAGCACGAGATCGACCACCTGGACGGCATTCTTTTCATCGACCGGCTGAGTCCGTTCAAGCGCCGCGCGTTGCTCAAAAAGTGGAAGAAAAGCCAGCAGGAGGGGGCGAAGGGGTGAAGATCCTCTTCTGGGGAACGCCGAAGTTTGCTGTCCCCTCTCTCCGGGCGCTCGGGGAGGAGGGGCACGACGTCGTGGGCGTCGTGACCCGGCCGGATCGTCCCGCTGGGAGGGGCAGAGAGCCTCGGGCGTCGGCGGTCAAGGATGAGGCTCTCGACGAGAGCTTCAGAATCCTGGAGCCCGATTCCGCACGCGGTGATGGCTTTGTCGAGGAAATCGCTGGTCTCGGGGCGGACGTGTCCGTCGTCGTGGCGTACGGGCAGATCCTGCCGGGCGAAGTCCTGGAGGTCCCCCCAATGGGCTCACTGAATTTGCACGCATCACTTCTCCCGGCGCTGCGCGGGGCGGCGCCCGTCAACTGGTCCATTGTCCGGGGAGACACGGTCACCGGTGTCACGGTCATGCGGATCGTCGAGCAGATGGACGCCGGGCCGATCCTCTTTCAGGCAGAGGAGCCGATCGGCCCTGAAGAAACGGCTAGCGACCTCAGCATGCGACTGTCCGAGATCGGGGCCGAAGCCCTCGTAGAGGCGCTCGTGCTCTTGGAGGCGGGCGTTATAGAGGAGAGGGAACAGGACGAGTCGCAGGCGACCTATGCACCCAAAGTCGATCGCACCACGGCCCGAATCGACTGGGCCGGCGATTCGATGGCCGTGAGCAACTTTATTCGAGGGATGGACGCTGTTCCGGGTGCATGGACCGAGCTCGAAAGCGAACCGGTCAAGCTCTTCCGGCCAGAGGCGAACCCGGAGGTCATCCCAGAAGCTCGGCCCGGAACCATCGTGGAGGCCGACCGGGATGCGGGACTGCTGGTGGCCGCCGCTGAGGGAGCCGTACACATACGGGAGGTCCAACCACCGGGGAAGCGACGGATGGGCGCGGGCCCGTGGATTCTGGGGCGCGGCGCGACTGCCGGCCAACGATTCGAGTGATCCCGAAGTTACACCTCGTCACCGACGACGAGATCCTCGCCCGGCCCGATTTCGAGACCCTCGTTGGCGAGGTGTGCGAAGTGTTTGAAACGCGCGATCCGGTAGATCAGGATGAGGTGGGTGCCTCGGTGGCGCTCCATATCCGGGGGCCTCGCACCACGGGTCGAAGGCTCACGCGGTTGGCACGGATGCTGTATGAGCGTGCCGCCGCCTCCGGAGTTCTGCTTCTCGTGAACGATCGTCTGGACGTGGCCCTTGCTGTTGGCGCGGCGGGTGTCCACCTGGGCACGCGCTCCCTGCCGCCGGCCGAGGCACGACGTCTCTTGGGGGCGAATCGGCTCCTGGGCGTGTCGGTGCACAGCGAGAGTGAGGCGGTGGAGGCGGCCGATTCGGGAGCGGACTATCTGTTCGTGGGCACGCTGTTCGAGACGCCCTCGCACCCTGACGCGGCCGCCAGGGGACCCGAGTTCATTGGCTTGGTGGCGTCGCGAGTCGATCTCCCCCTGGTCGGAATTGGTGGCGTGACCCCGGAGCGGGCGGTCGGGGTGCTCGCCTCCGGCGGACACGGGGTGGCCGTCATCAGAGGCGTCTGGGACGCCCCCTCTCCGCCGGACGCCCTCCAGGCTTATCTTGATGTCGTGGAGGCGGGCGTTTCAGGAGATACGAGCAATCTAGGAGGCTGTTGAAGGAGTACAGCGGGTCGCGCACAGGGCGCTTGTGCGCGTTCAGACAAGGAACGACGACGAGGCGTAGCAACGCTACGGCGAGGAGGAGAGACGCAGGATCAACCGCACAACCGCCCTGTGCCCACCACCATCTTTGACATAAGCTTACGAGTTGAAGGGTTGGGGTGGCACGGCCCCATCCCCGTTGTTGGAGCTCCTAGCCGTAGCTACGGCTATGGCGTCGTCGCTCCGCCTAGGGTCTGGGGCCGTGGCATCCCCAACGCGGACTGTACTTCTTCAACAGCCTTCTAATGAGTGATCCAGGAAGCATTCAGGTACATGTGAACGGGAAGGAGCGGGAGGTCCAGCCTGGGCTCTCGGTCCATCAACTCGTGGAATCCTTCGACCTCAACCCCCAGCTTATCGTGGTCGAGCTCAATCGGGAGATTCTCAGCCGCGACCAGTTCGAGGACGTTCAGGTCTCCGAGGGAGACACTGTCGAGTTGGTCCACTTCGTTGGAGGAGGCTGATATGGGAGGTAGCGAAGTGGCCATTGGTGAGGCTGTCGACGGGGCCCTTACCGAACCTCTGCGGATCGCCGATCAGGAGTTCGAGTCTCGCCTCATTGTCGGTACGGGTAAGTATCCCGATAACGAGACGATGGTGCAGGCGATCCGGGCTTCCGGCACGGCGATGGTCACAGTGGCGGTGCGCAGGGTCGACTTGGACCGCACCCAGAGCGAGGGCATCCTCTTCCACCTGGACCCCGAGGAGTTCTTTCTACTTCCCAATACCGCCGGGTGCTACACGGCCGAAGACGCGATCCGCTACGCTCGCCTGGCCCGCGCCGCAGGCTTCAACGAGTGGCTCAAGCTCGAGGTCATTGGCGACGAGACTACGCTCGTACCCGACACGCAGGCCACTTTTGAAGCCGCGGAGACGCTGGTGGCAGGGGGCTTCAAGGTGATGGCTTACACGAATGATGATCTCGTCACCGCCCTCCGTCTGGAGGATGCCGGCTGTGTTGCGGTCATGCCGCTCGCGAGCCCGATCGGCAGTGGGCTCGGGATCGTCAACCCGTACTTTATCCGGGAGATCAAGCGGCGGTGTGACGTTCCGATCATTGTAGACGCGGGGGTCGGGACAGCCTCCGATGCGTGTGTGGCGATGGAACAGGGTGTGGACGGCGTGCTCATGAACACGGCCATTGCGAGCGCTAGCGATCCGGTGGCGATGGCGCACGCGATGCGGCTTGCGATCCAATCCGGGCGGCTCGCGTACTTGGCCGGCCGCATGGAGGCACGGGAGATCGGGATTCCATCGTCGCCCACACGAGGGATGTTGGACTGAGCACGGCGTCCGCCACGGAGGGCCGCCTCGCCGCTTCGGATATTCTCGCGGCGGTCGCCCGGGGTCGGAGGCTCGACCGGGCCTTCGCGGCCGCTACTCATTCACTCGACGCCCGTGATCGCGCATGGTGCCGAGAGTTGGTGTTCGGCATTCAGCGGCTTCGAGGCCGGCTGGATTACCTGCTCGATCGGAGAGTAAAGCGGGGTCTCGAAAGCGTAGAAGCTGCCGTACAGGACGCACTTCGGATCGGCCTATACGAGATTCTTTATATGGGCGGGGTGCCCGAGTATGCGGCGGTATCCCAGGCGGTCGATCTCGTCCAGTCCAAAGGCGGACGGGGCGTTGCCGGATTCGCGAACGCTGTATTGCGAGGCATTGCGAGGGACGGCGGTGGCCCGGAGCACTTCCCCGACCCCGAAACCCATCCTGTTGAGTTCTTGTCCACATGGGGTTCGCATCCCCGCTGGTTGGTAGAGCGCTGGCTTACACGATGGTCCACCGCGGATGTGTGGAAGCTGGTCGAGGCGAACAACAGCCTACCTCGCCTATCCCTTCGGTGCCTCTGGGACTCGGCGTCGGAGGCTGTGGAGGCGCTGGAAGCCGAACAGATTACGGCCGCCGCCGTCGGTTCTGGCACGGGATGTGTAGTGATTCCTGGGCATGCGTTCCTGGAAGAGGCGATGACGGTGGTTCCGGCGATAGTACAGGACCCCGCCGCTGCCTTGGTGGTCTCCTATGCCGATCCTAGTCCGGATGCCCGCATCGCAGACCTTTGCGCGGCGCCTGGCGGCAAGACGCTGGCGCTCGCGGCGCGAGGCAATGTGGTCATAGCGGCGGATCGGTCGATCGAGCGGTTGGGCCTGGTTCGGGAGAACGTAAACAGAGTGAGAGAACAGAGCGGACAGGGTGTTCGAGTAAGTGCGGTGCAGGCGGATGCGCTCGCACCCCCGGTCAGCGGGCCCGACATCGTGTTATTGGACGTTCCCTGCACGGGGACGGGGACGCTGAGACGCAATCCGGACATACGCTGGAGGCTCACGCCGGATCGGCTGAATGAGATGGCGGTCCTGCAAAGCCGTATCCTGGACGCTTGCGCGAAAGTGGTACCAAGTGGAGGTATGTTGGTGTACGCAACATGCAGCCTTGAGCCTGAAGAAAACGAGGAACAGATCGGAGCGTTCCTGACTCGCTGGCCGGAATTCGAGATGGATCCGGGCGGAGGCGTGAGCGGAAAGTTCTTGAACGATCGGGGATGCCTCTATGTTATCCCTCAGGCATTCGGCTTCGACGGAGCGTTCGCTGCCCGCCTGAGGAAGCTGTAACGGAGTGGACATGCCAGAAACGAGGCGAGAGACGTCTGTATGAGACTGGGAAGCTCGATCCGGCGGCGCCGATTCCGCAGTGACGGACGCTTCCAGTGGCCGGAGACCAAGAAGTGGATTCATCTTGGCAAGATCAAGGTCTCCAGAGATGTTGGTTTCGTCGCGGCCCCCATTCTGGTCCTCGGCTTGGTGCTCGGCTACGTCGTGAGCACCCGTCTACTCTTCCCGATGCCGCCGCCGCCGGGAGATCTCTTCGAGGTCCCCGATGTCCGAGGACTCGACCGCTGGGTGGCGATGGACATGATTGAGAGGGCGGGGGCTGCCGTTGCAGTGACGGATTCGTTTCGGCACCCCACGGTGTTGAGGGGCGAAGTGTTGGGTCAGACCCCCCTTGCGGGGCAGCTTTCTACGGCGACGAACACGGTTGCTCTGACTGTGAGCCTCGGTCCGGTGCGGAGGCCAGTGCCGGATGTGGTGCGGCTCGGATTGAACTCGGCTAGGACAGTTCTCGAAGCGAGTGGCTTCATCGTCATCGTGGACACGCTCTTGGCTGAACTCCCCGCGGGCCAGGTGGTGGAGGTCCTTCCTGAGGCCGGCACGGAAGTGGATCTTCCTATGGAGGTCATAGTCCTAGTCAGCACCGGTCCTCCGTTGGTCCCCATGCCGCTTCTTCTCGGGATCGAACAGGCGAATGCTGAAATCCTCCTCGACTCCCTCGGTTTCGAGCTTACGGAGATCGAGTATCGGTTCCGGTTCGGGCGGGATCAGGGCCGAGTCGTTGAGCAGTTTCCGCCGCCGGACAGCCTCGTGGGCCCTGGTAGTGGTGTGAGGTTGGTCGTCGGGAGGCGATCCTCGGGCCGCGGTGGCGGTAGAAACTAGCTGATTTCCGGGTGCGGGCATTAAATTGAAGTCTGACCCTCGAAGGCTGCCGAAGAAGCACTGCGGGTCGCGCTCTAGCTCTTACCAGGGTCTTTGACACATGGCGGTTGAACCGACACCGAACACCGGATCTCCGAATCGGCCCTACGCGTACGCGTTGGTTGGGGTCGTTCTGCTGATCGTCATCGCCTGGCTGAACCAGGATCGTGTTCAGCCGGTGACCGCCGGGACCGTCGCTCCGGAATTCGAGGTTAACGATCTCGAGGGTGGTCTCGCTCGCCTCAGCGACCGCGAGGGAGAGGTCGTCCTGTTGAACATCTGGGCGACGTGGTGCCTCCCCTGCCGGGTTGAAATGCCCTCCATGGAGCGTCTCTATCAAGAAATTGCGGAGGACGGGTTCGAGATCATGGCGGTCAGCATCGATGCCGATTTGGGGAATTTCGATCTGTCTGGGAACCCCGGCGGCGATATTCAGGCGTTCGGCGACTCGCTCGGACTGACCTTTCCGCTATTGCACGATCCCTCAGGGGAGATCCAACAGTTGTATCGCACTACGGGTGTGCCGGAGACCTTTCTCATCGGTAGGGACGGAATCATCTACAAGAAGGTGGCGGGCGGGACCGAGTGGGACGCGCCCCAGCACAAGGAGCTGATCCAGCGTCTACTGGTTGCTCCCAAGTGATTCCAGATCCCATCCGCAAGACGGGGTAGGCATGCCCGGCCGGCCTTTTTGGGGCACCTTGGCCCGCAACGGCCGTCTCAAGGCGGCGGCCTTTGGTTTGGCTCTGTTCCTCTGGGTTCTGGTCCGCGTTGGAGCCCCTAGCCAGCGTGATCTACTCCTTCCGGTCAATCTCCGGCTGGACGACCCAGGCTGGATCGTGCTGGGCGACCCGGTTCCGGGGGAGGTGCTCGTCCGCTTCCGTGGCCCTCCAACCGAGATGTTTCGTCTCAGTGGATTCGACGGCCTGTCGGTGGCCGTGCCCATCACGGACGTGTCGGACGAGGAGATGGTGATTCCGCTCCAGCCGGGGTGGGTGCCGGTGGATGGATACCGGGGAGTGCTAGTGGAGGACATCGTTCCCAGTGCGATCAACGTTCACCTGGAACGGCTGACCACAAGGACTATTCCGGTTCGCGTCAGCACGCGTGGAGAACTACCGGAGGACCTGGCTCTGACCCGTGCACTTTCGTTGACGCCTAACCGTGTTCGGGTGAGCGGACCCGCGAGCCTCGTGGAGTCGCTCGATACGTTAGACATCGTTCCTGTGGCCCTGAACGATGTGGGCGAGCAGACGACGGTGGAGACCGTTGTGGATACGACGGGTATGGGCGGAGCGACTTTTGCACCCTACGTCCTCAGACTGGGAATTCCCGCGGAGGAGTCCATCGAGCGTGTGATAGAAGGAGTCCCGGTCATGGTGGCTCCGGTTCTGGGAGGTGGACGGATCGAGGTGTTCCCTGAGGCCGTTCAGGTATTGGTGACGGGTGCGCGCAGCCGCGTGTCGGGGATGGAGGCGGAGTTCTTGAGGGCGGTCGTACCGGCCTATGCTCTTGGGGACCTGGGAGTGGTTGAAGAGCGCCGGGTTCCGATCGTTGTGGAGGGCGCCCCCTCGTATGTTTCCGTGGTGCCGGGAACCGATACGGTCGCCGTTCGTAGGCGGCTCGAGCTGTGAGCGGTCCGCTCATTCTGGGCCTCGAGACGAGTTGTGACGAAACCTCCGCAGCGCTCTTGAAGGCTCCAGACACGCTCAATGGCCATGTGATCTACTCCCAGGACGAGCATATCCTGTATGGGGGTGTCGTTCCGGAGATCGCGGCGCGTGCCCACGTCCAGCGTATCGACGAGGTGGTCGATCGGGCGTTGGCCGAGGCAGGTTGCGTGCTGAGCGATGTCGACGCTCTGGCGGTCACAGCGGGACCGGGCCTCATCGGGGCGCTCTTGGTGGGTGTTTGCTGGGCAAAGGCCGCTGCTTTCGGTCTCGGGAAGCCACTCGTGACCGTCCATCACATGGAAGCCCATCTCTTCGCCCCGTCGCTCGAAGACCCCCGAGCGATCCCGCCGTTCGTGGGGTTGCTGGTCTCGGGTGGCCATACGCTCCTCCTCTACGTTCCGGAGTGGGGCACTTATCAGTTGTTGGGGCAGACGCGCGATGACGCCGCGGGTGAGGCCTTCGACAAGGTCGCGAGGCTTCTCGGAATGCCGTACCCGGGCGGTCCGGCCATCGAAGAGGCGGCATCACGGGGTGATGACGCGCGCTACCAGTTTCCCCGACCGATGCTACGACGGAATCAGCATCCCGGCGACGACGATTTCTATGATTTCTCATTCAGTGGGCTGAAGACAGCCGTCGTAACCCTTGTTCGTGAAATCGAGGCAGACGGATCACTCGAGCCGGAGAGGGAGAACGTTGCCGCGTCATTCCAGGCGGCGGCGGCGGATGTCTTGGCGGCGAAGACGATGCGTGCGGTGAAAGAGACGGACTGCCCACGTGTGCTTCTAGGAGGTGGAGTGTCCGCCAACGGGAGGCTGCGCGAGGCTCTGGCAAGACGACTCGAACCCGATGGCTTACTCCTTCATGCGTCCCCGCGGCTGTCACTGGACAACGGCGCGATGGTGGCTCGGGCAGGTGCGTTTCGGCTGGAGCGAGGAGAGGTCGCAGGACTGGACGCCTCAGCTGATCCTAGCCTGCCCTTTCCCGGATTGATGAACGCTTCCGCGTGAGCGTGCCCTCCGATCCCAACTTTCAAAAAGGCTGAGCGTGTACCCG
The DNA here is from genome assembly GCA_965219445.1 of Longimicrobiales bacterium. Classification (GTDB taxonomy): domain Bacteria; phylum Gemmatimonadota; class Gemmatimonadetes; order Longimicrobiales; family Gaopeijiaceae; genus UBA822. The sequence continues at coordinate 411,545 of CBDCNQ010000003.1, read as the reverse complement.
ATCTTCTTCCGTCTCCCGAGCTGGCTGCCGTTCATGGGGGGGGAGCCGATCACGTCCTTCGGCGTGTTCATGTTCCTTTCCTTCCTGGTTGGGGGCATGTTGCTGCGTGCCGAGATGGATCGTGCGGGCCACGATCCGGAGCGGGCCTGGGATCTGGTGTTCATGGCCGTACTGGGAGGCGTCATCGGGGCCAAGGCCTACTATGTCCTCCTAAACTACGAGGCGCTTCTTGCCGACCCGGTATCGGCTATTTTTTCCCGGGGCGGAATGGTGTGGTACGGAGGGTTTGCGGGGGCGCTTCTTCTCATCGTCATCGAAATCAAGAGGAGGGGCCTCCCACTCGGAGAGATTGCGGACCTCTGCTCCCCGACACTCACGATCGGATATGCAGTTGGCCGGATGGGATGCTTCTTGGTCGGCGACGACTACGGGCGTCCCACTGACTCCTGGATTGGGATTGCCTTTCCGCAAGGCACGCCGCCCACGCGTGTGGACGTTCTCGAAAGCTACTTCGGTGTTCGGGTCGATCCGGCTCTGGTCGAGCGCTTCGGCCAGGTCGTTCCCGTGCACCCGACTCAGCTCTACGAGATTGTGATGGCCTCCACCATCTTTTTCGTGCTCTGGAAGCTCCGGGTCCACGAGCACGGGGCTGGCTGGCTCTGGTGGATTGGCTTGACGTTGCTCAGCGTCGAGCGGTTCCTGGTCGAGTTCGTTCGGGTCAAGGACGACCGCTTCTTAGGCCCCCTCACACTCGCTCAGGGCCTCGCCGTCACGCTCGTGCTCATCGGTCTTTTGGGGGTGAGCCGGGCCTGGTCCGCGGGAGGGGAGTCAGAAGGAGCAGCAGCCTGACGCATCGGGCAAGATGACGCGAGAATGCTGACGGTCCTACACGGGTCGGACGTGCACTTTGGCAGACCGCACCGGCCGCATGCCGCCACCGCTTTTCTCCACATGGCGCGAACGGTGGCGCCCGATGTGATCGTCTTGGCCGGGGACTTCACGCAGCGGGCCAAGGTCCGAGAATATGAGCAGGCCCGAACTTTCCTCCGCGAGCTTCAGGATGTGCCCATCGTCGTCACGCCGGGGAACCACGACATCCCGCTCTACCGGGTTCATGAGCGGATGTTCGCTCCGTTCCGGAATTATCGCGCGTTCATCTCGGAGGAGATGGATGCGGTAACCCGGATCGGCCCGGCGGTGTTCGTGGCGCTTAACTCGGCGGATCCACACCGCTCGATCGTCAACGGACGCATCGAAGATCATCAACTCCGATTTCTGGCACGCGTCTTCCAGGAAACATTTGATGAGAATGTCCGTATCGTAGTGACGCACCATGCGTTGGCTCCTCCCCCGGATGGTGGGTCCGACGCGACCATACCGAGGAGCGGAGCCCTCCTGGACCGATTCCGGGAGTTGGGAGTGGATTTGGTTCTCAGTGGTCATCTGCATCGCGGCTTTGTGACGCGCTCGTCCCAAGTGCGACCGGAGCATCGGGATCGTGGCGATATCGCCATCGTCCATAGCGGGACCGCTGCGTCTAGCCGGGGCCGAGAGGTTGAGAAAGGGGAAAACAGTGTGAATGTGTTGAAGGTCGGCACACAAGAAATCGAAGTGATTCCCCACTGGTTCGAAAGCGACGGAGCGGGGTTCGTCGGGCGTGATCCCATCAGAATCCGGCGTGGCGTATGACCAAGTTCTATGTGCAGAAGGAGGCGGGAATACGCGAAACAATGGGTGCGCTGGCCGTCGCCTTGGGTGTCAGCGGCTTGTCCTTCTATCTGGTTCGGATGCTTCTGGCTCGTGAGAACGTAGAGTCCAAGGCTCCACCCCGCGTGGCCCGTGAGCCAGGGGTCACCAGCCGGCTGGGAGCGGGGGCTAGGTAATAGGCAGCATGCGGATCTCGTCCACCCTCGTCTTTCTCGTGTTACTAGTGGCGGAGGCTCCGCTCCTCGCCCAAGCACCCTCCGTCGAGGTCATGAACATCGAGTTTGAGGGGAACGAGGCCTTTCCGGAGGATTCGCTCGCTCGCACCATCGTCAATCGTGAGACGAGATGCCGCTCATTCTGGCCTCGCGGACTCTGTGTTTTTGGTGTCCTGCACGAAGATTTGAATGACCGCGAGTTGTCAAACGATGTCTTACGGCTCACGAACTTCTACAACATCCGCGGTTATCGAGACGCCCGGGTCGACACGGTGATCGCGCGTCCTTCGGAGGACGCGGTGGAGTTGTCCTTTCGCATCGATGAAGGGTCACCCGTACGAGTTGCGAGCCTCACTGTGGAGGGGGCGGACGGTTTCGACGGATTCGATCCTACGGCTGAGCTGCCCATCCAAGTGGGTGGCCTACTCAATGCGATCGATCTCGCCGCAACCCGAGATACACTGATCCAACGGTTCCGAAACCGCGGCTATCCGCGTGCCGACGTATCCCGTTCGTGGCGCCTGCCCGCGGAGAGCCCCTACCAGGCGGATGTCACGTTCGAAGTCGACAGAGGGCCGCATGCCGTTTTTGGGCCAATCACCCTCGTCGGCAACGAAGAGCTCGACGATAACGTGATCCGCGAGCTGCTCCGCTTCGAGGAGGGCGAGGAATATTCCGAGGTACGTACGCTCGAGGCGCAGCGTAATCTGTTCTCCATCGAGCTTGTCCAGCGCGCATCGATCGTCGAGGCGGTGGATCCGGCGGGCCTCGTGCCCGACAGTGTGGTCGCCCTCCAGGTACGGGTCACCGAGTCGGACGTTCACAGTATGCGTCTCGGCGGGGGATGGAGCAGCTCGGACTGCGTGAATGCCGAAACGCGATGGACGAGCCGAAACTTCTACGGTGGAGCGAGACGGCTCCAGCTCCGGGCACGTGGGTCCAACTGGTTTGCCGAACAACTCCGGGATGGTTTCTGTGGTCAAGCCGCCGTCGATGAATTCGGGGGGGTGAATTGGTTGTTTTCCGCGGAGTTCACGCAGCCGTTGGTTCGCCAGAGCTTGACGTTCGGGTCGAACTTGTTCTTCGAGCGTCAGAGCCTACAGGATGTGTATGTTCGCAGGTCCGTGGGTGTGGACCTCGCCTTGTCTCAGACACTGGGTGCATACACGTTCTTAACCTTCGCGTACCGGCCCGAGCTCACGGAGCTGGCAGCAGCGGAGGTCTTCTTTTGTACTTCGTTCCTGGTGTGCACGCCCGAGGACGTGTCGGCCTTGCAGGAACAAAACTGGTTGGCCCCGATCTCCGTGAGCATGGTGCGATCAGTTACCAACAGCGTTCTGAACCCGACCAGCGGATACCAGATCGTGCTCAACTTCGAGCACGCGTCCGCTGTAACGGGTTCCGAGTTCCAGTACGATCGGGCACTGAGCGAAGCGACCGCCTACATCGAGACATTGCCTGGCCAGGTGTTGGCCGCTCGTGTCCAAGGGGGATGGGTCGGCGCTGGCTCATTCGCACTCTTTTCTGGAGGAGCCGACGTCATCCATCCCCAAAAACGGTTCTTCTCGGGGGGGGCGAACAGCGTCCGGGGGTTTGCACAGAACCAACTCGGGCCGCGAGTGCTCACTGTAGATCCTTCCAGCCTTCTATTCCCTGCGCGCTCCGGGCAGATGGCGCCCTGTGCCCCTGCCGAGATCACGGACCTCACGTGTGACGCCAACGTGCTGAGGTCCGGGGCGTTCGGAACACCGCGCCCGACCGGCGGCAGTATGGTTCTCGAGGGTGGCATCGAGTACCGGATGTTGATGGGTCGGGGCCTGCAGACTGCGATTTTTGCCGACTTTGGACGGATCTGGGCGGAACAGGAGTCCAGTGCCGTGAGTCGATTCGAGATCACACCGGGAATAGGGATCCGGTACCTGAGTCCGGTCGGGCCGATCAGGGTGGACCTGGGATACCAATTCCGCAGCCAGGAGAGGTTGCAGGTCATCACCAACCAGATCCGTCCTTTGGGCCCCAATGATGACCCAGCGGACAGGATACGCGGCGACGTTGACGGCGAAGAGCAGGTGATCGATTTCGTGCGTTCCGAGGAGCTCGCATTGCTCAATCAGCGGGTATCCTTTGGCCCTTCGGGTGGTTTCTCGTTCCGGCGCTTTCAACTCCATCTCGGCATCGGACAGGCGTTTTAGAATGAGTATGCCTCGGGCCCGAAAAGCGTTGAAGATAGGGGCCGGCATCCTTGTGATCCTGGTTCTGGGAGCGGTCGTCAGCATCGTTGTCCTCACGCGCTCGAGCTTCGGGCAAGCGTTCGTGGTGGAGCAGGTCCTCCGGCGAATCGAGGGAAACCTCAACGGCGAGATCGTGATTTCCGGCCTGCGTTCTGAGGGACTCCACAGAGGAGCCCACCTGCTTGGGGTCCGGGTCACGGCGGCGGACGGGGGTCCGATATTGGCAGTGGACTCGGTTGAGGCCGAGTACTCCATTCGCACGATGCTCAGCGGAGAGGTCGCTCTTACGGGGCTCACACTCTGGAGGCCCAGACTCACCATCACCAAAGAGGCGCCGGACCAGCCATTCAATCTCGCGGCCTTCCTCGACGGCACAGACTCGCTCGCGGTGGAGCTTGACGATGTAACTGACGTCACCGAGGCTGGGGCGCGGTTCCTGTTCGACGGGGTCGACATCCGGGACGGGAGCGTCGATGTACGCTATCCACTGATGTCGCCAGCCGATCCGGCCTCCCGGTTCCGGAGCGAGCCCGGACCGGATGGGGGGGGCTTGATGCGCGTCCTGGGGTTTCACGGAATCGAGGGCCACTTCGACGGGGTGGTGGCGACGGATCCGGCCGGGGACGGTATTCGAATGAGCGTTACCGGACTCGCCTTCGAAGGCCGAGTCTTTCAAGACCCGATCCAGGTGCAGAGTTTCGTAGGAAGAGTCGCTTGGTCCGGGGATCGGATCTTGGTCAACGCCGACACGTTGAATCTCTTGGGGGGCACAGCCAGCGGATCGGGGGCGATAGACTTGGTTGAGGGAGGCGTACCGGATCTCACCGTCGACGCCGTCGTGGAGAGCCTGGATCTGTCCGATTTGAAGTGGCTCGAACCCCGCCTGCCCGACGGTCGCGCCAGTGGCCGCGTAGACGTCGAGTTCGGATCCGATGGGCTGCGCGGGAGTTGGTCTAGCGGGAGGCTCGCGATCGACGGCGGGCAAATCGAGGGTCGCGGGACTCTCAGACGTTTCCCGGGCGGAGAGACCGAGCTTCAAGACGCGACACTGGACGTGTCCGCTCTACCCGTATCGGCGTTACAAGAATTCGTCTCGATCGAGCTGCCGTTGGAGGGACGGTTGTACGGGAACCTCGATCTCTCGGGTACGATAGACTCCGTGAGGGTGGCGGGCCGGATGGACTTGTTGGAGCCAGACGCGGGCCCGACAGGGGCCGAAATCGAGGGCGTGCTTCACCTTCAGCGCCCTCTGGGCGTAACCGGGCTGACTGCGCGGCTGATTCCGCTGGATTTGAGTTTACTCAATCGCGTGGCCGAGGGATTCTCAACGGACGGCTCTTTGAGCCTCGATATTCAGGCCGACGGCTGGCTGGATACTGGCATTCGGGTGTTCGCGGAGGGCACCCTTCCCGACTCGCTGTCGGAAGCGTCGCATGTGTCGCTCCGGGGAATTTTGAGGGACGTCGATGGGGAGACTCGAGTCTCGCTCGATGGCGAACTGAACCCTCTTTCGATCTCCGGTCTCTTCGGGGAGGACTCGCCCCTGTCCCGGCTCGGACTGGCACGCGGAACGCTGCACGCCGAGGGGCCTTTGTCGGATTTCGTGCTCAGGAGCGACCTGACGACCGAGGGCGGCCGCCTTACCCTGGAGAGCAGCTTCGACCTCCGGTCGCCGTTGGCGTCCTACAGGGTCAGAGGAGAAGCTTTCGATTACGATGCCTTGGAGATCGCGCCCGGGCTCCCCGAGGGTACAGTCCTGTCTGGATCGTTTGATCTGTTCGGAGAAGGTGGCAACCTGAGAACGGCGGAGCTGGCCGGTGGCCTGAGTCTGAATGACTCCCGGTTCGCCGATCTGACGGTCGATACCGTGTCGATCGATCTGCGGATCTCGAATGGGATCGTCACCATGGACAATGTTCTCGGTCGGATAGGGGATGTGACGGTAGAGGGCGGCGGACAACTTGCGACGGCAGGCGATGGTCCCCCGGACGGACTTCGGGTGAGCTTCGAGACGGATAACTTGGAAGGCCTTCGTCCACTCCTGCTCGGCGCCGACGTGATCGCGGGCGACACACTCTCGGTTCTCGAGCGCCAGATCCTCGAGTTCGAGGCGATCGATCCGGATACACTTCCGACACTCTCAGAAGTGCTCGTGTCCGGGCGGATGGTAGGTGAGCTTGTGCTCGGCGGGTCGCTTGAGAGTCTGTCCGTCAGGGGCCGGGCCGAAGTCGAAGACGGCTCTTATGGGGGGAATCTCGTTGAGCAGGCTGAGGTCTCCTTGTCGGTGACTGGCCTATTTTCTCCGGAGCGGGAGGTGTCCGTTCAGCTCGACGCGGGTGCGATGAGCGTCTTCGAGAGGGAGTTCGATTCGGTCTCGGCGAGCTTCGACTACGGTGAGTCGGCCGGCAGCGCGGATTTCCTTTTGGTGCGATCCCCGGACGAAAGCTATCAGGGCCGTCTTGCCTTTGAGGAGGAGGGTGACGTACGCACCGTCCACCTCGACGAATTGGTGCTCCGCTTCCCGGATGAGCGTTGGAATCTCGGTGGACCCAGTACGATTTCCTGGGACGCGGACGGGCTCACTTTGAGGGACTTCCGGTTGAGGAGCCCCCGATTAGGCGGCATGCGGCTCCAGGCTCAAGGCCGGTTTCCATTCGATGGGGAGGCGGATCTCAGGCTGGAGGCCGAGGCTCTTGATGTCGGCCGAATCGCGCGAGTACTTCAACTGGAGGAAGTGCTCGACGGTATGGTCGATCTGGATCTCAGCCTTACGGGAACCGATGCGGAGCCCGTGATAGGTCTGGCCCTCCTGGCCGATGATTTCCGTTTCCGTGCCTACGTTCTCGACGAGCTCGAGGCCGAGGTGAGTTACGCAGACCGGACGGCCACTGGTGATGTGGCGTTGAGGAGGGATTCACGCCAGATACTTACGTTGGCCGGAGAACTTCCTCTGGATCTCTCGTTCAACGCGGTCGAGGACCGCCTTCCAGGGGAGGTGATCGATCTGGTGGTCGTGTCGGACCTGCTCCCGCTCTCACTGATCATGGCGCCGTTCCCGGGCTTCGAAGAGGTGGCCGGGACGATGTCCGGGCGGGTTGATGTCGGGGGGACGTCGAGAAGCCTCGCCCCCGAAGGCCGGCTTATCGTAGAGGGAGGAAGCGCCTTTCTGAGTGGTCTCGGTGTACGCCATCAAGAGGTCACCGGTACGTTGGATTGGTTCCCAGATGGACGGTTGGAGATGGATCTGGAGGCCCGAGCGCTGGGAACCGCCAGGGTCGACGGCACAGTGACACTGACCACGGCATCCGACCCAGGACTCGATCTGGACGTCCGTTTCGACGAGTTCCAGGCGCTGGACCGGCGTGATGTGACGGGCCGTCTGAGCGGTGATATTCGACTAGAGGGGTCTTACTCGAGGCCCGTGATCTCCGGTGATCTCTTCGTCGACGACGGAACCCTCTTTTGGGAGGAATTCCAGCGCGCGGCGGAGGTTTCCGATCTCTTCTTCGAGCGCTCGGCCGCGTCGAGCGTGGTCGATACGACCACGGTGGGCTTCCGGCCGCTCGTTGCCGGCGAAAATCCTTTCCTGCGAAACATTCGCATGGAAAACACGACGTTGGCGGTTCGGCGGGACAATTGGATTCGCAGCGAGCTGATGGATGTGGAACTGGATGGCGAGCTCGACGTGCTTTACGACCGGCAGAACCAGGATGTGGCCCTCGTCGGCTCTCTGGAGGCCATACGCGGATCGTATTTATACGGGTTGAGTGCCTTCAGGCGGCAGTTTCAGGTGGATGGCGGAACCGTGCGATTCCTGGGGACCCCCGGGATCGACCCGGACCTCGATCTCACGGCCAGCAATGATATCAGGACGCCGGAGGGTGATCGGTTTACCATCACTGCTTCCGTCACCGGAACGCTCGTTTCACCCAGGGTGACACTCAGTAGCGAAGAGCCCGGGTTCACCGAAGATGATTTACTGAGTTACCTCTGGTTCGGTCGCCCAACCTACGCCCTGACTTCTGGCCAGAGCCAACTGCTCGGCACTGCGGCGGGGGCGCTCGGCACCCTGGGGCTCAGCAGTTTCAGTAACCAACTAGGCGCGGTAGTGACGCAGGAACTGGGGCTGGACTTTTTGGACTACCTGTCCATTACACAGCAGGACATGGGCGCTCTCGGCGCGAGCAACGTCGGTGGAGCCCTTAGCACGACGGTCGTCCAAACGGGATTTTACGTGGCTGACGACATGTTTCTGACCCTGCTTTTCCGGCCTGCGTCGGGCCAGGCGGCCGGCACGGACCGCTGGCCAGGGCTCCGTTTCGAGTGGGTCCCCACCGAATCCTACACGATCGAAACCTACTTCGAGGACCGTTTTTTCAGAGGTCGTGCCGTGGGCTTCGGCGAGCTCGGAGTCGAGAGCGAAAAGGGGCTGGGACTCTCGCTGTTCCGGGAGTGGGCGTACTAAACCGCCGATCCTTTCCGTAGCCCTCCGTTAGGGCACTCCGCCAAATTCTCCGTGTAAAACTCCAGCCACGTATCAATCATTGAGGGAGCAAGCCGGAGCCTAGCCGGCGGCCGCGGCCGCCACGACTGTGCCCTGCCTCCCCCTTTGAAGCAAACCCTCGACTTCGATATTGTTGAGGACTATGGCCCAAGAATTTCTTGTGGTGCGCGGCGCCCGGGAACACAATCTCCGGAATATTGACGTCGAGCTCCCCCGTGGGGGCCTGATCGTCATCACGGGGCTGTCCGGGTCCGGCAAATCGTCCCTCGCGTTCGACACGATCTACGCCGAAGGTCAACGCCGCTACGTGGAATCCCTCTCTGCGTATGCCCGCCAGTTCCTGGGGCTCATGGAGAAACCCGACGTCGACTCGATCGAGGGCCTCTCTCCGGCGATCTCCATCGAGCAGAAGACGGTGAGCCGGAATCCACGGTCGACGGTGGGGACGGTTACGGAGATATACGACTATCTCCGGCTGCTTTGGGCTCGTGTCGGCATCCCTCATTGTCCGGAGTGCGGCAGACCGGTTCTTCGGCAGTCGGCGTCCCAGATCGTGGAACAGCTGCTGCTTCTCGACGAGGGAGCCAAAATCCAGGTGTTGGCACCCCTTGTTCGGGGTAGGAAGGGCGAGTTCCGCGATCTCTTCGAGAAGGCTCGAAAGGAGGGTTTTGTTCGGGCTGTCGTCGACGGAGACTTGATCGATCTCTCTTCCCCACCCGCGCTCAACCGATATGAAAACCACGACATCGCGATCGTGGTGGACCGGCTGGTGGTTCGGCGGGAGGATCGGGAGCGGCTAGCGGACTCCGTTGAGACCGCGCTGCGGGCCGCCGACGGCACTGTGGAGGTCGTGGAGGGGAAGGGGCGTTCACGCGTGTCGCACCTCTTCAGCGAGTTCTACGCCTGCGCGCACTGCGGAACCAGCCTGCCCGAGATCGAGCCTCGGCAATTCTCCTTCAACTCGCCCTATGGGGCCTGCCAGGAGTGTGGTGGGCTCGGAACCAGCAAACACGTCAATCCGGACCTGCTCCTGGCGGACGGGAGCATCTCGCTCCTCGAGGGGGTCGTCCTGCCGTGGGGTGAACCCTCGGGACACCTCCGGAACTCCGTGATCGCGGGCCTCGCGGAGGCGTACGAGTTCGACCCACGCACCCCTTGGAATAAACTCCCCGAGGAGGCACGCCACGCCATCATGCATGGTTCGGGGCCAATGAAGATCCGCTTCCCGTACCGCACGGGGTCCGGAAGTGCTCGGGGCCACTATGAGGACCACTGGGATGGCGTGATCGAAAGCGTGGAGCGTCGGTATCAAGAGACCAAGTCCGATGCGGTACGCACGCAGCTCCACGATTATATGTCGACGCTCACATGCACGGCGTGTGGTGGGAGCCGGCTGCGGGGGGAATCATTGGCCGTAACCATGGCTGGGCGATCCCTGGGCGAAGTGGTCGATCTTTCCATCGCAGAGGCGCTCGACTTCTTCCGAGCCCTACCAGTGGACGAGCCGATAGGCTCGGGCGCGGACCGGCATGCTCTGAACGGGGAGATCGCGACGCCGATCCTGAAGGAGCTTGAGGAGAGGCTCGGCTTTCTCAACGATGTCGGCTTGAACTACCTGACCCTCGGGCGTTCTGCGGACTCACTCTCCGGTGGAGAGTCTCAGCGGATTCGCCTGGCCACGCAGATCGGGAGTCGTCTGGTGGGCGTGCTCTACATTTTGGATGAGCCCTCCGTCGGACTCCATCAGAAGGATAACCAGCGCCTTCTGGCGACCCTTCAGGCTCTTCGCGATATGGGCAACACCGTGATTGTGGTCGAACACGACGAGGAGACGATCCGGGTCGCCGATCACATCGTGGACCTCGGCCCCGGGGCCGGACGTGCGGGCGGAGAGGTTGTAGTTCAGGGGTCCCTGGCCGATGTGCTCGCCGAAGAGGCGTCTCTCACGGGAGCGTATCTGGAGGGCCGGCGGCGGATTCCGACGCCGGATCGGCGCAGGGAGGGAAATGGAGATCGAGCGCTCCATCTGCGAAGCGCGAGCGAGCACAACTTGTGTGATCTCGACGTGACCATCCCCCTCGGCTGCTTCGTCACGGTGACGGGCGTGAGCGGATCTGGCAAGTCCACACTCATCAACCAGACGCTCTATCGGGCGCTGGCCCGTCATCTGTACCGGAGCAAAGTGGTCCCGGGGCGCCACGACGGGATCGATGGAATCGGATGGATCGACAAGGTGATCGAGGTCGACCAATCACCGATCGGCCGGACACCGCGGTCGAACCCGGCGACCTATACCGGCCTGTTTACGCCGATCAGGGAGCTCTTTTCCAGCCTTCCCGAGTCTCAGATGAGGGGGTACGGGCCTGGCCGTTTCTCCTTCAATGTGAAGGGGGGCCGCTGCGAGGCTTGCCACGGAGACGGCTTGGTGAAGATCGAGATGCACTTTCTCCCCGACGTCTACGTTCCGTGCGACGTATGCCGTGGAAGGCGCTATAACCGGGAGACCCTGGACGTTTTCTACAAGGGGAAGAACATCGCCGACGTTCTGGACATGACGGTCGACGAGGCCCAAGGTTTCTTCGAGGCCGTGCCACGGCTGAGGGCCAAGCTCGAGACGCTTTCGGACGTCGGATTGGGGTACATTCATCTCGGGCAGTCCGCGACGACGCTTTCCGGAGGCGAGGCGCAGCGCGTGAAGCTTTCCAGCGAGCTGTCGAAACGGGCTACGGGGAATACGCTTTACATTCTCGACGAGCCGACGACCGGCCTCCACTTCGAAGACATCCGGGTCCTGTTGGAGGTGCTCCACAGACTCGTGGAGAAGGGCAACACGGTGCTCGTGATCGAGCACAATCTCGAGGTCATCAAAACAGCGGACTGGATCATCGACCTCGGCCCCGAGGGAGGAGGTGCCGGCGGACAGATCGTGGCCGAAGGAACCCCCGAGATGATTGCCGAGGCGCCGAACTCGCACACGGGTCGATACCTTGGACCTCTCCTGGGCGTGCTCGCCGGGGCCGGCGACAAGAGCGCGAGTGGGTCACTTTGAATGTCCCCCACCCACTGGGGGTCACCCCCGCAGCGGCGTGGAGTCGCGGGGGGCCGGCCGTTCATGTTAGAATTAGATCCGAGTCGGGAGGATTTCGGTACGTCCTAGAGGGCGCGTAAACCGTGTGCGTTTGTCGTCCGTAGGGAAAGGGCCCCTCTGGATGGGGGCCTGTCGACGAGCTGTCTGGCCGCGGCCGCGGTAAGGGGCCGCACAGAGTACGGAGTGGATCATGGTAACTCGAGACGATCTCGAGAGCTTCCTCATTCGAATGGACCTGGACTGGAATGAGGTGGATGAGGGGATGTTTCTGGTGCAGAGTCCGAGCGGTGGCGTGGTCGTCCACCTCTCCGATCCCGTGCTCTTGGTGCGCTTGAAGGTCATGGACCTTCCCAACGGTGAGTCGGACCTGGGTGAACTCTACCGGGCCCTCCTCGAGCTGAACGCCACCGACATAGTGCACGGGGCGTACGGCATCGAAGACGGAGAGTTGATCCTGACGGACACCCTGGAATTGCAGACTCTGGATTTCGAAGAGCTACAGGCGTCGGTGGAGAGCCTCCAGTATGCGGCGTCGAGTCACCTCGGGCGAATCAAGGTGCTTGCCGGGGCCGACGACGGCAGCTCGGAAGGAGAGGACTCAAGCGAATGAGCATCTTTACGAAGCTGTCTACGGTCATCAAGTCGAATATCAACGATCTCATCTCCCGGGCGGAAAACCCGGAGAAGATGTTGAACCAGATTATTCTGGACATGCGGGACCAGCTCGCGAAGGCCAAGCGGGAAGTGGCTGCCGCCATCGCGGACGAGCGGAAGCTCCGTGCGTCGCTCGACAGCGAGGTCAAACAGATGCGTCAATGGGAGCACCGCGCCATGCTGGCCGTGAAGGAGGGCAGGGACGACCTGGCAAAGCAGGCCTTGGTGAGGCAGCAGGAGCACGCGGAGCGCGCCAGCACGCTCGACGGAACGTGGAAGGCGCAGGCCGCGGAGACGGAAAAGCTCAAGGGGTCGCTTCGGCAGTTGAATGACAAGATCGAAGAGGCCAAGCGGAAGAGGAATCTCCTCGTGGCGAAGCAGCGTCGGGCTCAGGCCCAGAGGCGGATCCACGAAACCATGTCGGGACTCTCCAACACGTCGGCCTTCGAAGCGTTCAACCGTATGGCCGACAAGATCGAGGAGCAGGAGCGCGAGAGTCTGGCCCACCAGGAGGTGACGGAGGCGCTCGGCCCCGGAACGCTCGAAGAGGACTTCAAGGCCCTGGAGAGTGGTACCGAGGGAGGTGACGTGGAGGATCGCCTCCTGGCCTTGAAGCACGAGATGGGCTTGATCGCCGCGCCCGAAGAGGAAGCGCCCAGGCAACTGGAGTCAGGTGACGACGAGGACGAGTCCGTTGAAGGTGCTGATGGCCTCGCCGATGCCGCCGGGCCTACCACGTCATCGGAGCCTGAAGAGCCGGTCGTTCACGAAGCTCAGCTCATCGAAGAATTCGACAAGCTGGAGAAGAGCGACTAGAACCCGATCGAGACGGACAGTGAGAGTACGGGGTAGTACCGTAGGAGATCGGGGATGTCAGCCTCGATATCGGCTACTTCCTGCTGAAGCTCGGATTCGAGAGTTGAACCCGGGGCGTCTGCGAGCGGGCCAGAGGCGGTCAATGCGACGGTAGGCTTGTCGCCGAATCCGACACCGGCATCGAAGTTGATGCCGATCCTTTTCCCGATGGGATTACCGATCCCGATTCCCAGGTATGGCTGGAAGCCCTTCAGTGAGAAAGTCCCGGAAAACCGATCATTGGTCCCTCCGGAAAAGGTCGTCGTACCGATGACCACCGACCTCCCTTCGAAGGTCCCCTCGACAGCCACGTCCCCGTCATTGGTGATCAGCAGTCCACCCGCGCTGAGGTGCAGCCCGCCCACTACGTACAAGTCCACCGTCGAGAGCAGGAACGACGGGAGGTCGAGCTCGAAGTCGATGTCATCGATATCGAAGGTGGGTTGCTGGGGAATACCGCCAAACATGGCCCGGAGATTGATTCTGGGCACCACGCCAAGGATTATTCCCCCTCCCACGCCGGTGGTGCCGACCTGGCCGGCGATCGCAAGATTTTGAGCTTGTACAGTCGGGGAATGGAGGAGGGATGCGGACGCGACAGCAACGATGAGCACGAGGGTGCGAGGGAAGCTTGCCATTATTTGGGAATTCCTCGAATCGGTCATGGAAACTAGGGTCGGGGGGGCTGGACGGTCGCCCTCCACTATGAATCTTGTGGACGCCATAAATCAAGCACGGTAGTGGACCGCTGGGAACCCCCCCCCGGAGGCAGGTCGCGCTTGTGGCCGGACCTCTCGAAGGCCTGGCGGAGCCGAGGCGCGGGCCCGACTTTTCAAGGGTACCAAGAGTCTTCCCAAACAACCTCCGGAAGCGATGAGCACGGTATATCTCAACGGCGAGTACCTGTCGAAGGATCGGGCGACCATATCGGTGGACGACCGGGGGTTTCTGTTGTCGGACGGCGTTTACGAGGTGACGCCCGCCTATCGTGGGGGTCTCTTCCGCCTGGAGCGACACCTGCGCCGGCTCCAACACGGTCTCGACGCCCTCCGTATTGAGTACGATCCCGCAGGGCTGCCAGATATGCACGCACGCCTGATCGCAGCAAACAGCCTCGTTTCGGAAGACGTCTCGATTGTCTATATGCAGATCACCCGAGGTGCGGCGCCGAGAACCCACCACTTTCCGCCGGAGGGGACTCCGCCGACGGTATACGCCTCCGCGCAAGTGTACCACCGGCCGGAAGCGGCCCGCTGGAAGCAGGGCTACGAGGCCATCACGGTTCCCGACCGCCGCTGGGACCGGGTCGACATCAAGTCGATTGGCCTCTTGCCGAACGTGCTGGCACAGCAGGCGGCCGTCGACGCGGGGGTGGAGGATGCCCTTTTCGTGAACGACGGCGTCGCGCTCGAGGGGTCCCACAACAACGTCTTCGCCGTCCTCGATGGCGTGGTCACGACGCACCCCGCCACTCATCAAATCCTGCACGGAGTCGCTCGGGAATATGTAATCGAGCTGGCGCGAGCGGAGGGCATTCCGGTGGAGGAGAGGCCGGTGCTCTTGGAGGAGATGCGGGGGGCGGACGAAATCTTCTTTACCGGCACGACGACCGAAGTACGACCCACCGTACGACTAGACGGCGAGCCGGTCGGGAACGGCGAAGTGGGACCGGTCGCGAAGGTACTCTATGAGGCGTTCAAAGCGGGGACTCAGATGGAGGTTTCGGCCGCATAGGTCGTATCACCCCTCATAGCTGGTATCACCCCTCGGGCAGGAGCCTTTCCCTCGAAAGCTCACGGATAGATCAAATACCGCTCACGGACCCGCTTGAAGGCCTCCAATTCATCCTGCCATCCATTTCGGATTTCGTCGAGCCCAGCTCCCGCGTCGATCGCCTGCCGCAGACGATCGGTCCCCGCGAGGCGATCGAAATGGGCCTGGAGCCATCCCCATTGCGGACCGGACATGCGATGCGTCTCCACCAGGAGCGCGACGGCCGCGTGGGTTGGATCGTACTCAGGCGATGTGGCCACCAGGCGGACGCCCTCCACCCCAACCCCGTCGAACTTGCCATCGGAAGGCGCCCTCGGGGTGAACCTGACCGGCTCAAAGCGAATACCGGGCAACCCGTAAGCGTTCATGACTTCAGCCAGCGTCTCCCCATCCAGCCACGGTGCACCGATCTGCTGGAATGGTGCTTCCGTGCCCCTCGCCACCGAAAGAGTGGTGCCTTCGAAGAGGCACGTTCCCGGGTAGTGCGTGGCACTCTCGACGTTGGGCATGTTGGGGGACGGTCGAATCCACGGCAGGCCACTCTCGGCGAACGACATATCCCGACGCCACCCCTCGGCTGGCACGGTGTGCAGTTCCACGTCGATGCCGAACTCTCCCCCGTAATAGCTGGCTAATTCGGCGGCGGTCATTCCGTGGCGCATCGCGATCGGATACCGACCCACGAAGGTCGCGAAGGCAGGATCGAGTACGTTGCCCTGCACGGCAGAGCCAATCGGATTCGGGCGGTCCAGAACGACCACCGGAATTCCCTGTTCGGCGGCGGCTTCCATCGCGAGTGTCGTCGTGGACATGTACGTCCAGTATCGCGCACCGATATCCTGATAATCCATCACCAGGAGGTCGATTCCTTCGAGCATTTCCGGTGTGGGGCTTCGCACCGCCCCGTACAACGAAAAGATTGGTAACCCGGTCTCGATATCGACCTCGTCGTCGATCGTTTCCCCCGGTTCAGCCGTCCCTCTGATTCCGTGCTCAGGTGCGAAGAGCGCCAAGAGCTCCACCGACGGATGTTCGTGGATCCGATCGATCGAGGAGCGGCCCGAGGCGTCCACCCCGGTTTGATTGGTGATCAGCCCGACCCGGCGTCCTTCCACCAGATGGAGAGAATCCTCCAAAAGAACCTCGATCCCCGGCCGAATCGAGCCGAACCCGTCGCCGTTATCCTGGTATAATGAACGATCGGGTTGGGCGTCCGGGCGGGTGCAGGAGAGGAGAAGCAAGATGAAACAAGATTGTGGCACCCTCCACAACTTCGTAACTTGCTCTCTGAAAGACACTTGGGCTGTTCTCCGTATAGACGCAGGGGTTTTTGAGGTCACTCGATGACAATCCAGAGCATTCCCCGCCTGTCCAAGAGTAACCCTGCGGGTTGCTTCTGGATCCTGGTGATTCTGTCCACTGCCTGCGCCCAGCAAGCCCCAGCAACGGCGGCGGCTCCTCCGTTGGCCCCTCCCGTGGCTCCTGAGTCGGACTCTCCGGTGGAGACCGCTCAAGGAGACCGCAGCCCAGCGGCGACCATCACGCCGACCCCGGAGCCCGTGCCGGCTGCGCCGGTCACTACGCCGTCGACAAGGCCCCCGCCCCTTACGTGGGCACAGAGAACGCTCGCCCGGATGACGCTCCGCGAAAAGGTCGGGCAGCTGATGATGCCCTTCGTGTTGGGCAATTTCGCTCCCGAGGGCAGCGAGACGCACGACCGCATCGTCAACGTCATCGAGCAGGAGAGCGTCGGTGGGCTGATCATGTCGGTTGGGTCGCCGAGCGAGGTGGCCGTCAAACTCAACGATCTTCAGCAGCACTCCAAGTATCCACTGTTGATTGCCGCGGACCTGGAGACGGGGGCGGGTTTCCGCTTCAGGGGAGCGGTTCATATCCCGACGAATATCGCGCTGGGTGGGGCGACGTCGTTCCCGTCTTTGATGGCCTTCGGTGCTACGGGCGATCCCCGGCACGCGTACCAGTTGGGGAGAATCACGGCGATGGAGGCCCGCGCCATGGGCGTCCACGTCCCGTTCGCTCCGGTCTTGGACGTCAACAACAACCCGGACAACCCGATCATCAACATTCGCTCCTTCGGGGAGGATCCGAAGGCGGTTGCGGACCTGGGCGTGGCCTTTGTTCGGGGTCTTCAGGACTATGGCGCCGTCGCGACCGGAAAGCACTTCCCCGGTCACGGAGATACCGGGACCGACTCCCATCTCGAGTTGCCCATCATCGAGGTGGGGCGTGAGCGCCTCGATGCCATCGAGTTGGTGCCCTTCCGCGCGGCTATCGATGCCGGCATGCAAGGCATCATGACGGCGCATATCGCGGTGCCGGAGATCAGCGGGGAGCCGATTCCGGCGACCGTCTCTGATCGGGTGCTCACCGGCCTCCTTCGGACTGACCTGGGATTCGATGGGATCGTCTTTACCGATGCGATGGACATGGCCGCGGTAAACCGGCTCTATCCCAGGGGTGAAGCAGCGGTCCGCGCCGTGCTTGCGGGAGCGGACGTCATTGTCATGCCCCGAGACGTGAAGCAGGCCGTCGATGCGATCGTCAAAGCGATCGATGAGGGGCGGCTGACGGAAGCCCGTATCGATGAGTCGGCCGGCAGGCTATTGAGCCTCAAGGAGGACTTGGGCCTCGCCGAGGAGCGGGCAGTACCCCTCGAGATGATTCCACAGATCGTGGGTGTGCCCCCGCACATGGAAATGGCGCGTGAGGTCGCTGAGCGCTCGATCACACTGATCCAGAACCGGCGCAACCTCGTGCCTCTCTTGGGGACGCGCAGGGCCCGCGTAATGTCCGTGAGCTTCCGCAATCCCGGGGACGTCCTGTCGGGGCGGTATTTCGACTTACGGCTGCGCGAGACCTATCCCAGGCTCGTGGCCAGATCGGTGGATGAGAGTACGAATTCAGAGGCCTATGAGGCTCTTCTGAGTCGGGCGATCAGGTCGGACCTCGTGGTGATGTCGGTCTATTCGAACTACGCCGGTCGGGTCGAGCTTCCCGACGCCGCCGTGGAGTTCGTGAACGAGCTCTCGAGAAGGAGAGTCACACATGTCGTGATCTCGTTCGGCAATCCATACTTGATCTCCATGTTCCCCGATGCTCAGGCGTATCTTCTGGCATGGAGCTCGGCGCAGTTCAGTCAGCAGGCCGCGGCGGATGCGCTGTTCGGTGGGATCGCGATCAGCGGCCGCAGCCCCATCGGAATGGACCCGTTCTTCGCGGTGGGCGACGGTATCCAGGTGCCCCAAAGGGTGAGAGTCAGTGGGAGGTAGGACGTTCGCTTACGTGGCGGTCCTGGTAGTTCTGTGGTCGAGTGGGTGTGGTGCTGGTGGGATGGGATCCATGTCGATCACGGGCGCGGGCCCGGTAGCTCCCGGCAGAGCCGCATTGAGCGCAGAAGCTCAGCGGTGGGTCGATGAGACTCTTGCTTCGCTGACCCTCCGCCAGCAGGTCGCCCAACTCGTAATCCAATGGCTGCCCGGATCGTATGCGTCGACCAGTAGCCCCGAGTTTCAGGAATGGGCGGGATGGGTTGAGGACGAGGAGATCGGGGGCATCTACCTGTCGATCGGCCTTCCCCATTCGTATGCGGCCAAGATCAACGAGCTACAGGCTCGGTCCCGAATTCCACTGTTGGTGACCTCCGATTTCGAGAACGGTGGGCCGGGCATGCGGATCAACCATTCCTATGCTCTTCCGTCGCTCCTTCCACAGGGTGGTGGAACGAGCTTCCCGCCGACGATGGCATTCGGGGCCATCGGGGATGAGCGCTTCGCTCGGGAGTACGGCCGAATTACCGCGGTGGAGGCGAAGGCCGTGGGGCTGCATCTCAATTTTGCTCCCGTTTTGGACGTGAACTCGAATCCGGAAAATCCGGTGATCAACACCCGTTCCTTCGGCGAGGACCCGGAGACGGTGGCCCGTCTCGGAGCGGCCTTCATCGAGGGCTCTCATGAGGGCGGAGTCCTGGCGACCGCGAAACACTTCCCCGGGCACGGCGACACCCAAACCGATTCTCATGTCGCCCTCCCGGTGGTACCGGCGGATTTGGATCGGCTCAACTCACTCGAGCTCGTGCCCTTCCGGAGGGCCATCGACCAGGGAGTGGATGCCGTCATGACCGCCCACGTTGTCGTGTCAGGAGTGCAGGGATTGGAGGGAGCGCCGGCCACGTTCGATGCTCGATTCATGACTGACCTGCTACGGGACGACATGGATTTCGACGGGCTCCTCTTCACGGACGCGCTCGTCATGGGCGCACTCTCGGAACGGTACGGCACCGGAGAAGTGTCGGTATTGGCTCTCGAGGCCGGCAGTGATGTGCTCCTGATGCCGACCGATGTGACGGAGGCAATCGATGCCGTGATGGCGGCGCTGGACGAAGGACGGCTCGAGCCGGCCCGGATTCGTGCTTCCGCCCGTCGTATACTGGAGACCAAGGCGCGGGCTGGCCTGCACCGGGGCCGGATGGTCGATTTGGATGCCGTGGACGAAGTGGTGGGGGCGGCAGAACACTTGGCTTTCGCGGACACGGTCGCCACGCGGTCCATCACACTTCTTCGGGACCGGGACACCGTTTTACCCGTGGATTCAATCTGGACGAGGAGCGTCCTCAGCCTTACTTACGCGCGCACGGACAACCTGATCGCCGGCAACACGTTCGATCTCGCGCTCGCGAGTCGGGTCGAGGCGGTGAAGCGAGCCCGGGTCGGGCCCGAGACTCCGACGGAGGTCTACGACTCGCTCAAGGCCTCGGCCGGGAAGGCCGACCTCGTGATCGTGAGTGCTTACGTGCCTCCGAGGTCAGGGACGGGTGAGGTCTCGGTTTCGGAGGACATGGCCGACTTCATCGCGACGGTGGGCCCGCAGCACCCGATGATGGTGATCTCTTTCGGAAATCCCTATCTGCTGGCGGCTCTGCCGGAGTCACCGGGGTATCTGATTGCCTGGGGATCGCATGAGGGTTCTCAGAACGCTGCGGTGAGGGCGCTCTTCGGCCAGGCGGCCATCAGCGGACGCTTGCCCGTGTCCATTCCGCCCTTCCACGGAATCGGTGATGGACTTGCGCGATCTGCGCTGCCGGATCCGGTTCCCGTGACGCAGTCCTCGGCGGAGGTCGATCCGGAGATCGTAGGCATGGACGCCGACCGCCTCGCGGAACTCGACTCCCTCGTGGCCGGGGCGCTGGCCGACTCGGCGTCACCCGGGGCCGTTCTGGCGATTGCGCGGCACGGGCGGTTCGTGCGTCTCCGCGGCTACGGGAAACTGGACTGGTCCCGTTCCGCCAGCTCCGCCGATATCCGTTCGATCTACGATCTCGCATCCCTCACCAAGGTCGTGGGAACCACCACGGCAGCCATGATGTTGGTGGAGGAAGGGCGTCTGGATCTGGACGCGCCGGTGGTCGAGTATCTTCCGTGGTGGGCAGCGGGGGATCCGGCCAAGGAGAGCGTGACGGTCCGTCATCTCCTCCTTCACCGGGCCGGCTTGCCTCCGTTCCGGCGATTCTATCTCGAGATGGAAGGCAGAGACGAATACCGGAGCGCCATCGGCGAGTTGGGGTTGGGCTACGACCCCGGTACTCGGACCGTCTATTCGGACATCGGCTTGATGGTTGTGGGTTTCATCATCGAGCGGCTGAGCGGCCAGGAACTCGATGAGTTCCTCACCGAGCGCGTGTGGGAGCGCCTCGGGATGAACGATACACGTTTTCGTCCCGCTGAGGCGCTGAGGAACCGGATCGCCCCGACGGAGGTCGACACGGTGTTTCGGAACACGCATGTGCATGGGGTCGTCCACGACGAGAATGCGTATGCGATCGGCGGGGTCGCCGGGCATGCGGGCCTCTTCTCTACGGCTTCCGACCTGGCGATCCTGGCGCAGACGCTGCTCGATGGGGGGCTTCTGCCGGGCTGTGAGCGGGAGGACTCCGACAATGGCGGAGTGGATTTAGATGGAACCCTTCCCGAGGATGTCGACGTTTCAAGCGAGAGGATTTGTGCCGCTGGCGTTGCCGGCCCCGTGCGATTGGTGTCCGAGGAGACCGTGGAAGCGTTTACCAGGCGATTCGATTCCCATGCCTCACGCGCCCTGGGCTGGGACACGCCCAGCCCTCAGTCGTCGGCTGGTGACTACCTTTCGCAGAGCGCGTTCGGGCACACTGGCTTCACGGGGACCTCGATCTGGATTGATCCTGAACTCGACATGTTCGTCGTGCTGCTGACCAACCGAGTGAATCCCACTAGGAGCAACACGAAGCACGTACCCCTACGCCGTGCTGTCCACGATATTGCGGCGCTTGCGATCAATGACCAGGAGGTTCCACTCCGTGGGGGCTGAGCCCACCGGATGTCCTGACCCCTCGAGCCCCTGGGGGGGCGCCTGAACGCTTTTACCCCGCTCGACTTCGGCGTACTCTTTGTCTACCTCCTGGGGGTCACGGCGTGGGGAGCGTGGCTGGGACGTGGGCAGACCGGCGGGCAGGACTACTTCCTCGGGAACCGGGAGCTTCCGTGGGTGGCGGTGATGCTGTCGGTGGTCGCTACCGAGACGAGTACCCTCACTTTCTTGAGCATCCCTGGTGTCTCTTACCTGGGCACGCTCGGTTTTCTCCAATTGACATTCGGGTATTTGGCTGGCCGGGTGGTCGTGTCGGTGTTCCTTTTGCCGGCGTATTACCGCGGCGAGTTGAGCACGGCCTACGCCCTTCTTGAACGACGATTTGGGCAAGGGGCTCGACGGTTCGCGTCGGCCGTTTTCATGGTCACGCGGTTGCTGGCGGATTCGGTAAGGCTGTTTGCCACCGCGATCCCCCTAGCCCTGGTCACGGGGTGGGATTATCCGGTGTCGATCGTCGTGATCGGGGCGATGACCCTGGTGTACACCTATTTCGGGGGAATCAAGGCGGTCGTTTGGGTCGATGCTTTACAGATGGGCTTGTACCTCCTGGGCGCCCTCGTGGCGATCGCTGCGCTTCAGGTACTCACGCCGGAAGGTTGGGCGGGCATTCTGAGTAGCGCGGGTGAGGCGGGCAAGTTGGCCGTCGTGGAGCTGTCACTCGACTTCGCCATTCCGTATACACTCTGGGCCGGCGTTCTGGGGGGTGGCTTCCTAACGATGGCGTCGCATGGGACCGATCAACTCATCGTCCAACGGCTCCTCACCTGTAGGGATCTTTCGGCCAGCAAGAAGGCGCTCGTGGGAAGTGGCGTCGTGGTGATCGGTCAGTTTCTGCTGTTCTTGCTCGTCGGCGTCGGGCTGTGGGCGTATTATGAAGGCAGGACGTTCGGCACCAGCGACGAGATTTTCGCACGGTTCGTGGTGGAGGAGCTCCCTCGGGGGATCAGCGGGCTTCTCGTCGCGGGGGTCTTCGCCGCCGCGATGTCGTCTCTCTCTTCTTCGATCAACTCCCTCGCATCGGCGACGGCGTACGATTTTTGGGCTCCCTTGACCGGGGCCGAGGGCGATGAAGCCCGTACGCTTCGAGCGGGGAAGCTATTCACCCTCGTCTGGGCCACGCTTCTCGTGGGTGGGGGCGTGTTGTTCATCCCGCTGAGCGCGGGGAACACCGCCGTTGAGGTGGCGCTCGCCATCGCTTCCATGGTGTACGGGGGCCTGCTGGGGACGTTCATTTTGGCAGTTCGTTCACGGAGGGCCGACCAAAGCAGTGCCATCGTAGGGATGATCGCGGGCATCGGCGTCGTCACTGCCATTTGGGTGTTTGCCCGTGCGGACGTGGCGTGGCCCTGGTTCGTGCCGATCGGCACGGCCGTCACCGCCGCCGTGGGTTGGGTGCTGGGGCAGGGCTCGACCCCTCACAGATCAGGCCTCTCCGGCACCTCCCCGTCACCTTGAACGTGCCGTGAGTTTCTTCTTGGGTGTCGATGGGGGAGGAACTCGCACCCGGGTGGCGCTTGTCGACGGAACAGGCCGGGAATGCGCACGTGTCGAAGGTCCCCCCACGCTGGTGGATCCAGGGAACCCGAATGCGACCATTGGTGTGATCGCGGATCTTTGCCGTGAGGTTGCGTTAAGAGGCGGAGCGGATCTGCCGGTGGCTGGCCTCTGGGCCGGAATCGCGGGGGCAGGTACCGAGCCCACAATGGGTGTTGTGGAGGAGGCGCTTCGGGACGCGGGGCTGTCCTCGCGTACGGCGGTCGGCGCCGACGCCGAGGCGACCTTTCACGACGCGTTCCCGTCCGGACCGGGGATCTTGCTGATCTCAGGGACGGGATCCATCGCTCTGGGCAGGAGACTGGATGGCTCCAGGGTTCGAGTCGGGGGGTGGGGCGCGCACTTGGGGGATGAGGGAAGCGGATATCGGATCGGGATGTCCGCCCTCCGCGCTCTCGCTCGAGGCGAGGACGGCCGTGGGGTTTCCACCGATCTTCGCGATCCGGTCCTCAAGGTGTTAGGGGTGGGGCGTCCCCCAGACTTGATCAAATGGATGGCAACGGCGCGGAAGGCCGACGTGGCTTCTCTGGTCCCCTTGATCTGCGAGGTGGCGGAGGCTGGGGACCGAGCCGCCACGAGGGTCATCGACAAGGCTGTGGACGAACTCGTCGAGCATGTCCGGACTCTTATGCGGCGTCTCGAACCCGGGCCCGCCACCCCTGAGGTTGCCCTCGCAGGTGGGCTGATCGAGGAGGACGGGCCCCTTCGGTCCCGTTTGATCCGGGCGATCGAAGGACTGCCCTGTCGGCTTCAAGATCGTGCTCTGGACGGGGCGAGGGGAGCCTGCTCGCTGGCGATGGACCTACCCTGAGCTGGCCACATGATGCGCTTACCCTGAGCTGGCCACATATTGATCGATCGCGTCGCGAAGCGACTTTAGAATCCACGCCCGCTTGTCGTCATCGCTTTCGAGGAGCGTGGCGCGGAATCCGTGGTGTGCGCACTGAAAGCCCGTGAGGGGGACCACCACGATGCCGGTGGCGCCCATCAGGTAGGAGACGAAGCGCTTGTCGGGCTCGACGCCCCGCGTCATCCGCTCGATGGTCTCTCTTATCTTCGGATTTTCGATGGGAAGAGACTGGCTGTTGTCGAGGAGCCCGTCTTTGAACATGACCGTGTAATAGAAGGCGCCTCCAGGCTTGTTCACGATGATGTGCTCGCAATCAGCGAACGCGTCGGCCATCTCGTCAGCCCTCTCGGAGAATTTTTTCTCCCGCGAGTCGAGATGTTCAGGATAGCGTGGGTCTCCCATGATCCGAGGAATCGCCATCTGAGGAAGCGTTGTAGAAGACACTTCCAAGCGCTTCGCGGCGAGCAGGCTGTCCACGTACTGAGCGAAGTTGCCGTCCTTGCCCTTGTTGAGGATCTCCAACCACCCGCAACGCGCACCCGGCCACGGAAACTCCTTGCTGATTCCCCGCATCGCGAGTCCGGGAACGTCTCCGATCCACTCGCTCATGTTTAGGCGGCCCGTGCCATTGTACACGATGTTGGCATAGATCTCGTCCGCGATCAAAAAGATCTCGTTCTCATGGGCGATGGCCGCGATTTCCTCCACGATCTCGCGAGGGTAGACCGCCCCCGTCGGGTTGTCCGGCGTGAGCAGTAGAATGCCGGCAATGGAATCGTTGTAATGGACCTTGCTCCGGATGTCGTCGACGTCTGGCATCCACCCGTTGTGGGGGTCTAGGTCGTACGTGACGTGGCTGTACCCGGAGTGCGCGGCCTCGGCCGAAGAGTGTGTGCTGTACGCCGGCGAGGGACCCAGAATGCGGGCCTCCCGGTTGAGGAAGCCGTACACCTTTGCCACGGCGTCGCCGAGGCCGTTGAAGAACATGATATCGTCCGGAGAAACACGGACCCCGTCTCGTCGGTTGACCTCCTCCGCGACGAATTCACGCGACTCGGGCACGCCCTGCGTGTCGCAGTAGGCCCAGGACGGAGCCTCCTGCACGAGGTCCGTAATCGTGTCACGGATCCACTGCGGAGGGATTTCTCCTTTCTGTACCGGATCTCCGATGTTCTCCCACATAAGCTCGAGGCCGAACCGTTCGAGATCGTGGGCCGCGACTACGATCTCGCGGATTTCGTACTTGAGGTTTGCCGCGCCGACGTGGAGGAGGTTTCTACGCATGGTCGATTAGGGGGTGAGGTCGAGCAACTCAGCGGAGCGCTTCTTCGAGCGCCGTAGCAGCGTCCGTCGAGGCGTCGCGGTATTTCACGATGATCGGGGCATATAGATGGATCCCGTGCTCACGGGCGAACGCTCCTGACGCCTCGCGTGCACCGGGCACGACGACGGCCCCATCAGGGATGGTGAGGGGTCGTCGGGGAGCGGCGCGGTGGGTTGCATCGTGTACAAGGTCGTACACTGTCGTCGATGAAGTGAGTTGGACGCCGGGAGCCAACACGGCCCGCTCTCCTACCAGAGTTCCTTCGAAGACTCCCACGTTACCGCCAATGAGCACGTCGTCCTCCACGATTACTGGGCGAAGCCCAATGGGCTCGAGGACGCCACCGAGCTGGGCCCCGGCGCTTAGATGCACGCGCTCGCCCACCTGAGCGCACGATCCCACCAGGGCGTGGGAGTCGATCATCGTGCCTGCGCCCACATACGCTCCGACGTTCACGAACGCCGGGGGCATGACGATCACGTTCTGGCCGAGGAAGGCACCGGACCGGATCGAGGTGCCGCCGGGGACCAGACGGATGTTCTCTTCGACGCCCAGGGTGTCGCGCAGAGGCAACGTGTCCTTGTCGAAAAAAGGAGCTGGAGCGGCCGAAAACTCCCGGACCCGGCCAATACGGAACGCGAGCAGGATACCGGTCTTGACCCACTCGACGGCCTGCCATTCACCGTCGACCTTCCGCGCGGAGCGCACCGCGCC
The DNA here is from genome assembly GCA_965219445.1 of Longimicrobiales bacterium. GTDB lineage: Bacteria > Gemmatimonadota > Gemmatimonadetes > Longimicrobiales > Gaopeijiaceae > UBA822. The sequence goes on along the minus strand of CBDCNQ010000003.1, from coordinate 385,659 downwards.
CCGAGTGAGGGCATCCATGAGCGCGGTGACGGCCGTCCGTGTCTCATCGGGGTCCTTGTCCTCCCCCTCCTGGGAGCAGCGACGGATCCGAGCCTCGAGCTTCTCCAAATCTTCCTGGGCACCTTGAGCTCCTTGGCCGCCTGTGCCGCCGCCGGTCGCAGATTGGCTACGCACCCCTGCTCGCGTCACTTGGCGACCCGCGCTTCCAACAGACCCGTGTCGATGAGGACACTCCGTAGGAAGGCCTCGACTTCGGATGTGGGCCGAACGAGCGGCAGGCGGAAGTGGGCCTGTCTATGCCCCATGATCTCAAGGGCGGCCTTGACCGGGATCGGGTTCGTTTCGACGAAGACGGCACGCATCAAGGGCAACAGCTGGTAGTGCAACTCCCGAGCTCCCTCGTAGTCGCCGTCAAGCGCTTTGTCTACCATCTGTGACATCAAGGTGGGAGCCAAGTTCGCCACGACCGAGATGACTCCGTCGGCCCCTGCCGCGAGCAGCGGAAACGTGAGCGCGTCATCGCCTGAAAGTATGGTGAACCCCTCCGGGCGTTCCCGGATAAGCGTCATGACCTGATCGACATCGCCGGAGGCCTCCTTCACCCCCGTGATATTCTCGATCTCCGCCAGAGTGAGCACGGTTTCAGGCAGGACGTTCGATGACGTACGACCCGGGACGTTGTAGATGATCACAGGACAATCCACGGCACCCGCGACCGCTCGATAGTGCTCGACGAGTCCCCGCTGAGTCGGCTTGTTGTATGCCGGACTGACCGAAAGAATGCCGTCCGCGCCCGCCTCGCGCGCCGCCCCAGCCTTACGGACGACGTCAGCCGTATCGCTTCCGCCGGCTCCGGCGAGGACCAGTGCCCTCCCCTGGGCCGCCTCGACGGTGGTGCCGATCACGAGTCGTTGCTCGTCGGTCGATAGAGTGGCGCCCTCCCCTGTCGTGCCGCAGGGGACCATGACCCGGACACCGTTCTCAATCTGGAACTCCACGTGCTTTCGGAGGTCCTCCGCGTCTATCGAGCCATCGCCGCGGAAGGGTGTGACCAGGGCCACGCCAGTACCTGAGAACCGTATGTTTTCCATGCTGTAACAGACTAGAGGCTTGATGAAGATGTGAACGTTTCGGCTAGCATATCGTCCAAAGTAAACACGCCCGACCTTCCCCGAATCCACTCGGCCGCCGCGATCGCGCCCCTCGCGAACCCCGCTCGGGTCCGGGCCTCGTGGCGTAGTTCGATCCGATCGTCGGGCCCCTCCAATCCGAGGACGTGCGATCCCGCCGTTTCCCCGACCCGCTCACTGGCCACATAAAGAACCTGGGGATGCGGTCCACCATCGGGTAGGGTGGCCGACCAACTCTCCTTCCGCGCCAACTCCTCGATCAGAATATCCGCGAGCGTGATAGCCGTTCCACTCGGATGGTCAACCTTATGCCGATGGTGGGCTTCACGGATGTGGACGTCGTACTCGCTCAGCGCGTCGGCCATTTTGGCGGCCGCTCGGGCTAAGCGAAAGAAAAGATTCACGCCGAGTGAGAAATTGGCGGCGTGAACCATCCCGGTTCCGGCGCCGTTTACGGCTGCGGTCGCTTCGTCCAGGCGTTCATGCCATCCCGTCGTCCCCACCACCGCATCGACGCCGGCCGCCGCGAGTGCAGTGATATTGTCCACGGCGACCCCCTGCACTGTGAACTCGATGGCCACGTCGGCACCTCCCAACGTTTCGGCGTCGATGTCGCCTGTGTCCAAGGTGGGATCGATCCTAGCGACCACCTCGTGGCCGCTTTCCATCGCCATCTCCTCGACGGCGTGCCCCATCTTGCCGTATCCCACGAGCGCCAGCTTCATCGCCGATCCCCTTTCTGCTCCTTCGACGGTTCTCCTTCCCGTCCCCCTTCCTTCAACTCGATGAGGGAGAGATGGAGTCTGCGCACAAGCTCCGGAGCTTCTGCATCGTCGACCACAAAGCTGATGCTGACGTCAGAAGCCTGGGAAATCAGATAGACCGGGGTCTTCTCTACTGCCCAGAAGACGAGGGCGTCCATCCCGGGCTCTCTGAGCAGACCTCGCCCGACCACCGTTACCGTGGCTACGTCCCTCAACACATCCACCTCCGAGAAGACCGACAGTGCACGGCGGACCGCGCTGAGATCCTCGTCACGGTCAACGGTAAACGCGGTACTGCTATGAGACGTGGACACCAGATCGACGGGCACTCCGTGACGCCCCAGAACACCGAAGACCCGCGCCAGAAAGCCGTATGCCAGCGCCGCTGGGAACGCCCTCACGCGGATGAGCGTCACGTCCGTCTTGTGGGCCACAGCCGCGAAGGTCCCCGCCTCGCCCGGATCAGAGTGGATCAACGTGCCCGGCCGCTCTGGTGCATACGAGTTCTTGATCCGGAGCGGAAGGTCGCTCGCGATGGCGTGCTTGGCCGCAGCCGGGTGAATGACGCGTGCACCGAAATAGGAGAGCTCGACGGCCTCCTCCGACCCAACATCCGAGAGCACTCTAGAATCTCGGACCAAGCCGGGGTCTCCCGAGAGGACGCCGTCCACGTCGGTCCAAATAACGACCTCGGGGGAGCCCAGAGCCGCACCCAGCAGGGTTGCCGTGAAGTCGGATCCGCCCCGGCCGAGCGTGGTCGTCGCGCCGTCGGCCTCGCTTCCGATGAAGCCTTGAATCACGGGTATGCGACCGTCTTCGACGAGGGGAAGGATGTTGCTGGGGGCCAGCTTGCGGATGGATTCGAAGTCCGGCACGGCCGCACCGAAGTCGGAATTCGTCCAAACGATATCCCGAGCGTTCAGGACTGCGGCCGGAATTCCTTCGGCCTCGAGGGCGGCCACGGTCAGCTCGACTGCCAGATCCTCCCCGAGGGCCATGACCTGATCCCCGAAACGTTCGGCTTCCCCACCCGGCCCATCGGCGAAAAGTTGAGTGGCACCTTCGAAGATCTCATATAGGCGTGCCGCCACGGGGGCCCGGACGGCCTCTTCCTTCACGAGTGTCTCCAGGGCACTCAGGTGCCTCTTCTTCAAGGTGGCCAGCGCCGTCTCGGAATCCGTTCCCTTATCCGTGTGGTCATCGGTCGTCGCAGCGTCCACCAGACGGCTCAGCTCGTTGCTGACGCCGGCCATGGCGGAAACGACGACTACGGAGTGGTCCTCTTGATCACCGATGATCGCTGCGAGGGCCTGGAGCCTTTCGGCTCCGTCCACGGACGTGCCACCGAACTTGTGCACACGCGGCATCGTTACCGCCACCTCGTCGTGGGAGCCGGAATCCCCGGCATCTCCCGGCTCTGTGGTGGCACAAACCTCGGTTAGAAGCGGTCGATCCGTCATCAGCCGCTCCCGAGGACCCCCTGGGCGTGGCAGAGTTCGGCGTTAAGAAGCGCTGCCCCGGCCGCACCGCGAACGAGGTTGTGGCTCAGCACGAAGAACTTCGTATCCAAGACCTCACACGGCCGGATACGGCCGACCGATACAGTCATTCCCTGCCCGAGGTCGCGGTCGAGGCGCGGCTGCGGACGGTCGTCGCCTGCCAAGACCTCTAGCGGGCGCTCGGGCGCGCTGGGGAGGTCCCTGCACGCCTCCGAACCTCGGTATTCCTCGAAGGCTGTGGTCACGTCCTCGACCGACGGCTGGCCGGCCAGGCCCACCGAAACGGCGAGTAGATGGCCATCCAAAACCGGTACCCGCGTACAGGACGCGCTCACCGGAAAGGCTGCGGGTTCCAGCCCCTCGGGGGTGAGCGTCCCGAGTATCTTCTGCGGCTCACAGGTGAGCTTGTGCTCCTCCCCGCCGATAAAGGGAATCACGTTGTCCACCAGGCTCGATGCGGGAGGACCGGGAAAGCCGGCTCCGGAGATCGCCTGGAACGACGTCGTAACCACACGCTCGATTCCGAAGGTCTCATGGAGAGGAGCCAACGCAACAACGAGGCCAACGGCGGCGCAGTTGGGGTTCGTAACCAGAGCGCCTTTCCAAGGCTGGCAGTCGACGAGGCCGAGGTGATCACCGTTGACCTCGGGGATGACGAGCGGAATTCGCTCGCCCATCCGATGCGCCGAGGCGTTGCTGACGACCAGGTGGCCGGCCTCCGCCAGTTGGACTTCCAGCTCCTGGGCTGGCCCCGAGGGCAATGCCGACAGCAGGATGGACGAGGTCCACGGGCCGTCGGGAGCTTGCAGCCGGAGCCCCGCCGTCTCTGAAGAAAGCCAGTCCGCACCAGCTCCTAGACGGTCGGCGAGGGTTTTCCCCACTGAGGCCGCGGACCCACAGACTTCGCCCAGACGGAACCAAGGGTGCCTCTCCAGTAACTGGAGTAGCTTTTGGCCTACAGCGCCCGTTGCGCCGAGCACCCCAACATCAACACGATCGTCCAACGTCTTCTCTCTCCTCATACGTCCACGTTGTTACGGCGTGCGCCAAAGCGACAGATCGCCGATCGGGCGAGGCGCCATTTCGGCATTCACACACCGACGTAAGTCGTTGTCCCATGCCACTTTGACACAATGTTGTACCTTCTGCATGGCACGGCTCATGCACCCGTTGGGCGTCGGAAGTCAGTCCAAAACCGACCAAACCAAGGAGCGATCCCATGGCACTCATGAGATATACACCCAGACCCACGTTCACGTCGTGGCCCGACCTCGACCTGTTTTCGAACCGCCTGTCCGGTCTTTTCGGCAATTCCTGGGATACACCGGAGTCCACCGGGGCTTGGATCCCTGCCGTTAACGTGGAAGAAGCCGCCGATGAGTTGCTGCTTACCGCAGAACTCCCTGGAATGCGTGAAGAGGATATAAGCGTCGATATCGAAAATAATATCCTAACCATCCATGGAGAGAAGCGGGAGGCACGTGAGGAGGCAGACGAGGGGCGCAAGTACCACGTATGGGAGCGCCGATATGGAAGCTTCCACCGGGCGTTCACTCTGCCGAGGTCAGTGCAGCCCGACGAGATCCGAGCGGAGTTCGACAACGGGGTCCTCACCGTGCGGTTGCCGAAGGCTGCGGAGGCGAAGAGCCGCAACATCGCGATCGGCCGGGGAAAGAAGTAACCCCCGGGGGGCGCTACGCGATCAGTTCGTGTAGCGCCTCCTTCATGGTCGGTGAGTTGGCCCCGATGACTGTTCCGGGGGAGAGTCGCAGTGCGCCTCCTTCTACCCGGCCCAGCACACCGCCCGCCTCTTCGACGATCACCCATCCTGCCGCGAAGTCCCAGGGGCTCAAGAAAAGCTCCCAGAAGCCGTCGAACCTTCCCTCCGCCAGGTAGCAGAGATCGATAGCGGCCGCCCCCCCGCGGCGGACGCCTCCAGTGGCCATGAGTACGCGGGCGAGCTGGTCGGCGTGCTCCCCAATGAGGTGCTCCGTTTTGAACGGAAAACCCGTCCCGATCAAGGCACGCCGAGTCTCCTCCATGCCGGACACCTCGATGGGTGCGCCATTCTTCCAAGCGCCCTTACCGCGAGCCGCCCACCAGCGTTCTCCTGTGGGTGCGCACGAAACGGCCCCGACAGCCGGAATCCCGTCGATCGCCAATGCGACGGAAGAGGCATGCATCGGATGGCCATGCAGAAAGTTCGTGGTTCCGTCGAGCGGATCGATGATCCAGGCCGGCCCCACTGGCGATATGGCGTCCGGATCCCCTTCGTGGCTTTCTTCCGCGACGATGGCGTGGTCCGGATGGCTCTCGCGGATGACGGCGACGCAGGCTTCCTGAGCGGCGACATCCGTCGCCGACACATAATCGGCTCGGCCCTTTTCTTCCGCGTCGGCGATTCCCACCGAGGTAGCCTGGTCCTTGTGGACGGCCGCGGCGGCGTCGGCGGCTCTGCGAGCCGTGTCCAGCGCGGTGGTGAGGAGATTTGTCATCGCCCGAGGGTAGCGGATCGGCCCACCCTCGTCGACTCATGGTGGATGGGGCGCATTCACATCGTCTTGGGCGGTACGTAGGTTACGCGATGAACGAGACCAGCGAGGGGACGGCGCGGAAGAGGGTCCTTAGTGGGATTCAGCCCACGGGAGAGGTCCACCTGGGCAACTATTTGGGAGCCCTCCGACAGTGGGTCCACATGCAGGAGGAATACGAGTGCTTCTACTCGATTGTGGATCTGCACGCGATCCTTGGGGAGGCCGATCCCGCCGATCTTCCGTCCCGGACCGTGGACATGGCCATCAGCGTCTTGTCCGTGGGCGTGGATCCCGAGCGATGCACACTCTTCGTTCAATCCGACGTGCCCGAGCACATCGAGTTGGCTTGGCTCTTCAATACGGTGGCCCCGGTCGGCGACCTCGAACGCATGACGCAGTACAAGGACAAGTCGCAGCGATACGATTCGATCCCGGTGGGATTGCTCAACTACCCGGTCCTACAGGCGGCCGACATTCTCGTCTATCGTGCCGACGCGGTTCCGGTGGGTGAGGACCAGAGACAGCATCTTGAGCTCACGCGGGACATCGCCCGGAAATGGAACGCCCGATACGGGGAGTACTTCCCCGAGCCAGGCGCCATCATCCCCGAGGTCGGCCGGATCAAGGGGCTCGATGGGGAGGCCAAGATGAGTAAATCGCTGGGGAATACGGTCGGTATCCTGGCGGACGAGGAGGGTGTGTGGGAGCGCGTCAGGACGGCCGTGACCGACCCGCAACGTGTCCGCCGGGACGACCCCGGCCGACCCGAGGTGTGCAACGTGTTCACGCTCCACAAACTGGTCACCAATGCCTCCCTCATTCCAGACATCGAGGCGCAGTGTAGGGCCGGGAGCAGGGGGTGCGTCGACTGCAAGCGGATCCTCGCCGACAGCCTCGTGCGTGAGTTCGCTCCTTTCCGGGAGCGTGCCGAGTACCTCCGAGCTCACCCCACCGAGGTGCGTGACGTGCTGGAGGCAGGAGCCGATCGGGCCCGTGCCGTGGCTCGGGAAACGTTGGCCGAAGCCCGCAGCCGCATGGGAATCAGTTGGCGCTCCGCCCTGTGAGTGCACAACTTTGAATAGGGTTGTTCTCTAACTCGATGATGACATGCAAGGGGTACGAGGCCGATGAATGAGATGTTCAAGAAGGCGATCGAGGATGGGGCCAGTGATCTCCATATCAAGGCCGGCGATTTTGTCCGAGCCCGGTTGAACGGGGAGCTGACTCCGCTCACAGAGCAGAAGATCTCCCACGCCCAAGTCCGTGAGTTGGCCGTCAAGCTCATTCCCCACGAAGGTGATCGGGAGCGCATCGACGAGATCCAGGATTACGACTGTTCGTGGGGTCTTCCCGGCCTTGGGCGCTTCCGCGTCAACATCCATAAGCAGCGCGGTGTTCTCGCAATCGTCATGAGGATTATCACGATCGAGATTCCGACGTTCGCCGATCTCAGGCTCCCATCCGTCCTCGAAGAAATATCTCAGAACGAACGGGGGCTGGTCCTTGTCACGGGCGTTACGGGTAGCGGGAAGAGCTCGACGATGGCGTCCATCATCGGGTACATCAACCGGAACATGCACAAGCACATCATCACGCTCGAGGATCCCATCGAGTTTCTGCATCGGGATCTCAACTCTTCAGTCACCCAACGCGACGTGGGTTGGGATACCGAGTCGTTTTCGTCGGGACTTCGCTCCTCCCTCCGTCAGGACCCCGATGTCATACTCATCGGTGAGATGCGCGACAAGGACACGATCGACACGGCGCTCAAGGCTGCCGAAACGGGCCACCTGGTTATCTCCACCGTTCACACGAAGAACGCCGTTCAGACTCTCTCGCGAATCGTCGCAGTGTTCCGTCCGGAGGAGCAGGAAATGATCCGTGTTCGCCTCGCGGACACGATCAAAGCGGTGATCAGCCAGCGACTGCTTCCGACGGCCAAAGGGAATGGACTCGTCGTGGCTGCCGAGATCATGCTCGTTACGGGGACCATTCGAGATTGTATCATGGATCCGGAGCGCATCGACGAGATCCTCGACCTGATCAATGACGGGAGGGAGCAATACGGATCGCAGACCTTCGATCAGCACCTCATGGATCTGGTAAACGATGGCAGTGTAGCCTTCGAGGAAGCGATGGCCGCGGCTAACAGTCCGAGCGACTTCGACCTCAAGATGAACATGCTCGGTCAAGGACGGACCAGCCGACCGATCACAGCCGATCCTGCGGATGTGATGGGCGACCTCAGCGCGTGAGCGTCGATCTCTCAGGCGTTTTTATACCCTGCACGACGCCATTCGACCCGGTAACGGGAGAGGTGGATGTGGTGGGGTTCCGCGCGAACCTGCGGAGCTTCATGACCCATCCGGTCCGAGGGATCGTCGTCGGGGGATCCACGGGAGAGGCCGTGCTCTTGGACGAGGACGAGCGGATGGTTTTGCTCGAAGGCGCCCGTGATCTGGTTCCGGAAGACCGCCTGGTGGTGGCGGGGACTGGAGCAGAGTCTACGAGGACCACCGTCGCCCGCTGCAAGGCGTCCGCCGGGAAGGGCGCGGATGCCGTACTTGTCCAGCCACCCGCGTTCTATCGGGGAGCAATGACGGACGCGGCATTGTTGGATCATTATCGCACAGTCGCAGCCGCATCTCCGATTCCGGTCATCCTCTATCAGGTGCCGCTGCGCATGAGCACTCTGGAGTTCTCCACCAATCTAGTCACCGAACTCGCCAAGATCGCCGATATCGTGGGGATCAAGGACTCGAGGGGAAGTCTCGAGGTGGTGGGGGAGTTGGTGGACCGTACACCGGATGGGTTCCAGGTTTTGGTCGGGAGTGGCGCCGCTCTCTACGGCGGTCTCGAGTTGGGTGCCGCGGGAGGAGTCCTCGGTGTCGCCAACCTGGTGCCCGGGCCCGCCGCCGCGATTCACATGGCCTACAGAGCCGGTGACTCGGCCGAGGCCGGAAGAGTCCAGGAGGTCGTGGCTCCGGTGCATGAAGAGATCGTAGCGGCTTTGGGTGTTCCGGGGGTGAAAGCAGGGCTGGATCTCCTCGGACTCCGGGGGGGAGACCCACGGCCTCCTCTGCGGCCGTTGCCCGATGCGGAGCGAGAGGGCGTGGCCAGCGTGCTCGATCGTGCGGGGCTCGAAGCGGTGGAGAGTCCTTCCATCTGACGCAGTGGTCTCCTCAATGGGCGCTGCTCCTCGGCCGTGGCCTTTGAGGGTCGACGTAGCGGAGGCGGCCGTCGTTGACGGTCCACCCCCTCGGCTCTAGCTTTTCCTAAAGGATGTACCGCCCAGAGCCCATTCCCCTCCGAATGGGCTTTTTTTCTTTATATCCAAGGCCTTCTTGGGCCTTTCCAACGCGGAATGACGCCGTGTCTGAAGGTAGCGTGTCCGGCCACTGCATGGTGGTGTTGGGTTGCCAGTGGGGTGACGAGGGGAAGGGGAAGATTGTCGATGTCCTCGCCGAGGACGTGCATGTGGTCGCCCGTTACCAGGGTGGCGCCAACGCCGGCCACACAGTCCACGTTGGAGAGGAGGAATTCATTCTGCACCAGATTCCCTCGGGGATCCTCCACCCAGGTAAACGCTGTCTTCTGGGTAATGGTGTGGTAATCGACGCCGTCGGCTTCAGCGAAGAGTACGATGACCTGAAGGCTCGCGGCGTCGCCGTCGAGGGGAGGGTCGGCGTGAGCCAGAGGGCGCACCTGGTGATGCCTTATCATCGGCTGCTCGACCAGGTTTCGGAGGATCAGGCTGCGCAGAAAATCGGAACGACAGGGCGAGGAATTGGACCGGCCTACGAGGAAAAGGCAGGCCGGAAGGGTCTTCGGGTCTCCGATCTCGCGAGCCCCGACCGGCTCGCCTCGATAGTCGAGGAGGGAGTCGAGAGGGCGTGTCGGCGTGCGCAGATGTTGGGGGGAGAGCTCTCCGGCGATATCGGTGCGATGGTCGCTGAAACCTTGGTGGCGGGGGAGCGCCTCCATGGACTCGCCACGGACACGGGCCTCGAGATCCTGGAGGCCATTCGAGGCGGGAAGCGTGTATTGCTCGAGGGAGCCCAGGGCACGGCGCTCGACGTGGATCATGGCACCTACCCGTTCGTCACCTCCTCGAACACGACTGCCGGTGGCGCCGCGACGGGCTCGGGGATCGGGCCTACGGCGATCGACGCGGTGATCGGCGTGGTGAAAGCCTACACGACGCGTGTGGGGAACGGTCCACTTCCGACGGGATTCAAGCCGGAGATGGACGAAAAGTTTCGAGAGATGGGTGTAGAATTCGGAGCGACGACGGGGCGGCCACGCCGGTGTGGTTGGTTCGACGCCGTGCTTGCCCGTTTCGCTGCCCGTGTGAACGGCCTGACTGGGCTGGCCGTGACCAAGTTAGACGTCCTGGATACGGTTCCCGAGATTTCAATTGCGACCGCGTACCGAACACCGAGCGGTGAGGTCCATGAATTCCCGGCCGACACCTGGCAGCTCGGGGAGGTGGAGCCGATCTATGAAACGCTTCCGGGCTGGGAGACACCGACTCGGGAGGCCCGCGCCTTGGCGGATTTGCCCACCGCAGCCCGCCGTTACCTCGATCGTATCGAGGAACTTACGGAGACGCCCATTCAGATGGTCTCCGTGGGGACTCGCAGGAGGCAGATCATCCGAGTTTGAGGGAGCGTCCAACGTTTCTCTTTTCAGTGCTGGTCCGGCCAGCTTGTGCGATCTACCGTCGATTCCCCCATACTCGTATCTTTTTAAGCTTTGTCGCATCCATTCGCTCGGGCGTCGGTGGTGAGGGATTGGGTAGATCGCCAATGAGGAGGACCGGGCGCCGATGTTCGACGAACTTGGCAACAAGCTAGACAGCGTTCTTGGGCAGTTCCGGCAGCGGGGCGTCATCACTGAGCCCTTGATCCGGGACGGACTTCGTGAGGTCCGGCGGGTTCTCCTCGAGGCAGACGTCAACTATAAAGTGACGCGGCAGTTCCTCGAGCGCGTGCAGGAGCGGGCCCTCGGAGAGCAAGTAATCAAGTCTGTTTCGCCGGGGCAGCAAATCGTCAAAATCGTCCATGACGAGTTGGCGAATCTGCTGGGCGAGGGAAAAGCTACGCTCCAGTGGGCGTCGTCGGTGCCGACGGTGATTTTGGTTGTGGGCCTGCAGGGTTCGGGCAAGACGACCACGGTGGCGAAGTTGGCGAAACGGCTGGCAGGTGAGGGCAGGGCGCCCTTGCTGGCCGCCTGTGACCTTTACCGCCCGGCGGCTGTCGATCAGTTGGCCATGCTGGCGGAGCAGGTCGGCGTGCCGGTTCACCGGGGCGGGACGGGTGAAGATCCGATTTCCGTGGCGAATGCCGCAGTGGAAATTGCACGACGTGACGGCAGGACTGTGCTGATCGTGGATACGGCGGGTCGGCTCCAGATCGATGAGCCGATGATGGACGAGCTTCGCCGGCTCAGGGCGGATCTCACGCCTCAAGAGATCCTGCTGGTGGCCGACGCCATGACCGGCCAAGAGGCGGTGAATATCGCGGAGGGCTTCGACGAGGCGTTGGGCCTGACCGGTGTGATCCTCACGAAGATGGACGGTGATGCCCGGGGCGGAGCGGCGCTCTCGATTCTGGGAGTGGTCGGGAAGCCGATCAAGTTTGTGGGCGTTGGGGAGACGGTAGACGACCTGGAATTGACCGATCCGGATCGTATAGCCGGGCGCATTCTCAGGATGGGGGACGTCGTCGGTTTGGTGGAACGGGCGGAGCAGGTGCTGGACGTTGGAGCGCAGGAGAAGCTCCAACAGCAGATGCTCAAGGGACGCTTTACGTTGGAGGACTTCTTGACCGCGATGCGCCAGGTCCAGAAGATGGGTCCGGTGGAGCAGTTGCTGAAAATGATTCCCGGCGCGGCGCGGGCAATACCGGCTGCGGGAATCGATCCGAAAAGGATGAAGCACGTGGAGGCGATCATCCTCTCGATGACGAAGGCCGAGCGAATCAAGCCGGAAATCCTGGACGGATCGAGGAGGGCGCGAATCGCGAAGGGAAGTGGGCGGCCGGTGTCGGAAGTGAACCGACTGCTCAAGCAGTTCAAGGAAACGCAGAAGTTCATGAAACAGATGAAGGGTATGATGCCCGTCTGATCACTTGGAAATTCGCTGGGATTAGCCGGCGACAAAGGACGAACCGGAATGCGCATATGTCCGTAAGAATTCGACTTCGCCGTATGGGCCGGAAGAAGCAGGCCCATTATCGCATTGTAGTAGCCGACTCCGCGGCGCCCAGGGATGGTCGCTTCGTGGAGACTCTCGGGTACTACAAGCCCCTGACGAGCCCGGCGCGCATTGTCGTGGATCTGGAGAAAGCCGATGAGTGGATCCAGAAGGGTGCCGAGCAATCCGACACGGTCCGTACACTACTGAACAAGGTTCGTAAGGGTGGGGACGCCAAGGTGGCGGTCGGCGAGATCGATCCCGAGGAGGCGAAAGCCGCCAAGGCGGCTGCCGTGGAGGAACGCCGCAAGGCCGAGGCGAAAGCCCGCGAGGAGGCGGCCGCTGCAGCGGCTGCCCAGGAGGCGGCGACCGCGGCTGTGGCTGCCGTAGAGGCTGAAGAGGCGGTCGAAGCGGAGGCTCCTGAAGAGGAGCCCATGGTTGTAGAGGCTGAGCCCGAAGCGGAGGCTGCTGAAGAGGAGCCCGTGGCTGGAGTAGAAGCTGAGCCCGAGGCGGAGGCTGCAAAAGAGGAGCCTGCTGCCGAAGAGGAGCCCGCAGCGGAGGAAGAGGCTGAGCCCGAAGCGGAAGCTGCTGAAGAGGAGCCCGCGGCGGAAGTAGAGGCTGAGCCCGAAGCGGAGGAAGAGGCGGAGCCCGAGGCGGAGGCGCCCGCAGAGCAGCCTGCGGCTGAGGCGGAAGCTGACCCCCAAGCGGAAGTGCCCGCAGAGGAGCCTGCTGCCGAAGTAGAGGCAGAGCCCGAAGTGGAGGCTGCTGAAGAGGAGCCCACAGCGGAGGAAGAGGCTGAGCCCGAAGCGGAGGCTGTGGAAGAAACGAAACCCGCCGCCGCGAAGAAGCCGGCCGCCAAGAAGAAGCCAGCTGCCAAGAAGAAGCCAGCCGCCAAGAAGAAGCCAGCTGCCAAGAAGAAGCCAGCCGCCAAGAAGAAGCCAGCCGCCAAGAAGAAGCCGGCCGCCAAAAAGGAGACGGCCGCCAAAAAGGAGACGGCTGCCAAAAAGGAGACGGCTGCCAAAAAGAAGCCGGCTGCCAAGAAGAAGGAAAAGAAGTCGGAGTAACTTCTCGCACGTGCCGCCATCATGGGTAAGACCCAAGCCCCGCAGCATTTGGTCGTGGGGCACCTCAACAAGGCCCACGGTACCAAGGGCGAGGTCTTCATCTGGCCGCTGACCGACCACCCCCAGAGCACGTTCGCTCCAGGGGTGGATCTGTACCTAGGTGACGCAAACGGTGATCTGTCCACCGACGCACCGACACTGCGAATCGAGGCTAGGCGTGCCTATCGCCGCGGCTTCCTGGTTCGTTTCGAGGGGGTCCAGGACCGGCGTGAAGTGGAGGATCTGCTGGGCCGGTACGTCATGCGCGCCATGGAGCAGCTCGAGGAGTTGAAGGAGGGTGAAACCTTCTACCACGACCTCCTCGGCATGGAGGTCGTCAACATCGAGGGCGAGCGGGTGGGGGAGGTCATCGAAATCTACGAGTTGAAGCCAGCCGATCTTTTGGAGATCAGGGGTCCGGAGAAGACCTTCCTGATCCCATATATCTCGGAGATGGTCCGATCGGTGAGCGTGGCGGACAATCGCATTATTCTCGACCCGCCCCCGGGCCTCTTGGAGGTTTAGCGTGGGCGGCGACGATCCAATAACGATCAACATCGTCACGATCTTTCCCGAGTTCTTCGAGACGCCGTTGGAGACGAGCATTCCTGGTCGTGCGGCCGCGGCGGGGCTCGTGCGATATCGGGTTGTGGACCTCCGAGCGTTCACGACCGATCGGCACCAGACGGTGGACGACACGCCCTACGGGGGCGGTGCGGGGATGGTCATGAAGCCCGAACCTTTCTTCGAAGCGGTCGACAGTCTGGCCCCGAAGGGTCCGGTCGTGCTCCTGTCTGCGCGTGGAAAGATCTTCAGCCATGAGGATGCGGTTCGCTATGCTGTGCAACCGGACCTGACGCTTCTTTGCGGCCACTACAAGGACGTCGACCAACGGGTCGCCGACCACCTCGCCACGGAAGAGATCTCCCTCGGACGCTTCGTACTGTCCGGGGGAGAGATCGGAGCGCTCGCGGTTGCGGACTCAGTGGTCCGACTCCTCCCCGGGGCGATGGGCGACCACGACTCGGCGGCGACGGACTCCTTTTACGACGGTGCCTCCCTCAGCGCCCCGTCCTTTACGCGACCCCCGGAGTACCGAGGATACGCTGTTCCCGAAGTCCTTCGCACCGGGGATCACCGGAAGATCGAAGAGTGGCGAGAGGCCGAGGCGAAGCGTCGTAGGGAGGAGCGGAAGGGCGAGTAACCCTCTTCCAACTCCCTCTTCACCGGTCGTTGGACGTCGATTATCTTATAGATTGTCGACGAACAGGACGTTCGCCCGAACCACGGGACGTGACATGTCTGATCTTATCCACGAGCTCGAGAAGGAGGAGTTGAGGGACGACTCCCCCGACTTCGCTCCCGGTGATACGGTTCGGGTGCTCTACAACGTCCGAGAGGGCTCTAAGGAGCGCATTCAAGCCTTCGAGGGCGTCTGCATTGGGCGTCGGGGAGGTGGAACCGGTGAGACCTTCACGGTCCGGAAGATCTCCAGCGGGGTCGGCGTCGAGCGCGTGTTTCCGCTCCATGCGCCGACTGTCACGGCGGTCGAGGTGGTCCGTCGCGGGCGTGTACGACGTGCCAAACTCTACTATTTGAGAGGGCTTCGAGGCAGGGCGGCACGCATCCGGGAGAAGCGGACCTCGTAGGCACACGACGATACTACGATGAGCGCACCGGCCCCGTCGCCGGACGAAGCGGGCGTCGAACGGCTCCAAGACCCCCTCGAGTACGAGAGGCGGTTCTGGAGCCGAGGTCTTTTGGGGGTAGCCGGTGTCGATGAGGTTGGCCGCGGCCCCCTCGCCGGGCCGGTGGTTGCGGCTGCAGTGGTCCTTCCCGAGGGCACGGAGATCGAGGGCGCTACCGACTCCAAGGTGCTCGGTCATATGGAGCGGGAGGAACTCTCGACGCTGATCCTGGCTCGTGCCCAGGGCGTTACGCTCGGGGCGGCCTCAGTTCGGGAAATCGACCGTGCCAACATCCTCGTGGCGACCGCATGGGCCATGAACCGTGCTCTCGATAGGTTGCCGCGCAAGCCGGATCACGTTGTCGTGGATGGCCTTCCGATGAGGTCCCTCCGATGGAAGCATGAGGCCCTGGTCGGTGGTGATGCCCTCGTACACTCGGTGGCGTGCGCTTCGATCGTGGCGAAGGTGTGCCGGGATCGGCTCATGGCCAAACTGGCCGTGCGATATCCCGGTTACGGTTGGGATCACAACATGGGCTACGGCACCGAGGAGCACCTGGCCGCGTTGGAGCGGTTGGGGGCCACGCCACACCACCGGCAGACCTTCCTGGGGCTGCAGTACGGGTTGGAGCTGTAGCGGGCGGGGAGCCTCGAGGGCCGAACGGGTAGGTTGATCCCGACTGCGGCCTCGGTCTAGGAGAGTCGTAGGGAATACAGAAGGGGCGGTCCTCGTTCAGAGGCCGCCCCTTCTCACGCCGGTGGTGGAAGACGTTGGCTTCTACCTACTAGCTGTGGTCATCGTCGTCATCGTCGTCATCATCGCCGTCGTCATCGTCGTTTTCGTCATCTTCATCGTCATCGTCGTAGTCGTCGTCGTAGTCGTCGTCGTGACACTCACCATCGCAGTGGTACGGGGCGACGGTAACCAGCGCGGTGCCTACACCGGAAGCATCGTCATCTTCGACGGTAACCGTAACGGTGAAGGGTCCGGATCCGTTGCCAACATATGTGTGAGAGAGTTCGAAGCTTTTTCCGACCAGAGTGAGCGGCTGGCTTCCGCTGCCGTCCCCGTAGTCAACCGTCGCTGTCCAGGAGTCTGCTCCGGGGTCCGTAAAGGAACCTCCGCTCACCCAGGTGTCGCCCTCGAGGATCTGGGCATCCGAACCGACGTCCACGGTTGGAGCCACGTTGTTCACGACGACGTTAGCGTACCCATGACCCTCGTATCCGGCGTCGTCCGTCACGGCAACCGTGACTGTGTACTCCCCGTCTTGGGCAAAAGTATGCGACACATCGAAGTTCTCATTGGTCCCCGAAAACACATCGCCGTCGCCGTCACCGTAGTCCACAGTCGCCGTCCACGAGTGTGAGGCGTCGTCGGCAAAAGAGACCGAGGCGTCAAGGGTCCCGCCCTCATCGATCTCACCTACGACCACCTCTACCACCGGTACCACCGGTGCCTCATTGCCGTCTTTACACTTGCCGGCCGGTCCAGCGTCGTAAATCGCTTGGATCTCCCCAATCGGAAGCGCACGACCGAAGAGCTCGACTTCGTCGACGGTCCCGTCGGGCGTCCTGTGGTAACCGAGGCGACGCCCCTCCTGCCAGTTGTTTCCGATGACCATAGAGCCGGTACCGTAGGCGACGGAACCGAGTCCGGTCGCGTCGAACGTGCCCTTGACTGCGCCGTTGACATAGAGCGTCACAGCAGGACCATCGACGGACAGAGCGATGAAAACCGGAGTGTTGTTCGGAAAACTTTCCGTGGTCACGATTCTCACCGGTGCGCCGGCACCTCCGGGATCATTGTCAAAATACACACCGGCGGCGATGGTGCCGTCGCCTCTCCAGGAAATGAAGTATGAGAAAAACGAGCCATCCAGCGAGTTGTCGGTAATGGCCTTTTGGACCAGCATGTTCCCGTAGATATCATTGTTAGAGGTGCCTAGCCCCGGGCCGAACCGCTCGGCCCAAAGATCAACCGTGAAGGCGGCTGGCCTCAAAACATTAGAATCGGCGATTTGGATGTAGTGTCCGGGCAATCCGTGGAACCGGAAGGCTTCATCGACGACACCCGGCTCGAACGAGACACCCACAGTCCCGGAGACGGGATTCGTGCCGACGAGGTCGGCGAAATCGCCGTCGCCTGGCCACCAGGAGATCAGATCGGCAGCGGGTGCAACACAACTTCCCTGCCCGAGCCCCGTGGACGCAGGTACCTCGAGTGCGATATCAGGATCGGATACGGATGTGATAGATCCCTCGCACGCGATGAGCCCGAGGGTGAGAACGGCAAGAACTGCCCGTGAATGGTTCTTTCTGGTCATGCATGCCTCCAGTGGGGCTTAGAAACACATGTTTACGAGAGCGGAGGCACGCAGCTCTACATCAACGGTAAAACTGGGTTGAACCGGGCGCAACGATTTTTTTTCTCCGAGAGACGTTCCGCCGCGAGGGCGAGCGGGATTTCTAGGGGCTAGATGCTGATAATCCTTGCCTTAACTCGCTTTCAGGGCCTCTCTTTGGACGCCGCCGGCTCGATCGAGACAGGCCCGCCGGTGTTGACCGGATCACGAGAGGCGGTGTTGTCGCTCTTCTTTTTTGGGACCAGTGGGGTATGGGCTGGCTACAAACATATGTTTTCACGCCAAGGCCTCAGCCGGCCCGCATAGGAGGATGCTGACCGGATTTGGCGAGCCGCAGGATTGGAAAGGGGCGGTCCTCGCCTAAGAGGGCCGCCCCTCTTCTCACGGGTGGTGGAAAACGTCAGCTTCTACCTACCCCTTCTACCCTTTCTAATGAATCGCCTGAAAAGCTTCCTGCCGCGATCATCGTCGTGGTCATCATCATCAACGTTATCGTCGTCATCGTCGTCGTGGTCGCGGTCGTCGCGGCACTCACCACCGCAGCGCGAGCGGAAACGTAGCCTCCGGTTGAGTTGAACCGACGCCTCGCCGATGTCGGGACCGAGCGAGAGAGAGAGGTCGACGGGCTCCCTGAAGTTGACGTGACGCAGATCGTAGCCGAACGGACCTCTCGCTTGGATCTTGAAACGACCGTCATCGTGTAGTCGAATCCTCTGGATCCCTCCTTCGCGCCGGGAAGCTCTGAACTCCCATTTGTGGCCCCTACGAACGAAGGAGTCGGCAGAAATCGGCTGCTCGATTCCCGCGAACGCGACGGTCACGACGTCGTTAGCCGGATCGAAGCGCTGGAGTAGGCTGAGCGGGAGCCTGCCGTCTACAGTGTAGGTCTCTCTACTGTGTCTCCTCCTCCACTTCCTCCATCTGTCCAACCTGACGGTGGCCCGGTGGATCGTCAGGGGATAGACGACGGTAACCAGCGTCTCGTCCACACCTGAGTCGTCACCCACTCCGAGTGTGGACGTCACCGCGAAAGGACCGGATCCGTCATCGACCGTAACTGTCACCGCGAAAGGTCCGGATCCGTTGCCGACATACGTGTGGGAGAGCTCGAAGCTCATTCCCGACGGCTCGAGCGCTTGAATCCCGCTGCCGTCTCCATAGTCAACCGTCGCGGTCCAAGTGTCTGCTCCCGGATCCGTGAAGGAGCCCACTCTTTCGAAGGTGCTGCCCTCGAGGATCTTAGCATCCGGGCCCATATCAACGCTCGGAAGCACGTTCTTCACGACGACTGAAGCCGAGGCGGTCACCGGGTCAGCCACTCCGTCGCCGACCGTAACGATGATCTCATAGACTCCATCGTTCGCGTAGACGTGAGAGAGGTTGAAGTCCTTGCCGGTCGAGCCGGTCAGCGCGAGGTCCGAGACCCCACTGTTGTCGCCGTAGTCGACCGTAGCAGTCCACGAGTCGGCTTCATCAGGATCGGCAAACGAGCCCGTGCCCGTGAAGGTGTCGCCCTCGTTGATCTCCCCATCGTCGCCCGCGTCGACCTCAGGGGCGGTATTCTCCGGCTCGGGGGTCTTGCACTTTCCGCCGGATCCAGCGTTGTAGATCGCCTGGATTTCGTCGCTGGTGAGTGCGGAGCTGGAAATCTCGATTTCGTCAATGACCCCGTCGAATGTCCTGTGAAAGCCTAGCCGCCGCGGTTCGGCATAATTGTTTCCAATTACCATGTCGCCGGGACCGTAGGAGACGGCCCCAAGTCCGGTCGCATCGAATGTGCCCTTCACCGCGCCGTTCACGTAAAGCGTCACAACGAGTTCATTCTCGAGGCCGGCGACGGACAGGGCGACGAAGGTCGGAATACCGTCCAGGAAGGATTCCGTGGTCTCGATCCTCACCGGCCCACCAACAGCCCCGGGATCGTTATCGAAATACACGCTGGCAGCGAGCGTGCCGTCACTCCTCCAAGAAATAAAGTATGACCACAACGAGCCGGCCACGCTGGGGTTAACGATGGCCTTTTGGACCAGCATGTTGCCGTAGATATCCGTCCCGCGTTGCCCCGGGCCGAGGCGCTTTGCCCACAGGTCGATCGTGAAGTTGGCCGGCCTCAAGGTCTCAGCGTCGTCGATTTCCATGAAGTGCCCGGGTGCGCCACTGAACAGGAAGCCCCCATCCACCATACCCGGTCCGAATGCGGTGCCCTGGGAACGCGCGATGGGATTCGTACCGACGATGTCGCTGAAGTCTCCATCCACGTCGCCGGGCCACCACGAAATCAAATTGGCCCCCGGCGTGACGCAACCACCGTGCGACAGGGCCACCGAGGTCGCCGCCTCGACGGCGGGCGTCGCTTCGACAACAGGGTCGGGGATGCCGGTGATGGAGTTTTCGCAGGCGACGAATGCGAGAGTGAGGACGGCGGGAACTAGATGTAAACGGGGCTGTTGGGCCATTCGTGCCTCCAGAGGCTCCTAAACACATGTTTCCGAGAGCGGAGGCACGCAACTCTTCATTAATGGTAAACCCAGGTTGAGAAGTGCGCAACAATTTCCTACTCCTGGGAAAAGAGTTCCATCGCGAGGAAGAATGCGGGTTCCAGGGGTCAAAACAGCCCATGACCCGTGCAATATCTCGCTTCTTGGGTCGTTTGTGACCTCGGCGGATCCGGCGGTTCGACAGGCCTGCCGATGTTCTGGGTCAGGGGGAGGGAGGGGCTCCGTTCACTCCAATTCAAAGGAACAAGCGCCGTCGGCGTATTGAAAACACATGTTTTCCAAAGACGCTTTTGTTGCTCGGGCCAGGAGCGCTTGTTGCGATGTTAATGTCGTTCGTTGGCGAACCGACGGCTGTTGGACAATTGAGCCCGTGGAGCTTGGAGGTCGGAGCGGCTAGTTTTACCGCCAGAGCCGGTAGCTCAGCTGGTAGAGCAACGGACTTTTAATCCGTAGGTCGTGGGTTCGAGACCCACCCGGCTCACTAGCCGGAAGTCCTGTAGGTAGAGGACTTCCGGCTTTCTCGCGTCGGTGAGTGAGGGGGCGAAAAGGGGGCTATGGTACCCCAAGTGGTACCCCAAAAACTCAGGTTGCCTGGCGGGAACTCAGCGGATGTGAGCCGTTAGGACGCCGGAAATGCAGCGTAACGGGTTCCCAAAAAAATGCCTGGTATCAAAATGAAAAGTGCAGCAAGTTATACGGAAGCCCCGTATGTAAATGATAACATAGAGAAACGACGGTATCATGTTGAAAATCCATAGAGGATTCCTCGCCTTCTTATTCATGGCGTTGTCGACTGGTTGCAGCAAACCCGCACCACGATTCGATGGTGCGTACATCGATATGTCTTTGACAGAGTTTCAAAATCTTTATTCCGATTTATCGCAACCACAAGAGATTCGGGATGAAAATGGTAATGCACTCTTGGTGTTCCAACGGCCAGCGCGGGAGAGTTTTAAAAAGCGTCAATACTTTGTTCAAAACGAAAAATTGATAGGGATCGTCATTCTATTCACAACAACGACAGAATTCGAATCGGTCCTCAATGAATTTATTGAAAGCAATGGACAACCTAGCCAGAACCTAAGCGTCATGGGCTCTAGGGCAGCAATATGGGAACAGGGGAAGAATTTCATCAATATTACAAGCGGAACATCTCAAACAAGAGTTCAACTACCAACAGGAGGATCCGAAACGTTGGAACCAAAAGAAATAGTGTTAATTCTTGGGAGAAAATAGATTAGTGCCGCCCTGCGTATATGATGCTATCGATCTTTTAATCCGTAGGTCGTGGGTTCGAGACCCACCCGGCTCATTGGCCGGAGGTCCAGGCAGTATCTGGGCTTCCGGCTTTTTGGTGGTGGGCCCGGCATGGGCGATGACTTGGAGGTGAAAGTCCTCCCGGAACCTGGTCGCAGGGACCGAAGGGAAGCGCAAGGCGTTCGTCGTGAGGCGTACGCTGAACGAAGCGTGAAACGAACCCGTGAGTCGACGAACAGGAACCGGATACGAGGCGCTGCGGACCGGGGCGAGCGGACCACTGACCGCGAAGCTCCTGCGACCAAGGGGAAGCGGCGTAGATCCGGCGATTGTGCGGGGAAGGTCATCGTTCTTACCCGGGGAGGTCTCGCCTGACGCCTGAAAGGGTGACGCCGGCACTGCGCTGTTGGGCCTGCCGGCGGAGCGAGAAGTCAGCAGAGGCCATAGTAGGCCGACGAAGTGCATGATGCGCTTGGACCCAGCTTTGTCGGACGAAGGGCCGAACGGAGAGGAGAGCGTGACGACCGTGGACCTCGGCAAGGCCATGCGCCAGGAGTCCAGGCAACTGGGGCTCCCACTGGAGGATAGGGGTGAAGCCCCGAAGGTAGAGGGGAGTGGCGAAGCCGGAACGGTGGCCCATGGAGACGAGCGCTCAGGAAGCGAGCATCTCCTGATGCAGGAGGTGGTCGGGCGTGCCAACCTCGTAGGAGCGTTGAAACGCGTGCGGCAGAATAAGGGCAGTCCGGGCATCGACGGGATGAACGTGGAGGAGCTGCCAGAGTACTTGCGCAGGCACTGGGGGGAGATCCGACAGCGGTTGCTGGCGGGGACCTACCAACCGAAGCCGGTACGAAGGCAGGAGATACCGAAGAGTGGGGGAGGGGTCCGGGAGTTGGGGATTCCGACCGTGCTGGACCGGTTCATCCAACAAGCCATCCTGCAGGTGATGCAACCGAGGTTCGACCCGACGTTCAGTCGGCACAGCCACGGCTTCCGGCCTGGGCGCCGAGCGCACGATGCGGTGCGCGAAGCGCAGCAATACATCCAGGAGGGGAGACGATGGGTGGTGGATGTGGACCTGGAGAAGTTTTTCGACCGGGTGAACCACGACGTGCTGATGGGGCGGCTGGCAAAGCGGATCGAGGATAAGGCGATGCTGCGGATCCTCCGTCGCTACCTACAGGCCGGAGTCATGGCGAACGGGGTGGTGATGGAGCGGCACATGGGGACGCCTCAGGGCGGACCGTTGTCGCCGTTGCTGGCGAACGTGCTCCTGGACGAAGTGGACCAGGAGTTGGAGCTACGCGGACACGCGTTTGTCCGGTACGCCGATGACTGCAATGTATACGTGCGGTCGAGGCGGGCAGGACAACGTGTGATGCAGGCGCTGAGGCACCTGTACGGGAAACTTCGGCTTCAGGTCAACGAGGAAAAGAGCGCGGTGGCGCGAGTGTGGGATCGACAGTTCCTGGGCTACAGCTTCTGGGTAGCGGCAGGGAAGGTCGTGAAGCGCCGGGTCAGCAAGAAGGCCCTGACGAAGTTCAAAGAGCGAGTCCGGCAGATTACAAGCCGGAGCGGCGGGCGGAGCCTGCAACAGGTGGCGGAAGAGCTACGGAGCTACGTGCTGGGGTGGAAGGCATACTTCGGCTTAGCGGACACACCGGGGGGTTTCCGAGACCTGGACCAATGGATCCACCGCCGGCTGCGTACATTGCAATTACGCCAGTGGAAACGAGGAAGGACAGCGTACCGGGAGTTGAGGGCTCGCGGTGTGAGCGAGAACCTCGCCTGGCGAGCTGCTCGGTTCGCGCGAAGCTGGTGGCACGTGGCTGCGCACCACGCCCTGCACACGGCCTTGCCGGGGGCGTACTTCGACGAGCTGGGTGTGCCCCGGCTCACGCCGTACTGACCTCAACTCACCGAACCGCCAGGTGCGGACCCGCATGCCTGGTGGTGTGGGAGGGGAAGGACCGGGAACGCCGGTCCTCCCCTATCCCGATTCTGGGAGTTTGTGGCGAAAAGGTGGCTTTGGTACCCCAAGTCGGACCCCAAAAACTCGGGTTGCCTGACGGGAACTCAGGGAGTGGGAGCCGTTAGGACGCCGGTTCTTGAGACCGAAGGCGGCGTATTCGATAGCTTGTTGGCTCCAGGACGCCCTTCGTGCTGCGAGCCCTGACGAGGATCAATGAAATCAATAGCCCTGATCACCCTCGCCGGCCTGGCCGCCCTCCTGATATCTGCGACCCCGGCGGCGGCCCAGGCTGAGCTGGTCCAACTCGACTTCACCTCGCACTGGGCCGGAATTACGGCGCTGGTGCTATTTGTGCTTGCCTACGCGCTGGTGATCGCCGAGGAAACGATTCACCTGCGGAAGTCGAAGCCGGTAATGGTTGCCGCAGGCTTGATCTGGGCGCTGGTTGCGATCGCATTCACGCAGGCCGGCGAGACCGAACTGATCGCGGAAGGCGTCCGCCATGATCTGCTCGAGTTTGCTGAGCTCTTCTTGTTCCTTCTGGCGGCGATGACCTACATCAACACGATGGAGGAGCGGGGAGTGTTCGATGTACTCCGCGTCTGGCTGGTTTCCCAGGGCTTTTCCTTACGCAAGATCTTCTGGATTACCGGTGTGATTTCCTTCCTCATGTCACCCATCGCGGACAACCTGACCACCGCACTTCTCATGTCTACCGTGGTCATGGCGGTAGGCGGGAGTAATCACCGCTTCATCGCGATCGCTTGCATCAACATCGTTGTTGCCGCCAACGCGGGGGGCGCCTTCAGCCCGTTCGGTGACATTACGACGCTGATGGTCTGGCAGAAGGGGCAGGTCGAGTTCACCGAGTTCTTCGCACTGGTCGTTCCGTCGATCGTCAACTGGGTCGTTACCGCCTTCATCATCTCCTTCGCGGTGCCGAGAACGCAGCCGGAGCCGGTGACCGAGAAGGCGGAGTTGCAGTACGGCGCGTGGGTCGTCGTCGGCCTATTCCTGCTGACCATTTCGATGGCCGTTATGGCGCACAACCTTCTCCACCTGCCGCCGGTCATTGGCATGATGACCGGGCTCGGGTTCCTCAAGCTCTACGGCTACCATCTGCAGGAGCGCTCACGGCGATTCGGCAACTCGTTGGAAGGCGAGTTCGACACTGCACTGTCGCTGGATGCACCCGCGGTCCATGTATGTGCGCAAAGGCACGCAGGGCTCTTACGACATCTATCGAAATCTGGAACGTGCCGAGTGGGACACGCTCATGTTCTTCTACGGCATCATGCTATGCGTCGGTGGCCTCGGAGCGTTTGGCTACCTGGTGATCAGCTCCGACTATCTGTATGGCGTGCTGGGCGCAACGACGGCGAACATCATCGTGGGCGTCGCTTCTGCCATCATCGACAACATCCCAGCGATGTTCGCCGTGCTGGAGATGAGTCCGGACATGGGTCTCGGCCAGTGGTTGCTGGTGACGCTGACCGCCGGGGTCGGGGGTTCGATGCTGTCCGTCGGCTCCGCCGCAGGCGTCGCGGTGATGGGCCAGGCGCGAGGGATCTATACGTTCCTCTCGCACCTCAAGTGGACATGGGCGATCGCTCTCGGTTACGCTGCGAGCATTGCGACGCATTTTCTGGTCAACGCCGACCTCTTTCGGTAACGGATCGTCTGTGGGGTAGGGGCGAAAAGGGGCCTATGGTACCCCAGGTGGTACCCCAAGAACTCGGGTTACGTGGCGGTAACTCAGCGGAGGGGAGGGGAACTGCGCGTTTCTGGCCCCGGGAAAGGGGCGACCAGTCTCGGCACAAGACGCCCTGGGGACGCCCTGCCAGGTCCGAGGTCGCGGGCGGGAGCACACACGGGCCTCCCCACGGGGACGACGCTGAACCGACACCCCCGTCGCAAAACCCATTAGGGTGGGAGGGGCAGGCGACATGAGGCTACGCAAACAACGAGTTATGCGCCATTCTCGCTTGGATTAGATTCTTCATCTGATCGGGTGGCGTGTCTTTAGGCACGATGCCGTTGGCGCGGCGCGACTGCCGCCGTTGTCCCTGGGTTAGAGGTAGAACAATGTCCAAGCGTGGATACGTTGCTACCCTGGTGCTGCTCGGCATCGGCGCTATGAGCGTGTTTCTGGGTAATCTCCTCACCATCGTCGCTAGGGAATGGTCATTCTGGTTGATGATCTGCGGCGGATTGACGTTCGTGGTAACGAGTGGGGCACTAATAGTCCTCTCGATGGTGAGACCTACCTGGAAAAAGATTGGCTTGGCCGGCTGCGTCCTGGGGCTGGGATTATTGGCGATGCTCTTTTCCGTGGGCGTATCAGGCCTTGCTGGTGCGCGGCTCAACCTGCGAGTAAACAGAAATGCAATGGAGGAAGTCGTACGGCGCTCGTGGGCCAGTATGGAACGGGCTGATAGCGCGGTTCGGCTGGACAGCGGGGCGCCTCTCGACACGAGGCTAGAGGTGACTGATGGGTACGTCGCCTTCGTTCAGGGCGGAATGCTCGATCACCTATACGGAACGATATACTTCCGGGATCAGCCTCTCCCATATGGATCGCCGTTTCTTGGCCGGTCCATCGGCCAGGTGGAGAGGATCGAAGGACCGTGGTACTACTTCGTCACCCATTGAGGTGGCTGCGGGCAACGCAAGAACGGCTCATAACCTCCAATGGGAGTTGGCTCGGCGCTGCGCGCCGAGCAGCCGCCGGAAGGGGCCTATGGGACCCCAAGTGGTACCCCAAAAACTCGGGTTGCCTGGCGGGAACTCGGTGGATGGGAGGGGAACTCCAGGTAAGGCTCGTCAACGGCGAGCATCCGAAGGTGGTGCAAGAGATGCTCGGGCACGCGTCGATCACGCTGACGAGGGATACCTATTCGCACGTCCTCCCGGGCATGCAGGAGGAGTCGGCTGCGAGGTTGGACCGGCTGCTGAGAGGCTAATCGGTCTTGAGCACCGCATGACCTCACGCTGCATGAGCGAGAGGGAGGTCGCCGAATCCAGCATTGGGGACTTAACGCAAGGAGCTTCCGCGCTATCTAAACCATACTAGACGTGGGATCACCAAATTGGAGACGGAGAACGGATGATGCCCGGAAGAGTATGGACGGCTGGCATATTGATTCTGGTAGCGAGTCTGATTTGGGCGCTCACCGTGCGGACCGGCTCGGCTGGCACCACGTATCGGTTTGTCGAGGTGACCCGGGGAGACTTGGAGTCCACAGTGACAGCCACGGGGGCTCTCCAGGCCACGGAGACGGTGGAGGTAGGGACCCAGGTATCGGGTCAGATTGCCGAGATCTACGCGGACTTCAACGACCGCGTCCCGCAGGGACAACTCGTTGCTCGCATCGATGCGACGATCCTGGAGCAGGAAGTTCGATCGGCCGAGGTGAACCTCGCGCGGAACCAAGCGGAGTTGGACCAGGCTCGGCGCGATCTCGAGCGTGTCGTTGAACTCAACGGGAAAGGGGTTATCGCCGTCAACGATGTCGAGGCGTCCGAGTACCGGTTCGCGCTTGCGGATGCCGGCTATCGAACTGCCGAGATCAACCTGGAGCGCGCGCGACGGAACCTGGAATACACTGAGATCCGGGCCCCAATCGCTGGAGTAGTGGTGGCGCGCAACGTTGAGGTCGGCCAAACCGTGGCTGCTAGCCTCTCGGCGCCGGTTTTGTTCGTTCTGGCCCAAGACTTGGCCCAGATGGAGATACTCGCTTCGGTGGACGAGAGCGATATCGGCCAGATCGCCGAGGGCCAGAAGGTGCACTTCACGGTACAGGCTTATCCTGACCGGCAGTTTGAGGGTACAGTGCGCCAGGTCCGGCTCGAGGCAACCACCCGAGAGAACGTGGTCACATACAGCGTGGTGGTTGCCGTCGGAAACGAGGATGGAAGTCTTCTCCCCGGTATGACCGCGACCCTCGATGTGGTGATTGAGACGGCCGAAGACGTATTGATGGTTCCTAACACCGCGCTGCGATTCCGTGCCACAGAAGAGATGCTGGCCTCGGTGACGCTGGATCGGGACCCGTCAGGGCCCGCCCCGGACCGAGCGACCGGAGGTAGATCTCCCGATCGCCAGCGGACTGGTAGTCGCCAGAGCGCGACACCGAGCGGGGGGAGTGCCGGCACCCTCTGGTTCCAGAGAGACACGGGTGAGCTGTCTGTTGCTCGGGTGCGAACAGGGCTTTCGGATGGCATTCAGACCGTGATCACGAACGCACCGAACGAGGTTGGCGAAGGACTTGAGGTGATTGCGGCAGTGACGACCGCCTCGACGACCGCGATCGTGGAAAACCCGTTCCAAACCCAACAGCAACCTCAAGCGGGACCGGGTGGCGGGCGCGGGGGACGATGACGATGGAGACGATGCACGGCGCAGCGAAAGTGATCGAGGCCCGCGGCCTAGAGAGAACGTTCACGATGGGTCTCACGAAGGTGCACGCGCTCCGGGGTGTGGACCTGACGGTCGAACAAGGCGAAATGATCGCCGTCATGGGAGCGTCAGGGTCCGGGAAGTCCACGCTCATGAACATCCTTGGATGCCTGGACCGCCCCACGGCAGGCTCCTATGCTGTGGAGGGCGTGAGTGTCGAGGCCCTGAGCAACAATGAGCTGGCCAACATCCGAAACCAGCGGCTCGGATTCGTATTCCAGGGCTTCAACCTTCTTCCGCGCACAGACGCACTAGAGAACGTCGAGCTCCCGCTTCTCTACGATCGTTCTGGACGGGATATCGACACGAAGCGTCTCGCTGCCGAGGCGCTAAAACGGGTTGGGCTCGCGGACCGGATGGACCACGACCCTTCGGAGCTCTCGGGAGGCGAGCAGCAGCGTGTTGCGATCGCCCGGGCCCTGGTGACCAATCCGTCGCTGGTGCTCGCAGACGAGCCGACGGGGAACCTCGACTCGGTCACATCGCTGGAGATCATGGCCCTCTTTCAGGATCTCAACTCTCAAGGGGTTACGCTTCTGATCGTGACTCATGAATCGGAGATTTCTCGGTACACGGGACGCATCGTCGAGCTTCGCGACGGACACGTCATTCGCGACGAACCCGTGTCTGAAAGGGACGCCCAGGAAGACCTCGAGGCGCTTCAGGGACTCGAGCTGGCGGGTGTGACATGAAAGCCAGAAACCTCATCAAGGTGGCTGGCGTCAGCATCATGAAGAACAAGATGCGGACACTTTTGACGATGCTCGGAATCATCATCGGTGTCGGAGCGGTGATCGTGATGGTTGCGATCGGCGCCGGCGCGCAAGGCCAGATCGAGAGGCAGATCCAGAATCTCGGAACGAACATGCTCGTCGTCACGTCGGAGTCGACGGCACAGGGGGGCGTGAGCTTGGGCGCCCAAAGCATCGCCCGATTGACGGTGGAAGACGCGGAAGCCATCCAGGCTCAGGGTTTTCTCCTCGCTGCGGTCTCGCCCGTCATTCAGACATTCACACAGGTGGTCGGCGGCACAGGGAACTGGCGCACCCCAATGTTGGGGGTCGACTACGACTACCAGATCATTCGTGACTGGGACGTGATTCAGGGTGCCTTCTTCGACGCGGACGACGTCCGGTCGATCAGGAGGGAAGTGGTCCTCGGATACACGGTTGCCGAGAATCTCTTCCCGAACGGAGACGCGGTGGATCAGCAACTCAGGCTGAGAGACGTACCGGTGACCGTGATCGGAGTCCTGGAACCGAAGGGACAGACCGCCGAGGGCCTCGATCAGGATGACGTGATCCTCGCCCCCTACACGACCGTACAGAATCGCATGGCGGGTCGGCAGTTCGTCAGCCAGATCCTGGCCAGTACGTATTCACCCGAGGACGTCCCAGCGGCGCAGGTCGAGATCCAGCAGATTCTCCGCGACACCCACGGTCTGACAGGAAACGTGCCGGACGATTTCGCCGTTCGCGACCAGAGTGAACTGGCCGAGGCCGCACAGAGCACGACCAAGGTCATGACCATGCTACTTGCAGCTATCGCCAGCATCTCTCTTCTCGTTGGCGGCATCGGAATTATGAACATCATGCTGGTATCCGTGACCGAACGAACCCGAGAGATCGGTCTCCGTCTGGCGCTTGGCGCACACGACTCGGATGTGATGGTTCAGTTCCTGGTCGAAAGCGTGGTGATGAGCCTGATAGGGGGCCTGACCGGAGTGGCGATCGGCTACGCAGGAAGTCGAGCTATCGCCACCGCGACGGGCTGGAGCACGGTCGTTTCCCTACCCACCGTTCTGCTCGCTCTGGGATTCGCGGGCGCGGTAGGGATCTTCTTCGGCTTCTATCCTGCTCAGCGTGCCGCCGCCCTCGACCCCATCGAGGCGTTGAGATACGAGTGAAATCAGTCGCTCGCGCTCGAGGCTCATGTCCTCACACCATTTGAGTGGGTCCTGTCGGTTGTCCTGTCGATTAAACCCGGCAGATCACGGCATCGAAGAATCGCGAAGGCGGCAAATCGCGCGATCCATCTAGGTTTTTCCGGCATCCTGCCGTGATTCGGTCCCCTACTGAGGCGCCTCATAAGCGTGAGGTGGGTCGTTCGAGTCCTATGGTGGCGAAAACCTGTTCTTGGAACCCCCCATTAGAGGGTCGGTTGTTCTCTGGCAATTCCTGCCGCGCGGCACCCTTGGCGACGGAGAGAGTCCCAGCGCCGTACCGGCTCCTAGCATAGCCGCGATCCACGCTGGGCCCGGAAGGAGTGGAGTCAGAAGCACGCCAGCGACGATACCCGCCAATACAAACGGAACAGACTTAACTCGGAGGGCACCAAGACGTACCGGGCGCGCCAGAACGGCGAAAGCCGGGCGGTCACTCAGCAACCCATACGAACGTGCGACCACGGTTCTCGAACTTGCCAAGACCCGGGAAAGGGAAGTGCACCGAGTAGACGCGCTGACCGGAGCCGGCGGCGGAGGCAAGCACCGCTTTCCGGCTTTCCTGCGCCAACGGAGCGTCGCCATCGAAGGCGATGGTCCAGTCGGGTCGCTGCACCGAAATCACCGAATGGTGCATCGTGTCGCCGATATAGAGTAGTGAGGCCTCGCCCGAGGTGATGAGGAAGCCAGAGTGGCCAGGCGTGTGCCCCTGGATGTCCACGGCCTTGACGGTGCCCGGCACACGATCCGCGCCGGGCTCAAACGCCACAACCCTTGGATTGATCGCCGTCACTAGTGAGGCGAGTTGTGCGTTCGCCTGCATTGCTGCCCACTCATTGACCGAGATGTGGATGTCGGCGTTGGGGAATGCCAGCGCGCCGTCCGCGTCCACAAGCCCGCCGACGTGGTCGCCATGGCTGTGGCTGATGAAGATGTCCGTCACTTCGGCTGGCTCGACGCCGGCGGTTGCCATCGATGCGGATAGCATTCCGGACGGGCCGTTGCCGGTGTCGAACAGCAGCACGCGGTCGGGTGTGCGGACGATCAGTGGCTGGACACTGAGTTGGAGGACATCGGTCGCGAGGCCCGCCGCCGTCAGCAGGGCGTCCACATCGGCCTTCGTCACGTTAATGGCTAGCGTCATGTTGTCGTTGGCTGGTGCGAACGCGGCGTCTCTCAGTGACGCGGCCTGCAGCGAGCCGATAGCGAAGGGGGACACGTTTTCGCCCGCGCCAAAAGCGGCGATGGCTGCCGCCGCCGCTTCGGCAGTTTCATCGGGAGCGGCTTCTTCTGTTGTCGGCGAGCACGCGGCGAGGCTCGCTACGAACATGGTGACGATGGCTGTGTCGGTTCTCATGGCGGTGGTCTCTTGTGGAAGGCGCATCAATGCGCGTGGCGGATCTGGGAGGTTACCGGTCGGGAAACCCTCCCGTAGGTCGTGTCACCGAAGTGCCATCCGGCGACCCAACGATTCCTCTGGCGCTCAATCGCTGGGCGGCCTTCGAGGGCTGCGTCCGGGCGGATGATGAGGTCGCTCATACGCGCAACATAGTCTCTCTGATCCGGTTGTGGGCCACCCACACCGCCTCAGGACTGGCCATCAGTCACTACTACCGAGAAGCCGCTTGATCGGTCGATCGAAGATTGGAACAGGACGCCGTCGAGCCGGGGAAAGCCCCCTGAGTTTCTCCAGCACCTCCTCATAGGTTTTCATCGTGCGCGATTGGCCTTCCGTAAACCCGATTTCAGAGTGCCCCGGCACGCACCGGGGCGTCGGTGCCTGACCCTCGCCACACCGATGTTGTAGTTTGCCGCGAGAAACGCACGCAAGAAGACACCACATGCACCCGAAGGTCGGCCCGCCGCCGGGCCCCCAGGGGACAAAAGTTGTCAGCCGAGGTTCAGCTGTGGCCACTGTCCACATCGCCATTCCGGTTCAGGACGAGCTCGAATGCCTTCCCGCCTGCCTCGACGCGCTTCGGCGACAGGAGGGCGTGCGATTTGTCACGTGGTTATGCGTAAACCAACCGGAAGCGTGGCAACACGAGCCGGATCGACGCCCCGTGTGCGAAGCCAACCAGGCCTGTCTCCATCTGCTTGCCGACGTCACGGACCTCGACCTCCGCATTATCGATCGCTCCTCACCGGGCCGGGGCTGGCCACCGAAGCGGAGCGGTGTTGGGCACGCGCGAAAGGAGTTGATGGATGCGATCTGTGCGGAGGCCGCCCCCCGGGATATCATCGTAAGCCTCGATGCTGACACGCTGACGCCCCCGGGTTATCTGCGATCCCTTATCGTCTCCTTCAACCGGCATCCGGCCGCCTGTGCCATCGCCGCGCGTTACTACCATCCACTCACCGACGACGGAGCCGTCACCCGCGCGATGCTGGGTTACGAAATCTACATGCGCTTCTATGCGCTCAACCTCTGGCGAATCGGGTCTCCCTACTCCTTCACTGCGCTCGGCTCGGCAATTGCCGTGCCTGTTTCCGTCTACCGAAGAGTGGGCGGGCTGACGCCTCGAACCAGCGGTGAGGATTTCTACTTCCTGCAGAAACTGACCAAACATGGACGGGTACTCCATTGGACCGCCGCCCCGGTTACCCCCGCGACCCGCAAGTCCTGGCGCGTTCCCGTCGGGACCGGTCAAGCCATCGTCGCCGCCTGCGAAGGCGAATACTCCGACCGCTATCCACTCTATGCTCCGGAACTCTTCGACCGGATCAGCCGCACCACCAGGGCCTTCCCCGAACTGTTCGCCGGACCGGTCGAAACGCCGCTTGACGAATTCCTGCGGAACAAGATCAGTACCGACGCTCCATGGCAACCGCTGCGCGATAACCACACGACACTGGATCGATTCGTCCGCGCCTGCCACGAGCGGCTCGACGGACTCCGCATTCTGCAATACCTGAAGGCCGAGTATCGTGAAGCGCCGACCGACGACCGGGCCACGCTGATAGACTGGCTGGACCGGTACGGGTGCCAGTTTCCCGGAACCGAGACCGAAGCTTCGCGCGTGCGGGCCCTGCTTAACGAGCGCGGGCTGGCCGATCTGAGCACTTCTGAACTCGACGCGATACGCCGGGTGCTTTTCCAAATGGAAGATCGCTATCGTCGAGAGGACGACCTGGAGGGCTGAGTCACCCATCCCGAGAAGGGTCATCGTGCCCAAGGGTCCTGCACGCGAGCTTCTCGTCGCATGACCCGCCTCGCTGAGCACTGGACAACCGGTGTCGCATGACCCATGGGACCCCAACCGGGACCCCAAACTCCCCGAAACTGGTCGAATCCTGGGAGAACTTGAGAGAACAACCGACCCTCTAACCCCAACTGGATTCGGGTTCGCAGTGCTCATGCTGGGCGCTTGGTTTTAGTCTATGGTGTGAGGATCTGACGTCGCACGATTTCGACGCTTGGCGTCACCTCAGTTTGGCAATGTCGAGTCGCTCCCTCAGACGCTCGAGGAGCTGAGTCAGGGTCCGCGCCTCTTCGTTCGTGAGGGCCTTTGCCGTCCGTCGGTTCATCTCCTCAGTCGGCTGGTCCATCTCAGCGAGCAGGCTGAGCCCCTCCTGAGTGATGGCGATATCTACGCGTCGCCGGTCCTCCTCGTTCGGCTGGCGGCTCACCAACCCCCGCTTGCGGAGCTTCTCCACGAGGCGGGTCGCGTTCGCGGTTCGGTTCAGCATCCGTTCTTGCACTTCGCACAGGTTGTACGTGCTCCCGCGATTGCCGCGAAGGATCCTCAGGATGTTGTACTGCTCATTCGAGATATCGAATTCCTTGAGCTGCTCTTGAAAGACCCGATACAGCCAGTGGCTGGTGAAGTGCAGGTTCAGCACGGCTTCCGTGTGCGCGTCCGGGAACTCCGCCTGTTTGATCTCATCGGAAAGCTTCATGGCTTCACCAGTTTCGTTCGGACCACTTGACAATCGTCGATCACACAATGAATGTGTATTCAATAAATGAATAGTCGTATTATTTTCGGCTCGGGTCAAGTGAGGTCACTCACGGCCTTCGAGCCTACTAAATGGAGGTATCGATCATGTCCGACAGCCGATTGGTGCTGGTGACCGGGGCCACAGGGCAGCAAGGGGGATCGGTTGCACGCCTACTCCTCGAGCGCGGATTCCGCGTCCGGGGAATCACGCGTGACATTGAATCCGATGCCGCTAAGCAACTCACCGGGCTGGGTGCTGAGATGGTGCGTGCGGAGTTCACCGACGCGGGGTCCCTCAACGCGGCGCTGGAGGGTGTGGATGCGGTCTTTGCGATGACCACGCCGTTCGAGGCGGGCGTCGATGCCGAGACGGCCCAGGGTGTGGCGCTCGTCGACGCGGCCGCCGCCGCAGGGGTGGACCACTTCGTATACAGCTCAGTCGCCTCGGCCGACAAAGCTACCGGAGTCCCTCATTTTGACAGCAAGTACGGGGTCGAGAAACATCTCGCGGCGAGCGATCTCCGCTGGTCCGTCATCGCTCCGGTATACTTCATGGACAACCTGTTTTTCCCCGACATGCTCAACGTCCTCAAGGACGGCACATACGCGATCGCGCTCCCGGCGGACCTCCGGTTACAGCAGATCGCCACCGAGGACATCGGTGCGTTTGCCGCTCATGTTCTGGCCAACCCAGAGGAGTTTGCCGGGAAGAGGATCGACATAGCGGGCGACGAGCTCTCTTCGCGGGAGTCGGCAGACGTGCTGGCCGGCATCCTGGGCAGGCCGATCTCCGTGGTCGAGGTGCCGATCGATGGGATTCGGTCCTTCAGCGAAGACCTCGCCCTCATGTACGAGTGGTTCGTCAGCGTCGGATACGAGGCAGACATCGACCGACTCCGCTCGTCCTATCCTGAAGTAGGCTGGACCCGGTTCGCGGAGTGGGCGACACGGATACCGGCAGCGCTCGCTTGATCGCGACGCGGTAGGCAAGGCGAGTAGGGTGACGTTCGCTGACTCCGGCCGCTGACGAAGGCCAGTCAACCCACTCCGTCATCAACGGCGCTTCGACGGAACAGACCGCCCTCGGAGATGTCGGACAGGAGACACTGCAATGCCAAAGTGGACGTTCGATCCGGCAAACCCGCGGCTGTCGTCAGTAGACGTAGTGATCAATACCGCGGGGAACGACAAGATTGACAGGGGGGGTGTCGTCGTTGGAGACCCCGTGTGTATCACGATCGACGCCGAGACCGTTCTTGCGGATGACCGAGCTGACCCTGGCCACGCCCAATCAAGAACACAGTGAACGTCGTCCTATTCGGCGCCACCGGAATGGTCGGGGCTGGGGTCCTGATCGAGTGTCTGGACGATCCCAGAGTCGAGTCGGTGCTCTCGGTGGGTCGGAGACCAGGCGCTGTCACGCACCCGAAGTTCCGCGAGGTCATCCGTTCTGACCTGTTCGACTACGGGGATGCCACCGACCACTTTCAGAACATCGACGCGTGCTTCTTCTGTCTCGGAGCCTCCGCCCTGGGCATGAGCGAGGCGGCCTACCACAGCGTGACCTACGACCTGACCGTCGCGGCCGCTGAGTCTCTCCTCGACCTGAATCCTGCGCTTACTTTTTGTTATGTCTCCGGGGAAGGGACAGACAGCACGGAACGGGGCCGCCTCATGTGGGCACGGGTCAAAGGCAAGACGGAGAATCAGCTGCTACGGATGCCGTTTGATGCCTTCATGTTTCGGCCAGGGTACATCCAGCCGCTGCGAGGTGTGCGCCACACGACGCACGTGTACCGGGCGCTCCACACGGTGCTCAGGCCATTCTACCCGTTGCTTGAACGGCTGCTGCCGACGCACGTGACGACCACTGTCAATATCGGCAGGGCCATGATCGAAGTGGCGGCGCGGGGACACACGAAGCCCGTCCTCGAGAACGCTGACATCAACTCTCTGGCTGTCGCGGTGTGACATCACGGAATCCTGAGCAAGTCCCTGTGAGAGAGCTGTGCGCTCTCGTGCACCCCGGACCGCTAGGGCAGACGGTATGCCAACAGCTCGCCGGACCGGCCGCCGCCACTCGTGGCGACGACGATGTATTGCTGGTCGTTCACCTGATAGGTCATCGGCGACCCGCTCTGCGGGGCCGTCATGTAGACGGCACCGACCTCTGCGCCGGTCGCCTTGTCATACGCGCGCAGCATCGCGCCGACCTCGCCGGTCTCGGTCGTGTAGAGACCGGATTCGCCAGCGACGACCACGGTCTTGGTGACCAGCACGCCGACGCGGCCAGGCCAGCCGGTTCGCCCGATGTCCATGCCACCAAGCAGCTCATGGTTCCGGATGTTGTCTGGCGCTTCGCCGTGTGGAATCTGCCACGCGATGTCGCCGGTGTTCATGTTGATGCCGGTGATGCGACCCCATGGCGGCTTGATCATCGGGAACCCCTGGATGTTCGTCGCGGCATCGGGCAAGCTGACGCCGTCGGGGCGGCCACGGATGAAGTCCATGTCGGAGCGGTCCGGGTCGTTGACCAGCCCGAGCGCGCCGACCTGGGTCTTGGTGTAGATGTAGAAGAAGCCAGTCTCCGGGTCGGCCGATCCGCCGGGCCAGTTCACGCCGCCGGTCGAGCTGGGTACCGCCAGGGTGCCGAGGCTCCCGCCGGCGATGGCCACGGTGGGCGGGTCGTACAGCCATCCGACCGTGTATCTGGAGAAGATTGCCTCGGCCTGCGCCAGCAGCTCGGGCGTGTAGTCGACCAGGTCTTCGACGCCGAGGTCGATCTCGTCGACGGGGGGTGGTCTGGTGGGGATCGGCTGGGTCGGCGAATACCACTCACCTGGCACGTCACCCTGTGTCACCGGCATTTCCGAAATGGGCCACACCGGTTCACCGGTAACCCGGTCGAGCACGAACATGTAGGACTGCTTGGTCGGCTGGATCACTGCCTTGATCGGGCGCCCGTCGACGGTGATGTCCAACAGCACCGGCGCCGCCGGCAGGTCCCAGTCCCAGATGTCGTGGTGGACCGTCTGGTAGTGCCAGACTCGTTCGCCCGTGTCCAGGTCGACCGCCACGACGCTGCCAGAGAACAGGTTGTCGCCGTGGCGATGCCCACCGTAGTAGTCGCCGGTCGGCGCCTCGACCGGGAAGTAGGCCATGTTCAGCTCGGGGTCGATGGTCATCTGGGCCCAGACCCCGGTGTTCCCGGTGTAGCGCCAGGAATCGTTCAGCCAGCTATCGTTCCCGAACTCGTCCGCGTCGGGAATCGTGTGGAAGATCCATTTCCGATCGCCGGTCCGGAGGTCGAAGCCGCGGACGTAGCCTTTGACGTTCGTGCGCGACGGCGGCGCGCCACCCGGTCGATGTGCCGCGCCGATGATGATCGTGTTGCCCGCGACCACCGGCGCTGCGTGCAGCCCGATTTCGGAGGTGGGTTCGAGATCCTGGTCGATGTTTTGCTTCAGGTCGACGATGCCGGCGTCGCCAAAGCTCTGGATCCGGGCACCGGTCCAGGCGTTGAGGGCGACCAGCTGGTAGCCCGGTGTGACATACAGGATGACGCCATCCCCACCGTCGTCCCAGTACGCGAGTCCGCGGCCGGACAGCTGGCGCGGTGCCTCTTCGCCCCGCTCGCCCTCGTCGACCCGATGCATCCAGAGCAATTCGCCCGTCTCGGGGTCGAGCGCGACCGCGGCGCGTCGAGAGCCGGCCGTCGTGTAGAGGATGCCGTTCACCATCAACGGCGTGGACTCGAAATTGGTCTCGGGCCGCGGACCGAGGTTATCGGTGCTGAATCGCCACGCCAGTTCCAGCTCGCTGAAGTTTTCTGCCGTGATCTGGTCGAGCGGCGAGTAGCGGTCGTGCGAGAGGTTGCCGCCATACGATGGCCACTCGCCGTCCGCGGTTCCCGGCTCTTGGGCCGCTGCCGTCAGCGCGACGCTCAGCAGCGCCACTGTCAGGTAGGTCTGGGTTAGCTGCGATAGCGGTCTCATGAATTGTCCCTCATCGTTCAGCGCTCGCCATCCCAGGTGCCGTGAAAGGCAACTGGCTTGCCACGTGGCTCCGGCTCCAGATCCGGTTGGCTCGAGTCCGTGAAGACCTCGTGCAACTCGAGCTGGCTCGGTTGCATGAACGCTTCTTGCGGAAGCGTGCCGGAGCGTGCATGTCCCTTCACAAACTCGTCCGACTTTACCCATGCATCGAACGCGGCCCGGGACTCCCACAGTGTCAAGACAATGTATGGGTCTCCCGGATTGACTGGGCGCAGGACCTTGTTCCAGATAAACCCGGGCATCCCGTCCACCAGCCGCGCCCGTGTCCGGAAGCGCTGCTCGAACTGCTCGGTGTACTCCGGCACCACATAGATCCGGTTCATGGCGGTGATCATTCGTCAACATCCGAGAGGAGGCCGGTAGGCGCAAGCAGACCAGGGGGATTTTCGGGAAAGGGTAGAGCGTGTCTTGGCGATCCTGAGCTCATACCTGAGCTCATAGATGATATAGCATGAGGTAGACGGCGACGCCGCTCACGGAAACGTAAAGCCAAAGCGGCAGCGTCCAGCGAGCGATCTTGCGATGCTTCTCGATACGCTCGGTCCAGCCGCGATAGATCGTGAGCAGCGCGAGCGGAACGATCACCACCGCCAGCGCGACGTGCGGCACAAGCACGGCGAAGTACACGCCGCGGATCCATCCCTCATGCCGGAAGGGAACGGAGCCGACCTGGGCGTGATGAAACAGGTAGGTGACGAGGAAGAGCGACGAAAGAACGAAAGCGGTCACCATACAGGTCCGGTGAGCTTTGATCTTCCTCTTGCGAATGAACGCGTAGCCGGTTAGCAGGAAACACGCCGCGCCTCCGTTTAGGACGGCGTTCACCGTTGCCAGCGCTCCCGGCGTACCGGGTGCTGGGCCGCGCCCCGGCATGGCGTAGAGGACGACGATCACCGCCGCCAACACGACGACCGACAGGACACCAATCACCCAGCGTGCCGCGGGAGACTCTGCTGTGACCGTACTCACGACAGGAAATGGGATAAGCTCAAGACCGATCTACATGTCTTCCAACCCGAGCTCAGCCCGGGCCGGGTCCATTGTCACAGGGGTGATCATCAGTAAGACGGCATGATCACTAATGGATCTGAACATCATTGACATACCGCCCGTTTTTGAAATCAGTGAAGTAGCGCTCCACTAGGGGATGTTGAATGGGGAGGCCACTGTGATCTGGTTCGAGGTTTCGTTCGGCTACATACGTTTGATGTTGGGCTCCGTGTGGCAACACGTGATACCAAGGACGATGCTTCGGTGGTCTCGAACGGGCCACGGCTTCGTACGATTCTTCGGTTCCTCGAAAGTGCGTATCGACATCGACGATTACACCTCGGTATTCGAACAGTTTGTGTTGCACCACGTCACCAACTGAAAAACGGGCACTCGGCATCCTTATCATAGATTCATGCCCAATCCTAAGAACGTGCCGCCTAACGAATCGCGATTCTGCTGTCTGACCACTATGCCGACCAGCGGCGTGAGCTGACGCGCCAAGTTATCGATTCCTTGGTGTGGGTCCTTTTGCCCTTTCGATCACGAACGCGGCGAGTTCAGTCCAACGTGCTAGAGACGGCTTCAATTCTTCGAGAATCTCGTTGGCAGTCGTGCCTGTGAATGGCCCCTTGTGCCGCTTCTTCATCGCGTGGTACGCCGTCACAGCACGACGGACGACGGGTTGCTCCTCAGGTGTCAAGTCCATGACCGTAAACTAACGGTACTCCCCGCTGCCGAGGTTGACAGCGAGCAGAGTCGAACTCACGACTTGGGTGAGAGACCGAAGGTCACCTCAGTGGGTGGCAGGGACGTGTCCGATTCTCGATGCCGCATGTTGGTACCTGAATGTATAGTTTGAGACCCCAGGAACTGATCGCGGCGGCCCACGTAGCCTGCCCCGCTCCCTCGGGGAGTGGAGACCAAGGAGAAGGCGCACAGTGCTAGACACGTTCGGCCGGCCTCTTAAGAGCCTCCGGGTCTCACTGATCGACAAATGCAACCTGCGTTGCCAGTACTGTATGCCCGAGGAGGAGTATGTCTGGCTGCCCCGCGACGACATCCTCACCGTCGAGCAGATCGGCGATCTCGTCGATGTCTTCAGCGAGCTTGGGGTGGACAACGTGCGCCTCACGGGCGGCGAGCCGCTGCTCCGCCGCGAAGTGGCGGATGTAGTGGAGCGGCTAGCGGCCAACCCGGACGTTCGTGACCTGAGCATGACCACCAATGGTGTGTTACTGGCGAAGCAGGCGGAGTCGCTCCGGAGCGCGGGACTGGACCGGGTCACCGTGAGCCTGGATACGCTACGGCCGGAGCGGTTCAAGCAGCTCACGCGCCGCGACCGTCTCCCCCAGGTGCTCGAAGGTATCGATGCCGCAGCGAAGAGCGGGCTGAAACCCCTCAAGATCAATACCGTGGTCATGCGCGGGTACAACGACGACGAACTCACGGACATGATCGACTTCAGTAGGGATAGCGGCGCAGAAGTCAGGTTCATCGAGTACATGGACGTGGGCGGCGCGACGCGGTGGTCGATGGACCTGGTCGTTTCGAGGAGGGAGATACTGAGCCTGCTGGAGAGGCACTATGGGCCGATCGAGCCGCTCCGCGACAATAGCTCGGCTCCGGCGGACCGCTATGGGCTACCGGACGGGACGAGCTTCGGCATCATCGCCTCAACAACCGAGCCGTTCTGCAGTGCCTGCGACCGGAGCCGGCTCACTGCGGATGGGATGTGGTTCCTGTGTCTGTACGCGGCCCACGGGATCGACCTTCGGAAGCCTCTGCGAGAGCGGGCCTCCCAAGATGAGATCAGGTCGCTGATTGTCCGGGGGTGGACGAATCGTACCGACCGTGGGGCCGAGGATAGACAGGCGCTGGGCTCCCGAGGCCCTCTCCATCAGATCGAAGATCTGCGCGAAGATCCACACCGGGAGATGCACACGCGCGGCGGGTGATGGCGCAGCTTAGGCCAGAGCGTCCACCACCCCCTCGTCAAGCGAGGCCGAGAAGAAGTCGAGCTCACAGCGCATAGCGTAACGGTAGGCCTGTGACACCCTGTGTGTGCCCTCGGCCAGCTGGTCCAGCAGCGACTCGAGCTCGGCGGCCAGCGCCTCGAACTCCGCGCTCGAGTAGGTCTCGATCCACTCCCGATAAGGATTCTGGGAGTGGTCTCCCAGGGCCAACTCCTGTCCTAAGTATGCATAGAGCCGCATGCACGGCGTCATTGCTGCCATGATCTCACCTACTTCGGTCGTCCACGCGGTCCGAAGCAAGAAATCGGTATAAGCGCGGGTGGCTGGATGGAGTCGGACGTTCCCCAAATCGATTGCCAGACTCTCGGCGTAGCCTTCGTGAAGCTTCAGCTCGTCCAGTACGCCGCCCATGAGCCCGTGGAGCCTCTGTACGACCTGCCGTCTCTCCACTACCCGGACGGCGCCCAGGGCATAGGCGCTGAAAAAGGCCTGCAGGAAGAAAGCGTCTTGCGCCACATAGTGCTTGAAGACCTCGGGATCCAAGCTGCCGTCTCCCAAGCCGCGGACGAACGGATGGGCCAAACATTCTTCGGCTACTGCCTGGTTTTCCTGCCATAAGGTCTTGTGAAGCGGTTCGGCCGACATGAGCGGTTCAGCCTTTCCAGGTCATGTGCCAAAAATCCCGCTCATGGCGCATGACCTCGTTGAACATCGCTTGCTGACGGGGATGGGGATGCTCGTCGGCGAGCGTCGACAGGACACGCACGTAGGCCTGGAAGTCCTCATGGGTCCACCGGTCGATAAACTCGGCGTACGGCCCCCGGACCTCGAGGCGACTCCATGCGACCACATAGGCCACCTCGACGCCGTAGAAGAGTGCAAGCAGCACGTGGAACGGCTCGGAGTAGCCCGCAGTGATGAGAAAGTCGACATAGTGCTGGCACACTGGGTGGAGCTCGGCGCCTAGATCAAGGGACCTGGCCTCGGCATGCGCCTCGAACCAGTCGAGCTCGTCGTCGAGGGCCGAGAGGCCCGCGATCAAGACACTCTGCCCCGGCCTGGGCGTTTTCCCGACAGTCAGGGACGCGAAGCTGGCAAACCCTCTCACGAACAGGTAATCCTGCACGAGCCACCGGTTGAACGCATCCTCGGGCAGCGAACCGTCGCCGACGGCGTTCAGGAACTCTGCGCGTGTACCCAGATCCCAGAGTTCGCCTGCGCCCACGGCAAGACGCGATTCCGTAAATTCTTTCACCTATGGCCCTCCTCCGGATGGACAAAAGGTGGAGACCCGGCCCCGTCCGGACAACGGGTCGATTCCGAGCGCCTTCGTTTGCCCATCGATACCTCCGAAGGTATGTTGTTGATAACGAGAATCATTCTTGATTATCTCCAGCAGGAGCGGAATTAGGAGGAGGAGGAGGAGGTCCATGCCAGAAAATGAACTAGTAGAAGGACTCGGCCTCGACGAATACCAGTACGGGTTCGTCGATGATGAAGCGCACGTTTTCCGGACCAGACCCGGCCTGGACGAGGATATCGTGCGGCAGATTTCGAAGCACAAGGAGGAACCCGAGTGGATGCTCGAGTTCCGTCTGAAGGCGCTGAAGATCTACGAGCGGAAGCCGATGCCGACCTGGGGCGGCGACCTGTCGGATCTCGAGGCGACGCTCGATGAGATCTACTTCTATGTGAAGCCACAGGATCAGATGGAGCGGTCCTGGGACGACGTGCCGGAGACGATCAAGAACACGTTCGAGCGCTTGGGCATCCCCGATGCGGAGCAAAAGCTCCTGGCAGGCGTCGGCGCGCAGTACGAGTCCGAGATGGTTTACCACTCCCTCAAGGAGGAGTGGTCGTCGAAGGGCGTGATCTTCGATTCGATCGAAGACGGGCTCAAGAACCACCCGGAGCTCTTCCGTGAGTATTTCGCGACCGTCATTCCCGCTGCAGACAACAAGTTCGCGGCGCTCAACTCGGCGGTCTGGTCTGGGGGCTCGTTCGTCTACATTCCGAGGGGTGTGGAGCTCGAGACGCCGCTACAGGCGTACTTCCGGGTCAACCAAGAGCGCATGGGGCAGTTCGAGCGCACGCTGATCATCGTCGACGAGGGCGCTCACGCTCACTACATCGAGGGATGCACGGCGCCGGTCTATTCCACCGATTCGTTCCACTCCGGTGTGATCGAGATCGTGCTGAAGAGGGACGCGAGATTCCGCTACACGACCATCCAGAATTGGTCGAACAACATGTACAACCTCGTGACTCAACGCGCCTTGGTGAACCAAAACGCGAACATGGAGTGGCT
This sequence comes from Longimicrobiales bacterium, assembly GCA_965219445.1. Lineage (GTDB taxonomy): Bacteria > Gemmatimonadota > Gemmatimonadetes > Longimicrobiales > Gaopeijiaceae > UBA822. The sequence goes on along the minus strand of CBDCNQ010000003.1, from coordinate 342,982 downwards.
CGACGGCAACCTCGGGTCCAAGCTCACGATGAAGTATCCGTCGTGCTATCTCGTGGGCGAGGGAGCACACGGCGAGATCATGTCGATCGCATACGCCAGCGACGGGCAGCACCAAGATACCGGGGGCAAGGTTGTCCATGTGGCGCCGAACACGACGTCCTCGATCATTTCGAAGTCGATCTCGAAGGGCCACGGCCGCTCATCGTATCGTGGCCTCTGCAAAGTGTACGAGGGTGCGGTCAACGCCCGCTCCAACGTCGAGTGTGATGCGCTTCTCATCGACGCGACTTCGCGCACCGATACCTACCCGTATATCGAGATCGAAGAGCAGCAGGCGTCGGTGGGACACGAGGCCACCGTCTCCAAGGTAGGCGACGCTCAGCTCTTCTACCTCATGAGCCGCGGGCTGACAAAAGAGGAGGCCATGGCGCTCATCGTGCGTGGATTCATCGAGCCCATCGCCAAGGAGCTTCCGCTCGAGTACGCGGTCGAGCTCAACCGGCTCATCGAGCTCGAAATGGAGGGATCGGTCGGCTGATACCCAGGCCATGAGGCATCTTCGGCAATGAACGTGCTCCTCATCTCCTGCTATAAGCTCGGCCATCAGCCGTTCGGAGTAGCGTCCGCTGCCGCACACATCCTCGCTGAAGGCCGCCATCAAGTGGAATGCCTGGATCTCGCCGTCGAGGTTATCGACGAGGCCAAGGTCCGCCGGGCCGACTTTGTGGGGATCTCGACTCCCATGCACACGGCGATCCGACTCGGCGTCAAAGCCGGTGAGCTGGTCCGGGGATTGAATCCGCAGTGCCACATCTGCTACTTCGGGCTCTACGCTTCTCTTAACGAGGACTACCTCCTCGATGGCGTAGCCGACAGCGTGATCGGCGGTGAATTTGAGACACCGCTCACTCAGCACGTCGACCGCTTTGCCGAGAATGGATCGCCTGGCCCGGGAGGCGTCTCGCTCTCGGAGCTGCGCGGTCCACCCAACCTGTCTCGACAGCAGTTTCTGCCACCAGCGCGACACTTACTACCTCCGCTGGAGAAGTATGCCCACCTGAGGACCTCCGAGGGGGAACTCCGGCTGGTGGGACAGGTCGAAGCCAGCCGCGGTTGTGCTCATCGGTGCCGACACTGCCCGATCCCGGCTGTCTACGAGGGAAGGCTTCGCATAGTTCAGCAGGAGGTCGTGCTCGCGGATATCGACAACCTCGTGCGCATGGGTGCGCAGCACATCAACTTTGGCGACCCGGATTTCCTGAACGGTGTGAAGCACTCGCTCGGGATTGTTCGGGAGATGCGTAACCGCCACCCCGAACTGAGCTTCGACTTCACGGCCAAGATCGAGCACCTCATCCAGCATCGTGACGCGGTCGTGGAGTTGGCAGCGCTCGGGTGCATCTTCGTCGTGTCCGCTATGGAGAGTGTGGACGACCGTATTCTCGGGTATCTCGACAAGGGTCACACCCGAGACGACGTGGTCACTGCCCTGGAGATTACCCGATCCGCGGACGTTGCCCTTCGCCCATCGCTGCTACCTTTCACGCCTTGGACAACGCTGTCGGGGTATTTGGAGCTGCTCGAGTTCGTGCAGAACCACGATTTGGTCTATCACCTCGATCCGGTCCAGTACTCCATCAGACTACTTCTGCCTCCAGGCTCATGGCTCCTCGATATCCCTGAGATCCAGCCTCACTTGGGGAGCCTGGTTCAGGAGGACTTCGTGTACACGTGGCAGCATCCGGATCCCCGTGTGGACATGCTACAACGGCGGGTCGGGCGAGTCGCTGAAGAAGCAGCCAGCTCGGGTGAAGACCCGGCAACGACCTTCGACGGGATCAAGAAGCTTACCCTTGAGACTATTTTCGGTCAGCGGACCGTAGCCCAACCCCGATACCGCCGTCGAAGTGCCAGACCACCGCACCTGACTGAAGCGTGGTTCTGCTGAGCTGAGCCAACCGAGAGTCAGTTCGGCTCTGTGGCGACGATGAGAGGATTGGAAAGCTAGCGCCATGGGCCATCATGCTTTTACAGTCGACGAGGCAAACGAGCTGCTTCCTGAGCTGCGGGCCGCCCTCAACGAGATCCAAAGCCTTCGCGACGTGGCGCGCAGCAAGTTGGACCAGCTGGCCGTGCTGGACGCTCTTTGGGGCGACGTCGTCTCGCAAAGCGACAACCCGGATCACGAGGAGTACGCGCAGCATCGTCATTCCCTCTCGGAGTGCCGCCGGGCGATCGAAGAGCTCATCCAACAGCGGCTTGTTGACCGGGGCATCCGCTTTCCGGTCGGCGGTCTTGAGCACGGGCTGGTAGACTTTCCGACCACTCTGGACGGCCGTTGGGTTTATCTCTGCTGGCAGTCGGACGAGCCCAAGGTGGCGTATTGGCACGAAGTGAGCGGAGGCTACGCCGGTCGGCGCCGGGTTACGGCCGGGCACAGGCGGCGGCTGGGTCGGTTGGATGACCCGGCCCGCCATGAAGATTCGGCGCTGGATTTCTGAATCACGCTACGGCCCCGCACCATCACCCGGAGTCGATGATTTCTTGAGCGCCTTCCGGGCCCCAGCCGGCACGAGCTGACCCTCGGCCTGATTTGCGGCGCTCGTCCCTCAGCTGGGCTCGACTTTCACATCGAGTCGAGCGTGCGCGAGCCTAAGCGCGGTCTCCACCTGCTCCGGCGTCGCTGCTCGGGCGAAGAGAAATCCCAGGTAGCGATTGCCCTCGGGGAGTGGCACGACCTTCTGGCCCACCGCGATCGTAATCTCGAGCCCTTCGATGTCCGGAGTCTCGAGGGCTGCCTCGGACCCGCCCACCTCGTGCAGAACGCCGACTTCCGGAATCGGCAGCATCATGACCCCGCCGGCTCCAGGAGCTCGGGAGTACTCATCGATCGGCATCCCCAATGCATGATGCAGTATGAGTTCCTCCAGGGTCGCCTCCGGCTCGAAGCGGAGGATCGTGGAGCAACGGCCACCGATGGAGCGCGGCGCGATCTCCAGGAGTGAGGCCCGCTCGGCGTCCACTCGGAGCTCGGCGTGGACGGGGCCGTCATCGAGGCCGAGGATGGCCACGGACCGCTGCACGCAGGAGACGACCTCGCGCTGAACGCTATCGGGGAGACGCGAAGGCGTCACAAGGATGGTCTCCTCGAAGAACGGCCCCACCATGGGGTCCGGCTTGTCCAGGACGGCCAGGGTCTGGAGCTCGCCCTCCACCACGATCCCCTCCACGGCCACTTCCCGCCCCGGCATGTACGCTTCGATCAGGATCTCGGCCACTCCGTGGCCGCTGCGGGTGACTGCGTCGGGCTGCTCGAGGATCCCCCGAATCCGGCTCCAGGCGCGGCCGAACTCCTCGGGCGTGTCCGCGCGGATCACCCCGCGGCTGGCAGACAACGCAAGCGGCTTGAGAACGCAGGGATAGCGAGCCCTCGCCGCGGCCGCTTCCGCATCGTCTTCGACGGAGGCGATATGGAACCAGGGTGACGGGAATCCGGCCGCCTCGAGCCGCTGCCGCATGACCGCTTTGTTACGAGCGCACCGGACCGCCTCGAGAGGATGGTGCCTCAGCCCAAGGGCCTCGGATGCTGCCGCTGCCACTTGTGCGAAATCGTCTTCCGCCGCCACGATGGCCGTCAGCGGATGGTCCGAGGCGAACCGCACGATGATGGCGACCGATCGGTCCATGTCCTCGACACCGACCGTGAGGCTGCCGCCAGGTGTCAGGTCGGCGAGGGCCTGCCGGTGATTCGAGCCAACCGTGACATCCACGTCCAGGTGGCGGGCCGCGGCGACAAAAGCCTCGGCGCGATACGAGGTTCGTGAAAGGAGGAGAAGCACCCTCAATACGGCAGGCCCTCCGTTGGAGTGCCGGTTACTTGGACGCGCTGATGTAGGGGTTCTCGCCGTCGGCGTGGTTGGTCACGTCCTCGATGCCCTCGATCTCCGGCACCTGCTCGTGAAGGATCCGCTCGATTCCCTGGCTCAGCGTCACTGAGGCCATCCCGCACCCCTGGCAACCCCCACCCATTTGCAGGTAGACGATCTTGTTCCTGACTTCCACCAGCGTCACCTGTCCGCCGTGCTGGGCCACTCCGGGGTTCACGAATTGGTCGATGGCCTGTCGAACTCGGTCCGCCAGAGGGCCTTCCAACGGCTTCGAGCCGATGGGCGCCAGGTTCGGGTTCTCCACCTTAAACCCGGTGTCGGTCAGGGTCTCGATCCAGTCGACGCGAGCGCCATCGAGGAGCTTCGCACTCTCGGGCTCCATCACGACCTCGAACCCGTAGCCGTCGAACACCACGTCTTCCGGGCACTTTTCGTCGGGCTCGATCATCGTGATGTCGTAGCGGGGATCGAGCGGGCTGGGGCTGGCAACCTGGATGCGCACCGCAAGGCCCTCGTTCTCCTGCATCTGCATGAAACGGAGGACTTTGTCCTTCGCCAGATTCGTGAACTCCACAGTTGGCTTCGACGGGTCGCTCATGGGTCTATGGCGGGTTTGAGCGGATCATTGAGAGGCGAAACTAAAGCTAGCGGGTTCACGACCCTCCCGTCGAGAGAACCTCGGGTGAAAACCCCCTGATTCCAGCGCTCACCGGCGCCCACGAGCGCTCGGCTCATATCCGTTCGCCTTTGATCACGGCACCCAGGTCGTGAGGTCCGTGGCCCGCCGCCGCGCTTTGGCTTCAGGTAGGCTCTCGGGTTCGCCGATGTTGATTGTAGCCACGATCCTCTCCCCGTCGGGGAGTCCGACGGCCGCCCGTGCGGCGGGGTCGTCCATGACGGCGCCGGTCTTGATGTGTGTCCCCAGTCCCATCGCCTCCGCGACGAGCGACAGATTCTGGATGCCCATGTACGCTGCCGCGTAGTCTTCCTCGCGGATCTCGGGGTTGTCGTCCAGCATGACGGCGACCGCGAGCATGGCGGGTAGCGCCTCGTGAGTCTCGGCCACCTTCTCGATCACCGCCTCGGCCGCCTCGACATCGTCGACCCGCTTGGCCTTCCTGCGCCCCAAAACCTCACCGTAGGCGCGCCGTGATTCGGAGCCGAGCACATAAAAGCGCCACGGCTCCGTCATTCGGTGGTTCGGGGCCTGACAGGCCGCATCGAGCAGCCGCTCGATCTCGTCCCGTGTCACGGGACGGTCGGTGAAGCTCTTGATCGAGCGACGAGCGTTGATGGCATCAAGGATCTTCATAGGGCGGAGGGAATTCGACCACGGGCCTTGAGTTGCTCGTCATGCATGGCGCAAAAGATGGCTTGAAGCTCGAGGCCGGTCCAGCACGCTGCTGTATCCCGTAGGGCGGCGAAGGGCGCGCCCTGCGCGAAAAGAATGCCTAACGCAGGGTCACCTGCCCACGACGTAGGACATGACGGCGCCGAGCTGGTGGCGCGTCCCACCTATGATGTCCTGATAGTCGTACGCCAAGCTGAATCCGACGCCGAAGTCGGTCGCGAACGCAATACCAGCCGAGCCACCGAATTCGGTGTCGGTATTACTCGAGGCGATGGCGTCGCCCGAGAATTGGGTAAAGCTGACGCGGGGCATCACCCAGGGCCTCACCTTACCAAAGCCGGTGCCCTGTATCGATACGCCGACGGGAATGTGCAGGGTCGTCAGGTTCAAGGTGAGGATGTCTTGTCTTATCCACCCGAGACCGGTCTGAAAGCTCACTTGTACGGGCGAGTCGCTGAGCAGATGAGCGGCTACGCTGCCCGCGAGGGTCAAGTTGTCGGTGTCGCCCGCGATGTACCCGACGTCGGCCCCGAAGGAAACCGTCTCCAGGCCTCGCTCGATCCGGGCGACGAACACGCTTCGCTCTATGGAATTGTTCTTGACGCCACTGCCGAATGCCGTCCCAAACGAAGTGGTTCCATAACCACTCCCGGGTGCCATTGAAAGCACTGGGAAGTTGGTGAGTTGCCCCAGGGCCGGGGTCGCCACCAGCAGCGCTACAATCGACGCGAAAGAAAAGACCAATTTGTGCTGGTTCATCTTTAGATCCTTTGATAACTGAGGTGGAACATGTGTTCATCCATACCTGACGCACCGACCTGGTGGGGAGGGGCGTCACGGGTTAATCGCCACCTGTTCCCAATTCCTCACGGATATGGGTTGGGGGTCAAGCACTTTTAATGCGTTTCCGCTCGGGGCCTCACGGATGCTGCTGATCGACGGCGAGCTAGACGGGCGGGGTCTTCTCCTGGTGCATGGCCCTCTCGCCCAACTAGCGCGGCCCGCTGACCTGACTCCCCGGCACCGCTTCCTCGAGCGTGACGTGCCAACGGATCCGCTCCGACTCGATCAGCAGGTACGCAACGCGTGGGTTGGCCGCTAGGTCCACGGAGCCGGTGCCGACCTCCTGGGTATCGACGATCGTCTGTAGCGGCCGGCCGCTGATCGCACTGTGGAGCGAGACGCGGAATTGGTTCGTGCCCGGAGCGCCCTCTTGGAGCGCTTCCCACGTGAGCCGCATGGAGCCCGTGGTCACGTCGAATGACCCGGTCTGACGGTCGCCGCTTCCCGACCAGCTGCCGAGCGTGTGCCACAGGGTGCTCGCCGCGGCGACGGGCGGGGCGGGCTCCTCCTGCCGGCTTTCACAGGCTATGAGCAGCAGCAGCGCTACAAGGACGGGCGGCCAGCAGCACAACCGCCGGCTCACCAAGAGTGACACGCGCCGAGGCCTTCGCGCGCCGCGGTCCGGTCTACGCCGTGGCAGCGAGCGGCCCGCCCCTGACGGCGCGCCGCACCAGATTGCGCATCAACGGCACCTTATAGGCGTTGTAGCGCAGCGGCTCCGCGTCCTGGACGGCCAGCTCGCCGGCCGCGGTGGCCGTCTCCTCATTCAGCTGCTGCCCGGCCAGCGCTTCCTCCACCGCCCGCAGGCGCAGCGGCCGCGCAGCCACGGCGCCGACCACCACTCGGGCCTCGTCGATACGGCCGCCGCTCTCCCTGATTGCCGAAGCGACGTTGACCAAGGGGAAGTCCCACACTTCCCGGTCGCGCACCTTCTCGAAGTAGAACCGCGCACCCGCCCACGTCGCCGGGATACGGATGGCCGTGAGCAGGTCGCCGGGCCTCAAAACCGTCATGCGTGTGATATCTACGTCCGGTCCGACGAAGTAGTCGTCCGCGTCGACGACACGCTCGCGTCCGCCCCGCCGGATGACCATCTGCGCATCGAGCGCGACGAGCACGGGAGCCGTGTCCGAGGGGCTCACAGCCACGCAGCGGCTCGCCTGGAGGATGGCATGCTCGCGGTTCACTGCTGTCGGTGTATTGGCGTAGCAGGTGTTGCCGCCGGCTCGATAGCAGGTCCAGCCGTTGCGGTAGTAGGTGCAGCGCGTATCCTGCGACACGTTGCCGCCGATGGTGCCTTGATGGCGGATCTGGGGCGATGCCACGAGCCCCGCGGCCTTGGCCAGCACCTCGAAGCGCTCGAGGACGGCCGGATGCTCGGCCACGTCGGTGAGCGTGGTCATGGCCCCGATCTCGAGGCCACCGCCCGTTTCGCGGATGCCTTGCAGCTCGTCTACCTGGCTCAACTCGATGACCACACCGGTCCGCTTCGTGCGGTCCTTGAGCCAGTCGAACGAGTCCATGCCTCCGGCTATGATCCAAGCTTCGTCGCCGTATGCTTCGGCGGCCTCCACCGCCTCCTCGAGGCTGGAAGGCTGGATCAGCTGGAACGGAGGGATTAAGTCGTTCACGATCGCCATAGCGCTTCTCCTGGACTCCGGGCTACCGAAGCATCGTCTGCTGATTCGTCATCTGGATCTCGCCCGGCATCAGATGTGAGCCGTCAACGGCTCCTGCATGGGCCGCCCGTGCTCGAGCGCCATGAGGATGTTGTCGAGCGTCACCGGTGTGCGGCGAAACGCCTCATCGCCGAGCGCCGCGGTGAGCGCGTTGAGAACCGCGCACGCCCCAGCGGCAACCGGCGGCTCGCCGATGCCACGCGCGCCGACCGGGGTCTCGGGATCCGGCAGGTTCACCGCGTCCCACTGCATATTTCGCGGTACGTCCAGTATCGTGGGTGGACGATTCTCATACATCCGCTTCGCCAACGGCAGGCCGTAGTGCTGGTCGTACACGCTCTTCTGCGCGAGCGTGTGCCCCATACCGAGCACCGAGCGCCCGAGAACCTGCCCACCGTAGGAGCGCGGGTGGATGATGGTGCCCGAGTCGCCCACTGCCATGTAGTCGAGTATTCGATAGTCGCCGGTCTCGAGGTCCACCTCGACCTCCGCGAACCCGGCGACGAAGGAGAACGATCTGCCGTCCCGCCCGTAGCTGTCGCGCGCTACGCCCATGAGGCCCTGCCCGGCCAGTGCCGTCGCCGACCTGGTGGTGTACCCGTTGATGTCCTCGGGCAGCTCGTGCCCGTCGTACTTGCCACCCAGCTCGATGGCGCGCTGGGCCACCTCCGCGAGCGTCATCCCGCGTGATCCGTTCGAGACGCGCTCGTCGGCCACACGGTAGGACTCGGGGCTCCCGCCGAGCGTTCGGGCCGCGATCTCCTTTGCCTTGGCGATGGCGTCCGAAGCCGCCGCGTGGGCCGCGCGCGACATCGCGTGCGCCGTCTGGCTCCCACCGGAGACGCAGGTCCACGGGAGGTTCTTGGACGTGTCGCCCCAGGAGATCTCCACCTTGTCCCACGGCAGTCCCATCATCTCGGCCGCCACGCGATGGACGTCGGAGTACGATTCCGTGCCCAGATTGCCGACGCCCGACTTGACGTACATACGGCCGTCGGGCTGGATCACGAAGAGCCCGTCGAATCCGGTCGAGCCTGAAACGAACGTGCTGACCGCCACCCCGGCCCCACGCACCGTGGAGCCTTGGCGCTGACCGGAGCGCGCCTTACGCGTCTCCCAGTCGAAGAGCTCGGAGCCCCGGTCGAGCGCTTCCCTCAGGAACGCGCTCGTGCAGTACGCTCTTGGGGCGTCGCCAACCTGAGGCCCGAACGGCGCCTTGCCGACGGGCGCGTTGACGCGGCGGATGTCCACCTGGTCGAGACCGAGCTGGCGCGCGGCCTTGGCGATGACCGGCTCCATCATCACGATGCCCTGGAGCCCCCCGGGCTGGCTCTGCGCCCGGCGCGGCGGCGTGTTCGTGAGCACGGTGGTCGCCCGCATCCGCATGGCCTGCGGCTGATAGAGCAGCGACACGATGCTGCCGGAGAACAAGGCGTCGCCTCCCGGCTCGTACGCGCTATTCTCTCCCACCGTGAACATGTCGAGAGCCAGGAGGCTCCCGTCGCTGGCAAATCCGGCCTTCACGCGGCCGTGGACGGCGGGGCGAATACCGCCGATGAAGTGCTCCTCCTCACGCGAGATGCGGAGCATGACCGGCTGGCCTGCTTTCCTAGCGAGCACGGCCGGGACCGTGCTGATGACGGCGCCGGTGGCCCGGCTGCCGTAGCCGCCGCCCGTGTACTCCGTAATGAGCACGACATCGTCGATGTCGAGCCGCATCCAGCGGGCGAGGGACGCCGCCGTCTGCACGGTGCTCTGCGTGCCGGTGTGCACGTACAGCTTGCCGTTGCGCCAGTACGCGAGCGTGGAGCGCGGCTCGAGCACATTGTGGTGGTTGTTGGCGACGGAGAACGTCTGGTCGAGCACGAGCACCGCCTCGGCGAATCTAGCCTCGACGTCGCCGAACGACCATTCGTCACGAGACGTGCCGGTCGGCAATCGACCCTCTTCGTACTCGGCGAAATCGGCGCTCGCCCACTTCATCTCCTGGACCTCGAGGGGGCCTGTGGGCTCTCCCGCCGGACGGCCCCAGCAGTTGCCCTCAGGACGTGCGTTGGGCCCGTCCGGACGGAGACTCACGAGTGGGTCGACCACGAACGGCAGCGGCTCGAAGTCGATCTCGATGGCTTCGATGGCTGCGACCGCCGTCTCCTCGTCCACTGCCGCCACGGCCAACACCGGTTCCCCGGCATAGACGGGCTCGTCGCTGAGCGCGCGCTCGCCCTTGGGATTGGCAGGGATCCTCTCCCCGAGATCGGTCACGATGTCGGCCGGCGCCGGAAGCTCCGATGCCCTGAGAATGGCGCGCACGCCCGGCATGGCCTCGGCGGCGCTCGTGTCGATGCTCCTGACCCGGGCGTGGGGAAGGGGGCTCAGCAAGAGCTTTGCGTAGAGCATTCCGTCAACCCGGAAGTCCTCCGCGTACTTGGCCCGGCCCGTGACCTTGGCGACCAGGTCGGGCGTGACGTAGTTCTGACCGACCAGCTTGTTCTCAGCCACGGGCCACCTCCCGCGAAAGCTCCGCGCCCCGTTGCAGGGCCGTGAGGATTTTGTCGTAGTCCTGGCACCGGCACAGGTTGCCGGAGACGCCATGAGCCAGCTCTTCGCGGGTCGGGTTCGGATTCTTCTGTAGGAATCCCACCGCCGCCATGACGAAGCCGGTCATGCAGTAGGCGCATTGGAAGCCCTGCTCCTCGACCACGCCCTGCTGCACCGGATGGAGCGTACCGTCGGGCGACGCCAGACCCTCGATCGTCCTGATCTCGCGCGACCTGACGGAATGGGTCAGCACCGAGCACGAGTAGCGCGGCACGTCATCGACGAGCACCGTGCAGGCACCACACTCCGCGCGGTCGCAGCCGAGCTTGGTGCCGGTGAGCCCGAGCTTGTAGCGGAGCGTCGTGGCCAGGGTCTCATGCGGGGCTACATCGACCCGCCGAGTCTGGCCGTTGACGTTGAGCCTCAGCAGCCGCTCAACGCCGCTCGTCCGAGCGGCTCCACCCGTCAAGAGCGGGCTGTTGCGGAAGAGGTAGGCCGCGGAGGAAACCGCCACACCTCCGGCGATTACACCCTTGATGAAGGTGCGCCGGGTAAGGTCGGTCGGCCCGCTGTGGCCCGTTTGAGCGTCGTCGCTTGGCATATCGCCTCTCCTCCAGATCGCGAGAATGGCGAGGACGGGTTCGCTGCGATCCCATCGATCGGGCGCACAATAACGCTCGGCTTGGCGGTGTGACAACCCTTGGGGGGTACTCGTCCTACCGTTGGCGAAGCTCCTCGAACCAGTTCTCGACCAGGATGAGTTCGGAAGGCGCGGCGTCCTCGTCGTCACCGATCCGCAGCATCACGAATCGCTGATCGTCGGGGGTCACGTCGTATAACGTGTACGCTGGATTTCGTAGGTAAGCTGCTAATGAGGGCGAGTTCCACGAAAAAGGGCCGGTATCGGACTATCTCAGCGAGTCACCCACCTCGCCCTGTTTCAGAATCCGGTTAAAGCCCGCCTCCGTTCATTCGGATCGGTAAGTGCTCGAACATCCTTCCGACTGCCTCGTCGACCCATTCTCGCATTGTCTCCGGGCCGGTGAGAGCGCGGCGTTCAGGCGGGTGACGGGATCTGGCATGGCGGACAAGATGCGGCTAAGGAGTGCGAGAGGGCAAGGATCTCCTATTTCCACTGGTTGCTTACGGACGTTGACATGATGTACGTCTGACCCGTAGACTCTCGTCCCCCCCCCCCACCCCCCCCCCCCCCCCTCGGGCGGTCCTTATGCTACAGAGGAAGCCGTTCTATGCCCGAGAGAGTGTTTTTGGTCCACGGGTGGTCGGTGGACTCCACTACCACCTACGCAGCTCTTCACCACCAGCTGGACAAGTTCTCACCGATCGGGCAGCACCGGGAAAAGACGTTCGAGCTCGAGGAGATCTACCTCGGCCAATACGTAAGCCTCGACGACGACGTGGAGGTCCGTGATCTCTCGCGGGGCATGGACTCCGCGCTCACGGATCGTCTCAGGAATGGATGGGATACACCGTTTCACATCATCACCCATAGCACGGGTGCGTTGGTAGTCCGGCACTGGCTCACGCACCACTACGTAGATCAGAAGGTGAGTCAGAAACCGTTAACGAACGTGATCTTTCTCGCAGGACCGCAGTTTGGCTCACGGCTGGCACACCACGGTCGCTCCATGGTAGCCGAGGCCTTCAAGGGCGGGCCGACTGGGGACCGGATTCTCAATGCGCTCGAGCTCGGGAGCGAATTCTCATGGCAGGCCGCGGACGAGTGGCTGGACCAGACGAACTGGGAGGACAAAGGCGTTCTCCTCTACTGCCTGACCGGAGACCGAGTCCCTAGAGGACTGAAGGATAGGGTAGCAGCGAAGATCCTCCCCGCTCACTACGAAGATGGATCCGATCAGGTGATCCGTGTCCCCGCGGGCAATCTGAACTTCCGGCGTTACGTGATCGATTTCGCGTCGAGCCGTAGGCCGCCGCTTCGTGAGGTGAAAGGCATCGCTTTTGGCTCGCTTTGGCGGTACCTGCACTCCGGCGATAGGCACGGCATTCTTGGGAGCATCGGAAAGCGAACGTCTCCTGCCGCGCACCAAGCCCTCCGGCTGATTCTCGAATGCCTTCAGGTCGATCGCGACAAGCGACGTGGCCGGCAGAGTTATGGTCGGATGCGCCGTCTGCTCACCGACGCCACGACCGAGACGACGACCAAGCGAAGGGGTCCCTTCGCCCAACTGGATTTCCGGTTTCGAGACCACGAGGGCCACCCGGTGGACGACTACAAGATTGTGATCGGCTACCTGGATGCTCAGGGGGAGGGCAGGCCGTCCGACTCAATAGCCCATACGCATAAGAACAAAGTCGATCCAAATCATTTTACCGTGTTGGTGGATCTTTCGAAGCTAGAGCAGGACGTGAGCTTCTACATGGAGTTCTCAGCCGATGCCGGTACTCCGCTGCTCGGCTACGTCGCTGGACGGAAGGTCTTTCCGGGAAATCAGGTCCGCGGTGTCTTGCGTGCGAACGAGACGACCCAGATCGACGTTATCGTCGGGCGGCTATCCGAAGACCCACTCTTCCGGTTCTTCAAGGGTGATGATTCACGCCTGCCCGTAAAATGGGACCGAACCGGTCAGATCGAACCCGATAGATAGCCGTCGTGCGGCTGTGCCACCCTCACTGGCGTGCCGAGGCATGTGTACACATCATAGGGGCGATGTCCGAGGCGGGTCGGGATACGGCGACTTACCGAAGAAGGTCGGTGCCCCAGCGGAGTCCGGCTCGTGGTGATGTTCGATCACTTGATCAGGAAGGTTCTCATGAGGGCGACACCCAACGCCGGAGAAGTCTCCGGGAGCGAAAATGAGGAAGGCTGCGGAGTCACTCGGCGGAAGTTTCTGGAAGGCAGGGGGCCCGTGCTTCTGGTGGCGATCGTCGCTCTCGGCGTCCTGCTCGCCGCACCGTCGCCAGGCGCCACCCAGCATGTCAATGACCGGCCTGAGACCGAAGCCGGGGGGTGGCGCTACATCGGTGGAGACGCCGGGCACACCCGATCCACGCCTCTGAACCAGATCGACGCCTCGAACTTCGGCGATCTCCAGGAGGAGTGGACCTGGAGCAATGCGAGTTTCGGGGCGACGCCCCCGCGCCCCACGCCCGTTTACGCGGGTGGAAAGCTGTTCACGGTAGCAGGGCCACGGAGGCACGTGGTGGCGCTCGACCCCGCGACGGGACGGACGCTATGGACGTTTCGGGAGCCCAACACCTTCCGTTGGGAGTATTCCATGCGCGCGCCTTGGGGGAAGGGGATCGCGTACGCGGAGGTGGACGGTAGGGGCGTCGTCTATATCACGACTCCGGCCTTCTTCCTTCACGCCCTCGACGCGGAGACTGGCAGACCCCTTGAAAACTGGGGGACTCCGGTACCGTTGCAGGGATTTCCGCAAACCGGCGTGGTCGATCTCCTGCCCGACCTGCTGGCCGACTGGGGTCCGTGGCTGGAGTGGGATGAGCCCTACGACCCCTACTACGGGATCCCGCTGGAGCTCGGATACATCACGAACTCTTCACCGCCGATCGTCGTGAACGGGACGGTCGTGGTGGGCAACTCGGCCGAGCAGGGTTATAACCAGACGCGGGTCGAGAACGTGCCGGGCGACATTATGGGCTACGACGCCAGAACGGGGGCGCACAAGTGGAAGTTCCACGTGATTCCCCGGCCGGGTGAGGTGGGCCACGAGACCTGGGAGAGCGACGCCTGGCAGTGGACAGGGGATGTTTCTTCGTGGGCGCCCATGTCAGCAGACCCGGAGCGCGGAATGGTCTACATCCCCACGAATCCGCCCACCATCGACTTCTATGGCGGATTCCGACCCGGTGACGGCTTGTTCGGCACGAGCCTCATCGCTCTCGACGTTGAAACGGGCGAGAGGGTGTGGCACTTCCAGATGGTTCATCACGACGTCTGGAACTACGACACCTCGACAGCCCCGATCCTCATGGACGTGACGGTTGATGGTGAGACGATCCCGGGGGTGTTCCAGGCTACCAAGCAGGCGATCCTCTGGTCATTCAATCGGGAGACCGGCGAGCCCATCTGGCCCGTCGAGGAGCGTCCGGTGCCCCAATCCGAGGTGCCCGGCGAGCAGCTGTCGCCCACTCAACCGTTCCCCACGAAGCCAGCGCCATACGATCTACACGGGTTCACTCAGGACGACCTCATCGACTTCACGCCCGCGCTGAGGGAGGAGGCGCTGGAGATCGCGTCGGATTATCTGCTCGGTCCGATCTTCAACCCGCCCGTACACAGTGACAATCCGCAAGGACTGCGGGGCTCGATCTGGTGCCCTGGCGAGTTGGGGGGGACGAACATCTCCGGCCCGCCCGTGGCCGATCCCGAGACCGGCATCATCTACACCGTCTCGAGGACGAACTGCGGCTGGCGGACCATCGTCCCGGGCATCGAGCGGGATCGGCTGATCGAGCGACCGACCGGGACCGCGATTGCGGACTTCGCCGTCGGCATGGGCACGCCCAGCGGTGTGCCGGGCCCTCAGGGCCTCCCATTGGAAAAGCCGCCGTACAGCCGAATCACCGCGATCGATCTCAATACCGGGGAGCATCTGTGGTGGATTCCCAACGGGGGCACGCCGAGGTTCATACAGGAACACCCGGCGCTACAGGGAGTGGATATTGCTCCCACCGGGAACATAGGTCACTCCGCGATGATGGTGACGCCGACGATGCTTCTCCACACGGCGATCGGCGACGACGGAGAGACCCCCTTCCTCTACGCAGTGGACAAGGCCACGGGCGAGCGTCTGGGGAGTCTGGAGACTCCGGGCCTAGTGAGGTACGGCATGATGTCCTATATGCACGAGGGTCGGCAGCGCATCGTCCTGCAGGCGCCGGGCCAGCTGGTGACGCTCAGCCTGCCCTGAGGGTCGACGCCACCGGTTACGCCTCCCTGGCGGCCGTCCCGGCGCCGTGGCGGAGCTGATCGCCCTGGCGCTTCCGTAGCCCGTTCGCGGATTTTCTTCGAAGAATCGATGGGGGGGTTGACAACGCCCCTCACTTCATACAGACTGGTCGGTATGTTAACGCAAGAGACTACGAGACCGCCCGCACAGGGGCGTAAGCGCGACCCCGAGGGCACACGTGCACTACTCGTGCAGAACGCTTTCCGCGAGATCCACGCCCACGGTTATGCGGGCGCGAGCCTCGACCGGATTCTGGCCAACTCGGGCGTTACGAAGGGTGCGCTGTATCACCACTTCAAGAGCAAGGCCGACCTGCTGCACGCGGTCATCGACGACGCGATACAGCCGATGGTCGTGGAGCGATGGTTGGGCTCACTCCAGGAGTCCGACGATCCGATCCCCGCGCTGGCCGAGTCGACGCGGACCATGATGGCGGAGGCCACACCGGAAGAGATGTGCTGCGGATGCCCGCTGAACAATCTCACGCAGGAGCTCGCGGGCGCGGATGAGGATTTCAGGAAACACCTCGACCGTATTGCGGACGACTGGAGGGCGGGCATTCGGGCCGCGTTCGAACGCGGTCAGGAGGCCGGAAATATCCGCAAGGACGTGGATGCCGCAGCCGTGGCGAGCCTGGTGTTCGCCACGTACCAGGGTCTCATCGGTTCGGTGAAGACCTCGCACGATCAGGATGCAGTTACGGCAGGACTTTCGACGTTCCTGGACCTTTTGGAAGGGCTTAGACCCTAGAACGCTCCCCACGAAGTTCGTCGTGGGGTTTTCTTGGACCTGTAACATACCGACTAGTCGGTTTCTAAGGAGACGAGAGGATGAGTGAGATGACGAACGGCTCTCCCGGACGCGCAGACCGCTACACGCGCTGGGTAATCCGGAACAGGTGGTGGGTCGTGCTGAGCACCTTGTTTGTGGCGATGGCTTTAGGAACGGGCATGTCCAAGCTGGGGCTGGCGAACGACTACCGCGTCTTCTTCAGCGAAGACAACCCCGATCTGAACGCCTTCGAGGCGGTCGAGAACATCTACACGAAGAACGACAACGTGCTGTTCATCGTGAAGCCCAGGGAGGGCGAGGTGTTCACGGCGGCGAATCTCGAGGTGATCCGATCACTCACCGAAGACGCATGGCAGATCCCGTTTTCGACGCGCGTCGACGCCATCACCAATTTCCAACACACCTGGGCGGACGGCGACGAGTTGATCGTCGAAGACCTCGTGGGGCGTGGGGAGATCACGCCGGAGGTAGTGGCGCGCGCCAGGCGCGTCTCGCTCGCGGAACCATTGCTGACGGGACGGCTCATCGCGCCCGACGCGCGCACCACCGGTGTGAACGTGCGCATCTCGCTGCGGGGTGAAGCTGTCGACGAGCTGGCCCAGACCGTGGCGTACGCTCGTGGCCTGGTCGCCGAGTACCGCGAGGCGCATCCCGAGTTGGAGATCCAAGTGGGCGGCCTGTCCATGCTCAACTGGGCCTTCGCCGAGGCGCCCATGCGGGACCTGCCCGTCGTGATGCCACTGATGTTCCTGATGTTCACTATCACGATGGGGCTTTTCCTGCGTTCCGTCACCGGGCTGGTGGCGACACTGGGCGTGATCGGATTCTCCACCGCGGCCACGTTGGGAATCGCGGGGCACATGGGGGTGTTTCTTGATCCGACCAGCGCGTCTGCGCCCACGATCATCCTGACGCTCGCGGTGGCGGACTCGGTGCACGTCCTGGTGTCGCTGCTCCAGTCGATGCGCGCGGGCAACCCGAAGCTGGACGCTCTGGTCGAGGCGATACGTGTCAACGCCAAGCCAGTCTTTCTCACCAGCCTCACCACAGTCGTCGGTTTCCTGACACTGAACTTCAGCGACTCGCCGCCGTTCCGGCTGCTCGGCAACCTGACCGCGGTGGGCGTGATCTTCGCCTGGATCTTCTCGATGACGCTGCTGCCTGCGCTGGTCGCCATTCTGCCGGTCAAGCAGCCCCGCGAGAACGGCAGCCGCGTGAACGCCTGGCTCGACCGCCTCAGCGAGATGATGGTGGCACGCCACCGGACGGTCCTGGCGGGCATGGCCGTGGCCACCGTGGGTCTGTCCTTCGCGGTTACGACGCTGGAAGTGAACGACCATTTCATCGAGTATTTCTCCCCCAAACTCGAGATCCGTAGGGCCAGCGACTTCGGGATCGACAACCTGACGGGCTTCTACAGCGCAACGTTTTCACTCGAAGCCGGTGGCGCGCAGGAGGTGAGTGATCCCGAGTACCTGGCGACGGTCGACGAGTTCGCGGACTGGCTCGACGCCCGTCCGAACGTGGTGCACGTGAACAGTTTCACGCGAACCATGAAGCGCCTGAACATGAACATGCATGCCGACGATCCGGCCGCGTATGGGCTGCCGACCGAGCAGGAGCTGGGTGCCCAATACCTGCTTCTGTACGAGCTGTCGCTCCCCTACGGCCTGGACGTCAACGACCAGATCGACCTGGACAAGAGCTCGCTCCGGGTGGACGTCACCTACGGCGACGTGGACGTGAAGATCGTCGAGCAGGAGGTGGCGCTAGCCGAAGCGTGGCTGGCCCGAAACGGGACGGCGACCATGCGGTCGGCGCGGGCTACGGGCACTCCGTTGATGTTCGCCAAGATCACGCGGCGCAACATCGCCTCCATGCTGCTGGGCACAGGCCTCGGATTCGTTCTCATCGCGGGCATCTTGACGATTGCCCTGAAGAGTGTGCGACTCGGCGTGATCAGCCTGGTGCCGAACGTGCTTCCGGCGGCGATGGCCTTCGGCGTGTGGGCGATGCTCGTAGGGCAAGTCGGCTTCGCGGTATCGATCGTTGCTGGCCTGTCCATCGGAATCGTCGTAGACGATACGGTGCACTTCCTCAGCAAGTACCAGTACGCCCGCCTCACGACGGACGCGTCTGATGCGGTGCGGTACGCCTTCCGGATGGTCGGGCCCGCCATCCTAGGCACCACGCTGATCGTGGCCGTCGGCTTCGCGATGCTCGGACTGAGCACATTCCGCGTGACCTCCTACATGGGCCTGCTAACCTCGCTCACCGTGGTGAGCGCCCTGGTGGTCGATTTCCTTCTCCTGCCGGCGATCCTGCTCACGTTCGACCGGCGTGCAGTGAAGTACCCCCTTCCGAACGCCGCCCTCGTGGCCGTCGCGTCCGGCGCGGACTGATTTCCCTGATGACAACGAAACCCCAATTGAGAGGATGACGAACGATGAATGCGACGATAAAGACGAAAATGATGCGGACGGCGATGTCGACCGCTCTGATGGCTGCGGCGATGATCACGTTCGCAGACGACGCGCGAGCTCAGCTTGCCGCAGACGTACAAGGCCGCGCGATCGCGGAGGAAGCGGACAAGCGCGACTACGGCTGGGGCGACAATTCCACCACCATGCGCATGGTGCTGCGGAACCGGAACGGCGACGAGAGCGTGCGCGAGATGCGCAGGCGGGCCCTCGAGACTGAGGAGTCCGGCGCCGGCGACAAGAGCGTGATCACGTTCGACGCGCCGCGTGACGTGGCCGGCACGTCGCTCCTGTCGCACACGAAGATTCTGGATCCGGACGACCAGTGGCTCTTCTTACCGGCCCTGAAGCGCGTGAAGCGCATCTCCTCGGCCAACAAGTCCGGGCCGTTCGTGGGCAGTGAGTTCGCTTATGAGGACCTCGTCTCCCAGGAGCTCGACAAGTACGACTACCGCTTCGTGGGCGAGGAGGCATGCGGCGATCTGGAGTGTTATGTGGTTGAGCGGCTGCCGCTGTACGAGAACTCGGGTTACACGAAGCAGATCGTGTGGTGGGACAAAGACGAGTACCGCGTGCAGCGCATCGATTTTTACGATCGCAAGGACACCTTGCTGAAGACGCTCACCTACCACGATTATGAGCAGTACCTCAGCCAGTATTGGCGCCCGAACCTGATGGCCATGGAGAACCACCAGAACGGCAAGAGCACCGACCTGGTGTTCAGCGAGTGGACGTTCGATAACGGGTTCGCCGACGGCGAGTTCACGCCATCGCGCCTTCGCCGCGGGAGGTAGGGGGCTGTACTCATGAAGACCCCACGGACGCGCGCCCGAATGTGGGCACTGATCGCGGTATTCGCCGGGGGCATCGCGCCCCCGGCGGCGGACGCTGTGGCCGGGCAGGAAATCAGGGGCTCGGTCTTCGTTGAGACCCGGATCTTCCCCAACGACCCGCTGTTCGCTGAGCAGAGCGACGCGGTCTTCTCTCCGTCGATCGGGCTTGCGCCAGAGTTCATCTGGTGGATGGACGGGGACGGGCCGGAGCTGCGCTTGTCCCCCATGCTGCGCCTGGACGCGCACGACGCGAGTCGCACACACTTCGACTTGCGCGAGGCCAGCGCCCTGTGGCTGCGCGACGGATGGACGCTCATGGCAGGCGTCGGCAAGGTGTTCTGGGGCACCACCGAATCGGTACACCTGGTCGACATCGTGAATCAGACCGACGGCGTGGAGGACATCGATGGCGAGGACAAGCTCGGCCAGCCGATGGTAAACTTCACGCTGGAGCGGGACTGGGGCGCTCTGGACCTGTTTGTGATGCCGTTCTTCCGTGAGCGCACGTTTCCCGACATCGAGGGCCGCTTGAGCGGCCCCGCGTTGGTGCTGGACGATGCTTCCTACGAGTCCGACGCTGGCCGCTGGCGCCCCCCGACTTCGCGGCGCGCTGGTCGCACAGCCTGGGTAGCATAGACCTCGGTGTAGCTGGGTTCTACGGCACGAGCCGGGAACCGCACCTGTTGCCCACTGGGGTCGGGGGCGGCTTCGCGCTACAGCCGTTCTACACGATCATCGATCAGTTCAGCGTGGACGCCCAATACACGCGGGGAGCCACGTTGTGGAAGCTCGAGGCCCTGACACGCGGCGGGCACGGAGACCGTTTCGCCGCGGGTGTCTTCGGGGTGGAGCACACGCTCTTCAGCCTGGGGCCCGGGGCGGCCGACCTGGGCCTGCTGGCCGAGGTCATGCTGGACGGCCGTGGGGACGACGCGCCCTACACGGCGTTCGACAACGACGTGTTCGTGGGATTTCGGTGGGCGTTCAATGACATCCAGGGCACGTCTATCCTGGGCGGGCCGATCGTGGATCTCAAGCACGGCGAAACGATCGCGTTCATCGAGGCCGAGCGTCGCATCGGCGAGCGCTGGATCGGAGCGCTGGAGATGCGCCTGCTCCTCAATACCGACGTCACGGCACCGCTCCACACGCTGCGACAGGACGACTTCCTGACGTTCAGCCTGAGCCGTTTCTTCTAGGCGGTGTTGCGGGGTCTGGCGGCCCTAGTTGTCAGCGTGGCCTGCCGGTTACGGCTCCCTCAGGGTGTGCTCAACTCGGTAGTGTGGAACGGCTCCAAGCCGTCGATCGCTTCGAGTGGCTGGCTGTTCACATCCCACCGGAACAGGCTCACCACCATCCGGTCGGGCAGGAAATCCACTAGGGTGAACCCGTGTTGCTCGATGGGTGGCACGGTTTCGTCCAGATCGAGGTGCGAGGAGGGTGAGGAGCCCACGCCGCGAACCACCGACGGGAAGCCGCCCGGAGAGGTACCGACCGGGCCGCTCAGGACGGTCGTCACGGGGTTTGCGCCGAGGTCCAGAGTGCCCGAGCGCTGCATCGTGCCGGCGCCAATCGCGTGGAGGTCGCCGCTCACCACGAGTGGGGTACGGGCCCGCATGCCCGACATGGAGTCCACTAGCCGATCGTGCTGCCTGAGCCATCCGTCCTGCCAAAAAGGCTTCGGGACGACCGTCGTGAGGGCGCCGGCGGCGGGGTCGAGGATATCAGGATACCACTCGCCCCACTTCCCGGCGCTCCAACCGAAGGGATTCGAAGGTGCGTGGACCACGTGGCGCACACCGGGAGAGGTGGTCCGCGCCAACAGCCACTCCTCGACGTTCGGGTCCACGAAGACCGCGGTGGGTCCGAGTGTCATGGTGCGGCGAACGTCGTAGAGCAGGACCTCGGCTAGGCTTCCGTAGCGGATTGTGCCGAAGCTCTCGGAGAGGTCCCCTCGGTCGCTCGACGATGACCATGGCAGGCCGAAGGGCCGGTTCGCCTCGGGTAGAAACTCCGGGTAGTAAAGCTGCTGCGTCGCGCGGGCGAGTTGGAGCTGAAACCATGGGATCGGGAACGCGCCCGCTGCGTCATTCTCCCAGTGGTCGTGATCGTCCTGTAAGAAGAAGACTGGCGTCGATCGGAAGTCCGTACCGTAGACGGGCACGATCTGAGGTCCCGCCGCAAGCATGAGCGCCGCCTCGTTGCTCGCGCCCCAGACGGACCCGGCGAAGTCGAAGTTCGATGTCTCCGCCCTGGGGCTGAGCACCCCCGTGAGCTGGCCACTCCACCGATGGAGGTCCCAATAAATGTGATCTCCATTGGCGACGGCCGCGTCCGGGTTGAACGACAGCGCCCTACGCAGTAGACGGTTGCGGATTGCGGTGGGGAGATTCCCTCGACGCTCCCCTATCCCGGTGTAAGCGCCCTCTGGCCCGCCGGCACACGTGAAGCAGAGGAGGCGGAACCGCTGTGGGCGTGCGTCGGCCGCAGGGAACGTCGACAGCGTCCATGGCTCGCAGAGGGACGAGCCGTTTGCCGCCACGAGTGAGAGGGAGTGGGTCGCACCCGCATCGAGGTCTGTCGCGTAGAACTGCCAAAACGTGCCACCCGTATCATTCATCCGGCCTGGGAAACTGCGTGCTCCGACTCGGAGTGTGGGAGCAGCCGAGAGGGCCCGTTCGAACGAGACCTTGAGCAGGATCCTCGACTCGCTGACCGTCGGGAGGAGGTGTCGCACCTGACCGGCATCCCAGACTTGAGACTGCGGAGGCGAAATCCGACTCGTCAGGGCATCGAGCGGCCCGCCTCCGAAGAACGCCGCGCCCATCGCGCCCGCGCTGCCCGCGAGAAATTTCCGCCGGTCGACGAGCGGTCCCTTTGCCATGGATTACCTCCCCGTGAAAGGCACGCAACCCATCGTGCCTGCCGGCGGGGAGGTGGTCAAGTCGAGGGTATGGATGAGCCGCGCGGACGAGTGTGCCAACGGAGGAGGGGCCGGCCAGGTAGCTTCCGGGCTTGACGGCTCCGCCCCCGCTGGCGCGAAAGGGCGCCATGACCGATGTTGACGCAGATGTGACCGGACGGCCGAGTCGCCCGAACGGTTTTATCGAGAGGGGGAATACCATGTGGGTGAGGGCGTGGCGGTCGACCAAGACGGGAACGTCTTCGCCGCGGAGGGCCCGAACTCGCTCCGGTGGGCCGGCGGGGCGTTTGCCAAGTACGTCGCGGCCCGCTGAGGTAGCGGAGACATCCTGAGAGGGCAGGGGGCGCCGTCTGGCAGCGGCCGTAGCGGAGCGTAGAACATGGTGATGTTCGACTATTCACTTCACGTGGGCAGGTATCTATGAAAGGGAAGCGCGAGAACGACGACATCTCCCGTAGCGGGGACGCTTCCCGAGAGATCGCACGGGAGAGGGGTGATCTCACGCGACGCGATTTCTTGGAGGGCACCGGGGCCGCCCTGGTGGTCGTGGGTGTGCCGACGCTCGGGGCAGTGGAGGTCCCGAGCGAGGAGATCTCCGGGCAGGAGTTGGCGGCCGTTCCGCGGACGGCGATCCGGGTCACGGTCAACGACACCGAACACCGGATGGAGGTAGAGGATCGGTGGACGCTCAACGAGCTCCTCCGGGACCACATCGGGCTCACGGGCTCCAAGATCGGCTGCAACCGCGGTGAATGTGGCGCGTGCACGGTACTGCTTGACGGCGAGCCCGTGTATTCGTGCAGCACGCTTGCAGTGTGGGCGGATGGTCGGGCGGTTTCGACCGTGGAGGGGCTCGAGCACGACGGCGAGCTTTCTTCGTTGCAGCAGGCTTTCATGGATCACAATGCGCCGCAATGTGGATTTTGCACGCCGGGTCAGCTGATGACGGCGACCGCGCTGCTGGGGCGCAACCCGCGCCCGACGGCGGGGGAGGTGCGTCAGGCGATGGTCGGCAATCTTTGTCGGTGTTCGAATTACAACGCGATCGTGGAGGCCGTGGTGGCGGCTGCTGGGACTCCGGAATCGGGAGGCACACCATGAGCCAACAGCGAGCGGCCGGGCCCGTCGGGCCGATGAACACGGTTGGGCACAACGTCCCGCGCATCGATGCCTACGAGCGCGTGACGGGGAAAGCCACCTATACACGCGACGTTCGGCTCCCGGGGATGTTGTACGCCCGGGTCTTGCGGAGCCCGCATCCGCACGCCCGCATCCGCGGTATCGACGTATCGAGGGCCGAGGCCCTGCCGGGCGTGAGGGCGGTCATCACGCACGAGACGCACCGAGTAGTGTACGGCTCGGGCTCGATCGCCGGGGGACGGCAGTACAACGACGCGGCCAAAGATATCACGAGACACGTCCGGTACATGTTCGACAACCCGGTGCGCTTCGTTGGCCAGCCGGTGGCGGCGGTGGCCGCGGTCAACCGGCACGTGGCCGAGGAGGCGCTCGAGCTCATCGAGATCGATTACGAGGAGCTGCCGTTCGTGCTCGATCCTGAGGAGGCGCTGGAGCCGGGGGCTCCTCCCATCTGGCCCGAGGGCAACCTCGCGCTGAATGCTGAGAACGAACCGAGACCGGCGGGGGGACGGACCGGGGGCCCCGAGGCGGGATTCCGGGAGGCCGATCAGGTGTTCGAGGATCGGTATACGACGGCCTTCGTGCAGGACGGCCAGATGGAGCCGCGCTGCGCGCTGGCGCAATGGGAAGGCGACAAGCTCACCCTCTATACGCCGACCCAGGGTATCTCCAACTGCCGCCACGACAACGCACGGGATCTGGGTCTGGACGACCATCAGGTTCAGGTCATCTGCAAGTACATGGGCGGGGGATTCGGCGACAAGAACGGGAGTTATTACTTCGATCTGATCGCGGCGATGCTGGCGAGGGAGACGGACGCGCCCGTGCTGCTCGAGCTCACGCGCAAGGACGACTGGCTCGGCACACACGGCCGCTGGCACACCGTGCAGGACTTCAAGGTGGGTGTGACGCAGGACGGAACCGTGACGGCGATTCAGATGCACGGTTACAGTGGGATGGGTCCGTATCTGAGGAGATCCGGGGGCATCGGCGGGATCGACGCATACGGGTGTCCCAACGTCGAGCGCGTAATTTACCCGGTGCACACGAACCGGATGGTGTCGGGGAATTTCCGGGCACCGTCGGACCCCCAGGGCTATTTCGCGGTCCAGTCGATGATGGACGACATCGCGTACAAAGTGGGCATGGACCCGGTGGAATTCGCACTGAAGAACATGCGGAGGCCGACGGAACAAGTGCAGTTCACCAACTACTCGCTCGAGGAGTGCATCGCACAGGGTCGAGAGCTCTTCGACTGGGAGAGCCGCTGGCGTCCGGAGCCGGGTTCGGACCCCGGGCCGATCAAGCGTGGTGCCGGCATGGCGTTCATGATGTTCCGATCAGGTGTCGGCCCGAGCAGCGCGATCCTCCGGGTGAATTCCGAGGAGCTGTACACGCTGTTTGTAGGCGTCACAGACATCGGCCCCGGCGCGAAGACCACGATGGCCATGATCGCCGCCGAGGAGCTGGGCGTACCGTTATCACAGGTGGAAGTCGTCTGGGGCGATACCGATCGCTGCCCGTATTCGGTGGGCGAGTCGGGGAGCCGGACCACGACGATGACGGGGTACGCGGTCGTTCAGGCTGCCCAGGACCTCAAGAGCCAAATCGCGGAGAGGGGGATGCCGCGGGGAGAAGACGTGCTGATCGCATCGGCGACCCCAACTCCCAGCACCCAGGGAAGGCGGCGCATGTGCTTCGGCGCGCACTTCGTCGAGGTGGAGGCGGATGTTCAGCTCGGCCATGTGTGGATCACCAAGTACGTTGCCGTCCACGAGTCGGGTCGCATCCTCAATCCGCTGCCGGCGAGGGACCAGATCCGGGGTGCGGCCATACAGGGCATCGGACAGGCCTTGCACGAGGATCTCCTGTATGACGCTCGGAACGGCCATCCGCTTACGGCCGGATACTACGGGGCGCGACACCTGACGCACATGGATGTGCCGGAAATCGAGGTGACCTTCATCCAGACCGACGACGGCTACGGTCCCTACGGTGCGAAGACGGTCGGGGAGGCGGGCATCATTCTGGGTCCGGCCGCGGTGGCCAACGCGATCTTCAACGCCATCGGGCACCGTATGAAGGACCTGCCTATCACGCGAGAAAAGATCTTGGGAGCGCTGGCATGAAAGCTTTTGCCAACCAGAACGCACGTACTCCGGAAGAGGCGGTGGCGCTAGCGCAGGAGGCGCTCTCGAACGGCCGGGCGGTCTCGTTCGCCTCTGGAGGTACCGATTTGCTCCAACTGGTGAAGGATGGCGTGGTAAATCGGCCGGGATCCGGGGAGCCGGACGTCCTCGTGAACCTCAAGACCGTGGAGGGGCTCGATCAAGTGGCGTCGAGGGGGCAGGACGGCGTGACTGTCGGCGGATTGGTCACGCTCGACGCGCTCAGCGAACATGCGCTCATCCGCGACCGGTTCACGGTGTTGGCTGAGGCGGCCGAGAGCGTCGCCACTCCCCAGATCCGCAAAGCCGGCACCGTGGCGGGCAACGTCTGTCAGCGGCCCTGGTGCTGGTACTACCGCAACGGGTTCCCGTGCTACAAGGCCGGGGGCAACCAATGTTTCTCCGTCATCGGCGAGAACCAGCTCCATGCGATCTTCGGCGGGGGACCCAGCTATATAGTCCATCCCTCGGACGTCGCGCCCGCGCTCGTCGCCCTCGACGCGAGCTTCCGAATCGTCGGGCCCGGGGGTGAGCGGACCTTGTCGGGATCGGACTTCTTCGTGCTTCCGCGCCAGGATGCAGAACACGAGAACGTTCTGGGTGACGAAGAGGTGCTGATATCAGTCGACCTTCCAACGCCTGGCAACGGCGTGCGGAGTACGTATCACAAGGTCATGGATCGCGAGGCGTGGACGCACTCCTTGGTGAGTGCAGCCGTCGTGCTCGAGATGAACGGAGACGTCTGCCGGGGAGCGCGGATCGTGCTAGGAGGCGTGGCTCCTATTCCATGGCGGGTCCAGGAGGCGGAGAGCGTGCTGGTGGGTCAACGCGTCACGCCGGAGCTCGCGCGAGAGGCCGCGGCAGCCGCCGTGGCAGGAGCGAGGCCCCTCTCGAAGAACGCCTACAAGGTCCCGCTTACCCGAGAGGTGGTGGAGCGCACGGTTCTGACACTGGCAACGTCCGCCTGAGACCGTTACGGGAAGTGACCGTGAGAACAGTGAGATGGAGGGCGTCCACGTTCCGTTCCGCAGTCGCCATCTCCTTCGGTGCCGCCCTATCCCTTGGCGCCTGCGGGTCGGAAGCCACCCAGAGTGTGCCCGACGAAGTGCTCAGGGCGCGGGTCGAGGCGGCCCTCGAAAGTGCGTCCGACGTTCCGGCGGATTCGATTACCGTGGACGTGAGCAACGGGGTAGTGACGCTGAGGGGGTCGGTTGTCTGTGAGGGCTGTGGAGGCCGCTTCACGCCTGGCGGCTTCGGAACGGTTCAGCAGAGTCTCGGCGCCGTCGTCCGAGCGATACCCGGCATCGTGCGCGTAGAGTTCGAGTTGGAATATGAGCCACGCGCCGGAGGGTCCGGCGGCGCGGGTGGTTAGTATTGCGGTACTCGCTGGCACTCGTCCCGCTAGCGACGCGTGGTGAGAAAATGCTCGGCCCGATCCCGATCCGTCACAGTATTCACGTTTAGGAAGTCGATCTGTGGGTCCGTGACCGCGGCGACGTCCTCCTCACCGATCAGCGCTGCCCCGAGAGCTTGTGCCAGCCCACGCATCGACAGGTCTTTGGAGCGGAGCCTGTGCTGGATCACCGACGCACACGCGGCTCGGTAGAGGGCGCACAGCGGCTCGGGACCCTCCGGGCCCATGGGGACCACCGCTGGCGCAGTGTCGCTCCAGCCGAGGACGGCCCGAAGCATCGCCTCACTCACGAGGGGCATGTCGCACCCGAGAAGCAGCACGCCGTCGTCTCCTCTTTCCTGGGCCCATCGGAGTGCCGTCCATAGCCCGCCGATCGGGCCGAGTCCGGCCTCCAGATCGGGTCGAGCCGGGACACCGAGCGCTGCCTCCATACCATCGTCGTCCGATACGACGCCGACGGCCAAGCCCGCCGCCTTAAGCGCCCGCACTCCCCAGCTTGCCATGGGAGCTCCGCCAAGTACTGCGAACGGCTTCGCCCGGCCGAACCGGCGGCTCTGGCCTCCGGCCAGGATGACGCCGAAGATCCTTTCGGTGGCAGGAGTCATCCGGTGAACCTTCCCATGCCGATGTACACGCTGAGTCCAGGGGACCTCAGGTCGAGAACGGCCACTTTTCTCCCTCAGCGGAGCGTCACCCATCGACGGACACCAACCCTCGACGAAAAGGGGCTGGCCATTGGAGGGATCATACCAATCAGGAAGGGAAAAAGGTGCGGGCAGTCGGTCCGCGGCAACCCTCCACCGCGCAACAGTTCTGACTCAAGAGCCCCCCCCAGGGTCATAGAAGCCAGGGCACCTGCCCGCACGTGCCTTAACACCAGTCTAAACATGCGGGGCACACTAAGCAATAGTTGCGCAAAATTCGTTGTATTATCCATTCATGCGCCTTTTCTCCCGGGGTGAGCGCTGACTATATTAGCAATGCCATATTAACGCCTGCCATCACTCATAAAATTAATGCCATGACACGCAAATTCCAGCTTTACTCCTACGATCCGATTCGGAGCCGCCTGGCACCGAAACTGGCGACGCTCAAGCAGGAGTCGGGGGCCGCGAGCGCCGGCTTGGTTTGGTCTTACACGGAGAATGGCGGGGTGCTGCACCCCTACCTGACGCTCTGCCCCCCGGAGGCGGAGCACGGATGCGGGTTCGAGAGCGTCCCGGAGGAATTCATCAGGAACAGCCGAAGGGAGTCCGTGGTTGGACGGCTCCACAGTGGCCAAACCAGAGCCAATACGTGGGCAGGCCTGTTCCTGGCTGAGCGTCACGGCCGATCCTGGTTTCTCGTCCTTCAGGGGGATCGCCGCTTGGAGGTCGGCAGGAACTTGGGCCGTGCGGCTGAGATCGCCGCCTGGGTGGCGACCTGGGCGATCGGGCGGATTGAAGGGGTCGAGCCGACTGCGAACCTTTCCGTAACGGAACTGATCGCCGAGGGCGAGGCCACGGAGGACGCTTCCGACTTCGAGTCGGCGATCACCACCTACAGCCAGGCCCACGAGGCCGCTCTTTCCACGGCGAATAAAGCTGCGGCGATCCGCGCAGCGCGCTTTTTAGGTAGAGCGCTTCGCAAACTCGGGCGATGGGACGAAGCCGTCACTTGGTATCAGCAGGCCCGGGACACGGCGCTTGCGTTTGGGAGGCTCGATGCGGCGGCCCACGTGGCTATCGGTCTCGCGAACGTCCGTCGGGAAAAGGGCGCGATCGCCGCGGCCGAGACTCTCTTCCGCTCGGCGATCGAAGAGGGCCAGACTGCCGGAGCCCGGCAGGCGGTCGCACAGGGCTATTTCGGGCTCATGCTGATCCATCGCGACGCCGAAGCCTGGACCGAAGCGGTTCGAGTCGGATGGCGCGCCTTCACGGAGGCGCGTGGGCTCGACGACGAATGGGATATTCTCGTTACGCTCGGTGACTGCTTTCGTAGACTGGGAAGATCAGAGGAGGCCTGGTGTTGTAACCTCATGACGATGAATGGCTCGCCGCTTACCGAGACTCGACACCACGCCGCCCAGAACCTCGCCGTGATGTCCGCCTTCAGAGGAGACGAGGCGTCCTTCGATTTTTTTTCGTCGAAAGTCGACGACGCCGAACTATCAGCGATGGGGAAAGGACAGATCCTCTTTGAGCGAGGTCAGGCCCTACTCGCCCTCGACCGGCCGGAGGGGCAAGACGCCCTCGAGGCGGCGCTCCGCTACGCCGAGGAGGCGAAGCTCGGTAAGCTCGTGTTCGACATCGAAGCGGCGCTCGACCTCGAAAGACCTTGGCAGCCCTTGCTGGACCCGGACCCGGTGGTTCGCGATACCGAAGAAGAAGAGATCCGGACCCAGCTCGAACTGTTAGCTAGCGGAGCTCAATCGTCGTCATCGTCGTCACAGTAGCTGTTCGGGGACGGCACACCGCCGCAACCGCCCGCTAGATCGACCGGCGATCCCCCACACGCCGTCATGAATCCCGTGACCGCCAAGAACACCCACATCCTCATCAGCTTGCTCATCTCGTGCCTCCTGTGATCTGATCCGGGGGGCGGTCATGGGGAAGCCACGATGCCCCTGCACAGGAATCAAGCTGATAAAGTACAAAAGCGCAATAATTAGGGTTATTTTAGTTTGACTCTTCTCCGGCTTTGCGTTGCGATGCTCGTGATAGAAACGGGTCGATGCTCATACCTAGGTCGGCGAGCCCGACGTCATCGGCACTTTCCGGGGTGTACCCAACGGCCCGTTTATAAGCCAGCCAGGCGATCTCATCGTCGTAGCGCACCAGCTGGAGTCGCCTCAGTTGCCGGATCGCGTCCTCGGTGATCGATATCCATCCGTGCTTCGGGTAACGTTCACGGAACTCCTGGTCATTCTCCCATTCCTCGGCGAAGGCGATCAGTCCCTCGACCAGAGCGGGAAGCTCGCCCTCGTGGGTGGCCGCAGCCGTTCGCCGCTGCTCGTGGAGCTCCAGGAATCGCTCGATCTTGCCTTCGGTCGATGCGTTGGGGCCGCGGGTCGGCCATTGCCCTTGGCGGTACTGCCGAACCGTCTCATGGTTCAGGTCGCAGATCCGCTCCACCTCGAGATCGCTGTACTCGGAAATTGCGGAAAGGAAACGGCGCCGTAGAGACCCGGGCTCGTGGGGAGCCTCCGGTCGACTCTGGGCGACCGGATTAGATTCCCGGAGAATCTGTCTGATGGCCGAGAGTTGCCGTTCGGCTTCATCAGGCGAGTCCCGAGCTCCGTCGAGATCCTCCGCGAAGAAGCTTGCCGGCGACGCACCAAAAGCGCGGCACACCGCATCGACGTAAGCGATGGGGACTTTTTTCGTTCGTCCCTCTTCGTACCCACGCACGGCCGCGGGGGATACCTGAAAGCCGGCGTGACCCACCCGCTCGGCAAATTCGTCCCAACCCATTCTCGATCCGGAACGGATTTCCCGTAGGACCCGTCGCACTCTCTGCTCCGACGATTTTTGACCACCGATGTCCGCCACCATTTCCCCCTGGATCGCAAGCAAGTAAGTCGCACGGTACGACATGAGTGGGTGTCTGCCATTTCGCAAGTGCCGATCGCTGCAAGCTGCTTGTGGCACCGCAGGAGTCGGCCACATCTTGTGTGCCCTCGTCGGAGGGTGGATTGCCCCCCGATGCGCTCGCCCCTCGCAACACCGAGATCCCGTGACCGTTGAGCTCAGTACCTTCGCGAAGTCCCTGACGGCCGAAACCGCGTTCACCGTTCTGGCTACAGCCAAGCAGCTGCAGGCCTCGGGGAAGGATGTAGTCGAGCTGGAGATCGGTGACAGCCCGTTCGACACTCCGGATTCGGCCAAGACCGCCGGCATCGAAGCCATCGAACAGAACCAGTCCCACTACTGCCCGTCACCCGGTCTGCCGGAATTCCGCGACGCGGCGGCTCGACTCGTTCGCGACGAATTCGGGATCCCCGCCGAGCGGGAGAACGTGGTCGTGGCCCCAGGTGCCAAGGTCTTCGAGCAGTTCTTCTGCGAGGCGTTCTTGAATCCGGGTGATGGGGTGTTGGTCTTCAGCCCCTATTTTCCGACGTATGTGCCGAACATCGAGCGACGAGGCGGTCGGCCGGTGTTCGCACCCCTCAAGCAGACGAACGACTTTCGGCCGGACACTGCGGAGATCGAGCACTTCCTGGCGGAGGATCCTTCACCGAAGGCGATCTTCCTCAACTCGCCGCACAACCCGACCGGGGGCGTGGCGACCGAGGAGGACCTCCGGGGCATCGCCGACCTGATTCGAGGCGAGCAGATCGCCGTCTTCAGTGATGAACCGTACTGCCATATGGTGTGGAAGGGTCGCCACCATTCCTTGATGGCTCAGCCCGATATGCTGGACCATGGGCTTGCCGCGTACACGTTCAGCAAATCCTACAGCATGAGCGGGTGGCGACTCGGGTTCGCCGTGTCATCGCCCACCACGGCCGAGTCCGTGGGCACGATGATCAACACGACGCTCTCGTGCACGCCACCCTTGGTGCAGATCGCCGGCAAGGCCGCGTTGGAGACGGACTCCTCCGAGCGGGGTACGGCGATGGAAAAGTTCGGCCGAAAGGTGAGCTTGCTGACCGAGGGCCTCAACCGCCTCGATGGCTTCCGCACGCTCGAGCCCCGTGCCACGTTCTATGTCTTTTCGGACGTGTCGAGCGTCTGCAATCGGATGGGCATCACCAGCCACGGTCTGGCGGTCTATCTGCTGGAGGGGGCCGACGACCAGTTCGGCGTAGCCTGCCTGGGCGGGGAATGCTTCGGCGACGCGGGGGCCGGCTTCCTGAGGTTCAGCTGTGCGGCGTCCGACGAGCGGCTGCAGCAGGCGCTTGATTTCATTCCGACAGCGTTGAGTCGGGAGGCCCGAGTCCAAGCGTTTCTCGCGCTACATCCCGAGTTTCGTCTGGATGCCCCCTATGCGGCGGAGGGTGAACAGGAAGGTTGAGGTCGCGGCGGGTGGGCCGAGGGATCTTGGCGGTACGCCTTCGGATCCGAGCCACGAATTTGCTTCCGTCTTCTCGGTCATTGGGCATACCTTTCAAGTACGCCCCCGCAACTGCCGAGCCATGCCCCCGACCAAGCCGAATGACATCTCTCGTGTCCGGGCAGTTCTGACACTTCTCGAGGCGGGCCTCCGCACGATACCGGTGCACGGCCCGGGGCACCCCATCCACGAGCAAGCGATGGAGAAGGTCAGGGTTGGGTTTGCTGGACTCTGGGAACGGCTGAGTGGTTTGCCACTCACGGTCACGGACTGCGGACTCCAATGGGAAGCGGACGACGTCTTGCCGGTCGACAAGCAGGACGGATTGGCCTGGGCCCTATCCGAGGCCGGGCTCCGGTTCCTCGCTTTCTCTCCTGGGGTAGAGGAAGAAGAGGCCAGGACGTTCCTGGCAGCAATCCACCGCTCGCGTTCGCTGACCCATGAGGATGTCGATGACCTCCAGACGCTGCTCTGGACTGCCGATTTTCAGTACATCCGATGGAAATCATCGGACAGCGGGCCGGAGAGTCGGGCCACCGCGGAAAAAGCGCGGCCCGCGGCGGAGAGAGCCCGGCCCGTAGCCTCAGCCTCAGCCTCAGCCACGGGTCCGAAAGCCGACGAGGTCCGGAAGCGGGTCGAGGAGGAGGTGGATACGGGGGGAGCCAACCCGAGCATCGTCGATCTAGATGCGTACGAGTCCACCCTCTACTTCCTCGATACCACCGAGATTCGATATCTGAGGGAGGAGGTCGAGCGCGAATACGCCCAGGACCTCGGTCGGAACGTGCTTTCGCTCCTCTTCGACACCTTCGAACTACAGACGGACCCCGAGGTCCGCTCGGAGATCATCGCCATCCTAACGGATCTGCTGCCCCAGCTGCTCATCGGTGGCGATTTCCGGTCGGTCGCCTACCTCCTCTCGGAGGCCCGCCTGATTCTGAAGAGGGCTCCTGAGATTGATTCCGACCACCTCACGCAGTTGAACCAACTTGCCGGAGCGATGTCAGCTCCGGGCGCGGTG
This sequence comes from Longimicrobiales bacterium, assembly GCA_965219445.1. Classification (GTDB taxonomy): domain Bacteria; phylum Gemmatimonadota; class Gemmatimonadetes; order Longimicrobiales; family Gaopeijiaceae; genus UBA822. The sequence goes on along the minus strand of CBDCNQ010000003.1, from coordinate 309,927 downwards.
ACACAGCTTATGCACGCGCTCGACCAGGCAGGAGTGGAGCCGTCCGTGGAGGACCTCGAGGAGGTGCTCGGAGAGCTACGTCCCGACGGGTTCGCGACCACGCTCAAGTGGCTTCATCGATTCTCGAGGCCGGACACCCACGAGCTACTAAGTCAAGCCGTCGGGCGGGTGGCGGAGGCCCGACCGGGTGTGATCATGACCGCCCTCGATTCCAGCGAAGATGTCGTGGTCATGGAGGCTCTGCGGTTCATCGGGGAGAAGGGGTTGAATGGGCTGAGCGAGCAGCTGGAGGGGTTGGCCGGCCACGCCGAGGTACGTATTCGCTCGGCGCTCGTTCCCGTACTGCTGCGCGTCCCGACGGCACAGGGCCTGAGGGTGCTGGCCTCACTCCTTCAGGATTCCGATCCAGATATCAGAATCGCGGCCGTACAAGGATTGTCGGCACACACATACAGCGGCGCTCTCGAAGAGATCGAAGCGGTAGTCCGGAATCATCGAAAGGGTAAGTTGGACCTTACGGAGAAGAGGGCCTTCTTCGAGGCGTACGGGAGCATCGCCGGCGAGGCTGCGGTCCCGACTCTCAAAACCCTCATTCTTGGGGGGAGCCTGGGAAGGGGCCGGGGCGATCCGGATACGAGAGCATGCGCGACGCTCGCTCTAGGCCACGTGGGAACACGTTCGGCGAGGCTCATCCTTCAAGAGGTGATCGTGGATCGTGACGTGCTTGTGCGCACGGCGGCGGCACAAGCACTCCGCCAGGAGGTCGCATGAGCGGGCAGACGGCCGGTCCTGACCAGGCAAGCGTGACCGTCCCTTCCGAGACGCCGGTCCATGACTTCGATAAGGATGGTTCCGTCTCAGCCTCCGAGACGACTGCTCAATCGGATGCCGCTGCGTACAAGCTGCGGGGGAGCTTCCTCCCCGCCCTCTACGAGGCCATCCGGACCGTCAAGCTCCACCCCGTCGCCACAGCCGACTTAAGGCAAAACCTCGAGGATCTGGCCGAGGCGGCGTCGGTCATTTTCGTCCTCGACGGAGCCTTCGAGATACGCATCCGTGGGCGCCTGCTCTACCTGAACGCTTCACGGTTGTACCTGGATCTGGACAACTTTGCCTCGTTCGGCCTCGTGGTGGCCGCGCTATCCGACGCGGGCGTGGCCTGGGTGCGAATGGAAAAACCGGCGGGTGGTGGAGAGTGGGAGACCTTCATTTCAGAAGTTCTCCGTTTCGGTGCGCCCGAACCCGAGCCCGAGGGACAAGAGGGATTGGAGCGGCTGCGGCGCGCGCTTGTTGAGCGTGGGGTTCTAAACATCAAGGTTGGTGTTCCCGGGGAAGGAGAAACACCATTCTCGAATGAAGAGGAACGCAGGAGGGTAGCTAAGCAGACCTATGAGAACTCGGTAGCCGTCACGAAGGATCTCTTGGAGGGCTCCCGGATGGGACGAAGCGCTCATCTCAAAGAGATGAAACAGGCCGTTCGCAGCATCGTCGACCAGGTGCTGAACCACGAGGTGGCCTCGGTGGGCCTCGCCACGTTGAACGACTTTGACCAATACAGCTTCGCCCACACCGTCAACGTGTGCATCTTCAGCGTCGCCATCGGTCGCCGGCTGGGCCTGAGCAAGAATCGGCTTTTCGACCTGGGAATGGCCGCTTTGCTCCATAATGTAGGAAAGAGCCGGGTCCCGCTGGAACTCATCATGAAAGAGGGCGAACTCGAGGAAGAGGAGCAGGAGACCCTCAGGTCCCACACTTGGCTCGGAGCCCTCAGCGCATACCAATTTCGGGATTATGGCGACATCCCCTACCGAGGAATGATCACGGCCTACGAGCACCACATGAAGATGGATTTCTCTGGGTATCCCAAGGTCCTGCGACCCAGAAAGCTCTCGGTGTTTTCCAAGATCGTGGGCTTGGCTGCCGCGTTCGACGCCGCAACGAGTACGCGTAGCTACGCTGCGCGAAAGGCGCCTGACATCGTGCTTCGTGAGCTCCGAGAGGACCCCGACGGCGGTCACGACGCGGTGCTCGTCAAGGCCCTGATCAATCTCTTGGGCATCTATCCGGTGGGGACATGCGTGATTCTCGATACACACGAAATAGGCATCGTTCACGCTGCGAATTCTGACGCCGCCTTCATTCACAGGCCGATCATCCGTCTGATCTGCGATTCCGATGGTGTGTGGCTCGATGAGCCACCCCTCGTGGATTTGTCCGACGCCGCGCCCAACGGGTCCTTCGCCCGATCCGTTATCAAGGTGACGGAGCCGGAGAAGTACATGATCAACGTATCGGACTACTTCACCTGATTCTTCAGGGATTTCCCAACCCCACGCGCTGGTTTCTTCTTGATTCGAGCCGTCGTCCCGTATACAGTTGAGTCTTGCAACTTATGGTTTGACTCCTGTTTTGACGTGCGGTGAGATATCCTCGGCGCGGCTCAACCGGGAATAAGAGGGTCTCGATGCCAAATCTTGGGGGTCGTGAGGATCTCGAACGAGATGCTGCAGCACTCCAGCTGGTGCTGACAGATCTGTTTCGCGTATACCAGTTCCGGGATCGGGACGCGATGTGCTGCTACGACGTTTCGACGGGCCAGAGTCACGGACTGGAACGCCTGGCGAAGGGTGGTCCAATGACCCTCAATGAGTTCGCCGCCTCTCTATTCTTGGAAAAGAGCAGCGCCAGCAGGCTCGCAGATGGCCTCGAACGAAAAGGATACATCAAGAGAAAGCCCCGGGTGGAGGATGCCCGCTACGTCCAGCTGGAGATCACGAAACGCGGCAATGCGCTGTATGACCGCATCGAGCGAGATTTGCTCGAGGAGCGTGCACAGGTCCTCGCCGACCTGAGTCCGGAAGAGCGTAAGGTGGTCATAGAGTCGATCGCCCGTCTCTCCGGTGCCGCGTGCGCTGGCGTTTCGACGGATGCCGGCTGCTGCATCCGAAACTGAGCCGCTATCCTTCTTCCCCCATGATCTCCATCTCGAACCTCGCCAAGTTCTACGGCGATCGCACGCTCTTTTCCGCCGCATCCCTTCAGCTCAAGGCGGGGGAGCGCTACGGACTCGTGGGTGCCAACGGCTCCGGTAAAACGACCTTCCTGGACATCGTGAGCGGTGAGTTGGAGGCCAGTGAGGGTGCGGTAACCATTCCCAAGCGACTCCGGCTCGGTGTCTTGCGCCAGGATCAGTTCTTGTACGAGGACGAGGAGATCCTCGTGGTTACTATGATGGGCAACGCCGAGCTCTGGGAGGCCATGATGGAAAAGGAGGGCCTCCTGGCGAAGGCCGAGGACTACTTCGACGCAGATCGCTTCTCGGAGTTGGAAGAGACCGTGCAGCGTTACGATGGCTACACGGCGGAGGCCAGGGCAACGAAGATCCTGGAGGGCCTCGGTCTTCCGGGCCACATTCACCGGGATCCACTGTCCACGCTCTCCGGTGGGTTCAAGCTCCGTGTGTTACTCGCGCAGGTTCTAGCCGGCGCTCCCGATGTGCTGCTCCTCGACGAGCCGACGAACCACCTCGACATCCTCTCGATCCGGTGGCTGGAGATGTTCCTGCGCGACTTCGCTGGGCCCGTGGTCGTGATCTCCCACGATCACCGCTTTCTCGACAATGTCTGCACGCACATCCTCGATGTCGACTACGAGTCCATACTCCTGTATCACGGCGATTACACGACGTTTCTCCAGGCGAAGCAGGCCGAGCGGGAACGCCGGGAGAAGGGGATCGCCGCTAGAGAACGCGAGATCGCGCATCACCAAAAGTTTGTGGATCGCTTCCGTGCGAAGGCGAGCAAGGCACGTCAGGCACAGAGCAAGGTGCGCATGATCGAGAAGAAAGCGGAGGGGTTGAGCGAGCTCGCTCCCAGCTCCCGCCGCTATCCGACTTTTCGATTCGAGCAAGTTAGAGATAGCGGCCGCGACGTCCTCAAGATCAAAGGCGTGGAAAAGGCCTTCGGCGACAACCACGTGCTCCATGGGGTGGATCTCCTGGTGCAGCGCGGGGAGCGGCTAGCCGTCATGGGGCCGAACGGCATCGGAAAATCCACACTCCTCAAGATCATCATGGGTGAGCTCGATGCGGACCAGGGCGAGGTCGAGTGGGGATACGAGACTCACCCTGCGTATTTCGCACAGGATCACCAGGAGCAGTTCGATCCTCTCCACAATACGGCCGAGGGCTGGGTTTGGGATTCTTGCCCGGAGAGGGATATTGGCTATGTGCGAGCGCGGCTGGCGCTCATGCTCTTTTCCGGGGACGATTCCAAGAAGCGCCTGAGCGCGCTTTCAGGCGGTGAAGCCGCACGGCTGGTGTTCACTCGATTGTCGATCGCACGACCGAACGTGTTGGTGTTGGATGAGCCCACCAACCACCTGGATCTCGAGTCGATCGAGGCGCTCGTCGAGGGTCTCAAGGCGTTCCCCGGGACCCTCATCCTGGTGTCGCACGACCGCTGGTTCATCAGCCGTTTGGCGACCCGTATCGTAGAGATCAAGCCGGAAGAGGTCCAAGACTATCACGGGACCTATGAGGAGTACGTGCACTTCTGCGGGGACGATCACCTCGACGCCGATCGTGTGATCCTCAAGGCGAAGACAGAGAAGCGGACGAAGAAGAGGAAGGATGGCGCCGGAGATGGGCAGGTCGAGAGGGGTAACGGGCGGAAGGTGAAACCCGCGGATGGTATCTCGAAGGCCCGAAGGACACAGCTCTTGACGCGCCAGGAAGAGCTGACGGCCTCCATAGAAGAAGCAGAAGCTCGCGTGGCCGAGATCGATGAAGTGTTCTGCGAACCCAAGTATTACGAACGAACTCCGCCGGACGAGGTGAAGGCGTTGGAGACCGAGCGCAGCTCGCTTCAAAATGAGGTCGCCGACCTGATGGCAGAGTGGGAGGATGCGGAGGGGGAGATCGGGTAGCCCGTACCGGCTACTCTCTCGGCTCTACCGCCCGGGTCGCTGTGATCGTATCGAGCTGGGGAAAACGTTGATCCAGGAACTCGTTGCCCGCGATCATGATCGAGTCTTGGTACCTCACCGGCGCCTCGCCGTGGCCGGCGTAGAAAGAATCGATGATCTCCATGCCGCTCACCACTCTGCCTACTGGCGGGAATCCGCCCGAGCAACATGTATCATAGATGGGATTGTCCTGCCGATTTATGAACAACTGGGTATTTCGCGAGCCGGGACCGGCCTTTGCGAACGAGACCATCCCTCGTGTGTTGCTTCGAACGAGCGGATCGTCCGGGATCGTGAGGTTCACCCATATGGAGTCGAGTGGGGGCTGGCCGGTCAGGCCGAACTGGACCAACCCGGGGTTTACGCGAAAGAACCGGCTTCCCGCGTAGAAGTTGTAGCGGGTGAGGTGGTAGACGCGATCGACCCCCAGGGGCGCCCAATCACGATAGAACTCCACGACGAAATCTCCGGCGCTCGTCTCGAACGTCGCCATGAACGAATCCGGTGCCTGGGCTGCGAGGTCCGCGGCCGAGGGCTCCCAGACCGCCTGGTGCGCGATGGCGGCCAACTCCTCCGGCGAAAGGACCCGATCGGACTCTGTAGATTCGGACAGGCCGTTTCCGCCACCGCACGCAAGGATGGAGACGGCCAGGAGAGTACACAGGGGGTGTCGCATCCTATTGATGCCTCTGATCATCGGTGAAGAGGGCGTCTTTTGGCTTTGAACCTACCCCCCCGCTTCGCCGGAGAGTAGACTGTGCTCCCTGGCGTAGTCGGCCAGCTCTCCGCGGGATCCGATCTCGAGCTTCTGAAACACGTTGGAAAGGTGCGTACTCACCGTTCGCGGTGAGATCCCCAACTCCTTGGCGATGGCCTTGTTCGACTTTCGTCGAGCCACCAGGCGTGCGATCTCCAATTCCCGCTGTGACAGGGCCGCCGCTCCGGTGCCCTTGGATATGCTCGGGGGCCGGGTGTTCAACTCACTGAACATCCCGCGCGTCTTCTTCAGTTCCGGCTGCGCGCCGATTTTTTGGAAGACGTCATGCACCCGACGGAGCTCCTGAAGGGCGGCGTCTTTCTTGCCGAGATCCGCGAGCCTGCCGGCCAGTTGTCTCCTCAGGCGAGCCGCGTCGTAGATCATGGGCACCTCCTCGAGGCTTTCGGCGGCCTTGCGTAGCAACACGGTGGCTCGTTCGATATCGCCACTGTACCAGATCTTGACTGCCTCGAAAGCGCTGAGCCAAGCCAAGCCGGTTCGGGTGCCGATCTTTTTGCCATAACGCCGCATGCGCTGCTCGATGTGGCTGCCGGCCGCCGCGTCATGGATCTGCAGGTATGCCTCGCCGATCAACGGCAGAAGACGATGTGCCGCCCAGATGATGAACCCGGTGTTCTCTGCGATGGCCAACCCCGCTTCACCGACGCGAATCGCTTCCTCATACTCTCCAGCAGCTACATGGTAAGCGGCCATCCCGATATGAGCTGGCACCACCAGGTGCACTCGGGAGTGGTCGCCGGAGGAGGCGCCGGACATCGTCCACGCTTCGTCCACGCAAGCTCGGCCGCGCTCGATCTCTCCGCGCCCGAGGTAGATCAGCGAAAGGAACACCAGAAGCCGCGGAAGGAGTGCGTCCTGCCCGAGAGACCGTGCCCGGGCCACCGCCTGCTCTCCGAGGGCGATGCCGTTCTCCCACTCCCCTGCGGCCATCGCGTGTTCGAGCAAAACGTCCGAGGTCCAGAGATCCAAAACCGGAGACCGCAGCCCCTTCGCGATTTCACGACATTGCTGAATGCGGCGGTCCATCACTTCGGTTTCGCCCAGGAAGCCCTCGAGAACCGCCAGCTGCCAATAGACCCAGAACGTGATCTGCCGGTCTCCGGCCTGCTGGGACAGGGTGATGGCCTCGCGCCCGTGCTCGCGCACCTCCTCGATATTTCCAAGCCAGGTGTGATGGGTCATCAGCCCACGCCGGACCCTGGCCAACAGACCCGGGTCCGCCACAGCTTCGGCGACAGCCAGTGCGGTCTCCATCTCTTCCCGCGCTTCGTCGGCATTCCCCTGGTCTTGAAGAGCGATCCCCATGTACAAACGGAGGTGGGCTTCGATGGACCGATCACCCGCCGCCTTAGCGTACTCCAGCCCCTCGGTGTACGAGCTCACTGCCTCCTGGTACAGGCCGCGGAAATATGCAGCCTGCCCAATCCGGCGGTGGAGGGCGGCCGCGCGCGCGTCGTCCTTGCGCTCGACGGTGATCTTCAAGGCTGCCTTCCAATGGTCTGCGGCTCGGCCGTACTCGCCGAGTCGTTGGAGCACTCCCGCGAGATCCTCTTCCAGCCGGAGTATCTCAACGCCCGTATCTTCTTCCGTGAATGCTCCGGCCTCGACCCGCTCCGTCGCCTCCCTCAAGAACCGTTCGGCCTCGCGGTTTGCCCGGCTTTCCAGCGCGTCTCGTCCCGCGGCCGCCAGGTACCGTACGACCCGAGGGTCATCACCCCCGGCGCGGGAGAAGTGATAGGCCAGGGCATGGGCCGGATCGTCGATCACCGATGCCTCTCCGTGCTCCAATGCCTCGCCCATTCCCTGATGGAGGGCTCGAGCACGGGCGAGCCCCATCTCGGTGTAGATGACTTCCTGCACCAAGGGATGTACGAACCGGTATACGATGTGCGCTCCCTCGGTTGCCTCTTCGATGAGCTGCTCTGTCCGCAGTTGATCCAGGCCCGCAAGAACGTCGACCTCGGCCTGATCGGTCACCGTGCTGAGGAGCCCGTGGTCTACCCGGGTGTCTGCCACCGCCAGGACATTCGCGACCTCTCGTGCCGCGGAGGTCAACTCGCCGAATCGGGCAGAAACCGCCTCCGTGACCGACGCCGGGAGGTCCAGATCCGCCACCTCCCAACCCAACCACCGTCCGTCCTGTAGAAAGAGCCTTCCCGAGTCCACGAGTGATTTGAGAATCTCCTCCACGAAGTAGGGATTCCCTGCCGCGCGTTCATGGACACGCCGCGCCAGCGGTTCCGCAATGCCGGCGTCGGCTTGAAACGTGCCGAGAACCAAGTCCACCGATTCGTCGACCGAGAGCGGTCCGATGTCCAGCGCCTCTGAGCCCGAAACGGACAGCAGCGGTCGCTCCATCGTTTGGAAAGCCGGATTGTGGACGAGCTCCTTCGTGTTGTACACACCTAGGAGAACGAGGGGAACCTCGGTGACTTGGCGTGAAACGAAGTGAAACAGGTCCAGGCCCGAGGGATCGCTCCAATGGAGGTCGTCGAGCACGACCAGAAGCGGACTCTTCCTGCTCAGCCCTCGCAGCAATTCGGTGAAATTCCACTGAATGCGTGTTCGAAGCTCGCCGGGACCCGCCGACGAAAAGACGGGCTCAGCGGCACCACCGGAACGTAGCCCCGGCACCACGATCGAGAGTTCTTCTGCGCCTCCGCGGGTCAACACCGTCAACGTGGCGTCGTCCATCTCCCGCAACCTCGGAAAAAACGCGTTGGACCAGAGCCCATAGGGAACGCCGGTGTCCATGCGATACGCCTGACCGCTTATGGTCTCGAAGCCGACGCGTGTGGCCTCTTCGACCACCGCGGATGCGAGACGTGACTTGCCGGTGCCCGTATCGCCCTTGAGGAAGATCGCTGCTCCCGATCCACCCTGTGCCGAAGTGAGGGCTCGGCCGAGGACGTCGAGCTCGTGGGTGCGGCCCACGAGGGGTCGTGGTGGGATGGTGTTCGTCATGTTGCGTTTTAGGTGTCTCGAGTTCCTCCCATAGTTTCTTGCGCGGGGCTCAAGCACAAGAGGCCCGTCGAATGGCCGATGCTCGCCGAGGACGGGGCTCCCCGGTACTGGATTTTTTCTCGAACCATCGCCAACCTCATGCACACGGTCCCACCTCGAATCCACTTCGAGCGTGTCGGAATGGACAACCGTCACCGTCCCTTCTTCGGATCGGGACTGTTCAGAGGATGATGACACCGGAGGATGACGCCGATGGGTAGGCCGATGCGAAGGCCGATAAGCGGGCCGATGGATGATGCTGTGGAGCGCGTCGGGTTAGCGCCGGGATTCACTGTATCGAGGATATCAACCGGACTCTGGCAGATCGCGGACATGGAGCGCGACGGTGATGCGCTCGATCCCGACGTTACGTCCGATGCTCTGGTTCCCTATCTCGAAGCGGGCCTCACGACCTTCGCGATGGCGGACGGCTATGGATCCGCGGAAGTGATCGCCGGACGCCTCCATGCGCGGCACCCACGGGGTTCCGAGGCGCAACTGATTACGACGTGGGTGCCTGAGCCCGGCCCCATCAACTTCGAGGATGTCCGTGGGGCGGTGCAACGGTCGCTGCGCCGGATGGGGGCCGAACAAATCGACATTCTTCAGTTCGACGCTTGGAGCTACGCTGACCCGGCTTGGCTCGATTGCCTCTTTTGGCTTCAGGACCTGAAGGAGGAGGGACTCATCGGCCAGCTCGGACTCACGAACTTCGATACCGCCCATCTCCGCATCGCGCTGACCAGTGGAATCGATGTCGTGTCCAACCAGGTTTCGTATTCCATTTTCGACCAAAGAGCTCGAATCGGCATGACGGATCTTTGCCTCAGGCACGATATCAAACTCTTGGTATACGGGACCCTGGCCGGAGGCCTGCTCACGAAGCGTTGGCTGGGGGCGGCTGAGCCAGAGCTCGAGGACTTGAAGACGTGGTCGGAGGCGAAGTACTGGCGTCTCATCCAAGCGGCGGGGGGATGGGACGCCTTTCAGCACATCCTCCAAACTCTGGACGGTGTCGCGAAGAAGCGCAAAGCCTCCATCGCCAACGTCGCATGTCGCTACATGCTCGATCTGCCTGCCGTCGGCGCGATCATCATTGGAGCCCGAGTCGGGGAGAAGGAGCACATACAGGACAACCTGAGAGTTTTCGGGTTGTCGCTCACGAAGAAGGATCGATCGGACATCGAGTACGCGATGACGAGACTCGATCCCCTTCCCGGCGACTGCGGGGATGAGTATCGAAGGGCCCCGTTCCTCACGGCCACCGGTGATCCGGACCGAGACCTCGAGGCCTTTCCTCGCCCGTATGAGACGAAACGGGGCGCTGATCGTCGGAGCATGGTTCTCACCGGGACGGCGTGGGAGGAGACCGCTGGGTTCAGCCGTGCAGTTCGGTCACACGGTGACGTGTGGATTTCGGGCACGACGGCGACCCACAGGTCACGCGTGATCGGGGGAGCGGACCCGGAAGCCCAGGCACATTTTGCGATCGACAAGATCGAGGGTGCGCTCAAGTCTCTTGGAGCAAATCTCGAGGATGTGGTCCGCACTCGGGTGTATATTCGAGATGCTTCCATGTGGAAAGCCGTGGCTCGGGTGCATGGAGAGCGGTTTGGTCACATACGGCCTGCCAATACAATGATCCAGGCGGGTCTCATCGGAGACGAGTACCTGGTCGGGATCGAAGCGGAGGCTACCGTGGGATGATCACGATAACCGGTTACAACGAGGATTGGCCAAAGCGTTTTGGAGAAATCCGTGACTGTCTCCGCTCCGAGCTGGAGGGTGAGGGCGGGGCCTTCGAGGTGGAACATTTCGGGAGCACCGCCGTCCCGGGACTCGTGGCGAGGCCGTTACTCGACCTGTGCGTCGTCGTTCCAGAAGAGTCCGGTTTGCCCGCCCTCTTGGGTGGACTCGACCGGTTGGGCTACATCTACGAACGGGATCAAGGCGTGCCGGGGTTAGAGACCTTCCGGCGAAAGGGGCCGGATGTGCCGTTTCTCGCGCACAAGAGGGACTTCTCGCCGCATCACCTGTACGCTGCGGTCGCGGGTTCTCCCGACCTTGGTCGACACCTCGCTTTCCGCGACCAGCTCAAGCACGACTCCGGTGACAGGACCGCCTACGCGAAGATCAAAATCGATCTCGCCCCGCACGCCGACGCCGCCGGATACTTGCGGGCGAAGACCGAGTTCATCGAGTCCGTGCTGGCGCGGTTCGGCTGGTAGACGCCAGGGCGGGCCAGGAGGGCGTCAGATGATCTCGATGAGTTCGATCTCGAAGATCAGCGCAGCGTTGGGTCCGATGTCACTTCCGGCGCCCTGCAGCCCATATGCTATATCCGAGGGAATGACCAGACGGTATTGGCTCCCCACTGTCATCAACTGAAGGCCCTCACTGAAGCCTGGAATGACGCCGGTCACGCCGAAGGTGGCAGGCTGCCCTCGCGAATAGGAACTGTCGAATTCCGTTCCGTCGATGAGGGTCCCCCTGTAGTGGATCGTCACCTGATTCGTCGGTGAGGGCTGAGCGCCACCTACCTCACCTTCTCGGAGGACTTCGTACTGAAGTCCGCTGTCGGTAATGGTCACGCCCTCCTTATCGGCATTCGTTGCGAGGTAGGCCTCGCCCTCCACCCTATTGCTTTCTGTCATGGCCTCACGCACCGCATTTTGTTCCATTCGGATCATTGACCCCACACGCTGCGTCACTTCAGTGAGTCGCTCTAGGGGAATCACCGGGTCACGCCCGTCGAGGATGTCCTCGATGCCGCGGAAGAGGGCATCCCGCTCGAGATGAGACCGGGTGGGCTCGAGGGAGCGGCCGATGTCCAGTCCGAAGCCGTAGCTGGCGATTTCGTCATCGGTCTCGAGGGAAGCCGTATCACCGGCCTGGCAGGCGGTCAGAGTCGTTACGGCGAAGATCGCCGTCCATTTGCCGCAGAATCGCATGTGCCATCCTTATGGTGGGTCCTACTTTCGGGAACGTCGAATCTACCGTGGAAGAGGTGTATGTCCAGCCAAAGACACTAGGCTGAGCTTCCCGATCGCTTCGTCACCGATCCCGTCCCACCGGTGCCATCGGCCACGGCCGCGGCGAACGCTTCGAACGTAACGGTCGGGACGGCGCACCGGAACTGCACCAGTTCACCATATTCCTCGGCCTCCAAGACGACCTCCATCTCGGCAATGATGCGGTGGAGTTCGGTGACGTTTTGGTATCCGATCACGATTGTGACGGGAACCCTGTCGATCTTGGGCTCGGTGGGAAGGGCGTCCAGCGCCAGCTTCACTCCCGACGAATACGCCCGGCTCAGCCCGCCCGTACCCAGCTTTACGCCCCCGTAATATCGGGTGCACACGGCCACGATCTCACCGACTCCGCCGTGGAGAAGCACGTTGAGCATGGGTTTGCCCGCTGTATTGTGCGGTTCGCCATCGTCGCTGAGCCCGACCTGAGAAGTCGATCCCGGTGGGCCTGCTGCAAATGCCCAGCAGTTATGGGTGGCGTCGGGGAACTCCTCTTTGATCTTCTTCACGAACTCATGAGCCACGGGCGATCCCGGAGCGTGTGACAGGGTCGTGATGAACCGGCTTCGCTTGATCGTCTCTTCGACTCGATGAATCTGGGCGGGAATCGGGTAGCGCGACTCACTCACCGGCCGCTGCTACTCCACGTGAACCATCAGCTTATTCACCCTTGGGCTCAAGAGTAACGCGACAATGCCGGTCGCCGCGAGGAGCATCGCGACTGTACGGAAGAGGGCGAAGGGAGCGAGGGTTTCCAGGCTGCCCGCGACGAGTCCTGCGACCAGGGTCCCCAGGGCGGTCGCGACGAACCAGATGCCCATCATCTGACCCACTCGACCCTCGGGGGCCAACTTGGTAATGGACGACAGGCCTACTGGCGACAGGGCGAGTTCTCCCATGGTGTGGAGGAAGTACATCACGATCAACCAGGCTGGAGAGACCGGGTTCGTGGCCGTGGCGTTCGACGCTCCCCAAGCGATGACGAAGAATCCTGCCGCGAGGCCGAGCAGGCCAAAGGCGAACTTTAGCGGAATCGACGGGTTCGCGTTTCGGGATGAGAGCCACACCCAAAGGGATGCGAAAACAGGGGCGAAGATGATGATGAAGCCCGCGTTCACGGATTGGAGGAAACCCGCCGGCATGAGCCAGCCGAAGATATTTCGGTCCGTGAGATCCTGCGCGAACAAGTTCAGTGACGAGCCGGCCTGCTCGAAGCCGGACCAGAAGATCGCAGCGAGAATGAAGAGCCAGAGGATGACGATCAAACGCTTCTTCTCGTCGCCGGTATGGCCGCCCAGGGTGAGGATGTACGCGAAGTAGAGTCCCACGATGATCAGGATGCTGCTGCCGAGCACAGTAGCGATCTGCGTCAGCGTCAGTGGTATGATCCCTTGAGCGACGAGCCAGCCGAAAAACGCGATCGTGGCGGCGATCGCGAAAAATCCACCGAAGAACTTCCGGGTCTTCGCGGCGAGCTCGGCCTCGGTGTCGTTGGTCTTGAGGTGTCCGGCGTCGCCCAGCAGGCCCGAACCAAGCTTGTACTGGATGAGCCCCAATACCATGCCGAATCCGGCGGCGGAAAATCCCCAGTGCCAGTTGTAGCCCTCACCGAGAAATGAGCACAGGAGGGGGCCGACGAGCGCGCCTAGGTTGATCCCCATGTAGAAGATCGAGAACCCGGCGTCGCGAGCCGCTCCGCCTTCGGGGTAGAGATCTCCGACGACCGTGCTGACATTGGGCTTCAGGAGGCCAGTCCCCAGAACGATGAGCACCAGGCCGGCATAGAAGGTCATGGTCGTCGGAACGGCCATGCTGAAGTGGCCCGCCGCGATGATCCATCCACCGACGTATACGGCCTTACGTTGCCCCCATAAGTTGTCGGCCACCCAGCCGCCAGGCAGGGACATCAAGTAGACGAGGCCCGTGTATAACCCGTAGATGGCCGCCGCCGTACCCACGTCGAGACCGAGGCCGGGATTCTCGCCGGTCGAGGCCGCCGTCATGAAAAGGATCAGGAGCGCCCGCATTCCGTAGTACGAGAAGCGCTCCCACATCTCGGTGAAGAACAGGGTGGAAAGCCCTCTCGGCTGTCCGAAAAACGTTTTTCCGCCCGACCCTTGAGTCAGAGTTGTCGCGTACTCGGAAGTCGTACTCAAAACCACTCCAATGTCTGTGGGCCGGTATCTGTCTGTGGGCCGGTATCGTCTTGCTGCGAATGCTTCAATGGAGGCCGGTGCGATTCGCGGAGGCCGGTGCGATGAATGGCGCTTGTCTCGATCCTCAGGGCTAGAGACCGTCGCCGAGGATCGCGCGGCCCTCATTCGCCGCCGTGACCGAGGTGCGGATGATCTGCCAGCCCTCCCGTACCCGCCTTGCGACATCCTCACCCGTGTTCGCCGAGATGGCGCAGGCTACGTCGTGTCTGTTGCAGGCCGCAAGGATCTGTTGGAAGGCTTCCTCGAGCTCGGGCGACCCTTGAGTGACACCCAGGGAGCGACTCAGGTCGCCGCCGGCGCCCGGGAAAAGAGCCCCGACGCCCGGAGTGGAAGCGATCGCATCGAGATTCTGCAGGCCTTCGACCGACTCGATCATCATCACGGCCAGTAGGTCCCCGTCGGGATTGAGCGGCCACAGGTCGGCTCGCCGAAAATACTCTTGCGAGCTCACCCCCCACGCCCACGCCGCGTTACCCGCGGAGGAGCCCCGGATCCCCTTCGGCTCGGGATAACGCGAATCCCGAAGCTGGGGATAACGCATGGTGCTGACCGCGAACGCTGCCTGCTCCGGAATGTCCACGCCGTTGAAGATGATTCCGTACAGCCCGAGGTCCAAAGCCTGCTTCACGACCCATTCGGATTCGTGGGGCGGCGGCGCGAAGCGCGCAAAGAGACTGACGTTGGGCTGCACGTTCCCCTTCCTGAGGACCATCTGCTTATCGGCCATCGCCAGGAGGAACATCCTCAAGGCAGGAAAATCCATAGGACTGTGCTCCATGTCCACATATATGAAGTCTGCCGGTGCCCGCGCGACCTGGCGCGCGTAAGAGAGGGAAAGGTCCTGCGTGCTGAGGCCGTACACTGTCTCTCCCGCCTCGAGCCTGGCGATCACCGGGTTCAGGTGGACTCCCTCTTGTGCCTGCACAGCCCGCGGAAGCAGGAGAAGCGCGGTCCATGAGGCGACGCACCAGCTTCTTCGGGCCCGTGGAATCCGGTCGCACGTCTGCGGGAACGAAGCGTCGGTCGATCTGCTCATCGCGCCATCTCCTTTTCGCGGCCAGCAAATACCCGTGAAATCGGATGGGAACATACGTGCGCCGACGCGAGTTGGCACGCGCCGCCGAGTCGGGAATGAGCGACCTCATGCCGCCCCAGAGGGACTGATCGGAAAAGGTGGTTTTCCGGGTTCGGGGATGGCCGGGCCAGACCGGCGGCGGCGAGCTTGACAGGGGGTGGCCGCGGCGAGTACGCTCGCCGGCCTGCTGTAGGATCTTCATGTCAGTGACACGCCGGGAGAACAGCAATGAAGAAGCTCGTTACCGCGCTGGTGGCCCTGATCGTGGTTGTATCGCCGGCAAACGCGCAAAACGTATCCCAGATTCCCTTGGAATCCGTGCCGGACTTCTTCCGGCTACCCACTGGAGTGAACTTCGGTGAGGTACCGGCCGTGGCCGTCAACTCTCAGGGTCACATCTTCGTGTTCAGCCGCTCCAATCCAACCGGAGGTGGTCCTGCGTACAGCATTCACGCGGCCCAGCTGTTCGAGTTCAGCCCGTCGGGCGAATTCATCCGAGAGCACGGCAGGGGGCTCTACGCATGGGCGTTCGCGCACGGGCTCAGGATCGATGCGAACGACAACATATGGACGGTGGACAAGGGCTCGAACATGGTCGTCCGTATGAACCCCGAAGGCCGGGTCGTCTGGGTTTTCGGCCGCAAGGCGGAGTCGAGCTCCGAGAATGCTCGCCCGATCGAGCGTCAAAATCCCCCGCTTCCCCCTCAAGAGGGGCGTTTCCGAGAGCCCACGGACGTGGCTTTCGACTCGCGAGGCAACATCTACATCTCCGACGGATACATCAACTCCCGAGTCGCCAAATACGACATGAACGGCGATTGGGTGATGTCTTTTGGTGAGCCCGGCACGGGGCCGGGCCAGTTACGCACCCCGCACAGCATCGCGATCGACCGGGACGACAACGTCTACGTCGGCGATCGCTCGAACGCTCGGATTCAGGTCTTCGACACGGACGGCAACCTGCAGCGGATCTTCAGCGTGGCCACGCCGATCGCCCCCGGCTCCAAGGCGGTGAACGGTGCTACCCCGACGGACCTCACGAACGTGAGCGCAAACGGCGCGCCGAACTCGCTCTGCATCCCGCCTGGAAGCGACGTCATCTACGTGGGCGAGACCACGTTCCCCGGACGGATCATCAAGGCGACGCTCCAGGG
The DNA here is from genome assembly GCA_965219445.1 of Longimicrobiales bacterium. Taxonomy (GTDB): domain Bacteria; phylum Gemmatimonadota; class Gemmatimonadetes; order Longimicrobiales; family Gaopeijiaceae; genus UBA822. Next base: position 293,707 of record CBDCNQ010000003.1, on the reverse strand, counting down.
CGAGGTGCTCGGGGTCATCGGCAACTCTGGGCGGAATCTTGGAGAGTTCTCCGGGGCTCACGGACTCGCCTGCCCCTCGGAAGACGTCCTCTTTGTGGCGGAGAGCTCAAACTCACGGGTGCAGAAGCTGATTCTGAATCCGTCGAGGGCGACCGCTGCCGGCGGCGGAGGCGAGTAGCCTTTTCGACCCTGGAGCTCAGGGGTTGAGCCAGTAGCTGATCTTGAGCTGGAAGATGTTGTCGGGCTGGATCCTGAAGATCTCGGCGGTATCATGGCCGATCCTGGACTCCCCGATGCGGGACAGGGTGGGGTCGGACGCCTCGAGGTCCTGTACGCGGCTCTGCTGCCACACGAGGTAGAGGGTCGAGCCGGGTCGCCACTCCCAGCGCAGCACAGCGTTGCCGAGTAGGCTACGATAGGTGAAGTCTCGGTTGTCCACGCTAAATCCGGCGGCAGGACCGGCTGCGTCGGGGTCGACCAGGAAGGTACCGTCGCCCTGGTTGGTGAGTGTTCCTTTGTCGGTGCCGTAACGGAGGAAGTCGAAGGTGCCGGGAGCTCGGAACTCCTTGAGGGCGCCGTAGTTACCGGTCGAGACGAAAGGCTGGGCGTAGAGTTCGAAGGAGAGGTTGGGCGTGAAGGTGATGTTGAAGCGGGTGTCGAGGGAAACGGTGATCTGGTTGAGGTTCGCGAAGATGTAGCGCTGGCCGAACGTCTCGGTCGCGAGCGGGTCCGAAACGGCCGTCACGTAATGCGCCGCCACGCGCTCCTTAGAGATACTAGGCCCGAAGCTGACCTCCCAATTACTCTGGACGGCGACATGGAGATTAAGGTCCCCGGCCTTGCGCCACGAGCCGGCGTCGTCGCGATTCCAGTCGTACGAAGCCGTGACGACATAAGGCTTGGTTCGGTCCGTCTGGATGTTGATGCGAGCCGAAAATTTTTCGGGATTGATGGCGAGGGGACCGCCCCGGGTGAGTCGGTCGTTATCCGTCCTGGGGTCGTAGCGCATCTGGGTGCTCCCCGACCAATAGTTCGTGAGGACCCAGGCCGTCAAGACGTTGAACTGGGCAAAGACGCGGTCGCCTCCGTAGTTCCAGATCGCGTCTGGCCCGCCTCGGACCTCCCAGCTCCGAAAGATCCGTCCGGGGACGGTCTCCCGATACTTGAGTTGGGTATCGATGATGAAGCGGTCCGCCCGACTCTGGAAGCCGAGATCGTTGACCTCGTAGCCAGGGCTGATCGCTGCCCCGGCAAGCCTCATCTGGACGCTGCCGGCCTGCTTCGTCAGGTCGGCCATCGCGTAGTAGCCACTCAGCGACGTGGCCGTCGTGTCGATGCTCAAGTAGTCCATGTCCGGACGCTGGAAGTAACGGGACGAGGAACGCTGGGTAGCGATCATCGCCTCTTCCGAGCCCCGCAGGTGACTTCCCGCGAACGCGGCGCTGAACCTCCAGCTCCGGTCCGCCCACTCGTTGGTGAAGTCGAACCCACCGGTGTATGCGGCCGAAGGGAGCCCAATTGACGAACCTTCCAAGCTCCGGTTCACGGCGCTGCCGAGGACACCGATCCGGATCTCCCCGGCCCTCAGGTCCCGACGTAGGCGCCCCACCAGGTAGTTCGTCGCCGGCTCGACGACGGTTTCGGACGGGGCGCCCGCCGCGTCGAGCCAGGGTGTGACTTCACGCTCAGTGACGGCCTCGAGCAGGCCCAGCGACCACCCGCTGTCGGTGCGGCCCGTCAGCTTTGCGGCACCGAGGATCGTGGCCGCCGTGGGCGAGGCGGCGAAAACGGCCTCCGAAGGGACTCTGCCCTGCGGGGGGCGGCCGATCCGCCGTGAGTACACGAGCTGGGGCACCCGACCCGTGCTGCCCGCGGGTCCTCCTTCCTGGAAGGTGAAGAGCTCCTGTCCCTCGACGAAGAACGGTCGTCGCTCCTGGTAGCGGGTCTCGAAGGCCGTGAGGTTGATGATGGCGGGGTCGACCTCGACTTGCCCAAAGTCGGGGTTGATCGCGGCGTCGAGCGTCAGGTTCGTGCTCATCCGGTACTTGAGGTCGAGGCCGGCGCCGCCGTAGTAGTCGGAACCCGACCGGAAGGGGTTGTCGAAATCGGCGCCGGTGCTCGCGGGAACATGGACCCTCTCGGCGCGCCCCGTGACGTAGGGGAGCAGCTCCAACGGACGCGTCGGCTCGATGCCCTCGATACCCACGAGGTGCCCGTATCGGGCTACGCCACCCCGCTCCAGGAGCGGCGTGAAAGCCGAATACGACCACTCGTTGGTAAAGCGGTCCCGGCGTTCGATCTGAATGCCCCAGACCTGGCGGTCGGCCGGGCTGAAGCGGAGCTGGCTGAACGGGATCCGCATCTCTGCCGACCAGCCCTCGTCGCTGACCTGGGTGGTCGCCTCCCACACCGGATCCCAGGACGTGTCACCGTTCGACCCGTCCGGGTTGGCACGGGAATCCTTCCTCACTCCCGCGGCGTTGACGACGAAGCGGTATGCCAACTGATGATCGTGGTAGCCGTCGATGAAGACCGCAAAGAGGTCGGTGTCCGCAAAGTTCGAGTCGCGTCTCTTGAGGCGGGCCGCGACAGGGCCGTTAGTGTAGAGCATCGCACCCACGTAGAGCGCGTCGTCGTCATAAAGGAAACGCGCCTCCATGCGCTGCGAGGCAGGCTCTCCTTCGACAGGCTGCGTCTGCCAGTACTCGGTAACGGGGGGCGCCGAGGCCCACGCCTCCTCGTCCGGCATGCCGTCCATACGCATTGAACTGGTGAGCCGGACGGCCACGGTCTGCGGGGCGGAGGTCGTGTGCGAGTCCCGCTCACTCTGGGGTTCCTGCCGTGTCTCCTGTCGGTGGAGCGGCAGGACTTGGTCACGCCCGCCGGCTTCCGTGTCCTCGGCGGATGCGCCTCCGGGGATCAGGAGAGACAGGAGTAGGAGGCGAAAAACGCCGGCTGCGTTCACCGAGATGGCGCGTCGGGAAGCATCGGCGATCAGGGTGCGAGGTGCGAGAAGGCCTGGCGACACGTAGACCCCGCCTCCGGAAGGGGGGTCTGCGAATGTGGGTAACTGAGCATCTAGAATCGCCGGGATTCTAACGCGAGCGGTTGAAGAGTGGAATTCGAATCTCCTCCCCCCCGACGGGAGGGGGGGGGGGGCGCCGTCGAAGACTGGGGGCATCGGCTCGATGCGGAAGAGGTCGGAGAAGATTGCCGCGGTGAGGAAAGCGAGCACCCCGGCTGCGACGAAGCCGGTCCTCAAGGGGTGCAACTGCCGCACCCCGACGGGAGAAGAACGATCGCCGAGGGCAGGGCCGCGCATCGTGTCGTAAGCTTGGTCATTTCACTGAGTCGCTCAAACGGAGGGGATGACGGAAGAGGTGACGAATGAAGTAATCCAAACGTCATCCTGGATCAAGACAGACATTGGGGCAAGACGCATAGTTTACAAAACTTCGGAGTGGGACGTTCCTGCCTCAATGTCACGTAAACACAGAATCTCAGCACAGAATTTTTCACGCAGCGGTACAGTTGCAAAGCCTTGCTGGCTCTTCCGTGTTCTGGCGTGCCCATCGCTGTCGGGGGAGGGAAGTGACGGTCTCCGGAAGCGTGAGTTCTTCCTCTCAAGTTCCTTGCCCTGCTGTCACCTCGCTCATACGTTGCTGCCGTGCCTAGCGGTTCCGAAGGCACCTCGCGCTACGGTCTCTGACAGCCGATACTTCTCAAGATTCAGTCACCGCTGAGTCGACCGCTGTGCCCATTCCCAGTTGATAGACCAAGAGGATGAAGATGATTCGTAGATGGGAAGGGATGTCATTCGTCCCGTCGATCCTCCTTCTCCTTGGCGGCCTGACTTCATCCGGATGCGCCCCGGGGGATCGTCCCGACGTCCTCGCCCTAGCCACGGCAGGCACCGGGGGTGTCTACTATGTGCTGGGGGGATCGATTGCGGAGCTCTGGAGCCGTGAGTTGCCCGAGCAAGATTTCGTGGCCGAGGTCACGGGCGGCTCGGTCGAGAACCTCAGCCTACTCCTGGGCGGCGATGTCGAGGTTGCCTTCTCCATGGGTACGAGCGCACACGAGGTGTTTTACGGGACGGGATCTTTCTCAGAGAGGGAGCCGGCGCAGGTTCTCGCTCTCACGACGCTCTACCCAAACGTCCTTCACCTGGTCACCGTGGACGGAACCGGAGTGGAGAGCCTGGTTGACCTCGTGGGCCGACGAGTCTCCGTAGGAGCACCGGGGAGCGGGACCGAAGTGGCCGCCCGAACCCTACTGGAGGGGAACGGCATCGGCTATGACGATTTCCAGCCCCAGCGTCTCAACTTCAACGAGACCGCGTCTGCGCTCAGAGACGGAAACATAGACGCCGGATTCGTGAGTGCCGGCGCTCCCACAAGTGCAATCGTGGACTTGGCTACGGCGCGGCCCGTGCGACTCGTCCCCATCGGGGTGACTGAAGTTGAGAACACTTTGGTACTGGACCCGACCGTGATTCGAGATTCCTTCCTTCCGGGTACCTACCCGGGCCAGGAAAGCGCGGTGGAGACGCTGAGTACGCCCAACGTCCTCGTGGTTCGCGCCGACATGTCGGAGGAACTCGTCTACGATCTGGTTCACGTGCTATTTGCGGTACGGTCGGAGTTGGCCGGCGTGCATCCTGCGGCAAGCCACATCTCGGCGGAGTACACCCTGGGAGTCTCTCCCATACCACTCCATCCCGGCGCCGTTCGTTATTTTGAGGAAGCTGGATACGAGGTGCCCGATCACCTGATCCATTCCCCGTGAGGCGATACGGCTCGCCCCACTTCCTCGACAGGCCTCTAGAACGGTGAGCCCCACTGGTGAGCCCTCGATCCCGAGGAGGAACCTGGGTCTCCCTACCTTTTCCGCAACGACCTTCGTCGTTCTTGCGATCGCCCTCTCGTTATTCCAACTCTACATATCCGGCGTCCGGCCCATCGGACTCTTCTATGAGAGGGCGTTCCATCTCGCGGTTGTTCAGGTCTTGGCCTTTCTCCTGTTTCCGACGAAGGGTCGCATCTTTTCGACAAAGCGTCGTAGGGAGCCGAGAATCCCAAGTGGCATGGCATGGACGGTGGACACCGTTCTCATTGCTGGCTCCATCTTCGCAGCCCTCTATCTCACGCTCAACCTAGACGCCATCGTGAGCCGGGCAGGGGCCCCGAGCGGCACCGACGTTCTCGCAGGCACGGTAGCGGTGGTCACGCTCCTCGAGGCGAGCCGCAGGGCGTTGGGGTGGCCTATTTCGTTCATCGCGGCCTGTTTCATCGGCTACGGTTACGCGGGTCCGTTCCTCCCGGGAGTTCTTCGGCATGGAGGGTACAGCACCGGACGGCTCGTGGGACAGCTTTATCTGGGTCAGGAGGGGATATACGGGATCCCTCTGGGTGTGGCCGCCTCGTTCGTTTTCGTCTTCATCTTATTCGGGGCGCTCCTGGAGGTCACGGGCGCGGGCCAGTTCTTTATCGATCTCGCGTATGCGCTTACCGGAAGACAGCGCGGAGGGCCCGCGAAAGCTGCGGTTCTGGCGTCTTCCGCACTGGGATCCGTGTCGGGGAGCGCCATCGCCAACGTCGTGACCAGCGGGGCGTTCACCATTCCCCTCATGAAGAAGGTCGGCTACCGCGCTGAGGAGGCCGGCGGTATCGAAGCGGCTGCAAGTACCGGGGGTCAGATCCTTCCCCCGATCATGGGGGCGGGAGCGTTCTTGATTGCCGAATATACCGGTCTGGCTTATCTCGACGTCGTCAAGGCGGCGCTCATTCCGGCGATTCTCTACATGGGAACAGTGTTCGTCTTCGTGCACCTGGTGGCGGTCGCGAGGAACCTCGAGGGCCTGCCCGCTTCCGAGCTCCCCCGGTTCGGGACCACGCTGGCCAAGGGCTGGCACTTCCTTATGGCTCTAGTGGCTCTGGTGGCCGCTCTGCTCATGGATTTTTCGGTTGCCCGGGTCGGCTTTCTTTCGTGTATGGCAGTGGCGGCACTGGCGGCCTCGCGAGCCGCATGGAACCGGACCATGCCGGGAAATCCAAGGGCCTCGAACCCGGAAGTGGCGGCTCAGGGCCCCCTGGCGGGCTGGGTCGGCGGTGGGATCGTCCGCGGTGTGGATGCCTTCGTCCTCGCGGGCCGAAATACCCTTCCAGTGAGCCTGGCCTGCGCCGTGGCGGGAATCATCGTGGGCATCGTCGGCCTCACGGGTCTGGGCCTCAAATTTTCGGGTCTCATGCTTTCTCTTTCCCAAGGGAATCTCTTTCTTGTCCTGATACTGCTGCTTCTGGCGAGTCTCGTCCTTGGGATGGGACTTCCCGTGACCGCCAGCTACGTCGTTCTCATCGTCCTCGCCGGCCCGGTACTGATCAATGATTTCGGTCTTCCTGTCTTGATCGCCCACTTGCTCGTGTTCTGGTACTCCCAGGACTCCAACGTCACGCCCCCCGTCTGCCTCGCTGCGTACGCAGCCGCAGGCGTAGCCGGAGCCGATCCCATGCGCACTGGCCTTCAGGCGTGGAAGTACGCCAAGGGCCTCTATCTCATTCCCATCCTCATGGTGGTGCATCCCGAGCTCGCCTTGGGGGGTGCCTGGCCGGTGGTGCTCGGGAAGGCGACGATGTCCATGGTTGCGCTAGCAGCGTTCGCCGCGGTGCTGGAGGGCCAGTCGCTGAGCCGTCATCTGAGCGCAGGAGGTCGAATCCTGCTTCTGGCAGGAGCCGCCACCGCGTTCTACCCGTCCTTTCTGGTGGGGGGGCTGGGAGCCCTATTCGTCGTCGCCTACGCCTTGAAGGACATCCGAAAAATCGCTGCCGCACGAGCCTACTGACTCGGCTACGCGGCAGTCATTCGAGCGCCAGGCCATAACTCGCTCTAGCGGCCTACACGCTATCAGGGTCAAGAGAGCTACTCTGCAGCGCCACCGTTACGAACCTCCGGAGAATCGCCTCGGCTTTTGGCGTCTCCGGTGTGGCGGCCGAAAAATCTTCGAGCGTGGCGTGCCCGGTGAGGGGCAGATAATCCGGGTACTGTGCGATTCGCGTGATGATGCCGGCACGGTCCAGCTCCGGATGGAACTGTGTGCAGTAGATGGGCTTGCCATGGAAACAATACGCTTCGATCTCCACGCTGGGGCTCGAGGCCAGAAGCCTCGCTCCCTCAGGGAGCCTGGTAACGATATCCTCGTGGCCGATCTGGACCTGGAAACGGTCGCCGAGAGGGCCGAACACGGGGTCCTTCTTACCATCGGGCGTCAGCTTCATCCAGAGCGTTCCGACTTCCGCTCGACTGCGGTCCGTGACCACCTCCCCACCCATGGCTCTGGCCATGGCTTGAAACCCCCAGCAAGAAGCGAACGTCGGTTTGGACGTTTCGTATAGCTGACGCATGGTTTCGAGCGCCGCGGGAAGCCACGGGCCGCCTCTGGCGACAGAGTAACTGCCGCTTCCACCCAGGAGGACCGCGTCGGCTTCGGTTAGTTCGCGCTGGGAGGGCACCCCGCTCAGGAGATCGAAGACGCGAATCCGATCTTCATCGCAGCGGAACGAACGGGAAAAGCACTGAATTTCGTGCTTCCTCATCGGGTCGTCCGGATTGCGGACCTGAAGGAGCAGGAAGTTGGGCTGGCGGGTCACCCCCTCCTCTAGAATGACGCTGACCCGCGTCGCATTCAGTGGCCTTGAACGAGCTGGTTCCGCAGGACACCGACGCCTTCAATTTCCACCTCGTAGACATCACCTGGCTCCATCGCCTGGGTGGTGCCCATAGTACCGGACCAGATCAGATCGCCGGGCTCGAGCGTGAAGTATTTCGAGATGTAGCTGACCATATGGTGCATGTTGAAAATCAGGTCGGCGCTATTCTCCCCCTGACGTACCTCGCCGTTGAGGCGTCCCTCGATCTGGAGGTTGGAGTAGTCCAACCCCTCCACCAAGACGGGGCCCACGGCGTTGAACGACCGGCTGCCCTTTGCACGGACCCACTGGATGTCATTCGCCTGCCAGTCGCGCTCGCTGACGTCGTTCCCAGCCGCCACGCCGAAAACATACTCCGGCGCCTCCTCCGGATTCACGTTCTCGGCACGCTTGCCGATCACGACCACCATCTCTGCTTCATAGTGAAGATTCTGAGATGCCGCAGGCCGCACGATGTTTTCACCAGGACCGATGATCGAGCCCGGGGGCACGATGAACAGACCCGGATACTCCGCCGGATCGCCAGTGATGTGGCTGCGGAAGTTGAAGGCGGTCATGAAGACGAGGTTCGGATCGACCGGGGCTTTCATCGTCACGGCGGACTCCGTAGTCGTCCGTCCTGTACGTACGCCCCCGAGGTAGGGAGCCTCGCTGAGTTGGCGAATCGTGGAGCCGTCCAATTCGCCCCACGAAATGTCTCCAGCCTGCTCGTAGCGCACATATCTCGTCTGGGCGTCGGCTGCGTCCGTAACTGCCGCCGCCGTGATGACGCCGAGCATGAGCAAAGTCGAAACAACCCTCATGAAAATGATCTCCTGTGGGGAACTTCATGGATCGTCCCGTCCGCATATGCCCGAAGGATCGTCATCGGGGAGGACGGAAACGTGAACGCTACCGTAGGTTGCAGGTTCGAGGCCGTCAAGGTGAAGCGGGTCTTACCTGACCTCCGGCCCACCCACGCGATCGTCCGGCACGAATCGGTCCCGGGCGGGCATGACCACCGCTGGTAGGGTCTCGGCATTCATGACCGCGTTCTCCGGGATGATCTCATTGAGAAAGAGGATATACGCCGAGACCGCGTACACTTCATCGGCCGTGAGCGACCCGGGGGACGAGAGTGGCATCGTGCGGTTCACGTAATCGAACACGGTCGTGGCGTAGGGCCAGTAGTTTCCGACCGTCTTGACGATGCCTCGGGTTTCGCCGAACGGAAACCCGTCACGAGGCTCGCGGCCGACGAGCTGAGCGTTCGGACCCTCTCGCCCCGTGAGGCCGTGGCAGACGATGCAGTTTCTGTCGTAGACCACCTTGCCCTCGGCGACTGAGCCACTCCCCGGTGGAGCGTCTGCTCCATCCGGTCCGAAGTCGATGTTCAGCTCTGCGATCTCGGCTGGGGTGGCGTCTCGGCCGATGGCGAAAGAGCCTGGCCACTCCGTGGTACCTGACACCACGGTGCTGGTCTCTCCGCTCGGCGCGTCCGGCACGCATCCGTATAACGAGAGGGTTGTCGCCAACAGGCCGGAAAAGGCCCCGGCACGGCTCCGCCGGCTCATTGCGCCCCTCCTTGTGCGAAGAACACGCGCCCATCGGCTTCGATCTTCCACGGCCGGATCGTGTTGTAGTGGTACGAGCTGCCCTCACCTCGGGCCGCTATCTGTGTCTCCAGATCCGGCTGCACGTAGCCGGTCTCGTCGATCGCGCGGCTCATGAGAAGAGCCTCTCCGCCGTCCCAGTTCCAGATGTGCCGGAAGCGCGTGGCGCACTTCGAGAGCACCGGATCCTGAAGTTGAGCGGGCACCCACGTGCGCCCTCCGTCCGTCGTCACCTCCACACGAGCGATGCGGCCCCGTCCGCTCCACGCGAGTCCGCTGATCTCCCACCAGCCCCGCTCCGGAAGTACAAATGGGAAGGCGGGAAACGTGATGGTCGACTTCGCATCCATAACCAGGCTGAACTGTCGCGCCGTCCCGTCGGCGAGGGGGTCCGTGTACTTGGAGGTTTCGTCGCGCGTCATCGAGGGCCGGTCGGACGCCTCGAGGCGGCGGATCCATTTGACTTGGGAGTTGCCCTCCCAGCCGGGAAGCAGCAGCCGCGCGGGAAAGCCCTGCTCCGGACGGATCGCCTCGCCGTTCTGTCCGTACGCGATCATGGCGTCGTCGAGAGCCTTCTCTACCGGGATGCTGCGGGACATGAGTGCCGCATCCCCACCCTCCGCCAGCAACCAACTCGCCTCCCGGCTGACGCCCACTTCACGCAGAAGAGTGGTCAGAGCCACACCGGTCCATTCGCTCGTACTGAACAGGCCATCGATCTGGCTGGGCGTGCGTTCCCGAGCGGCGTTCCGGTTATAGGCGGCGCCGCCGTTCCCGGAGCATTCCACGAAACAAATCCGAGACTCGGAGGGAAAGCGCATCAGGTCGTCGAGCGTGAATGTCATCGGCCGATCCACCATCCCATGGATCAAGAGTTCGTAACGATCCCGATCGATGGCTGGAACGCCGGCGTGGTGTCGCTCAAAGTGGAGATCCGCCGGAGTGATGATGCCCCGAAGTTGCTCGATCGGGGTTCTGGAGGATGCTGTCGTCGCCGGGCTGCCCATGACGCGACGGGGCTGTTCCGCCGGTGCCCGTTGGCCGAGGACGCTGGTTGGCGCACCGAGCATCTTCGTGGGATCCGCCGGTGCGGTTTGCAGGCCGGTGGCTGCCTCCCCCACTGTGAGTGCATCGGCCTGAGTCTTCAGCAGGCCCCCTGCGATCAGCCCTCCCGCGGCTCCTAACATCGCACGTCTTGAGATGTTGTCCATCGATCGACTCCTGGTTCTCGGTAGCCTGCTCGTGAGGGAACACAACCTCTGTGCAGACCCATCGCGTTCGCAAGCCCGAGGTTGGGTCAATAGGTGTGTAAATGTTTCAGGCGGCGTTTTTCCGCTGTTGGGTTGAGACGGGCTTTCCGTCTTCGAACTTTCTTCCTTCAAATACGTCCTTGAGGAGGTGAGGAGCGTCGAGCCTTCTGAAGCGCTTCTCCGCCACCAAGAGCAGCTTCCAGATCAGCGCCGTAGCGCTCTCGACCCGCTTGAAGCGCTTCGCCGCCGTTGTCCTGAGCCGTACTGCGGCAAAGGGGCTCTCGACCACGTTCGTCGTGCGTAGATGCTTCCAGTGGTCCTCGGGGAAGTCGTAGAACGCCACCATCCGCTCCCAGTCGTCCTCGAGTACATCCACCGCCTTCGGATACCACGGTCTGTAGCGCCTGGCGAACGCCTCACGGGCCTTCAGCGCCTCGGACCGCCTCGGTGCGTAGACCACGGTCCTGAGAAGGTCCTTCGCCTCGCTCTGCTCCCGCTGAGGCAGCCGGTCCAGCACGTTCCTCATCTTGTGGTTCCAGCACCGTTGCTCGCCCGCCTCAGGCCATACCTGCCGTACTGCGCCCCAGATCGCCGCGTTGCCGTCCGCCATCAAAAGCCGGGGCGCCTCGATGCCGCGTGCCTTCAGATCCCGCAACACCTCGGACCAGGACTCGACCGACTCTCGGTAGCCCGATCTCAGGGCCAACACCTCCTTCGTACCATCTCGCATCGCACCGAGAACCACCAGCAGCGCTGCCTTGTCCCGCTCGAGCCCCGCCTTCACGTAGATCCCGTCCGCCCAGACGTAGACGACCTCACGGTCGGCCAGCGAGCGCTTCGACCATTCCTCGAATTTCCTTGTCCATCCCGCCCGCAGCCGCCAAATCGAAGACTTCGACAACGGGGCCCCCTCGCCCAGCAGGCCCCGCATCGCCAGCTCGAAGTCTCCCTCCGCCAGCCCGTGCAGATACAGCTCCGGAAGCAGAGCACCCACCTCCTTCGTCCGTCGTGCGAACAACGGCAACACCCGACTCTCGAACCGCTCCTCAATGCCTCGAACCCGGGGCCGTCGGAGCATGATCGTGCCCGAGCTCATCGCCAGCCGCCGAGCCTTGCCGTAGCCGTTGCGGTAGCCTGGCGCCGGGTCTACGACCGTCTTCCGCTCCGACTTCTCCCGGCCGAGCAACTCCGTCACTTCCTCCTCCAGAATCCGCTGGACCATCTCCTGGGCCTTCTCACGAACCAGCGCTTCCAAGCACTCCCACGTCGGCGTGCTGGACTCACTCTCGGGTCCCACCATATTCTTCCTCACGAGGCATCGTTCCTTTCCCCCGGGCGCTCACCCGGGATTCGCTGGTTAACTTCTTACTACCTAGCGGAAAGGTACGTCGCCTCTTTTTTTACACACCCTTCTATGGGGCTGGCGGTCAAGACGCACCTTCCCCACGCGCCGTCGGCTCATTTTTTGACCGTCGGCGTCCGCATGGTTTGGATTGCCCGGTCGACGACTCAGGGTGGGGAGGGGTGCGCTCGCAGGGTCCGCATCGCAGTCCGGAAGACGTTCACAGCCGTCGCGTTCTCCGCTCTGGAGCGGGAACCATCCTTCTATCTGGGACTCTGTGGCCCATCGCTTCGTTCGGCTCTCCAGGGGTGCATAGCCTTTGAGTGGGGGCTTGGGCTCTCTGCCCCGGCCCACGGTGTGTATGGATGCTGTCCCCTGTAACCGGTTCGCTTCCGTTTCGTCGGACCCCATGTTGTGACCGCTTTCGACCCCACGCTCGCCGATCCCGGCCCGGTTTACTCCGTCGCTTCCAGTCTCTTGGGGTCGTACGCTTCGCCCGTGCGCCACACCGCTAGCACGATCGAGGCGAGCTGACGCGCGATCGTCAGCTTCGCCAGATTCGGCTTCGTGCCCCCCTCCAGGAGTCGCTCGTAGTGGCGGTACAAGGGCTCGTCCTCGGCCCGACCGATCACCGTCGTCGCTGCGCCCTTGAACACACGCTTCAGCGTGTGGTTGAAGTTCCGATTCAGCCCCCGCGTCTGCTGTACCGGTTCCCTTACCCACCGCCCACCCGGACCCCGCACCCAGTCCGACGAGCTCCGCATCACGACGCCCAGTCCGCAGTACGCCCAGAACCTGCTCCGGCTCTGGAACCGGTACGGCGTCACCACCACCGGCAGGAGCTCCGCCGTCCGGATCGGACCCAGACCCGGGCACGTCTTCAGCACATGCCACTCTCGATGCTTGCGTGCTTCCGCCAGCAACGCCTTCTCGGCCTTCGCCCTCAATGCCACGAGTGCGTCGTGCTCCTCGTACAGCAACCCGGCCGTCGTCCTGCTCGCTTCCGGCAGCTTGGCCAACCACTCCTCCCGGTCGCGCTTTAAGTAGACCGAGCGCCCCGCGCCGTAGGCCACTCCTCTCGAGCGCAGCACGCTCTTGAGCCGGTTCTTCACCCGCACCGTGTCGCCGACCAAGAAGTCGTAGCTCTTCGCCCGTTCCCCCAGCCGCCTGAACTGGCCCCGGTTCTTGTAGACCGTCGTCTCCAGTGATCCGATCCGCAGCTTCTCCGCCAGGGCAAACGCGTCCAGCTTGTCGGTCTTCGGGCCCCGGCTCTTGCCGACCCCCGCCACCGTCAGCTCCTCCACGTGCGGCTTCAGCACCTCGTACAGCCACCCCGACAGCGTCCCTTCTTCCAGGCATAAGTGCCGGTTCCTCGGAATCCCTCGCAGCACCTCGATCAGCGCCCGCGCGTTCGTCTCCACCACCTGCGAGCCCAAGCGCTTGCCGCTGGGGCCTACAATCCCCAGCGTGCAGCTCGACGCGTGTGCGTCGAGTCCGATATACCTCTCCATGGGCATCCTCCTCTTGGGTAGGACGGGTTGGGTTGCTTGCTTGCGCGAATAATGATGAACGCGCACCCGCTCCCGGAGGAGAACGCCTCTTCGTCTTCGGGCTGCTTAGCTGCTGATCGGTACCGGTAGCGGTCGCCATGCCCCTATGATGCCTTTGATCCTAGCTCCGCAAGCCCTCGCTGGGGGACGAGGCCGATTGACACCCTGTAGGGCTGAGCCTAAGGTTGTACGCATGCTGTGGATGAGAAGGCGCATGAGCGATCGTTTCAATGCCGGTTTGGCGGTCTGGATGGTCGCTCTGGGCGCGATCATCCCGTCACTGGATCGAGAACTGCTGGGGTCGGAAACCGTAATCGCCTCTGGGCACCACGAGGCGTGCACACACGCCCACCACGACCACACCCTCTGTATCCAGTTCGGAAAACAAGGCTGGTCCACGGACTCATCGATTCCGTTGCAGGTGTTTCCGCCTACGCCGGGCGAGGCCGTCTCGATCCCTCACGATATCCCGGTCGAGTTCCGCCGTATCGTCCGCACGAAATCCAGGGCCCCACCACACACCCCCTGAGAACGCCCTCCGCGTAACAGAGAGGGCCACTCTTTCACGTTGAGCCCAGCGATTTCGGTGGTTAACCCAAGGATCGCTCCAGGGCTCTCCCGCTCGTGTCTTCTGGTTGAACACGCCCGAGGACATGGATTCTCAGGAGTACCATGCGAAAAAAATTACCCGGAAGCTTCGGCGCTTTCGCCCTGATGGGGGCTCTCGCAGTGGGCCCGGGCCGGGCGCATGCGCAGGACGTGCCGTCCGCGCAGCTCGATTCTCTCCGGGCTGAACTGGAGCTGTTGCGGGCGCAGTTCGACAGCCTCGGGGCCGTCGTGGCGAGTGGGCCGGCGGCGCCGGAGGTAGGGGATCAGTTGGAGACGACGGACGAGCTCGCCCGGCTCCGGGCGGCGGCCCGGGCCGCCGCGGGAGGTGCTGCAGCCGACACGACGGCCCAGGCACAGGGCGACCAGGAGTTCGTTGGTCGCTCGCGGTCGCTGCAGGCATTGAACCCGGAGATCAGCCTGAATGGGGACGTCTATGCGTCCATCCAGAGTGAGAACCCAGGCACCAACAACTTCATTCCTCGCGAGTTCGAGTTGGCGTTCATATCGGCGCTCGACCCCTTCACCCGGGCCAGGGTGTTCCTTGCCGCAGAAGAGGAGGGGGGTCGGATCGAAGTGTTTCCCGACGGAGGAGAGGAAGGCGAAGGGGGCGGCGTTGCGGTGGAGGAGGGGTACGTCGAGTGGGTCGCATTACCGGGCGGTGTCGGCCTCAAAGTCGGGCGGTTCTTCCAGCAATTCGGGCAGCTCAACCGTTGGCACTCGCATGCGATTCAGTTTCAGAGCCGGTCACTCCCGCACCTCACCTTTATTGGAGAGGAGTCCTTGGCCCAAGACGGGGCTTCGGTTCATTGGCTGCTTCCGACCGGGGGATCCGGAGCGTATGAGGCCACCGTGGAGGTCACCCGGAGTCGTAATGAGATCCTGTTCGGGGAGTCCCACGGACTCAGTTATCTGGGCCATATGAACGCGTTCTGGCAGCTCTCTGCATCAACGGATCTGGACGTGGGCGTGAGTGCTCTGTTTGGCGATTATGAGGATCTCGCCGGACGGTACGGTAATCGCCTGTTCGGAGCTGAAATGTCGTTCAATTGGGCTCCGCCGGAGCGATCGCTCTACAGCGGGGTCGTTGTGCGGGGGGGAGTCATGCTCTCGGATCCAGGAGCCGTTCCGGGGCTCACCGAGCCGGAGGCCGTGTTGGGTGTCTGGTCACTCGCCGAGGTCAAACTTTCTCAGCAGTGGATTGCAGGCGGGCGGTATGAGTGGGTAGAAAATCCGCAGGATCCCACCGAGTCGGCTTGGCTTGTCTCCCCGGCCCTGACGTATTGGCAGAGCGAGTACGTGCGGCTGAGGGCGGAGTACGATGTCCTGGGAAATCCTGGAAACACGACGGGGCAGTTCACGCTACGAATCACGTTCGCGATGGGTCCGCATAGACACGAAACTTATTGAGGGGGATGACACGATGCTCAGAATCATCGCGGCGGTAACGGTCTTGGGGTTGCTGGCGGGAGAGGGGGCCGCGCAAGCGGATCCCGTCCGGGTGGTGACGACGCTTCCGGTCTATGCAGACCTTGTCGAGAAGATCGGAGGTGCGGGGGTCGACGTGAGCGCCATTGCGGCACCGAATGAGGACGCCCACTTCGTGCGTCCGAAGCCGAGCTTCGCGCTGTCGCTCCGGCGAGCCGATCTGTTCATCACGACGGGACTCGACCTCGAGCTCTGGGCTCCGACCGTGCTGGACCGGGCCAGAAACGCCGATGTGGCCGAAGGGGGCAGGGGGTACGTGACGGCCTACGCGGGAATCGAATTGCTCGACATCCCGGTAACGGCGGACCGGAGCGGAGGAGACGTGCATATTTTCGGTAACCCGCACCTCACCACCGACCCCCTCCGAGCCCTCCAGGTAGCTCGCAACATCAGCGTGGGTCTCGGGCGGGTGGCGCCGGACCGGACGGGCGTCTGGAATGCGGGACTGGCCCGCGTGTCGGCGGAGATCCATCGGCGGCTGTTCGGAGATCAGCTCGTGGAGCTCCTGGGTGCTGAGCTGCTCGAGCAGCTCGCGCTCCAAGGGAGCCTTCATTCCTTCCTGGAAGGTGAAGAGTTCGAGGGCCGTCCGCTCATCTCCGAGTTGGGTGGTTGGCTCGGCGTGGCGGAAGCATTCCGAGGCCGTGACATCATTTGCTACCACAAGAACTGGGCATACTTGGAGGATCGGTTCGGCGTGCGTTGCGCCGAGTTCGTCGAGGCAAGGCCCGGGATCCCTCCAACTCCGGGACACGTGGCCTCGCTTCTCGAAAGGATGGCGAGTGAGGGAATCCGGGTGATCCTCGCCGCTTCCCATTACGACGAACGAAAGGTCGAGACGGTCGCCGAGCGTGGGATGGCTCGCTCGGTCGTGGTCCCGATGAACCCCGGGGGGAGGGCCGGTGTCGACGACTACTTCGCGCTCGTGGACACCTGGGTTGAGGGTTTGGCGCAGGCGTTTGCCGGGCCCGGAGGCTGAGGCCATGCTCGATCTCATGATCCCGCCGATCGCGGCCGGCCTCGTGATCCTCTCCATCCACACGTATCTGGGCCTCCACGTCATCGCGCGTGGGGTGATTTTTGTCGACCTCGCGTTCGCACAGATCGCAGCGCTCGGTGCCACGGTGGGATTTCTCATGGGCGTCGGCCATGAAACGCCGTTATCCCTGGCTTTTTCGCTGGGCTTTACCCTAATAGGAGCGCTCATCTTCTCCTTCAGCCGTTTCGAGGAGACCGTCGTTCCCCAGGAGGCCGTGATCGGCATCACCTTCGTGGTGGCCTCCGCTGCCGTGATCCTGATCGCCGGGTTCACGGCGGAGGGTGCCGAGCACATCGCTGAAACCTTGACAGGGACGTTGATCTGGGTCGGGTGGCCTGAGATCATTCGCATGGCCATCGTCTACACCGTCCTCGGCGTGATCTACTTCATATTCAGGAAGCCCTTCCTGTCGATATCGCTGGGAGAGGCCGAACGTCCACGGGCCCGTGCGTGGGACTTTCTCTTCTATTTACTCTTCGGAATCGTCATCTCGTTCTCGGTGCCGGTAGCGGGAGTCCTCATGGTGTTCAGCTCACTCGTCATTCCCGGGGTGGTGGCGTTCCTCTTCACGAGCCGGTTCGGCGTGGCGCTCTGGATCGCATGGGGCGTTGGTGCGGTCGCGCTCGTGACCGGCGTCGTGGCGTCTTTTCGTTCGGACATCCCCACCGGTCCTCTCCTGGTATGCACGTTCGGGCTGGCTGTTGTGATCGGACTGCTGATTCGGTTCGTTGTGGGCATGCGCCCAGGTTCGGTCCTGCAACCTTGAAGCTGACGAACACTCTCTTGCCCAAGCGAAGAGGAAGCGCTGGTCACTCATTTCGCCTTTGTGGACGAGTAATTATCCAACGAGTAAGATTGGAACTTACGAGCCTGTTGTAGGGATTAACCCTCTCTGCCAACTTACGTGAGACACGGAGCAGCTAAGGAATTAGAGTAGGGCGAAGGCAGAGAAACCGAGGATGCTGAGACACCGAGAGAGAATGAAAGAGAATGGAATAGCCCCACCAACCTGGGACGGTAAGCGAAGCGCGGCCATCACGCTACAGAGGGTTGTAACCGCGGCCCACCCGACTGGAGAGAGCGACCATGTTGATCCGAAAGCCTGACGACATCCCGTCGTCCCACATCACACCAGAGCGAGTCTATATCAATCGCCGCCAGTTCATTGGGAAGAGTGCGGGGATCGCGCTCGGGGGAGCTGCCGGGGGTGCGCTGATCGGCGGCGCCGTGGGGGGCGCGCTCGCGGGCGGGCCCGGTCGGGTGGCGGCTCAGACCTCGGGTGGCCAGAGGGACTGGAGCAACGTGCGCTCCGAAATGGACGAGGAGTTGACGCCCTATGAGGACGTGACCTCGTACAACAACTATTACGAGTTCGGAACCGAGAAGGACGACCCGGTCAAAAACGCGCATACGCTTAGACCCCGACCTTGGACGATCGAAGTGGGAGGCATGTGTGCCAATCCGGGCGTGTACGGGCTGGAGGACTTCATTCGGCCCGGGAGGATGGAGGATCGGGTCTACCGGATGCGGTGCGTAGAGGCGTGGTCCATGGTGATTCCCTGGTATGGCTTCGCGCTCAAGGACGTGATCGACCGCGCCGAGCCGCTCGGCAGCGCTCGTTATGTGGAATTCAAGACGCTCCACGATCCCGCGCAGATGCCCGGTCAGCGGAGCAGAGTCCTGGACTGGCCCTACGTGGAGGGTCTGCGCCTGGACGAGGCGCGCCACCCGCTCACCATTCTGGTGACCGGTGTCTACGGTCGGGATATTCCTAACCAGAACGGTGCGCCCATCCGGCTTGTAATACCGTGGAAATATGGGTTCAAGGGCATCAAGTCCATCGTGAGCATGACGTTCACGGAGCAAGAGCCGTATAACTCATGGAAGAGGGCGGCTTCGAACGAGTATGGCTTTTACGCCAACGTGAATCCGGAGGTCGACCACCCACGCTGGAGCCAGGCTCGGGAGCGGCGGCTCGGTGAGTTACGCAGACGTGAGACCCTGCTCTTCAACGGATACGTCGATCAAGTGGCCGGCCTCTACGCGGGGATGGATCTCCGGGTCTACTACTGAGCGGAACCGGACCGGATCGCTTGAGTCGAATCGGGGGTGGGGTGTGAACAAGAAGCGTCGTCTCCTCTTCCTCAAGGGTCTGGTTTGGTTCTTGGGACTCGCACCCGCCGTGTGGCTCCTATGGCTCGGGTTTACGGATCGCCTCGGTGCCAACCCGATCGAGGAGGTACTGCATTGGTTTGGCGACACCGCCCTGATCTTCCTCCTGGTCACACTGTCCATCACCCCCGTTCGGCGCCTCACCGGTTGGAACAGCATCGCTCCTCTCCGGCGCCCCGTAGGGCTCTTCGCATTCTTCTACCTGACGATGCACTTCCTTTGGTATGCCGTCGTGGATCAGACCCTCGACTTGGAGTTCGTCATCGAGGACGTCATGGAGCGCCCCTATATCCTGGCGGGCTTCACGGCTTGGCTGCTGCTGATACCCCTAGCCATCACCTCGACCAAAGGATGGATCCGAAGACTCAAGAAGAACTGGCAGAGGCTCCATCGATTGGTATACCTGTCGACCAGTTTGGGTGTGCTGCATTTCTACTGGCAGGTCAAGGCGGATACGTACTGGCCGATCGTGGCCACGACCGTGCTGGCCGTATTGATGCTCCTTCGTATTCGTCGGCGGAGGAGACACAGCCAAGCGTCGCGTAGCGCCGACCGCGTTCCTGTGGGTGACGTTGCCGCTGGCTGATTCCATGAATCCGCTCGAGCGATACCGGACGATCATCCCCGATTGGGAGGGTTTTCGGGACGCCATGCTTCGTCGCGATCCTCCCACGCTCCGGGTTCGCACGGGACGGATCTCCTCGGTGAGCCTCAAAGACCGGCTCCAGGCTCAGGGCTTCGTCCTCTCGGAGGTGGAGGGGTTGCCGGACTTCTTACGCGTTGATGATGGCCCCCACGCCGTAGCCGACACGCTCGAGAACTGGCTGGGCCTGTTTTACATCCAGCAAGCCTCCACAGGGGTGGCCACACCCCTCCTGGCGCCCCGTCCGGGTGAGCGGATCCTGGATCTTTGCGCCGCTCCGGGAGGGAAGACCACCCACGCTGCCGACCTCATGCAGGACCGCGGCTGCATCGTGGCCGTCGACCGGAACGAGGATCGCATCCGGGCTCTCCTCGGAAATATGTACCGCACGGCACACCCGAACGTGCTCGTCGTGGCAGGGGACGGCAGGTCACTGCCGGACGGAGCGCTCTTCGACCGGGTGCTTGTAGATGCCCCTTGCTCGGCCGAAGGGACGCTGCGGAGAAAGCGCGGCAAGCCGAGGGGGCAGACGGCCAAGTTCCGTAGGCAGGCGCCGCGGCGGCAGGAGGCGCTGCTCCGGAGAGCCATCGCCCTTACACGCCCTGGCGGTACCGTCCTTTACTCGACCTGCACCTTCGCCCCCGAGGAGAACGAGGCCATCGTAGATCGTGTTCTCGAAGACGCTCCCGTTGTACTCGACCCGATCACGATCGACGCTCCACACGCCCCCGGCCTCACGTCCTTCGAGGGTCAGACGTTCGACTCCAGTCTCGAGGGAGCCTGCCGGATATATCCTCACCACTTCGATTCTGGGGGACTGTTCCTGGCATGTCTCAAGCGGTTAGGCGGGAACGAACCCGCCGGGTCAGTCGTGAACGCGGTACCGAAGCTGCCCGGGTGGAGTCCCGTGCCGGCCGCCTTTCCGGATGGGCGCACGGATCCCCAGGCCGCAGCTGACACGATCGAGGCCGGGTTCGATCGTCTGGAGTCGTTGTTCGGGATCGGAGCGGACGTCCGGAGCGACTTCGGGTGGATCGTACGAGGCGAGGATCTTTGGGTCCATCGTTGCGAAGGCTGGCCGTTGGAGAGCTGGGGTGAGAGCGACCGTTGGCGAGTGGTCTCGGTCGGCCTACGGGCCATGGTGCCGGATTACCGGAATCGCCCCAGGCCCACCAATGATCTGTTTCGGCTCCTCGAAGGCGCGATCCTGCCCAAACTGATCTCGCTCTCACTCGATCAGTGGACGCAGCTCCTCAATGGCGAAGATGTCGAGGTCCCAGGCGTCGAATCCGGGTTCGTGCCCTTGGGACTTCAGGGGCACGTCGCGGGCCGAGGCCTCGTGCGTGGAGAAACCGTGCGACACGAGATTCCGAAAGTGCCGGCGCGCTGGCTCGCGAAAATCTTGGAGTTGGCTTCGAACCGCTCGACGTCGGGCTTCGGAGAAGGATCAGCCGGGAACCCGGAGGAAATGCTCCGCGACGAAACGGGCGTCACAAGGAGCGAGACCGAGCGTCGGTAGCGAATCGGGCTCGAACCAACCGATCTCGGCATGCTCGGTCGGGTCGGGCTCGCCACGGATGCCAACATCCAGAAACCGAACGATGAATGATGAATCGGGGTCTCGACACTCGTACACGACGCTCCCGACCAATATCGTCTCAACGCCGAACTCCTCGAGCAGCTCACGCGTCACCGCGTCGGCCTCCGTCTCCCCCTCGTCGATCTTCCCACCGGGAAACTCCCACAAGCCTCCATGACGTTTGTGGTCGGGCCTCCGGCCCAATAGAACCATGTTCTCCCTCCGGATGATCGCCGCAACAACTGGAATCTGGGGGGTCATGCCCCACGGTAACTCTTGTGGCGGGCCGCGGCGACTCTTGTGACGAGCCGCGGCGAGAAATGTGGGCGAGTCGCGGCGAGAAATGTGTTGAGTGCGGCGGGAGGGCCTTCCTAGCTTTAATCATATGAACGGTCTCGACGAAACGGTGTCGATCGCGCCGGATCGACCCTCGTCACATCTTTCCGAGGTGACTCGTGTCTAATTTCTTGCTCCAATACTCTGTTTGGGCGCGGCAGGCGGCCGTCTGCTTCGCGTTCTTCGTCCTCTTGTCGCCCGCGGATGCACGGGCGCAGGAGACTTCGGTCCTGATGCTCCTCGACACCGATGGACGAGAGTTGAAGATCGACGACGAGGTCCGAGGCGCGCTTTCTGTGGCCGACTTCATTACGACGGACGACAGCTATGTTGAGGCGTGGGCTTTTCAGGGAAAGCCGGGCCAAGAGGTAACGATCGATCTCGTCTCCGACGATTTCGATAGTTACCTGTACGTGGCGGGTCCGGGTCTCGAGGAAACCCTTGCGGACGATGACAGTGGTGGCGCCTGTCATTCGCGGATCAACTTGACGGTCCTCGACCGAGGCCTTTTTCACGTCGTCGCGAGTTCCTCGTCGTCGCGGCAGACCGGCACCTATCAACTCCTTATGTCCCGCGAGCCCGGCCCGGTGGCGGAGCGGTCCTGTGGCGGGATCGACGGATCTGCGCTGGCTGCGCTGCCGACCGATGGAAGGGAGTTGACCTGGGGTGAACCGGCACGGGGCCGCCTATTGGGCACCGAGGCTACGCTCGCTGACGGCAAACCGGCGCAGGCGTGGGCTCTAGAGGCGTTAGCGGGCGAGACCGCAACGATCCGGCTCGAGTCCGACGACTTCGATGCGTATCTCTTCGCCTACGGTCCGGGCATGATCGAGACCATGACAGACGACGACAGCGGCGTGGGCCTGAACTCCGAGCTGACGGTTTTGTTTCCCGAGACGGGCACTTACATCATCGGGGCGGGGGCGCTGAGTTCCGGTTCGACCGGGTCGTACTCGCTGACCGTCGCGGATCCGATCGATATGAACAGCCTCTCAACCGATGGCCGGCTGCTTGAGGTAGGATCGAACGCCAGGGGGACGCTCACCGGGGAGGATCCGGTGATTGGGGGTAAGCCTATGCAAGCATGGGCCCTCGAGGTGCGCGCCGGGGACTCGGTGAGGATCGATCTGATTTCCGATGACTTCGACAGCTACCTGTTTATAGCCGGACCAGATCTGGAAGAGCCGCTGTCGGACGACGACGGCGGTGAGGGCCTAAACTCGCGTCTTGAAATCTCCTTCCCGGCCGACGGCGTGTATCATGTGGTCGCTTCGTCTCTTGGCGGAGAAGTCGGCCAGTTCAGGCTCCGCGTGCGTTGACCACTGGGCGATCGGCTTCTCCCTGCGACGTGCCTACTTAGACGGAGCTGATCGGTTGGGTGGTGCTCTCATTCGGGCGGTGTGTGGAGGTAGACCTCATCCAGTGTAGTCACTCCTTCTCGGGCGAGTTCGAGGGCCATCGAGCGCAGGGTGGTCATGCCCTCCTGTACCGCCTCAGCCTGAATATCGCTTTCCGAGGCCTTTTCGATGACCAGTTGTTGCAGGTGCTCTGAGAAAGGCATGGACTCACATACGAGCACTCTTTCGTCTGTGTAGCCAACACCCTGACACGCGTCACACCCGACCGCCCGATGGGAAGCGAAGGACTCGGGTGTCGTTTGCTCGGATGCCTCCTCGGGCGGGGGTCCTCCGAGAACCACCGCATGCTCCCGGCATACGGGGCAGAGCCGCCGAAGTAGCCGCTGCGCCTGAATCAGCCTGATTCCGCTCCCCACGAGCCAGGGCTCGATCCCGAGATTCACGAAATGCGTGACGGCCGCGGCGGCACTGGAGCTATGGAGGGAGGCGATCACGAGCTTTTGGTGCTCGATCGCCGCGCTCAGCGCGAGCGTGGCGGATTCACCTCCGGAGAGGTCCTGTACATACACGACATCGGTATCTGTCCGGATGAGGGCTCTCAGCATGGCATTTTTTTCGTCCACGTCTCCGGCCTCCATCCGGTGCACGCCGGGAACCTCCCCCTGGGCGACCATTTCGATCGTCGCCACGCTGCGAGCACTCCGGTCGAGTCGCAGCAGTGAGGCGTACGCGGTCGTGTCCAGTCCGCTGCCGGTCGGGCCACACAACACGATGAGGCCAGACCTCTGTTCGAGGGTGGACTTCAGCGTGGCCGACTGGTCGTCCATCAGGCCCAACTCGTCGAGACGGCGGGGGTCCATATAGGTCTCTCGGAGCAACTGAAGTACGGCCTTTTCGCCCGTGAGGCTCGGCAACATCTGAGCGGCGAACCGGTGCACCTTTTCCTCGTTCTCGAATTTGATGACGCCCCACTCCGGACCGAAGGGCGGTACTACACTGAGGCCCGCTAACGTCCGAAGCTGTGTCATGACCCCCGAGATGTCCCTCGTCTCCTTCGCGAATTCTCGATACTCACGCCCTACCCGATATCGCACGGCGACATCGTCGTCCACGGGTTCGACATGGATGTGGGAGGCGCCTTGCGTAATCCCCTCGTGTAGCACTCGATGGATAAACGCGCCTTCAGAGGATTCGTTTTTTTGGGTGTGGTTCATGGCTCTGAGATGGTTGGGCGAATGTATTCCATGCTCAATCCTGTGGTATAGCGGACCGGTTGTGCAATGATTCTCTTCGGACTGAAAGTTCGCATGCTGACGCACCGCGCTCGGAGGGTGCTCACCACGGTTCGCTCGCCCACCCGAATCGGTGACTTTGGTTCTAGTCGAGGCGAGGTAACCGGGGCGCCTGCGGCCGTGCCGCGTCCTGCTAGGGCACTAGGACGGATCATGGGACTGGTTGTTTCGCCTTAAGCGGGGGGTGGATGTACCCGAGAGCTATGAGCCCAGCGGTGGAAGCTCCATGCGCTCCAACATCGAGCCCTGGATCATGGGTGGCGGGTCGCCTAGGAGGCGCGGTCGGAGGAGAGACAGACGATGTAGATCAGCCCGGCGCAGGCGGCGGAGCGAGATCAACGGTATCTCTGGATAGTGGCCGCGAAAGAATCGCAGATTTTCGATTTCCACGGTCCGAGGCTTCGCCACTAATCCGTTGCACACCAACATCTCGATGGAAATGTTTCGCCTCGCTGCAGCCTCCAGCGTGAGCATCGTGTGATTCAACGTCCCGAGCCCAGGCCGGATCACCAGAACCAGGGTGGCACCCAGGGCCCCTGCAAAATCCGCGAAGTTCGTGTCTTCATCGATAGGCACCATTAGGCCCCCGGAGCCTTCGACGATGGTCAAGTCGTGATCCTGGGCGATCTCCATGCAAGACCGCGCGAGGTCGCTCGCTTGAACGCTTTTCCCTGCCCTCCGGGCGGCAATCGATGGGGCCAGGGGCTCGGGGAATGTGGCCAATGTGGTCATCGTAACGGGATGGTCGGTGAGGGCCGCACGATAGAACGCCTCGTCGCCGTCCACGCGGGGGTCTGCCCCGGTTTGAGCGGCCTTCACCAACGCTACTCGTTGCGACCGGCGTGTGAGCCAGGCCAACCAGGCAGCGACGATGGTTTTGCCGACGCCCGTATCCGTGCCAGTCACCAGTACGATGCGACCCATATCCGATCAGGAGAGCAGGCCCAACACGTGACTGATGTCCTCCTCCTCGTGGGTTGCCATCACGTTGAACCTGATGCGCGAGGTTCCCTTCGGTACCGTTGGCGGTCGTATTGCTCGAGCGAGTACACCGGCCTCGCGAAGTCGTAAGTCGAGGGCTAGGGCCGCCTCGGCATCGCCGATCATCAGAGGGACGATTGGCGTGACGGACTTGGAGGGGGGAAACCCCTGTTGGACGATTCCATCGCGGAGAGTACGCGCCAGAGAGAGTGATCGCTCTCTACGCCATGGCTCGGTCTCTAGCAGCTTTATGGAGGTAAGGGCGGCTGCCACCGCGCCAGCGTGGAGCGCGGTGTTAAAAATAAAGGAGCGGGACCGATTCAGCAGCACTGAGATCAAAGTCTGGTCCGCGGCCACGAATCCGCCGACGGAACCGAGGGCCTTCGAGAGGGTGCCGACGATAACGATGGGGCCGTCGGAGATGCCGAAGAGACTGAGGACTCCGGCGCCGTCTTCGCCCAATAATCCAGTAGCATGTGCCTCATCCAAGACCATTAGCGCTTCGAAACGCTCGGCTAGCGTGAGCAACTCCGGGACGGGGGCCAGGTTTCCGTCCATGCTGAACACCGACTCCGTCACGATGAGCCGCCGCTTCGCGGGTGTTTCGCCCAAAAGAGCCTCGAGGTGGCCTGGGTCGCAATGGTCGTAGAGCGCCACTTTCGCTGCTGACAAGCGACAGCCATCGATGATGGAGGCGTGATTCAGACGGTCGCTAAAGATCACGTCCTCGGAATCTAAGAAGGCGGTCATCAATCCCAGGTTTGCCAAATATCCGGAGCTGAAAAGCAGACACGCCTCCCTCGATTTCAACACAGCCAACCGGGTTTCGAGCTCTTCGTGGAGCGGGGTGGACCCGCACAGGAGCCGGGAGGACGAGACGCTGGTTCCAAAGGTGCGGGTCGCCTCGATGGATGCTTCGATGACCTCCGGGTGGGTACTCAATCCGAGGTAGTTGTTGGACGTAAAGAGCGTGTATCGGCGCCCCTCCATGACAACGTGAGGCTCCGGTCCAGTCTCCGGCGTGATGATACTGCGCCTGAGGGACAGCTCGTCCAGGCGCCGCAGGTCGTTTTCCAGATCCTCAGTCCACGACGTCATGGTCTCTCCCAACTTCGCGAAGACCATATCGGACGGCCTCGGCGACCTGAGCAAGCTCGTCCTCTTCTATGGAGAGAGGCGGCATGATGACAACGACGTCACCCAAAGGACGAATGAAGACGCCTCGATCACGGGCGGCCATGCAGACTCGCCAACCGACGGCGTCGGCTGGAGGAAACGATTCTCGTGTCGTTCGGTCTCGTACCAACTCGATGCCGACCATTAGGCCCTGCTGCCGGATTTCCCCAACCCAAGGATGGTCAGCGAAAGACTCGTTCAGGAGCTCTTCAAGAAAAGTGGCTCGCCGGCGCACGCGCTCCAAGACCGGCTCCGCTTCAAAGATCCTCACGCTCGCCATGGCGGCGGCGCAACAGATGGGGTTCCCGGCGAAGGTATGGCCGTGAAAGAGCGTCTTATGACGATCGGAAACGTCGTAAAAAGCATCATAGACCCGGTCGGTAGTGACCGTAGCCGACAGCGGAAGGTACCCGCCGGTGATGCCTTTCCCCAGCGCCATGATGTCGGGCACGACGCCTTCTAGGTCACAGGCGAACATTTCGCCTGTCCTCCCGAATCCGGTTGCCACCTCATCCGCGATGAGCAATACATCATGGTTGTTGCATAGCTGTCGGATGCCCGAAAGGGTGCCGTCGGGCGCGACGATCATCCCGGCCGCTCCTTGCACCCGGGGCTCGACGATCACCGCCGCGATTTCGCTCCCCCGGGTCTCGAGGAGGTCGCGCAGTGCGTTGACGCACGAGGAGTCGCACTCGAGGTCGTCCGCGCACCACTGGCAACGGTACCGATACCCATTCGGAATCCGCAGCGGCTCGAAAAGCAGCGGCTCATACGGGTCCCGAAAGGGTCCGTCTCCGCCCAGGCTGTTGGCTCCGAGGGTATCTCCATGATAGGCCATGTCCAAAGCGACGATCCGCTTCCGTTCAGGGCTACCGCGATTGACCCAGTATTGGATCGCCATTTTCAGGGCCACTTCGACGGCACTAGCGCCGTCTGAGCTGTAGTAGACCCGCGAGAGGCCCTGAGGTAGATGGCGGATGAGGCAGTCAGCGAATTCGATGGCCGAGGGGTGGCTGATGCCCAGCAGCGTACTGTGCTGAAGCTTCGCAGCCTGCGCCTGAATGGCTTCGACGATTTGAGGATGCCCATGGCCGTGGATATTGGACCACAGCGATGCCACAGCGTCTATGTATTTCCGACCGTCGCGGTCGATCAGACGGTTTCCTTCAGCGCGCTCCACGACGAGCTTCGGCTCCGCGTCGAAGCGGGCCATCTGCGTAAAGGGATGCCATATCCGATAGGGGTGAGCCATGATGCAGCCGGCTTAAGGCCTTTCTCCAGGAACGGTCAATCTAGCTGGATTTCGAAACCCATGTCCTCGATCAGCCGCCAGGCATCTTTCGTCGACTGTCCCGGTGTGGTCAGATACCCTTCCACGAAAAGGGAGTTGGCCGGATAGAGCGCCATGGCCTGGAGAGACCTCAGGTGGAATTCCCTGCCGCCCGAGATCCTAATCTCTTGCCTCGGGTTCAGGAATCTTGCCAAGCACAGAATCCTCAGGCACTGATATGGGGTTAAGCGATGCACGTCCTGTAAGGGCGTGCCCTCGATGGGGATGAGGAAATTGATGGGGATCGATTGCGGAGAAAGGTCCCGTAGCGCCATGAGGGTGTCAATCACGTCGTCGTCCGACTCGCCCATCCCGAAGATGGCACCGGTACATAGGTTTAATCCCGCGGAGCGGGCTGCTCGTAAGGTATCCAACCGGTCTTGGTACGTGTGCGAGGTGCAGATCTCCGAATAGAACTCTTCGCTGGTATTGAGGTTATGGTTGAGCTGGTCCACGCCGGCGTCTTTGAGGGCCTTGGCCTTCGGTTCATCCAGTAGCCCGACGCTACAGCAGACTTTGATCCCAACCTCATCCCGAATCGTACGGACGGCCTCACTGAGGTATTCGATTTCTCCCCACGTGGCACCTCTCCCGCTCGTCACGATGCAAAAACGTTTGGCTCTCGCTTCCTTCGCGGCCCTTGCTGCTTCCAGGAGCCGATCTCCGCTCACCATCGGATACTTGGAGATATCAGCCGTGGAAAGCCTGGATTGGGAGCAGTAGTTGCAATCCTCAGGACAAAGGCCGCTCTTGGCGTTCATCAAGACGTGAATATGCACCTTGTTGCCACAGAAGGTCTTCCTCACGCTGTAGGCGGCCGAGAGCAACGCCAAGATCTCCTCGTCTGGAGTGTATAGGACTGCCCGACACTCCTCCGCAGTAAGACGGTCCTCTTTGATGGCTTTTTCTGCGAGATTGGCGAATTCCATTTTGGTGGCTTTCTCTACGAGACTGGCGAATTCCATTGGCTAGAAAATGTCTCTGATAGCGCTGACCAGCTCCGTCCCTGGGCTGTGTTGACCGCTGGTCAGGGGCGCCTCGGGGGGCATTATAACGTAGAAGAGCTTTACAGACATAGGAAGGGAGGTGACCGAACATGAGAGCCATCGACCACGCAAATCGGCCGCACGATGCAGCCGACGAAAAGAATTTTGTTCTCCCCGCCCTGATGCAGCCTCTACTGGGCCCTACGGACGGGCTGCCCATACGGGTCTACCGCGTCACCTTTGGCGAGGGTGCCCGGACCAACTGGCACAAGCACGACGACGTCCAGGTGCTCTACGGGCTGAGCGGTACTTGCGTCGTGGTGGACCGCATGGGGACAGAACTCCCGCTGCACACGGGGGACATGGTCGTGATCGGTCCCGACGAGGAGCACTGGCACGGGGCGGCCCCCGGTACGGTGGGCGAACACCTCGCGATCAACACGGGGGAGGAGACGACCTGGCTGGAGTCCTCGGCCTAGTTAGCTGGGTTTCCCAGCCTAGCTAGCTGGAGCCCCCGGCGAGCTAGCCGTAGCTACGCCGGGGCCTCCAGCAGTATCCAGGGGCGCCTCAGGCGTCGCGCACGGCCCTCTTCACGAGGTTCTCCATGAGCGGCACCTTGAAGTGATTGTACCGCAAGGGCTCCGCACCCTCTACCGCGAGCGCACCCGCCAGGACGGCGGTCTCTTCGTTCTTGACACGGCCCCTCACGAGGTCCTCGACGTCCGTAAGGCGCCGAGGGATGCACTCGACGGCACCCACGACGATGCGGGCGTCGGCGATTCGGCCTCCCTCGAGCCGGAGCGCAGCGGCTACGTTCACGAGCGGGAAGTCCCAGGCACCCCGGTCCGCCACCTTCTCGAAGTAGAAGTTGGCTCCAGCCCAGGTGTTGGGAATGCGGATGGTCGTCAGCAGATCCTCGGGCTCGAGGACCGTCATGCGTTGGATGTCGACGGCGGGTGTCATGAAGAAGTCCTCCGCAGACACCACCCGCTCACCGCGGGAGTTGCGAATCACCATCTCCGCTTCGAGCGCCACCAAGGCGGGTGCGGGATCGGACGGAGTAACGGCCACGCACCGGTTGGCTCCGAAGATGGCGTGCTCCCGATTCATGGCCTCCGGCGCGCTGGCGTAGCACGTGTTACCGCCGGCTCGATAGCATGCGAGCCCGAAGCGGTAGTACCAGCATCGTGTGTCCTGTACGACGTTGCCACCCAAGGTGCCCGAGTTACGGATCTGGGGGCTCGCAACCATGCGGGCCGCCTCCGCGAGCAAACCGAATCTCTCTTGGATGACAGGGTGGCGCTCGACTTCGGTGAGGGTAGTCATTGCCCCCAGCTCGAGGCCCCCAGCCGACTCTCGGATGCCATGAAGCTCGGCGATCCCCGCGAGGTCGATTACGGCCGAAGGCTGTTTCCCCCGATCCTTGAACCAGCCCAGACTGTCGTGTCCTCCGGCAATGGTCCAGCAATCCTCCCCGAACCGATCCAGGAGTTCGAATGCATTGTCTACATCGACGGGTTGGAACAGCTCGAAGTGCGGCATCATGTCGTTCAGCATGCGCGGATCTCCTTCAACATGCGGGTGCCTGTCAGTGGGCTCTCACTCATGGGTCTGTTACTCATGGCGTGTGAACCGCTAGCGCACTGTGGGATTGGGGCCGCCCCGAAGCGGCATTTACGATCATGTCAGGCACGATTGGCGATCGATTGAAGTAGTGTCCTCCCAGAGCGTCGGAGATCGCACACAACAGTGCGGCCGCGGCGCATCCCATGGTTGGCTCACCGATTCCCTTCGCACCCACCGGGTTCTGGGGGTCGGCTATGTCCACGGCGCTCCACGACATCTCGGCAGGAACGTCCAGATACGTCGGGGGCTTGGCCTGGTGAAATCCGACGGCCCCCGGCAGACCGTAGTGTGTGTCGTAGATATGGCGCTCGAGGGATGCCATACCGAAACCCATCACGGCGCCGCCCTTGATTTGCCCCGACAGCCCTAGCGGATGGAGCACCTTTCCGCAGTCCGCGACGCCCAGGTAGTCGATGATCTCGAACTGGCCGGTCTCAACGTCCAACTCAATCTCGATGAACCCGGTTGCCAAGGCGGGAACGGTGCCGTTTTTCGGCATATTATCCCGCGCCACCCCGATCAAGCCCATACCCGCGAGACCCTCCACCGCACGCGCCGTCATCTCGTTGATGTCGTCGGGCACCTCCTCGCCGCTGAAGCGTCCGCCGAGTTCGATAGCCCTCTGGGCCGCGGCTGCGTAGGTAAGACGTCGAGAGGGATTTGCCCGCGAGAAGACTGTTTCGCTACCGATATCGTAGTCTCCGGGCGAGCCTCCAAGGTCCCGCGCCGCGATCTCCTTGAGCTTCTGGACGGCGTCCATGCCCGAGGCGTAATTGGCGCGGGACTCCGTGAAGGACGTGTTGCTCCCGAACTGACCCAGAGTCCAGGGAAGATTGCGGCTGGAGTCGCCGCGGACGATCTCGACGTTCTCCCACTCGTAATCGAGCACCTCCGCCGCGACCAGGGACGTGCTGGCATACGAATATGTACCCAGATTCCCCACGCCGGTGTGGACGTACAGCTTTCCGTCGGGTGCAATGCGTAAGAGTCCGTCGAATCCGTTGTTTCCGGCCCCGTGGAACGCCTGGCCGACACCAACACCGGTGACCTTTGAGCCCCTACGCTGCCCACTGCGTACGCGCCTGGCTTCCCAGCCGAACTGCTCCGCGCCCATGTCGAGCGCTTCACGTTGATAAGCGCTAGTTACAGGACCCTGACTTTCACCGTACCCGGCACTATTGTCGGGTGCGTTGATCCGCCGAATGGCGACGAGGTCCAGGCCCAACTGTCGGGCAGCCTTGTCTAGAATCGGCTCGACGGCCGTGGCGAGCTGGTTCTGCCCCGGCCCCCTTTGGGCACCCGTGGGCGGTGTGTTGGTCAGGATCGGAATCCCTCGGAAGCGCATGGCGGGCGGCGTGTAGACGAGTGACATCGCACTTCCGGCGGAATTATAGTCACCCCCACCGGAGTTGGGTCCGTTGTTCTGGACGATGTACAGATCGACCGCCGTGATGCGTCCGTCCGACTGGAACCCGATCTTGATCCGGCCCTGGAACCCGGGTCGGCATACACCGATGAAGTTCTCCTCCGCCCGGCTGATGCGCATCAGCACGGGCCGGCCGGTCTTCCTTGCCATATAAGCTGGAATCGCCATCACGGGGTAGGCGCTCCCCTTCGACCCGAACCCACCACCACAGAACTCCGCGACATAGACGAGGTCCTCTGGCTCGATCTGGAGGAGTGCCGCCAGCCCTGGCACCACGTAGGCCTGGCTCTGGCTCGAGCCGTATACGTAGCACGTCCCGTTCTGCCAGTACGCCATGGCAGTGCGGGGCTCCATGGAGTGGTGCGGGTGGCCGGCGGTCACGAAGGATTCGTCGAGCACGAGCGCTGCGTTTGCGAAGCCTGCTTCGACGTCGCCGTACGACCAGTCCGTTGTGGCCATGCCCGTGGGCATCTGGCCCTCCCCGGCGGCCGCGAAGTCCTCCGCCGTCCACTTGACCTCCGCTACGCCGTCGCTCGCGTCGAGCTCCACTGCGGTCACGCGCCGGCTCGGCACGTTTCCCGTAGCCCTGGCGTTCGGTCCACCGGGACGCAGGCTCTCGAGCGGATCCACGCAGAACGGAAGCGGCTCCAGATCCAGATTGATGGCGGCGATGGCGTTCTGCGCGGTGGTCTCATCGACTGCCGCCACCGCGAGGATCGGCGCGCCCACGTAGAGTGGCTCGTTCGTGAGGATCGTATTGCCGGGCGCGTCCACGTCGGGCAGCTCGTCGGCAGTTAGAATCGCAACGACGCCCTCCATCGCGAGCGCCTCGGACGCGTCGATGTTCAAGACGCGCGCATGCGGCATGGGGCTGGTCAGCAGCCGGCAGAACAACATGCCGTCCGCGCGAATATCCTCGGCGTACTTTGCTCGACCCGTCACCTTGGCACGAACATCCGGTGGCGTATGGTCTTGGCCAATCAGATGTGCCATGTCACACCTCCCCCGCTGCACGCATGATTCCGTTCAGATAATGGTCGTAGGATCCGCATCGGCACAGATTACCTGACATCGCCTGACGCGCTTCGGCCCGAGTCGGGTTCGGGTTCGCCGTCAGGAGACCTACGGCGGCCATCACCTGGCCCGGCGTGCAAAAGCCGCACTGCGGACCCAACTCGTCCATGAATGCCTGTTGGACCGGGTGTAGCTCTCCAGTCGGACTCTCCAACCCCTCGACCGTCGTGATCTCCTTCCCGCGAACGCGCTGCGTCAGCGTGGAGCACGAGTAGTGCGTCACGTCGTCGATCAACACCGTGCACGCCCCGCACTCTGCGCGGTCGCAGCCGAGCTTGGTACCCGTTAGCCCCAGCTTGTAGCGTAGGGTCATCGCGAGCGTCTCATTGGGGAGCACGTCGACGCGGCGGGTCTGCCCGTTGACGTTCAACGAGATCAAGCGCTCTACCGCACCCGCCTGAATGGCCGGCCTGGAAGCAGCGGAGGCCAGATATGGCACCCCAGATACTGCCACCCCCGAGGCGATGATTCCCTTGATGAAGTTCCTCCGGGACCAACTACCCCGGCCCTCCTGCCACCCGAACGGCGTGCCACCGAAATAGTGACCGCACGTCGGGTCCTGTGACCCCGCGGGTTGGGGGGGGGAAGAGTCCACGTTTGGTCCCGCGAGACCGACGGCGACGGTTTTCCTCTCGGACATGGGCACCACTCCCTGCTGAGGATCAGGTGCTTATGTTACGGCGATTGTGGACGAAGGACAAGCATTTTGCGTGATGCCCGGTACCTCGTGAGTATCCTTGATCCCACTTCCGGACGGGCTGACAGCCCCGATCTACCGTCCGACCTCGATCCTGAGTGGGATGACCGTAGAGCCCCAATGGAAGCGGAGCGTCGCGCGGTAGGGCCCGACCACAGGAAAGTAGTAGGCCAGGACCTCCATGTGGGATCCGGTCTCGGGCCTGACCATCGTCCGGAAGACCTCTTCCCCGAAGGGGAACATGCCGTGATCCGTGTCCCAATCACGGACGACAACAATCTCCGCGGGGCTGGTTCTCCTTCGGCACCATCCAGATCGCGTATCGGCCGGCGTCGAGAGCGCGATCCTCGAGCGTAACGGGCTCGGAAAAGTCGATCCAGGTCGCTCGGTTCGCTCCTGGCGTCCAGATCGCGTCCCACTCGACCAGAGCCCCGAAGAGCTCACGCCCCCGGGCCACGGGACGATCGTACTCCAGGGTGATCACCGTCCGGTTGACCGTCTGCGCCACCATCCCGTGCTGGCTGGCCTGCGGCGCCGTGCTCTGCGAGGATCCTGAGGCGACGCTCATTGCCGAGGCTAATGTGACTATAGTGGGAATCAACAAGACTCGTCGCATGGTGAATCTCTCCAATTCCAGCGTCAGTGGGAATCGATGCCCGTTTAAACTCGTTCGGCCGCGTCGGCGTTCCAAGGTAAGGCCCCGGCAGGCCGTAAGCATCAGGTGTCGCGATCGGAGTGCCTCCCCGACAGTGACACTAGCTGCCCACGTCCTCCAAATTGACGTCCGGTCCCTCGTCCATTTCAGGGCCTTCGTATGGTGCGTAGGTCCCGAATAAGCGCATCTCGTCGGAGGCTTCGTCGAGCGCCTTGAGACATTCTTGTAGAGTCTCCGCTGCGGGGGCCACGATCTCCATGTAAAACCGATACTTCCACGGTTCCCCACGGATGGGACGAGCAACGATTTGGCTCATGTCTACACCGTACTGATTGAAGACACCGAGGAGGTTGTACAGTGCCCCGGGCTCATTGGGGATGCCCACGGCCACGGCGCCGCATACCCCGCTGGACTCGGGAAGCGTACCCCGGGCCGCCAGTTCGAAAAAGCGCGTGTAGTTACGGTGGTCGTCCTCGACGTCGGCCCGGAGCAAGTGCGCCCCATAAAGCTCGGTGGCGAGCCGCGAGCTGATCGCCGCATCGTATTCGACGGAGCCCTCCATCATGTCCCTCACGCTTCCAGCCGTATCGTAGACCACGACGGGTTCCATCTGCGGGTTCTTCTCGAACAAGTTGCGGCACTGTTTCAGGGCGACGGGGTGGGACGCGACGGACCGAACGTCCTCCAGCACCATAGCGGGTGGGACGGAAAGGCAGAGTCGGATGCGAACACGCGTCTCTCCCCGAACCGTCAAACCGGATGACCACAAAAGGTCGAGGCTCTCCACAACCGGTCCCGCCAGGGCGTTTTCAACCGGCATGACGGCTCGGTCCGCATCACCGCTCAAGACTGTGTGGAAGGCCTCGGAGAACGTCCTGCAGGGTACCAGCTCGATGTCGGGCCCCAGCAACTTGTGAGCCGCTTCGTGGCTGAACGCCCCGGCTTCGCCCTGTATGGCGACCTTGGTCATCGCCACCTTTTCCGGAATGTACGGCGCATGCGGCGATACTTAGCCGGGCGCGTGACCGTGTCAAGATACCGCTTTGCCGGCAGCCTTGCGCCTTGCCGGAAAACTTGACGGGGGAGTTGGCTTGGACAATCTTTACCGCCTATTCTCAGAATAATCGCGACTGCCCGCTTCTTTCGTGGTGAGAACCACGATCCCAGCATGACTTTCGGCCGCGAGTGCCAGGAGGTCGCGACCTACGGATCGTCCGTAGTTCCGACCACGACAAAACGATGGAGTAGAAGATGCGTAGCAAAGGAACCGTGAAGTGGTTCAACGATCAGAAGGGCTTTGGATTCATCACCCCTGAAGACGGGACCAAGGATTTGTTCGTCCACCATAGCGCGATCCAGGCCGAGGGCTTCAAGTCCCTCGCCGAGGGGGAGAGCGTTGAGTTCGACGTGGTGGAGGGTGCCAAGGGTCCCGCAGCTGAGAACGTCGTGAAGCTTTCGTAGCTCCCGGCCGGAGAGCCGTCACTGAAAGCTGGGCCGCCCCTGTCACGGGGGCGGCCCTTTCTCTTTGAAACCTGAAGCATGCATGGGCATGGACGGATGTGCGATTCCGCTTGCGAGAGGTCCTTTCGAAGCGTTCCGCGATGAACAAGGGGCGACGGTCCTCGATGGGGGGCTTGCCACGTGCTTGGAGGCGTCTGGGTACGACCTTGCTGACGACCTGTGGTCGGCCAAGGTTCTTCTCGAGGACCCCGACGCCGTTCGCCGCGTGCACACCGACTTTCTTCAGGCGGGAGCCGATTGCATCACCTCTAACACCTACCAGGCGTCCATCCCCGGATTGGTGGCTCGAGGGCTGACCCACGACGGTGCAGCGAAGGTTCTGAGCGGAGCCGTCAGCCTTGCTGTAGAAGCGCGCGACGTGTTTTGGAGCGATGCTGAAAATCGTGACCAGCGGCTACGTCCGTTGGTAGCTGCGAGCGTGGGACCGTACGGCGCATTTCGGGCCGATGGGTCGGAGTACACGGGTGAGTACGGTCTGGCCGACGATGAGCTCTTGGAATTCCACGAAGGGCGTTGGCAGATCCTGTCGGAGAGCGCGGCCGATCTCCTGGGCTGTGAGACCATTCCATCGCTGCGAGAAGCGGAGTTGCTCCTTGAACTGTTGCGGCGAACCTCCGATCGATGGGCTTGGATGAGCTTCATCTGCCGTGACGGAGTGCACCTGAGCGACGGTAGCCCCCTTGAGGTGGCGGCAAGGATCTGCGATTCCGTGCCCCGAGTCGCTGCGGTTGGAGTCAACTGCACACGGCCCGAGCATATCTCGGAGTTGATTACAGTGGTCCGAGGCGCGACCGAGAAGCCGATCATCGTCTATCCCAACGCGGGGGGTCGATACGACACGAAGCACAAAACGTGGGCGGGCGATGCCCCTCGGCACGACTGGCCGGCATTGGTGGCGGACTGGCTCGATCTGGGAGCCTCGGTCATTGGCGGCTGCTGCCGTGTCGGCCCGGAGGACATCCGTGGGATGCGGGACCGCCTCCTCCGCTCCGACCCGCCATGACGGACATCTTTGTCGATGCGGACGCCTGCCCGGTCAAGGAAGAGGTCTATCGCGTTGCCCGGCGTTATGGGCTCAGGGTCTTGTTGGTGTCGAACAAGTGGCTGCGAACTCCGGACGAGGAGTGGCTCGAGCTTGTCGTCGTCGGCGCCGAGCTCGACGCCGCTGACGCATGGATCGTAGAACACATCACCGCGGACGACATCGTGGTCTCGGCCGATATTCCATTGGCGGCCCTGTGCCTGGAGAAGGGCGCAGGCGTCCTCGGACCTAGAGGGTGTCCCTTTACCGAGGATTCGATCGGTAATGCGCTCGCCACGCGAGAATTGATGTCGCAACTCCGCGAAATGGGGGAGGTGGCTGGAGGACCAGCGCCCTTCGAGAAGCGGGACCGGTCACAGTTCCTTCAAGCTCTGGATCAAATGATCCATGCGATTCGGAAGCGGCGGCCGTGAGGAGGGACGGTCACTGCCCTCTTTTGACCGGAGTACGCTCATTCATCCGAACGGGATAGGTACTGGCCAGGAGCCGGAGTAGCGGCCCTTTGGATTGCCTCGTGACCTGATATTTCGCCACCAGCCGTGCCATCTCTTCGGTTAGCTCTGCGGTGAATGCGTTCTGGGCTTTCTGAGACTTGAAGTGTAGATCGGCCTGAAGTGTCAGTGTCGGGGCGTTCTCGTCCGGATGGTCGGATCCGTCCCGAAGGCCGGCGATGTCCTGAATCATCTGCGAGGCGACAGCCATCAGGTAGCCGGCAGAGCCCTTGTCTTCGATTTGCTCCGGGTCTGCCGCGAGCTCGCCGAGTGCCGCGGGGCTGATTACGTAGAAACGACCCACCGCCTGGACGAGTCGTTCCATGCAGTTTCTCACCCTTCGTTCTCCAACAGGCTTGACGAGCCCTTGAACCTCAAGCTGGCGGATATGGTAGTTGACTCGCTGCCGAGGCATCCCGATCCGCCGCGCGAGACCGGCCGCCGACTCAGGCTCAGCGAGCTCGCTGAGTATCTCGAGCCGAAGGGGATGGAGAGCGGCCGTCGCCGCTCCGCCCTTATCGATGACATGTACGGCTGTGGTCAATGTGCCTCCCGATTTTCGAAGCGAACGATTGCACCAACATAATTGACAGGAATAACTGTCAAGACAATAGTGAGAGTCTTCACAACCGCTTTGTTCCCTGTGATTTCCGATGACGCGGTGGAGTATGGATGGATTCCATGGTGACGGGCCCTTGACCGGGGCGTTTTCCGTCGCAACCCTTCCGATGTTTCTCGGCGGATGCCGGGGAACTTCCCACGGCTCGTTTGTCGTGGCACCCAGCGCGGGGGACGTTCCACGCGTGCTATGTGGTCAGGCGGTACGGATCATCCGGACTCCGACAATGACCACCAAAGGAGTTGGAAGATGCGTACGAAAGGGACTGTGAAGTGGTTCAACGATCAGAAGGGCTTCGGATTCATTACGCCGGAGGACAACAGCAAGGATTGCTTTGTCCATCACTCCGCCATCCAAGCAGAGGGGTTCAAGACCCTGAACGAGGGTGACGCGGTGGAGTTCGAGATCGTGGAAGGGCAGAAGGGTCCGGCTGCGGAGAACGTTGTTCGACTTTAGCCAGTCCAGATAGCCAAAAGCATCAGGCAGGGCCGCTCCGATTTGTCGGAGCGGCCCTTCGCTTTTGGGCTTCTCGCCCGGCCTACGGGAGGTGGTAGAAAAATGACAACTTCAGCCGAGCGTCCAGTACTTCATCTCCGAGAGGAAAGCTGCCGCCAACGCCGACGAATAGAGCTCTCACGGCCAGGGGCGCAAACTTGATCCCCGGTGAGATGCTGACGATCCCTTGACCCGCTTCGTCACCGCTCAGGCCCACCGCTCCGTTCAGTTCCAGAAGCCCCTGCAGACGAGCGTTAAAGTGGTACAGAGCGGCGAAATCGTAGTGGATTTCGGTCTCGACCTCTTCGCCGACGTCCTGGTTGGTGGGGATGCCGAAGCGGGTGAGATTTACCAACTCGAGGTTACCGGCGGCGATTCCCATGCTCAGGAAAGGCTCGATCTCCCAGAGATGCCCACTGCCGATGCCCTTGGTTTCATCGCCGGTCGGCATGCCGAGTGCGAGGCCGTAGCCCAATAGCAGCCCCCTCTGCGCGAAGGCGAAGTTGGCGAACTTGAGCGCCAGTTCCACGTTCCCGCCTCCGTTCTCACCGGGCCCCACATCGGGGCTGACGAAGGCGTACGGTCCGACGATCTCGACGCTGAACGAGGGATGAAACGCATACTCGGCCTCTACCTCCAGTTCGGAGACCGTCCCGTCGGTTTCCCATTCGCGGCCGAAGTCGAATCTCACCTTCGTATCGGGGGACACCGATTCGGTGAATATGGGGTGGGAAAAGTGGCGGCCGTGCGGATGTCCGTCCTCTAGAGGGCCCCCCTGCCCCGAGGCCGACACGGGGAGATAGAAGGCGCTCAGCACAACGGCGCACAAGCCCAGATTCCTTCTCAGATTCCTTTTTTGATTACCGCACTTCATTCCGTCCTCCGTTGTCATGAATCATTGCCGGTTCTACACGCAGGCGGATGGGCGTACGCGGATGGGATACTGGCGTACACGGATACCGCGAATGGCCTACCGGCTTGAGATTTGGGACTTGCTAAAGTTCGTTTAGCTCGATTGTAAGGAGCTATGGGGAGGTGGTTGGGGAAGCGGAACGACGTATGCGTTTTGGCGGGTGTCGAGGACGCTTTCGGCTGGCCTCTCTACGACGTGAACTGCGGTGGGAAGCGTGGGTCGGGTATGGAACTGGCCGGATGAGAGGGAATCTCCAGATTCCGTATCACACGCCTCTAGGCAGGAACAAATCGGTTCGTGGTCTTCGGAATCCGAGCCGTCGGGTGTGGACGCTCCGTGGTGCATCCCACCGGGCGTAGCCCCGGTGGACACCGCGCCATGGACAGGTCCCCGCGGGTCCAGACCTGCGTGGTGCGGGCAGGGGCTGAAACCCTGGCCGATCATGCCAAATAGGAAGACCGCGAGAGTTGAGGCATTGAGCACAGCGCCCCTCGCGGATTCCTGCGTCAAGCGGATAAGCGAGATGTGTTGCCGATTACCGAACAATTCCTGCTCCTGCATCTCTGTGGACCCATGTACTAATCGGGACACTGTCCCCTGCATTTCTGTTGACCGACCCAGTCTACCAGACACCAGTCGGCTGGTAAAGGGTGCACCGAGTGGCGCCGCGGTTGCGGATCATGCAACTTCTGCTCCACCCCTGACCCCGACGCGGGAGGACCCATGGTTACCATCGGTGCACTCTGGCTCCCCATCCTGCTCTCCGCCATCTCGGTGTGGGCGGCGAGCGCCCTCACTGGATGGTCATGCCGCACCATAAGTCGGACTACGCGAAGCTCCCGGATGAGGACGCAGCCCGCGAGGCGCTGACGCCACAAGGCCTCGCCCCCGGCCTTTACAACGTTCCACACATCGCAGCTCAGGGCGATCTCCAGAATCCGGAGGTAGTTCGGAAATTCGAGGAGGGTCCAGTGGGTTTTCTCACGGTCCTGCCCCGAGGTGTTCCGGCCATGGGGAGCAAAGTGGTGATGTCATTCGTCTTCTATCTCTTCATCGGTACGGTGGTCGCCTACATGGCAAGTCGTACGCTCGATCCGGGTGAGGATTACCTTGCCGTGTTCAGGGTCACTGGCACAGTGGCATGGCTCGCGTACGGCACTGCCACGGTTCCGGATGCGATCTGGTTTGGGCGACCGTGGTCCGGAATCATCAAAGGGCTGCTGGATGCTCTCGTATACGGCCTCCTTACCGCTGGACTCTTCGGCTGGCTTTGGCCGGCATGAGGTGCTCATGACTTCGAACTGGAGTTGGCCCCGCACGGTGGACGGTTTTGGACTAGAGATTCACGCGGCGGGGGCGTGTTCCTTTTCGTAGTTAAGAGGAGACAATTGGCCGAGGGCAGAGTGCCGTCGGTGGGGATTGTACCAGGCTTCGATGAAGTCGAACACGGCCATCCTGGCCTCGGCCTGATTGCGGAAGCTCTTTCGTTCGATGAGTTCGGTCTCGAGCGTGGCGAAGAAGCTCTCGCACATCGCGTTATCGTACGCGTCGCCGACCGAGCCCATCGAGGGTCGGACGCTGGCCTCTTTGCAGCGTAGGCCGAAGGCGATCGAGGTGTACTGGGTACCCTGATCGCTATGATGGATGACACCGTTCGGTCGTCGTTGCTGCAGCGCCATGTTCAGCGCGTCGAGCACGAGATCGGTCTTGAGATGCGTCTTCATCGACCATCCGACCACATGGCGGCTCCACGCATCGACGACGACTGACAGGTACAAGAAGCCGCTCCAGGTCGGCACGTAGGTGATGTCGGCAACCCAGAGCTGGTCCGGGCCGTGCACACTGAAGTCGCGCGCGACGAGATCGGGGGCAGGTCGAGCATCTCTGTTTCGCTTCGTCGTGCGCCACTTCCTTCGCCGCGTAGCGCCTTGTAGTCCTGCCAGCCTCATCAGACGACGCACCCGCTTGTGGTTGACCTGCCAGCCGTCGTCCCTGAGCTCGGCGTACATCCGTGGCTGGCCATACGTCTCACGGCTGAACGTGTGGATCTCACGCATCCGACCTAGCAGTCGCTCGTTCTCGACCGCGCGATGCGATGGAGGACGCTTTCTCCATGCGTAGTACCCGCTGGGCGAGACGCTCAGGACTTCGCACATCATCTGCACGCTGAACTCGGCCTGGTTGGCCCTCACGAACTCGAACGCTTCGGGGGCACCGAGTCGGACTCCTGAGCGAACCAGGCCGCGGCTTTTTTTAGGATCTCCCGCTCGACACGAAGCCGCTTGTTCTCACGCCGAAGCTCGCGGAGCTCCTCGCGCTCTGACGACGTCAGGCCGTCGCTTCTGACTCCCGTGTCGAGGTCCGTCTGCTTCACCCAATTGTGGATCGTCTGCGCTGTGGGCTCAAACTCCCGACTCAGCTCCTCAGGCGTGCGACCTGCTTTGACCAGCTCCACCATCTGCTGGCGGAACTCCAACGAATACGGCGGTCTCGTTCTTGGCATCGTGGACTCCTCTCTCTAAAGAGAATAGGTGTCCACCGTCAGGGGCTAACTCCACAATGGCCGTATACGAATCGCCGTACTCTGTGGGAGCGTGCGTCCGGCCAACTATACACGCATGGCCGCCGAGGTGGTCGTGGCGTCGCTCTCCACCGATCCTGACGTTGCCGTCGATGTAGTGGATCCCTCAGAGCTCGATCTCCCGCTCCCGGGACTGGAAAGCACGTCTGATTCCGTCTCGGAGCTTCAGGACGTGATACGTGACGCGACGGGAGTAGTCCTGGCGACGCCTGAATACCACGGCAGCTTTTCCAGCGTGATGAAGCTCATGATCGAGAACCTGGGCTTCCCTTCGGCTCTTGCCGGCAAGTCCGTGGCGCTTCTCGGTGTGGCCGGCGGATCGATCGGTGCCATCAAGGCCCTGGAGCAGTTGAGGGGTGTATGCTCCCACGTCGGTGCGATCGTTCTTCCCGGACCCGTCTCGGTAGCCCATGTGAGAAGCGCGTTCAACGAGGACGGAGAGTGTCTCGACCCCGGCGTAGAGGGCCGCCTTCAGGGATTGGCTGAAAACCTCCTGGGTTATATCCGACAGAACGTGTGTCCGCGCATGACCCTGGAGGCCATGGTCCGTGGCGGGTAGCGTAGGCGGCGCTGAGGCGATGTTCCGGATCCCTAGTGCGGTCTCCAGGGCGGCGAAAATCTTGACCGTGCTGAGTGCACCATTGGCTTTGGCATGCACCAGTGCCATGCTTCCCGTCTTCCTGCCTGGAGAGCGAGTGGACTGCCTGTTCGAGGTGGTCGGCGAGTTGACGGTCCCGGGGCCTTTTCCGGCGCGAGACGACCTCGACGGGGCGCCTCGAGAAGTTGTTTTGCAAGGTGTTCGGCTCGAGGTGGGTCAGGAGGCCGCCGGGTCAGGCGCGGACGCCGTCATGGTCCGCGAACTCGTATACGACCGGGATCTTGTGGCGGCCGAGAATGACGCTCCTGAGATCATTGCCGTGGAAGGAATGCTCGTTTCTTTCGTGGATCCGGCCTGCATACCAGACGTCTAGCCGGAGTTGAGCCGAAAAAAAGCGGGAGGGGATGGCCCCTCCCGCTTACGGTACGCGACCGAACCGCCGACTAACCGCGTTTTCGGAAGGGATGACGGCCACTCCGAGTCGACAAATCGATTTCGAAGGTCTCATCACCCACGGTCATGGTGGCCAGGTTCGTACCGTTGAAGGTGATCACGACCGTACGGCTCTTCGTGATATCCCCCTGGGGTCCGTTGACGATATTGATCGTCACATTGCGCGTTATCGTGCCCGACAGGGGCCATGCGTCGTCCGTCCGCGGCACAGGGTGGACGACGTTCTCGATTACCGACGTGCTAGACATGTCATAGGTCCTCGTGCCGTCCTCGCCCGTGTGCTGGCTCCTGGTCACGCTGCCGCTTCCGGTTCCGTTCACGGTCCGGCTCGTCTCTCCGCCCTCGAGCCCGGTGATCATGAGGTCACGCATACGCGTCCCCGTTGCCGACCAGGAGTCGCGAGAGAACTCGTGGCTTGATTCGATGACGAGGTGAATCGACGCCGTCGTAAGCGGATCCCGAGCCCCTTGCTCGTTCCCGTCCGCGTCGAAGAACGTGGCGGTGTGTGTCACGGTCCGCGTGGCCGCCTGGCTGGGCGCCAGTACGGCGCCGCCGCCGAACAGCAGGCCCATATCGCCCAACTCATCGATGGCGGCATCCGCAGCGATCATGGCGACATCAAGGGTCAAGCTGTCCTCGACTGGGTCGGGCCCAACCGTGTCGCTACAAGCCGCCAGAGCGATCAGGCCAAGGGTCAGGGCTCCGGATTTCACACGATGGTTCATTTCCCACTCTCCTCAGTGCTGCTCGAATGCCGAACGAAACGTCCGATCATCCCTTCCAACCGGCTTAAACCCCCGGCGGGATGAGAACGTTAAATGGGGTAGGAGCAGAGGCTGCGGATGGGTTAACCGTACGGGCCGGGTGGTTAAAGGATCGTTGCCCGCTCGATTCGATCCAACTCGGGAAACTCGGCATCGAAGTACTCGGCGCCCCGGGCGAGTGCTCTCGCCTGATACACACCGTCGCCGCGGGGTGGACCGTCTCCGTAGCCCGCGTACAGTCCATCAACCACGTCCATCCCCTCGACGACCTCGCCGAACGGAGCGAAGCGGTCGTCGAGGCTGGGGTTCTCCTTGAGGTTGACGAAGACCTGCGTCGTCCGGCTGTTGGCTCCGGATCGGGCGAAGGATACGCGCCCCCGTGTGTTCGACTGGATGACGGGATCGTCGAGGAGGAGCTCCCTTTGCCAGACGACGTTCACGTAGGGATTGTCGTGGATACCCCATCCGGCCGTGAAGTCCTGCAGCACCCTGTGGAATCGGACCCCGTCGTACCACCCGCTCTTTACGAGGTTGTAGAAGCGGTCAGCCCCGAGGGGGGCCCAATCACGATGTACCTCGATGACGAAGACCCCCCCCGTGGTCTCTAGGCGAGCCCGGAACACATCCGGAGCCGTCTCGTTGAACTGGCTAGCGCGGAGTAGTGGATTCTGGAGCCGCGGGTCCTCGGGCTCGTCACCGTCCCCGGCGCAGGCGGACAGCAGGGTCACGGCGAGAACGGAAAAGGGGGCGAACCCCCGGCGTCGACTCAGCACATTCGTTCCCTGATGGGTCGGATTACGGGCCTTCGGTAGCCCAACGGGGACGGCGTCTCCGGCGTTTCCGGCGCCGTTGGTCCTCGTCACCCAAGAGGATGTCGATCGTCATATCCTGCTCCAAGTCCAGATCTTCGAGGGCCTCCAGCCCTTCCAGAGCCTCGAGGAGTGCCTCGATATCACCCGTTTCCCGTGCCTGAAGCTGTAGCTGTTCCACCTGAGTCCGAAGTCTTTCCAACTGGGGGGCCAGGGCTTCGGCGTACCCGACCGTGATCTGCCGAGGCTCAATCAAAGCGTGGCGCACCACCGGGGCATCGGCGAACGAGTCATGGATCCGCCT
Source organism: Longimicrobiales bacterium (assembly GCA_965219445.1). Classification (GTDB taxonomy): domain Bacteria; phylum Gemmatimonadota; class Gemmatimonadetes; order Longimicrobiales; family Gaopeijiaceae; genus UBA822. Next base: position 249,216 of record CBDCNQ010000003.1, on the reverse strand, counting down.
AGGCTCCACTACCATGTTGCGACGCAGCACCCGGATTCTCACAGATGAGTCATCCACGTCGGGCACGCGGTCGGCTCGACTCTGGGCGTAAAGGTTCGTCAGTCCCAACCCGAGGGCAGCGCCGCTGACGATCGCTGCGAGCGCCATGAAATCCGAGGTCCGTTTCCCCATTTGAGGCTCCTGTGTCTGAACTCCGTCCCGATCCGGAGGATACCCCCGAAACTGCCGCCGCCGACCATCTCGCCGCAACTCCCTGAAGATGAGACGGGGAACCGTCTCCCAGAGTTGCCTGGTGCCGGCTCGCTGTGTTCAATCGTTCCGCGCTGGACCTGTGTTAGCGGCGGTTGAAGGTTCCAGTCTGCTCCACCTCGACCCGGTGTCCGTCTACCCTCGAGGGGATCTGCCCGGCCGCATGGCGGTCTTCCACGTAGACCTTGAGGCAGGGTTTCCCCCTGGACAGCCCGATGGCGGTTCCGGTCACGCCTGGCCGATCGATCACCGCTTTGGTGAGCTTACTGAGCGCGGCCTTCATTTCTTCCGGCATCTCCTCTTCGGCATCTCCGATGACGTCAACTTCCGTCGATCTGCACGTCGAAGCGCTCCAACACGAGGTCGATCGGGTTGGCGATGGTATGAGTATTACTTCCCGCGAACAGTAGTCCCACCGGCCGCCGGTCGCTTCGGCCGCTCGACTGCGTGACCACCAGAGATCCCGAGTCTCCGCCTTGGCTGAAGCGCCCATCGCTGATCAGGATCTGGTCGACGAAGCGCACCGTTCCCTTGTTGTAATTCACGTTGATTGTGGCATTGATGCCGCTCACCAGGCCGGTGGTCAGACCGGTGGTACGACCATACTTCTGGACCGCTTGCCCGAGTGTCGCACTCGTCGTCCCCGTCCGCGGTTCACCATAGCCGTCTGCGGGCGTACTCGTCCCCAGATTGTCGGAGGAGGTGAGCGCAATGGCCGCGTCGATTCGGTTGTCCGGACACGTCAGTATCGCGCAGAACTGCAGGCGCTCGAAGTCGTGCAGCGTGCCGATGGAGTTCGCGGGATCGGTCCCTCCGTCCACTCGCCCCGGCTGGAGGATATCGTCTCCCCGATTCGCGTCATTCCGGTTTGCGAAGACATGGTTATTGCTCAGAGCGAACGTGCGTTTGCGGTCGCTGACGCGCGCCCCGATGGTTCCGGCCGTCACGTCCGGCTGGCCTCCGGACACGCCGATGGGCACCGGACGAGGGAAGCGGCCCCGCCGGTTGACAGGTTTGTCGGCCTCCGTGGCTCGGGGTCCCTCACCGAGTGCCCAGAATTCACCGGTGACCTCGATGCGCAAAGGGGTGCCGTCGAGCATCGCTGGTAGGCCTAGGACACCGGGCCGAGCGGTGTAAACGAGCACCACCGGAGCACCGTCGGCGCTGACGCCCACCGCCGTGCCCACCACTCCGTCGATCCCGAGCAGATCCGTTGTGTAGAGGTCCTGGGTGGCGATCGCGGCGGAGAGGGCTGTGTACGACGGATCAAGGCCCAATCGAGCGCGCCAGCGCCCACCGATCGCCGAGGGGGAGGGCAGGAGGAACTCAGCCAGCAACGCCCCCAGGAGTGTGAGCTTGGACCAGCGCCCCCATCGTTTCATCCCAAGCCCCCGGTCCCCGCAACGCCTTCGCTCATGCTCCCTCCCGTCCTAGACACTCTCGCAGACCCGTTGATCAAACCCGTTCGCGTCCACCTGTCGCTATTACATACGGGCGAACCATGGACTAAGGTTCCACGGGAGAGGGCTCCACGTGCAAATAGCCCGACCCATTGCCTCATTCATGCGGCGCTCCGAGTTTCCGAAGGAGGGTGTGCAGGCCTCGTCCGGAGAGGCCGTGAGCCCTCTTTCGTTCTGAAGAAGGGACGCCCATGCACGTGACGACGATCGGTGAGACGCGGTTCCCGAGACCGTTGAGCGGGTACGCGTAATGCGATGCATCCGTGGCGGCGCACTGGCGGCCGCATGTGTGATTGTGGTGGGTTGTGGTGGGGCATCCTCCTTGGGGCGTGCCGACGGAGTCTCTTCGCCCACCGGGTCCGATGGAGAAGCATCCCTGGCCAGCGTGACCTCACTCGTCCGCTCCGTCGATGCTTTTCCAGTATATGACGAAAGCGGTAGGGCGTACGACCCTCCGTTTCTTGGTGGCTTCAACGTGCCGCGTCCACAGTTTGCCGACATCGACGGCGATGGAGATGTCGATCTCTTCCTTCAGGAGCGCCCGGGTGAGTTGATGCTGTTCGAGAACGTGGGCGAACCGAGCCGGCCGGAGTTCGTGTGGCGTACAGACCGATATCAAGACCTGCCGGTTGGCGAGTGGACCCGCTTCGTCGACTTCGACCGGGATGGTGATCTAGACCTTCTGAGCGAGCGGCTGTTCAGCTACGTGCGGTATTTCCGTAATGACGGTACCGCCCGGGCTGCGGCGTTCACGCCCCTCGGTGATTCGGTCCGGGACGTGGCGGGTGAGCCGGTCTTCGCGGATCGGCAGAATATTCCCAACGTCAACGACATCGACTGCGATGGCGATTGGGATCTTTTCCTCGGCCGCGTCACTGGCACACTCAGCCGCTACGAGGTGGCCGAGTTGACGGAGGACGGAGTCCCCATGTTCCGGTTCTTGGAGGATCGCTTTCAGAACATCGAAATCGTGGCCCAGCTGGGCAGTATGCATGGCGCCAATGCGATGGCCTTTGCGGATATCGACCAGGACGGAGACCTCGATTTCTTCTGGGGTGATTTCTTCGAGCCCGGTGTGCTCTTCGTGGAGAACACGGGTTCGTGTAGCGAGCCGATCCTTAGGACAGATCCACTTCCTCTGGTTGTCGACGACACCATCTCCACGAGCGGGTATAACGTACCGGTTCTTGAAGACGTGGATTCGGATGGCGATCTCGACCTGTTCGTGGGCGTGCTCGGCGGTGCCTTCAATCCCAATCTGACGACCACGCAGAACTTCCACTTCTACGAGCAGGTGGACGGAAACTTCGTCCACCGCAGCGGGCGCTACATCTACACACTCGATGTCGGAAGCGAGAGTATTCCATCGTTCGCCGACCTGGACGGAGACGGCGACCTGGACATACTTCTCGCGAACAAGTTGGACCCGAACGACACCCAGACCTCCCGTCTGGTTCATTTTGAGAACGTGGGTTCGCAGCGGGATCCTGCGTTTTTGCAGCGTGCTCACTTACCGCTCTTCGTCATGTATCACTATGCGCCCGCGCTGGGTGACCTGGACGGGGACGGCGACTTGGACATGCTCGTGGGCACGTGGAACAGGGGCGTCGCGCTCTACCTGAATCAGGGTACGCGTGCCCAACCGGAGTTCATCCTCGAGGACACGACGCTCGTTCGACTCACACGGGGGAGCAACAGCACGCCCGCATTGACGGATGTCGATGGCGACGGGGATCTCGATCTCTTTATCGGGGAGTCCTCGGGCGAACTCAACTTCTACCGCAATGTCGGCACACCGCGGGCCCCGTCGTTCGACCTCGTGACCGATCGCTTTGGAGAGATCGATGCGGGCCGCAGGAGCTTTCCGACATTCGCGGATGTCGACGGGGACGGTGACGATGACCTGCTACTCGGTCGCGAAGAGGGGGGTGTGCTTCTTTACCGAAGGGGGGGCTCCGCGGCGGACGCCGATCCGCTTTTCGTCCTGGATTCAACGTTCACGCTTCCGCTTCCGAACTACTCTACGCCCTCTGTCGTGGACATCGATGGGGACGGCGACCTAGACCTCTTCTCGGGGGGATTGGGGGGCGGGCTGATCTTTTTCGAGAGCCGCTAGCTCCAACAGGCCTCAGGGCCATGGCCCCAGGACTCAGCACGGCTAGAGCATGAAGCCCACACCCAGGAACAGCACGAGGGCACCGGTTGCAGCCAAGAGCGCGTAGGGAAGCTGTGTACGTACATGGTCGATATGGTCCGTCGCAGAGGCCATCGACGCCACAATCGTGCTGTCGGAGATCGGGGAACAGTGATCCCCGAAGATCCCGCCGCCCAACGCGGCCGCCAGCGTGAGCCCGAGGTGTAGATCCAGCAGTTCCGCCATCGGCACCACGATCGGAATCATGATCGCGAACGTGCCCCACGACGTTCCCGTCGAGAAGGCCATGATACATGCAAGTACAAAGACGATGGCCGGCACGAAGCCAGGATTCACGTTGGCCTCCGCCACCTGAGCCAGCCAAACACCCGTGCCCAAGGCCTGCTGCGTTCCCGCGATCGAAAACGCCAACGCGAGCACAATCACGACGGGTGTCAGACCCTGAATTCCCTTGATTGTATGGTTGGTCACCTCCCGGAATGTCATGATCCCCTGCGCCCGATACATGAGGGCTGCGAGCAGGATTCCGACGATCACGCCCCAGAGCACGGCGTCCGAGCCACTACCCTGGAGCATCTCTCCTCCTCCGGTGATCCATAGGACGAGCGGTACCGTGGCGACCATGGCGATGACCGGAAGAAGCATGTTGGAGGCCCGTCGCGGTACCGCCTCCTTCGCCTCCAACATGGAGACGTCCGAGGACATCATGGGTTCGGCGCCCTCACGTAGGAGCTTTCCCTCTTCCCGGATCCGGCGCTCGGCTTCCCTCATGGGTCCGATATTCCAGTCAGTCAGGGCCACGAAAACGACCAGAATTACCGAGAGGATCGCGTAAAAATTCAACGTGAGGGCCGAGATGAGGACTCGGTTTGGCTCGGCGACGTTCTGTGCGGCCAAGAGTGTCACGATGTAGGCTCCCCAGGCGTTGATCGGGATGAGGAGCTGCTTCGGCGCACATGTCGCGTCGAGGATATAGCTCAGCTTTTCACGGGAAATCTTGGCCCGATCGAAGAGCGGGCGCGCGACGGAGCCCGACACCAGAAGTCCGAAATTCGATTCCAGGAAGAGAGACATGCTGGTGCCGATGGCGAACAGCCGCACGGTGCGGCGATTCTGGCCCAACCGCTTTCGCTCGGCCCAGTTGGTAAATCCCTCCATGCCGCCCGACGCCTGCGTCAGAGTGATAATCGCTCCGATCAGCGCGGAGAAGACGAGCGTTCTGGCGTTGCCGGGGCTGGTGATCGCGGCCAGGAACGTGTTGACGCCGTCCACCAATCCAACGACTGGATTCCACGAGTTCATGATGGTCCAGCCCAGCCAGACGAAGAGGGCCAGCGAGATGTAGACCTCCCGAGTCTTGATGGCCATGGCGATGGCCACCACGGGCGGGAGAATCGAAAGCCATCCGATGGTCTCCATGCCGCCTATTCGTTCTCCACGATGCGTGTTTCATCTGGCCCGTTGGGGACCACACACAGGAACTCGAATTCATCCGGGCCGAGGGATTCGTACCAGTGCGGAACGCCGGCCGGGATGAAGACGACGTCACCCTGAGTGACCTCGATCACATCTTCGCCGATACCAATTCGAGCGGCTCCACCCAGCACATACTGCTCGTGCTCCACCGTGTTCGTGTGATTCGGCATTCCCCCGCCCGGCTCCATGACAAAACGCCGCATCGAGAAATTCGGACCCTCCTCCGGGCCGATCAGGACTTGGCGGACGGTTCCGGAGCCTGCGCGCACGGGCTCGGCGGGAACTTCCTTCGTGCTTTTATGAGACACGTGCTCACTCCTTTGGGTGTCGGTCGTGGAAACTCTTGGTATACGGTATGGATCATCGTACCATGCCCATTCAACCGCAATTCTGAATCCCGAAGCGTCCCATGTATGAGCGGATCGTTTGTTTGACTGAAGAAACCACCGAGACGCTCTACGAGATCGGCGAGGACTGGAGGATCGTGGGGATCTCCGGGTTCACCGTTCGCCCCCCTCACGCCCGCCGAGAAAAGCCGCGAGTCTCGGCCTTCACGACTGCTAAGATCGACGAGATACTGAGCCTTAGGCCGGACCTGGTCCTGGGGTTCTCGGACATCCAAGCCGACATTGCGGCGGAGTTGATCGGCCATGGGATCGAGGTCCACGTGTTCAACCACCGGAGCGTGGACGGTATCCTGCGGATGATCCGCACGTTGGGAGCCATGGTGGGATGCGCCGAGAAGGGAGAAAGACTTGCGGTCCGCCTCGCCGCCAATCTCGCTAGGGTCCAGGAACGAGCCCGCGGGTTCACGGATCGGCCCCGCATCTATTTCGAGGAGTGGAGTGATCCGATGATTTCTGGCATCCGCTGGGTTTCGGAGCTCTTGGGCTACGCGGGGGGGGAGGATTGCTTTCCCGAGTTGTCCGAGTCCCCGCTCGCGAAGGGCCGGATCATAGAGGATCCGCACGAGGTCGTACGTAGAGCACCGGATATCATCATCGGTTCGTGGTGCGGCCGTAAATTCCGTCCGGAGAGAGTCGTGGCGCGGCCGGGATGGGAGAACGTCCCGGCGGTACGTGATGGGCACGTCTACGAGATCAAGTCGTCGATCATTCTTCAACCGGGCCCCGCGGCTCTCACGGACGGCGTCGCCGGGATCCAGGAGCTCATCGAGCGATGGGGCCTCGTTCCGCCTAGCCGGGGTGGCAGCTAGATATATGGCGCGAACCCGTCAACGGAGGATGGAGCGATGGTAGAGGCCGGTAGAGAGAAGAACGCAGGACTGACCGAGTTGGGACAGATCGCGGTCACGGTCGAAGACGTCGAGCGGGCCACGGCGTTTTATCGCGACGTACTGGGCGTTCCGTTCCTCTTCGACGCACCCGGGCTCGCATTCTTCGACCTCGGCGGGACGAGGTTGATGTTGATCCGGCCGCCGCAGATCGTACATCGGACCGACAACTACGAGCTGTCCATCGCCTCTTTCCACGACTCCGAAGGAAACGTCATGGCCATCATGCACGAATTGGGGAAGATATGACCGGGTACCTGGAGGGGTGCGTTCTCGGGCGTCACCGCCAGAGCCAGGCCGCCCCCCGGACGCCACTCGAATCCCCGTGCACATTCCGCAGGACCCGTGTGGCGACGTGATCGCTAAAGACGTACGGAGGCAGGGCTGCCTCCACGTCCTCGGGTAGCGCCGGAAGGTTCGACATGCCCCCGCCTAGAACGACGATCTCCGGGTCCAGAACGTTGATGACGGAGGCCAAGCCCCGAGCCAAACGGTCCACATAACGGCCATACGAGGCCGCGGCATCGCCGTCGTCGCTGACGGCTCTGGCCACAATCTCTCGAGTCGAGAGCTGCTGGCCCGTGGCCGCCGCGTGGTCCCGCTCCATGCCCGGTCCTGACACATACGTCTCTATGCAACCGCTCCGTCCGCAGTAGCAGGCCGGTCCGGGCCACTCGCCTTCTTTTGGCCAGGGGAGCGAGTTGTGGCCCCACTCTCCACCGATTCCTTGGTGGCCCTCCAACACGGTTCCTCCTGCTACGATGCCGGCGCCGACTCCGGTACCGAGGATGACGCCGAACACAACTTCCGCTCCCATACCCGCGCCGTCGGTGGCCTCGGAGACCGTGAAGCAATTCGCATCGTTCATCACACGTATCGGCCTTCGTATGATCGCTTCCAGGTCCTTGTCGAACGCGCGGCCATTCAGCCAGGTCGAATTGGAGTTCTTCACGACTCGCGTCACGGGCGACAGGGTCCCCGGGATACCCACGCCGACTGAGCCGCGCCCGGCGTTGCCGCTCACCGCACTCGCTTCGTCCTCGAGAAACGATATGAGCCCCTCGATAGCTAGCAGCGCCTGCTCGTAGCCCTTCGGCGTCTCGACTCGCCTGCGCGCGACCTCGGCTCCGTCTCGGCTGAGTGCCAAGCCCTCGATCTTGGTGCCGCCGAAGTCGATTCCGATGCGAAAGGCTGAGTCATTCACGGCGGCGACGCGTCTGCGCCGAGGCCGACGTCGCCCAGCGCCCGTCCACGCTCAGAGGCCGTCACGGTTCGATCACCGTTCCGGCTTTGCCGGCCAACATCTTTGCGATGTCTTCGAGCGCGCCGATCGTCGCCCTCCTTCCCGTATTCTCCACGAACGTACAGGCCGCCTCGACCTTAGGACCCATCGAGCCGGCAGGGAAGTCCTGGCGCCGGAAATCACCCGGAGACGCGTGTACGATCGGGCGTTCGTCGGGTGTACCCCATCCTGAATAGACTGCATCGATGTCGGTGGCCAGGATCAGGCGGTCCGCTTCGACCTCCTCGGCCAGTAGCGCGCTAGCCCGGTCCTTATCGATCACTGCTTCCACTCCATGCAGTTTTCGCTGATCGTCGTAGGCGGTGGGAATCCCTCCCCCTCCCGAGCAGATCACGATGACGTTGTGCTCCAGGAGCCAGCGCACAGGTCGAACTTCGAATACACGTTTGGGAAGCGGTGACGGCACCACGCGTCGCCACGCGTCGCCGTCCGGTGCGACGGCCCATCCCCTGTCCGTCGCAAGCGTGCGTGCTTCGTCCTCGGTGTAGAGGGGGCCGATCGGCTTTGTCGGATTCTGGAACGCCGGGTCGTCGCGATCGACCTCCACCATCGTAAGGAGGGTCGCTAGAGGCCGCTCGAACGGCAGCAGGTTACCCAGCTCTTGCTCGATCAAGTATCCGATCATTCCCTCGCTCTCCGCACCGAGGACGTCGAGCGGGTAGGGGCGCCCGTCTTCGTACGCCGCCGCCTGCAGCGCCAGGAGACCTACTTGGGGACCGTTCCCGTGCGTGATCACGAGCTGGTGATCGTTGGCGACGGGCGCCAACGCCTCTGCCGCGATCCGCACGTTCCCACGTTGTACCCTAGCTGTGGGAGGCTCGCCCCTGCGTAACAGTGCGTTCCCTCCGAGCGCCACGACGATGCGCATGGGGGGCGCGGCTCAACCCCCGAGCGTCGCCACCATCACCGCCTTGATGGTGTGCACCCGATTCTCTGCTTGGTCGAACACGATCGATTGTTCAGACTCGAACACGTCGTCGGTCACTTCCATTCCATCCAGCCCGAACTTCTCGAATATTTCCTCTCCCACCCGTGTTTCCCTGTCGTGGAAGGCAGGCAGGCAGTGTAGAAATTTTGCCGGCGGATCCCCGGTCTTGGCCATCACATCCCCGTTGACCTGATAGGGTCTCAGAAGCTCGATCCGCTCCGTCCACTTCGCTTCTGGCTCACCCATCGACACCCACACGTCCGTGTGGAGGAAGTCCACGTCGGAGGCGCCCTCCTCCACACTCTCGGTCAGCGTGAGTATTCCGCCCGTGGACTCGACGATTTCCCGGCACCGGCTGACGAGATCCGCCTCCGGCCAGCACGTTTGGGGAGCCACCAGCCGGACATCCATGCCCATCTTGGCTCCCCCGACCATCAGTGAGTTGCCCATGTTGTTGCGGGCGTCGCCCAGATAACAGAACGAGACCTCCGAGAGTGGCGTCTGGCTGTGCTCCTCCATTGTGAGGAGGTCGGCCAACACCTGAGTGGGGTGGAACTCGTCGGTCAGGCCATTCCACACCGGCACACCCGCAAACCTGTCCAACTCCTCGACGATCTCCTGTCCGAATCCCCGGTATTCGATACCATCGTACATTCTGCCGAGCACGCGGGCGGTATCCTTGATCGATTCCTTGTGCCCGATCTGGGATCCGCTGCTTGGCCCCAGATACGTAACACGGACGCCTTGATCGAAGGAGGCCACCTCGAACGCACAGCGCGTCCGGGTGGAGGTCTTCTCGAATATCAGGGCAATATTCTTACCGGCCAGACGTGGGTGCTCCCGACGTTCGGCCTTCTCGGCTTTCAGCTCGGCCGCCAAGTCCAGGAGGTACCTGATCTCCTCCGGTGTAAAGTCGTCGAGCTTGAGAAAGCTCCGCCGGCCCAGCTCCACAGTCATGGGTTAGCTCCTACCTCCGTCGTGATGCGCTTCAGACAGCATCCTAGACCGGGTCTCTCAACAGCGGGCACGTCATGCAGTGGCCGCCGCCCCGCCCGCGTCCCAACTCAGACCCGTCAATCGTAATCACCTCGATACCCGCCTTTCGTAACTTCGTGTTCGTGTACTCATTCCTCGAGTATGCTACGACCACGCCAGGTTCGACGGCCAAGAGGTTGTTCCCATCGTCCCACTGCTCCCGCTGGGCTTGAAACTCATCACCTCCTGTCCCTACGACCCTCAACTGCCTCACCTCTAACGCGTCCTTGAGCGCGTCGAGGAAGCTTTTCTCGGGAGTGATGTCCATCCCGCCCCCGGCCCGGTCCGAGGGGCGAAGGCTGAAAGCCGTGATGTGATCCACGACCCGCGGGTAGATGGTCACGGCGTCCACGTCCAACATCGTGATCACTGTGTCGAGGTGCATATGCGCCCGGTCCTGGCCGATGTCACAGGCGATGACACGTTCCACGGCACCCGCCTCGAAGAGCTTTTTTGCGAAGAGCTCCACCGTCCGCGCCGTGGTTCTCTCACTGATGCCCAGCAGCACGGTACCGTTGCCGATCGGCATGACGTCTCCGCCCTCCAGGGAGGCCCTTCCGAAATCCTCGAAGGGAGCATCCACACTCCTCTGATCGCGGGAATACCAGATCTCGAAATCCGCCTTTGCGAACAGGGGATGATACTTGTAGATGAGCTCCACGTTCACGGTCTCCAACCGTCTCACGGGGAAATACATCGGATTCAGGGTCACGCCATTGTAGATCCACGACGACGAATCCCTCGTGAAAAGAGAATTGGGCAGCGGCGGAAGAACGAAAGACGCGTCGAAGCCTGCCCGCGCCATCAGCGAGCGGGTGAGATCGAGTCCCTCGAGCTCACTCCTTTCGAGGCCGCCGATCAGGTGGGTCGCGAGATCGTCCGGGTTCATCTCCAGGAGATATGCTCGAATCTCATCACGGAGGGAGGGCCCGACGGTCCACTCGGTGACCACGTGCCGCACGATCTCACATCGAGCGTCTTCGCTCAGCGTGAGTGTCTCCGAAAGGAGGTCTCGCAGTAGGTAGACTTCGACACCCCGGTCCCGGAGGTGGTCGACGAAAACATCGTGCTGCTCCCGAGCTCTCCGCACCCACAGCACACCGTCGAAGAGCAGGTCCTGCACGTTCGAAGGTGTGAGCCGCTCGAGGCTCAGGTCCGGACGGTGGACCAGAACCTTTCTTAGACGCCCGATCTCTGAGCCCACGTGGAATGCCGGGGCTTCGGGGGGCCGAGCCGGGGTCAACGTTTCGGAGCGGGTCATGAGTACCGGGGTGTCCCCCGTCATTGATAGCGTTCAGGTCACGGCACGAAGGGCCGCGCTTTCTCAAAGGAACACCGAAACTATATCAATTCTCGGCGAGGGGGGACTGTGCCCGTGGCCGAACTGTCGTACCGGGGGCTTGGGGCGCAGCCCCTCCCCGTAGCGCCTCCTTGATTGTCACCACCAAGTCGCCGAGGTCGGCGGGTTTCTGGAGGTATTGGCGGACACCGTACTCTTCCGCCATCCGGGCGTGCTCGGGATCCGTAGAGGCTGTGAACACGATAACGGGAATGTTCTTGAGCTCATCACGCCTCGAAATCCATCGGAGGACGTCGAAGCCGCTCCCATCCGGTAGCGAGATATCCAACACGATCAAGTCGGGGACCGGGTTGTTTTTGCCGTCGTCCTCGTATGCGGACCATTCCCCGCGGAGATGCCGGCGAGCCCCCTGGCCGCGGAGAGCCACCTGAACCCGGGCTCCACCGAGGCCGCGGGAGATCACTGCCTCGATCAACCCGACGTGATCGGGATTGTCCTCGATAACGAGGATGGTTGTATCTGTAAACACCCTTTTACATCCCTACATGACATGAGCAGCCGTCCTCGTGCGGAGCACCTACCGGTCCTTTAAGTATACCGGTCAGTTGGGCGGGAAACCTAGCTCTTTTTGTGAAAAAGAGCTCGCAGGTCGGTTTGGGACTGGGCGGTATCAAGGGTTCTCAGCGCTGATGGAGGTGAGCATCCTGCTGACCCAAGCGATTTCGTCTCCGTTGATCGTATGCCCCATACCCGGATAGATCCGCTCCTCGACCTCGCCGCCGAGATCCTCCAAAACCTGCGCGGATTCATGGACGCGGCCCACCGGAACGTGCGCGTCGACGTCGCTGCAGCCCAGGAAGACCGGCGTACCCTCCAGGGACCCAGGGTAGTCACGCGGCGTACCGTCAGGTCCGATGAGCCCTCCCGAAAACGCGACCAAGCCTCCGTACCGCCGTGTATTTCGGGCCGCGAACTCGAGAACCAGGCACGCTCCTTGAGAGAAGCCCAGGAGGACGACTCGGCTCTCCCCAATGACCGTGGCGACGCTAGCGACGGCCGCCTCGACCCGGTCGAGAGCCGAAGAGAGCCAAGGCTCGTTCGATTCGACCTCGCTCAGAAAGCTGAAGGGGTACCACGAAAAGCCCACTGCCTGTGGAGCGACAAACGCCGTTCGTGGCGCTTGGAGCTCCGGTGCCAGGGTAAGAATGCCCCGGGAGCTGTCGCCTCGACCATGGATCAGAACGACTGCGCTCTCGGCCTCTTCAAGCGACGGACCGAACCGAACCTCCTCACTCCCTCTGTGAGGATCGTCTTTCACGGACGTTCGTCGGGGAGGATGAGCACCGGAAGCCGTGCCTCTAGCTCCTCCCGGCGGGCTTCGAACCAGGGAGGGAGTTTGAGGCTCCGCCCGAGCTCCATAGGGGATTCGTCGACTCCGAACCCGGGCGTATCGGTCGCGATCTCGAAGAGAACGCCGCCAGGCTCCCGAAAGTAGATGGACCGAAAGTAGCAGCGGTCCTTGACCGTTGTCACCGGGATACCCGTGCCGGCGACCGTCTCCCTCCAGGACTGTTGCTCATCGTCGTCCCGGGCGCGGAAGGCCACATGGTGGACGCTACCTCGTCCCATCCGCGGCATCGCCCCTGACCCGGCGGAACGCAGGTCCACGATCGAGCCGACGTCTTGCTCATTACCCCTGAAACGGAGCCGTCCACCATATTCGCCGACGTGCTCGAAGCCCATGACGTCCGTCAGGAGCCTCGCCGTTGGGTCCGGGTCCATCACATCGAGAAGCACGCCGTGGAAGGCGCGAATGGCGAACTCCGCGGGAACATCTGCATGAACGGGGCGGCCTGCCGATGTCTCGCGTGTGGCGGGCCCCGCCACGAGTTCGAAAACCAACCCATCGGGATCCTCACAGCGAAGTGACTCCTCGCCGAATCGAGTGGTCACCTCCCTCGGCGACGCGCCCGCGGCTTCGAGGCGGTCGGCCCAGAACTCGAGTGACCCGGGGGGCACCGAGAAGCCGGTCGCTTCGGTGACACCCGATCCGGGCGCACCCTGGGCTGCGTGCTCCCAGGGAAAGAAGGTCATTGCGGTGCCCGGTGTCCCGGACTGGTCGCCGTAGTAAAGGTGGTGCGTCCCCGGATCGTCGAAATTCACGGTTTGCTTGACCGTACGGAGTCCGAGGAGGTCCGCGTAGAAATCCACGTTCTGCTGTGCAGGCCCCGAAATCGCGGTAACGTGATGGATCCCTGGAACGCGGAGCGCATCTGTGTTGGCCGGGGTTTCGCTCATGGTGGCGCCTCGCTGGGCCGCGATGGGATTTTCGGGCGATCTGGGTCCGTCCCGGTCGTCTCGCTTGCCTCTGGGCGTTTCAGCGTCCACACTCGTCCGTGAGAGTCCGTCGAGAGACCGGGACCAGGGCGCGCGTGGGGTGAGAACCGCGTATCGCTTCGGCACATTAGCAAGAGTTCATTCGGGGTCGCAAGACGGCCGGGCGCCCAGCACTTTCGAAGCACGGGCTGGGCAAGCCCCATGACCATCACGGCCGCCTGAAACAAGGGAGGCCTACGCTTTGTAAAAGCTGATAGGAATCAGGTTTTCGAGGAAAGACGAAATGATGAAATCTCTTGCCCCCGTTGCCCTTACGGGAATCGCCGGCGTCATCCTGTGGAAGATTCTTCAGATTCTCATGGCTCCGGTGATTGCCTGGATCCTTGGAGTTCTAACCATGTGGCTCAAGATCGGGCTTGCGGTGGCGTTGGCATGTCTCGCGATCTATGGCATACGACGAGTGATGGAAGCTCGCGCCGAAGATGAGCCGGAGGGGGCGAGCCCACCTCCGTGGTCCGGCTAGAACCGGCCGGAGCGAGATAGCCGAGGCCTCCCGCTCCGAGGGGGGGCAGTATCAGTTTCGGGCTTGCCGGATTGCCTCATCGCGGTATTCAGCGCTCGCGAAGATCGCGACCTCGACCCGCCGGTTGGTCTCCTGACCCGATGGGGTCTCGTTCGAGGCCATGGGCTCCATCTCGCCGAGGCCCTGGGTGCGGATCTGTGTGTGTGGGATCCCGTGGGTGGCCAGATAGTCCGAAGCCGCCGAGGCTCGCCTTTCGGAGAGAGTCTGGTTGTAAGACTCGGCTCCGGAGTTATCGGTGTGCCCCGCCACGAGCAACTCGTAGTCGTCCGAGTCTTCCGCTAGCACGCCAGCCAGATCCCCGAGGTTGCTACGAGCCTGCGGCCGAAGGGCAAACGAGTCGAAGCCGAAGAGGATGCCGGAGTCGAAGGTCACGAGGATCCCTTCTCCCACGCGCTCGATCGTGGCGTTCGGGAGGTCCCTTGCCAGCGTTTCGGCCCGGTCGTTCATTCGACTCCCGATGATCGCGCCTGCTGCCCCTCCCACTGCGGCACCGATGAGCACGCCTTTTGTGGTCGAACCTGCTGCGTTACCGACGACGGCCCCCACCGCCCCTCCAGCGCCTGCCCCGATCAGGGCTCCACGCTGTGTGTTGCTCATACCGGAGCATCCGGCGCCGGCAAGGGCCAGGACCAAGGCAAGAGTGGTTCCATCGCGGCGTACGCGGACTGTCCTCTTTGAGCTCTCACCTCTCGGCAAAGTCGTCTTCATGGGTTGACCTCATCTGGGCTGATGGATTTTCAAACAAGTACGAGCGTTCAGTTCGGGTCGCTGGATCGAATATATCGCCGCCTCATGGCTCGAGGGTGTTTTTCTTACCGTACATATTTTCTGGCGTGAGACGGGCTCCACGAGTAAGGTAGAGAGTGTCACTCCGTTCGGATTCCTCACCGGGAATCCGCGAGAAGAAACACTAACTGGGAGCCCTCTCAGGGGTGACCCGAGGTCCATGACTTTCAAGCTGCGACATGTGGTCGTCCTTTTCCTCAGTCTCGTTTTGGGGGCGGCGGCAATGTACATCGACATCATCCCGTGGATTAGAGTTTTGGTCGCCGCGCTCCTCCTGTTTCCCATCATCTACGCGGCCGACGGATTGGGGATCGCCGCAATGCTCAACGCTCTGCCGGACCGCTCGATCCGTAATCGACAATTTGGCGTCCTCCGTTCCGAGGTCATGCAGCTTCTGGATGTGGTTCGGCGGCTCAACTGGCTGACCGTCGATTTGGAGAGGCGGGTGCGCAATGAGGACGATGTGAAGGCGGAGATCGCTGTCGCAGAGCGACGGCTCGACGAGATTCTTACCGAGATCCGCGGCGCGGCCGGGCGGTCTTCGGTCGGCGAAGAATCTTATGGAGAGTGGGACGAGAGCCCACAGGATGAAGTCGACGATGAGGGGGAGGGGAGGCGGCCGCCTTGGAGCCGGACACTCAGGAGCGACCTTTGAGTTCAGGGCCGTCCGACTCGGTCTCCTGATGGGGCCCCGCCGATTCGCGTGCTCGCCTGCTGAAATACGTCGGCGAGCGGGTGCGCCGTGTAACCAGGATGCCCCCGAGAACGGCGGTGGGCGGGACGACTAAGGTGATCACCCACGGATACCAGACGGGCTGTCCGGGTGCCGGCTGGCCGCCGTTGATCACCCACGTGGTCAGCCCGAGTAGCATCATGAACACGGAGAGGGCGGCAGCGTGTGCGAGCGGGGAGTGGTCCGACACCGTTGCGGCAACATACCCACCGACGATTGCGTATAGCACGCTGTAGGTCAGGTTGACGACCAAGAACGGCGCGGTCGGTTCGGCACCGGGCCCCGTGGATCCCAAGATGAGCTCTGCGGCGAGCGCCGTGGTCAGTCCCACGAGCACGGCCACGACGAAGAACGCACCCAGGACGGTGAGCACGCTCCGGATGATCGGCGTCATCAATCCCCCGTCGGTGGGTAGAGCAGGTCCGAGGGTCGGGAGATTACGGCAACGATCAGGTGAACGAAAGTGCCGATCGGCGAACACCATGGACCTCGATTTCTTTCGAGCCTACCTTCCGCTGCCGCCACCGGATGCCACACCCACACAACCCGGGACGGTGGCGCTGGGGATTTCTTGCCTGGTGCCCACCGATGTACTTCTTCAACAGCTTTCCAGAAGAGGACATGTAAATGTCAGAGCCGCTCGAAGACATCCAAGGCGTCTTGCTCGATTTGGACGGCACGATTTTCATCGGCGACCGGCTGGTCCCAGGAGCGGCTGATGCCGTGGATGCGCTGCGGCGTGGCGGCCTGCCTTTGAGGTTCGGCACCAACACTACGCGGATGTCGCGTACGGCCCTGGTGGCTCGCCTGAAAGAAATGGGGCTCGAAGTGGAGCCCGAGGAGGTCTTCACCGCTCCTCTCGCCGCGGCGGCTTGGCTCGAAAAAAAAGGCCTCTGGAACTTGTCTCTGTGCGTCCCCGAGGCCGCCCATGCCGACTTCGGGCATTTCAAAGTCAACGAGACGTCCCCCCAGGCCGTCGTGGTAGGGGATCTCGGCAAGGGCTGGGACTTCGCTCGGCTCAACGGAGTGTTCCGCCACATCATGGAAGGTGCCGAGTTCGTCGCGTTACAGCGGAACCGATATTGGGACACAGGTGAGGGATTGGCGTTGGACGCAGGCACATTCGTCACGGCCCTGGAATACGCTACCGGGCGGGAAGCCACGCTAGCGGGCAAGCCGAGTGCCATGTTTTTTCAAGCCGCTGCTGAGTCGATGGGAGTGGAACTGTTCCATCTGGCGGTCGTGGGAGACGATCCCGGGACGGACGTGGCGGGAGCGCACGCCTGTGATGCCGCGGCGATCCTGGTGAAAACCGGCAGCTTCCAAGAGGGGACACTCGCCCCCAGTATGCCTCGCCCCGATCTCGTTCTGGATTCGGTGGCGACGCTTCCCGCAGCTCTCGGGGTCGGGTTCTGATGGGTCGCAACGAGGGGTCGCCAGAGGAACTCGCGGAACGGCAGAATGAGGACGGACAGTTCTACAAGAATCTGATCTCTGGAGGGCCCTCCGAACAGACTTCGCAGGAGTGGCACCAGATTCTAGGGCCGTACGGCGCCTCAGACCTTCGTCGTAGTCTGACCCAGATCTTCACGTCTGCGGCTCCCTTCTTCGTCCTTTGGTACGCGGCCTACCGTGCCCTTTCGGTCGGTTATTGGCTCACCTTGATCCTCGCCGTGCCGACCGCCGGCTTTGTAATGCGCCTCTTCCTGATCCAACACGACTGCGGTCACGGATCGTTTTTCAAGTCTCAAAAGGTCGCGGACCTCGTTGGCTTCTGGCTCGGCGTGGTGACCCTTACGCCGTACCGGTATTGGCGTAAGACACACGCCTATCACCACGCTCACTCCGGTGACCTGGGTTTCCGGGGCCTCGGTGACGTCGACACGATCACCGTAGCGGAGTATCGGGAAAAGCCTTTTCTCGGGCGCCTCCGTTATCGCCTCTACCGAAACCCGCTCGTGCTTCTGGGCGTGGGGGGACTATTCGTGTTCGCCTTCAAGCACCGCTTTCCCTGGGATATCCCGAGGCGATGGAAGCGAGAATGGGCCAGCGTCTGGAAGACGAATGCGGTGCTTTTGGCGATCGTCGGGCTGTTGGGACTGACGATTGGCCTCAAGGCAGCCGTGCTAGTTCACCTCCCCGTGCTGCTGTTCACGACCATGGTCGGCGTGTGGCTCTTTTACGTACAGCACCAGTTCGAAGATACGTACTGGTACGAACACGCCGGCTGGTCCTACTTCGACGCGGCCCTCGAGGGTAGTTCTCATTTAGTACTCCCCAAGCCTCTCCAGTGGATCACCGCCAGTATCGGTATCCATCACGTCCACCACCTCAGCGCTCGAATTCCGAACTATCGGCTCCAAGAATGCCTGGATGAGAATCCTGAGCTCCAGCACGTGACTCGGATTACGATCTGGGACGGGATCAAGATGTTGCGGCTTTCCCTCTGGGACGACGATTCCAGGCGCCTCATCAGCTTTCGGGAGGCACGGCGTCTGGACCGACCCTAGTACGGCGTCTGGGCCGACACTACACTAGCCACATGGCTCAGACGATTCGATTCGCTGCCGAGACCGACACCGCGCAAATTCTGGACATATACGGGCCGATCGTTGCGGATACGGCCATTTCCTTCGAAGAGGTGGTGCCTTCCAGGCTGGAAATGGCCGGTCGCATCCGCAACACGCTTGAGCGTTACCCGTGGCTTGCCTGTGACGAGGCCGGACACGTCTTGGGCTACGCATATGCGACCGAATTCCGGTCACGGTCGGCTTACCAGTGGTCCGTCGAGGTTGCTGCGTACGTCCGTCCCGAAGCCCAGCGGAAGGGTGTCGCGAGTGCCCTCTACACGTCTCTGCTCGGAATCCTACGCATCCAGGGATTCGTCAACGCCCTCGCGGGCATCGCCCTGCCGAACGACGCAAGTGTGGCCCTTCATGAACAGTTCGGCTTCAAGCCGGTGGGCGTACTCCAGGACGTCGGGTTCAAGGCCACACGGTGGCACGACGTGGAGTGGTGGGCCCTACGCCTCCGGGAACCAAGGGACCCGCCTGACGCCCCGAAGCCCCTCTGGGAGGTGGCGGCGGCGAGCGCGGCTCTTATGGCGTCTACCGTGTGAATCCCATCATCGCTACCGTTCATTCATGTCGATCAAATCAACAATCAAGTCCGTTGTCACGCTGGGCCAGGGGGTTACGAAGGGGTTGCCCGAGGCGACCGCCGACCGGGATCCCATAGAGCTGTTCGGTGAATGGTTAGAACAGGCGAAAGAGTCTGGCATCCTCCTTCCGGAGGCGGCTTCCCTCGCGACCGCCAACCGGGACGGCGTTCCTTCGTCTCGCATGGTCCTTATCAAGAGCTTTGCCGTGGACGAATTCGTATTTTACACGAACTACGGGAGCCGCAAAGCCAAGGAAATGGACGAGAATCCGAACGCCTCCCTCCTGTTGTACTGGCGGGTGCTCGAGCGACAGGTCCGGGTGGAGGGTTCAGTCGAGCGCGTCGGTTCCGAGGAATCTGCGGCGTACTTTCGCACACGATCCCGGGGAAGCCAGATCGGTGCATGGACGTCCCGGCAGAGTGAGGAACTCGAGGGCCGTTCGGTGCTGGAGGGGGAGGGAATAGAGATCGAGCAGCGCTTCAAGGGCCAGGATGTTCCTTCCCCCGCTTTTTGGGGAGGATACCGCCTCATCCCCAAGCGCATCGAATTCTGGCAGGGACGCCTGAACCGGCTGCACGATCGCCTTCTGTTCACGAGGGTCGATGGAGGCTGGGCCGCGAGCCTCCTTTATCCCTGAGGTGAGGTCACCCACGCCTCGATTCGCGCAACGAACGAATCCGGCTCTTCCTCGAATAGTCGGGCGCTCAGCGCCCCCGCCTCCGATCGGAGCGTCTGCTTCAATCCCTCGACATGGACCTTCAACGCTGCACGCTCGATGTCGCCCAATACGTCGGCAGAAGCCGTGTAAGTCGAGAGTGTGGCCAGGTCGTTTCTATCGCCCAGGAGATCGGTGAGATGGTGGAGATCCCTGACCAGCCGGCCGAGTTTCGGTTGTCCGGTGTGCAGGAACTCGAGTTGATAACGTAGATCCTTGGCCCGCTTTCTGAGCTTGTGAGATCGCTCGTCCTCTGGTCCCTCACCCGCTGTCGGATCGGATCGTGCTTGAACGGACGTGTACGAAGTACCGAGACCGAACCGTAGGAGCTCCACACCGCTCAAGGCCGTTGGCCCGTGCCCGGCCGTGATCTCGGGTGCCCTCAGTTCCCCGATTTCCGGCGCGACCGACCTCAGCAGTTCACTGGCTGCGGGGAGTGGTCCATCTGCTGAGCCCGACTCGGTGAAGAGCCGCCGCCTCTCCTCTTCCAAAGACTCGAGCAGGTGTACGGGGACGACGTTCGGCTCAGCGGCCTCAGGGCCCTGACGGATGCCTTCGGCGGTCAGGACCATTACGTCGGCATCTCGGAGCACCGCGAGGATTCGACTCGCATCGCGTAACATGTGATCGATGTGCGAGTTCCTCAGCCACGGGTCGGCCAGCTTGAGGAGTGCTCGCGCACGCTTGATCGCCCGGCGTGCCTCGTGCACGGAAGACGCCGGGTCTGTCCCCACCTCCAAGGCCTCCGTCGCACGCACGATCTGGGCCGAGATCGCACGCGACAGCTCGTCGCGGGCGCCCTCGCTACTCACGGTGCTCCAGTTCATTTCGAAGGACTCATGCTGATGGTGGTCTACTCCAGGGTTCCATGCATCGGTGTTCGAGCCGAGCGACCTTCATGCTCGTCGTGAGCGCCGAGTCAACCGCGAGACGATCGAACGCAGCGAGATCCATAGCCGAGACACTTCTTGGGCATCGCACTATCATATTACAGTAGCCTACCGCGAGCTGCGGGAGCGACACGGGGGAAGGTAATGGCTAAAGGACTGTGGGTCGGTATGGCGCTCGGCGTCTTGGCGCTCGGAGTGGCGCGCTTCCTGGGCGTTCCTCCCCCTGAGGCGACTCACTTTCATGCCAACTGGGCCATCTATATCGATGGCGAGCACTTGGATCTCTCGGACCAGCGATATATGGAAGAGATTTCGAGTTGCTATACGGTGGATGGCCAGGTGACGCCCCAGTCACGCGTGCACATGCACGAGGGCAACTACGACGTGGTCCACGTCCACCATCTCGGAGCGACCTGGGGGCATCTCGCCGGCAACCTCGGGATCGGGCTCGGTGAGGGGTACCTGATTCTGGATGATGGCACCCGGATTTTCGACGGAGAGGACGGCCGTTTTACATACGTCCTCAATGGCAGAGCGCTCACCTCGGCACACAATCAACTGATCGCTTCCGAGGACCGGCTCCTCATCAGCTTCGGTTCGGAGTCACTGAGTGAATTGGGGGAGAGTCGCTTCGATCAGGTCGCAACGACCGCCGGTGAGTACAACCTGCGCGAAGATCCCGCTACCTGCTCGGGCTCGGGTGAGCCGCTCGGAGTGTGGGAGCGGCTCAAATTAGCGTTCTGGGTTTGACCCTGAAGGCTGTTGAAGAAGTCGAGCTTCTACGTCGGAGGTTGGTCTTTCAGCGCGGTTCCCCGGCCTGAAAGACTTGGGCTGGACATGAAGTAGCGGTGTGCTCCGAAAGGATCATCGCCGGCTTCACTTCTCAGGTAGGTCCGATCCGGCTGGAGGTCCCAGCTCTGCAAATTATCCTGGAGGTTGGCTCCCATGATCTCCGCCAAAATTTGTCGGTGGACGGTAGGATTCTCGATGGGAACCAGGTGCTCAATCCTCCGATCGAGGTTGCGGGGCATCCAGTCGGCGGACGAGATGTAGACCCTCGCCTGGGCCGAGGGCAGCGCATGCCCGCTGCCGAAGCAAACGATGCGGCTATGCTCCAGGAAGCGCCCGACCACGCTCTGAACTGTGATGTTGTCCGATAGCCCGGGGATGCCCGGCCGGAGGCAGCAGATCCCTCTCACCACGAGACGGATCTGGACGCCCGCCCCAGAAGCCCGATACAGGGCGTCGATGATCTTGCCGTCCACGAGCGAGTTGAGTTTGGCCCAGATGGTTGCCGGCCGACCGGCCTCAGCGTGCTCGACTTCCTCGTCGACGAGGCGAATCAAGGTGTCCCGAAGATGGAAGGGTGCGACGACCAGCTTGTCCAAATCGCGGGGGCGGCCGTACCCGGTCGTGAAATTGAAGAGGCGGGCAGCGTCGCGGCACAGCTCCTCGTCGCAGGTGAAATAGGAAAGGTCGGTGTACACCAGCGCGTTGTCCGGGTGATAATTCCCGGTGCCGAAGTGTGCGTAGGAGCGCAACGCGCCCCCTTCGCGCCGAACGACCAATGCCATCTTGGCGTGCGTCTTCAGGTCCAGAACGCCGTATACCACGTGGACCCCTGCCGCCTCCATCTTGCGCGCCAGCCGAACATTCCCCTCTTCGTCGAAGCGCGCCTTCAGTTCGACCAAGGCGGTCACGTTCTTCCCGGATTCGGCAGCTTCGATCAAGTCCCGGACGATCGATGAGTCGTCGCTCGTGCGATACAACGTCTGTTTGATGGCCACCACATCCGGATCACGCGCCGCCTGGCGTACGAACTGGACGACCACATCGAAGCTCTCGTACGGATGATGAACCAGCAGATCCTTCGCCCGGATGGCGGCGAAGTGATCCCCATCGAAATCCCGGATGCGCTCGGGGAGACGCGGCACGAAGGGTTCGAACAGGAGGTCCGAGCGTTCCGATACGATCAACTGCTTCAGGTCATCGATGCCCAGGAGACTACTGGCCTGGAAGACGTTCTCCTCCTGGACATCCAACTCCTCGATGATGGAGTCCTTCATCTCCTTCGACATGAACGACGATACGCGGAGGGAGATAGCCGATCCTCTTCTCCGCCGTCTTACCAGGGACTCGAACTCGAGGAGCAGATCCTCCGCCTTTTCTTCGATTTCCACATCCGAGTCCCGGAGGACTCTGAAGTGCTCGACCTCTTCGACCTCGAAGCCGGGGAACAGTGCATCGAGGTGCCGACAGATCACGTCTTCGACCTTCACGAAGTTGGCCTTTTTGGGCCTCCCCGGTAGCCGGATGAAGCGTGGCATCTGGCCCGGCAAGGGCAGCAGCGCCGACATCGAGGCCCCGTCGTCGACACGCCGCAGCGAAAGCGCCAAACTCATTCCGCCGTTGGGTATGAACGGGAACGGGTGCGCTGGGTCCGCAGCCAGCGGGGTCAAGACAGGGAAGATCTCGTGACTGAAGTGATCATCGAGCCATAGCTGCGCCTTCTCATCGAGGTCCGACGGATGGAGCACGGTGACCCCATGCTCGGCCAGCTCCCGCTTCAGCACCTGCCAGGTTTCCTGTTGCCGGACCATGAGCGTGATCGCACGGCTGTTGACCTGGCCGAACTGCCGGAGGGGCGTTCGGCCGTCCTGGCTGAGCGACCTTACGCCGGCCCTGACCTGGGCTCGGAGGCCTGCCACCCGAACGATGAAGAATTCGTCCAGGTTGGTCCCGGAGATCGAAAGGAACCGAAGACGCTCGAGGAGGGGGTGGTGCTCATTCATCGCCTCTTCGAGCACTCGCTCATTGAACGCCAACCAGGAAAGCTCCCGGTTGATGAACCGCTTCCGCGACCGAAGCCCGATTGAGGTGAGGTCTTTCTCGGCGGCCTTTGCCACGTATCAGCTTCCTGGTTCCGAAGGGATGTCGCCCCGGAGGACGATATTCGTATACTACCACGCTTTCCGTCAAATGTTTAGAAATCCCGAATAGGTGGCACGATGAAGACGCTTTATATGCTTCGCCACGCGAAGTCGTCCTGGGACGACAGCTCACTCCCCGACCATGACCGCCCTCTCAACAAAAGGGGCCGTGCCGCCGCTCCCCGAATCGGGGCACATATGAAGGAGGCGGGTCATCTGCCTGATCTGGTTCTCTGCTCCACGGCCGTAAGGACAAGGCAGACACTGGACGGCGTGCTCTGCGAGTTAGAGACGGAGCCCGCGGTCGAGTTCTCGGAGGAGCTCTACTTGTCGGGTCCGGGTGAGATGCTCGATCTCGTCCGGTCTGTGCCCGATACGGTGGAGTCGGTACTCCTGGTGAGCCATAACCCGGGAACAGGGATGCTGGCCGCTGCCCTTTCCGGCGAGGGTCCACCGGAGAGGGTTCACCTCATGAGGGCCAAGTTCCCAACCGCGGGACTGGCAATTATCGAGCTTCGTGTCGATCGTTGGAAAGACGTCGAAAGCGGATGCGGAAGCCTGAAAGAGTTTGTCCGGCCGCGGGATCTGCCTTAGATCCTGTACCTCCGTGCCGCTGGCTTATGAGGTGAAGCGCGTTGGAGGTTTACCATGTACAAGAGAGTTTCGATGGCCGCTTTGGCGGCTCTGACCATTCTTGCCCTCGGGTGCGACGCCTTGGGTGACGCCAGTGCCAGCAATGCCGCCGACACCCTGACACGCCGGCAGAAGAATGAGATCATCGCGGACCTTCCGATCCCAGGAGCGAGGGGTGTGGGGAGGGCACTCAACGCCAGCGATCAGGCCGCTGCGCGCGCCCGGGCCTACGATTCTATTACAGGATCGCGGTAGGAGGGCAGGCAGCGGGCTAGGCGTCCATGAGAGCACTCGTTCTCAGTGACTCAACGTATATACATAGGCCGCGACCGCCTCGACCTGAGCGTCCGTGATGGCCGCCCCACCTTTCGGAGGCATGGTGGCGCCCCGGCGGAACGTGGCCTCGGAAGCCGAGACTCCTTGCATGATCCGATCAACGATCTCTTCGTACTCGCCGTCGCCCAGAAGCCACTCAGCGTCCGTTAGGTCCGGTCCGATGCCTCCACCGCCACCCGGGCCGTGGCAGACCGCACAGATGCCGGCGCCCGAGAACACCAGTTGGCCCTCTCGGACCATCTCATCAGTAAAAGCCGCGGGCTCAGGAATACTTACAGCATCAGCAACGCGCTCAGGGTCAGCCATACCCCCGGACATAGATGGGGCGCGAGCGCAAGCGAGGAATGCCAGAACTAGCCCGGCAAAGGCGGGAGAAGTACGCTTCATGTGAAATCCTCTACGATCTGTGGGTGGCGTTCCAGATCACACCGAGACCCTCTCGGCTGCCCGCCGCCAATCATTTTCCGTTAGAAAGTAAGGGCACATGGGCCCAACCCCAAGACCTGCGCGAGACGTGTACCCTGACCCTGTGCCGAAACAGAATTGTACGGTGTTCTGGCTTCGGTTGTTAGTGTTGAACAGTCGGTGGCGTACCGAGAGCTCCGGGGCTGATAATGAGCCCTCTTCGGCCCGAGGACCTTTGGCCTTCTCGCCCTCGAACTCGCCTTCATCCGATGGCTCGCCAGCCTTGGTGGGGCTGCCGATCGGGTTCGCTGGCGTGATCGTGAGCACGCGGTTGCAGAAAACGGCGAAGCCGGCGGCTTCTCTGGGATCGAATCTCCTTGGAGCGGTCCTTGGGGGCTGCCTGGAGTACATGTCGATGTGGACCGGGCTCCGCGCCCTCGTGCTGCTCGCCGGACTGTTCTACGCGCTGGCGATGGCTTCGCTTTTGTCCGGAGGCCAGCGCGGGCTGGCATCGGACCCCGAGGCCTCACCCGCCTCCTAAGTGTCGTTTCCCCGAAGTGTGGGACACCACACTAGCACCGATGGCATGCAGCGGAACGAATTATTCCTTCGAACCGATGTCCCCAGCGGGTGACATAGGCTGTCCACGTACGGAGCCGAAATCTGGTTGAGTGATGGGGAATTTGGCCGAAAACATCCTTCTGAATCCGGCATGCGTCTTGCGCTAACTGCAGCCGTGGCTAGTGTCGAACCTGACATGAATCGGGGGAGGGGCTTCATGATGCGTCACTTGAGTCGAGTGCGAGCGACGGTTTTCTTGCTCGCTGCCGCTTTCCCGCTTCTCCCCGCTCCCACCGCCGCTCAGGGGGGTGGTCCGGGCTTCCTCTTCAAACAGCCGGGGGTTCAGGTGGGGTTCCACGCAGGATACGCGCGCGCCCACGCTGGCGGCGCCGTGCTGACGCGAGCCCTCGATGACTTTACCCTGAGTAAGCGCGACTTCGATGCCTCTACCTGGGGACTCGAGTTGGCCTTCCGAGGGAATGAGCGTCTGGACATCGCTCTGGATGTCCGGTTCTCGAGGAGCGAAGCCGGATCTGAGTCGAGGCCGTATGTGGATTTGGATAACCTCCCGATCCAACAGACGACGACCCTCCAAAGGATACCGGTGACTGTCAGCACGAAATTCTATCTTCGCGATCGAGGCCGTGCGGTCAGCCAGTTCGCATGGATTCCCGAGAAGTGGGCTCCGTTCGTCGGCGTGGGAGGTGGTCTTCGTTGGTACCGATTCAAGCAGGAGGGAGACTTCGTCGAGGAACCGAGCCTCGACATCCTCAACCTCATTCTAGAATCGAGCGGTTCAGCGCCCACAGCGCACGTATTTGCGGGAGTCGACGTTTCGATCAGCCCGCGGTTCCTGTGGACCGTGGAGGGAAGGTACGCTTTTGGTGGCGCCGAAGCGGGTCCCGCCTTTAATTTCGACGACTTAGATTTGAGCGGCTTTCAAGCTACGATCGGCATAGCAGTCAGGTTTTGACCGGAAGGGGCATGATGACAAGCACATTGGACGACCGGCAGCGTAGGGTCACCCTCGGCATTCTCGTGGGCGCCTGGATGATCATGGTGGCCCCCATAGCGGCGGCACAGGAAGTAGACAGCCGATGGGCGCCCTGGATCGGTTGCTGGCGGGCCGTAGACGAGCCGGCCGAGGCCCCCGTCCTTTGCGTCGTGCCTCTCGCCGGTGAAGCGGCCATCGAGATGCTCACCGTGTTGGACGGTCAGGTCGTGTCACGGGAGTCGATCTTTACCGACGGGCAAGAACACGATGTGAGCAGAGACGAGTGCGAGGGCTGGGAGCGAGCTGAATTCTCCGACGATTCTCGCCGAATCTACATTCGCTCGGAGCTTACTTGTGGTGCCAGCGTCCACAGAAGTTCGACGGGCGTGATTTCGATGGTCTCTCCGTTCGAGTGGTTGGATGTCCGGACCGTCGACGCGGACGGTCGGGGTGCGCCCTGGGTGGGTCGATACCGGCTTGCATCCCAGGCTGACTTCCAGGCGGCGGGGCAGGGGGATCTGGTTGGAGCTCAGCGTTCAGAAACACGGATGGCCCGGACGGCCGCCTCCGTTCCCATCGCTCCCGGCGACGTTATCGAGGCGATCGGGAAGGTCTCCCCAGAGACCGTCCAACTTTGGGTTGTTGAGCGGGGGGAGGCGTTCTCTCTGGACGCCGCCGCGTTGATCGAAATGGCGGATTCGGGCGTTCCCCCAAGCGTGATCGACGTCGTAGTCGGCGTTTCGTACCCCGAGAAGTTCGTGCTCAACGAGGGTGGTTCGTCAGAGCGCGGCCCGGTGGCCCGAGGAGGGGATGGACGCTCAGCCCACGGTTACGATCGGCGTCTCAACCCGTTTCAAGACCCGTTTTACGATCCATATGCACGCTATGGCTACGGTTCTCTCTACGGATCTCGTTTCGGGTATGGTCCCGGCTACTTCGGCAGGTACGGATTCGGCGGGTACGGAGGCCGATATGGATACGGGCGCGGCCTGGGATTCGGATACGGATTCGGAGGCTTTGGCATCGGATACGGATACGGAGGGTACGGATACGGATATAGTCCGATCATTGTCGTCGGACGACGCGGGAGTGGCTCTGGCCCAACGGCGGGACGGGTGGTGAGGGGAGGGGGGTATTCGACCACCAGAGGCAGCGACGGGAGCGCGGGCAGAACCGCCCGGCCGGGCTCCTCCGGATCGTCGCGTAACGCAGCGCCCGCCGCCAGATCGGCCCGGCCCAGCTCCTCAGGTTCCTCGGGGGGCGCAGGGCGATCCGCCGCGCCCGCACGAGGGTCTTCTAGTTCTTCACCTCAATCTACTGGCCGGCGAGCACAACCCAGGGCGGGTCGGGGTAATTAGAAGGCTTCTGGGCCCCGCGCACTCTCTTTACCCTTCCCGGACGGCACAAGCTCTAGCCGCCGAGTATTCCTCTGGGTGTTGTTTCGATATATCGAATAGTATATCGTGATAGGCAAAAGTGATATATCGACTGATCTCCTGACCGAGCCTAAAAAACCGCTGACTCTCGGAACGGGGGGAGAGAGAAGGAGAACAAGATGTCTTGCGCGACCGACCACGGGTTCGACTTCGAGGCGTTCCTTTTTGGACCTCGTCGCCGGGGCCGCCGGCGAAACATGAAATGGAAGATCTTCGAGCGTGGGGATCTCAAGTTCGTGATTCTTCGACTCATCTCGAAGTGCCCCATGCATGGCTACGAGGTGATGAAGGCTCTCGAGGAGGAGTCCAGAGGGTACTATAGGCCGAGCCCGGGATCCGTATATCCCACGCTACAGATGCTGGAAGACGAGGGCTACGTGACCGTCGAGGAGCAGGGCGGCAAGAAGATCTACTCCATTACCGAGGAAGGCGTGGCGTATCTCGGCGATAACGAAGATGTCGTGGACGACGTCTTCGATCGGGTCGAGCACTTCACGGACCGTTTCTTCGGGGGCGATATGCGCGCACTTTCGCGCTCGTTTTCAAAGCTCGCTCAGCTCACCTTCGATCAGGCCTTCCAGTGGGGCGCGGAGCCGGAGGATCTCGCCCGGATGAATGAGATACTCGATAAGGCGGTCGAGGAAATGAGAGCGACCCGAAAGGGAGCCCGGGGGCGCCGCCGGAGCCGGCGAGGCAAACGGAGCGCAAGCCCTGGCGAAAGCAAAGCAAGGCGTGGGGCCAAGGCGGAGGGGAGCGACGAGGAGGAAGGGAGCGAAGACGCCGGGCGGGCCGAGGACGAGTAGGTCGGGGCCCGGTCAACCTCTCCGTCGAGCCTCCATACCCTCTTCCAGTTCCTCCAGCGTTGCCGGCCAGTCGTCACGGAGAAGCTTCGAGAGCGCTCGGTCCTTGAGGAGTTTTCCTCCGGTCTGACAGGTGGGGCAGTAGTTCGTTTCGCGCTCCCCGTGTACGATACGCTGGATGTGCGCGCCGCACTGGGGGCAAGGTTGCCCGAACTTTCCGTGCGCCATCATGGCTTCGTGGAACGCGGTGATCTTTTTGGGAAATTCGTCTCCGAACTCCGTACGAAGTCGCTCCACCCACTTTGATAGCGAGCGGTGGGTGGACTCGAAGAGGCGCAGGAGCTCGTCCTCGCCGAGTTGCCGAGTCCGCCTTACAGGCGAGAGCCGCGCCTCGAGCAGAATCTCGTCCGAGTGCGCGTTTCCGATGCCACTGACGATTCTCGGGTCGGTGAGTGCCCGCTTCAGAGTGCGATTCTCCCTCGACAACGCCTCCCGGAACGTTTGGAAATCGACCTCCAGTGGCTCGACCCCGCCCGGATCGAGGTCCGCCAGGGTTTCCGCACCACGAACAACGTGGAGAGATGCCCTCTTGTGGGTGCTCGCCTCGGTAAGCAGCAGGGTTCCGTTGGGAAAATCGAACGCCGCGTGACCCCGCTTCTTCGGAACGGACGCGCTCTTCTCACACCACCGGAGGCGCCCGGCGATCATGAGGTGGATGACGGCGAAAAGGTCCCCATCCAACTCGAAGACGATCCGTTTGCCGATGCGGCTGATGGCGGCCAGGCGGCGACCCTCCAGCTCCGAGACCCTCGGATCGAAGGTCTTCAGCAGTGAAGGAGTACGGATGCGTAGGGCCTCGAGGACCTGCCCAAGAATGCGCGGCTCGAGTGCGCGAATGTACGCGGTGACCTCGGGGAGTTCCGGCACGGCCTCTCTACCTGGGAATGAGGATGCAGGTTCGGATATAGAAGCCGAGCTTCTCTGCTGCAACAATGTCCCGGTTGGGTCTGGTGTGCCGACAATCGGACTGGCGTTCTCCGACCCGCACGTATTTTCTTTGACGTATGGCCCAGTCTCCGCTTTTCTTTGACGTATGGCCCGGTCTCCGCGTCAGCCACCGAGATTTGTCGTTCGGTACACAAGGTCCCAGTCGGACGACGACCTCGGGAAGGTCTGGTGGTACCGGATCCCACTGCTCATTCCGTTCGCATGGATTTTCTACCGGCACCGGGTGGATTCGGAATACGAGAGCATCGAGTAGTGCAACTCACGCTTGCCGGTTTCGCCGCCCCAGCGCAAGGTTAGCTTGTCTGATCGCCCAGCATGAACAATCAGGAGGTGACGGGGATGATGACCAGAAGAGGGAAGAGCCATGTTTTGGCCCTCGTGATGGCATTGACGGCCTTCGTGATCGCTTCGCCAGTCAGCGCACTGGCGCAGGACGTGGTCGAGGAGGAGGAGATTCAAGAGGAGAACCCCTTCGAGGACTTCGAGCGCCTCGTGGACGGCGCGGAGGTCTCGCCCGGCTTCTTCGACCTTTACATGAAGGAAGGCCGTCTCTATCTCGCCGTCCCCACCGATCGATTGGGCCAGGATTTCCTCATGGACGTGCGGGTGGCACAGGGCATTGGTGCGGCTGGGCTGTTCGGTGGTACGACGCCGAGCACGTTCGAGATGGACCTGATGGCGTTTGAAAAGCACGGAGAGAACGTCTTCCTCGTCCAACGGCCTCACCGCTTTGGGGCTGCATCGGACGATCGGGCTGCGGCTGCCGTGGCCATCAGCTTCGGATCCTCCGTCGTCGAGAGCGCCGATGTCGAGGCTATACGTCCAGACTCCGCTCTTGTATTGGAGGTGACGGGCTGGTTCCTCTCCGATCTATCGGGGGTAGGCCGGCGGACCCGGAGAGCCACTCGTGGGACCAACGGTCAGTCCGGCAGCACGAACTTCGATCGAAGCCGGAGTTACATCGACGGGGTCTCCAGCTTCCCCGAAAACACGAATATCAGGGCGGCACTGACTTTTCGTTCAGGGCAGCCCAGATCCGTCCCATCTGTGCCGGATGGGCGATACATCCCGGTCACCATCCACTATACGCTCGCCCAACTTCCCGAGCGGCCGATGGAGCGGCGGATCGCCGACGACCGCGTCGGTAACTTCATGACGGTTCACAAAGACTTCAGCGCGGAGGACTCCACTTTCTTTCGGCGGTACGTGAACCGGTGGCGACTGGAGCCCGGCGAACGCGTCGGAAACCGGCGGCGGCCTGTCGAGCCCATTACGTACTACATCGATCATAACGTACCCGATGAGTACAGGGGCTGGTTCAAGGAAGGTGTGGAGAACTGGAACAACGCGTTCGAGGCCGCAGGTTGGGTGGGCGCGGTTCGTGCGCTCGATCTGCCAGAGGACGCGGACCCGAACGATATCCGGTACGCTGTCCTCCGTTGGAACACCTCCGACGATCCGGGCTATGGGGCGATTGGCCCGTCCAAGGTCGATCCGCGCACGGGTGAGATCCTCGACGCGGATATTCTGTTCGAAGCAAACATGTTTCGGGGCTTCCGTAACACGTGGCGAAATATCGTGAATCCAGTAACGGCTGCTGAGGCCTTCGAGATGGCGCTCGGGGTGGGCGAATTCGAGCCCCCCGACCCGAATGTTCCGGGGCTGGAGCTTCCCGGATTCGCGTCGGCGCTCGAGGCCCAGGGCACCCTAGCGGGTTTGGTGCTTGCGGTGAGGAACGAGATGGACCCCGGGGATCCGCTGCCGAATGAACTTCTCAGGCAGTACACGACGTGGGTCGTGATGCACGAAGTCGGACACACGCTTGGCCTGCAGCACAACTTCCGATCCTCGGCTAGCACTCCTATAGACCAACTCCACAACACCTCGTTCACGGGCAGAAATGGTGTATACAGCTCCGTGATGGAGTATCCGACCGTCAACCTTGCTGCACCCGGGGAGCGCATGGGCGACTACTACACGTACAATGCCGGGTCGTACGACCGCTGGGCGATCTCGTATGCGTACACGCAACGCCAGGACGACGCGAACGACATTGCGCGCGCGGTCTCCGAGCTCGGACATATGTACGGCAATGAGGCAGGCGGCAGCGGCGCCTTGGATCCCACGATCAACACCTACGATCTGGGCGCCGACCCTCTGCAGTGGGGCGCCGAGCGTTCCGCGCTGATCCGAGACCTCCTGCCGAAGATTCCGGAGTACGCGCTCACGGAAAACTCCCCCTTCGTCGAAGTGACCAACGCGTACAATCAACTCATGAATGAGTATTCTAGGGCGATTGCCCCGGCGGTGAAGTATATCGGTGGTCAGTACATGAACCGCGATCACGTGGGAGATGGGCGTGATCCGTTCGTCAATGTACCCAAGGCCAGGCAGTTGGAAGCGCTCGAGTTACTCATCGATCGTATCTTCGCGGAGGACGCGCTGGCGATAGATCCTGCGGTGCTCCAGAGCTTTGGCGTCAACGGATTCTCGCACTGGGGTAGCGAACGCAGGACCGACGGCCGTTACGACTATCCGTTCCATGCTCGGACCCTCGAACTTCAGTCGTCGGTCTTGGACCAGGTCCTCAACGCTTCTCGGCTCGCACGTATTCGAGACGCCGAGACGAAGTTCGGCGCGGGGCAGGTCGCCACGATTCCAGAAGTAATGGCGTCCTTGACCACCGCCATTTGGAGCGAATTGGGACGGGGGACGATCAGCGCCGATCGTCGGGACCTTCAGCGGGCCTACTTGGACGCCATGGCCAGTCTGGTTGTGAATCCAGAGAACGGAACGCCGGCCGATGCTCGTGCTGTCGCACGTTGGGAATTGTACCAACTCCGTGACGGGATCGATTCAGCTCAGCCAGGGGCTTCGGACGGATATACCCAGGCGCACCTCTTCGAGGCGCTGGCGCGCATCGACAAGACACTCGAGGCGGGGTTGGAAGCCGAAGCGAACTGAGGAGGGTGGCGTCAAATCCCCAAGGTCATCTGGATCACCTCCCCGGGCCGTCGGAACGCCGCGGTGGACAGCGACGCAGGTGGGCCGTCCAGACCCACCTGCCTCCGCGCCACGTGGAAGAGCTGCATGACCTGCTTGGCCATGGTTCCCTGGCCCTTCATGCGTGACCCGAGTCTCGGATCGTTCAGCCGGCCACCTCGCATCGCCAAGATCCGGTTCACGATCTTTGCCTTACGGTCAGGAACGTGCCGATCGAGCCAATCCAGGAACAGATCCTTCACGCCGTAGGGGAGCCGCAGCGGAACGCAGCTCGCTTCTCTGGCTCCTCTTTCGACGGCGGCCTCGAGGATCGACGGAATCTCGTGGTCGTTGAGTCCGGGGATGAGAGGTGCTACGAAGACCACGACCGGCACCCCGGCTCGGCTCAACCGCTCGATCGCCTCTAGCCTGCGCTCTGGACTCGATGTGCGTGGCTCCATCGCCCTCTGGAGGGCGGGGACCAACGTGGTCACTGAGATCGCAACCTTCACCGCCTCGTGGGAAGCGAGTTCAGAGAGGAGGTCGAGATCTCGCGTTACGAGAAAATTCTTCGTGATCACCATCACCGGATTCCTGAACTCCGCAAGCACTTCCAGACAGCCCCGCGTGACTCCGGCCGTGCGCTCGACGGGCTGGTAAGGGTCCGTGACCCCAGAGAGAGCCAATAGCTTGGGCTGCCAACGAGGGGAGGAAAGTTCGTTTCGCAGGAGTTCCGGCGCGTCTTGCTTGATGAAGATCTTCGACTCGAAATCGAGACCGGCGGACAGACCGAGATATTCGTGGGTGGGACGGGCGTAGCAGTAAGCGCAGCCGTGCTCGCAGCCCCTGTACGGGTTGATGCTCACGTCGAATCCGACGTCGGGACTCGCGTTGCGAGCCACGATCGATCTCGAGGAATCTTTGAAGAACTGGGTTCGCGGGGCAGGGTCCTCCACCAAGGCCAATGGGTCGAGCTCGAGCGTGACGCGCTCGAAGCGATTGGATGGGTTGGGCGTCACTCCGCGCCCGCGCAGCGTCGGAAGTCGTGTCATTCGGCCTCGTGCCTCTTCGTTTCCACCGTCCGGCACCCCTCTTCCTCACTCAAGGTGTATTTTCGGGTTTTATTCGGTATATGATATGGGTTGGCAGCCAAACGCGAAAGAGGCCATGTTCACCCGATGTTACCGACGCAAGCCCAGATCTCGGTGTGCAGGAGGGCCTGCGGATTTTGGATGGATTGGATGGACGCCCAACGGAGACCTTCGGAAGATGGGCGCGTGCCACCCCGATGACACTCAGGCGGCCGAAAGAACGTAGTACTTAAAGAAACTTATGCGGATATGTGATGCCATCCCAAGAGGAGAGCCTTGATGGCCAAGAAAAGCCGAGGACGCGCACCGCGAGACAAGAAACCATCGCTCAAGCTTCCGGAGTGGCCCTGCACGCCAAAGCCGCCTACGACACCCCCGCCACCGCGGCCGTCCCAGCCTGTAGGGTCGGTGCCGGGTCCCGACTTCAAGAAGGTGATCAAGAAGCTCGGGAAGAAGCGTTAGCGACTACAGGGATCTTGCAGAAAGTCGAATCACCCGGAGCTGGAGAGCGAGGCCTTCAACGCCTCGTCGACCAGGAACAGATCCGTCAGAAGCGCCCGGAAGTGGATCGACGCATTCAAGTTGTCGATCAACTGCGAACTGATCGACGGCTGCGCCATGACGAGTCTGAGGGCGGCCCGCGTGTCACCGGCATCTCGCTGGAGAACCTGATCCATTGCAGCCACGGCGTCCACGTCGGTGCCCTCAGCCGCCTCGCCGATCCCACCTTCGAAGGCGGCGAGTGCCTGGTCGGCCCGGCCCAGATATCGGGTCAACTCACCACTGATCTCGGTACCGGATCCAGACACTCCCTGAGCCGCATATGCGAGGAAGAACTCGTACGTCTCCTCGATCGTGTCGATATGTTCCTTCAACTCGTCGGACGTCACCTCAGCCCTGTCCTCCGAACTCTGACGTCCGCTCCTCGCTCGAGTCACCGGGGGACTCCCCAGCGACACCACCACCGCTAGCATCACCCCCACCGATCGCAACGTCACCACCACCCAGCGTAACATCGCCAGCAGCAGCATCGTCCCCACCGACCGAAGCGCCCACGCCGGCTGGTACGAGCTCTTCCTGAGGCTCAGCTCCGGCGACAGGCCAACGGCTCGGATCGAAGTTCTCCACGTATTTGTCTGGCCCGATGAACCCAAAGATCATCGACTTCGTGATCCACCACTTGTCCGGTCGTATCGCGAAGTAAATGTGCGATATGACCATACCGATGAGCACCACACCCCCGACCCCGTGAACCACGTATATCACGCCCCAGGAACTGTCTGCGAACATATACGGGTTCGCGGTCCAGAACGGAGTCTCGAGGCGGAGCATCATCAAGACGCCGGTGACGATGGCCGCCAGACCTGACACAGCGGCACCGTGGTGGAAGAGCTTATGATCGATCGGATACTTCGGGGCCTTGGGCACCTCGGTCCCGTTCCGACCGACGATATGTTTCAACTCGGTGACCCCGGCCTCAATGTCGGCTTTGGACACCCACATCGCCCAGAAATCTTGCCAGAAGACGGCATGGACGATGTGGTAGATGATCATCACCGTGAGGATCACACCGGCGACCCAATGGATCGTGACCCACGCGAACTGGATCCCCATGACCGGGGCGAACGCGGTGACCAAGAGCACGAGCATCGCCACCGACATGGCCCAGTGGAACACGCGTTCCGACATGGCATGCCGAAGAATTTGCGCAGGGAGGCCAGCCGTGCTGGACCCTCCACCCGTACCCGTCGACTCAGCGGGCGCAATCCACTTCGCCCACACGGCATGGGCCGTGATGAAACCCAAGCCCACGATTACCGCAGCCCACATGAGGTCCCAGGAGACTCCAATGAGAACCTCCTGGCCCCACGGGTTGGCCGCGCGCCTCCAGAGTTCCACGCTAAACCCCCGTACCGCGGACGGCCCGACGGACCAAGTTCCGCATCAGGGGGATCTTATAGTCGTTGTGCCGCAGCGGCTGCGCTCCACGAACTGCGATCTCGCCGGCCTGCATTCCCAATTGGTCGGAACGAGTCTGGCCACGGACGACCCTTTCGGAGTCTTCAAGGCGAAGCGGGTAGGGAGCGGCGCCGTTGACCGCGAGACGCACCTCTTCGATAACGCCACGGCTGATGCGCATCGCCGATGCCACCGTCATGAGGGCGAAGTCCCACGACTTCCGGTCCTCGACCTTCTCGTAATAGAACGTGGCCCCCGCCCACGTGGATGGGAGACGGATCGCCGTCAGTAGCTCACCGGGCTTCAGAATGGTCATGCGCTCGATATCTACGCTGGGCGGCATGAAGAAGTCCTCGGCATCGACGACGCGCTCACCCCTCGTTCCCTGGATCACGAACTGCGCGTCGAGCGCGATGAGCGCCGGCGCCGAATCGGAGGGGCTGACTGCCACACAACGGCTCGCGCCGATGATGCAATGCTCTCGATTCATCGCCGTGGGCGCCGAGGCATAGCACGTGTTACCGCCGGCCCGGTAGCAGGGCCATCCACCGCGGTAGTACCAGCAACGCGTGTCCTGGACCAGGTTGCCCGCGAGCGTACCCCGGTTCCGAATCTGGGGCGTCGCGATCTGGGAGGCAGCGTCCGTGAGAACACTGTAGTTCGTCAGCAACTCGGGGTGCGTGGCCACTTCCGTGAGCGTAGTCATGGCACCGATTTCCACTCCATCGGCCGTGCTACGCACGCCCCTGAGCTCATCGACGTTGGCGAGATCGACCACGGCCGTAGGCCGCTTGATCCGCTCCTTCCACCAATCGAAGCTGTCCAGCCCGCCGCCCAGCACCCAACCATCCTCACCGTATCGAATCAACAGTTCGATCGCATCGTCGGCGCTCGTCGGCTGGAAGAGCTCGAACGCCGGGATCATATCTCTGATGACCGCCATCTTCGCTATCTCCCTTTAGACGTGAAGGTCGAGGGGGCCGTACGCAGGTTCGCGGCCCTCAATTTCTGCAAGTAGGACGTCCGGTGTAAGTGGCGTCCGGCATAGGCATACCCCTTCCAGGGCATCGGCGATCGCCGACGTAAGAGCCGCTGAACCGGCCCCCACACAAGGTTCTCCGATCCCTTTCGCCCCGACCGGGGTCCATGGATCGGGGAGTTCCACGGCCGCCCACTGCACGTCCGTGGGGACATCGAGCATCCCCGGTGGTCGAGCAGTGTAGAGGCGTTTTGCGAACGACACACCCCACACTGGGTCGAAGACCCATTTCTGGCTCATCGCCATCCCCATTCCCTGAAAGGCGCCGCCGAAAATCTGGCCCGCGAGACCCCTCGGATGGACCACCACACCACAGTCCGTGACTGCCGTGAAATGGACGACATCGACCTTGCCGATCTCGACGTCCAACTCTACCTCGGCGAAGCCGACCACCCACGATTGTTGTCTACCCTCTCCGCCAAACTGGTCCTGCGCCGCAGCCACCAGGCCTTGGCCGGCCAACGCGGTAGCGGACGCGACGGTCATGGCATTGAGATCCTCGTTTAGCTCCTCACCGCTGTAGCGTCCGCCAAGCTCGATCGCCCGGGTCGCAGCCCGAGCGAAAGTCATTCCCTGCGACGGATTGGAGTTACGATAGACACGTCCACCGGACGTCTCATAGTCCTCGGGCCGTCCGCCGAGATCCCTCGCGGCGATCTCCTGCAGCTTCTGCTTGGCGTCCAACCCGACCGCGTGGTTCGCCCTCGTGTGGGCGTGGACCGATTGGCTACCCGCCTGGACGGAACTCCAGGGCAAGTGGCGGCTCGTGTCGCCCCAGACGACCTCGACTTGACTCCACTCGACGCCCAGAACGTCCGCGGCAGCGCGAGCGGTGTCGAAATTCGAGTTCGTACCCAGGTTTCCGAGGCCCTGGTGAATCTGGACAATGCCGTCGGGCCGGATCACCAAGAGGCCGTCGAACCCGCTGCTTCCCGCCGTATACGGGCTCACCCCGACGCCGATCCCTGTCCTCTTCGTGCCGTTCAGCTGTCCGCTGCGGGCGATTCTCTCCTCCCATCCGAACAGCTCGCGTCCCCGATCGATCGCTTCTTTGACGAACACGCTGCTGAGCGTGGTCCGATTAGGTCCGAATTCCACGTCGGGATCCGGGGCGTTGAGTCGGCGAAGCGCGAGACGATCGACACCGAGCTCTCTGGCTGCCTTGTCCATAATCGGCTCGAGCATCCCGATGATCTGGGCCCCGCCCGGGCCTCGCTGGGCTGCTTTGGGCGGTGTGTTCGTGAA
The DNA here is from genome assembly GCA_965219445.1 of Longimicrobiales bacterium. GTDB lineage: Bacteria > Gemmatimonadota > Gemmatimonadetes > Longimicrobiales > Gaopeijiaceae > UBA822. The sequence continues at coordinate 211,393 of CBDCNQ010000003.1, read as the reverse complement.
GACCCCCACGCCGCGGTATCGCATGTTGAGCGGCGTATACGTGAGCGAAGCGGTGCTGGCCGCCGAGTTCTGGTCGCCGCCACGGAACGGACCACCGTCTCCCAGTGCGTACATGTCGAGTGCGGTGATCCGGCCGTCGGACCGGAAGCCGATGCGGAACCGCGCCTGCATGCCGGGCCGAGCGCGTCCGAGGGAGTTCTCCTCGGCGCGTGTGATCCGGAGCAGGACCGGACGGTTGAGCTTACGGGAGAGCAGCGCCGGCACCTGCTGGATGATGCTGCCGGTGATCTTGCTCCCGAATCCCCCACCGCAGTACTCACCGATCATGACCACATCTTCGATGTCCAGGTCGAGCTGACCGGCGATCGCTTGCCGGGTTCGTACCAGGCTCTGTGTGGATGTGTGGAGGAAGAGTCGACCATTCTGCCAGTACGCCATCGCGGAGCGTGGCTCCATCGGGTGATGCGTGACTGACTGGTGGACGATGGTCTCGTCGAGAATCAGGTCCGCTTCGGCGAAGCCCGCATCGATGTCCCCGACCATCCACTCTGTGGTCGACTTCCGCTCAGTGATCTCGCCGTCTGCACCCACCACGTTGTCGGGCATCGGCATGCTGCCCTCCGGGGCGGCGGCGAAGTCTTCTTCCGTCCACTTGAGCGTCGTAATTTCTCGCCCAACCGTCACGTTTCCTTCGAGTCGCGCGTTGGGGCTGCCGGGCCGCATGCTGTCCAATGGATTGAGCACGAAGGGCAACGGCTCGAAGTCGACACTCACCCGCTCGATCGCATCCGCGGCCGTGGTCTCGTCGACGGCCGCTATGGCGAGAACGGCCTCACCCTCGTAGAGGGGCTCGTTAGTGAGGCACTGCTCGCCCATTTCGGACTGAGGCACCTCATCGGCCGTGAGAATGCCCACCACACCGTCCATGGCGAGGGCCGCGCTTGCGTCGATGCGCGTGACACGGCAATGCGGCATTGGACTCGACAGCAACTTCGCGAACACCATGCCGTCGGCCCTGAAGTCCTCCGCGTATCTCGCTCGTCCTGTGATCTTCGCGCGGAGATCGTCGGGGGAGATATCTTGCCCAATCAGTGCCATGATCGCCCCTTATGCTTGCTGCCGCGAGTACTCGGCGGCACGCATGGCGGAAGTCAGGATCTTGTCGTAGTCGGCGCACCGGCACAGGTTGCCGGAAAGCGCATGAGCGGCTTCTTCACGAGTCGGGTTCGGGTTGCTTTCGACCATCGCCACCATGCTCATGATGAATCCCGGGGCACAGAAGGCGCACTGGAAGCCGCCCTCGTCGAGGACCGCCTGCTGTACCGGATGCAGCGTGCCGTCCGGCTCCTCGAGGCCCTCGATGGTCGTGATCTGCTTTGTACGAACGCTGTGCGTGAGTACCGAGCAGGAATAGCTGTTCACCCCGTCGATGAGTACGGTGCACGCACCACACTCGGCACGGTCGCAGCCGAGCTTCGTGCCGGTAAGCCCCAGCTTATAGCGTAGCGTGAAGGCGAGCGTCTCTTGGTTCAGCACGTCCACGCGCCGCTGTTGGCCGTTGACGTTCAGCGTGATGAGTCGCTCGACCGATCCCTGGACCGCAAGAGCCCCGAGTAGGGGCTGTGGTCCTTTGAAGAGATAGCCCACCGAAGAGGTCGTGGCACCCGCTGCGATGACCCCCATGATGAACTTTCTTCGGGAAACCGTACGCTCCGGAGTGCCGATGATCTCGACGTCGCTCATGGAGCCCTACCTCCTTGGAATATCGATCCGGGGAAGACGTGACGGGCGGCCCTATCCGCCCAGCGACACATAATAAGCGACGACGTGCGAGAAGGCGAGCCCTCTTGATAGTGATTCCTGAAAAGGGTTGAAGAGCGCCGCCCCGGTCTTACCAGCCAGCCCCGGCCGGCGGTGTGGGCGGGACGTTCTTGAAGCTGGTTTCCTCCTTGAAGAGCTTGAAGCCTCGAGCCCGATAGTTTTCGATCGCCCGGGGGCTGTCGAGCGAGCACGTGTGTAGCCAAACCCGTTGTGCCCCGGCGCGAAACGCCCGCTCGACCGTATCAGATAAGAGAAACCCGCCGATCCCCCTTCCCATGAATTGATGGAGCAAGCCGAAGTAGACGATCTCAACGGATGCTTCAGGCTGCCGCTCGAGCTCGACGTAGCCCGCGATCACTCCGTCCAGATGGGCGATCCACACCTCGACCTCCGGCCGTTCGAGGTGAGCCAGCCACTTCGAGTATGACCAGCTCAGTCGGTCCGTCCAGCCCCAAGCGCGTCCCACCACAGTGTATAGGAATCGCCCCAGCTCCGGACTAGCGATTCTGGCTTCCCGGATTTCGAGATCCGGCACGTCTGATCCAGACGGCATGAGCTCGTCTACGCTGCGAAGCTCGAGATAATATGTGGTGACCTGTGTTTCCACGGATCAGGCCGCCCGACTGTACGGGTGCGTGTGCGAGAGGTTGAGCAACGGTGCTCAATGGCGAAGGTGCCGTCAACCGCAAGGTTGGTTGGCATCGGTCTCTTGTTGCCAGACACCTCAGAGGGCAGTTTCAGGCCCGCTCCCCCCTTCAACAGGCCTCTAAAACTCTCGCCCATAGGACTCGCATCACTTGGAGCTCGGAAGACGAACCTCCTGGGTCATCCCCGTGCTGGCAGTGGGAGTCTATTGGGGCCTTCTCGCCACATTGGCCGGTGAGATTACGACCAACCAGCTGCTGTATGGTGGCGGGGTGCTGCTTCTCAGTCAGATCCGTCATCCGTTCCGGCCTCTGGGAGTACGGCCTCTGGACTTCGTTCTGCCGTTTGTCCTTACGGGGGTTCTCTACGACAGCCAACGGTATTGGGGCGGGGCCGTGCGCGGCGTTCCGCACGTCGCCGAGCCCTATATGCTCGAAAAGCGGTTGTTCGGCATCCCTTCACCGAATGGCACCCTTACGATAAACGAGTGGTTCGGTCTCCATCTCCACCCTGTCCTGGATTTCATCGCGGGGGGGGCCTATCTGACGTTCATCGGCGTCTTCATCCTGTTGGCGGCATATTTCACGCGTCGGATTCACTTCCACCTCGACTCTGCGTCGACGCCTTCCCGAAGATCGTGGTCGGCGTACGCCCCCGCGTGGTCTTTTCTCGTCGTCAACGTTCTGGGGTTTGCGACGTGGTTTCTCTACCCGGCTGCTCCTCCCTGGTACGTGGACACCTACGGGCTCAACACCATCCTTCTCGACGTACCCATGAATCCCGCTCGGACGCTCCGCTTCGACGCGTTGTTCGGGACCAGCTTCTTCACTGAGATGTACGGTGCAGGGTCCAACCCGTTCGGTGCCATCCCCTCGCTCCACATTTCCTACCCCGTCATGTCCGTCATCTTTGCGATGAAGCTCAAGAGGTTCCGCGTGTTCACGATCGTGTTCTCTGGCCTGGTGGCCTTCGCTGCGGTCTACCTGAACCACCATTACTTGATCGACGTGCTACTGGGTGTCTTTTACGGGCTGGTGGGGGCGGCCATCACCATCGTCGGGACGAATTGGATGGCCCCCCGCTAGGGCCCCATCCACCCGTACGGGTTCGCGGTCATCGGATCGGAGCGTATCGCTGCTCGGGCCCGCCCCGGTGCGGCATGGAAAAGCTGGAAAGAAGCGGTTGGGATAACAGCATTTCGGCCAAATTCTTGGGGTGGGATCTTTCGTGATTTGCCATGACCCCGTCTAGGGCCACAGATTCGGCTCGACAACAGCGTCGCCTCCAGCTTCGATGGGTGACCCCATGGCTGCACCGGATCTTCAGATCCAGCTCCAGACAGAGTTAGACCCAGAGTTCCAGATCGTCCGCTTGCTGGGCGAGAGCTCCGTGGCACAGGTATACCTGGCTCGGGAGCGGGCGCTCCAGCGTCTTGTCGCCATCAAGTTCATGAAGGCGGAGTTGGCCGAGGATGAAACCGCTCGCAAGCGATTCGAACGAGAGGCTCGATCCGCTGCGAAGATCCACCATCACAACGTCGCCGCCGTGCATCGGGTCGGCACCCTCGAGGACGGGACACCATTCATCATCATGGAGTACATCGAGGGGCGGAACCTCGCGGACGCGCTCCAAGCAGAGGGGGTCATGACCGTCGAGCAGGCCTGTCATACTCTGAGCCAGGTGGCCTCTGCGCTCGCGGCCGCCCACGAGAGCGGAATCGTCCACCGGGATGTAAAGCCGGAAAACGTCGTGCGGGAGAAGGATTCAGACCGGGTGGTCCTCACGGACTTCGGAATCGCCGCGATCCTGGAGACGGGCACCGAGACGATCACCCGTCTCACGCAACAAGGAGAGTTGCTTGGCGACCCACGGTACATGAGTCCAGAACAGTTGCTGGGTGAGGCCGTAACGGATGAATCGGATGTGTACAGCCTGGGCATCATGGGCTACGAGCTTCTTACGCTGAAGACTCCGTACGAAGGCACGACGAGCGTCCAGTTGGTTACGGCACACCTGAAGAAAGAGCCGATTCCACTGGCCCGGCTCCGGCCCGACGTAGATCCCCATCTTGCGGAACTGATGGAGCGGTGCCTTTCCAAGAATCCCAGGCATCGGCCTCGGGCGTCCGAGGTCGGCAAGGCGCTGGAGCAATTCACGGGGGAGGCCCACGCCACCGGAGCGCCGATTCACTCGGACTCCCACATCGGCCAAACGCTTTCGGACCCGGTACAACACGTTTCTGCGTTCGAGGGCTTCATTCGGGAGCTACGGCGCCGGCGTGTGTTCAACGTGGCGATTCTGTACGCGGTGGTCGCCATCCCTCTTCTGGCATATGCAGCCGACATAATCGAATATCTGCCGATCCCCGGGGACGTCGAAACCCAGATGCCAATCCTGGTGGCCCTCACGCTGGCGAGCTTTCCGGTGATTCTCGTTCTTTCGTGGATGTTCGATATCAGCTCGAAAGGGATCCATCGAACGGAGTCGGAGGTCTCGGGGGCCGCCCGGACCAAGCTTCGCATCATGCAGGGTTTGGGGTTGATTCTCAGCCTCGTGCTGGCCGGGCTGGTCAGCTGGTGGCTTTGGCCTTCTTAGGAGAATGACCGGTCTCGTCGCCGGCAGGGGCCATCCCCGAGGCCGGGCTGCGGCGCAGCCCGAATCCCACCACAATCACGAATGCCAGAAATCCAAACTCGTCCACGGGTAGGGCCGACACCCGCCGCGGATCGAGCAGCTCTATGGCGATCGTGGCGACGAGAACGGCGAGTCCGGCCTCGAGCGGCTTGCTCCAGCCCAGTGTGCTGCGGCCGGAAGCTGACCAAAGAGCGAAGACGCACAGGGCGCAAAACAGCCCGATCAGATAGTCCGCAAATGGCGGCCACCGAGAAGGAATCGCGGTCGCCTGGGCGAGCCGCTCTCCCCATGGAAGTGCGACTCCAACTACGTCGAGCACGTCGCTGAAATGCATCGTGGTGGGAGAAGCCAGATTCACCAAGATCACGGTGGCCGCGGCGCCGGTGTAGATCCACAAGAGCCAACGTGCCTTCATCCCCGTGTATAGCGCGACAAACCATACGATCGCGACGGGTGCCGTGAGCGCGAAGACCGTATGCAGACGAACCGCTCCAACGTAGGTGTCGAGATCGACGGCCCTATAGACACCGAGCGCAGCGTATTCCTGGCCGGCAGTGACGAGGCACGCAGCTCCGAAGACGCGAAGGGCTGAACGCCGGGAGGCCCCCATCTCTCTGCTGGCTAGCGTCAAATACCATCCGCCCACGAGGAGGCTGAGGCCGCCACCAGCTGCCAGGCAAAGAGCAAGGGGAGAATTCATGAGCAGGGACTTTTGTGCAGGGCTGAGAGCCACCCGGGCGCGAGGGTTGGGTATCCACCTCCGTGGGTACTACTTTAGCCGTCATCGTCGGAAGCGAAAACGACGGGGAGCGAGGAGCCATGACCAAGAAGTTGGAAATATCCGGAATGTCCTGCGATCACTGCGTGAGCCACGTGAAGTCTGCCTTAGAGGATGTTGAGGGCGTGTCTCGGGCGGACGTCTCGCTAGAGAACCACCAGGCAGAGCTGACGCTGTCGGACCCAGTCGTCGACTCGGATCTGATCGCGGCCGTCGAGGCGGCCGGGTATCGAGCGGAGGTCCACTGATGTCCGCAAACTGACGGCGGTATGACGGTCCTCACGCATACGCTGGAACGCCGTACGGAAGGGGACGACCACATTCTGGATCTAACGGCCGACTTGCAGACCCTCGTGTACGAGAGTGGCATCGGCGTCGGACAACTCACGGCCATGGTCGTAGGATCGACGGCGGCGCTCACCACCGTGGAGTTCGAACCGGGCCTCGTGGGTCACGATATCGCGGCTGCCCTCGAGCGCATCGCTCCCCGGTCCGGTACGTATGAGCATGAGAAGATGTGGCACGACGACAATGGGCACAGCCATGTTCGCGCGAGCCTGATCGGCCCCTCGCTCGCTCTCCCCATCGTGGACGGGGCCCTCCCGCTCGGAACCTGGCAGCAAGTGGTCCTCGTCGATCTCGACACCCAGCCCCGAAAGCGCCGCGTGGTCGTCAATCTCGTCGGGGATTGAGTGGGACTAGATCTTCTTGAGAATCCAGCTCAGGACCACGCGAACAATCCTTCGGATAATCGTCATCATAGAGGTCAACTACTCCCGGGCGAGTTGTCGTGTTCATGCTCCATCCTATACGGTGGGATTACGCAAAGGGTTTCTAGGGGCCACCGAACATCAACGGCTCGGCGTCGCGCAGAAGAAGCCCTTCCGAGGCAGGACCCCGCACTCCGCTCGACCAGGTTCCACTGAACGACTCTGCGGTGATTTCGACGACGGTCAGGACGGCGTAACCCCCATCGAAGCGGATGAGGTCCCGGCGGTTGGCGTCCGATCCCAACCGGAGTAGGATGCTCGGACTCGCGCCAGTTTCGCTCTCGATGACCAAGACCCCCGGAGACTCTGGGTCTTCGCTGGAAAGGCTGCCTACCCGCACGGCTCCTACGTCCTCCACGTTCACATCCGTGCTTCCGTACAGGGGAGAGCTCACGCCCGGAATGGAGCCCCCCGCGCTCCTGGTGAATTGACGGAGGGACTCCACTTGGGGGAGGAGTGTGAGGGGACCTTCCACCGTCCGGGAAGGGCTGCCGTCGACTTCCTCGACCATCGTCAGGCGGTACTCACCCGCCCGGCCCTCCAGCGAAGCATCGCCCGCCACGGGCCCTCCGGGCGGGACACATGCAGGTGCTTGAGCCCCCTCCCCGCCCACCGTCACGGTGGCGGTAGCCGCTCTACCTTGAGCCTGGCCCCCTCCCGCGCCTGCCGTTCCGACGCCTGACGGCGCGTCCCCTACAGGAGGCCCTTGGTTCGCGTCAGCCCTGTCCGTCGACCCTTCCGCTGCGGCTTCTGCTGCTGGCGGCGGCCTGTCGCCATCGGCGGGTGAGCATCCGGCGAACATGAGGAGGGCCATAACCCATCTCGCTGCCCGCTGCGGGGGCCAGGTAGCCGTTCCGGGTCTCGCCACAGGCCCACTCGGTCTCAACGCGGCCGCCTTCGGTCTCAAACCCATGGCATCTTCATCGCCGGAGAATCGTTTTGATCACGTTACCGGATCGATCCACCACCTGGAGGGGGCCCCGGTATATATCGTTCTCGAGATGGATGACTCCTCTGCCGGGGGCGGTCAGGCGGGCCGGGGCCGAAAACGTTTCGGTGAAGGGGTCCGCTTGTGAATTGTCCACACTGTATCCGAGGTCGACCAGGGACTCGATGGTGATCGCGCTCAGGGGATTGGTGACGCCTGGGGCGAGCACCGGGGTCATCAGCTCGAGCCCTAGAACCAACTCTCGCCAATGGGAGTCGGAGGAGCCTACAGGGAGCTGATTCTCGACCGGGACCTTCGCGCCTCCTGTGTACGCCGTGCCTCCTGCAGCGTCGAAGGCGGCTATCGCGGCAGCCCCTAAGAAGTGTGTGTCAGCGCCGAGGTTGGAGGGTAGGGAGGGGTTGACGAGAAGCGTATCGAAGCTGCTCCATAGGGTTCCGAATCCCAAGACGTGCGCCATCTCGTGGAGGGTCACATCCACGAGATCACCAGTCGCCTCCAACCCAGCCACGTCGACAAAATCGAAAACCATGAATCCGATCGCCGGTAACCCAGTGATGCTTCGAATCCGGCAAGGTCCGGCCTGGCCGAGCGTTCCCCCAACCCCATCTATTAGCTTGATGTCGACGAAGATTCGGATGTCATCGACCGTGTCGGAAATCGCTGGTTGACCCGGAGTGCACCCACCGGCGGTCACGGGATTGGCCGAGAAATCGATGTCGCTGAGTTCACCCTCCAGGATACTCATCCATCGGTCTGCGGCAACAATGAACGCGGAGTCTTGGCTTGGCGTGCCGTGGTTGATGAACACGAGTTCGATCCTAAAATCTGTCGCCACCGCCGAAAAGGTAGCGTTGGCCCCGGAGTTCACCACGGCGGAGACCTCGACTTGCTGCGTCCCCTCCTGCAACCCCAGGGTCCATGTGGATGATGCCGTTCCCTGGGCGTTCGTCGTCACGGCTGTCGTACCCAAGGAGCCTCCCCCCTGCACCACGCTGAAGAGTAAGTCCACGTTCCCCACCGCGTTTCCATCGACGTCGGAGGACCGCACCACGAGGTCCTGTGGTAGGGTGCCTCCGACAGCGGCGGATTGCCCATCCCCGGATATGATGGTTACGTCGATTTGTTTGGACGGGTCCGTACCTCCGTCACCACAACTCGGCAGGAGTGAAGACAGAGCAAGGCCTAGGAGAATGTGCTTCGAGGGAAGGTAACGCCGCACTGGAGGAGTCCTTAGGATCTTATTTTCAAGAGGGTACAACGAGGCGTGAGCCTGATGTCTAGAATAATGCACCTCGCCACGTCGGTTCAATCAAAACCAAGAGACCCCTGGGGCACCGGGCCCTTCCACCGCGTATTCCGCGTAAGAAAGGGACCGCTTCCCCGACGTAACCTTGGTGAGAACCGGGGGCGGTCGGAGGCGTTTCCACGTGCCTTGAAGTTCCACATTCGTCGGCTAAGATGCTGCTATGCTCACTCAGATGCTCGAGGGCACTGGCCTTTCCGAAGTGTTGGCCCAAAACCCGCTACTCGCTCTCGCAACGCTGTTCGGAGCGGGATTGGTGACGAGCCTGACACCCTGCGTCTATCCGATGATCCCGATTACGGCCTCGGTGCTTGCGGGATCTGCGGATCACGGGGCCCCCCGGTCCAGGGTGGTCGGGCTGACGTTTACGTATGCTCTCGGACTGGCGTTGCTCTATGCAACGCTCGGGCTGGTGGCGGGCCTCACGGGGAGCCTGTTCGGCACGGTGAGCGCGAGCCCATGGACCCGATTCGCGATCGGCAATCTGCTCCTGGTATTCGGATTGGCCATGTTCGACGTCATTCCGGTGCCCGTACCGCAACGGCTCATGCAGTGGGCCGGGACCGCGAAGGGTGGGTCGTACCCGTCCGTGTTCGTCCTCGGAGCCGCGTCGGGCGTAGTTGCGGCCCCCTGCGGCGCCCCGGCGTTTGCTGTGGTACTGACATGGGTAGCCGCGACCCAAGCTGGCGCGATGGGGTTTCTTTATTTGTTCGTCTTCTCCTTCGGGATGACCGCTTTACTCGTTGCTGTGGGCCTCTTTTCCGGCTTAGGGGCGGCGTTGCCCGCTGCGGGCCGATGGATGGTGTGGATCAAAAAGGGTGCTGCGGTGATTATGCTATTGATGGCTCAATATTACTTCGTTCAGGTGGGGATGGTATTGTGAAGACTGACGACCGATTCCGTGATTGGCGTCGCCCTGGGGGCGTCCCGTATCTCGTGAGCGCAGCCATACTTTTTTCGGGTACGCTCGCACCCGTTGCCGTGTCCGCGCAGGAGCGCGGCGAACTGGGGATCGCTTTGGGTGAGAGACCCGAGCTGGTGGAAATCGAGGATCTGCAAGGCAACAAGGTCAGCCTCACACAGTTTGTGGGAGAACGTCCGGTTCTCATCGAATTCTGGGCACGCTGGTGCGAGCTCTGCGCGGCTCTGTACCCACAGATCGAGGACGTGCACTCTCGTTACGAAGATAGGGTCGAGTTCGTTGCGGTTGCGGTCGCGGTCGCCCAATCCCAGCGATCGGTCCTGAGGCACCTCGAGGGGGAGCCGATGGGGTTCCCTGTGCTTTGGGATGATGGAGGCAGAGCCGTGCGTGCCTTCCTAGCTCCTGGGACGTCCTACATCGTTGTGCTGGACGCGGAAGGCACGGTCGTCTACACGGGGTCTGGAGCCGACCAAGACATCGAAGCGGCGGTTTTGACGGGGCTCGACTCTGACGATTAGTTAATTCTCTTTTCGCCACCCCAGAGCAAGAAGAGCCCGTCATCATACGCCGTTGGATCGACTTCACGGAACCGAGACGTGGTCCAGTTACTGCTCACTCTGCAAGCTGGGAAATGTGATACTGGACGATCTTCCACGTCCCCCCCTCCAGGACCCGTGTGTCCGAGTATCGCCAGGTTCCCTCCCTCACTGCTCCTCCGGGCAGCGTGACCGATCCTCCCAGAAGTGCGCCGGACACGGCAGTGTTACCGTAAACGCTCACTTTCAGGTTACTCATCACGACGTTCGTTCGAAGACCCGCGAGGTACGCAGCGCGAAAGGCCATTGCGCTGAACCCCTCGATCATGGTGGAGCCGTCGACGAAGAACCCACGTGCGTCGTCGTGGAAGAAGTTGACGAAGGTCGTGAATTCGTTCGTGACCAACGCCGCCAGAGTCTCCGAAACGGCGGCCCGTACACCCGTCTCCTGGGCACGAGCGGAGTCGGTAGCCAGTGAAAACATCAAACAGAAGACGAATATGACGCACCTGGATCTCACTTGATCGCTCCCTTTTCCATCTTGCGGTCTTCCCTGTTGGGATCTTCCTTCGAACTTCCCTTGGGGTCTTCCTTGGCTTCTTCGACAGCTTCTTCGACCGCAGGGGGGCTTTGATGTTCCGTCCGGCGTGGACTCATCCAAGGGCTCACTGGCTCTCAATGGCCGTTGCGGCCGTGGGACTCGGGGCCGCGGGGGTTTGGGTGGATCTGTCTCCGAGGGTGGAAAGTGACTTTTTCTTCTCAAGGGACGACCCCCAAATCCAGGCGTCTCTGGAGTTGGACCAACGGTATCCGGGACGGGCCCAGGTGGTCGTGCGGGCGGAGGACAGGGCGGGGGATCCCGTAGCATACCGTGAGCGGATCGGGGAGCTCACGGAGGCGTTCCTGGAGGTGGAGGGTGTGACGGGAGTGCGCTCGCTCGCGACCGATGACCCTGCGCGGAGTCCCCTCTTCAGCCGAATCCTACTGACGCCGGACGACGCGGCCACCAACCTCGTCCTGAGTGTGGACGCGACAGACCCGGCACTTCTGCTCCCTCGCTTAGAGGACGTGGTCGAGCGACTCCGCGCGCCCAGCTTGGATGTGGTCCTGTCCGGAGTGCCGGTCATCGTCGAGCAGATCCGACGAAACCTCTTCCGTGATCTCGTGGTCTTCAGTGCGGTTTCGTTTCTCCTGTACGGTCTACTCGCGGCGCTGATCTATAGAAACGCAGGGATCGTCGCGGGTGCACTGACGACCTGCGTAACCGCATGCGCGGTCACGCTGCTCCTCACCCGCGCGATGGGAGTCGAGATCGGCCTGCTCACCGCCAACCTCATCACGATCGTCTTCGTGCTGACACTGTCACATATCGTCTTTCTGACAGCGAACTGGAGGCGGGCAGGGACCCTTGCAGTGGCGCCGGATCAGCGAGTGGCTCGGGCCGTGTCGCTGACGCTCGAAGCCTCATTCTGGTCCATGGCTACGACGCTCATGGGATTCCTGAGCCTGTTGGTCGCTACGGCTCGGCCCTTGAGGGAGTTGGGAATCGCCGGTGCGATCGGCGCGGCGACCGCTCTCACCGTCGCGTATACCATTTACCCCACCTTCTTGGGCCGTGGAGCGGAGCGAACCGTAGCCGTGGAGGGGCCGTCCACCGCGGCGTCGCCGATCTCTGTCCGGCCGTCACGTGTATTGGCCGCCATCGTACTCGTCGTCCTCCTTCTGGGGGGCGGTCTTCCAAAGCTCGATACCGACCCGGGTCTCCTCACGTACTTCGCGGAGGGCTCCGAGCTCCGTGGTGGGCTCGAGCGCATCGATCGGGACGGAGGGAGCAGTACGCTCAACATCGCGATCCGGGACGCCGCCGGCGCAGGTCTCGATGAAGACGAGGTCTATGAACGTATGTGGAGCTTCCAGGAGGCCCTGGAGGCGGATTCGGCAGTAGGCACAGTCCTATCGCCGGCCGTGCTGCTGGGGCATGCGAGGACACTTCCGTTAGCGAATTTCTTGAGCCTTGGCGCGCTCCTGAGTATTGCCGAGTCGCCGAGGCTGGATCGGATCGCCTTGAGCTTCGTGACCCTGGAACGGGACGAGGGCCTCTTTTTCCTCCGTATGAAGGAATCGGTGCAGGAGCGCTCTCGGTACGAAGTCATGGATCGACTCGAAGGATACGCCAACGAGTCGGGCCTCGAGCCGGTACAGATGGGGGGACTATACAACCTCCAGGCGCAACTCGGTCGGTTGATCGCGTCGAGTCTAAGGATCGGTCTCGGGGGGCTACTGCTCCTCTTCGTGGGTGTTTCCCTGGTTGTTTCTCGTTCCGCGAGAGTGGCCGTGATCATGGTAATGTGCCTCGGTGGCGTCCCGCTCGTGGTCCTGGGGACTTTCGGCCATGTGGGCGTGGCGGTGGACATCATCACGTCGCCGGCGGCGAACGTCGCTCTGGCCATGGGCGTCGACTCGATGATTCATCTGGTGGTGCGGGTCCGGCACCTTCGCGATGATGGCCTGGCTGCCCTGGAGAGTTGGTCCCGGGCCCAGGCCCAGGTCAAGGGGCCAGTACTCGCCGCTACGCTCCTCATATGCGTCGGATTCGGGATCTTCGGGTTGTCGACGTTTCCACCCACCCGCCGTTTCGGATTCGCCGTGATCTTGGGCACGATTACGGCCGCCACCATGGCACTGGTAACGCTCCCGCTCGGTGTGGAAGCCTCGAGTCGCAGACCGGCGGAGGAGTCTCAGCCGGCCTGAACGCACATTACTGGCTCGCCGGATCGGCCACACTCCTTCAAAGTTTCCGGTCGAGCGCCGCATGAACCGCGTGGACAACGATCGCTTTGCAGACCCCTATATCACGAAGCAGTAGAACAGTCCGTCACCTCCCGTCCCCTGCAGATCCTCCTGGCTGCAGCCGCTGCTGGGGTGGGCGGAGTTCCAGGAGGTTGGATTCGCGCCGCCACCGGTACGGTCGAAGTGACCGACCATCGCACTACCCTCCCCATTGCTCGTCCAATTGTTGCACGTCGTGTCGTCATCGCCCGGGACCACCGTGCCATCCAACTGCGACCCCGTCAGGATGTCGTGCCGGTTCGGATCGTCGCCACGGCCATTGGTCCTGCCACCCCGCTCATTGAGGACGGTCTCCTTCGTGAGGTTGTTGCTCTCGCTGTGGAGGTTGGGGACGTCGCTCGCGACTTGCACGAGGGCGTGGTTGTACCATGGACCGGTCCCGATCCGGTCCCGCGCGTTGACCGCCGCGGCATCGGTCGTGGCCGTCGCGCTCAGGTAGGCGTGCCACGTCGCACCGCCCAAGCCGACGGCTGCGGCCAGGGACTGGCAGTACGCGTCGGCACCCTCCAGGCCCCCCAGGGCGGCACCATCACCAGGACCGGCGCTGGTGAGGAAGAAGGTCATTATGGGTTCCATGAGCCCGTCTGCCGGAGCGTCCTCAGCCGACGGTGCGCAAGAGCCGACCACTGTGGCAATCGCAAATACGTAAGAGACTCTTTTCTTCGTCATGGCGCTCCTCTCAGATCTTCGAGTTACAGGTAACTCATGTCCGAAGACCGGCCCTGCATGCGAGCGCACACAGGGCCGTCTGATTGAGGCTTCACGTCGGACCCTACTTCGAGAGTCCCGAAAGCACCGACTACTTCAGCGCTTACATGCCACCGTAGGTGTGTGTCTCGCCCAGCCAAAGGGCACCCTGGTTCGCACTCGGAATCGGGCCCATGCCCTGATAAACGAACTTCTGAACGCGCGATCCTTCGTACGTCTCGGTGGTGTAGATGTTTCCGTCCGAGTCGGTGGCGATACTGTGCACCGCGAAGAACAGTCCTGGCTGGCGCCCGCCGTCCCCGAAGCTCGTCAGGATCTCCATGCTCTCACGCAGGATGATGTAGACCTTCATGTTCTGGCCGTCGGCCAGGTAGAGGTAGGTTTGTGCTTCGTCCGGCGAGAAGGCGATGTCCCAGGTGGAGCCCTGGGAAAGCGTGGCGGGAGAGATCAACACCTCTTGCACGAACGTGCCGTCCTTCTGGAAGACCTGGATCCGGTCTGCCGCACGGTCGCAGACGTACACCCGGTCATCGTTGGCGGGCTCGGCGCAGTGCACCGGACCGCGGAACTGCCGGGCGGGCGTTTCGCCGGGCGTGTAGCGCGTGGTCGCGGCTTCCGCGTCGTTCGGCCTGTTCCCGTAGGCACCCCAGTAGCGCTTGAAAGCCCCGGTCTCCGGATCGAGGACGACGACCCGCTTGTTGAAGTACCCGTCCGCCAAAAACAACTCGTTGGCCTCGGCATCGAGGGAAAGCTTCGCCACACGGCCGAAGCTCACGGGGTCATTGCTGTTGCGCTCCAGAACCTGGTCGCCTTCCTCGTCTGTACCGGTGACACGCGCACCGGCCCGGCCGAATTGCGCCAAGAACGTGCCGTCACGAGAGAACTTGAGGACGTGCGAGTCGGTTCCACCGTTCCCGCCGATCCAGATGTTGTCCATGTTATCGATTTCGATCCCGTGGTTCGACAACGGCCAGTCGTACTCGCCCATGGTGCTGGGCCCTCCGAAGGAGGAAATCAGATTACCCTCCTGATCGAACTCCATGACCGGCGGACCCGGCTGGCAGCACTCACTGACCCCGGCCACGAGGCCAATCTCCGTGTTCATGACAAACTGGTTCTCCGTGTTCCGATGGACAATCCAGATGTGATCCCGCGAGTCCACGGTCACCCCGATCGTCGGTCCCAGGAGCCAGTGATTTGGGAGCGGCTGGGGCCAGAGTGGATCCACGGCGAACATGGGAGCCTCACCGTTCGCTCCCATAGCCCCCTCACCGGTTGAGCACGCGCCCATGAATGCGACCACGGCCACGCCAACGAGAAGATTGAGCGTGCGTTTCATCGACTGTCCTCCGTCTTTATACAGGTGCCCCGTCGGGGTCGCGGTGGATCACCCGCAGACCGATCCCGAGACCGACCTGAGAAAAGTCGGCCTACTAGACCATCCCGACGTGACCGAGTGATTCGGGTCTCGGTCGCTACCCCATCTAAGTTGCTGTATGTTGGTTCCGCAAGTGCATCGGGGAAAAAAGCTGCCACTGTTATGGTTCGGGAGAAGATGCCAGTGTTCGGAAGTAAGCTCGGAAGTAAGCGTAGAGTCGTCTACTTAACCGCCGCGATCACGATAGTAGCGACGCTGATCGTGGCACTCCCTCTGGGCGCTCCGGCCCACGAGACGCCGGCCGATGTGACGGTTCAGGCGTTCCTCAAGCCCGAGGGACAAACGCTTCGGTTACTCCTTCGGGTGCCACTGACCGCGATGCAGGACATCAACTTCCCGACGCGCGGCCCAGGATACCTGGAAATCGACGAGGCGGATCCGGAACTCGAAGAAGGCGCCGTGCTGTGGATCGCACAGCCGTTGCAGTTGTTCGAGGACGGGACCCAACTGCCTTTTCCGGAGATCGCCGCCATCAGGGTGTCGATTCCGTCCGATCCGTCGTTCCGGGAGTATGACACGGCTCTGGAGCACGTCTTCGCCCCCAAGCTCCCCAACGACATCGAACTGATATGGCAACAGGCGATGCTCGACGTACTCTTCGAATATCCAATTCAGTCTGAGACGTCGGAGTTTTCCATCCGTCCAGGACTCGAGCGGCTCGCCTCCCGGGTGCAAACGGTTCTCCGATTCATGCCGCCCAACGGGGTCGTGCGCGCGTTCCAATTTGTTGGTGATCCGGGACTCGTCACCCTCGATCCGCGATGGCATCAGGCGGCCCTTCGGTTCGTAGTGTCCGGTTTCCTCCACATCCTGGATGGAATCGACCACCTGCTCTTCCTTCTCTGTCTGGTAATCCCGTTCCGGCGGTTCAACGCGCTGGTTCCGATCGTGACGGCCTTCACGGTGGCGCACTCCTTTACCCTGATCGCATCCGCGTACGGCTTCGCTCCGGGTGGGCTCTGGTTCCCGCCGCTCGTGGAGACGGTGATCGCGGCTTCGATCCTGTATATGGCGCTCGAAAACGTGGTGGGAGCCAACGTACGGCGACGCTGGATCATCACATTCGCGTTCGGGCTCGTTCATGGCTTCGGGTTCTCGTTCGCGCTCCGCGAATCGCTTCAGTTCGCGGGAGGCCACTTACTGACGTCCCTGTTGGCGTTCAACGTCGGGGTCGAACTCGGACAGCTGCTGGTCCTCGTGCTGTGTATCCCCGTGCTCGAGTTCCTTTTTCGCTACGTGCTCGCGGAGCGCATGGGGACGATCATCCTCTCGGTGCTCGTGGCCCACACCGGTTGGCATTGGATGGCGGAGCGCGCGGTGGTCTTCAGCCAGTACCAGATCCAGTGGCCAGCGCTGAGCGCGAGCTTCTTTCTTGCTCTGCTCGGGTGGTTGATCGTGGCCTTGATCGTGGGAGGTCTGGGATGGCTCGCGTTTGGTATGCTTTGGAACCCTGCCGCGCGGGGTGCCGTCGGTGAAGCCAGGGCAGCTGCCGAGGAGTAGGGGTTTTTCGGAGCGGACTTCTGCATAGCGGCCTCGGCTCCGAGATGGGTATGAAGCGGCTGACCTCGGCCCAGCGCCTCCTGGAGAAGAGGTCCGGCGCACAGTTTCTCGTGGCGCTCTCGCTCATTCTGGCTCTGAAGTGGGACACGGTGGCCCGACCCCCTGTGTGGGATACGGCGATGGGGTTGTTTCCCGCGGCGATCACCCTGGCCGACAATGGCTTCGACGTGGTCGAGTTGCTCGGGATGCCGGATTACTTCGAGGGCGGCCCCAACACCCACGGTACCTCTCCGGTCACGTTCGCGACGGCAGTCGTTCTCAAGGTGTCGGGGGGTGGTGAGAGAGCCTTCGTCATATTGCACCTCCTTCACTTTGCCATGGCTGCGCTGGCGCTGGTCCTCCTGTTCCGGCTGGCCCGGCCCCTCTTCGGGGGCCTGGGCACCTTTTTCCTCTGCCTGAGCGTGCTCCTTTATCCGGTCTTTTCTGCGCAGGTCGGCTTCCTCTATATGGAGGTCCCGCTCTTCCTGTGTGCCGTCGCCGCCCTCCACGCCTTCACGAACAAGCGTTTCAGGGGTGCAGTCCTCTGGTCTGCGTTGGCTTATGCGACGAAGGAAGCGGGCATCATCGTCCCCGCGACGCTGGCAGCGGCCACCGTGATCGAGAACCGACCTCTATCCGTCCGCTTGAAACGGGTGGGGCTCCTCTCGGTGTTCCCTCTTCTGTGGACCGTGACCATCTGGTCGCTAGCGCAATGGTCTGGGGGTGGATCGACCGGACCGACACTCGCCTCCACCTTCTCGAACACATTCGGTGGGTTCTGGCATTACCTCGACCGCTTCCTCTTCAACGTACCGGACCTGCTGACTCTCATTCTCGTGTTCCTCGCCGCTGCGGCCTTCTTTGGTACGGACCTGGTCCGAGTACTCGTGGAGGAGCCGCTAGAGAGGGACAGCGAGGATCGGCAAGCTCGACGGGTCCTCGGCTACAGCGGGATCATGATACTGTTCTTCCTGCTCGTGTTTTTCGTTGTACTACCGATCGGATTCGGCTTCACAATTATCCTGCCGCGCTACTACGTCGTGATCCTACCCTTTCTCCTCATGTGGACCGGGTACGTCGCCCAGCATCTCGGCGCCTCACGACTGCGTTCTCCAGCCGCGGTGTGCTTCGCAGCGCTGTGTGGCTTTTTTGCACTCAACGGGAACGGGGTCCTGTACCCGATGGACATCGACACCGAGGGGCCCGGCAACGACCCCCCGCTGACGGAGCGCTCGAACGCGTACCGCCGGCTCCAGGCCATCCAGATGGAAGCCGTCCGGTTTCTCGAGACGCTTCCGGAAGGCACACCGGTCTACTACGGCCACTACGAACACTATTTGTTCAGCTATCCAGAACTCGGATACACGAGTGCCCCGCTCTCGAACGGTCATAATTTTTCTGTCGAGTCGCTGGCCGAGTTGATCCGTGGTGAGTCGTTCCCGCCCTGCGTGTACACGCTGTTCAACTACCCGTGGTCTGGGGGGGAGAAGATTCGGGGACTGATCCGATTCGCCGCCGAAAGCCCGAATCTCTCCTCGGAGATCGTTCGGGAATTCCGGGACGGTCGCTATGTGATCGTTCTGGTGCTCATCCGCAGCGGAGCTGCCAATTGTCCATCATGAATTTGCGCTCGATTCTTTCTCTTCCGGCAGCCTACCGCCTCTTCCAAAATCTCGTCGGAGTCCATCGCCTCAGAGTCGAATGCATCGCGGAGTACGTTCGGCCGAAGCCCGCCGACCGCGTCCTCGATTGCGGATGCGGGCCCGGTGACCTCGTCGCCTATCTTCCCGGTGTCGAATATGTGGGAATCGACATGGACGAGAGCTACATCGCCTCGGCCCGGGCGCGCTTCGGTGAGCGGGGTACGTTTCGGCTCGGGCCGGTCAATGCCGAGACGATGAATGAGGAGGCGCACTATGACCTCATTCTGGCGAACGGTCTGCTCCACCACCTGGATGACGCCCAGGTATCGGAATTCCTGAGCCTGGCTGCGCGGAACCTAAAACCCTCCGGCCGCCTGGTCACGTTGGACGGCTGTTACACAGAGGATCAGTCACGCATCACAAAAAGGCTCCTTGATATGGATCGGGGCTCTCACGTGAGAACGCTGGATGCGTGGCTGGAGCTCGTGGAACCCTTTTTCCCGGCCGTCAAACCGCACGTGAGGACGGATCTCCTGCGTATCCCTTATACACACCTCGTCATGGAGTGCCCGGCGCACGCATGATCAGTAGGCTATCGCGTACGCCTCGCGCCGCGGATCCGCCGCGGCGGTGATCGTCCCAGACGGCTCGATCCGGATCATGTGCGCCCCGCCGAAGGTCGCCGTCCAACCGTGGACCACTGAAAGGTCGTGGCCCCGCCCGCTCAGGTCCGAGAGGACATCCGCGGATATCCGATCCTCGAAATCCACGCGGAGGCCGTTGTAGCCGGCATTCTCCCCCGATTTCCAGATCTTCTACTTCGATTCCGAGAGGGATGGCGGGTACGGCAACAAAGATCTGTGGTGGGTTTACGCGGAGAACCTCAGGTCGGGTTAGTGTGGTGTTTTCTGGGACACCCCACTAGGGCCGTCGAGGAAGGGCTAGCGCCACCAATCCACCCTGGATCTGCACCACGATATGCTGTCGTCCCTCGTGCATGTAGGTCATCATGCCGTAACGGCCGCTGGCCGTTAGTTCGACCCGGCCGAGCCGCTCACCACTCGCCTTGTTGACCGCGTAGAGGTACGGCGTGCCGTCGCTGCCGTTGCCCGTATAGAACAGCAGGGTCGGGGTTACGAGTTGGGCGGCTTGCCGGCCACTGCCGGTGTTCCCGATCTCCACTCCCTGCAGGGCAGGATGCCCGAGAATACGGTTCGGGGTATCCCCTACAGGAATCCACCACAGGTGCTCACCCGTGTTCATGTCGATCGCCGTGATCCTGCTGTACGGCGGCTTGAAAATCGGGAGGCCTTGAACGTTGGTCCTAAAACCCTGTCCGACGGCGTAGTCGCTGATCGTCGTGCCGGTCGGCTGCGGGACCCGGGCGTCGCGCTCATGGCCGGGAACGATCTCCCGGGAGGAGCAACCCTTCTGCGAGGTCACGTAGATGATGCCCGTCTCCGGGTCCGCCGCGGGCGTCCCATCGATGTTCGTACCACCCACATCGCCCGGGCACCAAATCGCTCCCAGCTTTCCGCGATCGTTGTCTCGGTGCAACGGAGGCTGGAAGAAGGGGCCGTAGTCGAAGTCCTCGAGGAGCGCCAACGCCTCCTGCCGGAGCCCAGGTGTGAAGTCGATCAGCTCGTCCTCCGCCAGGCCCTGCAGGTCGTACGGAGCCGGCCGGGTCGGGAACGGCTGTGTCTCCGCCAGTTGCTCCCCGGGAATCCGGGACGCCGGCACCGGACGCTCCACGATGGGCCAAACCGGCTCGCCTGTCTCCCGGTTGAAAGCGTACGCGAACGCTTGCTTGGTAATCTGAACGACGGCTGGAATGTCCCGACCGTCCACGGTGACGTCCAACAGCACCGGTGCCGTCGACGTGTCGTAGTTCCAGATGTCGTGGTGAACCAGCTGAAAATGCCATTTTCGCTCGCCGGTTTGGACATCTAGCGCGATGAGACTCGTGCTGAAGAGGTTATCACCGGGGCGGAAGCCACCCCAGAAGTCCTGTGTGGCGCCATTGGTCGGGATGTATACGAGGTTGCGTTCCGGGTCGGCCGAGAGCGGCGCCCAAGAGGAAATATCGCCCGTCCATTGCCACGCATCATTCTCCCACGTGTCATGGCCAAACTCGCCGGGGCCGGGAAGGACGTTGAATTTCCAGAGGTGCTCACCCGTGCCGGCATCGTACGCCAGGATATCGCCGGGGACGTTTTCTGGTCGGCTTTGGTTGTAACCCTGCTCCGCGGAGTTGCCCACGATGATCACGCCGTTTACCACGATCGGCGGCGAAGAGCTCGTGATGTAGCCGAGCTCCAACGGGATGCCCTCGTATGGATCGAAGGGATGGCCCAGGTCCTCCAGCATGTCGACCGATCCAGTCTCGGGGAATCCGTCGATCGGTATCTGGTCGCCGAAGCCCTCGATGGGCTGGCCCGTATGCGCGTCGAGCGCGTGGAGGAAGAACCCGGGCGACACCACGTATATGATGTCCCTGCCGTCGACGTTGGCGTGGGCAACGCCCTTACCGTGGTTCTTCCGCATGGAGTACTCCCACCGGAAGGTGCTGGGCTCACGGAAGCTCCAGAGCGTCTCCCCGGTGCCGGCGTCCATGGCGATCACGTAACGGCGCTCTCCTGCCACGGTAATCAGCATGCCATCCACATAGATCGGGGTCGGGCGCGCCAGCACGTTTCCGAAACTGGCTCCGTCCCATTCCCACGCGACCTCGAGGTCTTCGAAGTTTGCAGCGGTGATCTGGTCGACGGGGGAATACTGCTGGCTCCCCACGTTGCCGCGGATGAAGGTCCACTCAGGCTGACGGCCGGCGCCGGTCCACTCCTGAGCTGCTGACCGCCCGACGAGGAGAGTGCAAAGGGCCATGGCGATCCAGACTCCGACGAAAAGAGGACGCGAAGAATGGCTCTTCCTCATGTGAACATCTCCACTGTATGGGCCCCTGCCTCGGGCGGATCTGCGAAGCACCTAGTGTGGTGTCGAGGAAGTGTTTCGACTATTGATCTCACTGCTCTCGATCGTCTCGCGGTCAACTGGGCGCTCACGACGAACATGAAGGTCGCTCGGCTCGACCACTGGGACACTACACTAGCTCACAGGTTCGAGACCAGACAGAGTGGGGTACCAACTGTCGATTGTGTGTGTTCCTGTGCCGCCGTGCCCGGAGGCGGGGGTAGCCGCCTTGTAACCCTCCCCCGAGCGCGGTACCATCCGACCTCACCCAAACCTTGGATAGCCGGCAGCCATTGTCGGCGGCGCGTTCGAGACGGTAGGAGCGCCAGCGGCGGAAACATGTCCCACCCGGAACTCATTATCAGGGGTATCTCGCTGCCCATTCGGCTCGGTTGCTCGGCGGATGAGCGGCTCGACCCGCAGCCGGTGGAGATCGACATCACGATCCGATTTCGGACTCCTCCTCGAGGGATGGTGACCGATCGTCTCGAGGACACTGTGGGTTACGACGTGCTGGTTGGCGCAATCAAGGAGGTGGCTTGGGATCGCGAGTTCTCGTTGATCGAGCACCTGGCGAACGAGATTCTCACCTCCCTGAGGGGAATTGTGGAGTCCGAGCACGAGCTTCGGGTAACCGTTCGCAAGGTCTCGCCTCCCATCCCGGAAATCACCAAAGGTGCGGAATTCACGATCGGCAACTGAGCAATGGTGATCCTCGGCCTCGGCAGCAATCTGGGAAACCGCGCAATCCATCTGAAGAGGGCTATTTCGCGTCTGTCTCGGGGGCGTGGAGCCGCTCTTCAGGACGTGGAATTGAGCCGGATCTATGAGTCGCCCGCGCTGACGCCCTCCGGAGCCCCGGCCGCGTGGGACCTCCCTTATCTGAACTGCGTTCTCTCCGGAGAGACGACTCTCGAGCCCGGCGACCTGCTGCGACACGTCCAAGAAATCGAGATCTCTTTGGGACGTCGTGGCCATGAGCGATGGGCCCCGAGAGTGATCGACATAGACATCCTCTGGTGGGCGGGAAACGAAGTACGATCCGCCGGTCTGACCATTCCACATCCGGAGATCCTGAAACGTCCGTTCGTCCTGGAGCCTCTGCGTGACCTGATTCCCCGCACGATTCTCGATGGCGAGACCATAGAGGCCCACGCCAGCCGCGTCGCGGCCCGGGCGTCCGTGGGGAAGGCGCTGCTCCCGGCCGTCCACTCGCCGGAATCCGACTTCGAGGTGACTTGTCCCACACTCATGGGAATCCTCAACGTCACACCCGACAGCTTCAGTGACGGCGCGCGCTTCATGGAGCCCGAGGTCGCCCTGGGGCACGCAAGGCGACTCGTGGATGAGGGCGCCGGAATCATCGACCTCGGTGCCGAATCCACACGCCCTGACGGCGGCGCCGTCGATCCGACATCAGAGTGGGCACGGGTCGGTCCGGTGCTGAGGGGCCTGCTGGAGCTTCAGGATGAGTTACGATCGTTGGGACCTCGAGGTCCTTTCCAGATCAGTATCGACTCCCGGAATCCTTCGACCGTGAGATCGGCTCTGGAGATCGGGGTGGATATCCTGAACGACGTTACCGGGTTCCGCCATCCCGAGATGCTGGAGCTCGCCAAGGATACGGATATCCCACTCGTATTCATGCACAGCCTGTCGATCCCGGTCGTGAAGGGAGAATCCATTCCACAAGATCAGGACGCCGTTGAGTTCCTGATCGCTTGGGCACAGGAACGTTTAGGGGAGTTCGAACGCAGAGGAATCGCCCGGCACCGCCTTATCTTCGATCCCGGAATCGGTTTTGGAAAAACCGTCGGGCAGAATTGGCATATCCTGGAGCACGTGGAGCGTTTCCATGACCTTGGGATACCGCTGCTCGTCGGTCACAGCCGGAAGTCCTTTCTCGAAGCGGTCACGGACAAGCCCAGCGCCGAGCGCGATGCCGAAACGCTCGTCATCAGCAAGGCACTTGCCGCTCAGGGCGTCGAAATTCTGCGCGTACACGACGTGAGGGGACACGCCACGCTGTTGCGACGACAACACTCGAAAACGCCGACCCGGCCTGCAGTTCCCGCCGTGAAGCCGTCATGAACCATGGGAAGATCGATGAATGAGATATTGACCGCCCTGGGTATCGAGGAGTGCAACCTCGGGGGATTCTGCGGGGAATGGGTGGGCTCCGGCCCCGAGCTGGCAGTCACGACCCCGATCGACGGATCGCAGCTCGCCACGGTGCAGCAGGTCACCGAAGAGGAATACGACGCCACCGTCTCCCGCGCTCACGAGGCGTTCTTGCATTGGCGCGGGGTGCCGGCTCCCCGCCGTGGAGACCTGGTCCGCCAGATTGGAGAACGGCTGCGCGAGGTCAAGGTCGAGTTGGGCGCGCTCGTTACCCTCGAGATGGGGAAGATCAGAGCCGAGGGCGAGGGCGAGGTCCAGGAGATGATCGACATTTGTGACTTCGCCACGGGTCTATCCCGTCAGCTGTACGGGCTCACAATCGCCTCCGAACGGCAGGACCACCGCATGATGGAGCAGTGGCACCCGCTGGGGGTCGTGGCGGTGATCAGCTCCTTCAACTTTCCGGTGTCTGTTTGGAGCTGGAATGCGGCATTGGCGTGCGTATGCGGAGACTCCGTGCTATGGAAGCCGGCCAGCCAAACGCCTCTGACGGCCATCGCGGTTACCAAGATCGCCCAGGGGGTTTGCGAAGATAATGGGGTCGACCCGGCCATTTTTTCGCTGGCAGTAGGGAGGGGATCGACGGTCGGGGACCGGCTCCTCCACGATCGAAGGATTCCCCTGGTGTCGGCGACCGGAAGTTGCCGAGTGGGATACCGGGTTGGGGAGGTCGTGGGCAGGCGGCTCGGGCGCACGATTCTAGAGCTCGGTGGAAACAACGCCGTCATCGTCACGGCACACGCCGATCTCGATCTGGCGTTCCCCGCGATTCTGTTCGGTTCAGTGGGAACGGCGGGACAACGATGCACGAGCACACGCCGAGTCATCGTTCATGAATCCGTCCGGGAAGAGCTGGTGGAGCGGCTCACGCGCGCCTATGAGGGTGTCCCCGTTGGAAATCCTCTGGAGGCAGAAACGCTGATGGGTCCCCTCGTGAACTCTGGGGCTGTCGAAGACCTGCGGAGTGCGATTGAACGGGTTCGGAACGAGGGCGGGGAGATCCTGTATGGGGGCGAGCCGCTGGAGGGTCCGAAGTTCCCGGGCGGGCATTATGTAAGGCCGTGCATCGCGTCGGCGAAGAACAGCTTCGCGATCGTCCAGGAAGAGACGTTCGCTCCGATCCTCTACATCATCGGGTACGGTGAAATGTCGTCAACCCGGAAGCAATCGGTAGACGAGCTCACCGAGGCGATGCAGCTCCACAACGATGTCCCCCAGGGCCTTTCATCGGGGATTTTCACGGAACACGTAAGAGAAGCGGAATATTTCCTATCACATCGAGGGAGCGACTGCGGTATCGCCAACGTGAACATCGGGACCAGCGGCGCCGAAATCGGTGGCGCGTTCGGTGGCGAAAAGGAGACGGGTGGGGGGAGGGAGTCCGGCTCAGACGCCTGGAAAGCCTACATGCGGCGACAGACCAATACCGTCAATTGGAGCACGGAACTGCCGTTGGCCCAGGGGATCGAGTTCGGCTCATAGGATTGCCGGCCGTGTCGGATGAATCCTGTTGGGCGCTCACACGTATAAGAAGAGGTGTAGTCTGACATTGAGGAGGTGAGGTACGTGGGAAGGTGCAGCGGTACGACCAAGAAAGGGACTTCATGTCGACTGAAGGCGCTGGAGGGCTCCGACTACTGCGCGATCCACATCACGCAGGATCCCGAGGCCCCGTCCGGCCGCGAGGCCATCGAAGAACTCGAGGGCCGGCTGAGTGAAACCGCGAAGACCGTCCTCGGCTTAGCAATAGCAGCCGGCATAGTACTTTCGTTCTTGATCAGGCGGCGTTAGGGAGCCCCTATGCGCCCCCGCCCTCGCGTTTTGCAAGAGGGTGGAAGAGGGGTTCACGGTCCCGCTCCGGCCAGCGCTTCGCTCTACCGCCTTCGGCGGCAGACTGTCCTCCGCGGGACCATGAACCCCTCTTCACGTTGGCATGGCTGGGGGGCAACGGACCGCTCTCCGGGCTACAGGGCCGAGGCGGGACGAGTATTCCCATCAT
Organism: Longimicrobiales bacterium; assembly: GCA_965219445.1. Classification (GTDB taxonomy): domain Bacteria; phylum Gemmatimonadota; class Gemmatimonadetes; order Longimicrobiales; family Gaopeijiaceae; genus UBA822. The sequence continues at coordinate 185,707 of CBDCNQ010000003.1, read as the reverse complement.
CCTCCGACAGTCCTCTCGGCTTGGGCTTGGGCGGAGAGGTCATTCCCACCATCCCCCCCCCCGAGCGTGGCGGCGACCGTGTCCGGTTCTACCGAGCCGTCGTGAAGGGGGAGGCGGTGGTCCTCCGTAGAGGAGGTCTTACGGCGAAGCCGAGCAAAGCGCTGGCCGGAGGAGGACCGTCGATCCCTCTCCCTTCCACACGCAAGAAAAGGAGTCGCTACCCCCGCTACGCTAGTTCACCGCGATCGGATCGATCCCGCGGTCATCCAAGAGCCGATTGAACGTGGCGACGTCTTCTCGGATGACCACCATCTGCCGCTGGTAGTCCCCAAGCTCACTTCCGAGCATTTCGAAAACCTCCCGAGCCTGATCTGTCGGCCGATCGTCCGTTCCGCTGACGTAGCCGGCAAGGCTCGTGAGGCGGGCGTAAAGACGCCTCGCCCAGCGGAGTGTATCTTGGCGCGCGCTACCGCCGGTAAGGCGAACGTCGAAGAGACGCATCTCCAGCTCGATCAGTTCCTCTTCCAGAGTCTCACCGGCTTCGCGAATCTCCTCGGCGGCGGCGTGGTCGACGTTGCGTTCCCGCACGAGTTGGGTCTGCGCCCGGATCCACTCGATTTCGTCGATCAAGGCGACGACGGAGTCGACGGCCTCGCGAATCTCCCGCGCCAGGGCCACTTGTTCCTGGATTTCTTGCTCGCTACCCCCTGAGTTGGGGTCCTTCAAGAGCACTAAAGGCTGCACCAAATCGAACCCCGCCGCACGAAGCCTCACCGTGTACGTACCGGGAGGGGCCAACGGCTTCACTTGGCTACCCTCGTCCAACGCTCTCCATTCTTCACCCGGCAACTCCACATGGGAGTGCTCCAACGGCCTGGTCCTGAGCTTCGGCGTGCTGGAGGACGTCTCCCGAAGATCCCAGTGCACCCGATTGATGCCGGGACGGAGCGGGCCGGGGTCCAGGAGCTGTACGAGCTGACCGGCTTCGTCCTGGATTTCGAGCCGTACCCCGTCCTCCGGGACACTCTCGATGTAGAACGAAATTGATGCGCCGTACACAGGGTTTGCTCCGGAGCCGGGATCTTCGGGTTGGCTCTGCGAGGCCTGTCGCATGAGAAAGCGGTAAGCCGTTCTAGGAGCGAACAGGTGTACCTCCGAGGCCATCACTTCCTCATTCAGCTCTTGCAGGGGCGTGATATCGTCCATGATCCAAAAGCCCCGGCCATACGTTGCCACCACTAGATCGTTGAAGTGGGTCTGGATCGTCAGATCATGGACGGGAGCCGGTGGCAGGTTGTTCCGGAGGCGGATCCAGTTCTCCCCGTCATTCCATGACACATAGAGCGCGTTCTCGGTGCCGAGATAGAGGAGGCCCGGCCGTACGGGGTCCTCCCGGATGACGTGCGCATAGCTGAACACGCTGCGTGGGATGGTCTGGCTCAGCGACGCCCATGAATCCCCATAATCCGTTGTTTTGTAGACATAGGGCTCGGTGTCGCCCAGCTGATGGAGGTCCACCGTCAGGTAGGCTGTGCCGGGGTCGTGCGAAGACGGCTCGATATTAGACACAGTGCCGAACGGCGGGAGGTCCGGGATATTCTCCGTGACGTCTGTCCACGTCTCTCCCCTGTCGAGCGAGACGTGCACGAGCCCGTCGTTGGATCCGGTCCAGATCACGCCCTCCTGCTGCGGTGACTCGGCTATGGCGAAAAGGACGGCAGCATAGGTGGGCCCCGCGTCGTCCGGCGTCAGCCCCCCTGTCCGTTGTTGCTTGGATTTGTCGTTCGTCGTGAGATCCGGACTCAAAACCTCCCAGCTCTGGCCACCGTTGGTCGTCACGTGAACGTGCTGGCTGCCCACATAGACGCGCTCGTTATCGTGCGGTGAAACATGGATCGGAAAGGTCCATTGGAAGCGGTAGCGGAGCTCACCCGCTGCCCATCCCTCGGCGTTGGCCGGCCACACGCTCACTCTGCGGGCCAGCCCCAACCGGTGATCGTATCGCGAGAGGATCCCGTCGTAACAGCCGGCCCACACGATGTTAGGATCCACAGGGTCGGGCACGGAGAACCCGGTCTCACAACCCCCTACGGGGTGCCACTCGCCGATGGAAATCCCCGTTCCGCTGAGCGAATTGCTAGGGCCCATCTGGGTCGCCCCATCCTGGCGATTTCCGTATACGTGATAAGGGATTCGTGTGTCGGTATTCACGTGGTACATCTGTGCGATGGGCAGTCTGGGTCGCCACCAGCTCGAACCCCGATCGGTGGAGATGCTCAAACCTCCGTCGTGGCCGACGATCATACGATCGGGGAGGAACGGATCGATCCACATGTCGTGACTGTCACCGCCGGGGTTTCCGAGCGTGAAATCCTCGCCGCCGTTCAGAGAACGGCTGTAGCGTGTCGAGAGAAAGTGGACTTCGTCGGCGTCGTCGGGAGCCGCGACGACACGGCTGTAGTAGAGAGGACGTTGGGCGAGCGTGTGGTTGGCGTTGACCATGCTCCAGCTGAAGCCACCGTCGTCCGATCGCCACAGGACCCCTTCGTGTTCCTCGAGAGGTTCGTAGTCACGATTCGAGTTCGTTTCGATGAGGGCGTATATGCGGTCCGAGTCCGAGGGGGTCATGGCGAGCCCGATCTTGCCCATCGTACCACTTGGAAGTCCGCGCCCCTCCAGCCGCTCCCAGCTGTCACCGGCATTACGGGACATGTAGATCCCACTTCCGGGACCCCCGCTCCAACGGCCCCAGGTCCGGATTAACATCTGCCAGGTAGCCGCGAAGAGCACTCGTGGGTTGTTGGGGTCCATGACCACGTCGACGCCTCCGGTGTTCTCATCGACGAAGAGGACCTGTTGCCACGAGTCGCCCCCGTCGGTCGTGCGAAAAATCCCTCTCTCCTCCTGTGGGCCATACAGGTGGCCGAGGGCCGCCACGTAGACGATGTCGGGATCGGTGGGGTGTACGACCACCCGCCCGATCCTGCCCGTCGCCAGAAGGCCCTTGTGCTCCCAGGTATCACCGCCATCGGTCGATCTGTAGATGCCGTTCCCGATGGAGACGTTACTACGGATGAACGCCTCTCCGGTGCCGACCCAGATGACGCTGTCGGCGGAAGGCGCGATAGCGATCGCTCCGATCGAGGCGGCGTCCTGTTCATCGAAAATCGGTGTCCAGTGGTGGCCCCCATCCGTTGAACGGAAGACTCCCCCCGACGCGGCACCGAAGTAGTAAGTGTTAAGATCTCCGGGAACGCCGGTTACGGCGCTCACCCGGTTGCCGACGGGCCCGATGTGCCTGTAGGGGAGGCCTGAGAGGACATCCGACGCCGGAACTTGTGATTTAGCGGGTGATGCGATCCAGTTGGAGAGAATGGCGAAGACACCGAGCACCCTGAGCGTCCCCGTGAGCCGGGAACGGCAGAGACCGTTCGAGCGACGCCGCATGTGATTCCTCTTCGGGAAAGGGTCGGGGCCAGGAGACGCGACCAGCCGTGTGCCACCGCCCGTCGGTGGCGACCCGTACGAAAGATTCTAGCGGAGTGGCAGGACTTTCGACAACGCCCTGCTATTCCATTCGATCCACGTCGCTCCGCCGTTCCCCGAGGGTCCGCCACCTCAACAGGGACTCCCAAGCGTTCGTCTTTTCCTCCACTGCGTTTCCCTCGCCTATGGGGCCTACGCGGCCTACATTTGCAGATGGCTAACCTGATGCCCTCCCAAAGGGACTCGAGTGACTCGAAAAGACGGCAAAGAACTCAGCGAGATCGCCCGCTCGATCTCGGCGCTCTTCGGTGGAGAGGGGGAACCTGAGACTACGGCAACCGTGCCGTCGGCGGGAGCAGAAGAGCACCACGTCGACGTCTCTGTTGCGCTTGGCCTCGAGTCTGAGTTGGACGCCAACGCCGAGGTGGATCTCACGGCTGCGCCAGGCGATGAATCCGAAGCGGAGCCTGCAGCCCCCATCGACGTGGAGGACCAGGAGGAGGCGGGTGCCGCTGGCATCGAGGAGACCGAGGTCGCCGACTGACGTGACCCCCTGAACCGAGACCGAAGTTGATGTTAGGATGCGGCTTTGGTCGCAACCATCAGGGAGGAGGTCAGAATGAGTAGGAGACGACACACGCCGGAGCAGATCATCACGGCATTGAGAGAGGCGGAGGTGGGTCTGGCGAACGGCAAAACGGTGGGGATGGTGAGCCGGGAGCTGGGGATCAGCGAGCAGACGTACTACCGGTGGCGCCAGGAGTTCGGGGGGATGAAGGTGGATCAAGCTCGACGCTTCAAGGAGCTGGAGAAGGAGAACGCACGGCTGAAGCGAGCGGTGGCGAACCTGACGGTGGACAAGCTGATCCTGGAGGAAGCGACCAAGGGAAACTTCTGAGCCCCGAGCGCCGACGGAGGTGCGTGGTGCATGTACGTCAGCGACTCGGGGCGAGTGAACGTCACGCGTTGGCAGAGAGGGCGACCTCACGCTTATCAGGCGTTGAGATAAGAGGTTGGATTCCGACAAGAAACCGTATACTGTGGCCTGAGTCCCACACTAACTCGGTGCGCTGCATCACTTTTTAGCCGCAAGTCGGGTAACCTAGTCACGCTCCCGCCTGTTCTCTCTCGCACAGTTCTTGCGTGGGGCGAATTACATGACGGACCAACACGAAGGGCGGGGAACCGAGCGCGTGGAATCGCAGCGACGACTCGCGCCCACGGAGGGCGCCGAACTCGCGACACACTCGTCCGGAGTCGTCCTGCACCAGTTGCTGGCGGCGGCGGAAACGATGCAGCTCGGCGTTATCATCGCCGACGGCTTTGGCACGATCCTTTACGCGAACCCCGCCCAGGCGAGGATGTACGGCGTCGACACACCCGACGAGATCATCGGCGGGGACGTCACCATTTTCTGCCTTTCCGGACAACGAGATCCCCTGATGGGGAGACGGCTGGGCCCTCCATTCGCTTCGGAGGGTTCTAACACGGATCTGAGAGCCGGCCACCCCCCATCGTTCGGAGGTGGCCGTCTTCTCGTTCAGGGAGGCGCGAGACGCACCCCCCTACGCCAAGGGTCCAGCTCTTGTTGCGGTCCACTTGCTTTGGGAGACGACGCCTAGCTCTCCAAAATCGACCACAACTGAACCGGACATCCCATCCTCTGTGGCGGTGCCGGTGAAGCGGAAGTCGACCGGCGTCCCCTCAAAGTTGGCGGCCCAGAAAAGCTGGACAGTTGACCCCTGGACCGAGCCAGTCATCTCGGAGGGTTCGTTGGGGCCTGCAGGGCCTGTCGCCCCCAGCAATTGACCATCCTGCATGATGGCGATTTCGACTCGCAAGCGAACCTGGGGCTCGCCGGACTCGCTCATTATCTCGAAGACCCAGTCTCCCGCGAGGTCCGCCTGTGCCGCTCCGTCCGTGGGCGCCGACACCAGCAACGCGGCGAGCGCAACGCCTAAGCCGAGTGCTCTCATGATTCCTCGTGGCCAGAAAGGTCGAAACCATTGTCGGTAAGGTACCAGGCCCCCTTCTTGAGTACAACTCATTCAGGTCGCACGAGCCCGCTCGACTCTGAGGTTGCATCGCTAGCAGCCCATCGGCATCGTGCCGCATGGACGACTTTATCAGGGCACTCGGTGGACTCGGCATGTGGGAGATGATCCTGATCTTCCTTGTGGTCCTCCTCCTTTTTTCGGCGAAGCGACAACCGCCGACAGGTTTCTGATTGAGAGACGGCCACCCCCGTCCAACCCCAAGCGATCTGGATGGCCATGGCACGGACGCTGGAGCTGCCGGCCTTGGAGATGCCCTGGTCGAAGGAGTCATCGCCGCTTCGGTAGGGAGTGGGCGTGAATCCGGCGAGGCCGGCGAGTTGGCGACGGCTCTGGATCTGACGCCAGGCGAAGAACTCACGTAAGGCTCCCCCACGGGCCGTCGCCCCGGGAAACGTCCCCGACGCCAATGGCCAGGGAGGCCTGCGGGTACTATGATGTCCATGTTTGGGTCGCGTTATCGAAAGTGACGAAACGGAGGTGTGCTATGGCTCCACTGACACGAAGGATCACGACTCTCGCGGCGGCGCTGGTCGCGCTCGCGGCCGTGCCCGCGGCGGCGACGGCCCAGGCGGCGGACGCTGTCCACCCGGCGCAAGCCGGCCAGTTCATGGAGCGGCTCCCGAACATCATGCCCATGAACGACCTGCCCAACCCCTATACGGCCGTGGACAACTGGGTTCGGCTGCCCGACCGTCGCACCTGGGGATCCACGGCGGGAGCGCACGTGGACCCCGACGGGATCCACATCTGGGCGATCGACCGTTGCGGCGCCAACTCCTGCGCGGAAACGGATGTAGACCCGATCCTCAAGATCGATCCTCAGGGGAACGTGGTCGCGAGCCTCGGAGGGGGGATGACCCTCTTCCCGCACGGGCTCTACGCCGATGACGACGGGAACGTCTGGGTAACCGACGCCCGGGGACCGGACCCGGACGACCCCACTACGGCCCGGAAGGGGCACGCGGTCTATAAGTTCAGCCCCCAGGGACAGCTGCTGCTCACGGTCGGCACCCCCGGCGTCGGCGGAGACGGAACGGACGGGCGGCTGAACACGCCGAACGACGTGGTGACGGATGAGGACGGGACCATCTATGTCGCCGACGGGCACGAAGGTCAGAACTTCGGGACGCCGGCGTCGACCGTTGCCCGGATCGCGGTCTTCGACCGGAACGGTCGGTTCCTCCGCACCATCGGTCGGCTGGGTGCCGCACCCGGTGAGTTCCGTACGCCCCACGCCATCGACATCGACTCGCAGGGACGCCTGATCGTCGGGGACCGCGGGAACAACCGAATCCAGATCCTCCAGCGGGACGGGACGTACATCGGGGAGCTTCGCCAGTTCGGTCGCCCGAGCGGCATCTACGTGGACGACAACGACATGCTCTACGTGGCGGACTCAGAGTCGGACTTCGAGGGCGGGAACAACCCTGGGTGGGCCAACGGAGTCCGCGTCGGGAGCCTGAGGGACGGCATCGTTCGCTACCGGATCGCCGGCAGGGTCCAAGCCTATCCAGACGACTCGAACCCCGAGGGAGTGGCCGTGGACGCGGCCGGGAACGTTTACGGGGCGGTCGTCTCCGGAGGGGGCGCGTTCATCAAGTCCATGCCGCAGCGCTGAATCGGCGGCCCTCAGGGTCGCGACCGTTTTCCAGTTCACCTCGGCTATGAACGGAGACGAGCGGGTCCAGGCTTGGATCCAGCTCCCCATCACGTTTGCTGTGCAGTGACAACGGCGGGTGGGGAAGCTGTTCGGGCTAGATCCTTCGTGGTAGGCATTCAGGTTTGGTAAGGATCTAGACACCGACCTGTTAGGCGGGTCTGTACGACAAGGAGGAAACGATCATGAGAACGCGCCGCACGCCGACTCCGGTAGCCATCCTCGTTATGACAGCTTGCGGGGCGCTGGCGCCCCCGGCCGTCGTCCGTGCGGCTCCACAGCAAGCCGCCCCGAGCACCCCTACCCCCGCCGCCGACTTGCGCGTCGAGACGCTCGCTTCGGGTCTCGACACCCCTTGGGATCTTGCCTGGGGTCCCGACGCCGCGATCTGGTTTACGGAGCGAGCAGGTCGTGTATCTCGGGTAGATCCGGAGACAGGGGCGATCACGCTCGTGGCCGAGATTGCCGTACACGAGCGGGGTGAGAGCGGCCTGATGGGCATGGCCTTCCACCCGGATTTCGAACAGGAGCCGTACGTCTACCTAGCGCACTCGTATGCCGCCGGGAACGGTATCGAGAATCGCCTGATCCGCATGCGCTACGAGGGGGGACGCCTCACCGCTCGGGAGACTCTCGTCGATGGGATTCCCGGGCGTCGCAACCACGACGGGTCGAGGCTCGTCGTCGGCCTGGACGGATTCTTGTACATGACCATGGGGGACGCCGGAAACCGTCCCATGGCCCAGGACCTCGGCTCTCTGTCCGGCAAGGTCCTGCGGCTCACGCTGGACGGAGGGCCGGCTCCCGGAAATCCGTTCGGGACGCGTGTCTACTCATATGGCCACCGGAACCCGCAGGGCATCGTGTTCCACCCCGAGACGGGTGACCTGTACGTCGCCGAGCACGGACCCAGAACGAACGACGAGGTGATGCGGGTCGAGATGGGCGGCGACCACGGGTGGCCGTCCGTCCACGGCTTCTGTGATGGCGACGTGGATGACGAGGATGAGTACTGCGACGACAACGACGTGGTAGAGCCGCTCGAGGCGTGGACGCCGACCGTGGGGATCTCCGGCCTCGACTACTACGGCTCGGACCGGATCCCCGCGTGGAATGGAAGCCTCCTCGTCACCTCACTGCGGGGCGCGGCACTCTGGCGGCTCGAGTTGTCGGAAGACGGCCGCTCGGTCGTGAGCACCGACGCGATCTACCGCGGCGACTACGGTCGCCTGCGAGACGTTCTGGTGGGTCCCGATGGCGAAGTGTACATCGCTACGAGCAACGAGGACGGGCGCGGTCAGCCGGCGTCGGACGACGACCGGATTCTGAAGATCACGCGGCGGGGCGTGAGCTAGCCGATATTACGTCCGGCGCTCTTCGTGCTGGGGCTGCCGTTGGTGTTGCTGTAGCGGCGATTCTGGCCGTGTGACGTGCTTCCGCTTGCGCCCACCGGCCCACTCTCGGATGTTGACGGCGGTCTGATCCTGGAGTGCGCCCATGTCCGATCCCATCATCCGCCTAAATGCCGCCCTCTCGGGCCGCAGAGTTCTTTTCGTCGCGAGCTTGCTTCTTCTCCCGCTGGGCTGTGGAGGCAACGATGACACTATGGGTCCAAGTTTCGCGACGCTGGCTGTCACAACGACGGTGCTATCGAACGCAGCACAGACTGTTGCCTACAGTCAGACGCTCGCTGCCACCGGCGGGGACGGTAGTTACACGTGGTCTGTCACGGTCGGGTCGCTACCGACGGGTCTGAGCTTGAACGCGGCGAGCGGTCAGGTCAGCGGAACCCCGACGGTGCTCGAAACCCAGAACTTCACCGTGGGGGTTGTGAGCGGGGACGGTCAGAGCGCGACGAAGGCGCTGTCGATCACTGTGAGCCCGCTTGTCCTTGTTTCCGAGATCGCTTTCTCGAGCGACCGCGACGGGAACGATGAGATCTACGTGATGGACGCCGACGGCTTGAACCCGGCGAGGCTCACTAACAACGAGGCGTTCGACTCCGGGCCTTCATGGTCGCCGGACGGCTCGGAGATCGCTTTCTCGAGCGACCGCGACGGGAACGGCGAGATCTACGTAATGAACGCCAACGGCTCGAACCTGATGAGGCTCACGAACAATCTTGGGGTCGATGACAATAATCCCGTGTGGTCGCCGGACGGCTCGAAGATCGCTTTTGACAGCAACCGCGGCGTGAACTATGCAATCTACGTGATGGACGCCGACGGCTCGAACCCGGTGAGGCTCACGAACAACACGGATCCCACGGGTTTCGAGGTTTTGCCTTCATGGTCGCCGGACGGCTCGAAGATCGCTTTCTCGAGCGACCGTGACGGGAACGACGAGATCTACGTAATGAACGCCGACGGCTCGAACCAGATGAACCTCACGAACAACGCGTCGCTCGACTCCGCGCCTTCATGGTCGCCGGACGGCTCGAAGATCGTTTTCGTTAGCTTCCGCGACGGGAACAACGAGATCTACGTGATGGATGCCGACGGCTCGAACCCAGTGAACCTCACTAACAACGCAGCGTTGGACGCATTTCCCGCCTGGTCGCCGGACAGCTCGAAGATCGCTTTCTCGAGCAACCGCGACGGGAACTATGAGATCTACGTGATGGACGCCGACGGCTTGAACCAGACGAACCTCACGAATAACGCGGCGTTCGACTTCAGATCCAGTTGGGCGCTTGTCCCCGACGCGCTCCTGCCCATATGAGTCGAGCGCTCGTGGGCGCTCGTGGGCGCTGGAATTAGGGGTTTTCCCGGATTCTGCGCTGGTGGGCGCTGGCCAGCGCTGGTGGGCGATGATACAGGTTGTGTTACAGCTTCGGCCCAGCACGGAGCGGTTGCCCTCGCACCCGCCTTAGACGCATCTGCTGCATCAGGTCGCGGTCGGCGGCCGTGAGATGGGTCGCCTCGTGGAACTGGACGGAGCCCGGGGGATGCTGGGCACGAATCAGGGCAGAGTCAGCGCCACCAGCGAGCCCGGAAAGTCTACGTGGACGTTACCGATCTGCACCACGATGTACTGTTTGCCCTCGTGCATGTAGGTCATCATCCCGTACTGGCCGGGGGCCGGGAGCTCGACGCTCGCCAGGATCTCGCCGGTCCCCTTGTCGCGCGCGTGGAGCTCGAACGGCTCGTCGGGAACCGACTGCCCAGGCCCCGAGCTGTACGCCCTGGTCTGGACCAAGACGCTCCCCGTCACCATCTGGATCGAAAAGCCGGTGCCTCCCGTATTGGGAACGTCCACTCCCGCTAGAAGAGGGTGGTCCCGGATCTCCTCGGGGGTCTCGCCGACCGGCACCGACCAGGTCCGCCGGCCTCTGTTCATATCCATGGCGGTGAGCTGGTTGTCCATCGGCTTCCAGAGCCGCAGGCCCTCGATCCTCGGAAGCGGCTCGCGGCGCTGCACGGGCCCGCCGCCTGGCAACCACGCCGCCACGGTCGTGCCCGTCGTCGGAGTAAAGGTGGGGGTGGAGTAGCCAGCACCAGGCGAAGCATACTCCGGGATATCCGCGGCCTCCCCATCCGTGGGCTGCATGAACGCGGGGGCGCTGCAGTTCCGGTGGTGGTTTGCGTATATCGTGCCCGTAGTGGGATCCGCGACCGGGGGGTGCGGGATGACGTTTCCGGCCCCTTGGCAGCCGACATTGTTGCGGAAGCCGTTGTCATGATTGTAGGGAAGCGGCGGCACGTAGAGGCCCCCGATCCGGAACTGACTCAGTATGATCTGCGCCTGAGCCTCCAGATCCGGCGTGTAGTCGATGACGAACTCCTCAGTGAGTCCGTTCAACACGATGTCGTCCAACGGTTCCGGCAGGGTCGGATAGGGCTGCGTGACCGCGGTGTAATTGCCGGGGACCTCGGTCTGGATGACCGGGCGCTCCTCAATCGGCCAAATGGGCTCACCGGTCTCCCGGTTGAACGCGAAGACGAGGCCTTGCTTGGTGTTCTGTACCAACGCCGGGATTACCTCCCCGTCCACCGTCAGGTCCATCAGCATGGGCGGGGTCGGCAGGTCGTAGTTCCACTGGTCGCTGTGGTGAATCTGGAAGTGCCATCGCCGCTCGCCGGTCCTCACGTCCAACGCGATGACGCTGCCCCCGAAGAGGTTGTCTCCGGGGCGCTGGCCCGTGTACGTCTGCACGGTCGAGGCGTTCGTCACCATGTAGACGAGTCCCAGCTCCGGGTCGGCGGACGCGAGAGCCCATTGCGACATGTCCCCGGACCACTGCCAGGCGTCGTTCTCCCACGTCTCGTGCCCGAACTCGCCGGGCCGGGGGATGATGTGGAACTTCCAGAGAAACTCTCCTGTTCTGGCATCGTAGCCCTGGATATCACCCGGGACATTCTCGATCCGGGTCTGGTTATAGCTGGCCTCGTGGCCGGTGCCTACGACTACCACACCGTTGACCACGATCGGCGGCGCCGAGCTGCTGACCATGCCGAGTTCTCTCGGAATCCCGTGGTCCGGGTCGTAGATGTTGCCCTGGGCGAGATAGTCCTGCCAGCGGCCCCAGTCCCCGACGAGACCAGGGATCAGATCGACGCCCCCGGTCTGCGGGAAATCGTCCAGCGGTATGGGGGTGCCCCAATCCTCCAGGGGCAGTCCTGTTTTGGCGTCGAGAGCCCAGAGGAAGAACGCGGGGGTAATGACGAAGATCACGCCGCGACCGTCCACCTCGGCATAAGCGACGCCCTTGCCGTAGGCCTGCCTGGGGGACCGCAGGTGCCTGACCGTCTCGGGCTCGCGGAACACCCAGAGCGTCTCGCCCGTGGCGGGGTCCATCGCGACCACCTGCCGGCGCGGCGTGGCAATCGTGTAGACCACTCCATCGACGTAGAGCGGCGTGGACCGGAAAAAGTAGTCGACGTTGGGGCCGAAGTTGTCCCCCCGCCAAATCCACGCCACCTCGAGATCCGCGAAGTTGGCGGCGTTGATCTGCTCAAGAGGTGAGTAGCGGGTGTGCCCGGCGTTGCCGCCGACATAGCGCCACTCGCCGTTCTCGGTCCCCGTCTGGACCTGAGCGGACGCCGGAGCCGCCGTCGCCATCGAGGCCGCCGAGGCGAGGCCGACGCAAAGCAGGAGAGTCCGCATGCGGAAGGGTCGAGGGTCGACTTTCATGATGCTCGTTGCTCCTGATTCCCCGAGGTCATAGAACGGCGCTGTAACCCTCATGGGCGTCACAACGCGATGAATTCGCGAATCGTAGATCGGGAACGACAAGGGGGCAACCGCGAGGCCTCCGGTGGACCACGCGTCGACGACAAGCGCCTCGCATCCCGAACGAAAGGTGCGGCGTTTCTGTCCGCAAGACCCGAAGGCGTTGGGGGGCTTCAATTTCCATCAATGGGCCTGGGTAGACTCGAACTACCGACCTCACGCTTATCAGATATGAGTCGAGCGCTCGTGAGCGCTCGTGGGCGCTGGAATTAGGGGTTTTCCCGGATTCTGCGCTGGTGGGCGCCAGCCAGCGCTGGTGGGCGATGATACAGGTTGTGTTACAGGTTTCTCTGCACCGACCCGATCAAAACCCTTGTCTTGACAGGCAAGGCCAAATAGTGTATATACACGTAAATGACCACCAAGAAACCTGCAAATCAGAGTCGCAATGCCCTGGATCGAGCGAATTGCACAATCGCAAACTTGCGCAAAGCAACGCGATCGGTGACGCAAGTCTATAACGCCGGCTTGCGGCCGGTTGGCCTGCAGGTAACCCAATTCACCGTGATCTCGGCACTGGCGAGACTGGGAGATACACCACTGACGCAGTTGGCAGACGCCCTTGTTATGGACCGTACGACGTTAACGCGAAATCTCAGGCCACTCGTTGAGAAGCGACTGGTCCGCATTGAACAGGACGAGGATCAACGGGTGCGCATCGTCAGCCTAACGGACGAGGGGAAGACAGTGCTTGAAGATGCCCTTCCCTATTGGCGAGAGGCGCAGTCCCGGCTAGTCGACGGTCTTGGTCAGAAGCGTTGGTCAGCCTTTCTGGATGATCTAGAGACAACGATTGGCGTGGTGCAAAACGGGTGAAGTTTTTTTGAACGATTAAGTGTATATACACCTTACTGGAGCATATCGAAAGATGAAAACAGGAACCAGCACAGGGCATTCGGAAAACCGGCAACGCTGGGGTCTCCCTGAGTCAGCCCAATTGACGGGCGGCGTGCTACGCCGCTCAGCGATACTCGCTCTGATCATTGGCAGCGCACTGACGTGGATCAATCAATTCGATGCGCTCTTTGGATCCGACACGATTCAGATTGTGCCTCTGCTTTTGGCATATGTGACCCCTTTCGTAGTCATTGCGATCTCGCAACTCACGGCTATCCGGCGGGCCTGGGGGGATGCCAAAAAAGAGCATATACCCGAGACGACGGAGAATCTTGTCGCAACCGCTTTTCTACATGGGATTCCCGCAAGGGCTGTGACAATTGGATTGATTATCGGAACCATCAATTCGGCCATTATCCTGGCTGAGGCGTCATTGAGTACCGGTGGCATCGGTGCGGCACCCACGGCGCTGCTAGCTCAGGTTTACGCCTTGCCTGTACTGTTTGGATTTCTCTCGCAAGCTGTCTCTTATCGGCGTGCGGTAAGAATCTTCGCGGCCTAGATGAAACTCGAGTTATCAGTATCCCAAACCAAGGAGAGGAAACATGAACACGAGTGACGCCGGACTCTTAGCTCGATCGGAAAAAACACCATTGAACACCGATCGCCGCGGATCGGGATAGGGGAGGACCGGCGTTCCCGGTCCTTCCCCTCCCACACCACCAGGCATGCGGGTCCGCACCTGGCGGTTCGGTGAGTTGAGGTCAGTACGGCGTGAGCCGGGGCACACCCAGCTCGTCGAAGTACGCCCCCGGCAAGGCCGTGTGCAGGGCGTGGTGCGCAGCCACGTGCCACCAGCTTCGCGCGAACCGAGCAGCTCGCCAGGCGAGGTTCTCGCTCACACCGCGAGCCCTCAACTCCCGGTACGCTGTCCTTCCTCGTTTCCACTGGCGTAATTGCAATGTACGCAGCCGGCGGTGGATCCATTGGTCCAGGTCTCGGAAACCCCCCGGTGTGTCCGCTAAGCCGAAGTATGCCTTCCACCCCAGCACGTAGCTCCGTAGCTCTTCCGCCACCTGTTGCAGGCTCCGCCCGCCGCTCCGGCTTGTAATCTGCCGGACTCGCTCTTTGAACTTCGTCAGGGCCTTCTTGCTGACCCGGCGCTTCACGACCTTCCCTGCCGCTACCCAGAAGCTGTAGCCCAGGAACTGTCGATCCCACACTCGCGCCACCGCGCTCTTTTCCTCGTTGACCTGAAGCCGAAGTTTCCCGTACAGGTGCCTCAGCGCCTGCATCACACGTTGTCCTGCCCGCCTCGACCGCACGTATACATTGCAGTCATCGGCGTACCGGACAAACGCGTGTCCGCGTAGCTCCAACTCCTGGTCCACTTCGTCCAGGAGCACGTTCGCCAGCAACGGCGACAACGGTCCGCCCTGAGGCGTCCCCATGTGCCGCTCCATCACCACCCCGTTCGCCATGACTCCGGCCTGTAGGTAGCGACGGAGGATCCGCAGCATCGCCTTATCCTCGATCCGCTTTGCCAGCCGCCCCATCAGCACGTCGTGGTTCACCCGGTCGAAAAACTTCTCCAGGTCCACATCCACCACCCATCGTCTCCCCTCCTGGATGTAGTGCTGCGCTTCGCGCACCGCATCGTGTGCTCGGCGCCCAGGCCGGAAGCCGTGGCTGTGCCGACTGAACGTCGGGTCGAACCTCGGTTGCATCACCTGCAGGATGGCTTGTTGGATGAACCGGTCCAGCACGGTCGGAATCCCCAACTCCCGGACCCCTCCCCCACTCTTCGGTATCTCCTGCCTTCGTACCGGCTTCGGTTGGTAGGTCCCCGCCAGCAACCGCTGTCGGATCTCCCCCCAGTGCCTGCGCAAGTACTCTGGCAGCTCCTCCACGTTCATCCCGTCGATGCCCGGACTGCCCTTATTCTGCCGCACGCGTTTCAACGCTCCTACGAGGTTGGCACGCCCGACCACCTCCTGCATCAGGAGATGCTCGCTTCCTGAGCGCTCGTCTCCATGGGCCACCGTTCCGGCTTCGCCACTCCCCTCTACCTTCGGGGCTTCACCCCTATCCTCCAGTGGGAGCCCCAGTTGCCTGGACTCCTGGCGCATGGCCTTGCCGAGGTCCACGGTCGTCACGCTCTCCTCTCCGTTCGGCCCTTCGTCCGACAAAGCTGGGTCCAAGCGCATCATGCACTTCGTCGGCCTACTATGGCCTCTGCTGACTTCTCGCTCCGCCGGCACGCACGATAGCGCAGTGCCGGCGTCACCCTTTCAGGCGTCAGGCGAGACCTCCCCGGGTAAGAACGATGACCTTCCCCGCACAATCGCCGGATCTACGCCGCTTCCCCTTGGTCGCAGGAGCTTCGCGGTCAGTGGTCCGCTCGCCCCGGTCCGCAGCGCCTCGTATCCGGTTCCTGTTCGTCGACTCACGGGTTCGTTTCACGCTTCGTTCAGCGTACGCCTCACGACGAACGCCTTGCGCTTCCCTTCGGTCCCTGCGACCAGGTTCCGGGAGGACTTTCACCTCCAAGTCATCGCCCATGCCGGGCCCACAACAATGGAAAAACCGAACCGTCTGCTGGCTACCAAGACCGTGCGGTTGGAAAAGGAAGATCTCAACATCCGGTTTGCCGAGTTGGGCGACCCTGCGAACCCGACGGTGTTGTTGCTGCATGGCGTGCCCGAGAATCTGCAGGCTTGGTACGCTGTGGCGCCACTCCTGGCCGAAAAGTACCACGTGCTGGCGATCGATTGGCCTGGTTTTGGCGGGAGCGATCCGTTGACGTCGCCCGAGGACTACACGTCACGCCGCTTTGCGGAGGTGATTGTAGACTTCATGGACTCGCTTCAGATCCGTCAGGCGAACCTGGTGGCCACAGACATTGCCCTTCTCCCTTCGCTACTGGTCGGCCTCGAGCACCCGAGCCGTGTCTCCAAGCTGGCGGTGATGGACGGCATTCCGTTTCCGCGGCCACAATACTCCTCCTGGGAGCTCAAGAGCTTTGCCAAAAAAGGCTCGATCATCGGCAAGGCCCTGGTGCGCTGGTTTCCGCGCATCACAGCCGAAATTTCGTACTTCAAAGGATTTTACAGGGGGCACTCCATCCCGGCTGAGGTGCGACGAGAATTCTTGGCCGATGGTGTGAGTAAGAGCACCCAAGAGGCGTTTCTTTCGTACTTCCAAAACTTCCGCATGGGTCAGGAATACTTTGAGCCGCGCGCACAAGAGCTTCAAACACCCGTGCTGGTGGTGTGGGGCAAATACGATCGTTTCATCAGCAGCAAGCTGGGGCAGGAGATCGTAGAAAACCTGCCCAACGCCAAGCTGGAGGTAATCGACAAGTCCGGCCACTACGTGCACATGGACAAACCGCAGGAGCTGGTGCAGGTGGTGACCCAGTTCCTAGAGGAGGCGGCCTAATCGCCGGCCTGAGGACATAGCGTGGGGATAGCCCGCGCTGGACGAAGATGAGGTTTTCTGAAGGAAGACACGTATATCACACCGCACAAAGGAGCTCGACGATGTCAGCGGAGTCCAGGACTCTCGTGACTTCCGCCCCAAGACACACCGGGGCGGCTGCGATGAATCGTATTCTAAGCCTCGTAAAAGGAAAATGTCCTAAATGCGAAAAGGGAGACGTCTTCAAAAGCAAAGGAAATATTTTCAGGCTGAGGGCGCCCGTCATGCATGAGGAATGCCCTTATTGTCATCATCACTTTGAAATTGAGCCCAGCTTCTTCGTAGGAGCGATGTATGTCAGCTATGCAACAACTCTTGCCGAAAGTTTTGCGATTTACATCCTAGTTCAAAATTTCACGACCAGTCCATCCCTTATCGTGTCCATCATTGTCGTCGTGGTTGTCCCAACGACTTTTATCCATTTCAGGTATTCCAGGATCATATGGATGTACATGTTCACCCGAAAGGAAAGTCCTCAAGGCTAAGCCCTGATTCGGACTCGGGCTCTTTCGAGCCCACAATTGGCCGCAACCTGGGAAAGGAGAGACGAGGGTGTCCTAAGTTTAGTTGGAATTTGAAGTGACCTCCGACCTCGGGTAAGGTGGGTGTGAGGAACACAACACCGAACCATGAGAGGAAGGAGGCCACCAATGGAGAGAGAGCCACAGCTTGTACGTCGAGGCAAGAAGGACCGAAGGATGGGTGCGCCGAGTGAGCTGGACTGGGAAGCGATCGAGGCGCTGAGGACCGAGATGCGGGTGGAATTGATCCAGGAATTGATACCGCTTGGGCTGGCGGAGGTGGGGCGGGTGCTGGACGAAGAGGTCGAGCGGTTGGCGGGTCCGAGGCACGCCCGCAAGGGAGAAGGAGAAGTGATCTACCGGCATGGGAGCAACCCGGGCTCGGTACGCCTGGGCGGGCAGCGTCATCCGGTCCGGGTCCCTCGGGTGCGAGGTCTGGAGGGAGAGGCGCGTCTGGAGTCGTACGAGCGCTTGCACTGGGCGGCGGGCGAGGTGGACGAGGGGTTGTTCCGCAAGGTCCTGCTTGGGATCTCGTGTCGTGACTATGAGGCCGCGGTGGAGGCAGTGCCGGGGGCGATCGGGCTGTCTAAGTCGACGGTGTCGCGGGAGTTCAAGAAGGCGACCGCCAGGCAGCTGAAGGCGTTTCAGGAACGTGAGCTTACGGAGCTCGACGTCGTGGCGCTCTTCCTGGATGGCAAGACGTTTGCCAATGACGAAATCGTCGTCGCGTTAGCCGTGACGATGGGGGGAGACAAGGTGTTTGCGGGATTCGTGCAGACGGAAACGGAGAACGCCCGGGTGATCACGAGCTTTCTGCGCTCCCTGAAGGATCGGGGACTCGATCTGTCGGCCGGAGCGCTGGTCGTGATCGACGGCGCCAAGGGGCTGAAGTCGGCAGTGACGACGGTGTTCCGGGGCCAGGTGCTTATCCAGCGCTGCCAATGGCACAAGCGAGAGAATGTGGTCTCGTACCTGCCACGCACCGAGCAGAAGGCCTGGTGTGGACGTCTGCAGCGAGCCTACGAGCGGCCCACCTACGAGGAGGCGAAGCGGGACCTGAAAGCGATGCGGGCTGAGCTGGACGAGCTCAACCAGTCGGCGGTTGCAAGCCTGGACGAAGGGTTCGAGGAGACGTTGACCCTGCATCGACTCGGCGTGTTCCCGCTGGTTGGCCGTTCGCTGAAGACGACCAACGTTCTCGAATCCGTGAACGCTCAAGCCGAACAGTTCAAGTCTACCCAGGCCCACTGGTACAAGTATTTTGGCTCGTGTCCCCTGGCACCCAAAAGGGACCACCTTTACGTTCCCCGAGAACAGCGCGCCCCGAGTGACGCCGCGACCTACGGAGTCGTAATCGTTGCGGACGCTCCCGTCAGCGAACGGACGGACGCCTTGTAGAAAAGATGCCAAGCAGGATTTGGCCGAACGCCTCGTCTTGAGGAGGGAGGTAGAACGATGGGCTACACTCGCAACGTCGCGCTCTCGCTGACCGCTTTGGGCCTGTTGGCGCTGCCGGTCCACGCTGCGGGACAGGAGCAGCAGCCCGAGCCCATGGGCTTCTTCATCACGAGCGTGGGGCTCGGCAACGGCGGTAACCTCGGAGGCCTCGAGGGCGCCGACGCGCACTGCCAGAGCCTTGCCGAGACGGTCGGGGCCGGTAACCGTACCTGGCGGGCCTACCTGAGCACGCAGGCGACGGCCGACGCCACGGCCGTCAATGCCCGTGACCGGATCGGTTCCGGACCCTGGGCGAATGCCAACGGCCTCGTCATGGCCACCAGCGTGGAAAGCCTCCACTACGACAATTCGAATTTCAACTGGCAGTACACGCTCGACGAGAACGGCAATCAGTTCGCCTCACGCATCGACGGGGATCCGGATTTTACCGAGCACGATGTACTCACCGGTTCACAAATGGATGGCACCGCGCTTGCCGCGGGCCAGGACCAGACATGCAGCAACTGGACAAGCAACAGCGAGGGGAGCGTCAGGGTAGGGCATGCCGACCGCTACTCCTTCTCCACGCCGGGCTCGTCCTGGAACTCCTCCCACGGCACGCCGGGCTGTACACGGGAGAACCTCATCAGCACCGGAGGCGCCGGTTTGTTTTACTGCTTCGCCGCCGGCTGATTGGAGCTTTCCCATACCCTCCTAATACAGTAGGAGCATAGAGCCTTAGACATGCATAGACATACGTCTAACCTTTTGGCAGGACTACTTGTCCTGTGTTCCTCGCTGACAGCAAATGCCGCTGAATCTTCACAGGTCAGACCGGATGAAGAGACGCTGTCGGAACTGCCTACGGCCGACTGGCTGACCAACGGCGGGGACCTCTTCAACCGAAACTTCTCAGCATTGACGGAGATCAACACGGACAATGTCAATCAACTTGGTCCGGTCTGGCGTACTCATCTCGACGAGTCTGGGGTCGGCGCGAAGTATTCAGGTGAGGCGCAGCCCATCATCCACGAAGGGGTCATGTATGTCGTAACCGGTGCAGACGATGTCTTCGCCCTGGGCATTGAAACCGGTGAAATTTTGTGGAGCTACCGGGCAAATCTTGATGATGAAATTTCGACGGTCTGTTGTGGATGGACCAGTCGCGGTGTGGGATTTGGCGAAGACAAAATCTTTGTCGGACAGCTGGATGGCGTGCTTAAGGCGCTGGATATGGAGACCGGTGAAGAGGTCTGGTCCATCCAGGCCGAAGCCTGGGAAGAAGGGTATACCATCACCAGCGCTCCCTTGTATTTCAACGGCATGGTGATTACCGGCTTCGCGGGTGCAGAATTTGCAGCAAGAGGGCGGGTGAAGGCCTACAGTGCGGCCGACGGCAGTTTGCTGTGGACTTTCCATACCGTGCCAGGCCCGGGCGAATTCGGTCATCATACCTGGCCTGCTGACAACGATGCCTGGCGAACCGGCGGGGGCACTGTGTGGCACACGCCTGCAGTGGATCCTGAATTGGGCATGATCTACTTTTCGACCGGCAACCCCGGGCCCGACTACAACGGAGCGGTGCGTGCCGGGGACAACCTGTTCACAGCGTCCATCGTGGCACTGGATGCCTACACCGGTGAGTACCGCTGGCACTTTCAGCAGGTGCATCATGATATCTGGGATTATGATGCGCCTAACCCTGTGGTCTTGTTTGATCTGGAATACGACGGCGTGCCACGTAAAGGATTGGCCCAGGCGGGCAAAACAGGCTGGGTGTACATCCTCGATCGCACCAACGGTGAGCCGCTAGTCGGTATAGAAGAACGGTCCGTACCCCAGGAACCTCGACAGGGCACGGCGAGGTTGGGTCAATAGGTGTGTAAATGTTTCAGGCGGCGTTTTTCCGCTGTTGGGTTGAGACGGGCTTTCCGTCTTCGAACTTTCTTCCTTCAAATACGTCCTTGAGGAGGTGAGGAGCGTCGAGCCTTCTGAAGCGCTTCTCCGCCACCAAGAGCAGCTTCCAGATCAGCGCCGTAGCGCTCTCGACCCGCTTGAAGCGCTTCGCCGCCGTTGTCCTGAGCCGTACTGCGGCAAAGGGGCTCTCGACCACGTTCGTCGTGCGTAGATGCTTCCAGTGGTCCTCGGGGAAGTCGTAGAACGCCACCATCCGCTCCCAGTCGTCCTCGAGTACATCCACCGCCTTCGGATACCACGGTCTGTAGCGCCTGGCGAACGCCTCACGGGCCTTCAGCGCCTCGGACCGCCTCGGTGCGTAGACCACGGTCCTGAGAAGGTCCTTCGCCTCGCTCTGCTCCCGCTGAGGCAGCCGGTCCAGCACGTTCCTCATCTTGTGGTTCCAGCACCGTTGCTCGCCCGCCTCAGGCCATACCTGCCGTACTGCGCCCCAGATCGCCGCGTTGCCGTCCGCCATCAAAAGCCGGGGCGCCTCGATGCCGCGTGCCTTCAGATCCCGCAACACCTCGGACCAGGACTCGACCGACTCTCGGTAGCCCGATCTCAGGGCCAACACCTCCTTCGTACCATCTCGCATCGCACCGAGAACCACCAGCAGCGCTGCCTTGTCCCGCTCGAGCCCCGCCTTCACGTAGATCCCGTCCGCCCAGACGTAGACGACCTCACGGTCGGCCAGCGAGCGCTTCGACCATTCCTCGAATTTCCTTGTCCATCCCGCCCGCAGCCGCCAAATCGAAGACTTCGACAACGGGGCCCCCTCGCCCAGCAGGCCCCGCATCGCCAGCTCGAAGTCTCCCTCCGCCAGCCCGTGCAGATACAGCTCCGGAAGCAGAGCACCCACCTCCTTCGTCCGTCGTGCGAACAACGGCAACACCCGACTCTCGAACCGCTCCTCAATGCCTCGAACCCGGGGCCGTCGGAGCATGATCGTGCCCGAGCTCATCGCCAGCCGCCGAGCCTTGCCGTAGCCGTTGCGGTAGCCTGGCGCCGGGTCTACGACCGTCTTCCGCTCCGACTTCTCCCGGCCGAGCAACTCCGTCACTTCCTCCTCCAGAATCCGCTGGACCATCTCCTGGGCCTTCTCACGAACCAGCGCTTCCAAGCACTCCCACGTCGGCGTGCTGGACTCACTCTCGGGTCCCACCATATTCTTCCTCACGAGGCATCGTTCCTTTCCCCCGGGCGCTCACCCGGGATTCGCTGGTTAACTTCTTACTACCTAGCGGAAAGGTACGTCGCCTCTTTTTTTACACACCCTTCTATGGGGCTGGCGGTCAAGACGCACCTTCCCCACGCGCCGTCGGCTCATTTTTTGACCGTCGGCGTCCGCATGGTTTGGATTGCCCGGTCGACGACTCAGGGTGGGGAGGGGTGCGCTCGCAGGGTCCGCATCGCAGTCCGGAAGACGTTCACAGCCGTCGCGTTCTCCGCTCTGGAGCGGGAACCATCCTTCTATCTGGGACTCTGTGGCCCATCGCTTCGTTCGGCTCTCCAGGGGTGCATAGCCTTTGAGTGGGGGCTTGGGCTCTCTGCCCCGGCCCACGGTGTGTATGGATGCTGTCCCCTGTAACCGGTTCGCTTCCGTTTCGTCGGACCCCATGTTGTGACCGCTTTCGACCCCACGCTCGCCGATCCCAGGCCGGTTTACTCCGTCGCTTCCAGTCTCTTGGGTCGTACGCTTCGCCCGTGCGCCACACCGCTAGCACGATCGAGGCGAGCTGACGCGCGATCGTCAGCTTCGCCAGATTCGGCTTCGTGCCCCCCTCCAGGAGTCGCTCGTAGTGGCGGTACAAGGGCTCGTCCTCGGCCCGACCGATCACCGTCGTCGCTGCGCCCTTGAACACACGCTTCAGCGTGTGGTTGAAGTTCCGATTCAGCCCCCGCGTCTGCTGTACCGGTTCCCTTACCCACCGCCCACCCGGACCCCGCACCCAGTCCGACGAGCTCCGCATCACGACGCCCAGTCCGCAGTACGCCCAGAACCTGCTCCGGCTCTGGAACCGGTACGGCGTCACCACCACCGGCAGGAGCTCCGCCGTCCGGATCGGACCCAGACCCGGGCACGTCTTCAGCACATGCCACTCTCGATGCTTGCGTGCTTCCGCCAGCAACGCCTTCTCGGCCTTCGCCCTCAATGCCACGAGTGCGTCGTGCTCCTCGTACAGCAACCCGGCCGTCGTCCTGCTCGCTTCCGGCAGCTTGGCCAACCACTCCTCCCGGTCGCGCTTTAAGTAGACCGAGCGCCCCGCGCCGTAGGCCACTCCTCTCGAGCGCAGCACGCTCTTGAGCCGGTTCTTCACCCGCACCGTGTCGCCGACCAAGAAGTCGTAGCTCTTCGCCCGTTCCCCCAGCCGCCTGAACTGGCCCCGGTTCTTGTAGACCGTCGTCTCCAGTGATCCGATCCGCAGCTTCTCCGCCAGGGCAAACGCGTCCAGCTTGTCGGTCTTCGGGCCCCGGCTCTTGCCGACCCCCGCCACCGTCAGCTCCTCCACGTGCGGCTTCAGCACCTCGTACAGCCACCCCGACAGCGTCCCTTCTTCCAGGCATAAGTGCCGGTTCCTCGGAATCCCTCGCAGCACCTCGATCAGCGCCCGCGCGTTCGTCTCCACCACCTGCGAGCCCAAGCGCTTGCCGCTGGGGCCTACAATCCCCAGCGTGCAGCTCGACGCGTGTGCGTCGAGTCCGATATACCTCTCCATCGGCATCCTCCTCTTGGGTAGGACGGGTTGGGTTGCTTGCTTGCGCGAATAATGATGAACGCGCACCCGCTCCCGGAGGAGAACGCCTCTTCGTCTTCGGGCTGCTTCGCTGCTGATCGGTACCGGTAGCGGTCGCCATGCCCCTATGATGCCTTTGATCCTAGCTCTCATCAACTCCCAGTGGACGTAGCAGTGCGGATCGCCACGAACATGGCGGAGGCCCTCGACTATTCACACCGCCAAGGCGTAATTCATCGCGACATCAAGCCCGGTAACGTTTGGAGTTAGCCCCTGACGGTGGACACCTATTCTCTTTAGAGAGAGGAGTCCACGATGCCAAGAACGAGACCGCCGTATTCGTTGGAGTTCCGCCAGCAGATGGTGGAGCTGGTCAAAGCAGGTCGCACGCCTGAGGAGCTGAGTCGGGAGTTTGAGCCCACAGCGCAGACGATCCACAATTGGGTGAAGCAGACGGACCTCGACACGGGAGTCAGAAGCGACGGCCTGACGTCGTCAGAGCGCGAGGAGCTCCGCGAGCTTCGGCGTGAGAACAAGCGGCTTCGTGTCGAGCGGGAGATCCTAAAAAAAGCCGCGGCCTGGTTCGCTCAGGAGTCCGACTCGGTGCCCCCGAAGCGTTCGAGTTCGTGAGGGCCAACCAGGCCGAGTTCAGCGTGCAGATGATGTGCGAAGTCCTGAGCGTCTCGCCCAGCGGGTACTACGCATGGAGAAAGCGTCCTCCATCGCATCGCGCGGTCGAGAACGAGCGACTGCTAGGTCGGATGCGTGAGATCCACACGTTCAGCCGTGAGACGTATGGCCAGCCACGGATGTACGCCGAGCTCAGGGACGACGGCTGGCAGGTCAACCACAAGCGGGTGCGTCGTCTGATGAGGCTGGCAGGACTACAAGGCGCTACGCGGCGAAGGAAGTGGCGCACGACGAAGCGAAACAGAGATGCTCGACCTGCCCCCGATCTCGTCGCGCGCGACTTCAGTGTGCACGGCCCGGACCAGCTCTGGGTTGCCGACATCACCTACGTGCCGACCTGGAGCGGCTTCTTGTACCTGTCAGTCGTCGTCGATGCGTGGAGCCGCCATGTGGTCGGATGGTCGATGAAGACGCATCTCAAGACCGATCTCGTGCTCGACGCGCTGAACATGGCGCTGCAGCAACGACGACCGAACGGTGTCATCCATCATAGCGATCAGGGTACCCAGTACACCTCGATCGCCTTCGGCCTACGCTGCAAAGAGGCCAGCGTCCGACCCTCGATGGGCTCGGTCGGCGACGCGTACGATAACGCGATGTGCGAGAGCTTCTTCGCCACGCTCGAGACCGAACTCATCGAACGAAAGAGCTTCCGCAATCAGGCCGAGGCCAGGATGGCCGTGTTCGACTTCATCGAAGCCTGGTACAATCCCCACCGACGGCACTCTGCCCTCGGCCAATTGTCTCCTCTTAACTACGAAAAGGAACACGCCCCCGCCGCGTGAATCTCTAGTCCAAAACCGTCCACCGTGCGGGGCCAACTCCAGTTCTGATCCACGATGGTCAGCCGGTGATCACGGACTTCGGGATCGCGCTCGCTGTCGGCGGAGCGGGAGGGGGTCGTCTGACCGAGACCGGGCTGAGCCTCGGGACGCCCCACTACATGAGCCCGGAACAGGCAGCTGGCGGTCAACATCTGGGTCCTGCGGCAGACATATACGCCCTCGGCTGCGTCTTGTATGAGACGCTGGTCGGAGAGCCGCCGTTCACCGGGAGCACTCCGCAGGCGATCCTGGGCAAAATCATCGCCGGTGAGCGCGTGTCGGCGGCCGCTCAGCGGGAGACCGTCCCGGCCAACGTAGATGCGGCGATTGCTAAGGCGCTGGAGAAGCTGCCAGCCGATCGATTTTCGAGCGCCGTTCTTTTTTCGCAGGCCCTGGGAGATCCCTCCTTCATGACCTCCGAGCCGGCACCTGCCGCCATGTCCACGTTCCGTGCCCAGGGGCTGGGCATGGTCGCGTGGCCCGCGGTGGCCGTGGTCGCTATCGGGCTCGTCCTGTGGGGCTGGATGCGACCGCAGCCCCGGCAGCCGGTGACTCGAACGCAGATTTCACTCCCGGAGGACCAACGAGTGTTCGGGGGACGGCTTGGCCACCCACTGGCCATTTCCGGCGACGGTACGCGGCTGGTGTACGTAGGAGAGCGGGCCGGAGTCAGGAGCCTGTTCTTACGCGAGCTCGATGACTTGTCCCCGCGAGAGTTGGATGGCACGGACGATGCGCGACAACCGTTCTTCTCGCCGGATGCCGAGTGGGTGGGGTTCTTCGCGAGCGGCCAGCTACAGAGGGTCTCGGTATCCGGTGGGGCTCCGATCACCATCACTCCCTTGCCATCTGGAGAGACCCGTGGAGCGAGCTGGGGAGCCGACAACACGATCCTATTCGCGGCAGGGCCCAGCCTGTATCGCGTACCGATGGCAGGCGGAGACCCCGTGCCGCTTGGGCTCACCCAGGTCGACCAAACAGGTCGAGCCGGTGCTGATTCTACTGCGATCGGGGGGGGCAGCCACGGTGGCCGCACCACCTTCCGGATGGCGAGCATGCACTGGTGAGCGTCATCGGGGGAACGGGTGTTCTCGATCTTGGGACCGGAGAGGTGCGGTTCTTGTTCAATGGGACACAGGCGCGTTATGTCCCGACTGGTCATCTCCTCTTCCATGCGGGCGAAGAGCGGATACGAGCCGTGCCGTTCGACATCGACCGCTTGGAGGTAAACGGTGCGGAGGTCCCGGTCCTCGAAGGTGTGTTTCGTGGTCCTGGCGGCAGTGCAGCCGCCTTCGCCGTATCGGAAACGGGAACGCTGGCTTATGTCGCCGGAGGCTTCGAGCGGTCTCTCTGGCTCGTCGCTCGCGATGGTTCAGAGGAGCGGATCCCGGTCGAGGCGCGAGGCTATCGTTGGCCGCGCGTCTCTCCTGACGGAAACCGGGTGGCTGTGATCGTGGATCCCCGTCCCTCTGATGTCTGGATGGTGGACCTGCAGAGGGGAAGCGCGGAACCCCTCACGACCGACGGACATCATCCGAGTCTAGCCTGGGCACCTGATGGTGAGCGGTTGGGGTTTTCCTTCGGTGGCGATCTGCACTGGATACGTTGGCGCGAGGGCGGCGGGCCGCAGTTAGCGTCCGCCCGGCCTCTGCCGCAATACCAGCCCTCCTGGTCGATTGATGATCACATCATGGTGAACGAGATCCACCCGGAAAACGGCTCGGATCTGGCTGTCATCAACCTCGTCGACGGATCTTCAGCACCGTTTCTCGCTACGCCGGCTTCCGAGTCCGCTCCCAACTTCTCACCCGACGGACGCTGGGTCGCGTACTACTCCAACGTGTCGGGCGCCAGGGAGGTTTACGTCAGGCCGTTTCCGGGTCCCGGACCCCGCCACTCCGTCTCCATTGGCGGCGGTGTGGAGGGGAAGTGGTCCAAGGACGGGCGCGAGATATTCTATCGGAGTGGCACCCGCATTTTGGCAGTCGAGGTTAGCACCTCTCCCACCTTCTCGTCCGGTCCTCCCCGAGAACTTTTCGATGCCAGTGGCTACGACTTCTCTCAGTTCATCAACTGGGATGTCGGGCCGGATGGGCGCTTCGTGATGGTCAAGAGCGACCCGTCGAGGCTGAGGCAGGTCCAGATCGTCCAGAACTGGTTCGAGGAGCTTCGCCAGCGGATGGGGAATTAATATGAAAGTGCTGGCGTTTGGGATTCAAGCGTGATGGGATGAGCGGGAGGGCTGGCTCGCGGTGAGCAGGTGTCTCGGGTGGCGTCTCAGGTGGCGACGTTGTCACCGGGTCACGTGGACCGTCAATTCGTGGTCCGTAAACAAGCCTCCGTCATCCGCCCGGCTACGGAGCACGTAGGTACCCGGCTCGTGGAAGGTGACCCGAGTCACCCAAGTCCCGTCCTCCGGCTCCTCCGGCGGGACCCAATACAGTGACCACCGGGACTGGAAGGGCCTCGTATCCCACCACGTCTTCACCTGGTCGGGATCGAACGCCACCGCGTTGCCGTTGCCCCGGTAGACCCACCAGGAGAGGGTCAGGGCAAAATGGGTGCCCATCGTGTGGCTGGTGGGCTTCAGTGCCAACGCCCTCTCCAGGTCCAGCTCTCCATCCTCGGTGACGGGCAACGTATTGTCGGTGCGGGCCAGAGATCCGTCATCGCTGACGTGCGCCACCAACGTCAGTGGCTCGCCTACCTTGACCCTTCGTACCTCTTCTCCGTCCACCTCGAGATCCGGGGCGGTGTTCTCATCCGCCCCGTCGCGAAAGCCGCCTCCTCCGTAGACTCCCCGTTGGGCCTGGTACATCCGGTGATCCAGATGGTATTCCCGGTTGAGCGACCCATACGCCTCTCCCTGGGCCCGGAGCGTCCACACGAGTTCCTGATCACCGAAGTCGGGCGGCACCTGCACCTTGAAGACGAAACGGTTGAAGCGCGGAAGGAAATAGGTGGGCTGCCCCCGATCGGCCGGCCCGGGCGAGAAGTGGTTGTCGGGTCCCACCGGGATCTCGGGCATTTCCTCCCAGTTCCGGTTCATGTATCCGAACCAGAGGTTGTAGGAGCCATCCGGATTGTCCTGCCACCCGACGAAGACCGGTGAGATTGTCTGGCCCTTCAAAAAGGTGAGCCCGTCCTGGCCATCGGCTCCCTGAGGGATCAGCAGAATCGCCAACGCCACGACCCAAGCCCACATCATTTACCTGACTTCTTTTTGCGAGGCTGCTCCCGCCACTCGTTCCGTGTCGGCGTCCATCATGCCAGCCGGCTTGGGCGGCGGCGGCGGTATCGTAGCCTTGCACAACGGACAGCCGATGACCCAATCGTTGGGCCCCAGCTCGAGGTTCTCTACCCGATCGGCCATCTGCTGCTTGAATTCCTCGTCGCTGAGCGTGACCTCTACGGAGAAGAGGTGGAACATGTTGGACCTGGTGATGCTGCCCGGTCCCGACCAATTCCTCGGATCGGTGACGTTCGCATTACCCTCCGTGTTGTTCAGCTCGGCTGTGACTCTCAGGATCGTGCCTTTGGGCAGCAGGGGCGCGGCGTCCTCTCCATACCAGTAGTTCCTGACCCAGTTGTGGTCGTAGCCGATACACCAGAGGGTCTCCTCGAAGTTGCCCCAGATCGACTCCAGGCACATTCGGTATCCGGCCGCATGAAGGTGGGCCTCGGAGGACAGAAGCTTCGTGTGCTTCTCGAGTACCCAGCTGCGGGTCAACGTGTTGTCGGCCTTGCCCGCCTCGATATCGTGCGCCATGCCCGCACCGTAGCGGTTCACCCGGATCGGCGAAGCGTACGGGGGCTGGTAGTCCTTCGGATGGAACTTGTAGGCGATCTCCAGGTGAGCTGTGGTCTCTCTCCCGTTCGAAGAGAGATGCAGCGAGCTGCTCCTGATCTCCGAGCCTGCTCGCAGCAGCCGGCCCTCGTTCGGGGGGAA
This sequence comes from Longimicrobiales bacterium, assembly GCA_965219445.1. Taxonomy (GTDB): domain Bacteria; phylum Gemmatimonadota; class Gemmatimonadetes; order Longimicrobiales; family Gaopeijiaceae; genus UBA822. Next base: position 156,843 of record CBDCNQ010000003.1, on the reverse strand, counting down.
GATGTCCGCATTTCGACCGAGTTCGTGAACGGGCCAGGTCCCGATTCCATCTCGCTCTTCCCCGGGCACCGCCGTGGAATAGGTCAGGTGGTGAGCGATAAATCTCCCGCCCGTCGACGACGGCGATCGGTAGTCCACGGGCACGTCATTGACCTCCCTGACCTGGACGGCGGCCACGTACCGATCTTCCTCGATCGGGATGGGCAAACGTCCGGGCTCCGGCCCCGGGATATGGATGAACATGTCGGGCTCATCGGGTCCCATGGTGAAAGGTTTGGTCTTCACCACCACGTCCGGCTCGAAGGCCCAGCCATCGTCGTCATCGAATTCCCGAGGCGGCGGCATGTCCTCCGGATCTCCCTGGGGTGCGCCGTTGTCCACCCAGGTCGCGATCTTGGCGATCTCTTCGTCGCTCAACCCGAGCACGTCCCGGTAGTCCTGGATGCCGATATTCCGCTCGAGGTAGAACGGCGGCATCGCCCCCGCACGGTCCCGAATGCCCGTCCGGTACTTGATCAATGGAGAAAAGGGCTTTGCGTTCTCGTATGTCTCTAGCGACATCGGCGCCACCCCTCCGTCCCGGTGGCAGCGCACACAGTTCTCCTGGAGAATGGGAGCGATGTCCCCGGTGAAGGTCACTTCGGCTTCGTCCGAAGGCACCGCCGCCGATTGGGCGCCAACTCCCACGGGCGCTACAGCAGCAGCGACCAGGGCGACGAGACCGGCGATCCAGCGGCTGGGACCAATCATGGCTTCTCCTCTCATGGCTTCTCCTTCACAATGCGCTTGCTCGACCTACAAGTCATATCAGCGCGTCGCGGTGACCATCAGGTTCTCGTAGGTGAACAAGGAGCCGTCGCTAGCAACCGCACGGAGCACGTACTCTCCCGGCTCCTCAAAGGTCACTCGAGTCACCCACCTGCCGTCTGAAGGCGGCTCAGGAATGACGAAGGGCGGTGACCACGGGGAGTTCGCGTAGAGCCGCGTGTCCATCCACGTCTTCATCTGCACGGGATCGAAGCTCACGTGCGATGAGGGACCTCGGTAGACTATCCACGACAACCGCAAGCCTGGTCCGCTATGAACGTTCGTCCCTGGAATGGGCCGAAACAGCTCTTCCAGTGAGTGTGGACGTCTTCGAAACTCTTGTCTGCCTGGCAGGTTGTCGGGATCGTTGGCGAACGCGACCAGCTTCAGCGGCTCTCCTACCCTTATCTCCCGATGCTTGTCCCCTTGGACCTCGAGCTCCGCAGGAATATTGGTGCGGAGTGCGGAGTTGAGGCTGCCAAAGGCCCCTCCGACTTCGGTTGAGATCGTCTGCTTGTCAATCGAATAACTGCTGGCGAGCGAGCCATACGTGCGGTGTGTCTCTCCATTGGCCGTGAGAGTCCAGACTACCTCCCTGTCGCCGAGATCTTCGGGCGCGCGAAGGGTGAACTGGAAGGAAGTGCGTCGCGGGTAGAAGTGCGCCGGCTGCCCCTGGTCCGCCACTTCCGGGTCGTAGGCCTCCCGCTCGAGGTCGTCGAGCCGCCCCGGCTCCACGAAGGCGAGGTAATTGTCGGGACCGATCGGGACGTCGAATTCCTGCTCCCAGTTGTAGTTCATGTACCCGAAGAACAACTCGAAGGACCCGTCCTCGTTCTGCCACCATCCCTCGAACGTCGGAAACAGGCTCTGGCCCCCCAGGTACATGAATTCGGGCCTCTGCTGCTGGGCGTCGGTTGCCTGGAACAGCAACAGGACAGACAAGGAGCCAACAAGACACAGGCGTCCAGACCAGAGAGCTCCAACAATCATCCTCATCGGGGGGTGCCTCCTTCCGTCGTCGGCATGCTCTCCATGTCGCCGAAATCCTCCTGCCACACGCCCCAACACAGCGGACACCCGATATCGAAGTCGTTCCTGTCCCTCATTCTCTCTCGTCGCTTGGCCATCTCGGCCAGGAACTGCTCGTCGGTGAGTTTGACTGTCCAGCCAAGATCATTGAACATGTTGGCGACCGAACGCCGACCGGCCCCAGAAAAGTTTCTTGGGTCCGCAATGTTCGTGTTTGCAGGCGTGGTGTCCAGCCAACCAACGAGATGGACAATGGTACCCTTCGGCAGCAAAGGCTCGTAACCCTCCTCGTATAAATACTGCTTCACCCAGTTGTGATCGTAGCCCGCACAGTTGATCGTATAGTTTGTTTGACCCCAGACCGCCTCTAGGCACATCCGCACGCCCGGCGCGTGCATGTGTGGCTCAAAGGCGACCATCATGGTGTGCTCTTCCATCACGATCCACGAGCGCATTTCCTGACCGCTTCGATTCGGGATTGCGTCAACGTCAACGCTGTTTCGGGCACCCGCCCCTTGTGTTCGCGCATAAGTCGGCTTGTATCCTTCCGGGAAGAATTTGAAGCCGAATTCAAGGTGCCCTGTGGTCTCCCGGACACCATTTGGGTGAAGATGGGCCGCCCGGAGATCCAGAGCAGAATTCGCCGCCAAAAGCAGGCCGGCCTCGTCCGGCATGACGTCGGCGTTGCGCCCAACCTCATGAATGGGAAAGCCCTGCCGGGTTTCGCGAAGGATAGCGCTTGCATCCTCGTTCAAAACCCCAGCCCCATACGTCATGTGGTGCCACATATATCGTCCGCCCACGGTGCCGCCTGCCGCGTCCGGGGGGAGGTCGTTGATCTCCCGGACCTCAACGGCCTTGACATACCGGTCTTCCGTGAGCCCCGTCGGCACAAGGCCAATATCTCCCCACCAATCGGCCCCCACAGCAGGCATGGTCACGTCCCTCGACCTCAGCACCAGGTCCGGTTCCCCGTTCATCCACTCACCGAACTCAGCGAACTGACGCGCCGGCGGCATGTCGGCCGGATCACCCTGGGGAGATCCTCCGTCCACCCATGCCTGGATCTTGGCAAGCTCTTCGTTACTGAGGGAGGGGTCGTTCTTGAATCTTTGGACCCCGATGTTCTTCTCGATGAACCAGGGCGGCATGGCCCCCATCCGGTCCCGGATGGCGGTCCGACGCTTGATCATCGGGGCCCAGGACCGCACGTCCTCGTAGGTGATCAGCGACATGGGCGCTCCGCCCCCGGGGTGGTGGCAGTCCTGGCAGCTCCGTTGAAGGATGGGCGCGATATCCTTCGTGAAGGTGACATCGTCTGGGTCGATGCCGAAGTCTTCCGCCGAGAACAGATACGGTTCCTTGTTCACGACGTTGCCGTTGCGCAGAGGCATCTGGGCGCTCAGCGCCGACGCGGCAGCGCCTGCAGTTACCCCCACAAACACGGAAATCCAGCGCGTCCGAGCCCCCAACAGATAGGCGGTGCTCATCATAATCACCCCGTTGTCGTGAAGAGTGACAAAGCCTGACACATAATCCAAACAGCGTGATTCTACTAATCCCAACAGCGTGACTCTAATAAGCCATCCACGAGCCACGCAAGCCCAGACTGAAGGGCTCACGCCGTTCTGCTGCGCCTCGCGCTTTATTTTGCGCGGCACATCGCCTGAAAACGACGCAGGGACTCACGACAGCCGCCCTGAAAACCCGCCTCGTGCTACAGCCGGTGATATTGCCCTCATACCTTTTCTGATACAGCAAAGACCCGAAGGCCATAAGGGCCGGCGGGGCTAATACTTAAAAAGTGGGCCTGGGTAGACTCGAACTACCGACCTCACGCTTATCAGATATGAGTCGGGCGCTCGTGGGCGCTGGAAATAGGGGGATTTGGCCGCAAAGCGCGGCGGGCTATCGACTGTTCCGATTGGGTATATCAGGATTTAACGTTCTTACATGTTCTGCCACCGCCCTGATCTGCCCAGCGGAAAACATCGACGAGAAAGCCGGCATGTTGTTCTGTCCGTTGGTAATGATGTTCGCCACATAGCTGGTACTGAATGCTCCCAGTCCTTCCAGCGGCATGCCACTGTGGCCTCCCTCGCCACGGCCCCCGTGGCAAAATTGACAGGTATCTGGAACAATCTTTGCCCTACCGGATTGGCAGTAGGAGCATTTACCAGCCCCTGGGCACCAGCCCCTTCTTGATCATCCTCCAGCAATGTAAACAACCACATGCTGTCGCCACGATTGGATCGGGCTAGCAGATTACCCGCAGAAAATACGGCAACGTATTGCTTGCCGTCGTGCTCGAAAACAGCGGGGGGAGCATTGACTCCCGCGTCGGTCATGAATTCCCACAGTTTGGTCCCGTCACGGGAATCCATCGCAGTAAGGCGGCCGTCGTTTCGGCCGGCAAACAGCAGGTCGCCGGCCGTCGTCACCAGTCCGCTGTAACATCGGCCGGGCCAGCGCTGAGCCCACAGCCTGCGATTCGTGCGCAAGTCCATAGCAGCCACAACTCCGGTAATGAGGGGAGCGTGCCGCATGCTCCCGGCCGTGTAACGGTTACCGGAATCCGGTTGCTCGATGTCTTCTATAGCGGAGTAGGCGGTCTGCCTTTCTCCGGCGCAGATGTACATCACCCCTTTCCCCGGATCCACGGTGCTAGGTGGCCAATTGGCTTCGCTGCGGCGTAGCAATACCGGTTCTTCCCAGAAGGGCGTAAAAATGGCGCCATTGTTTGTGAGCCGATAACCCTCCGGGGGTATATCGAGTGTTTGAGTAACGAAGGCATCGCCTAGGGGATAGGGTTGAGTCGCTGCCGTGCCGAGCTAGGATCAAAGGCATCATAGGGGCATGGCGACCGCTACCGGTACCGATCAGCAGCGAAGCAGCCCGAAGACGAAGAGGCGTTCTCCTCCGGGAACGGGTGCGCGTTCATCATTGTTCGCGCAAGGAAGCAACCCACCTATCCAAGAGGAGAACGCCGATGGAGAGATATATCGGACTCGACGCACACGCGTCGAGCTGCACGCTGGGGATTGTAGGCCCCAGCGGCAAGCGCTTGGGCTCGCAGGTGGTGGAGACGAACGCGCGGGCGCTGATCGAGGTGCTGCGAGGGATTCCGAGGAACCGGCACTTGTGCCTGGAAGAAGGGACGCTGTCGGGGTGGCTGTACGAGGTGCTGGAGCCGCACGTGGAGGAGCTAACGGTGGCGGGGGTCGGCAAGAGCCGGGGCCCGAAGACCGACAAGCTGGACGCGTTTGCCCTGGCGGAGAAGCTGCGGATCGGATCACTGGAGACGAGGGTCTACAAGAACCGGGGCCAGTTCAGGCGGCTGGGGGAACGGGCGAAGAGCTACGACTTCCTGGTCGGCGACACGGTGCGGGTGAAGAACCGGCTCAAGAGCGTGCTGCGCTCGAGAGGAGTGGCCTACGGCGCGGGGCGCTCGGTCTACTTGAAGCGCGACCGGGAGGAGTGGTTGGCCAAGCTGCCGGAAGCGAGCAGGACGACGGCCGGGTTGCTGTACGAGGAGCACGACGCACTCGTGGCATTGAGGGCGAAGGCCGAGAAGGCCTTGCTGGCGGAAGCACGCAAGCATCGAGAGTGGCATGTGCTGAAGACGTGCCCGGGTCTGGGTCCGATCCGGACGGCGGAGCTCCTGCCGGTGGTGGTGACGCCGTACCGGTTCCAGAGCCGGAGCAGGTTCTGGGCGTACTGCGGACTGGGCGTCGTGATGCGGAGCTCGTCGGACTGGGTGCGGGGTCCGGGTGGGCGGTGGGTAAGGGAACCGGTACAGCAGACGCGGGGGCTGAATCGGAACTTCAACCACACGCTGAAGCGTGTGTTCAAGGGCGCGGCGACGACGGTGATCGGTCGGGCCGAAAACGAACCCTTGTACCGCCACTACGAGCGACTCCTGGAGGGGGGCACGAAGCCGAATCTGGCGAAGCTGACGATCGCGCGTCAGCTCGCCTCGATCGTGCTAGCGGTGTGGCGCACGGGCGAAGCGTACGACCCCAAGAGACTGGAAGCGACGGAGTAAACCGGGCCGGGATCGGCGAGCGTGGGGTCGAAAGCGGTCACAACATGGGGTCCGACGAAACGGAAGCGAACCGGTTACAGGGGACAGCATCCATACACACCGTGGGCCGGGGCAGAGAGCCCAAGCCCCCACTCAAAGGCTATGCACCCCTGGAGAGCCGAACGAAGCGATGGGCCACAGAGTCCCAGATAGAAGGATGGTTCCCGCTCCAGAGCGGAGAACGCGACGGCTGTGAACGTCTTCCGGACTGCGATGCGGACCCTGCGAGCGCACCCCTCCCCACCCTGAGTCGTCGACCGGGCAATCCAAACCATGCGGACGCCGACGGTCAAAAAATGAGCCGACGGCGCGTGGGGAAGGTGCGTCTTGACCGCCAGCCCCATAGAAGGGTGTGTAAAAAAAGAGGCGACGTACCTTTCCGCTAGGTAGTAAGAAGTTAACCAGCGAATCCCGGGTGAGCGCCCGGGGGAAAGGAACGATGCCTCGTGAGGAAGAATATGGTGGGACCCGAGAGTGAGTCCAGCACGCCGACGTGGGAGTGCTTGGAAGCGCTGGTTCGTGAGAAGGCCCAGGAGATGGTCCAGCGGATTCTGGAGGAGGAAGTGACGGAGTTGCTCGGCCGGGAGAAGTCGGAGCGGAAGACGGTCGTAGACCCGGCGCCAGGCTACCGCAACGGCTACGGCAAGGCTCGGCGGCTGGCGATGAGCTCGGGCACGATCATGCTCCGACGGCCCCGGGTTCGAGGCATTGAGGAGCGGTTCGAGAGTCGGGTGTTGCCGTTGTTCGCACGACGGACGAAGGAGGTGGGTGCTCTGCTTCCGGAGCTGTATCTGCACGGGCTGGCGGAGGGAGACTTCGAGCTGGCGATGCGGGGCCTGCTGGGCGAGGGGGCCCCGTTGTCGAAGTCTTCGATTTGGCGGCTGCGGGCGGGATGGACAAGGAAATTCGAGGAATGGTCGAAGCGCTCGCTGGCCGACCGTGAGGTCGTCTACGTCTGGGCGGACGGGATCTACGTGAAGGCGGGGCTCGAGCGGGACAAGGCAGCGCTGCTGGTGGTTCTCGGTGCGATGCGAGATGGTACGAAGGAGGTGTTGGCCCTGAGATCGGGCTACCGAGAGTCGGTCGAGTCCTGGTCCGAGGTGTTGCGGGATCTGAAGGCACGCGGCATCGAGGCGCCCCGGCTTTTGATGGCGGACGGCAACGCGGCGATCTGGGGCGCAGTACGGCAGGTATGGCCTGAGGCGGGCGAGCAACGGTGCTGGAACCACAAGATGAGGAACGTGCTGGACCGGCTGCCTCAGCGGGAGCAGAGCGAGGCGAAGGACCTTCTCAGGACCGTGGTCTACGCACCGAGGCGGTCCGAGGCGCTGAAGGCCCGTGAGGCGTTCGCCAGGCGCTACAGACCGTGGTATCCGAAGGCGGTGGATGTACTCGAGGACGACTGGGAGCGGATGGTGGCGTTCTACGACTTCCCCGAGGACCACTGGAAGCATCTACGCACGACGAACGTGGTCGAGAGCCCCTTTGCCGCAGTACGGCTCAGGACAACGGCGGCGAAGCGCTTCAAGCGGGTCGAGAGCGCTACGGCGCTGATCTGGAAGCTGCTCTTGGTGGCGGAGAAGCGCTTCAGAAGGCTCGACGCTCCTCACCTCCTCAAGGACGTATTTGAAGGAAGAAAGTTCGAAGACGGAAAGCCCGTCTCAACCCAACAGCGGAAAAACGCCGCCTGAAACATTTACACACCTATTGACCCAACCTCAAACCCGGTAGCATTAAGGTGCTACTTCGGAGGAATACCATGGTTCGAAATGTGAGATTACGCAGAATGGGGGGATCTGTCGGGGCCACACTGCCCAAGGAGATGGCGGAGCGCCTCCACCTTGAGGCGGGAGACGAAGTGCTTGCCGTTGAGACGGCAGACGGGATTCTGCTCAGCCCCTACAATCCAGCGGTAGAGGAAGGGCTCGCAATCGCGGCCGAGGCTCAGAAACGGTACCAGGGGGCTCTTAGAGAACTCGCGAAGTGACTCAGCCGGAGCCCCGGTGGGTTCCCCGGCTTGTCATTGAGGCCGTCCATCTCGACCAGATTCGCGAACACGGCGGTCTGATGGGCATCCGCGACGAGAATGCCCTGGAGTCAGCCCTAGCCCGGGCAAGGCAGAGATGGACCTATGAGCCGGAGTCGGACCTGGCCCGGCTCGCTGCCGACTACGCTTTCGGAATTTGCTCCAGTCACCCCTTCCGAGACGGAAACAAGCGGATCTCGTTTTTGGCCGCCGTCATCTTTCTTGGCCTCAACGGACTCGACTTCATCGCCCCCGAAGACGAAGTGTTTGATAGATTGCTGGCCTTGGCTTCCGGAAACCTCGATGAGGAAGCACTAGCCGCGTGATTCGCTCACGAATCCAGCCTCGGCCGGGTGTCTGAGAGGGCTCTGTAACTCCTTTTATTCGACACTTTTCGCCGTGTAACGGGCTAAGCATCGAACGTATACACGCGCACAGAATATCTGGATCGGTCGACCTTACGCCAGATCTTTGGGACCATTAGAAAGCGGCGCCGGTAAGGCGGCGGCTCCTGTTCATCACACCGCTGAGCGGAGAGGCCAGGGCGGAGATCGACCGTTACCTCAACTGGCGAAACGAGAAAGCGTCGCAGTGCGGAAAGAGCGCGGAGCTTGGTTATGCCCGCCACGCCCGACAGGATGGAGCTGCGGGGGCCCGTTGGGCCTCCTCGCTCGTCTCGGCGGTCGGCATTCAGATCCGCTGCGCGGAACTGCACATCTCCGCCTCGGCTCGAACCTCAGGAAGAATCCGAACCAGCCGCGTTAAAAACGACCCCGAGGCAGAAGCTCCGGGGTCGTTTTCAGTACGCCCGACAGGATTCGAACCTGTGACCTCTGCCTCCGGAGGGCAGCGCTCTATCCAGCTGAGCTACGGGCGCAACGGCGGATGCGCGGAATAAGCCGAGTTCTGTCCTCCGCCGAAGCGGCGGGAGGGTCATTTATCTGGGACCGTCATTGCTGACTGCCTCAAGCGGCCTACCCGGGACTCAGGTGGAGCGAGCGACTCCTCGTCCCCTGTTTGGCCTTGCTCCAGGTGGGGTTTACCATGCGACCCCCGTCTCCGGTGGCCCGGTGCGCTCTTACCGCACCCTTTCACCCTTGCCTGTGCCCCCGAAGGGGCCATCGGCGGTTTGCTTTCTGTGGCACTTTCCGTCGTCGGCCGGAACCGACGCCCGGGCGTTACCCGGCACCCTGCTCTGCGGAGCTCGGACTTTCCTCCGTCGGCACCCTAAGGACCCGACGGCGACCCCCACTTCGCACATCCTTTGTGTACTTAGTCTACCTGTATGAGTAGCCGAGAACAACGTATCTCTACCTCGTCACCTTGAACCCTGATGCGACGGCCAGTACCATCCTCCTCCCTCATGGATCTCCTTAGGAGGAGTGGGGCTTTCATCTACGACACCCGGAGGGCGTGGCCCTCGACAACCGGCAGGTGAGGTCAGCGTGAACAGCATCGCGACCGCCGAAGCACAACCCGATGTCCTCAAGGCCCTCCGTTCCCTTGGCGGGCGGGGTACCCTCGGAGATGTCGTCTCCAGCGTGGGCTTACCGCGGGACGAAGTCGAGGGCACCCTCAAGAGCCTCTTGGAGTCTCACCAAGGGCATCTCGAGGTATCCGAGTCGGGAGAGGTGGTCTACCTCTTCGACCGTAAGCTGATCCGACGGGATCGGGTCCCGACGATCCAGCGGGTCAAGGCCGCGGCCAAGAGGGTGCTCACCGGGGCATTCAAGGCATGGATCGTTACGATGCTCGTCGTCTATTTCGTGGTCTTCGTGACCCTGGTCATCGCGGCGATCGTCGCGATGATGTCCAGGGGTGGAGACCGGCGGAGTGGCGGAAGCTGGGGGCGCGGCGCGGGCCGGCATCACGGACACTTTCATTTCCCGAGCTTCTGGCTTTGGTACTACATCTGGACGCCGCGCTGGCGACTGGGCAGTCCCTACTACGGGCGCCGCTGGGAGGCGACGCTCGAAAAAGACAGCCGGCCTCCGTTCTACAAGAAGGTCTTCGCGTTTGTTTTCGGGCCCGATCGACCGAAGCCCACCAGGAAGCAACTCGACCGCAGCACACTGCGCCTCATCCGCGCGCGGCGGGGGGCCCTCACGACCGCCGAACTCGTTGAACACACGGCACTCGCGCTGCCGGAGGCGGAGGAGGAAATGGGACGGCTCCTGGGATCGTACGCTGGGGAGCCGACCGTGTCCCCGGATGGCGAGCTTGTCTACGCATTTCCCGAGCTCATGACGAGCGCCCACGGACCTGTGACAGCCCGGGAACCGAACCCGGCGTGGATGCGGATGGAGTACCCCCTCGAGCTTACGGGAAACGAAAAAAAGCACGACGCGGTCATCATCGGCATGAACGGGTTCACGCTGACGGCAGGCGCCACGGCACCGTGGTTCATCTTCCCCCAGCTCGGCATTGGAGGCACCGCTGCGTTTGTGGGTCTGGTCCTCATTCCCGTCGTATTCAGCGTCCTCTTCTTCTCGGTCCCGCTCCTCCGTGTCATCAGCGTCCGGAAGGAAAACCGCGCCCGTCAGGCCCGTAATGTGCGGCGGTTGGTCCTGGGACTCGTATACCGACAGGCGCTGGCGGGGGGCGGCTCCATCACGGCCGAGGCGGCGACCACGTACGTGCAGGCCAAGATGAAGGATCGGATCGTAGATCCATCGGAGGTCGAGGCGGCGCTTCACCAGCTCGCTGCCGAGTTCGATGCGGACGTGTCGTCCAGCGAAGTCGGGCCGTCCGGTCCGGTCCCGTCGTCCACAGCGGAGGCATCGTCCACGGGAGGCAGTTCCCTTCGGTTCTCCTTCCCGGCCATTCGGAAGCAGTTCCTAGCCAGCGAGACGGTGCGGCGACGACTCAAGCTCGAGAATGCCGAACTCGGTGACGTAGTGTACTCCAGCGCGGATTCAGAGGGAGAGGCGTCCGACCGGGAGCAAGCCGCCTTCGACCGCGAGTTGGCTGGTGAGGTCGACCTGACCGCCTACCTCCCCTCGCCCGACCGGACCGGGTTCGAGGACGAGTTCGAGCTGGTCGCGTTCGAGGAGGAACTCAAACGCCGAGGCGCGGCCAAAGGCTAGTGGGTCAGCGCGTACAAGACGATGTTGATCCCGAGCGCGTAGGACTTGGGAGAAAACTCGAAGAAGAACTCTTCGTCCTCCCCCTCTCTCTCCCAGCCGTCGGCGACGTCGGTGTTATGGGACATCAGGACGATGATCCGCCCCTGCTCGTCCCGCACACCTCTCAGATGCGGGACGGCACTGCCGGAGCCCCGCTCCGACGTTTTCCCGCCGCTCCGGCGCCAAAATTGAATAGAAGGCACCTGTGGCACGTCGTACACGTTGTATAGCGCGTTGAAGATTATATCGCCGGGGGGGATGTCCGCGATCGGATATTCGGCCGGCGGAAGCGCCTTGCCGAGCTCTTCAACCCAGGCATCCCATGCAAAGTCACCCCAGAAGTCGTCGACCCAAAGAAACCCTCCCCGCAGGAGGTATTCGCGGAGACGCTCCGCCTCCTCAGGGTTCATTGCCATTGTCCCCACGTCGGACATGAAGACGAACGGGCACTGAAAGATGGCATCATCGGTGAGCTGCACGATGATATGGTCGGGGTGCCCCTCTGGGGTCGTCCGGATCGGCGTCGTCGTGAGTTGGGAGAGCCGGAGCATGAGGTTCCGGTCGGCATCCGGATAGTCCGTGCGCCAGCCTTGCCCATTCGGCTCGCGGCGCACTTGGCGGTAGGCGACTCGGCAGAAAGTGAAGGCCCGCCCGGAGGGGTCCACAAAACCCTCAGTGCCTCCGGACGACCCACGAGAGGCGCTCAGGCGTTGGTCGATCGTCTGTGCAACCGAGACACGGGCCGCCACGGACACGACGGCCATCACCCCAAACGTTATGAGGGCGCCCCTGCGCAATCGGCTCTTGCCCACCTCCGTCATCCTCTGTTCCTCATCGTACCGGATCGGATACCCCCGGCGGCTCGACACACGAGTCCGAACGAAGGTGCACCTAATTCATAGGCACCTATTCAAAATAGTACCGGAGATGCCCTCACGTGGTGTATTTTCTCAGCCCTCTCGAACTCAGGACCGTCTGGTCCTTCGTAACGATCATCCCCTCGATTCCGTCGAGACGGTCGAGGAGCTCCATCCCCTCCCCGGGGCCCAGCACCAGGGCAGCGGTCGACAACGCATCCGCGGCCATCGCGGACGGAGCCACCACGGAGACCCCACTTGTGTTTTCGGGCGACGACCCGGTCCGGGGGTCGAGGATATGGTGCAGGCTCATGTCGGGCGTGAGGTAGTGCACATAGTCTCCGGAGGTGGCGACAGACTCGCCTCGCAGCAGCAGAACTCCAAGGCTTCCATCAGCAACGCGCGGGTCCTGAAGCCCAATCCTCCACGCGTCCCCTCCGAGGCTCTCACCCGACGACGCAATATCGCCACCGGCGTTTACCAGCACCCTCGTGGCGCCCTGCTTCCGGAGAACCTCGACGGCCTGGTCCACGATGTATCCCTTAGCGATCCCGTCGAGCGTCACCGCCATTCCCGCCTTCCCGAAGGCGATCTCGCTGTCACTCACGTGGACATGCTGGAATCCGACGAGCGCGAGAGCCCGCCGGACCTCTTCTCGAGGCGGTGCGGCTCCCGTCTCGGAAAAGCTCGAATTGTAGAGATTGAGCAGGGGAGCGATCGTCATGTCGAACGCCCCCGCGCTCAGAGCCGAGTATTCGACTCCCTTCCGAAACACTTCGAGGACCTCCCCAGGCGGAGAGCGAACCACCCCGGTCTCGTTGAGCTTCCATACAGGGGTGCCAGTGCGGTAACGGCTCAGCAAGCTCTCCAGCCGCTCGATCTCATCGAACGTGGTGGCCACCATCGTTCGTGCGGCCTCGGCGTCCGGGTGCACGGCGGAAATGGTGACCAGCGTGCCCATCTGGGTGCGTGTCCGGCGCACCTGGTGCAGTCCTGCACGCTCCAGGGCGACTCTGAGCAGTCCTCCGCCGAGCACGGCGGACGCGCCCACCGCTGCTGTGATCCGCAGAACCTGGCGCCTTGGAAGGGCACGACCGGATGCGTCGGACATTGGAGCCTCCTACCGAGCCGAGGTTTCCAGCTGAACCAGCCGGGTTCGAACGACATCCATGCTGTGTCGACACACCCCCGCCTTCGTCAACAACTTGATCTCGCAGATGTTACACCGGACGCACTCCTTGAAGTCGATCTCGGGCCCACGCACCGCGCCGGTAGGACATGCGATTTCACACACCTTGCATGGGACGCACTGCTCGACACGTCTGATCCGGAAGATCGACAGGTAGGAAACGACGCCCAAGGCGGCACCCAGCGGGCACGCGTACCGACAGTAAAACCGCGGGACCACGGCCGACGCTACAAGAAATCCACCGGCGATACTCCACAACAACGGCGAGGTACTCAGGTAGAACACCGTCCCGAAGGGCTCGAAGTACTGGTACACTCCGATATGCGCGGGGGCGGCCGCCAAGCCGACAATCAGAAGCAGTATCCCGTATTTGAGGTAGAGCGCTCGGTCGTGGATCCGCTGGGGGAATGCACGCTGGAGACGGCGCGGCACGATACGTGTGATCAGATCCTGCAGGACTCCAAATGGGCAGAGAAAACCGCAGAACACTCGGCCCCAAAGCAGAGTCGTGATCACCGTGAAGCCAATCATGATCAGCAACGCCAGATCCCTGACGTAGATAGCCGGACCCACGGCAAATCCACTGGCGATATGCGAGACGGACAGGAAGCCACCGTCGAAGAATCCCAGGTAGATGAGGGTCACAGCGAGAGTGACACCCCGTACCCATTCATTCTTCGCGAAGAAGGCGTACAACACCAAAGCCAGTAGGAGAACCAAACGAATGACAGGAGCCCATTGGGTCTCGAGCAACAACCGAGACAGAGCCGTCTCATCCTCGAAATCCTCGAAGGCGGAAAAATCCAGTTCCGCGATGCCCTGGAGCGCCGGCAAGCCGGCAGATGCGCCCTCGGGCGGGCCGTCCGACGTCAAATCAAGAGCCCCTTCCGGCACGATCAGCTCACCGGGCAGCGAGGACGCTCCGTTCGGCTCCTCGACAGCTCCCTCCACCGCGGTCGCCTCTGCCGCGACCGGTTCCGCGGGGGCGGACGGTGCTGCGGAGGCCGGCTCGCTCACGGAGGCCGCTCCGTCTTCCGAGCCGGCGGCCTCCGCAACAGCCGATTCCGTCTCGGTCAGCTCCACCGCGGTTGATTCTGCGTCGGTCGACTCCGCCGCGGTCGATTCTGCGTCGGTCGACTCCCCAGCGGCCAACCTCACCGCAGCGGCTCGCTCGCCGACGGACGCCAGCACCTCCGCCGGGATAGCGTAGTCCGCGCTGAAGTCACCGCCGGTCCCGTCATCGTAGACAACAGTGAAGGGTTTCTCGAGATCGACTGCGCTGTCCATCCGCATGATCAGCGTGTATACGACCTGGTCGGCCGCCTTGCCCTCCCACGGCGTTCCCAGGAAGATCACTTGCCTACTCGGTACCCGATAAACTTCTTCTTCTTGGCGGATCGAGAGCGCGTTGCTGCGGAATCCGGAGACGGCGCTTCCGTCGATACCGACGAACATCGCGTGATCGTCCTCAGCCAAGCCAGCCACACGCGAGGCTACGTCTTGGTACCTCACCGGGCCCATCAGAAGGCCTCCGAGCGCCTCATCCCCCATATACGCGAATGAAAGCTCCAAGCCCACCGCGTTGAACCTCTCGATCGGCATCGTTCGGATATAGCCGGTCGAAATCATCTGCATCCACGTGAGATCCTCGAGCGCCGCATCGGTCGGGGGCGCGTACGTTTCGTTAGCCTGCAGGTAAGCGAGCGCCACCCGGCGGGCAGAGTTGCGGACACCGCGGTACATGGCTCGGGCGGATATCGATGCACCGCTGACGCCGTGCAAATCCCTCCCGACTTGGAATGACTCGGCGATGTGCTTGCCGAGCACTTGCTCCTCGAGGCCGACGCCTCTCAGAAAGTCCCCATGGGAGCTGCTGAGCGATTCGCGGTAGTCGACGATGTGCATGCCCGTGATCTGCCCCAGCAGATCCATCCCCACCAGCACATCGATCCGGCTGCTGTAGCCGTAAACTGCGGGCGGTACGTTCGCAGTCAGGTACACGTAACCGATCACGTTCCCTGGCGATCCATCCGAGCCGGTGCCGTACGCGGTGTATACGGGTGGGAGGCCCCTCTTCACGGAAAAACTGTCGGCTGCGGGCATCACCGACTGTATCATCTCGGCGTCGACTGGATGGCGGTACTGGGCAGCAGAGGGCGAGGGGATCAGAGCCCCGAGCGCCCACAGACCCATCCACCGGACCGCACGTGAAATCCTCATTTCACGTCCCCAATCCTTCATTGGCCGTATCTGATTCATCGTCCTCCCGCGGGCGCCCTTCAGCGAGATCCTCCGGGCGGAGTGATTTCTAGGGCTCTGTCAACGGGTAGTCAAGCGCAGTGCGGATGCGCGAGTCGCGCAGCTTCCACGAATGAGATTGGGAAACGAGGCCGCAATCCGGTAGCCGCGGACTCCGTCCAGGCGTACGAAGGATCCCCCGCGCCCGCCCTCAGTAACGAAGCAGGTACTGAAGCTTCACGAAGATCGCGCGATTCGTGCGGCGTAGATCTTTCGTGAAGAAGAGCCGCTCGTCGATTCCGTCGCCGTCCCGGTCCCCTTCGATGAGATCGGCCTGCTGGTAGTGGTCATCGTAGCCGACAAAGAAGACGGTGCCGGCGTTGATCCGATAGGTGGCTAGCAGGTTGAAGTCGAGCTCTCTATCCAGCGAGTTGAACTCCGTGATGTTTCGGAAGCCCAACTTCTCGGTGGCCTGATAGGTGCTGGTGGCACGCAGGATCTTCACGTCGAACTCCTGGACGCCATCCACCGTCAACCGGGTCGCGTTCAGGCTGAGGCGCGTGGAGAGACTCGTCGTGGGCCGCACCTGACCGTTGACGCTCCAACGGAACTCGTGACCTAACTGCGGATCGCTAGTGAAGAGGATCTCATCCCCCACACCGAAGTTCCCGCCGAACGAATATGAACGGCTATTCACGTTGGCTCGTGCAGAAAACCTCGTCTTATTGAAGTCTATCCCGCCGAACCGCTCCATCTCCCGATCATAATTCCCCCCCAAGCCAATGTTGCCGGCAAGCGAGAAGTTGAGGCTGAGACCGAGACGTTCGTCCTGGACGTCGCCGTCGAAATCCCAGTTCTGCATGACTCGGATCCGGGGACCCCAGTTGACGATTCGACCATTCGGCCAGAAGCGGTATCCTATGTTACCGTTGAGCCGCCTCTCATCCGTGCGCCGCACGAATCCGACGTCGGTGGCGAAGTTCGGAGTGATCTCGTAGGCCGACGCAAACCAGTCCACATTCCTGCCATTCTGGCGCAGTCTGGCGTCGAGCACGTGCCCGTTACGCCGCTCCGCCCCGTCACTGTCGACATTCCAAGCGCCGAACCCGCGGATCGCCCCTGCGATGGTCGGGCTCATGCGGAAATTGCCGTCGACTCCGAGAAGCCGGCTGTATCCGTCCAAAAACTCCCTATCGGTGAAGATGGCACCGATGTTCGACTCCGCATACAGATCGTACCTGGCCCGCCCGATGAACGTTTGGGCCGAGCGATCGAAAGCAGGATCCAGCTCGTCCTCCACCTTTCCGGGCGCGGCGTCGTTGGCCGCCATCACCCCGATTGACATCGCCCCGATCTTACCGGTCAGCTTGGCGCCGTAGTCGGGATCGACAATCGTCCTGGTGTGGACGAACCTCACCCGCCCGGGAACGTCGAACATTTCCGCGCCCTCTAAGAAGAAGGGCCGTAGCTCGGGGAAGAACAGCGGAAACCGCTGGTTGACCTCGATCTGGGCTCGATCCGATTCGATCTGTGAGAAGTCCGGGTTCACCGTAAAGTCCGCAGTCAGGTTCGACGTGACACCGTACTTGACGTTGACGCCGGCGTCCGGATCGGTGGCCGTGTGGGCGAATCCCGGAACCGTCTCGTCGATCGTGCCGTGCTCGATGGTCGTGAACGTAGGGAGAATCTCGATATTTCGGCTGCTGGAGAGGTTGACCATGCCCTCCAGAACGCCCATCTGTGCAAAGAAGCTCGACTCGTCGCGAGACATCGGCGCCCAGACCTGGTTCTCCCGATCCTTGCTTTTTACCTCGCGAACGATCTGGAAGCCCCACCGATGCGGTATGTCACGCTCCCGGCTCGGGTATCGCAGGCTCTTGAAGGGGATCGCCATCTCCGCCGTAAATCCGTCCTCCACGATCTGACCGCCACTATCGAACAGCGCGTCCCACGACCGATCCGCTCGCGGAATCGGCCCGCCGCGACCACCCGCGCTGATGATACCGTCGCCTTGCACCCCGTAGCCGTTGACGTCGAAGTCGTACCCTCTCTGTTGGTCCATGAACGTGTCGAAGTAGACTGTCATGAGATCGTCCATGGGCGCTTGGTCTCGGTCTACCCGGTTCGCTCGCATGATCGACGGGTCCTCATAGTGCGCATAGAAAGCGAAGTAGATGTTTCTCGAGTCGTATGCGACGTAGACCTCGGTCTTCTCCGTCGCGGGCGCACCATCGAGGGGAGCCTGCTGCACGAATTCAGTGATCAGGGCCGCCGATCTCCACATTTCATCGTCGAGGCGGCCATCGATAACCGGAGGCGTATCGGTGCGAGTGGGCCAGACCGTCGGTCGACCGGGAACCATGCCCGCGTGTGCCACGGTCCTATCGTCCACGGAGGTGGGGTCATACTGACCCTGCCCGTCGGCCTCGGCCTGGCCGGCTACCTTCCCCGGCACGATGACGAGGACCAACCCCATCACCAAGGCCATGTAGAGCCCCACCTTCCGAGCGCCCTGACTCGGTCCGCGATGGGCAAGAATTCGCAAGCTCAAGACGCACCTCGCGTTACATCAAAGTCAAGCTGTAAATCGGGACAACGGAGAAACGGAGAAGATCCGCCCCGAAACACGCTACGGCCGCTGATGGCGAACGGAACATACACACGTCACTCGGCCACTTGATTCCAAGATAAGAAATTTCGGCGATCGAGCACACCTTTTAAAGGCGGGCTAGCGAGGGTTTTAGGACGATTTGACGCAAAAACGGGGCACGGCCGCATCGGCCTTGCCCCGTTTTTGACGTACCGGCGCTCCTACCTGCCGGCGACACTGACCACTTGCTCTAGGGCGCCACGATGTAGGGCACCATCAGGTGGGCCTCCGAAGTGCCGGCAGCCATGATGAAAGCACCACCACCCGCGCGACTCTCAGGAAAGCCGGAACTCGCTTCGGTTGCGCCCGGCATAGCGATTGTCGTGTGGGGCCGAGCGCTCGCCCGACTGTCGCCGCCCAGATCCATCCACGCCGACCCAAAGACGGGTGGGACTCGTGTGCCATTCTCGGCGGCGGCGGCCACCATCGCGCGAGACCCCGCCCGGTCTCCGCCCTCTGCCGCAAACCGCCGGTTTTGTGCGATTCTGTCCAGGTTCCCGCTGGCTGTGCAGGCCACAGCGAACGCCGGCTGGCCGGGATCTCCGGATCGGTCGTAGCAGACCAACTGGCTCGAGCCCTCTTTGAGGGTCCGATACGTGTGGTCGGCATTCCATCTGATGACCGTAGCGTCCTCCCGGGCCCGCGCAGGCGCGGCCAGTAGGGCGCGCTCGATCGTTTGTGCCATGCTCTGTGCGTCCGCACCGGCCGAAAACGTCAGCAGGCCGAGGACGGCGATAAGGATGCGCTTCATGAGTTGACCTCCGTTTGACCGGTGATTACAGGCCCGAGGACCGCTCAGATGGCCTCGGGATCAGAATTTCCGGAAGATCCGCAACACAAGGCTTGTCTCCGACACAAGCTGCGTTGAATCCGATCCACTGCTTGGACATGCTACGCATAAGGATAGGTGTTGTCTACGCCAAACTGTTGAGATCGTCGGTTGCGGCCACGTCGACGGATCGGACCCCGCCTTTCCTATTATTGGTCGGATCCTATGTTGGTCGAACCCCGAGTCCCGAGTCCGGAGTGCGGCCGCGGAACTGGCGGGTACAGGACCCTAGCCTCTGGACGCACAAGTCCCCATGCGAGTCTCTCTCTTCGTCACCTGTCTCGGTGACCGTTTTTTCGCGGACGCGGCCGCCGATGCTGTTCGGCTACTCCGCTCGTTGGACGTCGAAGTCGATTTTCCCAAGGGTCAGACGTGCTGTGGCCAGCCGGCGTGGAACGCGGGCCACGTGCCTCAAGCTCGTGCAATGGCTGCTCACACCGCCGAGGTTTTCGCCGATGCGGATTATGTGGTCCTCCCGTCGGGAAGCTGCACCGCGATGCTGCGCTGCACATACCCTCGTCTCCTCGAATCTCCCATAGTGGCCGAGCGCTCCTACGAACTGGCCGAGTTCCTCGTGGACGTCCTCGAGGTCACCGAGCTCGGACGTGGTCTCGAGGGCCGTCGCCTGGCCTACCATCACGGTTGCCACGCACTTCGAGAGCTCGGGGTGGAAGAGCAGCTCCTGGGGCTTCTCGAGTCCGCAGGCGCTGCGGTCGTCCCGTGGGAGATGGATCAGGAGTGCTGTGGGTTCGGAGGACTCTTCTCGGTGAAGGCTCCCGAGGTGTCGGTCGCCATGGCTGACCGGAAGCTGGACACGCTCCCCGATGTGGAGACCGTCGTATCGGCCGACGGCGGATGCCTGCTCCATCTCGACGGTCGCGCCCGACGCCGAAGCAAGCGCATCCGCTTCCAGTCCTTGGCTTCGGCCCTTTGGGAGGCTCGCAATGGAGGTGCATAGCCGCGATTACCGCGCTCGGGCGCGCCATATCATTACGGAGACCCCAGAGGCACGGGAGGCCGTCACGGCCGCAACGCGAACGTTCGTGGACAATCGACGCGTTGCCTTCGCCGAGTGCGACGTGAGCGCTTTGAGCAGCTGGGCCGAGCGGGTGAAGAGCCACGCACTCACCCATCTTGCGGACTATCTCGAAGAGGCAGAGACACGGCTCGTCGAGCGGGGAGCCCATGTCCACTGGGCCGAGACGGCTTCGGACGTAAACGAGATCTTCGAGCGCATTTTGCGCGAACACGGAGTTCGGAGGGTGGTGAAGGCCAAGAGCATGCTCAGCGAAGAACTCGGGCTCAACCACTTCTTGGAATCCTGCGGCGTGGAGGTGTTCGAGACCGATCTCGGCGAATACATCATCCAGCTCCTCGGCGAGCCACCCAGCCACATCGTCGGCCCTTCCATTCACAAGAGCCTCGACGACACACGGGTGATTTTCCACGAGCGGCTGGGGACGCCCCTCGATGCGTCACCGGAGCGCCTCGCAGAAGCCGCCAGGGAGTTCCTGCGGGATAAGTTCCTCACGGCCGAGCTGGGAGTCAGCGGAGGTAATTTCCTGGTTGCGGAGACCGGCTCGATCGCGTTGATCGAGAACGAGGGCAACATCCGGCTGTCGACCTCGGTTCCACGGATCCACGTGGCGCTTGTCGGGATCGAGAAGGTGCTCCCCAGATGGGCCGATCTCTCGACTTTCCTCCAAGTCACTGCCAAGTCGGCAACCGGACAGCCGGTGGGGACCTTCGTCTCGATCATCCAGGGCCCCGGAGGCTCGACCGCGGATGAACCAGACGGACCGGAGGAACTGCACGTTGTGCTGGTGGACAACGGACGCACCCGATTGCTTGCGGATCCCGAGGTCTGGGAAGCGCTGCGCTGTGTACGCTGCGGGGCGTGTCTGAACATCTGCCCCGTGTACCGGCAGACGGGCGGGCACGCGTACGGCTACGTCTATTCCGGACCGATCGGCGCCGTCATAGCCCCCGGGCTGGTTGGCCTGGAGGAGACGCTGCCGCTGCCCTTCGCCTCCTCCGCATGCGGAGCGTGTGCCGACGTATGCCCGGTCCGAATCCCGATCCCGGATCTGCTGCATGTCTGGCGCCAACGGGCGGTCGAACGCGGACTCACCAGCGATGTGGAACGTTCGGCGCTGGGCCTCCTGACCTCCGCCGCGACGAGATCCCGACTCTTCGGGTGGGCAGGGAGGATGGCGGGACTTTTCCCGGAATGGGTGGTCCGCCGCCTGCCGCTGCTCAAGGAGTGGAGCATTGGCCGTGAAGCACCTCGGGCGGACGGTCCGACCTTCCGTGAACTCTGGGACGAGGGGATCGAGTGAGCAGAGACGAGAGAGAGCTCATCGAGTGAGCCCAGACCCGAGAGAGCGCATCCTGAGCCGTGTCAGGGAGGCGAACCGGGATCAGGAACCGGTCTCGCACCCCGGTGCGCTTCCGACGGCCGCAGAGCCACCGGGGCCGTTCGGGGCCGCGGGCAGCGCCGACCCCGTCGGGGCGTTTGAGAATCGCCTTCGGGCAGCGGGGGGGGAGGTCGTCCGGCTCGTCGACGAGGAGGCCGCCCGCGGGTGGTTGGAAGAGTTCGCGAGCGGATTCGAGAGCGTGTCCGTCTGCGTGGGAGTACCCGATGCTCTCCAGCCAGCGCTCCCGACGGCTCCACCCTCGGAAGCGGCGCTGGGCGTGTCGGCGGCGGTTGGGGCCGCGGCTCAGACCGGCTCGCTCCTTCTTTCCTCGAGGGAAGGCCGCCGATCCCAAATCCTCCCTCCGGTCCACCTCGTCTGGGTCCTCGCCCGAGACGTGCGCACGACGTTGGGGGAGGCGCTACAAGCGTGTCACGAGGAGCTTCCGGCGACCCTTGCTCTGCACTCCGGCCCCAGCAAGTCGGCCGACATCGGCCAGATTCTGGTGACCGGAGTTCATGGGCCGGGTCGAATCATCGCCGCGATTCTCGGAGCGGACGCGGAAGAACCCCCTGCATGAACGCTGCACCAGGAGGCTGCTTCGACCAGCCGTCACTGACATCCGTAACGCTGTGCCTCACTCTCAGCCTCACCCTCGCGGTCGGCGCGCCGGCCGCGGCCCAAGTCGTTTCGCCGATGCCCATAGCGCCGGAGGTGGTGGCCCGGGACGCTGAAGGCAAGACCACAGTGCGTGCCACCCGGTTGACCCAAGAGATCCGGCTGGATGGCCAGCTCGACGAGATCGTGTATCAAACCGTGCTCCCGATCACCGGTTTCATCCAGCAGATCTCGGACGAAGGGGCTCCCGGTAGCGAGCGCACAGACGCTTGGGTGTTCTTCGACGAGAGCAGCCTATATGTGACGGCGCGAGCGTTCGAGTCGGCACCGCCCAGCGAATGGGTGGCGAACGAAATGCGCCATGACGTCGGCCAGCTAAGGCAAAACGACTCGTTCTCATTCCTCCTCGACACATTCCATGACCGGCGGAACGGAGTGGCATTCTTAGTGACACCGATTGGCGGATACTCCGACTTCGCGATTACGAACGAAGGGAACGTGAACACCGATTGGAATATTGTCTGGGACATGCGGACCGGCCGGTTCGAGGGTGGCTGGACTGTCGAAATCGAGATCCCGTTCAAGTCGCTCCGGTATCAACCCGGCGAAACTCAGATATGGGGCATTCAACTGCGCCGCATCGTTCGTCGTCGGAACGAAGCGGCCTACCTGACACCACTGCCCATCTCCGTGGCTCGCGGGAATAGCGTGATCGCCGGACTCTGGCGCGTGTCCGAGGCCGCCACGCTCGTGGGCCTCGAGGTGCCTCCATTGAGTATAGACGCAGAGATCAAGCCCTACGGGATCGCGGGGTTGAGGACCGATCTCAACGCCAGTCCGCCGACCGAAAATGACGGGGAGGCCGACGCTGGACTCGACGTGAAGTACCGCCTCACCCAAAACCTGACCGCCGACTTCACGCTCAACACCGACTTCGCCCAAGTTGAAGTCGATGAGCAGCAGGTCAACCTGACTCGGTTCAGTCTCTTCTTTCCTGAAAAGCGTGAATTTTTCCTCGAGGGGCGTGGAAATTTCGAATTCGCTCGGGGTGATGGTGGGCGCGGGGGAGAGGGTGTGCCGACGGTTTTCTTCAGCCGACGCATCGGTCTCGAAGGGGGGCAGATCATCCCGATCACGGCCGGCGGCCGCATGACCGGCAAGGTCGGCCCCTTCGACCTGGGTGTGCTCAACATCCAGACCGGAGATGAGGCGACCTCGGGCGCGGTGTCGACCAACTTCACGGTCGTCCGGGTGAAGAGAGATATTCTGCGTCGGAGTACAGTTGGCGGCATCTTCACGAACCGCTCCGTGTCGCTAGTCGGTGGCGGGGACAGCCAGGTCTATGGTGTCGACGGCAGGCTCGCCTTTCATGACGATTTCAGTCTCACGGGATACTTCGCGAACACGCAGACCCCGGCACGGAACGGCAAGGACAACAGCTACCAGGGTCGTTTCGACTATGTGGGAGATCGCTACGGCCTGCGCTACGGCTACCTCGTAGTCGAGGACAGGTTCATCCCCGAAGTCGGATTCGTCCCCCGGGACAACTTCCGCCGGAACTCAGCCTCGGCACGGTTCAGTCCGCGAACCCAATCGATCGATCTGGTGAGGCGCTTCGTGGTGGTCGGCAGCTTCGACCACATCGCCTCGGCCGACCGTGGAGAGCTCGAAACACGTGACGCTCAGCTGCTACTCGGTCGGAGTTCGAGAACAGTGACCAACTCAGTTTCTTCTTCAATGACCACTACGAGCTACTGACCAGCCCGTTCACCATCTCGCCCGGCGTGACGATTCCGGTGGGGGGGTACGACTTCAGGAACTTCCGAGCGTCGTACAGATTCGGTGCGCAGCGGCCCGTCAGCGGCCAGATCACCGTTCAAACCGGTGGCTTCTGGACCGGGAACAACACCGCAGTGTCCCTCAGCCGTGGCCGTGTCGAGGTCACCCCTCAGTTGTCGCTCGAACCGAGCCTCTCGTTCAACTGGGTGGACCTGCCGGAGGGCTCCTTCACGACGCAACTCGCCAGAACACGGTTCACGTATACCTTCACGCCACGGATGTTCTTCAGCGGGCTGCTACAGTACAGCTCCAGTGAAGACTCGTTCAGCACGAATCTCCGGTTCCGCTGGGAGTACAGTCCGGGGAGCGAACTCTTCGTGGTCTACTCTGAGGACCGGGACACTGACCCGCTGGCGCCCGACCGTTTCACCCAGCTTCGCGACCGCGGTCTGGTTGTGAAGATCAATCGGTTGTTCAGGCTTTGAGGGACCGCACACCACCACCCGGAGGCATGCTTGCGCTTCACGAAGATTAAGCAACGAGTGAACGAGCCGTCTCGATTCACACGCTCGGTTCGACACCTCGGGACGGCGCTGTTGTTACCCGCCGTGTGCGTCCCCGCGGTAGCGCGAGGACAGCTGACGCCCGGCACCGACTCACTCTCGATCCAACCCAGCTACTCGTATCCCGATCTTCGGAAAGGGCGTGAGATCACCCTCTCGGGAGGGGGCGCGGGGCTTCTGGTCTCAGGGCTCCTGGTCCCGGTCGATCAGCTCGATGTGCCGCCACAGGGATTCGATCCAAACGAGATCGCATGGTCCATGGACCGAGATGTCGTAGGCAACCTTAACCGGAGGGCCGATCGGGCCAGTGACTGGACACGGAACGCCTCCCTCGTCTTTCCGCTGGCGTTGGCTCTTGCCACCGGGCAAGAAGGTGAGCGTTGGCACGGCTTCGGCCGCAGCACCCTCGTTTACGCCGAGACGATTCTCATCTCGCAGGGTCTCACGTGGCTCGGCAAGACAACGGTCGGCCGGGCCCGCCCATTCGCCTATCTACCAGCGAGTCAACGTCCGAACCATCTCAGCTACGACGTCTCGACGGAGCGGACCTTCGAAGCGATGCCGTCAGGGCATTCATCGTCGGCCTGGGCGGCGGCCGCGTTGGGGATGACGACCCACCTACTGCAACGGCCCCAAGCGGGCTGGGTCGAGCGGGCTGGTGTCGGCTTCTTGGGGGGGGTGTTGGCGGGTGCCACCTCGACGCTTCGGGTCGAGGCCGGTCAGCACTTCCCGTCGGACGTTCTCGTTGGGGCCGGTATCGGCCTCCTGAGCGGAGTGACCGTCCCCATGCTTCATCGCGGTGAACGGCCTCTAGCTACGAATGCGGTGTTGCAGATGATCGGGGGCGGACTTGCCGGCACCTTCCTGGGTGTCATGCTCGCGAGGGGATACTGATCGGCGATAAGGTGCTCCGCGCGTGGTCTACCCCCCCGATGCTAGTCCCTCAGTCCAAATGTGTAGAGGACGTTGCCCGCTGCGACCGCCACGTACTGCTTGCCGTCGACCATGTAACTCATCGGGGCAGCGTGTACGCGTGAGCCGACATTGATATGCCAGAGTTCCTCTCCGGTCTCGGCATCCAGCGCGAAGAAGAAGCCATCGATCGTTCCGCTAAAGACGACGTCACCCGCGGTAGAGAGCACCCCGGCGGTGGATCTCGCCTTCACTTCATACTCCCACACCCGCTCGGCGGTTTGCGGCGAGATGGCCCGCACGGCACTCACGTAGTGGTCCTGCGGGAGGGGTGTCTGTCCGCCCCCGCCGCGGAACGGCTCACCCGCCACGTATTCTTCGTCGCGAATGAAGTAGGTGGTCTCGCCGTCGTACGCCATGACGTAGACGAGATCGGTGCGGGGGCTGTAGCTCGGAGACCACCAGTTCGATCCACCTCCGATGGACGGCGATACGGTGGTCCCTTCCAAGCTCGGGAACGTGTTCGGAATGCGGATCGGTCGACCCGTTTCGTCGAGACCCTCCGCCCACGTTTGCCTGGCATAGGGCTCGCCGAGCAGGAATTCTCCCGTCTCACGGTCGAGCACGTAGAAGAACGCGTTCCGATTCGGCCAGAGCATCAGCTTACGCTGCCGTCCGTCGAACTCGGAATCGGCAAGGATCGGAATCTGGGTGCTGTCCCAGTCATGAACGTCATGGGGCGTGAACTGGAAATACCACACCATCTCACCGGTGTCCGGGTTGATGGCCAGCACCGCGTCGGAGTACAGGTTGTCGCCCATCCTGACGTCGCCGTTCCAATCTGGGCCGGGATTGCCAGTGCCCCAATAGACCAGATTCAACTCGGGATCGTACGAGCCGGTCATCCAGCTCGATGAGCCTCCCGTGCGCCAGGAGTTACCCGCCCACGTCACGTTGTCAGGATGGTCCGGGCCTGGGATGGTATAGAGTCGCCACGCGAGTTCCCCGGTCCCGGCCTCATACGCGTCGACGAACCCGCGTATCCCGTATTCTCCACCGCCGACCCCTGTCATGATCTTGTCCCCGACGATGAGTGGCGCGCCGGTGATGCTGTAGCCGGTTCCCTCGTCGGCTACTTCCGTATCCCAGAGAACGCTGCCGGTCTTTGCATCGAGGGCGACGATGTGCGCGTCCAGCGTGGTCATGTACACCCGGTCACCCAGAACCGCGACGCCACGGTTGTTCCGACCGCAGCAGTAATTCATCTCCTCGGGCAGCTCGTGGTTGTAGCGCCAGTACTGACTGCCGGTGCGTGCATCGAGCGCGATGACGTTGCTCGGCGACTCGGTCACGTACATGACACCGTCGACGACGAGGGGTGTCGTCTCGGCTCGGTCCAATGCCTCCAGCTGGAACGCCCACTGCATCTCGAGCTGCGCAGCGTTCCCGTTGTCGATCTGGCTCAGCCTACTGTAGCGCTGACTGAAGTAGTTGCCCGAGTACATGAGCCAGTTCTCTGGCTCCGCATCGGAATTCAGCAGGCGTTCGTGGGTCACCGGGACGAACGACGGGGCGGGCGCAATCGCATCGGTCGCGGGTTGTCCCGACGGTTGCTGCGCAGCCGACACCGGGATCGCGAATAACAACAGGGTGAAAAGTGCATACCGTTTCATCATCTCGCTCCCTCTTTTCGTTGAAAGCCGTTCGCGTCGTTGAAAGCCGTTCGCGCGGACGATCACGGGTCTCGCCTGGTCAACCCATACAGATACGCGACGAGATCTTCCAGTTCGCCCTCGGTCAACGTGCCCGCGTAGGCGGGCATGGACGACGTCTCTATGCGTTCGCTCTCGCGCAGGTCTCGTTTCAGAAACGACCACAGGTTGTCGTCCGCATCGAGGATTCTGACCGAGTACGTGCCCTCGTTCATCCTCAGGCCCTCGACCCGCGTGCCGGCCCGATGCGTCACACGCATGGTCCACCAGCGCGGCTGCACACTTTCATCGGGATCGACCAGATCCGAGAGGAGCTCGTCGGGTGAACGGCGATCGCCGATGGTCGAAAGCTCGGGGCCCTGTCGGCCACCCTCGCCGTCGATCACATGGCAACCGCTGCAGTCGCCCCTCCCGCGAAACAGACGCTCCCCAGCCGAGGCGTTGCCGGCCACCGCAACGCGCACGCCGCCCGACACGGAGCGGAGGTATGCCACCATCTGCCAGACGGACTGATCGGTCCACGTCGCATTGAGCCCCATCATCGCGGTGTTCGGTATGCCCTCCGAGATCACGTTGAACAGGCCAGCGTCGGTGCTCGCGCGCCGAAAATCACCGGTCGTCAAATCCGGACCAACCTCTCCGCCCGCCGCGCCCTCGCCGTGGCAGACCGAGCATTGTCTGTCGAACAGCTGCTGGCCGGCTCGCACGTCCGGTACGTCGGTGAAGGGGTTCGCCTGCGCGGCAAGGCCGGTGGCCAAGCCACCCGTCAACCCGGCGATGAGGACCCCCATGACTCCCAAGGGAAGATTCTTGTGCAACATATCCGATCCTTTCTTGGCAACGGATGAGCGACGGATAGACCAACGCGAGTGGACACGCGCTGAGTCGTGCTCCCAAAGCTGTGGGAGCATAATAGTGACTCATCCGTAAATTCGCTCGTGCTCACTTCCGCCGGCACTTGCTAGGAGTAGAAGTGGATGGCTGTGGACTCGGTCCAGGGTCGCGCGATATCCTTCCGCCTGAATCAACGTTCCTTTTACTTACGGTTCGATCCTACTTCGCCTTGCAAGGAGATGGACATGTCAGAAGTCGCCTACGAGTCCCGAGTCGAGATACGCCGCTTGGGAGGCCCCACGCGCTCGGCCACCCTGCCGGCGGAGAGCGAGCCCGTCCTCTTCGGTGTTCACGGGGCGATCGCGGAGCACTATGGCACCGACATGAAGGGGATCGAGCCGCATGCGACCACCATCGACTACGTGGTTGCGGCTACTGGCGGCTGACTCACAGGCACATTTGCCGGCGCGCTGGGAGCGCGCGAGATAAAGATTACCCCCGAGGATCTCATCGGCGAGGTGGTGGGTGAAGTCGAGAAGGACGGCGGTGTCCTCGTCCTGCGTCGGATCCATGTGAGGTACAGACTTAGTGTGCCCGAGGAGGCGCACGAGACCGTGGCTCGGGTGCTGGAAGTGCACGCAGACAGGTGTCCGATAGCCAGGAGCCTCAAGGGAGCGATCGAGATCACTACGGAGGTAGAGTTCCAATAGGCCGCGCTTGCAGCCGCACACCCCTTAAACCCATCTTGTCCGCCATGCCCGATACCACATCCCGCCGCAACGCGCCCCTCGAAGGCCGCTACGCGATCGAGCGTGAGTTGGGCGAGGGTCGCATCGCCAGGGGGGACGCGATGGGTTACAGGAGGTGTCGCAGCTGGCGCTGCGACTTCAACATCTCGATTGGCAAGGAATACTGCCCTGGCTGCGGATTGCCGACCAGTCTGTGGGGTCGTGTGCTCGTGTACCTCAGAATCTCACCGCGGGGCCGATCGCTACGTCCCGCCGAAGCCGAGGTCTGGAAGGTCATCGACAAAGTGCAGAATGAATGGCAGAAGCTCGCGACCCTGGAGGGGGATTTGACGGGCTATCACAAGCCGAAATTGACACCGGACCAGAGGGCGGCCATCGAGAAGGGAGGAGAGCAGATAAGTCGAAAGGCCCAGCCGGCTCTGCAGCGTTTGAAAGAAATCGAAGTCGCGCGTTGGCAGAACGGCTGGGTTCCGGTTGCCCTGCGTCTTGCAGACGAGAACCTCAATGATGCCCAGCTGGCGGCCATCGACCAGGAGCTCTACCGATACACGAGGGCTGGCTCGGCGCTGAACAAGCGATGGAAGGCGGGCATGCCGGGGTACGAAGGGCTCTTCACCGCAAAGACGAAGGCGATGGACCCGTCGGTGTTTCGACTCGCGGTGACCATCATCCGCATTCGGGAGTGGATCAGTGCGAGACGGACCGCGAACGCCCTCGCCGATATCTCGTCGTTCGCGGACGATTCCGCGATCGTTGATGAGATCCCGTCCGACGACGTCTCCGAGTGGCTGGAGACCCTCTACGACCGGGATGAGCAGTTGCAGCGGCTCACAGACGAGGCGCTTCGCCTGGAGGCGGAAAAGGACGTGGATCGACTACTGGAGGCCGACTAGTTCGACTGGCGTGCGGCTACTCGTCGTCGAGCGTTGTCACCGAAACGGAGGCATAGCCTTCCCCGTCGACCTTCACGCGCACGAGCCAGGGCTGACAGCAGACCTCGCAGTCATGGACGTACTCCTGAACCGCGCCGCCGGCCCGATCGACTAGCAACTCGCTCGACTCCCCGCAGTACGGGCAGAAGACCCACTCCGTGTCACTAAGCTCAGGGCCCAAGTGGCCATCCAGCTCATCTTGCGTTCCGAAAATGTCGAAGTTCACCATGCTGTCCTTCAATACCGCCAGGGCAAGCCTTTCAACGCGCCCTCGGGCGGCCGCTGCTACATTGGCTGCAGCGTCATGGGGATCTCCAAAGTGGGTTGATTCGAGCGATGGATTGTTGGGGTAGCTTTCCTCGTTGTCAACTCGAATCCGGGCCTCTCAAAGACGGGAGGAGCTGACCGCGATCGATCTTGCTGGGAGCGAGCTGGCCCACGAGGTTGACGTCGGAGCCAAACACAGTTGGCGTGGGCGATGTCGAGGAGAAGCATGATGAGTTTGCGTATGGTGAGGACCCTTGTAACCATCTCGATCATCGCCGGCTCAGCTCCTACAAGAGGGGTCGCGCAGAACAACCCACCTCCAAGGGACTTCGACACGGAGATTGAAGCCGCACTACGATCGGCCAAGAGTGCGGCGGGTTTCGAGTTCCTCGGGACACTGAACCGGATCTGTCTGCTTCCGGCGAGTGGCGGTGTAAACACCAGCGACAACCTGCCACGTTACGTCAGAGACCCCACCAACATTCCCGCGTGCGAGCTCTGGTACGCGGACGCCGCCAAAGTCTTCGACAATCTCTACTTCGTCGGCGGCAAGATTCACACGTCGTGGGCCCTGACTACGAGCGAAGGCATCATCATCATCGACACGGTCTACCCGTATAACTCCGAGGAATTGATCATCGGCGGGCTGGAACGGCTCGGCCTCGATCCCGAAGACATCCGATACGTCATCATCTCCCACGCCCATGGTGACCACATCGGTGGTGCTCAAATCCTGCAGGACCGGTACGGTGCCCAGGTGGTCATGGGCGGTGCGGACTGGGACCTCGTAGAGACCTACCCGAACCGTTATGCCACCATGGCCCCGACGCGTGGGATCGCGGGGACCGACGGCATGGAGCTCACGCTCGGCAACACCACCGTCACGATCTGGGAGACCCCTGGACACACGCCCGGCACCCTGTCGTACACATTCACCGTCTTCGACGAGGGTAGCCCGGTGAACGTGGCCTACTCGGGCGGCACCGCTTTCAACTTCGTGAATAACACGCCGGATCCGGGCATCGAAAACTTCCAGAGCTATATAGAGTCACAGCAGCATATCGCCGAGCAGGCCGCCGCCACTGGGGCGACCGTGCTCCTCTCGAACCACTCCGAGTTCGACAACGCGGTCAACCGGAACCGGATGCTCGCCGCGCGTGGGGACGGCCCCCACCCCTATGAAGTCGGGGAGGAGTGGGTGCAGCGCTACTTCCAGGTCATGCAGGGATGCGCCCGGGCAGCGCAGCTCCGGCTCGAAAAGGAACAGGCCGAAGGGGCCGTGCTTTGATCCCGCCCCTCGACGCCCGAAAGGCTGGACGGCGGCACACGAGGCGCGATGTACGGCCAACTACTCGGTAACAGAGACGCTCAAGTAGCGGTTCGTCCAGCAGCAGTGGAAGCCAAACGCGTTGCCCAGATCCCAGTCGACAGCTTGCACGCGGATCACATAATCCCCGGCCTCGCTGAAGGTCGCGGTGCTGGTGAGCGTGAAGCGCACCCCCTCCTCGACCACCTCGATCTCTTCCTCGCTGAACGTCACGTTGCCAGGCCCTTGATGTTTGGCCCAGATAATCCGCGTTCTCCCGAGCGGGATCCCCTCTGGATCACTCACCGAAATGGACAGCGGCAGCGGATCGCCCACCCTCGCGGTGGCGGTCTCCCCATCCATCATCGTCGCTCGGCCTCTGTGCCCCTCATCGTCAAATCGGACCAAGGGTGCGCTATTCCCCCTGGAAGACTGCTGGATCTCGTCCATTCGGTAGAGCTGTGAGCTGGACCCGGGAACAGAGTAGGCCCGGCCTCCAATCCGGAGTGTCCATACCACGTCGGGTGCGTCGGCAAGGTCGTCCAGATGCACCGTGAAGACGCAGAAGCGCCGTCTGTATATGTCCGGTACCTGATCGAAGTGGGTCGGCTGAACAGCGTCGAAGCGAGCTGGCTCGATGAAGTTGTCGGACCCCAGTGGAATCTGAACGTCCTCAGCCGTGTTCAGATTGTGGTATCCGAAGCACAAGTCCACGGTAGCGTCAGGGTTCCGGAACCAACCATCAAAGAGAGGGATGATGGGCTGGCCGGATGGCCGCAGGTTCCGTAGCATCAAATCCCCGGCCGTGCCCGGAACCCGGTCCTGCACGGGCTCATACGCCGGGTTGTCCTGCGCATCCAGAGGTTGCGGCCCCGCTGCGGACAGCCCAACAGCGAGAACGGTAACCCCCACCAAACACCTCGATCCCATCAGGTCGCTCTACCCCCCCGCTAGTGGCCCCTGGCTCTCTCTTTCGGCCAAGAGCTGTGCCCGCTCTCGGACCAGTCTCTCGAAGTCCTCTTCATTATCGAAGTAGGTCATGCCGATTCGAGAGTGGGTCATTTCGTCGACCGTTCGGTCCCCCCTTACGACCCATTGATTGGGGTCAGGATTGTGCGGATTGTCCGCGGTGTTGTCGAACACGTTGGTGACCATGAGCACGGTGCCCTTGGGCAGCAGGGGCATCACGTGATCTTCGTAGAGGAAGGCGGTCTGCCACCCGTGGTGCCAATTGAGCTTGTTGATCACCTCCCACCGACCGTCTGGGTATATCGCCTCAATTATCTGGTACTTTCCTCGCAGGTGCATATGCCCGCGGAGGCTGTGAATCCGGGCGGGCCTGTCCATGACGTAAACCCCGCGGAAGGTTGCCGTGCTGTGCGGAGGGATCAGGAGATCCACCTGACGCGGGAATTGGGGATCGCTACTCGCGCCGCCTCTTCCTCCCCCATTCCCACGATCGGGGCCAAATCCCATCGTTGAGGTGACCTCGTGGCCGAACCCCGTACTCTGGCTAGCCTCGTGTAGGACTTCGCCTGGGGTCGCAAACTCCGGGACCTCGCCCTCCGGATATAGCCAAAATCCGAGGACCAAAGAGGCATTCACGTCCCTGTCGATCGGGAAGAGGTGCATACCGAATCGGAGTTTCGCATCCGGAAGAAGGCGCTGTCCGGTATCGTCGGGGAAGATATATCCCACCGTTCCCGCCGCCGAATGCCCGGTGGAAACGTTCCCCCCATCCTGTATGATGGAGGGATTGGCGTGGTGAAAGACATACCGTGTTTCAGCGTCCGCTGGCCTGAGTTCAACGCCCTGAATCCACCGAGCATCCGTAAGCCCCGGTATGTCCGTCGTGAGGCTAGGCCAGTGATCCAACTCGTTCGCGGGCACCAAATACCTGGGTGAAGCAACCACGATATCCGGCGGGCGACCGAAATGCTCTTCGTACCGCCAAGAGTCCTCAAAGGCCGCCCAATCGATCGGTGCCGGCATGTCCGCCGGATCCCCCATCGGCGCTCCGGAATCAACCCATTCAGCAATCGTCCCGATCTCTTCTTCACTTAGGGAGATGTCGTTCTTGAATTCCTGGATCCCAACGGTCTTGTCCATCGGCCAGGGCGGCATCTGCCGCGTGACCACCCGGTGCTTGATCAACGCTGCGAAGGGGCGAACCTCCTCAAAGGTGGTCCATGGCCTCGGCCCGATCGAACCGTCGCGATGGCATGTCTGGCACTTATTCTGGAGGATCGGCGCCACGTCTCTCGTGAAGGTGACGAGGCCGTCGGAGTGCTGTCCAGAAGCAGGCCCAGGATAGGCGGCCATAACGGCCCCGATGACCAACGTAAACAATCCTAACCCCCCGAGCGCCCTCGAACTCCGCTGGAACCTGCCGATTCCGCTCTTCATGGCCCTGGCCTCCTTGCTCTCCGTCGAACGGTGAGAATCATCTCCGCTTATCTACCCATACTACTAAGCACAAACCCATACTATAAGGACACGTCATGTATTCACAAGATGCTGTATGGCGAGCCCCTACACCCGCCGGACCCGGCACCCAACCATCCCAATGGAGGTAGCCCACTTAGGCTCACGGCTCAGGGCGCACCCAATCTAAAGACGTAGAGCGCGTTATTCTCGCGGATCCGAAACTCAGGAGTGAGGAAGATGCCGATCCGATGGGCCGTGCCCCCGCCCGTAGCCGTAGCCACTGCCAGGTACTGTACCCCGTCCACCTCGTACGTGATCGGATAACCTCCCACCGGGCTGCCCAATCGGCTTTCCCACAGGACCCGCCCAGCCTCCACGTCGTAGGCGCGAATCCACCGGTCGTAACCCCCGGCGAACGCGAGCCCGCCGGCCGTCGTGAGAGCAGCGGTAAGGAACGGTGCCCTTTGCTCCACACTCCAAACTTCCTCCATGGTCTCTACGTGGTAGGCCGCGAGCTTCCCGAAGCGCCCGTTCGTGCCCGGCATCTCCATGTAGACCCTGCTCGCTCCCGCGCCACCCAAGCCCTCTTCGAGCACGGCCTCTCGGCCGGCGATCTCCATGCAGCTCTGGCCCATCGGGATTACCAGCAGGCGCGTGTCCGGGTGATAGGAGCTGGAGTGCCAGTTGTGAGCACCGGCCGTCGAGGGGCACACAGAGATCCAGTCGCCGGTGCGCGCACGTTGAATATCGTCCCGGTAGCGCACAGCCCCCGTCTCAGGGTCCACGTCTGCAAAAGCGTTCTGGATGCCGGAATCCTTGAGCCCCAAGAACGACCCGTCCCTCCGGTCGAGCTTCCATAGGATCCCGTACTTCCCCATCGTCAGCAACGTCGGCACCCCCTCGACGTCCACCAACACCTGATCCATCCCTTCATCCAGGTCTAGGCTTTCGCCCGGCACGTGCTGGCGGTACCACACGATCCGCCCGTCGTCGGCGTCGAGCGCCAGCGTCGAGTTGGTGTAGAGGGCCGAGTCGGCCGCCGTGAGTCCCCGGCTCGCCGCAACCCAGGGCTTGGCTTGGGCCACGCCGAAGTACACGAGATTCAGATTCGGATCCCAGCTCCCCCCGTTCCAGACGTCTCCCCCACCCCGCAACCCCGTGCGGAGGTCACCCCAGGTGTCCCCCCCCGGCTCGCCCGGACGGGCCACTGTATGAGTGCGCCAGAGCTCCACGCCGGTTCGGGCGTCATGGGCTGTGATGAAGCAGGTCTCTTCGAAGTAGCGTTGGCACCCATTTATCCCGTTGATCACCTTTCCGCCCGCGACAATCGGCCCGGTGCTGTTCGTGTATCCCTGACGCGAGTCGGCAAGCCGTGTCTCCCAGCGCAGCCCCCCCGTCCGCGCATCCAGAGCCACCATGTGGGCGTCGCGAGTCGCAACGAAGATCAGGTCTTCCCAGATCGCGAGAGTCCGGAGGTTTATCCCGCTGTCGGCATCCGGAAATCGGCGCTGATACTCCCAGAGCAGGGTTCCGTCCGTCGCGTCGAGCGCTTGGACGACGTTCCTTGGATTGCTCAGGAAGAGGATCCCGTCCCGGACCAAAGGACCCTGCCAACCCCTCAGTTCGTCGACCTCCATCTGCCAGACCCAAGCGAGCTGGAGATCTTGGACGTTCTGTGTATTGATC
Organism: Longimicrobiales bacterium; assembly: GCA_965219445.1. Taxonomy (GTDB): domain Bacteria; phylum Gemmatimonadota; class Gemmatimonadetes; order Longimicrobiales; family Gaopeijiaceae; genus UBA822. The sequence goes on along the minus strand of CBDCNQ010000003.1, from coordinate 121,810 downwards.
TGGTCGAGACGGCTGTATCCCCAGGAGCTTGGATTCCCGCGCCAGTGAAGCCAATCACCGGGAGGTGGGGAAAGGAGTTCAGCATCCGAAACCGGATCGAACCTATCTACTGAAACAAACGTCTCGGTCCTGGAGGTTGGAGTCTCGTAGAGTCGGCCGATCACCTCGGGCGCTCGCGCCACGCCCTGAGCGGAGGGGATCGTGCCGAGGCGACCGGGGGCCGGCCGGATGCCGGCCGCCCCCGGAGCATCCCCAGCGCCGGCCAACGTGCCCTCCGCCCGAAGAGCCAGGCCCTGCGTGGAGAAAGTTAAGGATTCCTCGTCCTGGCTCGCGCCATTGGATCGCATAAGGTACGCCACCACAGCCACGTACTCTTCATCACTGATGGACCCGGGAGCTGCTGGGGGCATCGTCCGCCTTGCGTACGTAAGAAGGTCCCCTACCGGACGGTCTCCCCATTGGTTCCGGAAGTTTCGGCCTGCCAGTTCCGGAGCCTCGGACGAACCCTGCAGACCCGAAAGGTGACATGCCGCGCACGCCGTCTCGTAGACCTGCGCACCCGTCGCTGCCTGCTCCAGGGTATACGGGGCTTGGCGTGCGCTACTCACCCCCTGCGCCGTGGCGCTATTTGGGGACAAGGCGAGACCCAAAGAAAGGAGGGTGAGCGCCCGGCCGCCGCTGCGGGCAGTCTCCCACCTCTTCCGAATGTGATCCATTCATGCCTCCTGACGGTGGTCTAGAAGGGCGCTCTTATTGCCCAAGGGGCAGACCGCGCTCCTCAAACACCTCCGCTGCGACCCGAGCGGCGTTGGATCCCGTTGGCCACCCCGCGTAGAAGGTGACGTGCGTAATGACCTCTTGGATTTCCTCCTGTGTCAGCCCGTTGTTCAGTGCCCGTCCCAGGTGTCCCCGCAGTTGGTCCGTTGCGTACAGCGCCTGGCCTACCGAGATCGTGATCATGCTGCGGTCCCTTGGTGACAAGCCTGGACGAGTCCAAACGCCGTCCGACTCGTCAAACAGGACGGTCCTGGTCAGGGCCGAGAGATAGGGGATAGCTGGATACCCGGGGCGCCGCCCACGCAGGTCTACGTCTAGGGTCACCGGATCGGCCGGCGGGGGAAAGTCCAGACCACGCCTTTCGTACACATCGATCGCCACACGAGATGCATTGGATCCCGTCGGCCAACCGGAGTACATGGTTACGTGAGTCATGAGCTCGGCGATCTCCTCTCGAGTCACGCCGTTGTCGAGCGCCCGGCCCAAATACTCCCGTAATTCCTCAGTGCGGTAGAGAGCCTGTGTTACCGCTACCGTCACCAGACTGCGGTCACGTCGGGAGAGTCCGGGACGCTCCCAGATGTCCCCGAAGAGAAGGGTCCCCTCCAGCTCCGAGAGATAGGGCGCGGCCGGGTACGGACCGCCGCCAGTTTGCTGAGCCGACATCGACCCGGAGGCCTGCGCGGCGTTGGCGTCCGAGACATCCCGAGCGCCCTCCGTCCCGCACCCCAACGCCAATGCCACTCCCGCGAACGTGAGGGTCGATAGAATCTTGCCAAAGCGGGTCATCGTCTGCTCCTTTCCGGGGATTTACCGTTCGTGTCCTGGGATTCTATGCGGGTGTCAGCCCGCATCACTTCATGGGGGAATAGTCCGTCGGATCGAGGAATATTGACTCCACATTGCTTACGATCCGCCCGTCCACCTGGGACTCGCGGCTGACCCGCTGCCACTCAGGGTCGTTTCGGAAGTTCGCCCAGCTCGCCTCGGCCGCTTCGCGGCTCCTGTGCGAGATAATGTAGACCAGGGTATTCGACGATGTCGGTGCGTCCTGTGGGGTCCAGTAACCGATGTTCGTTATCCCGTGTCGTTCGAACAGGCGCGTCGTGTGATCGCGGAACCGGGCTTGAAGGTTGACCAGCTTGCCCTCGGGAGCCGTATAGGTTCTCAGCTCGAAGACGCGCATGGCGGACTGTGCTTGAACAGCTTGTGTGCCTCGCACCGTGCTTCCCACCATGAAACCCGCTCCAAAAACGGTCGCCACGCAAGCGAATAAGAACTTCTTCCTGGCTGCCATGGTTCGCTCCTCTGGGCTCTGGTGCCCATGACGGAATGGATGTCCTCGTCACCCGGAGGGCCACCCGGCGAAGGGCGCGCCCGGCCCGCGGCGGGAGAGTCTTCCGTGGTACGGCGGATCAGAAGTATAGGCCGCGCCTGACGCCCATGCCAGACACGGATCGGCGTAGGACGTGAGGCGAGTTGTGGAAACGAGACGCGACGTCCTATGTTCGCCGTGCCCCACGCCGTTCGTCCAAGGGAAGGGTATCGTGTCACATTCGAGGATTCTCTCGTACAGCTTGCTGGTGTTTTCCGTGGCCTGTTCCTCCGGACGCCGGGCCGTCGGACACCACCGGTGCGCTCTGGTTCGAAGGTGCGCGGCTCATCGTCGGTGATGGCAACGCACCCATCGAGAATGCTGCATTCCTTCTCGAGGGCGACCGGTTCACCTGGGTCGGCCGACAGGGTGAGGCCGAGCCCCCTGAAGGTTCGGTTCAGGTGGACCTGACGGGCAAAACAGTGATCCCGGCATTGATCGATGCTCACAACCACATCGGGCTCACGAACGTAAGGGAACGCACGAACAGTAAAGACAATTACACGCGTGAGAACCTCATCGATCATCTGGAACGGTCAGCGTACCACGGCGTGGCAGCCTCGATGAGCCTGGGCCTCGAGTATGATGAGGAGCTCGCGTTCGAGTTACGCGAAGAGGTGATCCCGAACGCGGCGCTCTTTCTGACGTCCGGTCGCGGGATCGCTGGGACCCCAATGGCGGGCCCCCCGTCAGAGTATCGTCTCGGGATTCCTCGGGGCGCGATGACCGAAGCTGAGGGCAGGGCCGCCGTCCAGGAGCTGCATGCCAACAACGTGGATCTCGTGAAGGTGTGGGTCGACGACAGAGGGGGCCGAGTACCGAAAGTTGAGCCGAACGTGCTACGGGCGATCGTCGACCAAGCGCACGCGAACGGAATGCGGGTCGTCGCGCACGTCGGAACAACGAGCGCCCTCGCGGACGCCAAGGACATCCTGCGGGCCGGCGTCGACGGCTTTGCCCACACGGTGCGTGATAGGGACATCGATGAGGAATACATGACGTTGGTCAGGCAATACCCCGAAGTCTGGACCATCCCGAATCTGCCGGGCAACCCCTTGATCCTGGAAGACCTCCCGTGGCTGAGCGAGTCACTGCTGCCGGACGAGATCGAGAGGATGCGGGACCAGATCGAGAGAAGGGCGGCTTCGGGAGCCGGCGGGCTGAACGATAATTTTCAGCTTCAGTGCCGCAACCTGGGGAGGAATCACGAAGCGGGTATGATCATCGGGATGGGGACGGACTCGGGAACGAGCGTCGCCTGGACCGCACACACAGAGTTGAGGGACATGGTGAGCTGTGGGCTCAGTCCTATGGAGGCGATTGTCGCGGCGACTCGGACCAATGCCGAGATTCTCGGGCTCGATCAGCTCGGGATGGTGGCACCGGGAAAGAGTGCCGATTTCGTGGTACTGGACGCCAACCCTCTGGACGACATCAACAACACACGGGAGATCTCTCAGGTGTATCTGAGGGGAGAGGAAGTCGATCGCGAGGCGCTGAGGGCCACGTTCATGGCCGGCTCTATGTAACGGACTGTGGCGGTGGAACCACTAGACGATAACATCGCCGGAATCTATGATATGGGCGGCTGGAGCATGATCAGATTGATGACTTGGGAGGTTCGCATGTGCCGTCCGACAAACGCGCCCCGGAGTCTTTTGACAGCCGCCCTCGCAGGCCTGGTGGTGGCCTGCTCACTGGAAAGCGGTGAGAGCCAGCTCTCCGGCAGAGAGAGCGTGACGTTGTTCGAGGGCGCCCGACTCGTCGTAGGCGACGGCAGCACGCCAGTCGAGAACTCCGCGTTCCTCGTCGAGGGGACCAGGTTCGCGATGGTCGGCAGGGCGGGCGAGATCGAGGCTCCAGACGGCGCGGTCCGCATCGACCTGACCGGCAAGACGGTCATGCCGACGTTCGTCGATATCCACAGCCACGTCGGGTACGAGAGGGTGCCGGAAAACACCCAGTTGAAGGAGAACTACACGCGCGCGAACCTCATCGACCACCTGGAACGGTATGCGTACACGGGACATGCCATCACGGTAAGCCTCGGGTCCGATCCGCCGGATGAGTGGGTGTGGCATATGCGAGAGGATTCGGAACAGCCGTCTTTTACCGGGGCTCGATTCGAGACAGTCGGTCGGGGCTTGGCCTGGCCGGGGACCGGACCTATCGTGGCCGCGAGAAATGATACTCCCTATGCCATCTTCACTCCGTGGATGGCCGAGGTGGCTGTCCGGGAACTGGCCGAGCACGACGTCCCCTTCGTGAAGCTCTGGGTCGAGGACCGGGACGGCTTCCAGGTCCCCGGACGCAAGGGACCCTTCGTACTGACTCCGGACATCTCCAAAGCCGCCGTCGCCGAGGCTCACAGGCACGGCCTGCGCATCATGGCCCACGTCAAGACCGTGCCGGAGTTGAAAGACCTCCTACGTGCTGGGGTGGACATGTGGACCCACCCGATCGCGGATGTGCCCGCCGACGAGGAGCTGTTGACGTTACTCGAGGAACGGCCTGATCTCTGGTACCTCCCCGTCCTCACTCCGGCCGGCAGAGGCGGCGCGGGACAGCGGGGCGCGGGACAGCGTCCGGATTGGCTCGACGATCCACTCCTCCAGGCGATCAAGTGCCCCGCGTTTCTCGACAGCTGGGGCCGGCAGTTCGAGAGCCGCGGGACGGGGTCGTCTCCCACGGGCGGAATCCGCGGCGAAAATGCGAGGACCTTTTTCGAGGCGGGGGTGCGTTTCGCGCTGGGAAGCCACGATGCCGGGGGGAACCGGATCCTGGGATGGGGAAGCCACATGGAGCTGGAGTCCTACGTGAAATGGGTCGGGATGACCCCCCACGAAGCGATCGTGGCAGCGACCAGTGCGGGCGCCCAGTTGCTGGGGCGTGATGACCTCGGCTCCGTGGCGGAAGGAAAGTCCGCGGACTTCGTCGTGCTCGATGCCAATCCGCTGGACGACATCCGGAATACTCGGAGGATCTCCCGGGTCTACCTCAGAGGTGATGAGATCGACCGGCCCGCGATGCGGGCCCGTTGGGAGGCCCAGTGCCAAGCGGCAGGTTAACCAGATCAATCTAGGAGGGTTTTTCCATGACTCCGACACGAAGAGGTTTTCTCCTCGGTTCAGCCGTGGCGGGCGTTTCCGCTATGGGCCGGCGCATCGCAGCCGCCCTGACCGGTGGGTCGGTGGCCGCCTACGGGGCCACCAAAACGACCCGTTCCGCCCAATCTGGCCTTTCCCACGGGCCGTTCGTCGGCGACCTGACCCCGACCAGCGCTAGGGTGTGGGCCAAGTGTTCAATGCCGGGGACCTATCGCCTCACTGCTCGTGGAATCGATGAGGGCGAGGAGTTCGGCGCGACGGCAGAGGCAGTAGCCGAAAACGATCGGTGCGTCGTCTGGCGAGTGAGCGGGCTTCAGGCCGAAAGGAGATACAGTTACGAGATCACCTTTCAGGGACAGTCGATTTTGGGCGACGAGGACACTTTCTTTGTGACCCCCTCGAGCCAGGAAGCGCCGACGCTTACCAGGTTGGCGCTGGGATCGTGTGCACGCGAGGATCCCGGGTCGTCCGCGGTGTGGCGTCGAATGTCCGCCTCGGACCCCGACGCCGTCGTGCTCTTGGGGGATACACCCTATATCGATTCGACGGTGCTGGACGTTCAGCGAACCCGATACAGCGAATTCGCGGCGGTCCCCGACTTCGCCAGTCTGCTGCGAACAAGGCCCCTCTATGCCACATGGGACGACCACGATTTCGGAGCGAATGACACCAACGGGCGACTCGACGGAAAGGATAATTCGCGCCGGGCCTTCATCGAGTATCACGCCAATCCGTCGTACGGAGAGGACAACCAGGGAATCTACACCAAGTTTCGGCGGGGCGGCATCGAAGTGTTCCTGCTCGACGCTCGATATTTTGCAGCTACCGAGCCCTCGCCATTTGCGTCTGGCCAACCCACGTTGCTCGGTAGGCGACAGTGGGATTGGCTGCGCCAGGAACTGAGCGCATCGACGGCCCCCTTCAAATTGTTGGTGTCCGGGATGATATGGAATGGGGCAGTGCGACCCGGTAAACTTGATCACTGGGGAACCTATCCGCACGAGCGAGAAGCACTTTTTCGCTTTATTGGAGAAGAGAGAATCCCCGGGGTCGTGCTGGCCGGGGGAGATATTCATCGGACCCGTGTCCTACGATATGAGACGACTGAGATCGCCGGATATCCACTCACGGAACTCGTCACGTCGCCCGTGCATGGGGGCGTGATCGACACCGCGAATGCGCCACATCCGGCATTGGTACACGACTCGGGTGAGCCGCACGCTTTTCTCCTCATCACCGTGGATACGACTTTGACGCCCGCGACTCTCGTCGCCCAGTTTCAGAATGCGGCGGGCCGCGAACTATATTCAGTGACCCTGAACACAGCGATGCTGTCACCTGCCTAGGACCCCAAACACGAGGTGTAACACCATGAGCCGGAAAAATCAGAACCGAATCGACCGGAGAGCGTTTCTGAGGGGATCTGCCGGGTGCCTTCTGACGGCCGGTGCGGGAGACTTTTCTCCTCTATGGGACCTAGACCAGGCCGCCCCCTGGCCCGAGGACCGCAAGGTCCTGTTCGTCTGCCTCGACGGCTTCGGCCCTGACTATCTGCAGCAGAGTGACATGCCGAATCTGAAGCGAATGATAGAAGCCGGCCTGTACGTTGAAGGAGCGGGTATCATCCCTTCGGTGACCAACGTGAATAACACGTCCATCCTGACGGAGTCATTGCCGGAGGACCATGGCATTACTGGGAACTACTTCTATGACCGAGCCTCGCGCGCTGGGACTTTCATGGAGTCCGAGGAGTTCTTGCTCCGCCCCACGATCTTTGACAAGGCCAAGAGTCGGGGGATCAAGACCGGCTTCGTGACTTCCAAGGAGAAGTTGATGTTCTTATCTCGAAGCGCCGACCTGGCCGTCGCTGCTGAGCGCCCGACTCGGGAGTTACTGGACCCGATCGGGCCCCAACAAGATGTCTACTCTCCTGACATCAATTTCTGGACCTTTCGAGCCGCGCGCCATTTCCTAAAGGAGGGCGAGTGTCAACTGGTCTACTTGGTGACAACGGACTACATGATGCACACCTACCCGCCCTCGGACGAGCGTTCGCTGGCCCACCTTAATAGTCTGGATGATTTGCTAGGCCAGATCTTGAATGACCACTCAGACCTAGAGGTTTATCTGACGGCGGATCATGGCATGTCGCCTAAACGGACCGCCATCGACATCGGTCTCCTTCTGGCCTCGAACGGCATCGAGGCTGAGGTCGTACCGATCATCAGAGATCGCTACGTCGTCCACCACCAAAACCTCGGAGGTGCCGGCTACGTCTACCTAGAGCACGAGGGCATCCTTGAAGACGCGTTCGCGCTTCTGAGGGGAGTCTCAGGAGTGGAAGAGATTTACAATAAGCGCGAGGCGGCCAACCAGTTCCACCTCCACCCCGATCGCATCGGCGACATCTTTCTCCTTGGCGAACGAGACGTGGTCTTTGGCGACCTTGGGGGAGTGATCCGCGACGAAGTGGATATCCGCTCACACGGCTCGAGGCACGAAGCAACGGTGCCCATCATCTGCTACGGCAGAAATGTGGATGCGAGCCTCTATCAAAGGAGCATCGATCTCACTCGCAATTTCGTTTGGGACGCGTGACCAGGTCGCCTGGAAAGCCCGCCGCGCTGGAAGCACCCCTGACGGAGCGGAGAGGCAACGACTCCGGGCCCAGGAGTGACCGGCTTCTGAAAATCCTAATACTGGGCTGCACGCTCTCGGCATCCTTACTCGCCTCCGGGCTGTGGACTCTCCCCCTGATTGCCCAAGCCGGGGCTTCCTCGGCACGTATCGAGGCGTTGGCCGCTGCCGCGGACCAGGGCGACGCGGACGCGCAGTACGAGTATGGTCGACTGCACGTGGTTGGTGCTGATGATGTCCCCGTTGATTACCAGATAGCCATGGAGTGGTACGCGCGTGCGGCGGAACAGGATCACATCCCCTCCATGCTCTCGCTATCCACCCTGATGCTCAGCACGGACCCGAGTGAAGCCATGCGGCTGGTCATGCGGGCGGCGGAGCTCGGAGCAGCTGAAGCGCAATGGAGAGCGGGGCAGGTCTTATCCGGGAGGATTTTCCTCCCGCTAGCGGGGATCGACTTGGATCGCGAAGCGGCCCGTCGCTGGTTCGAGTTGGGCCTGGCCCAGGGACACCATCTTTCGGCGGAGGCACTCGCCGACCTATACACGGACACGGACGATCGATCGCGCTACGGCGACAGCATCGAATTGTATCGGCTGGCCGCGGATGGTGGAGACAGCTCCTGGGCTGTCTTGCGACTAGGGATGATCCACGCAATCGGAGAGGGCGTCGAGGAGGACGACGACGACGCTCGGGAGTGGTTCTCGAACCTCGGCTCCGGGTACGATCTGGATCCCGAGTTCTTTTCAGACGCCGGGCTCGACGTGCTCGGCGGCCTGCAAGCTTACTACGGGCTAGACTTCCTTGGCGGAGATGCCCCGCGGGACTCGGTAGCCGCCATCGAGTCCTTCAGCCGAGCGCTCGAAACCGCCCAGGAACAGCTCTCTAGCCCCTTCGTGCATTCCTCGTTCCAGCGCACCTCCGAGCGGATGCTTCAAAAGCTCCAGAACTAGCTAGAACTCATTTTCTGAGGAGAGACTGATGACTCGTGCACCCGCCCTTCTGCTGATCGCAGGTCTACTCGTGCCGGGTGCGAGACCCGCCCAAGCACAGTTCGAGAACGTGGGCTCATTCGAGTTCCCTACATCCGTATCGGGTGAAGCGCAGCAACACTTCCTCCGGGGGGTAGCCTTTCTGCACAGCTTCGGTTGGATACAGGCCCGCGACGAGTTCCATGCGGCTCAGGAGAGCCACCCGGACTTCGCGATGGCGTACTGGGGCGAGTCCCTCGCGTACAACCACCCCCTGAACTCGCAGATGGACCCGGCGAACCCGCGAAGAGCCCTCGAGCGGTTGGCTCCCACCCGAGTCGAGCGACTGGCCAAGGCGCCCACCGCGCGTGAGAAGGGCTTTCTGAGCGCCGTGGAGATCCTCTGGGGAGAGGGTGACCGAGCAGACCGCACGGTAGGCTACATGGACGCGATGAGCCGGCTGTACGAGCGGTACCCCGACGATACCGAGGTAGCGGCGTTCTACGCGCTCTCGACGCTGAGCGCCTCCACCGCGACGCGCGACCTGACGCAGCGGCTCAACGTAAGGGCCGGCACCATCTCCTTGAATCTGTTCGAGCACAACCCGGACCATCCGGGTGCCGCTCATTATACGATCCACGCCTTCGACAATCCCATGCTCGCTCCGCTCTCGCTGGAGGCCGCGTACCGCTTTTCCGAGATCGCTCCCGCGGTTGCCCACGCGAGGCACATGCCGACGCACATCTTCATTCAGCACGGCATGTGGGACCGGGTCTCGGGCAACAACGAGTCCGCCTACACCGCCGCGAGAGAGTTGTGGAGGCCGGACGACCCCATGGGAGATGCGGTTCACCCGCTGGACTGGGGCCAGTACGGAGACCTGCAGCTCGGGGATTACGCCAAGGCGAGAAAGTGGATCGATCGGCTCGAGAGCATGGCCTTCGAGGGAGGCTTCCTCGAGGGCGGCCCGAGAGGGGCACCGGGCCAGGCCCGAGCGTCCAACACGGTCCCGCTGGTGAAGGCTCGCTACATCGTCGAGACGGAGGAGTGGGAGGTTCGCCCGATCACGGGCGAATCGTCGATGCACGAGCTTCTTGCGACGGGGATGAGCGCCGCGCGTACGGGTGACCAGGCGACTGTTGCGCAGGCCGAAGCCGCGCTCAAGGAGATGGCTGAGCGGGGTCCGAATGGAGACCGGAACGCCAACATCATGGCGAAGGAGGTCGGTGCGTTGCTCCATGCCGATATGGGACATGGAAGCGTGGCAACCCGCCTCATGGACGAGGCGCAGGCGATTGTCGAGGAGGGACCAGCTCCGCGAGGTGCCGCCTCACCGGTGAAACCCGTCCATGAGCTTTACGGTGAGATCCTGCTCGACTTGGACCGGCCCGCCGATGCGATCGAGAAATTCGAGACTTCACTCGTTCGCATGCCGAACCGTCCGCGGTCATTGCTCGGTCTCGCTCGGGCATACGCCAAGACCGGTAACCATGAGATGGCTGCCGAGGCCTACGAGAAGCTGACCGACGTGTGGGCAGGCCGCGAGTCGTTCGCCGGGTTCCAAGAGGCACGTAGCTTCCTGGAGAGCACCGGCCTACAGTAGGCGGGCCCGCTGCTCCGCTGGTCGCGGCGCCACCCGTTGCGAATTTCTCGTAGATCAGGTATCTGCACGAAGGGTGGAAGCAGCTCATGTTCTCGCCCGACGGCAAGTTTCTTCTCCAGGTGGGTGGGGGTGTCGGTTCAGAAAGCAAGGAAGCGGGCCGGTTTGATGATCCGCATGGCCTTGCGATGGACTCCGCGGGCCGGCTCTTCGTCGCGGATCGAGGCAACAGTCGGATACAGATCTTCGACCAGGGAGGCAATCTCCTCACGATATGGACGCAATTCGGAAAGCCGAGCGGCCTCTTCATCGATCGTGACGATGTCCTCTATGTGGTCGACGGCTTGTCGGGGTTGGAGCGCCCCGCATGGCGAGACAACCCTGGATGGGAGCAGGGTATACGAATCGGCGACGCGAAAAGCGGGTGGGTGACCGCCTTCATACCCAACTACGCGTCGGCGGGGGGCGCCGGCATCGAGTTCGTGGGCGTGGATTTCGAGGGCAACATTTACGCCAACGACCTTTCCCGGCAGAGCGTGTCGAAGTACGAGCGGTTCAGGCCATAGGCCCACCGTTCCACGGGCACCCCAAGCACGAGGGCGAGGGGATAGCTAACGGTTCCTCAGGTATGCTCTCGAATCCGCCTCGTCCATCAACGGAACCACCTTGCGGGGATCGACCCGGATCATCACGTACCTGATGTGATCATCGATCCTTGTGAACTGGTGACCGGTACCGGCAGGGATTACAAGGATGTCACCCGCCTTTAGCTCGTTGGTCGTGCCATTCCGGATCTCGGTGGCGTTGTGGCCCGGTCCGTTAAGAAATTGCACGGCACGGTTATCAGGGGGTCTCGGCCTTGCATTGACCAGATCGGAACCCGTCACGTTCGTCCCGGATCCGCTGATCACATAGTAGACCTCGGTGACGAGGTCGTGCTCGGCGACGCCTCCCGGTTCCGTCAATCTCCCCCGATGGGAAATGGCGACCTGCACCTGTGCCTCCCCGACGTCCACCGATCGAACCTGTTGATCGGCACTCGCGACCTCGAGGTACTCTCGGATTTCCTCGACGCCGACATACGTCGACTCACATTCGTCGCAAAATGTCTGTACCTCCTGCCCCACCAAACGACCGAGGATGAAGGTCCCGGCAAACGCCGGGACCAATAACATTACTGTTTTCATGATCTCTCCTTACCCAGGTTCGGGCCATTACGCGCGCACGGCCCGTCGTCGCCTTCGTGCGAGTGCGTCATCATGCCTTACTGTGCCGGGACCGGCAACTCGAGGGTGGGTTGACGGCTACGTTGAGGTGACCGTCACCCGTTAGGGAGTCGGACGTATCGACGGCGGAGGCGAGGTGGACTTCTCGTGCGGACGCTACGCGCCGGGTGCCTCGATGGGTATGTCTTGTAGCGCAGACGCGTCGGCCGCCAGGTCTGCATCGCCCGCCGGATAGCGGTTCTCCCTCAATATGTATCCGACGATGGCGGCATATTCCTCGGGGCTCAAGCTACCCGGGTTGTCTTCGGGCATCAGTGTCGAAATCGTCTGAAAGAGGTCCCCTACCGTGCGGCCCACCCAAACGACTCTAAACCTGCCGCCAGCGAATTCGTTGATTCTGTGGCAGCCCGCACACACTTGCCCGAACCTCGTCTCGCCCCGAGTGGCTTGCCGTTCCGTGAAGACACCGTCCAATACCGAGGTGCCGGCAGGCGTGGCAACCTCGGGCTGTGACGAGCCGGGAGAAGGGGCAATAGTCTCCGGCTGCTGGACCGAGCCACACGCCGTCAGGGCGAGAGCCCAGACCAGCGGGAGCGAGACCGTAACCAAAGAATGATTCAAATTCACACTACTCATTACGGGCCCTCCCGCATTCGAACGTGTGGATCGTTGAGGAAGTCAATCGTTGAGAAACTTAGCCGGACTGACCACACGGTCCAGGTTGTGGGAGGTGATTTCTAACGCATCGCAGCAGGGCCGGGGAGTGTTGCGAGAGAAGGGCGACCCGGCCATGATGACAGGTTTTCGTGCGCTAGCGACGGCAGACGACTTCTTCGAAGAAGTCCAATAGACGACGATCGAACACAGCGGGGGAAATATGAAGCACCTCAAATACGCAGCCATGGCCACCCTACTGGGCTGTGCTCTTTCAACCGGGTGCGCCGACTCGGAACGTGGAATGGATGGCGCGGTCGACGCGGTGGCCGCACTCGATATGAGCGGCGCATTTGAGCGCCTGGCACAACGGACGACCCCCCGTGTTCCCGAGGGCGGATCTGCCCCGAGCTTCGTCGTGGATGCGGGCTGGCCAAAGCCCCTGCCGAACAACTGGCGAGTGAGCCAAATCGGTGGTCTGTTCGTCGATCAGCACGACAACATCTGGGTGTACCACCGGCCTCGAGCGCTCGACGCAAGCGCCGCCGCCGGCTTGGGCATCGCTGGTATGAACGAAAACGGCGTCCCGGTGAGCGGTTTGGGACATCCCAGGCCTTTTGCCGACCAACGTGCCGGCTGCTGCGTTCCGGCACCTTCGGTCCTCAAGTTCGACCCGGCGGGGAATCTGCTGGACGCGTGGGGTGGCCCGGCCGACCCAGGCTTTCTCGAAGAGAATTGCCGCGAGGAGGATGGCTGTTCCTGGCCGGCCCGCGAGCACGGCATCTTCGTAGACCACAATGATTTCGTCTACATCTCTGGAAATGGGCAGAATTTCTTTGGCGACTTTCCGTGGGCGGCAACCTTCGGGGACGATTCACACGTCTTGAAGTTTACGGCAGACGGCGAGTTTATTTATCAGATCGGCCATGCCGGAATGGAAGGTCCGGACAGCGAGAACATCAGTGGCGGACCCAACGGGACTCCGCAGCCTTATCTGGTGGCGGACATGACGGTCGACCCGGAGACGAATCTCCTTTACATCGCGGACGGCTATGGAAATCGACGCATTTTGATCGTCGAGGCAGAGACGGGCCAATACGTGGGTCACTTCGGCGCGTATGGTCAGAACCCAGTGGATGATCCCGATGGCACGGATATCGACCCCTACGACGCCGGCCCGTGGAGTGCCGACTATCAGTCCGGCAACATGAAGCCACGGTTTTTCCGGAGCCCGCTCCACTGTGCGAAACTCAGCGTCGACGGACTGTTGTATGCCTGCGATCGGGGCAACAACCGTGTGCAGATATTCGACGTGAACCAAGTCGGCGAAGTGTGCAGCAACCCCAACGCGGAGCCCGGCGTGTGCGGCTTCGTCGGTGAGGTCCACATTGCGCCGCATACGGCGAGTGGCACTTCGGGGGCGGTGAACTTCTCCACCGATCCAGGGCAGACCTGCCTCTACGTGGAAGACCTGGCTAACGGCACGATCTACATCCTCAACCGGGAAAACCTGCACGAACTGGACCGTATCGGACGCTCGGGCCGCCAGATCGGCGAATTCCACTGGGTCCATGTCGTCAGCATCGATTCGCAGGGGAACCTCTATACCGGAGAGGTCGACACGGGCCAGCGGATCCAGAAGTTCCTGCGTTATGGGGAAGAGACAGGATGCAGTGGCACCGGTAACGCGGATGTGGGTTTGTATAGCCTGAATCGATGATGCTTTCGCGACAGGCCCACCGAATCGGGCTGGGGCGAGTGCAGTCGCTGTCTTGAACGAGTTAGTTGCTGCGCGTCGTTTCGCCTTGATCCTGTCCGCTTCGCTCGTAACGGCTTCGTCCACGGCCGCCCAAGTGGCGTCCGTGGACGACCGCAAGCAAGCGACGGCCACCCGCGTGCCCTCGGATTCGATTCGGGTCGACGGACGTCTCGATGAAGGTGTGTGGGCCTTGGCTACCCCGGTTGGCGACTTCGTCCAAAAGGAACCGATTGAAGGAGCGCCTCCAACCGATCGCACCGAAGTCCGGTTCGTCTACGACGACGACGCGCTCTATGTCGGTGCCCGCATGTACAGCGGCGCGGGCCCCTCAGGCATCCGGGCGCCACTCGGCCGGCGAGATAGCCCCTATACTGCGCAACGACGATCCGGTGCTCAAGGTGGCGGCAATGATCGTCGCGGCGGGCCATTCGTTACGAGTCGGCAAAGCGATGCGCAGCTCGCCGAGTACATCCTCATCTCGCTGGATACGTACCTCGACCGTCGCACGGCGTACACGTTTGGCGTGACGGCCTCGGGGGTACGGCTCGACCACTATCACCTCTCCGACACTGAAGCGACCATCGATCAGCGATTCGATCCGGTTTGGGAGGCGTCGGTGACGATCGATTCGCAGGGATGGACCGCCGAGATGTGGATTCCATTTACACAACTGCGATTCAATGAGGGGCGCGAGCAGACCTGGGGCTTGAACATCCACCGCTGGATTCCGTCTCAGAACGAGGACGACTACTGGGTGGTCGTGCCTCGAACGGAGGACTTTTGGGCTTCACGCTTTGGCGAACTTCGGGGAATCCAGGCGATCGACCAGAGCGGCCGACTCGAGGTGCTGCCCTACGTCGCCGGCGGCTCAACGCTCCGGGGCAATACTGACCCTGCGAATCCATTTGTCGACGAGCTCAACCTGGAGGGGCGCATCGGGGCAGACTTCAAGATGGGAGTCGGGCCCAATCTGACGCTGGATGCCACGGTGACACCGGACTTCGGACAGGTCGAGGTGGATCCAGCCGTCGTCAACCTGACCGACCGCGAGACTATCTTTCCCGAGCGACGTCCGTTCTTCATCGAAGGAAGCGGTCTGATCAACGGTCCAACGACCAATTATTTCCATTCGCGGCGGATCGGAGCACCTCCGCAAGGGACGGCGGCGGGCGACTTCGCCAAGGTCCCAGGCGTTACGACCATCCTGGGAGCTGCCAAGCTGACCGGCCGACTCCCCTCCGGTACGTCGTTGGGCGTTTTGGGAGCAGTCACAGGGGCGGAGTACG
Source organism: Longimicrobiales bacterium (assembly GCA_965219445.1). GTDB lineage: Bacteria > Gemmatimonadota > Gemmatimonadetes > Longimicrobiales > Gaopeijiaceae > UBA822. The sequence goes on along the minus strand of CBDCNQ010000003.1, from coordinate 106,418 downwards.
CGCAAACCTTCGACCTCGCATCCGGAACGTTCGATGAAGTACGTGTCACACCTCGAACCCTGTACGGCCTTGTACGGATCCAACAGGAGTTCGGGGCCGCTGGATCGACAGCGAGCCTCATGGCGACGGGCGTTCAACGCGACCTCGAACGCGGTGATCCTTTGACAGGACTTCTGCGCCGCCATGCGTTTATGGTGGGGGGCGAGGCCCTGTTGCGGCTCGGCGGAGGTGCGTACGAAGTTTCCATCAGCGGAGGTGTCACCCGCATCGATGGAAGCAAAGAAGCCATCCTGAGCGCTCAGCGCGGGAGAGAGCGTTATCTTCAACGGCCCGACGCCACTCATGTGGAAGTGGACCCGAGCCGACGGAGCATGTTCGGAGCCAAGACCACGCTGCTGGCCCGAAAGATCAGCGGCACGCACTGGCTTTGGGATATCTCCTCCGACTCCGAAACGCCCGAACTCGCTTTAAACGACATGGGGCGTCTGGGCGCGGGCGATGGGATCACGGCCTCGGGGGGACTGACGTATCGTGAGACCCAACCTGGAGCACTGCTCAGAAGCTATCGTTTCAGGGTCGGTCCGAGCTTCGAATGGAATTATGGTGGCGAGCGCCAAAACACGAGATTGAACTCCAGTGCCGCACTGACGTGGACCAACTTCTGGACGACACGCGTATCGGCACAGTTCAGCACACGTGCTCAGGATCATCGCCTCACGAGGGGAGGTCCGTCGGTTGGAACAGAGCAGGGATGGTCGGCGTCGATCGACCTCGAAAACAGCTCCACGGACCGGACCCGGTGGAGTGGGGCTTTACAGTACGGACGGGACGACTGGGGAGGGTGGACGGGGAGCGTCGAAGGAAGCGTCGCTATGGTCCCGGGTCCACGCTGGCAGCTGTCATTCAGACCCTCATACGAACGTGAGGTGAATGCGAGACAGTATGTGACGACGCGGGCGGGCGGGGCGCCTGTCACGTTCGGCAGCCGGTACATCTTCGGCTTCATCGATCGTACGACGCTCGCCATGGAGGCACGGGTGAGCTACACGCTCAAGCCGGATCTCACCCTGGATCTTTACGCCCAGCCGTTCGCGGCCAGCGGGCGCTATTACGACCTTGGGGAGCTACCTAAGCCACGCAGCCGGATGCTCCGAACGTACGGCACGGACGGTACGACGATCGCGCGTCTGCCGGACGGGGATTACCGGGTCAACGACGGTGCCGACACCTTCGTCCTCACAAATCCGAACTTCAACCTGCGCTCTTTCCGCAGCACCACCGTCATCCGCTGGGAGTGGCGCCCTGGGAGCACCCTCTTCGTCGTTTGGCAGCAGGATCGATCGGGTCTCAAAGAGGTCGGCGACCGCGCTAGCCCGGGTGACCTGTTCGGTTCATTCGCGACTTCCGGCGACAATTTTTTCGCGCTCAAAGTGAGTTATTGGCTCGGCTTCTGAACGTCCGCTAGTGAGCCATTGGCACGGCTTCTGAACGTCCGCTAACGAGATACGGTTACGCTCAAGTACCCGTTCGTCCAGCAACACCGGTCTCCGGGCGTGCTGTCGAGGGGGTTGAAGTTATCCACTCGCACACGCAGGACGCCGAGACGAACTATGACAATTACGGCAGCCGCAGTGCCACCAGTGCTCCAGGGGTCCTTCCGCCGGTCTGCACCACAACGTACTGCTTCCCTTCGTGCATGTAGGTCATCATGCCGTATTGGCCCGCGGCCGGCAGATCGACGGTCCCCAGTCGTTCGCCAGTCTGCTTGTCCACGGCATGGAGACGGGGCTCGCCTCCACCACCCTCGGCAGTGAAGAGCAGCGTCCTCGTGACCATCGTGATGGCTTTCGAAGTCTGGCCGGTGTTGGGCAGGTCCACCCCCTGCAGCGCAGGGTGGTTCCTGATTCGCTCGGGTGTGTCCCCGTTGGGGATCCACCACAGGTGCTCCCCTGTGTTCATGTCGATGGCCGTGATCCGGCCGTAAGGAGGCTTGTGGATCGGGAGGCCTTGAGGGCCCCTGAAGTCTCCACGATCGAGGACGGCAAAGTCCGAGTAGGTCGAGCCAGTGGTCATGATGTCGTCGGGTTCATCGATATCGCGGCCGGGAACGAGCCTCTCGGACCGACACCCCTTGTTGGACGACACATAGAGAATCCCGGTCTCCGGATCGGCGGACGTCGGACCGGGGATGTTGGTCGCACCCGACGGGCAGCTGACGAACGAGCGCAGGCCGGACGGATGGCCCATCTGGATCGGCGGGTTGAAGATGGGTCCGATCCGGTAGTTCTGAATGATCCCCAGTGCATCTAAACGGAGCTCGGGCGTGAAATCGATCAGGTCGTCCTCGGTGAGCCCCTGCTCTTCGTACGCCAGCGGCCACGTGGGAAATGGCTGAGTAGGAGACAGTTGCTCACCCGGAACCTCAGACTGCGGCACCGGGCGTTCCTCGATGGGCCAAATCGGCTCGCCGGTCTCCCGGTTGAAGGTGTAGGCCCAGCCCTGCTTCGTGGTCTGGACGACGATCGGAGTCGGCTCTCCGTCTATCGTCACGTCCAGCAGGATCGGGGCCGTGGGATTGTCGAAATTCCAGATGTCGTGATGAACAGTCTGGAAATGCCATACCCGTTCCCCGGTCTGGACGTCCAGGGCGATGACACTAGTGCCGAAGAGGTTGTCTCCCGGGCGGAAGCCGCCATAAAAGTCTATTGTCGGTGGATTGGTGGGGATATATACGAGGCCCCGCTCGGGATCCGCCGACATGGGGGCCCACGACGAGACGTCCCCAGCGGTAAGCCATGAGCCGTTCTCCCACGTTTCGTGCCCGAATTCGCCGGGCCTCGGGATGACGTGGAATTTCCACAGAAACTCACCGGTCCGGGCATCGTAGCCCATGATGTCACCCGGCACGTTCTCGACCCGTGTCTGGTTGTAACCCTGCTCGTGGGAATTACCCACCACGATCACGTCGTTCACCACGATGGGCGGCGCCGAAGCGGTGATCATTCCAATTTCCCGGGGAATTCCCGCATAATGGTCGAACTGCTGGCCGAGCTCCTCAAAGGGTAGCCAGTCCCTCACGAGATCTTCCAGGGGATCCACAACCCCCGTCTCAGGAAAGCCTTCGATCGGAACGGGCCTTCCGAATCCTTCCAGCGGCCGCCCCGTCTTGGCGTCGAGCGCGTGAAGGAAGAAACCGGGCGTGGTGATATAGACGACCCCGCGGCCATCGACCTCTGCGTACGTCACTCCCTTTCCATAGTTCTGCCGCATGGAGCGTTCCCACCGCAACGTGTTGGGCTCGCGGAAGACCCAAAGGGTTTCACCCGTAGCAGGATCGATGGCAGCCACCTGCCGCCGCTCGCTCACCGCAGTGAAGAGCATCCCGTCGACGAAGCTTGGTGTGGACTTGAACGCATAGTCGACCGTGGGGCCGAAGTTGTCCGCCCGCCAGATCCACGCGATCTCCAGATCCTCGAAGTTACTGGCGTCGATCTGGTCCAGGGGCGAATACCGGGTATGGGCGGCGTCCCCACCCAGATATCGCCACTCTCCGTTCGCCGTCCCAGGTGCACTCTGCGCGACGAGGGATGCCGGTGCCGCCAGCAGAACGCTGAACCCCAGGGCACGATACAATCCGTTCGCTCTCTGCCTGAGCCGCGGTGCATTACGTCTGGCCATCTCCATTTCATTCCTCATGAGATCAGAAGGGACTATACCCTCAAAAAATGTTCCTCATCCTCACAAAATCGTCCTCACCACTTCACGTAGAGAAGCCATTGCGATCACGACTTCGATCATCTCCCGGACGCGGTCCAACAGAATAGGAGCCGTGCCAAGAGAGCGTCAAGGGAGAAACGAGTGTCCAGCCCAGCTTGGCCTTCGCCACGGTCGTGGATCATGTACACGTTGCCCTCACATCCTACATGACATGGTCGCTGATCCGGACGGCAACCTGTACACGGCGGAAGTCAACGTGGGCGCTCGAGCCCAGAAGTTCACTATGACGGGAATGGTGCCGGTCTCTGGGATGTGAGCCGACGGAAGCGCGCCGGGGGTTGAGGGCCGCGACCGAGTAAGAACGACTTCGCGCTACGGGGAGACCGTCACCTCCACATAACCGTTCGTCCAGCAACACTGGTTGTCGTATCCGCCGCCGAGAACCTGCACAAGTAGCACGTAGTCGCCGGGTTCCCGGAACAGAGCGGTCGTCTCGGCGATCCCTTCCCCCGGCCCGACCTCGAACACGTTCTCGCTGAAGGTCACGATTCCAAGGATGTCAGGAGGTCCAGAGTACTTCTGCCAAGTTACCTCGAAGCTCTTTGGCTCACCCGTGTAGGGCGCGACCTCGGGGTAGTCCTCTGGGCTCGGCTGGCTCACGGCCAGGGTGAGGGGCAGCGGCTCGCCGACCGTAGCGTTGACAGGCCCGACCCTTTTCCCGCCAAGAAGGCCCTTGCCTATTCCCTCCGGCCCCGCCGGCTCGACGAACCGGACGAGCGGTGCCATGGATCCTCCCCGATCAGCTCGATCCGTGGGGAAGAAAATGTCGTTGACGCGGAAATGCTGCGCTCCCGAGTGGGCGGGAACCGAGTAGTCCTTATAGTCACGTCCAAGGTGCCAGACGATGGGCTCAGCGTCCCCCTGGAACACGTTCACGGTCATGACACAATAGTGTCGCTGCTTGTTGCCGGCACGCATCGGCACGGGATTGAAATACGTCGGTTGAATTCCGTTGAAGCGGGCGGGCTCGATGTAGTTGTTCGGCCCGAGCGGAATTTCCAGGGCTTCGTCGAAATTCATGTTGAAGTATCCGAGGCACAGGGTTGCCGAGCCGTCGTCCTCGGAAACCCAGCCGTCAAAAATGGGGATCACGGGCTGCCCCGTGGGGCGCAGCATCCGTACGTTCCACTCACCCGCATTGCCCGGAATTTTTTCTTCCCACTGCTGCGCCTCGAGAGACATCGAGCCAAGCACAAACATCCCAGCGAGCAGGACTCCTGTCGGGGAAAAGTGTCGCGATCTCATCGGCTGCCTCGTCCTTTATTCGGCGTACTCTATTCGGCGTGAGGGTCCCTCGTTCCCCAAGCTGTGCCCGGCCTGCGCCCCGTGCGGGGCGCAGGCCGGGCTCTCCTACCACTACCTACTACGGTTCTTCGACTACGGCTGATCGACCGTGGGCATCGTAGCCAGAGTACGCTCCCGTTCCTCGACCATCCTCTGGAAGTCCTCCTCGCTCTCAAAATATGTGAGGCCGAGGCGGATATGTCCCATCTCGTCGACGCTCCGGTCTCCCCCGGTGATCCACTGATCCGGGTCTTGATTGTGCGGGTTTTCGACCGTGTTGTCGAACGTCGAGCTCAGAAGAAGCACGGTTCCCGTGGGGAACAACGGCGCCACGTGGTCCTCGTACAGGAACAGCGTGTGCCAGCTGTGATCCCAATTGAGCTTGCTGATGAGTTCCCACCTGCCGTCGGGATAGATCGCTTCGACAATCTGATACTTCCCGAGCAAGTGCATATGCCCCCGGATGCTGTGCATCATGGCGGGCCGGTCCAACTTGTGGACCCCCTTCAGGGTGGTGACGCTGTTCGGGGGAATGAGAATATCCGAGTGACTGTGGAGCCGACCGCTACTGTCCCGCGCTCCGCTTCGTGGACTGAATTCACCGGTGTACGAGGTCATGCTGGTCTGCATATTGACGTCGCCCATGCTGTAGAACTCCGGCTCATACCCCACAGGGTAGTACCAGACAGCGACTTGTAGCGCGGCATCGATGTCGTGGGTGTACGGAAAGTAATGCAGGCTCCAACTAACGCTCGATCCCGGCCGGATCATCCGGCCCTGGTTGTCGGGAAAGATCCGGCCCGTGGTCCCGACCGCTGAATCGATGAACTTGACCCTCCCCGACTCCGGTTCCATCGGATCAACGATCTCCCCGGGCATGATGAGGCCGGGATTGGCGTGGTGGAAGACATACCGAGCCTCGACGTTGTGCGGTCGGACCTCAACGGCCTTGATCCACCGATCCTGGGTGAGAGGCTCTCCTTCAATCTGCACCTCTTCGAGCGGCGTGATCGGAGTGGGCCACTGGTCCATCCCGTTGGCCACCACCTTGTATAAGGGCGACTGGAGCACCATGTCCGGCGGCCCCAGGTCCGCCTTGAACTCCCACTCTACTCCATCGGGCCACACCATCGGCTCGGGCAGGTCCGCCGGATCGCCGAGCGGCGCGCCCGCATCCACCCAATCCACGATCGTCCTGATCTCCTCGTCACTCAGGGACGGGTCGTTCTTGAACTCCATGATCCCGACCGTCCTGTCGATGGGCCAGGGCGGCATCTGCCGCCTGATCACCCGGTCGCGGATTAGCGGCGCGTATAGCTTCACCTGCTCGTAAGTCTGGAGCACCATCGGGGACACATTGCCCGGCATATGGCATCTCTCGCAGCTCTGCTGGATGATCGGCGCTACGTCCCTTGCGTACGTGAGGTCCGTCCTCGGATTGGGAACCAGAGTCACCGTCACCGGATATTCGGCCCCGGTGCGCGTTTGGGTGAACGCGTCGGGCACTTGAGGGCTCGCGTCCCACGCAGAGACCGAGGCGGGGACCAGAGAAATAAGGCCGACCGCAGCCAACATCGGCAACACCCCGAGACCCCGTCGTAGCAACGCTCCGAGCCTGGTCTGCATACGATTTCTGCTCATGATGCCACTCCCTCCTACCCGTTACAGGTGAGCCACAACTTCAACCCGTAGAATATCACGACGTCGTAGAAAGAGCAAAGGGCGCGCGCGCGTACACGCGTGGGGGGGGCTCGCGTACATGCGCGGGGGGGCTTAAGTCGACCATACGTCTGCACTTGCTTGCCGCGTAGGTTGACGTATGATATCGCATCCCGATTGGCCGCATCTTCCCGTCGATCCGCACGGTCAGGGACGGGAGCGGGGACCGACTTTTTGGAACATGGGGGTCTCGGCCGTTATTTTGGGGCAAAGAGGGCACCTGGAGGTAGGATGCCGATTTTCGAGTTTCGTTGTTCAGCTTGCAGGGATGAGTTCGAGGTTCTTGTGCTGAATTCATCGCCTGTCTCTGAATGTCCCTCGTGCGGCAGCCAAGACGTCGAAAAGCTCATGTCGATATCCTCCGTGAGTTCGGACCAAACACGGAGTCGCGCCACCGGTGATATCCGAGCGAGGAATCGAGCGCTGAGGCTGGATCACGCCCACGAAGAAGTGAAGCGAATCGAATCACACGCTCGTGATCATGACGAGTAACATGCTTCCCACCCCCCGTAGATCCTCCAGGGCCGGGCACGCCTCGCTGGCCGCGCTCCTTCTCGTGGGTGGGGGCGCGATGACAGTGATCGGCGCGCACACTACTTCGGCCGACCTTGCGTTCACCGCTCCGGCTACATGGAACCCGGCTCGGTCCAACCCGGCTCAGGCGGACCCGGAGGAGCTCCGTGAGATCCTGGACACGTACTGCGTCAGATGTCACAACGAGAGGCGTGTCACCGGTGGACTGGCGCTCGACGTAGTGGACGTCGAAAACCCCGGCGCGGCGGCCAGTACTTGGGAGGCGGTAATCCGTAAGCTGCGAACCGGCACGATGCCACCGGGTGGCGTGCGGAGGCCCGAGCAGGCCGAGTATGACTTCGCGGCGAGCTGGCTGGAGACGGAACTCGACAAGGCGGCCTCGGAGGCCGGGCCCCACCCGGGCAGGACCAATCCGATCCACCGTCTCAACCGCCTGGAGTACAACAACGCCATCAACGACCTATTCGGGCTCGACTTGGATGTAAGGTCGCTTCTTCCGGGTGACGAGACGGCGGACGGCAGCTTCGACAATTACGCCGACGCCCTCTCCATCACGACGACGCATATGGAGCGATACATGTCCCTGGCGCGGCAGGTGACCCGTCTTGCGACGGGCCTCCCTCCCACGGCTCCAGGCGTGGAAACCTTCAGGGTCCCGCTCCACGTCGTGCAGGACCAGCGTCAAAGTGAAAACCTCCCTTTCGGGTCACGGGGCGGCATTGCCGTTCGCTACGATTTTCCTGCTGATGGAGAATACCTGATCAAGATCCTGCTCCGCAGGCAGTACCAAGACTACCTGATGGGCATGGGATGGCAGCAACAGCTGGACGTCAGGCTCGACGAAGCTCTCCTCGATAGGTTCACCGTGGGCGGGGGAGCCACCGAGTTCAGGCCCGCGCCCGCCAGCTACGCCGGCGCGGGGGAGCCGGGTTCAGCGGGTGCTCCCGAGTGGGAAGAATATATGCAGACGACCGGAGACGCCCATCTGGAGGTCCGCCTCACGGTCTCGGCCGGACCTCACGTGGTCGGCGTTTCGTTCGTCAGAGAGCAGTGGGAGCCGGAATTGCTTCCGCAGCCGCGTCAGAGAGGGAGGGTTCTGACGAACGATCAGATCTACATGGACCAGGCCAGCGTAGAGTCGGTTCAGATCGCGGGCCCCTATGCGATCACCGGCACTGCCGCGGACACCCCCAGCCGGAACGAAATTTTCGTGTGCCGTCCCGAGCCAGGCGCGGAAGAAGAGGCCTGTGCCACGCAGATCCTCTCGCGGATGGCCCGGCGGGCCTATCGCCGTCCCACCAAAGACCAGGACCTGGAGGTACTGCTCCAGTTCTTCCGCCAGGGTCGCTCGGAGGGGGGGAGCTTCGACTCCGGGATCCAGCTCGCGTTGGAGCGACTCGTGGTCGATCCTGAGTTTATCTTCCGTATCTATCCTGCGCCGACCGGAATCGAGCCCGGTGAAGTCTATGCTCTCGACGATGTGACAGTTGCCTCCCGGCTGTCCTTCTTCCTGTGGAGCAGTATCCCCGACGAGGGCTTGCTCGAGTTGGCGGAAGAGGGGCGCTTGACCGACCCCGCGGTGCTCGAGGAACAGGTTCGAAGGATGTTGGCGGATCCACGAGCCGTCGACGCGCTCGTCGACGGGTTTGCAGCTCAGTGGCTCAACCTTCGCCTACTTCCCGAGAAGCTCGCCGATCCCCTCAAATATCCCGATTTCGACGACAGTCTCCTGGAAGCATTCCAACAGGAGACCGAAATGTTCATCGCCAACAGTCTGAGGGAGGATCGGCCCATTCCGGAGCTGTTGAGCGCTGACTACACGTACGCAAATGAGCGATTAGCGAGGTTCTACGGGATCCCGGGTGTATACGGTAGCCGCCCTCGCCGAATCACGCTTCCGAATCCCGATCAGCGGGGCGGACTGCTCGCGCACGGGGGGCTGATGGCCATAACCGCGTACCCGGACCGCACGTCGCCCGTGTTGAGAGGCAAGTGGCTTCTGGACAATATCCTGGGCGCGGATCCGCCACCGCCGCCGGCCAACGTGGACACCAGCCTGGACCAGAGTGCGGACGCGGAGGCTCTTGGCATCCGGGCGCGACTGGAACAGCACCGAGCCGATCCTTTATGCGCCAGCTGCCATACGCTTATGGATCCCCTTGGGTTCGCCCTAGAGGAGTTCGATGCCGTGGGACAGTGGCGGGTCACCGATGAGAGAGGTGGTCCGGTGGATAACGCTGGAACCTGGCCGAGCGGTGTAGAGCTGAATGGGGTGCGGTCGCTGAGGGCACTCCTACTCGACTATGATGAGCAGTTCGTCGGCACGGTAACCGAGAAGCTCATGTCATACGCGCTGGGGCGTCCACTCGAGTACTTCGATATGCCAACCGTGCGGCAGATTGTACGCGACGCCGAAGACAACGACTACCGTTGGTCATCGATCGTAATTGGAATCGCAAAGAGCCCGGCTTTTCTCATGCGCCGGTCCGCAGAAGCGATCTGAGGCGGAAACAGAACACACTTGGAGGGCACGTATGTTGAATATCTTGGCTGGGAAAACGCTCCCGCGACGAACCGTTCTAAAGGGCGTCGGCGCGAGTTTGGCGCTACCGTTCCTCGACTCGATGTTCCCCGCCTTCGGGCTCCGCGGACAGGCCGTGCCCGAGCGTGTACATCGGTTCCAGACGTTCTACGTACCGAACGGGATGGCGATGGAGTACTGGTCTCCCAAGGGGGAGGGGCGAGATTTCGGTCTCACACCGATTCTCGAGCCCCTGGAGCCATTTCGGGATCAGATGCTGGTTCTTTCGGGAGTCAGAGCGAACTGGGTCCAGATCCACGCAGGTGCTTCCGGATCGTTCCTGACTGGCATTCCTCAGGGCGGGCGCACCGAGACTGAAATCTTCGCCGACGTTTCGATGGATCAGCTCCTGGCGCGAGAATTTGGCCGGGAGACCCAGCTGGCCTCGTTGGAGCTCTCCATGGACGCCTCGGCGAACGCGGGAGCCTGCAGCAGCAACCTCAGCTGCGTCTATACGCATACGCTCTCGTGGCGCGGCCCCACGCAGCCCCTGCCGACGGAGTACAATCCGCGGGTCGTGTTCGAGCGACTGTTCGGCGACGCCGGCTCCACGGAGCGCGGGGCTCGGGAGGAGAGGTTGACGCAGCAGAAAAGCATACTCGACTCCGTGACCGACAAGATAGGCGCCCTCAGCCGGGAGCTCGGGTCACAGGATCAGATAAAGGTGGAGCAATACACGGAGGCCATCCGAGATGTCGAGCGGCGAATTCAGAGGGCCGAGGAGCAGATCGATATCGAGCTGCCCAACTTCGAGCAACCCGAGGGTGCGCCGCACGTGTTCGAAGACCACCTGGAGTTGATGACGGACTTGAAGGTTCTGGCCCTCCAGGCCGATTTGACGCGGGTCATCACGTTCATGATCGGCAAAGAGCAGAGCCCGCGGCCCTACCCGCAGATCGACGTACCTGACGCTCACCATCCGCTTTCGCATCACAACAACCAGCCGGAGCTGGTCGAGCGCATGTCGAGAATCAACCGCTACCACACCGAGCTCTTCTCCCGGTATTTGGCCAAGCTTCGGGCGACCCCCGACGGGGACGGAACGCTGCTGGACAACATGACCATCCTGTATGGCGCGGGGATCTCCAATAGCACGCGGCACTCCGGCCAGAACCTTCCAATCCTCGTGATGGGAGGTGGCGCGGGAACCCTCCGAGGCGGTCAACATCTCACGTATTCCGATGAGCCGGGGATGGCCAATCTTCTTGTCACGCTCATGGACAAGCAGGGTCTGCCGGTGGATAGGATCGGAGCGAGCACCGGAGCGCTTCAGATCGATGCACTCCCGGGGATCTGATCTCCCATGAGTACGTGGAGTGTACCGATGATTGATAGACACCGGGAGCGCCAGAGCCCACGATCCCGTAAGCTGGAACGAAGAGGGATAGCCGTGTTGATTCCCTTGGGCTTGGCGCTGGTTCTCGTGGGAGCCGGTGTCGCCGACCCGCCGCCCTTGATCGAGGCGGCGAAGGATGGGGACTGGGAGACGGTCCGGGCTTTGGTCGAGCAGGGCGCGGACGTCACGGCCACCGCCCCGGACGGAGCGACCGCCCTTCACTGGGCCAGCTACTGGGACGATGTCGAGACCGCCGAACTCCTGATCCGAGCGAACGCCTACGTAAGCGCGGCGAATGAGCTCGGCGCAACGCCCCTCTGGATTGCGAGCTTGAACGGAAGTGCGCGGATGGTTCGGAGCCTGCTCGCGGCCGGAGCGGACCCGAACGTGGCTCTCCTCTCCGGCGAGGCCCCCATCATGACAGCGTCTCGCACGGGCAATCCCCAGGTGGTGGAGCAGCTACTCGCCGCGGGCGCCGACCCGAACATCAGCGCAACGCGCGGCCAGACCGCGCTCATGTGGGCGGCCTCCCAAGGGCATTCCGATGTGGTGGGCGTGTTGCTCGAATACGGAGCGGACGTGCACGCGCGGTCGGAGACGTGGAGCATGGTCATGGCCGTCCCCCCCCATACGGGGAATCAGCAGGACGTCCCCCACGGAGCCAACACGGCGCTGACGTTCGCGGCTCGGGTGGGCGATTTCGCCTCCGCAAGGATGCTCGTGAATGCGGGTGCGGACGTAAATGATGTCGATGCGCGGGGCGCCAGTGTCACGGTTCTGGCCGCCCATTCCGCATTTAACGATCTGGTAGAATTCATGCTCGACGAGGGCGCCGACCCGAACGCGGCTGGGGCTGGGTTCTCTGCGCTCCATGCGGCGATCATGCGTCGAGACGAGAACCTGGTGCGTTCGCTTCTTGAGCATGGGGCCGATGCGAACGCTCGAGTCACGAATTGGACTCCCACGCGCCGTGCATCGGCCGATTGGCACTTTCACCCGGCTCTGATCGGAGCGACACCGTTTTGGCTCGCGGCGCGGTTCAGCCAACCCGGGGTCATGCGCCTTCTCGTGGAGCACGGGGCGGATCCTCTTTTCGTGCATCAAGTCAACTATGTGGCTTCCTCTGGGACGCTTGGGGCCGGCGGCAGGACCGAGGCGACGACTGCCCTCATGGCAGCAGTCGGGATGGGTGGCTCGAGGAGAGTGCGTACCTTCGTCAATCCGGATCCGGACGAGCTGGAGGCTCTCACTCTCGAAGCCGTACAGTTGGCGGTGGAGTTGGGCATTGACGTCAATGCAACCAACCTGGATGGTCAGGCGGCCGGGGATGCCCCGACCTACGACTCGGTGCTGGATTTTCTGGCTTTTGAAGCCGCCCGCTGAAAGATCTGCCGCACGGATCCTAGAAGTCTACACCCTTCACGTTCAGTCGAATGCGCACCAACGCACGTCGGCCGTGATGACGACCGGCTAGGGTCGCACACTTCGCTCGCGTTCCGCATCTTGGACACGCGGCAGAAGCGGGAATCGGACGCCGGAGCCTAACGTTTGCTCCACATCGAGTTTTCTCCGCCATACCCAGGAGTCGTCATGCAGGGTCTCATGATGAAGCGGCAGTTGCTCATCTCTTCCCTGATCGAGCACGCGGCCAAGGCATATCACGATCGGGAGATTGTATCGAGGACCGTCGAGGGCCCGGTACATCGGTACACGTACGCGGATCTGCACCAGCGGAGCAAGCAATTGGCCGGCGCCCTCACCATGCTCGAGGTGAAAGCGGGTGATCGGATCGCCACGCTGGCATGGAACGGATACAGACACGTCGAGCTTTACTACGGTGTTTCGGGTATGGAGGCCGTTTGCCACACGCTCAACCCGAGACTCCACCCCTCACAGTTGACCTATATCCTCAATCACGCCGAGGACCAGTATTTATTCACTGACCTCACCTTCCTGCCCCTGGTAGAGGCGATCGCCGATAGTCTGAAGACGGTGAAAGGCGTCGTGGTCATGACGGACGCCGATCACATGCCGGAGTCGGGGTTGTCGAACCTGCTGTGTTATGAGGATCTCCTGAGCGCCCAGGACGACGACTTCGTGTGGCCCGAGTTCGATGAAAACACGGCTTCGTCGCTCTGTTACACTTCCGGCACCACGGGACATCCCAAGGGCGTCCTATATAGTCACAGGTCCAGTGTGCTCCACGGGTACTGTGTGTCGCTCTCCGGGGTTCTGGCGCTGTCGGAGGCCGAGGCGTTTCTGCCCGTGGTGCCCATGTTTCACGTCAACGCCTGGGGAACGCCGTATGCCACGCCGATGACCGGTACCAAACTCGTAATGCCGGGTCCGGCGTTGGACGGGGCCAGCCTTACGGAGTTGATGCGCGCCGAAGGCGTTACCAGCACGGCCGGTGTGCCTACGGTTTGGGCAGGACTGCTGAATCACTGGCGCGAACATGACACCAGCGTCCCCACCCTCAAGCTCCTGATCATCGGAGGGGCCGCGGTGCCGAGCTCGATGGTGGAGGCTTTCGACAAGGAATTCGGTGTCGAGGTGCGCCAGGGTTGGGGTATGACGGAGACGAGCCCCATCGGGACCGTGAACGTGCTCAAGCCGGAGCAACGTACAGCCCCCGCGGCGGAGCGCTACAACATACAGATTCGGCAGGGGCGGGCCGTCTACGGTGTGGAAATGAAAATCGTGGATGCCGAGGGCAATACCCTGCCCTGCGACGGGAAGGCGTTCGGTGAACTCAAGGTGCGTGGACCGTGGGTGTGCCGTGGCTACTTCCGAGAAGAGAAAAGTGATGCGATCGACAGTGATGGGTGGTTCGCGACGGGGGATGTCGCGACCATCGACCCTGACGGTTACATGCACATCACGGATCGGATGAAGGATCTGATCAAGTCGGGAGGCGAGTGGATCAGTTCGATCGAGCTCGAGCACTTGGCGATGCGTCACCCCGAGGTGATGCAGGCGGCGGTGATTGGAGTGCCTGATGCAAAATGGAGCGAAAGGCCTCTCCTCATCGTGAGGCCGAACGTGGGGGCGGACCCCTCCAAAGAGGAGTTGCTCGAGTTCTTCAAGGGCCAGGTTGCGGATTGGTGGATTCCCGATGACGTAGTGATGGTCGATGAGTTGCCTATCGGTGGCACCGGCAAGGTGCAGAAGGCGGAGCTCCGGAAGACGTACGGCTGAGTCCCTGTCGCGGCGCCCGAGGCATCAGTCGGAGCCGAGCCCCACCACTTCGTACAGCATGTGCGTCCCCGACTTGCCCTTGACGGGCAGTTCGAAGCTGCGACCGATCTGGAAACTCTCGTCCAGCTGGGCCACTGTGTCCTCCGACACGAGAAAGCGGGTCTCGACTTCTTTGTTCGCTGCCTCGATCCGGCTGGCAAAGTTCACCGCATCGCCGATGGCCGCCAGCTTCTCCATGGGAGCGATGCCGATCGTGCCCACTACGGCGTCCCCCACGTGGATGCCCACCCGAATGTCGAGTTCTCGTCCGTACATTGTCTGGACGTAGGGGTTGAGTTCGCCCAGCACCTCGAACTATGCCTAGGCCTGCCCGGACCGCGCGAGCCGCCTGGTCGCCGTCACCATGGATGCCGAACAGGGCCATCAGGCCGTCCCCGATGTAGTCACTGACGTGCCCACCGTGGGACTGAATGACTTCGGCCATAAGAAAGAAATACCGGTTCAGCACATGGGTCACATCGTACGGCAGCAAGCGTTCCGCGAATGAAGTGTAGTGGCTGATGTCCGCGAACAGGACCGCCAGACGCATTTCTTCCCCCACCTGTTCGGTGGCCTGGCTCCGATCCAGAAGATTGGCCAGCGCAAGATCGACCCTATCCACGACTGGCCGTCGGATCGATAGGTCCCCGTGCACGGTCGTTTGGCACGCCAGACGCACGTTCTCACCGAAGCGTAACTGCTCGGCGAGCCTCTCCTCGCGCTCCGTACGGGAACCGCACATCTCGACGCCTTCGAGTACGAGTACCCGACATGTCGAACAACGAGCTTGACCTCCACACGCATGGGCGTGCGGAATATCGGCCCGCAGCGAGGCGGCGAGGATGGTTTCGCCGTCGGCGACCTCGATGTCGCGGTCGTCCGGAAGGGAGTGGATCGTAGGCATGGGGTCATTCTACCGGCTCTGGCCCGTGGATGACAAAAAGCGGGCACCGCCTCGCTCTTGCTGCGTGGGATGCCGGCACCCATAATCCCCAGCCCCGTGAGGGTACCGTGCATGGGGGCCGGATGGCCCATCTGCCGCCAAGTTCGAGCGCCGCCAAGGGGGGCCAATGACCGTGATCGAAAATGTGCAAAAGGCTCGGGCCGTCGGCCGAAAGCCCACCGACGACCAGATCGACGTCTACGGTCTCACCCACCCGGGGAAGGTGCGAAAGGAGAATCAGGACCACTTTCTCATTTCCTCGCTCCAGAAACGCATGGAGGTGCATCAGACCAGCCTGCCCGACACGAATAGGCTGCACGGAGAGACGGAGCGCCTCGCCTTCTTGATGTTGATTGCCGATGGGGTCGGAGGCGGACCGGAGGGTGAGGCCGCGAGCCGGCGGGCGCTGGAGGCCGTGAGCCAGTACGCCGCTGGGAGCATGGACTGCTATTACACGGCCGATCCTACCGACGATCAGGCCTTTACCCAGGCCCTCGCCGACGCGGCACTCCACTGCCACGAGGATCTTCGCGAGCGTCGCGTCGCCGAGTCGGGAAAGGCGATGGCCACGACGCTCACGCTCATGCTCTTCGTGTGGCCGCGCGCCTACCTCCTCCAGGTTGGGGACAGCCGATACTACATCCTGAGGGACGGTGAGCTGACGCAGATCTCCAGGGATCAGACGCTGGCTCAGGTGCTGGTCGACGACGACGTATTCTCTCGGACCGAGGCGTCCAAGTCGCCGCTTTCCAACGTGCTCGCGAGTGCCATCGGGGGTTCGGAAGCGACCCCCGTTGTCACTGGAATCGACCAGGATTGGGACTACGTACACCTCTTTTGCAGCGATGGACTGACCAAGCACGTACCGGATGAACTGATCGCCGAGCGGCTACGATCCATGACCTCCGCCAAGCAGGTGTGCGAAGACCTACTACGGGACGCTCTGGACGATGGGGGCAGCGACAACATCACGGTCCTCGTGGGTCGCGCTCTGCAAAATCGAAGTCAGCCTATCGATAGTCAGCCTGATGAGGGCCGCGCCGGGTCCCGCCTACGGGTAGACTGAATTCGCGACAGCACCTCACTTACATAGTCGTCCGGAGCCGGTGCCTTCGGCGAGTCCACCGTCGTTGGCGAATCCGATCCCCTCGACGAATCCCATGATCTCGACGAGTCCGATGGCCTTGGCGAGTCGGAAGGTATGGTGGAGTCTGACGGCTTGGGTGAGTCCGATGGCTCCTGAGGGGATCGGTCCTGGGGAGCCGCCGGACCGGTCGGGGGGCGGTCCGCTTGTGTGATTTCCAGGTCACCCGCCACGAACGCGTTCGTAGCCTGGAGAACCGCCGCGACGGATGCCCGTTCGAACGAATCAGCGGAGAACGCCGCACCCGACCATAGCGTCTTGCGACCGTCCACTTTCGCCTCAACGAGCACCACTACCCCCTCATCACCCCGCCTCCTGAAGCGTCGCACATCCCTGAGCACGAGGGATAATCGCCTTCGGCCCCGCTGGGTAAGCCGACCGACGGCGTCCAGGGTCGCTTCCGCGAACGGCCGCAAGAGTGCCGCACCCCCTCCAGGCGCCCGGCAGTGACCGTCAACGGAGCTGCTGGCCCGCGTGATCCGTACGCCGACCTCCTGCTCCCCTCCCATCTTGTTGGACACAATGTGAAAGTCCACGAGCGTGAGGCGGGGCACGACCACCGAAGGATCCGCGCTGGTCACCGGCGAGCTGCGGGTCATGTCCTCAGTGGAGGACGTACTCGGTGCCTTACGGCCAAGAACACGACGTGCAGATCGTAGAACGTCACGTCCCACCAGGAACGGGCCGGCCCGTCCGAGCCGCGTAGCGTGTCCGCGTGAGTGAACTGGACTGCCTGGGCCTGGAGCCCTGCGGCCAGCGAGATGACGACGGGGAAGATGATTCTATACATGGCTGGAGTCGGTCGTCGAGGTCTTCGCGGAGTCCTCGAGCGTCTCCGCCAGAGCCTCGATCTTCTCTTGGATCACCTCGCGGGCGGCGCGGAAATGTGCTTTCGGTTCACCGCGGTCTTGTGCGGCGGGGTCGGGGATCGGCCAGTGCAGCCGCCGAACTCGTGCCGGCAGGATCGGGCAGACCTCCTCGGCGCAAAGCGTCACCACCAGGTCGAGGCCAGATAGATCGATCGTGTCCACGGACTTTGAAAAGTGACCAGTGATGTCGATATCGATCTCGGCCATCGCCTCCACCGCATGAGAACTTAACGAAGCGGGATTCGAGCCAGCGCTCGACACTTCGGCCCGTTCGCCGAGAATCTGCCGGGCGAGGCCCTCGGCCATTTGGCTCCGTGCGGAATTCGCGACACAAAGGAACAGAATGTGCTGCCGGGGGCTTCGTTCGAAGGCGTCAGACATGGCGCACAAGATGCGTCTAGGGCGCCTGAGGCTGCAAGGATCTCACGGACTCGGTGTAGCGATCACGGGCGGTCTTTCCGGGTGGTGGAAATCCTGTACTTTCTCCGCGTCTCGCTCACCGTGTCGTCGCTGCCCTTACAAGAGGACCTGCCCCTGGTGCCCGAACTGACCACTTTGCACCCCCCACCAGAGACCAGCCCGGCCCGAACGATCGGCCTCGTCGGCTACTTTCTCGCTCTGCTCTACCTGTTCTTCTTCAGCATAGAGCTGATGAGCACGGCGTTCGGGATGGGCGGCCGTGGCTTCGCAGAACAGATTCTGAACACAGCCTCGGATCCGGTGGCGGGTCTCTTCATCGGGTTTCTGGCGACGAGCCTGATCCAGAGCTCGTCCACCACCACGACCATCATCGTCGGCCTGGTCGCATCACAGGCGCTCACGATCGGCCTGGCGGTGCCCATGCTCATGGGCGCGAACATCGGAACCACGACCACGAATACGCTCGTCTCCATGGGGCACATCACGCGTCCTACGGAATTCGAGCGGGCGTTCGCGGCATCGACGGTGCACGACTTCTTCAATGTCCTCGCGGCGGCGGTCATCTTGCCGGTGGAGGTTTTCTTCCATCCGGTAGAAAGGATGGCGGTGATCCTACAGGGTCTCTTCGCGGGCGCCGGTGGGATGAGTCTCGCCAGCCCGCTCAACGCCGCCGTGAGGCCGCTCTCCGATTGGGTGGCCGGGGCGGTTCCCTATGAGTTGCCGCTCATCGGCATCGCGCTCCTCATCCTCTTCGTTGCCCTTCAGCGGCTGATGCGCCTCATGCGGGGCGTGTTCCTGGAAAGGATGGCAGCACTCTTCGATCGGGTCCTCTTTCGGAACGACGTCGCCAGCTTCGGTCTCGGTATCGTGACGACCGCGGCGGTGCAGAGCAGCTCAGCGACGACTTCGCTGATCGTCCCGCTGGCAGGGACCGGGGTTCTGTCGCTCAGGCAGATCTTCCCCTACACGCTCGGAGCCAATATCGGAACGACGATTACCGCGATTCTGGCTTCATTCTCGACAGCTAGCCCCGCTGCGGTGACCGTGGCTCTTGCCCACCTCTGCTTCAATCTGCTGGGGATCGCAATCTTCTATCCGCTGCGAGCGGCTCCCATCTGGATGGCACAGAAGGTCGGCGCGTATGCGGCTCGGACCAGGATCAGCTCGGCGGGTGTGATGACGATATACGTTTTGCTCCACATCATCCCAATTCTCTACTTCATTCTGTAGCCGAAAGGTTAGCAAGCCATGTGGAAGGAAATTGTCACGCTGTTCAGGTCTCAAGGCCCGCTGCAGGAGGCGTACGACGAGGCCCTTCTGATGCTTCGGGCCTCCCACGACATGTTCGACCACGCCGTCGAGCAGCTCCACGCGGAGGGCGCCTTGGAGACCGACATCTACAAGCGTGATCAGCAGATCAACAAGTACGAACGGAGAGTTCGTCGGAAGATCGTGACGCACATGTCCGTGTCGTCCAAGCCGGACATCAACCTGGGGCTGGTGCTTACCGCGATCGTCATCGATATCGAGCGAATCGGCGACTACACCAAGAACATCGTGGAGTTGGCGGGTGCGGTTCCGGGGCCGTTCAACGGGCTCGAGCTACACAGCGAAGTGGCTGAGATCGAGAAGTCCATGGTTCGGATGTTCGACGACATCGCGCCATGCCTCGAGGAATCCGACGAAGCCAAGGCCAGGGGCATCATAGGGTCTCACACCATCATCGCATCCCAGGTGGACGAGCACGTGCGGGCCTTGTGCTCGGGTGAGGCGTTGTCGGGACGGTCGGGGCATGCGACCACCGTGGCACTCTACCTGCGGTATCTGAAACGGGTCAGCGCGCACCTCAAGAACGTGGCGACGAGCGTCGTGAACCCTTACCACCGGATCGGCTTCCGGGAGAAGGGGTCCTGATGGGCGCCACGTAGTTCCCGGAGTGCCAGCCGCGTCTATCGGCCTACCAATTCCCGAATACTCGCCACCGCCACCTCGACTTTGCCGTCGATGAACCGTCTGCCGAGCTCCTCCGAAGCGACCGCGGCGATGTCGTCTGCGAGCTGGTCCGGGCGCACCCACCGGCCGTCCGCGCTGAGCGCCATCATTTCGCTGGCATCGTCGATCGGCGTCATCCGGTTGGTGGGCACGTTGCGCGCTGCCAGGATCTCCCGCATCCGTCCCTCACCTTCCTCATAGACCGGGATAAAGAACACGCGACCGCCCATCGCCCGCCACTCGGCGTCTAGCTCTGTGGCGACCTCTCTGATGACCCCCTGCGTCTCGGCATGGTCGCCCAACATAACGACATGGGTGAAGCCGACCGCCAGCGCGCTGACGGCGACATCGCGAGAAACCGCCGCGAGCGTCTCGTGCGATACGCTGATGGTCCCGGCGAAGCGCATGTGCCCGGTTTTCTCGATCGGGTCGCCGGCCGGGGCGTAGGGATTCGGCGGATATGCGAGCGCGTTACCCAGCGTCTCTGCGACGCGCCGGGAGAGGTGCGCGCTGAGCAGATTGTGCTTCCCGAGCGCCACCGCCGGGCCACTCTGATGGGTCCCCCCAACGTAGTAAATGGCCGTGGTCTTGCCGGCGTCGATCGCCGCCTGCACCTCGGTCGTCGTAAGGTCGTCGATCATCACGGACGTCGACTGGGCCAGCGCGGTCCCGCTCGACAGGAGCAACGCGACGACGGCAAGCAGATACCTCATGACAGCCCCCTTTTTGCAGTACTTGAACACCTCATGGATAGGTGATCCAACCGACCACCGGAGCTGAGAGGCATGGTACGATTGTGCCCAGCGGCCGACAAGGAGGTTCCCCTACCCGGCGCCGTCACCATCCCTCTTTGATGCCTATCCCTGAACCGTTAGAGTCCGTTTCTTCGGTGATTTTTCGACGACACGGAGAGACCGGCCGGACGATGGCCAGACAAGCATGAATACCAGCGATCACGTTGAGTTGATGGACACCACACTGCGGGACGGCGAGCAGACCCGCGACGTTTCGTTCTCCACGTCGGAAAAGGTCAGCATCGCCGGGGCCTTGCTCGGCTCGCTGCAGGTCGATCGTATCGAGGTCGCCTCGGCCGCCGTGTCCGCAGGTGAAAAAGAAGCCGTCACCCGGATCGCGGATTGGGCGGCTGCCGGAGGCTGCCTAGACCGGGTCGAGATCCTGGGATTCGTCGACGAACGCCGAAGTGCGGACTGGATCGTATCGACCGGCGCGCATGTGATGAACCTGCTCACCAAGGGCAGCGAGCGGCACTGCCGCATGCAGTTGCGGCGAACCCTCGAACAACATCTCGAAGACATTCTTCGCACGGTTGAATATGCACGTGAGCAGGGGCTTACAGTCAACGTGTACTTGGAGGATTGGTCCAACGGGTATCGGGACAGCCGCGATTACGTCTACAGACTCGTGGAGGGACTGCGGGGAACGGGAGTCGCGCATGTCATGTTGCCCGATACGCTCGGTGTGATGACGCCGGATGAAGTTCATGCGAGCCTGTCCGACATGATCGCGAGGTTCCCCGAGGAGACGTTCGACTTTCATCCGCACAACGACTATGGGCTGGCGACTGCCAACGCCATGAGGGCGGTCGAGGCCGGAATCCGCACCATTCACTGCACGGTGAACTGCCTTGGGGAGCGGGCGGGCAACGTGTCCCTCGCCGAAGTCGCGGTCGCGGTTCGCGACAAGATGGGAATGACCCTGTCGATCGACGAGACCAAGATCCTCGCCCTCAGCCGGATGGTGGAGAACTTCTCGGGCAAGCGAGTCGCCGACAACGCCCCCGTGATCGGCGCCGACGTGTTCACACAGACCAGCGGCATACACGCGGACGGCGATCACAAAGCGGGGCTTTATCAAACGCCATTGAGCCCAGAGCGTTTCGATCGTAGGCGCAGCTACGCGCTCGGCAAAATGAGCGGAAAGGCGTCGCTGAAGAAGAACCTCGAGGAGCTGGGCATCAGCCTGTCTCCCGAAGACCAGGCGGAAGTGCTGAAACGGATCGTGAGTCTGGGGGATTCGAAGGAAACCATCACGGCAGAGGATCTACCGTTCATCATCGCCGACGTGTTGGAGCGCAAGGACTTCCGCCACATCGAGCTCTTGGACTGTTCAATCACCAGTGAGCTGGACCACGCATCCAGCGTGAGCATCCGGGTGAAGGTGAACGACGAGGTCCACGACGCGTCTGGATCGGGAAACGGCGGATTTGACGCCTTCGTCGACGCGATCCGGAAGGTCTTTCCGCTCGGCTTCGAATTCCCGGAGCTGGTGGACTACGAGTTGCTCATCCCCAAGGGCGGCAGCACCAGCGCGCTGACCGAGGTGTTCATCACCTGGCGGGATGGCCCACGCACAGTGAGAACGCGCGGTGTCAGCCCCAACCAGGTGCTCGCCGGTGTCGGTGCGACACTGCGCATGCTTAACATGAAACTGCATCAGGCGGCGGAGCCGTCCGAGTCGGGGTCATTGGAGCAAGCATAGCGGTTGTCACCGCGGCGCTCAGTAGGAATATCTGAGCCCGGTTCTCAAGCTCGTATCCAGCGCGCTGATGCCGTCGGGCGGTCCTCCGTCGTAGCGGAGATCGAACGATACCGTGAGGTCCAACGCATCCGTCACGGAGGTCGCGATACGAAGATTCGCGAGCGTCCGCGTGTCACCCCAGTCGCTGACGGCGGGCTGTAGATAAGTCGTAGACGTGATCACGAGGTTCTCGGTTGGTACCAGACGCAGCGCGAGGAAGTAGCTCCCCCGGATGTTGGTGGTGCGATCATCGTGCACTGCGGTAACGGGGAGGTCCAGTCGCTCGTGTTCCAACATGAGAGCAGCGCCCATACCGAACTGCCCCCAATCTCCGCTGGCGAAGGAGATCCGCACTCCGCCCCCCGTGATCATTCTGAAGTCGAGGAGTTGAGGCTGGTCGTAGTTCAATTGCCCCCACCACTCTGGCGAGACGAGGCCGTCGTACCGGTAGGTTTGGCGATAGTGCAACAGACCTGACGATGAGAAGCGGCTCCCGCCGAGAAAACCGAGTCCCCCGTTTCCTACGATGAGCCGGGTTACCGATTCCGTCACGTTGTAGAGGCGTGCGTTCAGACCGAGCTGAACCAAGTCCACGTTTCCGGTCCGCAGGGTCAAATCCCCACCGAAAGTGCCCGAGTATCCGAGCGGTGGATCGTCACTCCGGAGCGCCTCTACATTGACCTGGGCAGACATGGGCAGGGGAGAAGCTGCCGCGAGGGCGATGAGCAGCCGGAGGCCGTTGCGGTGCAGAGGGGTGGGATGGGTTGCCGGGGTCATGGATCGCTCGTTGAGGTGGCCCGAGCCGAGGATGCGGAGGCCCGCGTATCGGTGCGGCTCTCCAGTTATCCTAGGGCTCCAAACCCAGCAACCGCGCCGGATTCCGTCGCAACATCAGGTCGATCTCGTCGTCGGTGACGCCAGCACCGCGAAGCGCGGTGACGTAGGCGCGCAGGCCATCGACATGCGACGGGCCAATTGCCTGTCCGAGATCCGACGACATCACGAAATGCTCCGCGCCGATCTCCTCGATGGCCGAGACATACGTGGCCAGGGTCTGGTTTCCAAGATCCACCGCGTGCCAGTCGATCTCGAGAAGCGCGCCGGCGTCCGCCATCTGCTGCATCTGTGCGCGTGAGGGGTTCTGTGAGAACGCGTGCGTCACGAGGATCTGCTCGACACCGTGGCGGCGCGCCTCGGGGATGAGGACCAGCACTTCCTCGGGTGCCGAATGCCCCATGGCGAGCACGAGGTCGTGCTCGGCCACGAGTCTGAAGATCTCCGCGAGCTCGCGGACCGGCGCCCCCGCCTGTGTCACCGACACGAAAGGACCCGCCCCGCCCTGCGCGGTGACGGGATACTCCGCGTCGAACGTCGGCAGCCAGACCACCTTCCCCCGCCGGCCGTCGAACTGCACCATCTGGCGCACCGCTTCGGCGTTGAGCCCGCCGACGGCCCGGTTCAAGACGACCCCGCCGAATATCTCGAGACCCTCGACCTGCCTCATCGCCAGCTCCGCTCGGTCGGCCGTCATGGTGAAGTGGTTCTTCAGCACGATGCCGCGCAGACCGGCACGTCTCGTCATACGGGCCACTTCCAGATCGGTCATCGATCGCGGGCGGGAGTCGGGGCCGGAGTGCACGTGAAAATCGATGGCGCCGGCGAGTGAAACGTCGCTATCCTGGGCCGCGCCCCCGCCGACCCACACGCCGAGGGCGACCGCGAGTACGGCTCCTTTCACCCGCGTCTGGACGGACGGCATCCAGGTCACCTCCTCGTGAAGTGTCTCCGGCACTCGATGTGTGCCTCCGGCCCTGCTAGGGGATCACCATGCCGAGTCGAGCCGTAAACTGCAACCCGAGTGAGATTACAGGCGTGCCAGGCGTCCTTGGTGGAATCTCCACTCGACGGAACTTGCACAAACCCGACTCTATCCCAAGAATCAGTACCTCCTGCCTTTGGATATTGCGTTGGGGGCCTCCCGAGTGGAGAAATTTTCGACGTGGATGCATGGGGCGGAGCGCCTCCTGGAGGCTTTACCGGGGGTGCTTTCCGCCTCCCTAGAGGGTGACCTGGCCAATGCGCCTGAGGTGCGCCTTCTGGTCGAGGGAGATCCGCCCGTTTCGGAAACGCTCGAGGCGGTTCGTACTGCTCTCCAGGCGAACGCCGACGAGCCCGCGCTAGGAGCCTTATTCCGTATCCAGGTTACGTCGGTGGGCGACGGGTCCCTCCAGGTCCGGGATGAGCCCCACGAAGACCCTGTTACGGCCACACCAGATACGCCCGAAACGGGGGGCTTCAGACTCATAGCTCACCAGGTGCATGACGTCAGCCCGGGGGTCGTCGGAGTCGAGTTGACCCTCAGCGTCGGGGGCCGTCGCTATGCCGGGGGCGCGTCAGGGAAGGCCAACTCTCCAGGCAGCGATCGGTTACCTGCCCTGGCCACACTGAGCGCTGTCGGCTCTTACATTCGTTTCGCATCTGAGGGCGGCGACGGGCCGACCCTCGCGCTCGAGAGCGTATCCGAATTTTCCCTTGGTGGCTCGCGCGTGGCGGTGGTGGTGGTGGTCACGATGTCTGAACATGCGGTGCCGCTCATCGCCGCCTGGCCGTTGACGGGGGACTCCGGCCCCGCCGTTGTTCGTGCAACACTCGAGGCCACGGCTCGCAGGGTGACCCGGTTGTCGATGAAGGGAGGTCGACCGGCCTGGGAGGCGACGGAACTGATCGAGTCAGGTGGCGGGGCTGACCCGCGGGCGATACTACGTGAACGGGGCGAATCGCTTCTGGAGTCGGCGAGGGCCATCGCTTCCGCACGTATCGTCGTCGACAGCGTTGAAGGGCTTCGGATTCACGTGCTGGCGACGGAGGGAATGCCGAGAGAGGAAATCTCTCGAATGGTGAAGACCCTCCTCGAGGAGGGTATAGGCCTCCGGGTCCGCTTGGACCAGATCACCGTGGCCCAAAGCCGTCTTTCCGCTGAGGAGTTGATTCACGATCGACTCAGCGAACGAGCGAATAGAGGGGTGGAACCGGATCACCTACCGGGTGCTCGAGCCGGCCACAGAAATGCAAATCGACCTGCAGATGCCGATGGAGATCGACAGCATCGTGCAGGACGGCCGGGCGATCGAGTACCGCAGGGATGGCAACGCGTTCTTCGTGGCGCTTCGATCCGACCAGGCGGCCGGACTGACCAAGGAGGTCACCGCGTACTACCACGGCATCCCGAGGGCAGCAGAGAACCCCCCGTGGGATGGGGGTTTCATCTGGCGGGAGGACCGCAGCGGAAATCCCTGGGTGGCCACCGCCAACCAGGGACTCGGAGCCAGCGTGTGGTGGCCGACCAAGGACCTGCAATCCGCCGAGCCCGACAGTCAACGCATCGCCATCACCGTGCCCGATCCCTACGTGGACGTCTCGAACGGCCGGTTGCGCTCGACGACGAGGAATGGTGATGGCACCACGACGTACGAGTGGTTCGTCGCCAATCCGATCAACAGCTACAACATCACCGTGAGCATGGGCGAGTACGCCCACTGGGAAGAGGAGTACCAGGGCGAACTCGGCACGTTGACGATGGACTTCTGGCCACTCGCGGAGACGAGGCGGCTGCGCGGAGGCAGTGGGCGCAGGCACACCCCACCCTTCGCTGCTTCGAGGAATGGTTCGGACCGTTCCCCTGGTACGAGGACGGTTTCAAGCTCATTGAAACGCCGCACCTCGGTATGGAACACCAGAGCGCGGTGGCTTACGGGAACGGCTACCAGAATGGGTACCTCGGCAACGATCTGTCCGGAACGGGCCAAGGCCTCACGTGGGATTACATCATCGTACACGAGTCGGCGCACGAGTGGTGGGGGAACAACATCACGGCCGCAGACGTGGCGGAAAACTGGATCCACGAGGGCTTCGCAACCTATGCGGAGAACCTCTACGTCGAGTGTCTCACCGGGAGCGAGGAACGCGCCTCCGAATACGTGATCGGCACGCGCACGAGGATCACCAACCAACTGCCCGTGGTCGGGAGCTTCGGGGTCAACAGCGACGGGTCCGACGACATGTACAACAAGGGCGCCAATCTACTGCACACCCTCCGCCAAGTCGTGGATGATGACGTTCTCTGGCGGGACATTCTGCGTGGCCTCAACACAACCTTCCGGCATTCCATCGTGACCGGCGAGGACGTCGAGCGATACATCAGCGAACGGGTGGGCGTTGACCTGTCGAAAGTGTTCGATCAGTACCTACGAACAACCATGATCCCGACTTTCGAGTATCGGACGGATGGGGACTCGATCTCCTACCGATGGAACAACGTCGTGGCCGATTTCGACATGCCTATTGGGGTATCGCTGGATGGCGACGGATACACACGGCTATTCCCAATAACGGAGTGGCAATCGGTGGCGTCGGGGGGTCGGACCCGGGTGGACCCCAACTTCTACGTCGGCGTGCGCGAACTCCGCTGACCGTCCCCGCAGCGCAGGAGGATTCGAACCAATCAGGCGCCATCTCTCCCTGCTCTTGGCCGCACTCTGCGTCCCCAATCTTTCCTCGGCTCAAGTGTCGAACGAACGTCTATGGACGCCCCCTTTGATGCAAGCTTTTCTTCGAACGGTTCGGTGCATGTGGTCAGGTGCTGTCGTCTATGGACGCCCCCTTTGATGCAAGCTTTTCTTCGAACGGTTCCCTCTCTGCCAACTTACGTGAGACACGGAGCAGCTAAGGAATTAGAGTAGGGCGAAGGCAGAGAAACCGAGGATGCTGAGACACCGAGAGAGAATGAAAGAGAATGGAATAGCCCCACCAACCTGGGACGGTAAGCGAAGCGCGGCAGCTCCTGCGGACTCGGAGGTGGTAGATAGGCCGCTGCGCCGGCGGTTCGCTCCGTCGTACAAGCTGCGGATCGTCGAAGAAGCGGACCGGTGCACGGAGCCCGGAGAGGTTGGCCGACTCCTACGGCGGGAGGGCTTGTACTCGTCGCACCTGACGACATGGCGCAAGGCGGCGCATAGCGGGTCCCTGAAAGCGCTGTCGAAGAAACGAGGCCGTAAGCGCGAGCGCAATCCGCTGGAGGAGAAGGTGCGCAAGCTGGAGCGCGAGAACACTCGCCTCGAGAAGGAGCTCCAGAAGGCGCACTTGATCATCGACGTCCAGGGAAAAGTTGCAGGGCTGCTGGGATTGAGCCTCGAGGACGGGACGAACTCATGAAGGCGACCCAGGAGCTAGCCAAGCACGTAGGGGTGAAGCCCGCGTGCGATGCGCTCAGGGTGCCGCGAGCCACGTTCTACCGTCGTCGGAGTGCATCGACCGGGCATCAGCAGCCCCGCCCGACCCCCGCCCGGGCCTTAAGTGAGAGGGAGCGGGACAAGATTTTCGACACCCTGTGTTCGGAGCGGTTCGTGGACCGGTCCCCAGCCGAGGTGGTGGCGACGCTGCTCGACGAGGACGTCTACCTGTGCAGCGAGCGTACGATGTATCGCGTTCTGGCTTCCCAGGTGCCGGTTCAGGAGCGTCGAGCGCAGCGGAGTCATCCCAAATACCAGAAGCCCGAGTTGATGGCGAGGGGCCCGAACCAGGTCTGGTCCTGGGATATCACCCGGCTGCTGGGGCCGAAGAAGTGGAGTTACTTCTACCTCTACGTGATCCTGGACATCTTCAGCCGCTACGTCGTGGGATGGATGGTGGCGGATCGGGAGAACTCTGCCCTGGCCAGCCGGCTGATCCAGCAGAGTTGCTTGAAGCATGGCGTCCAGCCCCACCTCCTGACCCTGCATTCCGATCGAGGGGCTCCGATGACGAGCCAATGCACGGCTCAACTACTCGCCGATCTCGGCGTGACCCGCTCGTTGGGCCGACCCCAGGTCTCGGATGACAATCCGTTCTCCGAGGCTCAGTTCAAGACCTTGAAGTACCATCCCTCGTTTCCCGGCCGGTTCGGGGATCAGGGGCAAGCCAAGACCTTCTGTCGCTCGTTCTTCCGTTGGTATAATGCCGAGCACCGCCATGGCGGCATCTCGATGCTGACCCCCGAACAGGTCCACTTCGGTCACGCCGATCGGATCATCGCCTGCAGGAAGGCCGTGCTCCGTGAGGCATGGGCCGCTCATCCCGAGCGCTTCGTCTCCGGTGAGCCGAAGCCTAAACCACTCCCGGAGGCCGTCTGGATCAATCCTCCCACCCCATCCCTCACGACACAGGAGATTGCTCTCTAATTGATTTCCAAGAGTGTCTCACTGGCGTTGACAGGTTCCGGTTCGGTGCATGTGGTCAGGTGCTGTCGTCTATGGACGCCCCCTTTGATGCAAGCTTTTCTTCGAACGGTTCGGTGCATGTGGTCAGGTGCTGTCGGTTGCAGGAAGCTGCGCCAAGTCCGACGCTACGGAGTCGAACAATGATCAGCAAGGGGAGGGCACTGGTGTTTGATCGGCCCATCCACGGACTGCTCGATGTCCGATGCCTCTAACTTGCGGTGGGACGCACCGCCTGACCCTTGCGGGTCAGTATTTGATGCTTGCGAGCCTGAACCAAAGCACCATCTTAGTTCAGCTTATTCGATAAACCGAACCAACAAGGGATTGCTCGTTCAGCATGCGCGGAACACTCGTCTCCAAGACTTGGGAGTGGGACGCGCCCGGCGGCATTTGACACCCCGACTAGGGCCGACTTTCCGCCGCCTGCCTTTCCTGGTAGCGCGCACCACTCAAGACGTTCGCGAGCGCGTAGTTGCCCTCGTGACAGGCGTATTCGTAGATCTGCTCGTCGAACCTCCGCCAGGGCACCTGCCCGCCCCACACCTCGGTGTAGGTCCTCGGGTCGTGAATCTCGAACTCGTAGAGCATGTTGTCTTCGTCGACTCGGGTGAAGCGCTCGATCACTCTCAGATCCTCTGAATTAGGGATCTTGTCGGCTTGCTCATCGTAGCCCATGTCGGGGTGGATGTTGGTGGTCTCGACCACCAGCGTGTTGCCCTCCCAGCGGCCCCAGGAGTCGCCGAACCAGGGCCGCACGTGACTTGGCAGCCGATTCGGCTCGCCGAGCCGGATGATCCGGATGTCGTGGATCATCTCCGCGTAGATCACGACGTAGTCCGCCGTCTGGATGACGTGGAAGTTGTTGTTGTATCCCCCTGTGGGCGTCATCGGAGGCCCGAGGAGGCCGGTGGGGCTCAACCCGTAATAGACGACGCAACGTTCCGCCATCGGCCGAAGCTCCGGATGGTCGTACTGGCCGAACTGCGACCGGAACCCATGGTATTCGTCCTTCCGCTCCTGGCCCTCGGCCGTGAGCGCAGGAATCCGGCCGTTGGAAGGATAGGTGATGAGCGAGGTCCGGGGCTCACCGTTGACGACTGCCACCCGATCGCCTTGCTCGAACCAGACCACGTTGTAGCTACCAACTCCCTGACCCGTTGGTGGGGCCGGACGGTTCGGGTCGCTTGGCAGGGCGCCACGGACGAGACGGTCCGCATGTCCCTGCTCCATCTCGGCAACCTCCTCCGGGGTGAAGACCGGCCCACGGTCTCCTCTACGCTGGAAGGGCGTCATGGTCCCGTTGTTCCACTTTCCCTGGAGATCCGGATGACCGTCGGGGGTCCGGAGCATCACCCACTGCTGAGCCGCTGCGGGCGACAGCAGCGCTGCCGCAGCCGTCGCGAGGCAGAGCCCCAGAAGCGTAGTCGAAGATCGTGTGCTCATCTCCCGTTCTCCTAGCCGATGGGAATCGTATACAGATGTAACGCACGCACACTCGAAAAGCGATCAGCACCGTGCTTTCGGCCACCGGCCCACTCATACGATGTCGACCCCGATTTCGTCGATCCGTAACGCCGTTGACCGCTTCGGTCCCGCCCCTCACGTTCTCCCCACCCGTCAAGGGGCTTTTGGGTTGGCTATCCCGACCGTGCGGATCTCGACGGACACATCGAGCGCGAGTAGTATGCAGGACAACTGATACCGAGAGGAGAACCATGCTGAGCACCACCGTCGAGCACCTGCCCACGGCCCTCATCCTGCTGCTTCCCGCCCTCTTCGTCGGTCCAGGCACACAACCCGGCGAGGCACAGGACGACGAGGGATTCCCATACGAGACGCTGCGTTCCCCGGCCATGGGGCTCCGCGGGGTCGTGGCCACGAGCCAACCGCTCGCCTCGAACGCCGGACTCGACATCCTGAAGAAGGGCGGCAACGCGATCGACGCCGCCGTCGCTACCGCGGCCGTGCTGACTGTGGTCGAACCCAACAGCACGAGCATCGGCGGTGACGCGTTCATCATGATCTACATGGCAGAAGAGGATAAGCTCGTCGGTATCAATGCGAGCGGGCGGGCTCCATACTCGATGACGCTCGACGCGCTGAACACGAGGCTGGACAAGCATGACATGGATCGCATCCGTGGCATCTACTCCGTCTCGGTGCCCGGGGCGGTCGACGGATGGTTCGAGGTGCTCGAGCAGTACGGGACCATGACCATGGCCGACGTTCTCGAGCCCGCGATCTACTACGCCGAGAATGGCTTCCCCGTCTCGCCCATCATCGCTGGCTCCTGGCGGGGGCTCGAGCGGAATGAAGAGTCGTCGACGAGGGCCGCGCTGCTCCTCGACGGCGAGCGTGCGCCCAGGGCCGGCGATGTGTTCCGTAACCCGGATTTGGCTCACTCGTTCAGGCTGCTCGCCGAGCACGGCCGGGACGCCTTCTACAAAGGCCCGATCGCCGAAGCGATCGTGGCGTACTCCGACCAGCATGACGGCTTCCTCACCATGAAGGACTTCGAGGATCACACCTCGACGTGGGTCGAGCCGATCTTCGCCGACTACAAGAACTACCGGCTCTACGAGCTGCCGCCCAACGGTCAGGGCATCGCCGCGCTCGAGATGATCCAGATCCTCGAAAACGTCGACCTCGCCGCGATGGGCCACAACTCCGCGGAGTACCTCCATCACATCATCGAGGCGAAGAAGCTCGCCTACGCAGACATTCAGAAATGGAACGGGGATCCGGAGTTCAACAATCTCCCGACCCAGCAGATCATCTCCACCGAGTACGCTCGGCAGCAGTTCGAGCGCATCGACTCGAAGAGGGCCATGGAGCGACCCGAATCGGGCATCTTCGGCAACGGAGACACGGTCCTCCTCGAGGTCATGGACAAGGACCACAACGCCGTCTCGTTCATCTACAGTATCTACTCGGGCTTCGGCTCGGGACTCGTGGCTCCGGGAACCGGCTTTCCGCTGCAGAACCGGGCCGCACTCTTCTCGCGCCAGCCCGGCCACATCAACGTCGTCGAGCCGCACAAGCGCCCATTCCACACGATCATCCCGGCGATGGCGTTCAAGGACGGTGAGTTTTTCATGACGTTCGGGGCCATGGGTGGCGCGGTTCAGCCCCAACAGCACGCGCAGATCTTCCTGAACGTCGTCGAATTCGGAATGAACGCCCAGCAAGCCGTCGAGATCCCTCGGATCAATCACGGCAGCGGGCTCGAAGTGACCGTCGAACCCGGCATCGACGAGGCGGTATTGACCCGGCTCGAAGCGATGGGTCACGTGGTCCAACGGAGAACGACCCGCGGAGGTGTAGGAGGCGCTCAGCTGATCATGTTCGATCGGCTCACCGGTGCGATGATCGGCGGGTCGACGCCGCACAAGGACGGGATGGCGGTGGTGTACTAGGGAGCAAAAGCCCAGGAGGACTGGCGCGTGGGGGACAAAGAGTGGATTCTGATCGTTTGATTGAGACTCCGCTGGCCGGTGGTCAGCGGGTAACACCATGGAAAGGTGTTTGATTACGAACCGTCGCATACCGGAGTACCACCCCGGGAGGAGGGCATTATGAGTTCATCGTATCGGTGTTCCAAGCTGCTGACGTTGGTTGCGGTCCTTGGGGTCGTCTTGACTGCGGGTTGTACACCGCAGGAGACCGGGTCAGGAGGCGAAGTCATGGCCATGAGCAGCATGCAGGAAGGCATGCTGGTGCATGACGGGCAGGAGCTGTTCGGCCACTACAGCCGACCTGAGCCGTTCCCGCAGCCTCTGCCGGACGACGACCACTCCCACGACGGTTGGACCTGGGGGTCCATGGGGGCGGTCTTTGCCGAGAGCACAGACCGAATCTGGATCGCCATGCGCGGAGAGCTCCCGCTCCCGGAAGGGGCGGATCCGTGGACACCCTACGCCCTCCTGGACCCCTCCCGCGGGAACTCGTCGCCCAACGACGATAACGGAGTTCGCGGGTATGAGCGGCGGTACCTGCACGTCATGATCGCTGTGAATTCCGAAGGAGAGCTTGTCGAATATTGGCCGCAGCACGACCAACTCTTCGACGTACGGGGCGGGCGCGGACCGCACAAGATCAAGATGAACCCCTACGACCCGGAGAAGCACATCTGGGTCGTCGACGACAACCTCCATCAGATCCACAAGTTCACCTACGACGGGGAGCTGGTGCTCACACATGGAGAGCGGAGTATGCCCGGACGCGGGCCGAACAATTTCGCGCGCCCGACGGACATCGCCTGGCTGCCCGACGGGACGTACTTCATCAGTGACGGCTACGTCGGAACGCGCGTAGCGAAGTTCGACGCCAACGACAACTTCATCATGGATTGGGGCGAGGCCCCGGCCGATCCCGCCAACCCGGGTCCCAACGAGTTCAACACCGTCCACGCCATCACGATCAGTGCGGACCGGTTGATCTATGTGTCGGATCGGGCTCACGCGCGGATCCAGGTGTTCGACGAGAACGGGAACTACCAGTTCATGTTCCCGACTGGCATGCGGGGGGAGTCTCTCCCGTACGCGATCGAGATTCTCCAGGATCCGACAGGAGAGGACTTCCTTTGGGTAGCGGACGGCAGTTCAGGCCGAATGCTGAAGTACGATCTGGCGGGAAATTACATCTATGGCTGGGGCACCCCGGGCGACGGTTACGGGCACTTCAACGGCCCGCACTCGATCACGACCGATCGGGACGGCAACCTGTACATTTCGGAAGTGTTCGCCGGCCGGGTACAAAAGTTCGTCCCGAGGCCCGGCGCCGACCCTGCGAAGATCGTGGGACGGCAGCTGCGTGTGGCTTGGTGACTGTGCCCGATCAGAAGCTGACGCCGATCTAAGGGAACGTCGGGCGGCACGTAACCCGAGGGTTTTGGGGTCCCACTTGGGACCCCAAAACCCTCGGCGGACCAACCGCTCTCTCGGCTGCGGAGGTCAATGGGGCAAGCGACTTACATTCCGCGCAACGTCCGGTTGAAGAAGTCGATGGTCCGCCGCCATGCCAACGTGGCCGCTGCTTCGTCGTAACGGGGCGTCGTGTCGTTGTGGAATCCGTGATTGACGCCCTCGTACATGTGCATCGTGTACGTCTTGTCGTGGGCCTGTAGCGCGGCCTCATAGGTGGGCCATCCGGCGTTGATTCGCTCGTCCAGACCCGCGTAGTGGATGAGCAGCGGCGCGTTGATTCTGTCTACGTCCTCTCCCGCGGGTTGACTTCCGTAAAAGGGAACCGAAGCCCCGAGGTCAGGGATGCGCACGGCCATCATGTTGCAGATCCCACCACCGTAGCAGAAGCCCACCACGCCGATGTTCCCGGTGCACTCTTCGTGGGATTTCAGGAAGCCTCCGGCCGCAACGAAATCCTCTTGCATCTCGGCGCGATCCCGCTGGCCCTGAAGCGTACGACCGTCGTCATCGTTGCCGGGGTAGCCGCCGAGCGGCGTAAGCGCGTCGGGCGCGAACGCCAGGAATCCGGCGAGCGCTGCACGGCGTGCGACATCCTCGATGTACGGGTTGAGGCCTCGATTCTCATGAACCACGACCACGCCTGGCAAGTCACCGTCCGAACCCGCCGGTCGCACCAAGTATCCGCGCATCGTGCCGGCGCCCCGCGGCGAGGAGTACTCGACGTACTCTCCGCTCACCTGCGCGTCGTCACTCCTCACTTGCTGGCGATCGTCGTAGTTGGGGCTCAGGCTCTCCAGCAGGGAGGCGGCGGAAACACCCCCTACGGCGAAGGCCGAGGCACGGTCGAGAAACTGACGGCGGTTGATGAAACCGTGAACGTACTTATCGAACAGATCGAGAAGCCCCTGATCGAAGTCGCTCGCCTTTTTGCGTGTCATGTCGGCCCTCACTTTTCGTTCCGTGGACGATGTCAGGCTCACCGTAAAGAACGGCGACCGGCCCGCCTGAGGCTGGCCGGGGCAAAGTAGCTGGCGAGCCAACTGCTGAAAAGGCGAGCTAGATCTGCTGAGAAGGTGCTTGCAGCCCCACACCTCTCGGACTCATCTTGTGCGCCATGCCCGACACCGTCGCCCGCCTCAACACAGCCCTCGAGGACCGAGTTCCCACGCACCAGTGCTCTCGGGTACCTTCTCACCGCCGTCGGGGCATCAGGCCTCGGCCTCGGCGTGTCGCTGCCGCGGTCGCGGGCTCCGTGCTCCTCTGGGCCCCCCGAGTGGTGCTGGCCCAGGACACCGAGCTGGACGCGGAGGATACGGGTACACAGAGCGAGGCCCCGGCGGCGTATTCTCACGACGGGCTGGCACCCCGGGCACAGGCCGTTCGAACGGACCGACCGATTGTGATCGACGGGCTGTTGGACGAGGTCGTATGGATGACCGCGCCCGCGATCACCGACTTCCGTCAGACGATTCCCGACGAGGGTCAGCCAGTCAGCGAGGAGACGGAGGTCCGTCTTCTCTATGACGACGATGCAATTTATGTCGGTGCCTGGTTGTGGGACGAAGGAGAGGTGTTCAGCCGTATGGCACGGAGGGATGCGGGGGTGCCCGACTCA
Source organism: Longimicrobiales bacterium (assembly GCA_965219445.1). Classification (GTDB taxonomy): domain Bacteria; phylum Gemmatimonadota; class Gemmatimonadetes; order Longimicrobiales; family Gaopeijiaceae; genus UBA822. The sequence continues at coordinate 71,250 of CBDCNQ010000003.1, read as the reverse complement.
GACTTCTTCGTGGTCTTGTTTGACAGCTATCACGATCATCGTACCGCCTATCGATTCGGTACGTGGCCGTCGGGAGTCCAGAAAGATCAAATCCAAGTGGCGGGAGGAGGGCTCGGGGACACCTCGTGGGACCCGGTTTGGGACGTCGAAACTATGACCACCGACGAGGGCTGGTTCGTGGAGATGAGGATTCCGTTCAGCCAGCTTCGATACCGGGCGGACGAAGTTCAGCATTGGGGATTTCAGACCGAGCGCAAGCTGAGGCGTAAGGGCGAAGACGTCACCTGGGCGTTCACTCCCCGCAGTGAGCCCGGCGGGGTACCCCGCTTCGGCCATCTGGACGGGATCGAGGGGATCGGGCAGGGAAAGCGTCTGGAGATTCTTCCTTACGTCACGGGTCGTGCAGAGTACTTGCAGATTCCGCGTAGCGAGGCCGCGGGGTTCGACAACCCGTTCCGAAGCGGATCGGACTTCTTCGGGAACGCGGGACTGGATCTGAAATACCGGCTCGGAACGAACCTCACGCTGGACGCGACGGTCAACCCCGACTTCGGCCAGGTCGAGCTGGACCCGGCAGTGATCAACCTGACGGCGTTCGAGACGCGGTTCGAGGAGAAGCGGCCCTTCTTCGTGGAGGGCGCCGAGATTTTCCGCTTTGGGGACCTTGGGGGCCGGCCAGGCGGATCGGAGGTGCAATTAGTCTACTCCAGGCGCATCGGAAGGCCTCCGCAAGGGGTCCTGCCGGGCGAGGCGGAGTACATGGACGTTCCCGGTTCAACGACCATTCTCGGGGCGATGAAGATCTCCGGAAAAACGGCGAACGGCTGGTCGGTGGGAATCCTGGATGCAGTGACTGATCGGGTGCGCGCCCCCTGGGTGGATGTGGCTGGCGTGAAGGCGGGGACGGAAGTCGAGCCGCGGGCGAACTACCTGGCGGCGCGCCTGAGACGCGACATTCGTCAAGGGACGGGTTCGTTCGGGCTGGTGGCGACCAGCGTGAATCGTGCTCTCGGCAGCAAAGAGCTGGAGGCACGGTTGAGGTCGTCAGCGTATTCGATCGGGATGGACGGCCGGATCGAATGGAACAGCCAGAAATGGCTGCTCGCCGGGAAGCTATCGGGGAGCAGCGTGAACGGGAGCATCGATGCGATCACACGTGCGCAGGAGAGTTCGGCACGCTACCTGGACCGGCCGGACGCGACCCATCTCCAGTTCGACCCGTCGGCCACATCGCTCAACGGCCTCTACGGCAAGCTCGACCTGGTCAAGCAGGCGGGGACTTGGCAGGGCGACCTAGGGGTGACGGCGATCAGTCCAGGCTACGAAGTAAACGACCTGGGTTTTCAGAGCTGGGCCGACCGGATGGAAATGAGGTCGAGTTTCGGGTACGAGCAGCCTACCGCTGGGCGGCATTTTCGCACGTTGAGTGTCAACGCAGGCACGATCGGTAGGCTCAACTTCGGCGGCGAGGTGGTTGCGGCCGAGACCAGTCTCTCTCTTCGGGCACAGCACGTGAGCTTCAACCAAATCAATGCCCGCGTCGCGCGTCAGTTCGGGGTCTGGAACGACAGGCTGACCCGAGGCGGTCCGCTGACCCGTCAGCCCTCCGGTTATTCTGGGAGCGTCGGTTTCAACACCGATCGGCGCAAAATCTGGCAGCTTCAGGCAGGCTTTGAGTTGGCGGAGGACGACGAGGGGGGCAGGAGCCGAGGTGGAAATCTCACGCTGGGGGTTCGATTCCTGGAGATCTACGAGCTCCAGGTCGGGACGAATGTGAGCCGTACTCGCGCGGCGGCTCAATATGTCACGACCGTCTCGGATCCGGCGGCCACTCAAACTTTTGGCCGGCGCTACGTGTTCGCCCCTCTCGACCAAACCACCGTCGGTGTGGAGACCCGGCTGAACGTTACGTTCAGTCCTGACCTCACCTTCGAGCTGTACGCACAGCCCTTCGTTTCAAGTGGGGACTACTCCGGACTCATGGAGCTCACCGCACCGCGAAGCTTCGATTTCCTTCGCTACGGTCGGGACGTCGGCACGGTGACCCGCAATAATGACGGTGGGTTCACAGTCGATCCCGACGGCACCGGCTCCGGGACCTTCCAGGTCAGTCCTCTCGACTTCAACTTCCGGTCACTCCTCGGTAACGCCGTGCTCCGATGGCAGTGGCGCCCCGGGAGCACCCTGTTTCTCGTGTGGCAGCAAACTCGCTCACAGGAGCTGTTACGCACAGGCGGGGGTAGGCTGGAGGACGGCGTCGGTGAGTTCAAGCTTGGACGGGACGCACGTGCTCTGTTCGGCCTGCAGCCCGACAACATCTTCATGCTCAAGGTCAGCTACTGGTTGAATCCCTGAGATTCACTTTGTCGTGGATCACTGAGATCTGAGCCAAACCCTCTGGTGCCATTGACGAAAGGGTATGACAACCCTCAATGTGCCAGTGTCCGACGCGCATCTCGGGGGGCTTCTGAGTCGGAGCTCGGTTATTTATGGATGCGCCGCTCAGCGCGCGATCCCACCGTTGCCCATCCGCTGGAGGCGGGAAAACAGATGAATTTCCCCAACTTGATGCTAGTTCGTTCGTACCCGGAGAATCTAACAAGGGCCGGCCTGTGCATTCTCTCTGCGCTCTCACTGAGCGTGGTGATCCTATGGGCGACCCCCGCCTCCGGGCAGCAGCCTTCGGGGTCCTACACGAACGCCCAGGCCGAGGCCGGGGCGGCTGTGTATCAGAGCACGTGCTCGGTGTGTCACCTGACGGATTTCCAGGGCTCGTTCGAGGCTCCTGAGCTGGCCGGCCCAAACTTCCGAAACCAGTGGGGTGGCCGGCCGGTGGGCGATCTACTCGAGCTGATCGCGGCCACCATGCCGCCCGAAGCTGCCGGCTCTCTGAGCACCGAGCAGGTCTCCTCGGTTGTGGCGTATTTGCTGCGAGCGAACGAGGTACCGGCGGGCGGAACTCAACTGAGCATGGCTTCCAGCGGAACGGTGATTCCGGGTGCGCAGGCCGCAGCCACGATTGTGGGGGGTATTCCTCCGATTCCCGGCCGGGTCGGGACGATCCGTTCGCCGGACACGAGACAGGCTCCGCCTGAATTTCTTGGCTCGTTATCTGAAACCGCCACGAGCGTCACGGAGACGTTTCGCACGCCGGAGCGGTTTGCTCCGGTGACGGACGCCGATCTGGCCTCGCCTCCCGATGGAGACTGGCTGCATTGGCGAGGCTCTCCCGGGTCGACCGGTTTCAGCCCCATGACGCAGATCAATACGGAGAACGTCCATCGCCTGCAGCTTGCCTGGGTCTGGGCGTTGCCCGATGGAAGCCGGTACCGGACCGCAGCTCTCGAGAGATCGGGCATTCTCTTCCTGACCACTGCGGGTGGCTCCGTGCAGGCGCTGGACGGCACAGACGGCACGCTCCTGTGGGAGTACCGCAGAAAGGACGCCAACATCGGTCAACGGGTGCAAAGCGTCGCTCTTTGGGGGGATCTCGTTCTCGCGTCCACGCCCGACGGAGCGATCGTCGCGTTGGACGCTCCGACCGGAGTCGTTCGCTGGGAGACTCCAGAGATGGGGGTCAGTAACACTGCGGGACCCATCATAGCCGACGGGAAGGTGATCAACGGGGTCAACGGTTGCGGCAGATTCGTCGAACAAAAGTGCTTTGTCAGCGCCCACGACGTCCGTAATGGCGAGTTTCTTTGGCAGACCGAGGTGATCACTCGGCCCGGCGAGCCGGGTGGAGACACCTGGGGCGACCTCCCGTTCGAGCTACGAGCGGGGGGGGAACTGTGGAATGGCGGCAGCTGGGATCCCGATCTAGGCCTGGTCTACTTCGGTACCGCGCAGGCGAAGCCGTGGGTGGCCGCTAGCCGAGGGCTCACCACCGCCGACTCGACGCTCTACGCGAACTCGACCCTGGCCCTCGATGTGGAGACCGGACGCATTGTGTGGTACCGCCAGCACGTTCCGGGCGAGTCCTTGGACATGGACGAAGGATTCGAGCAGGTTCTCGCGGACATCGACGGCGTGCCTTCCCTCCTCACCACCGGCAAACATGGCGTACTCTGGAAGCTCGACAGGCGAGACGGGACGTTCCTGGGTATGAAGGAGACGGTCTTCCAGAACATTCTCTCGATCAATCCCGAAACGGGCGCGGTGCAATACAGGGACGATATCACGAACGCGAGGTTAGGCGAGTGGGTGTCGGTGTGCCCCTCTACGGCTGGGGGGAAAAACTGGCAGGCGTCCAGTTACTCTCCGGATGCGGGCCTCATCGTGCTTCCACTGAGCCAAAGCTGCATGGACATGACCGGACGCGAAGTTGTCCTGGAGCCAGGTAGAGGGGGCGGCAGTGGGGGGGAGCGCGCGTGGAAGGAGATGCCCGGAACGGACGGGATGGTTGGAAAGCTCGCGGCGTTCGATGTGGAGACGTTGGAAGAGGTGTGGAGTATCGAACAGAGGGCGCCCTTCCTCACAGGAGCGTTGACGACTGCGGGTGGACTCGCGTTCGCCGGATCCTATGACAGATGGTTCAGGGCCCATGACATCCAAACGGGAGACGTGCTCTGGGAGACCCGGCTCGGTACTTCGGTCCAGGGGTTCCCGATGACTTTCGAGGTGGACGGCGTGCAGTACATTGCCATGACGGCAGCGCGGAATGGTGGGAGTCCGTGGCGCATAGCAACGTTCCTGGCGACGGAATTCGTGAGTCGTCCTGAGGCCAATGCCCTCTACGTGTTCCGGTTAGGCGAACCCTAAGCTGGAAGTTGACCCAAGGTCGAGAGGAGTGAGTAGACCTTCGGGGGGTGAGTGCACCCCGTAGGTTTCTTTGGCAGGCAAGGGTTTAAAACTGATGGGAGGAGAACATGTCTAGACGGTCTAGCCCCTTCGTCATGTTCCTTGGTGTCGCACTTCTGGTGGCGGCGCCGCCGAACGAGGCGAATGCCCAACTCGGGGACACGAGCTCATTCCTGGCTCATGTGTCCAATCAGTACCGGGTGACGCCCAACGTGACGTATCACGTCGCGAGCGGCCACGAGAACAAGCTCGACCTGTACGTCCCACGGAGCGCCAGCGGTTCAACACCCGTTTTGATGTACATCCACGGTGGAGGATGGGTTGGCGGGTCGAAGGAAGCCAACGTGCTTCGCATCCTGCCCTATCTCGAGATGGGATGGGCTGTGGTCAACGTCGGGTACCGCCTGGGTGCGGTGGCGCGTGCGCCGGCGGCGGTGGAGGACGGGCTGTGCGCTCTGCGTTGGGTCATTCGAAACGCTGACGAGTACAACCTGGATCCGTCGCGTATCGTGACGACCGGGAACTCGGCAGGAGGCCACCTTGCCTTGACGACCGGCATGATCCCCGCATCGGCGGGTCTGGACCGTGAGTGTCCGGGCTCCGAAGAGCTACGCGTAGCAGCGATCATCAACTGGTATGGGATCACTGATGTCGGTGACTTGCTCGAGGGTCCCAATACCCGGGGTTACGCAGTCGAGTGGATGGGTAGCCTGGCGAACCGATTCGAGATCGCCGAACGCGTGTCCCCGATGAAGTACGTCCGGGCGGGACTACCACCCACGTTGACGATCCACGGTGATGCGGACCCGACGGTCCCGTATCAGCACGCCGTCGCGCTGCACGAGAGGCTGGAAGCGGTCGGCGTGCCGAACGTGCTACACACCGTTCCCAATGGGCGTCACGGTGGCTTCGATCGGGAACAGACGGTGGCGATCTTCGAGACGATTCAGCGTTTTCTGTCACAGCACGGACTCGGTGGCGGAGTGGCGACCCCGTAAGCTTAGAGAAAGCTTACAGACCCACAGGCCTTAGTCGTGTTTACAGCCCCGTGCGCCTTGGACGCGGCTTGTCCGCTATGTCCGGTGCCGTAGTCAACGTGCTACCCACGGCGGCCCGATGATCAATTCCGGATCTGCGTCAGGCTTGGCTACGAACTTTTGAGTCCGGCCATACTGATTGTCCCCTCCGTAGAGATTACCCTCGGAGTCGACCGTAATCGTGTGCACTTCGAGATACCCATTCGGTAGTTCCCTGGGGACATGCCACGTGTATAGCCGATTACCCTCGAAGTCCATCTTGACGAACCTGAGCGGTCCGAGGGTGGTTATCCAGATGCTATCCTCGTTGACAATGATGTCCAAAGTCAGGCCAAAACCGCCCCAAACATCCACAAACTCGACTTCTTTCGGATCGTCTGTGGTCCTGAACACGTTGACTCGACCCCCCGAGCGATCGAGGGCGAAGATCAGACCATCGGGCCCGATACCTATCGCGTGAATGCCATTGAATTGACCGGGCCCGTCTCCGTACCCTCCAAACTCTGACAGATAGTTTCCCTCGTTATCCAGGATGATGACGCGATGATTGTCCAGCCCATCAGCCACCAGAACTCTTCCGTCCGGTAAAAAAGCCACGTCCTGCGGCCTGCCGAAATGGGTCTCGTCGTCTCCTGGGGTGTCTTTCTCACCCAGCGTCATCAGCAGTTCGCTGCCGTCGTTGGAGAACACGTAAATCTGGTGAAAGGTCTCGTTGACGAGCCACACACGACGCTCGGGATCGTAAGGGTTTATGCGAAGCCTGTGGGGTCCAGGTCCTTCTGACCCGGCACACAAGTAGTCCCACTGGTCCCAGACGTCGATCACATTGCCATCACCATCCATTGTATACAGGCAGTTCTGCCACGTGCGCAGATCGGTAGCCCGTAAAGTGTTGATCCCGAGGGATCCCGCATATCCCGCGAATTCTGGGGGAATCGGGATGGGCAATCTGGTTTCGCCACGCTGTGAGATGAAGATGCGATCTGGCGATTCGGCGAATACACCCGAATTACCGCCGAACGCGAAGCCCTGCTTGGCGAATGGCTTCTGCCACCCTTCGACGACGTCATAAGGGCTGGGGCCAACCGGTCCAAGATCCTGAGACGAAGCTGGTCCGGGAAGGAACACGGCGAGTAAACCGACGAGCATTGAAACCACTAGAGGTCTTGAATTGCGCATGATCGGACAAGCTCCGTAACGTGGATCGGTGATGCCCCGATGTCTTGTGATTCAGCGACTATCAATACGCATAAATGATTCATTGTTCAACTTTACCGCGCTTTGCGGGACGCCTCGTTCGACCGGGTGCATACGGATATGGGATCTTGGATGCCCTCCACCGCGAGCAGTCTAAAGCCTATACCCGTGAGCGGTCTAGGGCCTATAGTGGAGTCATGGCATTCAACCTATTCCATGGAGTTCGAGATCGCACGGCCTACTGAAGACACTCCGTCACCCCAACGCCCCGGAGTTCCACCGATGCGAACGATCTACCTGTCACTCACCAACCTGGTCCACGGTCTGTTCACTTCGATGGTCCTGCTTGTGCTGGCCGATGTATGGTCACCGACGTTCAACGTCGAGGGGATCCCGGCATGGACCGGGAGTCAGGCAATGTTCGTCTTCCTGGCCGCTCTGACGGTGTCGTTCGCGCTGGGCGTTGTCATGCATACGATCTCACGAGGGCTCTTCCACAAGCAGAAGGGGCGGTGGACCGTAGAGATCTTGGGGAGCAGGGCGGTGAGAAACCGCCTGGCGGCCCTCGGCAGAGTCCATCCCTTGCGGGGAGGACCCACCTTTGCGGACCTGTGGGAGGAGGAAGACCCCGACGATCGCGCAGTCGTGGCCGCTGCGTTCATGCACGGTGTCGAGTGCCAGCTCATGGTCCGTGCACCCCACGTCTTCGAGATGATCCAGGTGTATCGTGAACAGTACCGGGTGGCCCGCGGCTTCATTATCCCGCTGGCCTTCCTGGCCTTCATCCTGCCCTTTTGGGCCCCCGTCGCCGCCCTCGACGGCGTGGGGTCGATTGGACCCTTCCCGATCATCCGCTCTCAGGTGTTCTTGGTGAGCATCCTGGCCTCTGCAGTGAGCTTCGTCGCGTTTCGTGAGCGCGCGTACCGGTACTCCGCGGCAAAAGCCCTGGGATGGGTCACGATCGAGGCGATCGACCAGAAAGACCGCGACGACGACTGACCGGAGAGGACGCCACGTCCGGAGCCCCCAGACGGTCGGCACGGATCAGGAGTTGCCGAGCGGCACCCCCACATGCCAAGATCACTCCACCCGCGGGACGACCTGGTTCCCCCGCCCTGGGACGACAGTGCCCTGGTGCCCGTCTCGCTCTTCCAGTTGGAGGGCTCACATGCCGCACAGATTAGTGTTATCGCTCGCGCTTGCCGCGGTCGGAGGATTGCTCCCGGATGCCGTGATCGCCCAGGAAGCCAATGCCTCCCATACGCACATCCGGCACGTCCTCGAGGCGTTCGCCTCCACTCCCGAGGGAGAGGGCCTGTTGCCCACCTCCGAGGCCGAGGCGGCAATAGCCCTGCAACACGCTCGGCTCGCGGCCCGCGACCCCACGAACATCGATCCTATGAAACAGCACGCGAGGCACGTACTGAACGCGATCGATCCTGCGGAGTTCGAAAGAGGCCCAGGTTTGGGATTCGGGGTGAAAGCTGCCGCCGAGGGAATCGTTCGGCACATCGAATTGGCTACAGGTTCAGACGCTGCTTCCGAAAACGTTCGGACCCACGCGGGGCACGTCGCAGCCGCCGCGAGAGCTGTGTCCCAGCGCGCAGACCAGATCGTGGACCTTGCGGGACAAATCCTGCCGATGAGTGACTACAACCGAGCCTACAACGTGGTTCTACAACTACGGGACTTGTGCGAAGAGCTCACCGCCGGCACCGATGTCTCGGGTGATGGGGCGATCTCGTTAGCGGAGGGTGAGGGCGGACTCGAACAGGTGAGGCGACACATGACACTGATGGCCGAAGGCGAAGGGCTGAACTGAGTGAATACTCCTTTGACCCGGTTTCTCGCTGGCGTGTTGCTGCTCGTGTCGGGGGCGCTGGTCTCGGGAGCGCCCGTCACACAGCTGTTTGCCCAAACGCCAGCGGCTCCCCGCGTGACCGAGACCGTCTTCGAGTTAGCCGGCGGACAGGAGATGCTTTACGCGATCTCACTCCCGGCTGAGTACGACGGCAGCCCCAATAACCCACGCCCGCTGATCCTCGCCCTGCATCCTGGAGGTCGATCCAGGTATTACGGGAGCGCCTTCATGCAGCAGATCGTCGACCCGGCACTGCGCGGCTGGGGGGCGGTGATCGTGGCACCCGACGTTCCAGCGCGGAACTGGGCGAACGAGGACTCGGAACGGGCGGTCCTGGCCCTCTTGAACGATGTGCTCGAGAATCACGTCATCGATCGCGGGCGAATCCTCGTCACGGGCTTCAGCATGGGTGGTCGGGGCACGTGGTACCTGGCCACCCGTCACGCCGACCTGTTCACCGGCGCTATCCCGATTGCGGCGTCCCGAGGGGACGATGCGCTGGATGGACTCGGGACTATGCCTGTTCACCTCATTCACAGTCCGGACGACGAAGTCGTCCCATACGAGCCCGCCGAGGAAACCGCCAGACTACTTACGGAGCGGGGTCATAGAGTGCGGATGATACGGCTCGCAGGGGCCAGTCATTACATGATGGGAAGCTACATCGCTCCCTTACAGGCCGCCGGCGAGTGGATGACGGAGCAGTGGCAAGCCGGAGAGGTGGAGGTCGGTAGATAGGGGCCGTCAGCGACCCGGATATTTCTCCCGGACGCCGTTGGCCAGGAACTCATTCCGGGAGTTGATCCCGATGTCGTTCCCCAGGTAGTCGTCGTCACTCACTTCCTCCATCCAGTGAGTTCCGGTGGGTTGGAGGGAAGACTGCAACCAATGGCCATGCTCGTCTGGGGACGCCCCGTGCCAGTGCTCCTGCCAGGGCGCGGCGTAGGACATCTCGCCCCGTCTGATGATGCGAACCCTTTGCCCTCGTTCCTGCGTACGACCCTCGCCTTCCCACATCACTAGGAGCTGGCCACCACGGTGGCAGTGCCAGTAAGAGCGGTCACCCGGCGCCCAATCGGCGCCTCCCCACGGTTCCCCGTTGACGTGCACAATCTGGCTTCCATCCCTGTATTCTCCGTTCTCCGTCATCGCGCTGCGGTATTCGCCCGTGGCCTGGACTCCCATCCTCTCACCTGGACATCCAGGGGCCTCCTGCGCCGCCAGGGCATCCGCAGGTGGCTGGGCGTATCCATATTGCTTGTTGGAAGCCACGATTACGACCACTACGGTGAACAGGGAAAACCAGAGCATGAACAACACCGATTTACGAAGCCACGGCGAGATCGCCATTTTGCTACCTCCCAAGTCAGGAATCACCACCGGGCTACGCGTCCGGGGCTAGGCAGGAATTTGGGCCCACTCTTCCATCGCAACACAAATGAAGCGGGGCCACCGTCTCTGTCAAGCACCGAGCTGTTTGGTCTATGGCAGGGCGAACACCCACATGACGCCGCTTCCTTGCGGAATATTCTCACCCGTCAGCCGAGCGTACGAAGTTGTCTGGGCGATACGACCACCCGCGCCGACAGCGACATACTGCCTCCCCCCGACCTCGAAGGTGACCGGGGCACCGGATATGTCGCCGTTCAAGCGCATCTCCCAAAGGGCCTCCCCCGTGTCCGTGTCGAGTGCAAAAAACCGACGATCCGCAGCTCCCCCGAACACGACGCCACCTGCCGTCGCCAGCGCGGCGGCCGTCATCGCGGCCCCGCTCGGCAGTCGGTACTCCCATGCCCGCTCCCCCGTGATCGGATCGAAGGCTACGAACTCCCCTACGTGGTCGTAGCCGGGCACCAGTTTGGGACTGCCTCTCATGCCAGCGTATCTCCCTCCCGGCTCCTCCGAGACGAAATTGACGTCCATGCAGCTGTTGTTGAGGCCCATGTAATACAGTCCCGTGAGCGGACTGTAGCTCGGCGAATTCAGATTCCTCGCCCCGTGATAGTGCGGGCACACCTCGAAGACTTTGTCGGAGTCGACATCCGCCGGTGTAGGGATCTGATCCGGGTTGAAGATCGGGCGCCCCTCTTCGGTCCAACCCATAATGAGATTGTCGTAGGCGGTCCTGAATGAGTGAATGAAGTTGCCCGTCTCCCGGTCCAACACGACGCCCCAACCAATCTTGCTGGTATGGATGAGGACCTGACGGACTTCCCCATTGATGACCAGATCGACCAAGGTGCTCTCGTACGGGGAGTCCATGTCCCAATTGTCTTCCGGAACGACCTGAAAGTACCACTGCATCTCGCCGTTCTCGATGTCGAGCGCGATGACCGAGTTCGTGTACAACGCATCGCCAAGACCGCGAAGCGTCGAAGACCAGGGCCTCGGCTGACCGGTGCCGAAATAGACGAACCCCAACTCGGGATCGTAACTTTGCGTGCCCCACGTCGCCCCACCGAGTGGTGGGTAGTCACTATCCTTCCAGCTCTCCGAACCGGGCTCACCCGGGGCGGGAACGGTGTAGGTCTTCCAGATCAGCTCACCACTCTGGGGATCGTGCGCGGCGATTGTACCGCGGGCGCCACGGTCACCCCCGGTGAATCCCAGGATGATCTTGCCTTCGGCGATCAAGGGAGGGTGGTTGTGGCCTATGCCCGTATGGTAGTCACCCGTCCTGACCTCCCAGATCTGTTCCCCCGTGCGCGCGTCCAGGGCGACCAGGTAGGAGTCGGCCGTCCCCCAGTAGATCTTGTCGTCGTAGACGGAGACACCACGGTGCCGGCGGTAGGCCTGGGAAACCTGGATGTCCTCGGGATAGCTCCGCTCGTGTATCCACGCGACGTCACCCGAGACTACGTCGAAGGCGACTACGCGGCCGCTGCCCTCGGCGACATACATGAGCCCGTTCGCGACAACCGGCGTGGGTATCCATCGGCTGTTATCCCGCATCGAGTAGGACCAGACCGGTCGAAGATCTTGAACGTTCGTCCTGTTGATCTGTTCCAGGGGGCTGAAGCCGAACACGTCATAGGTGCGCCGGTAGTTCAGCCAGTCGCCGTCCTCCGGGTTCAGCAGCCGCTCCATCGTGATCGGCTCCCACTCCGGTAGCTGCGTTTGGGCCACTGCCTCGGTTCCCACGACGAGGATGGCGAGCATCGCCCAGGGAAGGCAGAGTTCAAGCATGAGGGTTCGAATCTTCAAGGGGTCCTCCAACTTCGCGGGGCGGGTCGGCCTGAAAGCAGGACGATGCAACGTACTCTCACCCACGCGGCGATGCGACCCCGGCTACGTTCCTGGCCTCGCGCTCCACAAGATCCCCTTCTACCTTGGCTAGGCCCGGACGGCTCTTTGCCGTCTCGCCGTCCTCTTCGTCGTTCTCTTTAAGGAGGAGTTCGATGCTTCGTTCGATTCGAACGGCACTCCTGGCAAGTGCCGCGCTCGTTGGAGTACCGGCGCTACAGTCGGGAGAGGTGCTGGCCCAGTTACAGGACCAGTCGCAGATCAGCCCGACCAACGCACTGCCTAACCCCTACGGGCGAGTCCATCCATGGGGCGAGCTCCCCACTGGTCCGTACGATGAGCGGGCGTCGTTCATCGGAGCGGAACAGGGTCCCGACGGTAACATCTACCTTCTGGGCCGCTGCCTCCAGAACTCGTGCACCGGACGATCCGAACCACCGGTCCTGAAGCTCGATCATTCCGGAAGAGTACTGAAGACGTGGGGTTCGGGGATGATGGATTTCCCGCACGGGTTCGACGTGGACGACGAAGGAAACGTGTGGGCAAGCGATCAGCGCGGCCACCAGGTGTTCAAGTGGACCGCGGAGGGTGAGCTCCTGATGACGCTCGGCCAGAAGGGCACTCAGGGGGATCCACCCAGGCTTCTCACCCAGCCGACGGACCTGGTGGTGGCCCCGAACGGCAACTTCTTCGTCACTGAGGGTCACGGTCAGGGTGGCAACCGAGTCTCGAAGTACTCGAGCGACGGTAGGTTCATCATGTCTTGGGGAACGACGGGCTCGGGCGAGGGGGAGTTCATCGTGCCGCATACGATCGCCCTCGACTCGCAAGGCCGCGTGTTCGTCGGGGATCGTATGAACAACCGGATTCAGATCTTCGATCAGCAGGGGAATTTCCTCGACGTCTGGTACCAGTTCAGTCGCCCCAGCGGCATCGCCATATCCGACGATGACATGATCTATGTCGCCGATTCCGAATCGTGGGGGACCGACAACCCGGGATGGAAGAAAGGCATCCGCGTGGGTGACGCGCGGGACGGTACGGTTCTGTACCTCATCGAGGACATCGAATCCACCTCGATCGAGCACAGTGGGGCGGAAGGCGTCGGGGTGGATTCCGAAGGGAACGTCTATGGGGCGGTTGTTCGTAGGCGGATGCTCGAAAAACACGTTCCCAACTTCTAAGGAGACCCAACCATGAAAATCCGTCTTTGCGATTTCGGCGCCTTCGTCGTGACGCTCTCCGTGGCGCTCCCGGGAACCTCGGTGGTGGCTCAGAATGCCCACGTTGGGCATGTCGCCACCAGCTTCGGCCGGGCCCCTGATGGACAGGGTCTCGCCGCCACGGCCGCGACCGAATTGGGAATCGCGATGCTGCATGCCAATTTTGCGGCCGGCGATCTCAGCAACCTTGCGGCGATGCAACGGCACGCAGGTCACGTTCTCCATGCACTCGACCCGGCTGAAGGAAGCCGGGGGCCTGGGCTGGGCTTCGGTCTCATCCCCGCCACCGAAGGCGTGGCAACCCACATCGGGTTGGCGGCGAACTCGGACGGTGCCTCAGCGGGCGTGCGCACTCACGCGCAGCACATCACCACGATCGCTGGCACAGTCGCGCGGCGCGGAGAAGAAGCGGCGGCTGTCGCTCGGGCGCTGCAGGCGGCGCCGTCGATGCGGCGGGCCTCGCCACTCGTCGCCCAGTTGCGCCTCTTGATGTACCAGATCGGTGAAGGCGCGGACTCGGACGGTGATGGGCGGTTGGCGCTGGAAGGGGAGGCGGGCCTACAGCAGCTCGAAGCACACGTCTATCTCCTCCTCGAGGCAGAGGGACTTCCGAGGATGCTCAGGTAGGGGGCTCGACTGGAAATCAGGGCCTAGCACCGAAGGAAAGCATACGAAAGAGCATAAGAAAATGCGCCCGGACGCGGAGTGATCCGCGCCCGGGCGCTCTTCTTGACGACTCCTTGCCGCTACCTCCGGCCGTCGACCGAGGGTATCGAGGGCTCTTACGGCTCCAGAAGCAACTGCGGCCGCTGGGCCTTCAGGTATTCGAAGTCCTCGTCGTTCAGATAGGTGGCGCCGATCCACATGTGCGACATCTCGTCGGCACTGCGCCTGCCGAAGATCACCCACTGGTCTGGATCGGGGTTCACCGGATTGGCGGCCGTGTTGTCATACCAGGCCGTGAGAACGAGCACCGTGCCCTTGGGCAGCAACGGCATCACGTCGTCTTCGAAGAGGTACGTGATGTGCCATTCACCGTTCCAGTTCACCTTGCACAGAATTTCCATGTGACCGTCGGGAAAGATCGCTTCCATCGACTGTGCCGCACCGTGCAGGTGCATGTGGCCACGGCAGCTGTGGATTCGCGTATTCTCTTCCAGCACGTGGAACCCTTGAGTTATCGTACGGCCGTGGGGCGGGATGACGATCTGCTGCAGAGTCATGCCATCGTCGCCTTCGTACTGCCGCTGTGAGCTCCAGGAGACATCGCCCCTCGTCTTGAACCGGGGCTCCTCGCCCTCCGGGTAGAACCATAGTCCGACTTCGACGACGTCGCCCTCAACGGCCTCACCGTTGGGGTAGTAGTGGATGTTGAAGCTCAGGCGGTTTCCCGGCTGGATCAGCGCCCCTGTATTCTCAGGGTAGATGTCGAAGGGCTTGCCGATCCCGTAGTTGGAAAAGCCGTTCCGACCGTCCTCCGTAATGAGGCTGCTGTTCGCGTGATGGACGACCCTCTTGCCCAAGGGATAGGAAGGCTTAGTCTCGTTCGCCATGACCCACCGAGGGCCGTCGAGTCCCTCCACCTCCACCTGATGGGGCCACCAGTTGTCCAGGCCGCTCGCCGGCACGTCGAACGGATCCGACCTGATGATCAGATCCGGCGGGCCGAACCGCTCTGCAAGCCGCCAGTCGGCGCCGGACGGCATCACGGGAACGGGCGGAGCCAGCGACATGTTTCCCTGCGGCGCACCGGCGTCAGCCCACGCGACGACTCTCTGGATCTCTTCGTCCGAGAGGGAGATGTCGTTCTTGAACTCCTGAATCCCCACGTCTTTGTCGATGTGCCACGGCGGCATCTGGCGCGTCTCGACCATGAACTTGATCAACGGCGCGTATGTCCTGGCCGTCTCGTAGTCGAGAAGCGACATGGGGCCGATGCCTTCCGGCTGATGACACTCCACGCACGACGCGTACATGATAGGTGCGACATGCTCAGCCCACGTGGCGTCCTGTCCGAACGCGGGCTGCGGCTGGAGCACAGCCATCAGAAGGAAGATCGGGGCCGTGATCCAAAGGCCATGCGACGCCCTCTGCTTTGTCATGTTTGTCATGCGGTCCATAATGTGTTTCCCCTTTTGTTATGGGGTGACGGTAATCTTCACGTAGTTGTTCGTATAACAGCAATGCTGCACCATCGAAGAAAGCGTTTCGAGCGCCGTGACCCGGAGCATGTATTCCCCGGGCTCGCTGAATTTGGCGGTCGTCGTCACCTGGCCCCCGCCCGCCGGCAAGTCGAACCGTCGCTCCTCGAAGTCGACGCCGACAGGTCCCTGGTGCTCGAACCAGAAAACGATGAACTCCCCCTCCGTGCGGGAAAGCGGGTCGAGCCATACAGTCAAAGGCAACGGCTCACCTACTGCGACGGTGAGTGGACCCAGCGTTACGCCGGATCGCCCTCTGCCCTCCGGGCCCGAGGGCTCGAACTGGAGCACCGGTGCCTCCGGCGCGCTCGTGCTGGCTGTAAGATTTTCGATCCGACTGCCTTCCACCGTGAGTCGCCCCGGGACGCGGAGCTCCTTGCCCTTGTAACGCAAGTTCCAGATCACATCATTCGTCCCGAAATCCGCCGGTACGTCCACGGTGAAGACGGCCTGGTGCCGATAGTGTCTCTGTTCTCCCTCCCGCTCCCGGGGCTGCGCTGTCATGAAGTACGTCGGCTGCATCCCGTTGTATTCGGCGGGCTCGAGGAAGTTGTCCGGTCCGATCGGAATGTGGAACGTCTCCTCGAAGTTCATATTGAAGTAACTGAAGGAGAGGCCGTACGTCCCATCCGGATTCGGGAACCAACCCTCGAACAGGGGAATGAGTGGCTGACCCCTGGGCCTGAGGGTCACCAGGCTGAATTGGTAGGGCGTGAGCGCCCACTGGTCGGCGAACTGTTCGTCCTGTCCCCCGAACCTATCAACCTGGCCCACGAGAGGAGACCACGGCACCATCGTGAGTGCCGTCAACGCCATAACGACGTTACGCGTCCTCCTCATGAAACTCCTCCTTCCTTCACTCTCTTGTACAGAAACTCCCCGTTCCGATCGCTGACGTGCCCGCATCGGGACGAACGTAAAGAACCTCTAACTTAACTCTTGTACCCAATCAAACGTACAGGGTTGGCGCGATTAACCTACAGGGTTGGCGCTCCCCGTCAAATCAGATAGAACCCTCGAGCGCCTCGCGCAAGAGGCCTCATATTGACCGGCTTTGTCCAGCCCGTCACCTTACCCCGACCCATCAAAAGGGCTCTCGTCAAGAGATGCAGCCCATGCCGCTCATTTATGATGGAAATCCAGCAATGTCAAGGTCTACCCTCAGCTTCAATCGTACACTCAGAGCCGGCGATATTGGTGACGTGAGGTCGCCACCGCTGACCAGGGGAGGATCGATGGCCACCCAAGGAGCTACTCATTCATTCCGCGGCCTCGCGACGTGCTGCCTCATGGCCGTTTTTCTCGCGAGTTGCTCGAGTGAAAGCGGCCTTCGACCGGGGTCGCCGGACAACCGGCAGTGCGTCGATTACTCGGGTGATCCGGCGGGATGCCAGCCGAGCACATTCGACACGCCGATCGGTCAGATGCCCTCCGTCCGTGTGGGTGCTCAGGGACAGCTGGATCCTTTCTCGTCGGAGGCGGACGCCCGGGCGGGATTCGCCGTACTCGAGACGGAGCTCCACCTCTTCCGGAATTTCGAGAGCATCCATTGGGTCCTCACCATCCCCTCGGAGCGTGATCCAGGCACCGGCGCCTGGCGCGGTGGCGATCTCGACGGAGCTGGGGACGCACGGGGGCTCGGTATTGCCGGTCAGTGCCTATACGTCGGCCATCGTAACGGACCGGGCTCGACCCACGCGATCAACATCTTCAAGATCCAGCCGGATCCGGAGACGATGCCCCCAGTCCAGGTGGGAGAGATTCCCGCGATGGCGATCGGCAACGAGGGATTCGATGACCGTGAACTTCGCTCTCTCATCTATGCGACGTCGGCGGGGGAAGAACGTCAGATTCTAGTGCGCAACGCTGGCACGAGAACGGTCGGAGTGCTGCAAACCTACGAAATCGACATGGATACCTGCCTGCCCATCCAACAGAGCGAGACGTACGATTTCAGCGGACCATCGCACGAGTTCTTCCTCTGGCATGACCCCGCGAACCCCGACCGCATCCTCGTCTACGTAGCGATGTTTTCGGGCGGCGGACTGCCCGATCCGGCGAATCCCGGCCTCAGCATCCCCGACGCGATCGTTCTGGGCGTCACGGACGAAGACAGCGGGGAAATGCTGGAGCATCCGTCAGTGCTCGCAGGCTTCAGCCTGCAGGACGTGGGTGGCCCCCCACTCAACGAGCGCGCGGACAAGACCGGGCTTTTTGGCGATGGCCGCTTCGCCGACTTCAGCGCCTCGACCAACCGCTCCGGCCGACCGGGTAACAACCAGGAGCGGCAAAACAACATGTTACACTCGCTGTCCGTGTCTGATGATGGTGAGCGCGTATACGTCGCGGGAGGCAACGCAGGCTTTTACGTTCTGAACTCCTCGGGCGTTGCCCATGCCCGAAACGAGGATCTGCTTACGGGCACCGCCGGTTGCAACCCACGCTCCACCGTGGCGTCGGCCGGCGGAGTCCTCGACGCTACGCGATTGGGTGATATCGCCCGCGATTGCGTGCACATGGCCGTCAACGACGATCCGGGCCTCGAGGCGTTTCTCGAGTCCGGCGCCTCGGACGCCGCGAAAACCGCACGGTACCTGGTCCTGATGACGCGTTCCCGGATCGATGTGCAACCCCCCTTCAGCTCCTCGGACCGGCATTCACAGTGCCGTCTTCGTGCCCGAGCGTCCTGCCCAAGTACGGGGCAATGCGAACGGCCGGCCCGCCTATGTATGGCTGAGCGACGAAAACGGTGGATGTCCGTTGATGCACGCCCGCATCGTTTCGGTCGAGTCGGAAACGACACCGGTCATGGTCGGAGCGTTCGCTATCCCGGACAACCAGATGGATGAATGCCTGACCCAGGCGAACACCGAGCCCAACGGCGAGCCGCGGCGGAGGGTTCCGCAGCAGAATCACAACCCCACCATCTTCAGAAACCTGGTGTTTACGAGCTGGTACGGGCACGGACTTCGGGCGATCGACATTTCGAACCCCTACAATCCGCGCGAGGTCGGGTACGCGCTTACCCTTCCCCACGGCATCACGCGAAGCTATCCGGTCTTCAAGGATGGACTCATCTACTGGACCGATAGCGACACGGGACTCCGTGTGGCCCGGTACACGGGGCCGCGCAGCGACGAGCTGCCGGGTCAGGGGTCGGGCACCTACGAGGGCAATGCCACGAGCCCGCACCGGTAGCGGGCTCGGGCTCGAATGAACTCCAGACTGACATCTGGGATCGTTCTGGTCCTGCTCGTGGCCGCGGTGACGACGGTCGTGATCGTAGTACGAAGGGCCCTGCCGGTCGCGGACGTGCCGGTCACGGAGATTCAGATGGGGCCCCCCATATTGGATCCCGATGAGGAAGTCGCCTACGTGTGCCCCATCCATCCGGACTATACGTCTGAGATCGGCGGGACGTGTCCCCGCGACGGCATGATGCTGGTCGAGGCGAACCCCTACGACGTTCGCGACTACGAGCTGGAGTTCGAGACCGAACCCGCGGTGGTCCGCGCCGGTGAGGCTGCGAGGTTGAGGTTCCGGATCCTCCACCCTGGCACGGGTGAGCAGGTGAGGGACTTCGTGACCGTGCACGACAGGCGCTATCACCTGTTCGTCATCAGCCAGGACATGGAGCACTTCGAGCACCTTCATCCGGAGCAGGGTCCCGATGGCTCCTGGTCCATTGAAGTGACGTTTCCCAAAGACGGATATTACAAGCTGCTTTCCGACTTCGTCCCGAACGGCGGGTCGTCCCAATTCATCGCCCGGCCCTTGGTCACAGCCAACTATGACGGCGATCTGATGGCCGACGCGGCGCGCGTGGCTGCCGATACCACTCCCACGAAGTCGGTCGGCGATCTCACCGCCAGGGCCACCTATGATCCCGACAGGTTCGTTGCAGGACTGTACGGTCACCTGAAGTTCGAGCTGACCGAGACAGAAACCGGGCGCCCGGTGACGGATCTCCAGCCGTACCTCGGCTCATTCGGTCATATGCTGATCATGAGTGACGATCTGGTCCACTACGTCCACTCCCACCCGCTCGACTTGGAGAACTCCGACGAGGAGACCGGGCCGTTGGCTTTGATGCTCCCAATGGGGGTCGATGCTTCGAGGTTGCGCGGTGGGCCGGAGATCACGTTCGAGGGACTGATGCCGAGGCCGGGGCTTTACCGTGCGTGGGCACAGTTCCAGCGTCGCGATGAGGTCTATACGTTCGCCTACACCTTTACGGTCACGGCCTCCGAGTAGCGGACCATGAAGAAGCCCGCCCCCGTGATCGTCGCCCTATCCGTTTTGGCGGGATGGGTCTTCTGGCCGTCGCGCGGGCTGACTCACGTGACGACGACCAACACAGTCCTCTTCGAGCGTGAGATCGTGCGCATCCTCGACGCTCACTGCGTGACATGTCACGTCGCCGAGGGGTTGGCATCGCCGCTGGTGACGTACGAGGAGACTTGGCTGAGTCGGGATCCCATTCGCACCGCCGTCCTCGCCCGGCACATGCCTCCGTGGGCAGCCGTCCCCGGTTACGGAGAGTTCGTCAACGACAACGGGCTCACGCTGCGGGAGACACAGTTCGTCATCTCATGGGTGGAGGGGCTCGGTCCACGAAACGCGGGGGAAGTATTCCTCAACGTGAGAGATCCCGATGAGGCGCTGGAGGCCCCTACGGCAACTACTGACTTCGACCGATGGGAGCTTGGCGAGCCCAGCCTGATCCGAACCCTCGAGGCGAGGGTCGTCGAGCCGGAGCAAGAAGAGCGCGTCGAGCGGATCGTCCTCGATCTCGAACTGACCTCCGAGCGCCGCGTTCGTGGGATCGAGTTCAGGCCGGGCGATCGCCGCGTCGTACGTGGAGCGACTTTCTTCGTGGACGGGACCGGCCAATGGTTGGGAAGCTGGACACCGTGGCACGAGTTCATGGCCCTGCCTGGAGGCGTAACCTACAGGCTAGCCGCAGGAGCGAGGGTCCTCGCCGAGATCCACTACGGGGCCTCCGATCAACGCGTGGTTGACGAGGGAAGGCTCGGATTGTTCTTCTCCGATGAGCCGGCAACAGCACTGAGCGTGCCCTCCGACCTGGTCCTGGAGGCGAGGGGCGAGGTTCCGGCCGGCGCGACCATGCAGCGTTTTCGGTCCGAGACACCCATCGTCGAGGAGACCCGCCTTCTATCCCTGCTGCCCCGGCTCGAACCGGGTATCCAGTCTCTCGAGGTGTCCCTTCGCAGGCCTGATGGCGGCACCGAGATCCTCTTGTTCGCCAAGGACATCCGGCTGGAGTGGCCGACACCGTATATCTTTCGCGAGCCGGTGGTCGCTCCGCTCGGGTCGTTCCTCCGTGCCACCGCATACTTCGAGAACGCCTCCGACCGGCCTCAACCGGGTGGGTTCGGCCTGACGGTCAGCCGGTACTAGCAGCCGCGTTTGTGTTGGCTATGCCTTCACGGCACCGAAAAGCAGGCGACTACGAGCTTCGGAGCGGCGCGAAAATATCCAGTGATGGGAAATACGTGCGATATCGGGATTCGTCTCTCGTGAGTAGCGTCATCCCCGCCACCGCCGCGTGCGCTCCGATGTAGAAGTCCGGCAGCGGAGAGTGTTTCACGCCGCCGCGCCTGCGGTACCGTACGAAGCACTTGCCCGCCAGGAACGCAGCCTCCCAGGGCAAAGTGTCCCTACGGAACATGGCCGGCGACAGTGCTTCTTCGAGTTCCTCGATCCGCTCGAACCGGATGGAAACCTCCGCGTATATGAGCGGGTCGATCACGAGCACGGAGCGCTCCGCTCGAGACTCGATGGCTTCGGATGACCACTCGTACCACGTCGGATCTTCCGTCAGGACGTCGAGAAGAACGTTGCTGTCTACGAGGGTGTCGCTCACTGCTCCTCGTCTCGAGTGAGCGCGAGGATCTCATCGGTACTCATCCGTACCTCGCCTCGGCCCCGGAGGTGCTCAACGATCCTGCGGCCTCGACGGCGGGCCTCCACCTTCTTCAGCACGACCACGTCATCGCGTACCTCAAAATCGACTTCGGTGTGCGGAAGCAGACCGAGCCGTTCGCGAATTTCCTGCGGTATCGTGACTTGGCCCTTGGTTGTGATCTTCATCGATCTCCCGGGCTTGTGTGCTTACTCTTACCGGTAAGAGTAAGCAACTCTTCCCCTAGATTCAACCTAAAGTCGGGCCTTCCACGCTGGGTGACCATGACGGAATGGGAGATCTACTACGGGACTTCTTGCCCAGGCAGCTGACGCCTCATAGCCTATGCATCAGGTGTCGTCCGGGGTGGTTGAACAGGGAAACAGTTTTCCAAGGAGGTCCAGATGCTGCGCGCCCGCCGAGTTGGCTCGACCCTCGTTATCGGCTTTGCCCTGTCATCCGTAGTGTTGGGTGGAGAATTGAACGCCCAATCCTCCACCACCAACCCATATCGGGCCAGCTTCGGATGGGAGAAGCTCCCCGAAGGAAGAGTGATGGGAACGGTGAGCGGTGTCTTCCCCGATCCAGACGGACAGCACTTGTGGATCCTGGACCGCTGTGGGGCGAACGAATGCGCCGGCACCGACCTGGATCCGATCATGAAGTTCGACCTCGATGGGAATCTCGTGGACAGCTTCGGAGCAGGGCTCTTCGCGTTTCCTCACGGCTTTTCCCTGGATCGCGAGGGCTTCCTGTGGGTGACCGAGGGAGGATCGCATGGGGACAATCGAGCGACGTTGGGTGAAAGCATGGGCTTGGGTCACCAGGTGCTCAAGCTCAACCAGCAGGGCGAGGTCGTGATGAGGCTGGGCGAGGCCGGGATCTGGGGGGACGGCCCCAACCACTTCAATGGACCCTCCGGCGTGGCGATCGCTCCCAACGGGGACGTCTGGGTGTCAGATGGGCATCGAGGCGGCAACAACCGCATCGTGAAGTTCTCGAGAGACGGGACTTTCCTCCTGGAAGTCGGGGGCGGTGTCGGTTCGGAGAGCAAGGAGGCCGCGCGCTTCAGTGATCCGCACGACATCAAGATGGATTCCCAAGGTCGTGTCTTGGTCGCGGATCGTGGCAACAGCCGGATCCAGGTTTTCGACCAGCAGGGCACGCTCCTCTACATCTGGACGCACTACGGTAAGCCGAGCGGGCTATTCATCGACCGCAATGATATCCTCTTCGCAGGCGATGGCCTGTCGGGTGGCTTCCGTACGGGGGCTCCAGACCCGTGGCGCAGCAACCTGGGGTGGGAGAAGGGCATCCGGATCGGTGATCTGAAGACCGAACAGGCTTGGGTGACACACTTCATTCCTCACCATGAGGATGACGTTGGCGCGGGAGTCGAGTTCCTCGGCGTGGATTTCGACGGCAACATCTACGCGGGTGAGGTAAGCCGGCGACGTCTGGTGAAGTACACACCCTTTAGGCCGCCCGAGATCGGGGGGGGCCACTGAGGGGCTCGACTGAGGGAGGGCCTACGTCTTCGGGGTGGCCTACGTCTTCTCCCCAACGGCTATTGCTGGTGGAAAAATGTACGTCGGTGCTGCAGGTACCAACCTGGTGACCACCCGATCAATTCCTGTGGCAATCACTACAAAGAAGACGAAGTTCAGCACGACAGAGAGCGGGGTCACGAGCAACAGCATAAACAGGCCGCCGCCAAGGTCACCACGCATGATCTGAGGGATCGCGGTGGCGATCCCAAAAACCGCCGCGTCGAACCCCGCAATCATAGGAAGCATGCTCGTCATGGCGAAGACCGCGACTGGCAACGTGTTAGACGCAGAAGCTCCCCTGTGTTGTCCCTGGCCAGCGAGGCCATTGAGTTTCTGGCAAATCCTGTAGGCCATGAACGCGAAGACCGGCAGATTGACATACTTGAACCAGGACGGGACAAGTAGCAGAGCCGAGAAGAACAGGATGAAGCCCAGGAAGACTACGGTCGCGGCCAGAGCGTAACGCCACCCGACGTACAGAAAGCCAATTGGGCCGCCAACGAGCCCTAAGACGCCCGCCACAGCAGGATTCTTTCTCTTGGAATCGGCCTGCATTGGACCCGAAGCTCTCCGATTTCGAATGACCATCTACTCCTACCACGATGCCAACCTGCGCTGTGAGCGGCAAGGCTCGTGAACAGCGGGGCTGACGTTCACTGGACGACATCACCAACACGCGGAACATAGCCGACGTCTATCTTCACGGGCATAGAAAGGACCGCGAGATGATCAAGGCCACCTATTTGCCCGGCGGCACTGCCCGACGCGCTACCGACGGTGGCGAGTAAGTAGCCGCAGGTGAGTGGTTAGCGCCGTGTGGCCAGGCTACGCGGCGCCAACCCGGCCCTCATTTTGGTCGCGTTGCCTGAAGCTAAGTCGCCATCCGCGGCAGAAGCGCCACCGCGTTCTCGCGCTCGATCAGCCGCAGCTCGGCCTCGCTGAACATGTTGAGGCCGCGGAGGCGCTGGGCATACTCCGCCATGGTTCCCCCGGGCGGAAAATCGGTCCCGAACATGATGTGGTCCGCCTGCACAAGCTCCAGCAGTGAGGCAACCACGCCCCGGTTCGTGGCCCCCGCCAGGTCGTAGTACATCTTCTTCAGCTCATCCACGAAGCCATTCGGCATCCGTTCGTTCCGACGCGAACCACCGATGCGCTCGGCCAAAAACGGCATTGAACCGCCACCGTGCGACCAAATCCAGCGAATATCGGGGAAGCTATTGGCATAGCCGTTGACGACGACTCCGGTGATGGCCCGGGTCGTGTCTGTTCCGTATTCCATGCTTCCCGGGCCGACGCCCACCGCATAGTTGAGACCCCGACAGCAGTTCGCCGCGGTCGGGTGGACAAAGACGACGGCACTACGCCGATTGAGCTCCTCCATCACCGGTCTGTAGGCCAGGTCACCGAGCCATGTGTCGCCAAAGCTCGTCATAAACCCGATGCCGTCGGCGTTGATCTGGTCGTAGGCATACTCGATTTCCCTCAACGTGGCATCGACGTCCGGGAGCGGCATTGCGGCGAACAGCCCAAATCGAGTGGGGTGAGCCTGTATGACGCCCGCGGCGAAGTCGTTGCACTCTCGGGCGAGGCGGATCGTCTGCGCGATATCGCCGATGTAGAGACCCGGATTGGTAATGGAAATCATCGCCGCGGCGCCGTCGCCCCGATCCAGGTCCTCGAGCGTTTTCTCAGGCGTCCAGGTCGTATTCGCCGGGTTCATCAGCCCCGAGCGGTTCTGCGGTGACCTCAGCTGGCCCCCCTCGATCATTGCAGCTACCCAAGTCGGCGGCCCGAAATGATGATGGACGTCGATGCGGTAGCGTGCCTGGGGAGCATCTGTTTGAGCGAGAAGTGCCACGCGGTCGCCGACCGCAGTAGCCCCGAGTCCGAGCGAAGCGAGAGCTCTGGTCAAGAAGTTTCGTCGATCAAGCGCGGCCATGACTCACCTCTATTCCAGCGTTCTCCAGCCTAGCGTTCTCCAGTTTCCAGAAATCTCATTCGGGACATAATCCCGACTGCGTTTCCCGTATAATCGTCCGAGCTGACCTCCTCCAACCAGAATGTGCCGCTTCCCCCGTCGATCCTCAGGCCCTGGTGGATGAATCGAGCCCCTTCTGAAGACGAGGCACCATGCCAGTGCTCCATCCCTGGACGCGCGAATTCGATGTCACCGACATGGAGATCCCGCATTCTTTCTCCACGCTTCTGAGCGCGCCCTGTTCCTTCCATCACGACCATGTATTGGCCGCCGCCGTGACAGTGCCAGTACGAGCGGGAGCCCGGGTCCCACCAACGTCCAGTCAGGGGCTCGCCCCTGACGACTGCTTCCGGCGAGGGAACCCCCGATTCAGTCGTCCCCGTGAAAGGGGTCGGCATGCGGTCCCCTGGGCAGGCAAGCTCCTGCTGCGCTGCAGCGACGGCCAGGTCGGTTGGTTGCGCGTCAGACAACCGGGCGAAAACGAGGGAAAGTGGGATCACCAAGATCCACAACAGCAGATAGGCTACCGTACGACGGGACAGAGTGAACACTGCCAACCTCCTTCAAAAAGAATCACTGTGGGAGTCCGCGCCTTACCCGGACGTCGACCCCGACAGTCCTCAACGTATTGGGGCGTTCGTTCCCCCGCCACCGCAATCCAGATTCAGTGACGGCGTCGAGAAGGGTCATCCGGTTGGCTGGCCCGGCGCTGTAGGCTCTCGTTGCGCCACTCCAACTCCCGAAATACGTTCGCACTAGGTCGTTCGTACGTTCATAAGTTGTCCGTTGTCAGTCTCAGGAGGGCCCCATGGCAGAGTCCGGTCGAAGGAGTGTCTCAAAACAACACCACGTTTGCGCCGTGCTCGTGCTCGCGGCCTTCCTGAGTGGCGCGTCAGCGGGTTCCGCGCAGATGACGGGCGTCGAGAACGGGGAGTGGCATTACTTGGGAGGCGACGCCGGGCACACCCGCTCCGCTCCGCAGCTCAGGCAGATCAACGCGTCCAACTTCTCCGATCTGCAGGTAGCCTGGATCTTCCGGGGGGACAACTTCGGGGCGAACCCCGAGTACACGGTCCGGTCCACACCGGTCTTCGTGGACGGCGTGTTGTACACGGTCATGGGTCAGCGGCGGCAGGTGGTGGCCATCGACGCCGCGTCGGGCGAAACACTCTGGGTGTTCAGGGAGCCCGAGACGATGAGGTACCTACGCTCGCCGAGGACGGATTTCGGGAAGGGCGTCGCTTACGCGGAGGTCGACGGACGGGGTGTGATCTATACCACCTCGCCCGCCTACTTCCTCTGGGCTCTGGACGCCAAGACTGGGCTGCCTCTGGAGGATTGGGGCACCCCCATACCTGTGGACGATTTTCCCCTGACCGGCGGCGTCGATCTGATCCCGGACCTCGTGGCAGACTGGGAGCCCTGGCTGAACAGGACGACCGGGCCGTACGACCCGGAGCATGGGATCCCACAGCAGTTGGGCATGGTCACCAGCTCGTCGCCGCCGATCGTGGTGAACGGCGTGGTCGTGGTGCTCGTGGGCCACGAGCCCAGCTACGACCAGACCCGGATCGAGAACGTCCCGGGCGACATCATGGGCTACGACGCCAGAACCGGAGAGCACCTCTGGAAGTTCCACGTCATCCCGCGGCCCGGCGAGGTCGGCCACGAGACGTGGGAGAACGACGCCTGGCGCTGGTCGGGCGACCTGTCGTCGTGGGCTCCCGCGTCCGCCGATCCTGAGCTGGGGCTCGTGTACCTCGTGACGAATGCCTCGACCGTCCAGTCGTATACGGGCCATCGCCCGGGGCACAACCTGTTCGGCGGCAGCCTCCTCGCGTTGGACGTCCAGACGGGCGAGCGGAGATGGCACTTCCAGATCCACCATAGTGACCAGTGGAACTACGATATTCCGACTGCGCCCATTCTGATGGATCTCACGGTGGACGGATTGGAGATTCCAGCGGTGATCCAGAACACGAAGCAGGGTCTCGTCTTCGCGTTCAACCGGGAGACCGGCGAGCCGATTTGGCCCATCGTGGAGCGCCCGGTCATCCAGACCGAGGTCCCCGGCAACTACACAGCGGCCACGCAGCCCTATCCGACCCGGCCGGAACCACTGGACCGCATCGTCACGGACGGGATCACCGACGAGTTCGTCATCGATTACACACCGGATCTGAACGCGCAGGCGCAGATTATCCTCAGTCAGTTCCGGCTCGGGGGCCTCTACGTACCGTCGCTCCCCTACCCCCACAACGAGGACTACCTCAACAATGTCGGCTGCTCGGGCGGGTTGAACACCTACCATCCGCCCGTCGCGGATCCCACCACGGGAATGATGTACGCCTCCCACAACCGCGGCTGCAGCGCTCCCTCGTTCATGACCCCCACGAACGGTGTGGACGAAATGAGGGGATTGGCCGGACAGAGTGAGGAGTCATGGAGGGGGCGGGAGCGGCATACGCCGACCACAGGTACTACGGTGGCGCGGTTTGCGCCCGGCGGCCCCCGCGTGGCTCTGCCGCTGGTCGAGGGCCTGCCGGTCTTCAAGCCGCTGTACCAAGCCCTCGCTGCCTACGACATGAACACAGGCGAAAAGCTCTGGGACATTCCGATCGGTGAGACTCCCGAGCGCATCAGGGACCACCCGGCACTGGCGGGAGTGGAGACTCCCAGAACGGGAGGAACCGGCAACTCCATCCAGTTGGTCATGGGCGACCTCCTCCTGCAAACCACGGAGGACCTGCGGGGCACTACCGAAGTGAACGAGAACGGCATGCCGGTCCTGAATGCCCGCGACAAGCGGACGGGTGAGGTCCTGGCGAGGGTCGAGCTCCCGAGCCCCGGCCAGTACGGGATGATGAGCTATATGCACGAAGGAAAGCAATACATCGTGGTGCAGTCGGGCAGCGCGAGACGGGGCCAGCCGGGGCGGCTGGTGGCGCTGACGCTACCGTAGGCTCCGACTACCGTACCGCATCGGGATAGGGGAGGACCGGCGATCCCGGTCCTTCCCCTCCCACACCACCAGGCATGCGGGTCCGCACCTGGCGGTTCGGTGAGTTGAGGTCAGTACGGCGTGAGCCGGGGCACACCCAGCTCGTCGAAGTACGCCCCCGGCAAGGCCGTGTGCAGGGCGTGGTGCGCAGCCACGTGCCACCAGCTTCGCGCGAACCGAGCAGCTCGCCAGGCGAGGTTCTCGCTCACACCGCGAGCCCTCAACTCCCGGTACGCTGTCCTTCCTCGTTTCCACTGGCGTAATTGCAATGTACGCAGCCGGCGGTGGATCCATTGGTCCAGGTCTCGGAAAACCCCCGGTGTGTCCGCTAAGCCGAAGTATGCCTTCCACCCCAGCACGTAGCGCCGTAGCTCTTCCGCCACCTGTTGCAGGCTCCGCCCGCCGCTCCGGCTTGTAATCTGCCGGACTCGCTCTTTGAACTTCGTCAGGGCCTTCTTGCTGACCCGGCGCTTCACGACCTTCCCTGCCGCTACCCAGAAGCTGTAGCCCAGGAACTGTCGATCCCACACTCGCGCCACCGCGCTCTTTTCCTCGTTGACCTGAAGCCGAAGTTTCCCGTACAGGTGCCTCAGCGCCTGCATCACACGTTGTCCTGCCCGCCTCGACCGCACGTATACATTGCAGTCATCGGCGTACCGGACAAACGCGTGTCCGCGTAGCTCCAACTCCTGGTCCACTTCGTCCAGGAGCACGTTCGCCAGCAACGGCGACAACGGTCCGCCCTGAGGCGTCCCCATGTGCCGCTCCATCACCACCCCGTTCGCCATGACTCCGGCCTGTAGGTAGCGACGGAGGATCCGCAGCATCGCCTTATCCTCGATCCGCTTTGCCAGCCGCCCCATCAGCACGTCGTGGTTCACCCGGTCGAAAAACTTCTCCAGGTCCACATCCACCACCCATCGTCTCCCTTCCTGGATGTATTGCTGCGCTTCGCGCACCGCATCGTGCGCTCGGCGCCCAGGCCGGAAGCCGTGACTGTGCCGACTGAACGTCGGGTCGAACCTCGGTTGCAGCACCTGCAGGATGGCTTGTTGGATGAACCGGTCCAGCACGGTCGGAATCCCCAACTCCCGGACCCCTCCCCCACTCTTCGGTATCTCCTGCCTTCGTACCGGCTTCGGTTGGTAGGTCCCCGCCAGCAACCGCTGTCGGATCTCCCCCCAGTGCCTGCGCAAGTACTCTGGCAGCTCCTCCACGCTCATCCCGTCGATGCCCGGACTGCCCTTATTCTGCCGCACGCGTTTCAACGCTCCTACGAGGTTGGCACGCCCGACCACCTCCTGCATCAGGAGATGCTCGCTTCCTGAGCGCTCGTCTCCATGGGCCACCGTTCCGGCTTCGCCACTCCCCTCTACCTTCGGGGCTTCACCCCTATCCTCCAGTGGGAGCTCCAGTTGCCTGGACTCCTGGCGCATGGCCTTGCCGAGGTCCACGGTCGTCACGCTCTCCTCTCCGTTCGGCCCTTCGTCCGACAAAGCTGGGTCCAAGCGCATCATGCACTTCGTCGGCCTACTATGGCCTCTGCTGACTTCTCGCTCCGCCGGCAGGCCCAACAGCGCAGTGCCGGCGTCACCCTTTCAGGCGTCAGGCGAGACCTCCCCGGGTAAGAACGATGACCTTCCCCGCACAATCGCCGGATCTACGCCGCTTCCCCTTGGTCGCAGGAGCTTCGCGGTCAGTGGTCCGCTCGCCCCGGTCCGCAGCGCCTCGTATCCGGTTCCTGTTCGTCGACTCACGGGTTCGTTTCACGCTTCGTTCAGCGTACGCCTCACGACGAACGCCTTGCGCTTCCCTTCGGTCCCTGCGACCAGGTTCCGGGAGGACTTTCACCTCCAAGTCATCGCCCATGCCGGGCCCACCACCAAAAAAAGCCCCCCAGGCGAGAACCTGGAGGGCCGAGAGCGGAGCCGGTGGGACTCGAACCCACAAGTCCGTTAGCACGCCGGTTTTCGAGACCGGTTGGAGTTTTCCCGCTACGTCCGCGTATGTCCTGAAGAGTCCGTATTACGCGGGGTTTCAGAGACTGCCTACTCCGTGCTTTTCCGGCTGAGTCCCCCTAGTTCCTGCCTGGTCACCTTCAGGCTATCTCCTCGCTATGGCATCCCGACGGCCCATGGGGCGAACGAGTGGTTCCTTGAGATGATGTATGAGCACGAGTGGTTCGAGGTCGAGACGGATCGGGCAGGGGAGCCGCCACTTTCGTTCTGGAGCGAGACCGTACGGGGCGTGATGGTGGAGTAGATTTAGCTCTAAGGCTCGCGCGCTACGCTTGCGGTCACCATATTAGCCGAGCAGCAGAATCGCAGAGACGTTAGACAGTGCTTCGCGTGGGAGGAGTCCTATGAAAGCGGTTTCCAGGATTGGGTTGGTGACGTTGCTGGTTGTCAGCCTCTCTGCCTCGGTGCAGCCACTCTCAGGCCAGGTCCCTGCTGAGCCGGGCCGGCACCGCGTTGAGGTGGAAAGCAGTGTCGACGGAAGCCGCCAGCCGTCCTACCTGATCCTGCCACCGGATTTCGAGACTGGGGCTTCGGAGCGGCCCATCGTGGTCTCGCTCCACTCGTGGAGCGCCGGCCTCGAGCAACGGCGCCAAGATCTAGAAGAGATGGTCGCGGATCGAGGCTGGATCTACCTCTTTCCGGACTTCCGTGGGCGCAACGACAACGTCGAAGCCTGTGCGTCGGATATCGCCCGACAGGATGTAATTGACGCACTCGACTGGGTTGTCGAGCGCTATCGAATCGACGAACGTCGCGTTTATGTGACCGGGATATCCGGTGGTGGCTTCATGACCTTGGCCATGGTTGCCAGTTACCCGGCTCGATGGACGGCCGCAAGCGCGTGGGTTCCCCTGAGCGACTTACGGGCGTGGTACGATTTCCACGCGGGTGATCGCTACGGAGAGATGACGCAACAGTGCTTCGGAGGTGACCCCTCCGAGGACGCCTCGATCTCTGCCGAGATGGAGCGGCGCTCCCCTCTTCATCAGCTCGCCAACGCCACCGACGTGCCTCTCGACGTCGCTGCTGGGCGCTTCGACGGACACGACGGCGAACCCATTCCAATTTGGCACAGTCTTGCAGCCTTCAACGTCATCGCTGAGGCGCTGGGCGAGCCACAAGTCACGGCGCAAGAGATCGCCGAGCTCACGCGCCACGATCCTCGCCTGGAGAGCCCAACCGAAGAGGATGAGGTGGAGGACCCATCGTTTGGTAGGCCGATCTTCCTACGACGTCACGCCGGGAGGGCTCGCGTTACGATCTTCGACGGAGAGCATGAAGGCATTGCGTCGGCGGCGATTGCGTGGTTTCAAGCCCATCCGGGCCGCTGAGCTACCCGATGAGCGGTAAAGGACCTGGGTGACAGTTAAGTCAAGAGACCTGGGTAACAGTTCTCCGTCCTTTGTAGGTGCCACCAGTTCTTCTTTTCCCTCTGCCGAGTCGTTGACTTCTGAGGTGGTCGAAGCTATTTCGTACGCCGAGAGGAACTGAGTGTCGTCGGCTGTGTCAAGCGCCTGCGGGCCGGGCATTTGACGGTTTGAGAGAGGACTCTATCGCATGCAGCACCTGTTGAGAAACTCGATGGTAGCGATTGCGACGATCACCCTCATGCCCCTGATCTGGGTGGCCTGTGGGCTGACTTCAGAGCAGGCTCCGGCGTCTCAGATTCCACGTACGGCGGACGGGAAGCCCGACTTCAGCGGAATTTGGCAGGCGAACAACACGGCGAACTGGGACCTGCAAACTCATCTAGCGCGTCCGATGGTGGCGCACCCAGGAGTGCACAGTGATTACCCCGTGCTCGCAGCACCGGTGGTGGCTCTGGGTTCGGCGGGCTGGGTCCCCCCGGGGCTCGGGGTAGTGGAGGGTGATGAGATTCCGTACCAGCCATGGGCGGCAGCGAGACAGAGAGAAAACGCCGAGCACTGGCTGGACCGCGACCCGGAGCTGAAGTGTTTTATGCCTGGTGTGCCTCGGGCCATGTATCTCCCCTATCCGTTTCAAATCATTCAGAGCCCTAACCGGGTCATGATGCTCTTCGAGTTTAGAGGTGCCGAACGCTTCATTCACTTGGATGAAGTCCCGGAGTATCCCGGTGAAGCGTTCATGGGACACTCGGTCGGCCGATGGGAGGGGGAGAGCTTGGTCGTCGACGTGTCGACGTTCACGTCGAACACGTGGCTCGACCGGGCCGGCAATTTCCACAGCGATGCCTTGCATGTGGTCGAGCGATACACCCTAATCGGGCCCGACGCCATCCGCTACGAAGCCACCATCGAGGATCCCAAAGTGTTCACCCGGCCGTGGACGATCAGCATGCCGCTCTACCGTCGTCTGGAGGAGAATGCTCGACTGCTGGAGTTCCGATGCGTGGAGATGGTTGAAGAGACGCTGCTGGGCCATCTTCGCAAGGAACAGTTGGTCAAACGGTGGGAGGGCCAGACTATGACCGTCGATATCACGCGCAACATCCCACAGGATGAGCAAGTGTTGTACCAACGTCACTGGTCCGGAAACCCGCCCAGGCAACCATAGGAGGCAATCCGATGCGCGTAAAATTAATCCATGCAATCCCCGTGGGTGTCGGTATCGTTACACTGCTGGCTCACGCCACGGTGCCGGCGCGGGCGCATCATGCGTTTGCCGCGGAATTTGATGCCGACAGTCCCGTGAGGTTCGAGCAGGCGACCGTCTTTCGCGTGGAGTGGGTCAATCCTCACGCATGGATCCACGTGGAGGTGCCGCTGCCGAACGGCGCAGTCGAGGAGTGGGCGATCGAAGCGGGGACGCCGAACGCGCTGTTTAGACGAGGCCTCACGAGAACGTCACTGCCAATAGGAACGCAGATCGTCGTTGATGGTTATCGGTCTAAGGACGGGTCGCGTAGAGCAAACGGGAGGGATCTCACGCTGCCTGATGGACGCATATTGTTCCTCGGTTCGTCCGGCACCGGTGCCCCCAGCAGATGACAAAGTTGAGTCAGGGGTTTGCGTTAGTGGGCACGCTGGCGCTCGTGATCATGTTCGCGTCGCTAGGGCCCGAGTCGGTGACGTCTCAGCAGGCGCAACCGGCGGGCTCGCTCCGAACGCCGTGGGGTGAGCCGGACCTCCAGGGGATCTGGAGCCATCCGGCCTTGGTGCCCCTGCAGCGCGCCGAAGAGTATGGCACGAGGGAGTTTCTGACCGAAGAGGAAATCGCGGCAGCCGAACGAGAATTCATCGACATATCTCAGGGTCTCGGTCGTGACAGCCGCGACCAGGCGGGGACCGAAGTGGACGTCGCCCGGGCTTACAACCAGCACTGGCGCGGCGACCCAAGCTCAGTTCGGGGCAGGCGGACATCGCAGGTAATCGATCCTCCGGACGGGAGGATTCCTCCTTTGACGCTAGAGGCCGAGCAGAGGAGAGCCACCAAACGAGAGTTTCTGGATGCCCTTCTGCAAGGCACCTCGGGGGGGAGGCCGGGACCTGTGTCACCGAGGAGAGCGGAGCCTTCTCCCGACTACAACTTGGATCGCTTGAACCGCCACGACGGCCCGGAAGACCAAAGCGGTAGGGCGCGCTGTTTCGGGTACAACCTTCCAGTCGTGCTCCAGTCCGGATCGTTGGGCGGGATGATGCGGGTCGTGCAGTCTCCTGGGGCCGTCGGGATTTACTATGACATCGACCAGGGAATGGGATTCAGTCGGAGCATTCCTACCACGGATCGTCCGCCATTGCCAGAGCACATTCGGCTGCACCACGGCGACGCGCGTGGCCGATGGGAGGGCGATATGCTGGTCGTCGAGATCACTAATTTCACCGAGAAGACAAACTTCCAAGGATCCCGGGAGAACTTGCATCTCATCGAACGCTATCGACGTCTCGATGATAATACGCTCTCGGTCGAAATTACGATTGAAGATCCCACGACGTGGACGCGACCCTGGACCATCCTACTAGAGCTGACGAACAACAGTGACGAGACGACTGGAGTGTTTGAGGGAGGCTGTCATGAGGGTAATTACGGGGTCCCCGGTTCGCTCGCGAGCACGCGAGCGGCGGAGAGGGCATTCGCCGAAGGCCGCGGTCCCGATCCAGCCACCCAGGACAACGCCACTGGTGGTGGCTCTGCGGGAGGCGGCAGACGGTTCTAGATTCGCTAGACCATCCCACGCTGCTG
This sequence comes from Longimicrobiales bacterium, assembly GCA_965219445.1. Lineage (GTDB taxonomy): Bacteria > Gemmatimonadota > Gemmatimonadetes > Longimicrobiales > Gaopeijiaceae > UBA822. The sequence goes on along the minus strand of CBDCNQ010000003.1, from coordinate 37,051 downwards.
ACCAATCCGCTGGTCGAGTTGCTGTGCGTCGCCGACGAGTCCAAGGTTGGACCACCGGCTGAACGCCGTTCCGCTTGAGGCGCGCGCCCCGGGGGCCGGGGCCAGGCGCAGCCGAATCACGGTATGAGGGCCCCGAGGCTCTGAGTGAGTTCCCCAAGCTGTGATTGCCCTCGTGGCGCGCGTACTCATACAGGTGAAGCTGAGACCTCTTCATGGGAACGATGGCGGTCCAGGGTCTCGTCCACATCGGAGGATCGTCGACCGTAGCGGAGGGTGTCCGCTCGCGCGCTACGCTTGCGGAGGGCATCTTGGCCGCGAAGCAGAAGCACGAGACGTTAGACGCCCATCGAGGCGGGAGGAGGCTCACCCTGAGAGTCGGCGTGCTGGGAGGCACCCGCGGAGTCGGTAGGGCTCTTGTGGGCCACCTCACCGAGTCCGGGCACCTGGTCACCGTACTTGCCAGAGACCCTGCTCGCATGGGCATGGTGTCAGACGCCCTGACTGTGGAGGAGGGAGACGCTCGTGATCCAGCCGCTGTGAGAAACCTGGCAGAGAATCAAGATGCAGTCTGTTCATGCCTGGGCGTTCGCCTGAGTAGAGGGATCGTGACACTCTTCTCGGAGTCGATAGCACACCTGCTCGAAGCGGTGAAAGGGCGAGACACTCGTTTGTTGGCAATCACTGGAGTGGGTGCCGGAGACAGCCGAGGGCATGGTGGGTTTTTCTACGACAGAATCATCCTTCCTTTGGTGCTCAAGCGGATGTACGAAGACAAGGATCGACAAGAGCGTCTGCTCAGAGCGAGTGAAGCGAACTGGACGATCATACGCCCTGGGGTACTCACCAACGGCGCTCGGACCGGTGAATACCGTGTGCTCACACAACTGGCGGGGGTAACGCTTGGTCACATCTCACGAGAGGACGTTGCCCACTTCATGCACTCCGAGCTGCAGAGGCCGTTGCATGAGCGAGAGATCGTGAACCTGTGCTACTAGAATGAGCGCACGCGCCGATGAATAACAGATACTCACCCCAGATGGGCTACAGTCTGGGGTTGCTGGCTTCCTAACACCATTGAGAAGGACCGGGTCAAGCGAGACGGCCTCCCCCATCGTTCGGAGGTGGCCGTCTTCTCGGTCTGGTCTGACACGGTCAGGCGCGTGATGGTGGAGTAGGGCCCAAAGCCCCGAACCACCGCGCGATCACGGGACGCATCGGGCCGCCTTATTGGATGGATCCTCAGGGGTCCCGCCAGGCTTGTCGCGATAGACCTCGTGGCAGTTGTAGCACGCCTCCGCGATCACATTGGTGACCTCGCTTACGGCCTTCTGATCCCTGGTCTGCGATGCGCGGTAGGCGGCCCTTCCCGCTTCCACGAGCTCCTCTGTGTACTGTATCCAATCGGCTCGCTCTACGGGCACGGGCCGGCCGTTCTCACACCGACGTCCGGGCGTCAGGAACAGGGGTGCGGCGTCAGCCAGCGCTATAGCGGCGTAATCGACCATCTGCCATCCCGAATAGATGCCCGCTCCCCAGTCGACCCACGAGAAATTATCGCGCGCAGTCGCGTCGTATGCCGTCCTGTCGGCACCGGGATCGTAGCCCTGGACGTTAAACAATAAATTCGAACTCGGGAACATGATGCCGCGCATCACCTGGGCAAGATTGCCAAACGGCGGCGCGGACGGCACCCCCAGTGACGCCTGCCCCGCTGGAGCCGATTGGGCGGCCAGCGCCGCTGCCTGGGCCGCCAGCGCTGCTGCCTGGGCGGCCAGGGCCGCGAGCGACTGCGCCGTGTTGGCTGAGCCTGCGGGCAGGATCCCGACCGGCACTGACTGGGCCAGCGCCACCGCTGGCCAGGTGATCTGGCTCAACTCGGCCTCGTCAGTACCGAGCCCGGCCGTGCCGGCTGGGAACCCGTTGACCTGGAGCATATAGGACACGAGGGTCGCCGCCTCCTGCCGCGTCATCCGCCCGGGCTCGTTTTCTGGCATCGTGTTGTGAATCTTGCTGACGAGCTCCGACAAGGGCAGTCTGCTCCAGACCCCGACGAAGGTGTCTCCCGACAACGGTGGTCCGAGGCCTCCGCCGAGCGACTCGGCATGACACACCGCGCACTGCTCCGTATACAGTGCCTGGCCGCGCTGTGCCTGCTCGGCCGTATACACGCCGTCGTCGACGGTTCGTGACTGCTGGGCTACGAGCGAGAACGAACCGACGAGCACACAGACGAACACGACACCGCCGAGCGCGCAGTAGCGGGACAAGGTTCTCCACGACCCCGCTCGCCGTGCACGATGTCCGCGTCGGATGAAATGCGACAACATTAGCCTCCTCCGGAAGAGTCATGCCTACGCCATGTGCGGTCGCCGGCGCAGGATCGAGTGTTGCGAACCGGAATCTGTGTTCCGGCCCCTAGCAGCCCGCGGTGAAGGTCCAGCTGCATTCGACCGGCGCCGCATCTCGCCTGGCTGCGTTGCTCCTCGGTCGAATACTGCCGGTCTGCTCCCTCGCCTCGCCTTGCCAAACGGGCGCATCATCGGTCTCGGTGCGACGCTGGACTTTCACCACAAACTGCCAGCAGGGATAGGAAAAGGAAAGGCCCATCGCCGGATCGGGATAACGTGGGGGGGCGGTGCAGACCCGTCAACAAGGGGTCTCTGCGAGCGCCCAACACCCCCCTCTCGATGCCAGCTCCGGACACGCCTCCGTGGCTCGAAAAAGCCCCCCAGGTCAAAGACCTGGAGGGCCCAGCGGAGCCGGTGGGACTCGAACCCACAAGTCCGTTAGGACGCCGGTTTTCGAGACCGGTGCAATACCAATTATGCGACGGCTCCAAGGCGTCGAACTTGTGTTTCGAACACAGGCGGGATCGGCTGGGAATTTCCGGCCGCGCCCGGATGTGAGCTGCGGTCGCCTTCGGCGATCCTCGCTCGTCTCGGCGGTCGACTGCTAGACCGCAAAGCGGACCACAGTTTCGCGCCTCGGCTGAACCTACGGTTCTGGCGTCCGCCTGCGTCGGCCGCCGCGTGCTCGCCAACGCGAGCCCGCAAATCCGGGCTCAGAGCCGTTAGTTCTTCGATTTCAAGTCGGGGCGCCCGGATTTGAACCGGGGACCTCTGCGTCCCGAACGCAGCGCTCTACCGGACTGAGCCACGCCCCGAAATTCGCTCATCACCGCCCAAAAACACGTTCCCGCGGGAACGCGTGGGGCGCGATCATACTCCAACGGATGGGGTGGGATTCGAACCCACGAGGGTATTAACCCACACGATTTCCAATCGTGCGCCTTAAGCCGCTCGGCCACCCATCCAATTTCAGACCAAACGGGGGACTGAAACCCCACGTCACCCTTCGCGATCTGGCAAAAATACGGAGGGAGTGGGATTCGAACCCACGCGGACTTGCGTCCAACGCCTTAGCAGGGCGTCGCCTTAAGCCACTCGGCCATCCCTCCCATGATCACAACAGTTGCCCCGCTAGGGCTCGAACCTAGACTCTCCTGGGCCAGAACCAGGCGTGTTGCCAATTACACCACGGGGCAAAAAAACAACAACAGAGCCACCTGTCGGACTTGAACCGACGACCCCGTCATTACGAGTGACGTGCTCTACCAGCTGAGCTAAGGTGGCCAACAGTGGAGCCGAGGGGAATCGAACCCCTGACCTCAGCATTGCGAACGCTGCGCTCTCCCAACTGAGCTACGGCCCCCGTAAATGGGCGCGAGAGGACTCGAACCTCTGACCTCTACGATGTCAACGTAGCGCTCTAACCAACTGAGCTACGCGCCCCATCCTCTCACCTGCCCAAAAAAACGCGCCCGGGAGGACTCGAACCCCCGGCCTCCTGATCCGTAGTCAGGCGCTCTAATCCAACTGAGCTACGGGCGCAAACAAACCACAATGCCAATGCTCTCGAAGATCCATGCTTTTCGCGAGGTGATTTTGGTGTAGGGGTAGGAGGGCAAGGCGGTCCGAATGAGGCGTACATTCGTACGTCGCAGTGAGGGCCGTCCGCAGTCCCGACACCGCCCTACGCCAAAAGCGCCCGCGAAAAGTGCCCACGACAGGACTCGAACCTGTACGCCGTTTCCGACACTAGTCCCTCAAACTAGCCTGTCTACCAATTCCAGCACGTGGGCAACGCGTCTTACAAATTCCACTCACGGACCCATGCTCGGGGAGGGACTCGAACCCTCACGAGGTTAACCCCCACAGGGTCCTGAACCCTGCGCGTCTACCAATTCCGCCACCCGAGCGAGTTCGTGCCTAGTGCACCCGAACCCAAGTACGCTTGCACCAGTGGAGCCGAGGGGAATCGAACCCCTGACCTCTTGAATGCCATTCAAGCGCTCTCCCGACTGAGCTACGGCCCCAACACAATCAACCTGATCTCTGTCAAACAGCGTCTCCAACGGGGCTGACGGGACTTGAACCCGCGACCTCCGGTGTGACAGACCGGCACTCTAACCAAACTGAGCTACAGCCCCTACTCACGCATCACTGAACAGCACATCCCCGAATACGCACCGGGTCCCCCCATACCCTCACGGGGAATCGAACCCCGGTCTCCACCTTGAAAGAGTGGTGTCCTAACCGTTAGACGATGAGGGCAACTCCTCTACCAGCTTTCAAACAGGCCCGGAGGGACTCGAACCCCCAACCCCCGGTTTTGGAGACCGGTGCTCTACCAGTTGAGCTACGGACCTCTGACATCCAAGCGGTTGCCATCCATTCGGTGTACACCACGCTAATCCTGCAGTGGCCAGGGGCGGAATCGAACCACCGACACCACGATTTTCAGTCGCGTGCTCTACCAACTGAGCTACCTGGCCCGAAAAAAAAATCCGCCCGGCCTTTCGGCGACGGGCGGCTCGGCGAGGGATGCGCACTCCGGGCTTTCTAGAGGCGCCCCTCGACGGCCCACCCTCGCGAGCTAGACCACGTGTCCGCCATCGTCCATCCGCGGGCCTGCTGCGCATCGGTCCTGAACATCGATGACTCCCCAGTTCCGAATGGATGAACATACAAACGCCACCCGAAGGCGGCGCGCTGAAAGTAGCGGGGGCAGGATTTGAACCTGCGACCTTCGGGTTATGAGCCCGACGAGCTACCAGACTGCTCCACCCCGCACCGAAGATCCTAAGGTATTCGAGTGAAGACAAAGGTTCAACCCTGACGCTCCTGCCCCCAGAGACCCGCGCGCCACGCGATTTGGTGCTACATTTGCCGACCGACTTCGCACCCCTCGGCCGGAGAGACGATGATGACGAAGTGTTGGCTGTTGATTGCAGCCGCCCTGTTTGTACTGCCCGCCGCGGGTGCTGCCCAGCAGGGCGGAATGCAGGCCTGGCAGGACGGGGCGGTGGCCGACCTCGAGCAGATGCGCGACAAGTTCCTCTCCTTGGCTGAAGCGTTTCCCGAGGACACATGGGATTGGACGCCTATGGAAGGGGTGCGATCCGTGCGCGACGTCATGGTCCTCATGGTGGTCGAAGGGCACGTCTTCCCCGCCATGTGGGGGGCGGATCCTCCGACCGGTGCCGCCTCGGGTTTCGGCCCCGAGACCGCCCGAGTGGCCGCCATGTCCAAGGCCGAGGTCATTCGGGAGATGGAGCGCTCGCTGAACTACATGATCGAAACAGTCCGGAGCATGACGGCGGCTGATCGGGGGGCCGACCGCAATTGGTTCAGGGAAGAGACGAACGGTGCCGGCGTGGTCACTCACGCCATCGTGGACATGCACGAGCACCTGGGCCAGTCGATCGCCTACGCGCGCACAAACCATATCGTCCCGCCCTGGAGCCGGTAGGGACCCAAGCGCCGGCGACGCCCCGATAGCCGTATGGCGCACATACGAATACTGACTCACGGAGGCTCCGGCTCGCCCCCCTCAGAGCGCGACGGAACGATGCGGGCCGCCGAGGGGGCTCTGAGGACCGTGTCCGAAGGATCGCCGCTCGAGCAGGCCGTTCTCATCGCGATGGATACACTCGAGGACGACCCTCGATTCAACGCAGGCACGGGATCGTCGCTCCGAGCCGACGGGCAGAGCATCCAGATGGATGCGGCCTTCATGGCCTGGCATCCGACAACCGACTCCGATCCGCCCGCGTTCGGCGCCGTCACCTGTATCGAACGCGTCCGGAATCCGACGCGGGTGGCCTTCTCGCTTGCCCAACAAGGCGCCTCCGTGCTCAGCGGCTCGGGCGCCACCCATTTCGCCCGCGAGCACGGTCATGCGGACCACGATCCCATGACCGAGCAAGCGAAGCAGCGTTACAAGGCGTCAATCCAGAGTTCCGACACGGTCGGATGCGTCGGCACCGACGGCAGCGGATACGCCGCCGCCCTGAGCTCGGGCGGCCCCACGGGCTCGCGGATCGGCCGCGTCGGGGACGTCCCCCTCCCCGGCTGCGGTCTGTACGCCGGGCCGAACGGGGCGGTCGCCTTCACCGGCATCGGTGAGGAGATCTTTCTAAGAAACGCGGCGATTCGTGCGTACGACGAGCTCGGGTCCGGCGTCCCCGCCGCCGAGGTCCTCGAGGAGGTCCACGATTGGTTCGGCGACGCCGAGTTCGGCTGCATTCTCCTGGGCCCCGACACGCACGCCGGGGGCTCGAACCGGGACATGGCCTGGACGTTTCTCGAACGGCTCGGCTGAACGCGTGGTCCTATAGATCCGGCGTCGCGCTTACCACCAAATATACCTGCCGCGTATTATCAGACCTTCGTCGCCCGTCGTACTCGCGACCGTCCTGCCTTCCGCGTCACGCTGAGCGTGGCCTGCTCCCGGCTCTCGGGCTTAGGCCTGACGATAATCTCGACGTCCCTGCCAAGTGCGTTGAGGAACCGATATAGCCGCTCCATCGAGAAGCCATCCAAGCGATAGCGCACCAGCGCAGAGACCTTCGGCTGATCGACTCCCATGATCTCGGCCGCTTCAACTTGCGTCAGGCCACCCTCTTCGATGATGCGGCTGATCTCGAACGCCAGATCGGCCTTGGCCAGCTCCTCGTCCGCGTTCGGCAGTCCCAAGTCCTCGAACACGTTACCACTCGACGGGGTGACCTTTGTGTCGTCGCTCATCTTGCTTTCTCCGAGCTGCGCTACACGAACCGCCCGGCCCATCTCACGCCGCACAGCGCGCGGGAATCCCCTCAGATCTTCCAGGCTCGACGCGATCCAGTAGGCCGGCTTGAGAGTCGGCTTGTCTGCCATCTTTAGTATGCCAGATGTAGCATCAGTCGTCTAGTGCCAGGCAGGAAGGCTGTTACCGCCCCGGCACCATCACGAAGCCCGCCGCGGAAAAGTGATCATCCAGCGTTAGCACCTCCCTGATCCCCCTCCCTGTCATCACCTCGAAGCTCACGGCATCGGCCAGGGAGAAGTCCTGGTCTTCGTAACGCTCGAGCCAATGGGTGATCGCGTGGTCCTCTAGTTCCGGCGTCGCGCTCACCACTTCGTTGGGTGATTGTCGTACCGCGCGGAGGAAGCCCAGAGCCGCCTGCCGCCGCGTGCGAGACAACAGCAGCGCGTACGTCTCGGCCACGATCAGGTTCGTCGTCACAATCCGCCGGCCACGACGGATCTCCGCCGTCAAGGCGTCCGCGAGGACCTGGTGGTCGGAATGACTCGGCACTGCGATGGGATACCAGGCGCTGGTATCCACGAACAGCTCAGCCGCCACCGGGCTTCTCGTCCGAGAGCCGACGGTCTTCGAGGCCGGCGAGGTAGCGGTCGTGCTCACGCGCTACGTCGAAGTCACACTCCCGGCCTTGCTCCACTCCCGCAATCCCGATGATCTGCAGCGCCGGGTGGTGCTCCGGATCGAACAGCTCCCGCTCCAACGCCTCCAGGCCGCGGCGAAGGACGTCTGACTTGGTGGTGTCCAGCTCCTCCGTCAAGCGCTCCAGCCGATCCTGTTCGGGAGCGTCCAAGTAGACTTGCGCGGGCTCCCGCACACGTTTCGCCTTGTGTTTGTTGTGTTCATGATCGTACTTCATGACTTAATGATAACATATGGGCCAGGGTTCCGCCACGGGTTGAAGTTGGGCTTTGTTGCCCGGGACGATGGTCCTCCGCATACTGATTGGACGCCAGAGCGCGACTCTACTTGTCCTCCCCAAGTAGCTCGCTCGGGCTGGTTGGGGGGGCATTTGCATGGAGGTGTCCGTCCTATGACAAAGACCATGATTTTGCGATGTCTGTTCGTGGTGGCTGCCCTTTCAGTCCAGCTTGGAGGGCCGCAGGACGCACTCGCACAGACGGGGAACGCCACCCTGTACGAGGGGGCGCGGCTGATCGTCGGCGACGGATCGACATCCATCGAGAACTCCGCCTTTCTCGTCGAGAACGGCAGGTTCACACGGATCGGCAACAGGGGTCAGATTCAGGCTCCGGCGGGTGCGGCTCGTGTGGACCTGACCGGCCAGACCGTCATGCCCACCCTGGTCAACAGCCACATGCACATCGGACCCTCGCGCTCGAGCGAGGACTGGCTAGACGTGCAAGCCTCGCGAGAGGAGTTCATCAGCGACCTACATCAACTCGCCTACGCCGGCTTTGCAGTGGTTGCGACCGCGGGCTGGGTTGGGGAGGCCGCGTTTCAGGTACGGGCAGAACACCACCCCAACGCCGCCCGCATTCTGGTGAGCGGCCGGGGAGCCAGTGCTCCATTGGGTCAGTTGGAAGAGATCCAGGCCGCCGCCGCGGCTGGTGAAGGGACCCGGATGGACGAGGCCAACAGTGATGTTACGAGTTGGATATACACTGAGAGACAGGCGAGGATCTACATCCGTGAGCGGGCAGCCCAGGGCGTCGATCACATCAAAATATGGGTCGACGACAGGCTCGGGACGGAGCTCACGTTGAGCCCCAATCTCTACGGGATCATCATCGACGAAGCCCACGAGCACAACATCCCCGTGTACGCGCACATCTGGCATATGCCGGACGCGAAGGGGGTAGCTCGAGCCGGGGCCGACATGCTCGCACATCCCGTGCGGGGCGACTTCATCGACGACGAATTGGTCCAGCTGATGAAGGACAACAACACGGTCCAGCAAACGAACATGGCCGGCCCCTGGGAATACACGATTACCGAGGATGATGCCGCAACATTTTGGGATGATCCTTTCTTCCGAGAATTGTCCACTCCCCAGCAGGCACAGGCATTCCGTGAGAGGGCCATCAACGGCCCGCAGCCGAGAACGCATGAGGGACAGAGGGACGACGTGGACGCTCGGGAGTTCAATCTTGCGATCTACCAAAGGATCGCAAGCAATCACGCGAGACTATATGCCGAAGGGGTCACGATCGCGTTGGGCACGGACGGGGGGAGCGGTTTTCGGGCACACAAGACCATGGAGTTGTTGGTCGACGATGTGGGACTGACGCCCTTGCAGGTGATCGAGATCGCGACGAAAAACGCGGCGGTGGCTATGGGCCTGAGCCAGCTCGGGACCATGGAGTCGGGCAAAGACGCCTCGTTCATCGTGCTCGATGCCAATCCGCTGGACGACATCACCAACACGCGGCAAATCGCCGACGTCTATCTTCAGGGGCATAGAGTGGACCGCGACATGATCAGGGACACCTATTTGCCTTGAGGAGCGGCAAGCCGATAGGAAGGGCGAACCGATAGGAATGGCAAACCGATAGGGATTCGGGACCGTCGGGTTAGCGCCGCGTCGCAAGCGGCGCTGGCCCGGCCCCTATCCTGAGAATGTCGACCCGCTAGTTCCCCGCCCGTCCCCTCAGCTCCTCGGCCCAGTTTTCGACCCCCGATCGTCCCACTTCAACATGGAACCGGACGAACCGCCCCGACATATTCGGTTTCGAAGTTGAAACCACACGGGAGGTGGGACGTCTTCAACACTGTAAACTACTATGGTACTATATTTAGTACCATAGTATCTTTATAGTACAGTGAATAGCAAGCAGCGCCGTACGTTGGAGCGGATGTTCAGCCGGCCCACCCCATCGGGGCTTCGGTGGGCAGACATCGCTTCGCTGCTCGGTGCCGTGGGTGTCAAGGTTACCGACCGGTCGGGGTCACGCGTGTTGTTGAAGAAGGGCGCGGAACGCATGGTGGTGCACCGCCCCCATCCGGGCCCCGAAACTGGTAGAGCAACGGTACGTGATATCACAGCATTCCTAGACGCGATCGGAGTGAGGCCGACATGATGGAATACAAGAACTATCTAGCTGAGGTTGAGGTCGACGAGTCGGTGGGACTTCTACATGGCCGAGTGGTCAATAGCGGCCCATACCCGATCGCCACCTTTGAGGCCGAGAATGTCGAGGGGTTACGCAGAGAGTTCGAACTCTCGGTGGACCAGTACCTACTCTCTTGTCAGGAGGATGGGGTTGAGCCACGCAAGCCGTTCTCTGGCAAGCTGAACCTTCGCTTGGGCCCTACCCTTCATCAGCAAGTAGTTGCGGCCGCATCCACCGACGGCGTAAGCCTCAACTCATGGATCGTGCGGGCGCTCGAGGAGCGTACCGGCGGGTGAACCGACAGACTAAAGCTGTGCAGCTCGCCGCCCAGCCGTACAGTTGAGCCGCTTCAGTCGCGGTCCAGCAAACGCATGAGTTCCGGCGCATAGCGGTCACCGGCGATGTTGTCGGGCGCGAACAGCGCTTCGATCTGACCGAGCTCGCTCTCGCCGAGCTCGATACTCGGGGCGTTGGCGTTCTCTTCCAGATACTTCACGCGCTTAGTGCCGGGTATGGGGGCAATGTAGTCCTCCTGCGCGAGGAGCCACGCAAGAGCGAGCTGTCCGCGCGTGCAGCCTTTGGCTCGGGCGGGTGAGTGAGGTTCGCGGTGGTCTTGATCTCGGCCAGAAAGCGTTCCGCACCGACCACCGCGGCCAACTCAGGCCTGAGGACCTTTAGAGCGACCTTGCGCTCATGCTTGAGATCGTCGGCCAGATACACCGTGGCCATGCCGCCCTCGCCCAGCTCACGCTCGATCGCGTAGCGGCCCGAGAGGGCTGCGTTGAGGCGGGTGACGGGATCGGACATGGCAGACAACATGCGTCTAAGGCGTGTGCTGCGGCAAGGACCGGACCGGATCGGATCCCGATACGTTCTACTTCACCGCTCACCGCTCTACGTAGTCTGACGGCTATCGCTACGTCATCCGACGTATGAAGAAGTCTCCCGATCCGTGGCAGCTTGTGATCGAGTCTAACGGCCAGAAGGCCAGCCGAGCCACAACGGGAGAAATCATGAGGCACTTTGCCGCCAGAATCCGCGTCGTACTGCTATTCGCGTTCGTGCCCCAGGTAGCCTCTGCACATGGGGTTCTTGCACAGGGGCCGCAGCTGCAGCAAGGCAGCAAAGCACAAGTCGTTCCTCTCGATCCCGACGTAGCACCGTTCGGGGGCAGCGTAACCCAGATATGGGACGACGGGTTCGAGATCGACGTAAGAGGGGAGTCAGGGCCACGCCGTGTGGATTTCGCAGAGGTCGAGTCGCTTGAACGCTCCCTCCGACTCGGCAACAAAGCGCGTCGAGGTGCCGTGTACGGTGGAGCGATTCTAGGTACTACGGGTTTCCTCTTCGGTTATTGCTTTGGGAATTATATACGATCTTACCCCTTGACCTTGCTGCCCCCAATGGGGGTAAAATCCTCCCGGCACCAAGGGTCCACCTGCTAAATACAACAGCCGTTGGACCCAAGACACCGGGGTAGCTCCCCCACCGCCAGGCGAATAAGCAGGGCTTTTGCGTGTAGTTCCCTGCGTGATGGTGCCCAAGACCCGGCACCTTAACGGAGGCGCGCACTATGTTCCAACGGATGATGTTGATTGGAGTTCTAGTCTTGTTGCCTGGTTGCTCGTTGGCATTCGTCGATGGACCACCCCCGAACCTCCCAGATACCTACAACCCTTTGGTGTCGCCCTGCACCACAAGCAAGCTGTTTCCTATCCTGGATTTGGGTGGAACCGCAGTGTACGCACTTGCCTTTGGGAGCGTTTTGGGCATGACCGATGAGCAGGCTCGTGATCAGTACAACGCCGGCAAAACTTCCCTGCTCGTCACAACCGGGCTTATGGGACTATTGTTCTCGACCTCATCCCAGGGTGGCTTCGGGAAAGTAAGGGAGTGCCGGAATGCCCTATTGACGATGACCCTGACCCTCACTCCTTCTCGGGCTTCTCTTGGTCCTCATACCGCCAATTCTTCTTGGGCGGCGTCTGAACAAGGGCTCGGGCCACTTCCTCCGGTGTGGCACCTTTCGCCAACCGGATCGGCTTTTCCATGCGCGGGCACCTTCTTCTTTGCGGCCACTTAAAGGTCTCCAGGAACGGTAGAAACGATGGCTAACGAGGGGATTGGGGATCTTACAACCGAGCAAGTGCGCGAGAGATTTGGTCAGCCCGTTCTACTGAAAGGTGGTGATCTTTACCGCACTCGAAATGGAAAAGATGGACTAGTTCTAGTTCTTCGGACGACTCAGCCTGCTCCCCAGGTGACTCAAGATTTTGAGTTACCGGCGGCAGACCGTCCGTTGTCGGCCGATCATCAGGTCCTTGTGGGGCTTGCGAAGCAGATTCTGCGACAACTCGAGCCGACGTTTGAGGATCAGATCCTCGCGACGTTGAGAAGAATCGAAACAGCCCTGACAGAAAAGCCTTGATCTTTTTCATGCGATCAGATCCTTGTAGCGTAGCCGTTTCCCGCACATGCCGACTGCGATCAGCCGCATCTGGACTAGCGTGTCGGAGAAGCGTTGGTTGTGGCGGCCGCTGAACTCCTTGACGTAGCGCCCCAAGTGCTTCGGGCTCATCCGATGATACGTCCCGTAGTAGCCACGTTTCAGCATGGCCCAAAAGCTCTCGATGCCATTGGTGTGGGCTTGGCCCCTGACATACTCACCCATGTTGTGCCGCACGGCCTCATGATCCATAGGATAAGCGGCATTCCCGTCTGTGTACAGCTTCGCGCCCGCCCGTACCCGCTCTTGGATGAATGAGCCAAGCGTCTCCGAGTCTACGCGGGTGACCGGCGCGGCTATCACATCGTTTGTGGCGCGATCCTTCACGCCCACGACCGCCACCTTGCCTACCGCGCCCCGGCCAGCCCGTAACTTCTTGCGCGAGTGCTTGTTACGCTCTTTGCCACCGACGTAGGTTTCGTCGATCTCGACCGGGCCGGAGAACAGGCCCTGTGATCCTCCAGAGCCTCACGGATGCGGTGGCCTAGGTGCCATGCCGTCTTCTGCGTGATCCCAGGTCACGGTGCAACTTCATGCTCGAAACGCCCTTGATCCCGGTCGCCAGAAGGTAAACCGCAATGGCCCACTTCTGGAGCCCAAGATTTGAGCTCTGCATCACGGTGCCCGTCTTCACGCTGAAATCCTTGCGGCAAGAGCGGCAACGGTACGGTTGCGGCTTGCGTGTGGCCCGCTCCTGCACGTTCTCGGAGTTGCACCTAGGGCAGCGCACACCATCTGCCCACCTGGCGCTCACGAACCACGCCTCAGCCGCCGCGTCATCCGGAAACATCCGCATCAGATCGACCAGTGAAAGCCCTTCCCTGTGATACTTGCCTGGCGCCTTGCCCATTATGTAACTCCTTTCTCTATACTAATTTATAGAATGTTACCCAAGGAGTCGAGGGTAAGAGGGTAGGATCGTATATAATTCCCTTTTTTTACTCCTTTATGGAGTCGGACCCATGAGAACGGCTTTTCTCATCGACGGGTTCAACCTGTACCATTCTATCAAAGACGTAATCCGAGATGGCCACGGAGGTCCGATGTTGAAGTGGCTTGATATTCCCAGTTTGTGCGCGTCGATAATCAGGGATTGCGGAGAGATGCCACGCGAGGCTTACGTCTCTGAAGTGAACTATTTCTCCGCCCTGGCCAGGCACATGGAGTCCAGAAACCCAGGGATCGTGAAGCGCCACGAAACCCTCATTGAGGCCCTAAAGAATGCGGATGTCAAGGTGCACCTCGCGGCTTTCAAGAAGACAGCCCAAGGTCACGAGGAAAAGGAGACTGACGTAGCTATCGCAGTCACGTTATTGGAGTTGTTCCACACTGATGCAGCCGACTGCGCGTTTATCATATCCGGCGACACAGACCTTATGCCTGCGGTGCGGGCGGTTCGTCGCATGTACCCAGGCCGACGTGTTTGCTTCGCATTCCCATACAAGAGGCAGAACAATATCCTCAAGGATGCCGCTGACGTTCATTTCCGAATCCGCGCGCATCGCTATGCCAAGCATGTCTTCCCGGACCCCTTGGTAAGGAGGGATGGTAGCGAGATTCACTGCCCCCCAAAATGGCGTGAAGAACAAGCGAGCAAGCCCACTGCAGGGCGAGAGGGAGGTCAGAGGGGGCTCAACGGCCTCTCAGGGTGACCCCCAACGCGATACGCCCGTCAGGGTAGGGCAGCAGGTTGATGCTCACCCTGTTCTGGGCACCGGAACGGCCCGGTGCTCCGAGATCGGCTACGGTCTCCCATGGGCCGTAGTGACTGATCGTCAGTCCGATGCCGGCGCCGATCAGGGCCCCTATTCCGGCTGCGGGCAGGCCGACTTGCATGCCGGCTTCGAAGTCGTTCGCACACTCGTCACTGAACAGCTGAAAGCAATGGGAATTATATACGATCCTACCCTCTTACCCTCGACTCCTTGGGTAACATTCTATAAATTAGTATAGAGAAAGGAGTTACATAATGGGCAAGGCGCCAGGCAAGTATCACAGGGAAGGGCTTTCACTGGTCGATCTGATGCGGATGTTTCCGGATGACGCGGCGGCTGAGGCGTGGTTCGTGAGCGCCAGGTGGGCAGATGGTGTGCGCTGCCCTAGGTGCAACTCCGAGAACGTGCAGGAGCGGGCCACACGCAAGCCGCAACCGTACCGTTGCCGCTCTTGCCGCAAGGATTTCAGCGTGAAGACGGGCACCGTGATGCAGAGCTCAAATCTTGGGCTCCAGAAGTGGGCCATTGCGGTTTACCTTCTGGCGACCGGGATCAAGGGCGTTTCGAGCATGAAGTTGCACCGTGACCTGGGGATCACGCAGAAGACGGCATGGCACCTAGGCCACCGCATCCGTGAGGCTCTGGAGGATCACAGGGGCCTGTTCTCCGGCCCGGTCGAGATCGACGAAACCTACGTCGGTGGCAAAGAGCGTAACAAGCACTCGCGCAAGAAGTTACGGGCTGGCCGGGGCGCGGTAGGCAAGGTGGCGGTCGTGGGCGTGAAGGATCGCGCCACAAACGATGGTGATAGCCGCGCCGGTCACCCGCGTAGACTCGGAGACGCTTGGCTCATTCATCCAAGAGCGGGTACGGGCGGGCGCGAAGCTGTACACAGACGGGAATGCCGCTTATCCTATGGATCATGAGGCCGTGCGGCACAACATGGGTGAGTATGTCAGGGGCCAAGCCCACACCAATGGCATCGAGAGCTTTTGGGCCATGCTGAAACGTGGCTACTACGGGACGTATCATCGGATGAGCCCGAAGCACTTGGGGCGCTACGTCAAGGAGTTCAGCGGCCGCCACAACCAACGCTTCTCCCGACACGCTAGTCCAGATGCGGCTGATCGCAGTCGGCATGTGCGGGAAACGGCTACGCTACAAGGATCTGATCGCATGAAAAAGATCAAGGCTTTTCTGTCAGGGCTGTTTCGATTCTTCTCAACGTCGCGAGGATCTGATCCTCAAACGTCGGCTCGAGTTGTCGCAGAATCTGCTTCGCAAGCCCCACAAGGACCTGATGATCGGCCGACAACGGACGGTCTGCCGCCGGTAACTCAAAATCTTGAGTCACCTGGGGAGCAGGCTGAGTCGTCCGAAGAACTAGAACTAGTCCATCTTTTTCCATTTCGAGTGCGGTAAAGATCACCACCTTTCAGTAGAACGGGCTGACCAAATCTCTCGCGCACTTGCTCGGTTGTAAGATCCCCAATCCCCTCGTTAGCCATCGTTTCTACCGTTCCTGGAGACCTTTAAGTGGCCGCAAAGAAGAAGGTGCCCGCCATGGAAAAGCCGATCCGGTTGGCGAAAGGTGCCACACCGGAGGAAGTGGCCCGAGCCCTTGTTCAGACGCCGCCCAAGAAGAATTGGCGGTATGAGGACCAAGAGAAGCCCGAGAAGGAGTGAGGGTCAGGGTCATCGTCAATAGGGCATTCCGGCACTCCCTTACTTTCCCGAAGCCACCCTGGGATGAGGTCGAGAACAATAGTCCCATAAGCCCGGTTGTGACGAGCAGGGAAGTTTTGCCGGCGTTGTACTGATCACGAGCCTGCTCATCGGTCATGCCCAAAACGCTCCCAAAGGCAAGTGCGTACACTGCGGTTCCACCCAAATCCAGGATAGGAAACAGCTTGCTTGTGGTGCAGGGCGACACCAAAGGGTTTGTAGGTATCTGGGAGGTTCGGGGGTGGTCCATCGACGAATGCCAACGAGCAACCAGGCAACAAGACTAGAACTCCAATCAACATCATCCGTTGGAACATAGTGCGCGCCTCCGTTAAGGTGCCGGGTCTTGGGCACCATCACGCAGGGAACTACACGCAAAAGCCCTGCTTATTCGCCTGGCGGTGGGGAGCTACCCCGGTGTCTTGGGTCCAACGGCTGTTGTATTTAGCAGGTGGACCCTTGGTGCCGGGAGGATTTTACCCCCATTGGGGGCAGCAAGGTCAAGGGTAAGATCGTATATAATTCCCAAAAAAAACCCCCGAGCCAGTGACTCGAGGGGGCCCACGGAGCTTGCGCCCCAATGGGGGAGATACCACAAAATTACGTCGAATTTGACTCTTCAACAAGTGGTTTACCCTCGATAACGGTAGCGCCGTCAACCTAGAGATGATGAGCGTCTTGGAGGATAGCTGAACGGGACTCGGGAGAGTGCCACCCTCGAGCTGTGCAGTCGTCGCGTTGCCGTCGAACGCTGGATCGGGGCGTAATATCGATGACCCGGTCTGGCCCCCTTTCGAGCGGTCACGGAACGAAAGCCGTCTTGAAGCCAAACGCCCCCGCCCCCGCGATCGTCGCGCCTCCGACCGACAAGAACTCCCGCCGTTCCAGAGTGGACTCACCGAGATTCATCGTTCTTGAGCCCCTTCTGCCCTCCCTCTATATTCCCTCCCTCACGGGACGTGGCGCAGCTCGGTAGCGCACCTGAATGGGGTTCAGGGGGTCGCCGGTTCGAATCCGGCCGTCCCGACTGTGAGAGAGCTTGAGACGTCGGAGACCGGGTCGAGACGGGGTCGGCGGGCCATGGTGGGGCGGCAGCGTTTGTGGTGCTCTTGGCCGCTGCCGCGGGTTGGAACTTGTCTAATGCGCGATCGGCGTAGCTGCCGGAGGACGACGAGTACTCGTCCTCCTTGTGCGGACTCAAGTTCTCGAAGGGAAGGACAACGATGCCATCGGACACATTCTGTGACGCGGGCTTAGATGCCTCGGCCATCGACTCCTCCGTCCCATCATCCAGCCCACTATCGCGCAACAATCCCGTGGGCGTCAGGTCGTAAATCCATGCGAGGACCATCGCGAGAGGGAACCCGAGTAGTGTGAGGACAACGATAAGCCGTCGAGCTTCTCCGAGTCCGAGCGGGTCTAGGACCACATCGGCTCCGCCAAGCACTCCCAGGCCGACCACGATGTAGGCGACCGCGGCACGGTAGACGCGGCGGCGCTTCAATTCCTTGATGAACTCCGAAGCTTTAGTCATCGGACGATTCTATTGCAGCGTATCCCACCCGACCAGCGGAGCGATCTCTCTCGCAGTGCTGCGGGTCGACGCTCTGCTTTGAAGGCTCCCTCCTCTTTGTCACGGCCACCGTTGGTCGACGCAAGGCATGGGCACCTCGCCGCGCTCTTGTTCAAGTGACGGGTAGTCGGTGTATCCTTTCGCCCCACCGCCATAGTAGGTCGTCCGGTCGTCCCCATTCTCTTGACGCCCCCGGAAGCCTCGTCCTACTTTGCCTTCCGGCCGCGGAGGGCGTTTGGATTTCCTATCCGTCTCAGGAGGAAACGTGGTCAAGAAGATGTTAGGCGCGGTTGCTCTACTGTTGTTGGTCTGGGGAGGCCGGGCGCCCGCCCAGCAGTTTCCCCCGGGCTTCGTGAACCCTGCGCCTCTTCTGGCGGCCGCCGCCGCGGAGATCAGCGAAGCCAATCTGCAATGCATCACGTTTTCGGGAACCGGCTATAGCGGCGCCGTCGGCCAGACGTTCGAGAACGCCGTCAGCGTCGACTGGCCGCGCATCGATGCGATGGCCAACTACACGCGTACGATCAACTGGGAAACCGGAACGAGCAAGGAGACGTTCGATCGCCAACCCGGCCTGAATCCCGCCTCATGGAAGTACGGGCTGGGCTGGCAGGGCGGCACGCCGACTCAAACGGAGACCCGCCAGACACACATCGTGAACGGCGACTTTGCCTGGCACATCGACGGCGACGGGCCACCCGTGGCCGTTCCACCTGAGCTGGCGGAGCTATACCGGCTTGATCTCTGGCTGAACCCCCCCGGCTTCATCAAGGCCGCTCGCCTGCCCGGTGCCAATCCCGTCGCCTTCTGGCGGTGGGAACAGATCGAGAAGGGCCGGGACGGGAACGTGGTGATACCAGAAAAGATGCACGTGGTCGCGATCACGATGTTCGGGAAGTACCGCGTGGATGCCACCATCAACTCGCAGAATCAGATCCAACGGATCAAGACCACTGTAAACGAGCCCTCACTGGGTGATTTCAATATCGAGCACGAGTCCACCCAACAGATGACGTTTGACGGCGTGAAGTGGCCGATCGCCTGGCATTCGCACCATGGATGGGATGACAACTGGCAGTTCTACCGCCAGAGCACTGGCCACAATGCTTACGGTGGGAGGTTTCCAGAGGTGCAGCCGAACGTGTGCGACGATCCCGTTCCGGTGCCTCCGTCGGTGACTCAGGCGACGTTCCCAACGCAGGTCACCGTCGAAAGGATGGCCGACGGCGTGTATTTGCTCGGCGGCGGCCCCGCCAATAGCTACATGGTGGAGTTCGACGACTTCGTTGCCGTGTTCGAGGCGCCGGGCAACGAGGAACGCAGCCTCTTGGTCATCGAGGAGATTGCAAGGCTGGCGCCGAACAAGCCGATTCGCTGGCTGATCAGTTCGCACCCGCACTTCGACCACATCGGAGGACTGCGAACCTATCTCCACATCGGCTCGACGATTGTGACGCATAAGCTGAACATTGATTTCTTGAACAGCGACGTGTTGGTCTACGAGCCGAGGGTCGTCAAACCCGACATCGTGTCGCGATGGCCACCGACAGAGTTGGCCGAGGGCTATAACTACGAGGCGATTCAGGAAAACTACGTGATTACCGACAACTCCCGGATTCTGCGCATCTACTATGTCCAGCCCTTCCGGCACGTCGCTGGCATGCTGATGGCCTACCTCCCGGCCGAGGGCATCGTATTTCAAGCGGATCTGTTCGACACACATGAGGCCCCTCGGGCGGCGCAGTTGCCGGCGATGCGGAGCCTCAACAACCAGGTCCAGCGGATGAAGCTAGACGTGACGACGCTTGCGCCCGTTCATGGCGAACCGGTGGCCTGGAGCGCATTCGTGGCAGCCTTGAACTCGCTGGAGAGAGCCAACTGAGGGTCGAGGAGGTGTGGCGGGGCCTGGTGCGGACCACTGGATAGCCCGAATCCTGGCCTTCACCGCGATCCGCCATGACGACCTTGCTCCAGTGTGAAAGCGTAGTTTTCCACAGTTTGTGGCCCTCTACTAAGAGCGTTACTAGAAACTACGATTCACGCAGCGAATCTGACTCATAAGAACAAGAGAGAGGCACCCATGAGACCGCTCGTCCCCTTCGCGCTCGTCGTCGTCCCCACCCTGGCTTGTGGCGATGCGAATGCGGGCGCATCCGACGGCGGGACTCCCGACGCCGCGGCCTCGGAAGCTCGAGCCGCCGAGCTGCCGAGCTCGCCCTCGCGGGCGGGCGGCCCCCCGACCTACCTGACCCTCACCGGCCCTGCGAAGCGTTTCTGTTCGGGGATCTGGGTTTCCGGGCGAGTGCGTGAGGAGGCGCTGTACAACAGCGTCCTGTGGACCGATGAGCAGGTCAAAGACTACGAGAGCGGTCGCCTCGCGTTCGCCGTCGATGACGAGCGCCGCATCCTCACCGCCTCGTACGGAGGCGTCGAAGCCCGGGCACGTCACTTCGGCGACCAGGGATGCGTGGTCCTCCCGGACCATGCGGACGGCGTCTTCTTCACGCCTCGAGAGGTCACGAGCACGCTTCCCGACGCGGCCTCGACTCCGTGGCCGATGGGCGACGCGCTCCCGGACCAGCCGATGGCGGACGATGTCGATGCCGAGCTTCTCGCCGAGGCGGTCGGCGTCTTCTTCGGAAACCCCGACGACAATCGCGCGGCGTTCATCGTGGTGCACCGGGGACGGATCGTGGCCGAGGAGTACGGGGCTGGCGCGCACCGGGACATGCAACTCGAGAGCTGGTCGATGGCGAAGAGCATGACCGCCACCCTCGTTGGGCGACTGATCCAGATGGGTCACGTCGAGCTGTGGCAACCCGCTCCTGTGCCCGCGTGGCAGAACACGGACGGGGACCCGCGCGCGGCCATCAGGGTCGCGGACCTCCTGCGCATGTCCAGCGGCCTCCGCTTCAGCAACACCGGCGCCACTCCGGAGCAGATGGCCCGCTCGTTCGTGCCGGGGCAGGTGGACCATCGCCTGGGCTACGTGGCGCCCATCGATGCATTCGCGTTCTCGGTGAGCCGGGACGCCGAGTTTCCGCCCAACACGGTGGGCCGCTACCGGAACTCGGATCCGTGGACGCTCGGCTACATTGTCCGGCGCACCGTGGAGAACGAGCTCGGCGAGGAGTACCTCACGTGGCCGCAGCGCGCTCTCTTCGACGAAATCGGGATTCGCCGCTTCACTCTGGAGACCGACCCGTACGGCAACTTCCTCCTCACCGGCTACAACTTCGGGACGGCGAGAAACTGGGCGCGGTTCGGCCTCCTGTACCTCCACCGAGGCGTGTGGAACGGAAGGCGCCTGCTGACCGAGGAGTTCGTGGACTTCGTCAACTCACCGGCCCCCGCGTGGGATCGCCCGTACTACGGCGGCCTCTTCTGGCTGAACAGCGCGGACGAGTCCGGCCGCGGCGGCCGGATCCCCAGCCTCCCCCCGGACACCTACAACGCCTCGGGAGCGGGGGACAGCGCACGTACATCATCCCGTCTCGCGAACTCGTGATCGTCGTGCAGAGCCATCGCTCGCCGGCCGCCCACGCGCCGGACCGCCGGGACCGCGAGTATGAGGCGCTCGGCTTGGCGGTCAAAGCCGTGGATGCGTCGTGGACGTGGTAGGGACTAGGATTCGCACTTGCCATTGCTTCCGGCATCGAAGATGGGCATACGCGCCGCGGCCAGATCGGCCTTCAGAACTTCGGGCGCGACCTTGCACGCACAAGGTGATGGGTCGGCAGCTTAGGCGCTCGGTGCAAAAGTGTGCCGGTCAGGCAAACGCCCACAGTTTTGGATGTTTATGTGATTATTGAACTTACGGGCTTCGCTGGCCAAATTCCCGCTGATTGGGATCAGGCGCGAACTCTGCGGCGGCTTTCCAGAGCCGTCCTGAGTTGTGCCTCGTCGGCCCTCTGGTAGCACTGGAGCACCGTCTTGGCCGTCTTCCAGCCACCCAACTCGCAGAGCACCTTGAGTGGCTGGTTCATGAGGTCGGAGGCGAACTTCCGCCTCAGGGAATGCCAGCCTCTGCCGGGCTTAGGTTCAAGCCCCGCGAGCCCCTCCGCTTTTTGCCACCAGCCGCGCGCCTGACAGGAGCCCACGCACCTCGACGGATCCTGCGGCGAGGGCAGCACGAGAGTGTGTCCGGTCACGGGGTTCCTCTTTCGCGCCTCCTCCAAGACGGCGAGCGCCTCGGCGGTGACCGGCGTCCGGTGCTCGTAGCCCGACTTCTCGTGCTCTGCGCGCCACCGCACCACTCCGCCTTCCATGTCGATGTCCGACCATCGAAGCTGGCGGATGGCACCGATGCGGTGACCCGTCTCGTGCGCGAGCACGAGCGCGACACGAAACCGCCAGTCGACCGGGCGGGACACCTCGAGAAGCGCCTGGTATTCCTCCTCAGAAAGGACGACCCGTGTCGGGTTCTTCTCCTTGGGCGTCTTCAGGCCCTTGAGCGGGTTCGAGCCGAGGAGCAGTTCGCCCCGCTCGTCCCTCGACTTCACGGCCCAGTTGAGGACCGCGAGCAGGAACTTCAAGTCGCGTTCGATCGTCCGGTCGGACACCGGGCTTCCGCTCGCGCCGACCCTGCCCGCGCGCCGCTCCCGGATGAACCGGTCCCAGTCGCGCTGGGAGAGCGTTGCGGGCTTCCGGTCCCTGCCGAAGCACCCGAGGAACATCCCCGTCGCGGCCCTGTCGTGCAGCCGCGACTGTCCACGCTTGGTGGGCGTCACCTCTTCACCGTAGATGTCAAAAAGCGTCTCCAGGGTGAGCGGCTCGGACTCGGCTTCCGCCTTGCGGTGGAGCTCCGGCCCGAGGTAGCCGGCGGCGAACTCGTCCGCCTGCCGCTTCGCCCGTCTCCAGTCGCGGTGCTTCAGCGACCTTGTGAGCCTGCGCCCGTTGTCGCGCCACTCGATCTGGAACAGGCACTCCAAATCGTAAATCGTTGTAAATCATGGAGTTATAGCGACACGGGGAGTCTCCGTATCACCGCCGGTACACTATTCGGACGCGACACCCCGGATGCCTGTTCCAACGCGGTCCCTGCGCGTCCACTGTGTTCCGGCCCAGTCCAGAAACCAATGCTGGCAGGTTTCCGGTTGTGCTCCCAGGGTCCTGTGAACGGTAACCCGGACGGCCCGAAGCGCCAACCTCTCCGCGCGTCGCCGATTGTGGGGCGGTATCCCGGTGCTGGAGCCTCGGGAGTGGCGGCATTCCCGGGCGGTGCCCGGAGCGTCGTTTCGGAGGCCATCGCAGGGCTGGCTCGGGCTCCTTAAGGTGCCCAAGCCAGCCTACCCCTTGGGGCCACGCTTCGCGCGTCCCCGGCAGGGGCTGGCGGGGGGCTGTGCCCCCTCCTCTGACCCCCCCAACGGCAACGGCGCGTCATGAGCCCGGGACGCGCCGTGTGGGTGAAGCTCCGCGCCAGCGAGGCGGAGCGCGTGCCGAGTGGCACGCCAAGGCGCGCTCCGCAGGCTTGACGCTGTCGGATCTGGTGCGAGAGCGCACCCGCGAGGTGGCGCGCATCGACAACGACCTCAACCAGATCGCCCGCTGGGTGCCCGGACACCGATGCTCGTTAAGTTCCTCGTCCGCGGGACCGGCTCGGCGCGGGATGCGGCCGGGAAGCCGCGCGCAGGCGTCGAGGTCCTCCGGGGGGATCCCCACCAAGTGGCCGCCGTGGCCGACACGCTTCCCTTCGATCACAAGTACACCTCAGGCGTAATCGCCTGGGCGCCGGAGGACGCTCCGACCGACGACCAGATCGGCGAGGTTTTGGACACCTTCGAAGAGACGGCCTGGGCGGGGCTCGAAACCCGACCGCTACGCCCAGGGGGTCGTGCTTCACCGCGAGCGCGGCGGCAGCGCTCACGTCCATGTCCTCGCCGCACGGTGCGACCTGGAGACCGGCCGGAGCCTCAACATCGCCCCTCCGGGTTGGCGGAGGACGTTCGACCCGCTCCGCGACGTCTGTCGTGGGATCTGCGCGGGACACTGCCGCTCATCCGGAAGAAGCATGTGGCGGCGATCACGGGTCGGCGAACTGGTGATCCGGCGCGTGGCTCTGAGTTATCGCTCGGCTCCTCGCCCCCGCCACCCAACGGCTGAAAACCGTCCAAGAAAGGGGCGTCCTGGCGATTCGTCAGAAGGAGACGGTCGTGGTCATCGATATCGTCCGGGGTGCGCCCAGCCAGGCCGCGTTCTCGGTGATCGCGGACAGATAGGGGCTGTCGAGTACGTTGTTCGCCACGATCGAGAACTCCGTCGCCCGGAACAGATCGCTCAACGCTTCGCCGCTGAAGCTGACGTAGGCGTCTACCACCCAGTAGGCGTCGGTGTACCAGTCCGCCGTCAGACTGACGCGGCGCGATGCCGTGTATTTCGCAGACAGCCCGCCACCCAGGGGTCCGGTGCGGTCGAGGGACACCACCCACAGCCGAGGCGGTACGCCCGTAACGTCCGTGCCGGGCACAATGCCCTGGCTGGCGTCAACGAGCGGATCGTCGGTCCCGACGTACTTCGAGTCGTTGAGCGTCAACGCGGTGTAGAAGGATGTCCGACCCGGCATCGCCACCGTGGCGGCCAACTCGACACCACTCGTTTCGATCCCGCCCGCGTTGAAGTAGGCTCCCCCTCCGGGGATGAGGTAGTTGGGTCCTGCGGGCGTCTGGGGGCCGAGGTAGAAGATCCGGTTGTCAAAATCGATGGAATACATGGTGGCGCTCAGCGCGAGCCGCTCGCCGGAGTATTGAACCCCGACATCGATGTTCGACGCGGTCTCGGGCTCCAGGAGGTCCAAACTGCGGCTCGGGGCCTCGAGCAACGTGCTGCTGATCGCCCTGAAGTTCTCGGCGTAGCCCGCGAACAGGTCGAGGCCCTCGACCGGCGTCTCGTAGGTGACGCCGCCGGAGAAGAGCAGCTCCGAATCGGAATCGACACCAAGGTCCCGATCAATGCCGAACTGGTCCTCGCGCGACACGGAGACAAGGTACTGCTTGACGCCGCCGGCCAATTCGAACGGGCCGAAGTACAGCGTCTCCTCCACGTACCACTTAAAGACGTCCTGCGGAAAGTCCCACTCGTACTGGTGCCAATAGGCCTGCTCGTCCCACTTGAAGTTGAGCGCAGGGTCCAGCATCCGGTGCCAGTCCCGGCCGAGGTCGCGCCGCGAGTCCTCGTACCAGATGCCCGCCCGCAGCCCGCTGCCCCCTCCCCCGCCAAACAAAACGGACCACTCCCCGTCGATGTTGACGCCGAGGCGATTCTTCCCGTAATGGCTGTGACGGTACGACTGAACCGCGGTCGCCCCGGGGTGGCACGCCGGGTCGACCTCCGGGTCGCCCGACCCATAGTAGTTGAAGATGTAGGACGACGTGCATCCCGGCGCCGGTCCGACGGCGACGCCATTGCCGTCCACGAAGTGGACTACCCCGAGCTGCGTGCCGCCCCGCACCGGCGCGAGGCCCGCCAGCTCCGACTCCGGCCGATTCCCGTCGTCCACCACGTCCACGATGTAGGGGGGCAACCAGTCGCCACGGCCCCGGTTGTCATGATGGTACGCGCCCGCGCTCAGGGAGATCAACTCGCTGACGGACCAGTCGGCCTTGAGGTAGGCGAGCGTGTTCTTGCGCCGTGTCTGCCAGCCGGGGCGGTAGAACTGGTTCAGGTAGGGCACGCCGGGCCAGTGGCCGACCAGCCGGTCCCAGCGCGGGTCGGCCCTGAAGTCCGCCTCGCCGTTGAGCCGTTGGTAGACATCCTCGTGGATGTCGTCGTGCGACATGTAGCCGGTGAGATCGAGAGGTCCGTGCGAAAACACGATCTTGGCGGCGAGGTGCTCCCGCTCGTTCCTTGCGGAGCCCTCCATCCAGTCGGTCGCCTCCTGCCGGATCGCGGCTACCCAGGCCCGCGTCGTGCCGCCGAACAACGATCCGGTCTCGACACGCGCGGCGAACCGCTGGCCCTCGTTCTCGCCGATCGTGACGGACGCCGTGTGGCTCCGCTCCGCCGCCGGGTCGGCCGTCAAGAAATTGAGCGTGCCGCCCAGCGCCTCGACCGACCGGGAGGCGATGTCGGCGGTCCCCTGCGACACCTCGACCCCACCGAGGTTCATCGGGTCGACGAACCGGTTCGCCTTCGCGCCGCTCCAGTAGTCCGACGTGCCATTGGGGAATCCGTCGATGGTGGTACCGATCTGTGCATCGTTGATGGTCGATTGGAACCCGCGCATGACGACGTTGCTCGACCAGTCGTCAAAGGCGTACGCGTCCCCCTCTTGGACGGACACGCCGGGAAGGTTGTCGATCACCGACGTCACAGCGGTCATGTTCGACTGCTGCCTGATCATCGGTTCCGCGACGAAATTGCGCGCGAAGACCGTGGGCTCCTCCGCCACCACGCTCAGCGGATCGAGCCGGAAAGTGGGCTCCAGAACGATCGGGA
Source organism: Longimicrobiales bacterium (assembly GCA_965219445.1). Classification (GTDB taxonomy): domain Bacteria; phylum Gemmatimonadota; class Gemmatimonadetes; order Longimicrobiales; family Gaopeijiaceae; genus UBA822. Next base: position 10,879 of record CBDCNQ010000003.1, on the reverse strand, counting down.
CCGTTTCCACGGCACCTGCGCCCACGGTGACCTGAATCTCCCGGGGCGCATAACCGAACAGGGTGGCGGTTACGACATAGTCGCCGGCGGCGAGAGCGGGGAATTCGTAGGCGCTTTCAGCATCCGTGACGACTTCCTCGCTCACGCCGGAACCGGTTGCGGTCACCAAGATATCGGGCAAGGCGTTGCCGGACACGTCCACTACCGTGCCCCTGATGGTTCCCGTTTGCTGGGCGGCCGCCGGCGCTGCGGTCAGCAGTAACAGCAGCGCGGCGCGGCCACAAAAAGCGGCGATGAGGAAACGGCCTCTTGACGACGTCAGCATCGCGGCGACCTCCTGAATCTACTGTCCGGCGGCCTCGCGGCTGAGGAACCCCACCCTGGGCCGATCGGGTGTACGTGTCCCAGTAATCTTAGGGCCCATGATGAGCATCGGCGAACGGAATGAGCCCGAACGGGGGGCACCGCTCCCCCAGCCGACGCCTTCGTGCACCGTTTGCAGCCCGACTCGGAGCCCGACCTCGCCTCCGCCAATAGGCCGCCCAGGCCGAGCGGGTGCCGCGAGCCACAAACCTAATGTCCATCGGTTTCGGGGCTCCCGACGGCGGCCATCGCCGCAAGCACCCGCTCGATGGATTGAGTGCTTGCCGACGCGCGCGACCTGCCGGGTGCGCTTGCGCTCCGCTGCGGCCGCTGCGCCACGCCGGAAGGGGGGCGAGGACCCCGCCGACTGCGTCGGCAGCGGCAACGGAGGCTGGGGGTCGAAGGGGGGCGCAGCATCCCCTTGCCAGACCACAATGTGTTCAACACTGCGTCGGCTGGCTTACGACAGGTACCGCCCCCACGCCTCCATGACCTCGCGGCGGCGCTCCAGCAAGTCGGTCCTGTTGTACGCGGCCTCGACCCTGTTCCCGACGACATGTGCGAGCGCCCTTTCGGCGACCTCGCGGGGAACTCCCGTCTCGGAGCACCAATCCCGGAACGAGCTACGGAACCCGTGAGGCGTCGCCTTCGTCCCGTTGAGCGCCCGTCCGATGGACTGGCGAGCAATCGGCTTCCCGCCCCGTCCGGGGAAAACGAACGGCGAATCGGACTTCGCTTCGGCGAGCACCCGCAAGGCGGCCGACGACAGCGGAACACGGTGTTCCTTCTTCGTCTTCATCCTCGAAGCCGGGATCGTCCAAACGCCGCTGTCGATCTCGGACCACTTCGCCCCGGCGACCTCCGACACGCGGCAGGCGGTGAGCACGACGAACCGCAAGGCGACGCCGTTGACGTTGCTCCTGGTCTTCGAGAGGACTTCGGCAACCCGGTCGTGAGGGAGCGCCCGATGGTGGCGGGTGTGGCCGCTCCCGTTCGGCAACGCGGCCTTGATCTCCTCGCCCGCCGGGTTGTCGGTGCGGTGGCCCTGGGCAACGGCCCACTTCATCACCGCCCCGATGCGCTGGCGGACCTTCTTCGCCGTCGCCGGCTTCGTGTGCCAGATCGGAGTGAGCACGGCCAGCACGTCGCCGGTCGTGACCGCCGCCACGGATTTGCGCCCGACAATGGGAAGGGCGTAGTCCGCGAGGGTCTGCTCCCACTCCCGGGGGAGCCGCGACCCGGCCTTCCACGTCCGCGAATGCAGCTTGATGAACTTCCTGGCCGCCACCTCGAACGTCGGAACTCCGCCGCCCCGGGGATCGCGTCCCGCGTGGGCGGCGCGGCGGTTCCCGAGCGCCTTCGCCCGCGCCTCCGCCAGCGTGACGACGGGATAGGGTCCCAACCCCAGGGACGTGACCTTGCCGCCGACACGGAGGCGCTGAGCCCACGCCTTGCCGATGCGTCCGTTCGGACGCCGCCAGACGCGCAGGTAGAGGCCGTGCGAGCCGCGCCCGCCGTCGCCGTGCCGGCCCGGCCGCTTGACGTGCTTCACGAATGAGGCGCTGAGGGGTTTCGAGGGGTGTTTGATGGCGTGTCTCTCGATTCCGTGTATGACTTGCCGTTGCACCTTCTGCAATCAATAGTACATGGAATCGATTGGGACCGCAAGGAACGCCATGGGACGGTGGTTATTGGAGAAATCGTTGTCTGTAAAGGACTTTCGGCCTGTGGAGAATGGTCCGGGAAGGTCCAATATGTTCCACCAATGTTCCACCCGGCCCGTTGATCTGGAACAGGCCGGTCTTGGGATCGGGAAAGACCCGTACCCGGTTCCGGCCCCATTCGCCGGCGCCGTAGGAGCGCCGGATAGGTTTCGTGCGTGCCATCATTCGATTCCTCCCTCGATGATGGACTGCACGATCTGCGCGTTGGGAACTTCGCCTCGGCGATGCTTTTCCACCAGTAGCGGTGTGGCTGGCGCCTGGGTCTTCCGTGGCAGGTGCGAGCGGGCGATCCGGGGCGCGCCGGGTCTTCCGGTGTTGGGGATCTTGCCGTCGCGCACGAGGCGGCCGAGATGGTCAGCGGAGTAGCCGCTCTCCCTGGCGGCCTCCGTCAGCGAGAGGGTGGTCTCGTCCCTCTCCCTGAGCGTGGTCTCGAGCTCGGCCGCGCAGCTTTCGAGCGCCACGGCCGGAGTGTCGCCCCCGTACCGGCGGAGCGCCTTGGCCTGCGTCCGCCAGGTGGCTGGCAGGGTCTCGACGGACGCACGGCGAGGTGTGCGCGCACGTTTGGGCCGATCTCGTCGGCCCGCCGCCCGCCCGGTCTCCGCGTTCGTTCCCAGTCGCCCTCGGCGAGATCGACGCGCAGCCCGAGGTCGGTGAGTCCGGCTGCACGAGCGACGGCGTAGATGGCGGCCGCTCCCAGAGCGGTGCCGATGATGGCGAGCGTAGCCGGCCTCATCGGTCCAACACCCTTCCTGGAAGGATCGATGGCTCGGGAGCGACCCCAGGAGGGCGGGGGCAGGTGCGCAAACACACCTGCCCCCGAACCCGTACCAGGCCCTCGGACTGGGGGGTCGCTCCCGTCCCGGTCAGTGCTGCCCGTGCGGCGCTGACCGACCCGGCCGCGAAGGCGCAAGACGCGCTTGATCAATTGTAACTTATTGTCATATAAGGCTTTATTACTGACCAGTCCCACCTGGTTCCCTCATTACATCCCTCTTTCTGAACGGGAATCCAGTGGACCGTAGCGGAGGTTCCCGGAGGAGGCGAAGGAGCGAAGCGTGCGGGAGGGCAGTTTGTCGATGGCCCCCGTCCCTCTGTCATTGCGAACTGTCAGATGGTTATCGTCTCAGATCACTTCGCGTTGCCGCGGCTCGCGGCGATCTGCTCTCGGATCCACGCATCCACTTCGGACTCGATCCAGCCGACGGCGCGCGCGCCTAGCCGGATCGGTTGGGGAAAGCTCCCGTCGGCCACCCGCACGTAGATCGTGCTCCGCGCCAGCCCGGTGCGGGCCTGCACTCGAGGTAACCTCAGGACGCGGGCGGGCGCGTCCATGCCCTGTTCTATTGCTCTCGTCATCGGTCTGCCTCCGCTCTGTTCGGTGAAGAATTCCGGGGCGCGTTGCCCCGGGAGGGAACAGGGGCCACTTGGGCCCGGCGGCAGGCTTCGATGAACACGGGGACCTGGCAGGCCATCGCCAGCCTCGGGGATCGGCCAGGACGGAGCTGACGCACCGGGTTGGGATCGCCCACCGCTTGCTGACCGAGCGTGGATGTTCTCATGCCCGTGCGGTCGAGGGACGCAGCCACTCGCGATCGGAACGGCTTCGTCAGTGTCTCCATGGCGGTTACGGTCGAGACGCGGCCCACGAGGACCCGCTCATCCACGGCCGAGGCTGGCCGGGCACGGCCAGATCTCGCCTCGGAGGGAGCTTTCAAGTGAGTCGAAGGTTGGCCGGCGGGTCGCGGGGAGGGTCACCCTGGATCTTGATCTTGCCGCATCGAGCGGGCGCGGCCCCACACGTCAAGGCGGGCGCCGCGCCCAGCGCTCAGCGGGAGATCACGCTCCCGTACACGCTCAGGTCCCCGAGCGTGAAGTCCTCGGCCGCCACCTGCAGCAGCCTCACGCGGTACCGGGCGTGGTCGCCCCGGTGGGGCACCCAGACCCGCAGCACGGGCCCGTCTGGCGGCAGCGCACCGGCGATGACGACCTCGCGTCTCGTCGAGGACGATTCTTCCGTCTCGAACATCTCGAGACCCGGCGCCTGCAGCGAGTCGATGGCCGGACCCTCGATCACCAGCATGGCTCCGATGTCGCGGGCCTGCGGCGGGGCCGTCAACCGAACGTGCAGAGGGCCGGGATCCACGACCGACGCGTTGGCTACGTCATACCGGGGTGCGTCATTCCGCGGGTCGACGATGCCGTCCCCGCAGCCCCAGACCGAGGTCACCGCCACCAGCAGCGCCGTCCGCAACCACCCGGACCGGCGGGTCGCGGAACCGGTGGCGGGTGGGTCGGGAACCGTTCGGCGGCGGCGGGCAGGGCCGCGCGCGCGCTTCCGCCGCCAGCTGGCCCCTCCCGCCGGCCCCGACGCAGGGAGCGCGGGGGGCGGGGAGGGCGGTCCGGAGCCGGCGGCCGGCCCGGATGCCTCACCCCCGCGGCAGCGGGCGGCCCAGGCGAGCATGTCGCCGAGGTCATACCCTCCGTTCCCGTTGCCGAGACTGTCCAAGGCGTCGAGCCGGTCTTTGCCGGGATCGCCGTCCTCCCACAACGCCGCGACCATTGATGTCCGGGTCATCTCCTCTCCAATGCCCAGCGCGGAGCAGAGGCGCGCGGCCCGGTCTGGCCAGCCGGGGGCGGCCGCCGCGGAGCTCGCCGCCGGACCCTTGACCGTCGCCGACGGGCTGTTGGTCAACTGCCTCCGGTTCTCGCCCTTCGTGCAGATCGCACCGGACGTCGCGCACTCGCGCCCCGCCGGCAGCTCGATCGTCACGTCCCCGTCCGAGTCCGGCCTCACCGTCATCTCGAACAGGTCGCGCCGGTCGTCCACCCGCGTGCCCCGCGTCGCACGGCCCCCGGTCACCGTGAACGCGTCCTCGCGCAGCGCCCGGAAGCTGATCCCGATGTCCTCGCTGAACGCCACCCGGAAGTGGAACCCGCCCTCGCCACGGTGTTTGGCCGGCATGCCCTCGAACGACGCCGTCAGCTCCGGCGGCCCCGAGCCGCCCGCCGGACCCGCCACCGTCGCCGACGGGCCGTTGGTCAACTGCCGCCGGTTCTCGCCCTTGGTGCAGATCGCACCGGACGTCGCGCACTCGCGGCCCGCCGCCAGCTCGATCGTCACGGCCCCGTCCGAGTCCGGCTCGACCGTCATCTCGAACAGGTCGCGCCGGTCGTCCACCCGCGTGCCCCGCGTCACACGGCCCCCGGTCACCGTGAACGCGTCCTCGCGCAGCGCGCGGAAGCTGATCCCGATGTCCTCGCTGAACGCCACCCGGAACGTGAACGCGCTCTCCCCGTCGTGCGTCTCCGGCATGTCCCGGAACTCCGCCGTCAGCTCCGCCGCCGGCGTCGTCTCGCTGTTCCGGATCGTGCCCACCGCCTCGTTGTCCGCGAGCCCCGCGCCCAAGGCGTTGCTCAGCACCAGCGTGAACGTCTCCCCGTCGTCCTCCTCGTCGTCGTCCGTGATCGGCACCGACACCGTCCGCTCCGTCTCCAGCGAATTGAACCTCAGCGTGCCGCTCGTCTCCGTGTAGTCCTCGCCCGCGACCGCGCCCCTGTCCCCCGAGCCGTCGGCCGTCGCGTAGTCGACCGTCACGATGCCCAGGCCGTGCGGCTCCAGGCGCACCGTGAACTCCATCTCGCCGTCGGCCTCGTGCGCCTCGGCGTCCTCCACCGACAGGTACGGCCCCGCCGCCCGTGACCCGTCCACCTTGTGGCCGCGCTGCGTGCCCTTCCCCTTGGAGGAAAGGTGCGCCTCCTGGTCCGCGGCGTTGCGGATGCGGTCGCCGGACACCACCTCGATCGGGTTGCCGCGGATCGCGATGCCGTTGCGGTCGATGTCGACCTCCAGCACCAGGTACGCGAACACCAGCGTGTTCGTGCCGCTCCCCGACGCGTAGTCGGCCTCGCACACCGCCCGGCAGGGATTGCCCACCTCGAGCGCGAACGTCGGCTCGCCCTCGACCACCACCGGCTGGTCGAAGCGCACCTCGATGCGGATGTTCTCGCCCTCGCCGTAGGTGTCCCTGGTCGTGGTGCCCTTCGAACTCAGCCGCGGCGTCGAGACCACCTCGATCCCTCGGATCATCGGCACGTCCGCCCTCCCGTCAACCTTGTGGTCGGACTGCGGACCGAGCGCGACATGGTCCAACTCCGCGTCGCTGCCGACCTCATTTCGAATCCGTGCCCCGGAGGCGAGCCGCAACGCGTTGGCGCCGATGCGCACACCGTCCTCGTCGCGGTCGAACAGCTGCACCTTGTATTTGAAATGCATATGCCGGGCGAGCCGGGCCTGCGGGGTATCGGCAGTCGGCCGCTGGCTCTGCGAGAGGCCCGAGAACACAGCCTCCACCGTGCTCCCGGACGCCCCGCCGGGATTGTCGAGACCGACCTTCAGCCTCAGTCGCCCGTGTGGTTTGACCTCCACCGGCTCGCTGAACGTCACCGTGAACACGATCGTCTCGTATGAGCGGTACGTGTCCCCCGACTGCGGCGCGGACGCGACCACCACGGAGGTGACTCTGGGGGGCAGTCCCGTCGGCGTCACCCGACCCGCCTCGACCGCCGGGCTGTCGCCGTCGTCCCCGCCCGCGCGGAGGTGGAAGGTGTAGGCTCTGCCGTTGACGATGTCCGCCGTCACCGTGAAGCCGGCCGCGTTGGTCTCGCCCGGGCCGCTGTCGTCGATCTCGATCCAGTCCCCGTAATCCCCGTCGGTCCTGAATCGGTAGTCGTGATGCGTGACGTCCGAACCCGACCCCGGATCGGTCCAGGACAGCGTCACCTCGCCGTCGCCGGCCTCGGCGCTGAAACCGGTCGGCGCGGGGAGCGGCGGCACTTGCGTGGTGCCCGGCAGGATCGTCGCCGGCAGCCCCGAGGTCGACCGGACGAAGGTTGACCCCCCGACGTACACCCCCGGGGCGAACGTCGGCTGGGTCGTCAGGTCGACGTCCGCCGTCACTGCCGCCGTCGTCCCGTCCGTGCGGATCACGGTGACCGCGGTGGTGCCTTCCACCGAGCCTTGCGCCACACTGAGCGTCGTCACACCGCCCGCGAGCGTCCCGTTCGCCACCGTCACCGTAAAATCGACCGTGCCCGGCGCCCCCGCCCGCACCTTCGCCCGCACCTGGTCGGTCCCCACCTTGTCCAGGGTCACCGTGAGCGGCAGAGGATCGACGGTGTTGCGGTCCAGACTGACGAATGTCAGCAACGTCAGCCCGGAGAACAACCCGTCGGGGAGCGCACTCAGTTTGTTGCCTGCCAGACGGATTTTCTGCAGCGCCGTAAGGCCGGAGAACAGCCCAGGGGGAAGCGAACGCAGATCGTTGTCGGTCAGAGTGATGCCGTTCAGCTTCGTCAGCCCCGAGAACACGTTCGCGGGGAGCGTTTCCAGTTCGTTCTCACGCAGGTCGATGGAATACATGTTCGTCCGGCCGGAGAACAGCCCTGCGGGTAGCGTGGTCAGGCCGATGTTGTGTAGATCGACTGTTCTCAGACTGGTGAGCCCCGAGAACAGGTTCGCAGGAAGCGATCCCAGCGATGTGTTGTCTTGCAGCCAGATGGTGCCCAGCGCCGTCAGTCCGGAGAACACCCCCTCGGGAAGCGTTTCGAGTTGGTTCTCCTGCAACTGAATAGTCCCCACGGCCCTCAGTCCGGAGAACACCCCGGCAGGAAGCGTTTCCAGTTCGTTGTTTTTCAGTGTGAGCTCCTCCAGATTCGTCAGACCGGAAAACAAGTCCTCGGGAAGCGCGGTCAGCGAGTTGGCGGCCAGCCAGAGGCTCGTCATGGACGTCAGATCGGAGAACACCCCCGAGGGAAGCGCGGTCAGAGAATTGTCGCCCAGGCTCAACCTCTCCAGCCCCGTCAGGCCGGCGAAGTCGCCCGCCTGGAGCGACGTGATCCCCTTGTTGCCGAGCGCCATATTATTCAACCTGGCCAGGTTCGCCACCGTCACCTCCGAACAGTCGTAGTCGACGTTGAAGATCGCGTTCACGTAGGTCACGATCCGGTCCTGCACCTGCTGCGTGCGGTCGCAGATGCCCGGCGTCGGCGTCACCGGGTCCGACTCCGCTGCCGCGCCGCCGCCGCCGGCGTTCACCGCGCGCAACTCGAAGGTGTGCTCTGTCTCGTTGGTGAGACTCGGCACCGTGTACCCGGCCTCGTTGGCGCCGCCCACCCCGCTGCCCGCAATCTGCGTCCAGGTCACGGGATAGCTCCCGTCCGTCTTGTACCGGAACTCGTGGCGCGTGACGCCCGAACCCGATGCCGGCGCGTCCCAGGCGAGCGTCACTTCCGCGTTGCCCGGCGCGGCGGTGAAGTTCGTCGGCACGGCCGGCGCGGCCATCGCGGTGGTGCCCCTGACCTGAATCTTAAATGCTCGGTCACTCGACTCCTCCTCCCAACCCATGCTGCTGTACTGCTGGTACGCGTCATCAATGTCCCAGCCCGTGGCAGCGTCGGCGTCCAGACCACTGCTCAACAGTACGCGGTCCCAACTAGGGCCGCCGGAGCTTGTGCTGTAGGACACCATCACGAAATAGGTCGTGTTCGTCTCCAGCGTGGCGCCTGGCGGGGCTGTGAATTCGTTCAATCCGGACGAAAGTGCTGTGGGGTTGGCCAGCCAGTACAGCTCGAAAGGGCTGGGATAAATGAGGCCGGTTACTGGGTGTGTTAGCGTTGACTCTTGCCTCACCGTGACCCTCACCGTGCCGGTCCCGGTCGGCGCACTCCCGAACTCCAGAACGACGCTGCCGAGGTCGTAGCCGTCCGCATCGGAACCCGTTTCGAACCCTTGGGCCATGGGGACGGAGGCGGACGGAGTACCGCTTGTACCGTTGTCGCTCTTTCCCACGTTGCTCACGAGCACGTTAGTCTGGGCCGTGGCCGTGGCCGGGAGGGCGAGCGCGCCGGAGAGCGCGAGCAGCGCCGCGGCGGCCAGCGCCCCGGCGGAGCCGACAAGCGAGCGCCGCGCACCGCGCAGGCGCGCGAAACCCGCCGGCCGGCCGGCGGCGGATGCGGTCTTTGAGGAAGGACGGCCGCCACGGCGTGGCGGCAGGGTGTCAGGCCGTGGAGGCGGGCAGCCGTGTTCCCTCGCGCTTAAGACGCTCGGCAAGATGGTATCCGTGCGGCGCTCGCGGCCGCGTCCGTCCGGTGTCCTAGTCATCGCGATGTCCACTTCGCTCGTTCTCCTGCGGTTTCCGCGCGCGGATTTAGCTCTCGATAATTGTAGTTATCGAGAGTAAACTTTTTGGCTGTATGTCATTGTGCAGGGGGCACTTATGCGGATTTTAGCCCCAGCAGGTGTGTCCGGGCTTCGCGACCCCACCACTCGAAAGTCACAAACCGGCGAGCGCCTGACCGCCTACCTGGAGGACGCCCGCGGCGCCCTGAGCGGCCATACCGTGCGAGCGGTGCGAGCGGACCTGGAACGGTTCGCGGCGTGGTGCGCCGAGCGGGGGCTCTCTCCGCTGCCCGCGCGCGCGGCCACGGTGGTGGCCTACGTCGAGGCGATGGCGAGCGAGCGAGCGCCGGCCACCGTGCGGCGCTACGTCTCGAGCGTCGCCACCGTGCACAAGGCGGCCGGGGAGCGGAGCCCGCTCGAGCACGTGACCGTGCGGCGGGCGCTGAAGCGGATGCACCGGCAGAGGGGGTGCCGGCAGAGGCAGGTGCAGGGTCTGACCTGGGCGCTCCGCCGGCGCCTGATGGAGGCCGCGGGCGACCGGGTGATCGACGTCAGGAACCGCGCGATCCTGGCCGTGGCCTACGACGCCATGCTCCGGCGCTCCGAGCTGGTCGCGCTGCAAGTCGTTGATGTGACGATAGAAAGGGGCGGCTCGGCCTCGCTCCTCGTGCGCCGCGCGAAGACCGATCCGGAGGGCGGCGGCGCGATGCTCTACCTGCACCGAGACAGCGTGAGGCTGCTCTCGGAGTGGCTGGGCGCGAGCGGGATCAGTGGCGGGCCGCTCTTCCGTTCGATGCGCAAGGACGGCACGCTGGGCGGCCAACTGCATGAGAGCCAGGTGCCGCGCATCTACAAGGCGATGGCCGAACGGGCCGGGCTGCCGGAGCAGATCGTGCGGCGGCTCTCCGGGCACAGCCCCCGCGTGGGCGCGGCTCAGGACATGATCGCCAAAGGGATCGGGATCCCGGCGATCATGCAGGCCGGGCGCTGGAAGAACGCCCAGATGGTGCAGCGCTACGGCGAGCGGCTGCTGGCCAAGCGCAACGGCGCCGCACAGCTGGCACGGCTTCAGAAACGCAGATGAGCCCCGAAGAACTCGGGGGCCTCTCTGGTCACAATCCTTGCCGCGGGTTACTCTCGATAACTACAATTATCGAGAGCTATCCGGAAAGCTACGCGCTATTTTGTGAGTGAGTTGTGACTTGTCGGGCGAGCGTCGTGGCCCTTTAGTGACTTCACGCGCGAAGAGCGCTATCCTCCACCCCCCGCGGTCCGGCGGAAGGCGGCCGGGCCGATCGGCCGGAGCCTCGTCCGCTCCGCCTCACCCTTCGGCGGGAGTGGAGCATTGAACGATCGAGACCCTACGGGGCCCGGGAGCGGGCCCTCCGACGACCGCATCTCGCGGCTGAGCGCGGCCATCCTCCGCATCAGCCAGAGCCTGGACGTGGCCACCGTGCTGGAGGAGGTCGTCGAGAGTGCCCGCGCGCTCACCGGCGCCCGCTTGGGCGTGATCACGACGATCGACGAGCAGGGAGAGGTCCAGGACTTCGTCACATCCGGCCTTTCTCCCGAAGAGCACCGGAAGATGGTGGAGTGGTCCGACGGGCGGCGATTC
>CBDCNQ010000002.1:280000-816829 GCA_965219445.1 Longimicrobiales bacterium | reverse complement strand
CACCTCAGTCACCCGCCGTCCCTTTGCCGCCATGGTCGCGCGGAAGTCGAAGCTGTACAGTGCCTCTCGGACTGCAGGGAGGCGGGCCAGGCGTTCGGCCTCGTCGGGCTCGATGCGGGGCTTGTTCCACCAGGGAGGACGCGAGCTCCCGATCGCGAGGCGAACCGCCGAAAAATCAAAGCGCATCACCGCGAAGTTGTCCGGACCCGCCGCCTCGAAGCCATCCATGATCGACGATCGAATTCCGGTCACGAGCGCCGCAATCATCACGATCACACCGACACCGATCGACACACCGAGGATGGTCAGTCCCGAGCGGAGCTTGTTTCCTCGGATCGAGTCGAGCCCGATTCTGACGCCTTCCTCGAGCATGGTGAGGCGACGCATTCTACTCGTGCCTCAGGGCGTCGACGGGGGCGAGCTTTGAAGCCCGTGCGGCCGGGTAAACGCCAGATATCACGCCCACGAGTACACCGAGCGACACACCCAGGGCGATCCACTTCGCATCGACCGCGGCCGGGAGCGGGGAAAGCACCCTCACCAGGTAGGTTAGTCCCACACCGACCGCCACGCCCAGGGCCGCTCCGACCCCCGAGAGTGTGACACTTTCGATGAGGACCTGGCTCAGGATGTCCCGACGTCGGGCGCCGAGTGCCTTCCGTACTCCGATTTCCCGCGTTCGCTCCATCACCGAAACGAGCATGATGTTCATGATGACGATGCCGCCTACGACCAGCGATATCGCCACCAACCCGGGAAGGGCCAAGAACAGGATCCTGGAGATATTGTCCCAGAAGCTCAGGGTGTCCTCGGCCGTCTCGATCGAAAAATTGTTCTCATCGGCGGGGCGTAGACGCCTTCGCGCCCGCATGATGCCCTCCATTTGCCTCTGGAGCGTCGGCAGGCCAGCTGGATCCTGAGACTGTGCTACCACTTGGTCCACGATACCACGAGCGTTCGTCACTGCCTGAATCGGTGACCGGGCGGGCGCGATGGCCCGGTTGTCGAGAGATTGCCCGAACAGACTGCCTTGCTCCTCGAGAACGCCCACCACGCGATATGGGAATCCGCGAATACGTACCCGCCGGCCGATGGGATCGAGATTTTCGAAGAGGAGGTCCGCGGTCTCCGTGCCGAGCACGACGACCGCGGTGCCACGCTCGGCCTCCAAAGGAGAAAACGTGCGACCCCGTTCGACGTCCCAGTCGCGAATCGCTATGATCTCGGGCGAGACGGCGGAAATCCAAACGTTCTCGACGGCCTTACCGTTGTCGGCGACGATCTCGCCACCTGTGTCGCTCTCTGCGCCGACACTAGCTGCGACTGTGATCTGGTCCCTCACCGCTTCCCAGTCCTCGTAGGTAATCCGAGGACGGCGCTGCCGGGCCCGATTACTCGAGCCTTCAACGTTCGGTCCTTCCGACAATCTACTGAGGGTGACGGTGTTCACCCCGAACACGACGGACGAGAGGTCTTCTCGGATATAGCGATCCATCCCCTCGACGATGCTGACCACGACGATGAGGAACATGACCCCGACGATCACGCCGAGCAGACTGAAGAAACTCTTCAGCTTCTCAGTCCAGATCTGCTGGAGGGCCAGCCGGATTCCTTCGGCTAACTGCATGAGTTCTTCCTAGAATCCGTGGGCTTCGTCAGTTGGATGACTCATCGGCATCGTCCTCTTCCTCCCGCACCCGGCCCCCGTTCGTGAGATTACGGATCTGTTGGTAGGGACCCGCCACGATCGTGTCTCCCTCGCTTACGCCGGTGAGTACCTCGAAATGCTCTTGGCCGGTGATACCGACATCAACGGGGGTGAATCTGACCCGTCCGTCGTCGACCAAGAACACGCCCTCTATGTCGTTGACTTCCAGGCGTGAGAGTGGACCCCGCGATAAGCCGTCTTCCTGCTCTCGCTGGTTGCCTCTGGTGTTAGCGCCCTCCTCCTTCTCCTCGTCCCCCTCCTCCGCTTCCTCGGGTCGAACCGTCAGTGCGATGATCGGCACTGAAAGGGCATTCGTTCTCGTCGCCGTGACGATGTCTGCTGTGACCGAGAGGTCCGGTCGAATCCCCCCCGGGGGATCGGACATGGTGATCACCACCTCGAAGTCAATGGCAGCCGCTTGGCCACTCCCGGCTGTGGACGCCGGGGGTCGGATCGCGCTGTTTCCGATCTCCGTCACGACGCCGCTGAAGAGCCGGTCTGGAAAGGCGTCCAATTCCAGGATCGTACTGTCGCCGAAGGCGATATACGGAATATCCGTCTCGTCCACCTCGAGGACCGCTTCGACCCGTGAGAGCTCACTGATCGTCAGAACCACAGTGCCGGGGTTGTTCATGGTGCCGACGATGACGGTCTCTCCCTCCTCCACGTTTAGCCGGGTCACTTTTCCCGAGATAGGAGCCCGGGAAACGGTTTTGCTCAGCAGCTCATTCGCCTCATCCAGTGAAGCGACCGCCTGATCGACCCCGAACCGGAGCGATTCGAGCTGGCGGGAGGCCAATTCCACTTCCGTTTCCGCGTCATCGAGTTGCTGCGGTGCGACCAGAAGCGAATCACTGTTGAACAGGTCTCTCAGCCGTTGGAAATCCCTGTTGACCCGCTCCACATTCGCTTCCTGTTGACGCACCTGGGCGCGGGACTGGTTCAACGATGCCTCGCTCCGCGACACCGAGGCCTCGAACTGGGTCGGGTCGAGCCGCAATAGGAGTTCCCCGGCCGTGACGTCGTCACCCTCCTGGACGAGCAATTCGGTTACGCGAGCCGACACTTCGGAGCTGATATCCACTACCCGTCCTGCCCGAATGTTTCCGCTGGCCGTGACGGTTTCGACGAGGTCCCTGCGGGCCACGACGTCCAGCCGAACGGCAGCGCCTCGGTCCCGTCTCTGAGTAACGATCAGGGTGGCGGCTCCACCGATTACAGCGACGATCACGATCCCGATCAAAACTTTGGTTTTGGCGCTCATGGAATTGTCGGCGGTCATGGATCTACGGGTAGCCTCAGGGTGTGCGGAGGGAGTTTCCCACTACTGCCTCCAGGTTTGCGAGGAAGTCGTGGTACGCGAAGATCGCGGCGATCTGTTCCCGATCGGCTTCGACCTTCAGGGTTTCCGCTTCGAGGAGCTCGAGAAAGTCGGCGAGCCCGACAGTGAAGCGCTCTCTCGCCAGACGGAGTTGTTCGTCAGCCACCGTCTGGTTCTGTTCTTCGATCAGCGCGGCCTGGTAGGCAGTTCGAACTGTGGCAAGGGTGGTGGCGATGTCCGCCCGGAGCGCCAGCTCCTCTTCCCTCAGGCCGAGATCGAGGTCGTCGAGCAGGACCTGAGCCTCCGTGACCTGGCGTTGCCGGCTGAGGCCCTGGAAGATAGGAAGGCTTATCGAAATGCTCGCAATCGGCGGTTGGTCCGTAAAGCTGAACGGGAAGCCGCGATTTTGACGCTCTATCTGCCGTGCGTCCGCATCGGTGAACTGAAGTTGCGAGCAATCCTGAGAGGGAAGCGGGTCGGCCAGCCGGGAAAAAAGATCGTTGAAGAACAGGCAATTCTGAATGGAGCTCTGGGCCCGGAACTCCCCCTGCTGGACCTCGAGCGCGGAACTCGAGGCCTGCCGTGTAAATCCGCTCGTCCGCGCACTCAGGTTCATCGACGGAAAGTAGGAGCTCTTTGCCATTTTCACCCCGTAACTGCTCGACGAGCGACTCGCGCGGAGAGACCTGAGGTTGGGGTTATTCTCCAATCCCATCTGGTAAAGCTCTTCACGATCCCAAAGGGGCTCCGAGAGCTCGAAGGGTGTGGTTGGCACGAAAGGTGAGTCGAGGTCGACTCCCATTTGCTGCAAGAGTCTGATCCGGGCGGTTTCGAGCGCATTGGCGGTCTGTAGGACCGTGACTTCAGCTCGCCCCACGGCCACTTCGGCCTGAGCCACGTCCACTCCGGTCGCGCTCCCGACCGCGAGCTGTGCTGCCGCTAGGCGAAGGTTGAACGTTGCCCGTTCCAGCTGTTGTTCAGAGACCCGCAATTGTTCGGTCTGGCGCAGAACGTCGATGTAGCCCTGCGTGACCTGGAAGATGAGATTCGCCTCCGCGTCGGCCAACTGGGCCAGGGTTGCCACTCGATCCGCCTTCGCCTGTCCCGGGGCCATCAGCTTACTGCCGTTGAGTTCGTACTCGAGGCCGAGGCTGTAGTTAGAAAACAGGAACGAGGGTAGGTTCGCAAATCCCAACTGCTCAGCGGTCAGACTCCCGAAGGTCTGTTCTCCCGCACCTTGCCAGGTGACCCCACCGCTCGCCGACGCAGATGGAAATAGGGCTCCGTAGGCTGATCTTACATTCCAGTTCGCAAGGTCCTCATCGTTGCGGACGGCCTGAAGCCCCGGATTGTTCCGGCGGGCGATGTCTATCGCTTCTTCCAACGTGAGGGAGACGGGTACGACGTCCTGGGCCTCGGTTCCTGGCGGCAGGAACAAGAATCCTAGTGCCAGGGCCACGTTTTGGAGCGATCGAGTCAACAAGGGACATCTCCGTTAGAGTTCGCCGTGACATACTCCTCCCGCCCACTTACGTAATCCGTTGTCGAGATGCTTCACGCCCTACCCGCGGACGCCTAGCGGGTTCTCGTCGTTACCGGCACGGGAGCTAACTCGGGGGTGGGTCCCGGCGCACAGCGAGGTAGTTTTGCGACGGAATCTGAACGCGTAGAACCCTGTTTTGCCCGTCGAGCCAGATATCATGCACGGCTCCATCAAGGCGTAATTCTAGACGCTGGGCCGCGATGGTGGCCCCCCCAATATTGACCCTCTCTACCGTCATCATGCGCAGCGTGCCTTTCGACTGAACTCCCGCCCTCGGGAGAATGGACGAAATCCTAAACTCCCCCGGACTCTGGTAAGGCGCGACGAAGAAGTAGTGATGGGCGAAAAATCGATCCAACACCACGGTTGGCGTCTGCTGTTGAGTCTGGAGATACTCGCGCTCCTCCGCTCCGGCTTTGGACGACGTCGACGAGACCATCCGGTTTCCGCGGCGTTCCAGTCGAATCGAGAGTTCAGACGGAGCGGACACGTTGACCTGGTACGCGTCGAGGGACATCCCGACCCCGAGAGTGCCGAGGGCGGACTGAAAGGTTTGTCTCGACCCGTCCTGAACGATCTCGAGCGTGCCTTGGGCGATGGTTCGGGTGTTGTCACCGAACCCGGACCGGCGAATTCGAAATGTCTCCGTTCCAACTACTCGGCCGCCCAATTCGACGATGAACGTGCCAACGTCTACTTCGACCGCCTGGGCCGCCACCGCCTCCGGGAGGAATCCGAATCCGGCGACGCCAAGGCCGCTCGGCAGGGCGAGGAGTAGGGAATACAGGGTGGTTGAGAAACGCATGGACCAAGAGTACACCGGATCTCGGTAGATCGTTCTGTGGTATGGGTCAGGCATCCGACGGGGAAGGCTGCGCCAACGCCTCCTCCACGACGCTGATGTACCGGTGATAAATGGCGGCGCCCTTCTCGGCGGTCGCTAGCGTGGGACGGCCCACGACACCCTGGAAGCCAGGAGGAGGTGTGGTGACTCGACCCTCGACGTACTTTCCCGAGGATGGCGCATGCGGCAGGATCACTACTGAGCAGGTGACGGACTTCGGGCCAGGGAAGGTGGCTCAGCCTCAATGACCGCTCTGGATCGATCTCGGGACTCATTGGTTCCCTCCCGTCTCCGGGGCACCCTTACTCGTCTCGCGCCCTGGCTCGGCGTTCTGGGCCTGGCCGCCTGGACACGTTGGCCGGCGGTCCTTCTGCTCGTGTTCGCCAGCGTGTCCGCACTGGTAGTCCTCGCCGCCCGTCCCCGTGGCGGGCGTGCTCGCGCACTTTCGAGTGCCATCGTCCTCGCCGGTGCAATGGCCGGTTCCTCCGGGCACCTCGCCCTGCGCCGAATCTCACAGGACTTCGATGCCTATTGGGGCTCCCGAAGCGCCCGGGCGGAAGAAGCACTCGACGAACGTCTCCAGCGCCTCCTGGCTATGGGCGAAGAAGCCGTGGCGCGTATTGGAAATCTGGAGTCTGGCGGGACGAATACAACCGTTCTGGACGGACTTCGGGACATCCGCCAGGAGACCGGAATGACCCTCGCCACGATATACGGTCCGGACGGCGGGTTCCGTGTGTGGGACGGGGTACACCGTGGTGTCGTACCCCAGGAGCTGAGGATGGGGGATGTCCCGTATCTATACCGCGATCGCCCCCTGTTCAGCTACCTGTACTTCGCGGCTCCGATCCCGGGTGGCGGGACCGCAATGGCTGCGGCGCTCATCAAGGCGAACCTGCCCCGGAATCTGGAAGAAGATCCCGGTGACTTCGTGACAGATTTCCGGGATGGTGTGGGTGAGGACCTCCGGATCTTCCGCGCCGAGAGGACGTCGGGCGAGGATGTGTTCGACCTGCGTTGGGAAGACGAGGCCCTCTTCAGCGTTGCGGTCGTCCGGCCCACGCAGGAGGAACGTCTGAGAGAGGTCCGATCCACTTGGTCGCGGATCGTGGGTTTATTGGCGGTCATCGCCTGGTTGGTGCTCGCTTTCACCGCCGGGTCCGAAAAGAGCGACCGTGCGGCTGCGGCGCTCACCCCCCTGGGGCTGGCCCTTCTGGCTCCTGTGGGAGCCGCCACGGGTTCGGCGCCTCTCTTCACAGCGGCCGATTTCGTATTGCCCGGACCCGTTCCTGTGACGTTCGAGCGAGTACTCCTCCTTGTGGTGGCCTTTTGCGTGGTGCTAGCCGCCCATATGCCCCCGGCGATCCGGTTCCGGTCTCTGGTCTCGGGCCTCGCGGTGCTGATCGGCTTCCCACTCCTATCGATGCTGATCTTGGGCGGTGCGGGTCCGGTACTACTGGCGGGTCCAGAAGCGAAATGGGTCGTCTATCAAATGGTTTTGGCTATTATACTTACACTCATTTGTCTCAGTGCGTTTCGAGTGGGAGAGCGCACCGATGGAGGAGCCCCTCCCCGGATCCCTCTCACGTTGGCATTCGTAGCCCTGGTGGCGCTCTGCCTGGCGGGAGCCTTTTGGGTACGGATGGCGGGAACGATCCCCGGATGGGTTGCTGGAGCGTGGGCCTTCCCGGCGCTCCTGGCTGCGTACGGGCTGTCATGCCTCGGAGGGGCTCGCCGCGACTGGATGGCCTGGTTCGCTGCGGCGGCGATCGGGTCCTCCGCGGCTGTCGTGATCGCTTGGGGAGCCCGCATCGACGCCCGTATGGATGAGGCCGAGCTTCAACTATCACGCCTGGGTGTTCCCGCGGATCCCTACCTCGAGTACGTGCTTCATCGCTTCGTGGATACGGCCGACTCGCTTGATGCGGCGGGCGCGGAGTCGGGGGAGCTGCTTTACGAGAGTTGGATCACGAGCGGGTTGGCCGAGGAGGGAACCGGTGTGTGGCTCACGCTCTGGTCCTCCGGCGATCTTCCGGAATTCGAGATCACCATCGGTGTGGAGGGTGGACGCCCCGGCCCCGCTGACGATTTCCTCGAGGAGGTCCGACAAGGTGAGCCCGCCTTCGTCAGGCGTCTCGGCCTCGGTGACGCGAACTACGTGGTTCAGGTTCCGCTCGCCGAAGGGCGTGTGGTCACGGGTGTTTTGCCGGCTCGGAGGGAACTCTCGAACTCCTCACCCTTCGGCCCGATCTTCGGCGGCTTGACCACCCTGAGCGAAAGCCCGCTCACCATGGTTCCGGTTCTGGAAGGTGATGAGGCGACGTTTTCAGAAGAGACATTCTGGCGACGCACCGCCGAGGGATGGGAAGCCACCGTCGGCGTGCCCTACCCAGACGGAGCGGTCGACGCGAAGTACGCCCTGGATCTCCCGAGGCCGCTTCTGGCCGTGGCTCGGGGGACGCTCCTCGTGCTTGCCAACAGTTTGGTGATTCTTCTCCTGTGGACTCTGGGCCAGTATGTGCTCGTCGGGCGGCGCCCCACGGTCCGAACTTGGAGGAATCCGTTCTCGTCCTTTAGAGCCAAAGTGACCCTTGCGCTCTTCGGGTTTTTTCTCGTGTCGGCCGCCCTCTTCAGCACCGTCGCCTTCCGGACGCTGAACGCAGCCACCGTGAGAACGGCAGCCGCGATCGCGGGACGGGTAGCGGCAGACGCAGCGGCCTTCTACCGCGACGTGCAAGGCTCGATGACGCTGCTCTCCGGTCGTGTGGGCGCGGACCTTTTGGAGTATCGAGCGGGAGAGTTGCGGGGTGGGTCCGTGGACGACCTCGTGGAACTCGGCCTGTACGATGGGTTGATTCCTTTCGAGTTGAATCAGCGCATCGAGAGCCGCGAAGAGCTCCTCGAGACCACGCTTGGGAGCCTCGGCCGGCGCGAATATTTGTTGGCCTTCCGAAGGCTTCCGGACGGGGACGTGGTGGCGACGCAAGTGCCGCTCCAGGCTGGTGCGACCACTTTGAGGGAGCGTGAGATCGCCGAACTCGTCGCCTTCGTC
Organism: Longimicrobiales bacterium; assembly: GCA_965219445.1. GTDB lineage: Bacteria > Gemmatimonadota > Gemmatimonadetes > Longimicrobiales > Gaopeijiaceae > UBA822. The sequence continues at coordinate 808,361 of CBDCNQ010000002.1, read as the reverse complement.
GTGCTGCTCGGGGCGGGGCTGTCCCTGGTTCTCGCGTTCCTCGTGGCTCGAACCCTCACGAGCCCCATTCGCACTCTCCAGGTGGCGTCCGAGAGGGTCGGTGGGGGCGACCTCAAGCTACAGTTACCCAGTGACCAGGTGGATGAATTCGGGTCCGTCTTCACCGCCTTCAACCGCATGGTGCTTCGTCTCCAACGAGCGCGTCGAGCCCTCGTCAGAACGACGAGGCGTACAGAGGCGATCGTCGAGGACGCCGCGACGGGCGTCGTGGCACTCGATGCTCTGGGCCGCGTCATTCTGGTGAATGCGAGGGCTCAGGCCGTGCTTGAGGGGCGGATAGAGGTGGGCGAGCCCATGCCCCGATTCGAGGGCTCGAGGGGCGAGTTCGTCGAGTGGGTCGAGGGCTGCCTACGGGACGGCCTTCGCGAAGCTACGGTCGAGTTTCAATGGGGTGAGCGTCGCATCAGGGTACGCGCCCGCGAGGTCTCACGGCAGGAACCCGGGGGAATCGTGCTTTCCCTCGAGGACATCACCGATGAACTGCGGTCCGAGCGGATTCTCGCCTGGGGTGAGATGGCGCAGCAAGTCGCGCACGAAGTGAAGAATCCACTCACACCGATCAAGCTGAGCGTGCAGCACATCCAACGGGCTTGGAAGGATCAGAAGGGGGAGTTCGAGACGGTCCTGGAGCGAAACGTCGGGGCCATCCTGAGTGAGATAGACCGCCTTGCCGAAATCGCGAGCGGGTTTTCACGATTCGGTGCACCCGGCGCCGCCGGCGAGGTCCCGCTCGAGCCCGTGGACGTGGGTGCCGTGGCACGGGAGGTGCTCACGCTGTATCGGGGAGGCCAGGGCGGTCCCATCGACTTCGCCGCCGACATCCCGGAGGATCTGCCTCTTATCAGCGCGCGTGAGACCGAGCTCAAGGAAGTCTTGAGCAATCTGCTCGAGAATGCGCGGGCTGCGATCGAGGGGGAGGGAAGCGTGGTCATCGAAGCGGTGTCGGTGGCGACCGCGGTGGAAGTTCGGGTCCGGGATAACGGCGCGGGCATACCGGTCGACCTCATGGGAAGGATCTTCGAGCCGCAGTTCAGTACCCGTTCGACCGGTACTGGACTCGGCCTTGCCATCGTTCGCAAGCTAGTGGAATCGTGGGAGGGTACGGTGGCCGCGGAAGTGGACCGTTGGGAGGGTACCGTGATCCGCCTGCAGCTTCGGCCCTGGACGGATATCGAGCGAATTGGGAGTGAGGAGGATTCCTAAAAAAAGGGTACGATACTCTGGCGGTATGGTGCCCGATGACGCACCTTGAGACGTTCACCCAGGAGACCCCGGCCCCTCCACATGGAGTGTCATGAGGGATTTCGCTCAACCCGCCGAGATCCGACCCTCCCCGTCTCCTGCAAGAAGCACGCGTCCCGCCCCCAGCACCCATCGAATCGGAGAATGGCTCGAGGCCCAGCGAGGATTCCTCGCGAGATACTGGTTCGAGGAAGTCTTGCATCGAGTCAGTTTGGATGAGGAAATGGAGCGCGTTCTCGAACGGTTCCTCAACCTGCTCACGCGTATGATCCCGGGAGCCTTGGATCATCGGCGATCTGTGGTGGACCCGCTGTGGAAGAGTGCTGCGGAGCTCTATGGGGCGATTGGTGCCAAGAGGGGCTTGGCTGCGGGCGATATCGTTGAAGAGTTCCAGATCGTGCGTGAGGGGGTCGTGCGCATGCTCTTCGAGGCTCCGCCCGGGAATTACGGGGCCGCGCTCTCACTCTCCGACGCGCTTCGGTTGAACCGCTTCCTCGATAGTGGTGTGACTCATGCGAGCATCGGCCACACCGACGGTCTCTTCTTCTCCCTCTTCCAAGGGAGCGGCGTCTCCACCGTTCCTACCGAGAAGCTCGTGGCGGAGCTCGAGGAGCAACTCGAGTGTCTCGAGGTGGAGTGGGCCGCTCTTCACTAGTCCGGATGTTCAGGCTTCGCGAACCTCCCGCACCAGATCGGTCATAGAGCCCTTGGCATCTCCGAAGAACATCAGTGTGTGGTCCTCATAGAAGAGCGGATTGTCGATGCCGGCGAATCCGGGCGAAAGGCTTCGCTTCATGATGATCACGCTCTTGGCATTTGCTACGTCGAGGATCGGCATGCCTGCGATCACGCTCTGGGGATTGTGCGCCTCGGGGTTCACAACGTCGTTGGCGCCTACGACGAGGACGACGTCGGTCCGGTTGAAGTCTTCGTTGATTTCGTCGAGGTCGAACAGTTTGTCGTAGGGCACATCCGCCTCGGCGAGCAACACGTTCATGTGTCCGGGCATACGGCCGGCCACCGGGTGGATGGCGTACTTCACGTCTACGCCTCGTTCCTCGAGGTTGTCCATGGCCTTCCGGAGCTCGTGCTGCGCCTGCGCGACCGCCAGGCCGTAGCCCGGCACCACCACTACGGATTGGGCGTAGGCCAGGATCATCGCCGCACCCTCGGCGTCCACAGAGCGGGCCGTCTTGTCGCCCGCACCGATTTGGGCGGCACTGCCCGTCTCTCCACCGAACGCGCCGAACGCCACGTTGGCAAGCGAGCGGTTCATCGCCTTACACATGATCATCGTCAGGATGAGCCCGGCCGCGCCCACGAGTGCGCCACTGATGATGAGCACGTTGTTCGCGATTACGAACCCGGCGGCGGACGCCGCCAATCCCGAATAGGAGTTGAGCAGAGAGATCACCACGGGCATGTCCGCACCGCCGATGGGAATCACCAGCAGGATGCCCAGTAGCAGCGCGATCGCCATGAAGATCGCGAAGACCGTGAGAGCCGAGAGTCCGCCGACCTCGAACACACCCATCACCGAGGTGCCCAGGACCAGGAGCGACAGGAAGAGCAGGGCATTGAAAGTCTTCTGGAGCGGGAACGTGATGGGATTACCGGACACGAGCCCCTGGAGCTTACCGAACGCGATGAAGCTGCCGGAGAAGGTCACTGTACCGATAAGGCAGGATATGGCGATCGTGAACCCGTCCCCAAGCACGAGAGCCGTTCCCGCCGACTGAACCCGTAGGAGCTCGGCCGCCGCGACGAGCGCCGAGGCGCCGCCCCCGAATCCGTTGAAGATGCCCACGAGCTGGGGCATATCGGTCATCTTCACCGTCCGTGCCGCCACGCCGCCGATGAGCCCGCCCAACACCATGCCGGCCGCGATGCTGGTCCAGCTCAGGACCTGGTTTTCGACCAGCGTCGCGACAATGGCGATGAGCATGGCCAGGGCCGCCAACCGGTTCCCCCCACGAGCCGTGGCGGGGGACTGGAGGCGTTTGAGGCCAAGGACGAAGAGGACTGAAGCGAAGAGGTACGACAGCTCCACCCAAAGGGAGAGATCCATGAATGAGCTCCTCTGAGTGGCCGCTAGTTTTTCTTGAACATTTCGAGCATGCGGTCGGTGACCATGAAGCCCCCGACCACATTGACCATCGCCATCACGATCGCGACGATTCCCAGGATTTGCGCGAGCCCGGCATCGACCTGCGCCGAGACCACCAGAGCGCCGACGACCGCGACGCCCGAGATGGCGTTGGCGCCCGACATCAAGGGCGTGTGCAGGGTCGGGGGCACCTTGGTGATGACCTCCCGGCCGGTGAGCGTGGCGAGGACGAAGACGTACAGCCCAACCACCATTTCGCCCATCAGGATCCTCCATTTCGGCGTAAGAGCGGTTTCGGTAGGAAAGCGCTGTGGTTTCTGCCGGGGAACCTACTCAGGATCTCCAAATGCGCCAGACCGCCGGGGACGGCTCAGGCGGTGGGCCGAAAAAAGTGTTGTCGTCCAAGGAATCCTCAGTTTAGCGTCGAATAGAGCGGTTCGTGCCGATGGGACCATGGCTCCCAGTGTGTCATGGCGTGTCGCGCCTACCGCCGACCTGTCATGACCAGAGGAGGACGACCGTGGACCAGGAGCAATTTGATCGTTATCGGGTGGCCGAGACGGCGACCGTCGCGCCCTCGCAATCTCTGTTGCCGGCAATGCTCGCCGGCCTCGGTGCCGCGCTCATCGGGGGCATCGGGTGGACCGTGCTTACCGCAATGACCGGCTACGAGGTCGGGTACGCCGCGTGGGCCCTGGGGGGTCTGGTGGGAGTCGGAATGGCCCGCACCACAGCGCGTAGGGACTCGGTGGCGGCCGGGTCGGCAGCGACGCTGGCGCTTGTAGGCCTACTGATCGCTCGGGTGCTCATTGGGGAATTCGTCCTTGGGGGAAGTGCCCTGGACGAAGTGCTGACAGACGACGAGCTCATGTCACAGGCTGCCACCCTCGACCTCCAGTTCAATGAGGGCTTTTCGCAGCAGGTGCAGGCGTCGTACGACGCCATTCCCGATGGCGACACGATTTCGGACGCCTTGTGGGAGGACATGCTCGCTGAAGGCGCGCGGCATCTTGGGACGCTCTCTCAGGACGAGCGCGAAGCGATGGCCGCACAGTTTACCGGATTGGCGTTCGCCCAGGCGGGGCTTCTGGGACGCGTCACCGCCCAGATGGGTCCGTTCGATTTGCTTTGGGCGTTCCTCGCCGTCTCCACCGCATGGGGAATGTTGAAAAAAGAGGAGGCGGTCGCGACTTCGCCGGTGGGTAACCCCTCCGGCTAGCTCCCGTCCGGCCTAGCTCGGGTCCGGCTTAGTTCGAGTCCGGCTAACCCCCGTCCGCCGTGGCTTGAATGGAGCCGATGACCAACCTCAGAAGCTCGTCGATGTCTCCGCCGGAGATCCAACGTGCCACGACGACCAGATCGTTTTCCTGATCCACGTAGACCAGGTTCGTGCCGCGGCCGCGGTGTGAGTAGGCTGTGCTGGGCGCGCTCGGATAGCCGCTCCGGCCCTCGGCGTTGGGCACGTTGGGGTAGAAGTTCATGAAGCCGTACGTTTGGTTTGCTGCGGACGGTGTCGTGGCCATCTCGAACCACTTTTCGTCCATGAGCTGCTGATCGCCCCAGCGACCTTTCCGCAACGTGAACAGCCCGAAGCGGGCCTGGTCTCTCGCGTGGATGAACATGCCCCCACCCCAATGCCCGCCACCGCTCACGGCCTGAACCCGTCTTCCATCGAGGGTGATCCATGAGTTTTCGTAACCGTACCAGCGCCATGTTGGCGACGCACCGATGGGATCCATGACCCGCTCTTTCAAGATCTGCGGAAGCGGTCGGCGCCACACGCTCGTCGCCAGTAGGGCCAGCACGTTCACACGGGTGTCGTTGTATTCGTATACCGTGCCCGGAGTGTGCCTCGCACGGGTGGTCCAGGTGGACGGATCGTCATCGGGCCGGTCCGCCCAATCCGGCTTACCCCAAAGAGTCCCTTCCCAGTCCGAGCTCTGGGTGAGCAGGTGTCGCCAGGTGATCTGACGGTTGTGCTCGGTATTGAAGAGTGTCGTCACGTCGGGCGTGCCGAAGCCCACGCGGTCGACGCCGGGCTCGCCATCCCCAGGAGGCAGGTCGACGGGGCCCATGTAGTCTCGAGCCAGGTCGTCGATCGAGCCGATGAGCCCGTCTTGGACCGCCAGTCCGACGGTGGTCGTCAGGAAGGACTTCGACACACTGTGCGTCATGTCCACGCTTCGCGTGTCGCCCCACTCGGCCACGATGTATCCGTGGCGTACGATCACCCCGGCCGGCCCCTTGTGGGCCTTGAAGGGACCGATACCAAAACCGAACGGCTCGAGGCCGAAGCTCTGGTTCTGACCCTTTTCCTGGTCCCGCGGCTGAGGGGTCTCGTGAGCGATGGCGTAGTCTACGGCTGCCTGTACTCCGGAGGCGTTCATCCCGACTTCCGCGGGCTGTCGCGTCTCCCATGCGCCCCGATCTGGGACGTATTGGGCGGCGAGCACGGCGGGTATCAGCATCAGCGCTGCGGTGAGGACGGAGATCGTGGGGGCTCGGTCGAGGAGTGCGCGGGTCATGGTCGGCTCCGGTCGGTGTCGGAACTGGATGTGCTCCGGGGGTGACGTGGGTCGGATCGCGGGGCTCCTGCTTTCTTCGGACGCTGGCTTAGGGTACGGGCCTAGGGGGGGATTGGCAAAGAGCGTGCGCATTCACCGCGCACTGGCACGCAGCCGCTCCCGGACTCAGTGCGTCCCGACCACCGGCTCCACGTCCGCCGTGCTCCAGGCGCGCTCGTATCGGGACATGACCGTCGCCGCCTCCGCGGCCTCTTTCGAAGTGGATTCGGCCAAGGACCTGCCGGCTCGGGATCGACCAGGGCGGGGGCTCATCGTAGCTGAGACCGTCTTCGAGGGCGACGGCACGCTCCAGAAGCGCGACGGTACGCTCTTGCTCCCCGGCCGCGTGAAGCAGCTCGGCCTCCAGCGCCAACGCCCCCAACGTGAGGATCTGGCTGGCCGGGTTCCACCAAATGGCATAGGGCTGGATTCCCGGACTCTCGACGCGGGCCCGCAGCATTTCGAGTTCGGCCGTGGCCTCGGCGGCGCGGCCGGTACGTAAGAGTGCCATGCCCCGTGTGTAATGGGAAAATCCTGCCACAAAGTCCTGGTCGGTGTCAGGAACCGGCTCCACGAGGATCTCGTCCCACATTCCGAAACGGGACATCATGCGAAGCGGTAGCAGAATGTAATTCTGGAGGCCGCCGAGTTCGGGGACCTCCATCATCTCGCGATCGACGGGAGCGGCGCCACCGCGTACTGGATCGCATCCCAGGCGAGTGTGCCTCCCACCGAATCCATCGTCGCATTGATGTTGGGGCCCGCGGCGAACGCGATTCCCCACCAGCACATGGCGCAGCCCGGATCGAGCTCGAGGGCATACTCGTACGAACGGATCGCCTCCTCGTGGTTGAACGCGTACGTGAGGCGGAGGCCCTGATCGAAGTAGGCTTGCGCCTGGAGCGCAGACGTGGTGATGGGATGATGGTGGTTGCCGAGTCCTTCGAAAAGCGGAACGGTTTTAGACTGGTCGGCGGAGCAGGCGGCGAGGAGCACCAAAGATAGAACGAGCGAACGCATCGATGCCTCCGTGTGAGAGACGGCGGGTCCCGAACGTACTTCGTCGAACGTACCTACCTAGCCGAGCTTCTCTTTGGTCGGCCCGTGTCGCACCTCGCCCCCGTGTGTCACGCACGTGCCCGCGACGATCTCGTCCTCGAAGTCGAGCGACAGCTCACCCTCGGCGACGAGCTCCTTGAGGAGCGTCTCGACGTTCTTGGAGAACATCTGGCTCGCGTGCACAGGAATCTCCGCGGGTAGGTTGGCGGGGCCCATCACTTTCACGCCGTTTCTCTCCACCGTCTCTCCCTCACGGGTGATGGCGCAGTTGCCTCCGGAGGCCGCGGCGAGGTCCACGATCACCGATCCGGGGTGCATCGAGTCCACCATCTCTTCGGTGATGAGCCGGGGCGCGGGCCGACCGGGGATCTGGGCCGTCGTGATCACCAGATCCGTATCGGCGATGTGCGTGGCGATGAGCTCAAGCTCGCGCTGGTGCTGCTCCTCGCTCAACTCCTTGGCGTAGCCGCCCTCTCCCTCTCCGGTGACCTCCTCTTCCGTCTCGAGGAAGGTGGCGCCCAGGCTTTCGATCTGCTCCTTCACCGCGGGGCGCACATCGAAGGCCTCCACCTTGGCGCCCAAGCGGCGTGCTGTGGCTATTGCCTGGAGCCCGGCCACGCCGGCGCCGAGGATCAGGACCTTGCCCGGGCGAATGGTTCCCGCGGCGGTCATGAACATCGGCAAGAACTTCGCGAGCTCGTCCGCGCCGGTGACCACAGCCTTGTATCCGGCGACCGTGGCCTGCGACGAGAGCACATCCATGCTCTGCGCCCGTGTGATCCGTGGGATGAGCTCCAAAGCGAAGGCGGTGACCCCGGCGGCACCGAGCCTGCCGATCAACTCCGGTTGCGTGAGTGGCGAGAGTAGCGAGATGAGCACCACACCCTCGGGGAGCGCTTCGATCTCTTGGGCGGTCGGCGCCTGAACCTTCAAGACGATTTCGGCACCCTGCACGGCCGTCCCGACGTCCGGGACGATCGTCGCCCCGGCCTCGCCGTACTCCGCGTCCGAGAAGTGGGACGGAATGCCGGCTCCCGACACGACGGTGACTTCGCACCCTAGCTTCTCGAGCTTGGGCACGCTCGCGGGAATGAGCGCGACCCGGTGTTCACCCGGCATTGTTTCACCTAGAACGGCGACATTCATGGAGTGCTCTCACCTTGAATTTCTGACCAGGAAACGGTCGAACCACGCCACGCGACCTTGCGGGGTGGCGACATACGCGCGCACCATATCGGCCCACCGCTCTTTCCTCAAGGCTTGCGAGGGACCGATGAAGATCCTCGACGATATCGAATCCATCGATCGACGCGGATTCATGGCGTATATGTCCGCGCTGGGTCTGGGTGGGACCGTGTTTCCGGGAGTGCTCTGGGCACAGGTGCAGACGCGCGGAGAGATCACATCGGAGATCGTTGCTGACGCGGGGGCGCTGGCCGGCCTGGAGTTCACGGATGCGGAGCGGGACCTGATGCTCGAGGGCCTGAACACGAATCTCGAGGCGTATGAGGCCCTGCGCGAAAATCCCGTTCCGAATCAGGTGATGCCGGCCGTCCAATTCGATCCGGTGCTTCCGGGACGTGAGTTGCCTTCCGAGACCCGTCCCTTCCGGTCCACGAGGCACGTAGGGCTGAGTCGCCCGGTGGACCCTGAGACCCTGGCGTTCATGCCGGTCACCCAGCTCTCCGAGCTGATTCGAACTCGGCAGCTGAGTTCGACCGAGCTCACCACGCTCTACCTGGAGCGGCTGGAACGGCACGGACCCACGCTGGAGGCCGTCATCACGTTGATGAGCGATCAAGCGCTCGAGCATGCGGCCCGGGCGGATCGCGAGATTGCGAACGGAGCCTACCGCGGCCCGCTTCACGGCGTCCCGTGGGGCGCCAAGGATCTGCTGGCGGCCGAGGGCTTCCGCACTACGTGGGGAGCCGAGCCGTACCGGGACCAGGTCATCGGGGAAGACGCGACTGTGGTACGTCGCCTCGAAGAGGCGGGCGCCATCCTGGTGGCGAAGCTGACGCTGGGTGCCCTCGCATCGGGGGACTACTGGTACGGCGGCCGAACCCGGAACCCGTGGAACCTTGAGCAGGGCTCGAGCGGCTCCTCGGCGGGCTCGGCCGCAACGACGGCGGCCGGACTCGTGGGCTTCGCCATAGGAAGTGAGACGCTCGGCTCCATAGTGTCGCCGTCGACGCGTTGCGGTGTAACGGGGCTCCGGCCGACCTACGGGCGGGTCAGCCGCTCCGGCGCCATGGCGCTCTCATGGAGCATGGACAAACTGGGTCCCCTCGCCCGCAGCGTGGAGGACTGTGCACTGGTCTTCAACGCCATCCACGGCGCCGATGGCCGAGATCCCACAGCGCGCACGACGCCTTTCAACTGGGATTCCGAGCGGCCGCTGTCGGATCTCCGAGTCGGGTACTTCCGCCGCGGCTTCGAGTGGGACGGCGCAACCGGCCACGACCGGGCGGCGCTCGAGACGCTCCGTTCGCTCGGTGTAGAGCCGGTACCGATCGACCTTCCCTCCGACTATCCACTCGATGCACTGAGGATCATCCTGCGGGCGGAAGCCGCGGCCGCGTTCGAAGAGCTGACGCTGAGCGGAAGGGACGATCTGCTCGTCAGGCAGACGCCCGAGTCATGGCCCACCTCATTTCGGGTCGCCCACATGACTCCGGCCGTGGAGTACATCCAAGCCAACCGAGTCCGTACGATGCTCATGGGCGCGCTCGAGGCGGCGCTGGAGGGGATCGACGTGTTCATCACTCCTACGCGCGCCCCAGACCAGCTGTTGATGACCAACCTAACTGGCCATCCAGCGGTGGTGGTGCCGAGCGGCTTCAACGACGACGGCACGCCGGTAAGCACCGTCTTCGTCGGTCAGCTGTGGGCGGATGCCGAGACGCTCAGGGTGGCCAAGGCCTGGCAGGACGCGACCGACTTCCACACGCGGAGGCCGCCGCTGTTCGGCTGAGGCGAGCAGGGAGGACGGAGTCGCCGGAGCGTCGGGCTGCCCGACCCGCGTTTGGCTTGTCGACATCACTCGCTAGCACCCCGGGTCCCGTCCGGACATGGACCAGCCCCACGGCCTCGGTCAGCATAGGACCGACGTGCCCCCTCCGGGGACGTTCGCCCCGTACAGGAGGAGTTCATGCTGGCGCAGGTCGGCTCGGCTTCGGTCGCCGGAGTCGAGAGCCATGCGGTGTCGGTGGAGGTCAACATCTCGGTGGGTCTCCCCTCGTTCGTTGTTGTCGGCCTGCCCCATGGCGCGGTTCGAGAGGGTAGGGAACGGGTCACTGCCGCCCTGAGCAACGTGGGCCATCCGGTCCCTCACCGACGGATTACCGTCAACCTCGCTCCAGCCGATGTGCCCAAGGAGGGAAGCGCCTTCGATCTCCCGATAGCCGTGGCGGTCCTGATCGGCATGGGCGTGGTGCCGCAGGAGAGGGTAGACGGCGTCTGTCTGGTCGGTGAACTCGGACTGGACGGACGCCTGAGGCCGATCCGTGGAGGGCTGCCGATCGCCGCGGGGTGCCGCGCTCGGGGTGTGACGAAGCTTCTACTACCCAGGGCGAATGCCCGAGAGGCCGGAGCGGTCGAAGGGGTGGAGGTCCTTGGTGGCGAGACCCTAGGCGAGGTTTTGGAGCACCTCTCAGCGGGGAACACCATCGCTCCGACGCGACTCGACACGCTCAGCCTCCTCGATCGTCCCCCGACGCGGCAACCCGATCTTTGTGACGTGCGTGGACAGCAGTTCGCGAAGAGAGCGCTCGAGATCGCGGCGGCGGGGGGTCATAACCTCCTGTTGATCGGCCCCCCCGGATCTGGAAAGACGATGATGGCCCGGCGACTCCCCGGGATTCTCCCCCCGCTTACGGTGGCCGAGTCGATCGACATCACCAAGATCCATTCGGTCGCGGGCCTGGTTCCTGCGGGGGGCACGCTCGTCGCGGAGCGTCCGTTCCGCGCGCCCCATCACACAGCGAGCGATGCCGGGCTCGTCGGAGGCGGGGCGATTCCACGACCCGGCGAGGTGAGCCTCGCCCACAACGGCGTGCTGTTCCTCGACGAGCTTCCGGAGTATCGGCGGTCGGTTCTGGAGGCGCTTCGGCAACCGATGGAGGACGGCGTCGTGAGCCACTCGCGGGCACGGATTACACTTCGGTATCCCGCGCGATTCATGCTCGCCGCCGCCATGAATCCGTGTGCCTGCGGGCTGTACGGTGCCGAAGGAGACCGGTGTACGTGCGATCCTGCGGCCGTGGCCCGGTATCGTTCCCGCGTCTCGGGCCCCCTGTTGGACCGCATAGATCTCCACATCGAGGTGCCCGCCGTTCCGGTCGAGGACCTGAGGGCGGTTGGTCCCGCGGAGCCGAGCGACGCCGTCCGGGCCCGTGTTGCGGCCGCTCGTGAGCGACAGCACCAACGTTTTCGTCGTGTCACCGAAGTATGGGCGAACAGCCATATGAGGTCCCGAGAGATCCGACGTTGGTGCCCCCTGGACGATGCGCCCGCGCGGATTTTGCGCCAGGCCATGACCCGCTTGGCACTTTCGGCACGGGCACACGATCGGGTGGTCAAGGTGGCGAGGACCATCGCCGATTTGGAGGGGGCAAATCGCCTGAATTCCCACCACGTCGGGGAGGCCATCCAATACCGCTTACTCGATCGCTCCCGGGTGGGGTGAACGGCAGCTCACCCGCACATCCATCCGTCCCATCCAACCATTGACAGATCTGGAGCAGCGCTCTGGAGGTGGTCTGGGACGTGCCTCGCGCTTCGCTCCTGGAGCCGGTCGTTGGCCGTGGAGCCCCGTGTCCGCGTCGAGCACGCGGCCTAAGAGTGATCCCAGTTTCCGCGGAAACTGGGCAACCGCCGGGGGCAGGGGCAGAGGAGCTTGCAACCCCACACGCCTTAGACACATCTTGTCTGCTATGTCGGATGCCGTCACCCGTCTGAACGCCGCCCTCAAGGGCCGCTACCGCATCGAGCGCGAGCTGGGCGAAGGCGGCATGGCCACCGTGTACCGGGCCGAGGATCTGAAGCACCACCGAAACGTGGCGCTCAAGGTCTTGAAGCCGGAATTGGCCGTGCTTGTCGGGGCCGAGCGCTTCCTGGCCGAGATCGAGGTCACCGCCAACCTCCAACATCCCAATATCCTCCCGCTCTTCGACTCCGGCGAGGCCGACGACTTCCTCTTCTACGTGATGCCCTACGTGGAAGGCGACACACTCAAGGACCGGCTCGACCGCGAGCATCAGCTTCCGGTGAGTGAGGCTGTCCAGATCGCCACCGACATGGCCGAGGTGCTGAGGGAGCGGGTGGACAATTGACCCGTAGGCTTCGCGTCTTCGTCGGAGGCGTGGCCATCAGTCCGTGAGCCACCTGCCCATCGTCAACGTGACCTGCCTACCCATCCTCCCATGACCCGCCTGCCCATCGTCGGCGTCATGGGATCCGGTAGCAGGCCCCAGTTGGAACGCGCCTCAGCTCTGGGTCGCTGGTTGGCGGAGTCTGGAGTTCACCTGCTGACCGGAGGCGGAGGCGGTGTAATGGCGGCCGTCAGCAAGTCGTTCTACGACACTCCCAACCGCCAGGGGCTGGTCATCGGCATTCTTCCCTGCGATGAGTCGCTGAAAAAACCGAAGGACCGTTATCCGACCCCCAAAGACGGGCATCCGACCCCCCGAGACGAGCATCCGACCCCCAAGGACGGGTATCCGACCCCAAAAGACGGGTATCCGAACCAATGGGTCGAGATTCCGGTCCTGACGCATCTTCCCTTGAGTGGTGAACGTGGCACGGACCCCATGTCGCGAAACCATATCAACGTCCTTACATCGGATGTAATCGTGGCTCTATCTGGAGATGCGGGAACCCTTAGCGAAGTCAGGCTCGCGGTCAGGTACGAACGTCCGGTCATAGCCTTCGTCGAATCAGATCAGGAGATCCCCGGATTGCCGGACAGTATCCCGATCTCGAGCACCTTGGAGGGCGTACGGACGTTCGTTTTGCCGCGACTAGGGCGATCGGCCCCACGGGGCTGACTGACGTGCACACGCTCGACGCAGGTCCGATTGCTGTCCGCGCGGTAAAACCTTGCGTTTACCACCCATGATCACGTGATTTGAACAGGGCCATCAATCACGTGGTTTCGTCATTCAGGCGGCCACTTTTTCGGCAAACGCCACAGGTATCGAAAGGGCCATGATCACGCTGGGATTCTCGTTCGTCATTCCTACCGGGGCCGTGCTCTCCAGCACGCTCGTGCAGGGAACGGGCCTTCTACAAGGAATTTCCGCGTTCGACGCTCTGCCGTGGCGAGAAATCGGGCTGACGTTCGGTGTCCTGTTTGGCGCGTGGCTAATCCGCAGAGTTGGCCGGCAGGTCATTGCCCGGACCGTGGAAAATCGTGTCGTGCAGTACCGGTGGAGGAAGACGCTCGCCTACCTGACCACGGGACTCGCGACGCTTTTCCTCATCGGCATTTGGGTCGACGGTCTTTCTCAGGTCGGCACCTTCTTGGGGTTGGTGTCCGCCGGTGTGGCGATCGCGCTGAAGGATGTGCTCGTGGACATCGCCGGCTGGCTGATTCTGATCACGAAGCCCCCGTTCGAGGTCGGCGACCGGATCCAGATTGGTGATCACTCTGGCGACGTGGTGGACGTATCGGTCCTGCATTTCCATATCTTGGAGATCGGCAACTGGGTGGACAGCGACCAGAGTACGGGACGACTGATTCGAGTCCCGAACGCGAAGATCCTGACCGATCCGATCGCGAACTACACGTCGGAGTTTCCGTTCCTGTGGCACGAGGTGCCGGTGGTGTTCACGTTCGAGAGCGACTGGCGTACGGCCAAGACGCGTCTGCTGGAAATGGTAACCGAGGCGAGTGTGGAGATGAGCCAGAGGGCCGCCGAGTTCTTGCGGAAGCGACCGAGCCGCATGTTGATTTCATACGGGACCGTGACGGCGACCGTCTATACCTCGGTTCTGGACCACGGGATCTGCTTGTCGATGCGTTTTCTTACGGATCCGCGGCGGCGCAGGGCCTTCGACGAGACGCTCTGGGAGGGCGTTCTCGACATCGTGTCCAGCGAGCCGGACATCGAGTTGGCGTACCCGACTCAGCGGCTCGTGGGCCTCGAGCGCCAGCCCCAGCCTGCGGCCGGCCCCCCAGTCCGAACTCGCCGGGAGTTAGTGGAAGAACGCGGATTACTCTGAGCGGTTCCAGCGGTGCGACCAGGCGACGTGCCCGGTTGTAAGCTTCGCTCCATCCCGGTAGTTTTTGGCCATGTGCACGACCTCTTCCTCGGATTCTGCGTTCCGGCTATGCGTCTCTTCGTCGCACTGAACCTTCCCAAGAAAGAGCGTGACCGAATCTACCGGGCTTCCAAAATCCTCCGGGAATGCGAGCTTCCCGTCCGCTGGGTGGAGCCGGAGCACTTCCACGTGACCCTGAAGTTTCTCGGCGAGGTCGCGGACGACCGTATGGAGGAGGTTCAAGAAGCGCTCGATCACGTGGCCCTGACCACGGCTCATCTCGATTTGGCGGTAGAGGGTTTTGGCGCCTTTCCGACCATCCGCCGCCCTCGGGTGATCTGGGTCGGCATCGATCCCAGTCCGGCTCTGCGGTGCCTGAAGCAGGACGTCGAATGGGCCCTGATGGATTGCGGCTTCGAGCGTGAAACGAGGGCGTTCCATCCGCATCTCACACTTGGCCGAGCCGATGCGAACGACGGCGCCGGAGCCTTCCGCGGTCTGGATGACAAGGCCGCGAACCTGACCTACTCGGGGCAGGTAAAGGTACGGAAGCTCGATCTGATGCGGAGTCAACTTTCAAAGGGTGGGGCCGCTCGGTATACCCTGCAGCACCGTACCGCGCTCGAGGGCTGAGCGGTGATCGGATCAGGCTGTCTCAAGGGGTGCCTGGGAAAGGCGTGGCTCTTCGGTCTGCTTATCGCTGCGGCCTTCGCTGGGTGGAGGTGGGGGCCGGCGGTATTCCCAAGCGTGCAGGGTTGGTTCGCCGAGGAGGAGGCGACGGTGGAGGTCTTACCGTCTCCGGAGTTGGCCGACGCCGCTCTGGATCGCTTCGAGCGCTTTCGCCGCGGAGAAAGTGGGGACCAGCTCAGTCTGAGCGACGCAGAGGTCGTTGCCGTGATTCGGTACTCCGCCCCCGGGATGGTTCCAGGGGGCCTTTCGAATCCGGTCGTGGAGTTCCGAGACGGAGTCGTGTCACTGAGCGCTCGTATCGCGGTCGAGGCCTTCCCCGGACTGCCCACCGTCGATGGGATACTGGGCTTCCTCCCTGACACGGTGACCGTTGCGGTTGAAGGCGCCTTGTCTCCCCTCGACGACGACGGGATTGCTCTCGTCGTTCACGGGGTGCGCGCTTCCTTCATTCCAGTGCCGCTCCCCGACGGGATGACCCCCAAGATCTTGACGGCCTTGGGCCGAAGGCACGTTGACGGGCTCCCTGAGGATGCGCTGGCGTTTCCCCTGCCCAATGGGGTGGGGTCGGCGCACGTGCTTCGCGACCGCCTGATCCTCGTGCGGGACGGTTGAGCTCCCGGATCACGGTGAAGACATGCCCCGAATTCTGATCGTCGATGACGAAGAATCGATCCGCGGTGCGCTGAGGCAGGTTTTCGAATACGAGGACCATGAGGTGGTGACGGCGGAAGACGGGCCCGAAGCCCTGGAGTTTTTCGAGTCCTTCCGCCCACACGTCACGTTCCTGGACGTGAAGATGTCCGGTCTCGACGGCCTCGAGGTGCTTTCCCGGATCCGCAATCTCGACGCGAACGCGGCTGTGGTCATGATCAGCGGTCACGGAACGATCGATACGGCCGTCGAGGCAACGCAGAAGGGGGCGTTCGATTTTATCGAGAAGCCCTTGGACACGGGCCGGCTGCTCGTGACTCTTCGCAACGTCCTCGAACTTCGGGGGCTCACCGAGAGTGTCGAGATGCTCCGAAGCGAAGTCGGCACTCGGCACGAGATCGTGGGTGCATCGCAGACCATGCGCGATGTCATGGAGCGCATCGATAGGGTGGCACCTACGGATGCGCGAGTGCTCATCACCGGTGAGAATGGTACCGGAAAGGAGCTCGTCGCCCGTGCCCTCCATCACTCTTCGTCGAGGCGCGACGGGTCCTTCATCGAGGTCAACTGTGCGGCGATCCCCTCCGAGCTGATCGAGTCGGAGCTGTTCGGCCACATGAAGGGTTCCTTCACGGGGGCGGTCGCCGACCATGCGGGAAAGTTCGAGCAAGCTCAAGACGGAACCCTCTTTCTCGATGAAGTCGGCGACATGTCCTTGGATGCCCAGGCCAAGGTGCTGAGGGCGCTCGAAGAGGGGGTCGTTACGCGGGTGGGGGGGTCCAAGGCCATCACCGTGGACGTGCGGGTGTTCGCGGCAACGAACAAGGATTTGTCGAAAGAGATCACCGAAGGCCGGTTTCGCGAGGATCTTTTCTACAGGCTCAATGTGGTTCCGCTCGTCGTGCCTCCACTCCGCGAGCGGCGGGAGGACATTCGACCGCTGGTCACGTATTTCGTCTCGCAGGCCGTTCTTTCGAACCATGGACCGCCCAAGACGATCGAGGACGGAGCGATGAAGCGGCTCGAGGCCCTCGATTGGCCAGGAAACGTCCGCGAACTCAGGAATACGGTAGAACGGCTCTTGATTCTTTCGCCGGGCGAGGCTGTTCGTGAGGAGGATGTGGACGCTCTGGTTGCCGGTACGGCCAGCGGGGACGCGCTCGGTGCCACTCTTCTCAACGTCGAGGCGTTCAGCGAGTTCAAGGAGAACGCCGAGATGGCGTTCATCGCGCACAAGCTTCACGTGAACGACTGGAATGTGAGCGAGACGGCCCGCCAGATCGATATGCCGCGGTCGAACCTGTACAAGAAGATCGAGAAGTACGGGCTCAGCCGGGAGGAGTGATCTGGCCTAGGTTCTAGTGATCCGGCCTAGGGTTCTAGTGCTCTGGCCTAGGGCTCTTTTACTATCTCTGCTCCATTCGGCAGACGGTAGAGCGCATTGACGGTGCGAAAGTCGCGGGTGGAGAGGCTCCGGGCGGTGTTCGTCGCATACATGACGTCACGCTCGGAATCACTGTGCGGCAGCCCGAGGGCGTGCCCCATCTCATGGGCCGCCGTGAGCAGAATCTGCTGCGGGGCCAGTTCGAAATTCGCGATGCTCGGACTGAACATGGCGAGTGCGATCCCCAGAACTTCGAACCTGACTTCACCCTTTTCTAGAGTCCAACGGACCTGCGTTAGGCCGAGTTGGGATCCAGAGAGACCCTCTCCCCAAGAGATGTCTATGTCGGCCTCGCGCGAGGGGGTGGGGTGGGTGTCGATCACGAGCTCGAAGGGGCGCCCCTGCCAGTACTGTATTCCGCGCACTGCGGCGCTCTGGAGATCCCTCGCGCGCTCAGGGGCCACTCCGGGGGGGAGGGGAACCCGGATCCGGAGGCGGCCCGTGTTCTCCGGCCAGCGGAGAATTCGCTGGGAACCCGACGTTTCGAGATCGGCGCAGAGATATCCCATGTCCACACACACCGAGGCGGAGCTGAGGACCACCTCATCGACGGCGCGTCGGACGGTCACCCTTTCGTCGCACATGTCCCCCTCGGCTTTCGAGCAGGAATTCGCCAGGTGAGCGGCCGAGTCCACGCTGCTGGCGGCCGACACCGGAGAGCGACCCTGAAGCCAAGTCATCAGAAGGCCCGCGGCGATCGCCACGAACAGAACCAAGAACGGAGACCGGACTCTACTCACTGAATCCGCTACCCATGCGTCCGACTGCCCAATGTCTTGCCACCATGTTTCTTCCCATGTCAGGTGAAAGGTTTCGCCCGCGTCAGGTGAAGCGTTCTCTCTTCCGCGAACCTCGACCCCCTGTTCAACACTATGACCGGGACCCCTGAACGGGGAAGCTTCTCATTTTCCGCCTGGAACCCACGTTTGCCGAAATGGGTATCCGTGCTCGACCCCGCCTCGCGGTGAGCCGCGCGAGCGGGTGGTTGGCCATGGATCGCTTTCTTAGAGGATGCCGCTCAGAATGTTAGGGGGTAACGGAGGCACATCGGGGGGCGCGCCGGGCTATGTCCGACTCACCTGGGCGTGCGCGCGGTCGGTCATCATGGCGGTGCTCCTTTTCTTGGGCGTGCGTGCCTTCGTCGTCGAGGCGTTCAAGATCCCCACGGGTTCGATGGAAGAGACCCTCCTCGTCGGTGATTACCTCCTCGTCAACAAGGCCGTGTATGGCGCCGAGGTGCCTTTTCTGGGCCTGAGGCTGCCGGCATGGCGGGAGCCGACGCGCGGCGAAGTCGTGGTGTTCCACCCCCCCCATGAGCCGCTCAAGAACTACGTCAAACGGGTGGTGGGCGTGCCCGGCGACACGTTGGAGATGAGGGGCAAGACGCTCCGCCTGAACGGGCGTGAGATTCAGGAGAAATATGTCCGTCATAAAGATCGTGGTGGTGACGCGACCCATTCGGACATGAGGTGGCAGCAAAACTATCTATTGTCCGGCGGGATCGGTCCCGCTCTCCTTTACGGGGAAAGCGATGGTGGGTTGGAGGACGGTCGGGGTTCGGCCAGGGACGACGACGACTATCGTCCGTCACGGGATAATTGGGGTCCTATCTCAGTCCCTGAGGGCAGTTTCTTCGTGCTTGGAGACAACCGGGACAATAGCGAGGACTCGCGGTATTGGGGCTTCGTGGACCGGCGATCCATCCGAGGCCAGCCGTGGCGGCTCTACTTCTCCTACGACCTGTCCGCCAAAGAAGGGGTCTCGTTGCTTCGGGCGGTGCGGTGGGAGCGGGTCGGGCAGGTGATCCGCTGACCACGAACCGGCTGTTTCGGCGCTTGAGCGATCGCCGTAGCAATGCGCAGTCCGGAGCGCCCGTTCCCTCGGCTGTTGAGCCGACGATCCCTTTCCTTATGATGGTTCTGGCTGGGTGCCCCCCCTACCGTGCCGGAGGCGCGATCACACACATGATTCACGTAGAGGGTTAGATGGGGTTTACTTCCCGTAAAGGTGCCTTCCGGGAAGGTTCGCTCGATCAGTATCTAAAAGAGATCAGCCAATATCCGTTGATCGATAAGGCGGAAGAGGCACGCCTTGCCAAGGGTATCAAGCGTGGGGAGGAGGAGGCGCTCGACAAGCTGGTCCGCTCGAACCTCCGATTCGTGGTGTCGGTGGCGAAGAAGTATCAGAACCAGGGCGTGCCGCTATCCGACCTCATCAATGAGGGAAACCTCGGCCTCATCCGCGCTGCCCATAAGTTCGACGAGACCAAGGGCATCAAGTTTATCAGCTATGCGGTATGGTGGATCCGGCAGGCTATTCTGCAGGCCCTCGCAGAGCAGAGTCGGATCGTCAGGGTCCCCCTGAATCGGGCGGGCGCCCTCCATAGAATCGGACGCCGGAGTTCGGCCCTTCTCCAGGAGTTGGGCCGTGAGCCTACGGTCGAGGAAATTGCGGGTGAGCTGGACATCACCCAGATGGAGGTGGAGCGCACGCTGGCGATCTCTCAGTCGCATCTCTCTCTGGACGCTCCGATCACGCCCGGCGAAGACCACCGACTGCTCGACTACCTGCCGGACCAATACGCGCCCGGCCCCGAGGACGAGGCCTACGACCACGCCCTCAAGGACAGCGTGGAGGCAGCGCTTTCTTCCCTGAAGGAACGGGAGGCCAAGATTCTTCGCCTGTACTTCGGCCTGGATGATCAGGACCCCATGACGCTAGAGGAGATCGGGGCTCTCATGGGCATCACCCGTGAGCGGGTCCGGCAGATCAAGCAAAAGGCTCTGATCCGTCTGCGGCACGCGTCGCGGGCTCGTTTTCTGGAGACGTTCTTCTAAAAGGCCACCGCGACCACTTCTCCAGACCAGAGACGCCGGATTCTCCTGACCAGGGCCGCCGGACTCTCTTGGGTCGAAAACCCGTGAAAATACTGTCCTTTCGCTCCGTTGACACCCCGAAAAGGCTCCACTATCGTTTCTCGCTGTACCTTTGACTCTGTGCGGACAGGCCCGTGAAGACTTACACTCCGAAAGTTGACCATATCGAGCGCCGCTGGTGGCTCGTCGATGCCGAGGGCAAGACCTTGGGCCGGTTGGCCACACGGGTTGCGGGGATCCTGCGGGGTAAGCATAAGCCCATGTTTACACCGCACCTCGATGTGGGGGATTACGTGGTCGTGATCAATGCTGAGAAAGTGGCATTGACGGGGCGCAAGGCCGAACAGAAAACGTACTTCGTGCACTCGGGTTATATGGGGCACGAGAAGCATATCCCGTTTCGGAAGATGATTGAAACGCGTCCTGATCGTGTGGTGGAACTTGCCGTCAAGGGGATGCTTCCCAAGAATAAGTTGGGACGGCACATCAGGAAGAAATTGAAGGTATACGCGGGCGCGGCTCACCCGCACGAGGGCCAGCAGCCGCAAGAGCTCGACGTCTAAGAGTAGGCACTGAACAGGAATCTATGGCGAAAACACATATTCAGACCGTGGGCCGGCGAAAGACTGCTGTGGCCCGCGTCAACCTCCAGCCCGGCAAGGGTGAGTGGTCGGTCAACACCCGGCCCCTCGAGGACTACTTTCCCCGCCCCACCCACCAGCAAAGGATCTGGCAGCCGCTCCAGGCGGCGGAACTGGACGGACAATTCGATGTCCGTGTCCGTGTCCGTGGTGGTGGTCCGACCGGCCAGGCGGATGCCGTTCGCATGGGACTGGCGAGGGCGCTCGTAGAGCATGACGAAGATCTACGTCCCGTAATGCGCGCCGGTGGATTTCTGACCCGGGATTCAAGGAAGGTCGAACGAAAGAAGCCGGGTCGCCCCAAGGCGCGCAAACGGTTCCAATTCTCCAAGCGTTAAGCACCCGAGACAAGGATATTCATGCAGGAACAGCAGGTGGGACTGAGTGATCTTCTCGAGGCTGGAGTCCATTTCGGGCACCAGACTCGCCGTTGGAACCCGAAGATGAAGAAGTTCATCTTCACGGAACGCAACGGGATCCACATCATCGACCTGCGTAAGACGCTCGACCGGCTTCTCGCTGCGCGGGAAGCTGTGCGGGAGGCGGTGCTCGCGGGCGAGCGAGTCCTGTTCGTGTGTACCAAACGACAGCTCCGATCGATCATCGAGCAGGAGGCGGACCGCTGCGGCGCCCTCTACGTTACCGAGCGTTGGCTCGGTGGCATGCTCACAAACTTCCAGACCATCCGGAAGCAGATCCGCCGGCTCAAGGAGTTGGAGCGGGGACAGGAAGAGAGCGCCTTCGAGTTCTATACGAAGAAGGAGCGGCTTCTACTGGACCGCGAGCGGCTGAAGCTCAACAAGTATCTGTCGGGCGTAAAGGACATGACCCGTCTTCCGGGGGCGGTCTTCATCGTCGACGTGAAGCGCGAGCAGATCGCTGTTCACGAGGCGGCCCGTCTCGGCATCCCCGTCATCGCTATCACGGACACCAACGCGAATCCCGATCTGGTAGACTACCCGGTTCCCGGCAACGACGATGCGATCCGCTCGGTTGGGCTAATCACCCAGGCGATCGCCCAGTCGGTTCGAGAGGCCAGCGCGCAGGTACCGGAAGAGCAGAAGCGGAAAATGCAGGATGCCCAGGCCACGACGTACTCGACTGAAACCGGCGAGGTGACCGAGACCCCGAATCGGGCGGCGGCTCCGCGGAGGAAGCGAGTGCCTCGGCCCGAGGTCCTCGAAAAACTTGGCGGGACTGCACCCTCAGAGCTGCCGACGGAGGACGAGAAGGTGGAGGGCTCTTCCGATGAGCCGGCAGAGGCAGAGGAAGTGGCCGATGCTGTAGCCGGGGAGGTCGAATAGGGATCCTGGCGACCGCAGTGTTCACGCCCCCGCGGTGGGGGCGGAGAGAGGCGGAGCAGTTGCGGGCTCCCGCCTTTTTTTTGTAGGTGGACCCATCAAACTGAGTGAGTGACGGACAACACGATGTCGATTTCTGCAAAAGACGTGAAGGCCCTCCGGGACCGTACCGGTGCCGGCATGATGGATTGCAAGAGGGCCTTGACCGAGACCGATGGGGACATAGAAGCGGCCATCGACTTGTTGAGGGCGAAGGGAGCGGCGAAGGCCGCGAAGCGCGCGGAGAAGTCGGCCAACGAGGGTACGATCGGATCGTACGTCCACTTTGATAACCGGACTGCGGTCCTCGTCGAGTTGAACTGCGAGACCCATTTCGTAGCCAAGACTGACGATTTCCAGGGGTTGGCCAAGGACGTCGCGTTGCACATCGCGTCTCAGGCGCCCATTTCTGTAAGTCCGGAGGATATTCCCGAGGACGTGGTCGCGCGCGAGCGAAAAGTCTATACGGAGCAGGTGAAGGAGGAGGATAAGCCTGCCAACATCGCGGAGAAAATCGTCGAGGGTAAACTCAACAAATTCTTCAAGGAGAGCACGCTTCTTGCACAGCCCTTCGTGAAGAATCCCGATCAGACGGTCGGAGAGTTGATCACCGAGATTTCGGCCAAGACCGGGGAAAAAATAGAAGTTGGACGGTTTATGCGTTTCAAGGTGGGTGAGTGAATCCGAGAACCGGGAAGGGTGTGACCAAGGATCCGAAGTACGGGAGGGTCTTACTCAAGCTGTCCGGCGAAGCATTGGCCGGGACGCAAGGGTTCGGCATCGAGCCGTCCGTAGTGGACTTGCTCACGAACGAAATAATGGCCGTGCACGAGATGGGCGTTAGCCTTGGCGTGGTCATTGGGGGGGGCAACATCGTGCGGGGGGCGCTGGCCAGCCAGAAGGGGATGGACAGGGTCCAGGCGGATTACATGGGGATGTTGGCTACCGTTATCAACGCTCTAGCGGTCCAGGATTTGCTCGAGCACAAGAAGGTTGCGACGCGGGTCATGACTGCGATCCGTATGGAGGAGGTCGCGGAGCCCTATATCCGGCGGCGGGCTCTGCGGCATATGGAGAAGGGAAGGGTCGTGCTCTTCGCTGGAGGGACCGGAAATCCGTACTTTTCGACCGATACGGCTGCGGCGCTGAGAGCGATCGAAATGGGCTCTCAGGTCGTCATCAAAGCCACGAAAGTCAAGGGGGTTTACAGTGCAGACCCTACGCAGGACCCCTCGGCAGAGTTCATCCCGTCCATTACTTTTCAAGAGGTTGTGCAGCGGGAGCTGGCTGTCATGGATGCCGCGGCCGTTTCTCTTTGCCGGGAAAACGACCTTCCGATAATCGTCCTCAATCTCGAGGATCAGGGGGCTGTTTCGGCCGCCATTCGGGGAGATCGGGTCGGCACATTGGTATCATGAGCCTCCCCCGCGGCGTCCCGATCCGGAGGTCAACCTGATGCGATGGGGTAGTCATGCCGTTGGATGAAGCCGACGTACGGATGGAAGAGGCGGTCGACGCTGTGCGTCGGGAGTTCTCGACGGTGCGCACGGGTAAGGCCACGCCGGCGTTGCTCGATACCGTCAAGGTCGATGCCTATGGGTCCAAGATGCCGTTGAATCAGGTGGCCACCGTCGGCACGCCGGAGGCATCGCTCTTGGTCGTCCAGCCCTTCGACAAGACGCTCTTGCCCGACATCGAGCGCGCCATTTTGATGGCGGATCTCGGTTTCAATCCCGCGAACGACGGAAATATCATCCGGATTCCGGTCCCCCCCTTGAACGAGGAACGCCGGAAGGAATTCGTGAAGATCCTGCACCAAATGGCGGAGGACGGCAAGGTTTCACTGCGCCATGCGCGGAAGGTCGGAAACGACGAGGTGAAACAGGCCATTAAAGAGCATGAGATCGGCGAGGATGAGGGTCACCGTCAACTGGATGAAATTCAGAAACGGACGGACGCCTGCTCGAAACGGATCGATGAGATGCTCGAGAACAAAGAGAAGGAGGTGATGGCCCTCTAGCTGCTGGCGATCTCTCGCCGCAACTAGGCTGGCTCGGTTGTCACTATGACGTCTTCGGAATTACTGCAAAGAATCCGCCTAAACGGGCAAATTCCGCGTCACGTAGCAATCATCATGGACGGTAACGGCCGCTGGGCTAAGCAGCGGGGCCTCCCGCGTGCCGTGGGTCACCAGCGGGGCATGGAAGCTGTCCGTGAGTCGGTCGAGGGCGCCCTCGACGCCGGCATCGAGATCCTGACGCTGTTCGCGTTTTCTACCGAGAACTGGCAGCGGTCTCGCTCCGAAGTGCTTGCGCTGATGAGTTTGCTCCGTCGCTACGTGTCCAAGGAGACCCGTAGGCTCAAGGAGCAGGGCTGCGAGGTTCATGTGTTGGGAGACGTGGATGCCCTCGACGCGGCCACGAGAAGGTCGGTGGACTTCATCACGTCCGAGACCGCCGGGGGGATACACTTGCGTCTCAATCTCATGATCTCCTATTCGGGACGGGAGGAGATTCTGAGAGCCTGCAAGCAGATGATCGAGCGGGTGGCTTCCGGGGACCTCCTACCGGAGGAGTTCGATGAAGCCACTTTCGAGGCGTCCCTGTTCACCAGGGGCCTTCCGGATCCCGATCTCCTGATTCGCACCTCGGACGAATTCCGTCTCTCCAACTTCATGCTCTGGCAGGTGGCGTACACCGAACTGTACATCGCTGCGGTCCTATGGCCCGATTTTTCGAGAGAGGACCTGTTCCGGGCCGTCTTGGATTTCCAAGAACGCGATCGTCGATTTGGTCGTGTGACGGTTGGGTAGGACCGCAGAATGCCGAGGGGAGAGCTAGGCAGCCGGCTGACGGTCGCCGTCGTCGGGATTCCCCTGGCGGCGTTCATCATCTATCGGGGTGGATGGCCTCTCGGGATCCTCATGGCTGGAGCGGGGGCCCTGGGAGCTCGGGAGTATTACAGTTTGAAACCCGACGAAACGGCTGCGTTCGGGTGGCTGGGAGTTACGCTCGCCGGGGCGCTTCCACTAATAGCGGTGATCCACTCCGTCTATCGAGACTTCGCTCCCTGGGCGTTCGCGCTGGTCCTGGGGACCGCGCTGTTGGCGCTCGCCCTCTCGCTCTGGCTTCGCTGGCCCGATGGCCGCCCGCTGGACGCTGCGTCCCGGACGATCATGGGCGCCCTGTACACCGGGGGAGCGCTGTCGTTCTGGGTCCTACTTCGGGCGCTTCCCGAGCAAGTCTCCAATGGAGCGAGCGCTTTCCACGGTGCTGCGCTGCTCATTTTCCCCATCTGGGTGACCTGGTGGGGCGACACCTTCGCCTATGGCTCCGGATCCCGTTGGGGCAGGACCAAGCTCATCGAGGCCGTGAGTCCGAACAAGACGGTCGTCGGGGCGATCGGTGGGCTGCTGGGCTCTATCTTGGCTGGGGGCGTGTTCGCGCGGCTCTGGCTCTCGGAAGTCCCCGAGTTCGCCCTCTCTTGGCCGGTAGGCGCGGCGTTGAGTCTTCCGATCGCCATTACGGGACAAGTCGGCGACCTCGCCGAATCGGTGATCAAACGCAATGCGGGGGTGAAGGACTCGGGCCGTTTGCTCCCCGGCCATGGGGGTGTCCTCGATCGCTTGGATGCACTTTTCTTCACCGTGCCGCTCACCTATGCCCTCCTCCTCCTGATCCGTCCATGGCTTTGACCAGGGTCGCCATACTCGGGTCGCCCGGTTCCATTGGCCGGGCCACGCTGTCGGTGATTGCTCGCCATGCCGATCGTTTTCAAGTCGTAGCGCTTTGTGCGCGCAGCTCCGTGGCTGATGTCGCGGCTCAGGTGGTCGAACACAGCGTACCTGTCGCTGTGATCGCCGACCCGGAGGCCCTGAACGGCCTGGACAACCTTCCCACGGCAGAGTGGAGAAGCGGGCACGCCGCGGTGCTGGAAGTCGTTGAGGATGCGAATGTCGATGTGGTGGTCAACGCCATCGTCGGGTCCGCGGGTCTAGAGGCGACTCTGGCGGCGCTCCGCGCCGGCAAGCGGCTGGCCTTGGCAAACAAAGAGTCGCTCGTGGCGGGAGGGCCGCTCGTGATCGAAGCGGCCCGTGAGGGCGGCGGGGAGCTGATCCCGATCGACAGCGAGCACTCGGCCATTCTCCAGTGTCTGGAGGGTCAAGACCGCGAGTCTGTGGCACGTCTGGTGCTGACGGCCTCCGGCGGACCTTTTCGCGGGCTCGAGCAGCGAGAGCTAGAGGGCGTCGAGCCGGAAGACGCGCTCCGCCACCCGACGTGGGATATGGGCGCGAAGATCACGGTCGACTCGGCCACTCTGGCCAACAAAGCATTGGAAGTCATCGAGGCACATTTTCTCTACGGCATCGACTACGAAAAAATCGAGGCCATCGTACATCCCCAGTCCATCGTTCACTCCTTTGTGGAGTTCACAGACGGCTCGGTGCTCGCGCAACTCGGATTCCCGACGATGGAATTGCCAATCCTGTATGCGCTGTCCCATCCGGAGCGTCTCGCGGATGCTTCGCTCAGGACGTTCGATCCGATTCGGTCTTCGCCGCTGACGTTCGAGGAGATCGATCGGGATCGCTTCGCGCTCTTCGCCCTCGGAGTCGAAGCGGGAATCCGTGGAGGCAACGCGCCTGCTGTCTTCAACGCCGCGAACGAAGTCGCAGTGCAGGCCTTTCTCTCGCGGGACATCCGATTTGTCGAGATGCCGGAAGTGGTGGGGCATGCCCTGGAGACGATCCCGAAACGGAACGTGGAGACGGTGGATGACGTACTGGAGTCAGATAAGCTCGCCCGAATCACGGCCAGTGAGTTCGTAAGCTCACATCGGTCGCTGGCGAGTGGCTGAGACACGGATAAAAAGGAAGGTCAGGTGAAAAGCATGGAGCGGGTTGGTGGCTGCGGCCGCCCCTCGAGAGGGATATCGGAGGCCCTATGACGATTCTTGCGACGATCGTCCTCCTTGGCGTCCTCATTTTCGTCCATGAACTCGGCCACTTCTTCGCGGCGAAGTCTGTAGGCATCGAGGTGCAGCGCTTCTCAATCGGGTTGGGGCCGACGATTTTCGGCTTTCAGAGAGGCGAAACCGAGTACGTGATAAGCTGGATACCGCTCGGCGGATACGTGAAGATGGGTGGGATGGACGACGAGGTGACGGAGCGGCTCGAGGGAGGGGCAGAGGGAAAGACCGAGGGAGAGGCGGCCCATGAGCCTCGTAAACCCCGGCCGAGTGATTTCGACGGCAAACCCATATGGGCCAGGACGTTCGTGATTTCCGCGGGAGTGATCATGAACATGCTATTCGCGTTCGTTGCGTACACCGGCGTCAACGCGGCGTGGGGCCTACAGGAACTCGCCGAGACTCGGATCGCCCGGGTTCAGCCCGAGCTGCTGCCTCCCGGCGCGGAGGCGCTTGCCGAGTTGCCCGCTGGAGCTCGCTTCATCACGGTCGGAGAACGGCAGGTAGAGCATTGGGGCGATGTCCGAGACGGCATCCTGGAGGCACCAGCCGGTTCGCTTAGGATTGTCACCGCCGAGCCCCGAGTGGAGATCGAGATCGATGTCTCTTCGGACCCGCAAGCGAGGAGCCGGATCCTTCTGGGGTTGTCACCCTGGCTGAATGCGGAGTTGGGCACCGTGATCCCGGGGTTGCCCGCGGACAGGGGAGGGCTAGAGACGGGTGATCGGGTGCTGCTCGCGGGTGGCGTGCCGATGACCAGCTGGTACGACTTCGTGGATGTCGTCGAAGCACGGCCGGGTATTCGGACGGAGCTTTCCTTGGAGCGTGACGGCCGGCCCCTCACGCGCTATGTGACGCCGGAAGCTGAAACCGAAGACGATCCGGTGACCGGCGAGAGCCGTAGCGTGGGAAAGGTCGGGATCGGCCCCGCACCCGAGTTGCTGCATCGAGACGTCCCGCTGACCCAGGCCGTCCAGCTTGGCTACGCCGAAACGGTGAGAACCACTCGGATGATCCTGGGCTTTCTCGGCCAGCTGGTGACCGGTGGAGTGTCGCCCCGATCGGTGGGGAGCATCGTGACCATCGGTGCCGCGTCCGGGCAGGCTGCCCAACTCGGGATGGAGACCTTCCTCCGTTTCATGGCTCTGTTTTCGGTGAATCTTGCGATCCTCAACTTGCTTCCCATTCCGATTCTGGATGGCGGCCACCTCGTTTTCCTCGGCATCGAGGCCATACGCGGCAAGGCGCTTTCCTTGGAGCAGAGAATGAGGTGGAGTCACGTCGGATTCCTGGTCATCATGGGGATCATGCTTTGGGCCCTGTCCAACGACTTCCTGAGGCTGTTAGGGATTTAGAGGCCTTCGACACCACATTAGAGCAGCGTGAATTGTGCGGGGCCTGTACGCTGTCGCAGTTCTTCGATGTCGATGAAGTCGGTGGGCTGACCCTGAAGGGCGACGTCCAAGAATCCCTCGAAACCCGCTCCGCGTAACGCCTCCCCGACCACGGTCGAGGCCAACTCCGGACGATTGCATTCCTGGGACAGGTGCGCCAGGAGGACGCCCGCAAGGCGAGGGTGGAGAAGCTCACAGGCGAAGCGGGCGGCGGCATGGTTCGACAGGTGCCCGTGGCTCGAGGCGATTCTCTGCTGCAACGATGCCGGATACCGGCCCGTCCGAAGGAGTTCTTCGTCGTGGTTGGACTCAAGAATCAAGAAATCACTGTGTTCGAGCGCAAGCCGAATCTGAGCGTTGGGCCGTCCCAGGTCCATGGCGATTCCCACCCGCGCTCCGGTGTTTCGGTCCACCAGTGCCACGGCTACCGGATCCGCAGCATCGTGCACGGTCAAGAAGGGCTCGACCCGGATGGCTCCGATCGAGAACGTCCTACCGGACTGATACGCCCTCAGGGGCTCGCTACCGCGGAAAATCCCGGAACAGGCGGCCCGTGTCCGATCCGTGATGTAGACCGGCGTGCCATGACGACGGCTGAAGATGCCGGCCCCGTGGGTGTGGTCGCGATGATCGTGCGTGATCACGATGGCATGGACCGCCCCTGGAGTCAGCCCGATCTCTCCAAGCCTCCGCTCCAGCTCTCGGCCGCTGAACCCGGCGTCGACGAGGATCCTGCTCCCGCCCGCCTCGACGAGCGTTGCATTACCAGCGCTACCGGTTCCGAGAACACAGACCTTCATGGGTGCGGTGCCCTCGAAGTTGGCGAACCGCTCATTGCGGTCCCCTCATTTCACGTTCCGGACGTGTCCGCTCCCACGCCCCCTGAAGCAACATCCGGCTGCCCTCATCGAGTGACACCTCCCTACGAGACATCGCGAGTGCAGCGGTGTTCAGGAAGTGCTCGATTTCGTACTCCTCGAGCTGGTCGCCCGAACACCAACTGAACGGGGGGACGCGGGCAGGGGCCATGAGGCCACCGAAGAGATTACTACCCACACCTACGACACAGCCCGTCGGGAGCAACGTGCCGATGCCTGTCTTCACGTGATCGCCCAAGAAGCATCCGACCTTGAGGAGTCCAGTATCCACGGGTTCTTCGGCCGTATGAACCCGTACCGTGCCGTAGTTGTTCTTGAGGTCGCTGTTCGTAGTGAGGGCGCCGAGGTTCACCCATCTGCCTAGGTACGCTTGGCCGACATACCCCTCGTGGGCTTTGTTGGCGTAACCCAGAAAGACCGTGCCGGAAACCTCACCTCTGACGCGACAGGCGGGCCCGATCGTGACGTTTCCAAGTGAGCCACCGAGGAGGTGCGTCTCGGGCCCTACGAATGCGGGCCCGGCCAACCGTGTAAAGGCTGAAATGCGAGCGCCGTCCGATAGGCGGATGGGCCCATCGGTGGCGTCCAAATGAACACTCGCCTCCAGGTGCACGTGCTCTCCCAGTGACACTCGTTCGGCCCCGGAGACGTGTACCCCCTCGGGCAACGTGAACCGGCTCTCGGGAAAGAGAACGGGCACGTCGGAGCACACTTGCTCCCCATTACCGGTCATCAGATCCCAGATGTTCGGCAGGACTCTGCCCGGGATCTCGATCTGCGGGAGACCCGTGGCGGAGTCATCCGGGTTCAACATGTCGTTCTCGTCCGGCGGATCTGTCCCGTCGGGAAGAACCCAACCGACGATCTCGCTTTGGATGGTCAGGATCGCCGGTTCGTCGGCGGAAGGAGCGGGGGCGAAGTCGGGGATTGCCCGACTCGAGAAGAGAATTCGGGGTACCCCAGTGCCGGTTTCCAGCGCAGAATCCAGTGCCTCGGAATCGAGAACCCGAGCGGCTCCAGGTTCGGCAAATCCGTCGAGCCGCGAATCCGTGACGTGGCCAACACAGGCCTCTCCCCAGAAGCGTTCGGCGCGCTCACGGAGTGTGAGACACCCGAACAGTAGCTCTCCGGCCGGCCGGGTGACGGAAAAAGGAGCCCAGGCGCGGGCCCGTTCATCATCGAACAGGATGAGTGCCATCAGGCACTTCGCTCGGGGGTCGTCGGCTCACGCACCGAGGAGGGGAGTTGTTCGAGAAGTCGCTTCAGGTCGGGTGCCCGCTCTGTCGTGGTGACCAGAGTGGTTTCGCCGCATTGCACGACCACCAGATCGTCCACACCGAACGTCGCGACTGTGCCGCCTTCTGCATAGACGACGTTTCTCTTCCCGTCCACGATGTGGCCGGAACCCACGACGACGTTTCCGTTGGGATCCGTCTCGCGGCTCCGCGTGAGGCCCTCCCAGCTACCCACGTCGTCCCAATCGAACGTGGCCGCGACAGACGCCACGCTCGCACTCCGCTCCAGCACCGCTACATCGACCGTGAGGTTGGGCACCTGTGCGAAAAACGCCTCAGGGGATTCGCCATCGATGAGCGGCAGGAGATCGCCGATCTCGGGTGCCACCGTCCTCACTTCAGTCAAGAAGGCCGACGCAGTCCAGACGAAGATGCCGCTGTTCCAAAAGTGCCCTTCGTCTATGTAGCGGTGTGCCGTCTCGACGTCGGGCTTTTCATGGAACGCACCGACAGCGAAGGCGCGAACGCCTGCGGGTGCGACGAGCGGGTCACCAGGCTCGATGTATCCGTAACCGGTCTCAGGGCGGCTCGGCGGGATCGAAACCGTGAATAAGCGGCCGGTCTCTTGGGCCAGGCCGGCGGCGTCGCGCAAGAGCTCCAGGAAGGTGGCCTCGGGCTTGATGATATGATCCGCGTGGAGTGAGATGATCACCGCATCCGGGTCGACCTTGGCGATCTCCCATGCCGCCCACGCGAGGACAGGGCCGGTGCCCCGCGCCTGTGGCTCCACCATGAATGCCTCACGACCGAGGTTGGGCAAGACCTCCAGGATCGGCTCCTTGAGGCGATCGGACGCGAGGATCCGGATCCGCTCTTCTGCTACGAGACCGAGAGCCCGGTTTACGGTGTCGACGACAAGAGGCTTATCGGAGGCGAGGGGAAGTAACTGCTTCGGCCGGCCTGGCGTGCTTGCTGGCCAGAAGCGACTGCCGATTCCGCCAGCGAGGACCGTGACGTAGACGTGAGGATCAGTCCCCTTCGATGATCTGGTGGATTCGGGCAAGGAGCTTCTTCGGGCTGAAGGGCTTCGTGAGAAAGTCGTCCGCCCCCAGGGAGAAAGCGGCTTGCCGGTCCGCGTCCTGCCCCTTGGCGGTGAGGATCACGACCGGCGTGGATTTCCGCTCGTCCATTTCACGGATCTTTCCGAGGACCTCCAGGCCGGTGGCTCCGG
This sequence comes from Longimicrobiales bacterium, assembly GCA_965219445.1. Lineage (GTDB taxonomy): Bacteria > Gemmatimonadota > Gemmatimonadetes > Longimicrobiales > Gaopeijiaceae > UBA822. The sequence goes on along the minus strand of CBDCNQ010000002.1, from coordinate 776,718 downwards.
GCATCATGATATCCAGAAGGATCAAATCGTAGTGATCACTGCTTTGGACCGCCTCGAGCGCATCGAGGCCATCGTGCCTGAGATCGACCTCGAACCCAGCCATCTCGAGAAGGGTCTGTAGGATACGGCGGATATGAGGCTCGTCGTCGGCGATCAGAATGCGCCCACTCGAGCTCGTGCGTTGCGCCGCTGGTTGCATGGGCTTGGGCCCCTTTTGGAGCGGTATCGGCGCGGGAACCTACCCGGCAAACGGTGTAGAAGTCAAGGAACTTCAGCGGTTGGAGCGTTGACAGCGCCCCTTTGATTCGCATAGCCTTGGTGCCTTCGGGCAGCCCTCAACCGTCCCCTGACTCTTCGCAGTGAACAAACCTTTTCTATCCAGATCGGGGCCGTTACGTGCGGCGGTGTTATTTTTCGCTTTAGCCTTCGGATTGACCGGTTGCGGCCGAAACATCTTTGAGCAGAACTGGACTCTGGCGAATGTCGACACGGTCCAGATCTACTCACTGGCTCGTCCCGAGCTCAATCTTCCCTCTGGGTTCGACTTCGTGGCGCGGCTCCCGTTCGTGCTGAAGTCGACAGGGGTGACCTCTTCATGGGACGTGCTCCTCGATACGAGGGACGGCCAATTGGTTTTTCTTCTGCCGGGGACCCTGGGCCTCACCACTGCAACCCTAGTCTTACCGATGCCGGAGACGGCCTTCGACGACGTCATCAAGGCGCCGAAAGACACCACTCTGTACACGAGGGACATGCCTCTCCCCGTCGAGACCGGCACTCTTTATGTGGTTAGGACCCATAAGGGCCAAGATCGATTAGGGCTATCATGCGTCTTCTATGGAAAATTCCAGCCGTTAGTGATCGAACCCGCCCGAGGATCGGTACAATTCATTTACGATGTGAACGTGCTCTGCGACGATCGAGCGCTTATCCCCACCGACGAGTGACGTGCTTGACATTCGGAGGCTCCGAAGCGAGCCCAACATCGTAAAGTCCGCCCTCGCGCGGAGGGGTGGGGAGGACCTCGTGGATGCCCTCGATGAGATGCTGGCCTTGGACGAACGCCGCCGAGCCGCACTCAGCGAGGTGAATGACCTCAAGGCGCAGCGGAACGAAGTGTCCAAGGAGGTCGGTCGGATCAAGCGCGATGGTGGTGGCGAGGCCGACCAGATGATCCTCGAGATGCGGGAAGTAGGCGCACGGATTTCCGAGATCGATGAAGAAGTCGGCCACGCCGAGGAGCGAACCCGGGAATTGATGCTGTTGACCCCGAATCTCCCGCTCGATGAGGTGCCCTCCGGAGGTGTCGATCAGAACGAAATCGTGCGGGTGGTCGGCTCGCCCCCGGAGTTCGACTTCGAGCCGAAGCCACATTGGGACTTGGGCTCGAGCCTCGGACTCTTTGATCTCGAGCGGGGCTCGAAGATCTCTGGCTCGGGCTTCCCGGTACTCACGGGCTCGGGTGCCCGACTCCAGCGATGTCTCATCGACTTCATGCTCGATTTTCACACGCAAGGCTTCCGCGAGGAAAAGGGGTGGCACGGATACACCGAGTTGCGGGTCCCGTATCTGGTGACGCGAGATACGCTGTCGGGGACAGGCCAGCTTCCCAAATTTGCCGATGAGTCGTACCAGAGCGAACGCGACGATCTTTGGCTGATTCCGACCGCGGAAGTGCCGATCACCAACCTCCATCGGGACGAGCTTCTGTCGGTCAAGGATCTGCCGATCCGCTACGCGGCGTACAGCCCCTGCTTCCGTCGTGAAGCCGGCGCGGCCGGCGCCGACACTCGAGGGCTACTTCGGGTGCATCAGTTCGATAAGGTTGAACTCGTGCGTTACGAAACCCCGGAGCGCAGTAGAGACGCCTTGGAGGAACTCACGGGTGAGGCGGAGAGCATTCTCGATCAATTGGGTTTGCACTACCGCGTTTTGAAACTCGCGAGCGGTGACCTTGGGTTCTCGGCTGAGATGACCTACGACCTCGAAGTTTGGGCGCCGGGAGTCGGGCAGTGGCTCGAGGTCTCGAGCTGTAGCACGTTCGGCGACTTCCAGGCGCGGAGGGCCAACCTCCGTTACCGTCCCTCGGGTGCCGAAAAGCCACGCTTCTTGCACACCCTCAACGGATCGGCTCTTGCCCTTCCACGGCTCATAGTGGCTTTGATCGAGAGCTACCAACAGGCCGACGGCACAGTCCTCGTGCCTGAACCGCTGCAGAAGCGGCTCGACCTTGCGGTCATCGGGCCGAAGGTGCTCGATCGCTGAGTAGCATGAAAGCGGTGACGCCATGATCCGTATCAGGTGGCCCGTCGCACTAGCCACGCTCTTTCTGGTCCTTTTCGGGTGGTATCTCCTCTACACGCAGTCGCTCGTCGTCGGACTCAACGAAAGCCAGGAACTGACGAGCGAGGTGTTCAGCATCGCTCAGGAGCTTATTCAGGACACTGGCGGTTCGGAAACGTCGGGCACGGGTAGTCCCATTCGAGATGCGCGCGGATTCGAGAACAGGCTCTTCGAACTTCAAGAGGTAATCATTGCGTCGGGAATCCCGATGATTTGGGTCAATCCGGCGGACAGCGTCCTATCGGTGCAGAACCTCCCGTTCCCTGCGGACATCTTCACGACCGAGGGGCAGGAACTGGTGAAGGCCTTCGTACGCCGGCTCGACGCGACTGGACGCGAACCGGTGAGAGGGGAGGCGGGGGATGTAATCTACTTCGGTGACACGCCTCAGCTTTCGGGTCTCCGTTGGATCCCTTGGCTTCAGGCTAGTGGACTCATACTAACGGCGCTCATCGGATTCCTGGTCATCCGGTCTCAGAGAAGGGCGGAGCAGGACAAGGCTTGGACTGCCATGGCCCGGGAGCTGGCGCACCAGCTCGGTACGCCCATCTCTTCCCTGCAGGGCTGGCTGGAGCTGATGAGCCTTCCCGCAGAGGAGAGACCCGAGCGCTTGGAAGGCGTTGCGGTCGCTGCCGGAATCGAAGAGGATCTGGTGCGTCTGGAACGGATCAGCCACCGGTTCGAGCTCATCGGTCTAGACCCGGCCCTCGAAACCCTCGACATCCGGGAGGTCGTGAGAGATCTGGAGCAGTACCTGCAGGCCCGCCTCCCGCGACTCGGATCGGAGGTACTCTTGGTCGTGGATGTCCCCAAAGACATGCCCGAAGTTCTCGGCAGTGAGGTTCTGCTTTCGTGGGCTCTCGAGAACGTGGTGAAGAACGCCCTGGACGCGTTGGCCGGGAGAGGGGGAGAGATCCGCGTCGAGGCCAGGAGAGGTCCGCCCGGGTGGCTTCACCTTCGCATCCACGACACGGGGCCGGGCGTGGGTCCGGAGTTGCGCGACATGATCTTCGAGCCGGGGGTGAGCGCAAAGGCCCGGGGCTGGGGGGTGGGTCTCACGTTGTCACGCCGCATCATTGAAGTGACGCACAAGGGACAGATCTTCCTCCTGAACAGCGAGGGAGAGGGAGCCGTTTTCGAAATCCGGCTCCCGACGGCGCAGGCCTGACCAGATAACGGCCGGTCATGCCCAACGCCTCGTCCCATGTCTACCTGGAGCAGCTGAACCAGGAACAGCGAGAAGCCGTGGACCACTTCGAGGGTCCGCTGCTGGTCCTGGCGGGGGCGGGGTCGGGAAAAACACGGGTCCTCACTACCCGGATTGCTCACCTCATTCATGAACGAGGCGTCCCACCGGATCGAATCCTGGCCGTTACGTTCACGAACAAGGCCGCAGAAGAGCTTCGAGACCGGATTTGCGGCTTGCTGGGGGAAGCGCCGAAGGGGATGTGGACCGGCACTTTCCACGCCCTCGGAGCCCGGATACTGCGGCGCCATGCACCGCTACTCGGGTGGGGTAACACGTTTACGATCTTCGATGCGGAGCAGAGCCTCAGGCTTATCAAGAGGACCACCGAAGACGTGGGGCTGGACACTCGACGGTGGAGCCCCAAGGCGATTCGGGGGCATCTCGGCAGTGCCAAAAATCAGCTCATCGGCCCACAGCAGTTCGCCGAGGAAAACGCCGAGGGGTTAGACATCTTCGCCCGAAATGTGGCCAAGGTCTACCCGGCCTACCAGAAGTCGCTTCGAGCGCAGAACGCTTTCGACTTCGATGATCTTCTGGTGAAGCCGGTAGAGTTGTTCGAATCCAACACCAAGTTGCTTGAGGATTATCGAAACCGCTTCCAATTCCTTTTGGTGGACGAGTACCAGGATACGAATCGAGCCCAATTTCGTTTCGTGGAGCTTCTGGCGTCGGAGCACCGGAACCTCATGGTGGTCGGGGATGACGACCAGAGCATCTATGGATGGCGCGGCGCAGACATCAGAAACATCCTCGATTTCGAGACGGCCTTCTCGGGTGCCCACACGGTCCGGTTGGAGCAGAACTACCGTTCCACCGAGGTGATCCTCTCTGCCGCGAACGCCGTCATCGCAGAAAACGTGGACCGGAAGGGTAAGACGCTTCGCACCGATCGGATGGGCGGCGAGCGGATTACGCTCGTCACTACCTCCGGTGAGACGGACGAAGCCCGCTGGATCGCCGACAAGATCGAGGCCTGCGTGTCTGAGGGGCAGGGACGCCCGTATCGAGAGATGTCGATCCTCTATCGAACGAACGCACAGTCGCGTGCCCTGGAGGACGTCTTTCGGCGACGCGGTCTGCCCTACCAGATCGTAGGGGGAGTGCGATTCTATGAGCGCCGGGAGATCCAGGACGTTCTGGCGTACCTGAGGCTCATCTCGAACCCGTTGGATGCAGGTGCCTTCGAGAGGGTCGTCAACTACCCGAGACGTGGGGTCGGAAATACGACGCTGGAGCGGCTCTCGGTTTGGGCCAGGCTTGAAGGGATCAGCCTTCTCGAGGCGGCCGGTCGGGCCGATGAGGCGCCCGACGTTCCGACGGGAGGCGCACGGGGTCTCAACGCGTTCGCCGCGCTGGTCCAGAGGCACTCCGCCTCGGCATCCCAGATGCGGGTTGGGGAGTTGTTAGAGAACCTCGTGGAGGAACTGGACGTCTTCCGTCACCTTGCGGACGAAGGCCCGGAGGGAGAGGATCGGGCGGACAACGTTCGCGAGTTGATTGCCGGTGCGCTGGACTACAACGCAGAGCTTCTGGAAGAACTCGGTGGCGAGACGTTGGATCACTTCACGGAATTGGATCTATTCCTTCAACAGGTGGCGCTGGTGGCTGACGTGGATCGCCACGATCCGGATGCGGACGCAGTCACATTGATGACCCTCCACAATGCGAAAGGCCTCGAGTTTCCTGTCGTGTTCATCTCAGGACTCGAAGACGGGCTCTTTCCCCTCGCCCGTGCCTACGACAATCCGTCTGAACTCGAGGAAGAGCGGCGCCTCTTCTACGTCGGAATTACCCGCGCCCAGGACAGACTCCACCTGACCCATGCCCGCCGCCGCCGTCGCGCTGGTGACGTGATGTATGGCCGACTCTCGCCGTTCGTCGACGCGATCCCGGTGAGCCTCGTGGAGAAGACCGCTACCCCGGTCGTGAGCGAAGGCGGTGAGTATGGGAGCCGCCGGGCCGTTCGCCCGGACACGGGCGGGTCGATCGACCTCGGTCTGAGTAACGACGATCTGGCCTTCGATGCTGGAATCAACCAGGATCTGCCACGCTTCGTGAAGGGTGAGGCGGTCGTGCATGAAACTTTCGGTTCGGGGACCGTTGGCGAGGTCACGGGCTTTGGCAGGGATCTGAAGGTCACGGTCCACTTCGAAAGCGTCGGCACGAAGCTGCTTCTGGTCCGGCACGCCCGCCTTCGCCGCGACTTCGACTGAGGGGAGCGACCAGATTGTCGATCAGCCGCGAAGAGGTCCTCCAGATTGCGACTCTGGCCCGACTCCGACTCACAGACGCTGAGTCCGAGGACCTGTCCCAGGATTTGAACCAGATTCTGGAATACTTTGATCTGCTCGCCTCCCTACGGGTGCCCGAAGGAGAGCGACTCGGGCTGGGCCCCTCGAAAGCTCCGGAGCGAGAGCCCGGCCAAATCCTCCCCGACCCGATGGCTCACCCTCCCGCTGATTCGGCTCCCGATTTCAGGGAGGAGTTCTTCGTGGTGCCCTCTCCTCCGTCGCTTGGCGGGCCGGACGATCCGGGGGACTCTCCATGAGTGACATCGCCTCCATAGCCGAGGCGGTCCGGGAGGGACGGGTGGACGCGGCGGAACCGGCCAAGACGGCCGTTGCCCGGCTCACTGAGCAGAACGGAGGGTCGCGGGGGCTGAACGCCTTTCTCGCAGCACTGTCGGATGTCGAGGCTTCGTCGCTGGAGGTCCCAAGGGAGGGTGGGCGGATCTCTGGTGTCCCGATTGCCGTGAAAGACAACTTGGCTACCCTGGAGTTTCCCACCACGTGTGGGTCGAAGATCCTGGAGGGTTATCGTCCCCCGTACGAGGCGACCGTGGTGCGGCGACTCCGGGAGGAGGGGTCCGTAATCGTAGGGAAGACCAACCTCGACGAGTTTGCCATGGGTTCTTCGACGGAGAACTCAGCGTACGGGCCCGTTCGCAATCCGCATGATCCCGCCCGGGTACCGGGCGGAAGCTCCGGTGGATCCGCCGCTGCGGTCGCTGCGGGCATCGTTCCGGGGGCTCTCGGGTCCGATACCGGAGGGTCGGTTCGCCAGCCAGCCTCCTTCTGCGGCGTGGTCGGGCTCAAGCCCACGTACGGTCGGGTGAGTCGCTACGGGCTGGTAGCCTTCGCGTCTTCTCTGGATCAGGTCGGGATGTTTGGAGGCACCGTGGCAGACGCGGCCGAGCTCCTCCAGGTCGTAGCGGGTCACGATCCCCGGGATTCAACGTCGGTCGATCGGCCCGTGCCGGACTTCTCGGAGGGGCGCGACGCGGGCGCCCAGGGCCTCGTCGTGGGAGCACCGGCGGAGTACTTCGGTGACGCGTTGGATCCCGGCGTAGACACGCGCTGCCAGGCGGCGCTCGCCGCACTGGAGGCGAACGGCGCCCAAATCCGTGAGGTTTCTCTGCCTCACACCGCGTATGCCTTGTCGGCGTACTACGTGATCGCAACCGCCGAGGCGTCCAGCAACCTCGCCCGTTTCGACGGTGTGAGGTATGGCGTGCGGGACATCGCAGGGGAAAATCTGGGTGAGATGTATGAGCGGACGCGCACAGCGGGTTTCGGCCGGGAGGTCAAGCGCCGGATTCTTCTGGGTACCTTTGCCCTGACGGCGGGCTACCACGATCAATACTACGGGCGTGCTCAAAGCGTGCGGGGCTTGGTGTCTCGCGACTTCGAGACCGTGTTCGGCGGCGGTGTCGACGTCCTTTTCACACCCACGTCACCGACCGTTGCCTTTCCGTTGGGCGAACGGGTCCAGGATCCCCTCCAGATGTACCTGGCCGATGTATTCACCGTTACGGCCAACCTCGCCGGACTCCCGGCGATCTCGGTTCCAATCGGCTCCTCGGATGGACTTCCGGTGGGTGGCCAATTGATCGCCCCCCTGTGGGGCGAGGCGACGCTATTTCGCGCGGCCTTCGCTCTGGAAGCGGCTCTGGCGGGCGGAGATTCCGATGATTGAGCCGGGATGGCGCTCGACGGGGGAGGCCGAATGAGCTGGGAGATGGTGATCGGCCTCGAGGTACACGTGCAGCTCCGCACGGCGGAAAAACTTTTCTGTTCCGATGCTACGGTCTTCGGTGCTCCTCCCAACAGCCAGGTGTGCCCGGTCTGTCTGGGTCTTCCGGGGGCCCTCCCAGTGCTCAATGGCGAGGCCGTCGATCTAGCGATCGTCGCGGCACTCGGTCTGGATTGTCAGGTGCACGAGGTGAGCGTCTTCGCGCGGAAGAGCTATTTCTATCCCGATCTTCCGAAGGGGTATCAGATAACGCAGTTCTCCGAGCCGCTGGCGACCGAGGGAATTGTTCTGGTGGATTCCGACGCGGCGGCCCACCCCATCCGAATCCGCCGCATTCATATGGAGGAGGACGCGGGGAAGTCGATTCACGATCGCCTTTCCGGCGGAACCGCGGTGGACCTCAACCGGACGGGTGTGCCGCTGATCGAGATCGTTACCGAGCCGGACCTACGTTCCCCGACTCAGGCGAGGACCTTCCTGCAGGAGCTAAAGCGCACACTCGAATACCTGGACGTCAGCGACTGCAACATGGAGGAGGGGAGTCTCCGGGTAGACGCGAACGTGTCGCTCCGGCCCGAGAGTGCCGAGGCGTACGGTGTGAAGACGGAGGTCAAGAACCTCAACTCCTTTTCCGCAGTAGAGCGTTCCGTCGTGGCCGAAGCCAAACGGCAGACCGCGATCCTCGAGGCAGGTGGCGAGCTCGTCCAGGAGACACTCCTCTGGGATGAACGAGACGGCACCCTTCGGTCGATGCGGTCCAAGGAAGAGAGCCACGACTATCGCTATTTCCCAGACCCCGACCTTCCACCGCTCCGGCTCGACGCTGAACGGATCAGCCGGTTGGAGGCCGAGCTGCCCGAGCTGCCCGCCGAGCGGCGTACCCGGCTCATGGCGGAACACGATCTCGATAGCCGCGACGTGGAGGTACTCATCGCTTCCCGTTCACTGGCTGATTATTTCGAGGCTCTGGTGGCGGTTGTGGTCGAGGCCAAGGCTGCCGCCAATTGGGTGAAGGGCCCCCTCCTCAAGGAGGCCAATCGCGTTCAGCGGTCGGTGGACGACCTGGGGATAACCCCGGCCGGCTTAGCCGAGCTGATCGGGCTGGTCGAGGACGGCACGGTCTCGGGCACGATGGGCCGGAAGGTGCTCGGTCAGATGGTCGATTCGGGTAAGACCGCACGGGAGATCATCGAGACGGAGGGGCTATCGCAGGTCCAGGACTCCGACGAACTCAACGCATGGGTGGACGCCGTGATCGAAGAAAACTCCGAGGAGGTCGAGCGGTACCGATCCGGAGAAACGCGGCTCATCGGTTACTTCATTGGCCAGACCATGCAAAAATCCCAGGGTCGGGCCGATCCTAAGGCGCTGTCGGCGTTGCTTCGAGCTCGCTTGGACGAATAGGACTCTCGGGTCGCTCGCTGCGAGGCCAGAAGACGAGGTCGCCCTCGGGGAGGGGAAAAAACTCGTCGGCGCTCGCATGAAGCTGGGCCGCGTCCGCCGCACCGCCCCCGGCTAGAGCGAGGCGCCGCACTTTCTTCGCGAGCTTCAGATTCAACTCCCCGATTGGATCGAGATTGGCGGCTTGGGAGTCGGCTCCCGCGACCAAGTAGTCGATGACGTACTCGAACGAGAGCGCGTAGTAGGCTGAAACGACCTGGGGAGGCAGATCGAACCGAGACCTTTCGAGCACCCGGTCGAAGACCTGTCTCCAACGGTCGTTGTCGCCGGACTGAATCATCCCCCGAAAAATTCGCTGATTCGTTCGGAAGCTGAAGATCGTGTTGCTCAACACCTGATCGAAGAGTGCGTCGGCCTCCGAGTGATCGTTTTCCGTGACGAGGTGCCTGGCCTTGGTCAGATAATCCTCGCCCACATGGATGTCCATACGGTGTTCCCAGTACGTATGTCCAAGTGCTTGGGTCGTGCTCGTAGTCAGGAGTTGGCGTGGGATGAAGAGGTTGTGGGCCACCGTGTCCGCCGCCAGATGAGCGAGATATCCGTAGCCGACCGCGCCGAGTCTCGGGCGGTCGGCGGCGGCCAGGATCTCCTCTCCGACGTGCCAGTGATGGCAGTGTCTGCCTTCGGGCACATACTTCTTGGCGAAGGAGATGTCCGCCGCGATCGAGCCGTAGAGAAAGTGAAGTGGATGGGACCCGATAATCGCACGGATGGCCGGGGGGAGCAGGTAAAGCGAAGCCAGCACACCCTCGCCCAGGGCGATATGCGTCCCCGGGCCCCACGCCCAAAGCGGCTCGGGCTGTAGGAGAACCCACGCCAGAGCTACCCAGAGGGCAGCGGCGCTCTTCATGCTCCTTCGGGCGCTTCTCGGACCATCACCTCACCCATCTCTTCCTCGGCCCCCGAGTCGTCCTCGACGTCGGCCACACCCTCACCCATGGTCCGCGCTCCGGCCCGAACGCCCCGTACGACGGCAGCGGTATCGAGAAGAACCGCTTCGGTCTCGTCCTGGACCACGTCCATGAGTGTGTTGAACTCCTCGACGCGTTCCTCCATTCGCTCTGAGGCCTCTTGGAGACGATCGGATAAGCCGGAAACCGACGCCCGCACTCTCTGCACGTCGTCCCGTACCACGGCCGAGATGTACTCCACGTTCTCGGCTGCAACGCGCGCGCGCTCCGCCACCGGCTGGATGTGGTTCTGCAATGACCGGACGAGCTTCTTGAGATGCCAGGCCAGCGCGAGCGCGACCATCAGGAGGAGTATCGACACCATGGCGATTACCACTGTGGAGATTTCCGCCGCGACCTGAATGGACGTCGCTGTGGTGCCCGCTGCCGGCTGTTGCAGTGCCAAAACCGAGACTGAAAGCAAACGAGTCCTCATGCCGAAAGGTAAAAGCTCATGAGGCGGATGTTCTAGTACCCTCGTCTACGTCTTCCGTACCGTCCGACGTTTCGGGCCCAGGATTCTCCGCGGCCGCTCTCGCGCCTTCATCGTCCCCTAGCGCGAGCGCACTCTCTACCAGGGAGGAAATTTCGCCGGCTCTCCGGAGGGTCTTCGTTGTGAGCATGGGGCCCACCAACTCCGACAACACGACCCCGAGAACAACCACACTGAACAGCCCCTGACTCACGTCGACGCCACCGATCTGGAGACCGTAAAAGGTCAGTAGGGCGGAAAGCGCCATGACAAGTGAGATCCCCCCCTGCGGGGTGAGTCCCAAGCCGAGAAGCTTTGGAGTGGGGAAAGGTGGGGTTTCAATGCGAATCATGGCGTTCGTCGCCGCCACCTTCGCGCCACCCCGGAGGCTCGCGTAAGCCAGCCCGAGCGGGATGATCCAGGGTGTCGAAAACTGAACCAGCGCTCCGGCGAGGATCAGCAGTATGACGTACGTGGGCTTCTCCCACTGGGCCAGCACTCGGAGAACACGTCCGTGGTCTGGCACCAGATTGGCCACAACGGCGCCCATGATGACGGCGACGAAGAGTGGCGAAAGCCGGAGCTGCATCGCCGCGCCTGCGGCGAAAGCGGCGATCCCCATGACGAACAAGACCAGCTCCTCAATCGCTATGCGGCCCCGGGACAGCCACACGAAGATAATCCCGCACAGGACTCCGACCGAGATGGCCAGCACCGTCCACACCAACACCGTGAGGTCCCCCAAGGGGCCCAGCGCGTCGGACGGGTGAAAGCCTGCATAGATCAACTGAAGCAGGATGATGCCCACAATCCCGTCGACCGAGGCGGCGAAGAAGAGCATGTCCCTGACCGGTCCGCGCACCAGAAAATTAGAGGACACCATGGCGATCCCGGCGGGTGCGGATGTGCAAGCGGTCGCCGAGGCCAAGAGGACCAAGAGGGCCTCCACTCCACCAAAGCGCCCGAACGGCAGCAAAACGATGAGCCCCACCGTAGCCATCAAAGTGAAGGTGAGGAGGGCCTGCCCCGCGGCGAATCGGTGTAGATGGCCGGCGAACGCACGCACCGTGTCCTTCTCGAGTTGCATTCCGAAAATGAATCCGACCCAGCCGAATCCCAGTGCGAAGAAAGGAAAGAGGTGCTCGAGTGCGTCCCGGGTAACCAAGCCCAAGGCCGAAGGACCCACGAGGAATCCGAGGACAATGAAGTGCGTGCCGGTTCGGAAAAGGAGCCTGGGGCCGGCGGCGATGTTGGCGGTGGAAAAAGAAAACCGGGCCCCCACGAGCGCCAAAGAGATCAGAATGAGGGTCGCTAGTAGGGGATCCACGAGCGTCGCTACTCCGGGTTGTCGCCCAGTTCCAGCCTGGCCAGGCCGACGACTCTGTCCACGGGGAGCGTGAAGATGATTCCTGTCGCTGGCTTCTCCAGGTCTCCGCACCACTCCTGGATCAAGGAGATGATCGGATCGATGAGATCGGCGGAAACCACGGTCAGAATCGTGCGGTTCTCAGGCCCGGACCGATTGAGAAGTGTTTGGAGCCCCGCGAAGATCGGAATGTCGTGGGAGAGCACCCGGCCCATCCCCTCCGAGTTGATCACCGTAGCACCCCGTACTCCCAACTCGACAAAGCCCGCCAGGATGGAGTCGACATCATCGGGGGAGTTGAGAACAGCGACCAGGAGGTGCATGGGCCCGCAGACTAGGCTAGGCTCGCACCGGGTGTCAAGGCAGCATCCCGCACCGCGGCTCGATTGTTGCTGTGCTCGGGTACGGGGGAATATGTTGGCGTCCGTCGACGGCGGTGTAGCCGGGATAAGATCTCGCCATGACGTTGCGACGGGGAGGCCCAGACACGGTAAGGAGGCTATGCCCAGTTACATCGTAGAAGGCGGTCACTCGCTGAGCGGGAGCATCACGCCGGCGGGCAACAAGAACTCTGCGCTCCCCGCGATCGCGGCGACGGTCATGGCGTCGGAGCCGGTTACGCTCCAGAACATCCCCAGGATAGGCGACGTCGTGACCCTCTTGGAAATCGTCAGCTCCCTCGGTGCGGACGTTCGCTGGGACGATGAGAACGCGGTAACGATCGATGCCTCTTCGGTCTCGTCGGGGACTGTGGACCGGGCGTTGAGCGAACGAATTCGGGCCTCTCTCCTTTTGGCGGGGCCACTATTGGCTCGTTTCGGGAGAGTCCACCTTCCGCCTCCCGGGGGCGACGTCATCGGGCGTCGCCGAATGGACACTCATTTCCTGGCATTCAGGGCGCTGGGAGCATCCGTACAGTTGGCTAGCGGATTCGAGATCGAGGCGCGGGAACTCAGGGGAGCCGATTTCTTTCTGGATGAGCCCTCGGTCACGGCCACCGAGAATGCCATCATGGCTGCGGTGCTTGCCAAGGGGGAAACCTTGATCCGTAACTCGGCCTCGGAGCCTCATGTCCAGGATCTTTGCAATCTCCTCAATGCCATGGGCGGCCGAATCGAAGGGATTGGTACCCACCAACTTCACATCTCCGGAGTGCCTGAGCTGGGGGGCGCCACGTTTGCGGTGGGTGCCGATCACATCGAAGCCGGATCCTTCATGGGCCTCGCGGCGGTCACCGGGAGCGAGATTGTGGTGGAGGGTGCTCCCGTCGAGCATCTCGATTCGACCCTTTTGGGCTTCCGGCGACTCGGGGTCGACGTGAGTGTGGACGGAGATGTGCTTACGGTCCACGGGGACCGCACATGCAAAGTGGCGAGCGACGCCTTCGGGGCCGTGCCCAAGATCGATGACGGACCCTGGCCCGCGTTTCCGGCGGATTTGACATCGATTGCGGTGGTGACCGCCACGCAGTGCACAGGCACGATTCTGGTTCACGAAAAGATGTTCGAATCCAGAATGTATTTTACGGACAAGTTGGTTGGGATGGGGGCGCGGATCATCCTCTGTGATCCGCATAGGGCGGTTGTGGTCGGGCCCTCGGCCCTTCAGGGAACGGTGCTTGAAAGCCCGGACATCCGCGCGGGCATGGCGATGCTGATCGCTGCCTTGGGAGCCGAGGGGACCAGTCGTATCCAAAACGTCACGCAGATCGAACGGGGATATGAAAGGATCGACGAGCGGTTGAAAGCGTTGGGTGCGCGCATCGAGCGTCAAGATGGCCCGTAGGATGATATCGTTATCGGACACTGCTGGTCCGCGTGCCCATAGCAAGGGAGGTGATGATGTCTGAGAAGAGTGGTGCGAACGATGAGGCTGAGCCGAAGAAGGAAGGAGAGGGGGGTGAGGGCATCAAGGGTGGAATTCGTCAGGGGCTCGGCATGCTTGCGGCGATGAAGGATGCCATCGAAGAAACCCTGAGAGAGGCAAGGGAACGTGGGGACTTGTCTCCTGAACGAGCGAAGGACGTGATGCGGAGTACGTTGGAGAAAGCGCAGGAAAAAGCCGGAGAAGCTCGTGAAGCGCTCGATTTCGCCAGGCAGAAGGAATTTGACACGCTCAAGGAACTTGTGGAGCGGCTCGACGTGCGGGTCGCCGATATCGAGAAAAAGCTGGATGATGAGGGGGGCTAATCCACGGATTATCGACCGAGGGGCCGGAGGGCCCATGGACGTCTGAGGAATCCGGGTTGGGGGCCGCCGAAGTCTTGAAAAGAAAAGACGTTGCGTCTATATTACGCTTTGATAGTGCCGCCCGAAGGGGCGGCAATTTTCTAAGTGGGGGAGTTGTCCGCCCCCGCTTTTTTGTTCTCGGGGGGTTCATATCGCGCCCCGGGGTGGAGGGAGCATGGCTCCATCGAGGCCAGAGATTGAGCGTGAGGCGGAGGACCGCCTCCTGGATCTGGGGATCGATCTTGTTTCGATGGATTGGGCGGGTAGTCGGAATAGGCCGATCATCCGGCTCCGTATTGAGCGGAGTCCGATGGGTGATCCTCCCGTCACGGTCGATGATTGCGCCCGTGTGAGCCGTGCGTTGGAGAGTTGGCTGGACGAGCATGACGGGATACCAGAACGGTATGTGTTGGAGGTCTCGTCGCCGGGTATCGAGCGGCCGTTGACGCGGCCGCGGGATTGGGAGCGGTTTGCGGGCAATCCGGTCGTCATCGAGGGTTACGGCGTGCTCGCGGAGCGCTCGTCCCGGCTCGAGGCGGAGTTGTTGGGGTTGGACTCGGCGTCGGAGCCGACGGTTCGACTCCGGTTGGGAGATGGTGCAGAGGTAGGTGTGCCCCTGACGGATATCAAGGGAGCCCACCTTCTGTTCAAATGGAAATGAAAGCTCAGTGCTGAGGGCATCATGATTGATGCCGGACAGATCATCGCGGCGTTCAACGACGTCGCTTCTACGAAAAGCCTGTCGCCCGACGAGGTGAACGACCTCCTTAGGGACGGCATCATGGCAGGCTTATCTCGGATACATGGTCCCAACGTGCAGGCTGAGATCACCATCGACGACGTCTCCGGTGGATTGGGCATCGTGGTACTTCGCCGTGTGGTGGAAGAGGTCGAGGATCCGTCGTCCGAGATCAGCCTCGAAGAGGCCCGCTGGGACGATGAGGGCTTCCAGGTCGGGGATGTGATGGAAATTCCGGTCGACTTCGAAGATTTCGGCCGAAACGCGGTGATGGCGGTGAAGCAGCGCATCGTGCAGCGGGTTCGCGAGAACGAGCGCGACCGGATTCGGGACGAGTACGCGGATCGTGTGGGTGAGCTCCTGTCGGGCGAAGTCCAGCAGATCGAGCGAGGCAAGATCGTCGTGATGCTCAACCGCTCCCCCGAGGCCGATGCTGTCATTCCATGGAAGGAACAGAATCCTCGCGAGCGCTTCAGGCAGGGCGATCCAATCCGTTGTGTCCTCAAGAAAATGGAAGAGACGCCCAAGGGACCCCGTCTTGTCCTTTCGAGGGCGGCTCCGATCTTCGTGGGTGCGCTTTTCTATCTCGAAGTGCCGGAGATCCATCAGGGCATTGTCGACATCAAGGAAATCGCGCGCGAAGTCGGCGGGAGAACCAAGATCGCCGTCTACAGCCGTGACGAATCGATCGATCCGGTGGGCGCCTGTGTGGGCTTGCGGGGGTCCAGGGTCCAGGCTGTGGTTCAGGAGCTGGGCGGAGAGCGCATCGACATCGTTCCCTGGCATGCCGAGCCGGAGGTCTTTGCGCGGCGGGCTCTTGCGCCTGCTCGTGTCTCGAAAGTCATGAGCGATCCGGAACGCCAGGTGATCACGGCCATCGTCGACGAGGATCAACTGTCTCTGGCGATCGGCCGAAACGGACAAAACGTGAGGCTCGCTTCGCAGCTCATCGGATGGCAGATCGATCTGTACGGATCCCGCGAGTGGCTGGAGCTCGGCGCCGATCTGTCTCTGTTCAAGCGGGAGTCGGACGACGAGGCCTACGAGACGTCCGACTTTGCGCTCGCTGAGCTGGATCTGACGCCGGAGACTCTGACGGCCCTGGAGAGCGCTGGATATACTACGTTTTTGCAGATTATCGAATTCGACCGTGCCGCGTTCTTAGCCATCGAAGGCCTGGGAGAAAAGGAGGCCGACAAATTGCTGGAGTTGATCGATGAGTTGACGGTCGTCACCGAGGATGCTGCCGAAGCGGCGGACACCGCCGGGGTGGATGGGCTTGGGGAGGTTGGCGAGGCCGAGGAGGCTGCCCCCGCCGAGGTCGAAGGAGCCGGCGAGGTGGACGTTGAGGATCCGGTAGAGGCGGAAATACTGACCGAGGCTGATAGCGAAGCGGAGGTCCTGGCAGAGGCTGATAGCGAAGTCGAGGTCCTGGCAGAGGCTGATACCGAAGCGGAGGTGCTTGCCGAGGCGGATACCGAGGTGGGGGAGGACGCCGACGTCGAGGAAGCTGCCACCTCAGAAGACGAGAACGAGGCACATGCGTGACCCCTTGGCCCTTCTCGGGATGGCTCGACGTGCTGGGGCGCTTGCGTACGGGACCGGGTCGACGAGGCGCGCGCTCAAGGAGGGCCGCGCTCGGTTGATTCTGTTCGCGCAGGACGCCTCTGAAAGGCAACGAGACAAGGTGATGAAGCTTTTGAGTCACGGGACGACGCCTCGCGCGACCCTCGGGACGCGGGAGGCATTGGGCATGGCCGTGGGATCGGCGCCGGTTTCTGCGGTAGCTGTCACGGATGACCAGTTCGCGAAGGAGTTGGTAGCCCGGCTCGTTGTAGAGCCGGAAATACCGGTCGAGAACAGGACGCGGAGGTAGACGAAGCGCATGCGGGTTGAAGAATTAGCCACCGACCTCGGGGTTTCGCCGAAGGTATTGCTGGGCCTCCTGCGCTCATTGCGGATTTCCGCCACGAACCAGGACGCTCTGATCAGTGGGGGCGATGTCGCTCTCATTCTCGCTCGCCTAGAGCGTGAGCGGCGGAGTGGGCACCCGTCTACGGCAGATGCGATCGAGGCCGCCATCGTCGACGCCAAGCCGTCCGCGGGAAAGCGCCGCCGGCGTCGCAAGAGCGAGTTACCTCCGGAGCCCGAGCCTGAACCTGAAACCCCCGAGGTAGTCGACTCGGCCGAAGAGGTCGACGCATCCGAAGAGGTGGAAGTGGCAGCGAGCGCCACGGAGACCGAGGAGGAGCCCGCTGAGGCGCTGGAGCCTGAGCCGGTGGCTGTGGACGTAGAGGACGAGGCTGCTCCAGAACTCGATATCGATGCCGGTACTTCCGTCGTTCCTGAGGAGCCTGCTCTCGATTTAGAACCTGAAGTAGAGGCGGAAGAAGAGGCCGAAAGGCAGGCGGAAGAGGAGGCACTCGTTGCAGCATCTCTTGAACCCACTCCCGAAGCCCCGCCGCGGCAACGCCCGGAGCCGGCACGGCAAGCTGCACCCGAGGGACCAGCCCGGGTGATTCGCCGTCCCAAGCCCGCGGCTTCCTCTGGAACGGCCGGACAGGTCCGCGTCCAGGCGGAGGGGTACACTCCAGATGGCCAGCGGAGCCAACGGCAGAAGAAGGGCAAGAAGCGCCAACGCGTGGACCAGAGCGCCGTGCAGGAGAACATCCAGCGAGTGATGGCGCAGCTCAAGGGCGGAGGGAAGAAGCGCCGCCGGAAGGGTTCTGCGCCGTCCAAGGAGGAGCGCGAGGCAGCGGAGGAGGAGGCCCGTCAGGAAGAGGAGCGCGAGCGGAAGATCGTTCGGGTGAACGAATTCTTGACCGTATCGGAGTTGTCCGACCTCGTCGAGGCGTCCCCTATGGAGATCATCGGGTCCGCATTCAAGAACCTGGGGCTCATGGTGACGATCAATCAGCGCCTCGACTTTCCCCAGATTGAACTGCTCCTCGATGAGTTCGGGTGCACGGCGATTCGCGAGGAGGAGTACGGCCATCACGAGGACACGGTCGAAGACGTGGACGCCGAGGGAGCTCTGAGACCCCGGTCGCCCGTCGTGACCGTGATGGGGCACGTCGACCACGGGAAGACGCTCCTCCTGGATTCGATCCGGGAGTCCAATGTCGTGGCCGGCGAGTCGGGCGGTATCACACAACACATCGGAGCCTACCACGTCGACCTGGACGACGGCCGTATGATCACGTTCCTGGATACGCCGGGTCACTCCGCCTTTACGGCCATGCGAGCCCGAGGCGCGGAGATCACCGACATTGTGATTCTAGTGGTGGCCGCGGACGACTCGGTCATGCCACAGACCAAGGAAGCGATCAGCCACGCTCGGAACGCGGGCGTACCGATTATCGTCGCAGTAAACAAGTGCGACCTCCCTGCGGCCGATCCGCTCAAGGTGAAGCAGGAGCTTCTTCAGCAGGACGTCCAGGTCGAGGAGTTCGGTGGGGACGTATTGAGCGCGGATATCTCGGCCAAGACAGGGGAGGCGATCGATGAGCTTCTGGAAAAGATCTTGCTCCAGGCCGAGTTGTTGGAGCTGCAAGCGAACCCCGACCGACCTGCCATGGGAACAGTGATCGAGGCTCAGTTGGATGTAGGAAAGGGCTCGGTTGTTTCGGTCCTGATCACGAAGGGTACGCTTCGCGTAGGCGACGCCTTCGTCGTCGGTAACTTCGAGGGTCGGGTTCGTGCGATCTTGGATGAGCGTGGGAATAAACTGGACGAAGCGGGACCGGGCATTCCGGTGCAAATTCTCGGGACGGCCGGCGTTCCTCAGGCCGGAGACACATTCCAGGTCATGACCGCCGAAAGGGCGAGCGAGATCGCCGAGAGCCGGATGCGCCTGGATCGGGAGAAGCAGCTTCGCATCAAGGAGCGTGGGGTCAAGCTCGGCGACTTCTCTGGCATGGTGGCTGAAGGGACTGCAGATACGCTACCGCTCATCATCAAGGCGGATGTTGACGGCTCCGTGCAGGCGTTCTCTGATGCTCTGGAGCACCTCGGTACCAAAGAAGTTCAAGTCCATATCGTTCACCGGGCGGTGGGTGCGATCAACGAGGAGGACGTGTTGCTCGCCGGGACCTCCGGTGCCGTCATCCTCGGGTTCCGTGTCCGCCCGAACACGAATGCGCGCAAGAACGCTGAGCGGGACGGCGTCGACATCCGTATCTACGACGTAATCTACGAGGGTGTCGACGAAATTCGCTCTGTCCTTGAGGGCATGCTGGCTCCTGAGCGCAAAGAGCAGATCAACGGATCTGCGGAGGTTCGCCAGGTCTTCAAGATTACGAAGGTGGGCACGATTGCGGGCTCCGAAGTCGTCGACGGTGTCGTCGACCGGAAATCGGGCGTGCGGTTGATACGCGACGGCATCGTCATCTACGAAGGGGAGGTTTCTTCCTTGAAGCGCTTCAAGGACGACGTAAAGGAGGTTCGCGAGGGCCTCGAGTGTGGCATCGGCATCGCCAACTTCAACGACATCAAAGTGGGCGATGTAATCGAGAGCTACAGCGTCCAAGAGGTGGCGAGGACGCTCGAAGGGGCGACGGCTTAGAGAGACGGCGTGCTCGTTTCCGGGTGCTCCTGGGATCTCTCACTTCCGGAGTGTAGCTCCCTCAAGGACAAGCGGAGGGTCGTCAAGTCGCTGAAGGATCGAATCCGGGGACGATTCAACGTCTCCGTCGCGGAAACGGCCTACCAAGAAGTGTGGACCCGCGCCCAGCTCTCAGTCGCGATCGTAACCACGGACGGCGCTTCGGCCGACTCCGTTCTCGACAAGTTGGATCAATTTATCGAGGGTGAGCACCGGGTGGTGATTCTCTCTGCCCGCAAGGAGCGCTACTGATTCCTCCATGCGCACGATCACCCTTCCAGAGTCGCGAACCACCACACTCACATGATGGACAAACCGAATCGACGACTCGCCCGGTTGAACGAGCAGTTCCGTCGGGAAATTACGGCGATACTACGCCGGGCGGTTCGTGATCCCCGGGTCCAGGACGTGGTCGTGAACTCGGTTGACGTTACCTCGGACCTCTGGCTGGCCCGCGTTTATGTGCGTGTCGGGGATGAGGACCGGGAGCGCCGCGAGGCGCTTCAGGGCCTCGAAGCTGCGGCGAACTTCATTCGACGGGAGCTCGCTGGCGTACTGCACATCCGCCGAATCCCGGAGTTGCGTTTCTTGGAGGACAGGACGCACGCTCAGGCCACCCGCATCGAGGAGATTCTGAAAGGACTCGACGGGGGGGGAGGCGAAGAGGACGACGGGGCGGGCGATTCGCGGGATCCCGCCGAGGGCGGCACGGAGGAACCGGGTGACGCCTGATGGGGTGGGGGCCGGCGTGCCCGAGGGCGGTGGAGCCCTTCTGGTGGACAAGCCCGAGGGACCGACTTCACATGACGTCGTGAGGTGGGCTCGGAGATCGCTGGGCGTAGGGAGGATCGGCCACACGGGGACGCTGGATCCTTTCGCTTCCGGACTCCTGGTCTTGCTGGTCGGCCCCGTGACGCGCCTTTCCGAGTATCTGTCCACGCTTTCCAAGAAATATGAGGCCCGAGCGCGCCTGGGGATCTGCACGGACACACATGACGCCGAGGGTACAACGGTGCGCGTTCACGATTCCGGAGTGGAGCCGACCGAAGAGCAGGTTGAAGCCGAATTGGCCACCTTCGAGGGAAGCGGCCAACAGGTCCCCCCACAATTCTCGGCGAAGAAAGTAGGGGGGGAGAGGATGTACAAAAGGGCTCGTCGAGGCGATATCGTTCAGCTCCCGCCCGTCGATGTGGAGATTTTCGAGATTCGGATGACCGACTATGCTCCTCCTGAAATCGGTTTCACGGTGACCTGCTCGAGCGGCACTTACGTCCGAGCGCTAGCGAGAGACCTTGGCGATCGGTTAGAGGTTGGGGCCCATCTCACGGCGCTTCGCCGAACGGCCGTTGGCACGTTCTCGGTGGATCGTGCAGTGCCCGGTGACGTCCTCCGAGAGGGCCTGTCCCCGGATCCGTCCCATTGGGTCGAGCCGGCCGCCGTGGTGGGTCACTTGACAATGATTCGAGTGGAGGCAGACGCCGCGCTATGCCTTCGTCAGGGAGGAGCGATCCCATGGTCCGGAGAGGCCGAGCCGGAGACTGGAAGACCCATCGCCGTGATGGATGAGGCGGGCCTGGTCGGGATCGCCGAGATCCGGAACGGACGCCTCGCGCCGAAAAAGATACTCACGACACGTGCCGACCGATGAGGGTTCACGCCATCGACCCGACACTCCCGTCTGGTCTCCCCAGGGACGGCCGAAAGACGGTGGTCACCATCGGGACGTTCGATGGCGTACATCGAGGCCACTGGGAAGTGCTCTCAGAGATTCGGCGCAGGGCCGAGGCGGTGGGCGGAAGGAGCGTCTTGGTGACCTTCCACCCTCATCCCCTTACAATCGTTCGTCCGGAGTTGGCTCCACCGATGCTGACCACCCCAGCGGAGAAGAAAGAAATTCTGGCCGAATCCGGTCTCGACTATGCGGTGTTCCTCACGTTTTCGCCCATGCTTGCTGCGTACAGCCCCCGCCGCTTCGTCGAGGAGATCCTGGTGGAACGCGTGAACGTTAGTGAGTTGGTCGTGGGGTACGATCACCACTTCGGAAGGGGGCGCGAGGGTAACGCCGAGACGCTCAAGGTGCTCGGACGCGAGCTTGGGTTCGCCGTCGATGTGGTTGGGCCGGTCGGCTCCCAGGGCGATGCGATCTCCTCGACGAAGATTCGTAATGCCCTCCTGGAGGGGGACGTGGAGACGGCACGAAAGGGTTTGGGCCGGCCGTACTCCCTTCTTGGCCTGGTCGTGCGTGGTGACCAACGGGGCCGTACCCTGGGCTTCCCGACGGCGAATCTCGAGGTTCGGGGAGCGGGCGAGGGCGGTAAGCTCGTTCCCCAGACGGGCATCTATGCCGTACGTGGGACGGTCCGCTCGGGCACGTTCGACGGTGCGCTCCATGTGGGGCCCCGGCCGACGTTCCGTGGGTCTCCACCGACCATTGAGCTGCACCTCGTGGATTTCGAGGACGACATTTACGGGGAAGAGGTCCGGGTCGACTTCGTGAAGTACTTGAGGGAGGTCCGGCCGTTCGACACGAGCGAAGCCCTTATTGAGCAGATGAAGGAAGATGTCGAACAGGCGTGTGAGGCACTCAGCGGCGAATAGGCGGTAATTCGAGAGGCCTTAGCGCCGGGCCGTTGTTGCCGCACCGGTCCGACGCTAGCTTAAGCCGTTATCCATTTAGAGCAGTGTAGGCTTCCCTTGTAGCGCAGACTCCTGCGGAGGCAAAGAACAAGTGACGATCAGTCGAGAAGCAATCATCAAGAAGCACCAGCTCCACGACGGCGACGTCGGGAGCGCCCCCGTCCAGGTTGCGATTCTTACAGCGCGCATCAACGACCTCCGGTCACACTTCGACACGCACAATAAGGATCACCACAGCCGCCGCGGCCTTCTCAAAATGGTAGGCCGACGTCGACGCCTTCTGGAGTACATGAAGCGAACGGACGTCGAGCAATACCGTGAGATCATCGCGGATCTGGGACTCCGTCATTAGTGTCGGACAGGGAGTGGCGCTCGCGAGTTGACCGCAGCTCTCGATAAGACAGCAGGAGCCAGGAGAATCGGCCCAACCAATTGGCTGCATCCGGCCGGGCACTCCGTGCCCCCCCGTTGCGGCGGTCGATCTCTCTTCGGACCCCTGCTGGAGGAACCTGATCGGGAATGCCCCGACGGGACCATTAGTGCGCGACGGGGTGTCCCCGTCCGCCCGACAGCAGAGAAAAGAGAATATGATCAAAAGAATCGAACGCCAGTTCGCGGGGCGCACATTGAGCCTCGAGTTCGGACGCATGGCCAGGCTCGCCCACGGGTCCTGCGTGGTCCAATTCGGCGACACGGTTGTGCTTTGTGCCGCAACGGTGCAGGACAGCCCGAGTCACCTACCGTTCTTCCCCCTCACCGTTGAATACCAGGAAAAGAGCTATGCGGCCGGGAAGATTCCCGGCGGCTTCTTCAAGCGCGAGGGCCGGCCGAGCGAGAATGCGGTTCTGTCGGCGCGCCTGACAGATCGGCCGATTCGGCCGCTGTTTCCGACGGGATTCCAACACGAAACGCAGGTCGCTTGCTTCGTGCTCAGCACCGATCAGGAAAACGCGGCCGACGTGCTGGCCATGATCGGCGCCTCGGTGGCGCTGAACATGTCGAAGATCCCGTTCAACACGTTAGTGGCGACCGTGCGCATCGGACGGATCAAGGGTACATGGATACTCAATCCCACGTTCCAGCAGCTCGAGTATTCCGACCTCGACATGATGGTCGCAGGCACCGAGGACGCGCTTCTGATGGTGGAAGGCGGCGCGGTGGAGGTGCCGGAGGCCGAGATCCTAGAGGGGCTCGAAACGGCGCATGAGGGCATCAAGGAGCTCATCGACATCCAGCGTGAACTGCTGGAGGGGCACACGGTTCCCGACATGGATTGGTCGCCGGTCGAGCCGGATCAGGATCTCGCCGCCAAGGTGACCGAGATGGCCGAGAGCCGGATCCAGGAGGCACTGACTCTGTCGGACAAGGCCGAACGGAACCAGGCGATGGCCGCCGTAGCCGAGGACGTGATCGGTCGCGTGATCGAAGAGGACGAGGCGTACAGTGATCATGAGAAGGCGGTCAAGGACGTTCTTCGCTCCATTGAGAAGCGTTCCATGCGACGGCGCATCCTGGATCAAGGCGAGCGAGCCGACGGCCGTGGCCTCGATGAGGTACGGTCCATCACGTCGGAAGTGGGTGTGCTACCGCGGACGCATGGCTCGTCGCTCTTTACGCGCGGCCAGACCCAGGCGTTGGTGGCCACCACACTCGGGACGTCTCGCGACGAACAGCGAATCGACACGATCGACAGCGCCGAAGAGGTTACCAAGTCGTTCATGCTCCACTACAACTTCCCGCCGTTCTCGGTGGGTGAAGCGCGCCCGTACCGTGGTACGTCGCGGCGTGAGCAGGGGCACGGGGCTTTGGCCGAGCGGGCCATCCGTCCGCTTCTTCCATCCTACGACGACTTCCCGTATACGATCCGGATCGTTTCCGATATCCTCGAATCGAATGGCTCGTCGTCGATGGCCTCGGTGTGTGGTGCGTCGCTCGCGCTCATGGATGCCGGTGTGCCCGTGAAGTCGGCGTGCGCGGGGGTCGCGATGGGGCTGATCAAGGAGGGGGACGATCTCGCGATCCTGACCGACATCCTCGGACTCGAGGACGCTCTCGGAGACATGGACTTCAAGATCGCTGGGACGCGAGAGGGTGTGACGTCCATTCAGATGGACATCAAGATCGAGGGGCTGACGCACGAGATCCTGAAGACCGCGCTCGAGCGTGCGCATCGGGGCCGGATGCATATCCTCGACCACATGGATCAGGCACTCGCCGAGCCGAGGAGCGATCTCTCACAGTACGCCCCCCGAATCGTGAGCATCCAGATCAACCCCTCGAAGATCGGCGACATCATCGGTCCCAAAGGGAAGACGATCCGTGCCATTCAGGAAGAGTCCGGGGCGAAGATCGACATCGATGACAGCGGCTTGGTCAAGATTGCGGCCGTATCCGGCGAGGCGGGAGCGCGCGCTCGTGAGATGGTAGAGGCGATCGTGCAGGAGCCCGAGGTCGGAAGAATCTACGAGGGCCCGGTCAAGAACACGACGTCGTTTGGCGCCTTCATCGAGATCGTCCCGGGCGTGGAGGGACTGTGCCACATCTCTGAGCTCGCCGACGGCCGAGTGGAGAAGACCGAGGACGTGCTGAACAAGGGCGACATCACCCGAGTGAAGCTTCTCTCCATCGATGAGAAGGGCCGTCTGCGCCTCTCCCGTAAGGCCGCGCTCGCGGAGGAGGCCGCGGGAGGTACCGACGGCGGCGCGAGTTCCGATGAGGGTAGGTCCGAGGAGGCCCAGGGCTGAAGCCCGGCGGGGCCGAAATGCGTGAAGCATTGCTCGACAACGGCATACGCTTCGTAACCGAGCGGAGGCCTGACGTACGATCGGCCGCCGTGGGTGTTTGGGTCGAACAGGGCTCAGCCCATGAAACGCCCGAATCGGCCGGGGTGAGCCATCTGATGGAGCACCTCGTATTCAAGGGCACGGAGCACCGGAGTGCCCATGAGATCGCGCTCTCCCTGGAATCGCTCGGTGGGAACCTCGATGCGTACACGACTCGTGAGTTCACGAGCTATCAAGCCCATGTGCTCGATGAGCACTTATCTGTGGCGCTCGATGTCCTTGCGGACCTGGTTCTCAGTCCGCGCTTGGACCCCGCCGACTTGGAGCTCGAAAAGGACGTCGTGATCGAGGAAATCGCCGGGGTCGAGGACACGCCCGACGACCTGATCTTTGATCTCCATGGTGCAGAATTCTGGAACGGCCATACCTATGGGCGACCGATCCTCGGCACGCGCGCGACCGTGCGAGCGTTCCACATCGACGACCTTCGCTCACTCCACGCCGAGCGTTACCGGGGAAGGAACATCGTTCTGGGATGCGTGG
This sequence comes from Longimicrobiales bacterium, assembly GCA_965219445.1. Taxonomy (GTDB): domain Bacteria; phylum Gemmatimonadota; class Gemmatimonadetes; order Longimicrobiales; family Gaopeijiaceae; genus UBA822. Next base: position 751,312 of record CBDCNQ010000002.1, on the reverse strand, counting down.
GGAATATCGAACATGAAGAGGTGGCGAGCCGGTTCGCCGAGCTTTTTGGTGACGTGGATCTGGGAAGTGCTTCACCGGGGATCGCTCAACCCATGGCGACGAAGTCGGGCCGAATTTCGGTTGTCAGAGATGCGGCACAGGCCCACGTCGTGATCGGCAATCTGACGCCGTCCTATGGCGATCCGATCCGGAACGCACTCATCTTGATCTCCGGAGCCTTCGGCGGCGGGATGAGTTCCCGGCTGTTCCAACGGATTCGCGAGGAACTGGCCCTCGCGTATTCCGTCTATTCGTTCCAGTCCTTCTATAGCAAAGCCGGATTGGCGGGTGTGTACGTGGGAACCAGGCCGGAGGCCTCCGATGAAGCGTTGGAGGCGATTCTGGGTGAATACGCCAAGTTGTGCGAGCACGGGATCACGGATGGGGAGCTCGAACAGGCCAAGAGCCACGCGAAGGGCCGCTCGATCCTGGCGATGGAGTCGACGGGGGCGAGACTACTTCGCTTGGTAGGCTTTACGCTGCGAGGGGAGCCCTATCGGGACCTGGACGAGTCTCTCGCCCGGATCGACGCGGTGACGCAGGACGAAGTGCGCGAAGCCTGTCAGCGGTTTTACAACCCCGAGGACCAATTTACCCTGACCCTGGGACCTGCGTGATATGCTGATCGTCCGCTTCAAGCGGCTTCCAGCGAATCCGGATCTGCCGCTACCCTCTCGAGCCACACCGCATGCGGCCGGATACGATGTCCGGTCGGCGGAAGCCTTCGTCCTCGCTCCGCAGGAAATTCGCTTGGTCTCAACCGGGCTCGAGATGGAACTCCCCGAGGGCATGGAGTGTCAGGTACGGCCTCGATCCGGCCTCGCTTTACGTCATGGTGTCACACTCCCGAACAGTCCCGGGACCATCGATCCGGACTACCGGGGCGAACTCCGAATCATTCTTCAGAACAGCGGCACTGAGCCCGTCACCTTCACCCGGGGCGATCGGATCGCGCAGCTGGTTTTTCAGCGATTTTCTGTCCCTGAGGTGATCGAGGCCTTGGAACTGGGTATCACGGCGCGGGGCGAAGATGGCTTCGGAAGTACAGGAATCGAGTGAACATATGGCGCGGACCGCACAACTGACGCTTTCACAATTCCTTGACGTAAAATCTCTTCTAGGCATCTTGAGGAATGGCGGTATGATATCTGCACGATAGCGGTATGACGCCTGCAGGCAGCGGCCACCCTAAGGATTTTCAACATTTGAACTTCGCCCAGTGGTTGGAAGCGGGACGGCTGATCCCGGTAAACGACATCGCGGTGGATCTTGGGACAGCCAATACCTTGGTGTACGTAAAGGGCGAAGGGATCGTCCTCAACGAGCCCTCGGTGGTTGCCATCGAAAAGGGGACAGGCCGGATCATGGCGATTGGCCTCGAGGCCAAGCGTATGTTAGGGCGCACACCGGAGGCGATCGAAGCGGTACGGCCGCTCAAGTATGGTGTGATCGCGGATGTCGATATCACCGAATTGATGCTCCGCCACTTTCTCAAGCAGGTTACGGCGAAGAGGGTCTTCCGTATCAAGCCTCGGGTTATCGTCGGGGTGCCGTCCGGGATCACGGAATTGGAGCGGCGTGCGGTCCGCTCGAGCGCCATGTCTGCGGGCGCCAAGGCTGTCTACATGGTCGCGGAGCCTATGGCTGCCGCCATCGGTGTGGGTCTTCCTGTCGAGACTCCTACGGGCAACATGGTGATCGACATTGGTGGTGGGACCACAGAGATCGCGATTATCGCCCTAGCCGGCATCGTGTCCAACACGTCGATCCGCGTGGGTGGCGACGAGTTCGATTCCGCGATCGTGACCTTCCTTCGCAAGAACTACAACCTCCTGATCGGGGAACCGACGGCGGAGGCCATCAAGATTCAAATCGGCTCCGCTTTCGAAGTGGGGGATGAGCGGGAAATGGACGTGAAGGGCCGGGATCTGGTGAGTGGTATTCCCAAAACTGTACACGTTCATTCGCAGGGAATCCGAGAGTGCATCCAGGAACCGATCCAGGCAGTGGTCGAAGCCGTGCGGCGTGCTCTTGAGATCACGCCGCCCGAGCTCGCCAGTGACATTGTGGATCGTGGCATTGTGATGACGGGTGGCGGTGCCCTCATACGCGGTATGGATCGGCTCCTGCAACACGAGACGAACTTGCCGATCCATGTGGACGAGGAGCCTCTCAGCTGTGTGGTGCGGGGTGTCGGCCGAATTCTCGATGACCTCCAAAAGTATCGTACGGTGATGAACACGTAGGGCCGGCGGGACTATGCCCAACTACAAGAGTGATACCAACGGATCCGGAAAGACCCGAAGTAGCTTAATCGCCTTCGGATTTTTCGTGTTTTCCGTGATCGCCCTCTACCTCCCCGATCCCTCCCAAGATGAAGTAGCCTCGGTTCTGCGTGGCAGCGTGCTTCGCCCCTTCATCCTCGCCCAGGAAGGATTGGTCCGGAGGAGCATCCACGCGGAGGACACGGAGATCCTTCAGCAGCGGCTGGACTCCCTGGAGGCTGTGATCGCGAACAGCAGCACACTGTCTGAGGAGAACGGCAGGCTACGGCGCCTTCTCAATCTGTCGAACCGAAATCCGGCTCAGTATGTGGCTGCCAGCGTCATCAGGTCCGGCACGCCGGGTTCGGAGAGTATGTTCATGCTCGACGTGGGAACTCGCCTGGGGGTGACGAGGGACTCTCCCGTGATCATGGGCCGGGGACTCCTCGGTGTGGTGCGTGAGGCTCATGCCACCCGCGCGACCGCCATGGACTGGACGCACCCTCAGTTCCGAGTCAGCGCGATGACGGTGGATGGGTCCATCTATGGGATGGTCCAGGCGGCTCCTGGGCGTTTTCGTGAGGCCGATCGACTGCTTCTGAACGGCGTTCCATTCCGCCAGGCATTGGCGCGGGGGGTGGACCTGGTCACGAGTGGTTTGGGGGGCGTCTATCCCCGCGGGATTCCGATCGGCGTGGTGATCGAGGAATCCGCGGCACAGGAGGGTTGGCAAAGATCATACTGGTTACGGCCGTTCGTGTCGCCTGGGGAGGCCACACACGTCAACGTGCTGGTGTCGGTGGAGGGTGAGTTCCGGGATACGAACTCGTGGTTGGAAGGCGGCCCCGTGGTCCCAGGCTCCCCGACGCTGCCCGAGGAGCCTGCCTCGGGCACACCCGACACGGAAGCCAGAACACGTCGGTGAGACCCCCAGCGCGCATCTGGGGCGTCGTGGGCTTCCTGATCCTCGTGCATTTCGGTCTCCACTTGAGCTTGGGTCTCGGTGAGAGCGCGCCGGATCTCCTCGTAGTGGCCCTCCTCATTGCGGCGAGGGAGGTGGAAATCGGGTGGGGTGCCGGGCTCGGCTTCCTCTTGGGGCTTCTCGATGATGCCTTCTCCCTCCTGGCGTTCGGTGCCAATACGTTTGCGATGACCCTCGTGGGCATGGGCGGCGCGCGAACGAGGGATCTGTTCGTTGGCGATTCCCTCCTCTTCCTGACATCGTACCTGGTCCTGGGCAAGTGGACGAGGGATTTTCTCCACTGGGTTGCGGTAGGGGAGGGTTTGAGAGAATCCTTTGTTGATACAATGCTGATTCAATCACCGATCTCGGCTGCGTACGCGGGTGTGGTCGGGCTGGTTGTGATCGCGATCAGTGGCCCGGGCTGGGAGACGGTTCGATGAGAATAGTACATCCGCACAACAGACGCCGGCGGGCCAGGGGTGCGCTTGGGATCATAGCGATCGTCCTCGGGGCGTTAGCCCTCCAGTTCTTCCGTGTCCAGATGCTTCAATCGAACGACTATATGCTCCAGTCGGAGTCGAATCGACTTCGACCTCTCCCGGTTGCCGCGCCTCGCGGAACTATTTTCGATCGCAACGACCGGGTCATTGCGGACAACGTTCCGGGATACGTCATCTACGTTCTCCGGGAGTCCCGTGAATCGACCCGCCAGACCTTGGAGCGGCTCAGGCCCCATCTCGGACTTTCGGACGAGCGGATCGAGATTCTGATGGAGCAGTATCGGAGATGGGAGCCGCTCGTTGTCGAGATCGATGCGGATTTCGAGGCGGTCTCCGTCCTCGAGGAGAGGCGCGAAGACTTCCCCGGTATCGTCATCGAGACGAGGCCGAAGCGGCGCTATTACGCGGGGAACGCCGTGTCTCACGTTTTGGGCTACGTCAACGAGATCACGGCTGAAGAACTCGCCGAGCCTCGCTTCTTAGAATACGAGCCCGGCCTCTTGATCGGCAAAGTGGGAGTCGAGCGCCAGTATGAGGAGCGACTCCAGGGGCGCCGGGGCGTGCGGTACCTGGAGGTCGATGCTTTGGGCCGTATCGTGGGGTCGCTCCAAGGCATCGAGGAAGACCCCGGTGAGCCCGGAGAAGATATTCGGCTCACCATCGATCTGGAGTTGATGGAGTGGATTCACAGAATCTTCCCGGACTCGCTCGCGGGGGCTGTGGTCGCTCTGGACCCGGCGGACGGCGGGGTGCTCGCGTTGTACTCGGCTCCCACCTTCGATCCGAACGCGTTCGTGAGCGGGTTGACCCCGGAGGAATGGGCCGTACTCGAATCGGATCCGCGGAAGCCGTTGTTCAATCGGGCGGTGATGGGACTCTATCCGCCCGGCTCGACGTGGAAGCTGGCGGCTGCGGCTATCGCACTCGAACGGGGTGTGGTGGGTCCCCTCGACCAAATGCCGGAGCCCTGCACCGGGGGACTGGTCTATGGCGGCCTTTACCGCGGGTGCTGGCTCGCTGAGGGTCACGGCTATCTGGGTTTAGCCGGGGCGATAGCCAACTCGTGCAACGTCTACTTCTATCAACTCGGCCTCAAGGTCGGGCTGGACGGGATGCTCGAGGAGGGCACTCGGGTCGGCTTTGCCGAGCAGTGCGGCATTGATCTCCCGGACGAAAGCAGCGGCATCTTTCCGGAGGGGAGGGATTTCTGGCAGCGTGCATTCGGGTACGATCCGCTGGAGGGTGAGGTCCTGAGTCTGGCCATCGGGCAGGGCCCCAACTCTCAGACACCGCTCAAGATGGCACAGTTCTATCTCGCGTTGGCCAGGGATGGCTCGGCGCCGACGCCACACCTGATCGAGGATCCCGACCCGAACGAGGGTTGGCGCCTCAACGTGTCGACCGAAAGTATCGAGGTGCTTCGAGAGGGCTTGCGTGGGGTCACGTCTCCGGGAGGGACGGCGTACTTCGGGACGGCTCTCGAACACTGGGAGGTTCTCGGCAAGACCGGAACCAGTCAGAACGCCCAAGATACCGTACGCGCTCACGCCTGGTTCGCCGGCATGGCCGGCCCGTGGGACGGTGAGCCGGAAATCGTCGTGGTGGCGCTCGTGGAGTTCGGGGAAAGCGGGTCGGGCATTGCGGCGCCTCTCATGGCGAAGACAGCGGACTTTTACCTGCGGCGCAAGTATGGGCTTCCCATCGACACGATCCAGACACTCGGGGAGCACTACAACATGGGGCGCCCTGCTCCCTGGGCTCGGTGACCCTTTGGGGCGGACCGTCTTTCGATGATCGGTAACCTTTTCAAGCACTGGGTGGGCGATCCGGCCCTGTTTCTCGGTGTCCTCCTGATGACGGCCTTCGGCGTTGCCATGGTCTATTCGGCGGGCGTCCTGAACATCCCGAGCCCGATCACCGAGGGCGCCTGGATTCGTCAGGCTCAATGGGCGGCCATCGCGCTGGTCTCGTTCTTCATCATCCACCAGATCCATGCCCGTTGGTTCGAGTGGGTTGCGACGCCCGCATACGTCGTGAGCGTACTGCTACTCGTGATCACGCTCATCGTCGGGACTGGGTCCGGAACGGCCGTGGGAGTCAGGAGCTTCATCGATTTCGGCTTCATACGTTTTCAGCCCTCCGAATTCGCCAAGCTCGCGACCATCCTCGCTTTGGCGAGGTATCTGGGGACTCGCTCGGAAGATCCTACGACGCTCCGGGGCCTCGTGGCTCCCGCCGCCATCGTGGGAGCACCGCTCGTGCTCGTCATCCTGCAACCCGATCTCGGCACGGCTCTCGCCTTCGTGGGAATTCTGTTCGCGACTCTGTTTTGGGCCGGGACGCCGATCGGTTTGATGGCATTGCTGCTCACCCCGGGCATCGGCCTGGTGCTCAGCTTCGATCCTCGAATCTGGGCGGCATTCTTCGTGATCCTGGTCGGGGCCTTGTACCTCTACCGAAACCGTCTCTTCCTGGTGGAATCGCTTTCGGTCGTTCTCGCGAATCTGGGGGCGGGCACGATCTCCACACCGCTCTGGAATTCGTTGGCCGAGTATCAACAGAATCGCATTCTGGTGTTTCTCGATCCGAGCGTCGATCCGCGGGGTGCTGGCTACCACGTCGTCCAGTCGATGGTGGCTATCGGTAGTGGCGGACCGACCGGAAAAGGGTTTACGGCGGGGACACAGAAGCGCTTCGATTTTCTCCCTGAGCAACACACGGACTTCATTTTTTCCGTCATCGGGGAGGAGCTGGGGTACATGGGGACGGTCCTCACTCTGATCCTGTTCGCGTTCATCCTCTATCGGCTCGTGAAGATGGCCGAGGGAGAATCCGATCCGTTTGCAGGCCTCGTGACCTTCGGTATCTTCGGAGCCTGGCTCGTGCACATTTTCGTCAATATCGGCATGACGGTCGGCATGGTTCCGGTCACCGGTATTCCCCTTCCTTTCGTCAGTTACGGCGGGACTTTCCTCCTGATGTCCTGGGTCACCGTGGCCGTGGCGGTGAGACTCGCCGGCGAGGATTAGATGGCTTGGTTTCGTAAGGACAAACAGCCCCTCAAGGCGCAGGATCGGCGAGATCTGCCGCCCGATGTCTTCGACAAGTGCCAGGGCTGTGGCGAAATCTTGTACGCTGAGAAGCTCGCTCAGAATCTCCAGGTGTGTCCTAGCTGCGGGCATCATTTTCGGCTGTCCCCCGAGCGGTATGTGGAGATTCTGCTCGACGAGGGCTCCTTCGAGGAAATCGACGAGGATTTGCACAGTGAGGATCCACTCGGGTTTCAGGACCTCAAGCCATACACGGCACGACTGAAGGAGGCCGAGGCGAAAGTGGGCCGGAAGAGCGCGGTCCTCGCGGGCACCGGCACACTCGAGGGCGTTGGCCTGACGTTCGCGGTGCTGGACTTTCGCTTCGTCGGTGGGTCGATGGGCTCCGCCGTCGGGGAGAAGATCGCCCGCGCCGGACGGACCGCGGTGGAGCGGAAGGAGCCACTGTGCGTCGTGAGCGCCTCCGGCGGCGCGCGTATGCAGGAGGGCATCTACTCGCTGATGCAATTGGCGAAGACATCGACCGCTCTCGCCCGCCTGCACGAAGCGCGCTTGCCTTACATCTCGGTCATCACTGATCCGACCACGGGGGGAGTCACGGCCTCCCACGCGATGCTTGGAGACATCAACCTCGCTGAGCCCGGCGCCCTGATTGGTTTCGCGGGTCCACGCGTGATCTCGGAGACGATCCGCCAAGAGCTACCTGACAGCTTCCAGCGCTCGGAGTTCCTGCTCCAGCACGGGATGATCGATCGTGTGGTGGACCGAAGGGAGTTGAGGACGACGCTTGGAGTGCTTCTCCGCCATATGATCGCCTGATGGCGGGTCCTGAATGGACCCCTGGGTCCTTATCGGGCCAGCGGCCCCATCCGTTGACCAAGGTGTCCGGGGATCCGCTGCTGGACGAGCTCTTCCCGCACGTACCGCATGGCATCCAGTGGGGTCTAGCCCGGATGGAGGCCTTTCTTCGCGACACGGGGGATCCCCACATCGGGATTCCCTGTGTACACGTCGGGGGGACCAATGGGAAGGGGTCGGTTGCTTCGACCGTCGCATCGGTGTTGAACCGCGCGGGCCACAGGACCGGGCTCTACACGTCACCTCACCTCTGCTTCTTTCGGGAACGGTTTCAGATCAGTGGGGATCCGGTCGATGAGGATGAGATTCGCGCTTTGGTTCGGGAACTCGATCCGGAAATCAGGCGTCACTCCCTGACGTTTTTCGAGGTTGCGACAGGCCTCGCCCTTCATCTGTTTCAGAGAAGGGGGGTCGATGTGTCCGTCATCGAAGTCGGGTTGGGTGGCCGGCTCGATGCGACCAATGTGGTGACTCCGTTCCTCACCGCGATCACCAACGTGGATCTGGATCACTGTGATTATCTTGGCTCGACTCTGAGCGAGATCGCCTCGGAAAAAGCGGGCATCATCAAGAGTGGTGTGCCCCTGCTCACGGCTGAGCCGGACGACCGTATTCGGGCCGTGCTCTCCGCCACGTGCGAATCCCTGGGGGCCCCGTTTATTTACGTCCGGTCCGACCTCGAAGAGATGTCGGTCGACATTAGGGAGGATTACACGTCCTTCGACGTGTCGACGGCAGAGTGGGGTGGACTCCAGATCCAGACGCCACTACTCGGTGAGCATCAGGCCGTGAATGGGGCGTTGGCCGTGGCGCTGCTTGAGCGAATGCCGCGGCGCTTCCGCCCCGACCGAGCCGCGCTCGAAGAGGGGATATCGCTGGTGCACTGGCCCGGCCGAGTCCAAGTGGAGCACCTCGAAGGAAGGACGTGGGTGTTCGACATCGCCCACAATACGGCCGGTGCCGTGGCGCTCGCCTCGGTATTGGTGCGGCTGGAGCTTCAGCGTCCGATCGTGGTTCTTACCGCTGTGCTTGGCGACAAGGACTGGGGTGAGATGCTGCCGCCTCTGTTCGAGAGAGTGGACCACGCAGTCCTCACTCAAGCACCCTCCGCGCCGTTGGCGCGCAGATGGGACCCCCACGTGGCAGCGACGGAAACTGGGTCGGAGATCGCGGAGATCCACACGGACTTCGACGACGCTCTCGATCGGGCTCGTGAACTCGCGGGCTCGGGCACGATCGTCGTGACCGGCTCGGCCCATACGGTAGGGGACGCATTGAGGGGGCTCGGACTGGAGCTTCCGTAGGGGCCTTTCCGCGCTAGACGGGTTCGCTTCCACTGTACTTTCCCGACCGTAGGTTTAGATTCGCCCGCATGTCCAAGCAGACCTTCGCCCGGCTTCCGGGATTTCGGGATTTCCTTCCCGAGGAGCTGGCGTTCCGTGAGCATATTTTGGGCGCCTGGCGCCGCGTCTCGGCCCGTTATGGATTTCGGGAATACGACGGCCCACCGCTCGAGCTTCTCGATCTGTACGTGGAAAAGAGTGGCGAGGAGATTGTCGGCCAACTCTATCATTTCCAGGACAAGGGTGATCGTGACGTCGCCCTGAGGCCGGAGATGACGCCTTCCCTGGCCAGGATCCTCGGCGAGCGCCATCGGTCGATGGCAAAGCCGATTCGATGGTTTTCGGTCCCCCAGCTGTTTCGCTACGAGCGCCAGCAGAAGGGGCGTCTCCGGGAACACTTTCAGTGGAATGTGGATGTGATCGGCGAGGACGGTGTCGGGGCGGATGTCGAGGTGGTTGCGGTGGCCCTCGACGGTCTCCGCGACCTCGGGCTCGATCATGAAGACGTGCACGCCCGGGTCTCGGATCGGCGGCTTCTAGCCGAGGTCTTGTCGGCGATTGGCGTCGAGGCGGAGCGGCTTCCGGCGGCTTTCACGATCATCGACAAAATCGAGCGGACGCGTGCGGACCACTCTCTGGATCGCCTTCAGGTGGAGGTGGGCCTGGACGAAGCCCGTGCGCAGTCCACGTTCGAGCTGCTCAACGAGGGCGGTGTCGACGGCATCAAAGCGGAGTTTGGCGATCTCGAAGCAGTCGCCGCCGAGCTGGACCGTATGGAGGAGTACTTCGGTGGGTTGACGGCCATGGGGCTTGGGCCCTTTATCGAGTTCGACCTTCGCATTGTCCGGGGCTTGGCATATTACACCGGAATCGTGTTCGAAATCTTCGACCGCAGGGGAGAGTCAAGAGCGATCTGCGGGGGTGGGCGATACGATCGTTTGCTCGAGTTGGTCGGAGGTGACCCCCTTCCCGCCGTGGGTTTCGGGATGGGCGATGTCGTGCTCGGCGAGCTGCTCCGTGACCGGGATCTTGCACCCGTGGTGGCGCCGGAACTGGACTACTTCATCGTGATCATCGGAGAAGAGCACCGCGAGCTCGCCTATGGCATCGCGCATGCGCAGCGTGATCGAGGAGCCGGCGTCCAGTACTCGCTTCACGAGCAGCCGGTTCGGAAGCAGTTCACGGCGGCGGGCAATGCAGGTGCTCGCGAAGTAATCGTGCTGGGACCGGACGAAGTCGCTCGAGAATGTGCAGTCCTGAGGGACATGGCCTCGGGCGCGGAGCGAGAGGTCCCGCTGAGGGAGCTTCAATGACCAGCGGCGACGAACATCCCGAGACGAGGCGGATGATGGTGGTGGCCATCCGCCGATTGAACGTCTTGGAGTATGTGATCCTGGGTGTTGCGATGGCGCTCGCGCTGCTTGCTGGGGCGCTCGCGGCGTGGATGGTCGAGAGTTTGACCGGTGCCCCGTTCAGGCCCACGTGGGCTATTTCGTCACTCCTGTTCTTCACTGTGCCCGGTTGGGTCGTGCTGAGGCGGGAGCGCCGCTCTGGTTCCCGCGGCACCAATGGAACCGCCGATAACGCCCCGACCCACGTTATCACTGAACAGAGCGACGATGGCGGACGATAAGAAGCTGACGCCCCGCGGCGAGGACTTCGCGGCGTGGTACAACCAGTTGGTGCTCCGGTCGGAACTCGCCGATTACGCCCCGGTCAAGGGGTGCATGGTCATCCGCCCGTGGGGTTACTCGATCTGGGAAAACATGCAGCGAGCCCTGGACGACATGTTCAAGGCCACAGGGCATGAGAACGCGTACTTCCCACTCCTGATACCGATGAGCTTCATCGAGAAGGAGAAGGAGCATATCGAGGGGTTCAAGCCGGAGTTGGCGGTCGTAACGCATGCCGGTGGAAAAGAGCTCGAGGAGCCGCTGGTGGTGCGACCCACTTCCGAGACGGTCATCATGTCGATGTACGGGAAGTGGATCCAGAGCTACCGCGATCTCCCGTTGCTCCTGAATCAGTGGGCGAACGTGATGCGCTGGGAGCTACGCACACGTCTGTTCCTTCGCACGTCCGAGTTCCTTTGGCAGGAAGGTCATACGGTACACGCCACGGCAGACGATGCGGAGGAGCACACGCTGCGGATGCTGGGTGTATACCGGACGTTCATGGAGGAGTGGATGGCCATGCCGCCGGTCACCGGTCTCAAGTCCGATGCCGAGAAGTTCGCCGGTGCGGTTCGCAGTTACTCCTGTGAAGCCATGATGCAGGACAATAAGGCGCTCCAGGCCGGTACGTCACACTTCCTCGGCCAGAACTTCTCCAAGCAGTTTGCACTCACCTTCCAATCCGAAGAGGGCAAGGAGGAGCACGGCTGGAACACGTCGTGGGGCGTATCCACGCGCCTGGTGGGGGGTCTGGTAATGACGCACGGCGACGACTCCGGGCTTGTGCTGCCCCCCAAACTGGCGCCGATCCAGGTGGTGGTCGTGCCGATCCTCAAGGGTGACGATGTCGCTCCCGTCCTCGAGAAGGCAGAGGCTCTTCGGACTGCCTTGGCGGATCGAGGTGTGCGCGCCAAGGTCGACGCCCGGGAGCACTTGAATCCGGGTAGCAAGTACTACGAATGGGAGCGAAAGGGCGTCCCCCTCCGGATGGAGATCGGGCCGAGGGACATGGAGCAGGAGCAGGTGGTTCTGGCAAAGCGCGTGAGCGCGGAGGATGATCCCCGGAAGGAGTTCTTACCGGAGGCTGAGGCGCTTGCGACGATTCCGGAGCGGCTCGACAACTTTCAGGCGCAGCTCCTGGAGGCCGCGAAAGCCCGTCGGGAGGACAATTCCCATCGCGGCGTGGAGAGCATGGGCGAGCTCGCCGAGATCATGGATGCCTCCGGTGGTTACGTTTACACGGGGTGGAGCGGAGACCCCGCCGTCGAGGAACGCGTCAAGGAAGAAACGAAGGCCACACTCCGATGCATCCCGGGAGAAGAGTTTCGATCCGCAGAGGCGCCCTCGAGGTGCATCGGGGGCGACGGGGACGCCACCATGGAGGTCGTGTGGGCAAGAGCGTATTGACGCCGAGCAGTACCGCATGGCCGTGACGCAGCCCTTTCCGCGTATCGACGGCGAGTTGTGGGCCGGCGAGCGTAGGGTTGCCGATTTGGTCGCCGAGTTCGGTTCGCCCTTGTACGTATACGACGTCGGAGTGATGGAGGCCGCCTATAGGCGGATCGAGGCGGCTTTTGCGGGAGTGGACCTTCTGCTCGCTTACTCGGTCAAGGCCAACTCCAATCTGGAAATTCTCAGGCGACTCAGGGCCCTCGGTGCGGGGGCGGATATCGTCAGCCAGGGTGAGCTCCACCGGTGCCTTGCCGCAGGGTTTTCCGGGAAGGATCTGGTGTTCGCCGGAGTGGGAAAGACCGAGGCGGAGATGGAGGCCGCACTGGACGTTGGGATCCTCGCGTTCAACGTCGAGAGTGCAGAGGAGCTCGAGGCGCTCGGCCAGGTGGCGGCGCGGGTGGGCAAACCTGCGCCGGTGTCGCTTCGGGTCAATCCGGACATCGTGGCGGATACCCCTCACGAGTACACTCGCACCGGGCACGGTGCCACCAAGTTCGGGATCCCCGTGGATCGCGTCCTGGACCTATATCGCTGGGCTGCCGACCAACCCACGCTCGAGATCCGGGGGATCGACGTCCACATCGGCTCTCAGATCCTCGAGTCGGCGCCCTACGAAAGGGCACTCAACGAGGTTTTGAACCTGGCGGAGCAGGTGCGTGCGGAGGGCATCGATCTCCATTTCTTGGATCTCGGCGGTGGGTTTGGCGTCGGTTACGAGGACGATGACGGCCTGTCCGTCGAGGACCTGGCGGCCATGGTCTTACCGCGGGTGGCCGAGACGGGGTTGCGCCTGATCTTGGAGCCCGGACGGTTCATCATAGGCGAGGCGGGAATCCTCGTAACCGAGGTGCTTTACGTGAAGCACTCGGGGCCGAAGACGTTCGTGATCACGGACTGTGGAATGACGGACCTCATACGTCCGAGCCACTACCAAGGATTTCATCGGATCGAGCCGGTGGTCTCGCGCGAAGGTGCGTCCCACGAAGTCGTGGACGTCGTCGGTCCGATCTGCGAGACCGGCGATTTCCTCGCACGGGACCGGATGCTTCCGATGCCGGCTCACCATGACCTTCTTGCCGTGCATACAGTAGGTGCGTATGGCTTCGTGATGGCGTCCAACTACAACGCTCGGCCAAGGCCCGCCGAGGTCGTGGTGGACGGTGCCGAGGTTACGCTGGCTCGCCGCCGCGAGAGTTTCGACGATTTGCTCCGGGGGGAGACGGCGTGAGGCACGATCGCATCCTCATACTCGATTTCGGCTCCCAATACACACAACTCATCGCCCGTCGCATCCGCGAGGAGCGGGTGTATTCCGAGATCCACCCCCCGACTCGATCCCTGGACTGGATTCGGGAGTGGTCTCCCAAGGGAATCATCCTGTCGGGCGGCCCGGCCTCGGTCTACGACGAGGGCGTCCCCACGACGGACCCCGAGCTTCTCCACTTGGGTGTTCCGATTTTGGGGATCTGTTACGGGATGCAAATGATCGCGCAGCTGGAGGGCAGTGAGGTTGCCGTCGGACGCCGGGAGTACGGCCGTGCCGAACTGAACGTGATCGAGCCGGGGGACCTGTTCCACGGATTTCTTCCGGATGACCCCACGCAGGTGTGGTGCTCGCACGCCGATCACGTCGATCAAGCACCCGAGGACTATCGTGCTCTGGCCTCGACCGCGACTCTGCCGGTGGCGGCGTTTCGGCATGTGGAGCGCCCCGTCTTCGGGGTTCAGTTCCATCCCGAGGTGGCACATACGGTCCGAGGCGAGGAGATCATTTCGAATTTCCTGATCCGCATCTGCGGGTGCCGCCCCACCTGGACCGCGGGCGCTTTCATAGTGGAGTCGGTAGAGGAAATTCGATCCACGGTGGGCGACGAATCGGCTATCTGCGGGCTGTCGGGTGGTGTCGACTCCTCCGTGGCCGCTGCCCTGGTTCACCGGGCGATCGGAGACCGGCTGACGTGCATCTTCGTCGACAACGGGCTCCTTCGAAAACACGAGCGGGAGGACGTCGAGCGAACGTTCCGTAAGCACATGGGGGTCCGTCTCGTGGCCATCGACGCGGCGGACGAGTTCCTCGCGGCGCTCGAGGGCGTCGAAGACCCTGAAGAGAAGCGTAGGCGCATCGGTCATGTGTTCATCGATGTGTTCACTCGGGTCGCCGCGGAGGAGGGCACCGGAGCGGGTCACCTGGTGCAGGGAACGCTCTACCCGGACGTGATCGAGTCCCTTTCGACGGGGGGGCCGTCGGAGACCATCAAGACCCATCACAATGTCGGCGGCCTTCCGGAAGATCTGCCGTTCGAGCTCATCGAGCCGCTTCGCGAACTCTTCAAGGACGAAGTCCGCCAGGTAGGTCGGGAGCTCGGCCTGCCGGAGGAGTTCATACGCCGGCACCCGTTCCCCGGCCCCGGGCTGGGCATCCGAGTACTTGGATCCGTGACCAAGGAGCGACTCGACGTGCTCCGAGAGGCCGACGAGATCTATCTCGATGAGATCAAATCGGCGGGAATATATGACGAGATCTGGCAAGCCTTCGCAGTCCTTCTCCCCGTCCAGGCGGTGGGGGTGATGGGGGACAATCGCACGTATGAGAACGTGATCGCTCTCCGCGCGGTGACCTCCCGGGACGGGATGACGGCGGACTGGTATCCGTTCCCGGATGAGGTTCTCGGGCGGATTTCATCCCGGATCGGAAATGAAGTCGAGGGTGTGAACCGCGTGTGTTACGACGTGTCGTCCAAGCCGCCCGCAACCATCGAGTGGGAGTAGGGGCTACGGCGAAACTCCGGCATCCCCATCTTCGATCTCTTCGGCTCCGTCGGTCGCCTCGTCGTCCTCCTCGGGGGCGTTTGCTTCGAAACGCTCGGCCATGCCCGCCTCGAGCTCGGTCCAGAGGTCCCGCATGAACTCGATATCCTCTCCATGCAAATCGATGAAGTCGATCAGATCCTGCCCGGTGACGTCATGTGCCGCCAGAATGCTGTCGCGAACTTCATCCCCGAGGTCCGTTGTTCCCGAAAGCAGAGCGGCGGTGCGCAGGTCCAGGTAGGCTCCGATGAACGCCTCTCGCCCAGCCGTATCTTCGGCCACCTCAGTGGTACCACCACGACAGGACCAACACAGGGTCACGGCGACCATGAAGGCGAAGGTGCTCGGCCGTCGGCGTGGAAGACGCACTCGGAGAGGGTGGGGGCTGCCAACGATGTTGGGCGCTACAATCATGTTGGTACGCGGGTAGGTGCGCTCTGGTGAGCGGAAGCTCGTGCGCCCCGCATCGCGCGTCAAGAAGATACGATCCCGCGTTTCAGTATCACTCCAACGTACATCAGCCTTATGTTTGAGCACCCCAGGCAAGACTGATTCAGCCGGAGGAAGAGGCTCATGACACGTATCCGGAATCGGGTCCAGGATCTCGTAGTCGGATTGATCTTGTTGGCTTCGCCAATGTTGACCGCAACCGGGTGCGCCGTGAACCCGGCTACGGGCCAGCGCCAGTTCATCTTGATGAGCGAGTCGGAGGAAATCGCGATGGGGCGCGACGCCGACGGGCCGATTACCGAGTCCCTCGGGCTATACGAGTCCGATGAGCTTCAAACGGCGGTCACCAATATCGGGACCGACTTGGCTTCCCGTTCGGAGCGTCCCCAGTTGCCCTGGTCCTTCAAGCTGGTGGACGACCCGATGGTGAACGCCTTCGCGCTTCCGGGCGGATTCATCTTCGTGACGAGGGGGATCATGGCCGCCCTGAACTCCGAGGCCGAGCTCGCCGGGGTCCTCGGCCACGAGATCGGGCACGTCACGGCGCGCCACTCCGCCAGCCAGATGAGCCGCCAGCAGCTCCAGCAGATCGGTCTGGGCGTCGGATCCATCCTTTCCTCGGACGTGGCCTCCGTAGCAGGGGTGCTGTCCGTGGGCCTGGGACTCCTCAACCTGAGGTACAGCAGAGGAGACGAGTCCCAGTCGGACGAGCTCGGGGTGCGTTATATGTCGCGGGCTGGATACGATCCGAACGCTCTGGTGGGCGTCTTCCAGACGCTCGGGTTAGCGGGGGGTGGAGGGGGGAGCGTTCCCGGGTGGGCGACCACCCACCCCGATCCCGTAAACCGTGAGGGGGACATCCGCGAGATCATCGCGGCCTCGGGGCAGGATTATTCGGAGTATGCGCGACGGGGCGACGAGTACCTGCGGAGCCTCGACGGCATGACCTTCGGTACGGACCCGAGGGAGGGCTACTTCGAGGAGGAGATTTTCTACCATCCCGACATGGCGTTCGCGCTCGATTTCCCCAGGGGATGGACGACGGTCAACCAGAAATCGCAGGTCGGGGCCATATCTTCTGACGAGACGGCCCTGATCGTTCTGACGGTGGAGCCGGGGGAGAGCGACGCGGAGAGTGCGCTCTCGACCTTCCTGAGGCAGGACGGCATTCGCGGCGGCAACTCTCGCCGGACGTCGGTCAACGGGCGCTCGGGGTGGGAGGCGTCCTTTGCGGCCGATACCGAACAGGGCGGACTGCGGGGCGCGGTCCTCTTTGTGGAGCACGGAGGGGCGGTCTTCCGACTGATGGGCTATGCCGCGGCTTCTCGATGGAGCTCCCACGAGGGCACGGTGGTCGGGAGCCTAGAGAGCTTCCGACCCGTGAGCGACCCCGACGTCCTCGGGGTCGAGCCGGCACGCATCGAAATCGTTCGGATTCAGTCAAGAATGACGTTGCAGCAGTTCATCGACCGGTTTCCGTCCACCGTAAGCGACGAGCAGGTCGCCGTGATCAATCGCCGCACGCTGGACGAATCCATCGCCGGCGGAACCCTGCTCAAGCGAGTGGCGGGAGGGCGGCTGCCCTAGAAGGCCGCGGCCCACTGGACTTCTTCCACGGCCGTCTAGCCCCCGAGCCGGCCCCCAGCTCGGGTCAATCTTGGCCCGGATCTTGAGTCTCTTACAGGCGTTACGAACAGTCGGAGGCGCTGCCTCAGCCGCTTTGGCGGCAAGGGCCGGCCGCTTTGGCGGCCACCGCTGTCAAGTCGACGGAAGGCGCGCTCCGATAATGCCAAAATGGCAGGACGACTCGGGAGAACTAGAAGATGCTGAGCTTCGATAGACTGACGGTCAAGGCCGGGGAGGCCCTCCAGGGTGCTTCGCAGGAAGCCCGCCGCCGCGAGGCCCCGGAGATCGATGGCGCCCATTTGCTCCATGTGCTCCTCCACCAGGAAGAAGGGATCGTCCTGCCCGTGCTCCAGAAGCTGGGTGCGGCCGTGCCGAGCGTGCGCGAACGAGTCGAGGCGGCGCTCGACGCCCGCGGCCGGGTTTCCGGCGGCTCGGATCCAACCCTGAGCCGGGATCTCGACGACGTCCTGGATGAAGCCGAGAAACAGGCCCTGGCACTGGGCGACGAGTACGTGTCGACGGAACACTTCCTCCTCGCTCTCACGGTGGAGAAGGGAGACGCGGGAGAGGCACTCAGAGAGGCGGGCGCGACCCAGGAACGGGTTCTCGAAGCCCTTAGCGCCGTGCGGGGTGGACACCGGGTCACGGACCAGAACCCCGAGGACAAGTACCAGGCCCTCGAGCGCTACAGCCGGGATCTGACCGCACTGGCCCGCCAAGGAAAGCTCGATCCCGTGATCGGTCGTGACGAAGAGGTCCGTCGGGTCATGAAGGTCCTCGCGCGTCGCACCAAGAACAACCCGGTCCTGATCGGGGAGCCCGGCGTAGGAAAGACAGCCATCGCCGAGGGCCTCGCTCAGAGAATCGTGAATGGCGACGTGCCGACCTCTCTCGCGGACAAGCGCCTGCTCGCGCTCGACATCTCCGCCATGGTCGCAGGTGCCAAGTACCGTGGGGAGTTCGAAGAGCGAATGAAGGCCGTTCTCAAAGAGGTCATCGAGGGAGAAGGGCGCTTCATCATCTTCATCGACGAGCTCCATACGCTCGTCGGAGCGGGGGGCGCCGAGGGTGCCGTCGACGCCGGTAACATGCTGAAGCCCGCCTTAGCCCGCGGCGAGTTGCGGGTCGTGGGGGCGACCACACTGAGTGAATACCGCAAACACGTCGAGAAGGACGCGGCTCTCGAGCGCCGGTTCCAGCCCGTTTACGTCGCCCCGCCCTCGGTCGAGGACACGGTGGCGATTCTTCGCGGGCTCAAGGAGCGCTATGAGGTTCATCACGGGGTTCGGATCACGGACGACGCCATCGTCGCGGCGGCCAAGCTTTCGGACCGTTACATCGGTGGCCGCTTTCTCCCCGACAAGGCGATCGACCTCGTGGACGAGGCCGGGAGCCGGCTCCGTATAGAAATCGACTCGATGCCCCAGGAGATCGACGAGGTGGAGCGCCGCATCACACAGCTCGAAATCGAGAGGCAGGCGCTCAGCACCGAAGTGGAGAAGAGCGCCCAGGACCGCTTGGCCGGCGTGGACGCCGAGCTTGCGGACCTCAAGGAACGGAGCGCCGGCATGAAAGCGCGCTGGCAGTCCGAGAAGGAAGCCATCGAGAGGCTACAGGGGCTGAAGGAGCGTCTCGACGAGCTTCGGGTCGAGGCCGAGCGTGCCGCACGCACCGGCAATCTGGAGCGTGCCGCAGAGGTCCAGTACTCGGAGATTCCGGGCACGGAGCAAGCCGCCGCGGTCGCCGAGGAGCGTCTCGCGGAACTCCAGCGCGAGGGCAAGTTCCTCAAGGAGGAAGTCGACGCCGACGACATCGCGGAGGTAGTCGCCGAGTGGACCGGCATCCCGGTGACCCGGTTGATGGAGACGGAACGGGAGCGTCTACGCCAGCTGGAGGATCTCCTTGGCGAACGGGTCGTTGGCCAGTCGGAGGCGATCCAAGCGGTGTCGAACGCCGTCCGGCGGGCCCGCACGGGTCTCCAGGACCCCGACCGACCCGTTGGCTCATTCATTTTCCTCGGGCCCACGGGCGTCGGGAAAACCGAGACCGCACGCGCACTCGCGGACTTCCTCTTCGACGACGAGCGTGCGATGACCCGCATCGACATGTCGGAATACATGGAGAAGCATGCCGTGGCGCGCCTGATCGGAGCGCCTCCGGGCTACGTGGGGTTCGAAGAAGGGGGCCAGCTCACGGAGGCCGTCCGACGTCGGCCGCACGCGGTCATCCTGTTCGATGAGATCGAGAAGGCGCATCCGGAGGTGTTCAACGTGCTCCTCCAGATTCTGGACGACGGGCGACTCACGGATTCACAAGGGCGGACCGTCGACTTCCGCAGCACCGTAATCATCATGACCTCCAATCTGGGAAGTCAGATCATCCTGGAGAGTTTGGGGACGGAGAGGTTAGGAACGGCCGAGTGGGACTCTGCGGTCGATGCGGTGAAGAAGGCCTTGCACGGTCATTTCCGTCCCGAGTTTCTTAACCGTGTCGACGACGTGATCGTCTATTCGCCGCTCTCGACGGAAAGTCTGCGGACCATTGTGGAGCTGCAGCTTCGGCGTGTGGAGGAGTTGGTAACGGAGTTGGGCATGGCTCTCTCGATTGGCGAAGAGGTCA
The DNA here is from genome assembly GCA_965219445.1 of Longimicrobiales bacterium. Lineage (GTDB taxonomy): Bacteria > Gemmatimonadota > Gemmatimonadetes > Longimicrobiales > Gaopeijiaceae > UBA822. The sequence goes on along the minus strand of CBDCNQ010000002.1, from coordinate 731,666 downwards.
AGGACGCCTTGGCCCGTGAGGGCTTCGATCCGGCGTTCGGTGCGCGCCCGCTCAAGCGTGTGATCCAGCGCCGAATCCAGGACCCGCTGGCCATGTATCTCCTCGAGGAAGAGGTGGAGGAGGGCTCGACGATTCGGGTGTCTCTGGTGCCGGGCGAAGAGTTGCAGGTGGAGTTCGAGCACATACACGAGGGAGTGGAGGAAGGATTTCTGCAATCCGCTTGACGCTCTCCACTCGCTCGGATAACCTCGTGAGCGATCACGTTCGAGCACCGAGAAGCTGCCTCGTATCCGGAGTCCGACCGCTGAAGCGTCTCCCGGTTTTGTTCGTCCTGCTCATGTCGGCGGGTGCATGTACCAGTCAGACGGTTGTGAATCAGCCCCAGTTACCGGTCGCCCCGTCCTTGACGGTGGAGCGGTTCCTGCAGGCCGCCAACACTCGGGATCTCGAGACGATGTCGCGCCTGTTCGGGACCGACGACGGACCCATCGGAGACAGGGGGAACAGGGAGGAGGTCGAACTGCGAATGGATGTGATCGCCGAAATCCTCCAGCACGACGATTATGACATCGTTTCGGAGCGTAGGGTGCCAGGGTCGGAAGTTCCTAGAACCCGGCTCGGTGTGGACCTATTGTTGCCCCAGGGCAACATGGTGCGGGATGTCGGGTTTACAGTGGTGCTGGAATCACCCAATCGGTGGCTGGTCAATGTGATCGAGCTGGTAAAGATCACGGAAGGCGGGTAGGGCTGAGTTCTTACGGTCAGGGGCCGCGTTGCACCAGCTCGATCAAGGTCCCGCCGGTTGATTTGGGATGAATAAAGGCCACCAGGTGCCCCCGGGCGCCCGTACGGGGTTCCTCGTCGATGAGTTGGAACCCTCGAGTATTCAGATCTTGGAGGGTCGCGCGAAGGTCGGGCACCCGGTAGGCGACGTGGTGAAGGCCGGGTCCGCGACTGGCGAGGAAGAGTGCGATGGGGCCGGCGCTGGATCTCGGCTCGATGAGTTCGATGGATCCGACGAAGGCGACATTGACGTCTTCTCCTGGCAGATGCTCGACGCTGGAACAAGTGGCCCCGGTGATGGGTTCGAAGGTCGCCGCGGACTCTTGAATGGACGGAACTGCGACGCCGACGTGGTCGAGCGGAAAACCGTTCATGGGTTAGTGCACGTTTTGTTGGTACAGCAAAAGTTTTGCTAGTACAGTGGAAAGTAGACACACCGGGACCGGATGGTGCCTCAGGCCCGATTGTGGTACCCGATCCGTCTAAGGTACCCGACCCGTTTAAGGTATAAGGAGATCGAGTGATGGGTGTGAACGGAAAGATCGTGGAAATCACGGATCAGAATTTTGCGGAGACGATCGAGGGGTCCACCGGTCTCACGATGATCGATTTCTGGGCCGAGTGGTGCGGGCCCTGCCGCATGGTGGCGCCGATCGTCGAGGCATTGGCGGACGAGTACAGCGACGGTGGCGTCACGGTTGGAAAGTTGGACGTCGACCAAAATCCGGATGTGACCGTCCGTTTCGCCGTACGTTCGATCCCGAGCGTGTTGTTCTTCAAGGACGGCGAGCACGTGGACACGGTGGTCGGAGCAGTGCCGCGCCCGACGCTCGAGGCCAAGATCAAGGAGCACATGTAGGGGGAGCGCTGGGCGTTTTGAGGACATGCGGCGGCCTGGAGGAGTGAATCTCCGGGCCGTCGCCTTTTCTGCTATACTGCCCGCATGAGCACCCTCTACATCGTAGCCACCCCGATCGGCAACCTCTCGGACGCCTCCGCCCGGTCGGTCGAAGTTCTCGGGACTGTAGACGGCATTCTGGCTGAAGACACACGTCGAACCCGGAAGCTCCTCGACCGCTACGACCTACGCACCTCGTTGACGTCACTGCATGAACACAACGAAGCCTCCCGGATCCCGCAGGTCGTGGCGCATTTGGATGCGGGTGACAACCTCGCGCTGGTCTCCGATGCCGGCACGCCGCTGCTGTCGGATCCAGGTGAGCGGCTCGTACGGGCGGTGTTGGACGCGGGACACGAGGTGGTTCCCGTGCCCGGCCCGTCGGCGATCCTTTCGGCCCTCATGGGAGCCGGGTTTCCCGCTGTCCCCTTCTCGTTCTACGGATTTGTGCCGCGTAAAGCCAAGGACCGGCTGGCTCTTCTCGAGGACATCGCCTCCGCAGCACGCACCTCCGTCGTGTTCGAATCTCCCGAGCGTCTGGCCGATCTTCTAAAGGAGCTCATGGCGCTCGTGGCCGCCGACCGCCAGGTTGTCGTGGCACGCGAAATGACCAAGATTCATGAAGAATTTTACCGGGGAACAACGGCGGAAGCTGCGCGCTACTACGCGGAGAACAAGGCGCGGGGAGAAGTGACTGTAGTGGTCTCCCCGCGGTCCCCGGCTGAGGGGAGGGAACGGGTCGACGAGGCGGCCGCCCGAGCGTTGGTGCGGGCCCTCTTCGCTGAGGGCCTCACGCCCAGTCGGGCCGCGCGAGAAGTGTCGTCCCGCCTCGGAATTGCCAAGAACGCAGCATACGAAATCGTCCACGCTCTAGAGGACGATTCAGAGGAGTCGGGGTGAGCAGAGGAGTCGGGGTGGAGTCAGCGATCGCCAGCGAGGCGCAGGAAGCACGCGGGCGGGAAGTTTCGATGCCTGAAGCGCTCGGGATACAACCGTGATGCTGGCTCTTCTTCTAGCAGCTCTTACGTCGGCCGGCCTGGACGTACGGTCCCATACCGGCGCAGGTGTGCGGCCCGATTCGGTTTTGACCATCACTCGGCTGCAATACGAGGGTGGTGGAGATTGGTATGCGAACCCGTCGTCTCTGCCCAATCTTCTCACGGCCATTCGGGAACGAACGGGATTGGCTGTGTCGGCCCAGCCACAGACGGTACGCCCTCTGGATCCGTCGCTGAAGGACCATCCCTACCTGTATATGACCGGGCACGGGAACGTGCGCTTCTCGCCCGACGAACGGACGGCCCTTCGGGAGTATCTGTTAGCCGGTGGCTTCCTCCACGCCGACGACAACTATGGGATGGACGAGTCTTTCCGGGAAGAAATCGCCGAGATTTTTCCGGAGTACGAACTCGCCGAGATTCCGCCGGACCAAGCCGTCTTCCGGATGATGTACGACTTTCCGGAGGGGTTGCCCAAGATTCACGAGCACGACGGAGGGCCGCCCCAGGCCTTCGGCATCTTCCATGGTGGGCGGCTGGTCGTTTTCTACACCTACGAGTCGGACCTCGGTGATGGCTGGGAGGATCCCGATGTCCACGATGACGCTCCGGATGTCCGCGAGTCGGCGCTCCGCATGGGTGTGAACCTCTATCTGTACGTCCTCAGCCAGATGGTCCCGTGAGCCCGGCGCCCGCCAGCATCGTTCGGATCGTCGAGGGTGTCAGGACGCGCCTGCTCGGGAGCGCTCGCGTGGCGCTCGGCCTGTGGCTCGGCGCTGCTTTGGCCGGTGTGTTGGTTCTTGCATGGGTGGCCATGGCTCCGGAGGGTTGGCGACAGGGGACGTTGGCTCCGCTGCTCATCGACGCGCTGATCGTGGGGCTGTGCGTGTCCTCCTGGCTGGTGTATCGGCGGCTGGCCGGATCGTGGCTCCGTGAGCGGAACGTCGCGAACGATATCGAGCTGGAGGTCGGGATGGCGCCGGGGATCCTCAGAGGATCCTTGGAGTTGGCCAGAACGCTTCCGTCCGGCGTGTCGTCGAGTCTGGCCGATCGGGCCGCCCAGAATGCCCTCGCATACCTTCACGGTGAGCGTCGGGACCTCGCTGGACGGATGACTCATGAGGTTCGACGGTGGATGCGGCGCGGGGGCCTGGGGCTCATGGTCCTCTTGCCGCTCGTCATCGTCCTTACAGCCGTAGCTCCAGCGCGGTCTCTCATGGCGTGGGCGGGGCTAGCGAGGCCGTTCGAGCTGATGGCGGGACCGACCCTTCCGGCGCTCGTGGTGACTCCCGGAACCGTCGAGGTCCTACGAGGCTCCGATGTGCCGATGGAAGTGTCTGCGCCCGGAAGGATGACGGTGACCGTACATTGGCAGGCCGCCGGTGACGTCGAGCTCGAGCAGATGATCGATCTGGACGGAGACCGGGGATCGTTCGTGCTCCGGCGCGTCACGGCCCGGACCGACTATTGGGTGCAGGCTCCGGATGGAGCAATGTCGCCCCGCTACGAGCTCCAGCCTGTGGATCCGCTCCTGGTGGGCGATTTGATCGTGCGGATTGCCTTCCCGCCGCACACGGGCCGTCCCCCAGAGGAATATGGCGTCGTAGTACCCCCACTTCAGATCCCGGTGGGGAGCGTGTTTTCCTTCGACGGACAAGCCAGCCGTCCCCTTCTTTCCGCCCGATTGGAGTATCTCGACGGAGCGGCAGGGGCAGAGGCAGGGGCAGAGGTAGGGAGGGAGGAAGAGGTAGGGAGGGAGGCGGACGCGGAACTGAGTGTGAATGGCCGCAACTTCGAGGGGCGGTGGACGCCACGGGTGAGCGGCCTATACGAATGGCGGTTCATCGGTGTCGATGGCGAACCGGCGGAAATCCTCCCGCCGCCCTTGGGACTCACCATGGTGCCCGACTCCGCCCCCGATATCTCCGTGCTGCTCCCCGGGCGTGACACGATACTTCCGGTTTCCCTCAGGCAGGCCCTCGTTCTCGAGGCGTCGGACGACTATGGGTTGGACCATCTGGAGCTGGTCGTCTATCGGGTGACCGCCTTCGGGGACCGGACGGCTCCCGTCGAACAGCCGATGACGGTGGGGGGAACTCGCGGGGCGTTGCTACGGCCCATCATCGACCTCACGAGTTGGGAGCTGCTACCCGGGGACACGATCCGCTACTTCGTGCGGGCGGTGGACAACGCCCCGATCCCCAATGTGAGTGAGACGCGCGAGTACGTGCTCAGGCCGCCCACCGCGGCTGATCTGAGACGCGAAGCCCAAGAGCGTCTGGATGAAGCGACACGCGGTGTGGAGGAGTTGGCGAACCGGGCTGAGGAGCGTGCCGCGGAGACGCAGGAGCTGGAGCGTGAGCTCTCGAATCGGCGTGACCCAGAAAGCCAGAGCCGCACAGAGGAAGACGAAGAGCGTCTGGACTTCGAGCAAGAGGAGGACGTACGGGAGGCCCTGGAGGCTCAGGAGGAGCTGCTGGCTGCCCTGGACTCCCTCGAAATGGAGCTGGCCGAGCTCAATCGGGATCTGGAGACGACGGGACTCGCTGATCCCGAGCTTCAGGAGCAGCTGAGGGAACTCCAGAGACTCATGGACGAGTTGGCACCGGAGAGTCTCGAGGAGTTCCTGGAGGATGTCGCTGAACAGCTCAATGAGATGACCGGCGACGATGCAGAGGAGCTGCTCAGGGAGTTGGCGGGGGACCAGGAAGCTCTTCGTGATCGGCTGGAGGCGGCAATCGAGCAGTTCGAGCGGGCCGCAATGGAGCAGGACTTCCGGGCCACCGCCGAGGAGGCGGAAGAACTCGCCCAGCAGGAACAGGCGTTGGCCGACGCCATGAATGAGGGGGATTCCCCCGAGCTGAGGGCCGAACAGCAGGAGGCGTTGGAGGCCCGCACTCAGGATCTGAACGAGTCGCTCGACGGGTTGCAGGAGCGGCTGGCTGAGGCGGGAGAAGAGGAGGCGCGTGATGCGGTAGAACAGGCGCAAAACCAGGGCCGACAGGCGCAGCAGTCGATGTCTGAGGCTGCCCAACAGGCACGGAACGGCGAACCTCAGGAGGCGTCCGAAACCGCCCAAGAAGCAGCAGACCAGATGAGTCAGATGTCCGATCAACTTCAGCAGGGACAGCAACAGATGTCCCAGCAGAACGCGCAGGCCAATCAGGAAGCCCTGGAGCAGACGGCCACGGACGCGTTATCACTCGCTCGCGAGCAGACGGCCCTGCAGGACCAAATGCGTGGTGCGACTCCGGAAGAGCTCACGGAAATGCGTGGCGATGAGGCGGCGCTGCTCCAGGGCGTCGAAAACATGGCGAACCAGCTTTCGGAGCAGTCGGCGGGGGATCAGGCCAGCGATGAGGTCGCTGGCCAAATGGGCCAGGCGATGGAGGCCATTCAGGAGACCCTCGAGGCGCTGGAAAGTCAGGGAGGAGATAGGCTCTCTCCCTCCAGTGCCGCGGAGCAGGCGGTCGCAGCGCTCAATCAAGCTGCCGTCATGGCGGCGGCGGCCGCCAAGGTCCCGGGGCAAGGGTCTCAAGGGCAGTCCGGAGAACAGGTCACCCAGCGGCTTCAGCAGATCGCCCAGCAACAGGGCTCTCTGAATCAGCGGACCGGGCAGCTCACCCCCATGAGCCTCGGGCAACAGGCGCAGGCGAAGCAACTCAGTGACGTGGCGGCCAGCCAAGAGACGATCGCCGCGGAACTCGGTGAGCTCGCGAATCGGCCGCGGGACCAAGCTCAAACCCTGGGTGACCTCGAGGCTCTGGCCCAAGAGGCGCATGCACTCGCCGAGCGGCTTGCAGGCGAGGCCCTAGACGTGGAAACGCTTCAGCGACAAGAAAGGCTCTTCCACCGGCTTCTGGACGCCGGCCGGAGCCTGGAGATGGATGAGTTTTCGGATGAGCGCGAGTCCTCTGCACCAGGTCAGTTCGAAAGAAATGAGGTCGAAGTGCTCTCGCCGGAGGACATGGGGGCGTTACGTTTTCAGCTCCCCCCGGCTGAAGAGCTGCAGCAGCTCTCCCCGGCTCAACGCCAGATGGTGCTGGAGTACTTCGAGCGGCTCAATCGGGCGGAGCGCCGCGGTGGAACGCAAGGCGTGATCCGATGAGAATCGCTGAGTGGAGATGGAGCTTAGGTGTGCTTTGCTTGGCCCTTCTTCGGCCCGTCGCAGTCCATGCGCAGGAAGACGATCCGCTCTTGGAGTCCCGTCTCCTGCGGGCCGCGGCCGGTGAAGAATCCTCTGGCGACCTAGAGGCCGCGGAGGAGACTCTGCGGCGCCTCATGGACGAGCGACCCACCTCCTCGGGCGGCATCTTCGCCTTGGAGCAAATCCTTCGGGCCCAGAACCGCATTCACGAGATTCTGCCCTTCGCCGAGCAATACGTGGACATGGAGCCGAACGCCTTGGCTCCGAGGCTCCTCGAGCTGCGAGTGCTTACCGAGCTCGACGACAAGGACGCGCTCCAGGCGGCGGCGGAGGATTGGATGGCCACTGGGAGCTCGTCCGTCGAGCCCTACCGGGCGGCTGGAGCCGCGTTTGCTCAGGTCTTCGGGCCTGAGCAGGCCCTCTCCGTCCTTCAACGAGGCAGGACCGAGCTCGGGCAGCCGTCTCTTTTCGCCATGGAGGTGGGCGATCTCCTGGGCGACCTTGGCCGCATGGAGGAGGCGGTCCTAGAGTGGGCGGCCTTCATCGGAAATGACGGGTCCGGGATACCGAACGTGGCGAGAAGATTGGGGGAGATCGAGGAAAATCGAGAGGCACTCCTGCTATCCCTCCTCGAACAGTTGCGCAGTCCACCTACGACCGGGCTTCGTCTTCGGGCCGGAGCCCAGATTGCCCTCGACGCAGGTGCCTTCGGGGAGGCGAGGAGCCTGGCTGAGGCCGCCCTGGAGGACCTGGTGGGCCGGCCGCGTCAGGGCTTTCTGACTGCCGTCGCTCGACAGGCTCAAGAGGTCGCCGCCATGGGCGTGTCGCTTTGGGCCTACGAGACACTCCGAGCGGGCGCCGGCGGCGACGTGGAGATCCGGGCGCTGGATCAGCGCATCACGATTGCGGCCCTGGCGATCGGGGACACCGTCCGAGTTCTCGAGGCCCAGCAAGCGATTGCCGACAATCTCCCCGAAGGCGCCACCGGCCGGCGACAGGCGCTCGCCGAGATCATCCGACTCGGAATTGAATTGGGCCGTGAGGACATGGGGGAGTCGCTGGCGGCGTTCGCCCAGGAGTACCCGGACGCGCCCCAACTGGATGAGTTGGCGGTTACATTGGCCGTGCAGCTCGATGCTGAAGGGGACCGAGAGGGCGCCCGATCGCTTCTAGCGGGCTTGACCGGCCCGAGGAGCGCTCTCGAGCGTGCTTACCTCTATCTTGCCGCCGGGGAGGTCGTCGCGGGCCGGGGGGCCCTACAGGAAGCCCTCTCCGGTGTCCCCGCCGGAGTGGCTACGGAAGTCATCGCGCTCCTGGACCTCCTCGACCGGCTCGAAGGAGAGTCTCTCGCCGCATTCATGCGGAGCGCCGTCCTGGCGCATCACGGGAGCACCGATGGGGCGCTGTCCGAGTTGGAGGTCGCCATCGACGCCGTGTCTCACGACGAGAGACCGCTGCTACTCGCGATGGGCGCCCGGATCGCTGACCGCGGGCGTGCGCCCGAGACGGCGGCCGATTTCAGGGGGCGGATCATCCGAGATCACCCGTACTCTGCGGAGGTAGCTGAGGCCACGCTCCAGCTCGCCCGTTTCAAGGGAGCCACCCCGGCCGGTGTGGACGAGGCGATTCAGCTCTTGGAGGACCTCATCCTGAGCCAGCCCAACAGCGCGATCGTACCGACGGCCCGCCGTGAGCTGCAGCGGATCCAGAGAGGAGCAGATTCATGAGGATGTTGCGGGTCGTGTCGGTCATGACCTTCCTAGCCTGGCCGTTACCCACGGTCGCCCAGTCGTTGCTCGTGCCCATGGACCGCGCCCAGGAGAACCATCTCAAGGCGTACGGCCTCACCTATTGGGCTCTCGAACAATACGGAGAGGCGGAGTGGCTGCTCAACTACCGGGGTGGATCCTTCCTGTTGCCCAACATAGAGGGTCTACGCCGCCAGGCTGCCCTCCGAGGCGTCACTACCGAGCCCGTGAATGGCGCCGACGTCGCCGGGATCCGAGCCGTGATCGCCGATTCGAACATGGAGACGGTCGTCTTGGAGAAGGCGCCCAAGGTGGCGATCTATACTCCGCCCAACAGCACACCTTGGGACGACGCCGTCACCATGGCGCTCCAGTACGCGCAAATTCCCTACGAGACGATTTGGGACGAGGACGTCATCGAGGGGGACCTGGACGAGTACGAGTGGCTCCACCTTCATCACGAGGACTTCACCGGGCAGTACTCCAAATTCTTCATCACCTACGCCGGGTCCGCTTGGCTCCAGGAGGAGGTGTCCCGGAACGAGGAGATGGCCGAGCGGCTCGGATTCGCCACCGTACCCGACCTCAAGAAGGGCGTCGCCCGGCGGCTCCGCCAATACGTGGAAGATGGCGGATTCCTGTTGGCCATGTGTTCCGCGACTGAAACGCTCGAGCTCGCGCTCGGCGCCGAGCACGCCGACATCGCGGCCTCGTATTCGGACGGGACGCCGCCTGATCCGGACGCCACGAGCAAGATGGAATGGGACCTCACGATGGCGTTCAGGGATGGCGTGGTGCAGACGCGTCCGGCCGTGAACGCGTTCAGCGACATCGACGCACACCAGGTCAACACTCCGTGGCGTCTGGAGCTCGGGGCGTTCACCCTCTTCGATTTTTCAGCAAAATTCGATCCCGTGCCCACGATGCTCACTCAGAACCACGTCGCGGTGATTTCCGACTTTTACGGACTCACCACCTCCTTCCGGACGGACCGGCTCAAACCCGGCACGATCGTGTTGGCGAGGGACGGCGAGATCGTGAAGTACGTGCACGGAAACCTCGGAGAGGGGACCTGGACCTATTTCGGCGGGCATGATCCCGAAGATCCGGAACATCAGATCGGGGACCCACCCACGGATCTCGATCTGCACCGCGATTCTCCCGGATATCGGCTCATCCTGAACAACGTTCTCTTCCCGGCGGCCAGGAAGCAGCAGCTCAAGACCTGAGGCCTGTTGAAGAAGTGGGGTGCGGCCGCGCGAAGGGGTCTTGCGGAGATCAGACAACGTCGCGACCCGAATGTTGGGCGTCTTGCCGTGTTGATCGCGGCACCTGAGCCGAAGGCGAAGAACGAACGATGACGAGGGGTAGCACCGCTACCGCGAGGAAGAGAGACGCAGTATGGTCCCGCAACCCCCCTTCGCCCTACGGGTTAGGGCGGCACGGGGCCATCTCCGTTGTTGGACCTCCTTCCCGTAGCTTAGGCTATGCGTGCGGAGCTCCGCCTAGGATCTGGCCCCGTGGCGCTCCTAACGCGGCTCGCCCCACTTCTTCAGCAGGCCTCTGAGGCCTGTTGTGTCTTCACCCACGTCCGACCTCCGGCCCGCACCGGCGTCCGACCTACGCCTCTCACCCTCGGCCGCCGAACAGATTCGAGCGGAGGTGGGGAAGGCCGGTGGTCGGGAGGTGTGCTTCCTCGTTCGAGTCGACCCCGATCGGGTGCTGGTGGAGCCCAGGGCCGTCTCGCGAGGAAACAACGCGGCGGTGCTGGCCGCAGCCCGCGATGCGGAGGAGGGTTCGGTCATGATCCATAACCACCCCTCCGGTGAACTGGAGCCCTCCGACGCCGATTTGAGCGTTGCCGCCCGCTTGTACGAGGCGGGCATCGGGACTGCAATCACCAACAACGACGCCGAAGGGCTTTTTGTGGTCGTCGAGCCCCCAAAACCGAGAGTCGTCGAGCCGCTCGAGGTCGATCGACTCGAGGCCGTGATCGGCCCGGTGGGCCCACTCGTCCGCGAGCATCCCGCCTACGAGGACCGGCCAGGGCAGCGCGCGATGCTCCGTCAGGTCGCAGAGACTTACAACCGAGGTGGCGTCACGCTGGTCGAGGCGGGCACGGGCACCGGCAAATCATTGGCCTACCTCATCCCCTCCGCGGAGTGGGCTCTACAGAACGCGGAGCGGACCGTGATCTCGACCAACACGATCAACCTCCAGGAGCAATTGGACGGCAAGGACCTGCCTCTGGTGCGTAAGCTCGTCGGGGACGACGTCGACTGGGAGCTCGTGAAGGGTAGGGGGAACTACATCTCCATTCGGAGGGCCATGTTGGCGGCGGAGTCCGCCCCTCTTCTTTTTCCGGACGATCGGGCCGATGAGTTGGATGGGCTGCTCGACTGGATTGGCCGGACGGAGGACGGATCTCGTGCGGACCTCACGTTCGTGCCTAACGAGGACGTTTGGGACGAGGTGAAGAGTGACGTCGACATCTGCCTTCGCACGCGCTGTCCTCATTTTCAAGCGTGCTTCTATCAACGCTCTCGGCGCAGGGCTGCGTCGGCCACCCTGCTGATCACCAACCACCACCTTCTTTTCACCGATCTCTCGGTACGAATCGCGACACAGAACTACAAGGCCTCCGCCGTGCTCCCCGCCTATCGGCATCTGGTTCTCGACGAGGCGCACAACATCGAGGACGCGGCCACTTCCCACCTGGGACTGGAGGTGACGCGCCGGGGAATGTTCCGGATGCTGTCCCGCCTGGATCGACGCGGACGGGGTGTGCTCACGGCGGTGCAGGAGGCCCTGGCCGGTAGGACAGAGCGAGAGCCCGCCATGGAGCTGAGATCGCGTATCGAAGAGCGGGTACGGCCGGCTCTCGAGGAGGCCAGGGCCCAGCTCACGCTGTTCCTCAACGCGCTGGAGCCCCTTCTACCGCTCGATGCGGTGGGCGCCATGCGGATCGGCACCGCCGAGCTGCCCGAGCCCGGGTCCCACCCCGGGGTACGGGAACGCCTCGATGGGCTGACGTCAGCCTTTCGAGCACTGGGACGGGAGCTGCGCGATGTGCGGGAGCGCCTGGAGGACCACGATACCTTGGCAGAGGGATTTCCGGGACGCCTCTTGGATCTACGAAGCGGCGAACACCGCCTGACGGACTCCGCACACACACTGCGTACCGTTCTCGATGCAGAACCGGGAGAAGAACGCTTTGTGCGCTGGCTCCAGTGGCGGGGCAAGGCGCGGGGGAAGAACCGGAATCTCGTGATTGCCTCCGCGCCCATCGAGGTGGGTGACCTGCTCCGAGAGCACCTCTTCGAGAGGGTCGAAACCGCGGCCCTATGTTCCGCAACCTTGGCGACGAGGGAGTCGTTCGCCTTCCTTCGGAGCAGGATCGGATTGAAGGAAGACGATCTATTGGAATCTGATGTAAAACTAGATGTAACTGAGTCTATCATACACTCGCCCTTCGATTTCAAGGAACAGACGTTATTGGTCGTACCCACGGACCTGCCCGATGCCAATGAGCCCGGGGGGGTGTTCGAAGAGGCGACGGCCGAAGTGATCAGAGAGACTTGCACGATCTCCGGTGGGGGGACCTTCGTTCTGTTCACGTCCCACCGCGCGCTCCGCCGGGTCGCGGAGCTGCTGCGTGAGGATGGGGCGGTGCGATGGCCGCTCTTCGTCCAGGGTGAGGACACCCGAAACCGCCTCCTGGACCGATTCGTCGAGTCGGGGTCGGGGATCTTGCTCGGTACGGCGTCCTTCTGGGAGGGCGTCGACGTACCCGGGCGAGCTCTGAGGGGACTCATCATCCAACGACTTCCGTTCAAAGTCCCGACCGAGCCCATCACGGCTGCAAGGATCGAGGCGATCGAGCGCCGGGGGGGGAGCTCGTTCGGTGAGCTGGTGCTTCCCCTCGCGGCGTTGAGGCTCAAGCAGGGCTTCGGTCGGCTGGTCCGATCGAAGGAGGATCGCGGCGCGATCCTCCTTCTCGACGATCGCATCGTCCGTAAGAGCTACGGGGCGTATCTCCGGGAGTCGTTGCCCCCCGCTCCCGTGAAGAAGGGGCCATGGACCGACGTGGTCCGGTTCCTGAGGGAGTTTTATGCCGAGGGTGTGGAGGCTGGCGATTTTCCGGAGTGAGGGCAGCCCGCAGGGACGCTGGTACATGGCGGTGTTCTGGTCTTGTGGTCCAGTCCTGCGACCATAGATTCCGCCCGTCGCCTGGGTTTTCCCCGGTCTTGTGTACCTTCATGGCGGATGACGTATGACTCGCGTTTTGGGCATCACGGTGGGCGTCGGGATTCTTGTCCTGGCGGGCTTCGCGTGGGGTGATTCTGTGGCCGGTTGGTCTGCGGGTCATTCCGATATCGGCTTCTGGTGGGCTGTAATCGCCACGTTTCTCACCATAGGGGGTCTGGGGGCAGTGATCGGCACATGGTTGCATACCCGGCCGGTCGAGGAGTGATGGTGGGGGCCCGGGTGGCATGACTCCTCCTCCCACAAAAATCGTGTGTGTGGGCAAGAATTTCCGTGCACACGCTGCCGAGCTTGGTGGTACCGTCCCCTCCGAGCCGTTGATCTTCCTGAAACCGCCGTCGAGCATCATCGCGTCGGGTGACGTGATCGTGATTCCGAGGGACGTCGGCCGGGTCGACTACGAGGGGGAGATCGCCGTACGGATCCGCACGAGGGCCCGACACGTTTCGGAGGCTGAGGCCTGGAGCGTGATCGAGGGGGTCCTCCCGTTGAACGACGTGACCGCGCGCGATCTCCAGGCTGCGGACGACCAGTGGTCGAGGGCCAAGGGATTCGACACGTTTTGCCCGACCGGTACGGTGTCTACGGTATCCCCCGACGATTTTCCCGAGGTCACGCTGGTCACTCGGGTGAATGGGGGGGAGCGTCAGCGGGCTCAGGCATCCGAGATGGTATTTTCGATACCGGATCTTATCACGTACATCACACGGATCATGACGCTGGAGCCCGGTGACATCGTGTCGCCGGGCACGCCCGAGGGCGTGGGCTCGCTCTCGCCTGGGGATGATGTGGAGGTCGAGCTGGAGGGGCTCGATATCCTCCGAAATCAGGTCGAGGGAGAAGGGGACGTTGGCTCCTGAGCGGAGCCGGCGGTTTCAGAACCTACCCGGGTACCCGCTGACCGGGACTGCAGAGGCCAGGAAGCGGCTGGAGGCTGCCGGCGTCGACGTCATCGATCTCGGAGTCGGGGATGCCGACCTGGACCCACCCCCCGAGGCCGTCCGCAGGTTGGGTGAGGCTGCGTCGGAACGAAGCATGTCCCGGTACGCTTTTCAGGCGGGTTTGTCGGACTTCAGAGAAGCCGTGGCAACATGGATGAGCAAGCGCTTCGGTGTGGGCCTCGACCCCTACGCCGAAATCCTTCCGCTCATGGGCTCCAAGGAGGGTATCGCCAAGCTACCGCTGGCCTTCCTCGATCCCGGCGATGCCGCCGTGATTCCCGATCCCGGATACCAGGCCTACCAGGGCGGCGTCATCCTGGCCGGGGGGCAGCCTCATCTTGTGCCGTTGCGCTCGGAGAACGACTACCTGATCCCACTCAGCGAGATCCCGAACGATGTGCGGTCCCGGCTTCGACTGATGTACCTCAACTATCCGAACAATCCGACTACGGCGACGGCTCCACTCGAATACCTCGGCGACGTGGTGGATTTTTGCCGGGAGCAGGGTGCGGTGTTGGTCTACGATCACGCCTACAGCGAGATCGCATTTGACGGCTACCGTCCGCCGAGCATCTTGGAGGTCGAGGGGGCGTCCGGGGTCGCGCTCGAGTTTCACTCTTTCTCCAAGACCTACAACATGACCGGCTGGCGGCTGGGGTGGGTTGCGGGGAACGCGGACCTGATCGAGAGCCTAACTAGGGTAAAGACGTTCATGGACACGGGGGCCTTCATGGCGGTCCAGGCCGCGGGGACCGCTGCGCTGGCGACGTACGAGCAATGGGTGCCGGGAAACGTGGCCCGCTTTCAGGCCCGCCGTGACGTGGCGGTCGAGGGATTGGGCCGAGCCGGATTCACCGTCACCCAACCGAAGGCCACGATGTACGTGTGGGTTCCGGTGCCCGAGGGTGGTTCCTCGCGGGCCTTCGCAGGGCGGGCGCTGGAGGAAGAGGGGGTCGTCGTACTTCCGGGCGCCGCGCTCGGCGCGGGTGGGGAGGGCTTTTTCAGGATCGCCCTCACCGTGGACGAGACGCGGATGAAGGAGGCAGCTGCACGGTTGGGAAGGCTGGTGGTGGGGTGAGGAACCGCCCAGTTAAGGGGGGTTAGTACGCAAATGACAGCGCCGATGAAATCCGACCGCTCGCCGGGGCGGTACGTGCCAGGAGATCATGGCAGGGCGCACAGGCGCGCCCTCGCCGTAGGGATCGGTGCGTCGGCTGCTCTCCACGTCGTGTTCGTCCTACTCTATTCCGTGGTCGTCACCCAATGGGGTCCTACGGAGACGGTCCTGGCCGTGGAGTCGGTTTCTCGGTTTACGAGTGACATGCGAGTCGTACGGGTGGTGGAGATCGAGCCCCCCGACTTGACCGCCGAACCCCCCGACGCGCTTCCCGAGCCGACCGCCGAAGCCCCACAGGCTTCCGATGCCGGCCCGCCCGTTGCCGCCGATGTCGATCTCGACGAGCCCCCGAGAAGGCGCCGTGCCGCCGACATCTTGAGGGTGCGCAGCTCTGACGCCCGCCTCTGGCGTGAGGCGATGCCCGAACTCTTCGAGCTCACCGAAGCCGAGAGGATGGAGCTCGAGCTGGCCGGGCGACTCGAGGAGTGGGCGGACTCGGTAGCCGCGGTCGTCGCCGCGGAGTATGCGCTCACGGACTGGACTACCACTGACGACCAGGGGAGGAGGTGGGGCGTCTCACCAGGGCAGCTCCACCTGGGCAACATCACGCTTCCGTTGCCGTTCTACTTCCGCGGGAACTCCTGGCAACGTGAACAGGCGGGGCGTCGCGTCTGGGAGGATCAGGACATCCTCACCGGCGCCAACGGCCAGGCCCTGAGATCGAGTTGGAGGGAACGCGCAGAAGCCATTCGCAGCCGGCGAGATCGCGATCGGGACCGGACCAGCCCAGCGTCCGAAGTGCCACAAGAGTCCGAAGCGTCCGAAGCGTCCGAAGCTTCTGAAGCGTCCGACACGACCGGTACTTCCGGCAGATAGGATTCCCCAAGATGACAGGAGCGACCGTGGCCGACGCGTTGCCACCGCGCTTGGACCCCAAGACCATCGAAGAGCCCCTCTACCGTTCCTGGACTGAGGCTGGGTACTTCCACATCGAGCCGCGGTGGGTGAAGTCCGACGGCCGCGAGCCGTACGTCATCGTGATCCCTCCCCCCAACGTGACAGCCGTACTTCACATGGGTCACGGTCTCAACAACACGATCCAAGACGTGATGGTGCGATGGCGCCGAATGCAGGGCCGCGCCTCACTCTGGGTACCCGGGACCGACCACGCCGGGATCGCGACGCAGAACGTCGTTGAAAGGACGTTGGTGGACGAGGGAACCACACGGCACGACATAGGCAGGGAAGCCTTCGTCGAACGGGTTTGGGAGCACGTCAACGGGACGGGGGGCCAGATCCTGGAGCAGCTCAAGACGATCGGGTCGAGCTGCGACTTCGACCGTACACGCTTCACCCTGGACGAGGGGCTCAGCCGGGCCGTCCGCGAGGTGTTCGTGCGCCTGTACGAAAAGGATCTCATCTACAGGGGCGAGTACATCATCAACTGGTGTCCGCGCTGCCTGACGGCGCTCTCGAACGAAGAGGCCGAGGCCGAGGAGACCGAGGGCAGGCTCTACCACCTTCGGTACCCAGTGGCTTCAGCGGGGGAGGACAGTGCCGCGCAAGCTGGGGAAGCGGCCCGGGCGGCGGCAAAGGCGTCCGATGGGGAGTCCGCCATCGGCCAACTTCCAGACGGACGGTGGTACCTCACCGTGTCGACGACTCGGCCCGAGACCATGCTGGGGGACACCGGTGTGGCGGTGAGCCCGAAGGACGAGCGCTACACCGCTCTGATCGGCGCGGATGTCGAGCTCCCCCTGACGGGCCGGTCCATCCCGATCATCTCGGATGAGTTCGTGGATCCAGGGTTCGCCTCAGGGATGGTAAAGGTCACGCCCGCGCATGATCCGAACGACTTCGAGATGGCTCAGAGGAACGGCCTGCCGATACTCGACGTGATGACGGACGAAGCAACGATGAGTGAGGAAGCGCCGGAGGCCTTCCGGGGGCTCGATCGCTTCGAGGCACGCGAGAGAGTCGTCGCCGAACTCGAAGCTCTCGGCCTCTACGGCGGGGAGGAGGTCCACACTCACTCGATGCCGCATTGTTATCGGTGCCACACCGTCGTGGAGCCGCGCTTGAGTCTCCAGTGGTTCGTGCGCATGAAGCCCCTCGCCGAGCCTGCGCTCGAGGCGTCGAGGGACGGGACCATCTCCTTCACGCCGTCGCATTGGAAGAAGGTCTACGAGACCTGGATGGAGAACATTCGTGACTGGTGTATCTCTCGGCAGCTCTGGTGGGGCCACCGCATTCCGGTGTGGTACTGCGAGTCATGCGGGGCCGCGATCGTAGCCCGGGATGATCCCGACCGTTGCACATCGTGCGGCGGCGAGAGCCTCGAGCAGGATCCCGACGTGCTCGACACGTGGTTCTCCTCGTGGCTGTGGCCGTTCTCCGTGTTCGGGTGGCCGGAGGAAACCGACGACCTCGAGACCTTCTACCCGACACACGACATGGTCACCGCACCCGAGATCCTGTTCTTCTGGGTGGCCCGTATGATCATGGCCGGTTACGAGTTCATGGGAGAGGCGCCGTTCACCCAGGTCTATCTGCACGGAACGGTCCGCGACAAGCTGGGGCGGAAGATGTCCAAGTCCCTCGGCAACGGTGTCGATCCCCTCGAGGTCGTCGACCTTTACGGTGCGGATGCACTCCGCTTTACGCTCCTTTCGGCGGCGGGCGTCGGGACGGACATCCAACTCGATCACGAGGATCTGGAGGCGTCTTTCTCGCCGGGCCGCAACTTCGCCAACAAGCTTTGGAACGCCGGCCGCTTCGCGCTGATGACGCTCGGCGACGATCCGGTCCCCACCGTGGCCGACGTGAGCGACTCACTGGAGCTCGAGGACCGTTGGATTCTGTCGCGTCTGCAACGGACGACGGAGGAGGTGAGCGAGGGACTCGAGCGCTTCCGCCTTCACGACGTGTCGGACCGGCTCTATCACTTCGTTTGGGGAGATTTCGCCGATTGGTATTTGGAGTTGATCAAGCCCAGAATGCTGGGGAAATCCGGTGACGACAGCCTCCAGGCGGCGCGGGCCACACTCGTGGCCGTGCTCGACGGCGTCCTCCGGTTGCTGCACCCCCTCACTCCCTTCGTCACCTCGGCCCTGTGGGAGCGGCTGCCTTGGCCCGCCGGAGCGGACCGGCCGGAGGCCTTGATCGTGGCACCCTGGCCGGAGCTGGACCCCGCTCTGGTCGATGAGGACTCCGAGCGACGCCTGAGCGAGCTTCAAGAGCTGGTGACGCAGGTGCGCAGTCTCCGCAAGGAGTACTCCGTGCCCGAGGGGAGTGGCGTCACGCTCAGGCTGAGTGCCGTCGAGGGTCCGTTCAGGGCGGTGGTCGAGGAGCAGGGGACCACGCTTCAACGGCTGGCCAGGGTCGACACGTGTGAGCTCAACGGGGAGGGGAATGGACACGCGGTGGGCGCGCACGCGGTTCTGAAGAACGGTGTGGAGGTGTTCATTCCGCTGGAGGGCGTGATCGACGTCGCGCGGGAACGCGAGCGGCTACAGGAAGAAATCGAACGCCTCGATGCGCAGGTCGAGGGCGCTCGTACCAAGTTGTCGAATGACGGATTCTTGAGGGGTGCGCCTCCGGACATCGTGGACCGCGAGCGCGAGAAGCAGCGCAGCTTCGAGGAGCAGCTGGGCAAGTTACGAGGGAAGCTCTCCTCCCTCGCTGCCGATTGAGCAGGGGAAGATCATTCGGGC
Organism: Longimicrobiales bacterium; assembly: GCA_965219445.1. Classification (GTDB taxonomy): domain Bacteria; phylum Gemmatimonadota; class Gemmatimonadetes; order Longimicrobiales; family Gaopeijiaceae; genus UBA822. The sequence goes on along the minus strand of CBDCNQ010000002.1, from coordinate 713,055 downwards.
CATGACGGGAAGGCCGTTGAAGAGGCACAGCGGGGCCCGGGCTCTGGGGTGGACGATCGGGCTTTTTGCAATTTGTTCGTGCGCCAATCAGGGTCCTCCTCCCGGTGGCCTCCAGGACCGGACGGGGCCACAAGTGGTGGAGACGTTTCCGGACACCTTTGCCGTGCTCCCGGCCTTCGACGACGAGATCCGGATCGTCTTCGACGAACGGATCAGCGAGAACGGGGCGCGGGGCACACTGGATGGCGCGGTGATCATCTCTCCGGAGTCGGGTGAGATCAGAGTGCGCCATTCCAGTCGGGCCTTGCGTGTTACGATGGCGGGAGGGTTCCCGCCCGACGAAGTCTACCGCGTGACGGTGCAGCCAGTGGTTCAGGACCTCTTTGGAAACAGCCTGGCCGACGCATTCGAGTTTGTCTTCTCGACCGGCGCTCAGATGACGCCCACGGTGCTCGCGGGCGCCATCGTCGACCGGATCACCGACCAGCCGATCGAGGGTGCGCGAGTGATGGCTCGTGCGGAGCGTCCTCCGGGGGTGGAGGAGTCTGACGACCAAATGGTCCCGACCTACGTCGCCCTCACCGACGAGGGGGGCGTTTACGCTCTCCGGTATGTTCCGTCCGGCCGATATGAGATCACCGCGTTCGTGGACCAGGATCGCAACGGGGAGCCGAGTGGCCTCGAGCCGATCGGGACGGGTCTGGAGGTGTTGAATCTGGCCGACACCGTGTTCTCGAATTTCGCGCTGCTCGCTCCGGACACGACGCCCGCCATGGTCGCGAGCGTCGACGTTGTCGACTCTTTGACGCTGGGCGTCGAATTCGATGACTTTCTCGACCCCGCCTCGGCGCTCACCGGAGTATCGGCATCGTTGGGACCCGAGTCAGTGGGCCCGGCCGACGTGGTTACGATCATGCACGAGCGCGACTATATGGACCGACGGGATGCGATTCAGGATTCTCTGCACGTCTCCGACTCGATTCAATTTGAAGAGCAGCAGCAACGGATCGAGTCACTCCGCAGTGCGGGCGACTCCGCCGCCGCGAACGAGATCGAGTCGGAGTTGAGGCCCCCCCGGCCCCCGGCCCGGCCCGGCGAAAGCGCCCTGCAGGCCCGCGATCTCCCAAAGCAGGTCCTTTACCTTCTGCTGGCGGACACCCTAGCGACGGATCAACCCTATGAGCTGGCCGTCCAGGGTGTGACCAACATCAATGGCGTCCCCGATGGTGGGGGCACGGCCGAAGTGCTTCGCGAGGCGCCGCAGCGTGAGTGACGCTCGCCGCCTGATTCCGTCCCTCGAGCTGCTCCTCGAGTCCGAGGCGCTCCTCGGCCTTTTGGAGATGCACCCGAGAGGCCTCGTAGTCGAGCACCTACGGACAGAGGTCGACCGGGTTCGTCGCGAGCTCGGCGACGGCGGGGATCCTGGAGCTCTCGAGGGGGATGTGGAGGACCCGCGGACCTATGCCGCTGGAGTGAAGGCGCGGCTCCGCGTGTCCACAACACCATCCCTTCGGGCGGTCATCAACGGAACCGGAGTGATTCTGCATACGAACCTGGGGCGAGCCGCTCTCGCGGCCTCCGCGCTCGACGCGATGGCCAGCGTCGCGCGTGGGTACGCAAACCTCGAGTACGATTTGGAGGCGGGGAGCCGGGGATCGAGGTACGACCACTGCACGGCTCTACTCCAGGAGCTGACCGGCGCCGGTGGGGCGCTCGTGAGCAACAACGGTGCGGCCGCTCTCATCCTCGCCCTCCGGACTTTGGCGTTCGGGCGTACGGTCCTCGTATCACGGGGAGAGCTCGTCGAGATCGGTGGGGGTTTTCGCATCCCGGAAATCCTCGAGAGCGCGGGCGGTGTGCTCGTGGAGGTGGGGAGCACCAACCGGACCCGCCTCGACGACTATCGGGCCGCGGCAGCAAAGGGTGACCCCGCGCTGATCCTCAAGGTACACCGCTCCAACTTCCGCATTACTGGATTCACGGAGGAGGCTTCGCTCGAGGAACTCGTGGGCTTGGGAGCGGAACTTGGAGTGCCGGTCGTTCACGATCAGGGCTCGGGCCTCTTGATTGATCCGGAGCGATTGGGTCTTCCTCCCGAGCCCCGGCCCACCGAAAGCCTGGCTGCCGGCGCGGACCTCGTGGCGTTTTCAGGGGACAAGCTCTTGGGCGGCCCCCAGGCCGGGATCCTCCTGGGCAAGGCCGAGTGGGTCGATCAGATGCGTAAGAATCCCCTGTGCCGGGCCGTTCGAGTCGACAAGACGGCCCTGGCCGGGCTCGAGGCTACGCTTCAACTGTATCGTGATCCTGAGGCCGCCCTGAAGGAGATCCCGGTGCTGGCCATGCTTGCGGCCACTCCGGAGGCCTTGAGGAAACGAGCCGAAACGGTGGCCGCGAGACTGGAGGCGGCGGGTGTGACGTGCGAAGCCGTCGAGATGTCTTCGGTGGTCGGGGGAGGTACGTTCCCCGGCGTGGAAATCGAGAGTTGTGGGCTTCGCGTGGAGTCGGAGGATGGCGGGGCAGATCCGTTGGCGGCCCGGCTGCGGAGTGCGTCCGTACCGCTCGTGGGGCGAGTGGAAGACGGATCGTTCTGGGTAGATTTCCGCACGTTGCTGCCGTGGCAGGACGCCGTGGTGCTCGACCTGCTCTCCCGGCACGTCGGACCGTGAGGCAGGGGGTCCGAAAGTGACCCGCCGTGGTGAGCCCCGATGAGCGAGGGTCTGGGACGGGCGGTCTTCCTGGATCGCGACGGGACCCTGATCGAGGAAAAGGTCTACCTCACCGACCCCGAACGGGTGGTCCTCCTGTCGGGCGCCGCCTCCGCCCTCTCGGAGCTCAGGGACGCTGGATTCGCGCTCGTTCTGCTGACCAACCAATCCGGCATCGCACGGGGTCTCTACGGCGAAAACGAGTACCACGCGGTCGCTGGGCGGCTGGAGGACCTCCTGGCCGAGGCCGGCTCGCCCCTGGATGCGACCCTGTATTGTCCCCACCATCCCGACTTCGGCCCCGCGTGCGAGTGCCGAAAGCCGGCCACCGGAATGTACCGAAAGGCCGCGGCCGAGCTCGGGCTCGACCTAGAGCGTTCCTACTACGTGGGAGACCAGGCCCGCGACGTGATTCCGGCCCTCGAGTTGGGCGGTGTCGGCGTGCTCGTACGGACCGGATACGGTGCGGATGAGGCGGATCGTGTGCCGGCAGACACGGCCGTAGTGGAGGATCTGGGCGGGGCCGCTCGCCTCATCCTTGAGTGGCACTTGAGCGGTCGGGGAAGAGGCGTTGACCCCCCTCGAAGGCTCGCGTAGCTTTTAGAAGTTTCAAGGGCTCCTGGAGTCCGAGTTATGGAGAGGAGTGGCATGGAAAGCACCGAAACGATCCTGAGCCTGACGCCCGCGGCGGTGGACAAGGTCGAGAGTTTTATAGAAGAGCATGGGGCCGTGAAGGGCGCTGGCCTCCGAGTTGCCGTTCTGCCAGGCGGATGTTCCGGATTCCAGTACGGACTCAACATCGAGGACGAACCCGAAGCAGACGACGAGATTCTCGAGCTCTCGGGTGTTCGGATCTTTGTCGATCCGTTCAGCGTGCAGTACCTGGAGGGCGTCGAGATCGATTACGTGACGAGTATGATGGGAGCCGGCTTCACGTTCCGAAACCCGAATGCGACGGGGGGATGTGGGTGCGGCAGCTCCTTCACGACCTGAACCGCACTTAGCTCTGCTACGGAAAGCTCGTGGGTGAAATCCCCACGAGCTTTTTATTTTGAGGGAAGTGGAAAGATCAGGGATGGACGTACGGTGCTTCACGGGCGGTGACTTCGCCCAAAACGGATACGTCGCGTGGTGCGAAGCCACCGACCAGTGCGTGATCGTTGATCCGGGCGCCGCAGCGCCCGACATGATTGCCGCGGTAAAGGCGGGGGCTGGTGAGGTGAAGGGCGTCCTGCTGACCCACGCCCACCTCGACCACGTCGAGGGTCTCTGTGTGATTCGGGACCACACCGACGCGCCCACGTACTTGCATCCAGCCGATCGGGCGATGTTCGACAACCTTCCGGAGCAGGCCGCGATGTTGGGCCTGAGTATCAGCAGTCCCCAGTTGGATCCGCCGGAGCTGGAGCTCGAGGACGGCGAGACGTTCCACTTCGGTGAGTGCGTCTTCAAGGTCATCCACACGCCAGGGCACTCGCCCGGGCACGTGATTCTGCATGCCCAGGACGACGCCCTGGCGCTCGTCGGAGACCTGGTTTTCGCAGGTTCGATAGGACGGACCGATCTTCCCGGCGGGAATTATCAAGCCCTCTTCCGGAGCATTCGCCAACATGTCTTGACCATGCCAGGCGAGACCCGACTCTTCACCGGACACGGGCCGGCTACCACCGTCGAGTGCGAGCGCACGACCAATCCCTTCCTGGTCCCGAACTACGGAGGGGAGCTGGCGTGACGCAACCGGTCCCCGCAGCCGTTTTTGCGTCCGGTAGCGGAACGAACCTCCAGGCTCTCCTAGATCACGAAACACCGAACGGAGCGTATCGGATCGTCCTCGTCATCTCGGACCGCGAGGGCGCCGGGGCGTTGGGGCGAGCTGAGGCGGCGGGCCGAGTCACCCGGGTAATTGAGGTAGGAGGACGCCCCCCGGAAGAGGTCGCCACGGAGACGCTCGCCCTGCTCGAGAGTCTGGGCGTAGGGGCTATTTTTCTCGCGGGGTACCTGCGGCTCATCCCGCGCGAGGTCGTGGCCGCCTATCGACGCCGCATTCTGAATATCCATCCCGCCCTGCTGCCCGCGTTTGGTGGCAAGGGCATGTTCGGCGAGCGTGTGCACGAGGCGGTACTCGCATCGGGAGCCGAGGTGTCGGGTGCCACCGTCCACTACGTGGACGAGGAATATGACACCGGACCCATCGTGGGGCAGTGGTCCGTTCGGGTGTTTCCCGGCGACGACCCCACCGCCTTGGCGGCAAGGATCCTGAGCGTCGAGCACCTGTTGTATCCGGCCGTAGCGGACCACGTCTGCGAGGCGTGGGCAGAGGGCCGACAGCCGGATCCCTTCCCGTTCTCACCCGCGGAGGCGGACGGCGAGCTCACGCAGGACGCATCATAGCCGAAGGAAATCGAAACCAAGGGGAGATGACATAGACATGAAGCGACGTGCGCTTCTCAGTGTGTCGAACAAATCGGGCATCGAGGACTTCGCCAAGGCGTTGGTGGACGCGGGTTGGGAAATCCTGTCCACCGGGGGCACGGCTCGCGCGATCCGTGAGGCGGGCGTCGAGGTGACCGACGTGGCGCAGGTGACCGGGCATCCGGAGATGATGGGCGGGCGGGTGAAGACACTCCATCCCGCCATCCACGCCGGTCTGTTGGCGCGGCGTGCCCGATCCGAGGATATGGATGCCCTTTCGGAGCACGGGTACGCTCTCATCGATCTGGTGGCGGTGAACCTGTATCCGTTCCGGGAGACCGTGGCCGGGGGGGACGTCCGGGTGGATGAAGCGATGGGCAAGGTGGATATCGGAGGGCCCACCATGATTCGGGCCGCCGCCAAGAGTCACGAGGACGTGTGGGTTGTCGTGGATCCCGCGGACTACGGCCGCGTGCTGGGGGAGATCACCGCTGGGGGCGGCAACGGGACGTCCGAGGCCGACCTACGACGCGAGCTGGCCGCGAAGGTGTTCGGCCACGTGAGCGAGTACGACGGCGCCATCGCCCGCTATTTGGAAGAGCAGAACGCTCCGGATGCGTCGGAGCGCGAAGACACCGACCAGCCCGCCGCGGCTCTGTCCCTGGACCTGGAGCTCGTTCAGGGACTCCGCTACGGCGAAAACCCCGGGCAGAAGGCGGCGTTATACCGCTGGTCGGGTCGAAAAGATGGTCTAGCAGGACTTGAACAAATTCACGGTAAAGATCTGTCGTACAATAATTTACTAGATCTCGACGGAGCCCTGTTATCGCTCTCGCCCTTCGCGTACTCGCCGAAGGCCGCCGTGTGCATCGTGAAGCACACGACCCCGTGCGGGTTGGCCATTGGCGACTCGGTGGACGCCGCATACGAGCGAGCATTGGCTACCGACAGCATGAGCGCGTTCGGCTGTGTGATTTCGGTGAACCGTCGCATTGACGAGGCTGCGGCCAAAGCGATGTCGAGCCTGTTCATCGAATGCCTCGTGGCGCCCAGTTTCGACGAGCCCGCTCTGGAGATCCTGACCCATAAGAAGAACGTGCGGCTCGTGGTCTACGGAGGAATCGACGAACCGCTGCCGGGAGAGCCCGAGTCCGGCTCGTGGGTCGACGCCTCCGACGAGGTGCGCCGCACGGCGCGCTTCCTAGCAGAGCACGGACGGAGGCCGGAGGCCAGGGTCATTCGGAGCGTATACGGCGGCGTGCTCGTACAGGGCCCGCCACCACCTCCCTTCTACGGTGGCGACGCTGGGGAGTGGAGCGTGGCCACGAGCCGAGCACCGAGCGAGGAGGAGTGGGACGACCTCCGATTCGCGTGGGCCGCCGTGTTCGGCGTGAAGTCCAACGCCATACTCTTCGCGCGGGGCGGATCCACCCTGGGCATCGGCGCCGGACAGATGAGCCGGGTCGACGCATCACGCATCGCCGTGCAGAAGGCCGCAGATGCAGGCCTGAACCTCGACGGTGCAGTTCTCGCCTCCGATGCGTACTTCCCCTTCCGAGACGGAGTGGACGCCGCCGCCGAGGCAGGCGCCCGTGCCATCGTCCAACCCGGCGGTTCGATCCGCGACGTAGAGATCATCGAAGCCGCGAACTCGCACGGCATAGCCATGCTCTTCACCGGCCAGCGCCTCTTCCGACACTGATCGGACCCCCTCTTTACAGGGGACATGCCCGGGCCTGAGCTTTCCTGGGGCGCGCTGTGCGCCCAACGCCTGGAGGGGTGGCAGAGCGGTTCAATGCACCAGTCTTGAAAACTGGCGGGCGCAAGCCCACGCGGGTTCGAATCCCGCCCCCTCCGCTATCGAAAGATCATAACGTTCGAACCCGCGCGCTCTTCAAAGAAGAGCGCAACGCGGGTTCGAGCCGAGCGGTCAACACTGCTGTCCGCGCTAGCGGGCCACGCGATCTCCCGCGAGACGACCGAGGATCGCCGAAGGCGACCGCAGGTCAATCCCGCCCCCTCCGATTCGTTACAGGACAACGACTTACGGGATTAGGCCCGTTACTGGGAAAGCCGGTGACGGGCCTTTTGGCAACGCTCTTGGCAACGCTATCGCGATAGCATATAGGACTTGATCCGCAAGGAACTGGGGAGGAGTCCCGACCGTCTGGACGCTACCGTGATCAGGCTGTCCCAAACAGTCGGTGGGCTCAAGAACGTCGGCATCGTGAGCACGTTCCAAATCTGAGGGAGCGCCCAACTGTTTCCGTGGAGTAGGGCCAACACCCCCGAAACGCCGCTGGGACGCGTCCGGGCTTGCCTGACGTGGCCAGATTTCAGTCCCCGGCCTCCGCGTATCACTGCCCTCTGCTCGCGAACTCAACGAACTGCGCCATCGGAACTGGATTCCCGTGGATACCCACGATGGTTGTCACATCCAGTTCCAAGCGCTCCAAGTTTCGGTAAAACGTCCGGCTGCTGGCGTTGGGGGCTTGCGCTTGCGGATTGTAGAGGTCAGCCTGCACGACGATCTTCTCGCTCGGGATATACGCGATCAGCATGCCCACGGCATGGGCGAGGCCCCGGACGTGGTGAAGTTCGACCGTTCTCGTGCCATCGGCGAGGACGTATTTCTCCCGCGTTGTCTCGAAGATGTAGCCTTCCGACCACTCCTCCGGGGGATACAGAGAAAAGCGGTCGGGCTCCAAGATCCACGGCCCCGCCCGCAAGACTTCTTGGTAGTAAGGGTGGTTGCCTTCATGGGTGATGACGGTCGCGCCCTCATGGACATACGCGCGGATTCCACCCATATGGTCCCAGTGATGGTGCGTATTCACGATAAACCGGATCGGCTTGTTTGGAATGAGTCTGTTCACTTCGCCGATCACCGCAAGTGACCGTTCTTCATTCAATGGTGCCTCGATAACAGCCACATGGTCGCGGAACTCGACGGCCACGCTGTTGTGGGAGCCGCCTCCGATCAACCACAAGCCATCGCCCAACTCTTGTGACTGCACGCGGACAGGCTCAATGCGGGCGCTCCGTACTTCGTTCGGGACCGTGAGTGCGGCGTTCGCCACATTCAACCGGACGTCTGAGACGGTTTCCAGACCAAACGAATGGTCGCCGCCGCTGACATTCGGCGCGTTCCCGCCATCGTCATAATCCTGATGCTGATGAAACCGGGGAATCTTCACACCTCCCATATCCTGGTAATTGGTGTATACGTTTTCATAGTACAGGTCGCCAGCGACGGGATTGGGAATCCAGGTTTGCACTCGCTGGACCAGATTCTGAGGATTGATCGTTCCGTTCACCCGGTACTTCCCGAAGGCGACAAACGAGACCACGGTCACCCTGCCTCCATACTCATTGCGAGTGACCATGGTCGGGTTGGCGCCCGGCGCCATGGCGCCCTTGAGGAACCCCCAGGGCGTAAGGAAGATTTCGAGCCGCCGCAGCTCAGCGGCGGCCGGCTGCGGAGCGGGTTGTCCCTGCGCGTTCAAGGTCCAAGCGTAGTTGCCGCTGACGAGATTGATGACCCGCTGTTCGGTCAGGAACGGGAACCCGCGGCCGCCACCTCGGCGCGCATTGTTGCCTTGTACCCGGACGTATTCCTCTCTTGAGGACATCGTCTCAAAATCGATCGTCCGCGTATAACTCGTCAGGTCCACTCGCGGCCAATCCTGATCCGGCGCGACATTCTGCCCGACCATGCCTTGCCAGCCGGTGCCGGAGTAGCGGATGGACTCCATGTTGGCCGCGCCCATGGCGGTCGCGGCGGTCTGCAAGACGCTGCGTACATCCTCGCTGCGGCTGATCCTGCCATCAGCGCGGTGAGGCTCAGCGACAGCCAAAATCGCGTTACCATGATTCGTCCTCCGCTGTGATTCTGTTGACTCGTTGCACGCTGAGCAGACCCGCCGGATGCGATCCGAGCTCCGACAGGTTGTGCCCGCGCCGCTCAACATAAGGCGTCCGTTCTCGCACAACCATTGGCCAGGCCCGGAGATTCCCGGACCAGCGGACCACGCCCCGGGGGACCCCTCCCCCTCCCGGGTCTCCTTGCTACTTGGCCGACGAACTGAAGCACGAGCCCAAGGTCGCGCTGAAGGTCCTGAAGCCGGAACTCGCAGCAGTCGTGGGAGCCGAACGCTTCCTGGCCGAGATCAAGACCACTGCAAACCTCCAGCACCCCAACATCCTTCCACTCCACGACTCCGGCCACGAGGACGCTCCACCCTAGCCCAGAACACCGCATAAACCCCGAAGACGCTTAGAACACGATTCTGGGCATCTGCTTGCGCCTACCGGTCCGCTCTCGGATGAGCCGGAGGCCTGCCAGGTGCGCATGTCCTCGGTGACGTAGCGTTCGAGCAGACCGTGGCGGTGGAAGTAACGGAGCACGCGGTGGCCCACGGTGTGCTGGAGCTGGTCCCAGTCGAAGGCGGTGAGATGGGTGGCCTCGTAGAACTGGACGGAGCCCGGGGGATCCTCGCAGAACACGCCGTCGATGACACAGACGTGGCGGTCCTCCCTTCAAGGCTCGATCCCTGGCTCGTGTCGAGACTGCTACGAAGGCGTGGCCCACCCCCAAGGGGCAACGCCATGGCCCGGCATGACGGAGGTCGAGCGCCGCATGCGGTTCGCCTTGGAGCCGCTGAGGCCTGTTCCGGTCAAACCGATTTCCGTCAACCGATTTCCGTCACTGGTCCGTGGGCCAGGGCACGCCCTGATCCGACCCTCTTTCGACCCTGCCCATCCCTCGGTAGACGAACTTTTGGAGGCGCTTCCCTTCCCAGGTCTCGGTGGTGTATAGGTTGCCTTGCGAGTCCGTCTCGATGCTATGCACGCCGTAAAACTGTCCTGGCTGGCGGCCACCATCACCGAAGGTGTACAGCACTTCGAGGCTCTCCCGGTCCATCACGTGGACCTTCCGGTTCTGGCCGTCGGCCACGTACATGAAGCGCTGGTCGTCGTCTCGCGAGAAGGCAATCTCCCAGGTGGAGCCGGCGCCTAGCGTCCTGGGCTCGATGAAGACCTCCTCGACGAAGGTTCCGTCCTGTTGGAAGACCTGGAGACGATTGCTCGTCCGGTCGCAGACGTAGACGAGGCCGTCATGGGAGGGCTCCGCGCAGTGGACCGGTCCACGGAACTGCTGGGCCGGCCGCGCATCCGGATCGAAGGAGCCCAGATCCGCGTCGTCCGGCCTATTGCCATAGGCACCCCAGTAACGCAGGAATTCGCCGGTGTCGGCGTCCAGGACGACGACTCGCTTGTTTCCGTATCCGTCCCCGACGAAGGCCTCGTCGCCGTTCTGGTCGAAGGAGACCTTCGTCACCCGAGAGAAGTGCGACCTGCTGTTGGAGTCAACTCCCTGTCCGGGGTCCCCCACCTGCATCAGGAAACGGCCGTCCCGCGTGAACTTGAGAATGTGGGAATCGCCCTGGCCGTTCCCGCCGATCCAGATGTTGTCCATGGGGTCCACCTGAAGACCGTGATTCGATGCCGGCCAGGTGTACTGGCCGCCCGGCCCACCGAAGTGATTCACCAGATTCCCCTCCACATCGAACTCCAGCACGTTGGGAGCCGCTTCACAACACATGGCGTCCGGCTGATCCGGCCCCACGTTTCCCTCGTTCCCCGGATTCAGCGCGTCCCGGCGGTGGACGATGAAGACGTGGTCACGCGAATCGATGCCCACACCAATCACGTTGCCCAGGACCCAGTGGTTCGGAAGCGGTTTGGGCCAGAAGGGATCGACCTCGAACAGGGGCGCTTCGACCATGTACTGCTGCACCGCCTCGACTCTCTCCTGGAGGAGGATCTGGCCCACGGCGAGCGCCAGTACGAATGCGAGCAGAGTGATCGCGAAAACGGGCTTCCCTTTCATCAGTTTCCTCCATAGGGCATGAGGCCGCGCGGCGGCCCCGATGAACGGTGCAGAGCTTGGGGCGTCATAATGGTGCCCAGGCCGACCCACGTCCAGGGTACGTCCCTGGGTCCGGTCAGTGTCCGGGGCTGCTTGCAGCGCCAAATGCCACCCGCGGGCCAAGGAAGACTATCGCTGCAGGCCTTGCCGGTGGGGTCCGTTCGGGACATCAAGTCGATGATTCTAGGGAGACCGAAACGCCGACTCCCTAGATCCTCTTTGCAGGGGGTACGTCTAACTTTGCAAAGGCAGCGACCGATAATCGCCGTGTTCGCGATCATCCCCGCGAAGCGCCGACCGCAGCTCAGCCGAGGAGCACGTCGTCCTCGAAGACCTTCGGGTGAACCGACGAGCCCACCGACCAAAGGGAGGTGAATCCCGCCCCCTCCGTTTGATTGCAGTACTGAGATTTCGTCTGCTTCCAGACGCTTGAGCTTGCGGTAACCCGTAGCTGACTCGCGGTCTGCCGGATCGTTCCGCATCTTCCGGAAATGACCGAGGAACGCCGACGCCGCCTTGTTGCCGTGATGTTCTATACGGGTATGATGGGGCCATGAGCGACTGGGACGAGAGCCGGGTCGAGCACCACGAGGCGAAGCTGCCGGAGGTGCGCCTTCACTACGCGGCCATGGGTCCGGAGGACGGCCCCCTCGTTGTCCTGCTCCACGGCTTCCCCGAGTTCTGGTATTCCTGGCGTCACCAGATGGGTCCTCTGGCCGACGCCGGCTACCGGGTCGTGGCTCCGGATATGCGCGGCTACAACCTCTCGGAGAAGCCCGCCGGCGTTCCCGCCTACCGGACCCCGAAGCTGACCGGCGACGTAGCGGCGCTGATTCGCCACCTGGGCCACGAGAGCGCCGTCGTCGGTGGGCACGACTGGGGCGCGGTGGTCGCCTGGCTCTTCGCCCAGGAGTACCCGGAGCTCCTCGTCAAGCTCGTGATCATGAACGTCCCCCACCCGGTGGCCTTCCGGTCGCGCTTCTTCCAGGGGTGGCAGTTTCTCAAGAGCTGGTACGTGTTCGCCTTCCAGGTCCCGTGGATGGTCGAGCTCGTCACCAAGATCACCGGCTTCTACGCCTTCCGCCGCATCTTCCGGAACGACCCGGTGAACCCCATGGCCTTCAGCGAAGAGGACATTCGCCGCTACATGGAAGCGCTGCAGCAGCCCGGTGCTCTCTCCGCCGCAGTCAATTACTATCGTGCGGGGTTCCGTGACACGCTCATGGGACGCTCGCCCCCTCCGAAGGTCATCGAGCGACCGGTGCTGGTCCTCTGGGGTGAGCAGGACGCCTACCTGGGACCACACTTGGCCAAACCGCCGGCGGAGTGGGTCCCCGACTGTCTCCTCATGCGCTTCCCCGACGCCTCTCACTGGGTGCAGGTGGACGTGGCCGACGACGTCAACGCGAGCATGCTCGACTTCCTCGACCTCGCCTGACGGGTCAGGACAGCGGTTGCCCCGGCGCGTGATGGGCGTCGTGTTCTCCCCGCACGATGAGTTCGAGGTGGAGACGGATCGGGCTGGGGAGTGGCCGGTGCCGTTTCGCAGCGAGACGATAGTCTCTTACCGAGAGAAGGCGCTCTCCTTCCGGCTCGCGTGTTCTGGCTCGCGTGTTCTGGGCTCGGTCGGTACATTGAGACACGCCATCGGAGCCGGCGAAGTGAACGCCTTCATGAGAGGGACTAGCAATGCGGATCGTGTCACTTACGCTGATCGGTCTTTCTGCTTTGCCCAGCGTTCTTTGCGGGCAGACTCCCGTTTCCCCGCCTGGCATCTTCATGAGTGCTGGTGAGGTTGCCGCGGGACTCGACAGCATCGGATTAGAGACGGGTTCCGCAGGTGCTGCGGTCTCGATACATCAGGGCGTGTCGGTGCGGAGACGTGCTGCGGGAGGGCCGACTCAGTACGCAATCATCCACCGGCGAAGCATTGAGATCTTCCAGATTGTGGATGGCAGCGGAACGCTCGTCACTGGCGGGACCCTGGCTCGGCCGCTGGCTGATTCATCGGCAACGAATATGAGGAGCTTTAGGATAGACAACGGCGAGAGTCGGAGAGTGGCTGTTGGAGATGTGGTGGTGCTGCCGCCGGGTACGCCGCATTGGTTCAGTGAGCTTGATGGGTCAGTCAGCTATTTGCAGGTCAATGTTAGGATCGAGCCATAGCGGGAAGGCTCGTTCGGGAGCCTAGCCATCGCACCGCCCGATCATCACGCGTAGCTTGAGCGCAGGGGAATGCCTTCGTGGGACCTCGACGACAGTTTCGCATCTCCTGAGCCTGTACGCACTCCATGCCTGTAGCGAGGGCCTCAAGCGCCTTCATGCCGTCCCCACCATGCTTTCACCAACACCGGTCCTAGCCGCCGATACGTGGGTCAGGTGGCGGGGGGCGGCGCCAACCCTCAGCTCGTAGCCCATAGCTCACAGCTCATCTAGCGCGTACAAAGAATTCGTCACATCTTTGCTGACGCAGGCGGGCGGGCCACGGTTCGCTCCTCATTTACGCACTGAGTTGAGTTTGACGCTCGGGCAGGAGGTTGTCATGAGATTCTCGACTGGCCTGGCTCTTTTGGTGGCAGTTGGCGTCGTAGCGACCAGCGACCCAGCCCTTGCACAGGAGAGCGCATCGCACCGACATATGGGACACGTTTTGGATGGGTTCCGAGGCACTCCGGAGGGCCAGGGGTTGCTTCCGACTGCCGCCGCTGAGGCGCAGGTCGCTGCCACACATGCGGGCCTGGCTCTGCGGAACCCCGACGACCTGGGCGCGATTCAGCGGCACATCGGGCATGTCATGAATGCGATCGATCCCACTGTGGAGGAGTCCGGTCCGGGCAATGGGTACGGTCTGGTCCAGGCTGCCCAAGGCGCGGCGAGGCACATCGGCCTCGCGGCCAACTCCGACGACGCGTCGGACAACATCAAGACCCACGCAAACCACGTGTCGACGGCTGCGAACAACGTTGTGGCGTGGGGCCAGCATGTGCTGGAACTCGGCGAGCAGGTCAAGAACGCCGAGTCGGCTGGCGCCGCCGCAGAACTCACGCAGGAAATTCAGACGGCCATTCAAGCCATCGTCGATGGGACCGACGCGGATGGAAACGGTCGCACCAGCTGGAGCGAAGGGGAGGGGGGGCTGGCTCAAGCCGAGCAGCACATGGGTCTCATGAAGCGGGGCGAGGGAATGAACTGAGTGGGCTTTGAGCTGTGAGTTCAACGCGCGCTGGGAGACATGAGAATCACACTGATCGTCATCTCAGTTCTTCTCCTCCTCACCGGGGCCGTCTGGATTCTGCAGGGGATCAACATCCTGCCCGGCTCGTTCATGACCGGCCAGATTGGATGGGCCTATGCCGGGATCGTAACGGCTCTAATCGGCGGCGGCCTGTTGTGGATCGCGCTGCGGATCGGACAAGGCTAGATGGCCCTCTAAGCCACAAGGACGCTCCGGCCTAGCCGCCACGCCCCGCCGGCTCGTGGGCGTCCGACCCGAGGAAGCGGATCAGCTCGGCGTTCACGATCTCTGGCACCTCTTCGTGCGGGTTGTGGCCGACGCCGGGGATCAGGAAGACTTCGGCGTTGGGGAGAACGTCCACCGCATGTCGCGCGTTCTCAGGAAAGTCGGGTCCGTCGATCTCTCCGCCGAGGATCAGCGTCTTCGTCTGGACGTGGGGCCAGTCGTCCACGATCGTATCCATCGAACGCAGGTTGCCACCGAGCGACCGTACATAGGCCAGCCGTGGCCAGTCGCCGCTGAGGCGTTGGCCGTACCGGATACGGAGGTGCTCGAGGAACTTGGGTTTCCAGTTCACGTAGCGGCGCATATCCGTCCGAACCGCGGCCTCGTAGGCGCTCTGCAGGTCCGGCTCCGCGTCGATCTCCCCGGTGAAGGGCCGATACCCCCGTCCCGCGCGTTGGTCGGTCAGGCCGGTCTGGTTGACGGTCACGAGGTGCGTCGTCATCTCCGGATATAGGAAGGCGAAGCGGGTGGCCATCCGGCCGCCGACCGAGTGGCCGACGATGGCTGCCTGGGAGGTCCCCAGGTGCTCTAGGAGTCGCGCCGTGTTGGAAGCGTGCAGGCTCATACTGTACGGAAGGATGGGCTTGGAGGACTTGCCCCACCCGAGGCGGTCCTTCACGACGACTCGATACCCTTCGCTGCGGAGAGCCTCGATCTGCTCCTTCCAGTACCACCCGTAGTAGCTCCCTCCGTGGAGGAGTACGACAGTCCGACCGTTCGGCGGCCCGACCGGTGACACGTCCATGTACGCGATCCGGACGTCCTGACCAAATAGCTGCAAGTTCAGGAACTCTACCGGATGCGGGTAGGAGATCTCCTCCATATTGATCGAGATGGGGCCCCAGTCTGCGGGCGGTTGGGCCGGCGGCGACTGAGCCTCGAGCGCGGCGGGGATGAACCGTAAGGCCACTAACAGCGAAAGCGCCGTAACGAGGCGGGGAGCGCATCTACGTGCGTTGGTCATCAGTCCTCCGTGGGCATGGTCCGGCCGACGGCACACGCGTAGCAATCGCTGGCGGTGCCGGCGCGGATGCCGGTGATAATAACGGCCTGTTCTTGGATGAGCGAGAGCATCGGGAGCGGACAACACGGCGAATGTAGGCACGGTTGCAACCTCGACCGCCAAGAACTGTGAGCCACTGCGGTAGTAGAGCATCTGGCCGTCTGGTAATCTCCGGCCGGCGACGAGCCGACCGACCGGAGGAGGTCAATCCCGCCCCGGCTTCCGGCTTGCCTCTCAACCTGCTCATCGGCATCGTAGGTTCTCTGACGCTCATCAACGGAGGTTCCGATGGACGACCGCGGCTTGGACGTGCCCCCCGACATCTTCGTTTCGATCGAGCGTGAGATCTCCAGCGAGACGAGCCCCGTGGGGATCGACGCGAAAAAGACCCACATCATGATCCTGCACAAACTGCAGGAGATCGACGAGCGCCTGAGACGGATCGAGGCCAGGCTGGACGAATAGCCACCTCAGTAGATCGGTGAGGATAGGATCCTTGCCGCGCCACACCCCTTAGACGCATCTTGTCCGCCATGACTGATCCCGTCGCCCGTCTCAACGCAGCCCTCGAAGGCCGCTACGCCATTGAGCGTGAACTCGGCGAAGGCGGGATGGCGACGGTCTTCCTCGCCAAGGATCTGAAACACAACCGAAACGTAGCCCTCAAGGTGCTGAAGCCCGAGTTGGCCGCGGTGGTAGGGGCCGAGCGGTTCCTGGCCGAGATCAAGACGACCGCGAACCTGACTCACCCGCATATCCTTCCACTGTTCGATTCGGGCGAAGCGGATGGCTTCCTCTTCTACGTGATGCCCCACATCGAAGGTGAATCACTCAGGGAGCGGATCGACCGCGAGAAGCAACTCGGTGTGGAGGACGCACTGGCGATCACGCAGAAGGTGGCGGGCGCACTCGACTACGCACACCAGAACGGCGTCGTCCACCGCGACATCAAGCCGGGCAACATCCTCCTGAGTGCTCAGGGCGAGCCGCTCGTAGCAGACTTCGGTATTGCGTTGGCCGTGGCTCAGGCGGGTGCTGGGCGCATCACAGAGACCGGACTCAGCCTGGGCACACCGCACTACATGAGTCCCGAGCAGGCCACAGGCGACAGGGACGTGGACCCACGGTCTGATGTCTACGCGCTCGGCTGTGTGCTGTACGAGATGCTCTCCGGGCAGCCACCCTTCTCGGCGACAACCGCCCAAGCCGTGCTGGTCAAGATCCTCACGATGGATGCACCGTCGATCACGAGTGAGCGCAGGACCGTGCCACCCCATGTCGGCCATGCACTCGCTCAGGCGCTGGAGAAGCTACCCGCCGACCGCTTCACGAGCGCGGCTGAGTTCGCTGCGGCGCTCGCGGACGAGAGGTTCACGTACAAGGCTCGGGCTCGGACATCCGTAACGGCCTCGACCTCGGAGGCAGTAGCCGCGCAAGGACCTGCTACGGTGGCTGGCCCCTGGAATCGACTGACGGTCGCCTTTGCGACGACCACTGCCCTCTTCGTGGCCCTCGCCCTCTGGGGCTGGAACAGACCCGCGCCGCAATTCCGGTTACGCTCGCGTCGGTTGACCTCGGAGACCTCTCGCTTACCCCTTCTGGCGATATTCTGGTATCCCCAGATGGCCTGCGGTTCGCTCTGGTCAGTGGAGGGCCGCTCTACTGGCGCAATGCCGATGAGGAAGGCTTTCGGCCTATACCGGGAACCGAAGGCACCGCCTTCGCCTCTTTTTCACCGGACGGAGAGTCATTGGTCTTCGGCGTCGCCGGCGAGGGGTCCATTCAAAGAGTGGCGCTCTCAGGAGGTGCCCCGCAGACCGTGACCGACATCCCGGCGGCTCGTGTGGCTGGTCTCCATTGGGGGGACGACGGAACCGTCGTCTTCACACATACCGGAGCCGGAGGTCGGGGCCTCTACCGCGTTCCTGAAACAGGGGGCGATCCCCAGCCTCTCCTAGACCCTACGACATCAGTTCGTAACCCGAGGCTTCTCCCCGGAGGTGGGGCCGTCATCTTCACGGACCCCGTAGCTCTCTCAACTCTGATCCTCGACTTGGATACGGACTCGGTGCGAGTAGTTCGGGCAGGCGCCCTCGACGCCGCATACATAGAGACAGGGCACCTGCTGTACGCCGACGTTTCAGGGACCCTGTGGGCCGTAGCGTTCGACGCTCGTCGGGGCGAAGTCGTCGGAGATCCCGTCACTCTATTCGACGGAGTTTCGATACCGAACGTCTATGGACGTCTATGGACGCCCCCTTTGATGCAAGCTTTTCTTCGAACGGTTCGGTGCATGTGGTCAGGTGCTGTCGTCTATCCGGCCTGTTGGTGCGGCAACTCAGTTGGCCGCTGGCCTGTATGGAGATACGCGGGCCGAGTCCATATCGGTTACGCGAGCTTCGGTGCTCTCCGTTCGGTTGCTGGTTTTCTCGACCCCGTCTCATTGACCGTTTGCCCTTACCTGTCCTCCGACCTGCTCACATCCCCAACAGCTGTCCTCCTCTCGGCTTCCCTCCTTTCGCCCGGTCAGGCGGCGGCAGCGTGAGCCCGATAGATCTCCTTCTTCGTCGTAAGCGCCCAGACAATGCGCGCCATCCTGTTCGCCAGCGCTACCGCGACCAGCATCCTGGGCTTGCGTGCCAACATCCTGGCTAGCCACGGATCCGTCGTCTCGCCGCGTCGGATCGCGTGGTGGACAATCGTCATGGCGCCCGTGATCAGGAGCCGCCTGAGATCGCGCTGACCCATCTTCGATATTCTGCCAAGCCTCGGCTTGCCCCCGGTCGTCTATGGACGTCTATGGACGTCTATGGACGGTTTCGTCTATGGACGGTTTCGACGCCCGGTTCGCGGTCTCGCAGAACGGGACTCTGGTGTATGGAGCAGGCGCTCTTGCTACCACTGGTACGGGTAGCGGACAACGGCTCCTCGTCGTGGATCTGGAGGGTAATATAGAGCCTCTGGTCCTAGCTCCACGAAGCCTCCGTGACGTGATGTGGTCTCCTGATGGTCGGTCGGTGGTCTATGAGAGTCGCCCGGACGGCGAAGCAGACCCTCACATTTTCGCCTTCGACGTAGAACTGGGGGCGACGCCGAGACAGCTTACTTTCCAAGGGAGCAATGTCGGACCTGTGACTTCATCGGATGGGACCCGTGTCGTGTTTTCTTCCCAGCGGGAAGGAACCGACGGATCCGATCTGTTCGTGAAGAGGTTGGACAACGACACGCCTGCGGAACTCCTCATCACACTTCCCGGCGCTCAACTCCCCACGCAGTGGCCGAGCGACACGCTGATCGTGTTCGAGTGGGGGCCGCCGCCAACCGATCTGTGGATGCTCGATCTCTCGGACCCGGACAGCCCGAGGGCGGAGGCTTACCTGGAGCAGGAGGCCAACCTTCACGAAATCGTGGTTTCACCGGATGGGACCCTGGCCGCTTATGGGTCTGACGAGACGGGTACACCGGAGATCTACATTCGGAGTTTTCCTGAAGCCGGTGAACGGACACTGGTGTCGGAGGGCGGAGGTGAGTTCCCCCGATGGTCACCAGACGGCAACACCATCTACTACTGGACCGCAAGGGAGGCTGGGAGAGTCGACGACACCTTCTTTGCCGCCCGCATCCAACGAGATCCCGTGCCGGTGGTGCTATCCAGGGACTCCTTGTTCACGGCGGGCTACTTCCGACCCGCCTCAGACCTCCATCCTGATGGGGACCGCCTGGTGGTTCCACAGATGCTCAGCCAAGTCGCAGACCTGGAGAGCGAGGTGTCAGAGGAACGGTTCTTTGTGGTCACCAACTTCTTCGAGGAGCTTCGCCAGCGGATGGGGAACTAGTATGCCCGACCCCATCGCCCGCCTTAACCAGGCGACTTTCGCGCGCTGACGCCCTCGAACGACCTCGGAAAGATGTCGGTTTTCCCTCGACCCGCGAATTAGCGGGGTCCCACGGGTACCCATTTCTGCAGGCAACCGCCCGAGGGGCTCACATCGCATCCGCCTGTCAGGCCGGCAAAGATGTTGCCCAGGTTGTCCGCCGCCATTCCCTCCGGCCGGGTGCCAGGGATGAAGTATCGCAGTGAGCCGTCTACCCTTCCGACCCGAATCCCGACTTGAAAGCCTGGGTTGCGAACTCCCGCCAGCCCGTCCAGCGCGGTGTCCGGCCCAGGTATCGTGGCGCCGGATTCCGAGTCGGAGACGACCAAAGTACCGTCGCTCAGCACCGTGACTCCGCTCGGCCGCCCGAAGTGCCGCCAATCGTCCACGAAGTTCAAGTTCCGGTCCAAAATCTGAATCCGATTGTTCGATCGATCAGCCACGAAGATGCGACCGTCCGCATCGAGCGCCAACGAATGCGGTCCCATGAACTCACCCGGACCGGCGCCGAGACGACCCGTCTCTCGGATGAACGCTCCCTCCGGCGTGACCACTACAATACGATCTCCGTCCTGTTGTGCCGTCGAGGGTCGCGGCCAATGTCCGTCCGCTATGATGATGTTCCCATCCGGCGCTACCGTGCAGGCCGTTGGGCCGATGAACGTGTTCGCTCTATCCGCCCTCGAGAACCCCGCCCGACCCAGGCTCATCAGCAACTCGCCATCTTGACTGAATTTGTGGATCTGGAAGCCGCGCCCCCTCGAGGAGGGGTCGTCCCTGAAGGGACCACTATCCCCGGCCCACAGGTTCCCGTCTCTGTCCATGCAGAACCCGTGCGCCTGCACGATCATCCCCTCGCCAAAGCTCTTCGTGACCTGCCCGTTCGAGTTGATGTACAGGATCGGAATCTCCGACCGGAAGAGCATCCATGTGCCTCCCGTATCATCTGGTATGATGCCGATCGCAGCTCCCCACTCCATTCCCGGCGGTAGCGTAGGCCAGTTTTCCACCAATCGGTACGGACTGGGCATTGTGCTCGTCGGGCGCCGCGACAACTCCGAAGCCTTCTGAAGCTCTGCCTGTCGCTCCCTCGATACCTCGCCACCGCCAGCCTGCGCTGACAACGGCCCAGCCATCCAAAGCAGCGCCGCAACGCCGCTGCATAACCCGTACCTCATGAGACCGAAGCGTGACATCTGTATTCCCTCCTCTCCATTCCTTGGCTCAGGGCACTCGTCCTTTGCTCAGGGCACTCCTTGGCTCAGCGCACTCGGCGACCAGTCAATGTCGGGCGGGCGCAGGGCCTACCGTTCGTTCAGCCGGAATACGTACATGGCGTTGTGCCTGTTTCCGGGAGGAATGCGGATCTCGGGTGCCAGGAACCGGGAGACGTTCCAGGGGCTGCCGCCGATGACGCCCGCGGGTATCGCCACGTACTGCACCCCATCGACCTCGTATGTCATCGGATATCCCTGGACCGCGGTGGCCAGTCGGGTTTCCCAGAGCTGCTCACCGTTGGTTACGTCGTACGCCCGAATCCACCGATCGTAATCGCCCATGAAGACGAGCCCTCCACCCGTGGTCAGGGCTGAGGTGAGGAAGGGCGCCCGCTGCTGCACACTCCATACTTCCTCCATCGTTCTGACATCGTAAGCGCCTAGCTTGCCCAGGTTGCCATCGGTTCCGGGCATCTCCCACCAGACTCGGGTCCCTCCGCTGCTCCCGCCGCCTTCCACCATTTCCACTGCGCGCGCGGAGTAGTCCATGCAGCTCTGGCTCAACGGGACAACGATGACGCCCGCACCCGGATGATAGCCCATGGCGTGCCAATTCTTCCCGCCCGCTGTCGAGGGACAGACCGATACCCAATCCCCCACCTGGGCGTCCCGTATGTCCGGCCGGTACTGGACGGCGCCGCTCTCGGGGTCGATCTCC
Organism: Longimicrobiales bacterium; assembly: GCA_965219445.1. Taxonomy (GTDB): domain Bacteria; phylum Gemmatimonadota; class Gemmatimonadetes; order Longimicrobiales; family Gaopeijiaceae; genus UBA822. The sequence goes on along the minus strand of CBDCNQ010000002.1, from coordinate 691,673 downwards.
AGGACATTCTGAAAGACGGCCTCTTTCATGCCCAGGAAGGTCCCGTCGCGCCGGTCCAGCTTCCAGAGCACCCCGTGTTTTCCGCTGGTCATAAGCGCCGGAACGCCATCGACGTCGATTAGCACCTGCTCCATCGCCTCGTCCAAGTCGAGTGACTCCGCGGGTACGTGCTGGCGATACCAGACGATCTCTCCAGTATTCTCGTCCAGCGCCAGCGTCGAGCTCGTGTAGAGCACCGAGTCCGCCATGGTCAGGCCCCGGCTCGCGGAAGCCCACGGCTTGCCCTGGGCGACGCCGAAATAGACCAAGCCGAGGTCGGGATCGTAGCTCCCGGTATTCCAGACGTCCCCACCGCCACGGAGCTCAAAGGGAATATCACCCCACGTATCACCGCCAGGCTCCCCAGGGCGTGCGATCGTGAAGGTTCGCCAGAGCTCATCCCCCGTCCGGGCGTCGTGCGCCGTGATGAAGCAGCTCTCATTGATCAGGCGAGTGCACCCGTTGATCCCGTTGACCGCCTTGCCATTGGCGATCACGGGACCGCTCGAGTTCTCGAAGCCGAGCCCGGGCTCGTTCGCTATGCGGGTTTCCCATCGGATCTCGCCCGTCGCCGCATCCAGGGCCAGCATGTACGCGTCGTTCGTGGACACGAGGATCATGTCCTCCCAGAGCGAGATCGTACGCGCCCGTCCGCGACCGCCCGACATCCCCTCCGGGAAGGACCTGCGGTACTCCCACAGGAGGGTGCCAGTCGCACCGTCCAGCGCCTGGATCGTGTTGCCCCAGTTCGGCAGGTACATGACTCCGGCGTGGACGAGCGGCGCGGGCTGGCTGCGGGTCCCGTCCTCCATCCCCCAGACCCACGCGAGCTCGAGCCGATCTACGTTGTCGGTGTTGATCTGATCGAGCGAGCTGTATCCCCACGACCCGAGATTGCCCCGCGGGCTGAGCCAATCACCGGGGTCCGGGTTGCGGAGCTCCTCGTCCGAAACCGGTAGGAAGTTCGCGATCGGCCGATACGTTCGGGTGGCTCCCGTTCGGCTCTCAGAGAGGGAACCGACGTCCGGCAGTGAGTTCACTCCCCTGGGTGAGGGTCCGGTTCCCGGTCGTCCCGGAATGGGCGGGATGATTGGGCCCGGCACAAGCCCAGCCACGGCCCCCCCACCGAGGACGAGAGATCCCCGGGAGGCGAGGCTGAACGGAGTCGAGCCCTGGGCCACACCGTTCTCGCGCATGATATACGCCGTGATCGCAGCGTACTCTTCGTCGGTGAGCGACCCCTCCTCACCGGGGGGCATCGTGGTGCGAACGTAGTCCATCAGCTCCACGGCGGGCTGGTTTCCGCGAAACGTGCGAAAGTCGATGCCCGCTAGCTGTGGCGCCTCGCCGGACCCCTGCAGGCTCGCCAAGTGGCACACCGCGCAGGCGCTCTGGTAGACGGCGGCTCCCGCCTCGGCCTGCGCCGCGGTAAACGAGGCCTGTTGGGCCGAGCCAGCCACGGGAAACGCCACCGTGGCGAGGATGCAGGCCAACGCACTTGTTACGTCACGGGTCACTCCGGCCCTTCGGTGGGTGATTTCCATCTCGAGTCCCTCAGCAAGACTGTGATAAGGATTCTCAACTGGTCCAGCATACTGGAGACGTAGCCGCTGGGTGGCAATAGTACGCTGGGGTGGCCTGGCGGTTTGCTTCCGGCTGGGCCAGGTTAGGAGCGTGTCCTCATCCCGGGCTGAGTTTCCATCACCAACCATGGAGGCTTGAATGTCGAATGCACGCCGCAACTATCGCAGAAGTTGCCTGCTTGCCGCGGGGATGCTGTTCCTCGCGGGACCGCTGGCGGCCCAGATTCAGACTTCGCCGCTGGCGGGCCAGAATGGGACGGCCCTACTTATTGCACAGACGAGCTCCGGCGGCTCCGATACTCACCTGATCGATCCGGCATCGAACAAGGTCATCGGCATCATCGAAGGCTTGGGCCTGCCACATGGAATTACGGTCAACCCCGAAGGCAGCAAGTACTACGTGACGAACGAGCACGACATCAGCGTTGACGTCGTCGATGCCCGCACCCTTCAAGTTATCAAGCGTATCCCCCTGGCTGCGCGGCCCAACAACATCGCCTCCAGCAGCCGGGCCCGTAAGGTATATGCCGCGATTTCCGCGGCCCCAATGGTCCAGGTCATCGACATGGATACCGATGAGATCGTGAAGTCCATTCCCACGGCGGGGGGGGTACACAACACGTTCGCTACGCCCGACGGCAGATACATCACCGCGGGCATGATTGGGGCGCGGACGCTTTCGGTGATTGACACGAGCACGGATGAGATCGCGTGGTCGCTAGGGCCGGAAGCTATGACCGAGGGAGTGCGCCCCATGGGCTTCGAGACGAATCCGGACGGCTCGACCAAGCGGATCTTCGTGAACATATCCAGTCTCGAGGGCTTCGTGGTTGTGGATTTCGAGAAGAGGGAGGTTGTGGACAAGATCGTGGCACCGCGTGCCCCGTTGTCGAAGTACAACCTCCTCGGGGTGCGGAACTCTCTCGCTCACGGTGTCGAAGTGCTCGCTGACCAGTCGGCCGTGTGGGTTGTTTCCCGTGTGTCCGGCAGGGTTGCTGGATGGACTCTTCCGGATCTCGAATGGATCGGGGGCGTAGACGTCGGCGTTTCATCTTGGCTTACGTCCACGCCGGACAGTCGATACTTGTATGTCGCCTCAACGGGGCGCGACGAGACCACTGTCGTAGACCTGGAAACACTGACCGTCGTCGACCGGATCAAAGTCGGGGACTCGCCGAAGAGGATGCGGACCTTCTTTGTCCCGGCCGATGTGATTCGCATGACGGAACACGCAGCGAGCAGGAGGTGACCATGGGAAAGATGACGCCCACCGCGGAGTGGCCTCGGAGAGTCCTGGCGACCTTCTGGGTGTCAGCTGCCGCCGTGGCTCTTGGTGCTTTCGTGCTTGGAAGTCACGCGGGGCCCGCAGAGGCCGCATTCGACGGATCGTGGACCTCCCCCGGCGAGGCACAGAACGTCCTGAGTTTCGAGTTCTATAGGGAAAACATCGAGCCGATCTTCCTAAGAGGGCATGGAGAGGGTGGGCTGGTCCCGGGCGCGTGTGTCATGTGTCATTCATGGCAGGTTGGGACTCCCTTTAAGCTCCAGCCGCTGCAACATGATGCTGGCGGTGATCCGTATTGGACCGAAGCGCGATCTCGCCACAACTTCGAGGTCGTTTCGCGTTTGGTCAGCCCCGGCTTCCCGCAGAACAGTCGTCTTCTTCGGAAGCCGCTCGCGACCGAGGCGGGAGGCACCAAGTACCACGTCGGCGGCAAGTTTTGGGAGTCCCAGGACCATCCGGAATGGCAGCTCCTGGCCGAATGGGTGGAATCCGGGTCGGCCCGTCCAGTGGCCGCCCGCCCGGCTCCGCCGGAGGTCGATTTCGACTTCTTCCGCAGTTGCGTGCAGCGGGTGTTTCTCAATCCGCGGGAAGGCGCCGTTCCTTGTGCTACCTGCCACACAGGGGGGACGAGGGGGTTTGCTCCCCCCATTCCGGAAGGGCGCGCATATTGGAATGAAGAGGAATCGCGTCGGAATTTCGAAGTCGTAATGCGGTTTGTTACCCCTGGGTACCCGATGGAGAGCCTGTTTCTGCAGAATACTCTTCATCCCGATGGAGGGGGGACACCCATGCATGGTGGTGGGAAGCGATGGGAATCCCAGGACGATCCGGAATGGCAGGAGCTGGCTGCATGGGTGAGAGGGGAGAATAGGGGCAGCACGTGCCCCGTGCCCCTTCAGTTCTGAAACGGCCCGGAGACTTGGCCCGCGTTCTTATTAACCGCGCAAGGGGAGGTAGAGGTCATGCATGCAGTGGTGAGAACCTATTCAGGTCCAGGGGCGAAAGAGCTTTTCGAGTTAATAGAGCAGCGAAGGGGGGAGGTGGAGGATCTCATCCGTCCCGTTAGCGGCTTCGTATCCTATTCGCTGATCCACACGGATGATGGCGGCGTCACCGTGACGGTCTGTGAAGACAAGACAGGTACAGATGAGAGCATCCAAATTGCACGGGATTGGGTACAGGCGAACGCATCGGATTTGGGGGTGAGCCCGCCCTCGATCTCCGAGGGTCAGGTGGCCGTACATCTGAGCTAGGCGAGGGCGGCATGGCCACGGTAAGCGGACTATTTCCTAGGAGTTCAAGATGCGCACTCACATTCTGGTGTTGGTTGGCGCCGTCAGCCTCGGTGGCACGGCGCCCGCAGCGGCGCAGTTGTTGGTTCGTGACCACGCGCCGACGGATCGGGCGGCCGATCTTCCGGTCCAGGTCCTCGTGAACGAAATCGACATGATGGAGGCCGAGGGGGTGTCGACCGTCCGGCTGCTCGAGGGCGTGACGCACAACGTGAACATTCGGCACGACGAAAACGTCACGCGGGAGACGTCGACGATGCGATCTCATCCGGAGACGGTCGACGTCTGGGTCGTGCGGAGGGGCTCGGGCGTCCTGGCGACCGGGGGCGAGATGGTCAACGGCGAGCATGTCGGCGGAGTCGAGCGGGTGATCGCGGCAGGCGATGTGATCTTCATCCCGGCCGGAACTCTCCACGGCATGAGGGAGACCCAATCGATCACCTGGCTGAACATCCGCTACAATATGGTTGAGTAGGAGACCCCTGCCCGTGAGAGGGCAGGAGATCTTGCGTCTACCGGCCCCCTCTCGGATGTTTGGCCCCGCAACATTATCCCAGCTTAGCTGGGCTCTCGCCTTTTTCCGAACTAGCCAGGAGGAAACCAAATGTACAGGTACGCCGTGGCAGCCGTTGGACTCGCGATGCTCTCCGTGGCCCTGGTGGCACAGACACCGCCGGTCACCGGCGATCACTCCTCCCCTCTCCGCCCGCTCACGGGCGAGGGCAACGTGGGAGTCAGCAATGCCGTCCTGCGCGAACAGTCCGAGGTCCGCGCCCTGCGGGTCGTCGTGGAGGCTGGCGGCACGCGCCCGATCCACGGGCACAGCGCGGTCCAGTTCCATTTGTTCGTTCCTATCTCAGGCCCCATGCAGCTGAACCTGGAGGGAGCAGAGTCCGTGGACGTCCAACCGTGGCACCCCTATTTCCTCGCGGGAGGCACCCAACACGGGTTCCACAACGGCGGCTCCACGGCCGTGGAGATCATGGAGATCTTTGTCAACTGACCGTTGAGGGGAGTGAGGAAGCCCTAGTCGATCATCAACACCCCCGTTCCATGTGTTCTGCTATGCTTCATGTCCTGTAACGCCCTGTTTACGTCCGCGAGCCGATAGGTGGTCACCTGTGGCTTGACGTCAGCCTGAACCGCCTCCGCCAACATGCCGCGTCCGTCTTCACGCGTATTCGCGGCGACCGACCGAATCTGCTTGTCATGGAACAAGTGTTCTTGGTACCGCAGTGGAGGTATGTCGGTGAGGTGAATTCCGGCGATCGAGAGCGTGCCGCCTCGTTCCAGCGCGCCCATGATCGGCGGCACGAGATGTCCCACTGGGGCGAACAACACCGCGCTGTCCATCTTCGCCGGCGGCGCTGCAGTGTCCGCGCCGGCCCAGGCGGCGCCCATCTCGCGTGCGGTCTGCATATGTCCCTCGCTGCGAGTTACGACAAACACTTCGTGACCTCGGTACAGGGCGATTTGGAGGGTAACGTGAGCAGAGGAGCCAAATCCAACCAAGAGCAACTTTCCCTCGGACGGCACTTGTGCGCGCTCGAGGGCTCGGTAGCCGATGATTCCGGCGCACAGCAGTGGTGCTGTGGTCGCGTCGTCGAATTCATCCGGTAAGGCGTAAGCGAACGACTCAGGAACCACGGCATATTCCGCGTAACCCCCGTCGTAATGGTAGCCGGTGTAACGCGATTCTGGACAAAGGTTCTCTCTCGCGGTGCGACAGAACCGACAGGTGCCGTCCGTGCTCCGCAACCACGCGATACCGATGCGTTGTCCTACCACGAAATGCTCGCAGTCCTCACCAAGCCGATCGACCACGCCTACCACCTGGTGGCCGGGAACCACCGGCCGCTTCACCTCGGGCGCTAAACTCCCTCGATAATGTGCAGATCTGTCCGGCACACGCCGCACGCCCTCACTCGGACGCGTACCTCTCCGGGGCCAGGCATGGGAAGGTCGATCTCACACAACTCGAGCGGTGACTCGTCAACCGGTGCGGTCCTGGTTAAGACGACTGCTTGCATGAGCTCAGGGCTGGGCTAGGTGTCCACCGAGAGAAGCCTCCAGCGCTTGCGCCAGCGTGAGGGACGAACGCCCGGCTCCGTGAGCGATCTGATGGCGACAGCTCACACCGGCCGCGAGCACCCAAGTGTCGGGGGCCGCGTTTCGCACCGCGGGAAGTAGATCGAGCTCTCCCATGGCCATCGACACGTCGTAATGCTCGGCTTCATAACCGAACGCTCCGGCCATACCGCAACATCCCGAGCGCAGCGTGTGGACGTCGAGCCCGGGGATCCGCCGCAGCACGGCTTCGGTCGCGCCCTCCCGGCCGAGGGCCTTCTGATGGCAGTGCGTGTGAACCAGGGCCGTCTGGGCTTCCACGGGGCCGAGATCGAGCGACGCCCGGCCCGCCTCTGTCTCCCGCAGCAGGAATTCGTCGAGGAGTAGCGAGGCGTCCGCGACGCTCTCGCTTGCCCCACCGGGAAGGAGGGTCGGGATCTCATCGCGGAGCGTGAGGAGGCACGACGGCTCCAACCCCACGACGGGAACCCCCCTCTCGACCCATGGAGAGAGGGCGCTCAGAAGACGTTGGGCCTCCTGGCGGGCGGGATCCACCAAACCCGCGTTCAGGAACGTGCGGCCACAGCAGGGCGGTCGTCCTGGCAGGGTCGGGAAGCGAACCCGGAATCCTGCCGCGTCGAGGACCCGAAGCGCGGCTTGGGCGTTCCCGGGCTCGAAGTACGTGTTGAAGGTGTCGACCCAGAGGAGAACCTCGGGCCGGCCGTCCCCGTCACCGGGGCCTTCTCTCCGCCGGACCGCGTTCCTCGCCCGGAACACGTCCCTCCGCCAACGGGGACGCTCGCGGCTTGCGGTGAGGCCGAGCAGCCGCTCCCCCGCACGCGCCAGGAGCCCCTTCGGGCGGCCCAGGTTCATCAGCCTCGGGAAACGGGCCGCCCACCGCGCGTACCGGGGAAGCCATGCGACGAGACGCTCGCGAAGGGGGAGTCCGTGACGCCGGTGGTAATGGTGCAGGAACTCGATCTTCATGCGGGCCATGTCGACGCCCGTGGGGCACTCCTTCCCGCATGCCTTGCACCCCACACAGAGTGAGAGCGTGTCGTACATCTCGGAAGACGTGAGGGCGTCGGCGCCCAGCTGTCCCGTGAGGGCCAGCCGCAGCGAGTTGGCCCTGCCGCGCGTGGTGTGGCGCTCGTCTCCGGTGGCGCGGAACGAGGGGCACATGACACCGGGGTCGGTCTTGCGGCAGGCTCCGTTGTTGTTGCACATCTCGGTGGCGCCTGCCCACCCACCCCACGTCGACCAGTCCAGCGCTGTGGTCACAGGCAGGGGAGCGTACCCACTGCGGTAGCGCATCAGCGATCGGTCGTCCATGCGGGAAGGGTCGACGATCTTCCCGGGGTTGAGCGTGCCGGACGGGTCGAACGCCGACTTGACCTCGTTGAACGCCTCGACGATCCGACTCCCCAACATCGGCTCCAGGAACTCGGAGCGCACCATGCCGTCACCGTGCTCGCCGGAGTGCGATCCCCCGAAGTTCCGGACGAGCTCATGCGCTTCCTCCGCGATGGCGCGCATGGCCCGTAGGTCCTGGTCCAGCTTGAGATTCAAGATCGGCCGTACGTGCAAGCAGCCCACGGAGGCGTGCGCATACCAAGTGCCCGAGGTGCCGTGACGGCGGAACACGTCCTCCAGAAGCGCGCCGTACTCGGCCAGGTGCTCGAGGGGTATCGTGCAGTCTTCGATGAAGGAGACCGGCTTTCGGTCCCCCTTCATCGACATGACGACGTTCATCGACGCCTTCCTTACGGCCCAGATCCTTTGCTGAAAGTCATCGGCTTCGGCACGAACGAGGGCGTCGGGGTGTCCGAGATCCCCCAACAACTCCTCGAGCCTGTGAAGATCGTCGGAAACCCGATCTCCGTGCGGTCCCGAGAACTCGACAATGAGTAAGGCGCGCGGATCTCCACGGACGAATTCCCGTACCGCGGTGCCCAGCGTCGGAATCTCCCGGGCCAGATCGAGCAGCGTGCCGTCGACCAGCTCGACGGCGGAGGGCTCGAGCTCCATGATCGGCGGGACCGCGTTCAGAGCAGACGCCAGATCGGGGAAGGCACACACTCCGAGAACCGTCTTCGATGGGAGCGGCTCGAGCTGAAGCTCCAGCTCGGTGAAGAACGCGAGGGTGCCCTCGGACCCGACCAAAAGGCGCACGATGTCACCGCCGTCCGGGGAGATTCGATCGAGGTTATAACCGGCGACCCTGCGCATGACCTTCGGGATCCTGCGCTCCAGCTCGTCGTGTTCCCGTCTCCGGAGCGCCCCGAGGGTCGAGGCCAGCTCGGACTCCACCCCCCCGGGCGGGACTTGGAGGCCGAAGCTCACGGGCGTCCCGTCGGCGAGGGATCCACTCACGCGCTTCACGTTGTCGACCATCATCCCATAGCGGACCGAGCGGGCACCCGCGCTGTTGTTCGCGGTCATCCCGCCCAGGGTGGCGCGGCTCGCGGTGGCCACGTCGACCGGAAAGAAGAATCCGTGGGGCGCCAGCTCCCGGTTGAGGCGATCGAGGACGACGCCGGGCTGGACCCGGATCGTCTGGGCGTCCCGGTCGAGCTCCCCGATTCCGGTCAGGTACTTGCTCGTATCCATTACGAGCCCCTCGCCGATGGCCTGACCGGACTGCGAGGTGCCGGCACCCCTCGGTGTCACGGAGAGGCCGGCCTCGCTCGCGATCTCGAGTGTCCGGAGCACGTCTGCCGTGGTTCTCGGAACGACGACGCCGACCGGCTCGATCTGGTAGATGGACGCGTCGGTGGAGTAGAGCCCTCTGCTGAAGGAATCGAAGAGCACTTCGCCTTCCAATTCGCCCCCGAGACGGGTGGCGAGAGACCGATCGGAAGAGGCGAGGGATGGATCGGAAGAGGATGTTGTTCTGCTTGTCATGGCGGGAAAGGTAGCGCCGTGCCATTATTTGCGCCCAGCGATCCGTTCTCGCGCTCGCTACTCGGCTCACCCCGCCTGTACGCGCACGAGGTCACCCTCATCCGAGATTGCAGCCGCATGAAATTTCGGTCTGGACGACATTTCCTTCAGCTCCCTGGACCCACGAATGTTCCGGACCGGATCCTGAGGGCGATGGACCGGCCGCCGGTCGACCACCGGGGACCGGGGTTCGCGGAGCTGGGCAAGCGGATTCTCGCGGGGTTGAAGGAGGTCTTCGGGGCCTCCGAACACGTCTTCGTGTATCCGGCGTCGGGAAGCGGATCATGGGAGGCGGCGCTGGTGAACACCCTGTCGCCTGGTGACAGGGTCGTGCGCTACGACAACGGACACTTCTGCGAGACCTGGGGGGCGGTGGCCTGCGCCGTGGGGCTCACGGTCGACACTCTGCCCTGGGATTGGAGGAGGCCCGTCGACCCCGCCGTGGTGGAAGAGCACCTGCGCGACGATAAGGAGGGCGCGATCAAGGCGGTTCTAATGACCCACAACGAGACGTCCACGGGGGTGAAGAGCGACGTTCCGGGCATTCGGGCAGCCATCGACCGGGCCGGCCATCCCGCGCTTCTCATGGTCGACGCGGTGTCTTCCCTGTGCGCGATGGAGCTGCTCCACGACGAGTGGGGCATCGACGTGACCATCACGGGCTCCCAGAAGGGTCTCATGCTTCCCCCGGGTCTGAGCTTCGCGGCCGTGAGCCCAAAAGCGCTGCAGGCTCACCAGAACGCGGGCCTGCCGCGGTCGTATTGGGACTGGAGCACGATGCTGAACGCCAACGAGAATGGTTACTTTCCCTACACGCCCGCCACGAATCTGCTCTACGGGCTCGACGAGTCGCTCGCGATGCTGAACGAGGAGGGCCGGGAGAACACCCTGAAGCGGCACGCTCGATTGGCGAGGGCGACTCGGGCCGCCGTGGCCGCGTGGGGCCTCGAGAATTTCTGCCTCGAAGAATCGGGGTTCAGCTCCGCACAGACCACGGTCAAGATGCCGGACGGGACGGACGCCGACGCGCTTCGCAAGATCATCCTGGAGCGCTTTGACATGTCGCTGGGTAGTGGACTGGGCAAGCTGAAGGGTGATGTTTTCCGGATCGGGCACCTGGGCGACATCAACGAGCTGACGGTCGCGGGAACGCTGTGCGGTATCGAGATGGGTTTGGCGCTTGCAGGCGTGCCACATTGCCCGGGAGGCGTTGGGGCGGCCCTGGAGGTGTGGTCCACCGAAGGAGGAGACGAATGAGGAGAGGGAGGAGACGTATGAGGGAAGGGAGGAGGCGCACGTTGGAAATAGGGTGGTCCGTGAGGCTTGGTCGCGTCATCGGGGTCGCCTTTCTGATCGTCTTCGTCGCCGGCGGCTGTGGCGGTGAGGCGGGGGAGGGGAGCGTCATCGATCTCAGCTTCGGTCATGTGGGCGCGCCCGGATCGCTCTTTGCCGCTTCCGCCGAAGAGTTCGCGCGGAGGGCGAACGCGGAGCTGGCCGGTCGGGTGCAGGTGAACGTCTTCGGATCGAGCCAGTTGGGCGGAGACGAAGTGATGCTCCAGAAGCTCAAGCTGGGCACGCTCGACTTCGCTCTTCCCTCCACCATCATGTCGTCGACGGTGGACGCATTCGGCCTCTTCGAAATGCCGTACTTGGTCCAGGACCGGGCCCACATGAGACGTATCGAGGAAGAGATCGTCTGGCCCCTGCTCGTCCCGCAGGCGGAAGAGCGGGACTACACCATCTTGGCCGTCTGGGAAAACGGGTTTCGCCACGTGACGAACAACACGAGGCCGGTGGTCACGCCCTCGGATCTCTCGGGGATCAAGCTCCGAACCCCGAGGGGGATATGGCGAGTGAGGCTCTTTCAGGCCTTCGGAGCAAACCCCACGCCGATGCCCCTTTCCGAGGTCTTCGTGGCTCTTCAGACAGGCGTCATGGACGGCCAAGAGAACCCCTTGGCTCAGATTCATGCCTCCAAGTTCCAAGAAGTGCAGACGTATCTCTCTCTCACCGGCCACGTGTACACGCCGGCGTACCTCACTGTGGGGGCGAGCTGGAATCGCCTGCCCGAGGATGTCCAGGTGAGCCTCCGACGGATCGCGACCGAAACCCGATCCTTCGTGCATGAGACGGCCGCTCAGATGGATTCCGATTTCCTCGACGAGCTTCGCGAAGCGGGCGTCGAGGTGAATGAGGCCGACCGAGACGAGTTCGTCCGAGCCAGCGTGGAGATCTTCGAGGAGTTTGGAAACACGGTGGAGGGTGGGGACGCCTTGGTAACGGCGGCGTTGGCCCTTGCCGAAGGGGCGTAGCGCTCGCCCCTGAGACTCCATATGCGCCGAGAATTCCGACAGGGCCTCCAACGAGCCCTCGAATTCGCCGTCGTGGTTCTGATGGTGGCGCTGGCCCTGGTCGTGGTACTCGGCGTCGCCTTCAGGAGGCTCGGGGCCGCGCTCGTTTGGTACGACGAGGTGGCCTCGATCCTCCTTGCCTGGCTCACCTTCTACGGTGCGGTGCTGGCCGCGCTCCACCGCGCCCACATCGGGTTCCCGAAATTGGTGGACGGACTCGCCCCCCGCTTCCGTCGCCCGCTGATCCTGCTGGGAGAGGCGTTCGTCCTCTTGTTTTTCATGGTGACCGCGTGGGCGGGATGGCGGGTCTTCGGGATTCTCGGTGGCGATACGCTCGTGAGCCTTCCGTGGGTGCCCCAACGCCTGGCCCAGTCCGTCGTGCCCATCGGTGCCGTCCTGTTCATCGTTGCGGAACTCGTCACGTTGCCGGAGGTGTGGCAGGGGCCGCCGGAGTCCAAAGGGAGCGATGAGAAAGACCCGGTGGGTGAAGGTGGAGCTGAGCCCAGTGGGGGAGAGGCCGCAGGCCTGGGGAGTCCTTCGTGATTCTCCTCATCATGTTTCTCGCTCTGGTGGCGTTGGTCCTCGTCAACGTCCCCATCGCGGTCTCTCTCGGTGTGGTGGCCATCTTCGCGATGGCGATGAGCTCGGGGCTCGGGGGGCTCCCGAACGCGGCGCTCGTCCTCTACTCCGGTACCCTGAAGTTTGCGCTGATCGCGATCCCTCTGTTCATCCTGGCGGGGGCCATCATGAACGCGTCGGGGATATCCAGGCGCTTGATCAATCTCGCCAGCGCGCTCGTGGGGTTCATTCGAGGCGGGCTCGCGATGGTGACGGTGAGCGCGTCCCTCTTCTTTGCGGAGATTTCCGGATCCGCCGTGGCCGATGTCGCCGCCCTGGGCTCCATTCTCATCCCCGCCATGAAGCGCCGGGGCTATCCGAACCCGTTCGCGGCGGCGGTGACGTCGTCCGCGGCCACGCTCGCCGTCATCATCCCTCCTTCCATCCCGATGATTCTCTATGGCGTCATGTCCGGGAGTTCGGTCGTGGAGCTCTTCGTTGCCGGCATCGTTCCGGGGGTGCTCGGCGGCCTGCTCATGATGACGGTGGTGTATTACTTGGCACTCAAGAACGGGTTTCCGGTGGAAGCAGCGTTTCAGCTCCGAAGGGTCGCCATCGCTCTTCGCGAGGCGGGTTGGGCTCTGCTCCTTCCAGTGATTATCTTGGGCGGCATCTTTACCGGGTGGGTCACCGCCACCGAAGGGGCGGGATTGGCCGTTGTAGCGGCCATCGTAATCGGGGGCGGTATCTACCGGGAGCTGGACCTGGCGGCTCTTCGGAGGGCCACGCTCGAGGGTGGAATCCAAACCGCGGTGGTCATGCTCCTCGTGGCCACGTCGGCCCTGCTCGGCGACTACCTCACCGAGGTGCAGGTGCCACAGCGCGTCGCCCAAGGGATCATGGATTTCACCGACAACCGTCTTGCGATACTGGCGCTCCTCAACGTGTTCTTCCTGATGGTGGGGCTGTTCCTGCACTCTGCCGCGGCGATCATCCTGGTCGTGCCGATCGTGATGCCGCTGGTTCTGGCCGCCGGAATCGACCCGGTGCACTTCGGACTCGTCGTCACGCTCAACCTGGGCATCGGCCAGCAGACACCGCCCGTGGCCAGCGTACTGGTCACGGCCTGCTCCATCGCCAAGGCGGATATCTGGGAGGTGAGTAAGGTCAACCTCTACTTCGTTGCGGTGCTCGTGGCCATGCTCCTCATGGTCACCTACGTGCCCGCGCTTCCCATGTGGCCTGTCGAACTGTTTTACCGTTGAGGTCCGCCACCCCGCTCGCTCCTAGCACCAGAAGCACCAGTGGGGCTAGGTGCTTCGCTTCGAGTGACGCACGACACACAGACCGCTAAGATTAAAATGTAGGCACTAAGATTAAGATGTAGGCAGTTGTGTCGGACTCGGCCACCTATGGAACGACTGGTCCCACTCCCGTATTCGACAATGTCTGCAATACACCGGAGCGGCAGTTCCGATGACCGACACGATCGCCCGCTTGAGAAGCCTGGGGATCATCGTCACTGCGCTGGCGATCCCTGTCGGCTGCGGCTCGCCATCTTCGATCGATTTCGACTCGGTAGACCTTCTGTTCAACGTAACAACGGTGGGCGATGAGCTGGACCTCGATGGCTATAGCATCGTAGTCGACGACGCCCCTGGGGTGGCCTTGCCAGCCAACGGGCAGGCCGAGGTTCTGGGCCTATCCGGTGCCATTCATTCCTTCGACATCCTTGGGATCGCCTCCAACTGTCGACTGACGAATGCCCCTGTTTCCGGTTTCCTCGACCTTCGGAACGGCACGGAGGTCGAAATCGTCGTGTTCTGCCTTCAATCCGGACCGGGTCGAATCATCTACTCCACCATCGTCGAGACCATTCGCACGCGAAACGCGCTCGGTGGCGACCTGCAGGAATTATCCCCGCCGGGGAATAGCCCCTCAGTGACGCAGGACGGGGCGCGGCTTGCCTTCGATTTCGATGGAGACGTCCGGGTAGCGAACATAGATGGGTCCAGTCCCATCAACCTCACGAATTCAACGGGCGCTGTGGAAGCGCAGCCCAGCTGGTCTCCGGATGGCACTCGGATCGTTTATGAGCAACGTGTGTTCGGAGCAAGTACATTCGACGTCTTCGTGATCAACGACGATGGCTCAGGAGTCACGAATCTGACGCCCGGTACCCCCGATTGGGACGACGGCGAACCCGAATGGTCGCCCGATGGAACCAGGATCGTCTTTGTAAGCGACAGGACTGGAGTCGGCGATCTGTATACCATGGCGTCGGACGGGAGTGACGTCGTCCAACTGACGGATGGCAATGGAGACAGGGGCGCGAAGTGGTCCCCTGACGGCCAGCGGATCGTTTTCACGCGCTTCCTGGATCCCGCGCTGGGAGGAACAGACTTCGAGCTCTTCGTGATCAATTCGGATGGTACCGGCCTCACCCAACTCACCGACAATCCGGCCTTCCGTACGACAGACGCCGGCTGGTCCCCCGATGGCCAGTGGATGGTTATCGCCAGCGAACTGATGATCCAGAACGGACTCTACGACCTGTTCATGATGCGCCCGGACGGTACGGACATCATCGCGATCACCTTTTCCGAAGGGGCACGCTCGCCTCGCTGGATACCCTAGCCGCCATGGCTTCCCGGCCATCATTGCTCGGACGCGTCACGGCTCTGACCATGGCGTTTCTGGCGACGGCGTGTGTCTCGCAAGAGGCGGTCGACGAGCAGACGTATATCCTCGCAACGGGACGGCGACTTCCGTACGTCTATGCCATTTCGCTCGACGAGGCTCTCGATCCAGCAAACGACAACACGCCGAACGCCATCGTCAGCCGCAACAAGGTGGCGTTGGACCGTCTGGACGGTCAGCTGCTGGGTGATCCCGCCAACCTCGTGGTAAGCGAGGACGGCGGCACTGCGTACGTAGTGAATCACCACGGCGGCATCGATAACGCGGAGTTCACGCAACACGGTGGACGGGGGCAAATCGCGGTTCTGGATATCGACGAGATGATCAAGCCCGAGAACGACCAAACGGCCAACGCACTTGGGTGGCACTTCGACTCCGGCGCTTTCGGGGCGGTGGGCGTTTTGCTATTGCCGGACATGCTTATCATCTCCAACGCCGAAAATAACCTGACCGAAGACGGCGGTAATCGCGTCACCTTTCTCGATCGGCGGACTGGGAGCCTGCGAGGCACCGTGGAGTTGGCGCTGGGTTCTCCGGGCTTCGACTGTCCGGAGTACCCCGTGCCCTTTGTCTCGCCTCATGGGCCGCCCACGAATCTGGCCGTGCTCTCCCCTCACCCCAGCTGGGGCTGCTTTCCCGACAACAACGGACTGGCGCTCGGTCGTGACAGCGATGGTAACGCGTATGTGTTTACGGCGAACGGTGGCACGAGGGACGTGTCGGTGATCGACCTTGCGCGTGCCCTCGAAGGTGACCGGCGTGCCGAGATCCATCGTGTTCCGACCCAGGCCGGCCCGTGGGGCATCACGGCCACCCCTGACGGGCGCTACATCATCGCGGCGAGCCGGGAAAGCCAGCAGGCAGCGTTCGAGGGTAACACGATTTCGATTATCGACGCCGACCGGGCGAGTGCCGGTGCCGAAGACGCCGAGGTGGCACGCGTGCTGGTAGGTACGGATGATCCCCAGGAGCAGACACGTCCGTTCATACCGTCCGTCACCCCCGACGGTCAGGAAGTGATCGTACCGAATTTTCGTGCAAACAACGTGTCGATCGTGAGTCTCGAGATGGCGCTGGCCGGTGATCCAGAGGCGGAAGTCGCACGCATCCCGCTCACCCGTAGAGATGGACGCCCAGCCCGACCGAAGGGTTCGGCGGTCACGTCGGATGGCAGCTATGCGGTCATCAGCGCCGGACCCCCAACGCCACCGTTCTCGCAGGCTCTCGGTCATGTGTACGTGATCGATCTTCGCTCCCGCAGCGTAGTGGGTGTCGTCACTGGTGTCGGCAACGGTCCTTATGGCATAGGGGTTGTCGACAGGTAGGCTCGAGCGATTTCGTCACATCGATCCCGAGTCCGGGACACAGTTTTGGACTTACTGGCGCGTCACCCTACGGGTCCAGGCTCGCCGTGTAGGCCACAATGTTGACGATGTCCTCCACGGTGAGGTTCATCACGGCACGGTCCATCAAGTCAGACCAGGGACCGTCACGGGTTTCCTGCTGAAGGTCATAGAGCTGACGCGCCATGTAGCTGGGTGAGCGGCCGGCCAACGCGGGCACGGGGCCGATGCCGCGCAGGTCGGGTCCGTGGCAGATGGTGCACGCCACGGTGCGACCCCCATCACCGGTGTTCACGAGGTTCGCCCCCCGCTCCGTGGCGCCTTCCGGGACGTAGGCGATGAAACTCGAGGCGTCATCCCGCAATTCGGTCCGGTGGAGGTCTTCGGGCGTTTCCACGACCCGAATTCCGATCGGCTCCATGCCGCCGCCTTCGACCACTTTGTGGATCGAGCCCGAAAAGTACGTCACGGGCACCATGTCGGTCTCGACCACGCGGATCCATGGCTTGAAATCGATCGACGAGAAGTATTCGGCCGCCACACGAGCCTGTTCTTCGGTGGCTGCGGCGCCGATGCGCATCATACGAGCGGGCGGACCCATGCGTGGCTCGCCGGTCTTCCGCAGGCCGTTCCGGTAGTCCTCCATCTGCTGGACGATGTACTCGTACGGCTGCCCCGCCAGCCCGGCGTTCTCGGGCTTGCCCTGACCGTTCGGCAGATGGCAGTAGCCACACGCCACGACCTCCTCGCCGCCGCCGCTCGCCACCAGTGCCGGCATGGGTGGATGGCCGCCCGGGTGCCAGTCGGGCGGCCCGTTGCGGATGTTGATGTCCGAGCGCCGCATCGACACATCGGAGCCGGGCACCGTGACCATTTCGTCGGGGTCGGGCGCCTCGGCATCATCGGGGGCCGGGTCGTTGAGTACGAAGGCCCACGGCAGGACCGCGTTCGCTCCCTCAGCGTTCTGCGGAGCGCCGACCGATCGGATCGAAATACCGTACACGGTCGCCGCGCCTGCCGCCGTCAGCACTAGCACTCCACCAAGAATCCGAATTCTCATGTCGTACCTCCAGCCCTGACGACCGGTGAGCCACGACCGCGAGCCAGCGGCGGGCTTTGACGTTCGGAACCGAGCCATGATACCCCGATGGGTTCTTCAGGGCGAGAAGGGGGCGGCTCTCGAGGGTTGGGCTCAAACGGCGGTGGCCATGCCCCTCGTGGTCACCTACGTTGCCGCGATTCCTATGTGGCCCGTCGAACAGTCTTAACGTTGAGGGCGTGAGCAATGTCGGACCGAGTGACGGTCAGCCGTGAGGACCATCTGGCCATCGTCTCCCTGAACCATCCAGACCGGTTGAATGTTCTGGGTCGGCATGGGTGGGAGGCGCTCGCCGATATCATGACGAATCTTGGAGAAGACCAGGATGTCCGCTGCGTCGTGATTGAGGGTTCCGGGACTCGGGCGTTCTCCGCGGGCTCCGACATCGGGGGATTTCCTGGGGAGCGTCAGACGCCCGAGCAGGTTCAGGTGTATGCCCGAGCTCTCGAGTCTGCGCTCTCCGCCCTTCTGAACTGCCCCCACCCGACGGTGGCCCTCATCGACGGTGTCTGCGTGGGTGGAGGGTTGGAAATCGCCGCATCCTGCGATCTGAGGATCTGCAGCGAATCAAGCCGCTTCGGGGCGCCGATCAACCGTCTGGGTCTCACGATGTCCTACACCGAGTTGGGTCCGCTCGTCGATCTGATTGGCGTTTCGAGTACTCTCGAAGTCCTGCTCGAGGGTGGCCTCCTCGACGCGGAACGGGCGTACCACAAGGGTCTCGTGAACCGAGTCGTCCCTGACGAGGACGTTGCGGAGGCCGCCCGGGCCACCGCTCATCGCATCGCGGCGGGCGCTCCACTCGTGAACCGCTGGCACAAGAAATTCGTGCGTAGACTCACGGACCGAGGGGGCCCGCTCACGGATGATGAGCGACAGGAGGCCTACGAGGCCTTTGAGACGGATGACTACCAGGAGGGCGTCCAAGCTTTTCTGGAGCGGCGCGACCCACGATTCGAGGGCAAGTAGGGTGCCCAGGCGAACGGGCCTTCCAGAGGTGGGCACTCAAGACAGTCCTGACTCAGAATCGTAGGGATCGATGGCGCGGATTCTTATTCGACGTGTGACTTGGGGGACGTTTCTGGGCCTAGCCGTACTCAGGCTCGGTCATCCTGTCGCGGCGCAGAACGTGGCGCAAGGCGCTGAAGAAACCGATGCCGCTGGCGGAGAATCGGTCGATCTCCTCGCCCTTCGCCTCGATCCCGATGATCGGGTCGACCTGGACGGCCGTATCGACGAGGCCGCATGGGAGCGGGCCATCCCGATTACGGACTTCAGGCAGCAGGAGCCGGTCGAGGGCGGAACCCCGTCGGAGCCGACGGAGATCCGCGTCCTCTACGACGAGGACGCACTCTACATCGGTGCGATCCTCTACGACGATCCGAACGGGATCCTGGCTTTCCAAAAGAGGCGGGACGGGTTCCTGACCACTGACGACCGTTTCATGTGGATTGTCGACACGTTCCGGGACGGCCGCACGGGATACTTCTTCGAGGTCAACGCCGCCGGAATGATGGGCGACGCCCTGATCACCGGAGGCGGTGGCGGTGGAGGTAGGGTTAGCGGGTTCAGCTTTGGCGGCGGAGTAGGAGGCGGCACCAACCGAGCCTGGGATGGCATCTGGGAGGTCGCGACGTTCATCCGACCTGATGGATGGTCGCTGGAGGTCAGGATACCCTTCCGCTCGCTGAACTTCGATGCGGCGTCCGACACGTGGGGAATCAACTTCCAGCGCACGATCCGGCGCAAGAACGAGGAGCTTGTGTGGCGTGGATACCGGCGCAACCAGGGGCTCCTCCGGCCGGTTCACGCCGGCCGGCTCACCGGCCTCGAGGGTATTTCACAGGGCCTTGGGCTCGAAGCCGTCCCCTACGGGGTCACCAACTGGAGGAACGTTCCGGGGCAGACGGATCCCACCACGTATCCGTCGGATGTCGGGTTGGACATCAACTACAACATCACGCCGAGCCTGCGATCCGGCGTGAGCGTGAACACGGACTTCGCCGAGGCGGAGGTCGATCAGCGGCGCGTCAACCTCACCCGCTTCCCTCTCCGGTTTCCGGAGCAGCGGGACTTTTTTCTCGAGGGAGCGGGCGTTTTCGCTTTCGCTTCCGGCAATCAGGTCGATCCCTATTTTAGTCGCCGGATCGGCCTGCTCGAGGGTGAGCAGGTGCCGGTCGAATACGCGGGCCGATTGGGTGGGAAGGTAGGCCGCTACGACCTGGGCTTCATTCATGTGGCAACAGCCGACATCGAGTCAGAGGCGGCAAACAACGGAGTTTTCGCCGGGGAGCAATTCACGGCGGCTCGCGTGAATCGGAACTTCCTCGAAGAATCGACGATTGGCGCCATCTACACTCGGCGCGCGACCGGCGCCGATCCCACAGATCCTACGGCGTCGGCTCCAGCGGACCAGCACACGGCGGGGTTGGATCTGAATTTCTACACGGCGCGGTTTCTTGGAGACAAGAACCTCAGGGCGCAAACGTTCTTCGTGAGGAACTCCAACCCTGATCCAGGCGTAAAGCGCAGCACCTCGGCGCTGAGCGCGCGTGGGGTCTTCGTGAGGTTTCCCAACGATCCCTGGTCCTCGCGGCTCTTCTACCGTGAGTTGGGCCACGACTACAGCCCCGCCATGGGCTTCGTCCAGCGGAACGGGGTGCGGCAGTTTCACTCGCTAATCAGGTGGCGACCGAGACCCGATATCGACTGGAGCCTCCACCCGAATCGAGCGATTCGCCGCTTCCACTTCGCCGCTCAGTTAAACCGCTGGGAGGACCTCGTCACCGGTGTGGCCGAAGAACGACAGTGGCAGTTCAAGGTCTTCGGGGTCGAGTTCGAGAGCCAGGACAACTTCGAAGTCGACCTCCAACACCAGTTCGATTACCTCGATAGCGAGTTCGAGATCAGCGACGGCATCTTCATCGAGGAGGAGACCTACAGAAACTGGGATTGGAGGTTTACGGTTCGAACCGCGAGCCGCAGAGTCGTCTCCGGGAGGGTCTCCGTCCGTCTAGGTGGCTTCTGGAGCGGAGACCGGACCCAGCTGGAGAGTGTTCTGGACGTCCGGCCGTCACCGGGGATTCTCCTCTCCGCCCAGATCGAGAAGAACAACGTCGACCTACCCCAGGGATCGTTCGATGCAAACCTACTTCGGGTGGCCGGCGAGTGGAACATCAATCCGCTGGCATCCGTCACGGGCAACATCCAATACGACGACGTCTCCGAGGTAGTGGGCCTCTTCATGCGGACGCGTTGGATCATAACGCCCGGGAACGATCTCTTCCTCGTCTTCACGCAGAACTGGCAGAACTTGGGTGACGGGCTCTTCAACCAGAACCGGGAGTTCCTGACTCTCTCTCGCGGAGCGAGTGTCAAGCTGAACTACACTTATCGGTTCTGAAGCAACCGCTGATCCCTCAGTCCTCCCTCGCGTTGATCGGCGCTCCTCACGCCCTTTGCAGCAAGGGTCGAAGCGATCGGATGTCGTCCACGTTTTCCAGCCCGAACATGGCATCGATCAGGCTTCTGGAGGCCGCTGTACCAAGCACGGGAGCCATCAAGCCTTGGGCCTTCGCCGCCACCTGGTCGCGGGTCATCGGATTGTCGATCCTGCCGAGAGTGTTTTCAGCGATGAAATCCTCGGCGAAGCGCGTGCCATCCGCGAGAATGACCTGGATGATCGGCTGCTCACCGCCCTGGGCTGGGCCGACGCCGGGGACAAATCTCACCTTCGCGTACTGACGAAGGATGTCCGGGTCCTCCATGCGCGATCCGTCATGCGACGACTCGAAGGTGAGGGTTCCGTCGATCAGCATTACGGCGATCATGTAGCGCAGATTGATGTCGGGCATCTGAGCCCAATAGGTGAACGCCTCCGGATTCCCGCGATAGATGACTTCCGTCACGTCGTTGGCTTGTAACCGGTGCCGCCCCAGAATGATCTCCATCGCATCGAGCGGTGCCTGAAGGGGCGATCCTACACTCCATTTCTTGATGTTCGTGCGCGCTATCTCGTAGCGTTCGCCCAGCTCATCAATTAGCAGTTCCGTCGGTAGGTTTTCCGGATCGGCTTCCCGTGCATTGGCGAGGATGTAGTTATTCTCTCCCGAAAAGATGTCGTCGATGCCAGTCCAGCCGGCCTGAACCAGCAGTGCGGAGGTGACCCCGCTGCGCGCCGACATGCCACCAAGGGCGAATCCCTTCTCCATGTGGTCGACATCTCTCGACCAGGCGCGGATACCCGAAGCCTGTTGGGCCGTGTAATCGCATAGCCAGCGCATCTGCTGTGGCGATAGGCTGGCCGCGCAGCCAGCGGCTGCCGCAGCGCCCCAGACTCCGGCAATGCTATGGGTGCTCTTGTACGTTTGTGGACCTGCGGACCGCAACGTTATTAACACCCTTGAGCCAACGTCGTAGCCGAGCGCCACCGCGCGCAGGAAGTGCGTCCCGCTGATACCGAATCGTTCCCCGGCGGCCAGCGCGGCAGGCACGACCGCACAGCCGGGATGCCATCCCGACGGCCAAGAGTCGTCGGTCTCGTCCGCATGGGCCATCACCCCGTTGACTAGCGCAGCCTCCATGGGACCAGCCAGAACGGTCGAGGCCGACACGGTGGCCCCTTGCGCTCCACCGTAGCCACTCGCGAATTGGATGGCCGCACGGCCGGGAGGGAGTTCGGAACCCGAAATCATTGCGGCTATGGTGTCTAGGGTATGATGCTCCGCCCTCTCCAGCACCGGCCCAGGCAACGGGCGGGTCCTTGCCTCGCTCATATAGGCGCTGAGCCGAGCCATTATGGGGCTGACGTCCTGCATCTGCGCGGCCATGGGCACCCGAGGTCGCGCCTTCTTCCCCATCGCGCGAGAGGCTGCCGCGGCTGCCGACTTGGGTGCCATGGCCGCAGCCGCGATGGCCAAGCTCGCATTCTGCAGTAAGTCCCGCCGCGTCAGGTGGCGGTTGTCAGTATCGCTATTCGCTTTCTTCACGTTCATCTTGAGCCCCCTCGGCAGTAATACTTCGTTTGGGGAGAACTTCACACACCGTTTCGCATATACACGCAGGGCCGCGGTCAACCAGCTTCATTCGTCACTTCGATAGTTCCACGCATCTGTTCGGGATGAAGCGGGCAGATGTACTCGTATCGACCCGGCGTTTCAAAAGTGCGACTGAACGTCTGTCCGGGCGACAGCAGCCCTGAATTGAAGGATCCGTCGCCAGCG
Organism: Longimicrobiales bacterium; assembly: GCA_965219445.1. Classification (GTDB taxonomy): domain Bacteria; phylum Gemmatimonadota; class Gemmatimonadetes; order Longimicrobiales; family Gaopeijiaceae; genus UBA822. The sequence goes on along the minus strand of CBDCNQ010000002.1, from coordinate 669,191 downwards.
CTTATCGCGTGCGCGGTCTCGTCGATCATGCTGTTCTGCCAAAGCACCGTGGTGCCAGGCCGTACCTGATAAGTGCGAGGTTGGAAGCTCATCCGGGAAATACCGATTGCGGCCTCAGGCACTGGATCCGAGTGAGCATACCGGTCGGGCAGAAAGTGGACGTTCGTGCGAAATACGAAGTCCCTGTCCTGCCTTGCACCAGCCCCGTGGCAGGAAGCACAGCGTGCGGTCTCTTCTGGAGGTGTGGAATAGGTTCCGTCGGGCCGGTAGCCGACATACTCCCACTCCCCCGAACGCTTGTCTCCGTAGCTTTCCCCGAAGCCCGGCTCCTTCCTCATCAGTGAGACACCAGTAAGTTCCGAGCGTATGAGATGACCACTCGAGTCCGAGACCAGGTTGCCGTCTTCGTCCCTCACGGGTCGCCAGCCCTCGATGACCAAGATGCTTCCGTACGGAAAGGGCTCTCCCGGCCCGATACCGGCCGCAACATCGTTTGCGCAGACGAAGGCAACCCTTCCAACGTCCATACGATCGAACACGTAGAACTGCTCGAAGGTCTCCCGGTACCCCTCGGGGTAGCCGACGCGGTCTGTTTCGGACAGCTCTGTCGGCGGCATGGGAGTCGGAAGCTCAGGCGTTTCGATCCGGCTCATCGGTGAAGGGTCGCCGCACATAACAAGCGACCCTTGTCTCCCCGGTGAGTCTCCTGTTGAGCACCCAGCAACGAACAATACGGAGAGAAAGGCGAGAAAAATGGTACGCTTCATGGGGCACCTCCGAAGAAAGGCTTCATTGGGCACCTCCGAAGAAAGGCAGGAGTCAGGAACATAGAACGCCTTCACTCCGTCTCGTGTTCCCTACCTATCCGGAGACCCGGAGGAGCTCGCCGACAGAGCCAAAGCCGGAATCATGCTCCCACTCGGGCTCATACCGAGCGGCGGACCAGGAAGCGCCCCATTAGCGCAGGATCGTCACCGAGGGGGGTCGGCGTTAGGCCCTTGGTCAGGGGGTGACCGTGACCTCCACGTAGGCATTCGTCCAGCAGCAATGGTTCTGCCAAGCCCGCCTACCTTCGAAGGCCTGCACGCGCAGAATGTAGTTCCCAGGCTCGCTGAACGTCGCCGTCGTAGTCAACCCGGTTCCTCGCGGCATGGACGCTGCATCGTCCATGTGCTGAAAGACCACCTCTCCCGGTCCCTGATGCATTGCCCAGCGAGCGGTGACCATCTCAAAGGCGGAATATTGGCTCGTGGTCTCGGGTTCCGCCACCTCGATCCTCAACGACAGAGGGTTCTCGACCTCCGTCCTCATGGGCCCGGCCCAGACGCCGCCCCGCCCCCTCCCTTCCGGCCCCTCCGGCTCGAGGAACCGAACCAGCGGCGCTACCGAGTTGAGTGAAGGGTGATCCGGCTCCTGAATTCGGTAATCGAAAGCGGTGGTGTGGCCGGGCACCGAGTAATCCTGGTCATCGATCCTGAGGGTCCAGACGACATCCTGGTTTCCAAAGTCTGCCGGCACGTTCACTGCGAACACGCAGTAATACCGCAGGTCCCCGCTCATCGGCACCGGATCGAAGTGCGTGGGTTGGACCCCGTCGAAGCGGGCCGGCTCGATGAAGTTGTCCGGTCCCAGAGGAATGTCCAACGTTTCCTGAAGGTTCAAGTTGTGGTATCCGAAGCAGAGACCGTGAGAACCGTCTGGCTCGGAATACCAACCCTCGAAGATGGGAACCACCGGCTGACCCGATGGGCGAAGGTTCCGCAGCATCTCCGTCCTGGCGGCACCCGCGAGGGGATTCTGCGCCTCTAGGGGCACGGATCCAGCGAGCAGCAAGAAGAAGCCGCCAACCAAAAGTGCAACTTTGGACATGTCCTCGGCCTCGCTCTTCAATGGTTGTCCTCGGACGAGATTCGGCCATCTGGAGGGTCCAGATGGCCGAGTCTCGCCGTGATCGATGTGGAGCCCCTTGTCGGGGTCGAAAGCAACCTATCCGCTATCCGCCGATCTTCCTACTCCTGGTCCTGGGTGATCCGCCGCTGCCTTTCGTCCACCACCTTCTGGAACTCTTCTTCGCTGTCATAGAAGACCATCTGGGCCCGGAAATGGCCCATCTCATCGACCGTCCGCGAGCCTCTCGTGACCCACACGGTAGGATCCGGATTCAACGGGTTGGCCTCCGTGTTGTCGTAGACACAGGTCGAGATGAGGGCCGTGCCCTTGGGAAACAGCGGCATCGCATCTTCCTCGTAGAGGAACTCCGTCTGCCAGCGGTGATGGTTGTGCATCTTGTTGATCACTTCCCACCGGCCATCCGGGTAGATCGCCTCCAGGATCTGATACACGCCTCGCAGGTGCATGTGGGCCCGGAGGCTCTGAAGCCGGGCTGGCCGATCCAGCACGTAGACTCCGCGGTAGGTCGCCAGGCTGTTCGGCGGAATGAGTATGTCGCCCTGCCGCCCAATCTGCGGGTCGGCGCTCACGCCGACAAGGTCGCCTGACCGGCCCGCGTCGAAGCCATGTCCGGCCCACTGGCTACAAGAAAGTCCCTGAGCGTTGGGTACCGCCTTCTCCGGAGGTTGACCCGGCGGGTAGAGCCAGAGCCCGAGCTCGAGCACAGCATCTTCTACCGTCCTCTCGATCGGGAAGAGGTGCATTCCCCATCGGACGACATCTCCGGGAGCGATCGGCACACCGGTGTTTTCCGCGAAGATGATTCCTTCCATCCCCCGCACCTGCCTTATCGAACCGTTCATCCCTCCCGGCACGTTCGGGTTGCCCACCGAGGGGTTGGCGTGATGGAAGACCTCCTCGATCTCCACCTTCTCCGGCTTGAACTCGGCGGCTGCGATCCACCGCTGCTCCGTCAGCGGTATCGGCGTTACCAGGTTCGGCCAGTGATCCGCCCCGTCGGCCGGCACCGTGTAGGGTGGCGAGGGGACCACGAGATCCGGCGGCCGGTTGAAATGCTCGGCGAACCGCCAGGAGTTCGAGTGATCCGGCCACTCGATGAGAGGTGGCAGTTCCGCGGGATCTCCCATGGGCGCTCCCGCATCCACCCAGCGTGCGATGGTCTCGATCTCCGCTTCACTCAAAGACCGATCGTTCTTGAACTCCTGGACCCCGACCGTCATGTCGATCGGCCAAGGGGGCATCTCGCGCTTCGTGGTGCGTTCCTTGATGCGAGGCGCCCAACTCCGGACCTGCTCGTACGTCTCGAGAGACATAGCACCGATGGAGCCTGGCCGGTGACACGTCACGCAGTTCTGCTGGATAATCGGAGCAACGTCCCTGGCGTAGGTCACCTGGTCTTGCGCCTGCTGCGCGGAAAGCGCCGCGGGATGGAGCGTCAAAAGACCAGCTCCGACCAGCACGAACAGAAGCTTGACCGCCACGTTGTCGACGAGCGGCCGTCGAATCCGCATGTTCCGGTTCATGACTCTTCTTCCCCCCTTGGCCAGTGATCGTGGGCTCTTGGAACGGGCTAGGCGATACGCGCTGCGCCTCGCTTCACGGGATCACGGTAAGTTCGCAGGATGCTGCTTGTCAATCCATATCCCGTTCTCGTCTTGTAGACCGGGTTCAATAATCGTCAGAGCCCTCACTCGAATGTGTCCTCAATCCGGCACCACCTGCCTCAGCTCCTCTAAGAAGTTCTGGACGAGGAAGTTCAAAGGGGCGCTAAGGCCGGACATATTTTCGCAACTGGTGCGGAGCCACGTCCGCCGCATACACGACCCTGTCTGCGGGGTCTGACGCGACGCCTGATGCTCCGGAGATTCGGGTCGATTCGGCATGCTCGAGGTCGGGGTCCGGAACGAAATACATGACCTCCCCTGTTCTCGCGCTCCCGATGGAGATGCCCCTCCTCACACCTGGGTTAACTCTGGAGTTCGAATGTGAGTCGGTTACGTAGAGCATGTCGGTCGCCCTATTGATGGAGATCCCGCTCGGACGGCCAAACTGCTTCCACTCGTCGACGAAATTTCCGTCTCCGTCGAATATCTGGACTCGATTGTTACCACGGTCGCCGACGAACACTCTCCCCTGAGAATCGATGGCAATGGTATGGGGCGTGTCGAAGTTGCCAGGCTCCGATCCCGTCGCTCCCCACTCCATTATGAAGCGACCTTCTCTCGAGAACTTTACCACACGGTTGTTGGGCCCTTCCCCATCCGTGACGAAGATCTCGCCGTTTGGGGCCACGGCGACATCGCTTGGCCTATTGAACGTGTCGGTACCTTGCCCCGTGACACCGGGGGTGCCCAGCGTCATCAGGACTTCACCGTCCGGACTGATCTTGATGACGACGGCGCCCATTTGGTTAGGAACAACCATGACATCGGTGACCCAGACGTTCCCTTCGTGGTCCACAGCGAAGCCGTGAGGCCGGCCGAGCAATCCCTCACCGAAGCTGGTCAGGAACTCCCCTGACGGAGCAAATTTCATGATCGGTGGGTGAGAGGCCCACGGCCCCACACAATTGGCGTTTATGCCGTCGGAGTGGCCCGGAGTCACCCGAGGATCTCCAAGCACCGCCTTAAAGCATCGATGCAGCACCCAGACGTTGCCTTGGGGATCCAGATCGACCCCGATCAACTCCCCCCATTCGCCGGCATTCATGTGGGGCGGAGGCTCCGGTGCCTCGACTCGGTGATAGGGGTTGAATTGGGCGGCGGCAGGGACTACGACCGCCGGTACGGTCATGATGACCGCGATCGCGAAGCTAGCTCGAGTTACAGTCGACATGGAGCGCTCCCTTTCTTTCTGCTGGGGCCGTTCACGGCCTCACATACTTTCGCAGTGTGTGGGGAGCCACGTCCGCCGCGTACACGACGGTATCCGTGGCGTCTGACGCAATACCCGACGCTCCTGAGATCCGGGTCCAATCCGCCTGCTCCAGGTCGGGGTCTGGAATGAAATACATGACCTCGCCGGTTCTGGCGCTCCCGACATAAATGCCCCTCCTCACACTTGGGGCACTTCTGGAGTTCGAAGTTGAGTCGGTTACGTAAAGCATGTCGGTCGCCCTATTGATGGAGATCCCGCTCGGGCGGCCAAACTGCCTCCACTCGTCGATGAAATTCCCATCCCCGTCGAAGATCTGGACTCGATTATTTCCGCGGTCACCGACGAACACCCGCCCCTGAGAATCGATGGCGATCGTGTGGGGCTGGTTGAAGTTGCCAGGCCCCGATCCCGTGCCTCCCCATGACCCGAGAAAATCACCTTTGCTCGAAAACCTCACCACGCGATTGTTCTGGCCGTGGCCGTCGGTCACGAATATCTCTCCACTCGGAGCGACAGCAACATCGGTCGGACGATCGAAGGTGTCGACACCATCCCCCGCAATACCCACCTTGCCAAGGGTCAGTAGCAGCTCACCGTTTGGACTATATTTGTAGATCACATGGCCCACTCCGGGCTCCGACGTGTACGAATTGTCGTCCACTGCCCATACGTTTCCTTCGTGGTCTACTGCGAGGCCGTGAGGCCTACCGAACACCCCTTCTCCAAAGCTCGTCAGGAACTCCCCCGAAGGAGAAAACTTCATGATCGGCGGGTGAGCGGCCCACGGTCCTAAGCAGTTGGCGCTCTGGCCGTCGGAGTGCCCGGGAATCACCCGAGGATGTCCAAGCACGGCCTTGAAACATCGATGCAGCACCCAGACATTGCCCTGGGGATCGACATCGACGCCGATCAACTCCCCCCATTCTCCGCCATTCATGTGTGCCGGGGGCACCGGCGCCTCGACTCGGTGATAGGGGTTGGATTGGGCGGCGGCAGGGACCGCGACCGCCGTGATGACCATGATGACCGTCAGCGCGAATCCGGCTCGAATTGCATATGACATGGTACAGCCTCCATCGCGCGAGGAATGGGAATCTCCAGCCTCATCAATCCGGCGCCACATCGATCGTTTCCCCGGGGAGTGGCGGCGTATTGGACGGCCAACGCCGCTCTAAACCGTTCATCTCCCACGCGAAGGCCAGCCTGATGAGGCGCCCCTCGTCGAAGGGCCTTCCCAGGAAATCCATGCCAATCGGAATCCCGTCGGGTGCGTTCGGAAGCGGCGCTGAATACCCAGCGGGCACATCGATGGCAGGCAACATTCCCATTGATGCGAGAAAGCCGTTGCGTCCGGCATTACTCTCGCCATGCGGCGCGACCAAGATCTGTTGCAAGGGATAGACGAGAGCATCCAGGGAGTACTGATCCATCACACCCACCAACAACTTCCGAAACTCATGCATCTTGAGCAGCCGCCGTTGATACTCCTCGAAATGCTCCGGCCCCGCGTGAGCCTGTCGCTGTCGAAGCCGCGGCACAATTCCCGGGTCATACGTGCCCCGCTCCAAAAAGTCCTCCATGTCGTGAAACGGCGAGGTCGGGCCGAGCTCGGCGAACCACGCATTCAACAGATCCCAAGTTTCATACGTGTCGGTCCCGATGCCCCTGTAGTCGTTCATGTCGGGGATCCGGATTGGAAAGACCGTTGCACCGAGACTCTCCAAGCGAACAGTCGCCGCGTTGAAGACGCGATTGACCTCCGCATTTTCCGGTCGGTCGCCGAGCAGTTCGACCACGATGCCGAAGCGCGCTCCCCGTAACCCATTCGAATCGAGAAAGCTCGTGTAGGTCTCGGGAATCTGTCCGAGCGACAGGCGCGTCCTGAAATCGCGCGGGTCAAAGCCCGCCATCACGTCGAGCAGGTAGGCCAGATCGGCAACCGACCGCGCCATTGGTCCGCACGCGTTGTGGGAGAGCGAACTGGGCAGCACGCCGGCGCAGCTGACCAAGCCAATCGTCGGCTTCATGCCAACCACGCCCCCAGCGGAAGCCGGTGATCGCACTGATTGACCATTGTCGCTGCCCGTCCCCAGCAATGTGAAATCGGCAGCGAGCGCCGCACCCGTGCCGCTGCTGGACTCTCCAGGCGTGCGCGTCAAATCCCACGGGTTGGAGGTACGCCCGCCGAGCGAGGAATCCAGCACGGAGGAGACCATCTCGGTCAAATTGGTCTTGCCAAGTATGATGGCGCCAGCCGCACGAAGGCGTTCCACTACGAAGGCCTCCCGCGCCGGAAACAAATCCTTCAAGGCGAGCGACGCGCCAGTCGTGGGAAGATCCGAGGTGTTGAAATTGTCTTTGAGGACGACCGGTATGCCGTGCAGGGGACTGCGGGCGCCCAGCGTTTGCCGCTCCAGGTCCAACGCGCGCGCCACCGATAGAGGATCGGGATGAATGTTTATGAAGGCGTTGATTGTTGGACCCCGGTTCTCGTATGCGCCGATACGTGCGAGATATAGCGCGACGAGCTTCTCGGAGGTAAGCGCGCCCGCATCGAACGCGGCGTTGATCGATTCGACCGTAGCGTCCTCGAGCGTGAACGGAATCCACCCTGTTACCTGGGCATCCTGAGCCTGCGCGCCTAGGGGAATTACGACCGCCCATGACACAGCCGAGAGGACGGCTAGCGCTGTTCTTAGTAGAGCGGAGTAAGGCGACATCACTTCATGGCCTCGACCAACCACCGCCATACGATTGCTCATTTCAACCTCGATTCCAGCGAGATCCACGACAGGGATAGGCATCATAGGGGCATGGCATCCGCTAGGCACCCCGATGAGCAGCTAAGCTGCCCGAAGGTCCGTCGAGGATCGATCCTACGAAAGGATCAGTCCGACCATCCCCGTTGGAACTTGGCCCGTAACGCCGCCCGATCGATCTCCCGGCCCCTCATGTAGACCCTGTCGATCTTCCTCGTATTCGCAATGTCCTCGAGGGGGTTGGCGTCGAGGACGATGAAGTCCGCGCTCTTTCCCTCGGCCACCGTGCCCAGGTCATCCACCCCCAGGGCTTCGGCCGAGTTGCGCGTAGCCACGATGATCGCCTCGGCCGGGGTCAAGCCTGCTTCGACCCAGCTGGCCATGGAGATGTGCGCGCTCCAGCCGAAGAACTGCCCTCCGCTGATCCCCCCAATATCGCTCCCCACCCCAAAGCGCACGCCGGCCTCCTTGAGCTTCATTACGCTGCGTGGCACCTCGCCCGCGGCCCAGACTTCCGCCGCGTCCGCGGGAGTGTCAGGTCTCTCCAGGAGCGCGATCTCTTCAGGAGAGAAAGTTTCGTGCAGGAGGGGATCGTCTATCCACTCAGGCCTGCCGCCGAAGATTTGGTTGCGGCTTCCCCAGAAGGTGTCGAGGACGAACGCGTCGGGATGCTCCTTAAAGATCTCTATCAGCTCGTCGTCCACCCCCTCCGCGCGCCAGACATTGTGAGCGAAGCCGTCGAGTCCGGACCGCAAGAGATCCTTCACGTCCTCGAGCAGGAAGGTGTGAGACATCACGCGGATGCCGTGCTTGTGTGCCTCGTCTATGGCGGCACGGTATTGCGGCGGTGTCAGCTTCGCCACCCGCCCCCTTCGGTCATCGACCCAAATCTTGATGTAGTCGACGTGACGGAGCGCCATCTCTCGGATAGCCAGCCTCGCGTCCTCTGGCGTCGAAATGGCGTACGCAGCGAATCGCATGGGAATGCCGGGCCCTGCATTCGGCCTCGCCAGCCCCTGACCGCCCGTGAAGTACCGCGCCCCGTCGGGGAGGGGATTGCCGCGTAGCTCGTCGCGAATGCGGTACCCGCTCTCCCGGCGGTCGGTGCCCAGGCTGAGGAACGCGGTCACGCCGTGATACGCGAGACGCTGCAGGTGGTCCTCGATGTTCTCCCGCGTGAAGTTCTCGACCCGGTTGTTCAAGTATTTTCGGTACCCGATGTGGCCGTGGAGGTCGACCATAGCGGGCATGACGGTCTTGCCGCTCAGGTCGACGCGCGCGGCGCCTGCCGGGACCGACACCTCACCGCTTCTCCCGACGGCGGTGAGCCTGCCATTCTCGACGATGAACGCCGAGTTCTCGATCGGTGGTCCGTCCTCGCCCGTGATGAGGAGGGCTCCCTCGAACACCGTGACGTCCGCTGTCGCCTGAGGCGCCTGGTTCGCAGCTCCAGGCGAGCACGCTGCAACTAGGAGCAGATAATGGGGCACCATCTTCAGCGAACGCATGTTCCGCCTCCTTCTCCGTACCGGTGGATACCCGTCGTGTGATTGGGGGCCCGGCGCCGACGGGTGGACGGTCGAGCCGCAATATGTGACCTGGCGCTGATCCCTCAGTCCTCCATCGCGTTGATCGACGCGAAGGCAGGCTGGATCAAGCGGCGCCGATCGGCGTTCGGCCTCGGTACGAATTTTTGCACCCTGAAGTTGGCGTAATCCGCTACGTAGAGGTTGCCGTCCTGGTCCACGTCGAAGTGGTGAGGATTGTTGAATGCGCCCGGAAAACTCCCTGCCGCGCCCCAGGAAGTAAGGAATAGGCCATTCAAGTTGAACTGTACCAACCGGTTGAGCGTTGGGTCACTCATCCAAACAGTTTGATCCTGAGCGACCACCATGTGAGACGGCTGGGCCATCCCGTCCCACATGTCGAGGAACTTCCCATTCTCATCGAAAATCTGAATGCGACCATTGCGGCGATCGGCGACATACACGCGGCGATCCGAGTCAACCTTTACCGAGTGGACAAGATTGAACTGGCCCGGTCCGGTTCCGCTGCTCCCCCACTGCATCAAATACTCGCCATCCTTGTTGAACTTCACCACGCGCGTGTTCACGTAGCCGTCGCTAACGAAAAACGTACCATCCGGTAGGAAGGCCATGTCGGTCGGTCGCGCGAAATGGTTCTGGTCGTCCCCCGTCATTTCCCTCTCCCCCAATGTCATGACCAGTTCCGATCCATCGTTGGTGAACTTGAAGATCTGGCTGGCCCAGTCGTCCACGATCCAGACGTGCCGCTCGGGATCGTAAGGGCTTATGAGAACCTTGTGCGGTCTCACGAAGAGGTGATCCCACTGCGTCCAGGACTCGATAAGCTCACCGTCACCATTCAAGACGAGCACGAAATGGGCGGGAATGTGGTTAGAGTTGGACTGCGGTCCCGGACCCCGGGGAGGGCGAGGGTCCGGCAAGTCACCTCCCTGCAGCAGGAAGATCCTGTCCGGAGTATCGGGGTAAACCGCTGTAATCAGGCCAAAGGTCAACCCTTCTTGGTGCCAGGGCAGTGGCTTGAGCCAATCCTCCACCACCTCGTAGGGTCCGGTGATATCCTGATCCCCCTTGATCTGTGCGTCCAATGGAGCACAGATCACCATCCCGGCTGCGACAGATATTCCCAAGATCCAGCGGTTCGCGATCATCTTGGTCTCCTGAGCTAGCGTTCCAGGGTTAGACAGGCGAACCTCCGCCTCGCTTCCGTCTATATAGCCGCATCCGGGTGGGATCGCAAAGGGACGGCAGACCTTGCCTTAAGCCGGTGAACGTCGCCACGTTTGGGCATTCACCTCAGGGGACTTCTATGAAACAGCTCTTTCTCAACTGTTGTGTTCTGGTCGCGGCGCTCTCCGGATGCGCCTCCACTCCCGGGGGAACGACCGCGGACAGCGGCGTACCCACTGCAGAGCCGTCGCCCGCCGACGCGGCTCCGGCGGTCGAGGAATCTTCGGCGGATGGGGCGTTCTACACCACCTCTCAGGCTAACCGTGGTCAAGGGCTCTTCCGAGAAAACTGTGTGTGGTGCCACGTGGAGGCGGAGTTCACCGGATCATCGTTCCAGCGACGTTGGGGTGACCGGGCAGTTGCCGACATCTTCGAGTACGTCTCGTTCAACATGCCGGACGATAATCCGGGAGGGCTGCCTCGACAGACCTACGCGGACGTCATCGCCTATCTGTTCCAGTTGAACGGACTTCCCGCCGGCGAAGTCCCCCTGGATGCGACCTCGAGCGCGATGAGCGAGATGCCCTTGTGGCCGTCCGCTTCGGGAGGGAGCAACCGCTGATCTCACCCGGGTTGATCCGGGTATGGTGGCCGGGCCTTCGCCTTGGCTACGATCCGCGGCTGCATCAGCTCATCCCGAAAGGACTCTGGGGCGGAAGATGTTCGCCGATTGCCGAGTCCTCCCCGAGCTGTTGCGGAACGCGTGAAACTCCTCCATTATGATGGTTTATGCGGTTAAGCGGTCGGAGTTGAACGCCAGTTGTTGGTGCATAGCCGTCGTAGACGACGGAGGAGGGAGGAGTACGCGATGAGATGGACGCACTACGTTGCCCTGGGGGTTGCAAGTGTTTGGGTGATGGGCGGCTGGGTAGGCTTGGCGGCGCAAGTACCAGAGCCAGAAGCAGAGCTTGGCCTTTATCAGAGCCGAGGGGGCCTCCGACAGGACCTTGATTTTCCATTGCTCACCGCGCCTGTGAGGGAAAGTGGCCAGCCTGTAATTCCGATTTTCGAGGGTTGGATCCCGAATTTCGATGACATGAGCGACATGACCAGGCTCAGCTTCTCCTACTTCAACCTGAACTCGCTGGAGGCGGTGGATATCCCGCTCGGGCCAAACAATTTCATCGAGCCGAGCGAGTTCGACGGCAATCAGCCGACGCATTTCGTGCCAGCGTCTCAGTGTTGTAACCGCAGATACCTGAGTGCCTTCACAGTAGACGTGCCCGGAGATTACAGGGGCGATGTCCGCTGGACCCTGATCCAGGACGGTCGGACGTACTCCGTGCCGGGGCGTGCACTCTATGAAGCCTACCGCATGGACAATATGGAGGCCTACACAATCTCACCCGTTGCCGCGGAGCTCAGATTCGGCGGCCCAGAGGGCCCGGCGGGCCGGGGCCGCTCCGGCGTCACGTATGGTCCGCTAACGGTAGCGGCGGGCGATGTGTTACCGTTGAGCGTGTGGGTGGACCCGCAACCTGCTTCGGCAACGATGGTGGTTGGCTCATTTGCCGGGGAGCAAATGCAGGCTCGAACCAGCAGCATCCTGCGGTGGTATCATCATCAAGGGCCTGGTCAGGTGAATTTCAGCGAGGCGGAAACCATTCTCGAGGGAGGGGCTGGCGAAGTTTCGACGACGGCGACGTTCAGCGAGCCCGGTGATTACGTACTGCGCATCTGGGCGGTAGAAAGCTTTGGTGCGGTGAACCAACATTGCTGTTGGACCACTGCCTACATACGGGTCACCGTCACGCCATAGGCGAGGGGGGGACCTAGTGAAGAGCGGCCATGAAGTAGCAGAAGCATCCGCCACAACCGGCGAAAGCCACGGAGGCATTAGGATGGAGAAGAAGAGCCAAGGTACTGGGCAAATGATCACCTACATCGGCACAGTGCTTGCGCTGATGGGGGTGCTACTGATCCCTGGTCAGGTGTCGGCCCAAGTGTCGGACGTCACATTCAGTCGCGACGTGATGCCGATTCTCCAACAGAACTGTCAGGCGTGTCATCGACCGGACGGCATCGGTGCTATGTCGCTGCTCTCGTATGATGAAGCGCGTCCGTGGGCGCCGATGATGAAGTACCAGACGGAGACGCGCACAATGCCGCCGTGGCATGTCGACCGGACGATTGGGATTCAGGAATACCAGAACGACCTCTCGCTGACCGACGAGGAGATCGCAATCATCGGGGCCTGGGCGGATGCCGGGGCGCCTGAGGGGGATCCGGCGGACCTGCCGCCGCCACGGATGTGGCCGGATGGAGTCTCATGGCTACTGGAGGACGAACTCGGGCGCCCGCCAGATTTGGTGTACCGCTCGCCTGGGTTCGACGTGGAACCCAGCGGGTTGGATCAGTGGTTCGAGCCCGAGATAGTGTTAGAGGGGCTCGATGAGCCGCGCTGGATCATGGCCACCGAGAGCAGGCCCAGCCTCCACAGCCGTCACGTCACGCACCATGGCAACACCAGCATTTCGAGGTTTGGTGGGCCGGGTACGCCCTTCGACCTCTACCCCGAAGACACCGGGCTTCTGGTCGAGCCGGAACAGACGATATCTTTCAACCTCCATTACTTCCCGAGGGGCGAAGGAGTCGAAGACGCTTACGCCGAAGTCGGCCTGTGGTTCTACCCGATGGATTTTGAGCCGAAGTATAAGCTCCGTGGCGCGACAAGGACTTTCAGCTCATATAAGGAGACTGCTAGGGAAGGCCAGCAGACGATGCTGATTCCGCCCCACTCGACAGGGATTACGCAGGCTTATCACGTTCTGCAAGAGCCGTCTTGGGTTTTCAGCATACGGGGGCATCAGCATCTTCGGGGCACCGGACAGTCTCTGGAGGCGATCTATCCGGATGGTCGCAAGGAGATCCTGACCAAGTACAATTGGCTGCACAGCTGGAGTCTCACATACATCTACGACGACCACGTGCAGCCGTTGCTACCTAAGGGCACGGTCCTTGTTCTGACCTCATACTACGACAATACCGCCGGCCACCCGTATAATCCCGATCCGGACCAGTGGGTGGTCCATGGCCGGCGTACCGGCGACGAGATGGCGCACATACATCTGCAGATCGTCGCTCTGGATCAGGAGGACTTCGACGAGCGGGTCGCCGAGAGGGCGAGCCTCCTCATGGAGGACGGCGGCGGCGGATAAGGGACTGGCGCACCCACAATCATGTAGTGCTCTGTCGCGGAACGCGTAAAGCGCCTACATTCTGACGAGTTTGTTGAACGCCAGTTGTTGGTGCATAGCCGTCGTAGACGACGGAGGAGGGAGGAGTACGCGATGAGATGGACGCACTACGTTGCCCTGGGGGTTGCAAGTGTTTGGGTGATGGGCGGCTGGGTAGGCTTGGCGGCGCAAGTACCAGAGCCAGAAGCAGAGCTTGGCCTTTATCAGAGCCGAGGGGGCCTCCGACAGGACCTTGATTTTCCATTGCTCACCGCGCCTGTGAGGGAAAGTGGCCAGCCTGTAATTCCGATTTTCGAGGGTTGGATCCCGAATTTCGATGACATGAGCGACATGACCAGGCTCAGCTTCTCCTACTTCAACCTGAACTCGCTGGAGGCGGTGGATATCCCGCTCGGGCCAAACAATTTCATCGAGCCGAGCGAGTTCGACGGCAATCAGCCGACGCATTTCGTGCCAGCGTCTCAGTGTTGTAACCGCAGATACCTGAGTGCCTTCACAGTAGACGTGCCCGGAGATTACAGGGGCGATGTCCGCTGGACCCTGATCCAGGACGGTCGGACGTACTCCGTGCCGGGGCGTGCACTCTATGAAGCCTACCGCATGGACAATATGGAGGCCTACACAATCTCACCCGTTGCCGCGGAGCTCAGATTCGGCGGCCCAGAGGGCCCGGCGGGCCGGGGCCGCTCCGGCGTCACGTATGGTCCGCTAACGGTAGCGGCGGGCGATGTGTTACCGTTGAGCGTGTGGGTGGACCCGCAACCTGCTTCGGCAACGATGGTGGTTGGCTCATTTGCCGGGGAGCAAATGCAGGCTCGAACCAGCAGCATCCTGCGGTGGTATCATCATCAAGGGCCTGGTCAGGTGAATTTCAGCGAGGCGGAAACCATTCTCGAGGGAGGGGCTGGCGAAGTTTCGACGACGGCGACGTTCAGCGAGCCCGGTGATTACGTACTGCGCATCTGGGCGGTAGAAAGCTTTGGTGCGGTGAACCAACATTGCTGTTGGACCACTGCCTACATACGGGTCACCGTCACGCCATAGGCGAGGGGGGGACCTAGTGAAGAGCGGCCATGAAGTAGCAGAAGCATCCGCCACAACCGGCGAAAGCCACGGAGGCATTAGGATGGAGAAGAAGAGCCAAGGTACTGGGCAAATGATCACCTACATCGGCACAGTGCTTGCGCTGATGGGGGTGCTACTGATCCCTGGTCAGGTGTCGGCCCAAGTGTCGGACGTCACATTCAGTCGCGACGTGATGCCGATTCTCCAACAGAACTGTCAGGCGTGTCATCGACCGGACGGCATCGGTGCTATGTCGCTGCTCTCGTATGATGAAGCGCGTCCGTGGGCGCCGATGATGAAGTACCAGACGGAGACGCGCACAATGCCGCCGTGGCATGTCGACCGGACGATTGGGATTCAGGAATACCAGAACGACCTCTCGCTGACCGACGAGGAGATCGCAATCATCGGGGCCTGGGCGGATGCCGGGGCGCCTGAGGGGGATCCGGCGGACCTGCCGCCGCCACGGATGTGGCCGGATGGAGTCTCATGGCTACTGGAGGACGAACTCGGGCGCCCGCCAGATTTGGTGTACCGCTCACCTGGGTTCGACGTGGAAGCCAGCGGTTTGGATCAGTGGTTCGAGCCCGACGTAGTGTTAGAGGGGCTCGATGAGCCGCGCTGGATCATGGCCACCGAGAGCAGGCCCAGCCTCCACAGCCGTCACGTCACGCACCATGGCAACTCCAGCATTTCGAAGTTTGGTGGGCCGGGTACGCCCTTCGACCTCTACCCCGAAGACACCGGGCTTCTGGTCGAGCCGGAACAGACGATATCTTTCAACCTCCATTACTTCCCGAGGGGCGAAGGAGTCGAAGACGCTTACGCCGAAGTCGGCCTGTGGTTCTACCCGATGGATTTTGAGCCGAAGTATAAGCTCCGTACCGCGACAAGGGTTTTCAGCTCATATAAGGAGACTGCTAGGGAAGGCCGGCAGACGATGCTGATTCCGCCCCACTCGACAGGGATTACGCAGGCTTATCACGTTCTGCAAGAGCCGTCTTGGGTTTTCAGCATACGGGGGCATCAGCATCTTCGGGGCACCGGACAGTCTCTGGAGGCGATCTATCCGGATGGTCGCAAGGAGATCCTGACCAAGTACAATTGGCTGCACAGCTGGAGTCTCACATACATCTACGACGACCACGTGCAGCCGTTGCTACCTAAGGGCACGGTCCTTGTTCTGACCTCATACTACGACAATACCGCCGGCCACCCGTATAATCCCGATCCGGACCAGTGGGTGGTCCATGGCCGGCGTACCGGCGACGAGATGGCGCACATACATCTGCAGATCGTCGCCCTGGATCAGGAGGACTTCGACGAGCGGGTCGCCGAGAGGGCGAGCCTCCTCATGGAGGACGGCGGCGGCGGATAAGGGAACTGGCCCCGCACTGGTGCACCAGCACACAACCGGCGAAAGCCATGGAGGCATTAGGATGGAGAAGAAGAGCCAAGGTACTGGGCAAATGATCACCTACATCGGCACAGTGCTTGCGCTGATGGGGGTGCTACTGATCCCTGGTCAGGTGTCGGCCCAAGTGTCGGACGTCACATTCAGTCGCGACGTGATGCCGATTCTCCAACAGAACTGTCAGGCGTGTCATCGACCGGACGGCATCGGTGCTATGTCGCTGCTCTCGTATGATGAAGCGCGTCCGTGGGCGCCGATGATGAAGTACCAGACGGAGACGCGCACAATGCCGCCGTGGCATGTCGACCGGACGATTGGGATTCAGGAATACCAGAACGACCTCTCGCTGACCGACGAGGAGATCGCAATCATCGGGGCCTGGGCGGATGCCGGGGCGCCTGAGGGGGATCCGGCGGACCTGCCGCCGCCACGGATGTGGCCGGATGGAGTCTCATGGCTACTGGAGGACGAACTCGGGCGCCCGCCAGATTTGGTGTACCGCTCGCCTGGGTTCGACGTGGAAGCCAGCGGGTTGGATCAGTGGTTCGAGCCCGAGATAGTGTTAGAGGGGCTCGATGAGCCGCGCTGGATCATGGCCACCGAGAGCAGGCCCAGCCTCCACAGCCGTCACGTCACGCACCATGGCAACACCAGCATTTCGAGGTTTGGTGGGCCGGGTACGCCCTTCGACCTCTACCCCGAAGACACCGGGCTTCTGGTCGAGCCGGAACAGACGATATCTTTCAACCTCCATTACTTCCCGAGGGGCGAAGGAGTCGAAGACGCTTACGCCGAAGTCGCCCTGTGGTTCTACCCGATGGATTTTGAGCCGAAGTATAAGCTCCGTCGCGCGACAAGGACTTTCAGCTCGTATAAGGAGATTGATAGAGAAGGCCAGCAGACGATGCTGATTCCGCCCCACTCGACAGGGATTACGCAGGCTTATCACGTTCTGCAAGAGCCGTCTTGGGTTTTCAGCATACGGGGGCATCAGCATCTTCGGGGCACCGGACAGTCTCTGGAGGCGATCTATCCGGACGGTCGCAAGGAGATCCTGACCAAGTACAATTGGCTGCACAGCTGGAGTCTCACATACATCTACGACGACCACGTGCAGCCGTTGCTACCTAAGGGCACGGTCCTTGTTCTGACCTCATACTACGACAATACCGCCGGCCACCCGTATAATCCCGATCCGGACCAGTGGGTGGTCCATGGCCGGCGTACCGGCGACGAGATGGCGCACATACATCTGCAGATCGTCGCTCTGGATCAGGAGGACTTCGACGAGCGGGTCGCCGAGAGGGCGAGCCTCCTCATGGAGGACGGCGGCGGCGGATAAGGGACTGGCGCACCCACAATCATGTAGTGCTCTGTGGGGCGATACGGAACACCGATCTCACATCGACAACAGGTAGGTCATCTTCACGATGAGCTGCCTGTTGTGGAATTCCTCCACGAAGGGTGACACGGGGATGGTCGTGTCGCGGCGTACCTCGTCGTAGACGATGTAGATGTCGCTCCCAGGTCGGTAAATGTAGCGGAACCGGGCACTCGCGCTCCACTGCTCGGAGGTCGAGTTGTACTGCGCGATGCTCCGCAGGGACAGCGCCGGTGAAAGCGCGTAATCGAGCTGGAAGGACGCGATGTCCGCCTTGAAGCTACCGGACGGCAGGTCAAGGTCATTCCGCGAGAAGCTGGCCGAGGTGGCGAGTTGGCTGGTGACCCGGAGGCCGGCGTTGGCGGACATGTCTGTCCGATCCCCGTCGTAGAACGTTTGCGGTTTGTACCGTAGCCTGTAAAAGAACCTTCGGGCGGGGTTGCTGGTGAACGTGATCGTCAGGTCCCAGAACGAGTAGTCGCCCGGGTCGACGACCACGCCCCCTCCAACTGGGAAGGGCTCGTCGAGCCGCTCGAAGTTGCGGTTGTAGTTGATGTTCAGGTGGGTGCCGTTATCGAACGTAGTTCCTAATCTGTGCCAAAAACGGCGACTCTCGAGTCGACCGGTCTGGTCGGTGAGGTACTCCAGGTTCCACACAAGCTCTAGCAGCCGGATCCCCCATCTTTCGGGCCTCGGAGTCCGCGCCACGAAGAACTTGCTCCTACGGATTCCCACCCGCGGCACGAACCCGACCTCTGGGTTGAAGTTATCCCCCAGGTCCGTGTGCTCGCCATAGATCCGCCACCTCCGGTCGAGCCAGCCAGCCCGGATGTGACCGCCGGACTCCCCATCGGAGATACCCGGGCTCGAGGTGGCCGCTAGGAACCCGTCGATCGTGAGGAACGGTGAGAGCACCAGGGTCATGTCGGCGGCATAGGTCCGGTTGAAGTGCCCCCCGTTTGCGGCCTCCCTGTTGATGAAGACTCCGCCGACCTGGGATCGTTCGAAGATGTCCCTGCGATAGCGCGTAACGAGAAAGTTCTCTCCCGGCTCACCGAACGCACGGTCCGTCTGGAGGTCCATGACCGCAATGTTGTTTCGACCCACCTTTCCAGTGAGCCGCGCACCACCCAGGATGGGGACGCTCTCCCCACTGTCGGTGAGTCCGATCCGCCGGCTGAAGAAGAGGTCCGCGATCCGCCCGGTTGAGTTCGTCGACCCGACGGCGAAATGCCCGGCGTTCTCCAGGAAGAACTCCCTCTTTTCGGGGAAGAAGAGGGGGAACCGGGTCAGGTTCACCTGCTCTTCGTCCACCTCGGCCTGGGCGAAGTCCGTGTTGACCGTGACGTCGAGATTCAGGCTTGCGGTCACACCGTACTTGACGTCGAGTCCAACCTCGGCCTCCGTGGAGTTGTCCGTGATCCCGCCCTCGAGCTGGCGATGACCTCCCCCCGTAACGTACGGCTTGATACGAAGATCTTTTCCTCTGTCCAGAGACTCGAGGTTGGTCAGGCTTCCGGCGAGACTGACCCTCGTCAGGGCAAACGCCCGTGGGACGGGCGCCCAAAACACCTGTTCGTTCTTGCGCCGGATGTTCCGCATGAAGTTGATCCCCCACGCCTGTGGATCCGCCTCGGGGAACCTGAGCGTGACCATCGGGATCGCGATCTCCGCCACCCAACCTTGCGGCGTCCGGCGCACGGAAACGGACCATACGCCGTCCCAGTTGCGATTGATCGCGGAAGCGGTCGCGCCGCGCACTCCGCGCCCTCCGTCATCGAACACCTGCTGGTCGAGCTGGGCCCCTAGGGGGGTCACCACGAACATGTACGCGGACCGGGAGTCCCCGAAGGTATCGAGGATGAGCTGGAAGTTGTCCTCCTCGAGGATCCGGTCCGCGTCCCGCCTCATCTCGGTGGCGATGACTGCCGAGGACGACTCGAAGACTCGCACCCCGAAATAGAGATTGCTTCCGTCGTAGAGCACACGAACTTCGGTCTTCTCGGTTGCTGGCGCCCCTTCGTCCGGATCCTGCTGGACGAACTCGTCGATGACCGGGGCCGTCTCCCAGACGGAGTCGTCCAACACCCCGTCGATCTCGGGGCCTCGGTCCACCCTTACGGCTCCGATCTGATAGAGCTCCCAGTTTTCCTGGGCGGATCCGGCATCAGCTCCGAGCACGGAAAGTGTGAGGACCAACCAAAAGAGAGAAGGACGGCCGCCAGCAGTCGGTCCGCCGGACGATGGATTCACCGCGATCCTTCGCTAGTCCGCGCCGGTTTTCCGACTGGGGGCCCGAGCCCCTCCAGATTCGTTTGGAGGAGCCCTCGTGTTGGAGTCACCCGCTTCGCAACGCCGAGTGCTGTCCCTCAGTCGCGTTCGGGAAGCGCGAACACCCACATCACGCCACTTCCCGAGGGAATATCGATATCCACCAGGCGACCCAACGTCGTCGTCTGTGCGATACGACCGCCGGCACCCACGGCGACATACTGCTTTCCATCAACGGTAAAGGTAACCGGGGATCCTGAGATATCACCATTCAGGCGCATCTCCCATAGGAGCTCACCAGTCTCGGTGTGGAGCGCGAAGAACCAGCGATCGGAGGTCCCACCGAAGACGATCCCTCCGGCCGTAGCGAGCGCGGAGGCGGACATAGGAGCGCCGCTCTCCGGCCGATACACCCATGCCCGCTCCCCCGTCGCCGGATCGAAGGCGACGAACTCTCCGACGTAGTCGTAGCCGGGCGCCAACGTCGGACGGCCCGACATCCCCTGGTATCTCCCAGCCTCGATGAATTCCTGGGCGAAGTACGTCAAGACTTGGCAGGAGTAGTTGATGCCTGTGTAGTACAGGCCCGTCAACGGACTATAGCTGGGAGAATTGAGGTCCCGGGTTCCGTGGAGGTGTGGACATGCCGTGATGGTCTCTCCCGAGTCCAGGTGTTCTTGCCTAGGCAGGGTTTCGATGTTGTAGATGGGACGCCCCTCGTCCGTCCATCCGGTCACGACGTTATCGTAGCCCGTCCTGAACGCGAAAAGGAATTCACCCGTTTCCCGGTCAAGCACCTGCCCCCAGCCGATCTTGCTGGTGTGAACAAGCGCCTTTCGAGGCTGACCGTCGATGACCAAATCGATCAGCATGCTCTCGTGTGACTGGTCGTAGTCCCAAGATTCCCCCGGCAGGACTTGGAAGTACCAACGAATCTCGCCTGTGTCGAAGTCCAGCGCGAGGATGGAGGCGGTGTAGAGCGCATCACCGGGACCCCGTAGCACCCGATTCCTAGGCGTCGGCTGACCCGTGCCGGCGTAGATCAGCCCGAGCTCGGCGTCATAGCTGAACGTGTGCCAGGCAGACCCCCCGAGCGGTGGCACCCCCGTCTCGTCGGCGCTCCACGTTTCGTATGCTGGATCCCCCCGTGCCGGCACGGTGTAGGTCCTCCACAGCCTTTCGCCACTTTCCGCATCGTACGCGTCGATCTTTCCCCGAGCACCGGAGATTCCTAGCGCATTCCCGGTGGTGCCCAAGAGCACCTTGCCGTCCGCAATCACCGGCGGATGGGCGTGACCCGCCCCCAGGTGATAGTCGTCCGTCTGCACCTCCCAGAGCTGCTCACCGGTTAAGGCGTCCAGCACCACCAGGTACGAGTCGGCCGTCCCCCAGTAGACCTTGTCCTCGAATACGGCGACTCCCCGACTGCGTGGATAGGCCATGGAGATCCGAATGTCGTCGGGAAAGCTGCGTTGGTGTACCCACAGGACGTCCCCTCTAACCGCGTCCATCGCCGTGATCGTGCCGCTGCCTTCCGAGACGTACATGATGCCGTTAGCGACCATCGGCGTAGGCGACCATCTGGCGTTGTCCCTGAAGGAGTAACTCCAGACCGGCCGGAGTTGCTCCACATTGGTCCTGTTGATCTCGTCGAGCGGGCTGAATGCCTGGACGTTGTGAGTCCGCCGGTAGTTCAGCCAGTCACCGTCTTCCGGATGGGCCAGCCGCTCGTTCGTGATCGGCTCCCATCCCGAGCGCTCTGTCTGTGCGAACGCGGGGCCTGCCGCCAGGAGGTTCACCAGTAGGGCTGAGAATACGAGGAGGTCCCGAGTCATCACTCACCCCCCTCCGCCGAGCGGCAAGCCCCGCTCCTGGAACACCGCCGCCGCGAAGCCACCTGCCTTGACTGCCGCTGGCCAGTCAGAATAGAACATCACGTGCAGGATGAGCTCGGAGATCTCCTCCTGGGTCACACCGTTGTTGAGAGCCCGGCCGATGTGCCCCCGCGCTTGGTCCCGGTAGAGCGCCTGGAGGGCCGCCACCGTGACCATGCTACGGTCACGCTTCGAGAGTTGCGGCCGCTCCCAGACATCGCCGTAGAGGAGGCTGTTCCTAAGCTCCCCGAGCCTCGGTATGGCTGCGTATCCGCCACTGGTGTACTCCTGGGGCGGCAACCCCGGTGGATCCCAGGGCGCCGCCATTGTCTGATCCACCGGGAGTCCACGCTCCTGGAACACCTCCCCTGCCATCCCGGAGGCCCTCACACCGGCCGGCCAACCCCCCCCGTAGAACGTCACCTGTAGGATGATCTCGGAAATCTCCTCCTGGGTCACACCATTGTCGAGAGCCCGGCCGATGTGCCCCCTCAATTGGTCCCGGTAGAGCGCCTGGAGGGCCGCCATCGTGATCATGCTGCGGTCGCGTTTGGAGAGCTGGGGCCGCTCCCAGATCTCACCGTAGAGGACGGAGTCTCTGAGCTCCCCGAGATAGGGCGAGCCGGCCCAGCGGTCGATCACCGCCTGTGCCGGTGTCGCCATGTCGTTCCCGCCGGTCGACGCGTCTTCTCCGGCGGTACAGGCTGACATCCATAGGATCAGTGGGAGCGCTAGGATGGGAACAATGCTACTCGAGCGGTTCATGGCCCTAACTCCCTGTTGCGGATGGAGGCTAACTCTCGGCGGCAAGGCGGCTATTCTGCGTTCGGGTTGGCGTCGGTCTCGGCTACCTGCGTAATCATACAGTGGGGCGTTGACTCAACGATAGTCTGACCAGCCGGGGTGACGTCGGTCGCCCACTCGAATCCGGGCTGCCCGTCGTATCTAAGCAGGTCACCCATCCGATTTCCCTGCAGCCACAACTCCCGTCGGCGCTCTTCGAGCACCTGTGCTGCGATTAAAACCGGGTCGATTTCAGCATAAACGGGTAGGCCTGGATGATAAGCCCTCAGCGCGTTGATGATGCCGACTGATTGGCTCGGGTTGAGCTCCGCAATCATGAGTTGGGCTTCTTTCCAGCTAGTGAAGATTATGGGAGAGTCCTGGCCCTCGTATTTCGCTTGTTTGTACAACGGAGTGTGTCCGTTACTCCCGGTCGTAGGACCTGTACTCACCACTCTTGGATCCCCGATCCCTGGGACCCCATCAACCAACAGGGTCCAATGATCACCGAGCTTCCCATGGACCATCATCGGAAGCTCCACCTCTCGATACATGCTTTGCAAGTTAGAGACTGAGCGTGATCTATCCTTGTTGCTCTGGTCATAGGTACGATTACGGCGGAAATCGTTTAAGTTAGAGCGATCAATCATACGGACAAAACCAACATCAACCAACGCGGCGTCCGCCAGCACGAGCGCATCGTTGCCAAGATACAGATTAGCCCTCGCGCGCCCTACGAGTGCCATATTCGTGAGAGATGTAGCCTCTGCTAAGTCGTCGCCGGAAGTCACGTTGGCCAAGGAGGCGAGTGCTAAATCGAAACGGGCCACCGCCCTATTAAACCCGTCCTCGCGAGTTTCAACTGGACCGGCATCGAAGTAGAGCTCACAAAATGACTCCGCAAGGAGCTGAATGCTGTACCCCGCATATGCGTGAGCCTTTCCAAACAGGAAGTCCTTTGTGGAAAGTTCATTGGACGCGAGGACAGCATCGTCAAAGCCCTCGATGAGCGCGATGGCCCGGTCGGCATCGACGCGCGCAGTATGGAGAGGTCCCCAGAACGAGAATGGAAGAGGACTCCCGTCGACGGCGCAGTCCCCTTGTCCGTAATCCTCAACCTTTACTCTCCGGGTCTGGATGTTTCCGGCTGTAGTCGTCGTTGCTGATGTATCCATGGTGCTAGTCCAGAGCAACATTACCTGCATCCACGCATTAAACGCGCATTCGAAATCACTCTGGACCCCCAGGACCAGCGTATTCGCCAATGTCGCGTCGTTTAGGTCCTCTTCTAGGACGCTCCCGGGGAGGTCGACGTCCAACAAAGACTCGCATCCGGCTAGAGTCCCAAGAACGAGCCCCGAAAGCGCGATCGCGAAAAAACGACCGCCTCTTATATGCTTCCTTATATGCTTAAGCTTTCTCATGAGTACCCCCTCACGTCTGGCGTTCTTGGCCCGGGCGTTCAAAATGACACCCTTGCGGTTATCGTAATGTGCGAGGCCGGAGGCATCGTTCCCGATGTAGGCTCGCCGGTAAAGTGGCCTTCATTGGGTCCTGTCGCTGCGATGCTGTTCCTTTCCGGATCGCCAACCGGTTGCCTGTTCAGATAACTGAACCTCCCTTCCTGCCAAAGGACACCCAGATTCCTGCCCGAGGCCGTTATAGATGCCCCGCTCACACCGCCAGGGAGCATATCCACGGGAAAGGTATAGCCAAGCGACACTTCCCGTAACTTGAGAAATCCGCCCTTGTAGTACCCCATCGCAGGTGGCGCCACGGAACGCTGAGCCACGTACAGCAACTCATCTAGAACGTTGGCCTTTCTGGTGTTTCGCCACGCGATCTCAGCATTGTACAGAGCGTCGGAGCCATACATGTTGCCGCCCTGCGCGTAGAAGAGGGCGCTCACACGCCAGTTGTTGCGGATGGTGAACGATGGAAACGCCTGCAGCGTCCAAGTCGGCTCAGCCTGACGACCCCACCAGACGCGCGGCGCCTCGTCGCACGGAACAGGAGCCCCACCTCTCTCTCTCCCCAGATAGCCGGTTCCGCTATCGCACATGGGGTTCGCCACCCTTCCGGTGGGGTTAGCCGGGTCAAACCACTCGGCGGAGACAACCTTGCGCTCGAACTGGGCCGCCAGCGGGAACCCCTCTACGTGTCTCTTGGTTCGACGGATGGGGATCTCAGAGATTCCGCCCATGTCATCGATCCGAGAGAACGTCGTGGCCCAGGACATGCCTAGGTCCGCCCGAAGCCAATTCGTCGTCAGAACCTGTAGGTCGACAGCCAATTCCGTACCCCAGTTACTGACCTGACCGATGTTTACGAACTTGAAGCCTGGGAAGCCTAGCGACGGGGCTACCGGCGTGTTCACGATGGCATCTTTGGTCTTCTTAGTATAGTAGGTGAACTCGACTCCAATCCGATCGTCGTAAGCCGCCAGATCGACACCCACCTCGAACTCCTGACCTACTTCGGGCCCCAAATCAGGATTTCCGAACTGTATGGGTGTCAGGTAGCCCGCGTCCCCCGTTCCAGCGCGGGCCTCGAAAAGCCTCGTGGCAGCGAATACGTTGGGCTGCTGTCCGGCCTTTCCCCATGCCCCCCTGAGCCGAAGCTGGTTGAGAAAATCCAAGTTCCAGAACTGCTCTTCGGAGACAACCCAGGTTCCACTGAACTTCGGATAGTAGACGAGGTCAAAGTCCTCACCGAATGCACTATTGTCGTCCGCTCGTATTGCCGCCGTCAGAAAGATTCTCTGTTGCCAATCAAACTGGTGCTGGAGGAAGCCGCCGACTGTGGCATTCTCGAATCGCGTTTCGTCAGCTTCTGTCAGCGCCGTCCCGCCCACCGTGGATAGCGCCCCCGTGGCGAACTCTTCTCCTTGAAGGCTGAGCTGGTACTGAGTCCTGTCGTAATACTGAAGCCCAACCGATGTGACGCCCCCGATGTTGTCTGTAATCTGACTGGTCGCCGATGTAGAGAGGTCTAACGTCCGGTTTACGTTCTTTAACAGATCGTGGTCTATTCTACCGTCGAGATAAACGCTGGACGCGGCATCGAAGGGCTTTCCCAATTTCTTTCGGAAGTCTGTATAGAGCTCTTCTGAAACGTCGTTTCCGAATGTCCCCCGGAACTCGAGCCAACTGATGGGATTGTAGTTGAGCGTTATGCCCCAGCTGCTCCGTTCTACGTCGTTTGTTTCAAAGTTTCCGTCACGCCATATCTCGAACGGTGCAACTCCATAGCCCCGCCGTACATTCGGGTTGTTACCCCCGATGTCCCCGGCTGTGCTGACACGGCCTCGCCTAAATTCTGCCCAGAGATTCCCCGGATGTCGGGTTAGGCGTTCCAGATACGAGCCCTGGAGATCAAAGGTCAGGTTGTCGCTGACCGTCGCCGTGAGGTTCAACCTCGCCGAGTTCTGCACATCCGTGTTCCAAGAGACGAACCCCTCCGAGTCGACGCGGTTGAACGACGCGAAGTATTGAAGCGCGTCGGTGCCACCGGTAGCTGACAGGCCGTATCGCTGTATGAGACCGTCTTGAAAGAGTGGCCCTCCAAATGCTGCGCCAAGCGATGACCCGGGGTCCGCCGAGAGCTGGGCCTCGACCCCCCCTGCCGCCAACCGTTCCGCTTCCTTCGTATAGAGGTGCATGGTGATGAGGTCTCCGGCAGCGTTCTTCCCCCATATCTGCGTAGTATTGAACTTTTTGTGCACGCCGGGTATCCAGTTCCGCCCGAGCTCAACGGTCGCATCGAACCTCGTGGCACCGCTTACTCCACGCTTTGTGATGATCTGGATCACTCCGTTCGAAGCCTCCGTGCCATACAGCGTAGCTGCGGCCGGGCCCTTGATGATCTCGATGCTTTCAATGTCCGAGGGGTTGATGTCGTCCAGCCTAGAAAAGGCCCCGGTACCGGTCGTACCCGCCCTGAAGGAACGCTCGGCGTTCATGCGCCGGCCGTCTATATATATGAGCGGGTCGTTGGGCAGACCTATGCTCGACGACCCACGGATGCGAATCTGACTCCCTTCTACGCCCAATGCGCCGGAGCCGACGTGGAGTGTCACACCTGGAACTCTGCTCTGGAGCAAATTTTCCATGCTTGTGATCGGCGCCGCCGCGATGGCTCCTGCATCCACCCTGGCGACGACATTTCCGAGAGCGCGTCTCTGAGTTCCACCGGCGGTGCCGGTGACAATGATCTCGTCGAGCTGAAGCGCTGATTCAGCGATCACGAAGTCCATTGAGACGGTCTGACCGGCCACGATCTGGACCGCTGCAGTCGTTTCTGCGTACCCCAGACGCTGAACCGTCACGGTGTGTGCGCCAGGTGGCACGGCAAAGCTGAAGGATCCGTTCGCCGTACTCAGCGTTCCCAGCCCCAGGCTCTCGATGGCGACTTGCGCCGACGCCACCGCCTGACCGGTTCCGGAGTCGGTTACCCTCCCAGCCAGCGTCCCCGTCTGGGCCGCTAGTGTCGACGCGCCAAGGAGTGCCACAAATATAGACACGCCGAGGGTTCGCATCGTATACAAACGCATATGCAACATGGTTCTCCTCCTCTCGATGACGGAAGCCGCCTACTGTGGAATTGAGGCCGCACGAAAACCCGGATATGGTAGCCACCACTCCGATCCTCCGCAATAGTACGAGAAGGAGGACTTTCTTGTTGCCTGGCGACGGTGCGCGACGGGTCGAGCGGAGAGCTGACGGAGGGCGGAGGGCGGAGGGCGGAGGGCTATCGGTGCTGCCAGGGACCCCGAGAACAATGGGGAGAGTCCACTACGAAGAACTCGGGAGTTGTGGGAGCTACGGCTGCGATCTCCCTGAGCCCCCACCCCACCCTCGCCGGGTCTCAATGAGGATCACCCCGTTCACCGCGTCCGCGTATGCGGCCCCAGCCGAGGCTCCCCGAAGGATCTGGATGCGCTCTACGTCGTCGGAGGGAATCAGCTCAAGGACATGGATCGCGACTGACCCTGGTTGGCCGTCATCGATACGGACCCCGTCGAGGTAGATCGCGGGATTGTTGTTGTGGAAGGAACTCGAGCCGCGGATCCGAATCCTGGCGCCGCCACTCAGGGTGCCCCCGCTCAGCTCGACAACCACACCGGGTACTTCTTGCGTCAGAAGATCCAGCGCGCTCCTCGCAGAGTTGCCGCGGCGCTCGACCTCGGCCACAGCCGCTCCCGTGAGCGACCGCTGCACTCCGCCCATCATCACGAGAAGCTCGTCCACCGTTGCATCGACCGGGGGCATAAGGACTCGAACGCGAGTCACCTCCGTCGGGGATACGTCGATCGACTCCACCGCCGACGAATATCCGGAAAGCGCGATCCTCAGTATGATTCGCCCGGCGGGGAGGTGGGCCAGCTGGAACCGCCCGTCGGCGTCGGTGACAACATCGTCGATTCCCATGCCGACGACGGAAGCCGTGGCCCCCTCGAGCACGGTGCCGCTCGATTGTGCTGCCCAAGGCCGGTAAGTAGTTTGACCGCCGCACAATACGGACGATACGTAAGTATCACTGCGACGCGTTTGCTGCGGAAGGAGGAATCGATGCCGGACCTCTCCGGGGGCAAGTCTCCATGCGCAGCACCGAAGAAATGTTGCAGGTTGGGAGGACATGAATATGAGCCCACCGGATCGGAGTGGACCGCTGGCAGGCCTGCGTGTCGTCGAGTTCGCGCACATCATGGCCGGTCCGACGTGCGGTAGAATGCTCGCCGACATGGGGGCCGACGTGGTCAAGGTGGAGCCGGTTGCCGGAGGAGATGCGACGCGTGGCTTCCGCCCCCCCGACCTGGACGGTGAGTCGGTGGCCTTCATGATGTTGAACCGGAACAAACGCGGGATAGCCTTGGACCTCAAGTCGGAGGCCGGGCTCGAGGTCGCTCGCCGGCTGGTCGATCGAGCCGACGTGTTGATCGAGAATCACCGCACCGGAACGATGGATCGCCTCGGCCTCGGTTATGATCTGCTGAAGGAGACGAACCCAGGACTCATCTACTGCGAGATCTCGGGGTTCGGAAGGACCGGCCCCATGGCCCACCTCGGGGGCTTCGACCTCATTACCCAGGGCTACAGCGGGATCATGAGCGTGACCGGCGAGGGGGAGGGAAGGCCCCCGGTGAAGTGCGCCCCGCCTCTTACCGACATCACGGCCGGCATACTCGCCGCGATGGGCATCTTGGCTGCATGCGTTCGGCGACTCGAAACGGGCAGAGGCCAGAGGATCGACACGTCTCTGTTCGAGGCGGGCGTCACGCAGTCGTTTTGGCAGGCGGCCGTGACCCTGGCTACGGGCGTTTCGCCGGGGCCTTTGGGTTCAGCCCATCCACTGACCGCACCCTATCAGGCTTTCGAGACGTCGGACGGGTGGATCACGGTGGGGGGCTCGAACCAAGCGACCTGGCACAGACTCGTCGAAGTCATGGGGATTACCGAGCTCGCCGAGGATCCCCGCTTCCTGGAGAACGCGGATCGCATGCAAAACGTAAAGCAGCTCGCTTCGGTCCTCGGTGATCGCTTCAAGACACGTCCGACGGCTGAGTGGCTCGGGCTCCTCGAAGAGGGGGGTGTGCCGGCCGGTCCGGTCGCGAGCATCAGCGACATGCTCGAGTTCCCCCAGACGCTCGCCCGAGACATGGTCGTCGAGGTGGAGCACTCGAAGCTGGGACCCGTCCGGACGCTCGGCTTTCCGGTGAAATTCTCCGAAACGCCGGCGTCCGTCGAGCGAGGCGCCCCGCTTTTGGGGGAGCACACGAAGGACGTGTTGGCGGAATTGGGCTACTCCCGTGAGGAGATAGAGGAGCTCATCGCGAGTGGCGTCGCGCGGGCGTAGCCTCCCCACTCCCCACCGTCAGACCCCGGAGAGGACTCCCCTCCGGGGCCGTCCTAGCCCATCCCTGATCATCCCGCCGCCTGGGCCCCATCGCCGGGCTCGAGGCGTACGATCGGCGTGAGGCCACCGCCCCGGCGGTCGTCGATCGCGATGTAGATCAAGCCGTCCGGCCCTTGCGTGATGGCCCGGATGCGCCCGAAGCCGATCATCAATGGAGGCCGCTCCATCCTTCCGACGTACAGACCCTCACCCTCACCCACGATAGGCAGCCGCGCGACTTGCGGATCGGCCATACCGCCCATGAAGACGCTGTTCTTCCACTCCGGAAAGCGGTCGCCGGTATAGACCATCAACCCGGAGGGGGCGATGGAAGGAGTGAAGTGCTGGAGCGGCTGTTCCATCCCGTCGACCTCCCTCGTCGAGAAGAGGCGGGTCCCCCCATAGTTCGTGCCGTAGCCGATGACGGGCCAGCCATAGTTCCGCCCCCGCAGGATGAGATTCAGCTCGTCCCCGCCCTGGGGCCCGTGCTCGCTCTGGAAGATGTCACCCGTCTCGGGATGGATAGTGAGGCCCTGCGGGCTGCGGTGGCCGTAGCTCCAGATCTCGGGCAGTGCGTCGGCTCGGCCGACGAACGGATTGTCCTCAGGGACGCGTCCGTCGTCATGCAGGCGAATGACCGTCCCCTGATGGTTGGTGAGATCCTGGGCAGGGTGCACATACGCGGTTTCGATCGCCGGACCCGCCCCCCGGTCGCCAACCGTTATGAAGAGGTAGCCCTGGGCGTCGAAGGCCAGCCGGGATCCATAATGGCTTCCGCTTCGGCTCCACGCCTTCGCCTCGAAGATCTCCTCTACATTGTCCAGGCGGTTGCCCTCAAGCCGGCCTCGAACCACGGCGGTCGTACCCTCGCTTCCATCGTCGTTCGGCTTGGAGAAGCTGAGGTAGATGAGCCGGTTGGACTCGTAGTTCGGGTGGAGCACCACGTCCAGGAGGCCGCCCTGCCCCAGGTACCGGACCTCTGGCGTGCCGGTGATGGGCTCCGGCTGAAGGACCCCGTTGCGCACGATCCGCAGCCGCCCGGGCTTCTCCGTGACCAGCATCTCACCCC
This sequence comes from Longimicrobiales bacterium, assembly GCA_965219445.1. GTDB lineage: Bacteria > Gemmatimonadota > Gemmatimonadetes > Longimicrobiales > Gaopeijiaceae > UBA822. The sequence continues at coordinate 638,922 of CBDCNQ010000002.1, read as the reverse complement.
CGGGGAGGAAGGCGATGGACCAGGGGTCCTGCAGATCATCCACGACGGTCACGACGCGGTAGGGTCCGCTCTCGGATTGGTGGACCTGCGCCTGAGCCCAGGCCGGGGGCACGGTCCAGAGGCCGAGCACGATGCTAATGGTCGGGATGAATGAGCGGATCGGGCGCATCTCTACCTCCTCGACGAATTGGCGTTCCTGCCTCGAGAGTAACCTGCCGCGGCAAAACCTGGAAGCCGCCGCATGTCCCCTAGAGTGTATGGTCGCTGACATCCACCAGATCGGCAAGCGGGTTCCGGCCGACCTGGCTGACCTCTCCGGCCGGCTTCCCTCTACCAGCCCACCCCATCCATGACCAACACGCCGCTCAGGTCTCTAGTGCCCGTGATTCGGGTCGCCGTCGTGCTCCTCGTAGTGCTGCCTCAACAAGTCCTTCCCGTAGTCGTTCCCGTTCGGAGTCCGAACGGCGATGTGGATGTGGCTCCGCGAAGGCGGGTTCGGCTCGGTGCGGAAACTGACTGGAGTCGTGTGGTCGAACTCGATAAAAATGATGGGGCTCTGAACCCGGTAGTAGTAGTAGTAGAGGGCGTCGGGTCCCACATCGCCCACCCAGGCAAATCGGGTTTCACCGAGGTACTCCTGAATTTCGTCCATCCGGACGCTCGCCTGGTCATACCTCATGGTGCCGATATAAACACCGATTACATCCATCAGGCGCTCGCGCTGGACAGCGTCCAGTTGGTCCCCGCGGATGCCTGCTTCCTGCATGACCAAATTGTCTCTGAACGCCGCGCCTCGCATGTTATTGCGCGTTTTCTCAGTGTCCACGACGGCAAGTGCACGTTGATCCCGTCGGAGCGATTCCATGAAGGCCAGGCCCACGTCTTGCTCCTCCTGTAGAACCTTGATATCTGGGTACCTGCCCGTGTCGATCGAGACCGGCTCGGATCCCCAGAAGTTGGGCGACATCACCACCTGATCCCCCATCACGAAGTAATTGACCACCAGGTGGTGCCCGTCGAGTTGCCATCCCCAGGGCTCGGTCTCAGATGGCTCGCCGAAGATATCGATGAAGTAGAGGTACTCTCCGTACCGGTTGTAGTCTTCGAGAACGGCCGCCAGATAACCGTCTATGCGCATGATGTTGCGCGCCTGCTCGAATCCGCGAGCGCTGAGGCCCGCCCGGACCAGGGCGAAGGCCGCTTCCCGCTGGGGGTTGCTCATATCCCTGAACGACAGCCCCTCCCGTGGCAGGCCGCCGACGGGGACGTTGCTCCAATGACGCCACTCATCCGAGTCCAATCCGAAGTTGGTCTGTGCCACTTGCTCGGGCCTCAACATCCTGAGGTAGGCTCTCGCCGCTTCCAGGATCGGTGCAGTGGAAACGCCGGTCGCACGAATCGGGAAGAGGTCGGGGGTCAGATGGCCATCAGTGGTGATCCCAAAAAACGGTTGACCTTGTGAACTCTCCTGAGCGGCGGCGCCGGTTGGCACGGTGACCCCGGAGGCCAATGCGAGGGTGAGTACTGAAAACCAGCTGACGAAGCCGAAGCGTGCACGGGTCATGGCTATCTCCTTTTTGGGCAGAACCGGAAGAGACTTACTGTATCGTGCGGATCGCAAGAACAACACCCCCCAGGCCACCTTTTACCGCCATTGCCAGTGGCCAAGAGGGAGATATTTGTCGCTTTCGTAATTCCCGAAGGGATCGGCCTCATGTGGACGACGAAATTCTTTGATCGAGTTGGTCCCGTCGTCTCGAGGAGCGCTCGATCTTCGATCGAGTGAAGGAAGCGTACGACCGGCGCGAAGCCGGGAGGGTCGAGATCCTGGACTTCCGGCCCGAACATGCCGATGCGTTCCGCCGCATGAACCTGGACTGGATCAACCATTACTGGGAGGCCGAGGACGCGGACCGCCTCTATCTCGACCATCCGCAGGAGAAGATTCTCCACCCCGGCGGCGCGATTCTCATGGCGCTGTACGACGGCGAGGCCGTCGGCACGGTCGCACTCATACCCATGGAAAGCGGGTCCTACGAGCTCGCCAAGATGGCCGTCGACCAGCATGCCCGCGGCAAGGGAATCGGATGGCGGCTCGGCAGGGCTTTGCTGGACCGTGCTCGTGAGCTAGGCGCGACGAGGGTGTATCTCGAGTCGAACACGATTCTCGAGCCGGCGATCAACCTGTACAGAAAACTCGGGTTCAGACCGGTGAAGGGCGGCGCCTCGCCGTACGATCGGTGCAACATTCAGATGGAAATATGGCTTGCCGAAGGCTGAAACTTGCCCATGATCCCTGCTCGCCGTATGCTCTAGCCCACAATTTTTTAGCCCCCCCAGCCGCTCCCGAGCGAGCGGTGCTGGACAAGGAAGGACCGACATCGCTCGCCAGGTCAGAGCCTCGGATACCGCTCCGCACGAGCCCACGCCTTCGCCGGCGGAGCCCTCGACTCAGTCGGCGGAGCCCCTGTTTTCTCCGTGCGAGCGCCTCTGGGCACGGTATCACAACGGCCCGGAGAAAGAGAAAGTCGAGATTCTCGAGGAGCTCATCGAGTACGGGTGCCTGGAGCGGGCGCGCAGGAGCATCTCCGGACCCGAGGTGCCCGTTACTTAGCGTCCTGTCCGAAGTGTCTCGGCAATAATCTCGCTGCGCCCTACTCCCGGGTCCGCCGTTCGAGCGATCAGGTCGGTGAGAGGGGCGTCTCTAGCTTCCGAGGATCTTCCGCAGTGCGGCGATCAGGTAGTGCACGTTACGCTCGCTAGAGCCGTACCCCATCAAACCGATCCGCCACGCTTTCCCCGCGAGCGGCCCGAGACTGCCTCCGATCTCGATACCGTATTCTCGGAGCAGGCGGCCTCGGACTGTGGCGTCGTCGACGCCGTCCGGGATCATCACGCAGGTGAGCATGGACAGGCGGTTCACCGGATCACCGAATAGCTCGAGCCCGAGGTCGGTGAGCCCGGCCTTCAAGAGATCTCCGCACTTTTGGTGACGTGCGAATCGCGCCTGGAGCCCCTCCTCCTGGACCAGGCGAAGCGCCTCGTGGATGGCGTAGACGAGCGATCCCGGAGCCGTGTGATGGTAAGCACGATCGGAGAGCCAGTACTTACTGATCAGCGTGAGGTCGAGATACCATGTGTCGACCGGGCGGCTTCGGGAGTCGATCACGCCCATCGCACGATCGTTGAGCGTAATGCAGGCGATTCCCGCGGGTCCCCCGATGCACTTCTGCCCCCCGCTGTAGCAGATGTCGATCAGGTATTCGTCTACCGGGATGTGGGCGCCGCCGAGCGAGCAGACCGTGTCGACGAGGAAGAGCTTGTCCCGTTCACGCACCACCTTACCGATGTCCTCGAGCGGTTGTGCGATCCCTGAGGAGGTCTCGCCGTGCACGACGGCCACCATCTTGGCGTCAGGGTGGGCATCGAGAGCGGTCGCGATCTGATCGGTGTCCACTATTTGCCCGAAGTCGACCTCGACTCGTAGGGCCGTCGCACCGTGCCGCTCCACAAGCTCGGCCAGCCGCTGGCCGAAGAAGCCATGGATTCCCACCACAACCTCGTCGCCGGGCTCGACCACGTTACAGACGGCCGCCTCCATCCCTGACATACCCGTGCCAGGAAGCGTGACGGCCAACTCGTTTTCGGTCTGAAAGAGACAGCGCAAGAGAGCCATCGTGTGGTCCATGATCGACAGAAAATCCGGGTCCATGTAACCCAAGATGGGGCTGGCCATGGCACGGAACACACGAGGATGCAGGTTGCTGGGGCCCGGCCCGAGTAGGACGCGGGGGTCGTGCTTCAGCTCGCCGCTCGTTCGATCGCTTCTGGTTGTCATGGTGGAAGGCTGCCGAAGAAGTACAGTGGGTCACCACCCGTGCTAGCGCACGGGTACCCGGGATGCCACGGCCTCAGATCCTAGGCGGAAAAGGATTGTCGCGGAGGCCGGAACATTGGTCAATATCGGCCTGTCCCGCGAAATCCGGCAGCGCTACCCCGGCGCCAGAGCACCGTCGAACCGCACGCCGAGGGTGGACCACCGTTCCGTTGCGGTGCATGATCTTGGAGCGGTGCCCCGCCTTCCGTAAATTGCGGCGACGCTTTCCACACCCGAACACACAAGGTGCTACGTGAGTCATTGGACGCGAAGGCCGTCCGTGGTTGTGGACGTCGATGGGGTCGAGATCGGCGGGAAAAATCCGATCGTGGTCCAGTCGATGACCAACACCGATACTTCGGACGTGGACGCCACGGTCGCTCAGACCGTCGCGTTGGCGCAGGCCGGAAGCGAACTGGTGCGCGTGACGGTCAACGACGAGGCAGCCGCTCAGGCCGTTCCCGAGATCGTGGCACGGCTCTCGGATGAGGGCACCGACGTGCCGATCGTCGGTGACTTTCACTACAACGGCCATCTTCTTCTCACGAAGTACCCGGCGTGCGCCGAGGCTTTGGCGAAGTACCGTATCAACCCCGGAAACGTCGGTACAAAACACTGGGACTCCAACTTCCAGAGGATCGTGGAAGTGGCCATCGAATATGCGACGCCCGTGCGGATCGGGGTGAACTGGGGCTCGCTCGACCAACGGCTCCTCACCGAAATGATGGATGCCAACGCCGAACGCTCCGATCCCAGAGATGCGCGGGAGGTCCTGTTGGACGCGATGGTGGAAAGCGCGACTCGGTCGGCGCTCTTGGCTGAGGAAACCGGTCTGGGACACGATATGATCGTGCTCAGTGCCAAGGTCTCCGAGGTGCCGGATCTCGTCGACGTCTATCGGATGCTCGCGGACCAGTGTGATTACCCGCTTCACCTGGGTCTGACCGAGGCGGGTATTGGCACCAAGGGAATCGTCGCGACCACCGCGGGAATCACTCCTCTTCTCATTGACGGGATCGGGGACACGATTCGGGTCTCCCTCACGCCGGAGCCAGGCGGCGATCGCACCGAGGAAGTGCGCGTCGCGAGGCAGATCCTCCAGTCTCTGCAACTCCGCAGTTTCGAACCCCAAGTCACGGCCTGCCCGGGTTGCGGCCGTACGACCAGCAGCCTCTTTCAGGAGATGGCTCAGAACATCGAGACCTATATCCGTGAAAAGATGCCCGTGTGGAGTCGGGAGTTTCCTGGTGTCGAGGATATGACGGTGGCGGTGATGGGGTGTGTCGTGAACGGCCCGGGCGAGTCGAAGCACGCCGATTTAGGGATTTCATTGCCCGGTACGGCCGAGGACCCGAAGGCCCCGGTGTACGTCGATGGGGCACACCACTCGACGCTCCAGGGGGAGGGCATGGTGGAGGAGTTCAAGGGGATCCTCGAAGAGTACATCCAGGCACGCTACGGGTGATCGCTACGGGTGATCGGCACGCCCTTCCCCGCTCGGTCGCGCTCGGGGCGGTTTTCGGCGGTGGGCATCGCTCGAAGTCGCCCGCCCGCAGAATACATCGACATGTGATAAATAACATTAAACAGATAACTGTAAGCTAGTTAAATACATGACGATACGAGTACGATTCGCTCCCTCCCCTACGGGATATCTTCACGTCGGCGGTGCTCGCGCCGCGCTCTTCAATTGGCTCTTCGCCCGACACCACGGAGGGGTCTTCGTCCTCCGCATCGAGGACACTGACCGCGACCGCTCGAGGCCTGAGCATACCGAGGCAATCCTGGGAGCTCTTCGCTGGTTGGGCCTCGACTGGGATGAGGGTCCCGTATTCCAGAGCGATGGAGTCGATCGGCATCGGGCCGCCGCGCATGCCCTATTGGAGGCGGGACGCGCGTACCGGGACTTCACGACGGCGGAAGAGCTGGCGCAGGCAAGGGAAGCGGCGAAAGGGGAGGAAGGCGATCGCCGTCTTCCGAGGCGCCGGGCCGAGTCTCTACCTGCCGGTGAGGCAGAGGAGCGTGCCGAGAGCGGGGAGGCGTATGCCATCCGGTTTCTGGTTCCTGAGGGAGAGACCGTATGGGGAGGACATGGTCCACGAGGAGATGCGATTTCAGAATACGGCGATCGACGATCTCGTGATCCTGCGGAGTGATGGTAGCCCCACCTACAATCTGGCTGTCGCGTCCGATGATGCGGAACAGCGTATCACTCACGTTATCCGCGGAGACGACCACCTCTCGAACACGCCCAAACAGATACTCCTGCATGAGGCCCTCGGTCACCCGGTCCCCACCTTTGGCCACGTGCCGATGATCCTCGGATCAGACGGGAAGAGACTTTCGAAACGGCACGGTGCCACGGCGGTGGGCGAATACGAGAGCCATGGCCTCCTTCCTGAGGCCATGGTCAACTTCCTAGCCCTGCTCGGATGGAGTCCGGGTGACGACCAGGAGGTGATGAAGGTGGAGGTGCTCGTCCAGCGTTTCAGCATGGAGCGTGTTCTCAAGAAGAGCTCGGTCTTCGACCTGAAGAAATTGGATTGGTTGTCGGGCCAGCACTTCAACGACAGTACGGCTGAGGCGCTGGAGCCTGGGCTGACGGCAGGGCTCGAGGTTGCCGGCCTCGCGACGCCGAAGGAGTTGGAGGAGCGACGGGAGTGGTACCTGAGCCTCATCGATCTGCTCAAGACCAGGGCCCGACGGATACCCGACCTCGTCGACTTGGCCCGCCCCTTCCTGGTGGACGAGCTGGAGTTCGATCCCGAGGCGGTGGCGAAGCATTGGTCGAAGGCGCCCTCCGACGTCCTCGAACGGCTCACGGCGCTTCGCTCGGCGCTCGAAACGGCTAATTGGGAGCCGGAATCACTAGAAGAGGTGATTCGCGCGTATGCCGAGAAAATTTCAGTCGGAGCCGGTCAAGTCATTCACCCCCTACGTGTAGCGGTGACCGGGCGCGACGCGAGTCCGGGAATCTTCGAGGTGCTTGCTTTCCTCGGAAGGAACATCGTGCTGGCTCGCCTCGACGACGCCATCGTCCGGTTAAGGAGCCCGTGATCCGTTTCCAGGTGCCGGCGCCTTCCACGGTATTCTTGACGGGGTGGATCGCCACGCATTAGGATAGCCACCTCCTAATAAACAACGCCCTTTCAATGTTGGGAACAGGTGTTTATTCTGTAACTGAGAAGGAATCTTTTAAACGCCTGATGTAGGGGCGAAACCGTTGGAGTCCCGGATGGAGCAAAGCATCACCGAAATCGAGAGGAAAATTCTCGACTTCATGGTGCACTACCTTCGGAGCAACACGTATCAACCCTCCATTCGGGAAATCGGCGAGCGGTTTGGTATAAAGAGCACCAAGACTGTCTCCGAGCACCTCCAAGCGTTGGCCGACAAGGGCTTTCTCGAGCGCGATCCCTCCCGTTCGAGGGGGGTCAAGATCCTCGGCGTGGACCTGAGTGCGCAGACGGTATCCGTGCCCTGCTACCACGACCTTCCCCAGGGGCGTGGTGGCCTGAGGACCGAGCTGGCCGAGATGCACCTGACAATCGACCGGCGGCTCGCTGGATCGAAGGGTTCGTTCTTCGTCCGTGCCGTTGGGCGGGAGTTGGCGGCTCTCGACATCAACGAGGGCGACTATCTGTTGGTCGAACCGGCGGAGGTCGAGGAGTTGGTCGAGGGGGCCATCGTGGTGGCTCGCGTCGAGGGTGGCCCGTCTTTCTATGAATTTTCGAATAATGGGCGCGCTGTCTCTTTGACGCCGGCCGACGGCGGCGGCCCCCCAACGGCCGTTGAGGATCCCGAGAAGCTTCATCTGATCGGACGGGTGGTCGCCCTGTACCGCCGGTTCGACGACGCTTCGATTCTGGTCAGCACGACGGCCCACTGAGTGATGTGCGAAGCGGGATTCGCGTCGCACTAGCTTCACCACCTACTTCCTGATGGAGGGTGCGTCGCCGACGGACGTCGAGTGGATGACTCGCGCCTTGGAGCTGGCCGAGATGGCCACCTCCATGGGAGAGGTCCCGGTTGGGGCGGTACTCACCAAGGACCACGAGATCGTCGCGGAGGGGCATAACCTCACGGTCACCTCCAATGACCCGACCGCTCACGCCGAATTGGTGGTGATCCGGGAAGCTGCTCAGAAGCTGGGTGACTGGCGTCTCACCCAATGCACGCTCTACGTGACATTGGAGCCTTGCGCGATGTGCGCGGGTGCGCTGGTTTTATCTCGAATCGACCGGCTCGTCTTCGGAGCGGCGGACCCCAAGGCGGGCATGGTGGGAAGTCTGGCAAACCTGGCTCAAGACGAGCGGCTGAATCATTGGATCGACGTGACGGGTGGAACGCTCGCCGATGCGGCGGGTGATCTTCTTCGGGACTTTTTCCGGGAGCACCGTGGACCGTGATCTGAATCGAGAACCGAAGAGGCAGGGTGGCGTCTTCGACAGGCTGTTCCGCGTTGTGGGCAGTCTTCTCGTTGCGAGCGGTCTTCTCGTGGCGGCCTGTCAAACCTTGGGAGTCCCAAGCCCACACATTGCCGTGACCGCCGTCGCCGTGCCGGTCGATCAAACTGGTGGCCCTGCGGCGAACTCATCGTACCCCCGGGTCTCGGAGACCCGAGGACTCTGGGTGGTCCGCTCCACACTGACCCATCCCGATTCCGTGCGGGCCATGGTGGCCAGGGCGGCGGAAGCCGGCTTCAATACTTTATTGGTTCAGGTTCGGGGCAGGGGGGACGCCTACTACTTGGGGGGGATCGAGCCCAGAGCCGAAGGGATCCAGGGCCCACCGGCCTTCGATCCGCTTGCCTTGGCCGTCCGGGAGGCACACGCACGGGGCATCGAAGTTCACGCCTGGGTGAACGTACACCTGATTTCCAGCGCATCCGTCATTTCCCGGGACCCCAGGCATCTGATGAATGAGCGTCCCGGGCTCCTTGCTGTTCCACGAGAGCTCGCCATTGAGCTGTATGACGTGGATCCAGCGTCTTCCCGATACTTCGAGCGCCTGATTTCGCACGCATTGGCCAACTCCGACGTCGAGGGGTTGTATTCGAGCCCGTCGGCCCCCGAGGTGAAGGAGCGTGTGTACGCGGTCACGACCGACCTCGTGGAGCGTTACGATCTCGACGGGATCCACCTCGACTATGTTCGCTATCCGAGTGGAGCCTTCGACTACTCACGGGGGGCGCTCGACCGATTCGAGATTTGGATGGACGGACGTATCACGGACGGTCAGCGACCCGAACTCGCCGTGGCCTCCCAGCAGAATCCGCTGGCACTCGTGGAGGCGTTCCCCGAGCCGTGGGCCGAGTTCCGGAGAAGTCAGATTACGGAGTTGGTCGAGAGAATCTATGTGGGCGTGAAGCGTAGGCGCCCGGAGGTACTCGTTTCGGCCGCTGTCTTTCCCGATGCCCGAGAGTCTTTCCTGCACCGGTACCAGGATTGGGAGGGGTGGCTCCGACGGGGAATTATCGACGTGGTGGCGCCAATGGCATACAACCCGGATGACGACTTATTCGACCGAGCCATCTCCCGTGCGGCGGAAGTCGGTGGACCCGAACGGGTCTGGGCCGGTGTGGGGGCCTATCTGACGACGTATGATGGGGTCCTCAGCAAGATCGACATCACTCATCGCATCGGGGTGAGGGGCTTCCTACTCTTCTCCTACGATTGGTCGGTGGCGAACGGAGCGGCCTCGGGAGGCCGGCCGTTCCTCGAACGGGTGGGCCGGGGGGTTGAGACTCTGACTCTGATTCGCTGACGGGCCGAAAGCGTTACGAGGGCTACGCTCCCGATTCCCCCCGCAGTGAAGTACCGAACAACTTCAACCCGCCCGCGAGTATCGCGATCGAGGCGACGAGAGCGACCCAGACCGACAATCCCAAGGCGGTGCCGACGTCGCCCACGACCATCGCGAGGAGCGCCACCACTACGGCATAGGGCAGCTGGGTCCTCACGTGGTCGACATGATCGCATGCCGCCGCAGTCGAACTGAGTACGGTCGTGTCCGAGATCGGCGAACAGTGGTCTCCGAAAATGGCCCCCGCGAGGGCCGAGCTGATGGCTCCCAACAGGATCGAGTACTCTCCGCCGGCTCCGAAACCCTCCGCACCGCCCAGGGTCACTGTGAGGGGGATCACCAGGGGGATCACGATGGCCATGGTCGCCCAGGACGTACCGGTCGCGAAGGCCATCGCGGCTGAAGTCAGGAACACGAGTACGGGGATGGCTTCGAGTGGCACCGCGTCGCTCAGGATCTGTGCGAGGTACTGAGCCGTACCCAGATCCTCTGTCACCTGGCCGAGCGACCAGGCCAGCGTCAGGATGATCATCGCCAGGAACATTGACTTCATCCCGGCCACCAAAGCGTTCAGCGACTCCTGGACGCTCAAGATCCGTTGGATCACCGAAAGCCCGATTCCCACGATGCATCCCGCCATGGATCCCCAAAGAAGCGTCGCAAAGGGGTCGGCCGCGCCGAAAACGTCCATCAGCGATGCGTCCGCGCCTGCGGACGCGCGTCCAGACGTGTAGAGGCCCCCGAGGACGACCAGGATGACCGTGATGATCGGAACCGCCGCATTGTACCACCGAGGTGTCACTCCCTCCGGGGGTGTCACATGGGGATCCGTCGTGTCCATCGAGAGCTGCGCTCCTGCGCGATAAACACCCCCGCCGGACGCCGCGCGCCGCTCGGCCCTCGCCATCGCTCCGAAGTCCCGGTCCATCACGGACGTGAGGAACACGAACGCGAGGGCCAGAAGCGCATAGAATCGATACGGGATCGTGCTGATGAATACGGCGAACGGGCTGACCGACGTCAGCGTTGCGACGAGCGCCGGATCGGTGCCGGTTTGCTGGGCCGCGATAGCCATGCCGTCCGCGATCAACGAGATCTCGTATCCAACCCACGTCGAGATCGGGACCAGAGCGGCCACGGGAGCGGCGGTCGAGTCGACGATGTACGCGAGCTTCTCGCGCGAAATCTTGAGGCGGTCCGTGATCGGCCGCATCGTGTTCCCGACGATCAACGTGTTGGCGTAGTCGTCGAAAAAAATGGCAAGGCCGGCGGCCCACGTGGCGATCTTGCCGCGCCGGCTCGTGCTCGCGAAGGGGCTCACGGCGTCAACGATCCCTTGTGTGCCGCCGTTTCTGGAGACGATCCCCACGAGGCCGCCCAACAACAAGGAAAACACGACAATCTGCGTATGTCCTCCCTCCACGTCACCGAGCGCCGGAACGGCGTAGAGGTCGATCGTGCGCCACAGGGCGGAGAGCGGGTTATATCCGGCCACCGCGAGCGCACCGAGCCAGACGCCAGCCATCAGCGCCGTGATCACCTCTTTGAAGACCAACGCGAGCAGGATGGCAACAACAGGGGGAGCGAGGGAGAACCAGCCCGGTGCGTAAGGACGGGACAACTCTTCACTCACCTGTCCGAGTCGGATCGTGAGCGGCAGGCGGTTGCGGCCAGACACGACCAGGTCGCTCACGGTGGCCGTTCCGCCGACTCCCACGGAGCCCGACCCCAGGACCATCCCCTGGGCGTCCCGCACGTCGTAGGCGACCGCGGCGACCGCACTTCCCTGAAGATCGAGCGAGAAAGGGACACCTCCCAAGATCACCCTGGGGGCGCCGATTACCTGGGGAGCCTCGGGGCTCCCCTGAGCCGACGCTGGAGAGGGGCGAAGGCCCGAGATCCCGATCAGAAGCCCCAAGACGGCCATCTGCATGCACTTGCAGCGGATCACCACCGCGCAGAGACGGCCGTGCTTGGGGCCTTGAAGCATAGAGGAACCTTTCAGTATGGAGAGCGATGCTGTCCGGAGCAGCCTTCTGGCGGCGTTCATGATGTCGGGGCGGGATGTCCTTGTAAAGCGTTGTAGCCTTGTCTACCTTCCGGCGCCTTCGTTGAGTGGGCTGCACCCACCCGCCGGTGTCTTTTGGGGATTGGTCGGGGGTGTTGCACGACGGAATCGGGCCTAGGCTAGGAGCTCCTCTCTGCACGTCTCGATCATGGACGAACAGGCGGTGCGTCGCGCCGTCGCGCGGATGGCTCGTGAGCTCGTGGAGCAAAACGCAGGACCCGGCAATTTGACCCTCCTGGGTATCCAGCGACGCGGCGTCCAGATCGCCGACCTGCTCCGATCCGAGATCGAACGCGCCGAAGACGTCATCGTACCGATCGGATCCCTGGATATCACGCTGTATCGAGACGATCTCATGGCTATTGGGCCACGCCCTGTGATCGGTGCGACGGTCCTGCCCGAGGGGGGTGTGGACGAGCGGGCGGTGGTGATCGTCGACGACGTACTCTTCACGGGCCGAACCGTCCGGGCAGCCCTCAACGAACTCACGGACTGGGGTCGGCCGGCGCGGGTTTCACTCTGCGTACTGGTCGATCGTGGAGGCCGAGAGATTCCGATCCAACCGAACGTCGCGGGAAAGGTCATCACGGTTTTGCCCGAGCAGTCCGTGGAGGTGTCCGTCCCGGACCTCGATGGCCGTTGGGGCGTTGACATCGTGCCCGTTTCATCGGAGGCGGAGGCTTGAACGAGCCGAATTCGCCTCTCGGCAAGGATCTCGTGGGACTCGAGTCGCTTTCGGCCGAACAGATTCTCAACATTCTGGACACGGCGGAGCCCTTCAAGGAAATCTCGGAGCGCCGAATCAAGAAGGTGCCCGTCCTCCGGGGAAAAACCATCGTGAACCTCTTCTTCGAGGCCTCCACACGCACCCGGGTGTCGTTCGAATTCGCCGAGAAGAGGTTAAGCGCGGACACGGTGAATATCACGTCGAGTGGATCTTCGGTGGTGAAGGGTGAGACGTTGGTCGATACGGCCCGAAACCTCGAGGCGATGCGCATCGACATGGTCGTCATCCGGCATGGCTCTTCGGGGGCCGCGAAGTTTCTGGCCGAGCGTATTCCCTCGAACGTGATCAACGCAGGGGATGGCAGCCACGAGCACCCGACCCAGGCGCTCCTCGACATTCTCACCATCCGCGACCACTACGGGAAAATCAAAGGACTCAAGGTCTGCCTGATGGGTGACATCCTCCACTCCCGAGTGGCTCGCTCGAATATCTATGGACTCCTCGCCCTCGGCGCCGAGGTAGCAGTGTGCGGACCGAAGACACTGCTCCCGTTAGGGATCGCCGAGCTCGGAGTCACCGTCTTTTCGCGGATCGAAGAGGCGATCCAGTGGGCCGACGTCCTCAACGTTCTCCGTCTGCAGTTGGAGCGGATGGAAGCAGGCTTCCTCCCCAGCTTGCGAGAGTACAATCAGGTCTGGGGCGTCTCCCGGACCAAGCTCGAACAGGCGCCAAAGGACTTGCTGGTCCTCCATCCCGGGCCCATGAACCGCGGGGTCGAAATCGACAGCGACGTGGCCGACGGGCCTCACGCCCTGATTCTGCAGCAAGTGACGAACGGTGTAGCGGTTCGGATGGCGGTTCTCTATCTGCTCGCGGGCGGTGCGCCAGACACGGCCGAGGCGGCCAAGGGGGGAGCAGAGGTTTGAGCGAACCGCTGTTGATCCGTGGCGGACGGCTCATCGACCCCAGCCAATCGATCGACTCCATTCGGGACGTCCTAATCGCGGATGGAGTCGTCGGCGAGGTCGGCGAGGGGATCGATCCGCCCGAGGGCGCTCGTGAAATCGACGCGGGGGGACTCGCTGTGACACCGGGCCTGATCGACGTCCACGTCCATCTCCGTGAGCCCGGGGGCGAGCACAAGGAAACGATCGCCACCGGTGCGATGGCAGCGGCGGCCGGCGGATTCACGGCGGTGTGCGCAATGCCGAACACGGACCCTGTCGTGGACGACCCGGCGGGCGTGGGCTTCGTTCTCGCCCAGGGTGTGGCGGCAGGGGCAGCGCGGGTCTACCCGATGGGCGCCATCTCCGTGGGGCAGGAGGGCAAACAGCTCGCGGCCATCGGCGAGATGTTCGAGGCGGGGGCGGTGGGCATCACCGACGACGGGAACCCCGTCATGGACTCCGGGCTCATGCGCAAGGCGTTGGAGTACGCCCAGGCGTTCGACATTCCGGTTGCGGATCACCCAGAAGATCTCGGGCTGTCGGGTGCTGGGGTCATGAACGAGGGGCTTGTCGCCACCAAGCTCGGTCTCCACGGAAAGCCCAACGCTTCGGAAGACGTCCATATCGTTCGAGATCTGTTTCTTGCGGAGCTCACCGGGGGGCACATCCACCTCCAGCACGTCTCCACGGCTTACGGAGTGGAGGCCATCCGGCAGGCGAAGGCGCGGGGTGTGCGCGTCACGGCCGAGGCCACCCCCCACCACCTCATCCTCACCGACGAGCGTGTCGAGGGCTTCGACACAGACGCTAAGATGAACCCGCCGCTTCGCTCAGTGGAAGATCGGGAAGCGGTCCGCGAGGGGTTGGCCGATGGGACTCTGGATGTATTCGCGACGGACCACGCTCCCCACCATTACGATGAAAAGGAGCAGGCCTTCGCGGACGCACCCAACGGAATCATCGGGTTGGAGACTGCGTTGGGGCTCGGGCTTACGCATGTGGTGGAGGAGGGACTCGTCGACCTTTCGACGCTCATCCACCGGATGAGTGTCGGTCCGGCTCAGGCGTTCGGTTTGCCCGGGGGAACGTTGGCCGCCGGCTCGCCCGGTGACGTCACGATCATCGATCCGGAAGAAGCTTGGACGGTAGACCGGGGCGCATTCCTGTCCAAGAGCCGAAACACGCCGTTCCACGGCTGGGAGCTCAAGGGGCGAGCTCGCTATACGATCGTCGGGGGTGTGGTCGTCTGGGAGGTATAACTCTCAGCTCATCACGCCGACCCTGCGGGCCAGATTGCTCTTCATCCGAGCCACAGTATTGGGATGGAGGAGTCTGCCTGTGGCCGCCCGGTCGAGAAGGACCTGTACCTTTCGGTACTCGACTTCGGCCGTCTTCGCGTTCTCGGCGTTTTCGACGCGCTTCAGGGCCGTCCGGAGCCTGGACCTCACGGCGCGGTTACGTGCGTTGGCGTCACGGCTCAACCTGACGCGCTTTTTCGCACTCTTGATATTCGGCAACTCTGCTCTTTCGACCCTCTGGCTTCTAGACCACGACTGGGTTCAGCGTTTAGCGGAAAGTATAGACGAAACGAAAGACCCCATCAAGAACCGTGCGGATAAGGGAGGGACGAGACCGCCCATCCCGGATGGAGGCTCCGGTGGGGCGCACTAGCCGCTGCCCACTGCCACGGATACCTTCCCGCCATGCTGCTTCTGTCGGTTCTCCCGGTACTCATTTTCTCGATCGTTGTTCATGAGGTCGCGCACGCGTGGGTGGCCCTCAAGGAGGGTGACGACACCGCCCAATCCCTAGGGCGCATCACGCTCAACCCTGTCTCGCATCTGGACCCGTTAGGGTCGTTCATCGTTCCGGTGGTCCTGTACCTGCTGCCGGGTGGCTTGATTTTCGGGTGGGCCAAACCGGTCCCCATCGATCCCCGGAAATTCAGGGATTTCCGGGGTGGAGACATCCGTGTTTCTCTTGCCGGAATCGTGTCGAATCTGATTCTGGCGGTAGTCTTCACGCTCATGGTCGTGGTCTTCATCAAGCTTCAGGGCGCCTTGCCTGCGGGGGAATCGACGTTCGGTTTCCTGATTCGCACCGCGCGGTTCGGCGTATTCATCAACCTGATCCTCGCCTTCTTCAATCTTGTCCCGATTCCACCACTCGACGGCTCCCATGTGTTGTACCACTTCCTGCCTCGAGGATGGCGCGCCGCCTACCAACAAGCGGGCCGCTACGGGATTCTGGTCTTGATTGTGCTCGCCTCTCTCTATCCCCCCTTCTTCAATATCATCCTGTGGCCGGTCTTCGCTCTCTTCGGCCTGGCCGACACCTTCATAGAACTGTGGATTTAGCCGTCATCGAGAGTCCCCTCGAGCGGGAGGACTTTCTTGTCATCGACATTGAGCGCTTCCAGGGGCCGCTCGACCTTCTACTGCACCTCATCCGCCAGCAGGACATCGATGTCTTCGAGATCCCGATCGCCCGGATCACACGTCAATTTCTGGCCGCCCTCGAAGGGATCGAGGCCAAGGATCTGGACAATGCCGGTGAGTTCATCGAGATGGCGGCCGGGCTCGTTCACATCAAGACTCAGATGCTCCTGCCTAGGCATGGAGAGACGGAAGACGAAGATCCGCGGGCCGAACTCGTCCGCCGCCTCCTCGAATACGAACAGATCCGGGATGTCAGCCAGCGGCTGGCCACTGCGGAGGCCGAGCGAGCTCGCAGATTCGGGAAGGGATTCTTGGAACCGCGCCCACGCCCGCCGATGGAAGAGACGCCCTTGGAGACGACTTGGGAGGAGGTATTTGCCGCGGCCCTCCTGGTTACTCCGCCAGATCCTGGAATTCGGACGCACCTGGTGGCCACCCGTCCGGTGGCGATGGAAGACAAGATGGACCTGATCCTCAGCACGCTCAATCGGGTGCGACGGATCGAGTTCAGCCGGCTGGTGCGGCCCTTCAAGAGCCGCTTACATGGCGTCATGACCTTGCTTGCGGGCCTGGAGCTCACACGGAGGCGGCGCGTGAAGTTACGGCAGGTTGAGATGTTCTCGGAGTTGTGGATGTATCCGGGGGTCGGGGAGAGTGAAGACTCAGCGGGGAAGGAAGATCCGGGAGCGGCCAATGATAACGCGTTGGAGGCGCCGTGAATCCGACCCAGATCGTGGAGGCCGTGCTTTTCGCGAGCGACGCGCCGTTGAATGCGGAGGAGATCGCCCGTGCCGACGAGGCGCTCGACGAAGATCTGATCGAGGAGGCGGTCCAGGAGCTCAACGCCGCGTACTCGGAATCCGAGCGGGCCTTCGAGATCCGAGAACTCGGTGAGGGCTATCAACTTCTCACTAGGGCGGACTTTGCACCCTACCTGGAACGGTTCGACACGATTCCCAAGCCTTCCCGGCTCTCCGGCCCGGCTTTGGAGACGCTGGCCATCGTTGCGTATCGGCAGCCGATCGGGCGCATCGAGATCGAGTACATTCGTGGTGTCAGTTCGGCGGGCGTGATTCGAACGCTCCAGGACCGTGCGCTCATCACCGTCGTAGCCCGGGGCGAGGGCCTTGGTCGTCCCCTCCTGTATGGAACCAGCCAGCGCTTCCTGGAGCACTTCGGGTTCCGGTTGCTGGAGGATCTCCCGCGCCAGGAGGAATTGCCCGTAATCCTGAGGGAGCGGACGCCGCTCGAAGATTTGGAGGGCTCGGAGCCGACGGAGGAGGCGGAGTCGAGGGAGGAGGCGGAGTCGAGGGAGGAGGCGGAGTGGAGGGAGGCCGACGCGGACGCGCCGGAGCCGGGTGTGGACGACGTGCTTTCCGACGCAGCCGAAGATCGGGTCGACGGAGTGGAGGACCCGGCCGCCGACTGAGGATGAGAACGCTGTATGCGGATTCAGAAGTTCCTGTCCAGGGCTGGCGTGGCCTCCCGGCGGAAGGCCGAGGCGATGGTTCTGGACGGCCGGGTCCAGGTCAATGGGACCGTGGTTACAGAGCTCGGAACCAAGGTCGAACCATCCCGAGACAAGGTCGAAGTGGATGGAACCTCCGTCCGTCTCCCCGACGCACTCTGGATCCGCTTTCACAAGCCTGTGGGCGTTCTGTGCACCGCGGCGGACACCCACGGAAGGCGCACCATCTACGACCTGCTTCCTCCTGAGCACTCCAGCCTCCGCTACGTCGGCCGGCTCGACCTCGACACCGAGGGGCTGCTCCTCCTGACCAACGAAGGAGACGTCGCGAACCGGCTTCAGCACCCAGGCTACGAGGTGGAGCGCGAATACGAACTAAGCGTGCAGGGCCTGCCGTCCAAGGAGGATGTCGCGCGTCTTCGGGAGGGCGTCGTGCTCGACGATGGCCTCGCCCGTCCGGTACGATTAGAAGTCGCCGACCCGGTCGAGGAAACCGGACATCTCACGCTCGTCATGACCGAGGGACGGAAGCGAGAGGTGCGGAGGCTCATGTACGCGGTCGGGTTACCCGTCGTGACGTTGAAGCGGGTGCGATTCGGTCCCGTAAAGCTCGGGGACCTTTCTCCTGGCGAGTGGGAGACGCTGAGCTCCAAGGATGTGGCGGCTCTCACGAAGTGTGCGGAGGAGGCCTGACTCGAGCGATGGGAGGGATCGATGGAAGGGAAGGACCGGCCTGTCCCGTGGATGGAAGTTGGAGGGCGCATTACCTTGAGGTCCATCACAAGGGCCCATAGCTCAGTTGGTTAGAGCAGCGGACTCATAATCCGACGGTCGCAGGTTCAAATCCTGCTGGGCCCACTGCACGAAGCACGTCCGTATCACCCCCCGATACGAACCGAAAGCAAGACCCCGCGCTCCATCGTTTTCACGGATGTGACGGGAAACCAATCGTCCACAGGAGAGTCGGGTGGATCCATTACTGGTGGTCGCCAGAGTGCTGCTGAGCGCGGTCTTCGTCGTCGCGGCTGGCGCGAAGCTGGTTGACCCAAAAGGCACACGGCAGGCGGCTTTGGAACTCGGCGTCCCGGAACGGGTCGCCGCCACCGTCGCGGCGTTGCTTCCACTCACCGAACTGGCGGTGGCCGTAGTCCTCCTTCCTGTCCGCTCGGCGTCGTGGGGAGCCTTGGCTGCGTTGACCCTCCTATTCGTGTTCACCGCGGTGATCGGGGTGAATCTCCTTCTGGGGCGGAGGCCACCCTGCCGATGCTTCGGTTCGACCGACACGCGCCCGATCGGGTGGCCGACGCTCATGCGGAACGGCGTGTTGCTGGCGCTGGCGGGGTTCGTCGTTTGGGCGGGCCCCGGGCCGAGCATCGTCCCGCTCATCGCCCAGGCCGCCGGCTCGGACGTAGTGACACTCTCCGTTGTGATTGGGGTGGTCGCCGTCGTGGCGGTACAGGGGTGGCTCATCCTTCACCTGATCCGGCAGCAGGGTCGGCTTCTGCTTCGGCTGGATGCCCTGGAAGGACCCGGCGCGTCGGTGCCCGAGCTCTTCAACCCGATCAAGGAGGCGCGCGACCTCCCGGTCGGTGAGGTCGCCCCCGGCTTCCAACTGCCTTCCCTGGCGGGCGGATCCGTCAGCCTCGACGACCTCCGCGGCGATGGGAAGAAAGTCCTGCTGATCTTTCTGGATCCGAGGTGCAAGCCGTGCATGGCACTGGCACCCGACGTCGAGAGGTGGCAACGGGAACAACGTGAGACGCTCCGGATCGCCGTGCTCGGTAGTGGGTGGGAGCAGGCCGCGCGGGCCCGAGAGTTGGTCTTCGGCGTGAAGGACGTACTCTCCGATGAGGAGGACGGTGTGGCTGACGCCTACGGTGTCTTCGTCACCCCGGCACTGGTACTCGTCGATCCGGACGGCACGATTGCTAGCCGCGTCGCGACGGGAAAGGAAGACATCGAGAAGCTGATGGCTACCTCGGCCGAGACGGGTGTGGCCTGAAAAATAAGCTGAGGGTACTCCGCCCCGTGGTGGTAAATTGGGGAAGAAGTAAATGATTTCCTCAAGGTGACTACCATGGATGAACTCTTCGATGGTCTCTCGCGAAAACTCGCGAGCACCATGTCACGCCGCAGCTCGACCTCGAGCTGCTCGTGGTCCGTTTCTTCGACCGGGCCATTTTCCACACGGTGCGGGGGTATGAGTCAGGGGGCGCTAGCACCGACGACACTTAGAACTCGACTCTGGGCGTGTGACAGGGCTCAGCTTGCGCCTACCGCCCCGCTCTCGGATCTTGACCGCAGTCTGATCCCGGAGTGCGCCCATGTCCGATCCAGTCGCTCGCCTGAACGCTGCCCTAGAAGGCCGCTACGCCATTGAGCGAGAGCTCGGCGAGGGCGGCATGGCCACCGTCTACCTGGCCGATGACCTGAAGCACCAGCGAAAGGTTGCGCTCAAGGTCCTTAAGCCCGAATTGGCTGCTGTCGTTGGAGCCGAACGTTTCCTAGCTGAGATCACGACCACGGCGAACCTGACTCACCCGCACATCCTGCCGCTCCACGATTCAGGCGAAGCCGACGGCTTCCTGTTCTATGTGATGCCCCACATCGAAGGGGAATCACTCAGGGAGCGCATCGACCGCGAGAAGCAACTCGGTGTGGATGACGCACTGGCGATCACGCAGAAGGTCGGGGGCGCTCTCGACTACGCGCACGAGAACGGCGTCGTCCATCGCGACATCAAGCCCGGTAACATCCTACTGAGTGAGCAGGGTGAGGGCCGCGTTCAGGGGTGGCACCCGGGGGGCGCATCCGCTCGCTACGTCATCTGACGGCCATCGCTACGTCATTTGACGTATGCCTGCTTGCTCCGCTCCATGACAGCTTGTTGTTGAATGTGGGCGTTCAGAAGATCGGCGCACTACGACGGGACTGTGTATGTTGCATTGACCCACACCAGGAGTGTGCCATGCGTACGCTCACACGTTCGGTTACCATCGGGATCCTGATTTTCTCCTGCGGTGACGAGGCCACTGAACCAGTGGGCCCCGAGTTCTGCACTCAGCCCGATACCGACGGAGGTTGGGTCAATAGGTGTGTAAATGTTTCAGGCGGCGTTTTTCCGCTGTTGGGTTGAGACGGGCTTTCCGTCTTCGAACTTTCTTCCTTCAAATACGTCCTTGAGGAGGTGAGGAGCGTCGAGCCTTCTGAAGCGCTTCTCCGCCACCAAGAGCAGCTTCCAGATCAGCGCCGTAGCGCTCTCGACCCGCTTGAAGCGCTTCGCCGCCGTTGTCCTGAGCCGTACTGCGGCAAAGGGGCTCTCGACCACGTTCGTCGTGCGTAGATGCTTCCAGTGGTCCTCGGGGAAGTCGTAGAACGCCACCATCCGCTCCCAGTCGTCCTCGAGTACATCCACCGCCTTCGGATACCACGGTCTGTAGCGCCTGGCGAACGCCTCACGGGCCTTCAGCGCCTCGGACCGCCTCGGTGCGTAGACCACGGTCCTGAGAAGGTCCTTCGCCTCGCTCTGCTCCCGCTGAGGCAGCCGGTCCAGCACGTTCCTCATCTTGTGGTTCCAGCACCGTTGCTCGCCCGCCTCAGGCCATACCTGCCGTACTGCGCCCCAGATCGCCGCGTTGCCGTCCGCCATCAAAAGCCGGGGCGCCTCGATGCCGCGTGCCTTCAGATCCCGCAACACCTCGGACCAGGACTCGACCGACTCTCGGTAGCCCGATCTCAGGGCCAACACCTCCTTCGTACCATCTCGCATCGCACCGAGAACCACCAGCAGCGCTGCCTTGTCCCGCTCGAGCCCCGCCTTCACGTAGATCCCGTCCGCCCAGACGTAGACGACCTCACGGTCGGCCAGCGAGCGCTTCGACCATTCCTCGAATTTCCTTGTCCATCCCGCCCGCAGCCGCCAAATCGAAGACTTCGACAACGGGGCCCCCTCGCCCAGCAGGCCCCGCATCGCCAGCTCGAAGTCTCCCTCCGCCAGCCCGTGCAGATACAGCTCCGGAAGCAGAGCACCCACCTCCTTCGTCCGTCGTGCGAACAACGGCAACACCCGACTCTCGAACCGCTCCTCAATGCCTCGAACCCGGGGCCGTCGGAGCATGATCGTGCCCGAGCTCATCGCCAGCCGCCGAGCCTTGCCGTAGCCGTTGCGGTAGCCTGGCGCCGGGTCTACGACCGTCTTCCGCTCCGACTTCTCCCGGCCGAGCAACTCCGTCACTTCCTCCTCCAGAATCCGCTGGACCATCTCCTGGGCCTTCTCACGAACCAGCGCTTCCAAGCACTCCCACGTCGGCGTGCTGGACTCACTCTCGGGTCCCACCATATTCTTCCTCACGAGGCATCGTTCCTTTCCCCCGGGCGCTCACCCGGGATTCGCTGGTTAACTTCTTACTACCTAGCGGAAAGGTACGTCGCCTCTTTTTTTACACACCCTTCTATGGGGCTGGCGGTCAAGACGCACCTTCCCCACGCGCCGTCGGCTCATTTTTTGACCGTCGGCGTCCGCATGGTTTGGATTGCCCGGTCGACGACTCAGGGTGGGGAGGGGTGCGCTCGCAGGGTCCGCATCGCAGTCCGGAAGACGTTCACAGCCGTCGCGTTCTCCGCTCTGGAGCGGGAACCATCCTTCTATCTGGGACTCTGTGGCCCATCGCTTCGTTCGGCTCTCCAGGGGTGCATAGCCTTTGAGTGGGGGCTTGGGCTCTCTGCCCCGGCCCACGGTGTGTATGGATGCTGTCCCCTGTAACCGGTTCGCTTCCGTTTCGTCGGACCCCATGTTGTGACCGCTTTCGACCCCACGCTCGCCGATCCCAGGCCGGTTTACTCCGTCGCTTCCAGTCTCTTGGGGTCGTACGCTTCGCCCGTGCGCCACACCGCTAGCACGATCGAGGCGAGCTGACGCGCGATCGTCAGCTTCGCCAGATTCGGCTTCGTGCCCCCCTCCAGGAGTCGCTCGTAGTGGCGGTACAAGGGCTCGTCCTCGGCCCGACCGATCACCGTCGTCGCTGCGCCCTTGAACACACGCTTCAGCGTGTGGTTGAAGTTCCGATTCAGCCCCCGCGTCTGCTGTACCGGTTCCCTTACCCACCGCCCACCCGGACCCCGCACCCAGTCCGACGAGCTCCGCATCACGACGCCCAGTCCGCAGTACGCCCAGAACCTGCTCCGGCTCTGGAACCGGTACGGCGTCACCACCACCGGCAGGAGCTCCGCCGTCCGGATCGGACCCAGACCCGGGCACGTCTTCAGCACATGCCACTCTCGATGCTTGCGTGCTTCCGCCAGCAACGCCTTCTCGGCCTTCGCCCTCAATGCCACGAGTGCGTCGTGCTCCTCGTACAGCAACCCGGCCGTCGTCCTGCTCGCTTCCGGCAGCTTGGCCAACCACTCCTCCCGGTCGCGCTTTAAGTAGACCGAGCGCCCCGCGCCGTAGGCCACTCCTCTCGAGCGCAGCACGCTCTTGAGCCGGTTCTTCACCCGCACCGTGTCGCCGACCAAGAAGTCGTAGCTCTTCGCCCGTTCCCCCAGCCGCCTGAACTGGCCCCGGTTCTTGTAGACCGTCGTCTCCAGTGATCCGATCCGCAGCTTCTCCGCCAGGGCAAACGCGTCCAGCTTGTCGGTCTTCGGGCCCCGGCTCTTGCCGACCCCCGCCACCGTCAGCTCCTCCACGTGCGGCTTCAGCACCTCGTACAGCCACCCCGACAGCGTCCCTTCTTCCAGGCATAAGTGCCGGTTCCTCGGAATCCCTCGCAGCACCTCGATCAGCGCCCGCGCGTTCGTCTCCACCACCTGCGAGCCCAAGCGCTTGCCGCTGGGGCCTACAATCCCCAGCGTGCAGCTCGACGCGTGTGCGTCGAGTCCGATATACCTCTCCATGGGCGTTCTCCTCTTGGATAGGTGGGTTGCTTCCTTGCGCGAACAATGATGAACGCGCACCCGTTCCCGGAGGAGAACGCCTCTTCGTCTTCGGGCTGCTTCGCTGCTGATCGGTACCGGTAGCGGTCGCCATGCCCCTATGATGCCTTTGATCCTAGCTCCCCGTGGGAGTCCCATCCGCCTACATCTCGAACGCCCATCCAGTTTCGAGTTGACACAGTTCACCGTCAATAACGTCATCAGGGTGGACGGGGAAATGGTTCGCCGCGAAGCCGGTGATGTCATTCTCTCGGCCACATGGTTGGATGCGATCAGCGGGGTCGGATTCGACGGAGAGGGGTCGACTCTTCGCGTCCCCGAGACCAACATCGCTGGGCTGGAGCTAAAGCGCGTTTCCTGGTTGCGGACTGGAGTGGTGGTGCTCGGCGGAGCGCTCGTCACGATCCTCGGGTTCGACGTCCTCGGTACCGGCTCCGAAGGAAGCGGCGGGGGCGGGGGCGACGTCAACCCGCTCTGACGCAGCGCGCGCGCCCGACCACAGGATCCTTCCCCAGACCCCACACGTTCAGCGCACGAGCATTGGGCCGCAGCAAGTGGCCTGTTAGGTTCCACCTGGATCGAGCGTCCAAGTGCCCTCGCCCCAGGCGCCCGTAGCTCAGCTGGATAGAGCAACGGACTTCTAATCCGTAGGTCGCAGGTTCGAGTCCTGCCGGGCGCGTTGTGTAAACGTCTGAACTACAGTGGTTTAGACGGCCACGCCCATCGTTCGGAGGTGGCCGCCTTCTCGTTCAGGAGGCGCGAGACGTTCGCTTCGTTTGCGCCTAACCTTCCCGCAGGTGCTGCCCGACAATACCCCCAAAAAAGGTTGCTCCAAGCAGGGCCTCCCTGCATCGTTTGGTAACGGCGCACTCACCAAAGAGCCGGACCAGGGAGCGGTGGTATGGCGGCACGTGTTCTGATCGTCGAAGACGAACAGACGGATCGGGTGATCTTGGGAAACATGGTCGAGGGAATGGGCCACGTGGTCTATTTCGCCTCGAATGGCGAACAAGCTTTCAAGGTCTACATGAAAAGTAGCATCGACGTCGTCATCACAGATCTTGTCATGCCTAACGTCGGTGGTATGGAATTTATCGTGGCGCTGAAAACGTTGTTTCCGGATGCGCCGGTCATTGCCGTTTCCTCCAAAGGCCCTGAGCTGCTCGCTGAGGCAGAGAACAAGGGTGCTAGCGTAACGCTCAGCAAGCCAGTTGACTACAAGGAGCTCCTCGATGCCATCGCAAGAGTAGCCCCGACTAACTTGCTTCCTCCATTGCCTAGGTCGAAGGTCGCCATCCGGGGAAACCATCGTCGAGTGGACGAGTTTGAGTTCGAGCATAAGGGCCGAGTCCGTTGTATTCCAGCCGGGGGAAGGCTGATTGACTGGTTGGCCCGCACGACTGAACTCCTTTGGGACATTAGGCTAAACGGAGCCTCCGTCGGCCAAGTTGAGGCCAACCTCGATGAGACGAAGGAGACCCTTCACAAGGCTGCTACTAAGCTCATC
Source organism: Longimicrobiales bacterium (assembly GCA_965219445.1). Classification (GTDB taxonomy): domain Bacteria; phylum Gemmatimonadota; class Gemmatimonadetes; order Longimicrobiales; family Gaopeijiaceae; genus UBA822. Next base: position 614,154 of record CBDCNQ010000002.1, on the reverse strand, counting down.
GACGAGCTGCCGGTGCAATGGGTCAGAGAAACAATGGCGAATGGGGCGCTGGCCGATTCGGAACTACAGCAAGAGGCGGTGACGCCCGAGGTAGCCGAGGAGACCGCCCCGCCCGCCCCCACACCGTTGGTGGGTGACAGCTACGACGATGAACCGCTGCTCAAGGCCGCGGAGGTGGGAAAGATGCTGGGAATCCCCACCAATAATGTCTACCAACTGCCGATCAACAGGGTGCGTGTGGGCAAGCGCACCGTCCGATGGCGGCCGGCGGTGGTTCGAGAGTTCATTGAGCAGCGGGACGAAAGGCGGTGAGACCGAGCGATTCATCGTCGTCACAGATCCCCTGGCTTCGCGTCTTCGTGGAAGGCGTGGTGATCGTCGGCGAAGTGGGCTTTTGCCCGTTCATTCAATCCTCATGAGGACTGGCCCATGAAAATCAATGTCACGGTCAAGGGCAAACATCAGCAGTTTCTAAACCAAGTCGTGAGGGATTATTCCCTTGGAGGAACCGACCAAGCCATCCAGTCCTTGATCCAGTATTCCCTGTCCCAGAATGGGCGTGACCAGATTTTTGGGGAAATCCGCTGTGTGGGACAGTGCCGCTCCCCTGACCAATCCATCCCGGTTGAACTGGAGGACGAAGCCATTGCAACGCTGAAGGAGATTTTCCAGCAGTACGACTTTGATGATTACGACTCCGAGGAGGAGGAGTTGAGCAAGCCCATTCGATGCATGGTCAATTTCGCGGATCAGGATGGAGATCTGAGCGCGATTTTTTCTTGATCTTGATCTGCGCGAGCACCGCGAGACTCCAGCTGTCCCATCCAACCATCGCACCGCTCGATCATCGCCCATAGCTTGATCAGCGGCAGCGGGGAGTACCGTTAGATTACGGTCATGGATTTGACGCCTGATGAGCAACCCGTTGTCCGTCGTGCTGTGGCGGCGTACAGGCAAAGAAAGAGGTACAAGGGGCTATTCAGAGGCACGACTGCCGACGAGATTCTCGAAGAATTGAAGCCGTCTCCAGTCCGTTGGACTAAACTCGCCGCGTTCGTGATCGAAAGGGCAGAAGGACCACGAAAATATCCGACGTGGGAATGAGGAGTTCGAGGTCGAGACAGATGTGGCGGGGGAGTGGCCGATTCCGGTTTGTAGTGAGACTGTGAGGCAGGTGGTGGTGGAGTAGAACCAAAAGCCCCGAACGCCGCTGGGACGCTCGGGGCTCCACGCATTGTCAAGCTACGGGAAGCCGCTCGACGGTCACCGTCGCGTAGTTATCGGGATGTGCAGCACAGGCTATTGCACGACGGTCCCTTTTACCTTTGCGGCCGCCAACCCCGCCCGCCGCCACCAGGAGCGTCCGGTGAACTTGAACACGTCGTTGCCGGCTTCGTCCTGGGTCCGCTTCACAGTGACGTCGTCGACCCAGCCGAACTGGACCGAGGTGGATACGGTATGACCTTCAAGTATGCCCTCGTAGCCAACGAGAAGAAGGTAGTTTCCGTCCAGCTGTCCCCCCACCGGCAGACCGACAGCGCGTCGGCAAACTGAGTTTCAAGTGGTACCGCAGGGGGGGGCACGTCACCTTAATTACTGCTGACGGGATCGCTTTTGCGATCTCTACCGTAGATGAAACGCAGGTCGCGACACACCGTTGGTCGTCGAGAACATGGAAAGTGCTGAAGCGGTCGCCGAGGTCGAGTCCGATCGTTAGTTTGGGATCATCGTTCGTGTCTTCATCTGGCCAGCTTCGGTTCTCGTGGGCTTCGAGCCCGTTTCACTATTGGAGCATCGCATCACACGGTGCCCCCGTAATGGGGGTCGACTTTGCTTTCTCATATCAATCTGGTTGCCGGAAGTCGCCGAGGGACTCGGACGTCCTCCACACCGGGGACGTGTTCCGGACCAACATGTATCCCATCATCGACGTGTACAACGGCGGTAGCGTGTCGGGGATGATCGACGCCATGGAAATCGCCTTCGGCATGTTGGGACCGGACACCAAGATCACCGAGGGGATGCATCTCGATGCCTACGGCCCTCCCCAACTAGCCCAGTGACGCGCGGTGCCGGCACAGACGAGAGAGCCCCGACCGGAGGCATAGAGAAGCATAGAATAGACATGTCTCGCAGGGATTTCGCAGGAGCCACCCGCCTGGGCCGACTTGCGGGTGGCTTCGGAGCGATGGTAGCCCTTCTCGCCCTTTCAGGAACTGTGAGCGCCCAGGCTGCTGGAGGAGCCGACGGTTCCGGGGACGAGCGAACCACCGCCGAGCTTGCCGACGTGCAGCTCGGGCTGGTGCCGGGCCGTCCGAGGGTCCGCCCCACCCGCCTCGACACACCTCCAGTGATCGACGGACGGCTGGATGACGAGGCGTGGCGGAGGGCCGCGGTGCTCGCTGACTTCGTGCAGGAGTCGCCACTGGACGGGGCTTCCGCGACCGAGAACACCGAGGTCTTCGTCGCCTACGACGACGACTATCTCTACTTCGGATTCTATGCACATTACGAGAACCCGTCCATCATGCGCGCGAGCCGCGTCGACCGCGACCGGGCCATGGCAGACGACCTCTTCACGGTCTTTCTAGACCCGTTCCTGGGTCGTGCGTGGCTGCCCGAGCACCCGGCACGCTCTCCTCTCCGACGCCCCGAGCTGCTGACGTACACGCACCACACAACGTCGTCGGCGCTCGCCCTCCGGCGAGCTTCGCTCCTCGCTATCTCCCCGGCAGCTCGCCAATCTGCGTCGACATCGGCGAGATGCGGAGTCGCCCGACAACCTGCGTCGATCGGGGTGCAATGGTGCTTTGCGAGGTCAGCGCGGTAGTAAACGTTCGATAAAGGCTCGGCCAGACTGTGACGGGCCGGACGTACGTCCGGTTGCCGATCGTGCCTCATAAATTGAGCATTCGCAAGACCCCTGGAGCCTGGTACATGAATATTGGTCAGATCGTCGACGCATTGGGCGGATGGTGTTACCGGTCCTCTGTCGCTCGGGAGCTTGAAAGACGATGGTACCGATCACGTTTGTGGCGCTTGGTCGGGGAATCGTGGAACCGTAAACGTGTCGGCCGCTATCGGCCGCATCATCTGTATGAGACGGTCATCAGCAACGATCGTATGTGGTTCAAGCTGCAAGCTTCATGTTGGTCATCCAGACAAGCGGCGGCGTTCCTGGAGTCCAGATTAGGACAGCTGTTGGGGATGTGAGCAGGTCGGAGGACAGGTAAGGGCAAACGGTCAATGAGACGGGGTCGAGAAAACCAGCAACCGAACGGAGAGCACCGAAGCTCGCGTAACCGATATGGACTCGGCCCGCGTATCTCCATACAGGCCAGCGGCCAACTGAGTTGCCGCACCAACAGGCCGGATAGACGACAGCACCTGACCACATGCACCGAACCGTCCTCTCGGCTTCCCTCCTTTCGCCCGGTCAGGCGGCGGCAGCGTGAGCCCGATAGATCTCCTTCTTCGTCGTAAGCGCCCAGACAATGCGCGCCATCCTGTTCGCCAGCGCTACCGCGACCAGCATCCTGGGCTTGCGTGCCAACATCCTGGCTAGCCACGGATCCGTCGTCTCGCCGCGTCGGATCGCGTGGTGGACAATCGTCATGGCGCCCGTGATCAGGAGCCGCCTGAGATCGCGCTGACCCATCTTCGATATTCTGCCAAGCCTCGGCTTGCCCCCGGTCGTGTGCTGCCGCGGCACGAGGCCAAGCCAAGCCGAGAAGTCGCGCCCACGCCGGAAGCTCTCCATCGGTGGCGCGAAGGCCTGGATGGCCAGCGCGGTGATCGGTCCGATTCCCGGGATCGTCATCAGCCGCGCCGTCTCTTCATCCTCCCGTGCGCTCGCCCGGAGCTTCTTGTCCAGTCCGTAGATCTTCTCATCGAGCTCATCGATCCGCTCGAGCAGTAGCCTGCCCAGCTCAAGGACCGCCCCCGGCAGCGCAGAGTCCCCGTCCTCGAGCACACCGGCCAGCCGCCTCACCGCGGCAGTGCCCTGTGGAGCCACGACACCGAACTCCGCCAGGTGGCCCCGAAGCGCGTTTATCGTTTGGGTGCGCTGGCGCACCAGAAGGTCACGCGTGCGAAAGAGCATCCCCTGCGCCTGCTGCGCTTCTGTCTTCACCGCCACGAAGTGCATGGTCGGACGCTGCACCGCTTCCGAGATCGCCTCTGCGTCCGCCGCGTCGTTTTTGTGCCTCTTGACGAACGGCTTCACGTAGATCGGTGGCACCAGCCTCGTCTCGTGACCGAGCATCATGATCTCCCGGGCCCAGTAGTGGGCGCCGGCGCACGCTTCCATCGCCACCACACAGCGCGGCTGCGAGGCAAGAAAACTCAGCAACTTCCCCCGGCTCAGCTTCTTGCGATATGCCACCAACCCGTCGCCCCTCGCCCCATGTACCTGGAAGCTGTTCTTTGCCAAATCGATCGCGATGATGATAACCTCCTCCATTGGATGCCTCCTCCCTCAGATGGTCAGACCTCTCAAGGTCGCAATCACTCAACACCATCTTGGCACATTGCGATGCCGTCGGGAGGGGGCGTCCACTCCATCGGTTACACCCTTTCGGCTCTCCGATTGTTCAAGCCACGTAGCCAATTGGGAGTCGATCGTAGATCGACTCCCGAAAGAGTGGGACGACGGGGAATACAGGATCGAACGGTATCCGTACCCATGGTGCGAAACGTTGTCGGATAACTGCGACTGCCACGGAGCGAAAGGGAGACTGGACGCCGCGTATTGTTCTGACTTCGGCTTGCACGATGACACGGATAAGCGCACCAGCAAGTCTGAGAACGTCAGGCATCGCGAGTATATCCAATCGAGGGATGGAGGAGAGGCTTACTGGCCTCGACGAGTCCCGAAGAAAGGAGAGGCTCGAAAGAGAGCGGCGATCACCGCCCCGGGGTGAGGTCATTTTCGAGGCGAATCCAGAAGAGCGAAGCGGAGAGCAGAGGGGTATAACTGGTCCACCGGCTGTTGCGATCGAAGGAGTCAACCGATTGGTTGCCCGGGGGTTGTATTGCTCGATCCACGAGAGTCATCACCTATACGACGACCAGGCCATACGGAAAACGATGGCGCGCCTTACCGCGGCTTACGCACAAATGGCGACTTTGAATGAGGCAAACCGCGCGGTTGCGATGTCGAACATGGGCGACATCGCAGCGCACTGGCTTCAAATCCTTCAATCGGAGGAGTGCGCGCAGAGGTCCGTGTGGGGTGATTCGGACATCCCCGACATCCTATACAAGTACATCCCCAAAAAACTCATCGGCGAGGGACCACCGCGCAATCTGCGGGCGACTCAATTGTTGGCCCTGAACGACGATATGGAATGCAATGTCATAACGATGAAGAGCCACAGGCAGGAGGATACGCTCGCTTTTCTGGCTATGGTGCAATCGAAACTGGAAGGGCACTTGGGTATTGCGATGCCATGGGAAGAACTATTGACACGGTCGCTCCGCTACGGCGACCTGCGGCTGTCCACATTCATCCAAGAATACTTGAATACGCTGGTGGGAGTGGTCTCGTTTAGCACAGACATACTCGTTCCCACGATGTGGGCGCATTATGCCCAGAATACTGGTATAGTCGTGGGCTACGATACGGAGGCATTGAGCGCTCTAGGCTTTGAATTAAGGCCGGTCATTTACTCGGAAATAGCCCCCATATACCAGCCATCGGTAGGCGAATCTATCCGGCTAGATTTTGTCGACCGAGAGAGCATGGAACGTGATTTGAGGATAGGACGGAATGCAGAAGGATTCCCGATTCTTACGAGTACAAATATCGCGGAGTTTGGAGCGACTTGGAAGTCACTGTCCAGGCTGTTGCTGGTGAAAGGGATATCGTGGGGGTACGAGAAGGAAGTCCGGCTATTGGTTGATCTGGAGCAGGCGCGCGACACCGGAAAGGAGGACTGTAACGGCTGGCCCGTCAAAGTAATAGACCCTCCGCCGGAGGCAATAAAGGAAATCTACCGTGGGGCGAACACCCGGAAAGCGGACGTTGAACGAGCCGTTCAGGTCGCCCGTGGCGAGAACAAGAGCGGGCTATTCGTGGGCCATGTATCATCCCACGCTTTCAGGATACAGAAGACCGGCGGTGTAAACCATTGAACGTGGTGTTGCGCAGCTCTTCTCCTCTGAACGGAACATCCTAGCCAGAAAGGAACCAAGGCGATGGCTTGATCGCCTCCGGGGCGGCGGGTCGCCGACCCGAGGCGCTGTGGGGTCGGACAGTATTGTACAGCCGCCTCCACTGCTCGACGAGGATGACGGCCTCGGGGAGTGTGTAGAAGATCTCCCCGTTCAGGAACTCGTCCCTCAGCTTGCCGTTGAAGCTCTCGTTGTAGCCGTTCTCCCAGGGACTGCCGGGCTCGATGGAGAGCGTCTGGACGCCGAGCCTGGCTAGCCACTGCCGCACGAGCTTGGCCGTGAACTCCGGACCGTTGTCCGAACGTAGATGCTCGGGCGGCCCGTGCCGTGCGAAGAGATCGGCCAGCACCTCGAGCACGTCATGGGCTCGGATCTTCCGAGCCACCTTGATCGCCATACACTGCCTCGTGGACTCGTCGAGTACGGTCAGCAGCTTCAGAGGCCGACCGTCGTGCGTCCGCGCGTTCACGAAGTCGTAGGACCAGACATGATTCTTATGCAGCGGTCTCAGCCGGATGCACGAGCCATCATTCAGCCACAGCCGACCCCGTTTCGGCTGCCTTCGGGGCACTTTTAGCCCCTCCTTACGCCAGATCCACTCCACACGCTTGTGATTGACCCGCCAGCCCTCGATCCGCAGCAGGTTCGTGATCTGGCGGTACCCGTAGCGGCCGAACCGGCTCGCTAACCGCATCACGTCCGAGCGAAGCGCCGCCTCGTCGGCCCGCACCTTCCGCCGACGATGCTGCGTCGACCGTGACTGGCCCAGCACCCGGCACGCATGCCGCTCACTCGCCCCGAGCCGCTGGCGCACATGCACCACCGCCCTGCGTCTTCGCTCGGGGCTCAGAAGTTTCCCTTCGCCGCTTCCTCCAGGATCAGCTTGTTCAGTGTCAAGTCCGCCACTGCTCGCTTCAGGCGCCCGTTCTCGCGCTCGAACTCCTTCAGGCGCCGTGCCCCTGGCTCACCTTCATCCCGCCGTACTCCCGCCTCCACCGGTAGTACGTCTGCTCGCTGATGCCGAGCTCCCGGCTCATCAGCTTCACGGATTTGCCGCGGGCCAGACCGACCTCTGCCTCCCGCAGTGCAGTGATGATCTGCTCCAGAGTGTGTCGCTTCCTTCCCATCCTGACCTCCTCGCTGAAAAGCTTCAGACCAACTCATCCTAACATTGCACCTGGTCTCGTTTCAGGGGGGCAGGTCAGTGCGTCCACGCGGGCGTTCGCCGTATGCCGGGTTCCGTGCATCATTGAGTAGCTTAGTAGCGAGCCCATGAATAACGCCCGACTTCAACACTACGTCCCTCAATTCCTGCTCCGGCGATTCACAGATGCCGACGGAGCCTTGGCCGTGTTTGATAAGTCGTCTGACCGATCCTTCACCACCGGGACGCGGGCCGTTGCGGCGGAAGCCTTCTTTTACGACGTAGAGAGCAACGAAGATGTCCTGACTCTGGAGCCTGGCCTCGCTGAAGTTGAAGCTCAGACCGCAGGGATCATCGAGAGCATCCATCAGGATGCGTCACTGCAAGGCCTGTCTGACATCGATCGTGCAAAGTTGTCTCTATTCATAGCGATTCAGGCCCTTCGCACACGGCATCAACGCACGAACATCTTGCACATGCACAAGCTCCTCATTGACAAGGTGAATCGCGTAGTCCCCGAGGACATGTCTGAAGCGCGGCTCCCAGCACCAACGGAAGAAGACGCCAAGCGCGTCTCCTTGGGGCTGATCGTAGACGGGGCCGAGGAGATCGCGCAGATCATTGCCGCTAAACCGTGGGTGCTGGCCCGGGCGCCTGACGGGGACCTCTATATCGGTGACAACCCCGTTGCCATGTACAACGAGCGAGATTTCGGCTACCACGGGAATACCGGCTTCGCTGTGCCCGGAGTGGAGATCCACTTTCCACTCGGCCCCTGCCTTACGCTGTACATTCCCTGCCCTTCCGACATAGAGCGGGTGAGGAAGATCTTCTCTGACTCGAGGGGGCGGTTCGGTGGAGCCCTTGTGAAGGCTGTTGACACAGGAGATCCCTTTGAGCTCGCACCGGAGAACGTAGAACGGAAAAACTTCCTCCAGGTTCTCTATGCTGGCCGGTGGATCTTCTCAGCCACCGGGGCCTTCCCACTAGCTCGGCGCATAATCCGTGAGGTCCCCCGGTATCGATCCGGGCCCTTGGGTACGGTGTCATGATGGCGTGGCAAGGGGCGTGTTCCGTTCAGCGACCGCGTGATGCCCGTCGGTAACGGGGCTGCTCGGCAGGCTCCGCCCTGCCGTCCGGTCTGGATGTGTTCGGAACATCCTCCATCCGGCGATTCCCCCAGCCAGAACGGGACTCTGGCCCTAGCCGCTGAGTAAGGATAAACGACCGCATGGTTTCCGTCGCCGTCGCTCCGAGCGCCATCCGGACGCTACGGCCCGCCACAAGTCCGGAGCGTGGGTCACGACTGCGGCCGTCGGTCCGATAGCCGAACGCCAGAGGCGTTCATCCCGAGCAAGAGCTGAAGAGGTGGGGGGAGTGTCTACGAAATGGAGTTGTTAACGAGTCCGGTCGTCTGGATCGTCGCCATCGTCTTGGCAGTGTTAAGGGGTTGGCTCAAGGGGTTCTTTACGCAATTCCTGCCGTCGCCTCAACGGACGCAGTTGGCCATCGCCAATGCTTTCAAGAGCAGACCGCCGCTTCCTGAACAGAGATTTCGCTTGGTGTTGTGCTGGTTGCAACACGATGCTGCCGGACGTGACACGAGCACGGTCGAAGAGGCCTTCACTGGCGTTGAGGGCATCGAATTGGTCCGCTCTGCCCGTGTCGTGTCAGCACTTGGTGCTGCGTACGATTGGCGGCCAGCCATGCGGAAGGGCACCCTCACAGTGTTGAAAACGTGGAATGCCGACTTGGCAGTCGTCGGTTCGGTCAAAGATCCCGGAAAAGCACTAAATTTGTGGTTCGTGCCGCGCGAGGGGGACGGCACACTTCATCGAGCGGACCTGCCTTACGAGTTGGTTAACGTGAGGCTGCAGGATGACTTCCACGAGGATCTCCGTGCTCAGCTCACCGCCGAGGCGCTGAGAGTTGCAGCGCCGATCACGGGAACGGAAGCACGCGGCCGGGTGCTGGAGAAGGGCCTGAACGGCGTCATCAAGAAGATCGCCGCCCTGCTCGAAGGCGGTACGGTCGAATCGGAGCGTCGCGCCTCCCTGCATATGGCGTTTGGCGTCGCCCTGGCGACCCTGGGTGAGCGGGAGCCCGGGACAGAGCGCCTTGAGCAGGCCGTGGATGCCTTCACCGAGGCGCTCAAGGAGCAGACGCGCGATCGGGTGCCCCTCGACTGGGCTACGACGCAAAACAACCTCGGCGTCGCCCTTGAGACCCTAGGCGAGCGGGAAAGCGGGACAGAGCGCCTTGAAGCAGGCCGTGGATGCCTATGCTGAGGCGCTCAACGAGCGGACGCGCGATCGAGTACCCCTCGACTGGGCTATGACGCAGAACAACCTCGGCGCCGCCCTTACGGCCTTGGGCGAGCGAGAAAGCGGGACAGAGCGCCTTGAGCAGGCCGTGGATGCCCACACCGAGGCGCTCGAGGAATGGACGCGCGATCGAGTGCCCCTCAACTGGGCTATGACGCAAAACAACCTCGGCGTCGCCCTTTCGGCCATGGGCGAGCGGGAAAGCGGGACAGAGCGCCTTGAGCAGGCCGTGGATGCCTATGCTGAGGCGCTCAAGGAGCAGACGCGCGATCGAGTGCCTCTCAACTGGGCCGCGACGCAAAACAACCTCGGCGGCGCCCTTACGGCCCTGGGCGAGCGGGAAAGCGGGACAGAGCGCCTTGAGCAGGCCGTGGATGCCTATGCTGAGGCGCTCAAGGAATGGACGCGCGATCGAGTGCCCCTCAACTGGGCTATGACGCAGAACAACCTCGGCGTCGCCCTTACGGCCTTGGGCGAGCGAGAGAGCGGGACAGAGCGCCTTGAGCAGGCTGTGGATGCCTTCACCGAGGCGCTCAAGGAGCGGACGCGCGATCGAGTACCCCTCGACTGGGCTATGACGCAGAACAACCTCGGCGCCGCCATTCGGATCTTGCGTGAGCGGGGCAGGCGGTAGTCGGCCCGCGGCAACCGAGGCGGCTCGACTAGCCCGGATCCGTCACCAGGGGTGCTGAGAGTGCGGGATCTCGCCTTGCGGAAGAGCGGTGGGGCGAGGTCAGGGTGCGGTGCGTCCTCGGGGAAGGTGGGAAGCAGCGATTTGGATGCTGTGCGGGGCGATGTATCCGTGAGGCGTGCGTGAACCGGGAATGCAGCGGACGCCGAGCACCGCCCCGGAGTGAACCCATCCGAGGCGCAGGGGGGGCGAGGCTCAGAGGCGTTACGCGGGTGCTGGGTGTAGCTGCTCGGCGGCGGCGGCGAGGTTGCGAGCGACCCGTTTGAAGAGTGCCGGCTTCCTGCCCGAGGGTGATCCGGTCGCCTGCGCCGAGTTCGGTGCCTGCTCGCTGCGCCGAGGAGGGCGTTCCATTCATTTCCATTCTCTCTCTTGGTCCCATCCTTCATCTCTCTGCCTCCGAAATCACCTTCTGGTGTCCCGCTCATCACGGCCAAGGTTGTGAAGAGAGGACGGATCAGTAGGCCTACAGAATTCATTGCAATTGAGAACTATGGCTCTTGGATGCAACGTGGCATTCCCCGACCGGGTGATGTCTTAATTACGACTGAAGCACCATTGGGAGAAGTTGCACAGCTCTACCACCAGCGCGTTGCTCCGGCACAACGACTTATCCTATTGGAGTTAGGATCAAAGGCATCATAGGGGCATGGCGACCGCTACCGGTACCGATCAGCAGCGAAGCAGCCCGAAGACGAAGAGGCGTTCTCCTCCGGGAACGGGTGCGCGTTCATCATTGTTCGCGCAAGGAAGCAACCCACCTATCCAAGAGGAGAACGCCGATGGAGAGATATATCGGACTCGACGCACACGCGTCGAGCTGCACGCTGGGGATTGTAGGCCCCAGCGGCAAGCGCTTGGGCTCGCAGGTGGTGGAGACGAACGCGCGGGCGCTGATCGAGGTGCTGCGAGGGATTCCGAGGAACCGGCACTTATGCCTGGAAGAAGGGACGCTGTCGGGGTGGCTGTACGAGGTGCTGAAGCCGCACGTGGAGGAGCTGACGGTGGCGGGGGTCGGCAAGAGCCGGGGCCCGAAGACCGACAAGCTGGACGCGTTTGCCCTGGCGGAGAAGCTGCGGATCGGATCACTGGAGACGACGGTCTACAAGAACCGGGGCCAGTTCAGGCGGCTGGGGGAACGGGCGAAGAGCTACGACTTCTTGGTCGGCGACACGGTGCGGGTGAAGAACCGGCTCAAGAGCGTGCTGCGCTCGAGAGGAGTGGCCTACGGCGCGGGGCGCTCGGTCTACTTGAAGCGCGACCGGGAGGAGTGGTTGGCCAAGCTGCCGGAGACGCGGGGGCTGAATCGGAACTTCAACCACACGCTGAAGCGTGTGTTCAAGGGCGCGGCGACGACGGTGATCGGTCGGGCCGAAAACGAACCCTTGTACCGCCACTACGAGCGACTCCTAGAGGGGGGCACGAAGCCGAATCTGGCGAAGCTGACGATCGCGCGTCAGCTCGCCTCGATCGTGCTAGCGGTGTGGCGCACGGGCGAAGCGTACGACCCCAAGAGACTGGAAGCGACGGAGTAAACCGGGCCGGGATCGGCGAGCGTGGGGTCGAAAGCGGTCACAACATGGGGTCCGACGAAACGGAAGCGAACCGGTTACAGGGGACAGCATCCATACACACCGTGGGGCAGAGAGCCCAAGCCCCCACTCAAAGGCTATGCACCCCTGGAGAGCCGAACGAAGCGATGGGCCACAGAGTCCCAGATAGAAGGATGGTTCCCGCTCCAGAGCGGAGAACGCGACGGCTGTGAACGTCTTCCGGACTGCGATGCGGACCCTGCGAGCGCACCCCTCCCCACCCTGAGTCGTCGACCGGGCAATCCAAACCATGCGGACGCCGACGGTCAAAAAAATGAGCCGACGGCGCGTGGGGAAGGTGCGTCTTGACCGCCAGCCCCATAGAAGGGTGTGTAAAAAGAGAGGCGACGTACCTTTCCGCTGACCATTAAGCAGCGAGTCCCGGGTTGCCACCCGGGGGAAAGGAACGTCGCCTCATGAGGAAGGATATCGCGGGACCCGAGACCGAGTCCACCATGCCGCTGTGGGAGGGCCTGGAGGGAGTGGTCCGTGAAAAGGCCCGGGAGTTCATCCAACAGATCTTGGAGGAGGAAGTCACCGAGCTCCTCGGCCGTGAGAAGTCAGAGCGGAAGGCAGCCGTGGATGCGGCGCCTGGCTACCGCAACGGGTACGGCAAGGCGCGGCGGCTGTCGATGAGTTCGGGCACGATCACGGTGCGACGCCCCCGGGTACGGGGTCTGGAGGAACGCTTCGAGAGTCGGTGTTGCCGCTGTTTGCGAGACGGACGAAGGAGGTAGGGGAGTTGATACCGGAGCTGTACCTACACGGGTTGGCCGCGGGGGATTTCGAGCTGGCGCTCAGGGGCCCACTCGGTGAGGGGGCGCCGCTGTCGAAGGCTTCGATCCGCAGGCTCAGGGCCGTGTGGTCGAGTGAGTTCGAGATGTGGGCGAAGCGGTCCTTGGCGGACCGTGAGGTCGTCTACGTATGGGCGGACGGGATCTACGTGAAGGCGGGCCTGGAGCGAGACAAAGCGGCGCTGCTGGTGGTGATGGGAGCCATGCGCGACGGGACGAAAGAGGTTCTGGCCGTCACATCAGGCTACCGGGAGTCAACGGACTCGTGGGCGGAGGTCTTTCGGGGTCTCAAGGCTCGAGGCCTCGCAGCGCCGAAGCTACTGATGGCCGACGGTAACGCGGCGATCTGGGGCGCGGCGAGGACGGTGTGGCCTGAGGCCGGCGAGCAGCGGTGCTGGAATCACAAGATGAGGAACATCCTGGATCGGCTGCCGCAGCGCGGGCAGTCAGAGGCCAAGGAACTGCTGCGCACAGTCGTCTACGCCTCGACACGGGCCGCGGCGCTCAAAGCTCGTCAGGCGTTCGGCAAGCGTTATGGGCCGTGGTACCCGAAAGCTGTGACGGTGCTCGAGGATGACTGGGACCGCATGGTCACGTTCTACGACTTCCCCGAAGCCCACTGGAAGCATCTACGGACGACGAATGTGGTGGAAAGCCCGTTCGCTTCGGTACGGCTCCGCACGTCGGCAGCAAAACGATTTAAGCGCGTCGACAGGTGCTACCGCCCTCATCTGGAAGCTCCTGACGGTGGCGGAGAAACGCTTCAGAAGGCTTGACGCTCCAAACCTGCTCAAGGACGTGTTTGAAGAAAGGAAGTTCAGGGACGGTAAGCCCGTCTCAGCTCATCAGCGCAAAGCAGCCGCCTGAAACGTTTACACACCTATTGACCCGACCTCAAACCCGGGACAGTTTCATGTATCCGCACTGCCGTTTCCTAGCAAGGAGGAACAATGGCACTCGTGGGGAAGTACGCTTTTCTCGTTGGACTGGTGATCGCGGTGGCCGGAGGCTTAGGCTTTGAACAAGCGTGGTTTGGCTGGGTACTCGCCGTGCTCGGCCTGGTCGTTGGATTCTTGAATATCAGCGACAAGGAGAGTCAGACCTTCCTCTTAGCGGCGATCGCGCTGATCGTAGCGACCAGCGCTGTCGGAGCGATCCCCTACATCGGGGAGGGGATGACCCGGATCATCGCGAACCTCGTGCTCTTCCTGGGGGGCGCGGTCTTGGTCGTCGCGGTGAAGAGTCTGTTCGCGGTCGCGAGAGACTGAAGTCACTCTGCCGCAGGCACATTTGGCCTCCTGGGTTCGTGGTTGAGCCAGGTGCCGTCTTGCGACCACGTGGAAACACGGAGGTAGGCGATGGTTTTCACGGATGTGTCCACGACAAGGCGCAATCCTGTCTATTTACGACCGTGAGCGCCTCCCGTAGGTCAGTGTGTTGTGTGGGCAGAGAGCGTCGAACAAGACGGCCATTTATCTCGACACATGGGCGCGCACCCTATCGGACCCCTCGGCACATACCCGCACCGCCAGCCAGCCAAAGAAGGTGGCGGTGACCGCCACGAACGGTGATGGAAGCTACTGGGATGGTGTGGACTGCACCCTACTCTTTGGCGCCGATAACTTGGTTGACGCAGAACACGTTGAAATTCAGCAATTGAAATACTCCGCGGCGACTCCAACCGCCAAGTGGACAGTCGCACGAGTATGTAGAGGAAAGAATGGAAGACCTTCTACCTCGTTGATGCGCCGGTTGGGAAGCGCCTTCAAGGTGCTGATCAGCCTCCGCGACGCAGCGACGGTGCTGGAACCACAAGATGAGGAACGTGCTGGACCGGCTGCCGCAGCGGGAGCAGAGCGAGGCGAAGGATCTTCTCAAGGGCCGTGGTCTACGCACCGAGCCGGGCCGAGGCTGTGAAGGCCCGCGAAGTGTTCGCCAGGCGCTACAGGCCGTGGTATCCGAAGGCGGTGGACGTACTCGAGGACGACTGGGAGCGGATGGTGGCGTTCTACGACTTCCCCGAGGATCACTGGAAGCATCTACGCACGACGAACGTGGTCGAGAGCCCGTTCGCTGCGCTACGGCTCAGGACGACGGCGGCGAAGCGATTCAAGCGGGTCGAGAGCGCTACGGCGCTGATCTGGAAGTTGCTCTTGGTGGCCGAGAAGCGGTTCCGAAGGCTCGACGCTCCTCACCTCCTCAAGGACGTGTTTGAAGGAAGGAAGTTCGAAGACGGAAAGCCCGTCTCAACCCAACAGCGGAAAAACGCCGCCTGATACGTTTACACACCTATTGACCCAACCTCCTCAGACACTCCGCCGTTTCTCGATTTCTGCTTCTATCTGCAGCTGTTTCGCCTCCCGGTCGTAGGTGTCACCGATGCTATTTAGGACGCTGGAAACGTAAGGATAGTCTGCGTTACGTTGTTCGGCCAAGTCCCGATACCTCTGAGCGGACACCCGTTCCTGTTCTGCCTCCCGCCTGCCCCAATATACACCGCGAGAATTGTAGACTC
Source organism: Longimicrobiales bacterium (assembly GCA_965219445.1). Taxonomy (GTDB): domain Bacteria; phylum Gemmatimonadota; class Gemmatimonadetes; order Longimicrobiales; family Gaopeijiaceae; genus UBA822. The sequence goes on along the minus strand of CBDCNQ010000002.1, from coordinate 598,923 downwards.
CCATCCAGAATCCTTTGCCGATATGCTCAGATGCAACTGCCTCCATGACTTCGCAAATTGCGCGGCATGGCCACATTCCGTCGTCATCTGGAGGAGCTTTGGACAAGAGCTGTCCGATATACTGGTCACCGAGTTCCGTGCGGTCGTGTTCTGCACAGAGGCGACGGACTTCCATCACCCAAGTAGATAACACCTCGACATCGATTCCGCCGTCCTGTGACGTACCCGGGATTATGCTGACTCGATCAAGGAGATCTAGGCAGGATAGAGCCATCGCTTCTCGCTGCTCAGGGTTGTCGATTCGTAATTCCCGAGGATCTTCTCCACGGTGCCGGCGGTCGCACGCAAAAGCTAGAGCTCGAAAAAACTCGGCAGGGGACTCTGCGACCTTCCGCTCCAAGTTGGGAATGCCACGATTGGCGTAGCCAAGTGCTGTAATGAACAGGAATTCAAGCTGTGCCATGTCGTCTCGGCTGACTCCCGGTCGACCGTCCAGTGAGTCAAGGGCCTCGGAGACATCATGGGGATCGAGTCTATAACCTTCCTCGGAGATAGCACCCACCGACGTTAGGGATAGCAGAAGACGCTTAAGCCGGGATGTTTCAATACTCGACCAGTCAAACCACACGGCATGGAAGACAGCCCGAGGCCGCCTGGCTTCAAGAAGCCGATCGATCAACTCAGTCGATTCAGCCTCACTGTATCGACCAACTTCTGGGAAGACTGTATCCCAATACCGTGCTCTGACTTTCTCTCCGTATCGGTCCATGAGACGCCATATCTTCTGTCCAAATGGAGCGCACCGAAACAATCGGGCGGTGCGTTCTACATTGGCATCATCGGCCGCTGCCAATAGTAACGCGTGACGATCGTCGGCGCTGATGGATCTAAGTAATCCCCCAATGCAGCGGTCAAACTGCGCCTCGAAGTCACCCGTGACGGACAGGCATCTCCGTAGGAAATCGGCTTGTTCGCTGAGACAGATGATTAGTCTAAGGGAATCTCCGACGATCTCTGCTGTGCTGCCGTGAGATAGAAGTGTTCTCACTCCCTCGAAACCACGATCCATCCATATTTCTTCGATCGCTGCCGTGCGAAGGAGGCGGGATTTCTCCACGCGCGTCAAATAGCTAGCATCTTCATCCTCGATATCGTCGGTGAATTCGACCCAAGAGTCGGCAAATAGCCAAGCGTGACGGATGACCGTATCTTTAGGTTGTAGATTCGTGTATGCACGACGAGCACGATCCTTGGTCGCAGTGTGGAAGCCGCGTCCCTGACCGAGTCTCGTGAACGCGACCTGACGAATCCGCTCGCGAAGATCTGCTTTGGCAGTATCACTGGGCTTTGAAGCCAGCCACGCATCGATTCGGTCCCAAAGGGCTAGCTGTTCTTCTTCGGACATTACCTGTATCCGTGTCACAAGGTCGCCAAGCGTCCGCTGATCGTGTTCCGACCACAGGAGCGCTAACTTGAAGGCCTGACGTTCGAACTCACGAGCCTCCGGTCTAGGCACTGGTCGACCCACCCCTGAAGCGTCACTCCGCCAGCGCGGTCGGTAGCTGTAGTCCCCACTTCGGGGAGCCCGCTCGAGTTGTTCAACGCAGATCTGCCAACCGATGTCCGGAAAGCGTCTTGTCAGCATCTCAAGCGCCTTCATTCTATCCTTCAGGGAGGCCGCTGTCTGCGGCACCCAGGACCGGTAGATCGATTTCAGGCTAGCAATCGGTTTGTTTTCCCACTTGTCGTCAATGACGGTTCTCGACAACCGAGCGAGAATGGCACTCACACGTGCAACGTACTTCCATGCGAGACATTCCATGGACCATAAGAGACCCGAACGCGGGAGCCGGCTAAAGAAATTGCTGTTGTCAACCGGCTCTAAGAGGCGAAGTGTGACCGGGTCAGATTGTTGCAAGTCTTCTTCGATTAGCTTCAAGAATACCTCCGGTGCGGCCTCGGCATAGCGTGGGAGGTCATCACAATGCGATAGGAGTTTCTCGAGTGTCAGAGGTGTCAGCAACTTCTCGATGCACTGGCCGACCATAACGTCGACAACAGTGCCAATCCGATCCCTAAACAAGTCATTCCCGTGGATAGAGAGGATGACAAGGCTCTCAAGGAGACCGTCACGTAGTGCAGACGAGTGATTCCGCACCTTGCCGTACAGCCCAGCGGCCCACCTGCTTTCCTCCGGTAAGTCAAGTGCCGGATCGATCTCGGAGAGTACGTACTCGGCAAGCCATAGAAACTCAGTCAAGTCGTTTGGAGTCACATGTCTGTTGATTGCAAAGAGGGCATCAACTCTTGATACGACTCCGCGATGCTCCCCAACGGACCACACAGGACTGTCATTATCCTGCCGCATGCGCGCGACGCTTTCTTCGACCTCCCGATATGGCCTGGCCGCGAGGACTCGGACAACCTCGCAGTCGGCCTCTGACTCTGCGTGCCATGTTCCGATCAAAGCCATCGGGATCAGATCTCTCGCGGTCCGTGAGTCCTTGGCCCATTCGGGTGATCTGATTGCGTCGATCTTCGAGAGGCGCCTCCGGAGGATTGTCGGCGAACAGCCTGACTCCCGGGCGAGTCGTTCGGATTCATCCTGTGGGACACCCATCAATTTGAGAGCTTGCACGAAGGCATGAGGACGCAATAGGTCCACCCTGATATCGGGTGTTGAATCGACGACGTTATGGGGAGAGACGACAATACAGTGAAGCCGACGGTGGACGTCGGCCAACGCGTGGGCAGCCTTGTCCGTGCTAGCGATCGGAACGAAGGGAGCCGAGCAGCTAGCCAGCTTCCGTAGCTCGTCATCCGACTCGAACACTACCGGAAGGTCACGCCACTGCGGTGCGATAGCGCTATCTTGAAACATGCAGGCCAAGAACGCGATCGCCTCTTCTTTGGATTCGGCCGTGACCACGAACGGACGTTCCCTCTCTGTCTCGAGCCACTCCTTGAAGGTCTCACAGTATGACTGGACTGAGGGCTCGAACATCGCAGGTACGATGCTCGGATCGCTTGCGTCCGCCCAACGTTGCCAGAACCGATCGAGTGTCTCGAATCCTCTGACTGGAATACCTAGCTGTTCGGCAAGCCATATCTGTGCGGGGATCGACTCTTCCAACCACTGCTCCAGATCGCTCGCGTCGAATGCCCGGACAGCCCTCCATTTGCCCGACGCATCCTTGGCTTCCTCCCATGCCTTCTTGCCCGGCCAATTGCGCGTTGTAACGAAGATAAAGGTGTGCTCACGCCTCTCGTCCGACGAGACGGAACCGGTGCGGCTACGATAATCGCTATTGGCTTTGTCGCCCGGATTTGCGCCAGTACCAAGCTCCCAGCCGGACTTCCCTTCTGAAATCCACGGTGTAGCCGCCCCAGCATCGACCAAGCCATCCCAGCCCTTGCGCTCCGCATTGTCATAACCTGGGAAGTCTACCTGACGGAGAGCCTCTCCGGTCGAACGAATCAACCGCCTCAGTAGTACTGGCAGCAATTGGCGAGCAGCAATATTGCCCTTTGCCCAACCGTCGATCTGGTCAGCTTTGATGGTCAAAAACGGCGGGACATAGACGGCGGGACATAGACGTGTGCTGGTGTTGACATTTCTTTCGAGCGACCGACACCGCGATCAGATGCTGCTTGCAGAGCGAGCAATTTCTCTGGGTCAGCGCCGAACGTCTTCCTCAATTTGACCGCCATGTCCTGAGACAACGACGAACGCGCATTCAGCAGTTTCGACAGGGCTGGCCTTCCCACCCCCAATCGTTTGGCGGCCTCCGTCACCGACATCCCCGTCGGAATCACGTGTTCCCTTACGAAACTCCCAGGATGTATCGGCTTCTCTGGATCTTGTGGCATCAGTCGAACTCCCAATGGCTTGAACGTTCCAACGACCTTAGGCCGACTATTGTATCCTGTCGCGCAACGACATACAAAAACCTATTGGGAGGGGAGGCCGACTTCTTGGGCGACAGCTGATGCAGGAGCGTGCATCCGGGGACGATGAGGTTCGCGATCTGGGCTCTCATCGGATCCTCCATGCCCAGACCGAGACGTGTCCGGGCACCGAGGCACCGGATGGAGCGGTCACCCTGATGCTGGTTGGCGCCAGACTCCCACTCGGGGACCAGTGCACGTAGAGGCTGGATCCGCCACGGATGTTGGCGTCTTCCCGCAGGCTTTGGGACGATGAGTTTCGCGGCTGCAGCTGGTAGTCGTCGGGAAAGCGGCTGAAGATGTCGTGGAGGTCCCAGGAAGCCATCCAGTCCCAGGCGGACCCGGGGGACGACGGGCGCCCGTCCCCCTGATGGTTCCCGGGATCGGCCGAGATCGTGCCCGGCACCCAATCTCCTATCATTCAACGGTGTTCTCCGCCGGTTTCCGGACTAGTCGATCCCTGCGCAGCGCAGGTCCGCCGGGCATGGGACACCCTGCGTCGGCGATCCCTGCGATGGCAGGACAGATGCCATGTCGTATCTTTGCTTACGACCCAGCTCCCCAAGTTCCTCCACAGCGACGAAGAATGAGGACCGCGACAGCAATGGCAGGCACGCAAAACGACAGCGGAGCCACGACCGGCTACGAGGCCGAGCTGTGGGCGATGGCCGATGCGCTACGCGGCTCCATGGATGCGGCCGAGTACAAGCACGTCGTGCTCGGTCTCGTCTTCCTGAAGTACATCTCGGACGCCTTCGAGGAGCGCCACGAGGCGGTGTTGGCAAAGTGGGGGGACGAGGCCGCAGAGGACCGCGACGAGTACATCGCCGAAAACATCTTCTGGGTGCCGCGGGAAGCCCGCTGGCCACACCTGAAGGCCCAGGCGAGGCAGTCGACCATTGGACAGACCGTCGATCGCGCCATGGCCGCGATCGAGCGCGACAACCCGGGGCTGAAGGAGGTGCTGCCCAAGGACTACGCGCGGCCCGCCCTGGACAAGCAGCGGCTCGGCCAGTTGATCGACATGATCGGCAACATCCTGGTCGGGGACGCCGAAGCCCGCTCCCGAGACGTGCTCGGCCGCGTCTACGAGTACTTCCTCTCACAGTTCGCGAGTGCCGAGGGCAAGAGGGGCGGCGAGTTCTATACCCCGCGTTGCGTCGTCAAGCTGCTCGTCGAGATGCTGGAGCCCTACCGGGGGCGGGTCTACGATCCCTGCTGCGGGTCCTCGGGCATGTTCGTGCAGTCGATCGAGTTCATTCGCGCCCACTCCAGCGGAAACGGCAACGGCGGCAAGGCGCGCGGCGACATCTCGATCTACGGGCAGGAGTCGAACTACACGACGTGGCGGCTCGCGAAGATGAACTTGGCCATACGAGGCATTGGGGGGCAGATCGCCCACGGCGACAGCTTCTATAACGACCGCCATCCAGACCTGAAGGCCGACTTCATCCTCGCCAATCCCCCGTTTAACGTCTCGGACTGGGGCGGCGAGCGACTGGTCGAGGACAAGCGCTGGCGCTACGGCATCCCGCCGAAGGGCAACGCCAACTTCGCCTGGGTCCAGCACATGGTCCACCACTTGGCGCCGAAGGGCGTCGCGGGGTTCGTGCTCGCCAACGGGTCGATGTCCTCAAACCAATCGGGCGAGGGAGAGATTCGGAAGAACCTGATCGAGGCGGAGCTAGTGGACTGTATGATTGCACTGCCGGGTCAGCTCTTTTACTCCACCCAGATTCCCGCCTGTCTGTGGTTCCTGGCGCGCCGACGCAAGCGCCAGGGCGAGATCCTGTTCATCGACGCGAGGAAGCTCGGCCGGATGGTGGACCGGACGCACCGCGAGCTTACTGACAAAGACATTACCCGCATCGCCGACACCTACCATGCTTGGCGCACCGGCGAGATTGACGACGGCTATGCCGATGTCGCCGGCTTCTGCAAGAGTGCGGCACTGGAAGAGGTGCGTAAGCATGGGCAGGTGCTGACGCCGGGCCGCTATGTCGGTGTGGAGCCGCAGGAAGATGACGGTGAGCCGTTCGGCGACAAGATGAAGCGGATGGTCGCCGAGCTTCGCGAACAGCAGGCCGAATGCGCTCGGCTCGATGCTGCAATCGCCGAGAACCTAGAGGCATTGGGACTCTGGGGTGGAGATCACCATGTCCAACGGTAAGCCCGAGATTGCACCCCTCGAACGAGCGATCCAACGCCTCGAAGAAGGACTGTCGCGGTATGAGGCTGACACGAGGGATATCCAGATTCGTGACGGTCTGGTTCAGAGATTCGAGTTCACTTACGAGCTCGGACATAAGGTTCTGAAACGCTATCTCGAATATACTGCGGCCAACCCGGAGCAGTTCGATGAGATGACGTTTCAAGACCTGATCCGCGCGGGAAACGAACAGGGCCTGCTGCTGGGGGAGTGGCCGGATTGGCGCGGCTACCGTGACTTGCGTGGAGCGACCAGTCACACCTACAACGAGGATGTGGCGCAGGAAGTGGTCGAGGGCATTCCGCGCTTCATCGAAGAGGTAACCTACCTGCGCGACAGATTGAGGGAACGTCTAGCATGAGTAGGACGGCTCCAGGCGTTGACCTCCGGCCCGATCATTGGGCCATCGTGTGCAGCATTCTCCGCCAGCACGTGCCGGATCGAGAGGTGCTTGCCTTCGGATCACGCGCGACCTGGACGGCGAAGGACTATTCCGATCTCGATCTTGCGATCATGGGCGATGAGCCACTGACACTAGACGCAACCTCGGCTCTGGCCGAAGGCTTTGGAGAGTCCGATCTACCATTCAAGGTTGATGTCGTCGATTGGGCAAAGATCGACAACATCTTCCGCAACATTGTCCGCCGCGATGGCGTGGCGGTGCAGGTTCCCAGGGAAACGTCCAAGGCGACCGGTCCAGCGTGCCGATCGTTATCAACCAGCGGGGAGTCGATTGAAGAAGCTAGCCAGCTTGGTATCTGCGCTGAAATCGTGATGGGGCAGTCACCTCCCGGAAATACCACCAACACATCCGGCGACGGTGTACCGTTACTGAATGGACCGACTGAATTTGGCTCGCATCATCCCGAACCTGCTCAGTTCACTACCGATGCCCGGAAGATGGCGTATCCCGGCGATCTCCTCTTCTGTGTTCGAGGATCGACCACTGGACGAATGAACTGGGCCGATCAGGAATACGCGATTGGCAGAGGCATTGCTTCTCTTCGCCATAAGCGAGGTCAGCAATTCCAACCATTCGTTCAAGCGGTGGTCGAGTTCAGCTTACCCGATCTCTTGAATCAAGCCACCGGATCCACATTCCCCAACGTTTCTGCCCGCCAGCTCGCTACGATCTGGTGGCCACCCCTCAAGCTCTCCGAACAACGTGCAATCGCGCACATCCTTGGCACCTTAGACGACAAGATAGAGCTGAACCGTCGGATGAATGAGACGCTGGAGGCGATGGCACGGGCGCTGTTCAAGTCGTGGTTCGTCGATTTCGATCCGGTACGTGCGAAGATGGAAGGCCACGACACGGGCTTACCGCGCCATCTCGCCGACCTGTTCCCCGACCGGCTGGTGGATTCCGAACTGGGCGAGATTCCGGAGGGATGGGAGGTTGCGAGTCTCGGGGACGTGGCGGCCTTGCGACGGAAGGGAATTGATCCGGCGAGCGAGGCCAGCGATACGCCCTACATCGGGTTGGCGGACATGCCCCGTGGATCGATCGCTCTGACCGACTGGGGCGAGACTGGGAGCGTCTCCAGCAGGAAGTCTGCCTTCAAGGCCGGGGATATTCTGTTCGGGAAGCTCAGGCCCTACTTCCACAAGGTGGGCATCGCTCCGGTTGATGGCCTCTGCTCCACGGATATCGTTGTGCTGGGTGCACGGAAGCCGAAGTGGTCCGCCTTCGTCCTGGCCTGCGTCTCGTCGTCAGCGTTCGTGGCCCACACCAGCCAGACTGCGACGGGAACGAAGATGCCTCGAACGAGTTGGCAGGCCATGCGCAGGTACGAGCTGGGCCGGCCCACCGATACCATGGCTTCAGAGTTCCAGCGGACCGTTTCGCCGATGTTGCGGCGGATCGTCAGCAACATCCACGAATCCCGGACGCTCACCGCACTCCGCGACGCCCTCCTCCCCAAGCTCATTTCGGGCGAGATACGATTGGGCAAGACAGCACGGATCATTGGGATGACGGCCTGATGAATCACCTCCGCAGACTTGGCAATCGCATTTCGATCCCCATCAAGCCCGATGAAGACGGCTTCACGGGCCGTGAGTGTCCCCAGTCGGACTGCGAGGGATACTTCAAGGTCGAGTTCGGCACTGGGCTTGAGGGAAAAGACCTTCCGTGCCACTGCCCGTACTGCGGCCATACTGCGGCACACGACTACTTCTGGACCAAAGAGCAGGTCAAGTATATCGAGTCGGTTGCCACGCGGGAAGTCACAGACGCAATCCACAGGGATCTCAAGAAGATGGAGTTCAACCTGGAGCCGAAAGGGCCATTCGGAATCGGGTTCTCATTGACGTTCAAGCCCGATAGTCTGTTGCCGATCCGCCACTACAGGGAGAAGCAGCTCGAAACCCAGGTGGTCTGTACCAATTGTACGCTCCGCTACTCCGTCTACGGTGTTTTTGCATTTTGTCCCGACTGCGGCCAACACAATTCGCTCCAGATCTTCGAGAAGAACATCGAAGTTGTCGCAAAGATGATGGACTTGGCAGAGAGCACGGAGAGAGACGTTTCTAGGAGGCTCATCGAGAACGGGTTGGAGGATTGCGTGTCGGTCTTCGACGGGTTCGGGCGCGAACTGTGCCGAGTCTACGCGAGGAACGCGACCAACCGCGCCATCGTGGGCAGGATTAGCTTCCAGAATCTTGAAGGAGCGAAGAGGCACCTCCAAGAAGCTTATGGCGTAGACCTGTCTTCTGCAGTGACTGCGGGTGAATGGCAATCGCTCGTTCGTGCTTTTCAGAGGCGCCATCTCATCGCGCACAGAATGGGAGTCGTGGACCAGGCCTACGTCGCCAAGGCGGCGGACAGGGAGGCTGTCGTCGGTCGGAGGATTCATATCAAAGCGGACGAGGTGCGGGACCTTCTCCAACTCGTTGGCAAGGTGGCCCGTGGTCTGTCGACAGCTCTTGCCGAAACCTGGAAAGCGGGACTCCTGAAGTGATGGCGCCGTTCACCGAATCGGAGGTCGAAGACGCCGCACTCGAATGGCTTGAAGGCCTCGGGTGGAAGGTGGCTCACGGACCCGAGATTGCCCCGCACACGGAAGGCGCGGAACGGGCGGACTACACCGAAATCGTTCTGGAACAGCGGCTGCGCGACGCCCTGGACCGGCTGAACGCCGAACTTCCCGACGACGCGTTGGACGACGCGTTCGGCAAGGTAATCCGCCCAGCAGGCTCGACGCTGGAAACCCGCAACCGTGCGTTTCACCGCTTGGTCGTGGATGGTGCGACCATCGAGTACCGGACCGCCGAGGGTGCCGTGCGCGGTGCGCAGGTCTCCGTTATCGACTACCGGAACCCCGTGAACAACGACTGGCTGGCGGTCAACCAGTTCACTGTCGTGCAAGGCGAGCACGAGCGCCGACCGGATGTCGTGCTGTTCGTCAACGGCCTTCCGCTGGGCCTGATAGAACTCAAGAACCCGGCGGACGAGAAGGCCACGGTGTGGACGGCCTGGACACAGATCCAAACCTACAAGGCCGAACTCACGGATCTGTTCGCCTTCAACGCGGCGCTCATCACTTCGGACGGAGTCGACGCGCGCATCGGCACGCTCACTGCCGGGCGGGAATGGTTCAAACCGTGGCGCACGATAGGCGGCGAGATGCTGGCCGGCCCGCATCTGCCCCAGTTGCAGGTGATGCTCGAGGGGACGTGCGAGCGGCACCGGTTCCTGAGGTTGGTTCGTGACTTCATTGTGTTCGAGGATGACGGTAGCGGCAAGCTGGCCAAGAAGATGGCCGGGTATCATCAGTTCCACGCCGTCGGAACGGCGGTCGCCGAGACGCTGCGAGCGACGCAATTGCAACGGGAGGCGGAGGGCGACAGGGAACTTCGCCTCGATGATTCGGTTCGGAGGCCGGGTGGCGATGCTGGTGACCGGCGCATTGGCGTCGTCTGGCACACCCAGGGCTCGGGCAAGAGCCTGACCATGGCCTTCTACGCTGGACGGATCATCCGCGAGCCGGCGATGGAGAACCCGACGGTCGTCGTGCTGACGGATCGCAACGACCTCGACGACCAGCTCTTCGGCACGTTCTCCCGCTGCCGGGACCTGCTGCGGCAGCCGCCGACCCAGGCCGGCAGCCGTGCCGACCTGCGCGCCAAGCTGGCGGTCGAGTCGGGCGGCGTGGTGTTCACCACGATCCAGAAGTTCTTTCCGGAAGAGAAGGGCGACCGCCATCCCGTATTGTCGGAGCGCCGGAACATCGTGGTGATCGCCGACGAAGCGCACCGCAGCCAGTACGACTTCATCGACGGCTACGCCCGGCACATGCGCGATGCGCTCCCCAACGCTTCGTTCATCGGCTTCACCGGCACGCCGATCGAGCTCGAGGACGCCAACACGCGGGCGGTGTTCGGCGACTACATCAGCGTCTACGATATCGAGCGATCCGTCGAGGACCGGGCAACCGTACCGATCTACTACGAGAGCCGGCTGGCGAAGCTGACACTGGACGAGGCCGAGCGGCCGAAGATCGATCCCGACTTCGAGGAGGTGACCGAAGGCGAGGAAGTCGAGCGCAAGGAGAAGCTGAAGACCAAGTGGGCCCAGCTCGAAGCCGTCGCCGGAGCCGGACCGCGGCTCAGGCTCATCGCCCGGGACATCGTCTCGCATTTTGACCGACGCATCGAGGCCATGGACGGCAAGGCGATGATCGTCTGCATGAGCCGCCGCATCTGCTTCGACCTCTACCGCGAGCTGACCCGGCTGCGTCCGGACTGGCATCACGAGGACGACGGCAAGGGCCGAATCAAGGTCGTGATGACCGGTGGCGCCTCCGACCCGCCCGGCTGGCAGCCGCACATCCGCAACAAGGCGCGCCGCGAGATGCTGGCGAAACGGTTCCGCGATCCCGGCGATCCCCTCCGGGTCGTCCTTGTGCGGGACATGTGGCTGACCGGCTTCGACGCGCCGAGTCTGCACACCATGTACGTGGACAAGCCAATGCGCAGCCACGGGCTGATGCAGGCCATCGCGCGGGTGAACCGGGTCTTCGGGGACAAGCCGGGCGGCCTCGTCGTCGACTACCTCGGGCTCGCGCATGAGCTCAAACAGGCTCTCGCGACCTACACCGAGAGCGGGGGCACGGGCAAGACCACCGTTGATCAGTCCGAAGCGGTGGCGGTGATGCTGGAGAAGTACGAGGTTTGCTGCGGCCTGTTCCACGGCTTCGACTATTCCGGGTGGGACGAGGGCACGCCGTCCGAACGTGTGACTCTGCTGCCGGGCGCGCAGGAACACATTCTCGCGCAGGAGAACGGCAAGGAGCGCTGTCTGAGGGCGGTGCGCGAACTCTCGCAGGCCTTCGCGCTCGCCGTCCCTCACGAGGAGGCGATGCGGATTCGCGACGATGTGGCGTTCTTCCAGGCCGTCCGGTCGGTGCTGGCCAAGCGCGCCGCCGGGGAGGCGCGTACCGAGGAAGAGCTGGACATGGCCATTCGCCAGATTGTCTCGCGGGCCGTCGCCTCCGAAGGCGTCGTCGACATCTTCGCTGCAGCCGGCCTTGAGAAGCCCGACATCTCGATCCTGTCCGAGGAGTTCCTGGCCGAAGTGCGGGGCATGAAACAGCGGAACCTCGCCGTAGAACTGCTGCGGAAACTGCTCAAGGGTGAACTGGCGATCCGCAGGCGGAGGAACGTCGTCCAGGCGCGATCCTTCGCCGAGCTGCTCGATCAGACCGTCCGCCGATACACGAATCGGGCCATCGAGGCCGCGCAGGTCGTCGAGGAACTGATTCAGCTTGCCCGCGACATGCGCGAAGCGAATGCTCGCGGCGAGGCGCTGGGGCTCTCAGAGGACGAACTGGCCTTCTACGATGCGCTTGAGACGAACGACAGCGCCGTGCAGGTGCTGGGGGACGAGACGCTACAAGACATCGCGCGTGAGCTGGTCGAGACCGTGCGGAACAACGTGAGGATCGACTGGACGCTCCGCGAGAACGTCCGGGCGAACCTGCGCCGGTTGGTCAAGCGCATCCTGCGCAAGCACGGCTACCCGCCCGACAAGCAGGAGAAAGCGACGCGGACTGTGCTCGAACAGGCGGAGGTACTGTCCGCTGGGTGGGCGGTCTGACGCCAAGTCCCGTTGACCAGCTGGACTAGCCCACTGGGACTAGGCCAAAGGGACGGCACCGGCGGGCGAATCCAGAGCCTTGACCCCAACGCGCTTCTCCTACCAGCTTCGAGGTAGACGGTGCCCTGTGCGTCGCGCACGCCGATTCGCGGCGGCCCGTCCTGCCGACGCCCCTGATCATGTCACCCAGGAAGGATCATACCATGGCGAGCCGACAACATGTACTACTGGCGAATGCTCGAGCGTACGCTCGTGAGCCCATCGACTTGCGGCCTGATGGCTGCGACTACGACCTCCTTGCGGGTGCGTGGGTTGACCGGTCGTCCGGTGGATTGTTTGTCGAGTCGGCTAACCCCGACCCCCCCCCCCGTACGAAGAAGGCTGATGTCGAGACCGGCGAGGACCAGAAGGGCTATTGAGTCGCTGAGGATGCCGTAGTGCCTCCGACCACGACGGTTCGTCCCAAGGTGCTTGTTCTCGCCAGCCGGTATGACCTGTCGTGCGACTACGTCGTATCGGCACTGCGGAGGTCCGGACATCCCTACTTCCGACTTAACAGCGAGGACCTCCCCACGTACACGCTGTGCCTCGACCCGTGTCGGAGGCGGTTGTCCTGCCACACGGAAGACGTTCGCGTCGAGGTGGAGGCGGACCGACTCGTAGGCGTGTACTTTCGACGGCCAACCTTTCTTCGGGAGGCTTCGCAAGCTGGACGCCGACCGGAGGAGCAATTCGCTCGGGCACAGTGGGCAGCGTTCCTGCGCAACCTGATGGTCTTCGACATGGCTCGATGGGTCAACCATCCGACCCGGACCTATGAAGCTGAACATAAGATGATTCAGCTTCTGGCTGCATTTGAGGTGGGCTTCGACATCCCCGCGACATACTGCTTGAACTCAGACGACTTTCTCGATGACCGAGTCAACGGTTCCGTCGTCGCGATCAAGGGGCTGGACACGGTCTTGGTCAGGACGGAGACAACCGAGAGTTTCGGTTACACGAATCTCCTGCTCCGAAAAGAACTCGAAGAGGCAGAACTGAGCGGAGCTCCGCTCGTCGCCCAGCAAGCTTTGACGGACAAGCTGGATCTCCGGGTGACGGTGGTCGAGGATCGCTGGTGGTGTGCTTCGGCAACCGAAAGAGGATCCGGGATCGCCGGAGACTGGCGGCTGAAGAAATCGAGTGTAGTCTTCTCGGAGTTCACACTTCCCCAGGCAGTCGGAGCCCGTTGTATCGAGTTGACCCGCCGACTTGGACTGAGCTTCGCGGCAATAGACCTCGCACTCTCGGACGACCGCTTCTTTTTTCTGGAGGTGAACCCGACGGGAGAGTGGGCGTGGCTCCAAGAGGAAGTTCAGTTTCCGATCGCTGCCGAACTGGCCGAGCTACTCGGACGGACGCGCTCGGCACGACGTAGGGGTTCCTAATGTGGAGACCTGCATGGCTGTCTCACTACGTCCTTCTCGATGGTCCTGCGTACATCAGGAGCTAGGATCAAAGGCATCATAGGGGCATGGCGACGGCTACCGGTACCGATCAGCAGCGAAGCAGCCCGAAGACGAAGAGGCGTTCTCCTCCGGGAGCGGGTGCGCGTTCATCATTGTTCGCGCAAGGAAGCAACCCACCTATCCAAGAGGAGAACGCCGATGGAGAGATATATCGGACTCGACGCACACGCGTCGAGCTGCACGCTGGGGATTGTAGGCCCCAGCGGCAAGCGCTTGGGCTCGCAGGTGGTGGAGACGAACGCGCGGGCGCTGATCGAGGTGCTGCGAGGGATTCCGAGGAACCGGCACTTATGCCTGGAAGAAGGGACGCTGTCGGGGTGGCTGTACGAGGTGCTGGAGCCGCACGTGGAGGAGCTGACGGTGGCGGGGGTCGGCAAGAGCCGGGGCCCGAAGACCGACAAGCTGGACGCGTTTGCCCTGGCGGAGAAGCTGCGGATCGGATCACTGGAGACGAGGGTCTACAAGAACCGGGGCCAGTTCAGGCGGCTGGGGGAACGGGCGAAGAGCTACGACTTCCTGGTCGGCGACACGGTGCGGGTGAAGAACCGGCTCAAGAGCGTGCTGCGCTCGAGAGGAGTGGCCTACGGCGCGGGGCGCTCGGTCTACTTAAAGCGCGACCGGGAGGAGTGGTTGGCCAAGCTGCCGGAAGCGAGCAGGACGACGGCCGGGTTGCTGTACGAGGAGCACGACGCACTCGTGGCATTGAGGGCGAAGGCCGAGAAGGCGTTGCTGGCGGAAGCACGCAAGCATCGAGAGTGGCATGTGCTGAAGACGTGCCCGGGTCTGGGTCCGATCCGGACGGCGGAGCTCCTGCCGGTGGTGGTGACGCCGTACCGGTTCCAGAGCCGGAGCAGGTTCTGGGCGTACTGCGGACTGGGCGTGGTGATGCGGAGCTCGTCGGACTGGGTGCGGGGTCCGGGTGGGCGGTGGGTAAGGGAACCGGTACAGCAGACGCGGGGGCTGAATCGGAACTTCAACCACACGCTGAAGCGTGTGTTCAAGGGCGCGGCGACGACGGTGATCGGTCGGGCCGAAAACGAACCCTTGTACCGCCACTACGAGCGACTCCTGGAGGGGGGCACGAAGCCGAATCTGGCGAAGCTGACGATCGCGCGTCAGCTCGCCTCGATCGTGCTAGCGGTGTGGCGCACGGGCGAAGCGTACGACCCCAAGAGACTGGAAGCGACGGAGTAAACCGGCCTGGGATCGGCGAGCGTGGGGTCGAAAGCGGTCACAACATGGGGTCCGACGAAACGGAAGCGAACCGGTTACAGGGGACAGCATCCATACACACCGTGGGCCGGGGCAGAGAGCCCAAGCCCCCACTCAAAGGCTATGCACCCCTGGAAGAGCCGAACGAAGCGATGGGCCACAGAGTCCCAGATAGAAGGATGGTTCCCGCTCCAGAGCGGAGAACGCGACGGCTGTGAACGTCTTCCGGACTGCGATGCGGACCCTGCGAGCGCACCCCTCCCCACCCTGAGTCGTCGACCGGGCAATCCAAACCATGCGGACGCCGACGGTCAAAAAATGAGCCGACGGCGCGTGGGGAAGGTGCGTCTTGACCGCCAGCCCCATAGAAGGGTGTGTAAAAAAAGAGGCGACGTACCTTTCCGCTAGGTAGTAAGAAGTTAACCAGCGAATCCCGGGTGAGCGCCCGGGGGAAAGGAACGATGCCTCGTGAGGAAGAATATGGTGGGACCCGAGAGTGAGTCCAGCACGCCGACGTGGGAGTGCTTGGAAGCGCTGGTTCGTGAGAAGGCCCAGGAGATGGTCCAGCGGATTCTGGAGGAGGAAGTGACGGAGTTGCTCGGCCGGGAGAAGTCGGAGCGGAAGACGGTCGTAGACCCGGCGCCAGGCTACCGCAACGGCTACGGCAAGGCTCGGCGGCTGGCGATGAGCTCGGGCACGATCATGCTCCGACGGCCCCGGGTTCGAGGCATTGAGGAGCGGTTCGAGAGTCGGGTGTTGCCGTTGTTCGCACGACGGACGAAGGAGGTGGGTGCTCTGCTTCCGGAGCTGTATCTGCACGGGCTGGCGGAGGGAGACTTCGAGCTGGCGATGCGGGGCCTGCTGGGCGAGGGGGCCCCGTTGTCGAAGTCTTCGATTTGGCGGCTGCGGGCGGGATGGACAAGGAAATTCGAGGAATGGTCGAAGCGCTCGCTGGCCGACCGTGAGGTCGTCTACGTCTGGGCGGACGGGATCTACGTGAAGGCGGGGCTCGAGCGGGACAAGGCAGCGCTGCTGGTGGTTCTCGGTGCGATGCGAGATGGTACGAAGGAGGTGTTGGCCCTGAGATCGGGCTACCGAGAGTCGGTCGAGTCCTGGTCCGAGGTGTTGCGGGATCTGAAGGCACGCGGCATCGAGGCGCCCCGGCTTTTGATGGCGGACGGCAACGCGGCGATCTGGGGCGCAGTACGGCAGGTATGGCCTGAGGCGGGCGAGCAACGGTGCTGGAACCACAAGATGAGGAACGTGCTGGACCGGCTGCCTCAGCGGGAGCAGAGCGAGGCGAAGGACCTTCTCAGGACCGTGGTCTACGCACCGAGGCGGTCCGAGGCGCTGAAGGCCCGTGAGGCGTTCGCCAGGCGCTACAGACCGTGGTATCCGAAGGCGGTGGATGTACTCGAGGACGACTGGGAGCGGATGGTGGCGTTCTACGACTTCCCCGAGGACCACTGGAAGCATCTACGCACGACGAACGTGGTCGAGAGCCCCTTTGCCGCAGTACGGCTCAGGACAACGGCGGCGAAGCGCTTCAAGCGGGTCGAGAGCGCTACGGCGCTGATCTGGAAGCTGCTCTTGGTGGCGGAGAAGCGCTTCAGAAGGCTCGACGCTCCTCACCTCCTCAAGGACGTATTTGAAGGAAGAAAGTTCGAAGACGGAAAGCCCGTCTCAACCCAACAGCGGAAAAACGCCGCCTGAAACATTTACACACCTATTGACCCAACCTCCTCCCCAGTTCCAGACAACAACAGCACCTTCGTCGGCCTCTCCTGCTCCATCGTTTGAGTGCGGTAAGTTCCAGTCGTCGAGCGACTGCCCACCGACTGAAACCCAGTGGCTTCGAGAAGGGGGGTCGGGAAATATGTGGCGGCGAGATAGTTCGGGAGGAGGGTTGCCTCGATGACAACTCTGGCGCCTCTGAGTTGGCTAGGGAGGGCTTCAACCTCGCGCTCTACCTGCTCAACCTGAGGAGCCAGGCGCTCAACGGCCTCATCGAACGTCCAAGGATGGGACCCCCCGCTTTGCCCATCCGAATGAGGCCGTCGGAGGCCGCGTACGGGAGTCGTACGCGGTTCCGGGAACCCCCTCTACCGAGCTATCCCTACCTCGGCCCTCCCTGCCGCGCCGCAAGGCCGCTGAGGACCCCCAGGCTTCATTATGGGTGCAAGGGTCCGGCGACGTCGCCCCTGGGAATTCCGATCGTGTGCCAGTTCCAGATCCCACCGCACGGAGCTCTGGAGCTTCCCGATCTTCCGCCCGAGCTCCTCACAGATTAGGAGGAGTGACACGGCCTCCTGGCAGCTTTCGGCGTAGAGCCGCTCGTACTTGGCCAGGGAAGGGAAGACCTTCCTGAACGGACTCGTTGGTGCCCTGACAGCCGGAATCTATATTCCCCGCACCATCCAAGTTCGTTGCGCGACCGGTCGGGCCGACCTCTACCTCAATGAGGACGAGCTTCGGCGGATCACGTCGGATCCGATGTTCGTCGACTGGGTCGAGGCTGTGTTGCCGAGTCGGGTCACCGATGTCGTGGCGGCCCGGGCGGCTCACCCTCAAGGGCGGCGGGGAGCCGGCGGGCGATCAACGCTCTCGGTCAAATGACTCGAGCGACTTCGGAGTGCCATCCAAATGGTCAAAACCGAAACAGCCGATTGACCTTGATCACGAACCCACGGTTCGACAGCTCAGACCACCTGTCGAGCACGTCGGCGTTGCGATCCTCCGTGTACACGATGAAGAGTTCGCTGCCGGGGGCCCACTCCCACCTCAGCCGAACGTTGGTGCTGAAGGTGTCGCTACCCGCGTTGTATTGGACGAGTCCACTCAAGAACGAGCGGGGACTCAGGCTGTAGGTGATCCGCGTTCGCGCCACGTGCTGGTTGAACTCCCCGTCGAACGCCTGCAGCCCGGGCAGGTCGACCCAGTTGAACTCGATGCTGGGCTCGACGGATAGCTGAGGGAGGACTTCGACTCGGCCGCCGGTGACGCCGACTGACCTGACGTCACCGGAGTAGAAGCTGCCCCAGGTGACCGAGAGGTTGCCCGATGCCCGGCGATGAGGGCCAAAGGCATAGCTCAACCCGACGTCGCGGAAGGAATAGCGCCCCGCCGGGATGGTCGCCCCCGAGATGTTGGTGTCCTCCGCCAACCTCTCGAAGAGGTCGGTGAAGGTCACGGTCAGCCAGTCGCTGTTCTCGAACTCGACCTCGAAGCGGCCCAGTCGAGTGCGACTCTCCAAGAATCTGAGTCGCTCGTTCTCTATGTAGCCGAGCGCTCCGGCGAAGGTGAAACGACGGATGGAGGGGACGGATGCGGGGCGGGGACTGAACCGCCCGAACACGTTGGTCTCGCGGAAATCACTCCTGCGAACGAATCCGATCTCGGGGTTGAAGTTGTCGCCGACCAGGACGTGATCCATGGACAGGCTATACACCTCCCCTCGATAACCGACCCTCGCCCGATAGCTCTCGTCCTTGTCCCCGAGTCCGTCAGTTCTGGTTTTCGCGTAGTAGCCGAAGGCCTGAAGGTTCTCGAAGAAGTTGAAATTCGCGTCGACTCCGTACGCTTGATTGGATCCGGTCCCGGCGAGAATGGAGTTCGAACGATCCTGAAACATCACGCCGACGCTGCTTCGGGCGAATACGTCCCGACGAATCCTCAGCACGGTGAAGGTCGTGGGTTCGGGACCGACAGCCGGCTCGTCATCGGTCCGGATGCCGACGGCTCCGACGTCGAATGCGCCGACCTTCCCGGTGAGGCGACCTCCCCCGAAAATGGGCACCGACTCACCATCCTGGAGCCCGACCTGTCGGCTATAGAACAAAGTGGGAGCGTTTACACTCCGTCCACCACGCCCCCGGCCGGTGCTGCTTGCGTTCGAAGCTCGGGGTGGCCCACCCGAACCCACGGTTCCTACCCTGCCACCATTTCCGAACTCGAAGATCCCCTGACCCTCCAGAAAGAATTCTCTCTTTTCCGGGAAAAAAAGGTTGAAGCGGCTGAGGTTCACCTGCTGCTCGTCCACCTCCACCTGAGCGAAATCGGTGTTGAAGGTGACGTCGGCGGTCAAGTTTTCAGTGATCCCGTACTTGATGTCCAGCCCGGCGTCGGCGTAGCCGTCGTTGGAAATCGCGGGATCAGCGGTCAAGTCCGTTTCGAGACCGGAGATCGCATAGGGCTTGACCTCCAGGTGCTTGCTCGGCGGCGGCGGCTCGATTCCCACGAGGGTTCCGTACATCGATATGCGTGTCGCCCCCTGGGCTCCGTTCCTGACCACGGAGAACGGGAGGTCAGTGAGATGGCTCCACTCGTTCTTTCTAACGATGGAGCGCCTCATCTGGATCCCCCAGACCTGGTCCCTTCCGGTGCGATAGCGGAGCGATCTGAATGGAATCGCCATTTCGACGGTCCATCCCCCGTCGAAGCGACCCGTCTGGATCTGAGTGATGGGATTCCAGTCGATGTTGAGGTCCACTTCGTTCGTGATCTGTTGATCCGTGAAGCCGCCCAGCGGGTTGACGAAGAACCCCACGCTATTCCGACGGTCGTAATAGGTATCCAGAAAGACGCCGAACTGGTCGTTGGACTCTATCGACGGCGAGTCCCGCCGCATCTCGTTGGCGACCCAATCTCTCTCTGGGGCGGAGTCCCAAACGCGTGCGGACACGTACACGTTCGAGCCGTCGAACCCGACCCAGGCTTCGGTGAGCTCCGTCGGGGCTGCTCCTTCATTCGGGAGGTTCTGAACGAAATCCGAGATCGGAGTCGTGTTGCGGTAGAATGCCTCATCCAGCTCGCCATCGATTCGGAGAGGCTCCGAAGTCCGGACGGCCCGGAGCGTGGCTCGGCCCTCGGCATCCCGGTTGATGACGTCTGGGGCCGTCGGAGGCGGTGGCCCCTCGATCGTGACTCGGTCGGCCTCGGAGAACACGGGTACCTGGGCGTCCACACCGGTGGGCGAGGCGAGAAGCACGGACGCCGTCCAAAGGATCACCGTAACGGACGAAGCTGCGATCGAACGGCGAACGGTCATTGGGACTTTACGCTGCTGTGTAAGATGGTGGAAGATGTCATGGAGACACGAAACGAGGGAGTCAGTTGCCCGTGACAGCCTGATTTCGTCACGCGCGGCGGCACAATCATCAGGCTCGAAAGGCCGGTAGTCAACGGTTTCGCCGCGCGCTAGAACAGCTTTCGGGCTCGGCCCGGAGCATATGGACGGGGCCCTAGCTCTGCTTGCTGTCCGTGTGCGGTCGCGGCATCTTGTCGCAAGCACAGCTCCGCCGGACAAGCAGAGAAGGTAGAGGTTTTCGCGTCGCGAGCCGGTAAGATACCGACAGGAGAGCCACATCATGGTCAGGGCACGAGAGAAGTTCCGATGCAGACTCCAAGTGGCGCTTTTGGCGACGAGGGTCACCCCCTAGAGACCGGGAGAAATCAAAATGCAGATGAAGACCGTCCTGCTCTCCTTTTTCGTATTGATGCCTTACTCCGGGGTGAGCGCCCAGGCGGCGGCAAATGAGATCGACCCGGATCTCCATCGTCAGATGGAGCGCCAGCGGTTTCGGCTCCTCTCCTATGACGAATTGACCCCGCGGCAACAGCAGGACTGGGACGACTACGAGGCCGTGAGGCCCGGGCGTAATCCCGGTAATGTTGCGTGGAATGCGTTCCTTCGGGTTCCCGACCTGGTGGACACGATGGTGCGGTTGCGGGTGCATTACGGTTCGGAGGAGTTGCAGGTCTCTCCGAAAATCTACGAATGGGCGGCCATCATCACCGCTCGCGAGTGGACCGCAAATCATCCGTGGAACAGTCACAGCGGAGCCGCGATCCGGGAAGGCGTGAAGCCGGAGACGGTGAGATCGCTGGCCGCGGGCCAGCGTCCAATTAACATGACGGAAGACGAAGCGCTTGCGTACGACTTCCTCCAGGAGCTCTGGAAGAATCGGCATATCACTGACGCGACCTATGAGCGGGCGCTGGCCATGTTCGGTGAGGAAGGGATTATCGAGCTTGTTTCCATTCAAGCACTGTACGGAGCGATTGGCGCCTCCCATGCCGTGATCGATGCCCAGGAGCGGACGAACGAACTGGCCCCTTTCACGAATCGCTTCAACCCGCCTGCCTCTATGCCGCGTTAGCAGTCAACTCACGTTCCTTTTCGGAGTCCGTCATGCAACGCTTCGCTACGTCTATCCTCGGGGCGATCGCCCTGATCGCTGTGTCCGCTCCTGTCCTGGGCGCTCAGTCCGAGACGCTGCTGTACGATCACGTACATATGGCCGTGCCCGATCCTCCGGCGGCCGCCCAGTGGTATCTCGATCACATCGGGGGTGAGGCGGTCGACGGTCGGGACGAGCGACTGCTCTTGGGCACGACCCGGTTTATTTGGCAGCGGGCGGCGGATCGAAGGCCAAGCGAGGGGAGCGTGATCGACCACTTGGGCTTTTCGGTAGCGGATCTCGACGCGAAGCTCCGCGAGCTAGAGGCAGCGGGCGCGACGATCACCACACCGAGGCGGGACGTCGAGGGCCTCTTTCCGCTGAGCTTTGCCGTGGACCCATGGGGAGTGCGACTCGAAATCATCGAGGACCCTCAGCACCTAGGGTTCCACCATATCCACGTGAGGAGCCCGGAGCCGGAGACTGCCCTGCAGTGGTATCAGGACAAGTTCGGTGGTGTCCGCACCCCTCTGCGGGGCCGCTTGGACGGAATCCTCTATCCGGGGAACGTCTGGTTGTTGGTAACCCAGGGCGAGACTTTCCCGAGCACCGAGGGGGCCATAGATCACCTCGGATGGAGAGCTCTGGATCTCAACCCGAAGCTGGATGAGCTCAGCGGCAAGCGTGTGGAGATCACTCGGCGGCCGAACAGACTGACCTTTGTGAATGGACAGATCTCCTTTTTCTTCATCGCGGGACCGAGCGGTGCGAATATCGAGATGGTCCAGCGAGCGGCCAATATGAGATAAGCCCGTCTTCGAAGCGGGCTTTACACCGCAAGTGGATTGTCTCAGACGCTTTCCCCGCGGCTCTACGTCTAGACGACCTCTCGTCTGAACCGAAGAGTCGCCAGGGTCAGGAGCGCGAGGCCCAGGAGCAGGAGGGCTAGGAACTGAGGCCAAAGGACATCGAGACCAATCCCTTTGAGGAAGATGGCCCGCACGATCTCGATGTAGTGCCGGACCGGGTTCAAGATGGTGATGTCCTGGAAAATCTGGGGCATGCTGGAAACGGGAAACATGAATCCGGACAGTAGCAGGGCGGGCATGAACACGAGGAAGGTGGTCATGAAGGCCTCTTGCTGCGTCTTGGAGACTGTGGAGATGAGCAGACCCATGCCCAAGCC
Organism: Longimicrobiales bacterium; assembly: GCA_965219445.1. GTDB lineage: Bacteria > Gemmatimonadota > Gemmatimonadetes > Longimicrobiales > Gaopeijiaceae > UBA822. Next base: position 576,581 of record CBDCNQ010000002.1, on the reverse strand, counting down.
CGCGATCACATACAAGAGACTGGCCATGAACAGGACGGGAAGGCTGCCCCGAAGCGGCACGTCGAACCAGAGGACCGCCACCGTTGTCACCAGGACCAAATCCCCCATCCCGATGATCCCGAACGGTAATGTCTTTCCGGCAACGAGCTCCCCGGCCGTGAGTGGGCTGACCTTGAGCTGCTCCAGGGTTCCGATCTCGCGCTCTCGAACGATCGCGAGTGACGTGAGCAGCAGGCAGACTATCATGATGAGGGTCCCCACGACCGCCGGGACATTGTAGTTACGGCTGGCGAGCTCGGGATTGTACCAGGCCCTTTCACGCAGATCCACGGGAGGTGCCACTCCCGTCATCGCCCGCTCAACGGCGCGTCCCTCGATGATGCGAGTGATGTAGCCTTGGGCCATCGTGGCCGTGTTGGAGTTGGTTCCGTCGAGGAGTACCTGGATCTGTGCTCCGCCGTCGCCCAGCCAGGCTTCCGCGTATCCCCGCGGGATCTCGACCCCAAGGACCGCATCCCCTCGGTCCAAGGCACGTACAAGATCTGCGGGTGCTTGCGAACGACCCGTTACATCGAAGTAGCCGGAGGCCGTGATGGAAGACACCAATTCCCTTGACTCCCGCGTGTTGTCGTGATCGACCACGAACATCGAGGTGTCGTCGAGATCGGTGGAAACGGCGTATCCGAACGCCAAGAGCTGAACGATGGGAGCCACGAAGATCACCCGGGCCATCCGGGGGTCCCGGAACGTCTGCCGGAACTCCTTGGCCAGGATGCCGAATACGCGCTCGAATCTCCTTGTCACCCCGCTCACTGGATCTCTTTCTTGAACGCCCGGGTCGCACCGAAAAGGCCCAGGGCGGCGAAGGCGATCATGAGCAAGCCCTCGGTGGCCAACACCTCGACGCCACTCCCCTTCAGGAACACACCCCGGGTCACCACCAGGAAGTAGCGGGCGGGGATCAGGTAGGTGATAGCCTGTAGCGCCGGGGGCATGACGTCGATGGCGAACATGAACCCGGAAAGCAGAAACGCCGGGAGAAACGTCAGGATCATCGCCATCTGAGTGGCCAAGAGTTGTGAGCGTGCGACCGCAGAGATGAACATCCCCAACCCCAGGGCCCCCACGATGAAGGCGAGCGAGAGGATCATCAGAAGGCTGGGGCTGCCCCGGAACGGAACGTCGAAGAGAAGAACGCCGATGACGCTTACCAGCACCACGTCGATGATTCCGATGGCCACGTAGGGTAGCAGCTTTCCCAGGACCACCTCGAACTTATGGACCGGGGTGGACACGAGCTGCTCCATGGTGCCTCGCTCCCACTCCCGGGCGATGGTGAGAGAGGTGAGCATGGCGGCGATGATCATCATGATGACCGCCACGAGCCCGGGGACGATCATGTTCCTGCTCAGGAGCTCCTCGTTGTACCACACTCGGGTCTCCGCGCTGATCGTCACGGGGAGCTCGGCTCCCTCCAGTAGGGCATCCGTGGAGAATGACCGCACGATGCTCTGGGCGTATCCCAACGCGATGGTCGCCGTGTTGGCGTCGCTGCCGTCGACTAGAATCTGGAGCGCGGCGGATCGTCCTCCATCGAGATCCCTTGCGAAGTCGGGCGGCAGCACGATGACGACGAGGGCCTCGCCCCGGTCCAGGACCTCCTCGACTTGGCCCTGTCGGGTCAGCCGGCGCACCATCGTGAAGTAGCCGGATGCCTCGAAGGCCTCGAGCAGCTCTCGACTCCGGCTGGATCCGTCCTGGTCCAAGACGGCCGTACGGATGTCCTCCACGTCCCATGTGATGGCGTACCCGAACAGGACGACGAGAAGGGCGGGTAGGAGGAACGCGAGCAAGAGGCTCCTGGGGTCACGACGTAGGTGGAGAACCTCTTTGCGCGCCATGGCCATGAGCCGAGTCCGGCTGAGCGTGCTCACCCGCCCCTGGCTCCACCCTCTTCACGGACGAGCGCCACGAACACGTCCTCGAGAGAGGGTTTGATCTGCTCCACGGAGGTCACGTCGATGTCCACCCGGGCCAGGTGGGACCGGATACGGTCGTCTGCGCCCTCTTTCGTGTCCGTGGTCACGTGGAGGGAGCGACCGTACATAGCGGCATCCACGATGCCCGAGGTACCGTCCAGTGCCTGTACGGCCCGAGGCGGGTCCTCGGCTCGGACCTCGAAGAGGGGCAGTCTCATGCCGTCCCGGAGGCCTGCCGCCGTGTCCAGGGCGATGAGGCGTCCCCGATTCATCAGGGCGAGCCGGTGGCAGTACTCGGCCTCCTCCATGTAGTGAGTCGTGACGAAGACCGTGGTCCCGCCGTCCCTCAGCTCATAGATCAGGTCCCAGAACGCTCTACGCGAGATCGGGTCGACCCCCGACGTGGGCTCGTCCAGAAAGAGGATCGGAGGCTCATGAAGGACGGCACAGCCCAGGGCGAGCCTCTGCTTCCATCCCAAGGGCAACTCGCCCGTCAGACGGCCCCGGTGCTCGGTGAGTCCCGCCATCTCCACTACCCAATCCGCCCGCTCGCGTCGGCGGCCCCCGGGGACCCCGTAGAGTCGAGCGAAGAAGCGGATGTTCTCGTCGACGGTCAGATCGGAGTAGAGGGAGAAGAGCTGAGACATGTAGCCGATCCGCCGCTTGATGGCACCGCGCTCCGTCGCCACGTCGAGGCCCGCCACGCGTCCCTCACCCGAGGTAGGAGGAATGAGCCCGGTGAGCATCTTGATGGTGGTGGTCTTGCCGGCCCCGTTGGGTCCCAGAAAGCCGAAGATCTCGCCTGAGCGTACCTGAAACGACACACCGTCGACGGCGATGAAGTCGCCGAAATGACGCGTGAGGTCGCGGGCAGTGACGGCATGCCCGAGGTCCCCTGGGTCGTTCGGCAATATGTGGAGCCCGCCCGTGGGGCTGGACCCCTCAGTCTGCGTCATGGCCTCGCCCGCCGCGGGCCCCGACCTGGTCTATGAACACGTCCTCCAGCGACGGATCGTCGATGAATTCCACATTCACGTCCGAAAATCCCTTCGACTCGAGAGCGGTTTGGACCGAACCCGGGCCTGTGGTCGCGTCCTCCAGCACCACATGCAGTCGATCACCGAACACGGATGCGCTGGCGACGAGCGGAGTCGTTCTCAGGACGTCCCGAGCCGCCCTCGACCGATTCCCGACCCGGACCGATAGGACCCGGCCAGCTAGCCCCTCCCGAAGCACGTCGGGAGTGTCCACCGAGAGGCTTCTGCCCGCCTGAAGGAAAGCCAGCCGATCGAACCGCTCGGCCTCGTCCATGTAGGCCGTGCTCACCACCACGGTCACCCCCTCGTTCACCATCTCGTGGATGATCAGCCAGAGATCCCGTCGCGATATCGGGTCCACTCCGAACGTCGGCTCGTCCAGGAGCAAGAGGCTCGGCCGATGGATCAAGGCGCACGAAAGACCGAGCTTCTGCTTCATTCCACCGGAGAGCGCTTCCGCCCGGCGGTCCCTATAGGGTCCGAGGCCACTGAACTCGTAGAGTCGTGAGAGCCTTTCGGAGCGTTGGTCCCGGGGCACGCCGAAGAGGTCGGCGTAGAAGTCGAGGTTCTCGCTGACCGTGAGGTCGTGATAGAGACCGAAGCGCTGAGACATGTATGCGATCTGTGCTTTGACCGCTTCGGGGTCCTCACCGACGTCGGTGCCGAACACCCAGGCGCGCCCGCTCGAAGGAGGGAGGACGCCGGCGAGCATTCTCAGCGTCGTGGTCTTACCGGCTCCGTCGGGGCCCACGAGACCGAAGAGCTCACCGGTCGCGACCTCCAAGGACAGACCGTCCACCGCCAGGAGCGGACCGAACGCTCTGGTGAGACCCTCGGTTCGGACCGCAGGGGCCGACCCCTGCCCGGTCGACTTCCCCCGGACGCTCACTGGGCCACTTCGCCCGTGTCCAGGCGTACGTCGGCGGGCATGCCCGGCTTGAGCTCGAAGGCCGGATCGCCCACGACCTGGACCTTCACCGCATATACGAGTTTCACTCGCTCCTCGGGCGTCTGGACGTTCTTGGGCGTGAATTCGGCCTCCGAAGCGACGAAGGTTACGCGTCCCTCGTAGGTACGGTCGGGATAGCTATCCGAGGTGATGGTGGCGCGCTGTCCCAGCGCGACCCTACCGATCCGGTCCTCCTGCACATAGATCCGCACCCAGCGGTCATCCGGGTTCATGAGGGTCAGAACGGGAGCACCGGGTGGGGCCGTCTCACCCGGCTCCCGGTGCCTGACGGTCACCACCCCATCGAACGGAGCCGTGATCATGGCGAAGGACAACGCCGCGTCGACGACCTGAATGCCGGCTTCGGCGGCAGCCACCTGCGCGGCCTGGGCCGTCACCCTCTCCGCGCGAGGTCCCGCCTCCAGAAGCCCGAGCGCCTCACGCCGCTCGTCTGCCTGGATACGGGAGAGGCTCAGGGCGAGCTCGCTCTTCTCCAGTGCCTCCTGACTCACCGCCCCGCCGTCATACAGAAGTGCGGTTCGCTCCAGGTCCCGCTCGGCATCGCCCACCTGCTCCTCGGCCGCCCGGAGGCCGGCGCGCCCCTGCGCGATCTCCTCTGCTCGGAACCCGCTCTGAAGCTCCGCCAATCCGGCCCGCGCTCCTGCGAGCTGAGCCACCAGCTGAGCACGGCGCGCATCGAGCTCGGACCGGTCGAGGCTCGCCAGCTCCTGGCCGGTGGCAACGCGGTCACCCTCACGCGCGACGATCGCTTGGATCCGGCCGGCAGCCTGGAAAGCGAGCTGACCCTCGGTCGCCTCCACGGTCCCAAAAGCCGTGAGCCCGTCTCCCACGTCACCGTCCTGCAGGAATCCGAACCACACGATGGCACCGACGACCGCCAAGACGGTCAGCGCAAGGACGGGTCGGGGGGATCGGCGTTCACTCATAATTCACCTCCGAGGTTCTCTTCGAGCCAGCCCTCGTCGAGCTCACCCACCGCCTGGGCGAGTCTAATCCGCGCGAGCACCGCGCCGTGGTCCGCTTCACTGAGCGCCGCTCTGAGGGACAGAAGGGTCGCCTCGGCCTCCAGGTAGTCCGCCTGAACTCCGGTGCCGGTGTCGAGACGTAGTCGTTCGATGCGAGCCACTTCCTCGGAGCGGTCCACGGCTGTGCGAAGACTCACCGCACGGGCCTCGGTCTCTTCCAGCGTCGCCAGCGCCCTGTCGACGTTGGCGGCCGCTCCGAGCTCGGCGAGACGTACGTTCTCGCGGGAGGCCTCACGAAGCGCCTCGGCTCGGGAAACACCGTGTCCCAGACGGCCACCGGTGAAGACGGGCACCGAGATGCCCACGCCCACGTTCCACTCGCCGGTGAAGTGTCCGTCGAGGCTACCCTGGTCAACGTAGGCCGCTTGAAGATCCACGCTGGGCCTGCGGGCGCCCTGGGCGACGCCCACAGCGGCTTCGGCGGATGTAAGATCGTCCCGGGCGCGCTGGACACCTGGATTGGTGGCCAGTGAAGCCGAGAACAGCCGCGTTGGGTCGACGATTCCTACTTCCTGCAGGGCGACCCCCTGAAATTCCCGCTCGACTAGGGAGCCGGAGGACAGGCCCATGAGCCGACTCAAATCGCCCTCTGCGACCCGGCGCAGCGTGACCGTCCGGACCCGGTTGGCGCGAGCGTCTGCCAGCGCCGCCTCGGCTCGTAGCACTTCCACTCGCGGTGCCCTACCCACGGCCAGAAGAGCCTGAACCCGTTCGAGCTCGGCCTGCAGGGCGGCGATGCGCTGGTCGTGGGCGTCCAACTGATCCCGAGCCAAAAGGACGCCGAGATAGCTCACGGCGACCTGGCCGATGAGCTCCTGGCGGGCCGATCTGAGATCGGACTCTGCCGCCCTCACCTGAGAGGCGGACGCCTCGATGCGCGCTCCTCTCGCGCCACCGTCGTAGACTGTGTAGCCGACCACGGCTCGGGCCTGGAAGAGCGTCTCATCGAAGGGGGGGACGAGAGAAGGCTCGAAGGCATGAATGGGCGTGACGATCATCGGCTCTTCGAACTGTGCGGCCGTGCCGAGCACGCTCAGAGCAGGGAAGCGGTCTCCCCGACTGACCCCGTGGGCCTCTTCGGCCGCTCTCTGGCGCGCCATTCCTCCGAGAAGGAAGGGGTGAGTCTCCAACGTCGTCGCCACGGCCTCGGAGAGAGTGAGTGTGGCCTGAGACAGAGTCCCCGTGGCATCGGAGGAAGGACGGTTCGCCGCCTGGGCGGCTATGCCCTGTGCTTGTCCGCCCATGCACGGCACCGCGAGGCCTGCCAAGACCGCCAGAATGCTCCGAAGCTGCGAATTCATGATACCTCCTTGGCGTTGAGGGCCCTTCCCACGAACTGAACCGCATGCTCCTCCGCCCGATCCGCAGGCACACCGCCGGGGAAGCCGCCCGCCCGAGACAACAGCTGGCCCACCAGCGTCAGGTGGACCGGGAGGGCAATGATCCCGATAACCGTTGGGAGCGTGTCCGACTCGAGGATGCTCCCGTCCTCCTGTCCTTCACAAAGTAGGGTCGAGAGCGTTCCGATAACGTACTGCATCGTCTGTTGGACCGGTTCGATGGGCTCGACTCCCGAGGTCACCTGCTGGAGCATGAAGTTGGGCATGTCCGGATTCTCGCTCAGGTGGGCGAAGAAAGCTCGGACGACACCCTCGATCCTTTCGAGCGGTGTTCCCGGAACGGCTGCAGCCTTGCTCACTCGCTCTCTGAGGGGAGCGAGAGCGCCGTCCACGACGGCCTCGTACAGACCCTTCTTGCTCCCGAAGTGGTACGTCACTGCCCCCAGGTTGGCGCGGGCCTCTCGTGTGATGCCCCGAAGGGAGGCCCCCTCGTAGCCCCGGCGTGCGAAGATCCGTCGTCCGGCCCTTCTCAACCGGGTGGCCGTGCCCGTATTCGGAGAGAGCTTGATCATGTGGGTCCTTTGATTGATTCAAACGTTCGTATGAACTTAAGAGAGAACGGGCGATGGTCAAGGCAGTTCTTTCAAGTCATGCGCTCGCTGCCACTTCGACGACGGCGTACACAGATACTGGATCAGGGACAGGAACGAGCCCTCCAGGGCCTGAAACATCTCGTTCTCTATGCCGGAGGGCGGGCTCGCCGGCCGGTAGACCCCTTCCGGGATGATCTCGATGTTCGGATCGTTGGTCACGCCGGCGAGGTCACGATAGAACTCCTGCGGATTCTCGTCGGGCAATCCACGGATATCGAGCGTGGCCTCGGCTTCGCCTGGAATTACGTTCCGGCGAAAGCCAGCACGTGAGGGACCGCAGCGAACCAGTCAACGCGCTCTCTCTCGCCACCCATTGTGGGTGGCCAACACCGCATCTGAGTGGCGCGCAGGGTCCGCCCGCGTGACGTTGAAGCGCCGTATGACGCCAACAGGCCAAGGAGCCGAGTATGCCAACTGCCGAGCAGGTGACTGAACCGGATCTCACTCCTGTCCAAAGGTTCGGGGAGGCGATCGCCGACCGGGTGGAGCGGTGGATGCCCAGCCCGTTCCTCTTCGCCATCCTCCTGACGTACGTCGCTGCGGGCGCCGCGTTCATCTCTGAAGGGTCCGCACTGACCGAGATCGCCCTCTCATGGTACGAAGGCTTCTGGGGGCTGCTGCAGTTCGCCATGCAGATGGTGATCATCCTCGTGACCGCGAACGTCGTGGCGTACCACCCACGGGTGAGGGGCGTGATCCTCAGCCTCGTGCGGATTCCCAAGAACGGACGGCAGGCCGTCGTTCTCGTAGGTGTCGGAGCGATGCTAACCGCATGGATCTCCTGGGGTCTCAGCCTCATCTTGGGGGCGATTCTGGCCCGTGAGATGGGGAAGTACGCCGCCAGGAACGGAATGGCCGTCCACTATCCGCTGTTGGCGGTGGCCGGCTACATGGGGCTCGGCCTTACCTGGGGATGGGGGATGTCCAGCTCCGCGGGATTACTTCAAGCTACCGACGGTAACGCATTGATACAGTTGGGGTTCGTCGATCGAGTGATCCCCTCCACGGAGTGGGTCTTCCACCCCTACCCGCTGACCTTGACCGTCCTTTCGATCGTCTACGGCTCGATGTTGCTGTACCTGCTGAGCCCGCCGAAGGAGAACTGCAGGGCGATCGGGCACTACGTCGATCTCGACCCCGATGTGAATCCGGACGTCGACCAGGATCGGCACGTGGGGACTGCCGGGTCGAGCAGGGTCGACTCGGACGCGGACGTGGGCCGGGATCCTCGCTCGGGCGAGGCGAAGGCGTCCCTAGCCGACAAGATGGACAACAGCAGGATCCTCGGTGGCATACTCGCGTTAACCGGTGTCGTAGTGTTTCTGAGCGCGTTCTTCACGCAAGGCCTCGGTGCGCTCGACCTGAATAATTTCAACTTCGGATTCCTCATGATCGGCCTCCTGCTCTACGCCAGCCCGACCAAGTACTTGAGCGAGTTCTACGACGCCGTGAAAGGGAGCGCGGGAGTCGTCCTGCTCTTCCCGTTCTACGCCGGGATCATCGGAATCATGACGGGGACCGGGTTGGTCGATTCCATGACCGTGTCGCTGCTCTCGATCGCCACACCGGATACGTTCGCGGTGACCGCATGGCTCACCGGAGGGATCCTCAACGTCTTCGTACCCTCAGCCGGCGGTGAGTGGGCGATCATCGGTGGGCCGATGATGATGGCTGGCGCCGAGTTGGGAATCCCTCATGGCCAGACGATCGCGGCCTACGCGGTCGGGGACGCCCACACCAACCTCCTCAACCCCTTTTGGGCAATCCCGCTCCTGGCCATCACCGGCCTTCGTGCTCGCGACATGTTCGGATACGCGATCACGATGATGCTCTTGCTCATCCCGTTTCTGGCGATCGTGCTCTACGTTCTTCCGTACTGAGATCCGCGCTGGGAGGCTACAGCGGCTCCCGCGGGCGGTACCGGTATTCGGTGATATTGACCGCCTTGGGTCCTGCCCCTCACGTTGTTCCCGATCCGTCAAACCGGAGCCTCAACAGGACAGAAGCAACGTGCTGGCTTTGATATCCCCCGCCAAGAGGCTGGACACAGAAAATGATCCGCCGTTGGGCGACTTCACGATCCCCAAGATGTTGGACAACAGCGAAGAGCTCGTGGACACCGTCAAGGATCTGGGGAAGGAGGGACTCAAGGCGCTCATGAAACTCTCGGACGCCCTGACCGAACTGAACCATGCTCGCTACGAGCGATACTCGACGCCCTTCGACCCTAGCAATGCCAAGCAAGCCGTGTTCATGTTCCGCGGTGATACCTACGTGGGGCTCGATGCGGACACGCTGAGCAAGGACGACCTCACGTATGCCCAGAATCACCTCAACATCCTTTCGGGTCTCTATGGCGTTCTGCGGCCCCTCGACCTGATTCAGCCGTATCGGCTGGAGATGGGCTCGAGGCTTTCCACCCAGCGTGGAAAGGACCTCTACGACTTCTGGGGCTCGCGGCTCACCGACGCATGTAATGAAGTGACCGCCTCCCATGAGAACCGCACGGTCGTGTCTCTGGCCTCCAACGAGTACGTCAAGGCGATCGAGCCTCAGAAGCTGGCCGGCCCATTCGTTACCTGCCACTTCAGGGAAATCAGGGAGGGAGTGCCCCGGACCGTTGGGCTCATCGCGAAAAAAGCGCGAGGAAGGATGGCCCGATTCATGGTCCGCAACCGCGTCGAGAATGAGGACGACTTGAAGGGTTTTGGGGAGGATGGCTATGCCTTCGCATCCGAGTTGTCCAGCGACGAGGACCTGGTGTTCGTCAGGGAATGAAGGCTGCATTTAAGCACGACTAGCAGACCGGGGGCGCCGGAGCTGGCGCAAGGTCCAACCATGACACAGACAGAGGACAGGATCTTGTGGCGCCCATCGCCCGAGCGTGTGGCGTCGTCGGCGTTGACCGAGTTCGCGAGCCGCTTTGGCCCCTATGCTGGGCAGGCATCCGTCGATTACCACGGGCTGCACCGCTGGTCGATCGAGCAACCGGAGGCGTTCTGGCGGAGTGTCTGGGAGTTCGGCGGGGTGATCGGTGAGCCCGGTAAGATCGTGTTTGAATCGGGGGCCGATATGCGCACGGCGCGCTTCTTTCCAGGCGCAACCTTGAACTTTGCCGAGAACCTCCTGCGTCGCTCGGACTCGGGCGAGGCAATCGTCGCGCTCGGCGAGGATGGTCGTTGCCGGCGCGTCACTTGGCAGGAGCTGAATGACGAGGTCGGTGCCTTTGGCGCCTGGCTCGATGAGGTGGATCTGGAGGCGGGTGACCGCGTGGTCGCCGTGCTGCCCAACATCGCCGAGACGGTCACTGCGATGCTGGCTACTAGCGCCCTGGGAGGAGTCTTTTCGTCGTCATCGCCGGATTTTGGTGAGCCGGGTCTGCTGGACCGCTTTGCCCAAGTCGATCCGAAGATTCTGATCGCCTGCGACGGTTATCAATACAACGGCAAGACGCTGGACATTCGCGGGCGGATCAGCGCTGTCGTCAAGCAGTTACCGACCGTGGAGCAGGTGGTGATCGTGCCGTACATGGATCTCGGCGTGCCCGACGGGATGCTGGACTGGAGGGAGCTGATCGACGGACGACGCGGCCGTGCCCCACAGTTCCGCTCACTGCCCTTCGATCATCCGCTGTACATCATGTTTACCAGTGGCACGACCGGCACACCCAAATGCATCGTGCATCGCGCCGGTGGAACGCTACTGCAGCATCTGAAGGAGCATCGCCTGATCGTTGGGCTACGCCCGCGTGAGAGGGTTTTCTATTCCACGACCTGTGGCTGGATGATGTGGAACTGGCTGGTGTCGGCGCTGGCCTGCGGAGCGACCGTGATGCTGTACGACGGTTCGCCGTTCTATCCGGACGGCAACCGCTTGTTCGATTTCCTGCAGGATGAACGTGCCATGTTCTTCGGCACCTCCGCGAAGTTCATCGACAGTGTGAAGAAGTCGGGGTTGAGGCCGGCCGAGACCCATCCCTTGCCGGACCTCGAGACCATAGCGTCGACCGGCTCACCGCTGGTCCCGGAGAGTTTCGACTTCGTGTACGAGCACATCAAGCAGGACGTGGCGTTGGCTTCGATCTCGGGCGGTACCGATCTTCTGGCGTGCTTCGTCGGACCCAATCCGTACGGGCCCGTGTACCGCGGCGAGATTCAGGGGCCTATGCTGGGCATGGCGGTCGAAATCTGGAACGACGCCGGCGAACGGGTGATCGAGGAGCGCGGCGAGCTGGTCTGCACGCAGCCGTTTCCGACCGTGCCGCTGTGCTTCTGGAACGACCCGGATGGCGCGGCCTTCGAGGCAGCCTATTTCGACAAGTTTCCGGGTATCTGGTGCCACGGTGACTTTGCGCTGGAGACCCGGCACGGCGGCTACCTGATCATGGGGCGCTCCGACGCCGTGCTCAATCCCGGAGGCGTGCGCATCGGCACGGCCGAAATCTACCGGCAAGTGGAGCAGCTCGACGCGGTGCAGGAAGCGGTTGCGGTCGGCCAGGAGTGGGAGGGTGACGTCCGCGTCGTGCTATTCGTCGTATTATGCGAAGGCTTAGCACTCACCGACGCGTTGACGCATGAGATCAAGACGCGCATCCGCACCGGCGCGACCCCCCGGCACGTGCCTCAGGTCGTGTCGGCGGTAGCGGATATTCCCCGCACCAGATCCGGCAAGATCACCGAACTCGCCGTCCGCGACGTCATCCATGGACGCGAAGTGAAGAACGTCGAGGCCCTGGCGAATCCCGAAGCACTGGAATTCTTTCGGGATCTGGACGTGCTCGAATAGACTGGAGCTGGCCTGGGTGTCGCGGCGCAACTTTCTCGTGTCGCGGGGTGACTTCCTCACCGTAGCGGGGCCGGGTGTCTTTGCGCTTGGAGGCTGTGGTGCACCACGTCGCGGGCCAACAGGGACCATGCTGCTGAAGGCCGCCCTGAAATGGGGCGCGTCAGCCAGGCAGCCGTGCTGCCCGACTTCGCGTCGGTCAACTTCAACGAGCCCGGTTCGGTCGCGCTCGCCGAGCCTTTGATGGACAGAGGTGTGGGCGTCGAGGCGGGTCTGTTCGACGCCGAGGCAACCTCCACTTAGCGCTCGCCCCCCTACATCATCCGGCTGATCAGCTTCTCGCCCTGCTCGCTGCTGAGTCCCAGGGGACGGCGTGCGAGGGGGGGACCGTCGGCGATGACCATCTCGAGCGAATCCAGCGACGGCCGGTCGTTCTCGTGGAACAGCCCGATGTAGATTTCGTCTCCCCACGCCATCGCCTTCTCGCAGGCCGCCTTCCAGTCGCTGGGGTCGTGGCCTTCGTCTTCCAGCTTCTTGATCCGTGGCTTGAAGAATTTGAAGTCGTTGTCGTGGTTGAAGGTGACGCAGGGGCTGAAGATATCGATGAGCGAAAAGCCCTTGTGCTCAATTCCGTTCTTGATGAGCTCCGTGAGGTGCTTGGGGTCGGCGCTGTAGCCCCGAGCGACGTACGTCGCTCCGTTCATGATCGCGGATGTGATGGGGTTGATGGGATACTCCAGGTTCCCGTGGGGCGTGCTTTTGGTCTTCATGTCGGGGCGGCTGGTGGGAGAGACCTGGCCCGTGGTCAGGCCATAGATCTGATTGTTCATCACCAGGTAGGTCAGATCGATATTCCGGCGCGCGGTGTGCATCAGGTGGTTGCCGCCGATGCCGTAGCCGTCGCCGTCACCGCCCGTCACGATGACGTTGAGCTCGTGGTTCCCCAGCTTGGCTCCCGTCGCCACCGGAAGGGAGCGCCCGTGCAGGGTGTGCATGCCGTACGCGTTGAAGTAGCCGGGGGTGTTGGACGAGCAGCCGATGCCACTCACGCACAGGATTTCATGCGGCTTGAGCCCCAGCTCGAAGACCGCACGCTGGAGCGAGTTCAGCACTCCGAAGTCTCCGCAGCCGGGGCACCAGTCGGGTGCAACCGCACCCTTGAATTCCTTGGCCGAGGTCGGGGACCGGACGAGGTCGAGGCCGATCCGCTCGGTCGTGATCGTGGCGGTGCTCATACGATGATCTCCTGATGCGGTACGTGTAGGGTGGCCTCGGCCTGCAAGAGATCGAGGACCCCTTCGACGACGTGATGGGGCATGAATGGCTCTCCGTCGTACTTACGGATGTGGCCGTGCGCGGAGAAGCCGGTCTCGCTACGCAGGTACCGGGCAAACTGACCCGAGTGGTTGTTCTCCACGATGAGGACCCGCTGTGCACTGGACAGGATCTCGTCCACGGCCTCGCCGTGGAGCGGGACGATCCATTTGATGGCGAGCTGATTGGCGACCACTCCCTGCTCAGAGAGCATCTCGATGGCCTCTCGGATCACTCCGTAGGTGGAGCCCCAGCCGACCAGTGTCACTTCGGCGTCCTGGGGACCCTCCAGGGTCGGCGGGGGCACGTCGGCCGCAACGCCCTGGAACTTGCGGGCGCGCTTCTCAACGCTTCGACGCCGTTTGTGCGGATGCGTGAACTCGTCACTGATGAGTACTCCGTCCTCGTCGTGCTCGTCCGTCGCCACCACATGAACGAATCCCTCATGGCCTGGCGTAACTCGCGGCGAGATCCCGCTCTCCGTGTCGGCGTAACGCAGGTAGGTTCCGTTGGGCGAAGGATCGAGGAGAAGGTCGCCCCGATCGATCTCGGGCTGGACCTCGATGAGGTCCGGGTCCACGCTGTACGTCCCTTCCGAAATGAGGAGATCGGAGATGATGATCCCGGGGCATTGGGCGCGGTCCACGAGGTTGAAGAGCTCGGCGACGGTGTCGTATGCATCGAGGCAATTCTTCGGCGCCACGACGAAGCGCTCGAAGTCGCCCTGGCTGGCGCCGAGGACCTGCCAGAGGTCGCCCTGCTCCGTCTTAGTGGGCACGCCCGTCGAGGGTCCGGCACGCATCACGTTGATGAAGACCGCGGGGATCTCCATCATCGCCGCTGCCCCGATCGCCTCCGTCATCAGCGCGAAACCACCACCGGAAGTGGCACACATGGCGCGGCAGCCGGTGTGGGCGGCGCCGATGGTCATGTTGGCCACGCCGATCTCGTCCTCGACCTGACGCACCATGATGCCCAGCTCGTGGGCGTGCTGCGCCATCCAGTGGAGGACTCCGGTCGAGGGACTCATTGGATACGCGGCGTAGAACTTGACTCCGGCCGCTGCTCCGCCCATGGCCAGAGCGGAGTTGCCGGTCCATATCACGAGCGGCTTGTCCCCTTCTGGTAACGGTTCGGAGAAGGGCTCGAAGTTGGCGGCCCCGTGGTCATAACCAGCCCGGGCCATGGTCACGTTCTCTTCGACCACGGGCGCTCCCTTCCGCTTGAACAGCTGCTCCAGAGCCTCCTCCAGCACCGCGAAGTCGACGCCCAGAAGAGAGATCATGACGCCGAGTGAGATAGTGTTCTGGATGAGCTTGTTCTTGCTGTCCGCTGCCAGTTCGGCGATGGGCATCGGGCAGATGTGGACGCCATCCGGCACCTCACCGGGCTCGATTTTGTCACTGTTGTAGAGCACCCGAGATCCCGGTCCGAGAATCCTAAGGTGCCGGTCCATCGTGTCCTGGTTGAGACAGAGCAGCAGGTCGATCCCGTCGCCGTGGCTGTGCAGCTCTTTGTCGGCAACGCGCAGCGTCAACAGGATGTGTCCTCCACGGATGATCGACTGATAGGCGTTGTACGCATAGAGGTGCAGACCACGCCGGCCGAACATGCGAGCGAGGATGTTACCCGGCGTCGCGATTCCTTGTCCGGCGGCCCCCCCGATGGCGATGCTGAAATCGAGACCGTTCGCGCTCATGGAATTCTCCTTGAATGGGGGGCCTTCCTCAGCCCGCCCAAAGATAGTCAAAACCAAAAAGCCCGTGCACGGGCCGGGATAACGTGAGGGGCAGGAGCGCACCAGTCAACTTGCGGCCCGGCACGCTCAAGGCGCTTGCGGTCCGGAACTTTTTCGAGGAGCTGAAGGAGCGGGTGGGGAACTAAGAGCGCCCGCCCGTCGTAACCAGCTCCACGATTGATATCCGAACTACTCCCCCGTGATATCCGAACTACCCCCCCGGCTGCAGGGTGAGGCGATAAGCCACTCGTTCCTCCACCGCCTCACGGCTGAAGAGGAACGGGAAATACTCCCCGTTGCCCAGATAGTCGATCAGGTCACCGTAGAACGGGCTACCGGGTTGAGCGCTCTGGCCGGGGGCGTTCGTCGCGACGGACCGGTCCAGATTCGATAGGTCGATAATGCGACGGAAGTTGGCGCCGGTAGCGTTGACGGTCCCGAAGCCGCCCGGCCGCTCGACGGCCGGCAGGTCGAAGTCCGGAAGGAACATATGCGCGAGTCCACTCTGGTTGCCTCTGCCGTACCGCCACTGGCTCCAGTCCGCTCCCCAATCTTCCGTCAGCGCGGCAACGGTCTTCTCCAAGCCCTCCTCGATCAGCGCGCGGCGCTGTGGGTTCGGCGTGGCGGCATCGCTCGCCCCGGAATCGGACAGGCGGGTCCATTCCACGTAGATCGCCCCCGCAGTGCTCTCTCTCGTGAGCACTCCATCCCACTCGGCGATCAAGGCACGGGCCCGCTCCACACCCGGGACCTCGGAGGTCCAGCCCTGGAACGCGGGAATGTCTGCCTCGGCCCGCAGCGAGTAGGTGTCGAGCTGGATCGCCTGATGATCCTCGACCGAGAACCGCTCGTCCGACCCGAGGATCTGGTGGAGGCGCGTGATCCGTGAGGTCGCCACGCCCCTCGACGAGTGATAGAACACCGGTCGCCCCTCGTAACCCGGGGGATGGACGTTGTTGTTGGCCGTGGTGATGTAGCCCCGAGCCGGATTGAACTCGCGCGGGAGATCACTCCGGAATCCCTGCCACTCGTACTTGCCGTTGCCCGGAACCGGCAACCGGCCGTTCCAGCCGTCCCGGTCGGGCGTGAGCCCCGTCACCTGGAGGGCGATGTTGCCCTCGACGTCCCCACAGATCAGGCTGTGGGTGGGAACCATCCAAAACATCGCCCGCTCGAAGAAATCCTCGCAACTCTCGGCCTGGGCCATCTTGAAGCTTCCTTTATACGCGGCCGTGCCCGGATCCTGGACGACGGAGCGCACCGCGTAGGCAACTCGGTTGTCCGCATCCTCGAAGATAACCGGCCCGTGGCGGCTGAACTTCAGCTCCACCGTGCGGGGTGCCTCACCCTTGACCTCGATTTCCTCCTGGATGACGCGGAGTGGCTCCCAGCCGTCCTGCCACCGAACGAGATTCGGATCCTCCGGGTTGAGCTCCTCGACGAAGACGTCGACCATGTCCGTGCCGGCGAACGTGAAGCCCCACGCCATGCGTTCGTTGTGCCCCGCGTCCGCCCCGACGAAGGGTGGCTCGCCACCGCCCATCACGTTCCAGCCCGGAGCGTTCAGATGTACGAAGTACCGGAGGGCCGGCATCTCGATGCGTCGGTGTGGATCGTTGGCGAGGATCGGCACACCCGTGGGCGAGCGATCGCCGCTCATAACCCAGTTGTTGCTCCCCTCGGTCGCGATCTGTTGACTCGAGACCTGCGCCGTCCGTACGGCCGGGGTGAGGTGCCGGTAGCGTTCCAGCACTTCCAGAGCCGGGAGTCTTCCCTGCGTGAACGGGTCTCCGTCCCCGGCTTGCATCGCGTCGAGGACCGTCTGGGTGATGATGCTGACGTCGAGGCCCTCGGGGACCTTCAGATCATCCCATGGATCCGGCGCCGCGCGGCGATTCGCCTCCTCGGCGCCGAGCCGGGCCACGTTCATGGCCAGCTCGATCTCATTTATCGCATCGCCCCGGACGCTCGACAGGCCGACGGCCGCCCATCGCAGGAGGACGGTCTTGGCGGTCCACGGATCCGGCACTACTCCGGTGAGCTGGAACTCGACCGGAAGGTTGTCCCGATTCTGCTCGATGTATGCGTTCACCCCGGCTGCGTGGGCCGTGAAGATGCGCTCCCCGTCGGGGTGGTAACTCGTCCATTCGGACTCGTCCCAGGGTCCGCGGAACATCATTTGCCGCGTGCGGAGGTCGTAGTCGAACGCCTCGGGTCCGAAGATCTCGGAGAGACGTCCCTCGTGCCAGCGCCGCCACATCTCCATCTGCCAGAGTCGGTCCTGGGCCATCACGTACCCCTGCGCCATGAAGAGGTCGTCGACGTTCTGAGCGTAAATATGCGGGATTCCCCACTCGTCCCGGAGGACCTCGACCGGCTCCCTCAGACCGGGAACGTCCAACTCTCCGTCGATTTGAGCGAGCGAACCGCGTGCCAGCTCCTCGAACGAGCCGGGCTCCGACTGCGGGGAGCAACCGACCGCGAGAAGCAGCAAGCCCAACAACACCCCAGTGAAACGAGTTGCATCGACGGACATGGAACCTCTCCTAGTTCGGTGTTTTCCGGGACGACGACCAGGCATTCCTATTAGCCTCTGATCGGCTAAAACGCCAGTGCCTCACATTCGGCGTCCTCCCCACCGACTCCTCGAGTGTCCTCTTCCGTATAAGAAGTCGCAAGAGTGCCCCGGCGCTGGGATTGGTTGGGGGAGGGGGCCTTCCGTGGACGAACCGGGCCTTCCACCGCTAGGATAGGTTCTTCGTGAGGACAGGACCGGCGTGCGTCCGCCGCGGGCGCTCGGAGGCGTTCCCCGCGAAGCAGCACCCCCGCCCGTCTTACCCAGTTCACAGGAGATTCTGATCGCACCTACCGGAGGGAACCGGAGCGCGCTGACGCGGCACATGCGCCTGAGGTCCGCCACGGCCCTCGTGATCGCGAACATGATCGGCGCGGGCATCTTCACGACCACGGGGTTCCAGGCTGCCGATCTCAGGCACCCGCTCTTCATCTTCGTGCTGTGGGTGATCGGGGGCGGGCTCGCACTGCTCGGCGCCCTCTGCTATGCGGAGCTGGGAGCCATGATGCCCCGCGCCGGGGCGGAATACGTGTACCTCCGTGAAACCTACGGCCCGGCCGTCGGGTTCATGAGTGCATTCGTGTCCCTGGTGGCCGGGTTTTCCGCTCCCGTCGCCGCTGCGCTCAAGAGCTTCGTCATCTACCTCGGCTACTTTTTCCCCTTCCTGGCCGAAGAAGCGACCGTGGGCGGCGTGGTAACGGCCGTCGATCTAACCGCGGTGGGGCTGGTCTGGCTCCTCGTGGGGATCCACATCCGGGCGGTCCAAGCGGGCACCGGATTCAACGACTTCATGACCGTCTTCAAGGTGGGCGGCATCGTCGCGATCCTTCTCGCCGCGGCGTCCATCGGCCGTGGGGACGTCTCCAACCTGGCCACCGTCTCCCCGTCCTTCCAGGAGCTGAGCCGGACCGACACCCTCGCGGCGTTCGGCACTTCGCTCATTTTCGTAATGTTCTGCTTCTCGGGCTGGAACGCGGCGGCCTACGTCGCGGCGGAGATGAAATATCCTCAGCGGGATCTACCACGGGCGCTCCTCCTCGGCACGGCGACTGTGCTGCTCCTCTATCTGGGGCTCAACGCCCTCTACTTCTACGGGGCGAACGTCGATGAGCTGGCGGGTCAGGTAGAGGTGGGACTCGTGGCGTCGCGCACGCTCTTCGGCCCCAGGGGAGTGAGTATGGTAACGGTCGTGCTGTGTGCGTCGATCCTGGCT
Source organism: Longimicrobiales bacterium (assembly GCA_965219445.1). GTDB lineage: Bacteria > Gemmatimonadota > Gemmatimonadetes > Longimicrobiales > Gaopeijiaceae > UBA822. Next base: position 557,955 of record CBDCNQ010000002.1, on the reverse strand, counting down.
TCGGCCTCCGCGATGACGCTGGTGGGGCCGCGGGTCTACTACGCTCTGGGCAAGGACTTCACACCGTTCTCCTTTTTCGCTCGGACCCGAAGGAGCGGCGCTCCAGCCGTGGCCCTCATCGTTCAAGGGATCGTGACGTCGGTCATCATCCTTTCTGGACGGGTCGACCAAATTCAGCAGTATGCCGGCTTCACGCTCACCCTGTTCGCGAGTCTCGCCGTTTCCTGTGTGATCGTGTTGCGGGTTCGCAGTCCGGAGCTCGACCGGCCGTTTCGGGCCTGGGGCTATCCGATCAGCCCCATCCTCTTTCTCGCGGTTTCCGGGTGGATGATGTTCTGGGCCTTCCAGGGACGCCCGGTGGAGTCCATCCTTTCTCTAGCGACCGTCCTCGTCGGAGGTCTCCTCTTCGCTGTCTTCGTCCGTCGAGGGAGCTCCGGCACGAGGTAGATCCGTAACCCGGACTACGTAGATTCGTACTCGGGTCGTACGTATAGCTGGGGGGAGCTATACGATCGTGTTCGCTTTCGTTGACACCACGAAGGCGACGACCCGCTCCACAAGGCAACGAAGATCTGGTACGCGGGCCGACCTACGACAACGGCAAAAACACCGCCTCGCCGGTCTGCGAGCTTCGGTGCACGGCCTCCGTCCACTCCATGTAGTGAACGCCCGATTCAAAGGGCACCATCGTAATCTCTTCGAGGCCTCGGATCGCGTTGATGAACTCTTGCTCCACTCGGGAGGTGGCCTGCTGCGCCGGAGGGTTGGGGACTTCGGAAAGCTCGGTGTCGCCGCGGCGTCCGGCAAAGACGTTTTGCCCCTGGTCGACGTAGATGGTGCCTTCACTGCCGTAGAGCCAAAACTGACTGCCTGGGGATAGGCCGCTGGTTGCGCTCATTTTCATGTGGACCTGGGCGCCGTTGGCCAATTCGTAGAGGATATCTACGTGGTCGGGGATGCTGACAGAGCCTGCTTGACCGTTCGCGCGCATGCGGTAGGGCACGTGGACCTTGGACATCGCCATGACCCGATTGCCCCGGCCGAACCAGCGCATCATCGATTCATACGAAGACCCGATGTTCAACGTGTTGAAACCACTGAACTGCTCGTCGTGGCGCCAGCCGAGATCGCCGCCAAAACCGGCGAACCCGCGCTGCAGCCGCTGCATCTCGACCGACAGCACTTCACCCAGGTAGCCGTCGGCAATCATTCTCTTCAGCACATTGTCGATCCGGTAGCTCGTGGACGTCGGGACCAACTGACACACGAGATCTGGGTGGCGACGCGACGCCGCCAACATGTCCCTGGCTTGTTGCGCATCGTTCGCCATGCGAGCCTGGGTCAGTACATGTTTGCCCTTCTCCAATGCCGCCAGGGTCAGCATGCTGTGCATGTACGGCCAGGTGCCGATCAAGACCGCGTCAATGCCGTCGTCGTCGAGCAATTCCTTCCAGTTGGCATAGGCCCTGGGAATATTGAACTCGTCAGTGACCCGCCGACTGGACTCGAGGCTGCGATTGGCTACCGCCACGATCTCACACCCCGGAATTCTTCGAAAGCTGGGAATCTGGACGCGGCGCACGTTGGCCCCGGCCCCGATCAGTCCGACCCGAATGACGTCCTGGGCCGATCGGGTCGATCCCATCCCGTCCGGGACGCCCAATTTCACGGCTCCTGTTTTCGCAGTCCCAAGCACCGCCGCAAGCGGGAAGGCGCCGACCGAGAGAAATTCCCGGCGCTTCAATCCTGGGGTGTCGTGGCCTTCGGATCTTTCACTCATGGTTTTCTCTCTCCCCCGTTAGACACGTCTTAATTGCATCATCTACGGTCTCGAAACGACCGTTGTCAATGTCAGTTGATCCTGGCAGCTTCAACCGTGTGGCTTACGGCGGCGGGTGGAATTGAGTAGACGGTTTCATATCTGCCGACCTTCTATGAGATCCATCAAGATGAGGAATATGGGTGACGAGAGCTCTACGTAAGGACCGAGACCGGGGAGCCCCCCTGGGGGCCTCGGGCCTTATTACCTTGTTCGGGATCCTGTTCGGTCTCGCCCTTTTCGCTACGGTCCCCGGCGCCCTCACCGCACAGGCAACAGTTGAGCCTCCGGCGTCGTCGGATGTCATCGCCGACGACATCGATCTCGGCCCTCTCGCCGGTCGTCCACGAATAAGCCCCGTCCGGACGGACACCCCACCCGAGATCGACGGCCGCCTCGACGACGAAGTGTGGCGGACGGCCACGAAAATCACGGAGTTGGTTCAGCAGTCTCCGCTCGAGGGAGCGCCCGCAACCGAGGCCACCGACATCTATATCGCCTACGATCGGGAACAGCTCTACTTCGGGTTTCACGTGCATTACGAGGATCCCTCGATCATGCGTGGGAACCGGGTAGATCGAGACCGAGCCGCGGCGGACGATCTCATGACGGTCTACTTCGACACCTACATGGATCAACAGCAGGCCTATGATTTCGACGTTAACCCTTACGGAGTTCAGGGCGACGGGGTCATCTCACGGACGGGAAGCTTCGGGCCGATTCCGTTTGCGGACCGCACATGGGATGCCCTGTTCGAGACCGCCGGCCAAATCGTAGAGGATGGGTACGTGGCCGAAATGGCCATCCCGTTCAAGAGTCTCCGCTATCCCACTCCTCCAGAGGGTCAGCCCCATCGATGGGGGTTTCAGATCGTTCGTGAGATCAAGAGTAAGAATCAGGAAAACGACGTGTGGGCTCCCATGTCGCGCGACGAGTCCAGCTTCATGGGCCAAATGGGCGTGCTGGAGGGGATGACGGACCTCTCGACGAGCCGGAACATCGAGATTCTGCCGACATTCACTGCGATCCAATACGGCGCCATCGATCCGACCCGGCCGGGATTCGCGAATCAACGTACGGATCCCGACGCGGGCATCAATCTGAAGTATGGGATCACGTCGACTCTCACGGCCGATTTCACGGTCAACCCCGACTTCTCACAGATCGAGTCGGACCAGCCTCAGATCGAGGTCAACCAGAGGTTCCCGCTCTTTTTCAGGGAGCTGAGGCCCTTCTTCCTGGAGGGCGCAGAGATCTTCCGTATCCAGGCTCCAGTCACACTCGTGCACACGCGTACGATCGTGGACCCGGACTACGGGGCGAAGCTGTCGGGTAAGGTGGGTCCGGTTTCGCTCGGTGCGCTGGCCACGAACGATCGAGCTCCCGGTAACGTGGCTGACCCCGATGACCCGTTGTTCGATCAGTCCGCTTACACGTTCATCGGTCGGGGGCTTTACGAGGTGTATGCGGAGTCGACCGTCGGCGCCATGATCACCGACCGGGAGTTCATGGACAGTCACAGCCGGATGTTCGACTTGGACGGTAATCTACGTCTGAATCCCAGCACCGTGTTCAGGTTTCGGGCGGTACGAACGCTACACAAGGAATTGGATGCCTCCGAAGAGAGTGGCCACATGCTCACGGCTCGCTGGGTCCGAGAGGGCCGCCACGTCGGCTGGGACCTCTTCCTGTATCAGATCTCTCCCGACCTCGACACGGACGTGGGCTTCGTCCGGCGCACCGACGTCCGACAGGGCACCGCCACGCTCAGTTACCGCTTCTGGCCAGAGACATGGCTCATCAATTGGGGTCCGCACGTGGGCTACACGCGGAATTACGACTTTGACGATGTTCTCCAAGACGAGAACTTCGCTCTCTCCACGAACTTCCAGTTCGCACGGAACATCAACTTCGGCTGGACCCTCAGCAGGGATATGGAGCGCTTCCTTGGGACCGACTTCGAGAGCAGCCGGCTTTGGATCCAGGGCAGAGTGAATACCAGCCGAACCTACCAGTTCGGTGTGAATTTTTCGACGGGGGATCAGGTCCGATACAGCGACACACCATTCCTGGGCCACGGCACGACCTGGGGCGTCAATGCTACGCTTAAGCCGATGGCCCGACTACAGACCAACCTTAACTTGAACACCAGCCGGCTGACGGATCCGCGCGACGGCACGGAGGTCTTCGACGTGAAGATCCTGCGGGCGCGAACGGACATCCAACTTACCGACAAAATCGCGCTGCGGAACATCGTCGAGTTCAACTCTCTCGACGAAACATTCGACTTCAATGTGCTCGTCAATTACCGCCTGAACGCGGGAACCGTCTTCTATGCCGGGTACGACGATCACTATCAGCAGGCAGACCTCATCGAGGGGGATCGCGACGGAGACGGCGTCGACGATCAACTGTTCTTCACTGATCGGTTGCGCCGTACGAACCGGGCGATTTTCGTGAAGCTGCAGTACCTGCTCAGGTATTGAGTGGTCGGACGTGGCCTACCCTTGAGCGGTGCCCATGAGCCCGGACCCGTTGTGAGGACCGAACTGTGACCCGCCGTACCAACAACCTCCCCGAGGAGCTATACGACTACATCTTGGACGTGTCCCTGCGGGAGCCGCCCGTGATGAAGCGGCTCAGAGAGGAAACAGCTCCTTTGGAGAAAGCCAACATGCAAATCGGGCCCGAGCAAGGGCAGTTCATGTCTTTCCTGGTGGAGCTCATGGGGGCCCGGAACGTTTTGGAAGTGGGCACGTTTACGGGATATAGCGCCCTCGCGGTGGCTCTGGCTCTGCCGGATGACGGCCGTCTGGTGGCGTGTGACATCAGCGAGGAATGGACCACGATTGCACGACGGTATTGGGAGGAGGCCGGAGTTGCCCACAAGATCGACCTGAGGTTGGCGCCCGCCGTGGAGACCCTCGACGGTCTCCTGACGGAGGGGTGCGCCGGGACCTTCGACTTCGCCTTCATCGATGCCGACAAAGAGGGCTACGACATGTATTACGAACGAGCTCTGGAGTTGACGCGTACCGGCGGCCTCATCGCGCTCGACAACACGCTGTGGGAAGGGAAGGTGGTGGATCCTGCGGCGACGGACGTGGACACCGAAGCCATCCGTGCCATCAACGCGAAGCTAGCCGAAGACGAGCGAGTGACTCTGAGCTTGCTGCCCGTGGGGGATGGGCTGACGCTGGCCCGGAAGCGATAAGGGGCACGGCCTCATTGGGCCACCCGATTCGTCGGTTTGCCGGGCCGGGCCAGCCCCCATAGGTTCGAAAGTGACTCAGCTCGATGCTCGTCTCATGCACGTCTGGAGGCCCCTGATGCTATTTGCGGATCGAATCGGATCTGGTCTCATCGCAGCACTCCTCGCCACCTTCGTGATTGCTCCGGAAGGTGCTCAGCCCCAGGAGTCGACTTACCGACTCGTCGACGGATGGGCTCAACTACCGAGCGGAGTAAACGCGTGGGGTCAGACCATCGGGGTAGAGATCGATGCCGATGGCAACCTCTGGATCTTTCATCGGTGTTTTTCGACGAGCTGCGACGAGGGGCGCGAAAACGTGACCCCTGTTCTCAAATACGACGCCTCTGGCAGGCTCGTGGACAGTTGGGGTGAGGGGCTGTTCATCTGGCCCCACGGGTTTTTCCTGGACGACGACGGGAACGTATGGACGACGGATGCCCGCGGGGAAGCAGGCAAGGGCCATCAGGTCAAGAAGTTCACCTCGGACGGCACGCTTTTGATGACCCTAGGCACAGCCGGCGTCGCGGGTGAGGGGCAGAACACGTTCGATGGTCCCGCAGACGTCGTGGTGGCTCCCAATGGTGACATCTTCGTAGTCGATGGACACGGAAACAACCGCGTCGTGAAGTTCTCGAAGGACGGTGAGTTCATCATGTCGTGGGGCGGGGCAGGGACCGGTCCCGGACAATTCAGCGAACCCCACTGCCTTGCCTTCGACTCGAGAGGGCGCCTCTTCGTGGGCGACCGTAGGAATGAGCGGATTCAGGTCTTCGACCAGAACGGACGCTACCTCGACGAGTGGCGGGGCATCATGGCGAGCGGAATAGACATCACCGACGACGACGTACTGTACGTCGCGGACTACCAGTTGAGAAAAGGTATCGTGATCGCGAACGCCAACGATTTCTCGGAGATCGGATTCATCGAAAATGCGCTGCCGGAGGGCGTAGCCGTGGACAGAATGGGGAACGTATACGCTGGTGAGGTTTCGGGGCGGAATCTGAAGAAGTTTGTGAAAAACTAGACTCCGGTCATCTACGTAATTATTTGGAGTTATTGACGATAAGTGAAGGCCCCTCCACGAGATTTTCGGGAGGGGCCTTCTTGGTGTTATCTGACGAAAGCCTAGCGCCTGGTTGATCTCACCAAAGCACCTCCACCGGACACCACCGCTCCGTAGACGTTACCGGCCGCGTCCACCGCCACGCCCTCGGGGTTCGAGCCATTGGGATAGGCCTCGACGGCTCCGTCTATGAAAGAGACGGAGAGCCCGTCCATGAGGCTCCCGACACGGATACCCGGCTTCCAGCCCGGGTTCCGCTGCTGGTCGAACGCCGACTCCGAATCGGCCACATAAATGATATCGTTGTCCGCAATATAGATTCCGCTCGGGCGGCCGAACTGCTTCAACTCACCGACATAGGTACCGTCGAGCTGAAATATCTGGAGCCGATTGTTGCCGCGGTCGCCGACGATCAACCGGCCTCGAGAGTCGATGTCCACGGCATGGGGAGTGCGCATTTCACCAGCACCGCCCCCCCAATTGCCCCAGGACCCGACGAAACGTCCGGACCTGTCGAATTTGGCGATGCGCGCGACGGTCTCCGGGCCCGCATCCGTTCCTTGACCCTCGTGGCCGTCGCCGACGTAGATGTTGCCGTCTGCGTCGGTAACGACGTCGCAGGGTGTGTTGAGCAATTCATCCGTGCCGTCTCCGGCGACCCCCGGTGAGCCGAGCGTCAGAAGAACTTCCCCCTGCGGACTGAACTTGATCGCCACGTGGCCCTTGCCCGCAGTGTTCGGATTCGAGGGGTCCGGTCCTCGCGCATCCGTCACCCACACGTTGCCGTCACGGTCCACGTGAAGCCCGTGAGGGAAGAGCAGAAGCCCGCCGCCCAGACTCGCCACGACGTTCCCCTCAGTATCGAATTTGAGGATTGGATCGTCGTCGGAGTCGGCGCAGCTGTTGCTGCCGCACCGATCGATGGCCCACAGGTGGGCGCCGTCCGGATCGATGTCCACTCCGGCGGTCGATCCCCACTCCCGGTTGTCGGGAAGCACTGCCCAACCGTCCACGCTGCGATACGGATTGGGCAGGTCGTTGATCGGCGGTATGCTGACCAGTGGCAGCGTCTGGGCGAGGGCGCCCTCTACACCCAGCACCATCAGTGCCGCGCTGGCTATTGCCAGCTTCAATCCAACTCTTTTCGATACGTTCATGGCGGCCTCCCTTTATGTCGTGTCGCTCGCCTCCAGCTCCGGCGTGACAGTCCACAGGTCATCCCATGCGGCGTCTCGAGGCCAGAGCGGAATAACAGGAGGAAAGTAGGAGACGTCTGCCACATTGCAACACATGCGCCCTTTTCAGTCGGATATCTTGATTGTAAGATGCCCCGGGAATTGAACCAGAAGGCAAAGGAACTCGGATGACCATACACGCAAAACTCATGATGACCGCGGCGTTGTTAACCGTGTCTCCATTGTTTGCACAGACGTCCAACGACCCCTTTCCGGATCCGATTGCATCGAGGGAGGGCGTGATCCGCGTCAACTTCGTCGAGTTCACTTCGATCCCGGACATCGATGGAACAGCCGCGCGCATGATGCGGCTGGTCGATGAGCCGGGCACCGGTCGCATATTCGTCAACGACATGCGCGGTCCGATCTACAGTGTCAGCTACGATGGCCGGACGGTCACCGAGTACGTCGACATCGACGATCCGAGGTGGGAAGTCGGGGTTCGATCCGAAAGGCGCGAAACCGGCTTCCAGAGCTTCGCCTTCCATCCCCAGTTCGGTCAGCCCGGCACTGGTGGTTACGGGAAGTTCTACACGTGGACGGACAGCAGAAATATCGATCCGACGCCCGACTTCACCCCGAGCGGTGGCGAAAACGCGCATGACACGGTCCTCCTCGAATGGACCGCCAGTAATCCCGGGGGCAGGAGCTACGATGGCCGCCCACCACGGGAACTGCTCCGGATAGAACAACCCTTTCGCAACCACAACGGTGGTCAGATCGGTTTCAACCCGCTTCCTTCGCCCGGTGACGCCGACTTCGGTCTGCTCTATGTGTCCGTCGCGGACGGAGGCAGCGGAGGCGACCCGCTCAACCACGCGCAGAACCTCGCCTCAATCTTCGGGAAAGTCCTACGTATCGATCCGCTGGGCTCGAACAGCGGCAACGGCGAGTACGGGATCCCCGCCAGCAACCCGTTCGCAGGAGACGGGGACGACGAAACACTGGGCGAAATCTATGCCTATGGTATCCGAAATGCGCAGCGTTTCGGCTGGGACCCGGTGAACGGCAGCATGTTTCTCGCTGACATCGGCCAGAACATCGTGGAGAAGCTCACTCTGGTCACGGCCGGGGCCAACCTCGGGTGGAACGTCTGGGAGGGGAGTTTTCGGTTTATCAGCCGAACTGCGGTCGATCTCGCCAACCAGCGCGGCGACCGCGCTGTTACGTATCCGGTGGTGGAGTGGGGGCAACTGGATCCGTTACTCCAGCCCCAATCGGCCGCTGCCGGCCTCCACGTGTACCGCGACGATGCGATTCCCCAGCTTGCGGACCTCGTTCTGTTCGCGGACCAGCCGAGCGGAGAGATCTTCTATATCCAGGCCGACGATCTCCCGAGCGGCGGACAGGATGCCATCCGCCGCATCTTGCTCAACGACGCCGGCGAGGGGAAGACACTACTTCAGCTCATTCAAGAAAAAAACGCGGACCAAGGCAAGCCGCCCGCCTCACGCGCGGATCTGCGCTTCGGCCCAGGGCCCGATGATCAGGTTTTCCTGCTCAACAAGTACGACGGAATCGTTCGGCTGCTCGTTCCCTAAAGGGAGCCACCACCACACTAGGGAAGCGGAGGCTGCACAAGCTCGTACCGGTACGCCGTAGCTTGCTCCGGAAAGGAGACCTCGAACCGCGCGCTCACTCCGGAAGGGGGAGCCGAAACCGTGAGAAGCTCCGTCCCTGGCGTGCCGTCGGCGCGATAGAATGTGAAACGGAGACGGACCTCACTCCCCGGTTCTGCAACGTTTCCGACCACTTGCCCTTGGAGGCTCGTCTCCGTTTGGGACGGTCGAAATTGAAGTTCCTCCAGGTAGATTGGAGCGGATTCGGTTCTACTCAGCCCTTGCACTGCGGATTGCTCGTCTCCGAGTTCCAGATGGGCTCGCGCCGCGATCAGACCGGAGTTCTCCCCCAGGGGATCCACTTCGGCCAATCGATCACCCACAGCTGCTAACAGCTCCCACGCCTGGGCTGCCAACAGGGCATTCGCGTAGTTGAACCACGCGTCACGCGAGTCCGGCTCGCGTTGCGTCAGTTGTTCGAACGCCTCGGCCGCCGCCATGTATTCGGTCGCACGATATAGGGCGACGCCAACGCTGAAGAGTTCTCTGGTCTCCAGACCGGTCTCGGAGAGAAGACCGGTATAGATCTCCGCGGCCTCAGCATCCCTTCCCAACCCATTGAGCGCCGCGGCAAGATCACCCCGGACCTGGATACTCGTTGGTTCAGCCTCGAGGTGGCGCTGAAGTAGCGGTTCAGCCTCGGCGAAACGCTCCCTGAAGAGGAGGAGCTGAGTGTGGCTTTGTTCGCTTCGCATTTTCAGATCCTCGCGCTCTTGAACCTCTTCTTCGGTGAGCACTCGCGTGACGGGCCTCCGCCCAAGACCCGCGACCACCCTCTGATGGGCCTCAATGGCCTCATCCCACCGGCCCTCACCGTTGAATAGGGTCGCGAGATTCAATGACGCGTCTGGACGGAGGTCCCACATCATTCCTGCCTGTTCCCAAGCTTCGATCGTACCCTCGATGTCCTCCTCGGCGAACGCCGCGATTCCTGCGTTGAACAACTCGATCCACGCCGCCTCGCGCTCGGGTTCGATATCGAGTTCATACGCTGGGTAGATCTGCTGCGCCTTGGCGAACATCGCGTCCGCTTCGCTGTACTCCTGGAGCCGCACGAGTGCCAGCCCCGCCAGCAAGTAATGAATCGGATTCTCCGGGTCGTCTTCGATGCCTTGATTCGCGAGTTCCAGCGTCCGGGCATTGAACCCCTGGGTAAGATAGAGCGCCCCTGTTTGTGAGAAGCGAGTGCCGACGGGCGGCGTCCCCAGCTCGTAGACGATTCCTGTTGGTGAGATCACAGGGCCCACGGGTCCAGACGGCGCCGCGGCGCACCCGCTGAAAACGAGGACCGCAGCACACCAGAGAACGCTGCTGAAGCGCCTGCATCTGCGCGACCCAGGATTGACGGGCGCGGAGCCGGCCTCCCGCGTAAGAATCGGTGCGGAGAGAAGGGGGAGGGCTTGTCGAGAGCCTACCAAGGGAACGGAACGGAGAAAATCACGGACTGTGATACGCGTACACCTCGATCTCGGGCGGGTCGGAAGGATGCGACCTCGTTGAACAGAGCGAGGGCGATCTCGTCCATCTCCTGACGCCCACTGGATCTGCTGATCTCGGCCCACTCGACGGAGCCCCATTCGTCGATCCACACGGTTACGTCGACCAGTCCGTTGGCTGCGGAAGCTCCCTCTCGAGTGCTCCCGCTCATGAACCGGTCCACCTCGGTGGGGTTCCGAATTAGAATCCACGCCGATGTCCCCGGCAGAACGATCTGGGGGCGCACGCCGGACAGCCGTGAAAGATCCAGGGAGCTCGTTTCCAAGAGGAGCGCCAGGTCGCCCGGCGCGGGATCCGGTTCGTCCTCTTCTTCTTCATCACGGCTATCCCCCCGATCGTCGCCCACGCCCGGGGGGCCGGTCGCCGAACTGAACTGCACGAGCGTCGGGCCAGGACTGCCAGGACCGGCGAGACGCTCTCTAAGCCTGGTTGAGAAGGCCCCCTGGGCCAGTTCGGAACCCCCGATGATTGACGTGGCATCCACTTCTTGGATTGGAAGCGAGTCCGGCTCTTCGATCAGCGCCAGAGATGCCACCGGCACACCACCACCGCTGCCACTCGTTGGCGGTGGGTACAGTGCCGTCCATGCCGTTCCCAGAAGTTCAATATCGGGCTCGAGAAATGAATCAGAGTTTTCCCAAGTCGGCCAGAAAGCAAAAGCGGCTGCATGAGCGGCCACGGCCAGCATCGTCGACCAGGCTAGGGTGTTTCCCCAGCCCGCCTTCCACGCCATGTTGGCGGTCTCGTAGAGCGAGTCGCGCTGACGTCGCCCCTCGGTCCGTGGGCCCACCTAGCCACCTTTGTCGTGTTGGGACTACTGTTTCCCCATCCGCGTGACGAACCGGGAGAGTGAACGCTCGACCATCCGTACGCTCGGTCCCTGAGATTACAAAGCGGTATCGATGCCCACAAGGGCTCCCCCACTGGACGCCGGCCTTGTGAAGGGCTGGAGTTGGGCCCGCACGGTGGACACCTATTCTCTTTAGAGAGAGGAGTCCACGATGCCAAGAACGAGACCGCCGTATTCGTTGGAGTTCCGCCAGCAGATGGTGGAGCTGGTCAAAGCAGGTCGCACGCCTGAGGAGCTGAGTCGGGAGTTTGAGCCCACAGCGCAGACGATCCACAATTGGGTGAAGCAGACGGACCTCGACACGGGAGTCAGAAGCGACGGCCTGACGTCGTCAGAGCGCGAGGAGCTCCGCGAGCTTCGGCGTGAGAACAAGCGGCTTCGTGTCGAGCGGGAGATCCTAAAAAAAGCCGCGGCCTGGTTCGCTCAGGAGTCCGACTCGGTGCCCCCGAAGCGTTCGAGTTCGTGAGGGCCAACCAGGCCGAGTTCAGCGTGCAGATGATGTGCGAAGTCCTGAGCGTCTCGCCCAGCGGGTACTACGCATGGAGAAAGCGTCCTCCATCGCATCGCGCGGTCGAGAACGAGCGACTGCTAGGTCGGATGCGTGAGATCCACACGTTCAGCCGTGAGACGTATGGCCAGCCACGGATGTACGCCGAGCTCAGGGACGACGGCTGGCAGGTCAACCACAAGCGGGTGCGTCGTCTGATGAGGCTGGCAGGACTACAAGGCGCTACGCGGCGAAGGAAGTGGCGCACGACGAAGCGAAACAGAGATGCTCGACCTGCCCCCGATCTCGTCGCGCGCGACTTCAGTGTGCACGGCCCGGACCAGCTCTGGGTTGCCGACATCACCTACGTGCCGACCTGGAGCGGCTTCTTGTACCTGTCAGTCGTCGTCGATGCGTGGAGCCGCCATGTGGTCGGATGGTCGATGAAGACGCATCTCAAGACCGATCTCGTGCTCGACGCGCTGAACATGGCGCTGCAGCAACGACGACCGAACGGTGTCATCCATCATAGCGATCAGGGTACCCAGTACACCTCGATCGCCTTCGGCCTACGCTGCAAAGAGGCCAGCGTCCGACCCTCGATGGGCTCGGTCGGCGACGCGTACGATAACGCGATGTGCGAGAGCTTCTTCGCCACGCTCGAGACCGAACTCATCGAACGAAAGAGCTTCCGCAATCAGGCCGAGGCCAGGATGGCCGTGTTCGACTTCATCGAAGCCTGGTACAATCCCCACCGACGGCACTCTGCCCTCGGCCAATTGTCTCCTCTTAACTACGAAAAGGAACACGCCCCCGCCGCGTGAATCTCTAGTCCAAAACCGTCCACCGTGCGGGGCCAACTCCAGTGCAGACCAATTCAATAGACTCGAGGCGCGGGAAGCAAGCCGCGTCCCGTCGCTTGGTGCAGGGGACCCAGTATGACTAACCGTTTCGCGCCCTTCGGGGCGATCCTCTCGGTCTTCGGATTTCTTGCCTGGATTTTCTACGGTGCCCGGACCGATCCGAGCACCGTTGAGGCGGAGGGTTCGCAGCCCGCACCAGTCTCTACATCCTTGAACGATGCGCCCTACCTCCGGGAGCGAACGGGGGGGTCTGCAATTGCCTGCGCGGTACCGCTCGGATGGAGTATCGCTAGGGTCGACGACCCGTTCGGACTGAGTTACGAAGAGGCGAGGGCGGCCTTGAGCCAAGCTGCCACGCTCTGGGAGGAGGCGGTTGGCGTCGGTCTGTTTTCGAACGAGTCCGATGGAGAGCTTTCCGTCCGGCTGGTCTATGATGACCGTCAGGAGAGAACGTTGCAGATTCGCCGCCTCGAACTGGAGTACAACGAGACCAGCGCGAACCTCGAGGCCCGGAGGACCGGACTCAACGAGATGATGCGACGAAACGTTGGGACCCGCGGGCAACACCAGGCGGCCCTTCGGCAACTCGACCGACGGGTGGCCAGCCTCAACGACACCATCCGCGATTGGAACGCGTCGGGTGGTGCTCCGGCGGACGTGCGAGCAGGACTCGACACATCCGCGAGCCTGCTCGACGCGGAGCGCGAGGAACTGACGACTCGGGGGCGAGAGATCGACGAGCTGAGGCAACAGCTGGAAGAGGAGTCCGAGCGACTCGAGCAGGAGGTGGAGGCCCACCGGATAGAAGCAGAAAACCTTTTCGCTGCGTTTCCCGCGAGGCGCCTCGAATCCGGTACGTACCGGGAAGCCGTCCATGTACAGGATGGGGAGGTCGCGTCGGTCACCCGGGAGATACGGATTTACCGGTTCGACGGTTGGGAGAACCTCGTCCATGTGGCCGCCCACGAGTTGGGCCATGCCCTGGGACTCGGCCACAATACCGTGCCCGGAGGTATCATGGGGGAGGAAGTCGCTCAGACGGATCCGGCGAATGGAGCGCCTGGAGTCCAGCCGGGTGACGTCGAAGTACTTCGATCCTTGTGCCCTGACCTGTAGGACACTTCACTCATAATGCTTTGCGGCCACAGTTGGTCACCTTATTCACCCCGATTGGCCGCCATGGTCGGCACGTCCAATTGAGCTCTCGGTCTCACCAGGCCCAAAATGAAAGCCCCCGACGGCTATGCCGCCGGGGGCCCGTTACGTCTGGCCAATCCGCCTGACGGCGTCGGCTAGTGTGCTACTACGCCCGTATCCATACCGGGCAGCCGTAGCGCGACCAAGCGGCCGGGACTGCCGACCTGCACCACGATGTGCTGGAAATCGTGGTGTAGGAAGCTCATCATGCCGTACTGCCCCGGGGAGGGGAGTAGGATTTCGCCTACGTGTTCCCCGGTCAGCTTGTTATAGGCGTTGAGGACCGGCGGTCCGCTGGAGCCCTCCGTCGCGTAAAGGAGGTCACCGGACACCATCTGGATCGAATTACCGCCACCACCCGTGTTCGACAGGTCCGCTCCACGAAGCGCCGGGTGGCTCCGTATGTCTTCGGGGGTATCCCCGATCGGAATCCAGTATAGCCGCTCGCCGGTGTTCATGTCGTACGCGGAAAGCCGGTTGTAGGGCGGCTTCCAGACCGGCAGCCCCTGGACTCGGGGCAAGCCGCCACCCGGACCGGCCACCCATTCCGAAATGGTCGTGCCCGTAGTCCGTGGGTTGTCCGGGTCATCCGCATCGGCACCAGGGATTACGATGCCGCCACTGCAACCCTTCGAGGACGGGTGGTACAAGATACCGGTTGTCGGATCCAACGTAGCGGGATTCGTGATATTCAGTCCGCCGTAGCAACGAATGTTCGCGACGACGCCTGCGTCGTGTCCCTCGAAGAGCCGGGGCACGAACGGTCCGCCGATGCGGTAGTTGCGGATCAACTCCATCGCCTCTTGCCGCAGCTCGGGCGTGAAGTCGATGATGTCGTCGGAATCAAGCCCGAGGGCCTCGGCCGGCTCCGGCCGAGTAGGCATGGGTTGGGTCGGCGACGTCCAGTTCCCGGGTACTTCAGTCTGGACTACCGGCACTTCTTCGATCGGCCAGATCGGCTCCCCGGTTTCCCGGTTGAACGCGTAGATAATGCCCGTCTTCGCCGTCTGAATCAGCGCCGGAATGGCCCGCCCGTCCACTTCGAGATCGGCTAGGATTGGGACGTTCGGAAGGTCGTAGTTCCACTGGTCGTTGTGGACCGTCTGGAAGTGCCATACGCGCTGGCCCGTCTGAACGTCCAGCGCAACCACACTCGTTCCAAACAGGCCTTCTCCGGGCCGGAACCCGCCAAAATAGTCAATCGTAGGCGGATTCGTAGGGAAGTAGACGAGGCCCAGATTCTCGTCCGCGGACATCGGCGCCCACGAAGATACGTCCCCCGTCCACTGCCATGCGTCGTTGAGCCACGTTTCGTGACCGAACTCGCCCGGCCGTGGAATCACATGGAACTTCCACTTGAAGTCACCGCTCCGGGCGTCGAAGGCGAGGATGTCGCCCGGGACGTTTTCGATCCGGGTCTGGAGGTATCCTTGCTCGGCCGAGTTGCCGACCACCACCACGCCGTTCACGACGATGGGAGGCGACGAGGAGGTGATGTAGCCCAACTCTCGCGGGATACCGTGCGCAGGGTCGTATGCGCTATCGTAGGTGAGCCAGGGGCCCCAATCCGCGATGAGGGGAACTAGCAGGTCCACGACACCCGTCGAGGGGAAGCCCTCGATCGGTACCCGTGAGCCAAAGTTCTGGATGTGCTCACCGGTCTTCGCGTCCAAAGCGTGGAGGAAGAACGCGGGAGACGTGTAGAATATCACGCCCCTTCCGTCGACCTCCCCGTAGGCAACACCCTTTCCGTAGTTCTGGCGCATCGAGCGCTCCCACCGCTCCGTGTTCGGTTCGCGGTAGGTCCACACCGTCTCGCCGGTGGTCGGGTCTATTGCGGCCACGGTGCGGCGCTGGCCGGCCACCGTGTACAGGAGTCCGTCGATGTACGTCGGAGTGGACTTGAATTGCTGGTCGACCACCGGACCGAAGTTGTCGGCTCGCCACTCCCACGCGACTTCGAGGTCGGCGAAGTTGGAGGCTTCGATCTGATCGACGGGCGAATAGCGCGTGCCCCACGCGTCTCCACTCTGGTAACGCCACTCCCCGTACGGGTTTTGGCGCTCCTGCCCGAAGCCGAGCGTGGGCGCCAGCAGCAGCACGCCGAGCACGAGGGCGAAACCATTCGAGTGACTCTGGAGTCTACGGGTCAGTGTTGACATAGCTTCCTCATTGGCAAAGCGGTGAACGGACGGGTCTGGTAGGCATACCCACGCGAGTCCGACGATCTGGAACAAAGCGACTTTTCTGACAACCGCCCATCATAAGACCGACTCAAGCGCATCGCCAGGGTAGGACAGGTCACGAAAAGTCCCCTCCCCACCGTTGCGCCCATGCCCATCATCCATCAGGTTGAAGCGACCGCCCCGGCCGGCCGGAGGCCGTGACGTTTTTCTTCCTGGGGCGACTCGTCTACAGGCCGAGCCAGCTGAACGCGCCGGTGGCCGGCCCAAGGGAGGCCATCATGGCGGAGAAGCTGGTCGGACAAGACATCGCCCCCCTGGACCTCGTGGCCAAGATCACGGGGCGGGCCAGGTACGCCGAGGACTTCCGCGCGGACGGAATGGTCTTCGCCAAGCTGCTCGCCAGTCCCATGCCGCACGCCCGAGTGCTCCGCATCGATACGAGTGAGGCTCTGGCCATGGACGGAGTCGTGGGAATCCTGACAGCGGACGAGGTGCCGCAGCCCGATGCGCCCGGAGAGGCGGCCCTCACCATGGAGCCACGCTACGAAGGTGAGGCGATCCTGGCGCTTGCCGCGGTGGACGAGACCACGGCCGCGGACGCCATCGAGAGAATCCGGATCGATTACGAGCCGTTGCCCTTCGTCCTGAACCCGCTGGACAGCCTCCGTCCCGGGGGGCCCAACGCCCGTACGGAGGGCAACACCGTCGTCAACGGTGAGATGGCCAGCGTGAAATGGACTGAGGCGGACTTCGAAGAGGCGGGCGAGGATCGGCTTCCGACCGGTGAGCCTGGAGATGAGTGGAGCTTTGGAGACCTCGAGGCCGGCTTTTCCCAAGCGGATCTCATTTTAGACGAGACGATCATTCACCAATCCCTGTCGCACCACGCCTTGGAGCCCCGGAGCGCCATGGCCTATTGGCAAAACGGGAGGCTCTTTCTGCACTGCTCAACCCAGAGTGTGACCCAAACCCGGGGCGTCGTTGCCGACGGTCTAGGGCTGGACATGGAGGACGTGGTCATCGTCGGGGAGTACTGCGGAGGTGGATTCGGAAGCAAGATTAGGGGAAGCGCCATCGTGCAGGTCCCGGCTCTGCTCTCCCGCAAGCTGAACCGGCCGGTCATGCTCCGGATCACTCGCGCCGAGGAGACCTACTTGGGCCGTGCGCGGCCCGGGTTCCAGGCCCGGGCCCGGTTCGGGTTCCGCTCGGACGGTCGTATGACGGCGCTCGACCTGTACGTGCTTCAGGAAAGCGGCCCCTACGACTTACGTGGTGAATACATGTCTTGTGGCCAGATCGCCTCTCTCGCCTACCAGCCTGAGGCCATGCGTCACCGGGGAGTTGGCGTCTTCACGAACACCCCTCCGAAATCTGCCCAGCGGGGCCCGGGGGGTGCTCAAATCACGGGGATGCTCGAGCCGATCATGGACAAGGCGGCGCGGGAGCTCGGAATCGATCGGCTCGCGATCCGTCGGATCAATGCACCCGACAGCGACGCCATGTACGGCCCCGACCGCACGACCATCTCCAGCGCGTTCGTGAGGGAGGCGTTGGACCGGGGTGAGGAGCTGTTCGACTGGCAGGAGAGGCTACAGCGGAGCGGTCAGCGCAACGGCACCAAAATCACCGGAGTGGGAATGGGCCTGAGCGCCTATTCGGCGGGAAGTCGCGAGTACGAGGGGCTTTTGGTGATCCGGCCGGACGGAAAGCTCTATATCCACCAGGGCATCGGTAACCTGGGAACCCACTCGGTTATGGACACGGGGAAGGTCGCCGCCGAGATCCTCGGGATGGCGTGGGATGACTGCGAAGTCGTCTGGGGTGACACGAGCCGGAACCTGCCGTGGAGCTCCGCTCAAGGCGGGAGCCAGACGACGCTCGCCCATACCCGAGCGAACCACGCGGTGGGAATGGACGCCAAGCGGAAGCTACAGGAGATCGCTGCTCGTGACCTCGGGGGCGCCCCAGAGGATTATGACACATCGGACGGCCGCGTTTTCCGCGCGTCGAACCCGGCTCGGGGCCTGACCTTCGCCCAGGCGGCCACCCGCGCCATCGAGCTAGGTGGGAGGTACAGCGGAGAGGAGTTGGCGCCTGAGCTCAACGACATGACCAAGGCGTCCGCCACGGCGTTGGCCGGACAAGGCCTGGTTGCTGCCGCCAAGGACAACTATCCGTACAGCGGCAGCGTTCGTTCGTTCGTGGTCGGCTTCGCCGAGGTGGAGTTGGATGTCGAGACCGGCGTGGTGGAGATCATACATTATACGGCAATGGCCGACTGCGGGACCATGCTGCACCCAAGGAGCCTCGGTGGCCAGATTCTAGGCGGTTCGATCCAGGGCATGGGGATCGCCAGAAGTCAAAAGTGGGTGTACGACCCCGTCTGGGGAGTCTCATTCGCCAAAAGACTTTATACGGCCCGCCCACCGGGATTTCTGGACGTTCCGGTGGACATGCAGTGGGGCGCGGTCGAAGTCCCTGATCCGCAGACTCCAGTGGGAGCCAAGGGGATTGGAGAGCCGCCCGTGGGTGCGGGCTCAGCGGCCATCGCCTCCGCCATCTCCGATGCGCTGGGCGGAAAGTGCCTGTGCCGGACGCCACTCACGGCGGATGTGATACTAGCGGAATTGGAGGGCAGGGCGCAGCCGTATGCGCCCCTCGAGACGCACGTCTGATTCCCGCACGTGCGTCTGAGACACGGGCTGCGTCTGGCCTGTTCGGTTAGTCCTGCGCACGTTCGGCGACCCAGTCTGCCCGGCCCATACCTCCGAAGTCCGCCGTTCCGGAAATCGCGCCATCCGCGAGGGTGCCCAAGAAGACGATCTCCAACGGAGTCCCTTGGAGGTCCAGTTGCCACGCGAAGCGAACGGTGGCCCCGTCGAGGGTACCCTTCAGCTCTATCTCGCCGAACTCGCCCGCATCGCCAGTAGCGGTCAGGTCTTGACCGTTTTGGACGATGTCGACCGAAAGTACTTCGTTACCCTGCTCGGTCATCACGGTGAGGTCCCACGTCCCAGTCAAATCGGCCTGGGCCGCTGCATCGGCCGGTGCCGAAACGAGGACCGCGACCGCTGCCATGACTACGCCGAGAGCCCGCATGACCCCCTCCTACCGTCGTTGATTGCATTGAAAGTCCTGCCCCGAGACTGTATCACTCGTAAGATCCAGCGTAAAGCTTGCCGAGTGCCCGTCGAATTCGCCGCTACCATGGGTATTCTTTTCCCTTCTTGGGCACATTTTAGCCCAGGTGGGGCTCCCTCTTAACATAATATGATTTCGAGGTAAAACGATCTAAGTAATTATCAATAAGATATATAGCATATGGTAGAAATCAATCGTGACCCTTCCCACACGGTCGGCACGCGTCTTGTTGTGAACCTCCCAGGAAAACGCACGAGAAGGTCGCTCTTGAATTGGCATCGATAATGTCCGGAAAGAAGCACCATCCAGCCGTTGTATCCCCCCGTGTTCCATTGAGAGGGGATCCGTGTGCATATGGGCTTCCCCTGCCACACGTATGCCGAACGTTCGCCACTCAACGCTTTCGCAACGCTCCTAGGGATAAGTATGCCGAATAAACGGTGGACCTTCGTATGTATGTCGGACCACGGTGACAGGGCTCGGCAATACAGCATATCGAGTAGGGCCATGCATTATCTGGCCTCTCTCGGCGCAGGCTTCGTACTCACGGTGACCTCGCTGTCCATGATTGTCGCCTTGAATGGCTCGGCCCGATATGACGTCCTAAAGCTCGAGCGCGAAAAGTCGCTTCTTTCCGACGAAATCGGGGAAATTCAGGGGCGAATGGCTCAGATAGCCGGATCCATCGACGTCCTCATCGAGAAAGACGAGGGTTTCCGCCTTCTGGCCGGCCTCGACGCCATCGATGAGGAGATTTTTGAGGTGGGGGTCGGCGGACCAGGCATGCTCACGCCCGAATCGAGCCCCCTTTGGGTGGAAGACCCCGTCTCCGCTGCCGTGACCTTCGCGACCTCGTATGACATCCGGGCCCTCGAGCGGAGAACCCAGCTCCTCTCAGAGAGCCTCTCGGAGGCCATGGACAGCCTCCAGGCGCACCACGACCTTCTTCGGTCCACCCCGTCCATCAGTCCCACGGACGGATACATCACCAGCAGATTCAGCAACGCCCGGATGCACCCGATCTGGGACCGGGAGCTCCCGCACGAGGGAATCGATCTGCACGCGCCAGAAGGGACTCCAATCCTTTCGACCGCCAATGGTGTGGTGTCCTACGTGGGTTGGCGGACCGGATATGGGAATACGGTCGAGGTTGACCATGGGTTTGGATACATGACCCGATACGCGCACGCATCGAAGTTCTTGGTGGAGCGCGGTCAACCAGTTGACCGTGGTATGGCGGTTGCTCAGGTGGGCCAGACCGGTACAGCCACCGCCGAGCACGTACACTATGAAATCTGGGTCGGCGGAAGAGCCATAGATCCACAGAATTACATCCTTGACGGGGTAATCCCCTAACTCGTCCTCCCCTGGCGCCGGTCCGTCCGATGCCCTGGAGATGGCGACGCGACCCTCTCGATAACCACAGGTGGTCCTTCACGAAGGAGAAAGCATGAAATCGCTTACGACGAATGTGATCGGATTTGCACTCGTAGCGCTACTCGCCCCGCTTGGCGTTTCAGCACAAAGTCTCACTGTGGCGGAATCCGCCTTGGCGACGGGTGTCGTCGACCGGATGCCGACTGGCGAGGCCATGACGTTCCCGGCCAACGTGGAGAGGGTCTATGCCTGGACCCGTATCCAAGGAGCAGAGGGAGACACCATGATCCACCATGTCTGGATCCACGGCGAAGTCGAGAGAGCCGATCTCGCGCTCAGCATCGGGGGATCTCCGTGGAGGACTTGGAGCAACAAGGCCATCCCACCGGAATGGGCCGGCGACTGGCGCGTTGAGGTACGCGACGCCAGAGGTAACGTTCTCGAGACGATCCGGTTTACGGTGGGGTAACCAGCCTGCCGTAGAGGTAGCGAAGGGGAGTCGGCCTCAATTTCGATGGCCGGTCTCCCCTTCTTCTTTTCTGATCTCCCCGATGGCCCGAAGGTGCTCTTCATACGTGACCGAAAATCTGTGACGCCCATTCGGCCGCGCCACGGAGTAGAGAAAGTCCGTGGAGTCGGGATACAATGCTGCTTCAATACTCGAACTCGATGGGTTGCCGATGGGTGACGGGGGAAGTCCAACCATCCGATACGTATTGAACGGAGAATCGGTCGCGTAGTCCCGGTTGAGCAAACGCCGGCGCTGGCCCAGAGCGAAGACCACGGTTGGATCCGCCTGCAATCGCATTCCTCGGTTCAGGCGGTTGTGGTACACGGACGATATGTCGAGCAAATCCTCTTCAGCCGGCCCCTCACCCTCTATGATCGATGCGAGGGTGACGACCTCGTCCCGCGTGAGCCCCAGAAACGCCGACCGTTGGTCCCAATCCGAATTCCAGTGAGCCTCGAACGTGTCCGTGACCTGATCCAGAATTTCATCCGCGCTCGCGCTCTCCCGCAGGTAATACACCGAAGGGTATACGTACCCTTCCGCGCTGTTGCCCCGTGCACCCAGCCGGGACAGAAGGACAGGGGAACTCGCGGCCGCCAAGAAGGCTTCCTGCTCGAGGCCCATCTGCTGCTCGATTCGTGCAGCCAATTCGGTCAGCCAGATGCCCTTGGGAAGTACGAACCGTTTTACCGGAGCAGTCCCCTTACGCAGTCGGACCAGAACCGCACCGATCGGGCTGTTGGGTTGTAGGTCGTAGAGCCCGGGTTGGATACCCAGGTGGGCACGTCCCATCCTCGCCAACCGCTGAAACGCTTGCGGAGACTGGATGATTCCGTTGGCCACCAAGGAGTCCGTGACTGCCTCGAGCGGCGCGTCAGGGGGAATCGTGACCCAGATCGTTTCCCTTGCTGTTGGCGGCGCGCACGCCCCAAGAACGAGCAGAAACGTAGCGAGAAAAAGAGGCAAAAGTCGCCACACCCGAATCGTATTTGTCAACCTTGAGGGGTTTACGATTTTCATTGAGTATCTCCGACGGGTGTGCCTAGCTTTGTATAGGACCTTGTCAGAATCGGACTTTCTGGAGGCGGGCGAACATGGTCCTACCGCGCCCACTAACGAGGGAAACGTCATGTTCGAGGCACTGATATCCTATTTACCATCAGAGTGGCACCGTGCGGTAGAGTTTCTAGGAGCGCCGTTGTGGTGGATCCCGGAATGGCAATCCGCCATCCTGAACTTCAGTTGGTACGCGGACTCGGCCTCTGGCATCGTGCTGAGGAGGTTCTTCCTCCTGATGCCGATTCTGCTTCTGATCGTGGCGGTCTGGTCGACCATGTTGTCGGTCTACACGCTCCCGTTCCGGTCACACAGAGGTAGGTTCCTCACGACGATCGCCCTGGGATGGTGGGATACGGGACGCGGCATCTGGTTCTTTTGGACCGGCGTCATGCGGTTCGCCGCACTGGTGCTCGGATGGGTCTGGAGTCTGATTGCTTTGATCATCCGGATGTTGCTGGTGGCAGTGAAGGGCTTCATCTCAGCGCCTCTGGGGATGTTCGATTCATTAGCGAGCCGCTACCTGAAGCCGGGTGTACCCTGGATCGCGGTGATCCTGACGCTCATTTGGTCTGGGCTCGAGGCCACCATCTTCAGCTTCACCTTGATGCCTACGCTTACCGAGGTGCTGGCGGACATCACCGGCTTCGTCCCGAACCGGCTGTTCGTGATGCCCGTCCTGTGGTTCTTCCTCTTCTTCCTCATCGCGGGAAGCTTCGCGAGCATCCAGGTGATGACCGAAGCGATCCGGTCGCGGAGGATCGGAGAGGTGATCCAGATGATCCTGGTCGAGTTCTTCGTGGCGTTCTTCGAGGTCGTGTTCCTGTATCGTGAGCTCATCGACGCGATTACGCCTTGGATCAATCAGCAGAGCGGCGGCCAGATCCAAATGGGCCTGGTCTCCACGCTGGCACTCGGGGTCTTCGGATGGATCGGGATTCGAGGCATGACTTGGTTCCTCTTCGGGCGCTTCGGTACCCCCTCGCTGATCGCCATCGTCTCCCGCCAGGTTGAGGTTGGGCAGGAAGCCCCGGTCAAGGCCTCCTCTGAGTCCTCGAGGACGTTGTGGAGGGAGCCGATCGAGGCCATGAAGAGCGAAACAGCGTGGTTCAAAAAGGAGGGGCGCCGTGGCGTGGAGCTCGCGTCGCTGCCGGTTCTCCAGCTCCTGGCCATGGCCGTGAACTTCCCTGTGGTGGCGATCAGTTCGCACCCCGTGTTCACGTTCCCGCTCAAGAATCTCAGTGATGTGCTCGCCGACACGCCCTTCCCTGGCGCCGCAGCGGACACGAAGGCCAAGCGGGGCGGTTCGAAGAGCCGATCGGGCGGGGATCCCGTCTTGGGCGAGGTGACGACATGAATCGGGTCTTGCGGTTCGCGGTGGGGGGCTTGCTCGCCCTAGCGGCGTGCGTTCCCGCCGAGGACTCCACCCGCGCTCCCCGATACACGTTGATAATGGGGATCGATGTGAGCGGGTCGTTTCAGAATTCAGGAAGTTACGGGGACGCCATACGGTTTGCTGCCCACTACCTCGAGGCCCATCTGAACGGCTTCGGAGGGCTCCAGGTACCGACTTCGGTCTTTGTGGGCTCGGTGGGTGGGAGCACCCAAGGGGAAGCAAAAACGTTCCACCCGATTCACGACTTCCTTGGCAAGGACCGACACCAAATCGAGGCTGATTTGCGGGCATGGTTCCCCTCCGACGATCAGCTCACGGATTTCAACACGTTCTTCGCGCAGGGGGCGGATCTGGTCAAGCAGAGGGGGCTCACGCTGGCTCCGCTGAACATGGTCCTCTTTACGGATGGCGTCCCCGACGTCGCCCGAGGATCCGAGCCTGAGGACCCATACAAATCCATCGATGTGAGCCCTTTGGAATACTTGTCGCGGAGTGTGACCGTTCGTGTGCTCCATCCGACTCCCACCGTGGCCTCGAGCTGGAGGACGGCGGTGAGTCGAAGACGAGTTCGGCTCTGGACTCAGGATGCCGAAGTGATGACGGGCTGGAACGCCCAGTTCCGTCCCGAGCTCGCCATGGCAGAGCAGGAACTCCTGTGGAAATGGGTTACGGACAACGTAGACTTTCGCGTGAGAAGGGAACGCATCCTCTGATACAGGTCATCGCGTGATGCAGGTCATCGCGGGGGCCGCCTGACGGGCGGTCCCCGCGATTTTTCTTGCCAGGCGCGAAGAACCCAGCGATTGTTCGGCTACCATCGAAGAGCACGGCTCAGGATGCCTCAAGCTGAGGGGGATCGATGATAGGATCGGCAGTCAAATCGAGGCTCGCGATAGCCTTCACTCTCGTCTTCGCAATGCTCGCCACCTCTTGCGCACATGTGGGCCAAGAGGAGTTCGAGGCGGAAATCGCCGCGCTTAGAGCAGAGCTCGCAACACAGGATAATGGGATGGACGGCCGCAACGCCGCTCAGATCGCTGCGTTGTCGGCCCGCTTGGATCGCCTGACGGACGCGCTCTCCGACCTGGAAGGCGAGTTCGACGTGACCGTAGAGCGCCTGGAAACGGCAATTCGCTTCGATGTTCCTGTCTATTTCGGCTTCGATCGAGATGAACTGCGCCCGGAGGACCTTCCTGTGCTGGCGCGTTTCGGCGACGTCGTATCCGAGTACTATCCTGACGTCCTGCTCACGGTCGAGGGCTTTACGGACCGTGCGGGCTCCCCCGAGTACAATCTCGATCTCGGGCGGCGGCGCGCAGAGGCCGTCCGCCGATACATGATCGAGACCGCCGGCTTCCGCGGGGATCGTGTCAGAGCCGTCAGCTACGGAGAAGCTCCGGAGCGCCTGGTCTTCCCCGATCGAGCGGGACAGGATGAGGGGATCGAAAATCGGCGGGTCGCACTCGTCATAGAGCACCTCGGTATGACGATGGCCTCCCCAACGCTCTGAGGCGTGGACCCAGAAGGACGAGCCTGCGAGCTCCCCGACCGGGCCGTCCGTTGCGGCGCTCGGCTGGGGAGTGCTGGCTGCCAAGCTACCGTCCTCTGAGCGGCTCTATCCTGGCAACCCGGGCAACCTGGGCAAGGTCGGCAGACTCGGCGTGAAGTCCCTTAGGCGCGTCTCGAGCGACGTCTTCACTCGGTCCAGCTCCCCTGTGTAGTCGCTGAGCGTCGCACCGATACCCTCCTCGAAGTCTGCCACCTGGCTCCGTACTTCGGTGAGGGACTGCTCGATGAGCCGATCCACCTCAGCCCGTGCCCGGGCCTCTGCCCGGCGGACCTCGTTCCCGATCTGATCCCTCAAGCTCCGCACGATCTGCTCGCCGATGTTGGATCGGACCGAGATTCCCGGTGAAGAGAGGGTTCCGTCCAGCCCGAGTGTGATCTCTATCGAAGTCAGACCCGACACGACGTCCCAGAGGTAGGCGGCGGCGCCTGCCGCGTCGGGGCCACTGCGCTGCCAACTCGCTCCCGCCGCGGACCACGTGACCTCCCCGACGATCGCGTCTCCCGCCCTCGAGAGGTCGACACTTGTGCCTCCCTCCCCAAGATCGAGACGGGCCCCCAGGGCGGCGATCTCCAGCTCTGGAAGGGGCAGTCCAGACAATCGTGCGACCAGCTGGTCCTCGGCCACGTCTCCGGTCCGGTCCAGGCTCAGATCGAGCCCCGCGCGGGTCGCTCCGCTTTCCCCCGTGAGTTGGACTGTGGTCGGCCTTCCGGTGGCACCGGGATCCGAGCTCAGGTCGAGCACCCGAATCGCGAAGCCGGTCAGCGCACCAATCGTCACCGAGCCCTCCAGCTTGTTCATGGCGAATGCGGGCAGGGCGGAACCCACGGATGGAAACGTCACGTCCTCGCCGGCACCGCGGAGCCGTTCGGGCCCCTCGAACCGAAAGGACCGGCTCCCATCGGGGAGATTGGCATCGACGACCCGTGCCCAGTAAAGGAGGGTCTCCACACGCTCCATCAGCGGAGCCTGGAGCAGGGCAGCACTGATATCGTCGGGGTCGAAGGAGGGGAGGTTCAGCACGCTCAGGGCTCTTCTGTAATCACCGTCCCGAAGATCGTCCAGCGCCGCCAGGCCTCGACGCAGGTCCGCCCCTTCCGCCGCTAGATTCTCCTCCAGCTCGGCGACGCGTGGGACAATGTCCGTGATCCCCGCGGCCATAGAACGCAGAGAGCTCACCGCACGCGTGGCCCCGCCGAGCCCCAGACTCCTAACCGAGGCACCCTCGAGTGACATGAGCAGGGCCGACGCAGCGTCGATCTGCGCCCCAGCGTCCAGGGCCTCTAGCCGGTCTCCGAAGGCGCCGCGGGTCACGGCGAGGGTCCCCGCCAACTCCCGGGCCCGGATCACCGTCTCAAAAGAATCAGCGCTGAGGCTGCTGAAGTCGACCGGACTCGAAAGGCTCGGTGTGGGAATGGTCGGAATTCTAGTGGACGCCCTCCAGCGCTCCATTTCATCCCGAAAGACGGTGCTGCGCTCTCGGAGCGTATCGACCTCCCCGGGGGTTTCACGCCTGGTATTGAACCGAATGTCGCGCACCACGACACTGTCGATCGCGACCTTGGCCCTCAGTAGCGGGCCCGCAGACATCGCCGCCGCGATTTCTCCGATTTCGACGATGTTGTTCTCGGGGGCCGAGGGATCCGTGACCTGAAGGCCGGTCATCACGAGTACGCCGTCGGTGAGATCGACATCCATCGTGCCCACGTCGACCGTAGCCCCCACGATTCGGGTTCCCGCCCGCTCCACACCTGCGCGCGCCCCCCGGTCCGCCAGCAACCACCAGGCGCCGACTCCCAGGCTCACGAACAATGCCAACGGAAGAACGAACCCCTTTCGGATCCACCCGCGGCGGCCGGCCTCCAGCCCGAGCAGGCGGCGGACGATACCGACACGCCCGATGGCACCGACCCACGGTATGCCCGCCAGAAGGCGTTCCAGGCCGCCGCGATAGGCAGCGACACCTCTCCGGCTCAGGAAGAAGAGCGGGACCACTGCCGCGGCCCAAAATACCAAGCTCCCCAAAGTCACCGTGTTATTGAACCGAGTGAGGGGCACCAGCGGCGCGCTGGCTGCCTGGATCCAAAGCGGCGTCAGAAACTCGGAGGAGAGCAGGGCGGACCCGAGGCGGTGGAAGACTGGATCGAGCAGGAAGCCGAAGGGAATCGCAACAATCCAGGCCAACGTGAAAGTGCTGAGAGAAAGACGCAGTGCGATCAAGGCGGCGAGGAAGACGAGGTTGTACAGGCTGACAAGGGGCGTCAGACCGAGCGCCGCACCCAGCGTGAAGCCGACCGCCATCTGGTTTACCGAATAGTCACTCGATTCCGTCGTCATCGCGAGCTCTCACCCGAGGAGGATTTCGACATCATGCTCACAGTATGGGTCATGCACTCAAGGAGTGCATAGGGCTCTCTGTCATCGATGATGGATTTACTTTCTTCGAGCGAAAGAAGTGCTCCCTCGAGGCGAGTCGCCATCGGCGTCGGGGCTCCCACTCAGGGGAAAAAAGTTCTTGCACCCCTCTTCGGCTCAGACCTAACTTTCTTGCTGCAGGGGGATGGGGGGGTGGGAGCGCCAAATACCGGTTCTTCTCGAGCTTTTGCCTCCTCGACGCCTTCGTCGCTTCCGAGCCATCGCCGAGGAGGTTGTATGCATCTCCAATTCCGTCTGCTCTTCATGTTGACGGTTGGATGCACGATCGCGGCCCCGAATTTATCAGCCCAAGACCCCACGACGCTTGCGGGCAGAATCACATCGCCCGAGGGGCAGCCCTTGATGGCTGCCGCCATTCTCATCCCATCGATGAACATCGGTGTCGCGAGCAACTCTGACGGACGGTACGTCTTGATCGTCCCGGCGTCTCGCGCCACGGGGCAGACGGTTGAGATGTCCGTAAGCTTGATCGGACGCGCCTCCGAGACCCTTCAGGTCACCCTGCGTCCGGGCACTCAAGAGCTCGACTTCAGCCTCGGCGAGGACCCCCTCCTGCTCGACGAGATCGTGGTGATTGGTCAGGGGCTCGAAATGCAGCGGCAAAAGCTCGGCGTCACGATCAACACGGTTCGGGCCGATGAGATCGTACTGAGCCGTGAGCCCAACGTCGTGGCAGCGCTGGCGGGCAAGGCGCCCAACGTGGAAGTGACGTCTTCGGGTGGCGATCCCGGTGCGGGCTCTTATATCCGTATCCGGGGAGCCAATTCGCTGATCGGGAGCAACCAGCCCCTGTTCGTCGTGGACGGGCAGCCCATCAACAACTCTTCCGACACGATCGGAGTAAACATCGCCGGAGTCGTGGTGGGTAACCGAGCGATGGACCTCAACGCGACCGACATCGAGAGCATTCAGATTCTCAAGGGCGCCGCGGCGGCGGCCATGTACGGATCGCGTGCCGGAAACGGCGTGGTTCTGGTCACGACCAAGCGGGGGCAACCCGGGACCAACCGCGTCGAATTCCGGAGTTCGCTGTCGATTGATGATGTGAGCCGCACGATCCCGCTTCAGACAGGGTTCGGCCAAGGTCTGGACGGCGCGCCGGAAGGTATGCCCGGTATGGATTTGTGCGGTGGGGGTGGTTGTCCGTTCACCTGGGGACCGTCCATCGGGTCCGGAACTCCCGTGTTCGACCACGCGGACGAGCTCTACAAGACCGCGTTCCGCAGCGAGCTGGGCCTGACCTGGTCCGGTGGCACGGCGACCACCGACTACTACCTTTCCCTGGGCCGGCTCGACCAGAACGGCGTGATCAAGGGCAATCAAATGTACGAGCGCACCACCGTGCGCTTGAGGGCCGGGCATGCCTTCCGGGACGACCTCCGAGTCTCGGCGAATTTCTCGTTCGCGGATAGCCGGGGCGACTTTATCCAGCAGGGGTCCAGTGGTTCGAGCATGCAACTCGGCGCGCTGCGCACGCCACCCGACTTCAACAACAAACCGTACCTTACGGCTGAGGGCTTACACCGGAGCTACCAGCTTCCAAATCCCACGTCTGTGACTGAGACTCGGGGGTTCGACAACCCCTTCTGGGTTTCGAACGAAATTACCAGCACGGCGAACGTGGGCCGGACCTTCGGGAACATCAACGCCCAGTACACGCCCTTCAACTGGCTCCAAGTGAACTACATGCTCGGCTCCGACTACACTGCCGACGAGCGCAAGGAGGTGGTCCCCAAGAGCTCCACGGACTCCCCGGACGGCCGGATCGTAAGGGCGGACTTCGTGACCTTCGAGTTGGACTCCAACCTTATCGCCACGGCCACGAGACAGCTCAGTGACTTCGTTTTGGGTACGCTTTCGATCGGCCAGAACCTCAACCACCGGGAGTTCCGGCAGCACCGCGTGAATGGATCCACCCTCTTCGAGGGGACGAGTCAGCTCGACTTTACGGTGGCCCAAATACCCAACGAGTTCACGTCGACAGTGCGTACGGATGGCTACTTCACGCAGGGTACCGTGGATCTTTGGGACCAACTGTACGTGACCGCTGGCGCGCGTTTAGACGGATCCAACACGTTTGGTGGAGAAGACAAGCGGTACGTCTATCCCAAGGCCAGCGCGGCTTGGGACCTCTCCAACAGGGTAGAAGACACACCGCTGAGCTTCGCTAAGCTTCGGGTCGCGTATGGCGTCGCCGGCAAGCAGCCGGATCTGTTCAGCAATGTCAGCGCCTTCACCACGGGAATCTTTACCGATGCATGGTTGTTCCCCGATGGACTCCTGAGCACCTACGGCGGAACCTGTCAACGCCAGTGAGACACTCTTGGAAATCAATTAGAGAGCAATCTCCTGTGTCGTGAGGGATGGGGTGGGAGGATTGATCCAGACGGCCTCCGGGAGTGGTTTAGGCTTCGGCTCACCGGAGACGAAGCGCTCGGGATGAGCGGCCCATGCCTCACGGAGCACGGCCTTCCTGCAGGCGATGATCCGATCGGCGTGACCGAAGTGGACCTGTTCGGGGGTCAGCATCGAGATGCCGCCATGGCGGTGCTCGGCATTATACCAACGGAAGAACGAGCGACAGAAGGTCTTGGCTTGCCCCTGATCCCCGAACCGGCCGGGAAACGAGGGATGGTACTTCAAGGTCTTGAACTGAGCCTCGGAGAACGGATTGTCATCCGAGACCTGGGGTCGGCCCAACGAGCGGGTCACGCCGAGATCGGCGAGTAGTTGAGCCGTGCATTGGCTCGTCATCGGAGCCCCTCGATCGGAATGCAGGGTCAGGAGGTGGGGCTGGACGCCATGCTTCAAGCAACTCTGCTGGATCAGCCGGCTGGCCAGGGCAGAGTTCTCCCGATCCGCCACCATCCATCCCACGACGTAGCGGCTGAAGATGTCCAGGATCACGTAGAGGTAGAAGTAACTCCACTTCTTCGGCCCCAGCAGCCGGGTGATATCCCAGGACCAGACCTGGTTCGGGCCCCTCGCCATCAACTCGGGCTTCTGGTATTTGGGATGACTCCGCTGCGCTCGACGCTCCTGAACCGGCACCTGGGAAGCCAGAACGCGATACATCGTACGCTCGCTGCACAGGTAGACGTCCTCGTCGAGCAGCGTCGCCACCACCTCGGCTGGGGACCGGTCCACGAACCGCTCCGAACACAGGGTGTCGAAAATCTTGTCCCGCTCCCTCTCACTTAAGGCCCGGGCGGGGGTCGGGCGGGGCTGCTGATGCCCGGTCGATGCACTCCGACGACGGTAGAACGTGGCTCGCGGCACCCTGAGCGCATCGCACGCGGGCTTCACCCCTACGTGCTTGGCTAGCTCCTGGGTCGCCTTCATGAGTTCGTCCCGTCCTCGAGGCTCAATCCCAGCAGCCCTGCAACTTTTCCCTGGACGTCGATGATCAAGTGCGCCTTCTGGAGCTCCTTCTCGAGGCGAGTGTTCTCGCGCTCCAGCTTGCGCACCTTCTCCTCCAGCGGATTGCGCTCGCGCTTACGGCCTCGTTTCTTCGACAGCGCTTTCAGGGACCCGCTATGCGCCGCCTTGCGCCATGTCGTCAGGTGCGACGAGTACAAGCCCTCCCGCCGTAGGAGTCGGCCAACCTCTCCGGGCTCCGTGCACCGGTCCGCTTCTTCGACGATCCGCAGCTTGTACGACGGAGCGAACCGCCGGCGCAGCGGCCTATCTACCACCTCCGAGTCCGCAGGAGCTGCCGCGCTTCGCTTACCGTCCCAGGTTGGTGGGGCTATTCCATTCTCTTTCATTCTCTCTCGGTGTCTCAGCATCCTCGGTTTCTCTGCCTTCGCCCTACTCTAATTCCTTAGCTGCTCCGTGTCTCACGTAAGTTGGCAGAGAGGGCGGGGGGAACGAGGGTGTCGTCCGCGAGACCATCTTGGGCAATAACGAGATCAAGCCGGAGCGTACCACCGAGTACGAGGCCGGCGCAGACGTCGCGTTCTTGGAGAATCGCTTGAGGTTGGGAGTCACCTACTACTATCAGCAGACGAAGGACGCAATTCTCGCGGTGGACGTGTCCCCCAGCACGGGTTTCTTCAGCAAGTTCGCCAACGCCGCGGAGTTCGAGAACCGGGGGTGGGAACTAACCGCCGCAGCGAACGTCGTGGAAAGGAGCGGAGTATCGTGGGAGGTCGTCGGCCAGTGGGCCACCAACGACAGCTGTGCTCAGGACCTTGCGGGGACCGAGGAGTTCGGGCTCACGGGCTTTGTGGGAATCACGAACTCCGTGGTCGCTCCGGAGCGGAACGCCAGCGGCGACATCACCCTTTGCCACCCCATTGGAGTGTTTTTCGGCAGTGATTTCGTTCGCTTCGGCAACGGGAGCTTGGATACGGCTACCGATGTGGACATCGACGCCACCTACACGGAGTGGAATGCAGGGGACGTCTACATCCACTCCGACGGCTATCCCCAGCAGGATCCCCAGAGCCGTGTCATCGGGGACGCGAACGCGGACTGGACGGCCAGTATCCGGAACAACGTCCGGATCGGTGACAACCTGAGGATCTCCGCACTCCTGGACTTCAAGCACGGCGGCCAAATGTGGAACGGCACAAGGGGTGCGCTCTACACTTACGGTACGCACGCGGACCTCGAGCAGTACCAGGGCGCAGGGCAGAACGAAACCTTCGGTGAGACGTTCCTCGAGCAGTACGATGTCGCCGGGCCGGGGGCGAGGACGTCCGTGCCCATCAACTGGTCCACATGGTTCTTGGACGGCATCGGCTCCCACTTCACGGGCCCGGCCAGCCAGTTCATCGAGGACGCGGGCTACGTAAAGCTCCGTGACATCTCGGTCGCTTACACGATCCGAGGGCAGGATTGGCTCACGCGCATGGGGTTTTGAGGTTGGGTCAATAGGTGTGTAAATGTTTCAGGCGGCGTTTTTCCGCTGTTGGGTTGAGACGGGCTTTCCGTCTTCGAACTTTCTTCCTTCAAATACGTCCTTGAGGAGGTGAGGAGCGTCGAGCCTTCTGAAGCGCTTCTCCGCCACCAAGAGCAGCTTCCAGATCAGCGCCGTAGCGCTCTCGACCCGCTTGAAGCGCTTCGCCGCCGTTGTCCTGAGCCGTACTGCGGCAAAGGGGCTCTCGACCACGTTCGTCGTGCGTAGATGCTTCCAGTGGTCCTCGGGGAAGTCGTAGAACGCCACCATCCGCTCCCAGTCGTCCTCGAGTACATCCACCGCCTTCGGATACCACGGTCTGTAGCGCCTGGCGAACGCCTCACGGGCCTTCAGCGCCTCGGACCGCCTCGGTGCGTAGACCACGGTCCTGAGAAGGTCCTTCGCCTCGCTCTGCTCCCGCTGAGGCAGCCGGTCCAGCACGTTCCTCATCTTGTGGTTCCAGCACCGTTGCTCGCCCGCCTCAGGCCATACCTGCCGTACTGCGCCCCAGATCGCCGCGTTGCCGTCCGCCATCAGAAGCCGGGGCGCCTCGATGCCGCGTGCCTTCAGATCCCGCAACACCTCGGACCAGGACTCGACCGACTCTCGGTAGCCCGATCTCAGGGCCAACACCTCCTTCGTCCCGTCTCGCATCGCACCGAGAACCACCAGCAGCGCTGCCTTGTCCCGCTCGAGCCCTGCCTTCACGTAGATCCCGTCCGCCCATACGTAGACGACCTCACGGCCCTCCAGGCGACGCTGGCTCCATTCCTCGAACTCCGCCGTCCATCCCGCCCGCAGCCGCCAAATCGAAGACTTCGACAACGGGGCCCCCTCGCCCAGCAGGCCCCGCATCGCCAGCTCGAAGTCTCCCTCCGCCAGCCCGTGCAGATACAGCTCCGGAAGCAGAGCACCCACCTCCTTCGTCCGTCGTGCGAACAACGGCAACACCCGACTCTCGAACCGCTCCTCAATGCCTCGAACCCGGGGCCGTCGGAGCATGATCGTGCCCGAGCTCATCGCCAGCCGCCGAGCCTTGCCGTAGCCGTTGCGGTAGCCTGGCGCCGGGTCTACGACCGTCTTCCGCTCCGACTTCTCCCGGCCGAGCAACTCCGTCACTTCCTCCTCCAGAATCCGCTGGACCATCTCCTGGGCCTTCTCACGAACCAGCGCTTCCAAGCACTCCCACGTCGGCGTGCTGGACTCACTCTCGGGTCCCACCATATTCTTCCTCACGAGGCATCGTTCCTTTCCCCCGGGCGCTCACCCGGGATTCGCTGGTTAACTTCTTACTACCTAGCGGAAAGGTACGTCGCCTCTTTTTTTACACACCCTTCTATGGGGCTGGCGGTCAAGACGCACCTTCCCCACGCGCCGTCGGCTCATTTTTTGACCGTCGGCGTCCGCATGGTTTGGATTGCCCGGTCGACGACTCAGGGTGGGGAGGGGTGCGCTCGCAGGGTCCGCATCGCAGTCCGGAAGACGTTCACAGCCGTCGCGTTCTCCGCTCTGGAGCGGGAACCATCCTTCTATCTGGGACTCTGTGGCCCATCGCTTCGTTCGGCTCTTCCAGGGGTGCATAGCCTTTGAGTGGGGGCTTGGGCTCTCTGCCCCGGCCCACGGTGTGTATGGATGCTGTCCCCTGTAACCGGTTCGCTTCCGTTTCGTCGGACCCCATGTTGTGACCGCTTTCGACCCCACGCTCGCCGATCCCAGGCCGGTTTACTCCGTCGCTTCCAGTCTCTTGGGTCGTACGCTTCGCCCGTGCGCCACACCGCTAGCACGATCGAGGCGAGCTGACGCGCGATCGTCAGCTTCGCCAGATTCGGCTTCGTGCCCCCCTCCAGGAGTCGCTCGTAGTGGCGGTACAAGGGTTCGTTTTCGGCCCGACCGATCACCGTCGTCGCCGCGCCCTTGAACACACGCTTCAGCGTGTGGTTGAAGTTCCGATTCAGCCCCCGCGTCTGCTGTACCGGTTCCCTTACCCACCGCCCACCCGGACCCCGCACCCAGTCCGACGAGCTCCGCATCACGACGCCCAGTCCGCAGTACGCCCAGAACCTGCTCCGGCTCTGGAACCGGTACGGCGTCACCACCACCGGCAGGAGCTCCGCCGTCCGGATCGGACCCAGACCCGGGCACGTCTTCAGCACATGCCACTCTCGATGCTTGCGTGCTTCCGCCAGCAACGCCTTCTCGGCCTTCGCCCTCAATGCCACGAGTGCGTCGTGCTCCTCGTACAGCAACCCGGCCGTCGTCCTGCTCGCTTCCGGCAGCTTGGCCAACCACTCCTCCCGGTCGCGCTTCAAGTAGACCGAGCGCCCCGCGCCGTAGGCCACTCCTCTCGAGCGCAGCACGCTCTTGAGCCGGTTCTTCACCCGCACCGTGTCGCCGACCAGGAAGTCGTAGCTCTTCGCCCGTTCCCCCAGCCGCCTGAACTGGCCCCGGTTCTTGTAGACCCTCGTCTCCAGTGATCCGATCCGCAGCTTCTCCGCCAGGGCAAACGCGTCCAGCTTGTCGGTCTTCGGGCCCCGGCTCTTGCCGACCCCCGCCACCGTCAGCTCCTCCACGTGCGGCTCCAGCACCTCGTACAGCCACCCCGACAGCGTCCCTTCTTCCAGGCACAAGTGCCGGTTCCTCGGAATCCCTCGCAGCACCTCGATCAGCGCCCGCGCGTTCGTCTCCACCACCTGCGAGCCCAAGCGCTTGCCGCTGGGGCCTACAATCCCCAGCGTGCAGCTCGACGCGTGTGCGTCGAGTCCGATATATCTCTCCATCGGCGTTCTCCTCTTGGATAGGTGGGTTGCTTCCTTGCGCGAACAATGATGAACGCGCACCCGTTCCCGGAGGAGAACGCCTCTTCGTCTTCGGGCTGCTTCGCTGCTGATCGGTACCGGTAGCGGTCGCCATGCCCCTATGATGCCTTTGATCCTAGCTCTACCGACGTCGCCCTCTTCCCTGATTCCCTGCATCTGGTGGTGGGATCGGCAGATCAGGCGTGGGTGCAATCGGGGTGCTTCGAGACACCTCCTACCGCCGAAATCAACTGGATCATCCGCGATCGCTCGATCGCCTCCGACGTCGGCGCCCCTCGTTTCTCCCCGAGCGGTCCCGACTCCCCGAACGATCCCACGAGAATCATCCAGGCGCGGGCGCCTGGTCGCACATTCCTGGTGGCGGAAGCCGGCGGGCTCGTGGACTCTCTGGCCGTGTTCGTACCAGACACCGTCGTCATGGGGCCCGTCACGGACATTGCAGCGGGCGGGCGGGCTTCGTGCGCCGTCTCCGAAGGCGACATCGCCCTTTGCTGGGGAACCGGGAGTAGCTCCCAACTCGGGCAATGGGGGGTCGATCCCGCAATTAGTACCTGCTGGGGTACACCGTGCAGTCCGATGCCCGTGCCCCGAAAGACCGACGCTCGCTCGGTCCAGGTGAGTAGCTCTCACGCGTGCAGTCTGGATACGTTCGGCAGCGCATGGTGCTGGGGCGACAACTTCACACTGCAACTCGGCGTGTCGGAACGCCGCTGGTTCTTCGATCCGGTCGCGGTCTCGGGCGGCCGGGCGTTCACCACCCTGACCCTCGCCTGGGGCCACACGTGCGGGCTGACTTCCATTGGGGCCGCGTACTGCTGGGGTGATAACAGCACTGGGAAGTTGGGTGGCAATCAACGCAGCGGGCCCGTCGCCACACCCGAATTGGTCGCCGGGGACCTTCAGTGGGTCTCGCTCGATACGCATGAGGCGACGACCTGCGGGGTGACCGACGCGGGCCACCTCTACTGCTGGGGTAACCTCGACAATTTCAGCCCGACGCTGGCAGGCACCGAGACCTGTCAGAACGGTGTGGACAAGGCGGGAGGCCCGATCCAGGTGCGGTGCTCGTATGTGCCCCTGCGGATGCCCGTGGCCACGGGTCTGACGGCCGATTCCCTCTTTGTACAGGTAAGCGGACGTTGCGCGCGCACCTCTCTGGGGTCGGTGTTCTGCTACGATTTTGCACGCAGCGTATATGCTCCGATGGTCGGGTTCGGTCCGTTTGCCGCGATCAGTGGCGGGGGCGTCCACACGTGCGGGCTGACCACGGGGGGTGCTGCGTGGTGCTGGGGCGAGAACGGAGAGGGTCGATTAGGTGACGGCACCACCGAATATCGTGAGGAGCCCGTTGCCGTCACCGGGGGTCACACGTTTACCCAGGTCGCGGCGGGAAGGCAACACACCTGCGGTTTGACCGCGGACGGAGATGTCTGGTGCTGGGGCGCCAACGATCTGGGCCAGGCCGGCACGTCCATTCTGAGCCAACCGTGGGCCCCGGTAAAAGTGCACGGACAGGGCTGACCAATGCGCCTTCCCCGCTCCGACTGGATCCTGATCGCGGCCGCCGCGTTGCTTCTCACGCTCGCGTATCCGCCGTTCACCCTGGTGGTCCCCGCGTTCGTCTGCCTCATCCCGGCGGCGCTGCTCATACTGCGTGGCACCCACGATGCGAATGCGTGGCGGGTGCACCTGCACCAGGGGTTCTGGTATGGGACGGTCACCCACGGCGCCCTGCTCTACTGGCTGGCGGTGGCATTGTGGGAGTATGGGCGGAGCACGATCGCTCTCTATCTGGTCGCAGCGGTGATGTTCGGCGGCCTGACCGCGGTGATGTTCGCGGTCGTCGGCAGGATCGCCCGTCACTCGCCGAACCGACTCCTCGTCGCCCTCCCGACGGGCGTGGTGGTTCTCGAGTGGCTCGCGGCGCAGGTGGGCCCCATCGGTTTCCCATGGCACCAACTCGCCCTCACGGTAACAGCCCTGCCGGTCCTCGTGCAGACGGCCGACCTCGCCGGCGCGGGAGGACTCGCGTTCATCGTCGCCACGATCAACGTCTTGCTGGCCATGGCCTGGTGGACGAGACACCGCCGGACAGTGGCGCTGGCTCACGTCGAGGCCGCGGCCACGGTGCTGTTCCTGGTGACGCTGTACGGCCTGCACCGGCTCAATACATTGCCCTTGGAACCGGGCGCCATGGTCGCTGTGGTGCAACCGAACGTGACGGTGCATGAAAAGTGGACGCCAACCGGGCAGGACGCGATCGTCGAGCGGACGGTACGCCTTGCGGAAAAGGCCATCGCCGACGCCCATCCCCAGCTCATCGCGTGGCCCGAAACCGCCCTGCCTGATGCCATCCGGTCGCACCCAGGATGGGCCGCTCGCGTCACCCAGTTGGCGCGGCGCTCACGAAGCACTGTCCTCACCGGCGGCGTGGACCTGGAATGGTCGGCAGATGGTCCACCGCGACGCTACAACGCCGCCCTAGCCTTCCACCCCATCGCCGGAACCAGCGTGCCGGTCGTCCACCGCAAGCAGAAGCTCATCCCGATGATTGAGTGGGTGCCGGCGGGCGCGCTTAATCTCTCACGGACGGGCTTTGGCGGTTTCACTCCCGGCCAGGCCACGCACGTCGCCGATTCAGCGATGGGACGCTACGGGACACTGCTCTGTTACGAGCTCACGTTCGCGGACATGTCGCGAACCCTTCGGCGCGCCGGGGCAGAGGTACTGGTGACGCTGAGCAACGATGCGTGGTTCGGTCGAACGGCTGCTCCCCATCAACACTTTGCCCATGCGACGCTGCGAGCGGTGGAGAACCGTGTCACGGTGGTCCGGGCCGCCAACACCGGCGTCTCGGGCATCGTGGATCCGCTCGGCCGAGTCGTGACGAGAACCGAGCCATTTGTGGAGACCTATGCCGCGGGCCGCGTTCAGCGATCCGGCGCTGTCCCGCTCGCAGTGCACATCGGCGGTGTGGTCGGCCCGCTCTCTCTTGGGTTGCTGGTGATTCTGCTACTTCCGGTTCGCATCCCGGGCGCGATCCGCCCGTTGGCAGTTCGAACGCGGTGCGTACCGGGGGTTGCGGCCACGTCGTCCGGCTGATCTCGGACTTCCTCGGCTTCGAGCCGAAAAACTCCTGGCCCCCGGCCCCCAGGGCTTCTTAGTTTTCTTACTGGAGCCGATTTCGGTTCGCCGACCCTCGGGTCATCACCGCGTTCCCACCTGAATAAATGTCGAAGAAGGTAAGAGTCGTGCGAGGCTGGGTCTGGCCCGGTCTGATTTTCCTCCTATTGGGCGTCCTGCTGGCCACGTTCTGGACGGAGGCTCCCTGGCTCGCGGGGGCAGCCGGCGTGTATGCGCCGGTCGTGTACGGTGGCGGGGTGTTTCTCGCTTGGCGTTATCGCCGCAGCCGCGCGGCAGCAGTCTTGCTCGGCCTTTTCATGATGGACGTGCTCCTCCGACCCTCGACTTCCACGTTGGAGCCCGGCGCTGGGTCGGTTTGGGATGCCAGCGGCGTGCTGTTCCTGTTTCTACTGCCGATCGTCGCGGCGATGAAGGATCGGGGTGCGCTCTCTCCTCGGGGGCTCATCCAGGTCGCGATCATCCCGGCGGGGCTGGCCGGTGGGCTCATGGTTTGGGCGGTGCGTCCGGAGTTCCTGTCGTGGACGTGGCAAGCTCTCCTTCCCTGGGACCTCTCCGGACTTCAGTTGTCGGATGCGGCGCTGGCGGTGGGCCTGATGGCGCTCCTGGTCACCGGAGGACTCGCCGGATGGAGGGGCCATCGCCTCGACAAAGGGTTCTTCTGGGTGACCGCGGCGCTTGTGTTGGCTCTGCGAGGCGGACCCGATTCCCTAGAGTCGACGATCTACCTGACGATGGCCGGCCTCATGTTGATCGTAAACGTGCTCGAGAAGTCGTATGCCCTCTCCCTTCATGACAATGTCACGCACCTTCCAGCACGAAGAGCCTTGTGGCGTGAGGCCAGGCGCGTGAAATCGTCTTATGCACTGGCCTTGGTGAGTATCGACAACTTCAAGACCCTCCACGACCGTCACGGACGGGACGCGAGCGACCGCGTCATAAGAAAAATCGCCAACAATTTGCGGAAGGCGGGTGCCAGCGCGTTCCGTTACAGCGGCGAGGACTTCGCGCTCATCTTTGCAGGGAAGGGGCGTAACGAAGTCCTCGGCGACCTCGAGGTCCTGCGCGCGGACATCGAGGACTTCCAGTTCCCGCTGCGCCCCAAGGCGGCGGGAAACGGCAT
The DNA here is from genome assembly GCA_965219445.1 of Longimicrobiales bacterium. Taxonomy (GTDB): domain Bacteria; phylum Gemmatimonadota; class Gemmatimonadetes; order Longimicrobiales; family Gaopeijiaceae; genus UBA822. The sequence continues at coordinate 518,419 of CBDCNQ010000002.1, read as the reverse complement.
GGATGGAACCACGCGGTATCCCACGGCGCGGTGGTCCCTGACCGTGACGGTCGGCGTGGCCGAACGCGGACAAGAGAAGGGATGGTCCGCCAGATTCGGTGCGGTTGCCCAGGCCGCTCGCAGGGCCCTTCACCGTGGTCAAAAGGCGGGCGGAAACACGGTTTCGAAATAGAAGCACCTGCGTCTCACTTGCTCGCTCTCGGCGGCGGCGTCAGTTTAGCCTGCTATGTCGGTCCACCGGGAGCTCCCAATGATGCACAATACGTTCAGCCGCCCGATCTTGGAAAAGGTCGACAGTGAATAGGGCCACCGAGCGGTCCACGATCACTGCGGTGCTCAGGCGTATCGATCTCAAGGTTCGTTTCAACCAGACGCTCCAACACTTGTCGATCGCCGCGTGTTTGGTGCTCGGCGCCCTGCTGCTTATCGAAGCGGCTCCCCTGTTGGTTCCCGTCAGCGTGCCGCCAGGTGACCTGATCGTCAGCGCTGGGGCGGCCGCTTTCCTGGCTTTCCTCGTTTGGTCCCAAGTCGGAGGTTGGCGCCTAGAGCGGGCGGCCGGAGTGGTAGATCAGCGCGCCGATCTGAACGACGAAATCAAGAGTGCGTACTGGTTCATGCGGCGGGGCGATTCTTCGCCCTGGGTCGATCTCTTGGTCGGGCGTGCCGCGGAGACGGCTCGCCGATTGGACCCGCGGCGCCTGGTTCCAGTGACGATCCCAAAACGTTTCGGGGTCGCGTTTGCGCTCTTTGGACTCTTGGAAGCAATGGCCTTCCTGCCCTCCGAGGGCCCGCTCCTGACGTTCGAGCCCGCATCGGACTCCAGCCGTTTCGAGCGCCAGCAGGAGGCGTACGCTGACGACATCCGTGACCTCATCGATGGCGAGGGCGACGAGCTCTTGGATGAGGAGGCCCTGGCTCTGCTCGAGGAGGTGCTTGAGGAACTCGAGGCGGCTGAAACGTCCTTCGATGACGTTCTCCGTGACTTGAGGGAGGCTCAGGACGCGCTCGACGAGGGAAATCTGGAGATGGCTGCCACTCGCGACGCTCTCGAGGAGCTGCTCGAAGAGTTCAGGGGATCGAATGAACTGGCCGAGTTCGCTGATGCTTTGAGGAACCAGGATCTTTCCGAAGCGGCCGAGGGCCTGCGTGATCTTTCCGAGCAACTCGATGACCTCACCGGCCAGGATCTGGCGGACTTGGGAGACCGTTTGCAGGCGGCTTCGGACATCGATGAGCCGGTCATCGACGAGTTGCTCGCCGCGCTGGAAGAGGCCGCCGCTGCGATCTCGGAGGGCCGCCTTTCCGATGCCCAGGAAGCGCTGGAACGGGTTGCGGCCGCGCTCGAGCAATTAGCTGAACGGCAGGCACGCCAGGAAGCGAACAACGAGGCCTCGGAAGCGGCTGAGGCGATGCAGCAGGCGATGGCCCAACGTGGGGGCTCGCCAGGACTGACGGAAATGCAGATGGCCCAGAGCCAATCCATCTCGGGTGAGTCGAGCGACGCGTCGGTGGCATCGCCGTCCTCCGAGGTCACTCGCTCCGACGGCGGCTCGCCTGAGAACCAGGGTGGGCCGGCGGGCAATGCGACCGGGGATCCATCAGGTGGTGGCCTCGAGCTCGGCGCCAGCACGACTTTGGAAGCGCAGCTCGCGCTCGAGGTGATCGCAGGCTCTGCACCCGAGTCTGCCGAAGAAGAGCGGGAGTTGGATCCCGAGGATCTCTTCCAGGAGGCCAGTCGTCAGCAGAGTTCGATCGTGCAGTACCGCGACGTGCGGGCACCTTCGGAATACTCCCAGGGTTCGGCGCTGAACGCCGAGCGAATCCCCTGGCGGTACCGAAGCCTCGTAAAAAAATATTTCTTGGCCATTCGGCCCGACGAGAGACAATGACGACCACGCAACTCGACACACAGGTCAGTGAGTTCACCGAGCAGTTCGGGAGGGTCAAGGAAGAGATCTCCAGGGTTATCGTCGGTAACAATGAAATTATCGATGGAACCCTGATCAGCTTGATCTCCAAAGGACATGTGCTGCTCGAGGGTATCCCGGGTATCGGGAAGACCAAGATCGTAGCGACCGTCGCGGACGTTCTCCATCTGAGCTTCTCACGCATCCAGTTCACGCCGGACCTCATGCCGGGCGACATCGTGGGGAGTGACGTGGTGCACGAGAGCGACACGGGCGAAAAACATCTCGCCTTCCAAGAAGGTCCGATCTTCACGAACATCCTGCTGGCGGATGAGATCAATCGTGCCACGCCCAAGACCCAGTCCGCGCTCCTGGAGGCGATGCAGGAGCGCAGCGTCACGGTCGGTACGACCACGCACCGGCTCTCACCTCCTTTTTTCGTTCTCGCCACTCAGAATCCGCTAGAGATGGAGGGGACCTACCCGCTGCCCGAGGCACAACTCGATCGGTTCTTCTACAAGCTGAAAATCCAGTATCCGGAACCGGATGACATGCACGAAATCATGGACCGGACCACCCGCCGCGAAGAGCCCGAGGCGGGCACGGTGCTCGACCGGGAAGAGATCCTGGAGATGCGCAACACGGCCCGGGGCGTCCCGATCGCGCGATCCGTTCAGGACTACGCGATCCGCTTGACCCTTGCGACCCACCCCGATACGCCGTACGCGCACCCGCTGACGCAGCGTTACGCACGTTTTGGGGCCAGTCCGCGTGGAACTCAGACCCTCGTGATCGGGGGTAAGGTGAACGCGCTGCTCAACGGCCGCGTCCATGTGTCCTGCGAAGATATTCGGGCCTTTATGCTTCCCGCGCTGCGCCACCGCGTGCTGCTCAACTTCGAGGGCGAAGCGGAGCGGATCGACACCGACACGATCCTGGAGGCTATCATGCAGGATACTCCGGAGCCCTCGGAGTAAGTCGGTGGGCCCGGTGTTCAGCGGATGAGTGAGAAGGGCACGCTCTTCGACGACGAGTTCTTGAAGAAGCTCGAATACTTGAACCTCGTCGCGAATCACATGATTCCGGGACACCTGCATGGGGAGCATCGGGCCAAGAAGAAGACCGATGCGGGGATCGAGTTTGCCGACTACCGGCAGTACGTATCTGGTGAGGACACCAAGAACGTCGATTGGCGTACGTATCTGCGTCTCGACAAGCTGATTCTGAGACTTTTCGAGGAGGAGGCGGACCTTCCGATCTACATTTTCTTCGACGCGAGCGGGTCGATGGACCATGGTACTCCCGTGAAGTTCGACTACGCCCGAAAGATCGCGGCAGCGCTGTGCTACGTGGGGCTCCTGAACCAGGATCGCGTCAACCTGGTCGGCTTCGCCGACGGCGTTGCGCACGAGCTCTCTGCACGTCGGGGCAAACACCAGGTCTGGCACGCGTTTCGCTTTCTGGAGTCCGCCGAGCCTGGTGGGGCAACTTCGATGGAGAAGGCGTTCAAGGCTTTCTTCTCCGCTCGTCGGCGTCGTGGACTGGTGGTGGTGGTGTCGGATTTCCTGGATCAGGAGGGATTCTCGAAGGCATTCGACATGCTCCGCTACTTTCGGCAGGATCTATTCGCCGTCCATGTCTACACCCCCGAAGAGGCGCATCCCGACCTTCCCGACGAAGTGCTTCTAGAGGATGCGGAACTCGGGACATCCCAGCGCATCAGGGTTACGCCGGCGCTCCTCGAGGCCTATGGCGAACAGTTCGAGGAGCACTGTGAGGAAGTCGGCGGCTATTGCAGGAAGAACGGCTGGGGTTATTTGCGGACCACGACGCACGTCCCGTTCGAGGACCTGATCCTTCAGGTTTTCCGCCAGGGTCGGTTCCTCAGATGATTTTTCTTGGATTGAGCACGGCGTTGGCGGGAGTCCTTCTAGGTACCACGGTAGTGGCCATCGTATACCTGTATTGGCTGAAGCCGCCACCCCAGCGAGTGGTCGTCCCGTCGACCCTGCTTTGGGACCGCCTACTCAGGGAAAAGAAAAGGAACACGTTCTTCGACCGATTGCGATGGTGGCTCTCGTTGATACTGGCGCTGACGATCGGCCTTTCCGTCGCGGCCGGGATCGGGCGTCCCGAGCTTTCCTCCCCGGGCAGAGACGTCCGCAACATCACGGTCGTGATCGACAATTCCGTGACCATGGCCACCCGTAGCGCTGACGGGTTCACACGTTGGGAGCACGCGGTGGCGCACGCGGGCCGATTCCTGAGGCAGGGGAGCGCGAGCGGGAAGTTCCTCATTCTCGACACGTCGGGTCAGGCCCCACCGGGGGAGCCCGGCGAGCGGCGGGCCGCTTTGGAGGTGCTCGCCGGCCTCACCGTGTCCCTCGGTGGTGCGTCCGAGTTCCCTGATCTGCCCGACGGCGACGCCGAGTCCGAGATATTCTTCATCTCCGACGGAGTAATGGTGGACGAGGCTCCGCCGGAGGCGAGAGTGGTTTCCGTTTTCGAGCCCGCGCATAACGTCGGCATCACGGCTTTTGAAATAGAGGCCTTGCCTTCAGAGCCGACGCGCTACCATGCCTTTGTCCAGTTGAAGAACGCGTCGCCCGTCTCGAAGCAGGTCACGCTTCGATTGAGTGGAAGCGTAGAAGGAGGCGTACGAGATACGCTGACCCTCCTGGCGGGCGAATCACGCTCGCGGTTCATCGATCTGAGCGGGTTCGGACGTGGGCCGGTACGAGCCGCGGTTACGGCGGACCCAGATGCGTTCTCGGCCGATGATTACGCCTACGGCTTCTTGCCGATCCGGACTCAGACTCGGGTTGCACTGATTACGTCGGGCAGCCTGTACCTCGAAAATTTATTAGCGGACGAGCCGCGGCTGTCCCTGGAGGTGATCCGCCCGGCTCAATACAGTCCCCAGGTCTCGGCGGACGTATACATCTTCGATCGCTTCGCTCCGCCCCAGGCACCAGGTGGCCCGGCGTTGCTGTTCTTGCCGCCCGATGCGGAGTGGCTTACCCGGACGCTCGATATCGTGGAGGTTACGGAGGTACCGGATCGGAATCCGGCTCATCCGGTGCTCCGCTTTGTGGCGCTCGAGGATCTACGTATCGATCGGGCCGCGCGTATCGCCGTACCGGCGGGCCTCGATTCGGAGCCAGCGTCTTCTGCCGGCGATCCAGGAAGTGGGTCGGCCACCGAAGTCGTGGTCGGGAACAGGTCTCTGCCGCTGGTTGTGGTCAGTGACCAAGGAGATCGGATGGTGCGCGTGTCGTTTGCGCTGGAGGATTCGAACTTCCCGCTTCAACCGGGCTTCCCGATTTTCCTCGCCAACGCTTTGAGCTGGTTGATGGATGAGCAGGTTGCGCTGGCCCGAGCGCCGGGTCGGGTCGAGGTGCCACTTCCGATGGCCACGATCACAGACCTCGAGGGCAACGAGATCGTCGCCTGGCCGCTGTCCGATCGCACGGTCTTCTTGGCGGATCAGCCGGGTCTCTACACCGTAGTGGCCGAGGGTGACAGACGGCTTCGGGTGGCCGTCAACCTGGCCAGCGCCGAGCGGTCTTCCGTCAACGATTCGGGACTCGCCTCGGGCGGGATCACGGCCGCCGCGTCGACTGTGTTGGCGGGGGCGCAGCCCGGTCCGAACGATGAGTTATGGATCTTGCTTCTCCTCCTGGCGCTGGTGTTGGTGGTGACGGAGTGGGTCACCTACCACAGGCGACTGACCGTATGAGTATCGAATTCGCTCGCTGGTGGCCGATTCTGGGGTTGGCCGCGGTTCCGTTCATTTGGCGGCTCTCTCAGCACTCTACGCGGGGCTCGTCACCCCGGCATCGTGCGGTCGCCGCGGCGTTCAGGATCGCGGTCGTGGTCTTCTTGGTTGCCGCCCTCATCGAGCCCGTCTGGAATCGGTCGGGGAAATGGATGTCCGTCGTTTACGTACTGGATGTATCGAGCAGTATCGATCCGGAGTTCGTGAGTACGGCCATCGATTGGATCGCCTCGACCAATGCTCGGGGGGATCCGGCGCACGCGGCCTTCCTCGCCTTCGGTGGATCGGCTCGAGCCGCGGCTACGGCCGAGGGAATCCGGTCGGTCGAAGTTTCGGCCGACGGATCGAACCGTTCGATCAACCAGGGCAGCACGAATCTCGAATCGGCCATGGCGCGCGCGTTCCGGAGCTTCGATCCGCGCTATCTCAAGCGTCTCGTGTTGATTACGGACGGCAACGAGAACGCCGGAAGCGTATCTCGGCTATTGGGGGAGGCGCAGGAGAATGACGTGCGCGTGTTCACGCTTCCAGCCACGGTTCGGGGCGAGGGGGACAGCTGGGTCGAGTCGATCGATCTGCCGGATGAGCTCCGCGAGCAGGAGCCGGTCACCGCGACTGTGCGTGTGTTCAGCCGTGTGGGCTCCATCGCCACGGTCGCGCTGGTCAGCGACGGCCAGACACTCGAGACCCGGGACGTGAGCCTCGAGCCCGGAATCAACGAGGTCGACTTCGAGGTACGGCTTCCGGCGGGAGGTGCGGGGACGCTTTCGGGACGGCTCGAGAGTGAAAACGACCCGCTCGGCCAAAACGATCTTCATACGCAGGCGATCTCGGTCGGCGCACGCCCCCGGATACTCTATATCGAGGGTAGAGCAGCGAGCGCCCAATACCTAAGAGACGCGCTCTCCTCGGAAGGCATGGACGTGATCGTGGTGGGCCCTGAATCACTGCCAGCGACGGCTGCGGATCTCGAGAATTTCGATCTCGTGTTATTGAGCGACGTGCCGATGGACGCGCTGGGCGGCGATCAGGTGACCGCCATCCTCGAATACGTCCGGGACTTCGGGGGCGGATTCATCTTCGCCGCTGGCGAGTCGAGCTACGGTGAGGAGGGATATGCCGAGTCTGAGATCGAAGAGGTGCTTCCCATATGGTTCCAGATCAACGAGGAACGGAAGGACCTGGCCCTCGTCATCGTTATGGATAAGTCGTACAGCATGGTGGGCCCGAAGCTCGAGTTGTCCAAAGAAGCGGCCAAGGCGGCGCTTGATCTACTCGAGCCGAGCCACAGCTTCGGATTGGTCACGTTCGACGATACTCCGTACGTGACCGTGCCTCTTCAGCCCGCCGTCGAGAAGTCCCGCATGAACGACTTCATCAGCCGCATCATTGCCGGGTCCCAGACGAACATCTATCCGGCGTTGGAGACGGCGTTCGAGGCTCTTGCGGACTCCGAGGCCGAGGTGAGGCACGTCATCCTGCTGTCCGATGGCAAGACCTACGCGGACGACTACGAGGACCTCGTTACACTGATGGCCGCTTCGGACATAACCGTCTCGTCGGTGGCGGTGGGCCAGGAGGCGGATAGAGAGCTGCTGGGGGATATTGCGACGTGGGGAAGGGGGCGCAGCTACTTTATTCAAGACGCCGAACGCGTCCCGAGAATCTTCATCCAGGAAACCCAAATCGCTTCGCAGTCCACGCTGGTGGAGGAGGCCGTCGAGACGACGGTGATCACATCGATCGAAGCCTTCACGGACATCGATCTGGATGCGGCGCCGCCTCTCCGCGGATACGTGAGGACGCTGCCCAAGGAGACGGCCGAAGTGCTCATCCAATCTGAAACTGAGAACCCACTGTTGGCCCGTTGGCGATACGGCTTGGGCAGGACCGCTGCTTTCACATCGGACGTCAAGAACCGCTGGGCCGCCGATTGGCTGACATGGGATGGGTACGGAAAGTTCTGGTCCCAGCTCGTCCGAGAAACGATGAGGCGTGACGGTGGCGGCGAGCTGGATTTCGTCGTAGAACGGGTCGGGGATGAAGCCCTCATTACGGTGAGTGCGCTTACCGAGGAGGGTGACTATCGTACCGATCTCGATCCACGGCTAAGCCTGGTAGGAACCGAGGGGGGAGGGGTTGCCTTGTCCTTCCAGCAGGTTGGCCCGGGGACCTTCCAGGCCCGTCATGCCCTCGGCGCCCCCGGGGAGGAACCGTATCGGTTCGAGTTGTCGGGCAATGGCATCGAGGACCGCTCGCAGGCACTCTATTACAGGTACGGTGACGAGTACCGGCTCTATCCCGCTAACACCGAATTGTTGGGTGAGATCGCTGCCCAAACCGGAGGGGAGTTCTTACCCGAAGTGGGAGAGATTTTCGACGACCAGGGAGAGACAGCCTCGGTACCGACACCGCTGTGGCCATGGCTATCCGCTCTGGCGTTGATCAGCTTTTTCCTGGACATCGCTGTGCGGCGCGCGCCGTGGTTCTGGCGACTGTTCACCCCAGTACGTGTCGGGTCCGTTTGACGGCAGCGCGCCGAGACGGGCAGTTTAGGGACGCAGCCAGATCTCTAGCAAACGTCCAACGGTCGCAATGAAATCGCTTTCAGGCTTGTTCCGCTCGAAGAAACCCGCCTCGGACCGGCGTGCGCCTGTTACCGAGGCGGTTCTGGCTGATCTCGAGGCACAGGCCGAAACGGCGGATTTGGGGCTCAGATGGGTCCCGCTCAACCGAGCGGGTGACCTTTGCGATCGTGCGGGCAACCGGCAACGGGCTCTTCATTATTACGGCCGCGCCATTGACGCGATGCTCGAGGACGGGCAGCCCGAGCCTGCCCGTGGACTCGCGACGAAGATCGTGCGCATCCACCCCGAAGCGGTGCGAACACTTTGCACTCTGACGTGGCTCGACCTGGCTTCTCACCATATGGCCTCCGTTGTGGTGCACTTGAACGAATATGTGGCAAGTGCACTAAAGGCTGGACGTGAGGACATCGCCGGGGAGCAGATCCAGATGATGGCTCGGGCGGTTGCGGACGTGGAGTTCCGGGGTGCCGCGGCAGATGCGCTGGACGCGCTCGACCTTGCGGACGCTGCGGCTGAGGTGAGAGTCGGGATCGAGGCGGGCGACACGCCTCAAGACGAGGGTGATCCGGGGGACTGGACCGAGCTCTGTTTGAGTCACGCTTTGGGATCGAACGTTCGCAAGATCGTCGAGCCCGAAAGCGGCGGTGGTGATGGCGTGACTGGCTCTGGGGAAGCAGGGGATTCAGGGACCCCCGGGGCGAAGAAGGGGAATGGCGAGGATGCCAGCGAGGGGGAGGGAGGGGCGGAAGACGTACTGGCCAAGGAGGATTCGACGGCCAACGGCCCGGATCAGACCGAGGGACACACAGCTTAACGTTCGAGACGGATCCCAGCGGAGCCTTCAGGGCGTCGGCGTCGCCTCCAGCACAACGAGGATTTGGTTCGGCTCGCGCTCCCCGTTCTCGATCAGGATGGACAGGGCACTCACAGTGCGGATCGATCCATCCTTCATGAGAAGCTTACGGAGGTCTTCCCGAATCGCAGAGCCGCCCGCCAAGAGTTGCCGTATCTTCTCCAACGCCTCAGCTCGGTCCGCCTCCTCAAAAAGTGCCTCATATGGCACCGAGGAAAGGTCCTCCTCCTCATAACCCGAGAGCGCACGGAAGGCGGGGTTGCCATCCTGAATCTCTCCCGAGTCGTCCACCGTGAGGATGCCCATGTGGCCGCACTCGTACAATGCCTGATATCGTGCGGCCTCCCGGTGGATCCCAGGCGAGCGCCACGTACGCGAGACATCCTCGACAACGCCCTCGACGTAGCCGACCTCCCCATCCACGTCCCGATGAATGCGCGCCGTATTGCGAAGCCGGATGTCCCGGCCATCCACGCCACGCACCTGCGTCTCGAAGCCCCGGACGACCCCGAATTCACGCAGCCGTTCCTTGAAGGCCTCTTCGTCCTCGGCGCCGACGTAAAGTGTGGACGCGTATAGGCTCGCGAGGCTGGCCGGGTCGGGGTAACCGAGGATCCTCACGAGGGCTGGGTTCGCATCCAAAAATTCACCCTCTGGCGAGCACCGGTAAACACCCATTGGGAGGTGGTCGAACATCCCTCTGTGGCGCTCTTCGCTCACTCTGAGCGCGCGTTGGGCCTCCATTCGATCAAGCGCATATCGTATGGAGCGCTCGAGGTCCTCGGGTTCGATCTGGCCCTTGACGAGATAGTCGGCGGCACCCGTTTGCATCGCCTCGAGGTCCACGTCACGACTGCCGCGGCCGGTGAGCATGATCACCGGCGCCTCGAGTTGGTATCGTGCGGCCTCGCGGAGTAGGTCGAGGCCGGTACGGTCTTCGAGGAAATAATCGACGAGGTAGACGTCGTACCCTCCCTCGGCGATGGCATCGTGCCCTTCCTCGAAGGTGGGGACCCAATCCAATTCGATGATGGGGTGCGTGATTTGACTCAGAAGCCCCTTCGTGAAGACAAAATCACCCTGATCATCATCGATCAGCAGCGCGCGGATTTTCTCCTTCAATTAGAGCCTCTCGAAGCGGGGATCAAACCAACCTAGGGCGGAACGAACAACAACCATTAATGATAAGGCGAGTGCCTAATCGTCGTCCACCCTCGGTTTTCGGCGGAAAATCTTCTTGTAAGACCGGCGTCGTTTCAATGATAACCGCCGCTCCCGGGCACTGCGGGTGGGGCGAGTGGGGATTCGCCGTTTCTCGGGCGTGTTCAGGGCCGTGAGCCTCTCTCTAAGCGTGACCAGAGCCCGCCGCTTGTTGGCCTGCTGGCTACGGAAACGGCGACCGATGACGACGGTCCCGGTGGGAAGATGCGTAAGACGGACGCCGCTCTCCGTGACATTTTGATGTTGTCCTCCCTTGCCCCCGGAGCGGAACACGTCCACACGGCACTGGTCGAGCAGTTCCCTGTCGGAGTGGGGAATCGGAACCCCGGAATCGGATCGGTGTTCAGGCATCAGACAGTTACCGCTGGTACGAGCCTTGCTGTGTAAGGTCCATGCCAGTGCGGTCCACAAGATTCGGCCGGGACGTGATCGCGATCACGACCCTGGGAGATTCGACACGCTAGATGATTCCGATCTCAACCAACACCCCTGGAGCCCGCTTCCTTCTCATGGGGGCGTCTTTCGTCATTGTCGTCGCGGGCTTACGCGAGGGTGCGAGCATTCTTCTGCCCTTCGTTTTGGCGCTGTTCCTGGCCGTGATGAGTATGCCGCTCATGTTCTGGCTCCAGCTCCGGCGTGTGCCGGCACCCCTGGCCATCGTACTCACGATGCTCATGATCGGCGTCGTATTCGGGGCCCTCATCATGCTGGGTACGCAGGCCGTTGCCGATTTCCAAGACCAGCTCCCCGGGTATCGAGCACGCGTAGAGGCGCTTTACGCATCATGGGTGGCCGGATTGAGTGCGCAGATCGGGATCCAGCTTGACCAATATCTGACCTTCGAATTGATCGATCCGGGTGCCGCGGTCGATTTTTTCGCTAGTACCGCTGCGCGGGTGGCGGGCTTCTTGACCAACACGTTCCTGGTTCTGCTGATCATGGCCTTCGTTCTGAGTGAGGCGATGGTCTTCCCCTTCAAGTTCCGTGCGATCGTGGGGCGTCGGGAGAGCGAGCGGCGGCGGGTCACCAAGATGGTGCCGAACGACCGTAGACGTATGACCAAGATCGTCCGGGAGGTCCAGGAGTATCTCGGCATCAAGACGCTGACGAGCCTGACCACTGGCTTGCTGATCGGCGTGCTGGCGTGGTTCGCGGGCCTGGACTTTCCAATCCTACTCGGGCTCATCGGTTTCGTCATGAACTACATTCCCACCGTAGGGTCCATTCTGGCTGCCGTTCCGGCCCTGCTTCTCAGCGTCGTTCAGTTCGGCTCGCTCGGCAATTTCATACTGGTGATCGTCGGATACGGAGCGATCAACACGGTGTTCGGGAATATCGTCGAGCCCAACCTGATGGGCAGGAGGCTTGGGCTGTCGACGTTGGTGGTGATCCTGTCGTTGCTATTCTGGGCTTGGGTGTGGGGCCCGGTGGGAGCCCTGCTCGCGGTTCCCCTCACGATGGTTGTCAAGATCATGTTGGAGAACACTGAAGATCTGCGGTGGGTGGCTATTCTCTTGGATAAGGCGCCCCCACAGATGGCGCCGGGCTTTGCGATTCCGAGTCCTTCGGAGGCCGCGACCGCCGGCAACTTGGACGCCCCTGAAGTCACCGAGGAGCGTGCTGACCGTGCTGACACCGCCGAGGGCGAAGAGGAGGTGGCCTGATGCCAGTGGTTCCATTCGAGACGTTACCAGACAAATCACGCCTTTGGGTGTTCGGGGTCGAGCGCTCCCTCGCGGACGCCGAGCAGGAGAGCTTCTTGAGTGCCGTGGACCTCTTTCTCGAGACATGGGCGGCGCACGGGGTTCCACTGACGTGCGGTCGCGATTGGAGATGGGGACGGTTTCTCCTTGTTGCCGTCGATGATGCTTCCTTACCTCCCTCAGGGTGCTCCATCGACGCCATGGTCGGTGTGCTGAAAGACCAGGAGCGGCGATTGGGTACGCGGGTCCTCGACAACACGCCGGTTTGGTTCGTGGAGGACGGCGAGGTGAGGCGGATTTCCCGGTCGGACTTCAGCCGACTGGCGGAGGAGGGTGCGGTGGGTCCGGACACCGTCGTGTTCGATAATACCGTCACCAGCCTGAAAGATGCGCGCTCGGGGCGGTGGGAGGGTCCGGCCCGGGCGAGCTGGCACCAGAGGGTGTTCTTCGAGCAATCAGGGCAGCACGAGCCCGCCTAAGGAAGCCCTGCGCTGGGGTGACTGCTAGTAGGGTGCCACGTTGGACCGGAGGCCCGACGTGCGGTCTTATCCGAGTCGGGTCACGTTCTCTGCAGCAGGTCCCTTCGGTCCCTCACCGATCTCAAACTGTACTCGGTCCCCCTCGGCGAGGCTCTTAAAACCGTCTCCTTGGATTGCCGAATAATGCACGAAGCAATCCTTCTCGCCCTCGTCCGGCGTGATGAATCCAAAACCCTTGCTGTCATTGAACCACTTTACCGTTCCCTCGGCCATGCCACTTCTCCCTCATCCATCGTTGCTCGGTGCTCACGTTTTGCCAGCACCCCACTCAATCCTTTCGGACTTCGCCACACTAGATAGTCTCGGGGTTCGGGTCAACCCATTCCGGCGCACGGGGGTTCCCGTTACCCGTCATCACCGAGGACCTGTGATGATGGTGGGCTAGGAATGACGCACTTTGCTCCTCCGCCCAGAAGGCTGGATGCCAGGGCGGTCCACCCTCGAAGAAGCCTACATGGCCGCCGCCCTCGGTAAGGGTCAGCGTCAAAAATGGGTTTGCCTCGATCGCAGTCCGGGGAAGCGCCGCCGCAGGCAGAAAGGGATCGTCCCGAGAGTGAAGGAGCAGCGTGGGGACCCGGATCGACGGGATGAAGCAGTTCGAGCTGGATTTCTGATAGTAATCCTCGGCGTCCGTGAATCCATGAAGCTTGGCAGTGGCAGTGTCGTCGAACTCGCGTAGCGTCGTGCTAGCCCACACGGCGTCGAGGTCGAGGATGTTCGCCAGGATTTCTCTCTTGGCGCGGACCTTGGCCAAAAGAGAGCGGAGGAAGTAGTCGACATAGATTTTGGCCATGCCGCCCCGCTCGAGAGCATCTGCTCCAGCCGACAAGTCGTACGGAACCGAGATTGCCACAGCCGCTGAAAGCGGCGCGGCGTTCTTCGTTCCCTGCTCCCCGAGGTATTTCAGGAGGACATTTCCTCCGAGAGAAAAGCCGAGTGCCATGAGCGGGCGGGCCGGCAACCGCTCGCGCAGAAAATCGAGGACGAAGCCGACATCCTCGGTCTCACCAGAATGGTAGAAGCGGGGGGTCCGGTTCGCCTCTCCGGAACAGCCACGGAAGTTCAGTCCCACGGCACGCATTCCGCGGTCCGCCAGCGCCAGGAACGCCTGGACCATGTACCCCCTCTTGGTGTGGCCTTCCAGCCCGTGTAGCACGAGCACGAGGGGCGCCGAGGGATCGGTTTCGGGCATCCAGTCGATGTCCAAGAAGTCTCCGTCCGGCGTCTCGATCCGTTCGGCGGTGAGCATCCTGCGCGGCGCCGCCCTGAGAAATTTCCCGGCCAGCGTTTGAACGTGGGGGCTCGACAACCACCACGGAGGTGAGTAATGCCGGGCGGTCCAGATATGCTCCTCCCCGTGGCCCTCGGGTACTGCCTCGGTCATGATGCCCCGGACGTCACTTGGGCCCACGGAGGGTTCAGTCGTAGAATTCGATCGTATATTGGGCACGCCGGGTCGTGGGATCCCGGAAGGTATCCGATGCTCATGAGGAACTCACCCGTGATCTCGCCACCCGTGAAGCGAAAGGTCTTTTTGAAGAGCCGCACCCAATCCTCTTTCGACTTGGGATGGTGTGATGCCAGCCACTCGGCGACGGAGCCGTACGTTTCACGGAGGCTCGAGAACACGCCGGCGTTGTGGATGGCGGCTTCGATCTTCAGACGATTTCGAACGATTCTCGCGTCTCCCATGAGGCGCGCCCGGTCGGCGGCACCGTAGTCGGCCACGATCCGAACGTCGAAGTCGTTGTAGGCGCTCCGGAAACCCTCCCTCTTCTTCAAGATCGTCAGCCACGACAAGCCTGCCTGGTTGATCTCGAGAAGGAGCCGCTCGAAGAGGCGATTGTCGTCGGTAAGCGGAAAACCGTATTCCTCATCGTGGTACGGGCCATGGAGGGGGTGATCCTGGGCCACGACGCAGTAGCCACCTAGTGATGGTGGAGAGTCGATCATCGGACCTATAATTTCGGAAGGGTCACACCCACCTGATCCTGGTACTTGCCCTGTCGGTCGGCATATGCCACGCTCGGCTCCTGGTCCCCCTCGAAGAAGAGCAGCTGAGCGATCCCCTCACCTCCGTAGATCTTCGCCGGAAGGGGCGTCGTATTCGAGATTTCGAGGGTCAGGTATCCGCACCAGGTCGGCTCGAGGGGCGTCACGTTCACGATGATGCCACATCGCGCGTACGTGCTCTTCCCGACGCACAGGACGAGGACGTTCCTCGGGATACGGAAGTATTCCTCGGTTCTCGCCAAGGCAAAGGAATTCGGCGGAATGATGCATTCGGGCTCCGTCACGTCCACGAATGAACGGTCGTCAAACTTCTTGGGGTCGACGATCACATTGTGGACGTTCGTAAAGACCTTGAACTCGGCAGCCACCCGGATGTCGTAGCCGTAGGAAGACAGGCCGTAGGAGATGTTGCCGTCTTTTATCTGTTTCGGCTCGAAGGGCTCGATCATGCCGTGCTCTTCGGACATCCGCCGGATCCAATGGTCGCTCTTGATTGGCATGTTTCGGTGTCAGGTTGATAGGAAAACCGTCTCTTCGACGGGCAGAATAAGGGCTTGGGAGGGACCCGCACACCCCCTGCGATGCACCCCTCGGGCGCCGACAATATGATGGTCCCCCCAAGTAGGACTGAAATCGGGTTGACACTCGTTCGAGCCTTGGAATACCTTAAGGTGGTACACAAGTGAACGATTTCACAAGCCACGTCCAAAGGCCGCCATGTCGGGATCATATATCCCGCTTCTGATCCTGTTCGGCGTATCCGTCGTAAACGCGCTGGGAATGGGGATCGCCTCCCATATTCTGAGCCCCCGGCGGCCGACCCCACAAAAATCCATGCCCTACGAGTCCGGAATGATCCCGCTCGGGGACGCACGCCTTCGTTTTTCGGTGAAATTCTATATGGTCGCGATCAGTTTCATCGTCTTCGATCTGGAGACGATCTTCCTGATCCCGTGGGCGGTCGAAATGAGGGAGCTGGGGTGGGGTCCGTTCGTGGCGGTAAGTCTTTTCGTCGCCGTTTTGGCCTTGGGGCTGGTCTACGAGTGGAAGAAGGGGGGTCTCGAATGGGAATGAGAGACAGTGGGAGCGGAGATCCACTGAGCGTCACGGAGGTTGAGGCGTTGGGCCAGGCGGAAGGGCGACAGGGCGGACTTCTCGGCTTCGGAAGCCCCACATTCCTCACCACGAAGGTGGATTTCGTCGTCAACTGGGCTCGACGAAATTCACTCTGGCCCATGCCCTTCGGTACGGCTTGCTGCGCCATCGAGATGATGGCTTCGGCCGCTTCGAACTTCGATCTGGCTCGCTTCGGAATGGAGCGTATGTCGTTCAGTCCCCGTCAGGCCGACGTGCTGATTTGTGCTGGTCGGGTTCCCTACAAGCTCGCGCCGGTCTTGCGGCGGATCTGGGACCAGATGATGCAGCCAAAGTGGTGTATCTCGATGGGTGCGTGTGCGAGTTCGGGAGGCGTGTTCGACACATATTCCATGGTCCAGGGGATCGACACCATCATCCCCGTCGACGTCTACGTTCCCGGCTGCCCGCCGCGTCCCGAGGGTCTCATCTACGGTTTGATGATGATCCAAGAGAAGATTCGCCACGAGAGCCTGTCGGAGCACTACGGCCTCAGGGCGGAAAATCCGGCCCTCGTGGGGCGCCCCCATGCCGACGACGAAGAGGTCGCGGCGCTGGCGGGCCCGTTCGGAAACTCGACCCAGCAGGAGCAACTCAGTTCCCCCGCTCAGACCACGCGCCCGGAGCGCTCCGAGGACTTGCTCCCCTAGGCATGGTGGACGAGAGTGGATCCGCGTTCGACTCGGTCGAGCAGGGCCCGGAGGTCTCAGACCGCCGCACGGACGCGCCTCGCGGTGGCGGTGGCGACCCAGCGGAACACCCGTCGGTGACGGGGCTTCAAGGCCGATTCGGCTCGACCGTACTCCGCCATGAAGTGCAGGCGGGCGATCAGCACGTCGTGTTTGTAGATGCTGACAGTAACCGAGCGGTGTTGGAGTGGCTAAAGGATGATCCTGAGCAGCACTATGATCTCCTTGTCGACGTGACAGCCATCGATTACGGGGGCGGAAGGCCGCTACAGATCGTGTATCAGTTGTGGTCCGTGGCCCACAAGCGGGCGCTGCGAGTCAAATGTGAGCTGCCCCTCGACGGGCTCTCCATCGACAGCGTGGTCCAGCTTTGGAAGGCCGCGAATTGGCTCGAGCGGGAGGTCTACGACCTGTTTGGTGTGGAGTTCAGGGACCACCCGGATCTTCGCCGGATTTTGATGCCGCAGAACTACGCGGAAGGCCATCCCCTCAGGAAGGACTTCCCTTTGCGGGGGCGCTTTTCGAGGGCGGAGCAGACGAGGCGTGCACTGTCTCAGGATTATCACGACGACTATACGCCGGAAGAGTTGGAGGTGGGTGGCGTCCCCGGGCTGGTGCCTCCTGAGCCTGACCGCTCAACGGACCCGGCCGAGGACGCGCCTTGACGGAGAAGATCCTGGAGCTTCCGGAGGCGGGCGCTCGTTCGGAGCCCATGCTTATCAACATCGGGCCGCAACACCCCGCCACCCATGGCGTTCTGCGGCTAATTTGTGAACTTGATGGCGAGACCGTGCTCAAGGTGACGCCCGATATCGGCTTCCTCCATTCTTCCTTCGAGAAGCTCGGCGAGTACCGGACCTGGAATCAGATCGTTCCGCTCACGGACCGCATGGACTACTTGGCGCCGCTGATGTACAACTGCGTTTACGTCATGGCGGTCGAGAAACTCATGGGCCTCGAGGTGACGGAGCGATGCAAGGTCGCCCGTGTGCTCTGCATGGAAATGAACCGGATCTTCAGCCACCTGCTCTGGCTCGGGACGACCGCCATCGACGTGGGGGCTTTCACGCCCTTCCTGTACGCGTTTCAGGAACGGGAGCGCATCTACAAACTCCATGAGGACTACACGGGAGCACGCATCACCACGTCGGCCACCAGGGTCGGCGGAATGATGGCGGATTTCCCTGACGGCTGGACCGACTCGCTCCGCGACTTCGTGAAGACTTTCCCGAAAACACTGGACGAGATCGATTCACTTCTGACCACGAACGGAATCCATCTCGGACGCACACTCGACATCGGAGTGATCTCCGGTGAGGACGCGATCAACCACGGGTTCACGGGCCCGAACCTCAGAGCCTCCGGCGTGGACTACGATCTGCGCAAGGACAATCCCTATTACGACTACGAGACGTACGATTTCGACGTCCCGATCGGGGAAAACGGAGACTGCTACGACCGATATTTGGTGCGTATGGAGGAGATGCGCCAAAGCTTGCGCATCCTCGAGCAGGCGCTCGACCGCCTTCCGGATGGGCCGATCAACGTAGCGGATCCTCGTGTTTCCTTGCCGAGCAAGACCGATTGCATGAACGACATGGAGTCGATGATCCATCACTTCAAGTTGATCACGGAGGGCATCGCGGTTCCGGCCGGTGACTGTTACTTCGCGGTGGAGGGCTCGAAGGGGGAGCTCGGGATGTACGTCGTGAGTGACGGAGGCGAGAAGCCGGTGCGGTGGAGAATTCGTCCCCCTTCGTTCGTGAATCTTTCGGTGATCGCCAAGCTGGCCGAAGGGCACTTGGTCTCCGATCTCATCATGATCAACGCCTCGCTGGACATCGTGCTCGGGGAGATCGATCGATGAGCGAGATTCCCTTCAAGAACCCGGGTTGGGCGGGGAATGTGGGCGAGTACGATCTGACCGAAGAGCAGGTTCGGGGGATCGACTTCGTGGGGGTCCGTCCGCTGGAAGGCGGGCACGCTGCGGGATCGGCCACCTACCCGTACATGTTGGAGGAGAAGGATCCAGATGCGCCCCTCTTCGAAGGGCCGTATGAAGCACGCCTCAAGAAAATCCTGACCAGATATCCGAACAAGCGCGCTGCGCTGCTGCCGGCTCTCAATCTGGCCCAGGAGGTACGCGGGCACATCTCCCCCGAGACCATGGATCGGGTGGGGGAGCTCCTCGAGCTTTCGTCCGCGTACGTGCGTGGGGTGGCGACCTTCTACACGATGTACAACAAGCGCCCAGTGGGACGGCACCTCGTGCAGGTGTGTACCAACATCAGCTGCAACCTCTGTGGCGCCGAGGATGTGCTCGAGGCGTTTCTGGAGCACACGAACACCGAGATGGGCGCGACCTCCCTCGACGGCGCCTTTACGGTGATCGAGGCCGAGTGTCTGGCAGGCTGTGGCTTTCCCACCTGTGTGCAGATCAACTCCCGGTACTACGAGAACGTGACCCTCGAGGAGGTTCCGCGGATCGTAGCTCACTTGCGGGAGTGGGGAGCTGGCGCGGCTTACTCGACGGGGCCGGAGGGTGAGGGATAGTCACATGGGGTACCCGTATAGCCACGAACAGGAAGTCCCGATTCTTTCCAAGTATTTTGGTGACCCCGAGGCCCGGACGCTGGACGGTTGGGAGGCGCGCGGGGGCTACGAGGCCTTGAAGCAGGCTTTGGACATGAGCCCCGAGGACGTGGTGGAGATCGTCAAGGCGTCGGGGCTGCGCGGACGGGGAGGGGCCGGCTTCCCGACCGGGCTCAAGTGGAGCTTCATGCCCAAGGACAAGGCCAAGCCCCATTATCTGCTCTGCAACGCGGACGAATCCGAGCCCGGTACATTCAAGGACCGTGAACTTCTGCGCTGGGTGCCGCATCTGCTCATCGAAGGGTGTGTCATCGGCGCCTATGCGATGGGTGCCGAGCATGTGTACATCTACTGCCGTGGTGAGTTCTTCGAAGCGAATCAGGTTATGGCGAAGGCGGTCGAGGACGCATACGAGGCGGGCATTCTCGGCGACGACGTCCTGGGTTCCGGGCAGAAGATCGATGTGACGGTTTTTGCGGGTGCGGGTGCATACATCTGCGGCGAAGAAACCGGCCTGATGAACTCTCTCGAGGGGCGTCGGGGGGAGCCGCGTGTAAAGCCACCATTTCCGGCCGCCGTCGGTGCCTTCGGAATGCCGACGACCATCAACAACGTCGAAACTCTTGCGGCGATCCCGCCCATCGTCGCGAACGGGGGTGAGTGGTACCGGCAGTGGGGCTCGGAGAAGAGTCCGGGGACCAAGCTGTTCTGCGTGAGCGGTCATGTGAGGCGTCCGGGTAACTACGAGCTTCCGCTCGGCTTCCCGCTCAAGGATCTCATCTACGACGTGTGTGGTGGCATGATCAAGGATCGGGCGCTGAAGGCGGTCATCCCGGGTGGCAGCTCAGTTCCGCTCCTGTCCGCCGAGGAGTCAATGAACTGCTTGCTCTCTTATGAAGGGGTGGTCGAGGCCGGATCAATGCTGGGGTGTGCATCCGTGATCGTCATGGACGAGACCACGGACATCGTGCATCAGGTCATGCGCATGGCGTCGTTCTACGCGCACGAGTCGTGCGGCCAGTGCACGCCGTGCCGTGAGGGCACCGCTTGGGTCACCACGATCCTCAAGCGCATAGAGGATGGACGCGGGACCGAAGACGACCTCGACACGCTCGTCGAAGTCAGCGAGCAGATGACCGGCACGACCATCTGCGTGCTTTCGGATTCGGTGGCCGCTCCCGTGCAGTCTTCCATCGAGAAGTTCAGAGACGAATACCTTGCTTTGATCCGCCGCGGCGAGCGGGTGGGGGCCGCGTAGCGCGATGGCCGACAAGACTACCAAAATCGACGGCTCCGACGTGGAGAAGGTGACACTGTCGATAGACGGGCAAGAGGTCACGGTGCCTCAGGGGACGACACTTCTTCAGGCGGCGCAGGGCGCCGGCACGGAGGTGCCGCACTACTGTTATCACCCGGGTCTTTCGTCACCGGCCATGTGCCGCCTCTGTCTCGTCGAGGTGGAGGGCGCACCCAAGCTGCTTCCGTCGTGCACAACCACCGTGGCTGAGGGGCAAGTGGTACGCACCCAGAGCGACAACGCCACGCGGATGCGGCGTGGTGTACTGGAGTTCTACCTGCTGAACCATCCCCTCGACTGTCCAATCTGTGACCAGTCGGGTGAGTGCGACCTCCAGGACTTCGTGTTCGCCGAGGGTCGGGAGCACGGTCGGGGGCGTGACGCGAAGCGTGTGCTGGGACGCGACGACTTTGGAGGGGACGTCCTCTTCTACGGGGATCGCTGTGTGATGTGCACACGCTGCGTCCGCTTCATGGAGGAGGTCGAGGAAAAGCCGTTGCTCACAGTGGTAGAGCGGGGGAGCCGTTCGGTGATCGACACATTCTTCGACAAGGGGCTGGAACAGGCCGAATGGGCCGGGAACGTGGTGGATATCTGCCCCGTGGGCGCGCTCGTGTCGAAGGACTTCCTCCACAGGGCCCGAGCGTGGGACCTCGATCACACGCCCTCGATCTGCCCGAATTGCAGCCAGGGGTGCAACATCGAGCTGCACACCAGGGACAACCTGGTACATCGCATGAAGCCTCGAACCAACCCGGAGGTGAACGGGCATTGGATCTGCGACTACGGACGTGGTCGGTACGAATGGCTGAACAGGGGCGACCGGCTGGAGGCACCGGTCATGCACGCCGAGGGCCGCAAAACGGCGATGGGCTGGACGGAGGCGCTCGAGGCGTTGAAGGCGCGAGTCGACACACTGCGCGCAAGTTCGGTGAAAGCGGTCGTGTCGCCCTTCTGGTCGAATGAGGATCTCGGAGCGGTGTCGCGCCTGGTCCGGACTCTTGGTGACGGCGCGGTGGTCTTTCGCTCTCCGCGAGCCGATGAAGAGGTCGCGCTACGAGGATACGAGGGGTTGGCACGCCGGAAAGGGCTGGCGCCCAATGAGCAGGGTGCTGAATTGCTCGGATGTGAGAGGGTGGGCGACGACGCAGGGCAGGGGGGGCTGGACGACTTTGCGGAGTACGACGGCGTGGTTCTGGTCCTCGGGGACGCACTCGACGATCAGCCCGAGGGCTTCGCCCCCAACGCAGCACTGGTGCTGTATGTGGGTGCGTACACGTCTGCGGCTCTCGCCTCGGCCGACTTCCAGTTGCCGGTCACCACGTTCGCGGAACAAGAAGGGACCTTCACGAACCATGTAGGACGCGTGCAACGGTTCTGGCCTGCGCTGTCGGGCCCCGGAGCGGCTCGCCCCGCGTGGTTAGTGCTGGGGGCGCTCTTGGGTGCAATCCAAGATGAGGAGGGGCCGCGTAGCGCTGAGCAGGCCTTCGGTCTGGTGGCCGACGTGGTAGAGTCGTATAGGGGACTGGATTACGAAACGATCGGCGCCCAGGGTGGGCCGCCCGGAGCACGGGTACCCGTGGTGGCGGACTGACGTGAACACTCCGATTGCCGGTCTGCCGCTCCTCCTGGCCTCATCACTCAAGGTCGCCATCATGTTCGGCGTGGTGATGTTGACGGTGGCCTACACGACGCTCGCCGAGCGGCGGATTTCTGCGTTCATCCAGGACCGGCTCGGCCCCAATCGCGTCGGACCGTTCGGGCTGCTTCAGCCGATTGCGGATGGGCTAAAGAACCTCGTCAAGGAAGAAGCGCTTCCCGGAGCCGCCTCGAAGTTTTACTTCATGCTCGGGCCGATGCTGGCGATGGTTCCTGCGCTGGTTACGTTCGCGGTGGTGCCCTTCGCCGCACCGCTCCCCACACCGTGGGGGGTCGTCGACATGATCATCGCCGACGTTCCGATCGGCCTCCTCTACATTCTCGCGCTCAGCTCACTGGGCGTGTACGGGATCGTGATCGGGGGCTGGGCATCCAACAATAAGTATGCCTTCTTGGGTGCCCTTCGGGCTTCGGCCCAGATGGTCAGCTACGAAGTCGCCCTCGGCCTGAGCCTGATTGTGGTGATCATGATGGCCGGCAGCGTCACGCTCACGGAGATCGTTTGGCAACAGCAGCAGTTGGGCCTCTGGTTTGCACTCCCCCTTTCTCTGGGGTTCATCCTGTTCGTCGTGTCGGCGTTCGCCGAGACGAACCGGTTGCCGTTCGATATGCCTGAGGCGGAGTCAGAGCTCATCACGGGCTTTCACACCGAATATTCCGCGATGAAGTTCTCCATGTTCTTCATCGCCGAATACGCGCACATGCTGACGGCAGCGGCACTCATGGCTACACTCTTTTTCGGTGGGTGGGATTTGCCCGGTTCGTGGGACGATGCCTTCTGGTTCCAGGGCGAGCTGATTCGGGGCTTCGACGCGTCGGGTGCTCCCATCGCTGCCGCGCCGGCCATTTGGAAGACATTGCTGACCTTCGCCGGCTTTGCCGCAAAGACGGGGTTCTTCCTGGTCTTCTACATCTGGGTTCGGTGGACGCTGCCACGTTTCCGCTACGACCAGGTGATGCAGTTGGGGTGGAAGATCATGCTGCCCACGGCCTTGGCGTACATCATGATCGTTTCTACGACGATATTGGTCTTGGACCAGGTTGGCGTTTCCAGATTTACTCACGGGCTGGCGCTCACCGGCGTCAGTGCGATCTGTACGGTGGCATTCGTTTTCTTCCTCGATCGTGGCCGAATCATCGAGGGTGCGGCGGTGGGGTATAAAGCGGCCGCGTCGGGGCCTTCGGCTGGTGGCCAGGGAGTGATCGTGGGCGAAGGAGCCACGGCTGGTGATTAGAAACAATGTTAGACGAATGGATCTAAGAAAATACGGAATAGTGAGATGGCTATAACCACACGAGTCATCCAGAGACCGGATCCGGGGCGGACCTCCTATTTGCGGGCGGCGTTCAAGGGGATGGCCATCACGCTCCGCCACATGCTGAGCCCGAAGAAGGTGACGCAGCAGTATCCCGAGGAGCAGACCGAACTGAGCCCCCGGTGGCGTGGCACGCACGTTATGGAGGTCCATGCGGACGGGCGGCCCAAGTGTGTTGCGTGTGGTCTTTGCCCGACAGTATGCCCGGCCAACTGCATCCGTCTCGTCGGTGGGGAGGACGACCAGGGCAATCGCTACCCGATCGTCTACGAGATCGACGAATTCCGCTGCATTTTCTGTGGCATGTGTCAGGAGGTTTGTCCGGTCGAGGCGATTCACGTGGGCCGTGACTTCGAAAACGCGGAGTATACGCGCGACCGCTTCGTCTATGATCTGGATCGGCTGATGGATCAGGACCATCCGACCACGTTGTTATGGGACCCCGCAGACCCCGCCGGCGAGTGATACGACGCGTGAAATGGGCGCATGACTGAAGTCCTCTTCTTCGTGTTCGCGGCCGTCGCGGTCGGTGGCTCGATGGGCGTGGTCGTGAGCCGCAGCCCTGTAGGAAGCCTGTTGTTCATGGTGGCGACGTTGGCCAGCACGGCGGGGGTCTTCGTACTGCTGGAGGCTCACTTCCTCGCGGCGGTCCAGATCATTGTGTATGCCGGTGCGATCATGGTGCTCTTCCTGTTCGTGATCATGCTGCTCAATCTGGGGCACGAGTATCGACGCGACATTCGGGGCAGCGTCGCCACGATCTTCGGATTCGCGGTGACGGGAGGCATCGGTGGTCTGCTGGCTCGCCAGTTGGGAAGCGGCAGCTCCGGGCTCGAAACCAATCTGGGCGCGGGCGACGCGATCGATGCGGCTTTGCGGGAACACGGGGCGGTGGGGGCGATCGCACGGCCGCTCTTCACGGACTACGTGGTCCCGTTCGAGCTGACGGGCATCCTGCTTCTAGTGGCAATCGTGGGTGCGGTCGTTTTGGCCAAGACGGCGACCTGACCGTGTTGGCCGAGTCTCTCATCCTAGCCGGGCTGATCTTTGTGCTCGGGACTCTCGGTGTGATCGTGCGCCGAAACGTGATCGTCATGTTCTTGTGCATCGAGCTCCAGCTGAACGCGGTGAACCTCACGTTCGTCGCGTTTTCAAGATACGTGGGCATCGAGGGCCAGCTGTTCGTGTTCTTCGTCATGACGGTCGCGGCCGCGGAAGCCGCCGTCGGTTTGGCGATCATCATCTCCATATTCCGGCACTACGAAACGGTGAACGTGAACAACTTCAACCTCCTCAAGTGGTGAGCTGGTGACGCAGTTCGGTCTACTGGTGCAGGCCGGCGGACTCGAGGAGTCACAAGGCGCCTGGGAGCCTTTCCTTCCAGGGCTCATCATCCTCTTGCCGCTTTTGGGGTTCGTCGTCAATGGCGTGCTTGCCTTGTCCGCTGCCCGAGTGTCGGCCGATGCGGTCCGAGCCGGCGGGGAGTTCGACTTCTTCGAAAACGGTCGCCCCGCCTCCCACAGCCTACCAACCTGGGTGGGCCCCGGTGTCGTGCTGCTGGCGTTCCTGCTCACCTTGGTGAACTTCGTGGGGATGCTCGGCGCCGAGCTGCACGAGCCTGTGATCCGTAGCTATTGGTCGTGGATCACTGCGGGTGAAGACCTTCTTACCGGAGATCGCCTGGACGTGGCGGCCGCGATCCAGCTCGACCAGCTCTCGATGATCATGATGATGATCGTCACCGGAGTGGGGTTCCTGATCCACGTGTTCAGCGTCGGATACATGCAGGATGATCCAGGTTACCCGCGCTACTTCGCCTACCTCAACCTGTTTGTCTTCTTCATGCTGGTGTTGGTCATGGGGGCCAACTATCCGATCATGTTCATCGGCTGGGAGGGTGTGGGGCTCTGCTCCTACCTTCTGATCGGATTCTGGTTCAGCGACGAGGTAAAGGCTTCCGCTGGAAAGAAAGCGTTCATCGTGAATCGGATCGGCGACCTCGGCTTTCTCCTTGCGATTTTTCTGCTGTACCTGGTGTTCCAGCGGGTGGACTTCGTAGGCGTGTTTGGGGACGCCGAGTCCGTATTCCTCTACGGCGGCCCGGTAGTTACCACCGTGACACTGTTCTTCTTGTTGGCTGCCACGGGTAAGAGCGCCCAAATTCCGCTTTATATTTGGCTACCCGACGCCATGGCGGGTCCGACGCCGGTATCCGCCCTCATCCATGCGGCCACGATGGTCACCGCCGGGGTCTACCTGATCGCACGATCCTCCGTGCTGTTCGCACTCGCTCCGCTCAGCAGCGCCGTGGTGGCAGGGATCGGCGTGCTTACCGCGCTCTTCGCCGCGACCATCGCCTTGAAGCAGCAAGACATCAAGAAGCTTCTGGCGTATTCCACGGTCTCGCAGTTGGGCTACATGTTCTTGGGTGTCGGTGTGGGGGCGTATACGGCCGGTATCTTCCATCTCATGACCCACGCCTTCTTCAAGGCGCTCCTATTCTTGGGGGCGGGGGCCGTCATCCACTCGATGCACCACGCGCTTCATCATACGCACAAGGATTGGGACGCTCAGGACATGCGGAATATGGGTGGGCTCAAGGCCTACATGCCGATCACTTGGGTCACCATGTGGCTCGCTACCTTGGCGATCGCGGGGATCTGGCCCTTCGCGGGCTTCTTCTCGAAGGACGAAATCATCTGGATGACGGGTTCGATGGCGGGCGCAGAGAACGCGCCGTACCAGGGTCTCTACACGGTTTACTGGGTCCTGGCATTGGCCGCGGCCATGCTGACCGCGTTCTATATGACGCGACTGATGCTCATGACCTTTCATGGCGAGAACAGGACCGGATCGACGGAGGCCGAGCACCTCCACGAAGCTCCGAGAACCATGTGGATCCCCCTCGCGATCCTTGCCGCGCTGTCCGTCTTCGGCGGTTGGATCAATGTCACGCCGGATCTGAGGGAGTCCGTGCTGGGCGGATTTGGCTTTCTTCCGATGGGCGAGTGGCTCCATGGCTGGCTCGAGCCGGTCACCGAAGCCGCCCACCAGGTCCAGGAGGCGCAACTCGGGGAGCTGGCGCACGCCGCACCGCTTGGGGGCGGAGAGGTGGCGTGGGGGCTGATTTCGACCGTCGCGGCCCTGACTGTGGTTTTGGTGACCACCCGGCTCTTCGGGAGCAAGAGGGTACCGGTGGCGGTGGATGATGTCGAGCCGACGGGGTTCTCACGCATTCTCTTCAACAAGTGGTACGTGGACGAGTTCTATCACCGATGGGTAGTCGATCCCATCCTGACCACCTCGCGGGTCCTGTGGCGGGTCCTGGATGCCAAGATCATCGATGGGGCGGTCAATGCGGTGGGTAACGCGGTCCGGGCGGTCGGGTGGGTAGGCAGCTTGTTACATACGGGTCAGGTGAACACCTATGTTTTCTTCATGACGGTGGGCGTGTTGGTCATTCTTGCCGTGATCGGGCTCTAGACGTTGAGCGCACTCGCCTACGAGAGCTGGGTGTTACACGCACTCATTTGGCTTCCGCTCCTGGGGACGGTCCACGTTCTCTGGGCTGCAGAGGATCGGGCCAAGGGACTCGCCCTGCGTTGGAGCCTCGTCGTTTTCGTCCTGAGCGTGGGACTTTGGTGGGCCTACGATCCTGCCCTCGGCGGTGGGTATCAGCTCGAGAGCAGCCGGTCGTGGATCGCCGCATGGGGTGTGAACTACGCTCTCGGCCTCGATGGGATCAGCCTGTTCCTGGTCATGCTGACCACCTTCACGGTTCCACTCGCCATCCTCGGGTCGTTCAACTACATCGAAAAGAGAGAAAAGTCGTTCTATGCGCTCATGCTTCTTCTCGAGGTCGGGGTCGTGGGAGTGTTCACGGCCGTGGACCTGTTCCTCTTCTACGTGTTCTTCGAGCTCACGCTCGTTCCGATGTACTTCATCATCGGAATCTGGGGAGGAGAGCGGAGGGTCTACGCCGCGATAAAGTTCTTCCTCTACACGGCCGTTGGCTCCCTTCTGATGCTGGTGGGAATTCTATACATATACGCCCGGGGCAAGGCGCTGCTAGGCGTGACGTCCTTCGCCTTCGCGGATCTTCTCCAGATTCCCCTGACACCGGGGGAGCAGATGTGGTTGTTTGGGGCCTTCGCGTTGGCGTTTGCCATCAAGGTTCCCGTTTTCCCGTTCCACACCTGGCTTCCCGACGCCCACGTAGAGGCACCGACTCCGGGGTCGGTCGTACTGGCGGCGGTCCTGCTCAAGATGGGCACGTACGGGTTCGTGCGGTTCCTGTTGCCGTTCTTTCCCGTTGCGGCTCAACATCCGAGCGTCGTAACGCTCATGCTCGTGCTGGGTGTCATAGGGATCATCTACGCTGCCTGGGTGGCTGCCGTCCAACCGGATGCGAAAAAGCTGGTGGCGTACACGTCCGTGGCGCACATGGGGTTCGTGGTCGTGGGCATCTTCGCCCTCAACATGAACGGACTCCAAGGGGGACTACTGGTCATGATCTCCCACGGGATCTCCACCGGTGCGCTCTTTCTCCTTCTCGGCATGCTACATGAGCGTCGCCATACGCGTTTGATCGAGGAATTCGGCGGTATCGGACGAGTGGCGCCGTGGCTGGCCACCGCGTTCCTGATCACCGCTTTAACGTCCATCGGGTTGCCGGGCACGAGCGGATTTGTCGGGGAGTTCCTCACACTCCTAGGGGCGTTCGAGTACCATCCCGGCGTGGGCATCTTTGCGGCGAGCGGCGTCATCTTTGCCGCGTACTACATGCTGCCGATGGTACAGAGCGTCTTCTTCAACGCGCTGGAAAAACCGGAGAACCAGGCCGTCCACGATCTGTCCCGCCGCGAGGTGGCCATCTTGGCGCCCATGATCGCCCTCATGATCGTGATCGGCGTGCATCCGACGCCACTGCTGCGGAGGATGGAGCCCAGCGTCCAGGTGGTGCTGGAGCGCGTGTACGCCGCAGCGCCGTCGAACGTGGCTCTCATCGAGCCGGGTCGGGACGTATCCAGCGCCGAGGCGGCGGAGTAAGCGGCCATGGTACTCGATTTCAGTCATCAGGCGCATTTCGTCGTAGCGCTCGCACCTGAGATCATTCTGTCGGTGTGGGGGATCGTAATTCTCCTGCTCGGCGTGAGTCCGCGCCGCTCCGACGCTTCCGGGGCGTCGGCCGACCTGGGATGGCTTTCCGTGCTGGGGATCGTCCTCGCCGCGTTCGCGAACGGTTGGCTTTACGGAGTCACCGAAGTGGGCACGCAGTCGATGATCGCCCTGGACGGCTTCTCGTTGTTCTCAAATTGGATCATTCTCGCAGGCGCCGGACTCGGGGTCCTGATCAGCAAGAGCTACGTTCAGCGGCAGGGCCTTCAGGAAGCGGAGTTTTACGCGTTGCTGATCTATTCGACTATGGGATTGATGATCATGGCCGCGGCACGCGACCTCATTGTCATTTTCCTCGGATTGGAGATCATGTCGGTGGCCGTGTACGTGCTGGCCGCCATCAACCGGAGAGATCGCACATCGGCTGAGGCCGGCCTCAAGTATTTCTTGCTGGGCGCGTTTTCCACCGGGTTCTTCCTCTACGGGATAGCACTCGTATACGGCGCGACCGGTAGCACGCATATCTCCGCGATCACCGAGTCCATCGTGAGCGGAGCGGCGCACGGCGCTCTCCTCGTCTTCGGCATCGCGCTTCTCGCGGTCGGATTCTCGTTCAAGGTCTCCGCGGTTCCGTTCCATATGTGGACGCCCGATGTCTATGAGGGGGCTCCGACTCCAGTTACGGCCTTCATGTCCGTGGCCGTCAAGGCGGGCGCGTTCTTGGCGTTCCTTCGTGTCTTTTCAGTGGCCTTCGCGAATGCCTATGAGAGTTGGTGGGCGATTCTGTGGTGGCTCGCAGTACTCACGATGGTGGTCGCCAATCTCGTCGCCATGGTTCAGGTGAGCGTAAAGCGAATGCTCGCTTACTCGGGGATCGCGCACGCGGGCTACCTCATGGTGGCGATCGTCGCTGCGAATGAGACGGCGGCCGCCGGACTTCTGTTCTACCTGTTGATCTACACGCTGATGAACATCGGTGCGTTCGGCATCGTCATTCTGGTGTCGGGCCAGGGGGAAGACCGTCTCGAGATCCAGGAATACGCCGGACTCGGTTGGAGGTACCCGTTACTCGGGGTCCTCTTCACGGTCTTCCTGCTTTCGCTGGCCGGTTTTCCCGGAACGGGAGGCTTCATCGGAAAGGTGTTTCTCCTTCAGGGCGCGATGGAGGCAAACCTGGTCTTCCTCTCGGTCGTCCTCGTGCTCACGACCGTGGCCTCGTACTGGTATTACCTGCGTGTGGCGTGGTTCATGTGGATGAGGGATGCGCCTCCCGATACCGCCGGCGGGCCGATCTACATTCCGGTTGCCATGCGCCTGGCGTTGATTACCGGAGTGATCTTGATCGTCTATCTCGGCGTTTTTCCGGGAGCCACCATGGATCTGGCGCGGTCGAGCGTCAGTGGGCTCTCAGCGGCGGGCCCGGAGTTTATCGGTGTGGCTCCGTGACTTGAACAGGCTTCTAGCCGAACAGACTCGCACCTCAACCAGCGACGGTTGTATGTCGGCACCTGAACATATTTTTCGTGAGTACGATATTCGCGGTCTTGTCGCCGACGAGCTGATCCCCGAGGTCTCCGAGGGGGTTGGGCGGGCCTACGCGACACTGGCCTCTCAACGCCTCGGTCGGCCTCCTCTTATCGCTGTCGGGCAGGACAACCGCCCCTCATCTGCTGCACTGGCCGAGGGCTTGATCCGGGGGCTCAACGGCTCTGGCGCCGACGTGATCGATATCGGGACCGTTCCGACGCCCACCCTCTACTGGGCCGAGAAGACCCTTCCCACGGATGGTGGCGTTCAGATTACGGGCTCCCATAACGCGTCCGAATGGAACGGCATCAAGATGACGCTCCAGGGGATGCCGGTATATGGCGAGCGCATTCAAGCGATCAAGCACGCCATCGTCGAGGAGAAATTTGGAGAGGGTGCGGGAGGCTCCGAACGTGTCGACGTCCTGGATCGCTACGTGGCGGATGTGGCCGGACGTTTCGATCTTTCGCGGCCGGTGAAGGTCGTGTTGGATTGTGGAAACGGTGTCGGATCCCTGGTGGGGGTCGAGTTACTCGAAGCGCTGGGCGCGGAGGTCGTTCCCCTGTATTGTGAGTCCGACGGGACGTTCCCTAATCACCATCCAGATCCCACGGTAGACGAGTACCTCGTGGACTTGATCGACGCCGTACGCCGCGAGGGCGCCGAGTTAGGCATCGGGTTCGATGGAGACGCAGATCGTATCGGGGCCGTGGACGAGCACGGCCAGATCGTCCGTGGAGACCTCCTGCTGTTGCTGTTCGGACTCGACGTCCTTCGCACACGGGGACCGGGACAACGGCTCATCTTCGACGTAAAATGCTCCCAGGTCGTATCGGACGAATTTACGAGGTCTGGTGGGGAAGCGATCATGTGGAAGACCGGGCACTCCCTGATCAAGGAGAAAATGAGGGAAACGGACGCGGCCCTCGGGGGCGAACTTTCTGGACATATTTTCATGGCCGACAACTACCTCGGGTTCGATGATGCACCCTATGCGGCGTGCCGGCTCGTGGACCTGATCGCACGGTCCGGGCGTACACTCTCAGAGATGGTTTCTGATTTTCCGGTGTACGTGTCCACGCCGGAGCTGCGCATCGACGTGACCGAGGAGACCAAGTTCGCGATCGTGGAGGCGGCACTGGAACACTTCAGGGAGACTCGGGACGTGATCGACGTCGATGGTGCGCGAGTTCGGTTCGACGGCGGATGGGGTCTCCTCCGGGCGTCCAATACGCAGCCCATTATCGTGGCGCGTTATGAGGCGGAAACAGAAAAGCAACTGAGCGCGATTCGCAGCGAGATCGAGTCCTGGCTGCTGACGAAAGGGGTGGCTGTATAACGTGAAGATCCGGGAACTGAGGGGCAGACGTCTCTTGCTCGCTTTGGGGATCGCTTTGCTGATGGTCTTGTTGGCAGGGCGGATCGCCGCCAACGCCTATATCGAAATCCTCTGGTTCGATTCCCTCGGATACTCGTCGGTCTTCTGGACTCGGGTCTTCTGGGAGTGGGGTGTGCGTCTGCTCGGAGCACTGATGGTGGGCCTGGTGTTCTTCTTCAACCTGCGGTTCATCGCCCGCGCGCTCGGTGGAATCCGGATCAAGCGCCGGCTGGGCGACCTCGTAATCTCGGAGCAACTCTCCGAGACGGTTGTGGTTTGGAGTGTCGCCGTGCTTTCCGCGTTGGTCGGGGCCTGGTTTGGGGCCTCAATCCCTCCATCCATGGGTCTCAACGTTCTATATCTACTCAACGCGCCGGAATGGGGTGTTACGGATCCCTTCCTGGGACGGGATTTGACGTTCTTCGTCATTGTGCTGCCCCTTTTGAGATCGCTGGTGATCTTCGGTCTCGTCGTTACTTTCCTCGTCTTTACGCTTGCGGCGGCAGGATACGCGGCTACAGGGGCGCTCCAATGGGGACCGTCACGGTTCGTCATCAGGAGTCGACCCCGGGTGCACCTAGGGGTGATCATCGCTGCGTTTTCCGTCATGCTGGGGGCGCAGTTCTGGCTCGCGCGTTACGTCCTCATGCTCAACGGAACCTCTGGCGTACAAGGCATCTTCGGATTTGCCGACGCCGAGGCGCGCATGCCCGCGTACAGTGTCCTCGCGGTGCTCGCTCTTGCGGTGTCCGCCGCTGCGCTGTGGAGCGGCTTCAAGAATCGCCCACTGCCGCTCATCGTGAGCTCCGGAGTCCTGTTGGTGGGTGGGCTGGCCGTTGGACAGGCGTATCCGTCGTTCATCCAGCGCTTTCGGGTAGAGCCCAATGAATTGGAGCGGGAATCTCCCTACATACTGGAGAACATGCGGTTCACACGGATGGGCTTCGACCTGACGGACCTCGAGCGGCGTGAGTTCGACTACGAGCAGTCGTCCAGCGTGGACTGGCAAGCGGCGACCTCCCAGTTCGAGGGTCTTCCGGTCTGGAGTGCGCAGGCCCTTCTGACGACATATAGAGAATTGGAGGCTCGCTTCCCGTATTATGACTTTTCGGGTGTGACGGTGGATCGCTATCAGGGAGCGGATGGAATGGTCCCGGTAGCGCTGGCCGTACGGGAGGTTCTCCCGAGGGGGATCCAAGATCCGAACTGGCAGAACCTGCATCTCCGGGACGACTACATCCGAGGGATGGGGGCGGTTGTCAGCGCCGCAACGGCCCGTACACCCGAGGGGCGTCCTACGATGTTCGTGTCTGGGATTCCCCCGGAATTTGCGGCGAGCGACGTTGCACCAGAGGGCCTCAGGTTGACTCGTCCGAACGTCTACGTCGGAGCGCGTCGCCAGGTCTATGCGATTGTCAATCCCGGAGATCCCACAGGCGGGGAAGGGGGCACGCGACAGCCGGGGATCGATTTTCCGGCCGGAATTCAGCTGGACTCGCCTCTGAGGACCCTCGCGCTTGCTTGGCGCTTCAGGGATGCGAACCTGCTCTTCGCTGCCGAGGTGGACCGGGACAGCCGCTTCGTCTTCCGAAGGGATGTTTTGGAGCGCGTGGGACGAATTTCCGGACAACTCCTCAGATTCCCCGAGGCCCCCTATCCCGTTGTCCACGAGGGGCGGATCGTCTGGATATTAGAGGGGTTCACGGGGACGAGCTCGTTCCCTCTGTCGACCCGGCACGACCTGGAGGCGGGGAGGCCCGTCCGGTACGCTCGGAACAGTGTGAAAATCACCGTCGACGGGGTCACCGGCGAGGTGATTTTCTACGTGATCGATGAAGAGGATCTGCTGCTCCAGGCCTACGCCCGGGGCTTTCCTACACTATTCCGGCCCTTGAGTGAAATGCCGGAGGGGTTACGCGACCACGTTCGGTACCCTGTGACCATGCTGAGCCTCCAAGCTCGGGTCCTCTTTCAGTACCACCAGGAGACGGCGCCACTCTTCCATGGCCAGCAGGACGTTTGGACATTGCCACAGGAATTGGCTCAGGGTACAACCCCCGTGCCCTATCAACCGGAATATGGGCTGTATCGGCTCCCAGGAGAGGAGAAGAGAGATTTTCTGCTCACCTCCGTGTTCGTGCCACGTGGGCGGCAGAATCTGACCGCCATCCTGGCCGCCTCGAGCGATCGCGACCGGTACGGCGACCTCGTTCTGTTCGATGTGCCCGTCGAGGATCAGGTGCCGGGCCCCCGTCAGGTCGAGGCCCTGATCGAGCAGGATCCGCGGATCTCGCAACAGTTCTCGCTGTGGAGGACCGGAGGAAGCCAGGTGTGGACCGGACACCTGCATCTGGTACCGGTAGGCCGAACGCTTCTCTACATGGAGCCCGTGTTCTTGGCGGCCGAAGAGGACGCCATTCCTGAACTGAGGCGCTTCGTCGTGAGCGATGGGTACCGGGTCGAGATGGAGGAAACACTTCGAGAAGCGATCCAGGCGTTGGCTCGGACCGCCGACGCGGCTGTCCCCCAGTTCACATCCGCCGAAGAGGCGCTGGACGTTCCCTCCCTGGACACCGACCAGTGGCCGGCTGAGGCCTTGGCCCTGCTCGAGGTGGCGGATGCGGCACTACGAACCGGAGATTTTCAGGGATTTGGCGAGGCGCTCTCCGAACTCCGCGCCCTGCTCGAGCGGCTTTCTTCGGGTGCGGACATTCCTTAGCGTCCACAGCCCTTAGCATCCACAGCATCCACTCTTAGGTTCGCATGAACATCCACGAGTATCAGGCCAAAGAAGTGCTACGTGCCAACGGGATCCCGGTGCCCCCTGGAGAGGTCGCCACCACGCCCGAAGAGGCTGTGGCCCTCGCCGAGCAGTATGGAGGGACGGTGGTCGTGAAGGCTCAAGTCCACTCCGGTGGACGAGGGAAGGCGGGTGGCGTGAAGCTGGCCAAGACGACGGCCGAGGCTCGTGAGCATGCCGAGAAAATTCTGGGCATGACCATCTCGGATCTCACGGTCGAGAGAGTTCTCATCACCCCAGCGGAAGACATCGATACGGAGGCCTATGTGGGCGTCCTCATCGACCGAAAGGCTCGGGCCGCCACGTTCATGGTGTCGGCCGAGGGCGGGATCGACATCGAGGAAGTTGCGCACACCAGTCCGGATACCATCCGGAAGCTCACGGTCGACCCCCGCTATGGCTTGATGGGCCATCAGGCGTACTGGCTGGCGAACTCGCTCTACGGGGAACCGAGCTTGGTGAAGCAGGCGGCCAAGATCATCCGCCAGCTCTACAGTGCGTTCACGTCGAGCGGGGCGTCGATGATCGAGATCAATCCTCTCATTACGACGAGTTCGGGCGAGGTCAAGGCGATCGATGCCAAGATGAGTATCGACGACAGTGAGCTCTTCAGGCATCCAGAGCTCGTCGAATACCGGGATCTGTCGGCGGAACCGGCTGCCGAGACCAAGGCCCGGGAAGCCGCTCTCAGCTACGTCAAGCTGGACGGGAACGTCGGTTGCTGTGTCAACGGAGCGGGGTTGGCCATGGCCACCATGGACCTCGTGAAATATTACGGCGGAGAGCCCGCTAATTTTCTCGATATTGGAGGCTCGTCGAGTCCTGAAAAGGTCGTCGCCGCGCTGGAGATCATCATCTCGGATTCGAATGTGAAGGTCATCCTGTTCAACATCTTTGGGGGGATCACCCGCTGCGACGATGTGGCACGGGGCATCGTCGAGGCGACGACTCGCATCGATATCGAGTGCCCGATCGTGATTCGCCTTACGGGAACCAATGAAAAGGAAGGGTTGGACATTCTTGCCGAAGCCGGCTTCTCGGTGTCTTCGTCAATGGATGAAGTGGTCGAGCGAGCCGTTGAGATGGTGAATGCGGGATGATGGAGCCCATACGATAGATGGCGATTCTAGTCGACGAAAATACGAAGCTGGTTGTCCAAGGAATTACGGGACGAGACGGGTCTTTCCACACGCTTCAGATGATGGAATACGGGACCGCAGTGGTGGCCGGTGTCACACCGGGGAAGGGCGGGCAGACCTTCGAGGGTCCTGAGGGCGCGAGCGTACCGATCTTCAACTCCATGGATGAAGCGGTATCCGAGACCGGCGCCAACACCTCGGCGGTGTACGTGCCGCCAGCCTTCGCTGCGAGTGCGATCGAAGAAGCCACAGACGCCGGAGTCTCGTTGATCGTGGCCATCACCGAGGGGATCCCGGTGCAGGACATGGCTCGGGCGCACGCCTTCGCGCGGGACCACGGCGCGCAGGTCGTGGGGCCGAACTGCCCAGGCGTCATCTCTCCAGGAAAGGCGAAGGTGGGGATTATTCCGGGAAACATCGTTACGCCCGGACCTGTGGGCGTGATTTCTCGCTCGGGAACACTCACGTATGAGGCTGTGATCCACTTGACCAACTCGGGGATCGGACAGACGACTTGTGTGGGGATCGGCGGTGATGCGCTCATCGGAACCAACTTCGTCGATGCGCTCGAGGCTTTCGCCGGTGACGCCGACACCGAGGCGATCGTCATGATTGGGGAGATCGGGGGTACCGATGAACAGGAGGCGGCCCGGTGGGTGAGCGAGAACCTCGAGATCCCGGTCGTAGGATTCATTGCCGGCCAGACCGCCCCTCCGGGTCGCCGAATGGGGCATGCCGGTGCGATTATCAGTGGCTCCTCGGGGACTGCAGAAGAGAAGATAAAAGCGTTCGAGGACAACGGTATCGTGGTGGCCCAACGTCCTGCTGATATCGTCGGCCTGATCCAAGGTGCTGTTCGTGCGTAACCCGCCTTGCTCCTCGACGGAGGACGGATGAAAATCGCTGAAATGCTCCGGCGCGGGGCGATTCTGGTTCCGCTCGATGCACCGGATCTCCCGGGGGCACTCACGAGTGCGCTCCGAGCCATACCGGGGGTCTCGGACGCGGTGGCCAAGAAGCTCGCCTCAGATCTCGTTGGCGGCGCATCCGGAGAGATCCATCGTGTCCACGAGCGTGTCGTCGTGGCTCTCTCGGAGTCCGATGCCGTCGAGGAAGTCCGTGCGGTCATCGGCGTTTCGCCCACGGGGTTTATGGCGGAGAGGACTCGGGCTGATGCCTCTTCGGGCGTGGATCCCGACGAGGTGGACGCCAACGGTGGTCGCGGATCTGAAACCGATTCCGAGATGGTCTTCATACTGGTGACCCCTCGGCATCTAGTGTCTCTGAGGGATCGGACGCTCCCCACACTAAGGCGGTTTTTCCGGGAGGAAGAGAAGGTGACGGCGCTTTTGAACGCCCGATCGGCTGACGGCGTTGCGAGGGTATCGGTGTTTATGGAACTCGATCCCCATCGGAGTCTTCTGGTGGAGGACGTGGTCGAGCCCGTCCAGTATCGCGTATACCCGGATACGCCCTACTCAGAGGTGGCCGATCTCATGGTCCGGAGGGACCTCCAGGCGGTTCCCGTGGTGGGTGAGGATTACGAGTTCCTCGGCGTAATCACGAGCGGGGACGCGATGGAGGAGCTCGTCTCTCAGGCCCGGGTGGAGAGCGTCGGTGGGAGTGCTGCGACGGCCCGGACGGAGCTGACGGCGAGGGAAATCATGACGCGCACGGTGATGTGCATTTCGGAAGAACAGAGCCTCATCGAGGCGGCGTCGATCATGGTGAATCGGGATGTCGAACAGCTCCCGGTAATCCGGGATGGAGAGATGGTCGGCCTACTCACCCGTAGGGAGGTGCTTCGCTGGCTCTTCCCGGACGGTTCGTTCAAGAAAGAGGAACAAACATAGATGAGCCTTACGCTCGGGATCATAAAGCCGGATGCGATGGAGGCCGGTAAAGCAGGAAGTATTCTAGCCCATCTCGAAGCTGCCGGCTTTACGGTCAGGGCCGTGCAGATGACCCGTATGAACACGGTCCAGGCGGAGGCGTTCTACGCCGTTCACAAGGAGCGCCCGTTCTTCGACTCTCTGGTGAGCTTCATGACGTCGGGCCCAGTGATCCCGATGGTCTTGGAGGCCGAAGATGCGGTCGCTGAGCTTCGTAGGACGATCGGTGCGACCGATCCGGCCGAGGCCGATGAAGGAACGGTTCGTAAGCTCTTTGCGGAGTCGAAGGAGCGCAACGCGATCCATGCCTCCGACTCGGACGAAAACGCTGCGTCCGAGATCGCTTTTTTCTTCTCCGAGCATCAAAGGTTGGGCGCTTGACAGGCCCACCACCGCGTTGACTCGCCCTCGGGCTTGGGATAGCTTTTCCGACTATGCTCAAGGTCGATTTGGGTGACTTGGAGCGACGTAAGACGTTGCGAGTCGAAGGGTGGATTGAGGCCAGCGACGCCCTCTTCGAGGGTTTCGAGTTCGTGCACCAAGAGCCTCTCAACGTCGTGTTGAACGCCTCATGGGCGGGCTCGGGTGAGTTGGTGGTGCGGGGTGGCGTGGTGGGTACAGTGTTGCAGGATTGCCGCCGGTGCCTCGATCGCGTCGAGAAGCAAGTCGATCTCGATATCACGCTTCTTTTCGCGCCGTCGGATTTGTTGGAGGACGACGATAGCGAGACGTACCGCCTCGAGATGGGCGTCCGAGAGATCGACCTGGGACCGTACGTTCGTGACGAGGTGGTCCTCGCGATACCCTCCTTTATGGAGTGCCGGGTCGATTGTCGTGGTCTATGCGCTGGATGTGGTGAGAATCTGAACGAGTCCGAATGCAACTGTCTGCCGGGAGGCACCGACCCACGGTGGGGTGTCCTCCGCGCACTCGAGAACAAGTGAGTTAGGCCGATGGCTGTGCCAAAGAAGAGAATTTCTAAGCAACGCAGGCGTAAGCGGCGCACTCATTACAAGGCTGAGCCCGTGGTCACGAATACTTGCTCTCGGTGTGGTGATCCCAAGATCCCCCATCGGGTGTGCCCAAGCTGTGGGTACTACGGTGGAGAGCAGGTGCTAGACCCGGACTTGGACTGACCTCGAGAAACGGGACCGATTGAGGTGCGCATTGCTCTGGACGCCATGGGGACCGATGCGGCCCCCGGGGCTGAGGTAGCCGGCGCCGTAAGCGCTTTGACAAACCCTGAATCGGACTTCGAGATCATCCTCGTCGGGGACTCCGCTCTAGTAAGCGCGGAGCTCGCCAAGCACACTGGATTTCCCTCCGACAGACTGAGCATCGTTCACGCCTCCGAACGAGTCCTACCGGGCGATCCACCCTCGACGGTCCTGAGGCGGAAACCCGATTCCTCCATCGCCGTCGGCGTGGGCCTTCATAAGGAAGGGGAAGCCGACGCTTTCATCAGCGCCGGTTCTACAGGAGCCGTCATGGCTGCATCGCTCTTCGTCCTTCGGCCCTTGGAGGGAGTGGATCGTCCCGCGATCGGCACGGTGGTGCCGACCGCCGGTGGTCCGCTGTTGCTCTTGGATGCCGGAGCCAATGTCGATTGCAAGCCACACCAGCTCGTTCAGTTTGCGCACTTGGGGAAAGTGTACGCACAGGACCTGATGGGTATCGCCGATCCTCGCATCGCCCTTCTCAATATTGGCGAGGAGCCAAAGAAAGGTGACGAGCTGGCGGTGGCGGCGTACGAAGCCTTGGTGGAGAGTGGCCTCAACTTCGTCGGCAACGTTGAGGGCCGGGGAATCGTCGAGGGTGGGTGCGACGTACTCGTTTGTGACGGGTTCGTGGGGAACGTGCTCCTCAAGTTTTACGAATCTGTGGCGAGCTTCATCGTGGGCCTGTTGACGAATGCATTGGGTGATGCCCCCGCCAGCCATGATCTCGAGGAGGTCTTCCGGCTGTTGGACTATACGGAGACGGGCGGTGCGCCACTGCTCGGTGTGAACGGCATTGCCATCATTTGCCACGGAGGCTCACCGCCGAAGGCGATCGAGAGTGCGATCCGTGTGGCGGACCGGGCAGCCAAGGCCTCGATGGTATCTCACTTCGTTCGGGAAATGGCTCACCCCATCGAATCCGGAAGCACGGTTTGACGGCGGCAACTCCGTTGGTCGAAATCGTGTCGACGGGCCGGTTCCTGCCCGACAACGTCGTGACGAATCGGGATATGGAGTCGATCGTCGAGACCTCCGATGAGTGGATCGTCGAGCGGACCGGAATCCGCGAACGCCGCATCGCGCCCGCAGAGATGACCACCGCCCACATGGGTGCGGCCGCCGCGCGGGTCGCCATGGAGCGAGCCGGTGTGGCACCCGAAGACGTGGACATTCTGATTGTTTCGACGGCGACACCCGACCGCTGGCTTCCCGCCACCGCCTGCGATATTCAGGCTCTCATCGATGCGACGAATGCGGTCGCCTTCGACGTTTGCGGTGCCTGCTCAGGCTTCATTTATGGGCTCACTCTGGCCGAGGGGTATCTCTCGACGGGTCGTGGGGAAACCGCTCTTGTCATCGCCACGGAGAAGATGAGTTCCATCATAGATTGGGAGGATCGCACCACTTGCGTGTTGTTCGGTGATGGGGCGGGTGCCGCGGTCGTCCGGCGTGCGGAGGGCGAGAGCGGCATCTTGGGTACCCACCACCAAACCGATGGAAAACTGGCGGACCTCCTATACCGGCCGGCGGGAGGAGCCGCGATCCCGATGGACGAGGAGGTACTTCGGAATCGGAGCCATCTCATACGGATGGAGGGGCGGGAGGTCTTCAAGCATGCGGTCCGTGCAATGGCGGACAGCTCCGGACAAGCGCTGGAACGATCGGGCTGGGTGCTCGAGGACGTGGACTTGGTGTTCCCCCATCAAGCCAACATCAGAATCATCAAGGCTATCGCGCGCTACGCGGGGCTTCCGATGGAGAAGGTGTTCGTGAACATCGACCGATATGGAAATACGAGCTCAGCGAGCATACCGGTAGCGTTGGACGAGGCGATCGAAGAGGGCCGGCTACAGCCCGGCATGAACCTTCTACTCGTGGCATTCGGGGCTGGACTGACCTGGGGTGCCATGGCTGTCCGCTGGTAGGAACGGGCGGTCCGAGCGACCGCGACTGATAATGTCCCTCGCACTTCTCTTTCCAGGACAGGGGTCCCAGTACGTTGGAATGGGTCGATCTCTGGCGTGCGCCTATCCCGAGGCCGCTCGGGTGTTCGAAGAGGCAGACGACGTTTTGGGGTTTTCCCTCTCTAAGCTCGCTTGGGAGGGTCCGGAGGAGCATCTCGTGCTCACAAAAAACGCCCAGCCGGCCATGCTTGTCCACTCCACCGCTGTATACCGGGTCATCCAGAATCGTCTCGGCGAAGTGGGACTAGCCGCGGGGCACTCATTGGGCGAGTTCTCCGCCCACGTCGCGGCGGGGACACTCGATTTTGGCACCGCCGTGCATACGGTGCGCCTGAGGGGAGAACTGATGTATGCCGCAGGAGTCGAGCGGCCCGGTACCATGGCGGCCGTGATCGGGCTGGATGATGAAACCGTCGTTTCGGTCTGTGGGCAGGCACAGGAAGAAGCGGGCGTCTGCGTCCCGGCAAACTTCAACGCTACGGGCCAGGTAGTCATCAGTGGAGACCTCGCCGGGGTTGAGCGGGCGATGGAGCTTGCGACGAAGCGGGGTGCCAAACGTGTGGTTCGGTTGAGTGTTTCTGGAGCGTTTCACTCACCACTGATGGCGCCAGCGGCGGTGGAGTTCGAGACTTGGCTCGAGCAGCAGTCCTTCTACGATCCCGCTTTCCCAATCATCGCGAACGTCACCGCGAAACCGGTATCGACAGGGGAGGCCGCAAGGGCGTTATTGGTGCGGCAACTCACCACTCCTGTACTGTGGGCGCCTTCTGTCCTGCATATGGTCGA
The DNA here is from genome assembly GCA_965219445.1 of Longimicrobiales bacterium. Classification (GTDB taxonomy): domain Bacteria; phylum Gemmatimonadota; class Gemmatimonadetes; order Longimicrobiales; family Gaopeijiaceae; genus UBA822. The sequence goes on along the minus strand of CBDCNQ010000002.1, from coordinate 477,306 downwards.
GTCGGGTGCGGACCGATTCCTGGAAATCGGGCCCGGGTCGGTTCTACGCGGACTGAATCGAAGGATCGCAAAACCCATCCCGTGCGCGTCTCTCGGTGAGCCGGACGATCTCGAAGCATGGGAGCCTTGAAGAGGTCTTCAATGAAAGAACTCGACGGACAGGTCGCGCTCGTCACGGGAGGCTCCCGTGGTATTGGGCTGGCGATCGCACAGGAGCTCGGTCGCGCCGGTGCCAAAGTGGCGGTCGTGGGCCGAAACGGGGAGGCGGCCGAGTCCGCGGCGACCTCCCTCGAGGGTGCGGGGCACGAGGGCTACGGCTGCGACGTCAGCGACGCGGAAGGCGTCAAGGCGGTCGCCGCAAAGGTGGAAGAGGGGCTGGGGCCGATCGAAATCTTGGTCAACAACGCGGGGATCACGAGGGACAACATCTTCATCCGAATGAAGGAGGAGGATTGGGATGAGGTCCTCGCCGTCAATCTCAAGGGGGCATTCAACATGACGCGCTCGCTCGCGCGGGGAATGATGAAGCGGCGGAGCGGTGTGGTCTTGAACATCACGTCGGTGGTCGGAATCGTGGGAAACGCCGGCCAGGCGAACTACGCCGCCTCCAAGGCCGGCCTCATCGGATTTACGAAGAGCATCGCGAAGGAGCTCGCTCCGCGGGGCATCCGCTGCAACGCTATCGCACCGGGCTTCATCACGACCGATATGACGGCGGAATTGCCCCAGTCCACGCTCGAGGAGTTACAGTCGCGCATTCCGCTGGGTCGTTTTGGCGATCCCGGAGACGTGGGCGGCCTGGTGCGCTTTCTTGCGGGACCTGGGGCCCGCTACATTACCGGCCAGGTCGTCGCGGTGGACGGAGGAATGGCAATCTAGGGCGATCATGATGCAAGTTTGGTTCAAGTCGACTCGACACGTCTGGACTCACTTTACGGAGGCACCATGGCTGACAACACGGCCGCGAAGGTCAAGGAAATCATCATCAATGAGTTGGGAGTGGACCCTGAGAAGGTCACTCCGGAGGCTTCCTTCGTGGACGACCTCGGGGCTGATTCTCTGGACACCGTGGAGCTAGTGATGGCCTTCGAGGAAGAGTTCACCATCGATATTCCAGACGAGGACGCGGAGCAGATGCGCACTGTTGGCGAAGCGGTCGCCTACATCGAGAAGCACGGGGAGTCGTGAGCCTGCTGAAATCTCTGCTATGAAGGCGTTCTGGCGATGAGCGATGGCCGTCGTAGGGTGGTCATCACAGGCCTCGGGGCTCTCACCCCGGTGGGGAACGACGTGCCTTCAACCTGGAGTGCGTTACTGGCAGGCGAGAGCGGGGCGGGACCCATCACCCTCTTCGAAACCACAGAGCAGTACGTGACCCGAATCGCTTGCGAGGTTAAGAACTTCGACCCACTCACCTTCCTCGACAATAAGGAAGTTCGCCGGTATGACCGGTTCGCTCAGTTCGGCGTCGGCGCCGCCGATGAGGCTATGCGAGACGCGGGACTGACGGGCCCCCCCGAGGGTGTCGCCCCCGAGCGTTTTGGGGTGATCTTCGGAAGCGGGATCGGCGGCATCTCCACCATGGAAGCCCAACATGATCAACTGAGGGACCGCGGTCCGAGCCGAGTGAGTCCTTTCTTCATCCCCATGTTCATCCCCGACATCGCGGCAGGCCTGATTTCAATCCGCTTCGGGTCTAAAGGGCCGAACTACGCTACGGTGTCGGCGTGTGCGTCGGGTGCCCACGCGATTGGGGATGCGTTCAGGTTCATTGAGCGCGGTGACGCCGACATCATGATCGCAGGGGGAGCTGAGGCGACGATCACGCCCCTGGCCGTCTCGGGGTTCGCTTCCATGAAGGCGCTGTCCACGAGGAACGACGAACCGGAGGCCGCGTCCCGCCCATTCGACGTGGCCCGAGACGGGTTCGTCATCGGCGAGGGAGCGGGGTGCGTGGTATTAGAGGCTTTGGATACGGCGGTTGCCCGCGGTGCGACGATCGTGGCCGAGGTGGTCGGATACGGCGTGTCAGGGGACGCGCACCACATCACACTGCCGGCACCGGAGGGAGAGGGCGCTCAACACGCTATGCGCATGGCTATGAATGACGCGGGCGCGAGCCCCGAGGATGTGGGTTATATCAACGCCCACGGTACATCGACTCAAGCAAACGACCGGAACGAGACGGCGGCAATCAAGCGGGTCCTGGGGGATTTGGCGTATTCGGTGATCGTGGGTTCCACGAAATCGATGACGGGGCACTTGTTGGGGGCGGCCGGCGGAGTCGAGGCCGTCATCACGGCGCTGGTATGCCAGCAGGGCCGGATGCCTCCCACGATCAACTTGACCGACCCTGACCCAGATTGCGATCTCGACTATGGTCCACACGGTGTGGTCGATCGCCCGGTGGGGGTCGCTCTCTCCAACTCTTTCGGATTTGGTGGGCACAACGCTTGTTTGGCGATCCGGGCCTGGGGAGGAGATTGAGGCCTGTTGAAAAGGTGGGGTGCGGCTCCGCGAAGTGAATGGAGGGGCGATGAAGATCGGCTCGATGAGGATCGGCTTCGGATACGACTCCCACCGCTTCGACGAGGCACGGCCGCTCGTTCTTGGAGGCGTCCGGATTCCTGATCACCCGGGTCTCGTGGGACACTCCGACGGCGATGCCATCGCCCATGCGGTCGCGGATGCCTTGCTCGGCGCCGCGGCTTTGGGTGACATCGGTCGGCATTTTCCCCCCTCTGAGCCCCGGTGGAAGGATGCGGATTCCATGGAATTGCTGGCGCGTACGGTCGAACTCATTCGTGAGTCCGATCTCCGGGTCTGTAATCTTGACGTCACCGTAATCACGGAGCTGCCCGAGATCGCTCCCAACGCGAAGGAGATGGTGGCGAGGCTCTCCGAGGTGCTCGGCACGGCTCCCGAGAGGATTTCCGTGAAAGGAAAGACGAACGAGGGTATGGGCTGGATCGGAGCGGGGGAGGGCATGGCGGTGCACGCGGTGGCGCTTCTAGAGGGATCAGGAGACGACGAAGCCCGTCGCAGTGACGGGTCGGGCCTCTGAGGGTCGTGCTGGACCAGCTTCTTGCCTGGATACGGGATGCGTCCCCCTACCTGTTGTATGCGGCGCTCGGCGTGGGCGCGGCCGTCGAGAACATCATCCCTCCGATTCCGGCCGACACCTTCGTTCTGCTCGGAGGTTTCCTCGCCGCTCGAGGGCTCGCAAGCGAACAGCTCGTCTTTCTCGTGACGTGGACATCGAACGTGCTTTCTGCCCTTGTGGTCTACACGGCTGGCTACCGCTACGGCGACTCGTTTTTCCAGTCTCGGCTCGGGCGGTACCTGCTCGACCCGAAGCAGGTTGAAATCGTTCGGAAGTTTTACGAGCGGTGGGGAGTGGTAGCAGTCTTCTATACCCGGTTCCTACCGGGGCTGCGGGCGGTTACGCCCGTGTTCGCGGGCCTCATCCGACAGCACCCACTCTCTGTGGCTGTTCCTCTTCTGATGGCTTCGGCGATCTGGTACGGAGCTCTCATCTGGATCGGAGCGTTCGCTGGGCGGAATATCGACCAGCTACTGAGGATACAGTCCCGTCTGAACTGGACATTGACAGGCATCACGGGTGTGATCTTCGTGCTGCTGGGGTGGTGGTGGGTACGATCCCGCCGGAGGCACAGGGCCGATATCGACGCGCGCTCTGGGCCGGACCAGCATCGAGATGAGTCGGAGTGACCGCGTGAATGAGGTGATCGAATTTCAGGCTGAACTCTACGCCGACTATCTGAATTTCGAGCGTGGCTTGTCCCCGCTCACCGTCAGTGCGTATGGCCGGGAGCTCCAGAGATTCATCGTCTTTGCGACGGAGAGGGGACGCCGCGATCCGGCGTCCGTAGGTGGGGATGACGTACGAGATTACGTGTTCCACCTAAGTGATCTTGGGCTGGCCCCAACGTCTGTACGCCGCGCCCAGTCGGCGCTTCGCACCTATTTCGGATTTCTACTGGAGGAGGGAGCTCTGCCAAGCGACCCGACGGAGGGGCTTCAAAGCTCTCGTGTCGCCCGGCCGCTTCCGAACGTCCTCGATGTTGCCGAGGTCTCTGCGCTGTTGGAGGCGCCTCGATTGGATTCGTCGCTGCACTGGCGCGACCGGGCGATTCTAGAATTTCTCTACGCCACCGGGGTGCGCGTCTCGGAGCTCGTGGGCCTGCGCCTTACTGATCTCGATCTGAAAGAGGGATTGTGTACGGTCTTCGGGAAGGGGTCCAAGGAGCGTATGGTTCCGCTCGGGCGGCCGGCGTGCGTGGCGATTTCCCGTTACCTCCGTGAAGTGAGGCCGGCCTTGGAGAAGGGCAAGGGCGGTGGGTTTGTCTTTCTCAATCAGCGAGGGCGGCCCCTGTCCAGGACGGCAGTGTGGAAGATCGTAAAGGCGGCTGCGGGCTTGGCGGGTATCGAACGAAAAGTGTCTCCCCATGTGCTGCGCCATACGTTCGCGACGCACCTGTTGGAGGGAGGTGCGGATCTGGTGGCGGTCCAGGAGCTTCTAGGTCATGCGGACATCTCAACGACCCAGATCTATACACACTTGGATCGTAAATACCTTCGTGACACGCATCGAAGGTACCACCCAAGGTCGTAGGGTGGTCGTAGTGTGGTGTTCCAGAAGTTCGCGAGCCACCGAGAGTGCCGAGGCGCCGGATGCGGCAGGGCGCGACGACGAGGAATAGCATCGCTCCGCTAGCGAACTCCGATCGCGTCTGTGCGGACGTCCTGCGAGGACTCATTCATTCGCTCGGCCGCAGCGAACAATTCGGCTTGAGTCTCGATCTCACCCAAGAGTCGCATGGCTTCCGCGAGGACTGGATCACGCTGCGCTCGAAGCTCCATGGCCCGTCCCAAGTTGTCCATTCGGCGCGCAATGCGCTGAATGACCAAGTATTCCAGGTATCCCCGCACTTCGTCATTTTCGAGATAAGTGGGATCGACTCCGTCGTCGACCAGCCCGGTCAGGAAATCTTCGAAGGCGGTGGGATCGATCGCAGGGTCGGCACTCGCGGCACGGAGCTCCCCGGACTGACCGAAGGCGAACTCCTCGATGCGGACGTTCATGGGAACACGGGCGCTGGCTGCTTGAGACGTGAACTCGCGTTCGACTAGCGTGAGCGTGTCGTTTCTGATCTCGAGATCGGGGAACACTCCGCCTCCAGCGACCAGTTGACGCCCTCCGTCGGTCGTGACCATCGGGAAGTTGTCCGAATCTTCAGGTATGGGGTTACCCTGAGCGGTCCGCGGTCGATGCAGCGACCTCCCCAGCGGGGTATACCATTCGCCCGTCGTGAGTCGGAGATGACGTGTCTCGGTGAGCCTGAACACGTTTTGGAAGACGCCCTTTCCAAAGGTCCTCTCACCGATAACCAAAGCTCGGTCGTGGTCCTGCAAGGCTCCGGCGACGATCTCCGAGGCAGATGCGGAATACTGATCGACGAGGACGATGACCGGCTTGCCCGGTATCTGGTCGGGGGTTTCGGCGGTCCACGCTTCGTCCGTGCTACGGTTCGCTTCACCCGGAACCCGGCTCTCCGCACTGGCAAGGCGAGCGCCTTCGTGGAGGAAGAGATCCGAGATGCTGAGCGATTCGTCCAGGTATCCTCCTGGATTGCCCCTCAAGTCGAGGATGAATCCCCGGGCGTCCCCGAATTCGGAAAGGAGGGCCCCCACCTCATCGGCCGAGCCGCGAGCGACGCGGTCGAGTCGGATATAGGCGATGTTCGAGCCCACGAAGTCTGCCTCCGCAGCAGAGACATGCACGGTATCCCGGCGCACAGTTGGCCTGAGCGGGGCAGTGAGCCCTTGGCGAGCGATCGCAAGGTCCACCGTCGTTCCCACTTCGCCACGGATGGCGTTCGACGCGTCCCCGGTGGTCCATCCCTCTGTACTCTCGTCGTTCACCCCAATGATCAGGTCCCCGACCTGGAGGCCCGACTCCTCGGCGGGAGTGCCCCGGAATACTGCCGTGACGGTGATCATTTCGTTGAGGGTCGAGATCTGGACGCCGATGCCCGCATAGTTGCCCGTATTGGATTCCTGGAACTCGTCGTACTCATCTGGCGAAAACGCCTGCGCATATGGGTCATCGATCTCGCGGATCAGCCCGTCGACGGCACGGTACCAGAGTGTCGAGTCGGAAAGCTCTTGGAGGCCGTAGTCACGAATGGCCTGAAAGACGCTCAGGAACTCCTGAGCACCTGGGGACGCGGCCGCCCGTCCTCCGGATCGGCGCCGTTGCGCATTATCCTGCGACTGAACTGCCGAAGGCAGCGCCAGAACGAGGGCCAACACAAAGCCGAGTACCGTCTTACGGATCATCGTTTCCCTTCGGTGTGGCGGCCGCCGCAAAGAATGTCTGACTAACCCCATCGAATCCTGCCTCATTCCGGTCAAGATGCAAGGGGGCTTCGGCTTCGACGGCCGAATCCTTACTTTGTCGAGAGAGAGGCGAGATACGTTTTTGTCGCCGACGTGCCCGGGAGACGTCGCTAATGATACGACCGATAGTAGGGTCTCAGCTACGGGTGGGGCTCGCCCAGTTCAAACCCGAGAAGGCCGATGTCGCCTCCAATATCTCCCGGATTGGCGAGGTGGTCTCCGAGCAGGCGGGCACGGTCGACCTCTTGGTGTTTCCCGAGGCGAGCCTTTCCGGCTACTTCCTGGAGGGTGGTGTTGCCGAGGCGGCGCGCTCGGCCGCGGACGTGGCAAAGGGTCTGGGACAACCGCCGGAGGAGGCTCCTGACGTGGTGCTCGGCTTCTTCGAACGGCATCGTCGGAGGCTGTATAACAGCGTCGTGTATCTGACGCCCGGCGAGCGAGGATTCGAGGCGACCCACGTCCACCGGAAGATGTTTCTCCCCACCTACGGCGTCTTCGACGAGGCGCGCTTCGTGGAGGCTGGAAGGACGGTCCAGGCGTTCGATACCAGGTTCGGACGGGTAGGGCTCCTCATCTGTGAGGAAATGTGGCACTCGTTGCCGCCCACGATCCTGACCGTAGGGGGTGCGGAGTTGATCATCGCCGTGAGCGCGTCTCCGGCGCGAGACTTCACTCCGAGTGGGGAAGGGCGCCCGCACAATCTGAGTCGATGGGAGGCCTTGGCCCCGGCTACCGCGCTCGAGCACGGTGTGTTCGTTGTGGTCAGTCAGCTCGTCGGCTCGGAGGGGGGAAAGGTGTTTCCAGGTGGGTCCATTGCGGTTGCGCCGGACGGCTCGATTCTGGCACGGGGACCACTCTTCGCCGAGGGTGTGACCTTGGCCCAGCTGGATCCGGCGGCGCTGGACCGTGCCCGGGTCGCGTCCCCCTTGTTGGCCGATCTCGAGCAGACGCTCCCTCACCTGCAGAGGGCGCTGACGGAGGCCCAGGGCCCGGCTGGGCCACCCACCCCGCCTCGCCCCGAACCGGTGGAGGATGAGCCCCCGCTCGATCGCGTGGGCCCGAGCCTGCATACGCCCGTCCATCCCGAAGACGACAGGCTACTCGATCTGGATCTGCCCCTGGTGGAAAGCGCTCTGCTGGAGTTCATCCGGGAAGAAGTCGTTCGTCGGCGCGGCTTCGAACGTGTGGTGATCGGTATATCCGGGGGAGTGGATTCGAGCGTGTCGCTATTCTTGGCCGTCCGCGCTCTCGGCCCCGAGAACGTGACGGGCTTTCGCCTTCCTTACGCGACGTCGAGCCAGGAGAGCCTGGACCACGCGGCGCTCGTGCTGGAGGCGTCCGGTGCCGAGGGTCGTACGATCGAGATTACGGAGACGGTGGACGCGTACATAGAGAAACATGAGCCTGACCTTTCGCCCCTTCGCCGGGGGAATCTGGCTGCCCGCCTCCGTTCAGTGATTCTTTTCGACCAGTCCGCGAAGCTCCGGGCGCTGCCGCTCGGTACGGGAAACAAGTCGGAGCGCCTCCTGGGCTATTACACGTGGCACGCGGATGATTCTCCCCCGATCAATCCGCTTGGGGATCTCTTCAAGACGCAGGTCTGGGACTTGGCCAGGCACCTCGGGGTGCCGGACGTGATCATCGACAAGCCCGCGTCGGCCGACTTGGTCCGTGGCGTTCATGACGAGGACGAGCTCGGTATTTCTTACCACCGGGCCGATCCGATTCTCCACTGGCTTCTCCTCGGCTATACGGCCGACGAGCTCAAGAGAGACGGGGTCCCTGAGGCCGACGTGGATCGCGTCTGGCGTCTACTGTCGGCGACGCATTGGAAGAGGGAGCTGCCCACGGTCGCGATGCTTTCGTCCACCGCGATCGGCGAGTTCTACTTGAGGCCGGTCGACTACTAGTCCGCCGGCCTCAGCCCTTCGGGTCATCACCGCACCACGGTCACCGTACCTTCCATGCCACCGTGGATTGTGCAGAGATATCGGTACTTCGTGGCCGTCCCGTAGGTATTGCTGTGCATGCCCGCTCCCTGCGTGGTCGAGCTCTGGGGAAGGGGCGTAGGACTGCCCACATACGTCACGTTGTGAACCTCGCCCGAAGAGTTCCACGTCCATACGACTGTGCTGCCGATCTGCACGACCACATCGCGGGGATCGAAGAAGTTGTTTTTCACCATCACGGCGGCTGCGGTCGGCGGATCGGTCGCGGTAGCGTTGAAGGTGAGCGTGGGAAGGCCGGGGACGCCTGCGGTAACCGACTGGGACATGGCCGTGGGACCCAAAGTGTGCGTCGCTTGGGCGAGCCCGCTCGAGTCGGTTCCCACCTGAGGAGGATCCACCGAGCCACCGCCCGAAGCCACGGACCACGTGACCACCACGCCAGGCACCGGATCGTCGTTTTCGCTCCGAGCCGTCACCGCGTAGGGCGTTGAGAGCGGGTTGTTGAAGTACCAGGCCTGCTGGTCGCCACCGCTCTTGACGAGCTGAGTCGCGACGGCCTCAGGGACCGAATCGGCCGGAGCGGCCTCTGGAGCCGTGCTATCGGTGCCGCACGCGGCGCCGAGGAGCGCCGCACTCAGCGCTGAAATCGAGAACATCCACGTGTCGGACATCGTCACCCCCGGTAATTGGACTGGGATCGGGATGGTGCGCGTCGACCGTCAGAGAATCATACCGGTCGCGCACGCGGGGGGCCTACCGGAATTCGCTCTGGCAGGCGGCTAAGAAGCCCGCAACGGTGAGCAGCGACATCGATCGGACAAAGGTACTTTTCATAGGAGCTCCTCGGAGAGAAGGGTGAGGGGCCATAAATATAAGGCCCTCGGCTGGATATGCGAGCGGGGAAAGAGGCCGTCAAGCCGAACCCGGCGAGGGTCAGAATTTCAGGGGCCGTTGTCCGAGTTCGGCACTCGATGAGCGAGCCGAGGCACCCCAGGGCCGTCCCCTTCGGTTGACGGCAGGTCTCTCCGCTCGTATTACACACAGACACAATCAAGCGCGTAGCGCTCAACCGAGGAGGTCTCATGAGACCCTATTTTGTTCGATACGTGGCACTGTTTGGAGCTAGGATCAAAGGCATCATAGGGGCATGGCGACGGCTACCGGTACCGATCAGCAGCTAAGCAGCCCGAAGACGAAGAGGCGTTCTCCTCCGGGAACGGGTGCGCGTTCATCATTGTTCGCGCAAGGAAGCAACCCACCTATCCAAGAGGAGAACGCCGATGGAGAGATATATCGGACTCGACGCACACGCGTCGAGCTGCACGCTGGGGATTGTAGGCCCCAGCGGCAAGCGCTTGGGCTCGCAGGTGGTGGAAACGAACGCGCGGGCGCTGATCGAGGTGCTGCGAGGGATTCCGAGGAACCGGCACTTGTGCCTGGAAGAAGGGACGCTGTCGGGGTGGCTGTACGAGGTGCTGAAGCCGCACGTGGAGGAGCTGACGGTGGCGGGGGTCGGCAAGAGCCGGGGCCCGAAGACCGACAAGCTGGACGCGTTTGCCCTGGCGGAGAAGCTGCGGATCGGATCACTGGAGACGACGGTCTACAAGAACCGGGGCCAGTTCAGGCGGCTGGGGGAACGGGCGAAGAGCTACGACTTCTTGGTCGGCGACACGGTGCGGGTGAAGAACCGGCTCAAGAGCGTGCTGCGCTCGAGAGGAGTGGCCTACGGCGCGGGGCGCTCGGTCTACTTAAAGCGCGACCGGGAGGAGTGGTTGGCCAAGCTGCCGGAAGCGAGCAGGACGACGGCCGGGTTGCTGTACGAGGAGCACGACGCACTCGTGGCATTGAGGGCGAAGGCCGAGAAGGCGTTGCTGGCGGAAGCACGCAAGCATCGAGAGTGGCATGTGCTGAAGACGTGCCCGGGTCTGGGTCCGATCCGGACGGCGGAGCTCCTGCCGGTGGTGGTGACGCCGTACCGGTTCCAGAGCCGGAGCAGGTTCTGGGCGTACTGCGGACTGGGCGTCGTGATGCGGAGCTCGTCGGACTGGGTGCGGGGTCCGGGTGGGCGGTGGGTAAGGGAACCGGTACAGCAGACGCGGGGGCTGAATCGGAACTTCAACCACACGCTGAAGCGTGTGTTCAAGGGCGCAGCGACGACGGTGATCGGTCGGGCCGAGGACGAGCCCTTGTACCGCCACTACGAGCGACTCCTGGAGGGGGGCACGAAGCCGAATCTGGCGAAGCTGACGATCGCGCGTCAGCTCGCCTCGATCGTGCTAGCGGTGTGGCGCACGGGCGAAGCGTACGACCCCAAGAGACTGGAAGCGACGGAGTAAACCGGCCTGGGATCGGCGAGCGTGGGGTCGAAAGCGGTCACAACATGGGGTCCGACGAAACGGAAGCGAACCGGTTACAGGGGACAGCATCCATACACACCGTGGGCCGGGGCAGAGAGCCCAAGCCCCCACTCAAAGGCTATGCACCCCTGGAAGAGCCGAACGAAGCGATGGGCCACAGAGTCCCAGATAGAAGGATGGTTCCCGCTCCAGAGCGGAGAACGCGACGGCTGTGAACGTCTTCCGGACTGCGATGCGGACCCTGCGAGCGCACCCCTCCCCACCCTGAGTCGTCGACCGGGCAATCCAAACCATGCGGACGCCGACGGTCAAAAAATGAGCCGACGGCGCGTGGGGAAGGTGCGTCTTGACCGCCAGCCCCATAGAAGGGTGTGTAAAAAAAGAGGCGACGTACCTTTCCGCTAGGTAGTAAGAAGTTAACCAGCGAATCCCGGGTGAGCGCCCGGGGGAAAGGAACGATGCCTCGTGAGGAAGAATATGGTGGGACCCGAGAGTGAGTCCAGCACGCCGACGTGGGAGTGCTTGGAAGCGCTGGTTCGTGAGAAGGCCCAGGAGATGGTCCAGCGGATTCTGGAGGAGGAAGTGACGGAGTTGCTCGGCCGGGAGAAGTCGGAGCGGAAGACGGTCGTAGACCCGGCGCCAGGCTACCGCAACGGCTACGGCAAGGCTCGGCGGCTGGCGATGAGCTCGGGCACGATCATGCTCCGACGGCCCCGGGTTCGAGGCATTGAGGAGCGGTTCGAGAGTCGGGTGTTGCCGTTGTTCGCACGACGGACGAAGGAGGTGGGTGCTCTGCTTCCGGAGCTGTATCTGCACGGGCTGGCGGAGGGAGACTTCGAGCTGGCGATGCGGGGCCTGCTGGGCGAGGGGGCCCCGTTGTCGAAGTCTTCGATTTGGCGGCTGCGGGCGGGATGGACAAGGAAATTCGAGGAATGGTCGAAGCGCTCGCTGGCCGACCGTGAGGTCGTCTACGTCTGGGCGGACGGGATCTACGTGAAGGCGGGGCTCGAGCGGGACAAGGCAGCGCTGCTGGTGGTTCTCGGTGCGATGCGAGATGGTACGAAGGAGGTGTTGGCCCTGAGATCGGGCTACCGAGAGTCGGTCGAGTCCTGGTCCGAGGTGTTGCGGGATCTGAAGGCACGCGGCATCGAGGCGCCCCGGCTTTTGATGGCGGACGGCAACGCGGCGATCTGGGGCGCAGTACGGCAGGTATGGCCTGAGGCGGGCGAGCAACGGTGCTGGAACCACAAGATGAGGAACGTGCTGGACCGGCTGCCTCAGCGGGAGCAGAGCGAGGCGAAGGACCTTCTCAGGACCGTGGTCTACGCACCGAGGCGGTCCGAGGCGCTGAAGGCCCGTGAGGCGTTCGCCAGGCGCTACAGACCGTGGTATCCGAAGGCGGTGGATGTACTCGAGGACGACTGGGAGCGGATGGTGGCGTTCTACGACTTCCCCGAGGACCACTGGAAGCATCTACGCACGACGAACGTGGTCGAGAGCCCCTTTGCCGCAGTACGGCTCAGGACAACGGCGGCGAAGCGCTTCAAGCGGGTCGAGAGCGCTACGGCGCTGATCTGGAAGCTGCTCTTGGTGGCGGAGAAGCGCTTCAGAAGGCTCGACGCTCCTCACCTCCTCAAGGACGTATTTGAAGGAAGAAAGTTCGAAGACGGAAAGCCCGTCTCAACCCAACAGCGGAAAAACGCCGCCTGAAACATTTACACACCTATTGACCCAACCTCCAAGGCTTCTCCCGTAGTGAAGTACTTCACTGACTAACGCCTCCTCTGATTGGGTCCGTGCAATTCTACGTCAGGTGGGGGAAACACGTAATATTCTACAGACAACAATTTTGGTCAGTCGCTGCTGAGTTCAGCTGCAGCCATCGACTCGGAACCCCCGCTTAACCGTCCGCTGCGAATATCCTGACTCGGGCATGGCACCCACCGAGGTCTCCTTCGGCCTATCACGTTCCTACGGCATCCACACAGCCCGTGACGCACACGAGTGGTTCCTCTCCATGATGCGTGAGCACGAGGAGTTCGAGGTGGAGACGGACAGAGCGGGGGAGTGGCCGCTTCTGTTTTGGAGCGAGACGGTGAGGCGGGTGGTGGTGGAGTGGCCGCGCTGCAATCGATTCAACGCTGACAGGCTCTTTGGCCTCGACAGCTTCCTCAGGCTCCAAGAGTTTGTGGCGAACTTCGTTCCGTGGTGCCGAAGTAGGCTCTGGCTTGCCCTAAGCTAGGCTGGAGATCCTAGCAAGATGTTATCGATGAGGCGAGTCTGACCGATTCGCACGGCCAGCGACACCAGCGCGTCGGCATCGACCCAATCCAGCTCTTCCAGCGTATCGGGGTCGGCGATCGAAACATAGTCCGCCACGGCGAGACACTCGGAGGCCAGGACATCGAACACCGCTGCACGGAGCACCTTAGCGTCTTGCTCTCCCTTCAAGTGGAGTTCCTGCGCGCGCATCAAGGCCCGGTAGAGGACGGTCGCTCCCGACCGCTCGTCGGGACTCAGGTAGGTATTGCGGCTAGACATAGCCAACCCGTCCGGCTCGCGTACTGTGGGCACGGCAACGATCTTAACAGGAAAGTCTAGGTCCCGTGCCATCCGTCGTATGACCACGAGCTGCTGACCGTCCTTTTGGCCGAAGTAGGCTCTTTCTGGCTGTACAATGTTGAAGAGTTTCGCCACGACCGTTGCAACGCCACGGAAATGCCCCGGCCGTGAAGCTCCCTCCAGCACGGTCGCCAGCTTCCCCGGCAATACGTGGACATCCCCACCGTCGGGCGGGTACATTTCTTCCACGGCTGGATAGAAGAGGAGGTCACACCCCGCTTTCTCCAGAAGGGCCTGATCTCCTTCAAAGTCGCGCGGGTAAGTACGCAGGTCCTCATCCGGGCCGAATTGAGTCGGGTTCATGAAAATGGACACGGCGACCCTCCCATTCTCCACACGCGCGTGTCGTACCAACTCGAGATGGCCATCGTGCAGATAGCCCATCGTCGGGACGAACCCCAACGACCCGGTGGAGCGGATCTTCTCTCGTACTGAGCGGAAGTCGTCGATCGTAGTAAGGATCTGCATTCGTTAAGAGCGGCGAGACTACAGGTCCTTCAACAGTGCGCGCAGAACCTCGTCCTCCATCCCGGCGCCATGCTCTTCGGCTGGGAAGCTACCGTCCATCACTTCGGCGGCGTAACCCTTCACCCCTTCACGGATGGCGTCGGCCAGATTCGCGAACCGTTTGGCGTGGCGCGGTACGAAATCGGTGTAAAGGCCCAAGATATCACTAATCACCTGGACCTGAGCATCGCAATCGGGGCCGGCACCAATGCCGATCGTTGGCACCTTTATGCGATCCGTAATCACCTTCGCGAGCTCTGAGGGCACCAACTCCAACACGACCGCGAACGCTCCCGCCTCATCCAACGCCTGAGCATCGCGAACCAGCTTGCGGGCGGCCTCCAGAGACCGACCCTGTACCCGCTGCCCGATCTTATACGCGGACTGCGGCGTGAACCCGATGTGGCCCATGACGGCGATACCGCGGTCCGTTAGGGTGCGGACCGTCTCCGCCATAATCTCACCGCCCTCGAGCTTTACGGCCTGGGCTCCTCCTTCTCGCAGGAACCGCGCAGCATTGGTCAAAGCGTCATCAGGATTCGTCTGATAGCTCATGAACGGCATGTCGCCCACGACCAGGGACTGCTTCGCCCCACGGGTCACCGCCTTCGTGTGGTGGAGCATCTCATCCATCGTCACGAAGACCGTCGATTCGTAGCCGAGAACCACGTTTCCCAAGCTATCCCCAACGAGAATCAAGGGGATTCCAAGCTCGTCGATGATCTTTGCGGTGGGGTAGTCGTACGCCGTGAGGACCGGAAACCGCTCGCCCCGGTCCTTCGACACTTGAAGGTCCTGGATGCTAACGCGCACGGCAGGTGGATCCCATGGACCGACGCAAACTAGCGGTCAGCGTAGGTTTGGAGCGGACTGCGCTTGGAAGCGATGTGGTTTCTCGCGTCCACCCGCACGATCTTCGGCTTGACGTGGGGGGCTTCTTCATCTCCGACCTGCGCGAAATGGAGGATGATAACCAAGTCTCCCTCGTGGATCAGATGCCCCGCCGCACCGTTGACGCAGACTTCACCCGCCCCCCGTTCGCCCTCGATGGCGTAGGTTTCCACCCGAGCGCCATTCGTGATGTCCAGAACCTGGACCTTTTCGTACGGCAGGATCCCGGAGGCCTCCAGGAGGCTCGGATCGATCGTTATCGAGCCCTCATAATCGACGTTGACCTCGGTCACCGTCGCCCGATGGATTTTGCCGGCCAGCATCGTCCGAGTCATACCCTAGGCCCTCATTGAACTCACGCCTCCCCACCAACGGCCTCATCCGAGAACCGGGCGCTGGAACACCCATATGATAAAGCGCACAGGCCGACCTGGGCAGGGTCTGGGTCGAAGACGAAGTCCGGGGCGGCGTGTGTCCCTCCTGCAACGCTCCCTGCATGGACGAGACCGCTGCCCATCACTGTCGGTTGCTACCGCCACCTCCGAACGACGGGGGTGGCCGGCTTTCTGTGGAGGGATGGCTAGTTAGGAGGCTCCGTGGCCAGAATCAGCTGATCGCCTCGCGTTGCTGCGTTTCGATACACCGGTCGAGTGCTTCCTTGACCGCTTCGGTCAAATTTTCGTAATCATCGGCTTTCCGCAAGAAGCGTCGCGCTCCCAACGCGTAGGCCCTCCGGGCGTGCTCGGGATCTTCGGATGCCGTAAATACAATGACCGGGATCCCGGAAACCTCTTCTCGTTCCGCGAGCCACGCCAGGATCTCGAAACCAGGCTCGAATCCGGCACCGTCCGGTAACCCGAGGTCGAGGACGATGAGCGATGGAAGTGGATTCCAGTACCGGTCCTCATACGGCGACTCCCCCGCAAGGTACAACCGAGCCTCCCAACCACTGACGACCAACTGAGTCTTGGTGTGGACCAGGCTCACGTCGAACACCGCCTGGATCAATGCCGCATCGTCGGGATTGTCCTCAACGACGGGGATCAACGCGTTCGATATCTTGCTGGGAGAAGCCATGATACATGCACCGTCGTCTCGCCGTCGGGGGGAACGGCTTCGTGAATAGACTGTTACTAAACAATGCGACGGAGATCCGAGTGCAGGCAAGCGTTTTGTTGGGGACTTTCATCCGGTCATGAGGCTCGGTTCAGGCTCGTAGGTATCGCCGTGGCGCTGCCAAGGTGATGTTGTTTCGTTAGGAAACGTCAACTCTCAGGTACGGAAATGGCCTTCACTCAGCAATACCCGCGTCCTTTCACGCAGGCAGGAATTGGGGAGTTGAGAATTGGACAGTACGGGGTCTACGGAATCTCCGCGGGCTCCACTTGGATATACGTCGGTAAGGGTAATATTCGTGAGCGACTGCTCGCCCACCTCAAGGGCGATAACGCCTGCATCCGAGCACAGCGTCCGACGCACTACGTCTGCGAGGTAACATCCACAGCGAACGCCGAAAGCCGCCAAAGGGAGCTCACGGTCGAGCTCTCCCCTATCTGCCGGTCTGTCCCGTGAACGAGTAGACCCCAAGAATGTAGGAACGGTCGGTTACTGTCGATTCAGGACGGTGGATTCCGACATTGGATCAGGCGGACAACGGCATATCGTGCAGCCCGCCAATGGTTTATACTGTTTCTTGTCGGAATCTGGTACCCATTTGAGCTTGCCTTCTAAGCAGTAGGTCGCAGGTTCGATTCCTGCCCGGGACGCTTCGGGAAGTGGAAGCTCTACTTGGACTTAGGCTGTTTGAGAGGACAGTCTTGTTCCTACCGAAAGGATGGCAATGCCACGCGAAGGCAGGGAGCCCTGGTGATGCTGAATGGCTGACGCGTCTTCAACGAGAACGGATAAGGGGCTGGCCACCTATATTGCGGACGATACGATTATCGACCGCATCCTCCAGAGGAAAACCAAGAGGAGGCATCCCGCTCGGGCGGTCGATCTAAAAGAGGTGCTCAGGCAAATCCTGCTGCGGGCGAACGAATTCGTCCCTTCCGATTCCGGCTCTATTCTCCTCGACGACCCCCTCCTCAAGTGGGACAAGGAACATGAGGGGAAACTCTATTGTATGGCCTGCTTCGGGGTCGGCTCATCGGAGCTTGCGGGCACCCACCTTCCGCACGATGTGGGGATTGTCGGGGCCACCTATCAAAGCGGTATGCCTTATCTCAGCAAAGACATCTCGAAAGACGACAAATTCTACGACGCGATCGACAAGCAGACCAAATACGAATCGAAGTCGATCCTCTCCATGCCAATCAAGATCGACGACTCGGTCGTCGGCGTTATCGAACTGATCAACAGGAAGGAGAAGGTCAATTATGACGACAGGGACGTCTCCATCCTCGAAATTTTTGCGAGCTATACTTCGACACTTATCAAGAATGCGCTCGATGCGAGACGCTTTGAGGACCTGTCCAAAAGGGACAACCTGACGGGCCTCTATAACGATCGGTATTTCCATGAAAGGCTGGACATGGAAACGCAAAAAGCGATCGATGAGGGGAGCGACCTCTCGTTGATATTTTTCGACCTCGATCACTTCAAAGAAGTGAACGATACGCACGGGCACCTCATAGGAAGCCAGGTGCTCAGGGAGGTTGCCACCATCGTTGAGGAAGTGTTTCTCGATTCAGGCGCGGCGTCGGCCAGGTACGGCGGGGACGAGTTCGTTATCCTCCTGCCGGGAGACTCACTCGAAACAAGTAACGACTATGGTGAAACGCTGCGGGAGGCCATTGAAAGGAATATTTTTGTCAGGGAAGGGGCTTCCCCGGGAGAGCCGCCCCTGAATATCGAAGGGGTGATCACCTGCAGTGTGGGGATCGCTTCCTTAGAGAAAGGGGAGGGGAAAGAACCGAAGAAGATGAAAGAGGCTCTCATCCGTGCGGCCGACAGTGCCATGTACCGCGCAAAAGACCTCGGGAAGAACCGGGTCTCCCTCGATAAAGACCTGGAAGGGGAAGGAGTACGAGAAGCCTGAAGCCCGTAGAATCTCGGAGAAATAGTGAGGCGTGCCCGCTGGGATGATGATGATGTCACCCTCGGCAACCTGACGGGACACCCCACCTTCCATGCCGCTACCCGTCCACCCGGGCCCCGACGTGCCGGGTCGGCGAGGCGCGCTCCCGCTCCCGCCGGGCCCCGAGAAACGACTGCGACGCTGACGTCGTACTCGCCGACATCGAGGGTCCGGATCGGCGTGTCGATGATGCCGGGCGCTTACATGCCTGCCGAGTGCTCTCCGGTGTGCTCGTCCGCGGCCGGAGCCGGCGGTGGAGGCGGTGCGCTGGCGTGGGCTGGCACGGCGGCGGCGCTGCCCGTGCCCAGAACCGTGCCGATGACCGCACCGGTGATGCCAGTCTGGATCACGACAATGATCGGATCGACGAGGGTGGCCGTGAGATTCGCAATATTTGCGGTCCCGTAGAACGTGAAGTTGAGGCTGAGCCCCAACACCAGCCCTACGAGTGCGCCGGTCTTGAAGCCGGCCCCCGCCGAAGAGTCCCCTCGCCAGCCCATGATCATGGTGAGAAATCCTGCGAAGAGGACTTGTCCCAGGATCAGCGACCACCAGATTGGCACCTCTTCCAATGGGTTCAACCGATCACTTCCGCCCGGCCAGCCCCCTCGGGCACGCGCGGCAACGGCGCGGGCGCGGAAAATCTATGGGAAGGGCAGGACTTTCGCCAAGGATCGTGGCCATGCTCCTCATGGTCACCTACGTTCCCGCCACTGTCTGGGTGGCTTGTCGAACTGTCTTACCGTTGAGGGCGTGAATATGTCGGACCGAGTGACGGTCAGCCGTGAGGATCATCTGGCTGTAACGTCCTTCTCGTGAGATTCGAAAGCGCCCGCGTGGCACGCTACTACGACCAGAATACGGCGAGCTTTCTCGCTCACGGCCAAGGCGGCGCACAAGGCGTCATTCATCGAGCGGTTTGGGGTGAGGGTGTCGTTCGCCGCGAGGAGGCGTTCCACTTTGTACACGATCTTCTGAAGAGCCGAATCGCGGAAAGCGGCGCGCGGCGCATACTCGACCTCGGCTGCGGCGTCGGCGCGAGCCTGGAATATCTACTTCGCGAGACGGAGGTGGTGGGCTTGGGCGTCACCAACAGCGGGGTTCAGGCAGAGCTCGCACGCGCTCGACTCGACGGGCGGGCGGTCATATCCGAGCTCGATTTCTGCTCGGCGACTCTTGAAGGGCCGGTCGACATGGCCTATGCGATCGAATCCTTCGTCCAGGCGCCGGATGCCCGATTGTTCTTCCAGAACGTGGCGAGAGCACTCTCCGCAGGTGGATATCTCGTGATTTGCGATGACTTTCTCGCCGGCGCCGACGACGATCCGTGGCTGCGTGAGTTCCGCCGAGGGTGGCTCGCCAGCTCGCTCCTACGCTCGGAGACAGTGAATGCTCTCGCGGCCGAGCAAGGACTCGAGCTCGTGGAAGACCGGGATCTGACTCCGTTCCTCGAGCTCGACCGCCCCCGAGATCGGGCGCTAGGCCTCCTCATCACCCTCGCGAGGCCCTTCGTCTCGCTGAGCGCGAGGCTCGAAAGCCACCTGGGGGGCAACGCCTTGCGCCAGTGCCTGAAACGGGGGCTCGTTGCTTATCGCTACCGGGTCTTCAAGGCATCCGCACTCCTGCCCTGAACACGACTGTCGAACGACGGATTTCACCTTCTCGACTGGGCATCCTGGGGATCTCCATAGGGGTGCCATGGAAAGAAGGCCGTCGAGGGCCCCTACCTCTCCAGCTCAGTTGGCCCCGGGATGGGTCTCCGTCCACTCGCGGGACAGCCTTTCGGCCTCAGCGATTTGCTCCCGGCTCATCCGCCCCTCGATGATGTCTGTGGTCTCCTGCGCCGAAGCGTTTCCTTGGGCGGCGGACAGAAGACACCACATATAGGCGAGAACGTCGTCTTGCGGCACCCCATCACCCTTCTCATACATGGTTCCAAGGCTCCATTGGGCGCCAGCATCCCCCTGCTCGGCGGCCAGCCGATACCAGCGCACCGCTTCGACATCGTCCTCCGGGACGCCTGCACCACTCGCGTACTTCAACCCGAGCGCAGACTGCGCTCTAGCATTGCCCTGCTCGGCGCAACGAGTCAGGTCCTCCAACGGTGACCGGGAATAGAGATCCGCGCATGAAATCGAAGGGGGACTCTGCACCGAACCGCGAGCTGGAACGGGGAAGAGCGCCACGACTGCTGCACCTATCAATAAGCCAAACACGGGGCCAGCGGCGCGGTCACGAGACACGATAATCGCCGGCTAAAACGTCGCGATCGGATTGATGGGCGAGCCCATCCCCTGTTCGATTCTCAGCGGCGCGGCCGTAAACAGGAATTCGTACTTCCCTAGACGTCTGGCCTCTTCGGCAACCCGCTCGAAATCGAGATTGTCGAAAATCCCGACGCCGAGCGAGACCAGCGCGAGCCGGTGCAGTGGGAGGCGCTCACCGTCGGAGAATTCGTGGGGGAAGACGTCGTTCCACATGTCGTGGCCGATGAACGACACGCCGCGCTCCTTCATGAAGTAGGCGACGTCGGCATGATAGCCGGCCACGCCCTCCGAGGTCGGCCACGGCCCCAGCGCGGCACGCCGCTTCCAGCGACCCGTGTAAAGCAGGATCACGTCACCCGGCTCGACCCTCACGCCCTCGATCTCTTCCAGGGCCTCGAGGTCCGCGGCTCGGATCGCAGTCCCGGGCTCGACCCACCCCTCTGGGGTGGCGTTGCCCGGAAGGAGCGTGGCATCGAAGAGGATGCCACGTGTGACGATGCCGTCCTTCAGAGCGTTGATGCTCCCCTGCGGACAGCCGCCCGTCGCCTCGATGTCCTCCATCGCCACGCCGTTGTAGCCCTTGCCATCGACCATGATGTGGCAGTCGACCGCATCGAGGTGGCTATGGATGACGCCGTGGTACGACCCGGTGTACTGATACCGGTCGGAGGCGCCCGTCGCGCTGACCCGCAGCACTTCACGATTCAGAATCGTCGTGGCGTCGAGTGCCGTTTCCTGCACGACATCGTGCGCGAGCGAAACGCTGATCCCTTCGGTTACGAGCGCGGCCGCGGCCCTCCGCTTTGCCGGCGTGATGAGGTTCGCCGCGCCCAGCTCGTCCTCCGGTCCCCAACGGCCCCAGTTGGACAGTTCCTCCATCGCGTGCTGGTACTCCGCCATGGTCGTCATCGCCGGGTAGCTCTGGTCCTCGGTTTCGGTTTCGACACCACAGGCGAACAGTCCTGCAGTCAGCAATAAAGCCGCCACGCTGCCGGCCCACCGCGATCCGTCTCCTGACATGGTTCCTCCTTTTTGGCCGCCCCATCGATAGAAACATGGGGCCGGACCCAGCGCACTCGGGGATCACACCGAGTCAACATCCTAATGGGCGCGTGGGTGGGCGCAAGCATCGGCACCGACTAAACGAATCGGCCGGTGCGATAATGCGGTGCTGCACTTTGCGGATCGGGCGGTTGGCGTGTCAGATTACGATGTGCCCGACTCCTCCCTTTCCCTCCTCGCCCAACCCCATGCGCACTTGTAAACCCAAGACCAAGGGCCCCGGCTTCGCACTCCTGATAGCGCTTACGGCGAACGCGATCGGCGTCGTGCCTCTCTCCGGTCAAACAGGCGTCCTGCGCGGGCGGGAGACCGCGGTCTCTCTCTCTCGGCCTTAGACCTCCAGCGACCTGACCCGCTCGTTCAACGCCTTCCGCACGTCGACGACCGTGGACAGCGGGACCGCGAATTCCTGAGCGTAGCCCTCCCAGCCGGCCACGGCCGAACGGGTCTCCTCGAGGATGCGCTCCGGCTTCTTCACGCCAAACTCTCTCGCCACGGCGAGAAGGTCGGACTCACGGATGCCGGCAGTCTTGTCGCGCACGCGCATCTGGTGCTCCGACGTCCAGTCCACTCCGCGGGCGAAGGTGAGGTCGTATGCCGGCGCCAGGGACCACTCCCCGTCGGGGCGCATGTGGAAGGACAGATTCTTCACGTGATCGTCCTGGTTGATGGCGAGCACGTTGAAGACCATCCGGCGGTACGCCTGCTCGAGAGGACCGTACGTCATCCCGAGCCTGAAGACGGTCCGTAGGTATTCTTCGTACGAGCTCGCCCCGCGGTCGTTGTAGTCGACGTGGACGAGTCCCCCGAGGGTGTGTTGGTGAATCCGCTCGCCGTCCTCGAGGTCGAAGCGGCGGATGAGGAGGTGTGCGTAACCTTTGTGCTCGAGGACCTCGACACGGGTCGCCTCGAGTCCCGCCGCCCGCGCCATCTCCGAGTACGCGGCCTCCACGCGGTTAAAGGGCATGGGGGCCCCGAGGCGGTCGGGAGTCACGCCGTCACCCACGCCATCGAACTTGAGGATGCAGGGGAGATCCTCGGGCCCAGGCGGCGCGTTCGAGGATCGGATGGAGCCGTCCGCCGGGTCGTAGAGGATGACGGCCTTCGGACGCATGCCACCCGCCGAGGACCCGATGCGATAGATCTCGGGGATCGCCACCTCGGGCTCGCCCTGGACGATGCGCCGCGCGTCACGGACCAGGGCGGCGACCTCGAGCGACTCGAGCTCGGCCTCGCGGGTCGGAATGTCCTCAGCGGGGTGAAAGGTGAGCGCACCCAGGGCCCGCTCCCCGACGTACAGCAGTCGCTGGACGGGACTGAGCGCCCGGGCCGACTCGCCGCGGGCCTCGAAATATGCCCGGATGACCTTGTTGCCGAACGCGTCGGGGAGTGAGTCGGCGAGCACACCGGGGAGGCCCCGAAAGGCCGGCCGCCTCAGGAGCTCGTCGAAGCCGAGGGGACCCTCCCGGGATGTGGGAAGGTGGATGGGGGAGATGTCCAGCCCGCGGCGCCGGAAAGCGTCGGCGTACTCGAAGAGGATGCGGCCGTTGTCGAGCTCCACGACCGCACCCACCGTCTCGCCCCAGAGGCGGACCTCGGCGTCGGCAAGGACGGTGGCCACGCTACGTCGCCCGCCGCTCTTCGAGGACGGCCATTGGGGAGATCTCGGGCTCGGGAATGAAGCTCTCCAGGGCAGCGAGCCGGCCGTAGACTCGAAGCAGTCGCACGATCGTAACGAGCGTAGGGTTCTGCCCTCGCTCCGCCCGGTACAGCGTCTGGCGAGACAGGGCCGCCCGCTCGGCGGCCTCCAGCATCGTCAGGCGCTGAGATTCGCGGAGCGCCACCAGGCGGCGCCCGAGCTCCTGCATCACCTCCCGATCGGTTGCGGATGTGTAACTTAAATGTCCCATTTTGACCCTCACAGGGCGATTTGTACCTTACAAGTGTCGCCCCAAGGATACGACGGTCGTTGGTTCGGACGCAAGGGTTATGTAACTTTAAAGTCGTGATCGGGCGTATCCATGGGGATTTGGGACTTTTATTAGACATCACGCTTGACGCTACGAATCCTCCTCGGCCTGGCCTTCTACCGGGCGATCTTATAGAAGGAGCCGTGAATCGAAGAACGGCGTCACAGCGGAACGGAGAATTGGAGTGGGATCAAGTGCGCGGGAGCTTGCCCGCGCGGCATCGGCCACCCAGTCAGTGAGCCCCCCGACAGCCAGTCCAGCCAGAGCCCATACGACGATTCCGGCCGGTCCCACGGAGGGATGGAGGCGCCACAGTAAGACTCCGGCCGCAGCTCCAGCGGCCAGTCCGAGACCGGAGCCCTCGGCCGACGCGCCGATAGCAAGTCCCAAAAGGGAGGCGGCAGCCACGTCGGGCCATTCATATTGCCGGACGAATTTCTTCAGCCCCAAACCCACTCCGGCGCCCAAGAGGACACCCAGCGCTGCGCTCTCGACGCGATCGTCCAGCTCCGACTCGTTTTGCCATCCGATGACGGCTCCGGTGGTAAGCCCGATGGCTGCCCCAGTCGCAGTGGTGATGCGACTGCATCGCGACGGGCGGAGAGTCCGATTGCACCCCTCCAAGCCTCCCAGGAGCCCGAGCATGGAACCCGATGTGGCTCCCAGAGCAGCCCCTACAAAGGCTGCGGCAGTGGATCCTCCACCGTTCTGACCGTGTCCGCTGGAAGGGGCCAGCATCATCACGCCCGTGACGACGGCGAGGTTGACGGTAGACCTTATCACTGACCGAGCCTCATGCAAACTCCTGGGGCCGAATGATGGCTGCTGAAGTCGAGAGCTTCCTCGTGGCCTACCAGTTCAGGTGGGGCGGGGGACTGTGACGGGAGTACACAAGCCCGCCACCCCGGCGGGGTCAATCGAAGGACCGGATCAGAAGGCCCCTCTGGACCCCACCGTCCACGACCCCAGGATTCGCAGCTCCGGATTCCTTTGCCGCACGTCGTCGAAGAAATCTTCCTCGAAGTAGCTGTTCCGGAGGAAAACTGAGCTCTCAACGGCTACTCCCCAGCTGGCACTCAATGGCCATCCGAGCCTGACGGTCGCCTGTTGAATGATGTGATCGGTATTCTGGCCCCCGACGTTGGTCCCGTTCAACGTGTGTATCCAGTTGATTCGATAGCTCAGGTCCACGATCCGGTACTCATCGCGGAGCACTCGGAACTGGAGCCAGTTCCCGAAGCCGGACCCGAAGTCATACTCTCGGTCACGCTCCCGCACGCCCGGGATCTCGGCGAACTCGGCGTATTCCGTGTTCACCCCGCCCATCAGCATCGCGTGGATGTCGGTGGCAACCACGAGGCGAGTGCGGTGCGACCGGATCCAGTTGGACAGGTAGATGAACCCCACGCTTTGACCGCCAAACTCATACGCGTTGTTGTCGAAGTAGTCGAAGTAGTGCGCGATGGAGAAGAGTTGCTGACGGGTCTCGGAGCGGCTCAGCTCGAAATTGCGCAGAGTGCCGCGCCCCTGGAGTCTGCCGAGCGGTTTCTTGTCCCTGAAGTTCAACTGGACCCCAAGAGTGAAAAAGTCGAACGGCTTGTTTCGTTCCATGTCGAACGGATTTCCGAAAGAGAGGTCCATTTCGACGAAGAAGTGAGCCTCGTCCTCCGAGAAGTCCAATCGATCTCCTTCTCCAACCATTCGGTACCCGAAGTTGAACGTGTTGAAGAGGCGATTCCCCCTGTAGTCGAGGGGGTCTGTCGGGTTCATACCATCGTCAAACGCACGCCCAGTGAATATCCGGGTCACACCCCGTCCGGGATTCAAAGCCACCACGCCCGCTTCCCGCCAGGCACGCTCGGTGCCCTCGGATTCGTTGTCCAAAATCGTGGAGGCAAGGCGGTAGAACATCTCCCCGAGCATTGCCCCTCCAATCGTGGTGTTGCCAAAATCGTTGATCGACATCAGGTGGGTCTCGCCGCAGCACTCCCATGTGAAGCTCCCAAGCGCGGTAAACGGGAGCGACTCGGTGGAGCTGGGGCTGATCGGCTCAGTTCGGCCGAGAAGCTGAACCCACGCCAACATTGGACGTTGGTCCAATAGGTTCAGGGGGGAGCCATCCGCATTGTGACCGCGTCGTACGACACTACTACGCACGGGCCGCTCCTCGGATTCGTGTTTGGGTTCTAGGGAGAACCTGCTGGACCGCACCCCACCAGGTCTGACCAAAGTTCGCGGAACATTCGACGTCGGGGGTCGCCAACTCCACCACTCAAGGTTGACCAATCGCGGTCCCCCGCCGACGTCGGATTCGCTGCGGCGTGCCTCGGGCAGTATGTCGTACCTCGCGCGCACCGCAGCGTAAATTTTCCTCGCAACCGGCGACCGCCGGTTGTTATCTTGGAAATGCCTCCTTATCGCCCCGTATCGATCTTCCTCAACAAGAACTCAAGGTGTCCTTCATGCAGTCTTGCACCCGGCCTCGTCTTCGTGCGCCTCTCGGGCATGCAGGCCTTCTTCTTGCCATTGCTGCCCTTTCCGGATGTGACGTCCCGACGGAACTACCCATCATCGGGCAACGCTGGGTAATTCCCATCGAGGACAAGTCGATTTCCGTTGCCGAGCTCCTTCCGGCAAACGTCGACACGGCCGGTGGAAACTTCCAGGTGGACGTGGCCCCGTTCACGCTGAACCAAACGCTCGGTGGGTTGTGCGGAGCTTGTGGTCCCGTCGATGGGCTCACGGTACCCAAGCCGGCGTTCAACACTTCGTACAATGAGAGTGGCACCCTTCCGACCGATGTCGTGTCGGCAGCGCTGGTGAGCGGATCGGTTTCTCTGGCCATCCAGAACAACCTCGGCTTCGACCCCATCAATCCGGCCGTGGCCAACCCCGGAACCATGACCATGACCGTCTACGACGGGGACATCCTCGGCCGCGTTCTCGGTCAGGTGGCGCTGGCTGGCCCCACCAATTCCCTGCCGAATGGGGGTCTCACGACGATCCCGATCACCATGACTGCCGGAACGGTAACGCCGACGATTCTGACCGTGATCGACATCAATTCCCCCGTGGGCGACCCAGTCCTGATCGACGTCAACGCCGTCTTCGATATCACGGCAACCGTGGGTTCGATCCTCGTTTCGTCCGTTACGATCGTCGTGGACGGCCGAGCGGTCAGCATCCCCGAGACGACACTCGACGTGAGCGGCATCGACGCCGATTTGGTGGACAACATTCAGAGTGGCTCACTGGTCCTGGATGTTCAGAACCCGTTTGGCGTGGCGATCGACGTCGTGTTGGAAATCGGCGGCCCCAATATCACGACGCTTCAGAGGACTCTGAACATCGGTAGTGGGCCGACCACGTCCGCAACACTTTCCTATACGGGACCTGAGCTCCAGTCCTTCCTGGGCAAGACGGGCGTGTTCTTCCGAGGCACCGGCACCGTCAGCTCACCCGGCGTACCGGCTACGGTTACGCCGACGCAGGAAGCGACGCTCGATGCCAGCCTGGATGTCGAGCTGGAGCTAGGAGGATGAAGCAACCTACATGGAGGTACGGAGCGATGATGTCGAAGCAAGCAGTGGCCGCGGTGAACCTATGTCTAACACTAGCGGCGGTATCATTCCCTCGTGCCGTGGCCGGCCAACTGCCGTCGGCGAGCACCGCGGCGCTTGGCACAGCGAACAACTATACAGCCCTGGCAAGGGGCTTCACGGCTATCGCCCTGAACCCAGCCGGACTCGGCATGCCCGGGAACCCGGGGTTCTCCCTCGCGCTACTCCCAGTTCAGGCCCGGGTAGGTTTGAACGCCATCAGTCTTAGCGAAATCGATGCTCTCGCCGGACAGACGATTCCCGTGGCAACGAAGGACGCGTGGCTCCAGTCCGTCATCACTGAAGGCGGCCTCACGGCACGAGCCGGCGCCGCAGCGACCGCTTTCGCGCTGAGCGCCGGGCCTGTAGGCCTGCAGATCTCGACCGTTGGTGATACCGACGCCACACTGAGTCCGGACGCTGTCGAGTTGGCCTTGTTTGGCAACGCGGGCCGCACCGGCACCGCGCGGGATATGACGTTGACAGGCACAGCAGGGGACGGGTGGGCGGCAACGACTGTGGCGCTCGCGTTAGGAATCCCGTTGCCTGAGACAAAAGGCGGAAGCCTGGCGGCCGGAGCCACCCTGAAATACACCGTCGGCCATGCCGTGGTCGCGACCCGTGACGACAACAGCGTGATTACAGCCAACCCGATCGGGATGGACCTCGAGCTTCCCATGATCCTTCCGGACAGCTTTACCGTAAGCAACGGTACGGGCATGGGCCTGGACCTCGCGCTGGCCTGGGAGGGCTCGACCTGGGCCATCAGCGCTGCGGTGCAGAACGTCTTTCACACATTTCAGTGGAACCTCGACGCTTTCGCTTTCCGGCCGGGCACCGTCTTCGCCGACAACGACTCGACTGCGACCGACTTCGACCCACTCCCGGTGGCGGGTGCACCCGCCTCGCTCCAGGATGAACTCTTGGGGCAAAGCTTCGGGCCGGTTCTCAACCTGGGCGTTGCCTACCGTGCCACGGAACGGATCTCTATCACGGCGGATTTCCGGCACGACTCAGGAGAGGCGCTGGTCCACGGCGAGGGATCGCAGATAGGGATGGGCCTGGAATTCCGCGTGATCCCGTTCCTGCCGCTGCGTGGGGGCCTGTCGCGTATCTCGGGTGGGGCCGTTCACTTTGCCGCAGGCTTCGGCCTAGAGATGGGTCCGGTGCACCTTTCAGGAGCCTACCTCACCGAGAAGAATTCGGCGGGCGAGTTCAGAGCCGCCAGCGTGGCGCTGTCCTTTCAGCACAACTAAGCGGGTGGGGTAGCACCGATTTCGCCGAAAACCTCATTCTGGATTCCGTACTCCCGCCAATCCCGGTAGTCGAAATGCCACCATTCACCGGAATTGACGGTGAATCCCTCGGCTTCCATCACCTGCCGTAGCAGGTCGCGGTGCCACCGCTGTCTCGCGGTGCCGCCCGGATAGTCGGAATACGAGCGGTGGGAGAACTCATCATATCCCCCCGGCATCTCAACCGGATCTCCGCTCACCAGATCGTAGAGGGAGAGATCGACGGCCGCCCCTCGGTTGTGCCTCGACCCATTCGCCGGATTCGCGACGAACTCACGCTGATGCGTGGGCGTCGCGTCCCAGAACATCTTGGTCACGTACCAGGGCCGATATCCATCGTGGATGAGTAGTCCGTACCCATAGGGCGCAAGCGCTCTGTGAGCCCGCGCCACGGCCTCGGCACCCGGACGTTGAAGGAAGGCGCGGGAATCCTCGTAGAACACAGCGTTCATGAAGTTGTTCGTGGTGGCATAGCGGATATCGAGCCTGATCGTCGAATCCAAGGACGTGAGGTCCACCAGCTCGGACTCGCGAAAAACGCCTTCCTCCACCGGTGGTGACGTCACGAGCGCCTCGATGCGAAGCTCCTCGACGTCCCGAACAGGCTCGATCCGAAAGATCTCGGCTCCTACGGTGCCGACCTCCCGCCTCGCGAAGTGGGCTCCACCCAACTGGAAACCCTCGGCGCGGCCGTCCCCTCCGCGCGTGAACAGGAGGCGCGCCGTCGCTCCGTCGCCCGAGGGACGACCGAGAAATTCATCCACCGAGGCTTCCTCCAGAGGGTAGGCAAGCTCTCCGTGCCTCAGCTGGAGCCGTAACTCGTCCTCCAGGATCAGCCAGACGTCGTCGGTAGGGCCGTATTCGCCGAGCAACTCCAGCCAGCGGGTAGGGGGGGCGTCCGGGGTCGGCGATCGGGATGCAATCACCCCAGGCTGAGGGAGGGTAGCGTCCGCTGGCGGATTTGGGCTTCCGTCCCTCGAGCAGGCAGAGACCCAAACGCCCCAAGCAATCATCAGCGCCAGCGGACGAGAGCTTCGGCTGGATCGAGTGGCAGGCTTCACGTGGCAGGCTTCACGCTGATATCCTGGACAAGGAACTCACCTCACCGAGGGTAGGGGATTCTCCATCGGAACTTGGTGAGCCCAGCGCTCCTCAGCAATTGGAGGCACCCGACCGAACTCCGCGACTCGAGCGTCGACTTGAACCGCCGCCCCGTTCATGTAGACTTCATCGTCCGACCCCTGTAGAGAGCCCACATGCCCACACACCTCGACCCCATCGATGGCCGAGCTCGGACCCGGGCCTCGCGTGGTCCGTCTCGGACGGCGATCGTGATCATCGGTCTCCTCGTGATCGTGGCCGTGATATTCGTGATATCGAGCCTGCGGCGGCCCACGCCGCTGACCTTTTATCCGGTGTCCGTCGTGAATCCCCAGGAGGTCGGAGACCGGCTCGTTGGACCATCGGTCATCACCGTGGACGGAAGGGGCAGCGAGCTCATGCTCTTCGACTTCTCCAGCGGCTCGGTGGTCACTTCCCCGGACCCTCTCGGATGGGACTTGGCGTTCCGAAGATTCACGATCCTCGCGAACGGGGGGCCGGACTTCGCGGGGCAGGGAGGGATTCTCGATCTCGGCCCCACCTCGCTCGACTCCCTGACGACCCTTCCGACGACGGGGTACGCCCCGAACGCGCCTGGCCGCGAGGTGACTAACGCGGTAACGGCCGAGTGGTACGAATACAGCTGGACCAGCCATGTCCTGAGTCCGAAACCCAATATTTTTGGGGTTCGGACTGCCGACGGACGGTATGCGGCATTCCAGATTCTGAGCTATTACTGCCCGACCGCCCAGGCCGGCTGCATGACCATTCGGTACCGCTACCAGGGGGCCGGGGGCACGGTGTTCGACCCGAAAGGCTAGTCCGGCCCGGCCCAGTGTAGTGTCCCGCAAGAGGTGAGCTACTGAGTTCGCACCAACCAGACCTGAACGTCCGACCCCAGGTCGCCACCTGACGGGCCGCTGACCCGCAGGGTGTGCGACGACGCGCCGGATCCGCCGACGAGGAAATACGCCGTCGAAGGGTCGCGGAGGGTCACGGTCTCGGAAAAATCGGCGAACGGGTGTTCGACGGGGTGCAGCCACGCCGTGTCCGCGAGGCCCAGCGCGAAGCTGAGCATGTCCCAACTGGACATGGAGTTCTCAGGGCTCGCCCCGGGGCGACCATCCATGTACAACATGGCGGCCCATCGGGCGAGATGATCTTCGAGCGTCCCTTGGCCGGCCAGGGCCTGTTCTAGGTTGTCAAAACCGGACAGATCGCCGTCGATCAACGCCGTCTGGAAAGCGGCCTCCCCACCGAGCGCAGGACCGTACAGATCCGAGGCCCAACGGAGGAACGACCAAGTCACACCATACCACAGCGGACGGCCACCACACGGGTGCTCCACCTCAGCCTCGATCCACGTACACTCGTGCGGCGTACCGTCGACCCTGGGAGTGTCCTGTGACCCCGGCCAGCCGTAGTAGAACACGAGATCCGAGAACGGGGCGGCATACAAAGTATGCACTTGCGTGCTGCCCGTATTGTACGCCACCGCCTCATCGAAATTTTGCCCAGGGGTGTTCCCGTTCACCGCATGGCCGACGATCTCTTCGGCGAGCGTCGCCTGTCCCTCCATCATAAACGGAGCCATGAGGTCCAGAGCGGTGGGCGAAGCGATCCTACGACTGAATTGAATGATGTGCGCGAACTCATGGGCAACGATGATCGGTAGGATGTCCAACAAATCCGTCGCGGTCAGTGTGACACCCACGGCGCCGGTGGGATCGGGCGCTATCGCGTAGAAGAACTCGCCCTCGTTGCTGGCGAACAGCCCCGCTGGCTCGTCCCTGAGAACTAAATCGCAGGGATTTACGAAGCCGAGCGTTTGTCCTCCGGCGGTCGTGTCCGCATTCACCTCTTGCGTAAGGAGAATGGCCACACGCCCGTTCCCATCGAGGTCCCCCACAGCCCCGAATTCGGCGACCTCAGCGGCCAAGATGAAGTCGTCGAAGAGTGTGCCCATGTCCTGTAGGTCGGTGTCCGTGAGTCCGCTGGCGGGGTTGCTCACATCGACCCACCACATGGATCCAGGCGTTTTGACTCTCAATTCCGCGGTAACGGTCGTAGTGTTCTCAGCCGAGCAATCGCCGCTGAGCCCGCGCACGCGAAGATCCAGCTGGTCCCCGACATTCTCGGTTCCGTCCACAACGACACGAGCAGGGGCCCGCTGCGGAGAAAGCGCTGCAGAGCGGACTGCGGGACTCCGTACTGGCCGAACGAGATCGGCCATGAGGGCGTTGTGCCCCTTCCGGTGGCCCTGGATCAGCCGGGAGACCGGGCTTGACCCTAGATTCCCCCATAGCGGGCTACGCCGAGGGGGGACGTTTGGGGCCGTTAGGGCAGCGGCTACGTGCGTTGCCGGCCCGGCGAGTGCAGCCCCGACAGCGCTCCCCCCCACGACAACCTGCCTCGTAACGCTGCCGTTCCGACCCGTGGACTGGACACCGACAAGGTATTGTGCCGTCCCACCATTGGTGGGAAGGCCAAAGCAGTGCCTCGGCTGACGGTAGACGACTTGCTCACCCACAGCGAGCGAGACGTCTCGGATGTCCGCACCCGGATCCGGCGCTACTGCAGCATTAAAGGCATTACCGGCCATGCCCCCAATCGTCACCTGAAGACTCGCGATACGGAGCGGGCCGCACCCCTCTGGTATGGTGACGGTGAGGGAGGTCTCGGAAGCGGCGGTCACCGCCAGGGTCACATTATCGATCGTGACGGTGTTCGAAACCGTATTCGCCGAGAAGTTGGTTCCCGTCAGTGTGGCGGTCTGGCCCTCCACCATCGGACTCGGGGACACACCCGTGATGTGAGGCGGATCAGGCGTGTTCGCCACGGGATCACCGCACGCCGCTACATAGCTGCAGGAGAGGAAGACGATCGAACGGGCGAGCCTGCCCATACGCCTGATTTTCTGCACCATCTACCAACCCCAACGCTGAATTCCGAACCGCATCCGCGTTCGGGATCACCACCGAAACCGGGGACGGAGGCGATCTATAACGATGCATCCGTATGAAGACGCGAGTCAACATTTAGGTTCCGGCTCGATCCTGAGCAGTCTTGGCAGAATCTGCCCGGCTCGGCCTCGAATGCTCGAGGTGGCGATTTCGGTCAATGGGGTCGGCTCCGGGTTCACCTCCACGACCACGCCCCCCGATTCTTTCGTCAGGAGCGGCAGGGAGGCGGCAGGGTGTACGATCCCGCTGGTGCCCACGACCAAGCAAACGTCCGCGCTCTCCGCCGAATCCGTCGCATTGCCTAGGACCTCGGGATCGAGCCCCTCTCCAAACCAGACGACGTCCGGCCGCAGAAGTGCCGCGCACTTCTTACACCGTGGCAACGATGCTTCGCTCTCGGTGTCGACCCGATGGCGATCCGAGGTCCGATCGTCACATCCCGTGCAGCGCGTGTGAAACAGGGAGCCGTGGAGACGAATCGGCTCGGCTCGAGCGACTGAGTCTGTTGGGGAATGCCATTCGGATGCAGCCTCTTCGAGGGCCAGTTCGTGGAAACCGTCCACGTTTTGGGTCACCAGTCGAGCATCTTCGTTCCTGAGGGTCAGGCGGGCGATCGCCGCGTGCGCTGGGTTGGGGCGGCAGGCCCCCACGAGCTCTCTCCGCCATCCGTACCACTCCCACACGAGCCTCGGATCGGCCGCAAAGGCTTGAGGGGTCGCCAGTTCCTCCGGCCTGTGCTTCCCCCAAAGGCCGTCCCGGCCCCGAAACGTTGGAACCCCCGACTCGGCGCTCACTCCCGCGCCGGTGAGGACCAGGATCCGGCGGGCCGAGTCCATCAGCCGGCGCGCCTGATCCATTGTCAGCTGCGCAGCGCAGCCCAGGCCAGAGCAGCCCAGCCCGCTGCCAGGGCGAGTCCTCCCACCGGTGTGACGGCTCCGAGCCAGCGCTGCCCCGTGAGCACCAGCGTGTACAAGCTTCCCGAGAAAACGACGATCCCGACGATCAGCAACCATCCCGCGAGCGTTGTCGCCCCCGACGGCCACCGAGAGGCGGCCCACGCCACGGCGAAGAGTCCGAGTGCGTGGTACATGTGATATCGCACGCCCGTCTCGAATATTTCCAGATCTGCGGGGCTCAACCGGCCTCGCAGCCCGTGGGCGCCGAACGCCCCCAGAATTACCGCGATCATCGCCGCAACGGCACCAGCGACCGCAAAAAATCGCTCCATGATCCTCTCCCGTACGTCCTGGCCGCGAGGGCACGCGCCCCCCTCGGTGAACTCGTCGCGCCAGGGGCTCCCCCGATTCCGGGCCCAACCATAGGGGTGACCAGGCTCGCCTGCCAGGCCAGTCCCCAAGTCCGTGAGCCAGGTAGCGCTCCTACACCGAGCCGTGTAACCTCCCGACATGTACGTCACCAACATCGAGAGATCCGACCCGCACCTCGTCTCCCGGGGCGGGACCCGCCGCATCGTGATCGCCGTCGGCATCGCTCACTTCATCAACGACGCGTATTCGTCCTTCCTCAGCCCGCTCCTCCCTCGGCTCATGGAGAACCTGGGGATGTCCATCGCAGTAGCCGCGAGTCTGGCGATGACGTGGTCTCTCGCCGCCTCGCTTCTTCAGCCCGCCGCAGGGTACCTGGCCGATCGATACGGGCGCAAACTCTTCGTGATCGGTGGACCCCTGGTTTCAGGCGTCTTTCTCTCGCTCATCGGACTCGCACCGTCCGTCGAGGTATTGGCTCTCATTCTGATTGCTGGGGGGATGGGCAGCGCGGCGTTTCATCCACCGGGGGCCGCGGCGTCGGGGGGAGCCGCGGAAGGGAAGGGGAGTGGCCTGCGGATGTCCATCTTCGCCTTCGGTGGGTTGTTCGGATTCGCGGTCGGACCATTGGCCGTTGTCGGGCTGGTATCCATGACCGGCCTGAGGGGCATGTGGATTGCCATGATACCGGCGATCGCTGTGTGCGGCGTGCTTTTCATGGTCCTCCCGGCGGACAGACCCCATCCGGATGCCGCGTTTCCTTCGCCGCCCATGGACGTGCTCCGGACTCTTCGCGGCCCACTGGGTGTGATCTTCGTGATCAGCGCACTGAGCGGGTTCATTCAGCGCCTGTTCCTGACCCTGTCACCGATCATCTCCTTCGAGGACGGCGTCTCCGAGGCGACTGGCGCTCTGGTCTTGAGCGTCTATCTGGCCGGTCAGGCCGTCGGCACCATCGTGGGGGGTGTACTCACGGACCGCATGGACCGCACGTATCTCCTCGCCGGCTTGACGGCCCTGGCTCTTCCGGCTCATTTGTTCGCGTTCTGGCTGCCGGCCGGATCCCCGTTGATGCTGTTGTTTGCCGCCGTCGCAGGATGTCTCAACCTGGCGCTCATGCCTCCCGTCATCGTGCTGGCGCAAGAAATCTTGCCCGATAGCAAGGGCGTGGGCTCCGGGATCGTCATGGGTTTGGCGTGGGCCGCGGGTTCGGTAGCCGTGATCGGCTTCGGCTTTCTGGGTGATGCTATCGGGCCCCGGCCCGGGGCGATCGCCTCGCTTCCACTCCTCTTGATTGGAACGGCCTTGGCCTTTCATCCCACGCTCCGGCTCCATCGAAAGCCGGAACATGCTTAGGGAGCCGCCGACATGCCTCTCCAGGTGATCCCGCGGCGGGACCGCAAGCTCAATGCCCTGATCAAGGCAGCGACGCCCGTGGCATACCGAAAGGGGGGCGTCGTCTACCAGCAAGGTGAATCCTCGGCGCTCGTGTTATTGATTCAGGAGGGGCACGTCTGTTTGACTCTTCCGAGGACGGGCGCCGAGCGCGGTCGCGTCGTCGGAATCGCGGGACCCCGAGAATTGCTGGGTATCGAGGCCGTGACGCTCGACGTGCCTCGACGCTACACGGCCATCGCGGGGTCGGGCTGTACGGTCATCCCCTTGAACGGTGCTGCCGTTTTCAAGGCGCTCCGGGCATCGCCCAAGACCCTCTCGCAATTCCTGCGCAGCAACGACCACGACCTGGCGGAGGCCCGCCTCATCTCACTGTCTTCCGGCTTTTCCTCCAAGGCCCGAATTGCGGACGTACTCCTGGACCTCGCGTACCGTTTCGGAGTGGATGACGGACGACGGATCAAACTCGACCATTGGTTTACACATAAAGAGCTCGCGGACCTCGCGGGCGCTCATCGCTGTACGGTGACGACCGCAATCAATGACTGGATCTATGACGGTGTGCTCAAACAGCAGCCGCGGGGCCTCATCGTCAACAAACCCGGGACGCTCAGAAAGGCGGGTACCGAGGCTTCCAGAAAGCGGAAGAGGAAGCTGGCCGCCCGTTGACCCTCACTAGTCCTAAGGATAGGTTTTTCAGTACTTTAGCGGATACTTCACGGAGTTGAATCGGTCATATGTCCAAGCGTAAGCATCCCTCGGCCCGGCGTGCACCCCAAACACCGCAGGAGAAAGACGATGTGTTCGTCGCAGGCGTTATTGATTTTTCCGAGTGGGCGAGGACACACCGGCAAGCTCTCACGCTCGTCGGGGTAGCAGTGGGACTCCTGGTGGCCGGTAGCATCTATTACGTGAACTTCCAGCGGTCACTGAGGATTCAGGCCGTGAACCGTCTGGAGTCGATTCACCAGACGATCTCCATCTCCGCAACAGAGGACGCCAAGGCCCAGTTGAGCACGTTCTTGGAGTCGTTCGGAGGTACGGATCAGGCTCGGGAGGCGGTGATCCTGCTCGGCCGGCTGCACCTCGAATCGGGCGATGCCCCGGTGGCGATCAGCGTTCTCGAACGCGCCGACCTCAGCTTCAGAGATCCCATCGGAATCCAAGCCAACTCTCTATTGGCGCGCGCCTACGAGCATCAAGGTCGATGGTCCGAAGCCGAAGACACCTACCTCGAAGTCGCCGATCGGGCCGAGTTCGACTTTCAGATCCGGGAGGCGCTGAGCAACGCAGCTCGAGCCAGGAGACGTCAGCAGGATGTCGCCGGTGCCGCGGAGCTCTACGAGAGAATCCTGGAGACCTTTGAAGACGACGACCCGGAGAAGGGCCTGTACGAGCTCCGCCTTTCCGAGGTACGCGGGTTCGTTTCCTGAGGAGGTTGCCCGGTCCCCACAAGTGATGGCCCAGCCGATCGTCTGAATTCGGCCGGAAATGGGTCGATGCCCGGGCGAAGGCCGCTCCGCTCGTTTCCCGCGGTAGTCGCAACCAGCTACGACTTGGCGCACGAAGGATAGGATAGGGTGGCCATCAAGATCCTCTAAACCGAGACACCCCGGTCGTGAAGGAAGCCAGGAGCCAGATCCGCCCCGTTCGGCCATTCCACGGTGCCGGTCTCGGGGTTCACCGAGGCCTGCCGGAAGAACTCGGGGTCCTTCAGCGGTTCGAAAACTTCGCCCCACAACTCGCCTGTGAGATCGACGTCTTTGACGGTGTCATCATCGAACCACACCCGGAGCGTGTGGGGCCCAACGCACTCCACCGCTGTTACGTGCAGAAGCATGTTCGTGATCATGAAAGAGGCTCCACTGGCAAGAGGTGTCTGTGCTCTCGAGCACGGTTCCAATTCACCTCGAGCTCCCCACGGTGAAGATCAACCCACTCGAGGAGTAAGCGCAACGGTCGATGAGGAAACTCGCCGACAACGTCGCCTGACGCGATGTGGACCACGACTTCGGCGTCTTGGCATCGGGCGTGGACGTGTGGGGGGTCGTGATCGCGGTAGTTCATGAACACGACAAGACCATAGAAACGACTGATGACGGGCATTTTGGCGACGACTTGATGGAGGGTTCGCATCATCGTCGCTAGCCCCTCAGGGCGATGACAGGGTCAGAGGGGACTCTGAGCTCTCGTCTGGCCATGGACCGTGTTGTCGATCCAGTTTTTCCAACAAACTTCGTATAATATATATTATGTTAACTTGGTGATTCCCGTCTGAACCCTTTATCCACCTCAGGCCCTCCCCTCCGGCCCCTCCTACGGAGCCCGATCCCGCGCGGGAGGATCCAGCGCGACCACTTCCACGCGGGCCGTTCCCAGCTCTGCCATCCCCAGCTTTGTCGCGGCGGTAAACGACAGATCGATGATCCGATCATCTATAAAGGGTCCCCGGTCGTTTACCCGCAGGACGACAGATCTTCCGTTCCCTAGATGCGTGACCCGAACGTAGGTCGGAAGTGGCAGACTTCTGTGGGCCGCCGTCATCAGGTACATGTCGTAAATATCGCCCGAGGACGTAGGTCGCCCGTGGAAATACCCCCCATACCAAGACGCCAGGCCTTCCTCTCGGTATCCCGCGCTCGTGTCCAAAACCCGGTACGTGACCCCATCGATGACGTATGTCTCGGGATTGCCCAATCGGCTCTTGAACTCTGCCTGGGGGATGGCATCCGGGATCTCGTTCAATCTGAGCCCATCCGGGGACGTCAATCCGGGCCCCGATGGCCCTAGGCCCAGCGGCACACACGTCGTGACCGCCCCAGCGACCAACGTGATTACAATACTATGTAAATACTTGTGTATACGTATCTTAGCATATCTCATATCATGTTCTATAGAGATCACACGCCCACAGCGTTCCATGCCAACCCCGACCCTTCGGAAGACCCTGGAGCACAACATGGGGAGATCAAGGCTTCCTAGCCAGGAGGGCGATGCGGCGCCTCAGAAACGGAACCCATCCTTGAAACGCTCGTTCGATTCGTCGCAGCCCACCGATATGGGATTCCGTGTAATACGCCCTCTCCAAATCGAATCCCTCACTTTCTACCAACGTCTCCAGGCGCTCCATCGACTTGTAATCCACGTGGCTCACGTCGCGCCGAAGAAGGATATTCCGCGCCTTGAGCATCTCTAAGAAATGCCCTCGATGTGGAGTCCATAGACTGAGCCGTCCCCCCCTCTTCAGGACCCTGAATGCCTCAGCAATCACGGCCCGTGAGTCGTCCGGATAAAGGTGCTCGACGAGGTCCGCACAGATCACGAGGTCGAAGCTCTTCGCCTCCAGCCCCGTGT
Organism: Longimicrobiales bacterium; assembly: GCA_965219445.1. Lineage (GTDB taxonomy): Bacteria > Gemmatimonadota > Gemmatimonadetes > Longimicrobiales > Gaopeijiaceae > UBA822. The sequence goes on along the minus strand of CBDCNQ010000002.1, from coordinate 439,207 downwards.
CTCGAGCATCCGCACAGAGGAAGGACACGCCTTCGAGCGCTGAGCGGGCCAGCCGATTTTCGCACAGCTCGATGCTCTTCCGACTGAAGTCCACCCCTACCATCTCAGCGACCCGCGGGCCGAGCACCCAGCAGAACGTGCCCCACCCACACCCGAGATCCAACACTCGCTCCTCCGGACCGGGCTCGTAGATCTGGAGCACTTTGTCGATCCGGTATCTCTGGAAAGGACTATCGAGATCCTGGAGGTGTTCGGTCCCTCCCTCGAAGTACTCGCCCCGATCGTAGAACTCGCGACCAATTCTCTCCTCGGTCATTGTGCCATCACCGACCGTAACGCGTTCTCGAGTCTCACCGTTGCCTTGGGTCGTGCTCGCTCGCGGCTTGCTCGATCATCGTGTCTCCCGAACTGGATCGGCTCCCCGTACCGGATGATCACCGGCTCCCGTCCCCAGCCGACCTTCAGCCAATTCATGCGCCCCCAACGGGGCATGACCTCATACGTACCAACCAATGAGAGGCTTCTTCGACAGGCCTCTATAGGCGTCCGAATAGATCGAGAAATCTCAGCTTCCACACCTTCCATATCGCCTCGCGGACGATCTTTTTCGACATTTTCGACTCACCCGACTCCCGCTCCTCGAAGACGATCGGGATCTCGGCAAGGGTAAATCCCTTACGCCAGGCCCGGAGCTTGAGCTCGATCTGGAACGTGTACCCGTTGGACTCTATTTGCTCAAAGTCCAGGGCCTCCAGGACCTCTCGACGCCAGCAGTTGAAGCCGCCGGTGGCGTCCCGCACGGGAAGGCGCGTCACGAATCGGGCATACCAGCCCCCGAAGTAACTGATGAGGAGGCGGCTCATGGGCCAATTGATCACCGTAACACGCCCCCCGAGGTAACGAGATCCGAGAACGACTTCGAAGTCCCGGGCCTTGTCGATGAAACGCGGCAGAGCACTCGGGCGATGGGAAAAATCCGCGTCCATCTCGAAGAAGAGCGCGTAGTCCCGCTCCAAACCCCAAAGAAAACCCTCTATATAGGCCTTCCCAAGCCCTTGTTTACCCGATCGGTGAATCACATTCACGCGATCGAATTCGTGGCTCAGAGCGTCCGCGAGATCACCGGTACCGTCGGGCGAGTGATCGTCCACCACGAGCACATCGATCCGTGGGTCCTGTTCGAGGATGCAAGGGACGATACGGGGTAGGTTGTCCGCCTCATTATACGTGGGAACGATCACGACGAAGCGCGCATCCTGATCGTTCATGGCGTTGTGTCCCCCGTCTGTTGGGATCGCTGCGAACCCACGGCAAAGATCGCTGCCGGGATCAGCTCTACGACGGTCGTCCAGAGACGAGCGATGACGGCGAGTACGACCGCGGCTTCCCTCGCCATGATTGGTTGGAGCAAGACCACCAAGACCCCCTCCCGAATCCCGGCTCCCGCTGGCGCGAAAACCGCGATATACCCGGCCACATACGCGGCCGCGAAGGCCGGACCCACCTGCAGAAACGTCCGCCACTCCCCGAAGCTCAGGTAAAGTAGCCAAAAAGCCGTCGCGTAGATCCCCCAATTCACCACGTAGAGGGCCAACCAGCGGAGACCGGCGTTTCCGCTCCCCAGGCCGTTATCCGGAGGATCCGTGCGCGTGAGTCGGAACCAAAACGCGACGACGCGGCGAAAGACCGGTCGTATGACGACAGCGGCGATGATGCTCAGAGCGATTCCGATACCAGCGATCAGCCCCACCCATCCGAGTTCCCGCCAGAACTGGTCGGCGCCGAACAGCGTTCCCATGCCCACGAGAGTGGCCGCCAAGATGGCGATCCCTTGCCCGAGAATCGCTGCGCCTGTGGCCACGCCCGCCTGGACGCCTTCGCGCTTGGCCAGATACGCGAGCCCGGCGATCTGCCAAACCTTTCCGGGTACATAGCGCCCCAGGTTCGCCACCATGAACACCCGGACGGAGGTCCCCAAGAGAAGACTGGGCCCCCCCAAATCCCGCACCAGCCGGCCCCACATCGAGGCCGACCACAAATAACCCAGAACGAGAACCACACATGACGACAAGAAGAGGCCCGGCCGGGGCCGCCACTCGTCAGGATTCAACGTCCCGAGCCGGGCGAGATCCACCCCGATCCGATCGAAGATGAACCACGTAACGACCACGGTCAGGCCGACCTGGAGGAATCGAAGGCCGAACCTCTTCACTCGGCCCGGCGCTCCGCGCTCCGACGGCCTAGGATCCCATCCATAGCAATCAACCCAGCCACCACCGCCAGACTGAGCAGCGTGAGTCGAAGACTCCATGTGAGTTGGTCGGACTCGTAGTAGAACTCCACCGTGTGCTCGCCCGCCGATATCGGCACAGCGCGCAGCGAGTGATTCGCCCTCAGTACAGGGACTTCTTCGTCCCCGATCCGTGCTCTCCATGCCGGGAACCAGTTGTCGGCCAAGACCAAGACAGCCGGCCTGTCGGCACTCACCCGGAGTGTCATGTCATTGTTGTTCCGTTCCACCCACTCGACACTCCCCGCCACTTCCCCACCCGGGAGGTCGATGGGAGGCGGATCCGACAGCACCACCTGTCGAGCGGGATCAAAGTCGTCGGAAAGCATGTGGGGCATAACCTGGTCGTCCGGCAAGATCACGACGTCGCCCACGAGACGAGCCCGCGGAAGGTCCGAGAACTCCCACACCGACTCGTAGGGCCGTCCCTGGATGGTCGTCTGACTCATCCTGCGGAGGTTGTCGGTGATGTCCGCCGGCAAGTTCTGGTCCGCCGGAGCGCCAACCTGATCCGGCCAAATGACATACCGCACGTTGAGCATGCGGAGAACGTTGGCGCTGGAGATCAGGTTCACCGGAAGGTTACTTCCCTCCATCCCGATGAGCTCCCGATAACGTCCTAGGTCATTCGGATGGTGCCCGCCTGCCAGTTCGAGTCCGAACATACCGGGACGGACGTCCTGCCCATTCAGCCCCCGGAGCGAAAACACGCGGAACGGGTCGCCCTCGCGCTGTCGCTCCAGGAGAAAGTCGATGTTGGGGTCCGGCGCTCGGAACTGGGCGAAGTCCTGGGTCTGGATGAACGGCATATCGACGCGGATCAGGTCCAACGAGATGAGCGTTCCCAATGCGACTACGGCCCCCAGCGACGCGAGTCGAGCCGTTCTGAGTCCCCACGCGATGGCGGCCGTCGCGGCGGCGAGGATCACGGCAATCATGAAGCCACGCTCGATGAACGGCTGCGCGTTGGTGAGGACCTGTGCGGCCTGCTCCGGCATGTCACGATAGAGCGTGAAGCTCCACAATCCGCCGAGGCCGCCTGAAGCAACGAGCACGAATCCCATCAAGAGCACGCCTGAGGCGACCCAAAGGAAACGCCCCGGCCGAGTCCAGTCTGCTTCACTCCCTGCCTCCTCGAGCTCCAGGAGGCGCTCGACACCGAAGGCCATCAACGTCACCACCGAGAAACCGAAGAGAAAGATGGCAAGTGAAGGCGCTCGAAAGAGTCCGATCCCTGGTACGATTTCATAGAAGAGACGCCATACCGGCGTGTGGCTGCCAAGGCCGAAAAGGAGCGCCACGGCGCCGAGCCCCGACAGAAAGAACCTCAGTGACCGCCGAGCCCCTCCGAAGAAGGAGACCCCCGCCAGAAGCAGAACCACGAGGCCGACGTATTCGTGGTTCCCCTTGAACGGATTTCGTCCCCAGTACGTTCCTCGAGCCCAATCCGCGTTCGCGGAGCTGACGCCGACGAACTCAGGGATGGCGAGCGCCACTACCTCCTCGGGGTGGAGGGACCAGGAACTGGCGTACGCGCGGGATTCTTCAGCGCCCGCGTCAGTGGTGGTGGCCGTCCGGCGCGAGTGGTCCACGACATAGGAGGCGGCCGGCAGGAACTGGACGGCCGCCACCCCCGCACCCAGTAGAGCGGCCGCGACGAAGACCGCAAAGCGGGTGAGGGCGACTCGGGAGGCGCCGGCCCCAGCATCCTCGTCCCGGCCCGCACGCCGGATCAGCACGGTTCGGAAGAGGACGTAGGCCCCCACACCACCGAACAGGAAGTAGGCCATCTGGAAGTGCGTCGTGAGCATGACCGCACCGACCACCAACGACACGAGGGCGACCGATTTCATGCCACCGCGGACGAGGAACGATTCAGTAACCCAAAAGAGGAGTGGCGTCAGCGCGACTACGAAGATCTTGCCGTCCTGTCCTCCCAGGACGAGCGTGACCATGAACGGAGCCAATCCGTAGGCCAGCCCAGCCAGGAGAGCCGAGGGCTTCGATAATCCGAGACGGCGGATCCAACCGTACATGAAGATTCCAGCGAGGAAAAAGTGGAGCACCAGCTTCCACCCCAGGGCCCGATATGGATCCAGAAGCAAAAGGAGAAGGGTGCTCGGCGGGTAGAGTGAATCCCCGCCGGCGAGCGACTCCACAAAGGGCGTCCCACCCAGAATGATGGGATTCCAGAGCGGAAATCCTTCACCCGACATCGCGCTCGCGTAAAACTCCCGAGCCATGTATCCGAGCGCCAACGTGTCGGTGCCAAAAAGCATGTCTCGCGAGAACACGAATTCACGGAAGAGAAAGAGCGTGACAACTCCGTAGAGGACCGCCGGCACCCACGGGGGAATCTGGACGCCCTGAGCGGAAGAGGACGTCGCCTCGACCCGTTTCAACTTCTGCGTGGCTTTCTTTCTCTTCGCCACTAGCTTCCGCTCTCCCCTGAAGGGTGTCCTACGTGCTTCCGTCCCCTGCCAATGAGACCCTGGTACACTTCCAGATGCCGCTCCACGAGGCGAGCGTTGCTCCATCGCTCCACCACCCTGGATCGGGCCGCCGCACCCAGCGCTCGGAGGTCGTCGCGTTCGAAAAGTGAGGTTACGGCGGCAGCGAGTGCCGTGGGGTTGCCCGCCTCGAAGAGCGCCCCCACTTCGCCGTTGATAATCTCGGGTAGTCCGCCCACGTTCGAAGCAGCAACGGGCAACTCGCACGCCATCGACTCGAGAGCCGCTACGGACGTGGCTTCCATCAGGGATGGAAACACGGCCAACTCCGCGGAACTCAAGAGGCCCGGCATCGCGTCATGGCTGCGCTGGCCCAGGAACTCGACGCGGTCCCCCAATTCAAGGCTGGCCACCAACACTTCGAGGTTCTCTCGCTCAGGCCCATCCCCGACGATCACGGCTTCGACATTCACCCGCTCGGCGATCAACGGCATCGCCCGAAGGAAGAATTCGACACCATTCTTCTCGAAGAGGCGCCTCGGCACGATGACCCGGCGACGCTTCGTGGCAGGGAGCGATGGCTCACAGCGGCGAAAAATGCCCGTCTCCACGCCATTGGTCAGCGCCTCTACCGAAACGCCGGGTGCGAGCCCTTCCGCCATCTCGGCGATCTCTGCACTCGCGGCAAGGTTGTAGTCGGACCACTTGAGAAGGCGCTTAAAGATCGGCCTCCAGAAGGGACTGTCCGTTCTGGTGAGGAAGTGCGAGGTGTGCCACGTCGAGACCAAAGGAATCCGATTGGCCGTCTTGGCCACGACTCCGGGCGACACCGACTGGAAGGCCTGCGCGTGCACCACGTCCGCCTTATGAGCGACCCAAGCCAGCCTCGGTGTTGAGCACCCCCCGTGCGCGGCCCATCCGACCGAATTTCGCCCAGGCAGCCAGGTCCTCCAGACGTCGATACCGTCCAGGACTTCGTGAGCCGGCAGCCCCGGTTTCGAAAGGGATGTAACGACCGACACGCGACAACCACTGCGTACGAGGCCCCTGCAGAGGTAGTAGACATGGCTCTCCAGCCCGCCCACTTCGGGAGGGAAGTATAGGCAGTGCATCGCCACGTTCATCGTTCAGCGCAGTCCACGTTCATGGCCCGGCCCAGTCCACCGTCGCACGCGAAGTCCCCATGAGCACCGACGATACGATGTCCACGATCCGCTCCCCTGCCCTACCGTCACCATACGGGTTGGGGAACGACGCGGGCAGCGCTTCGTCGTGACCTCCCGAGAGGATTCGGCTACCCTCCTCGAGGATCTTTTCCGAATCGGTTCCGACCAGGACGGCGACACCCGCCTCGACACCTTCCGGCCGTTCGGTGACCCTCCTGAGTACGAGTACCGGCGTCCCGAACGTCGGCGCCTCCTCCTGGATTCCACCGGAATCCGTCAATACCAGATGCGCGCCTTTCAGCGCCAAGACCAGGTCCTTGTAGCCCAGGGGCTCGACCAGATCGATCCGAGGATGGTCGCTGAGCAATTCTTGCGCAGGCTCGACCACGTTGGGATTCGGATGGACCGGATAGAGCAGGCGGACGTCGTCGTGCTCGTCGACCAGTCTCCGGACGCCGTGGAATATGTCCCTGAGCGGGTGGCCGAAGGATTCCCTCCGATGTGCAGTCAACAGTACGAGCCGACTGCGCTTGTCCTCCAAGATCGACCTCAAGAGCGGCGCTTCCGCCTTCTCCTCCATAGACGCCATCCGCATTAGGGAATCCACGACCGTGTTCCCCGTGACGTAGACATATGAGGGCTCGAATCCTTCGGCCAAGAGCTTGGCACGAGCCGCGTACGTCGGAGCGAAGTGGAGATCGGTGATGACATCCGTAAGACGCCTAAAGATCTCCTCGGGAAACGGCGCCCACTTATCACCGGAACGGAGCCCGGCCTCGACGTGCCCCACCCGGGTCTTCTCGAAGAACGCCACGAGGGACGAAAAGAACACTGTCGCGGTGTCTCCCTGAGCAAGAAGCAGGTCGGGCCGGTACTCCCCCACCACACCGCTGAGCTCCTGAAGACACCCCTGAGCGACGTCGTAGAGGCTTTGCCCCTCCTGCATGATCCCCAGATCGTAGTCGGGACGGAGATCGAGGGCATCGAGAATCTGGTCTACGAGACCTCCGTGCTGGCCCGTGAGCACCAGCCGACTCTCCAAGCTCGGCCTCTGCCTCAGAGCCGCCACCACGGGGGCCATTTTGATGGCCTCGGGCCGGGTTCCGACCACCACCAGGATACGAGGCGGAGAGTTTTTGGAAGTCGTCAACGATCCCCGCGCCTGAGGGAGTCCACCTCTTCTCTCAATTGAGCGATCATCTCCGCGACCAACCCGAAACCGAACAGCAGGAATCCCACGGTCTCGAGAAGGATCACAAGGTAAAGAAGTGGTCTGAAGCCGAGGCCCTCTACAAAGCGAAGGTAGAATGCCACCGCACCGACGATCATGCCCAGAGTGATCAGCGCCATTCCACTGAACCCAAAGAGGATCAACGGCTTTCGGGAAAACAGGAGCAGGAACCACACCGAAATCAGGTCGACGACGCCGACCCCGATTCGGAACAGCCCCGTGTACTTCGAGGCCCCCGCCCGGCGGGGATGAAGCTCGATGTCGATCTCACTCACCGAATACCCACGGGCATGAGCGAGCACGACGAAAAAACGATGCCAGTCGTGTCTCAGGGACATCTCCTTTAGAATGTCTCGCCGAAATCCCTTCATCGAGTTCAGGTCCGACACGGGAACTCGGAAAATCCGACGGCTCAGCGCATTGTAGAACGATGAGACCACCCGCTTGTCGTAAGACCCGATTTTTCGCCCAGTCACGATATCCCATCCGGCGTGGAGCCTCTCGAGAAAGCGCGGAATCTGGTCGGGCAGGTGCTGGAGATCCGCGTCGAACAGAACGAGATAGGTCCGCTCCGTGGAGCGGGCCGCGGTGAGAATCGCCTCGGTCTTACCGAGGTTCGTCGGATGGCCCACGACCTTCAAGAGAGGCCAGCCCCTGGCTTCCTTTTCCACTAGATCAGCGGTCCCGTCCGTGGAGCCATCATCCACGAACACGATTTCGCCACTCAGATCGTGGCATTCGAACGCGGCACGGAGTTCGGAGATCAGCGCCGGAACGACGGGAGCCTCGTTGAAAGCCGGGATGACGAGCGCAAAGTCACGTCGAGCCTCAGCGGTCAGGCCCCCAGCGGCTTCACGCGCCAGAGCCGACAGCTCCATCAAACCCGCTTTCGCATACGGGCGGGAAGAAGACCGAGCTGATCCCGGTACTTCGCGACCGTTCTTCGTGCGATCTTGACTCCGTCGGTCTTGAGCAGTTCAACGAGCTTCTGGTCCGTCAGGGGCTTATGGACATCTTCTTCTTCGACGAGCTTCTGGATTTTGTCCCGGACTCCCCTCGCTGAGATGTCTTCGCCGCTGGTCGTCGCCAAGCCACTCGAAAAGAAGTATTTCAGCGGAAACACCCCGCGCGGAGTCTGCACGAATTTTTCATTCGTGACCCTCGACACGGTCGACTCATGCATCTCGATGTGATCGGCGACTTCCCGGAGCGTCAGCGGTCTCAAATGCTGGACACCATGCTCGAAGAACTCACGCTGCCGGTCGACGATGAACGCCATGACCTTCAACATCGTCTGGCGCCGCTGTTCGATCGCCTGAATGATCCAGTTCGCCGAGTTGAGCTTTCTCGAGATGAATTCCTTGTTTTCGCCCTTGAAGAGCGCCTTGTTCTGCACCAAGCCCTGGTAGGACTGCGCGATCCGGAGCCGGGGGAGGCTCGTGTCGTTGACGAAAACCATGTACTCGCCGTCAATTTTTTCGACGATCAGATCGGGCACGATGTATCGCTCGGGGTCCGCCGAATACTTCATACCGGGCTTGGGATCGAGCTTGGCGATCTCGTCGGCTACGCTCTGGATGTCAAGGGGCTTGAGGCTCAGCTCTCTCGCAACCTCGGCCCAGCGATGGTTGACCAGATCGTCGAAGTGGCTCTCGGCGATCTCATAAGTTAGCGATTCGCACCTCCCAAGAATCCGCAGCTGAATCAGGATAGATTCCCGAAGATCTCGCCCGGCTACGCCCGGCGGATCGAAGGCCTGAACCTTTCTGAGCATCGCCTCCGCCTCGGGCAGGCTGTACGGCTCGAACATCGCATCCAACTCCGCCTGGGCCTCCTCCGAGTCATCGAGGGCGTCGATCTCTTTCTGCGCAGTCGGACGCACATCCTCCAACCACGCATTCACCCCCTTCACGACGTCATCGAGTTCGCACGTCAACGTACCGGCGTCGTTTACGTTCCCAATGATCTCCTCTCCGAGGCGCGCCTCACGCTCGGTGAGGTCAAGGAGCCGGAGTTGGCCGTAAAGGTGATCCCGGAGATCCGTCGTCTCGACGGGTGCTCGTTGATACAGCTCCACCGGCTCGAACTGCTCGCGACGCCCACCCACCTCGAAACCGTCCAGAAGGATCGCTTCCCAGTCGATCTCGTCATCGGGCGGATCGTCTTTGCCCTCTTCCTTGAGTTCTACCTCATCCTCGACGTCCGCCTCGGTCATCTCGAGGAACGGATTTTCCTCCAACTCCCCCTTGAGATGCTGTTGCAGGTCGAGTAGGGGCATATAGAGCAACTCCATCGCCTGATACAGGCGTGGATTGATCTTCATCTCCTGGCGGAGCTGCTGGCTCTGGTAGAGCTTGGTGCTGAATCCGCTCATGAAATTTTCGGTTGCCCTGAACTCCCTTATGCCTGGAACCTATGCCGCTACACCGCCTCTCCACCGCGATGCCTCCCGAACCGGCCCCTCATTCGCTCGGTCAGCGCGGGGCCCAGGTAGATTCTTGCCACCTCGTCGTCCCACACCAGTTCGGAAACAGTGCCACTGATGCGAATCTGCCCCTCATACATAATGTACGCACGATCGACGATCTCCAGGGTTTGTTCAACATTGTGGTCGGAGATGATGACGCCTATGCCCCGTCCCTTGAGGGAGCCCACGATGTCCTGGATGTCGTGAACCGCGATGGGGTCGATGCCAGCAAATGGCTCGTCCAGAAGCATGAATTTGGGCTGCTGCACTAGGGCCCGGGTGATCTCGAGACGTCTTCGCTCCCCTCCCGAAAGCGAATACGCCCTGTTCCCTCGTAGGGCGGTGAGGGAAAGCTCTTCCAGTAATTGCTCGAGGCGTGCCGCTTCCTCCTCCTTGGAGAGGTTCATGGTTTCCAAGATCGCCTTCACATTTTGTTCGACCGTGAGCTTCCTGAAGACGGAGGGTTCCTGGGCCAAATACCCCAAGCCCTTACGAGCTCGCCGGTACATCGGGACATCGGTCAAGTCTTCTTCGTCGAGGAATACTTGGCCGCGATCGGGCGGAATCAGTCCCACGATCATGTAAAACGTGGTGGTTTTCCCTGCTCCGTTCGGACCCAACAAGCCGACGATCTCACCCTGGGTCACGGAGATGGCGATATCGTCCACGACGCGCCGCTTCCGGTAAACCTTCGTCAGGGACTCACCCCAGAGGCGGCTCGGCACCTCGAGGTCCGTAGCAGGCCCGGCCGGTGACGATAGCCCCTCGATACCCTCCTCCGGCTCGGGTCCCGAGACGAGGTCACTCACCGTGTACTTCCATTCCCACCCGGTGGCCCATCGCCGCCCGCTGGCGGCACATCATCCGCCGCGGGGGCTGCGGGAGGTGCGTCATCCGCCCCCGAGGATCCAGGAGTCGCGCCCACCGAATCGGGGGGCTGGGCCGCCGGTGCCCCTTGGCGTGTCGGCTGCAGGTAGACTCCCGTAGGATCGTCCACCTCCATTCGCTCGACCTCGCCATCCTTCATGTAGAGACGCACCTCATCGCCGATGACGTAGTTGAGCTCGAGCGCCCGAGGTCCTGTTTCTACGCCCGCGGCCGCCGAATCCGGGGCCGACCGGTAAAAGCTACGCGCCTGACCACGCGCGACAAGCAGGTCCATCTCCCGCCTCCGCGGCTCTGCGTCCTCCGGTCCATCTGTGGGGGGATCACCGGGATCCGCCGAAGCCGGTTGGAAGGTCGCCGTGATGGTGTCGCCCTCGATCCAGTCGGACCGGATCAGCTCGTCAGTGGCATCCGTGTTGAGTGAGTCCCTTGCGGTCGATACGCCGCGGGCGGCCCCAGTGGAGACTACCCGCTCCAACCCGCCCTCCAGGAAGTCGGCCTCGATGGAGTCACCGGTCAGGACAAAGTCCTGGGCCACCGCCTGGGGCTGGACCGGATTGGCAGGCGAAGGGGTTTGGTCCGGCCCCCCGATCACAGGAGCGGGAGCCTCTTCGGCGGCCCCTCGAACGGCGAACACCCGTGCCAACTCGTCGTCTTCGAAGACGAGGCGAATCCTCGGTCCTCGCATATCCACGTTCTCGGCCAGCAGCTGTGCACGGCCTCGTGCTTCCATCTCCTCTATCTGATCGCCGGGCACGTCCATCGTGATCGTGTCTCCTCGAACGTCCAGTGTGTCCCCCGACACCGTATCCTGAGAAAGAACACGTGCGTTGTCGAAGAACGTCAGCCACCCGATGTCCTGTTGAAATTCCAACGAATCGCCGTATGACTGCAAGGATTCGTGAGTGACCTCCACGCGTCCCCGTGCCTGGAACAGGCGATCGCCCACCAAGTGGATCAGGTCCGCATCGACCTCGTAAGGCGCCGCACCCTCCACCCTCTCCGGTTGAGAGGTCCCGGGCGAGCCCTCCATGGTCGTCGAGTCCGGGGCCACCTTTGGAACGAGGCGGGCGTGAGGCCGGCCCTCCCGCACAGTCACGACCTCCTCGGCTCGATCGTCGCCCTCTTGGAGAAGGACGAGATCCTCGCCGGCCAGCGAGGAACCGTCCTCGTAGTTCGTCAGCCGAACGTTGCCCTGAGCTTGGAGACGGCCCACGAGGTTGAAGTACTGTGCCCGGTCGGCAAGCAATTCCCTTCGCCCGTCTCGGAATATCACGTTGCCGAAGAGCTGGGTGAAGGACGTGGCCTCGAACGTGACAGAACTGTCCGCTTCGATGCCCGTGCCGTCGGTACAATCGAATCGGGGAGAGGTGACATAGCTGACGCGCGCCTGATTCGTCTGGGTCGATACGACCCGACGTGAACTGCTGAGGTCACAGGACGCCTCCTGCCCGGCCGCCTCCATCCCCGTGAACAGAACGGCGAGACCCACCAGAGGGAGGCGAAGGGCCCGGCTGGACATCAGAAGCGGACCGTCCCTCCGTGCGTGCGAGCGTTCTGAATGATGACCTGCTCAAAGTCCAGGTCCGAGTTGAAGCGCGTGCCCTCCACCACGTCGTCCCCGTCGTACATCACCACGGCGGAGTCGCTTCGGATCGATCGGTCATAAGGCGAGTACCGTAGCTCGTAACTCTCGATTCTCCGGCCATCCGCTCGGATGAGCAGGACCGCATTTCCTTCGGCCAACATTTCGTTCGAGCCCTTGTCCAGCCGGCCCCGGTCGGAGGTCACGACCGCCTTCTCGGTGCCGAGCTCCTCGTTGTATGCCGTCAACGTCACGTTTCCGCGAAGCAGGACTATCGTGGAGTCTTGAAAAACCAGGGCCGTGTCTGCCTCCAGGACAAACTCCCGTATCCCCTCGCGGGTCACATTATCCGTGAGTCCGAAGAGGATGTAGTCGGCCTGCATGGCTTCCAGGTCCGGATCGACCACCATCCTGGGGGGTTCTTCCGTGCACGCCGTCGACAGGAGCCCGACGGCCAAAATCTGCACACATAAACGCCTACTGATAAACACTATAGAGTCCCTGACCTCATAAATTCATTCAGATGTCCGACCCCGACGACACGACCTCCAAGCCGAACTCGGGATACTTCCGCGCGACCAATCATCTTGTCTACCCGCCGTGTGGGCTTTCGTCCCAGCGGGCCGGACACTTTTCAAGCCGTCCAACACGTCATTTCTCGGAACGGGTTCTAAAATACTCCTGAACTAATTTGTCCCACTCTCCTCGCGCCGTCAGCAATTCCCGTGCAAACTCTCGAACGGCGCCATCCCCCCCGGAGGACCCCGTAGTCCAGCGAGACACGGCATGGACCTCCGGCACGGCGTTCGCGACGGCGACCGGGAGGGCGACTCGCTTCAGAACCGGAAGATCCGCCAAATCATCCCCTACCATGGCGGTCTCCTCCCAGCCGAGACCGCGGTCATCCAGCAGTTTCTGGACGACCGGTAGCTTCTTGGCCTCCGGGTCTTGGTGGCACTCATCGACCCCGAGTTCTTGCGCGCGCCACACCGTGGCCTCCGAGACCCGTCCCGAAACGATGGCAACCTCGATCCCCGCCCAGCGGAGCATCTTGATCCCCAAACCATCCTGAATGTCGAAGCGCTTGAGTTCTATCGCCTCTTGGCCGGGCCGGGCGCCGACGTAGACACTACCGTCGGTCAGGACACCATCCACATCCAGTACGACCAGCCGTATGCGACCCGCTACTTGGGGATCGATGTCCCCTGACGGACCGGCCATGGGTCGTCAGCCGGCGGGAGCAGGAACCCCGGGGGCGACCTCGGCCACGGCCGCTCGAATCGCGATGACTTGCTCCAGGAGAGGCTTCAGGTGGTCCAGTGGGAGCATCGTGGCGCCATCGGACGGGGCGCTCCCTGGATCCGGATGAACCTCGAGGAACAGGCCGTCACACCCGGCGGCGACGGAGGCGCGCACGAGGGGCAGGACAAATTCCGGATCACCACCGCTGGATCCGGAAGCGCGGCCCGGCCGCTGGACAGAGTGGGTGCCGTCGAAGATGACGGAGACCCCACACGCAGTGCGTATTCGCTGAAACGAACGCATGTCGACAATCAGGTCTCCATATCCGAAAAATGTGCCCCGCTCGGTTACCGTCACGCTTGGCGCCCCAGCCTCTCGGGCTTTCTCCACCGCGCCGAGCATGTCTTCTGGCGTCATCCACTGGCCCTTCTTGATGTTGATGATCTTCCCCGTCTCCCCCGCCGCGCGGATCAAGTCGGTCTGGCGACAGAGAAACGCAGGAATTTGAAGGATATCCGCGACCCGCGCCGCCGCCGCCGCCTGATCAACTTCATGGACGTCCGTGAGGATCGGAAGACCGGTCTCCTTCTTCACATGCCGCAATTGCTCGAGCCCGCGGTCCAGGCCGGGGCCCCGAAGTGAGTCGGCTTTCGAGCGGTTCGCTTTGTCAAAAGAGGCCTTGAACACGACGGGCAGTCCCACGGCGGACGAAAGCCAAGCCAACTGTCGGCCGATCTCCACGTTGAGGCCATCATCTTCGAGAACGCAAGGACCGGCGATCAACGTGAAGCGGTCGAGCATTATTCTCCGGCGCCGACGGCTGCCTCGGCGCAAGAACCCTTGGCATGGGCCGCGGCCGCCTCAATGAAGGAGGCGAAGAGAGGATGCGGGCGGGTCGGTCGACTCTTGAGTTCCGGGTGGAACTGGCACGCGATGAACCAGGGGTGGTCGGGAAGCTCGATCATCTCCACCAGACCCTGGTCCGGAGACGTACCCGACATGATCAATCCGGCCCGCTCGAGGAGTTCGCGGTATTCGTTGTTCACCTCGTAGCGATGCCGATGCCGCTCCATGATCTCCCTGTCGGCATACACCTCTTCTACCCGAGACCCTTCCCGAAGGGAAGCGGCGTACTCACCCAGCCGCATGGTCCCCCCCTTCGTCGTGACCTGCTGCTGTGAGTCCATGAGGCAGATAACCGGATCCGCTGTGCTCGGGCTGAACTCCACAGAGTTCGCCTCGGTCTTGCCGCACACGTTACGGGCGTATTCGATGATGGCACACTGCAGGCCCAGGCAGATCCCGAAGAACGGGAGCCCGTTTTCCCTAGCCCACTCGATCGCCATCAGCATACCCTCGATGCCACGATCTCCGAAGCCGCCGGGGATCAACAACCCATCGAAACCATCGAAGTGGTGCTCCAACGCCCCCGCCTCGTAGCTCTCGGAGGAGACCCACTCGATCTTCACCTTCACATCGTTCGCAATGCCGCCGTGAATCAGCCCTTGCTGCACTGATTTGTAGGCATCGACCAACTCCGTGTATTTGCCCACGACGGCAATACGCACCGTTCCGGCGGAGGGGTGCTTCACGCTCTCCACCATTCGGCTCCACTCGATCAGATCGGTGGCCGGTGCCTCGATTTCAAGCCGGTCGAGCACTACATCGTCGAGACGCTGGCGTCGCAGCTCGAGGGGCACCTCGTAGATCGTATCGACATCGCGAGCCTCGATCACACCCTCGATGGGCACGTTCGTGAACAGGGAGATCTTCTTGCGCGTGCCTTGGTCAAGCGCGCGTTCGGCGCGGCAGATGAGTACGTCCGGCTGGATCCCGATCTCCATGAGCTCACGGACCGAGTGCTGCGTCGGCTTGGTCTTCAGTTCGCCCACGGCAGCGATGTAGGGAACGAGGGTCAGGTGAATGAAGATCGCATTCTGGCGGCCTTCATCCTGCCGGACCTGACGGATAGCCTCCAGGAAAGGCAGGCTTTCGATATCGCCGACGGTACCTCCGATCTCTGTGATCACGATGTCGTGCCCGTATGCCATGCTCCGAATCCGGCGCTTGATTTCGTCCGTGATGTGAGGAATGACCTGAACCGTAGCACCCAGATAGTCCCCCCGCCGCTCCTTGGTGATCACATCCTGATAGATCCGGCCTGCGCTGACGCTGTTACCCTGAGAGGCCGATTCATCGGTGAAGCGTTCGTAGTGCCCGAGGTCCAAGTCGGTCTCGGCACCGTCGTCCGTGACGTACACTTCGCCGTGCTGAAACGGGGACATCGTGCCCGGATCGACGTTGATGTAGGGGTCGAATTTCTGGAGCGTCACTTTCAGGCCCCGCTCTTTGAGGATCCGCCCCAAAGAGGCCGCCGTGATCCCCTTGCCCAGCCCAGATACGACACCGCCGGTTACGAAGATGTATTTCGTCTGTTTCACCTCAGGATCCATCATTCCTACTTTCTAAACACTAAGGGTTTCAGTTCCGGCCAACGCATTCTCCATGCGTACGACATCGGCGGGCGTATCGACTCCATGATCCGCCGCTCC
Source organism: Longimicrobiales bacterium (assembly GCA_965219445.1). Classification (GTDB taxonomy): domain Bacteria; phylum Gemmatimonadota; class Gemmatimonadetes; order Longimicrobiales; family Gaopeijiaceae; genus UBA822. Next base: position 423,339 of record CBDCNQ010000002.1, on the reverse strand, counting down.
CACGACGGTGACTCCGATGCGCATGCCGGCTTCGAGTGGCCGCAACTGCTCCAGGCTCTCCAAGCGTTCGAGGGGTGACGGCGCGATCGCCACCCACCGTGCCAGGGCATCCCGCGAAAACGCGTAAATTCCGATATGTCGTAGGAAGGGTTCGCGCCCCAGATCCTCCGTCGAGGGCTTCCCTTCATGCTGGTACGGAATGGGTGCCCGGGAAAAATACAGGGCTCGCCCACCGGCTGCCCGGACGACCTTGACCACCGAGGGATCCCGTCGGGCCTCGCGATCGAGGAGCGGCGTGGCGCATGTGCCGATCTCCCAGTGGTCGTCACGGACCAGTGAAATAGCCGCTTCCAAGTGGAGCTCCTGGAGCAACGGTTCATCACCCTGAATATTGGCGATGACGTCGTATCCGTGGAACGAGGGGCGTGCCGCGACCTCGGCCACACGGTCCGTACCCGAGGGATGCCGAGCGGAGGTCATCTCCACCGGCGCACCGAACGATCGGCAAACTTCGGCGACCTCCTCGCTGTCGGTAGCGACGACCGCGTGGTCCAAGACGCCCATGTTTTCGACACGGTGCCAGACCCACTCGATGAGGGGCCTGCCGAGAAGAGGATAGAGGGGTTTGTTGGGGAGGCGGGTAGACGCCAGCCGCGCCGGGACAATGCCTAAAACGCGACTGCTCATCGGCCCAGACCCGGGCACGAAGCGATGCCAGTTGCCGCAAATATCACGCCAGTCAAGTTATCCGGAGCGGAGTGGGCTTGGCAACGCCTGACCCCTACATAGGACAGTCTGCGACGGTCCGGGTGGGCTCAAAGGGTCAAGAAATTCCCCAGTAGAGTCTTACCATGCTCCGAAAAAAGCGACTCTGGGTGGAACTGCACGCCCCAAACCGGCCGATCGCAGTGCCGGATCGCTTGAATCTCATCGATTCCGTCCTTCCCATCACTCCACGCCACCGAAATCAAGCTTTCCGGTAGCACGGCCGCATCCGTCACCAGGGAATGGTAGCGCGCCACCGTGAACGGCGACGGGATCCCTCGGAAAATTCCCTCCCCCGTGTGACGGGTCGGTGCCGTCTTTCCGTGCATGACCCGCTCCGCACGCACTGTCCTCCCGCCGAAAGCTTCACCCAAAGCCTGATGGCCCAAACATACGCCCAGCATGGGTATCGACGGATCCAGCGATCGGAACAGCTCAACGCTTACGCCGGCTTCGGCCGGCGTGCACGGGCCAGGGGAGACCACCACGCGCGACGGCGCCAGCGCCCGAATCTCCTCGACGCTTCGTTCGTCGTTTCGGGACACTGCGACATCCGCGCCTAATTCACCCAGGAACTGGACGAGATTGAAAGTGAAGGAATCGTAATTATCGATGACGAGTAGCATGCCCAAAGGTGGCTCCCGCCGTCGGCTCAGACCAGGCCCCAAAGGCTCCGGAGAATCATCCTGGCCCGCGGGTAACAAGGGGGGGAGGCCGGGTGTAACAGCTGATCCGGGCTGACATACCCGGCATTCGGGTCACGGAGACGCCCTTGTTCACACATTGCGTGGTTTGTCATACGCCGTTCGCACGGAACGAGGAGCTGGAACGCTTCTCGACCTCCACGCGCGTGGCGTACGATGCGGAACGTGGACGCCTTTGGGCGGTCTGCCGGTCCTGCAAGAGGTGGTCGCTCGCCCCCATCGAGGAACGTTGGGAGGCCCTCGAGGAACTGGAAAAGGTGGTGAAGGACCGAGCGAAGCTCCTCTCACAAACCGATAACGTGGCCCTTTTGAGCGTGGGCGAGCTCGACGTGGTGCGGGTGGGCCGAGCAAACCTCACCGAGGAGGCTTGGTGGAGGTACGGGCGAGAGCTCACCCATCGAGCGGCGAGGCATCAAAAACTCACGTTCATCGGAACGGCGGCGGCTGGCGCCGCGATAGCGGGAGGGTGGGCCAGTGGTGGCCTCGGCTGGCTCGGCGCGTGGATTCTCTGGGAGAACGCACCGCAGCAACTGACGCAGGCCGCCCGATGGCTCCGCTTTGGTGGAAGCGCGTGGCGGGGTAGCCGGCGCTGCACCTCCTGTGGGACAATTTTTCGGAGCGTCGACTATCGGGATCGTGCACACTTGATCCTTTCGCCAGGGACCAGCCCTGGGAATGCCCTGTCCGTGACCCAGCGATGCCCCGCGTGTGGGGACCTCGACGAAGGAGGTCTGCACCTCCGGGGCAAGGAGGGGGATCACGTCTCGAGGCGGCTGCTCGCATATCACCATCACACCGGAGCCTCCGAGAGGCGTGTTCGGTCGGCGACGCGGCTCATCGAAGAGGCCGGGAGCCCGGAAGACCTCACCCGCCTCGTCATCAAAGAGGGACGAAGGCTCGGTGATCTTCAACGTAACGGCGCCATCGCCTTGGAGATCGCGGCCAACGACACACTCGAGCAGCGCCTCCTCGAGCTCGAACTGGCCGAAGTCGAAGCGCACTGGCAAGAAGAAGAGGAGCTCGCGTCCATCATCGATGGGGAGCTCACACCATTGCCCTTGATGGAGAGTATCCGGAGGAGGGTCGCCGGAATCGGGTGAGGAGACTGGGAGGGCGATTCCTCGGAGTAGACTCTTCGGTCGCAGGCCCGTGGGCTCCTTCCCTGCTGTCCGGGGCTCCCCGCACGCCCCGCTCCACCAGCCCCTACCAGACGGTCGGTCAGGAGCCCCCGCGCCCTACGACCTCGACGCGGCGGATGATGCCGAAATCACCCTGCGGGGCAGACGGTCGCCCGTGCAGACAACGATCGGACCTCAATTGCCCATAGAGTGGGCCGCTAGACGCAAGCAGAACTCGGTCTCGCGCATTAGAACGAGATGCCGAGCGGACTCCCCCACTTCACGAGCGCCGAGTTGAAAAGAACTGAACCAAGTGGGGGAAACGTGGGAGCAGGCATCGGACAGCCCTGCTCCCACTTCATTCCCCCATGTCTGGAAATCCAGGCCGGAGTTTACGGAACCGTGGCGATCTGCCCTCGGATGTCGCCTCCGGGGTTTGCGGTCGTGTGGACGTTGACGTAGGCGTTCCCGTTCTGCATCAAAACCACCAGCGAATCGAACGGGATCTTCGAGCGCGCGGCCGCGCCCGCCACGAGGACCCCGGTAAGCGGCGTGGTGGTGTTGCACGGCGGCGCATCGCCGGCATTACAGATGTCCTGAATGACGCCCGCATTGACACCCACGGCGGCGGGACCGTGAATATGGACCACCGTCACGTCGGCGAGGCCCGTGACATCGATGCTGTACAGAAGAGTTGGCCCGACGACGGAGAAGCTCGCGGTGCCGGTTGCGGTGCTCCCGGTAGGCACCATCACATTCGCCTCGTTCAGGTCCGCGGTGAAGTTTTCAATTCCCGGGTCCCCGGTCGGCCCCGCTGGCCCCGCTGCCCCCGCTGGTCCGGTAGGTCCGACGTCGCCCTCGCATGTGGCGAGGAAGCAGGCCGCGACAAACAGTGGAGGTTGGGTCAATAGGTGTGTAAATGTTTCAGGCGGCGTTTTTCCGCTGTTGGGTTGAGACGGGCTTTCCGTCTTCGAACTTTCTTCCTTCAAATACGTCCTTGAGGAGGTGAGGAGCGTCGAGCCTTCTGAAGCGCTTCTCCGCCACCAAGAGCAGCTTCCAGATCAGCGCCGTAGCGCTCTCGACCCGCTTGAAGCGCTTCGCCGCCGTTGTCCTGAGCCGTACTGCGGCAAAGGGGCTCTCGACCACGTTCGTCGTGCGTAGATGCTTCCAGTGGTCCTCGGGGAAGTCGTAGAACGCCACCATCCGCTCCCAGTCGTCCTCGAGTACATCCACCGCCTTCGGATACCACGGTCTGTAGCGCCTGGCGAACGCCTCACGGGCCTTCAGCGCCTCGGACCGCCTCGGTGCGTAGACCACGGTCCTGAGAAGGTCCTTCGCCTCGCTCTGCTCCCGCTGAGGCAGCCGGTCCAGCACGTTCCTCATCTTGTGGTTCCAGCACCGTTGCTCGCCCGCCTCAGGCCATACCTGCCGTACTGCGCCCCAGATCGCCGCGTTGCCGTCCGCCATCAAAAGCCGGGGCGCCTCGATGCCGCGTGCCTTCAGATCCCGCAACACCTCGGACCAGGACTCGACCGACTCTCGGTAGCCCGATCTCAGGGCCAACACCTCCTTCGTACCATCTCGCATCGCACCGAGAACCACCAGCAGCGCTGCCTTGTCCCGCTCGAGCCCCGCCTTCACGTAGATCCCGTCCGCCCAGACGTAGACGACCTCACGGTCGGCCAGCGAGCGCTTCGACCATTCCTCGAATTTCCTTGTCCATCCCGCCCGCAGCCGCCAAATCGAAGACTTCGACAACGGGGCCCCCTCGCCCAGCAGGCCCCGCATCGCCAGCTCGAAGTCTCCCTCCGCCAGCCCGTGCAGATACAGCTCCGGAAGCAGAGCACCCACCTCCTTCGTCCGTCGTGCGAACAACGGCAACACCCGACTCTCGAACCGCTCCTCAATGCCTCGAACCCGGGGCCGTCGGAGCATGATCGTGCCCGAGCTCATCGCCAGCCGCCGAGCCTTGCCGTAGCCGTTGCGGTAGCCTGGCGCCGGGTCTACGACCGTCTTCCGCTCCGACTTCTCCCGGCCGAGCAACTCCGTCACTTCCTCCTCCAGAATCCGCTGGACCATCTCCTGGGCCTTCTCACGAACCAGCGCTTCCAAGCACTCCCACGTCGGCGTGCTGGACTCACTCTCGGGTCCCACCATATTCTTCCTCACGAGGCATCGTTCCTTTCCCCCGGGCGCTCACCCGGGATTCGCTGGTTAACTTCTTACTACCTAGCGGAAAGGTACGTCGCCTCTTTTTTTACACACCCTTCTATGGGGCTGGCGGTCAAGACGCACCTTCCCCACGCGCCGTCGGCTCATTTTTTGACCGTCGGCGTCCGCATGGTTTGGATTGCCCGGTCGACGACTCAGGGTGGGGAGGGGTGCGCTCGCAGGGTCCGCATCGCAGTCCGGAAGACGTTCACAGCCGTCGCGTTCTCCGCTCTGGAGCGGGAACCATCCTTCTATCTGGGACTCTGTGGCCCATCGCTTCGTTCGGCTCTTCCAGGGGTGCATAGCCTTTGAGTGGGGGCTTGGGCTCTCTGCCCCGGCCCACGGTGTGTATGGATGCTGTCCCCTGTAACCGGTTCGCTTCCGTTTCGTCGGACCCCATGTTGTGACCGCTTTCGACCCCACGCTCGCCGATCCCAGGCCGGTTTACTCCGTCGCTTCCAGTCTCTTGGGGTCGTACGCTTCGCCCGTGCGCCACACCGCTAGCACGATCGAGGCGAGCTGACGCGCGATCGTCAGCTTCGCCAGATTCGGCTTCGTGCCCCCCTCCAGGAGTCGCTCGTAGTGGCGGTACAAGGGTTCGTTTTCGGCCCGACCGATCACCGTCGTCGCTGCGCCCTTGAACACACGCTTCAGCGTGTGGTTGAAGTTCCGATTCAGCCCCCGCGTCTGCTGTACCGGTTCCCTTACCCACCGCCCACCCGGACCCCGCACCCAGTCCGACGAGCTCCGCATCACCACGCCCAGTCCGCAGTACGCCCAGAATCTGCTCCGGCTCTGGAACCGGTACGGCGTCACCACCACCGGCAGGAGCTCCGCCGTCCGGATCGGACCCAGACCCGGGCACGTCTTCAGCACATGCCACTCTCGATGCTTGCGTGCTTCCGCCAGCAACGCCTTCTCGGCCTTCGCCCTCAATGCCACGAGTGCGTCGTGCTCCTCGTACAGCAACCCGGCCGTCGTCCTGCTCGCTTCCGGCAGCTTGGCCAACCACTCCTCCCGGTCGCGCTTCAAGTAGACCGAGCGCCCCGCGCCGTAGGCCACTCCTCTCGAGCGCAGCACGCTCTTGAGCCGGTTCTTCACCCGCACCGTGTCGCCGACCAGGAAGTCGTAGCTCTTCGCCCGTTCCCCCAGCCGCCTGAACTGGCCCCGGTTCTTGTAGACCCTCGTCTCCAGTGATCCGATCCGCAGCTTCTCCGCCAGGGCAAACGCGTCCAGCTTGTCGGTCTTCGGGCCCCGGCTCTTGCCGACCCCCGCCACCGTTAGCTCCTCCACGTGCGGCTCCAGCACCTCGTACAGCCACCCCGACAGCGTCCCTTCTTCCAGGCACAAGTGCCGGTTCCTCGGAATCCCTCGCAGCACCTCGATCAGCGCCCGCGCGTTCGTTTCCACCACCTGCGAGCCCAAGCGCTTGCCGCTGGGGCCTACAATCCCCAGCGTGCAGCTCGACGCGTGTGCGTCGAGTCCGATATATCTCTCCATCGGCGTTCTCCTCTTGGATAGGTGGGTTGCTTCCTTGCGCGAACAATGATGAACGCGCACCCGTTCCCGGAGGAGAACGCCTCTTCGTCTTCGGGCTGCTTAGCTGCTGATCGGTACCGGTAGCCGTCGCCATGCCCCTATGATGCCTTTGATCCTAGCTCGAAGCCTTCGAGGATAAGGTGGAGGCCGAGCGAGAGGTCATACTCTCCAAGGTGTACGTGGATGACGTGATGGTGCTGACCCGGCTACGCCCGCTGGACGAAGACAGGGTCGTAGCGCTAGCTGCATCAATGGATGCCATCGGGCTACAACAGCCCATCTCCGTATGTGGTGGCGATGAGGGTGGTGTGGTCCTCGTGGCGGGATATCACCGCCTACGTGCAGCCCAACGGCTCGGCTGGGAGGAAATTCCGGCCATCTATCTCCACCTCAATGACACCGACCGCCAGTTGTGGGAGATAGACGACAACCTACAACAGGCTAACCTCACCCAAACCCAAGAAGCCGAGCACCTGAAGCGGCGGGGCGACCTGTGGGAAGCACGCAACAAGCCACCGTTGTGGAGTGAACCCCTGACGGCGGATAGGGGGAGTCGCCTGGATTGACCCAGTCCGGGTTTCCCTCGGCTCGTTCTGCAGAACGCCATCCGGATCAGCGAAGTAGCCGGAGTATCCGCCCCAGTCGGCAACGTGTTGCAGACTTTCGGCAGGCTCGCCGCCCCAAAGGTGTCTCTCGCCCTTTTTGGTATAGGGGGGCTGGGATGACTGACACGAAATACGTGTGTGAGCATTGTGCTCACGAACCCGCTTCCCGGGTGGTCGTTGACTTGCTGGCGCTGCAACCGATACGCCCTACACCGGAAAACGATGATTAGCGAAGAGATGAAGGAGCGTTTGTGCGCTCTCGATACTTCTTGAGGTTGCCCATGGTGGGTGGGGTCACAATGGCCCTGCTCACCCTACTCACGGCTGGCTGCGGCTGGATCACCTACATGCCCATGACCACCCAAGATGAGTTCCGCGCTCGACTGGCATGCAAAGAACTTCGTGGCGAGTGGTCGGTATCGGAGTGCATCTATCCCTTAAGAGACAACCCAGACCCATTATCTGCGGCTCCGAGCCCAAGCCAAGGATGAAGACGATGGCCGGCGCATGTCGGACCCGTCTTCGACCACTGGACGTCTTCTGGATGGGACTACTGCGAGGCGGCTAGTTCTCCACCCGTTCCTTCAACTGCTCGAAGAATTCTGAATAAGTCACCGAAAGCCCGCCCGGCTGCCGCGCCAGAGCACTCGACAGAGTGGCCGGCGCGGCTATAATGCGGGCGGTTTTCATCCCTGTCCACGCTTCAACCCACGGGAGGTCTAAGCTTATGGGAAACACAGCGATGGAGCAGCCGACGGAACAACGCTATTGCCGCCGAAGGTTCCTGAAGCGGGTTGTTGTCGCCGGCGTGGCCGTGTCGTCTCCCACCTCACTTGCTCGCAGTTCGGGCGTGCTCGCGCAGGAGGGCGCGATCCGCAGGTTCGACCACGTCGCGGTCCCGATGCAAAACACCGAGGCGATGATGGCCTTCTATCGCGCTCTCGGCCTGCACGTGATGGAAACCGCCGGGAGGGTTTCGGTCCATTTCGGCGACCAGAAGATCAACTTCCACCGTCCGGAGTCGTGGCAGCGCGCAACCTCCACGTCGCTGCGAGCGCCCGCCGCGAGGCCGCCGTGTGGGGACTTCTGCTTCGTGTGGGAAGGCTCGGCGGAGTCGCTGATGGCCGTCTTGGATCGAGCGGGGGCCGAGGTCATCGCCTCGGGCCCGCGGGATGGTGGACGTGCCCTCGGGACGGTTCGTGGGATGAGCCGGTATGTTCGCGACCCGGACGGCAACCTCCTGGAGTTCATGATCTATTCTTGAGGGCGGGCCGCACGCTCATCCACGCCGTCGGCATCCCGGCGGGCCGGTGGGCGCAAGCAGAAGCCCGTCAGACGCTTGTATTTCCGTTCTGAGCGTATTCGGTGTTTATTCGGTATCGGAGGTGGGCTGGAGCGCCCGCGTGGCTTAGAGAGCCGTTATGGGGTGCTCATCTTCGAGGCTACAACAACACCAACGGCAGCCCCAGCGCAAAAATCACCGAGGTGATGATCACACTCACGAATCCCACCGAGCGGAAGGGCTGCTTCTCAACGTCGGTCATGCGGAGGAGGAAGCCGACGCCGTTGTTCATGCGCAGGAGGAGGCGGAGAGGAGGACCCGCTGGACCCTCTTCGCAGAAGCGTGCGCGGCCCGCACGTACTGCATTGGACCCGCGGGCCGGATGCGGTGGTAGGCTGTATTGTCAGCAGTCGTGTGGTCGGCGTCACCACAGAGCCACCTCAGCACACACGGAGGTATCAGATGCACTCAGTGAGCACGGTGCTCCGACGGGTCGGGTTGTTAGCGCTCGGCGCGCTGGTCCTTGGGCATGCCGCGGTCAGCGCCCAGTCACCGACATCCGGACGACTTCTCGTGTTGCTTCGAGACGCCAGCGCGCTGGCGATTGTCGATCCGGCCAGCGGGACGGAGCTGGGACGCGTGCCGACGGGCCGAGATCCGCACGAGGTCACCGCATCCGCCGACGGCCGGTGGGCGTTCGTGGCCAGCATGGTGGACGGGATTTCAGTCATTGACCTGACCGCGCAAACGGAAGTCCGGCGAGTCGACCCTGGCCCCGGCAGCCGGACGCATGATGTGCTCTTTGCCGACGGCAAGGTGTACTTCACCATGGAAGGCTACAAGTCGATCGGGCGCTACAATCCATCGACCGACGCGATCGAGTGGACGCTTGAGATTGGCCAGGACGGCACCCATCTGCTCGTCCTCGACCGCGACACCGACACCATGTTCATGCCGAACATTGGCTCGAATTCCGTAACCATGGTCGAGGGCATCTCGGCAGGCCCCGCCGCGTCGAGGCTAACCGTGATTCCGGTGCCGGGTGAACGGCCTGAAGGCATCGATCTGTCACCGGATCGCCGAGAAATCTGGACCGCGACCCGGAACGACGGTAGAGTGTCGATCATCGATGTCGCCAGCCGAGCCGTCGTCGAGACGCTCGACCTGGGCCTCGAAGACGCGAATCGCCTTAAGTTCACGCCGGACGGCCGGGTACTGATCATCGACGGCGAGGCGGCAACCCTCGTCGTCATGGACGCGGCCTCTCGCACGGAGATCACCCGAGTGCCCCTCGGCTCCGGCGACCTGGGGGACGGCGCTGTGTTGGTGGCCCCAGACGGCAGACACGCCTATCTGGGGCTACGGGCCGCGGACCGGGTGGCCGTCGTGGATCTGAATACGCTCGAGGTCACCCACGAGATCCCGATGGGCGACGGCGCCGGGCCCGGCTGCCTCTACTGGGTGAGAGGGAACTAGCCGCGGTGACGCCTTGAATGGCGCCCTCACTCCCGAAGGGCGCTGTTGATGACGACACCCTCAGCGAGGATGCCCGGCCCGGCTTGATGTCGCGGTGGACCACACCGTGTTCGTGCGCGTAGTCGAGTGCGCCCGCGACCTTCTGCGTGATGGCCAGTGCGTCATCCACACCGAGTTGCTTCTCGCGGTCGATGCGCTCCCGAAGTGATTCCCCCTCGATGTGGGGCATCACGTAGAACAAGAAGCCATCCGCCTCGCCCGAATCGTGCAGCGGAACCGTGCACGCACCCCACCACGTCACCCCTCAAGCCTCTAGGCGTATCCGCTAACTCCTTGTACTGCTGTGTCTTGAAAGCGTCCCCGGCAGGAATCGAACCTGCGACCTACTGCTTAGGAGGCAAGTTCAAATAGGCACTGAATTCCGACAAGAAACGACATAAACCATTGGCGGGCTGCACGATATGCCGTTATCCACCTAAGCCAATGTCGGAATCTGCCGTCCTGAATCGACAGTAAAGCGACAGTAACCGACAGTATTTACCGACAGTACTCCCCTGCCCTGCCCCCCAACGACCCCTAGAGACTCCTTTATGGAATCTTGACGAACATGATCATCGTGCTGGGGCTGGCACTCGTGTTGGTGTCCTTGCCGCCCCACGTGTCTTAGACGCATGTTGTGCGGATCATGGCGAGCCCATCTGAAGGTCCTCTCAGGCGCTTCATCCGCGAGATCCACCGCCGAAGTCTGTGGCAGGTGTTGGGGATCTACCTGGTCGCGTCTTGGGCGGTGCTCCAGGTCGTGGACACGCTAGGCGGTGCGCTCAACTTACCGGACTGGTTTCCGTCGTTTGCGTTGGCGCTGCTCATTGTTGGACTTCCCATCGTCCTAGCCACGGCGTTCGTTCAGGAAGGCGGACCAGGCCGTGAGACGGGGGATGTGAACGTAGATGGTGCTCCCACAAGCGCTCTTCCTCCAGGTGGCGCTTCCGGTCTATTCACATGGCGCAACGCGATTCTAGGCGGTGTCGGAGCCTTTGCGCTGCTTGGATTCGTCGGGTTTGGATGGGTGCTGTTCGGCGGGGGGATCGGAGGTGGGTCAGGCAGTGGTGATGCTCCAAACATCGAACAGTCGGTCGCGGTCCTTCCCTTCGACAACATGAGCGGTGATCCAGACAACGAGTACTTCTCGGATGGAATTACCGAGGAGCTACTCAACGCTCTCGCTCAGTTACCTGACCTCCGGGTTCCGGGTCGCACCTCTTCATTCGCCTTCAAGGGGCAGAACATCACGATCCAGCAGATCGCTGACACGCTGGACGTTACACACATCCTGGAAGGAAGCGTTAGGCGAGCCGGTGAGAGAGTCCTGATCACCGCCCAGTTGGTTGATGCCCAGACTGACAGTCACCTGTGGTCCGACACCTACGAGCGCGAGTTAAACGACATCTTCGCCATCCAGCGGGAGATCGCTACCGCTATTGCGGATCAACTGCAGGTCACGCTCTCTGGAGGCGTCGAGGTTTCTCTCGCCGGGCAGGGGACTCAGAACCCAGAAGCCCACGAGGCCTACCTGAGGGGTCGCCACCTCTGGAATCAGAGGACGAGGGAATCCATTCTCGCGTCGATCGAGGAGTTCCAGCGGGCGGTTGACTTGGACCTAGGCTATGCCGAGGCTTGGTCGGGACTTGCCGACGCGCATCTAGTCTTCATGCACAATCACGGCGGGGTGGGCGATGTCGGCTTCCTCGATGAAGGCCTCCGCTTCGCCGAGCGAGCTGTTGAGACCGCGCCCGACCTGGGTATGGCTCACGCCTCTCTTGGGCTCGCGTACAATCTGAGGGGTGCATGGGCCGAGGCGCAGAGCAGCTTCGAGCGAGCAGTGGTGCTCAGCCCTCAATATGCGTCGGCATATCATTGGTTCGGTCAGCTGCTCGGAGACATGGGACGGGCGGACGAAGCGATCGTTGTCCATCGCAGGGGTGTGGAGCTCGATCCGGTCTCCCAAGTCGTGGGGGTGAACCTAGGTGCCTCTCTGAGTGCGGCCGGAAGGATAGCCGAAGCGACTGAACAGCTCCGCAGAGTCATTGACCTCGACCCACAACGGCCGATGGCGTGGATGGCATTGACATCTACGTTGCTGGAGGCCGGCGAGTACGCCGCCGCTTCAGAAGCCGCCCTAGAACGCGCTCGTCTTGACCCAGCCGCCGATATGGCGGTCGAGCAACGCTGGATACAGGCAGCTATTGGCTACTTGCGAAGCGGGGAACCAAAGACATTTCGATTCCCCGAAGGCTACGAGGGCCTTATGGAATCGCCACCTCGGTACGGATGGACAGGGCAGCGCGGACTGACGTTGGAAGCCCTGGAGCTTGCAGCTACGACAGGCGTTCTTCGCAGCCTCTCGAGGTTTCATACGTCCCGTCACTCCGATCTCCTCCGCGACGACCCTCGCTACCAGGCGTTGCTCGAAGAGGCGGGGATTACGTGGTGAAGGGTGCGTGCTGTGTCTGACCCCGATGGTACGCAGGCTTCGAGCAGACGCCTTCAGGTCTTTGGGATCTGGGCGGAGATCGTGTCCGCTGCTGCGGTGGTCGTCTCACTCGTCTTCGTCGGGCTACAGGTGAGGCAGACTGCGGAAGAGACCTCGTTGAACACTGAGATCACACGGGCGGCTGCCTACGACCGCAGCATGGAGGGCCTGAATCGGTGGCGGCTGACGCTAGCTGCGGACCCGGAGCTGGCGAGGCTTTGGGCTCAGCATATCCAGGGGCAACTGGAGTTCCGGGAGCAGGCGAGGGATCCCCGGCTTCAGCTTCTCTTGAACACCCTTTGGGGCGTGTACGAAAATTCCTACATAGCCAATCAATATGGACTTCTCGGGGCTTCGGAGTGGGGCCGGTTTCAGCGCCAGATCTGTATGCGGTACCGGAGCTCTTCAGAGTTCTGGAACCAGGTACCCGAGGGAACCGTCCTGACTCCCGTTAGGGGGCTACTCACCGAGGAGTTCGCCACCTACGTTGAATCATCGTGCTGACGGGCCGCCCTATGTACGACATCGTCATCCCACTGAACTCCGCCGAGCGCAGCGCATGACCGATGCCGTCGCCCGCCTAAACGCAGCCCTAGAAGGCCGCTACGCCATCGAGCGTGAACTCGGCGAAGGCGGCATGGCCACGGTCTACCTGGCGGACGACCTGAAGCACCCCTCACGCCGAGCCGCCATCAAGGCGGGGCTCGCCGCCGGCGCCGGGCTCGCCATCGGGAGCCGCCTCGAGCTCTTCGCGGAGGAGGTGGCGCGTCAGCAGGAGCTTCCTCTCGTTATGAAGGCGATCCCGAAGACGGGTGAGCAGATCCCTGTCGTTGGCCTCGGCACGAACCGCTACAGCGTCAGGAATCGCGCGGACATCGAGAACCTGTGCAACGTGCTCAAAACGATGACCGACCGGGGCGGAAGCATGGTGGACACGGCGCGCGGGTACGGTCGGGCCGAACAGGTCATCGGGGAGTGTATCACCAAGAACGGCAACCGCGACCAGATCTTCCTGGTGACGAAGTACAGCGAGGGTAACGCCAGAGGTCGAAGACGGGGAGGAGGTGGCGGCGGCGCCCCCGTCGATCATATGGCTCAGCTCGAGCTGGCCTTCGAGCGGCTCCAAACCGACATGGTTGACGTGATGATGGTCCACAGCGTAGGCGAGACCGACAACCTCCTCCCGATGATGCAGGAGCTGAAGGCAGCGGGACGCTTCCGCTACGTCGGCATCAGCATCTCGAGCGACCGCGACTACGAGGACACCGCCCGCTACATGCGCCAAGGCGTGCTCGACTTCCTGCAAGTGGACTACTCGATCGGCAACCGCAGCTCCGAGGAGGTGATGCTCCCACTGGCGCAGGAGCAGGGAACCGCCGTGATCTGCAACGTGCCGTTCGGGGGTCGCCGTAACTCCGTGCTCTCCGAGATGGCGGGCTCGCCACTACCCGGCTACGCCGCGGACGTCGACTGCACGTCGTGGGCTCAGCTCTACCTCAAGTACCTCGTCTCCCACCCCGCCGTGACCGCGGTCATTCCGGGCACGACGAAGGTCGAGCACGCCATCGACAACAACGGAGCTTCGCGCGGCCGGCTGCCGGACCCCGCCATGCGGGCGCGCATCGAAGCCACCTACGCCGACATCGCGAGGGTCTAAGGGGAGACCTCCCGAGTGATGCCGACAGCGGCAGCCCCTCCGCTCAGGTGGGCTTCGTGAGTGTGATCATCGCGTCGGCGCTCTTCGCGCTGGGGCTGCCGTTGGTGTTGCTGTAGCGGCGATTCTGGGCGCCTGACGGCTTCCGCTTGCGCCTACCGGCCCGCTCTCGGATGTTGACGCGGTGAACAATGTAGGCTCCTATCAGGAGCAACGCGACGAACGCGCTTCCGGACGGCTCGAATCGTTGAGCCGGGTCCGGTGACCCGGTCACGTTTATTACGAACAAGGAAGAGGTCGCCTTGAAAACCAAGAAGGCAGTTAAGGGGATCGCGCCAGGGATGGTCGGAGCGATCGTTGTGGGACTGGCAATCTGGCCGGGCCACCAGGCCGTACACGCAATGCAGTCGACGACTCCCGCTCTGACGGGCTGGGTGACCTCGGTCCCGGAAGGCCGCATGGAGGGAGCGCTCGTAAGTGCCAGACGAGAGGGCTCCAACATCACGGTCACCGTCGTGAGCGATGCCGCCGGTGTTTACAGTTTCCCCCGCGACAGACTGGAGCCGGGCGAGTACACGATCGGGGTCCGGGCAGCGGGCTACGTGCTGCGGCCCTCGACGAGGGTCGTGGAGGTAACCGGGGAGGCTCCCTCTGTGAAGGATCTGCACCTGGGGGAGGCCACCCTACTGGAAAAGGCCCTACAGCTCTCGAGCGCGGAATGGCTGTGGAGCTATCCGCTACTCGAGGAAACGACCTTCGTCGCCCTGAGGGACTGTGCCCGTTGTCACAACCAGCAGAGAGTGGCAATGTCGAGATTCAACGAGGAGCAGCTCCGGTATGTCATGCAGCGAATGTCGTATTACTGGCTCGGCAGTACGGCGGTGACCTACCAGATAGCACAGACCCAGGCAGTCGATTGGGGAAGGGGAGACGGAGTGATGGCGCGCCCGCCCACTCCCCTCCATGACCTGCAGTCCAAAGCCGTTTCAGCGATCAATCTCAGTAACGGTCCTTGGCAATATCCCCTGAAGACGTATCCGCGGCCCACGGGCGAGAACACCAACGTGATCTACACCACGTACGACCTGCCTCGGGTGGTCGCCAAGCCCCACGATGTGCAGATGGGGCCGGATGGATGGATCTACTACGACGATTTCAACGACAACGTGATCGGGAAGCTGAACCCCAAGACCGGCGAGACTGTCGAATACAGGTTCCCGGACTTGGTGGATATCTTCCCGGAGCTGGCGGCGGAAGGGTCGATGATACCGGTCGGCAATCGAGTCCTGATGCCGGATGGGCAGGGCAAATTCTACCTGGCTCCACCGGGTCTTAGGAGGGGAATCGGGTACACCGCCGTTTTCGACACGGAGTCGGAGACGTTCGAGTTCTATCCAGGTACCGGTCATTTTACGGCGGCCAACTCCAAGCATGTGGATGGCAACGTTTGGTTCCGTACTGGCGGCCAGCTGTATCAGGCGCAGTTCCTTGATGACGGGAAGTGGGAGGGGACGCCCGTTGGGAACCTATCTGCCTACGATCACTACGTGGACTCGAAGAACAACGCGTACGGTGCCAGCCGGGGAAGCACGGAGTTCTGGCGGGTGGATGCTAAGACCCACGAAATCACCTATTATCCGATCCCCGAAGAGCCCCGCGGTGAAACGGGCCTCGGGGGCGGCAGCCGGCGAGGCTATTTTGATGCCCAGGACCGCCTGTGGTTTGGTGGTTTCGACGGCAATTACGTCGGAAAGCTCGACCCGAGCATGCCCGCCGGGCAAGCAATTGAGCTTTTCCCCGTGCCGATGCCCTGGTTTCAGCCCTACATGGCCGTGAACGACAACGCCGGCTATGTCTGGACGGGCTCGATCTCTGCCGACCATGTCGCGCGGATGAACGAAGAGACGGGAGAGTGGAACTTCTACCTCCTCCCGGCGGAAGCCAACATTCGCCATATGCATGTGCAGCGGTCCGAGAGCGGCGGGCTCTCAAGCTCGTGGATCGGTGCGAACCACGAAGGCCGGATCGTTCATATCGAGCCGCTGGCTCCGTAAGGCAGGTCGATAGCCCCGGGGACGCTATTCGGGTGGAATCCACATAGCCTTATACGTGTGTACAGCGCATCGACAAGCGCCCGGAGTGAGCGTCGATGGGGAGATCCCCTGGCTTCGCGTCTTCGTAGAAGGCGTCGTGGTGATCGTCGGCTCGTTGCTTTAAGGCCGTGGCCATGCTAAACGTGCTCCGGTGGAGCGGTGCGATTCGAAAGCAGTCGAACATGGAGAGCATTGCCGCCTTGGCTGTGGCTGGAGTGTCGGAGGAGGCGCGCCCGGAGGACATGGAGGAGGACTGGGCTTTTGGTTTAACTATCCTTTAACGAACAGAAACGGGGGAAGACATGAGAGTAGCTACGCTAACCGTCCTACTTGGCTGCGTTCTACTGAGCAGCTGTCAGCCAGCGGACACTGGCGAGCCTGCGAGCACTGCCACCTCGGCGATACAACTCTTTAACGGTCAGGATCTGGACGGTTGGGAAATCGTCAACAACGGGCAGTTCTCTGTGGAGGATGGGGTTCTCAAAATAGATCGCGGAACAGGTTGGCTGCGTTCCAGCGAGACATTTGGTGATTTCGTCCTGACCATGGAGTTTCGCTTCTTAGAAGAAGAAGCCAATAGCGGGATTTTCGTCCGAACCGCCCCAACAAGCAGAAACGACGATAGGGGTTACCCAGACAACGGTTATCAGATTCAGTTCAGGGACATCATCACCGGCGACAGGCCGCTCGGCCAGATGATTCCTTATGGTGCTCCGCCTTTTGAGCATGAATTTGATATCGAGGCGCTGAAGGAAGCCTACAAGCCAACCGGAGAATGGCAAACGTATGAAATCACAGCTGAGGGTGAGAATCTGTCGGTTCGGTTGAATGGTGTACTTATCACGACAGCGACCAGCATCAAATATCTGACCGGGCATATTGGGATTCAGGGCGAAGGGGGATTGCTGGAGTTCCGGAAGATCGAAGTCGAAGAAATATGATCTGGCGCACCTAGAAGATCGGAGCCCATGACGACCATCAAGCAGGATGATCTGATCCCGGATTTCCGATTTGGCTGTGGTATTGTATCGCCAGGACCAGTCGCCGCGCCTTGAGTCCCGCAACGGTGCGTGAGAGAGGCGGTAAAGACACTGGACCACTTCCTGTCCGTGCTGCGGGGCCTGGAGCAGGACGTCCTTACCGGAGCCTTTGATTCCGTCGCTGACCGTCGCCCACGAGCGCCACCCCGAGTAGGGCAGCAAAAGGAAGGAATCGACGCATGACAGCCTCCCTTGTAACGAGGTGTGCCACCAACGGCAAGCACCATACCACCACAAGGGGAGTGCGCCATACGAGCAAGGACGCCCACCCCCCCCATCGTTCGGAGGTGGTCGTCTTCTTGTTCAGCCGCTCTTGGGCTCTGAGCTTGCATCTCGATCTGCTCATGGGCATGGTGATCGCGCAGCAAAATCGCGAGACCGGATGGTCTGCTGGGCTCACTAATCCCTATCGTCCGAAAAGGAGGCAAACCAGATGGCTAAGTTCGCGACGCTCTACAGTTTTACGGACCAGGGCATCCGGGCCGTGAAGGAATCTCCAAACCGGCTCAGGGCTGCGATCGAAGCCGCAGAGGGAGCCGGAATCAAAATGCTCGGCGTTTAGTACACCGCAGGCCCTTACGACCTGGTCGTAATCTCCGAGGCCGACGATGAGAAGGCCGCGACCGCATTTGCGCTGGCTACCGGTGCACAAGGGAACGTGAGGAGCACCACCATGCGTGCCTGGGACCCGGACGAGTTTGAGGAGATCGTGGCGTTGATGCCGTAACTAACGCGAGGCTCGCCATCTAACACCATTGAGAAGAACCGGGTCAAGGGGACGCAGTGATCCTGGAGCGGTAGACATCAGGCTCGCGCGCTGCGCTTGCGGTCACCACATTAGCCGCGCAGCAGAATCGCAGATCCGTTAGACGGAATCGGTGGGCGGCGTGGGTTGAGGACGGTCAGTTCATCGATGGGTCGTACGGCATCCGGGACAATTGCCGGTATTCAGGCCCCTTCCGCTCAAGTACGCGACTCCAAAGCAAGTCGGGGGCATCGGTGAACACGTCGTCCTCACCCGCCGTCTCGACGATCCAGGTGCCAGCGGCCATCTCCGCCTCGAGCTGGCCCGGCGCCCACCCCGAGTAGCCTGCAAACACCCGCGCCCTGAGAATGCTCGCCTTGATGTCTGCGGCAACCTCACCCACGAGAAAGCCCAATGACCCGAACACCGGGACATCGACTAACTCGGGATGGGTGAGCTCGGCGAGAAGCACTGGGCTTCCCGGTTGGACTGGACCGCCCTTGAAGAGCGGTTCTCCGGCCGGCACCAAATCGCTCAGGGTCGGAAGGGCCTCCTCGACCGTGACGTCGAGGGCTTGGTTCAATACCACGCCGAGCGCCCCGTCCGTGTTGTGCTCCCCGACCAGCACGACCGCGTGTCGGAAGTTCGGATCGAACAAGCCACCGCTTGAGATCAGCAGGCGGCCCCGCAGACTTTCCATCTTCCTACCTCGTCTCAACGTTCGAGTGCCCGGTCAGCCTCAGTTACCAACGTAGATTAAGCTGGAATGCAGCGCCACGAACGGCCGCAGGAATTGGCTATCCTCAGCAGGGGGAGTCATAGTTCCCTTCCAGACGTGCCTTAGCCCGTCAGCCGTCCGGCAGATTCCGGCTCAGATCAACTTTGAAGTGCAACACGGACTAGGTTGATTGAGTCCCCGAAGAGGCGCACTCCAATACCTTCTCCACTACGTAACCCCCCTGGATGCCTGGAAACGGGGATTCCGACTCCAGGAAATTTTCTCCGAAACCCGAATGAAACTGGGCATCTCCCATGATATGGCGTATAACCTATGTGTAATGGGGTTCAGGGGGTCGCCGGTTCGAGCCGAGCGTCAGCAGCGCTCTCGATAGATCCTCATGACCTCCGCGAGACGAGCGATGATCGCCGAAGGCGCCCGGAGCTCAATCCGGCCGTCCCGACTGAGGATAAGGTCTACTCCCTCAGGGCTTTGGATGCTCTGAGGGAGTTTCCTTGTTTTGGGGGGTCCACGACGTAGCTCCACGACGTTGGCCGCGAGAATTCCATAGGAGCCGATTCTCCCTTCAGTCGGAGTTGCTCTCGGAATCTCCGCGAGGCGCACGGGGTTTTCGCGGAGCACGTTGGCTCCTCCGCTCCCCTTGGAATCGCGTAAGAGAGCCTTTTGAGACTGCTGACCTACCGAGGACCCACACCTAGGGGAGAAAGTCTCCCCAACCCGCCAAGAACCGGCAGGGACCCTATCTCTCGGGCAAGATGCCAGGGAGGGCGGGCGAACACCTCGCGATCAACACAGGGGCTGAGACGAGCTAGCTGGAGCCCCCGGCGTAGCAGGGCCTCAGGCGTCGCGCACGGCCCTCTTCACGAGGTTCTCCATGAGCGGCACCTTGAAGTGATTGTACCGCAAGGGCTCCGCACCCTCTACCGCGAGCGCACCCGCCAGGACGGCGGTCTCTTCGTTCTTGACACGGCCCCTCACGAGGTCTTCGACGTCCGTCAGGCGCCGAGGGATGCACTCGACGGCACCCACGACGATGCGGGCGTCGGCGATTCGGCCTCCCTCGAGCCGGAGCGCAGCGGCTACGTTCACGAGCGGGAAGTCCCAGGCACCCCGGTCCGCCACCTTCTCGAAGTAGAAGTTGGCTCCAGCCCAGGTGTTGGGAATGCGGATGGTCGTCAGCAGATCCTCGGGCTCGAGGACCGTCATGCGTTGGATGTCGACGGCGGGTGTCATGAAGAAGTCCTCCGCAGACACCACCCGCTCACCGCGGGAGTTGCGAATCACCATCTCCGCTTCGAGCGCCACCAAGGCGGGTGCGGGATCGGACGGAGTAACGGCCACGCACCGGTTGGCTCCGAAGATGGCGTGCTCCCGATTCATGGCCTCCGGCGCGCTGGCGTAGCACGTGTTACCGCCGGCTCGATAGCATGCGAGCCCGAAGCGGTAGTACCAGCATCGTGTGTCCTGTACGACGTTGCCACCCAAGGTGCCCGAGTTACGGATCTGGGGGCTCGCAACCATGCGGGCCGCCTCCGCGAGCAAACCGAATCTCTCTTGGATGACAGGGTGGCGCTCGACTTCGGTGAGGGTAGTCATTGCCCCCAGCTCGAGGCCCCCAGCCGACTCTCGGATGCCATGAAGCTCGGCGATCCCCGCGAGGTCGATTACGGCCGAAGGCTGTTTCCCCCGATCCTTGAACCAGCCCAGACTGTCGTGTCCTCCGGCAATGGTCCAGCAATCCTCCCCGAACCGATCCAGGAGTTCGAATGCATTGTCTACATCGACGGGTTGGAACAGCTCGAAGTGCGGCATCATGTCGTTCAGCATGCGCGGATCTCCTTCAACATGCGGGTGCCTGTCAGCGGGTGCCCTGTCAGCGGGTTCTCACTCATGGGGCTGCTCCCTCATACTGTGTTAACCTGAAGCGGACCGTGTGATTGTGCCTGCCCCGAGGCGGCATTTACGATCATGTCAGGCACGATCGGCGATCGATTGAAGTAGTGTCCTCCCAGAGCGTCGGAGATCGCACACAACAGTGCGGCCGCGCCGCATCCCATGGTTGGCTCACCGATTCCCTTCGCACCCACCGGGTTCTGGGGGTCGGCTATGTCCACGGCGCTCCACGACATCTCGGCAGGAACGTCCAGATACGTCGGGGGCTTGGCCTGGTGAAATCCGACGGCCCCCGGCAGACCGTAGTGTGTGTCGTAGATATGGCGCTCGAGGGCCGCCATCCCGAAGCCCATCACGGCCCCACCCTTGATCTGCCCCGACAGTCCCATGGGATGCATAACCGTTCCGCAGTCTGCGACGCCCAGGTAGTCGATGATCTCGAATTGGCCGGTCTCCACGTCCAACTCAATCTCGATGAACCCGGTCGCCAAGGCGGGAACGGTGCCGTTTTTCGGCATATTATCCCGCGCCACCCCGATCAAGCCTGTACCGGCGATCCCCTCCACGGCGCGCGCCGTCATCTCGTTGATGTCGTCGGGCACCTCTTCGCCGCTGAACCGTCCCCCGAGTTGGATGGCCCTCTGAGCTGCGGCTGCGTAGGTAAGGCGCCGCGACGGATTGGCTCTCGCGAAGACCGCTTCGTTTGCGATATCGTAGTCTCCGGGCGAGCCCCCGAGGTCGCGCGCCGCGAGCTCTTTGAGCTTTTGGACAGCGTCCATGGCTGAGGCGTAATTGGCGCGGGACTCCGTGAAGGATGTGTTGCTCCCGCCCTGATTCGGACTCCAGGGAAGATTTCGGCTGGAGTTACCGCGGACGATCTCAACGTTCTCCCAGTCGTAACCGAGCACCTCCGCCGCGACCCGGGACGTGTTGGCGTACGAATACGTACCCAGGTTCCCCACGCCGGTGTGGATGTACAACTTTCCGTCCGGTGCGATGCGCAAGAGCCCGTCGAATCCGTTATTCCCGGCCGCGTGGTACGCCTGGCCGACCGCGACGCCGGTGACCTTCGAGCCACGCCGCTGTCCACTGCGCGCACGCCTGGCTTCCCAGTCGAACTGCTCCGCGCCCATGTCGAGCGCTTCACGTTGATAAGCGCTAGTTACAGGACCCTGGTCAGCACCGTACCTGGCACTGTTGTCCGGGGCATTGATCCGGCGAATCGCTACAAGGTCGAGACCCAGCTGGCGGGCCGCCTTGTCGAGAATCGGTTCGACAGCGCAGGCCAGTTGGTTCTGCCCCGGCCCCCTCTGGGCCCCCGTGGGTGGTGTGTTGGTCAGGACGGGAACCCCTCGGAAGCGCATGGCGAGCGGCGTGTAGACGATGGACATCGCGCCTCCGGCGGAGTTAAAGTCACCCCCACCGGAGTTGGGTCCGTTGTTCTGGACGATGAACAGATCGGCTGCCGTGATACGCCCGTCGGGCTGGAACCCGATCTTGAGGCGACCCTGGAAAGCGGGTCGGCATACACCGATGAAGTTCTCCTCGGCTCGGCTGATACGCATCAGCACGGGCCGGCCGGTCTTCTTCGCCATGTAGGCCGGAATGGCTATAACGGGGTAGGCGGGCGCCTTCGACCCGAACCCACCACCACAGAACTCCGAGACATAGACGAGGTCCTCCGGCTCGATCTCGAGGAGGGCGGCCAGACGCGGAACCACGTTGCTCTGGCTCTGGGTCGAGCCGTACAGGTAACACTTCCCGTTCTGCCAGTACGCCATGGCGGTACGTGGCTCCATCGAGTTATGCGACGTGCCCGCGGTGACGAAGGACTCGTCGAGCACGAGCGCGGCGTTTGCAAAGCCCGCCTCGACATCGCCGTACGACCATTCCGTTGTGGCCATGCCCATGGGCGTCTGGCCCTCCCCTGCGGCCGCGAAGTCCTCCGCCGTCCACTTGACCTCCGCCACGCCGTCGCTCGTATCGAGCTCCACTGCGGTCACGCGCCCGCCCGGCACGTTTCCCGTAGTCCGGGCGTTCGGCCCACCAGGACGCAGGCTCTCGAGCGGGTCCACGCAGAACGGAAGCGGTTCCAGATCCACGTTGATCGCCGCGATGGCGTTCTGGGCCGTGGTCTCGTCCGTCGCAGCCACCGCGAGGATCGGCGCGCCCACGTAGAGTGGCTCATTCGTGAGGCTCGTATTGCCCGGCGCGTCCACTTCGGGCAGCTCGTCGGCTGTCAGAATCGCGACGACGCCATCCATGGCGAGCGCCTCGGACGCGTCGATGTTCAAGACGCGCGCATGGGGCATGGGGCTGGTCAGCAGCCGGCAGAACAACATGCCGTCCGCGCGAAAGTCCTCGGCATATTTCGCCCGCCCGGTCACCTTGGCGTGAAGATCCGGTGGCGTGAAATCTCGACCAGTCAAGTATGCCATGTCACACCTCCCCTGCTGCACGCATGATTCCGTTCAGATAATGGTCGTAGGATCCGCATCGGCACAGATTACCTGACATCGCCTGACGCGCTTCGGCCCGAGTCGGGTTCGGGTTCGCCGTCAAGAGACCCACGGCCGCCATCACCTGGCCGGGCGTGCAAAAGCCGCACTGCGGGCCCAACTCGTCCATGAATGCCTGTTGGACCGGGTGTAGCTCTCCAGTCGGACTCTCCAACCCCTCGACCGTCGTGATCTCCTTCCCGCGAACGCGCTGCGTCAGCGTGGAGCACGAGTAGTGCGTCACGTCGTCGATCAACACCGTGCACGCCCCGCACTCTGCGCGGTCGCAGCCGAGCTTGGTACCCGTTAGCCCCAGCTTATAGCGTAGGGTCATCGCGAGCGTCTCATTGGGGAGCACGTCGACGCGGCGGGTCTGCCCGTTGACGTTCAACGAGATCAAGCGCTCTACCGCACCCGCCTGAATGGCCGGCCTGGAAGCAGCGGAGGCCAGATATGGCACCCCAGAGACTGCCACCCCCGACGCGATGATTCCCTTGATGAAGTTCCTCCGGGACCAACTACCCCGGCCCTCCTGCCACCCGAACGGCGTGCCACCGAAATAGTGACCGCACGTCGGGTCCTGTGACCCCGCGGGGTGGGGGGGGGAGGGGCTCGCACTCGATATGGCAAGACCTGCATCGACGAGGTTGCTCTCGGACATGGGCACCGCTCCCTGCTGAGGCTAAGTAGCTCATGGTACCGCGAAGCCGGCTGGAAGACAACTTTGCCCGACGCCGGGTAGTGGTACAGCAAACTGTACCACTACCTAGGCTCCCGCAGACTTGGCTATCGCTGCCTGAGCAATCCAACCGATTTCTGTTCATCCGTGACGCGTCCGCTGCTTTGCTGTCCCAGACGTCCATGGCTTCGCTCCAGATCGGGTGGGATCGTTCAGCATGCGCCCGGGACCCGATGTCGAGCGAGCGCTCGCGACCACTCGCCGCCTCCTGAGACAGAGGGGTTACCGGAATAGGACGATAGAAGTGTACGCGCGATGGCTCCGGCGATTCACGGACGCCCATCCCGGTGTTCCGGTGGAGGATCTCACCAGACGGCATGTGGAGCAGTTCTTGAGCGTTCTCACGGAGGAGCGGAGGTTGGCGCCAAAGAGTCGCAATCAGGCCGCGTCGGCGCTGTCGTTTTTCTTCAGGGAGGTCCTGGGCCGCGACGATCTTGAAGGTATGCCTCGGGCCCGAGAGCCGCAGCGAATACCGACCGTGTTATCTCACGGGCAGGTGCGGCTCGTGCTCGGCCATCTGTCCGGCAAATATCGACTACTGGGTTCGCTGATGTATGGCACGGGCGCCCGCCTGACGGAGTGTCATCAACTGCGGATTAAGGACATCGACTTCGACCTGCTGCAAATCGCCATACGGGACGGGAAGGGTGCCAAGGACCGGTGGGTCATGCTGCCCGAGCGGCTCGGTTCGGCACTACGCCGCCAGGTGTCTCTTGTAAAGGAACTGCACCGGGAGGACAGGCGCCGAGGAGGCGGTTGGGCTCAACTGCCGGGTGCACTGGATCGCAAGGATCCACAAGCGGGTTACGACCTGTCGTGGCAGTTCCTATTCCCCGCGAGCCGATGGTCGCGGGATCCCGCTACTAGGAGGAAGGGTCGGTACCACCTCAACCCGACAGCCATGCAAAGACGGATGAAGGACGCGGCCCGAGCATCCGGCATTACCAAGCCCGTCACCTGTCACACCCTTCGCAGATCCTTCGCTACTCAGATGCTGCGGGCCGGATACGACGCCCGTTCGGTGCAGAGGCTCATGGGTCACAAAGACATCCGCACGACGATGATCTACGTGCAAGCCATCACCGATGCCGGACTGGGCATGCGCAGCCCACTTGATCGACCGGAGGACCGGGACTAGGCTGCCACCCGGCAACCGTCCATCCGACGCGACCAAAACG
This sequence comes from Longimicrobiales bacterium, assembly GCA_965219445.1. Lineage (GTDB taxonomy): Bacteria > Gemmatimonadota > Gemmatimonadetes > Longimicrobiales > Gaopeijiaceae > UBA822. The sequence continues at coordinate 398,530 of CBDCNQ010000002.1, read as the reverse complement.
TCTCCGGCGCAGCCCAAAGCCAAAGGCAAAGAAGCCACAAGCGAGGGCCGCGCTGGGTCTGTCGGGCCCTGTCCATCTCTCCTACGTTGCCATCCAGGCAGCGGATCCGCTTCAGAAACTCCAGAGGATTCGCGATACAGTTGAAAGTTAGATCGCGACCGAGACAAAGTGCTAGCCCCGGATGAAGCCAAGACCTCCTGTTCGAGTGATTGCTGAAGCGATAGCCCTCATCGGTGTCGTGCTGTCGCTGGTCTTCATCGGAATGGAACTTCGACAGAACGCGGTGGCCGCGCGGGCGGCGGCCTATCAGGACCTCGGGATCGCGGTGACTGAACTTTGGATGGCGGCGGCAACCAACCGCGACTTGAGTGATGCATGGGGGCGCGTTCTCATGGCGGACTCGGCGTCATGGTCTGAGTTCGACCCGTCGGATCGTCTCCTGGTGACGAACTACTTCGTCGCGATTCTTCGGCTTTACGAGACGACATTCCTACAGGTTGAGGAAGGACTCCTCGATGCGGAGGCGTTGGAATCCCTCGGGTGGGGCACGTTCCGCGAAGACCACCCTCTGTGGCGCCTTTGGCCGGATGTCCAAGAGTTCGTTACGCCGGAGTTCGCTGCATACCTTGAAACCCCTCTCTGCCAACTTACGTGAGACACGGAGCAGCTAAGGAATTAGAGTAGGGCGAAGGCAGAGAAACCGAGGATGCTGAGACACCGAGAGAGAATGAAAGAGAATGGAATAGCCCCACCAACCTGGGACGGTAAGCGAAGCGCGGCAGCTCCTGCGGACTCGGAGGTGGTAGATAGGCCGCTGCGCCGGCGGTTCGCTCCGTCGTACAAGCTGCGGATCGTCGAAGAAGCGGACCGGTGCACGGAGCCCGGAGAGGTTGGCCGACTCCTACGGCGGGAGGGCTTGTACTCGTCGCACCTGACGACATGGCGCAAGGCGGCGCATAGCGGGTCCCTGAAAGCGCTGTCGAAGAAACGAGGCCGTAAGCGCGAGCGCAATCCGCTGGAGGAGAAGGTGCGCAAGCTGGAGCGCGAGAACACTCGCCTCGAGAAGGAGCTCCAGAAGGCGCACTTGATCATCGACGTCCAGGGAAAAGTTGCAGGGCTGCTGGGATTGAGCCTCGAGGACGGGACGAACTCATGAAGGCGACCCAGGAGCTAGCCAAGCACGTAGGGGTGAAGCCCGCGTGCGATGCGCTCAGGGTGCCGCGAGCCACGTTCTACCGTCGTCGGAGTGCATCGACCGGGCATCAGCAGCCCCGCCCGACCCCCGCCCGGGCCTTAAGTGAGAGGGAGCGGGACAAGATTTTCGACACCCTGTGTTCGGAGCGGTTCGTGGACCGGTCCCCAGCCGAGGTGGTGGCGACGCTGCTCGACGAGGACGTCTACCTGTGCAGCGAGCGTACGATGTATCGCGTTCTGGCTTCCCAGGTGCCGGTTCAGGAGCGTCGAGCGCAGCGGAGTCATCCCAAATACCAGAAGCCCGAGTTGATGGCGAGGGGCCCGAACCAGGTCTGGTCCTGGGATATCACCCGGCTGCTGGGGCCGAAGAAGTGGAGTTACTTCTACCTCTACGTGATCCTGGACATCTTCAGCCGCTACGTCGTGGGATGGATGGTGGCGGATCGGGAGAACTCTGCCCTGGCCAGCCGGCTGATCCAGCAGAGTTGCTTGAAGCATGGCGTCCAGCCCCACCTCCTGACCCTGCATTCCGATCGAGGGGCTCCGATGACGAGCCAATGCACGGCTCAACTACTCGCCGATCTCGGCGTGACCCGCTCGTTGGGCCGACCCCAGGTCTCGGATGACAATCCGTTCTCCGAGGCTCAGTTCAAGACCTTGAAGTACCATCCCTCGTTTCCCGGCCGGTTCGGGGATCAGGGGCAAGCCAAGACCTTCTGTCGCTCGTTCTTCCGTTGGTATAATGCCGAGCACCGCCATGGCGGCATCTCGATGCTGACCCCCGAACAGGTCCACTTCGGTCACGCCGATCGGATCATCGCCTGCAGGAAGGCCGTGCTCCGTGAGGCATGGGCCGCTCATCCCGAGCGCTTCGTCTCCGGTGAGCCGAAGCCTAAACCACTCCCGGAGGCCGTCTGGATCAATCCTCCCACCCCATCCCTCACGACACAGGAGATTGCTCTCTAATTGATTTCCAAGAGTGTCTCACTGGCGTTGACAGGTTCCGGGGCTTCCCTCTCTGCCAATATCAGTGAGACACCTGGCACCTTTGGAATTACTGAAGGGGGCGGAGGTGGATGGCGATGGTAGAGGGGAGAGATACGATGATTGGTATGGGTGTGGGTGCTCGGGCCCTGGGGGGCGAGGAGCGTAGCGACGAGGCCGCCAGGGCCCGAGTCGCCGAGCGGAATCGGGCTCGGGATCCGGAGGTGGTGGCCAAGCCGACCCGCCGGCAGTTCACCGCGGAGTACAAGCTCAGGATCCTGGAAGAGACCGACCGGTGCTCGGAGCCCGGCGAGGTTGGGCGGATCGTGCGTCGGGAGGGTCTGTACAGCTCTCATCTCACGGCATGGCGAAAGGCACGGCGCGAGGGCTCTCTGAAGGGCCTGACGCCGAAGCGGCGGGGCCGCAAGCCGGCCCGCCGCAACTCCCTCCAGAAGAGGGTGGATGAGCTCGAGGCCGAAGTGGCCCGGCTCGAGAAGCAGCTTGCCACGGCGGAAACGATCCTGGAAGTCCAGGGAAAAGTTGCCGGGCTGCTGGGGTTGAGCTTCGACAGCGGAAAGAACTCCTGATGGCCGCTGCCTCCCTGGCTCGGGAGGTCGGCGCCGCGCCGGCGTGCCGAGCACTGGGTGTGGCGCGTGCCACGTTCTACCGGCGCCGTAAGCCCACGACCGGGCACCAGCAGCCCAGGCAGCGCCCCGCCCGGGCTCTCGATGAATCCGAGCGCGAGAAGGTGCGTGAGACCCTCGCTTGCCCGCGCTTCGTCGACCGATCTCCCGCAGAGGTTGTGGCCACCCTCCTCGACGAGGGCGAGTACCTCTGCTCAGAACGCACGATGTACAGGATCCTCCAGGAGGATCACCCCGTGCGTGAGCGGCGCAGTCAGCTCACGCATCCCGCCTACACGAAGCCCCAGCTCGTGGCCACGGCACCGAACCAGACCTGGTCGTGGGACATCACCCGGCTTCTCGGACCCGAGAAGTGGTCGTACTTCTACCTCTACGTCCTCATCGACATCTTCAGCCGGTACGTGGTCGGATGGATGGTCGCCGACCGCGAGAACTCCGCGCTCGCCTGCCGGCTCATCCAGGAGAGCTGCCTCAAGCAGGATGTCCAGCCCGAGACGCTGACCCTGCACTCCGACCGCGGGGCCCCGATGACCAGCAAGTGCACGGCCCAGCTGCTCGCCGACCTCGGGATCACCCGCTCGCTCGGCCGTCCCCGGGTCAGCGACGACAACCCCTTCTCGGAGGCGCACTTCAAGACCGTCAAATACTACCCCAACTTCCCCGGACGCTTCGCCGACATCGGCGCGGCGATCGACTTCTGCCGATCCTTCTTCCCTTGGTACAACCATGAGCATCGCCACGGCGGAATCGCGATGCTCACCCCGGCTGATGTCCATCACGACCGAGCCCGTGACGTGCTCGCCCAGCGTGAGCGCACTCTCCAGCAGGCGTGGTCCGAACACCCTGAACGCTTCGTGCAGGGAATCCCCACGCCCCAGCCTCTCCCAACGGAGGTCTGGATCAATCCACCAGCTGCGGCTCCGACACCGCAGCCTGCTCACTAATCTATGACTCCCCGTGTCTCATCGCTGTTGACAGGTTCCGCTTGGCGAGTCGACAGTAGGAGCTGAAGCGCTGCACCGTGCTGAAGCGAGCGATGTCGTGGATCTCATAGAGCAGCGTGAGGGCCAGGATGCGGCCAATGCCGGGGATGGTTCGCAGCCGCTGCAGCGTGTCGTGGTCGTGGACGCGGGCTTCTTCTTCGATCGTGCGCTCGAGTTCTCGGATCACGGGGTCGAAGCGATCCGCGAGTGCGAGATCCGCCTCGATGGTCCTCTGGATCATGCGATCGTCGAATGCCTGGGCCAGTCCCTCGCGGTTCTTCTTATAGAGGAGCTGACCGGAGGGCCGAGGCAGGTTGTACTGATGAAAGGTGTTACGGACGTGGGCGAGGAGTTCGCCGCGCTTGCGTACGAAGTAGAGTCGGCGCCGGAGCACATCGCGCGTGGCTCGCATCTGCGGGGGATAGACGTAGGCCACCGGAAAGGCACCCCCGCGCAGCAGCACCGCCGTCTTGTGGGAGTCGATGTGGTCGTTCTTCGCCTTGGCCCCATGGATCGCCTTCATGTAGAGCGCATGGCCGAGCACGAAGGGGATCTGCTCGCGAGCACAGAGATCGGCGAGCCAGTACCAGCAGAAGATGCACTCGCTGCCCACGACGAGATCTGAACGGTACGGCTCGAGGGCGCGAAGCAGTGCCTCGCGCTCACAGCGTAGCCTCTTGTGTAGTCGTATCTTGCCCTGGCAGTCCAGGATACAGAGGTAGAGCGTGCGAGCGTGAAGGTCGATGCCACAGTAGTATCGATGCTGGCCGGTGTAGAAGCGCATGGTTCCCCTCCTGGGTTGGATGGATCGAGCGTCGCGCTCTGATCATTCCGTCCTCTCTCTGAGAGGTCCAGGAGGGGGCCTGCATGAGTATCAAGCGATTGCTCCTGTCGCGTTAGACATCAGGCTCGCGCGCTTCGCTTCCGGTCGGCATTTTGGACGCGCAGCAGAATCGCAAGTCCGTTAGAGCGCAGGTAAGCGATCTCGTGCTTTGGCCCGGTCATTTTACCGAGTCGAGGACCGCCCGAGGGTGCTTCGCTGCCACCCTCAACAAGATTCTCGCAGGTCCCTGGGGGTGGCGGCGACCCTGCTCCCAATTCTGTAGCGTGCGGACGCTGATCCCAAGCAGAGCCGCAAACTTGGTCTGAGATAATCCGTATTCCTCCCGAATCTCAGCTACGTTTGGAGCCTCAAAGGCTACCTGGCGGGATGGATCCAGCTCGCCTCGGAGGATGGCTCCCCCTTCCTTCAGACTTTCTTCGAGTTCGCTGAAAAGCTCGTCCCTCATTTGAACTCCTCCTTCACAAGAGCGACCAACACCTTGCTCTGTTCGGCAGAGAGGTCATCTCGCTCATTCTTTCCGTACATCAGCAACATCAGAACGACGTCATGATTCGCGGCCCAATAATAGATCACCCTGACACCTCCTCGTTTTCCGCGACCAGACCCCTGCCACCGAATCTTCCGCAGGCCACCGGTCCCACGCATGAGATCTCCGGCCTCAGGATCCGCGACGAGGCGAAGCTGCAAGAATCGATAGGACTCCGCGTCCAATAGCTTGTTCACCTGCTTGGTGAAAATGGAGGTCTCCTTGATGACCATGAGCTATGATACGTCATTGGCGTATATCCGTCAATGGCGTAGGGTACTTCGGGCTCGGTCGGCTGCGCTCTAACACTTATCAGGCCCCCGGAGTCAAGAGCGCGCAAGTTCCCTCCTCCGCGCTGCGGAGCGGCGCCGTAAGCGGAGTGAGCATCGGTCGCTGAGTCCTCTGACTTGGTTTCCGTTAGCAGGTGCGAGCGCAGTGAGCTCTGCACCAAACACTTATCGAGGTTTAACCGCCGGATCTCCCTCGAGGCGAGCTCGAAGGCGGCGGAGCAGGAGCCTGCTGGCCGCTACGACCTAGAAATTCATCTGTGCCCTCGTGCCGTCCGACTCCATTCAAGGAGAGCAGGCTCGGGCCGTGAGGCGGCGGGCCAGTTAGCTCCGGGCTCGGGTGAGGGGCAGAGTCCTGAGTGAGACCGACTCGATGTGTGGGGAGCGGGAGGAGGCGTCCAATCAAGCGAGGCGGCTGTCAGGCATCCGGTGCCCGCTCGAGTTAGAAATCAAGGCTCACAACCTCCCCTCCCCGTCAGGTGCGTGTATAGAAGCGTTCGGTGTCGAATGCCTCCCGGTTCTTGAGCATGAAGTAGGTGGCGCGTCCGATGCGAGCCGCAAGGATGCTGAGCGCCTTGCCCTTGCCGTGGCGGCGCGCGAGCCTCTTGAGATGGGCCTGGCCGCGGACGTTGTCGCGAAGGAAGAGGACGGCCGCCTCACTGAACGCCCACTTGAGGTGTGCGTTGCCGATCTTGGCTCCTCCGCTGCCGACTCGCTTGCCTGCACTGCGGTGCTCGGGCTTGGCGAGTCGACAGTAGGAGCTGAAGCGCTGCACCGTGCTGAAGCGAGCGATGTCGTGGATCTCATAGAGCAGCGTGAGGGCCAGGATGCGGCCAATGCCGGGGATGGTTCGCAGCCGCTGCAGCGTGTCGTGGTCGTGGACGCGGGCTTCTTCTTCGATCGTGCGCTCGAGTTCTCGGATCACGGGGTCGAAGCGATCCGCGAGTGCGAGATCCGCCTCGATGGTCCTCTGGATCATGCGATCGTCGAATGCCTGGGCCAGTCCCTCGCGGTTCTTCTTATAGAGGAGCTGACCGGAGGGCCGAGGCAGGTTGTACTGATGAAAGGTGTTACGGACGTGGGCGAGGAGTTCGCCGCGCTTGCGTACGAAGTAGAGTCGGCGCCGGAGCACATCGCGCGTGGCTCGCATCTGCGGGGGATAGACGTAGGCCACCGGAAAGGCACCCCCGCGCAGCAGCACCGCCGTCTTGTGGGAGTCGATGTGGTCGTTCTTCGCCTTGGCCCCATGGATCGCCTTCATGTAGAGCGCATGGCCGAGCACGAAGGGGATCTGCTCGCGAGCACAGAGATCGGCGAGCCAGTACCAGCAGAAGATGCACTCGCTGCCCACGACGAGATCTGAACGGTACGGCTCGAGGGCGCGAAGCAGTGCCTCGCGCTCACAGCGTAGCCTCTTGTGTAGTCGTATCTTGCCCTGGCAGTCCAGGATACAGAGGTAGAGCGTGCGAGCGTGAAGGTCGATGCCACAGTAGTATCGATGCTGGCCGGTGTAGAAGCGCATGGTTCCCTCTCTGCCAACTTACGTGAGACACGGAGCAGCTAAGGAATTAGAGTAGGGCGAAGGCAGAGAAACCGAGGATGCTGAGACACCGAGAGAGAATGAAAGAGAATGGAATAGCCCCACCAACCTGGGACGGTAAGCGAAGCGCGGCAGCTCCTGCGGACTCGGAGGTGGTAGATAGGCCGCTGCGCCGGCGGTTCGCTCCGTCGTACAAGCTGCGGATCGTCGAAGAAGCGGACCGGTGCACGGAGCCCGGAGAGGTTGGCCGACTCCTACGGCGGGAGGGCTTGTACTCGTCGCACCTGACGACATGGCGCAAGGCGGCGCATAGCGGGTCCCTGAAAGCGCTGTCGAAGAAACGAGGCCGTAAGCGCGAGCGCAATCCGCTGGAGGAGAAGGTGCGCAAGCTGGAGCGCGAGAACACTCGCCTCGAGAAGGAGCTCCAGAAGGCGCACTTGATCATCGACGTCCAGGGAAAAGTTGCAGGGCTGCTGGGATTGAGCCTCGAGGACGGGACGAACTCATGAAGGCGACCCAGGAGCTAGCCAAGCACGTAGGGGTGAAGCCCGCGTGCGATGCGCTCAGGGTGCCGCGAGCCACGTTCTACCGTCGTCGGAGTGCATCGACCGGGCATCAGCAGCCCCGCCCGACCCCCGCCCGGGCCTTAAGTGAGAGGGAGCGGGACAAGATTTTCGACACCCTGTGTTCGGAGCGGTTCGTGGACCGGTCCCCAGCCGAGGTGGTGGCGACGCTGCTCGACGAGGACGTCTACCTGTGCAGCGAGCGTACGATGTATCGCGTTCTGGCTTCCCAGGTGCCGGTTCAGGAGCGTCGAGCGCAGCGGAGTCATCCCAAATACCAGAAGCCCGAGTTGATGGCGAGGGGCCCGAACCAGGTCTGGTCCTGGGATATCACCCGGCTGCTGGGGCCGAAGAAGTGGAGTTACTTCTACCTCTACGTGATCCTGGACATCTTCAGCCGCTACGTCGTGGGATGGATGGTGGCGGATCGGGAGAACTCTGCCCTGGCCAGCCGGCTGATCCAGCAGAGTTGCTTGAAGCATGGCGTCCAGCCCCACCTCCTGACCCTGCATTCCGATCGAGGGGCTCCGATGACGAGCCAATGCACGGCTCAACTACTCGCCGATCTCGGCGTGACCCGCTCGTTGGGCCGACCCCAGGTCTCGGATGACAATCCGTTCTCCGAGGCTCAGTTCAAGACCTTGAAGTACCATCCCTCGTTTCCCGGCCGGTTCGGGGATCAGGGGCAAGCCAAGACCTTCTGTCGCTCGTTCTTCCGTTGGTATAATGCCGAGCACCGCCATGGCGGCATCTCGATGCTGACCCCCGAACAGGTCCACTTCGGTCACGCCGATCGGATCATCGCCTGCAGGAAGGCCGTGCTCCGTGAGGCATGGGCCGCTCATCCCGAGCGCTTCGTCTCCGGTGAGCCGAAGCCTAAACCACTCCCGGAGGCCGTCTGGATCAATCCTCCCACCCCATCCCTCACGACACAGGAGATTGCTCTCTAATTGATTTCCAAGAGTGTCTCACTGGCGTTGACAGGTTCCGGTTCCCCTCCTGGGTTGGATGGATCGAGCGTCGCGCTCTGATCATTCCGTCCTCTCTCTGAGAGGTCCAGGAGGGGGCCTGCATGAGTATCAAGCGATTGCTACTGTCGCGGTAGACATCAGGCTCGCGCGCTTCGCGTGCGGTCACCACATTAGCCGCGCAGCAGAATCGCAGAGACGTTAGAACGCGCCAAGAGGTTCAGAACAGGAGAGGCAGAACCATGACTATGTCCGGCCAAGTCCGTTCCAAAACCGATCAGCCCTTCTCGCCAGGCCGACTCGCCGATCCTGACAGCGTCTTAAAGACTGATCCCCGTGCCCACCCTCGAATGGTGGCCGCCCTCGCCGAATTTGGCTTCGACGAGGCCCCACCACCCGCACCGGTCACCGCTGAATCGCAACTCGAGGAAATACTCGAGTTCATTGCCGTGGCGGAGCCGGGCTACGAAGACCTCTTCAAAGTTTGGCTCACGGACTTACCACCGATTGAGAGTGTGGAGAGGCGTACCGAAGTGATAAAGGGAGTGGACGACAACGACATCAGCCTCTTTATGCACAAGCCCCAGAATGCTTCTGGTCCGCTACCGTGTGTGTATCATATGCACGGAGGTGCCATGGTCCTTCTGGAGGCCGCCGGCTCTCTCGCCACGCGCTGGCGCGACGAGCTTTCCGCTGTCGGAATGGTGGTGGTGGGTGTGGAGTTCCGGAACGGCGCAGGGAAGCTCGGCAACCACCCGTTCCCTGCAGGACTCAACGATTGCATGAGCGGGCTACAGTGGACGTTCGATAACAAAGCCGCGCTTGGGATTTCCACGATTGTCGTGTCCGGTGAGTCCGGTGGCGGCAACCTCTCGTTGGCCATGACTCTAAAGGCCAAGAAGGATGACAAGCTCGAACAGATCGACGGCGCCTACGCGCTATGTCCGTACATCTCCAACGCATGGGCCAACAAGATCTCGGAGCTGCCATCCCTTTACGAAAACGACGATTACTTCCTCAACTGCAGCATGTTGGGCGCGTGTGCCGTCGCATATGACCCCGCGCACGAGAACGATCACAATCCGCTTTGCTGGCCATATTTCGCCGAGCCTCAGGACCTGCAAGGTCTGCCCCCGCATGTCATATCGGTCAATGAGCTAGACCCTTTACGGGACGAGGGACTGAAGTACCACCAGATGCTCATGGCGGCTGGCGTAAACGTCTACAGCCGGACCGTCAATGGCACCTGCCACTCTGGCGATATGGTTTTCCGAAAAGCGCTCCCGGAAGTGTTCGCGGCCACTATTCGAGATATCAAGGGGTTCGCGGATTCACTATAGTCGCGCCTGGCCAGCCCCCTGCGTCTGACTCACTACGGAGGCTGATGAGTGCCGCCGCAGCGCGTTCTAACAAGCATTTGCTGCAGTCGCGGTCGGCGTTAGAGTCGCGCACAATGTGCGCGGAGTGCAGATTGACGCGCAGCAGAAATGCAGATCCGTTAGGTAGCCCCGATCCATCTACTCCTGGATCAAAGCAAGCAACTCGCTTGGCGTTACTGGTCGTACTGAAGACTTCTTGAACCCGGCCTTGTCCCGGGTCACGAGGTAGTCTGCCTCAGCCTTCTCCGCGCACGCTGCCTGAACCGCGTCCTCGAAGTCCGTCCAGTTCAGCCCCAGTGCATGCCGCAAACGATCCTCGTCTACCTCCACCACTCGGAGCAACTGAAGCAGGTCCATCAGCACCCGTCGTGTCCTCGCCTTCCCCAGGTGCTTCGCCAGGAGATAGTGAAGCGTGGTCACCGTATGGGCCGCGACGAAGCCTTGCACGCCTCCGGTTTCGATCACTCCGAAGAGCGCGGCAGCCTCCTCAGCGAAGGGTTTCCGGTCGGCTAAGATGTCGAGAACCACGTTGATGTCGAGAAGAATCCGTTTCACCCGTGCTTCACTTCAAGATGCCGCCGATGTTCCTCGCGTTTGACGGCAGCAGGGAGGACTCCACGTAGACGCGATGTGATAGGCGCCGCCCGACCTCGCTCATCGTCCAGCGACGCCAAGAACCTTGAGACCAACTCCGAGACTGTGGTGTCGTTCCTCCGCGAGAACCGTTTAGCTCGCACAATCAGAGCCTTGTCAACTGACAGCGTGAGCTTGGTCTTTGCCATGGGTCCTTCCTACGTATGTTTCAAAACGTACTATACGTATACTGAATCCCGAGCCTGGAGGGAAGGGCTACTTCGGATCAACTTTGAAGTGCAACACGAGCTAGATCTGTACATAGCATTCCTCGGGGGTGCGATAGCCTAAACGCTTCCTGGGTCGGTTGTTGAGTTTGTGAGCGATGCGGTTGCAAGCATGCTGGGTGATGTGAGCCATGCTGGTACGCTTCGGTAGGTACTGACGAATCAGACCGTTCGTGTTCTCGCTGGTCCCCCTTTCCCAAGAGTGGTAGGGCGCGGCGAAGTAGAATTTCGATCCGGTTTCTGCTTCGATCGCCCCATAGCCGTGGAACTCAGTTCCGTTGTCGGCCGTGATGGTGTGAGTGGGGCGAGCGGCAGTCTTGATCAGACGAACGGCTCGACGGTTCGTAGCCTCGACGGTACGAGCCTCGAGCTTGCCGATCATCACGTAGCCCGTCTTACGATCGACGAAGGTGAGGACGCAGTGCTTGTCGGAGCTGGTACGGAACCGGAACCTGTCAACGCCAGTGAGACACTCTTGGAAATCAATTAGAGAGCAATCTCCTGTGTCGTGAGGGATGGGGTGGGAGGATTGATCCAGACGGCCTCCGGGAGTGGTTTAGGCTTCGGCTCACCGGAGACGAAGCGCTCGGGATGAGCGGCCCATGCCTCACGGAGCACGGCCTTCCTGCAGGCGATGATCCGATCGGCGTGACCGAAGTGGACCTGTTCGGGGGTCAGCATCGAGATGCCGCCATGGCGGTGCTCGGCATTATACCAACGGAAGAACGAGCGACAGAAGGTCTTGGCTTGCCCCTGATCCCCGAACCGGCCGGGAAACGAGGGATGGTACTTCAAGGTCTTGAACTGAGCCTCGGAGAACGGATTGTCATCCGAGACCTGGGGTCGGCCCAACGAGCGGGTCACGCCGAGATCGGCGAGTAGTTGAGCCGTGCATTGGCTCGTCATCGGAGCCCCTCGATCGGAATGCAGGGTCAGGAGGTGGGGCTGGACGCCATGCTTCAAGCAACTCTGCTGGATCAGCCGGCTGGCCAGGGCAGAGTTCTCCCGATCCGCCACCATCCATCCCACGACGTAGCGGCTGAAGATGTCCAGGATCACGTAGAGGTAGAAGTAACTCCACTTCTTCGGCCCCAGCAGCCGGGTGATATCCCAGGACCAGACCTGGTTCGGGCCCCTCGCCATCAACTCGGGCTTCTGGTATTTGGGATGACTCCGCTGCGCTCGACGCTCCTGAACCGGCACCTGGGAAGCCAGAACGCGATACATCGTACGCTCGCTGCACAGGTAGACGTCCTCGTCGAGCAGCGTCGCCACCACCTCGGCTGGGGACCGGTCCACGAACCGCTCCGAACACAGGGTGTCGAAAATCTTGTCCCGCTCCCTCTCACTTAAGGCCCGGGCGGGGGTCGGGCGGGGCTGCTGATGCCCGGTCGATGCACTCCGACGACGGTAGAACGTGGCTCGCGGCACCCTGAGCGCATCGCACGCGGGCTTCACCCCTACGTGCTTGGCTAGCTCCTGGGTCGCCTTCATGAGAGAGGGATGCTGGCCGGTGTAGAAGCGCATGGTTCCCCTCCTGGGTTGGATGGATCGAGCGTCGCGCTCTGATCATTCCGTCCTCTCTCTGAGAGGTCCAGGAGGGGGCCTGCATGAGTATCAAGCGATTGCTACTGTCGCGGTAGACTTGAGGCTCGCGCGCTTCGCTTGCGGTCGGCATCTTGTTCGCGCAGCAGAATCGCAGATCCGTTAGAGCGCTTGGTCGGGCTATAGATCAAGGACTAGCTTCAGACCCGCATCGACATGGGCCATCAGCTTAGGGGGTAAGCGCCCCGTTCGCTCCGACAGGTAGGCCTCATCAAGGGTCACGATCTGCGTGACGTTGGCCACCGAGTCTTTGGGCAGGCCGCTATTCCGGGCCGGGAGAAGGACGTTGCCAGGGGCGTCAAGGAGCCGCGTGTTCGACGTCAGTACTACTCCGAGCACTGTCCGCAGTCTGCTGCGATTGAAGGAGTCGGCTTGGACGACGAGGATCGGGCGGCGAAAGCCGGGCTCAGATCCGCGAGGCTCCTCGAGATCGGCCCACCACACCTCACGACGTTGTACTACCACTCAGCCGAACTCACACTTCGTGCCTGGGCTGCCCTTAACGCCGGCTCGATACCGCTGGGTTCGTCGGCGAAGACATCGTTCAGTCTGCCTGTCACATCCTCATCACGGTGTTTGGCTAGGTACTCCGCAACGGCCGTTGCGTAGAGCTCGCTTCGGGACAACCCTAACCGCTCGGCGAGGGCGTCGGCAGACTCAAAGAGGTCATCTGGTAGTGATATCGCTGTTTTCATACCGTTATAATACCATGGTATAACCATCGAGGGCAAGCGCTCTAACACTTATCAGGCCCCCGGAGTCAAGAGCGCGCAAGTTCCCTCCTCCGCGCCGCGGAGCGGCGCCGTAAGCGGAGCCCTCTCTGCCAACTTACGTGAGACACGGAGCAGCTAAGGAATTAGAGTAGGGCGAAGGCAGAGAAACCGAGGATGCTGAGACACCGAGAGAGAATGAAAGAGAATGGAATAGCCCCACCAACCTGGGACGGTAAGCGAAGCGCGGCAGCTCCTGCGGACTCGGAGGTGGTAGATAGGCCGCTGCGCCGGCGGTTCGCTCCGTCGTACAAGCTGCGGATCGTCGAAGAAGCGGACCGGTGCACGGAGCCCGGAGAGGTTGGCCGACTCCTACGGCGGGAGGGCTTGTACTCGTCGCACCTGACGACATGGCGCAAGGCGGCGCATAGCGGGTCCCTGAAAGCGCTGTCCCGGATGCGGCCAATGCCGGGGATGGTTCGCAGCCGCTGCAGCGTGTCGTGGTCGTGGACGCGGGCTTCTTCTTCGATCGTGCGCTCGAGTTCTCGGATCACGGGGTCGAAGCGATCCGCGAGTGCGAGATCCGCCTCGATGGTCCTCTGGATCATGCGATCGTCGAATGCCTGGGCCAGTCCCTCGCGGTTCTTCTTATAGAGGAGCTGACCGGAGGGCCGAGGCAGGTTGTACTGATGAAAGGTGTTACGGACGTGGGCGAGGAGTTCGCCGCGCTTGCGTACGAAGTAGAGTCGGCGCCGGAGCACATCGCGCGTGGCTCGCATCTGCGGGGGATAGACGTAGGCCACCGGAAAGGCACCCCCGCGCAGCAGCACCGCCGTCTTGTGGGAGTCGATGTGGTCGTTCTTCGCCTTGGCCCCATGGATCGCCTTCATGTAGAGCGCATGGCCGAGCACGAAGGGGATCTGCTCGCGAGCACAGAGATCGGCGAGCCAGTACCAGCAGAAGATGCACTCGCTGCCCACGACGAGATCTGAACGGTACGGCTCGAGGGCGCGAAGCAGTGCCTCGCGCTCACAGCGTAGCCTCTTGTGTAGTCGTATCTTGCCCTGGCAGTCCAGGATACAGAGGTAGAGCGTGCGAGCGTGAAGGTCGATGCCACAGTAGTATCGATGCTGGCCGGTGTAGAAGCGCATGGTTCCCCTCCTGGGTTGGATGGATCGAGCGTCGCGCTCTGATCATTCCGTCCTCTCTCTGAGAGGTCCAGGAGGGGGCCTGCATGAGTATCAAGCGATTGCTGCAGTCGCGGTAGACATCAGGCTCGCGCGCTTCGCTTGCGGTCACCACATTAGCCGCGCAGCAGAATCGCAGATCCGTTATACAGCAGCCCCCAACGTGCGAGGCAATCTTGCTTAGTGTTACCGTAGGTGGTAGCATATCACATGGGCAAGATCCGACGAGGCGGCTTCGTATTCGTGACTTGGAAAGGTGACCATAGCCCCCACCACGTTCACGTCTATCGCGACGGCACCCTCGTTCTCAAATGGGACCTTGAGAACCACGCGCCGATGAAAGGCAGGCCTACGAATCGGATCCTGCGTCTGATCACGGAACTGAGCGAGGAAGGGTTGCTGTGAAGATCGAAAGCGTGAGGGCAAACAACCGTAAGAAGGCGTTCGAAATCGAGACTCGTACAGGCGCCTACACCTTCCCCTATGCACTCCTCCGGCTACAACCGGATCCCAAGAATCGGATCACCGAAGCTTTTCCGGATGAAGACCTGGGCAAGGAGGGCTTCACGTATCGTCTTGCCAAGGGGGGCGAGGACACCGTCCACCTCGACGCCGTACTCGAGTACAATCAAGATCCGGGTTATCTGAACGACCTCCTGCTTCACCGCTTGACGTTGGAAGCGCAGAAGGCCGTGGAGTCCACCGACTTGAGTAAGCGAGAACTCATTCGTCGCCTTGGAACCTCTGCGAGCCAGTTCTACCGCCTTCTGGATTCGACCTATTCCAAGAAGTCTGTGGGTCAGATGCTGGCCTTGCTCCACCTTCTTGGGCGTGATGTCGATGTCGTTGTCTCGCCGCAGAGCAATCGGCCGGAACAGACCAAACGTCGCCGTAGAGGGCGTGGTAAGGCTGCTGCTTCGGATCAACTTTGAAGTGCAACACGAGCTAGATCTGTACATAGCATTCCTCGGGGGTGCGATAGCCTAAACGCTTCCTGGGTCGGTTGTTGAGTTTGTGAGCGATGCGGTTGCAAGCATGCTGGGTGATGTGAGCCATGCTGGTACGCTTCGGTAGGTACTGACGAATCAGACCGTTCGTGTTCTCGCTGGTCCCCCTTTCCCAAGAGCGTGGTAGGGCGCGGCGAAGTAGAATTTCGATCCGGTTTCTGCTTCGATCGCCCCATAGCCGTGGAACTCAGCCCTCTCTGCCAACTTACGTGAGACACGGAGCAGCTAAGGAATTAGAGTAGGGCGAAGGCAGAGAAACCGAGGATGCTGAGACACCGAGAGAGAATGAAAGAGAATGGAATAGCCCCACCAACCTGGGACGGTAAGCGAAGCGCGGCAGCTCCTGCGGACTCGGAGGTGGTAGATAGGCCGCTGCGCCGGCGGTTCGCTCCGTCGTACAAGCTGCGGATCGTCGAAGAAGCGGACCGGTGCACGGAGCCCGGAGAGGTTGGCCGACTCCTACGGCGGGAGGGCTTGTACTCGTCGCACCTGACGACATGGCGCAAGGCGGCGCATAGCGGGTCCCTGAAAGCGCTGTCGAAGAAACGAGGCCGTAAGCGCGAGCGCAATCCGCTGGAGGAGAAGGTGCGCAAGCTGGAGCGCGAGAACACTCGCCTCGAGAAGGAGCTCCAGAAGGCGCACTTGATCATCGACGTCCAGGGAAAAGTTGCAGGGCTGCTGGGATTGAGCCTCGAGGACGGGACGAACTCATGAAGGCGACCCAGGAGCTAGCCAAGCACGTAGGGGTGAAGCCCGCGTGCGATGCGCTCAGGGTGCCGCGAGCCACGTTCTACCGTCGTCGGAGTGCATCGACCGGGCATCAGCAGCCCCGCCCGACCCCCGCCCGGGCCTTAAGTGAGAGGGAGCGGGACAAGATTTTCGACACCCTGTGTTCGGAGCGGTTCGTGGACCGGTCCCCAGCCGAGGTGGTGGCGACGCTGCTCGACGAGGACGTCTACCTGTGCAGCGAGCGTACGATGTATCGCGTTCTGGCTTCCCAGGTGCCGGTTCAGGAGCGTCGAGCGCAGCGGAGTCATCCCAAATACCAGAAGCCCGAGTTGATGGCGAGGGGCCCGAACCAGGTCTGGTCCTGGGATATCACCCGGCTGCTGGGGCCGAAGAAGTGGAGTTACTTCTACCTCTACGTGATCCTGGACATCTTCAGCCGCTACGTCGTGGGATGGATGGTGGCGGATCGGGAGAACTCTGCCCTGGCCAGCCGGCTGATCCAGCAGAGTTGCTTGAAGCATGGCGTCCAGCCCCACCTCCTGACCCTGCATTCCGATCGAGGGGCTCCGATGACGAGCCAATGCACGGCTCAACTACTCGCCGATCTCGGCGTGACCCGCTCGTTGGGCCGACCCCAGGTCTCGGATGACAATCCGTTCTCCGAGGCTCAGTTCAAGACCTTGAAGTACCATCCCTCGTTTCCCGGCCGGTTCGGGGATCAGGGGCAAGCCAAGACCTTCTGTCGCTCGTTCTTCCGTTGGTATAATGCCGAGCACCGCCATGGCGGCATCTCGATGCTGACCCCCGAACAGGTCCACTTCGGTCACGCCGATCGGATCATCGCCTGCAGGAAGGCCGTGCTCCGTGAGGCATGGGCCGCTCATCCCGAGCGCTTCGTCTCCGGTGAGCCGAAGCCTAAACCACTCCCGGAGGCCGTCTGGATCAATCCTCCCACCCCATCCCTCACGACACAGGAGATTGCTCTCTAATTGATTTCCAAGAGTGTCTCACTGGCGTTGACAGGTTCCGCCCTCTCTGAGCCGCGCAGCGATCCACGAGGTTAGTATCAACCGGTAAGGAGGACGCCGTGAGGATCGGGGTGACACTTTATCTCCTTTGTGGCATGCTCGCCGCGTGCGGGCCGAGTGATGAGCCTGCCGACCTGGACCCGAGCGAGGTTGAGGTCGCCGCGAAAGCATTCGTCGACTACAGCCATGCCTTCAACTACTCGGCGATGCGCGAGGGCGCCACGGGGGAGTTCGAGATGATCATCTTCGGGCAGCGCTTCGATATGGACGGATTCGAGGGCCTGCTTCGTGAGATGGAGGCAAGTCGAGACGGAAGACCTCTAGGTACATATGAGCTCGAGGATCTGAATACCCGGATCGTTGGCGAGGTGGGCTACACCAGTTGGGAGTCGCCCAATTGGTTCGAGGGAATGGTCTTTATTCGGTCTGACGGACACTGGCTGTGGGACCGGGCGTTCTCGGTACGCAAGGACAGGAGCGGAGAGGGTTAGCCGTCGCTCTACAAGATCGGGGAAAGTCAAGGTCCTCTCTTTTCGCGAAGGTGTGAGGGTCCGGGGAGATAGGTAACAGATTGAGTCCGGGAGATAGGTAACAGTTTTCTAAGTTTTTGGGTTACGCATCACAAGGCCTCGGGGGTCAGTGATGCGACCGATTTTTTCCAAAAACCTCCCGAGCAAAATAGGGCCGAAATAGACGTCCCAAGCTTGGTGATCGACCTCCTCTAGGCCGATGTGGAGACCGCCGAGAATCTGGCTGACCCAGAGCCACTGGGTGTTCCAGCGGACACCCCCGTTGCTGCTAACCTTACGGACCTCGTAGTGTCCGGGGTAGATGAAGGATTTGAGGTGCTTCGGGTACGGCCTGTCAGAGGGCCGATAGAGTTCCGCAGGGACTTTCATCTGGAGTGCCTCATGCGGCCGCTCGTGGTTGAACTCATGGCGGAACGCGATCTGCCTCGGAAAAATATCCGAAGTCTTGCCAGCAGCCGACACCTTCGACCACCTTCCAAGCGCAACGGCAATCGTGCAGTCCGTCATCAAGAAAGGAGCTTGATGATGGGTGAATCGAAATTGCACTGGAGCTATTTGGCGGGAGAGAAAAGGCGCAACAGGGTCAGAGCCTTCGTGGATGCCAAGAGCGGCATTCTCATGCTTGAATTCCTCAAACATCCTAAGTACAATCAGGGCTTTGACTTACCAAAGCGTCCCCGGCAGGAATCGAACCTGCGACCTACTGCTTAGGAGGCAGTCGCTCTATCCAACTGAGCTACGGGGACAGTAGTGTTTCGTTCCCTTCAGAAAGCCATTTCTGGCTCTTTCCGTTCTCATGCACCCGAAGGGCTGTGCATGAAGCTGTGCATGAAAGAGGGTTCTTCATCGGGTCTCTCTCAACTCAACCGGCTCCAACACGACACGTAACATAGTCTCGGTATCTGCCTGTTGGTAGGCGGATTTGAGGGCCTCTGTGTCGTTCCAGCCACCTGCTGCAGCTACGTCAACATCGGGTAGATGCTTCCGCTCTGTGACCCATTTCCTACGGTAGGCGTGCCACAGGCTTCCCTTTTGGGTCTGGAGTCCCGCGAGCTTCTCACCCTCTCTAAGCCATTTCGAGGC
This sequence comes from Longimicrobiales bacterium, assembly GCA_965219445.1. Classification (GTDB taxonomy): domain Bacteria; phylum Gemmatimonadota; class Gemmatimonadetes; order Longimicrobiales; family Gaopeijiaceae; genus UBA822. Next base: position 379,879 of record CBDCNQ010000002.1, on the reverse strand, counting down.
GAGGTGAATGGTTAATGGAACTGAACGATCTGTGGGTTTGGGGAATAGGGGCGCAGATCCGATTCCAGGCCGGTCTCGTAGCACCTGGTCTAAAGCACGTCGAACGTTTGGGTTGATTGGTACGCAACTCTCCCGACCTTCCTTGTCTAAATCAGCAGGCCAGCGAATCGACCCGTAAGGCCCTTCAGCCAATCGGATATCCTCATATCGAAGCTGACAGACGGCTGAGATTCGTCTCCCCGTGCCGTTCACGATATCGAGGAGTTCCGACAGGTAACTTCGTTGCTTCTCACGTTTCCCATTCCAGCGTATTTCCATCTGGTGCAGGTCGCTGATTTTTCGTATCGCTTCGTACCGATCCGTCGAAGCCACCGGACGCATTGGGTTCTTCTCAGTGGGAATTTCGAAACCTCGGACTGGGTTCTCCCGCATCGGGTACTGCCCCTGCGGTGTACAGCACTTCGCTGCCCAATTGAACACCCACCGAAGCCATTTGAGATCGGCCTCAACATTCCGGGTCCTGACTCGCCGTCCCTTCGCCCCCGAGACCCTCTTCCCTCTCGCGTCGATTTGACCAGAGGTCCGGGAATCGATGAACCGTTCCCATTCGGACAGCGAGACCTTTTGAGGGTTCTTCTCGGCCCCAAGAACGCGGGGTCCATAGTTCGATACGTCGAGTGTCGGCCTTCTGCTCCTTCAGGCTCTTTCGAGGGGTTCGGTGACGCTCGTATAGTGCGAAAACCTAAGTTAGGGTCACCTCTCCCCGCTGAGTCTCAGCGTCGCCTTTTCTGAGCTTACCGGCCTGCTGCAGGGCGTAGGCTTTCGCAGCCTCTCGGTCCCGATGGCCAAGGGACCTTCTTTTCCAGTCCCCCTTCTTCTCCCCACGGGACTTGTTGGGGTCCCACACCCGACCGTAAAGCGTCCCGCCGGGTTCGCGTTCGTACACAACGATGGTGAACCGCTTTGATCCAGCTTCCCTCACCGGTGACCCGCACTGGATCAAAATTTTGCGCCAACACTTCGATCTGTGGCCACTCGTTCTCTCGGGCGTCGCGGCTAGAACCGTAAGAGTCTGTTGATCTTGAGCACAAAGGCTCGGTTTTGGAGGTCCGGGTAGCCGCCCCCCAGGGTGGTCCGCTCATCGGTGTAAACCGCAAAGAACTCGCTGCCGGGGGCATACTCCCACCGGAACCGGAAATTGCTGCTGAACGAGTCGCTGTCCGAGTCGTACTGGACCAACCCTCCCACGAACATCAACGGCGTGAACGCCCAGTCGGCCCGCAGACCAAACACGTTGGTCGTGAAATCACCGGCCGGCAGCTTCACGTCGTTGAACGAAACGCTGGGCTCCAACGAGAACCGATCGGACACCGAGATGCGCCCTCGTCTGTACGCTACCGATCTGATCGTGCCGTCGTAGAACTCGCCGATCTGGAAAGAAAAGGACCCCGACACCGTACGCTGTGCGCCGAGGCCGTACAGGAACGTGACGCTCTTGAAGTCGTAATCACCCACTGGAACCGAGACAGCGCTCGAAACCCGAAGAGGCTCATCGAGTCGTTCGAAAAGGACGATACCCGACACCGCCACCTGGTCGCTGTTCTCGAACTCGACGCTGACGCCACCGTTCCAGCCTTCGGTCTCGAGCACTCCCCCGTCCAGGCTCTCAATACGCGCATAGCCACCCGTCAATCTGAACTGCCGTATCGCGTCGATCGACCGCGGGCGTGGGCTGAACCGCGCCGACGTAGAAAACCGGCTGAAGTCATCGCGGCGGACAAGACCGATTTCAGGATTGAAGTTGTCCCCCACCACGGTATAATCGGCATTCAGCCCATACCGGTCTCCGCCGTAGTTGGCCCGGCCCACATAGCTCTCGTTGTCGTTGTTCAGGCCGGGCGTACGGGACTGCGCGTAGAACCCGCCGAAGCTGACATCCTGGCCGAAGTTGAAGGTGCCGTCGACACCGTACACCTGATTCGTGCCCTCGACCGCCACCGATTTCGACCGATTCGTGAAGAGCGCGCCGATACTGCTGCGGCGTAGGACGTCCCGCTTGACCCGCACCACGCTGAAATTGGTCTTCGGTGTGACTCCATCTATGTCGTCCGTTTGCAGGTTCATGAGCCCGAAGTTCAGGCGCCCCGCCTTGCCGGTCACCCGCCCGCCGCCGAGGATCGGAACTGCGTTAGCGCCACTCAGCCCAATCCGTCGCGAATAGAAGGGCGTAGGGGAGACACGAGCAAAACCACCACCACCTCCACCACCTCCACCACCCCTAAAACCACGGCTACCGAAGTCGAATACCCCTCGGCCCTCGAGAAAGAACTCCCGTTTCTCAGGAAAGAAGAGGCTCGAACGGCTGAGGTTAACCTGTCGTTCGTCCACCTCCACCTGGGCGAAGTCCGTGTTGTAGGTGAGGTCCGCCGTGATGTTGGCGGTAATGCCGTACTTGAGGTCGAGCCCGAAATCTCCGTCGGCGTCATTGTCGATCACCGGGTCCTGAGTTAGGTCCGAGGTCAGGCTCGAAATTGCGTACGGCTTGATTTCGATGTTCCTCCCCGCCGGAGGCAGGTCGAGGCCAACCAGATCTGCTGCGGCGGAGACGCGGAAAATGCTCGACGTGCCGCCGGTCGAAGCCGGGACGAACGTGAGATATGCGAACTCGTTTTTTCGCCGAATGGCCCGCCGAATCTGGATCCCCCAGGTCTGGTCCTCACCGGAAACGTACCGGAGGGACTTGAAGGGAATCGCCATCTCCGCCGTCCAGCCGCCCTCGAAGCGGCCGGTCCGGACGGACCAGACCGGGTTCCAGTCCGAGTTCGGGTTCCCCTCGTCCGTAATCCACTCGTCTGCGCGGGCCGCGAGCGGATTCGTATAAAAGTTGAACCCGTTGCGGCGATCGAGGAACGTGTCGAAGAGCGCACCGAAGAAATCGTTCTGCTGCAAACCGTTCGTATCGCGGCGCATCTCATTGGCGATCCACTCTTCGGGCGGCGCCGAGTCCCAACAGCGGCACACGAGATAAATGTTGTCGTCATCATAGAACACCCAGGCGTCCGTCCTCTCCGTCGCCGGCTCCCCCTCTAGGGGGAGGGTCTGGAGGAACCCGCTGATCGGCGGTGTCTGGTACGCAGCTTCATCCAGGACTCCGTCCACGTTCAGCGGCTCCGAAAGCCTGACGGCCCGAACCGTGGCCCGCCCGTTGTCCGTACGCGTTATCGTGGCCGACGCCACCGGCCCTGGCGGGTTCAGCCTGGCGTCCGAAGACAGTCGAGCTTCGCCGGAGCGTCTGGCCTGACCGTCCGTCGAAACCGGTGACCACATGGCCAGCGCGGCGATGAGGGCCAGGAGAGAAAATGACACGCGGGCCTCCAGGTTCTTCATCCGCCCTACCTATTTCAGGGTGGAGACAGTCAATGTAGCAGGATGTGCGGATGTTGGAGGTTGGCGGTGACCTGGATCTCCGCCAGGAACCGCTCGGCCCCGACAACCGCAGCCAACTCAGGCTTCAAGACCTTGAGGGCTACGTTGCGGTTGTGCTTGAGGTCGTCGGCCAGGTAGACCGTGGCCATGCCACCCTCACCCAGCTCACGCTCAATGGCGTAGCGGCCTTCGAGGGCTGCGTTCAGGCGGGAGGCGGGATCGGACATGGCGGACAAAATGCGCCTGCCTGGTGTGAGACTGCAAGCTAGAGAAGCTGACGAGCTAGCGTCTCGGCCAATCCTCCCTCACCTAACGCCATTCATGAACCCAGCCCTCAGCGCCGCACGGTCGACTTCCTCACCCCGCAGATAGACCTGGGAGATCAGTCGCGTGTTGGTGATATCGTTCAGAGGATTCGCGTCGAGCACCACGAAGTCGGCGCTCTTTTCCGGTGCCACCATCCCTAGCCGATCGAGGCCGAGAATCTCTGCGCTGGTCCGGGTCGCCGCTACGATCGCTTGCATGAGACTAAGTCCACACGAGACCATGTCCCTCAGCTCGGTATGAACGGTCCAGGCGACGCTCGTTCCGGAGTCGGTTCCCATGCCGATGATCATACCCGCTTCCAGGTTCCTTCCCAGGTTGCGGCACTGGAGTTGGAACTGTGGATTTCCCACAGCCTCTATGGGCTCGATCTGGTCGCCTAGCCTCTCGATCCCGTCGGGTAGCCGCTCGAGCTGGTTGCGCAGCCTCTCGATCTCGGCGGGCGGCAGTGTCGCGCTCAGCCACGCGAGGTCGGCCGCGGTCACGGGCGAGCCCGGCAGGTTCGGGATGGTCCAGACTTCCGGGTACTGCCTGACCAACGCCATGTATTCGTCATCGATGGGCCGATCACGAACCGTATGAGCGAAGCCGTCGACTCCGGCCCGGAGAAGGTCCTTCGCGTCCGCCAGGGCACTTGTCGTACCGACGTGGGCGACGACCCGCATACCGTTCTCGTGCGCTTCGTCGATGATCGCCCGGTACACACCGGGCTGCAGCTTCGGGACCCTTCCCCCTCGGTCGTCGACCCAGATCTTGACGAGATCCACACCGTTGGCATGTAGCTCCTGTACCGCGGTCCTGCCCTCGGCTTCGGTCATGGCACCGCGTGGAATCCCGAGGCGATACTCCGACGTGGGGCCCGCCATGGGCGTCGCGGCGATTCCACGACCCGACGTGAGGAAGAGCGCCGCGTTCGGGATCACCTCGTCCCGCATCCGGAAGGCCAGCTCCTCGTCGAACTCCAGACCCAGGCTCATCGAGGCCGCAACGCCGTGGTACGCGAACCGCTGCAGGTGGTCGATGAGGTTCTCGCGCGTGTAATTGTCCTTACTGTTGGTGCCGTCCCTGACGTTGGTGAGCCCGATATGGTTGTGAGCGTCGATCAAGGCCGGCATCACGGTCTTGCCGGTCAGGTCCACATGGACAGAACCGTCAGGGGGTTCTCTATCACCCTGCCGGCCGACCCATGTGAAGCGGTCACCCTCCACGAGAAACGCGGAGTTCTCGATGGGTGCCTCACCGTCGCCGACGATCAGCCGCGCTCCCACGAACCAAATCACGTTGCCGGTCGTCTGTGGTGGCCCACCCTCCGGTGCACACGCCACCGCAAACATCACGGCCGACAGCAGAAGACCGTACCGCAGTATCCTGAACTGTGACATGATTCTCTGCCGGAGATGGTATGGGCCTGGGCTAGCGAGCGGAAGGGCCGGGGCTATTAGTCTTGTAGCAGCCCGCGACGTCCTCTCAACACCAAACGTTCCTGCGCGGCCCGTATGTCCTTCGGCCCACCCACCCAACGTAGCTTGTCGCTCCACTGAACGAGAAGACGGCCACCTCCGAACGATGGGGGTGGGCGTCTCGCTATTGGAATCTCTGAGCTAGGCGCTTTGGTTCATGTCCTTGAGCTAGGATCAAAGGCATCATAGGGGCATGGCGACCGCTACCGGTACCGATCAGCAGCTAAGCAGCCCGAAGACGAAGAGGCGTTCTCCTCCGGGAACGGGTGCGCGTTCATCATTATTCGCGCAAGGAAGCAACCCACCTATCCAAGAGGAGAACGCCGATGGAGAGATATATCGGACTCGACGCACACGCGTCGAGCTGCACGCTGGGGATTGTAGGCCCCAGCGGCAAGCGCTTGGGCTCGCAGGTGGTGGAAACGAACGCGCGGGCGCTGATCGAGGTGCTGCGAGGGATTCCGAGGAACCGGCACTTATGCCTGGAAGAAGGGACGCTGTCGGGGTGGCTGTACGAGGTGCTGGAGCCGCACGTGGAGGAGCTGACGGTGGCGGGGGTCGGCAAGAGCCGGGGCCCGAAGACCGACAAGCTGGACGCGTTTGCCCTGGCGGAGAAGCTGCGGATCGGATCACTGGAGACGAGGGTCTACAAGAACCGGGGCCAGTTCAGGCGGCTGGGGGAACGGGCGAAGAGCTACGACTTCCTGGTCGGCGACACGGTGCGGGTGAAGAACCGGCTCAAGAGCGTGCTGCGCTCGAGAGGAGTGGCCTACGGCGCGGGGCGCTCGGTCTACTTAAAGCGCGACCGGGAGGAGTGGTTGGCCAAGCTGCCGGAAGCGAGCAGGACGACGGCCGGGTTGCTGTACGAGGAGCACGACGCACTCGTGGCATTGAGGGCGAAGGCCGAGAAGGCGTTGCTGGCGGAAGCACGCAAGCATCGAGAGTGGCATGTGCTGAAGACGTGCCCGGGTCTGGGTCCGATCCGGACGGCGGAGCTCCTGCCGGTGGTGGTGACGCCGTACCGGTTCCAGAGCCGGAGCAGGTTCTGGGCGTACTGCGGACTGGGCGTCGTGATGCGGAGCTCGTCGGACTGGGTGCGGGGTCCGGGTGGGCGGTGGGTAAGGGAACCGGTACAGCAGACGCGGGGGCTGAATCGGAACTTCAACCACACGCTGAAGCGTGTGTTCAAGGGCGCAGCGACGACGGTGATCGGTCGGGCCGAGGACGAGCCCTTGTACCGCCACTACGAGCGACTCCTGGAGGGGGGCACGAAGCCGAATCTGGCGAAGCTGACGATCGCGCGTCAGCTCGCCTCGATCGTGCTAGCGGTGTGGCGCACGGGCGAAGCGTACGACCCCAAGAGACTGGAAGCGACGGAGTAAACCGGCCTGGGATCGGCGAGCGTGGGGTCGAAAGCGGTCACAACATGGGGTCCGACGAAACGGAAGCGAACCGGTTACAGGGGACAGCATCCATACACACCGTGGGCCGGGGCAGAGAGCCCAAGCCCCCACTCAAAGGCTATGCACCCCTGGAGAGCCGAACGAAGCGATGGGCCACAGAGTCCCAGATAGAAGGATGGTTCCCGCTCCAGAGCGGAGAACGCGACGGCTGTGAACGTCTTCCGGACTGCGATGCGGACCCTGCGAGCGCACCCCTCCCCACCCTGAGTCGTCGACCGGGCAATCCAAACCATGCGGACGCCGACGGTCAAAAAATGAGCCGACGGCGCGTGGGGAAGGTGCGTCTTGACCGCCAGCCCCATAGAAGGGTGTGTAAAAAAAGAGGCGACGTACCTTTCCGCTAGGTAGTAAGAAGTTAACCAGCGAATCCCGGGTGAGCGCCCGGGGGAAAGGAACGATGCCTCGTGAGGAAGAATATGGTGGGACCCGAGAGTGAGTCCAGCACGCCGACGTGGGAGTGCTTGGAAGCGCTGGTTCGTGAGAAGGCCCAGGAGATGGTCCAGCGGATTCTGGAGGAGGAAGTGACGGAGTTGCTCGGCCGGGAGAAGTCGGAGCGGAAGACGGTCGTAGACCCGGCGCCAGGCTACCGCAACGGCTACGGCAAGGCTCGGCGGCTGGCGATGAGCTCGGGCACGATCATGCTCCGACGGCCCCGGGTTCGAGGCATTGAGGAGCGGTTCGAGAGTCGGGTGTTGCCGTTGTTCGCACGACGGACGAAGGAGGTGGGTGCTCTGCTTCCGGAGCTGTATCTGCACGGGCTGGCGGAGGGAGACTTCGAGCTGGCGATGCGGGGCCTGCTGGGCGAGGGGGCCCCGTTGTCGAAGTCTTCGATTTGGCGGCTGCGGGCGGGATGGACAAGGAAATTCGAGGAATGGTCGAAGCGCTCGCTGGCCGACCGTGAGGTCGTCTACGTCTGGGCGGACGGGATCTACGTGAAGGCGGGGCTCGAGCGGGACAAGGCAGCGCTGCTGGTGGTTCTCGGTGCGATGCGAGATGGTACGAAGGAGGTGTTGGCCCTGAGATCGGGCTACCGAGAGTCGGTCGAGTCCTGGTCCGAGGTGTTGCGGGATCTGAAGGCACGCGGCATCGAGGCGCCCCGGCTTTTGATGGCGGACGGCAACGCGGCGATCTGGGGCGCAGTACGGCAGGTATGGCCTGAGGCGGGCGAGCAACGGTGCTGGAACCACAAGATGAGGAACGTGCTGGACCGGCTGCCTCAGCGGGAGCAGAGCGAGGCGAAGGACCTTCTCAGGACCGTGGTCTACGCACCGAGGCGGTCCGAGGCGCTGAAGGCCCGTGAGGCGTTCGCCAGGCGCTACAGACCGTGGTATCCGAAGGCGGTGGATGTACTCGAGGACGACTGGGAGCGGATGGTGGCGTTCTACGACTTCCCCGAGGACCACTGGAAGCATCTACGCACGACGAACGTGGTCGAGAGCCCCTTTGCCGCAGTACGGCTCAGGACAACGGCGGCGAAGCGCTTCAAGCGGGTCGAGAGCGCTACGGCGCTGATCTGGAAGCTGCTCTTGGTGGCGGAGAAGCGCTTCAGAAGGCTCGACGCTCCTCACCTCCTCAAGGACGTATTTGAAGGAAGAAAGTTCGAAGACGGAAAGCCCGTCTCAACCCAACAGCGGAAAAATGCCGCCTGATACGTTTACACACCTATTGACCCAACCTCATGTCCTTCCCAAAACTACCTTGGAATCTTGATACTTCGCGGACAAAGCCGGTGCCGGAGTACCGTTCTCGTGTACTCTGCCCCCGCAAACACGTAGAAGCATTGCTTCGTTGAACCAGTAACCCGTTGGCCTGTTTTGAAGATCGTCCTCTGGGTGGGCGCGGGGGCGGGTACCTGGATGCTCGTCGGGCATAGCTGATCGGACGGGACCGTCCTCGTGTATCTACGCCCCGCGAGTGAATAGTAGCATCGCGTCGTTGAGCCCGTGAGCGGCTCGCCCGTCTGGAATGCCGTAGCAGTCTGGGCCGCTAGGGATCCTGGAGAGGCGGCGGCCAGCAGGACCAACGCGACGAGGGTGACACGGAGGTTCATTGTGGCTCCCCTTTCAGTGCTAAGAACGAAATCATTATCGTGAGGCCCGGCTGGGGCATCCTAGTCACTCGCTGGCAACCGCCGTCAAGGTATCTCGACCGCATGGCTTTCCGCCACCGTCTTTCTCCCCACCAGAGGACGGCCACCTCCGAACGATGGGGGTGGGCGTCTAGCTAGAGCCCTCACCACAGAAAGACACGGCAACTGAACCCATCCGATGGGTCCCAGTCGAGGGAGCACGCCGACTCGATGCACGGGCGCAGAACTCTTCCAAACGCACGGGCCGCCGCGACTTGGGATGACTCGTGGCCGTCTAGCATTAGTCGCTAATCTTCCGTCGCTCCGTCTCGGTCCGCGGGTGCAGCTCCTCTTTGGCCGCGTCCACCAACGCGCCGTAATCATCGAGCTTGCGTATGTAGCGGCGTACACCTAGTGCGTAGGCTCTTCGTTCGTGCTCCGGATCTTCAGAAGCCGTGAACACGATGATCGGGATCTTCGCTAGCCATTTCGACTCGGCCATCCACTCGAGGATCTCAAACCCGGTGATGTCCGGCAGCCCGAGGTCGAGCACGATGAGCGACGGAACTGGATATCGGGTCCAGTCGTGATACGGCGACGCTCTATTGAGGTAGGCCTGAGCCTCCCAGCCATAGAACACCAAATGAGTCCTGCTCGCGGCCAGGTTCGTTTTGAACGCCGCCTGGATTAGCGCAGCTTGGTCGGGATTATCCTCGACAATGAGGACGAACGGCTCGTCGCTCGGGGCCATGATTCCTACGTCTTCCTTCCTACGGGCTAGGCTATCCGGGGCTGCCTCTATGGCCTTTCGGAGCTCCTGGGGGTCGACGGGCTTGCTGAGTGCCGCGAACGCGCCCTTGCTCTCAGCTTCAGCGAGTAGTTCAGGCCCCTTGCCGGACACGGCGATAATCACCGCCCGTGGAAACAACGCTCCTACCGCCCCGATGAACTCCAGCCCATCAACATGAGGCATGTTAAGATCCGTGATGATGATCTCGATGCTGTTTTTCAAATATGTCTTGAAGGCTTCCTCCCCGTCCGACGCGAAATAGACCTCGTGACCCATTCGCTCGAGGAGTTCTGCCAAGATGACCCGATCGGTCCGTTCGTCTTCGACGATGAGTACGCGTGCCATGATGCCGATCCCTTTCCGAGCCGCTGGGGGGGAGAGCGGCCGGTGGATTTGTTGCGCGGGCTCTTATCATGTGGTCAGCCTAGCCGCAAACGACCCGCAACTACACCACCAACAACAACGCCATTGGCAAAGCGTGTGCCAGAAACCCAAAACTGGAGAAACCCCTTTATATATAAGGGTTATTTCTATTTTCTGGGCTTCGGAGGAGCGTTCTAACGAAGGGAAAAGCCTACGCTGCGGTAGGATCAGGAGGCGAACCCACAAGAATGTAGGCACGAGAGAGAGAGAGCAACTCCCCAGCCAGGATTAGCTCGGTGTCCGATTCCGCATTTTCATCTTCGACCCACAGCATCACGAATCGCTGATCGTCTGTGCTCACGTCGTATTGAGGGTGACCACCTCCGGCATGTAGTTGGCTATAGAGAACAACACCTCTTGCTGGCCCGGCGTGAACGTCTGATCTGCTGTGACCTGCTTGCGGCCTGATCGTCTGTAGTAGAGCTTGGACTCACCCCTCTCCACAAGTCCAAGTTGGGAGTGCCCGTGCCTAGGATCATCGGCAACGTCGAGCTCCACATGGGCCCGCAGCAGGTAGGCGGTCCCGACGATCTCAAGAGGGCGATCGTCGATTTCATCGACGGAGCAAAGAGGAAACTCTTCATCGCCGTGCAGGAGCTGGACTCGGCAGATATCACGCGTGCCATTATCCGCGCCCGTCAGCGCAAAGTCCTCGTCAAGCTCGTCCTAGAAGGCGACTACCTCACGGTGAAGAAAGCTGTCGTCGATCCCTTCACTCAAACGGGGCAAAACGAGGCCAACCGCCAACTTCACGACGCCGTACTTCGTGCGAAGATAGACGTGAAGTCGGACTTCAACTCCAAGATCTTCCACCAGAAATTCATCGTACGTGACGGGAGTGCTGTACTCACCGGGTCGACAAACTTCACGGACACAGGGATCAGCAAGAACCTGAACCACGTCGTGATCATCCGCGATCGCAAGGTCGCGAACACGTACACGGAGGAATTCAAGGAGATTCAACAGGGGCATTTCGGGGCTCTGAACGAGGGCCACGATGAAAGGCCTAGAAATGTGACAGTGTCAGACATTCCGATCCGCATTCTCTTTGCCCCTGATCACGCTCCAGAAATGGAGATTATGAAGCAGATGGCCAAGACGAAGACCCGTGTGGATTTTGCGATCTTCACGTTTGCCCAGTCATCTGGGATAGACGACGTGATGATCCAGCTCACCCAGGGATCGGGAAAAAGAGTTAGGGGCCTCCTGGACGGGAGGGCTGCGAATCAGACGTGGGCGGCCACGCGCCCAGTGAAGAACGCAGGCGCGCAGCTATTCGTGACGAAGTCCAAGCCAGGCCATCCGCTCGGTAAGCTGCACCACAAGCTCATGGTGATCGACGAGCAGCTGATCATCGCGGGCAGCTTCAACTACACTGGACCGGCTAACCGTCTGAATGACGAGAACATTATCATCCTCGGCGACCTCGAGTCTAGAGGAGAGTCCAAGCAGGGGCAAAAGCGACTGGCACGCTACGCCCTGGACGAGATTAACCGGATTCAAGCTACTTTCGGCCATGCGGTGTGAGAGGCCTCATTGACCGCCAAGGCTCAGTTATTGGGCCGCTCGGCCCAGTTCTCGCAATATCCACCTGTCACGAACAGGGCTCGTCCTCGACTCATAGAGGCCGTCAATTCCTTAGAAGATAAGGAGGGAAAGGATTATGGCAGCGTATTTAATCTTTGATGTAGAAGTCACCGATCCGGCGGAGAGGGATGACTATGCCAAACTTGCTAACGAGTCCCTGGTAACCCTTCCAGTCGAAGACATTACTTCATGGCGGTATGGTAGAGGTATTGGAGGGAGACTGGAAACCCGAGACGTTGGTAATGCTGGAATTTGAAAGCACGGAACAAGCTAAGCAGTGGTACAGGTCGCCAGCATACTCCAAAGCAAAGGATATTCTGCGCAGGGTGGCGTCCACTAATGTAATCTTGGTTGAAGGCGTGTAAGCTCAGAGCTATTCAGATAATCCGGTTGCCCAAGGCCCTCACGCTCAAGTTAAAAACAGAGCTTTTGGCCCTACTCCACCACCACCCGCCAGAACCGTTTGGTTGTTTCCTGAAGACCCTTCGATGTTCCCAGTTCGGTGTCCGCTATGCTCGAAGCCGACGTGGGCTCTCGGTTAACACTGTCTCATTACTTTACGCGGCCCATGTAACCTTGCGCGAGCATCTGCACCTTGAAAGCTGCGCCGCGTCCGACGATATAGAGCGTCTTCTTGTCGCGGCCGGCGAAGGCCATATTCTGGGGACCACGTCCTTCTGGTGTCCCTACCGGGATCGTGCCAAGGTGCTGTCCCTGTGGGCTGAAGACGTCCACTCCTGCGTTGGAAGTGGTGTAGACACGCCCCTCGCTGTCCACGGCCAGTCCGTCCGCTCCGCTGGTGATCCCATCGCTCGTCCGCCTCACTCCCACGTATCTGGCGAAGTTGCTACGGTTCCGAACCGTGCCGTCCGGCTGAATGTCGTACGCGAGGAGGTATTCACCCGCAGAATCGTTTACGTATAAGGTTCGCTCATCGGGGCTCAACTGGATTCCGTTCGGGCGGTTGATGTTGTCCGCGACGTTGACAACGTTTCCGGTCGGGGAAGCGTAGAACACCGATTTAGGGTTCGGATCCGTGAAGTAAACGCCGCCCTTCTTGTCCAGGACGAGATCATTCGGACGGTCGAAGGGTCTCCCGTCAATCTGGTCGGCGAGGACGGTTTCTTCGCCGTCGGGATAAATGACGGCGATCCTTGCAAATCCCGGCGCCCGCTGAACCGCGATCAAGCGGCCCATCGGGTCGAAGGCCAAGCCATTCGCCTCCTTGGTGTCCTCAAGGAACACCGAGGTTCTGCCGTCCGGCTCAATCTTAATGATGCGGCTTGCTCTGTTATCGGTGAAGAGCAACCCGCCGTCCGGATGCGCGATCGGGCCTTCCGTACCCTCAAAATCATCCTTGATGAGCTCGATTCTCGCTCCGGCCGCTATCACGCCAGGAATCTCGGTCGCAACCGCATCGGTTGCCGGGGCGTTCTGCGCTTGGACGAACGGCGCAAAGGAGAACAAGAGACCCAAAGCCAAAACAAGTGATGTCGATTTCATATGCACCCCCCTCGGTACGAAAAAATGAATTCTGGAAACTGGGAGCGGTCCTACCACGCTTCGCTATCGGACCCGTCCCAGGTGGAGAAAGAGCGCCAGGCCTGCGAACGAATCACTGGGATTGAGATTCCCGAACACTCCGCCGCCAACTCCTAAGGCAGCCCATGGCGTCCATACGGCGTCAAGTTGCCACGCCACGCCCACTGAGCTCGAAGTTGTCCCAGTATATCTGCAGAAGAAGATGTCGAGGGCGCAGGTGCCGGTCTCGCCAACCTGAGCACGCCCGAGCCCGGCGGCCGCTCGGAGCCACCCCGAGGAGGAAGCAGCATAGCGGCGGCCGTACAGGAGTGCGATGTCACGCGACGTCTGCTCTGGAGTGGAGCTGCACGAAAAGAAGCAGAACTCAAAGTCGGATGTTTCCGCCAGGCGGAGAATGAAGTCACCTCGGCCGTAATTCACTGAAAGGGCCAGGTGGCCCGCTGTGTCGCGCGTGCCTACGCCGAAACCTCCACTAGCGAAGACATGGACTGCGGGTGGGCTCGACTGGTTCCCGTCTTGAGCACGGACGGCGGGCGGCAGCAAGAGGACCATGAGTGCCACGTATGCTGGTCTTCGCATCGTCACTGCTCCTCCGCGGTTGGAACCGGCCGCCGCCGCTGAGCTAACGTCTCTGCGATTTTGCTGCGCATCACCGTGCACACTCGCATGGACTATTCGCAACTGCTCTCGATGTAGTCCACGAAGTCTGGGGTCAGTAGCTCCGACATAGGTGTGATTCCTCCTCCGGGGTCCCAGAAGTCAGCCAGCACCATACGTCTGCGACAAATCCCTACGGCGAATCGTATCCATTCTCGCTCGCCGAGCACGCCTCGCTCGTTGGCATAGTACGCGCTCTCGTAGATGCCCCAGTTGACCATGGCGGGGGTCCTCACACGTCGCTGCTCATCGCTCGTAAGACCCTGCCACCCTTCTTCGTTGAATTTCTCCGTGATCCGCATTAGCTCCGGATGTAAGTTTAGCTTTCGAAAGTCATTAAGCTCCTGCATCAGGGCCTGATAAGTCTGGGCCTGCACCGCATTCGTGTTCTCTCTCATTTGCAATGCGAGAAAGCCCAGCGTCACGACCACGGCCACAGCCCCAGCAATTTCTGCTCCTAAAGCCCACTTCTGGAGTTGGTCAGCTCGCACAAGAGTCTCCCGGTGATGACGGATCTGTTGCGACTACCATGCCCATGAGCAACGTGAGATGCAAGCTCAGAATGATGGGGGCGGCCATCATCGCCGGATGCTCAAGCTCACGCCGAGGTTTCCGGCTCCTACCGTGATTTGGTCGAGCTCGACCGTTTCCCACCCCCCTAGCATTTTGCCGACAAGAAATCCTGCGGTACCCCCAATCAGTGCTCCAAGGAAGGCTCCGCCTGCAGTTTCGTCCTTGCGGGAGTTGAGTTGGGTATCAGGCTCGCATCCAAGAAAAGGGCAAAAGAGGGCCTCCCCAAGATCTTTGTAACCAAACCTGGGCTCGAACGACCTGTAGGCTACCAAGGCACCGACCGCCCCACCGGCTAGAGCACAAATCCCTAGGCCATTCCTCCAACGCTTCCGACCGGTCCCGCGTTGGATTTCGGCGGCGTCGAGCGATATCGGCGATACGCTGCCGCTGGCCTGGTACCAAAGGGTATCGGATGTCAGTCGAACCACCCTCCCCTCGGTCCATTGGAGCCCCGGCTCGGCTGACTGGGAGGCCCTGACACGAATCGCGTCGCCAGCGACCAACTGCTGGCCCAGGGCACTTGAGGGGGCGTGCGCCAGCAGTACGATTCCGAGAATCGGAAGTAGTGCTTGCTTGTTCATTTGATCTTCGCTCCGTTGACGTCGTGAGTGTCGAAGGGGAAGATGCGTTCAGGCTGGCTCCCATTTGATACGTCGAATGACGTAGGAGGGGAGCGCAGAGTACGTATCCTGAGTGGAATGCTACATCAGCCCCCTCTCTGCCAACTTACGTGAGACACGGAGCAGCTAAGGAATTAGAGTAGGGCGAAGGCAGAGAAACCGAGGATGCTGAGACACCGAGAGAGAATGAAAGAGAATGGAATAGCCCCACCAACCTGGGACGGTAAGCGAAGCGCGGCCTGCGGTGCGGGATGCGGGTAGGCAATGCGTGACCGAGGGCCTACCTCTCGTTCAGCGACCTAATCCTCAACCAGGAGAATGTGGACATTCTCGAGCCCTGGGCTCGACCACTGCGGGTACTTGGCAACAGCGTTTGCATGAACCGCTGCCCGCGTATCGGCGTCGGTCACATGGCTTACGGTCTGATCGAAGAGTCGATCACTGATCTTCAGGCGCACCCTGGGGTCGCGCATCACGTTGCGGTTCCAGCCGCGTTCGTCGGGAAACGTCCCGCCCTGGTAGTAGGCGGAGAACAAGTAGAGGTCGCCGTCAAAGAAGGCGCAGTACGTGGTAACGGAATGCGGCAAAAGGTAGGGTGTGCGGGTTTGGACGAAGATCTCCTGATGGTCTTCCGTGAAAGACCAATCAGCAACCGGCTCGGTGACCCGCTCCCCGGTTAGCCACAACCCAGGGCGCTGATCCCTGGGCTCGTAGCCAAGAAGGCGAGTTGAGACGAGGGCGCCCACCACGATTAGAGACAAGGTGATTCCAATGGTCTTCGCAGCTTTCTTCATCTGTGATCACCTGGGTTGAGTAGCTCCAACCCCTGCACCCCATCCCACCCCACCTGAAATCCCGAACACCAGCAGGATAGAGCCGACGATCACCGCGCCTTCCACGAAGACGCGAAGCCAGGGGATCTGAGCCTTCAATTGCCCATCCGCTGGCGAAGCTCCTCGAACCAGTTTGTGACCAGGTAGGCTTCGGAGCTCGCCGCACCCTCATTACCCTCATCACCCATCCGCAGCATCACGAATCGTCGATCGTCGGGACTCACGTCGTACATCGCGTGAGCGCTGGCGATTAGGTAACCATCCATCGGGAACAGCACCTCTTGCTGGCCCGCCACGAACGTCGGATTTTCAGTGAACTGGACCGCCACCAGTTCGTTGGCTCCGTTCCGGTAGAACAGTTCCCGTCCGCTGTGTGCGAACACCGGCCCAGTCCCCCCATCCGTGGAGACCTGCACCAGGCCCGACCCAGCATCGGGGGGGAAGGGACGCACGTAGACCTCATCTCGGCCCGTATTGTTCGACACGTAGGCCAGCCAACGATCGTTGGGTGAGAGAGAGATCGACACCTCTTGGAACTCCGTCACCTCCAGTGGCACCGCCACGCTGTCTACCCCGGGTCGGATGGCGGAGATGTCGCCAGATTGAAAGGCTCCTTCACGAAGGACCAACCATGTACCATCCGAGGAGTAACGCGCCTCCCAAATTGGGCCGTCCGTATCCAGCACCAGTTCAGCCGTGCCGCTCCCGTCCGCACGCTTGGTCCAGATGTCGTAATTCCCTGCACGATTCGATAGGAATCTCAGCGACTCACCGTTCGGCGACCAAGTCGCTCTGTGGTTTACCGTTCCCTCGAACGTGAGCCGTGACAGCGGCCCCGTGGGCAACTGTTTCACCCACAGGTCATACGTTGTGGCGGAGCCCGGCAACGAGATCGCAAGTCGATCCTCATTCGGGGAGAGAACGAGGCTGGAAAAGTTCGGGGTTCCCTGGGTCCTCCATGCGGGGTCAATCTCGCGGGCGGTGCCGTCTCTTTCCACCCATACGGGTGTAACCGATTCGCCTGCGGCACCGCCACCTGTGCGGTACACGAGCGTGCCCGTCTGCGATACGGCGAACTGCGAGGAACCTCCGCCGAAGACGGCCAGCGAGGGGAGCAATGTCACCGGCGCGCCCGTCACCTGGAGCGTCTCGACATCGAAGGGAACAGCCATGAGTGCCCCGTCGCCGTGTCCGTAGATCAGGTGACCCGTGGAGACGTACCGTGGCTGGTTACCGGCGGGAACAAGCTCGCGCACCTCACCCGTCTCGATCTCGAAGATCAAGATGCGCGATAGCTGCGCGCCGCCACCAGTGCCGAACACGACCGCCCTTCCGTTGGGCAGGAGATGCGGTCGGTTTACGGCCACCGAATCGGACTCCAGCAATAGCTCGGGCTCGCCTCCCGACGACCCGACGCGGAAGAGCCGACCCCCGTCTCCGTAGAGGATGGTCTCGTCGAGGCCCCAGTGTGGGTCACCGCCGGAAGTCGTGACCGGAAGGGCTGGTCCGCCAATTATCGAGACTTTCGAGATCCCGCCTCCGCCCCCGAAGTTGAAGGCCACCGATTGCCCGTCCGGCGAAAAGGTCGGGTTGAAAACCCCCTCCGTATTAGGAAGCTGCCTCCACTCCGGGTCGCTCGCAGTACGCATACGGATGGCGCCACCGCCCTCCGCCACACTCAGAATCGTGCGGCCGTCTGGCGAGATCGCGAGCCTCCATCCGCCACCCCCGGTTATTTCGTCGAAGCCGGTCACTGTCGACCTTGTGGGGACGCCAGGCTCAGGGATTGGAGGTCGAGATAACCAGCCCCAAGCGGCGATCAGCGTGGTCACGGCAGAGAGGGCTGCGAACGCCATCGTCAGCCGCTTCCATGGGCCAGGCGTCGTGGCGGGCGCTTGAATTGCTACCGGCTGCGGGGTCGAGGCTGTTACGGCTGTCCGAGCCCGCGCCTCATACGTGAAACTCTCGTCCCCGAGCGCCGCTGCAAACTCCGCCGCGTTCGTGAAGCGGTCGGCGGGCAGCTTCTCCAGAGCCTGAGCCAGTGCCGCAGCCACATTCGGAGCCACAGTTCTTCGCGCACTCGTGATCGACGGAGCGTCTGTCGTGAGGATCTGGACCAAGACCGCTTGGGCAGTAGGCGCAGCGAACGGAGGCTGCCCGGCGAGCATCTCGTAGAGCACACACCCCAGCGCGAAGACATCCGACTTCGGGTCCACGTCCCGGTCGCCAGTGGCCTGTTCCGGGCTCATGTAGTGCGGCGTGCCCAAGCTGAGTCCGGTCTCCGTGATGCGTCCGGCACCGGCCTGAGCGACGGCCAGCGCGATACCGAAGTCAGCGACGAGTGGCTCGCCCTGCTCACTCAGGAGGATGTTGCCCGGCTTGATGTCGCGGTGGACGACGCCGTTCCCGTGCGCGTAGTCGAGCGCGACCGCGACCTTCTGCGTGATAGCGACCGAGTCCTTCACACCCATTTGCTTTTCACGGTCCAGGCGATCCCTGAGCGATTCTCCTTCAACATAGGGCATCACATAGAACACGACCCCGTCCGCCTCCCCGGAGTCGAAGAGCGGCAGGATGTGGGGGTGCTGGAGGTTCGCCGTCGTCTTGATCTCGGCTAGAAAACGCTCGGCTCCGACGACGGCGGCTAACTCGGGCTTGAGGACCTTCAGCGCGACCTTGCGTTCATGTTTGAGGTCATCGGCGAGGTAGACCGTGGCCATGCCGCCCCTCGCCGAGCTCACGCTCGATGGCGTAGCGGCCCTCTAGAGCCTGGTTGAGACGGGCGACGGCATCGGACATGGCGGACAATATGCGTCTAAGGCGTGTTGGGCGGCAAGCGTCTCAGACGAGCAGCGCCAGTTCGATCCGAAGACCAAACTCACGTTATCAGTCGACAAGACCCTGATTGTGCGGGCTAAGCAGTTTTCGCGGAGGAACGACACCACGGTCTCGGAGTTGGCATCGAGGTTTGGACCTGCTTCAGTTGCTGCAAGTCGTGGAGGTGGACGAGGATCGTTTGCGGCATGCCCTGGGGCTGAACTGGACGGACTTTGAGGACGCGGTGTGTACGCCAATCAGTCCGTTAGTGACCTAACCCCGATACTGAAAGGTGGACAGAGAAGAAGTCAAACAGCTCCCTTCTCGGGAGCGGTGATGCCAATTTGCTCTGAATCAGGAACCCTCAGATCGCTATTGAGTGACCATGGTTAGGTACCCGACTTCGTCTCAGCGAGCTCGAGTACCGCGACGAGTCCGGCGTGATTCGCCCGCCACAGACCGTTCGTCGGGGTGCGGTTTTCCTGCTCCCCACCGACGATCTCGACTTCCACGCCGCCGCGGATCTTCCGGCTCTTCAACGCATTGTCCGGCCACCTCACGAGGACGAAGTCGATCCGTTGATCGAGGAGCGAGGGACCATTGCGGAGGTTGGGATCCTGGCAGCACGTGAATCCCGAATCTCTGGGCGAGCGCCTGGTCCGTTCCCAAGCGTCCGTGAACCCGGCCGCGATCATGTCGTCGTATGTCGGCGTCCAGGACGGCGCACCCGGGTTCTCGGGATCCGAGTTCAGGTCACCCGCCACGATCGTGACGCCTTCCAAGCCCCCCAGGACCACGTTCATCAGCTCGGCGGCCTGCGCAGCCTGTACGGACGCGAGGGCCTGGATCTCGAGGTGCGTGGTCACGAAGTGATACGGGACGCCGTCCCTCTCAGTGCTGAGCCGGATCCAACCTCGCTCGAGCGTCAATGGCCCGAGCGGGAACGTCTCCGTGTAGGTGCCGTGATCGTTCCCCGATACGGCAACATCGGTTCGACGGAGCGCCACCACGCGGTCGGTGAACTGCAGGATCCGCGTGGCCGAGAGTGGCAACCCCAGTGTCGTGCCGGTCGACGTGTTCGCCTGCACGGCGATGACCTCGTACGGGAGTGCTCGCGCAGCGATCTCGGCCTCGATCGAGGCGAGGAGGTCGATGACCGTGACGACGGTCGGGGTCCCGGTGGTGAGCTCGACCTCCACGAACCGGAACACCTCCTGGAGACCGACCAGATGCGGTCGCCGCGTGTCGAGCTCGTCGACGATGGCGGTCACACGTTCGGGCACGTCGCTGACCTGGACCTCTGCCCAGAACAGGCTCGTCGCCGCGCTCAGGGCGGGGATATCGCTGAAGTCGATCGTGAAGATCGGTCCCGTGTCGCCCCCGAGGTACACGTTCTGCGTGTACACCGTGAAGGCCTCGGGACTCGCCACGACTGGGTGGCCGCCTACCTCTCCAGGCGCCGTCCTTCACCCCCGTGAGGCTCGGTCGATGGAGATCCGAGGGTGAATCGGAAGACCGCCCCCTCTCCCAATACGCCGTCTCCCCACACTTCTCCACGGTGGCGACGTACGATTCGCTCGACGGTGGCCAGCCCGAGTCCGCTCCCCGCAAACTCCGTCCGGGTATGCAGCCGCTCGAAGGGTTGAAAAATGATCTCGCTGTCGGAGTTGTCGAAGCCGATCCCATTATCACGGACGTGATAGATCGGGCCGTCATCCTCGTCCTCCACGACGCCAAGCTCGATCCAAGCGTCATCGCAAGGCCCGGTGTACTTCCATGCATTCTGGAGCAGGTTGGTCAAGAGAATCTTCACAAGCGTCGCGTCCCCATGAGCCTTGATTCCGGGCTCCACATCGAACCTCACGTCGCGATCCGGGACCAGCACGCGCAAATCGTCGACGATCTCTCTCACCCTGAGGTGGTCCTACTTCGTTGGACAGTCCGAGGGCGATCTTAAGGTGGATTCCGATGGTCTCCAAAGCCCTCGGGGTCCCGCTTGAGGCTGGGTGTTCTCCTTCGAGCCCGGTTTGAATATAACCTCCGCCTTCCCGTCGGGACTGGTTCCCGATGGGAAGACGGAGGGAAGGGCCGCGCGTAGATCCCGTGACGATCGCAGGCGTCGTTGCGCCGGTTGGGTGGCGTCGCGCCGGATCGTCCTCACCACACCTCCGCGCCTTCGCGATAGGCCTCGCCCGGCGTCCGTCCGCCCAGCGACGAGTGCGGGCGTGCTTCGTTGTAGAAGCAGGGATCACTCTTCGCAAGTTCCTATGGGACAACGACTTGGCAGTACCTTGCGGGAGACGTGTATCACTGGGTGTGTGCGAAGATCGTAAATCGTGTTACCCGCTGGGTTTAGGACAGGCCTGTCCAGCCCCGACGATCAAGCCAGCCACGAGAACACCCGGATCGAGGCTCACCCCGCGGGTGAACGAGAGGAGATCTCTCTAGGTCTGCCCGCCAGCGACTCGCAAAGAGCAATCGCCTCTTGTCTAGGTCCAGCACCTTCAGCGATCTTGTGAGAACTGGCGATGAACACAGGTACGATCCTTCAGCTGTTGCCGTACTCGTAGTCCTACTCGGGTGATCTCTCATCCGCAAATGCCAGCAAGTGGACTTGGTTGACTATGGTGGATATTCGACAGCAGAATATCGCTTCGGCGATCGAAGCACTGCTGCTCGATGATGGCGGGATCGACAAAATCGCGGTGCACCTGGGCGGCTTTAATATCTTCGAAGCGATAGGGCACACGCGCTCTGAAGAGCGGCATTCCCATTTTCTCGCCTTTCTTCTCGATCCGAATGAAACGCATGGTCTCGGCACGGAATTCCTCACCCGATTCGTCGTCGAGATTGTTAAGTCGATGCGGCCCGAATCTCGACCGCTATCCCTCAGTGAGATCACCCTCGTGGACTTCGAGGGCTGCCTGGTGCTACGAGAGTACCACCGGATCGACGTGCTTTGCATCGATGAGGCACACCGATTCCTGTTAGCAGTCGAGAATAAGGTCGGGTCCAAGGAACATTCGGACCAGCTGAAACGATATCGCTCATTTCTGGAGGAGCAGTATCGGGAATTCCACCGCGTCCTCGCCTACCTGACTCCCGAGAAAGACGAGGCGTCCGACGAAAACTGGACACCGGTTGGCTACAGCGACGTTCTCTCAGTTGTCGAGATCCTCACCAGAAAGCACAGAGAGCGCCTCAGCGACGCCGTCTCCATGTCCTTGGATCACTATGCTCGCATGCTGCGGAGAAACATCGTGACCGACAATGATCTCGCGAATATTGCGAGGGCTGTATACCGAAAACACAGAGCTGCTCTCGATTTCATATTCGAACATAGACCTGACCGTCTGCTTGAGATCAGCGAGTTGGCTGCGAAGCTCGCTTCGGACGACAGCCGGATCAAAGTCGTGCATCCGACGAAATCCTACATCAGGTTCTTTCCCAAGGCTTGGGAAGGCATCCCGGCGTTCAACGCGACTCCCGAAAATGAGTGGACGCAGACCGGACACAGTCTCCTCTTCGAGATCAAGAACACGACCACCTTCATCAGGATGACGATCGTCATCGGACCGACCGAGGAAGATAGCCCACGGCGTGACATTCTGGACTTCAGCCGCAAGAACCGAAGATTGTTTCAGGGCGGCAGCGATAAGCTCACTAGCAAGTTCACGCAGATCTATTCTAGAAACATGGTCGATCGGCATACACTGGAAAGGCAACCGATAGAAGATATCGAGAGCAGGGTTGAAAGCGAGTTTCAAAGCTTTATGGACAAGGAATTTGACGAAATTGCAGATGCCCTCGCTGGAGCCTTCACCGGCGCTGGGACGGGTTGATTTTCACAGGCCTCTCCATCTGCCCCCATAGTTCCCCTATAGGCATGACGTCATCGTGGACGTGAAATCTGCTGGCCACCGCCGATGCGCCTGTCTTCTCCACGTTGATACGCCCAGTGAAGTAGTTCGCATCCGCCGAAGCGCTACTCAATCACCGGCAGCTCAGAGGGTTTCCGGTCGCCGTCACGGCACCTTGGGCGGAGACTAAGGGCCATGAGCCAGCCCACGCAATGTTGAACATTGCGGTCTGGCAAGGAGATGCTGCGCCCCCCTTCGAACCCCCAGCGTTGCGCGCGGCTGCCGACGCAGCGGGCGGGCGGGGCGTCCCCCGAACCCGTCGCCGGTGCGCCCCCCGCGGACCGCCGCACCGTCATGTTCACCGCCCGTGTCAACGCCCGGCGGAGCACGCCGCCTACGAGGTTGCGGTGGCAGTCGGTGGCGCGGACGCGAACGTGGACCGCGTCCGGCACGGGCATTGGGCGCGAGCGGAGCCGCCAAGCCGCGCGCGATCGGCAACGATCGGAACCAGACCGCCGCTGGGCGAACACGCACGCCGCAGCGGAGCGCGGGCCTCCCTAGGGGATCGAAGGGGCGGAGTCCCTCTTGGCCCGCCCATCGGATCGGGCCTCGACGGCTCGCAATTAGCGGCTGGGACCGGGGTCCGGGCGCAACGCTCACCGGCCAAGTCGGCCGTCCCGTCGTTCATCAGCCGGCGGCTCTGAGGACAGAGGGTGAGGGCGGTGACGATGAGGGTGACGATTACGATGGTCGGCGGGGAGCCCACCCCGGTCTTCTGGCGCGTGCAGGATCTCCGGGAGGCCCTGGAGGCCGCGTACGACATCCGGCTGCCGCTCACCAGCCCCCGGTCCGTCGCGGACAAGCTCCTCGGCCTACTGTTCACCAGCGTCACGGAGGACGAGGGCGACGGGTGACCAGGCGCTCCTTGGTGACGGCGGTGCTCTCTGCCGTGGCCGCATTCCGCCCTACCCGTACCCCTCGGCGACCCGCGATCGCGCGTCAGCGGCGATCCGACGGCCCGTAGCTTTCCCGAAATGCCCGTGGAACGCCCGGAAACGGCCTCTGAGCCCGTCGCGGAAGCGGCGGCACAACGAGGATTAGGTTAGGCCTCGGTGCTTGCTCTCCGCCCCGCCAGATACTCCGCCCAATCGTCCATCAGGACGCGTCGGCGCTCGAACAGGTCCGAGCGGGCGTAGGCCGCCTTCACCTTGTTGCAGACCACGTACGCCAGCGCCGCCTCCATGACGGCATGCGGCGCGTCCGTGCGCTCGGCCGCCCAGTCCCGGAAGCTCGAACGGAAGCCGTGCGGCACGGCCGCGATCCCCAGCGCCTTGAACAGACCGCTGAAATCGAAGTCCTTCAGCTGTAGCCCCCTCGGAGACGGGAACACCCACTCCGAACGGGGCGCGTGCTCCCGGGCCTCGGCCAGAACCTCCCGCGCCCGCGCCGACAACGGCACCCGGTGCTCCCTCCGGTTCTTCATCCGCTCCGGCGGAATCGTCCACTCCCCGCCCTCCAGGTCGATCTCCTCCCACCGAGCCCCTCGCACCTCCCCGGACCGGCAGGCCGTCAGTATCATCAACTCAAGGCCCAGCTTCACCGAAACCGTCGCCTCGGATCGCCGCACCGCGTCGATTGCCCCGGCCACCTCCCCATAGGGCAGCGCCGTGTAGTGCTTCTGGATGCGGGAGGGCTTGGGCAACGCGGCCCCGATTGCCTCGCCCGCCGGGTTGTCCAGCCGGTAGCCCTGCGCAATCGCCCACTTCATCACCGTCGCGATCCGCTGCCGCAGCCGCTTGGCCGTGTGGTACTTCCCGTTCCAGATCGGAAGCAGCACTCCCATGATATCGGCCGTGGTGATCCAGTCCACCCGCTTCTCCCCGATCTTCGGATACGCATACGTCCGCAGCGTCGCCTCCCACTGGCCAGCGTGCTTGGCACCCCACGTCGGACGGTGCTGGACTACGCGCGGGCGGAGGTCCAGTCCGCTATCGTATCTGACCTAAGTCATGTGTGCACTCATAGTTATCGTGCGTATCCGATGCTAAGATCACCTTATTGATCACCCTTTGGGAATTGAGATGCGGAATCCATAATGTGAAGCCCCACGTCGCTCTTGAAGAACTCGGCATCGAGCGCGGGCTCCTGCCCTCACGGCTCTACCGCAGAGCCGCGGGAACACCCGGCGCGGCTTCCTACCTAAGTTGCCAGTCGCTGTGGACACCGGCCGCGCCGTCTTTGTCTACGTCGATCCAGACCATGAGACCACGACGGCGCCCCGCGATTCGCGTTTGGGGCCTTATTGATGCCAAGAACCGAACTTACGCGGGTTGTCCGCGGCGTTCCGTGCCGCTAAAGACCTGCTGTACAGCGACATAACCGTCGGATCGGAGGCCGGCCAAGAACGCCGGGGAGACCGGCAAGGGGGGGTCGAGACATGTCGGAGCATCGCGCCACAATCGAATGGGAGAGGGGCCACGGCGAATTCAGGTACTCGTCCTACCCCTGCGATCACACGTGGACGTTCGAGGGCGGGGTTCAAGTCAGCGCGTCCGCGGCTCCCGGCTACCTCGGGAACCCGGATTTCGTAGATCCCGAGGAAGCGTATGTCGCATCTCTCGCGAGCTGCCACATGCTCACCTTCCTGGCGATCGCCGTTCGAAAGGGGCTGGTCGTGGACCGGTACCGGGATGCGGCCACAGGCTTCATGGGAAGAAACGCGGATGGCAAGATGACGGTCGCTCGTGTGGTGCTCCGCCCCGAGGTCTCCCTCGGCTCCCCGGCACCGTCTCCAGAAGCGTTCGCGAAGCTCCACGAGATCGCGCATGAAGAGTGCTTCATCGCCAACTCGGTCCGCACTGCTGTAACGGTCGAGGGGCAAATGGTGTCGCTGGGAGAGCAGGAATACGGCAGGATCGCGGGGGCCATTGTCGGGACGATCGGAACCTCGCGTAGCCGTTCGGCCAAGCCGGGATGATGGCGCGGATTGGTGTCGTGCCGGCCTGTGGGACGCACGGCGTGGTAAGACTGAGATCGGTCGCGCCCGCAACACCCGCGGCCGGAGTCAGACTCTCAAGGCCGAGAGGGCCAAGCTGCCGGCGAGGCGCACCGCGACGGCGGGCGCCGCGTAGTACCAGACGCGGATCACGGCGTGGAGTGTCGGATCGTCGTAGGCGATGAAGTCGAGCACCGGATTTCCACCGGAGGCGGGAAAGGGCGCCCTGGCCTCCACCGTGGCGGAGGTGAGATTTGATACGGGTCGTGAGCTGGAACGTAAACGGGATTCGCGCTTGTGTGCGGCGCGGATTCGTGGACTTCTTGGACCGGTCCGAAGCCGACATCGTCGGCATTCAGGAGGTCCGCGCACTGCCCGAGGAGATCCCTCTGGCCGCGCGCACACCGCCCAACTGGCACGCGACGTTCGCGGTAGCCGAGCGTCGGGGATACAGTGGTGTCGGCATCTACTCGAAGCTTGAGCCCGAGCGGGTGGAGACCGCCCTTGGAGAACCACGGTTCGACGTCGAGGGTCGGTTCATCGCTGCCCACTTCCGGACCGGCCGCGGGCGGTTCGCAGTTGTCAACGGCTATTTCCCCAAGGGAAGCGGAAAGGACCGGGACAACAGTCGGGTCAGCTACAAGCTCGACTTCTATCGAGCGGTATTCGGCCGGGTACAGCAGTTACGGTGCCGGTACCCGGTGCTCGTGATCGGAGATTACAATACCGCCCACCGCGAGATCGACCTCGCTCGCCCGAAATCCAATGTCAAGAACAGCGGGTTCCTCCCCGAGGAGCGGGCCGAGCTAGACCGCTGGCTCGGAGCGGGCTGGGTGGACACCTTTCGCGCCCTGCATCCTGACGAGCCCGGCCATTACACCTGGTGGCGGCAATGGGGCGGCGCCGTGAGCGGAACGTGGGATGGCGGATCGACTACGTTCTCGTGTCACCGACCGCGATGAAGCGAACCCACGATGCCTTCATCTGGCCTGACGAACGGGGCTCCGACCACTGCCCGATCGGCGTCGATATCGACCTCTAGACGTAGGCAGCCCACTCGTCCGGGCTCCGTGCACCGGTCCGCTTCTTCGACGATCCGTAGCTTGTACGACGGACTGAACCGGCGGCGGCTCGGCTTATCTACCACCTCCGCGTCCGGAGGGGCTGCCACGCTTCGCTTACCCTCCCAGGTTAGTGGGGCGATTCCATTCTCTTCCATTCTCTCTCGGTGTCTCAGCATCCTCGGTTTCTCTGCCTTCGCCCTACTCTAATTCTTTACTCGTTCCGTGTCTCACCTAAGTTGGCAGAGAGGGCCGCCGTGAAGCGGCGGAGCAAACTCAGCCATAGCAGGTCACTGCAAGAGAGCGATCAGTACGTGATGAGACTGGCACCTCTCGGAGAGAGTTCGACCCTGCGAGGCAGCTGTCGTCGATCCCGCCCCGCCCGATGCCAGGCCAGGAACTCATCAACCTGTTTCTGAGCCGTGTAGTAAGTAACGCCCTCGTTCATCGCCGCCTTTATCAGGGCCGACCGCCTGGGTGGCTCGCCGCTGCCTGTAGCATTCAAGCAAAGCACCCAAGTGACGGCAACTGGGTGCTGGACCGTGGACTTACCCTTGAGCTGCTCGGGTGTGATCGGCATCGGGGATATGAACGTGGCGACTCTCGTCATTGGGGATGTGCCGGAAGCATCACCTGGCCAGTCGAGTTGGTCGAGCTTGTCCTGCGGAACTTTGCCGTGTTCGTCGAACGCTGCCTGGAGCCGCTCGCCGACCCAGGAAATCCCGTGCGAAGAAAGTTCGACGGCTGCCTGCTGACGATATGCACGCGGACATACCTCGGCCACTTCTCCTTCCACGGGCGAAGGGCAATGTCCTCAGGCGACGCGTCGTCCCGGACCGGACGATATTTCATGCCGATGGCGCGACCGAAAATTCGAATGTCGGGCTCGTCCGTGAGCCGCGCGATGAACATGATCGCGCCGTCTTCGACGCTTCTGGGGCGTCGGGTCGCGGGATAGGCGACGGCCCAATGACAGCCCGCCAGTTCGATCTCCTCGATGGTGGCGAAAGCAACCGGCACTCGATTATCGCCTTCGCCGAGAAACTTGATGAAGGCCTGGTCTGCATCCGCCACGACAACGGGAAGGGAAACGGGTAGTGTGGCCGCAAGCCCCGCGTCCGCGCCGAAATCGCCGAGCCCCTTCACGCGATCGGGCCTCCCACCAGCCGCACGGTGACCGGTAACGGTTTTTTCCCAGCTATCGAGCATATCGCGGGACAGGTCCGAGCTACCGCGTCGCCAAAGCCCATCGAAGTAGTCCCGGCAGGCCTCGATGACGGCTGTGTCGTCGGCGACCACGCCGAACTCCTGGTTTCGGGTGAGCGCGGCCTCTGTGAGATTGGCCGACGTAATGATCGCTCAGCTTGTCCCGAAGAGATACAACTTGGCATGGAGGTTCCGGATACCGCGGACGCTGGCACCGGTGTCGAGTAGCACTCGCAGGGCCTTCACATCGCTGACGCCTGCAGAGAAATCGGCCAGGTTGAATCGGGTAATCACCCGAACGTCACCGGGCCGATGCGACAGGAGACGTTCAAGTGCACGTTCCTTGATGAACGGGCAGACGATGCGTACGTCACTGCGGTCCGCGCAAATAGCTGCCGTCAGCTCCTGGCCCCATCCTGCATCGACCAGCCGGACGGGTGCCCGGATCACCACGCTACCTCTAGCGACGGCCGGAACCACGTCTCGGCCGGCGTCGAGCAGTTATCGTTGGACCTCATCGGATGGTCTGCAATCATTCGTTGTCGGTCTTTCTTCGGTTCTTGTCTTTTTTCTGGGACTGGCCCTCTCCAGCGCCTTAAGCCGCTCGTATTCCTCCACCGCCAGCACGACGACGGGCCGCCCATACTTTGGCCTTGAAGGCCGCTCCGTAGGCCAAGCGCGTATACCAGACGGTGTCCTCCATGTCGGCCTGTGGCTTGTAGTAGTTGGCTCTTCCCGCCCACCGTCGTCCCCGCCATCACCGCTCCGAATCCTCCGTGCATCTCTCTGAGAGACCCCGATCTGAGGCAACCGATGTGCGTGGCGAGGAACAGTGTGCACTCGTGAAGACGCGGACTACGCCTACTTGGCTAAGTTACCGCGAGCTTGGTATAGACGCATCTCGGGCAGCCGGCTCGAGCCGACGTCTCGAAGCCATTGATCCTCGTGCCCGTCCACTTCGGAAGCCGGAGCGGTTCAGTGAGCTCCGATCCAGCGGTGCTGCGCGGGTGGGGCCTCACTTGACGGGCTGGTTGTCGACACATTAACGCCGATTCTCGGAGGCTTCCGCGAAGTCTCGCAGTGTGGCCACAACACCGTCCAGGATGTCGGGGTACTCAACGACATCTTTGGCGATCGGAATCGGCACCCAGCCGTCATTCCCGTAATCGAGCCACAACGGGGTCTCGCCATCGCGTTCCCACCGCTCAGTATGGACGCCAAACCACACGACACGATCAGCGAGCCTCAAGTACCGACCGTAGCCGTACGCACGCGGAGTCCGGTTCAGGCCCCTTCGAGACGCCCATCCTTCCGCAATTCCTTGTTCGGTTGCGGCGTCGATGAGCCGCTTCATGTCCCGCATGTGGCGGGAGTCCGGACCAAAGTCCTCACCGCCGTCACGCATGGGCCGAAATCGTCCTTCCTCGGCAAAATCGGCGAGTCCTCTCAACTGCCGGATATCTGCTTCGGCGTCCGGCTCGTCTCTCGTCCGTGCGGACATTTTGTCCAACAGGCCGGTCCAGCTGACCAGCAGCATTGACCTGACCCCCTGAAACGAAACCAGGTGCAATGTTAGGATCGACCTGGTCTGAAGTTTTTCAGCGAGGAGGTCAGGATGGGAAGGAAGCGACCCACTCCGGAGCAGATCATCACTGCACTGCGGGAGGCAGAGGTCGGTCTGGCCCGCGGCAAATCCGTGAAGCAGCTCGGGGCGTCGGAGAGGAGAGCGTGCCGGGTGCTCGGGCAGCCACGCACGACGCAGCGCCGGGCGAGGAAAGTGGCGAGTGACGAGGGGGCGCTCCGGGGTGATATCGTGCGACTCGCGAGTCGATTCGGCCGCTACGGCTACCGACGCGTCACGGACATGCTCCGCATCGAGGGCTGGGGGGTGAACCACAAGCGGGTGGAGCGGATCTGGAGGCAGGAGGGGCTGAAGGTGCCGCAGCGGCAGCCGAAGCGAGGTCGGCTGTGGCTCAACGACGGATCGTGCATCCGGCTGAGGCCGCTGTATCGGGGCCACGTCTGTTCGTCCGATTTCGTGGCCTCGAGGACGCACGACGGGCGTGCGCTGAAGCTGCTGACAGTGCTGGACGAGCACACGAGGGAGTGCCTGGCGATCGTGGTGGCTCGCAAGATCCGCTCGCTCGAGGTGCTGGCCGATCTGTTCGTCCGACACGGGCCTCCCGAGTATCTGAGGTCGGACAACGGACCGGAGTTCACCGCGAAGCTCGTGCGGCGGTGGTTGGGGCGCGTGGGCGTCGAGACGCTCTTTATCGAGCCGGGCAGCCCGTGGGAGAACGGCTACAACGAGAGCTTCAACGGCAAGCTCAGGGACGAGCTGTTGAACGGGGAGATCTTCTACTCGTTGGCGGAGGCGGCCGTGCTGGTCGAGCAATGGAGGCGCGAGTACAATACCGTCCGACCCTACAGCGCCTGCGGCGGCTTTCCCCCGGCCCCTGAGGCGATTAAGCCGTCGCCCTGGTTCCTGAGGATGCCCGTCCTTCACGGCCCTCCACAGGTGCTGGGACTAACATAGGATGTGGTACCGCTCTTGGGGGCAGGTCAGCGGGCGGAAACGGAGGGACTCCAGGCATGCATGACGCGAGGCGAATGGCTCGAACCGGCCCGAAGGGCCCCGCTCCCCGGCGGTTCTCCCGCCTCGCCCTTGCGTGCGCCTGCCTCGGGGCCGTCGCCCTCCCGGCCTGTACGGCAGCGATGCCGGAGGCCATGGGAGGAGGAGCCGGGAGAATGCCCCCGTTCCCGGTGCCGGGCACGGCGGGGGCGGAGCGCGTCCCCTCGCTTCCGCCGATCCCCTTCGCGGACGGCGATGTGAGCCTCGAGGTCGGCTACCCGGCGGAGGGCGCCGCCCTCGCCGTGCGCGACCGAAACTTCCTCTTCGGCTCGACGGGTTCCGGAAGGGCCCGGCTGACCGTCAACGGGGCACCTGTGGAGGTCGCTTCCAACGGGGGATTCCTTGCCTTCCTGCCGGTTCCCCCGGACGGAGTTTACCGGCTCGTCGCCGAACGGGACGGCGTGACCGCGACGCTCGAGCGCACGGTCCGCCTCCCCCCTTCCCCGTCCCCGCCTCTGGAGGGTCTCGCGATCATGGCGGGGTCCGGCTACCCTTCCGGATCCTCCGCGGCGGGGCCCGGGGAGCCGATCGAGGTCGGCTTCCGGGGCACCCCGGGGGGTGATGCTTGGCTGGTCTTTTCGGGGGGCGACCGCATCCGCCTGGTCGAGGCGGGAGCGCTCGATGTAGCCGCGGACACCGGCGGGGCGCTGGTCGCCCAGCGCCCGGAGGCCCGGCCCGCTCCGCAGAGGGCGACGGTCCGCTACGAGGGGGTGCTCCCCGCGCGGGCCGTGGTGGCGGCAGACGCGGAGGTTCCGCGGCCCACCGTGGGCGGGCTCCCTCCCGAGGCCGAGGGAGCCCGCTTCGAGCTGATCCTGGGAGCGGACACGGTCAGGACCCCTCTCCGCCTAAACCTGGCCATCCTCTCGCCCGAGCGCCCTCGGGTGGCCGCCGCCTTTCCGCCTCCGGACGCGCCCTCGGAGTGGCGGGTTCGGGGTCGGAACGATGTCGCCGGACCCTACCACTTTTTCTGGCCCGAGGGGACGGTTCTCAAGATCACCGGTGAACGCGACGGAATGCTGCGGGTCGGCCTGGCGCCAAACCGCTCCGCGTGGGTGCCTGCGTGCGAGGTCCACCTGCTCGCGGAGGGGACCCCTCCTCCCAGCGCCTTCGTCGGGGACGTCCGCCTCTATCCGGAGCCCGGGCACATCGACGTCCGAATCCCCCTGCCCGAGCGCCTCCCCTTTCAGGTCGTGGCCGAAGAGCGCGTTCTCCACCTGGAGGTCTTCGGGGCTGTCAGCCGCACGAACTTCTTCCAGTACGGGCAGATGGACCCTCTCGTCGAACGGGCGGAGTGGAGCCAGCCGTCTGACCAGGTCTACCGCGTGAGCGTGCGGCTGAACGCGCCCGTGTGGGGCTACGAGGCGTTCTTCGATGCGTCGGGAGCCGTGGTGCTCCGGATCCGCCGACCTCCCGGGATCGATCCGTCTGCGCCGCTGCGAGGCCTCCGCGTGGTCGTGGATCCGGGACACGGGGGCGCCTACCGCGCCA
This sequence comes from Longimicrobiales bacterium, assembly GCA_965219445.1. Classification (GTDB taxonomy): domain Bacteria; phylum Gemmatimonadota; class Gemmatimonadetes; order Longimicrobiales; family Gaopeijiaceae; genus UBA822. The sequence continues at coordinate 348,054 of CBDCNQ010000002.1, read as the reverse complement.
CGCGAGGGCCGACCGGGCTCGCCGAGGCGGACGCGAATCTCGCGGTCTCCCTCGCCCTGAGGGACTTCCTGGAGGAGAGGGGCGCCGACGTGATCCTGACGAGGACCGGAGACGAGACGGTCGAGCTCGCCGATCGACCCCGGATCGCGGTCGATGCAGGCGGGGACCTACTCGTGTCCGTTCACAACAACGCGTTCCCCGACGGCGTTGATCCCCGAGCGAACCACGGGACAAGCGTTTACTACTTCCACCCTCCATCGGCGGAACTCGCTCGACTCCTCCAGCAGGAATTGCTGGAGGAGCTTGGAACGAGAGACCTCGGGATCGAAAGGGCGGACCTTGCCGTCGTGCGTCCGAGCTGGATGCCCTCCATCCTCTCTGAGGCGCTCTTCATGATGATCCCGGAGCAGGAAGCCGCCCTCCGAGATCCGGCTGTCCAGAGACGGATCGCCCTCGCGCATGTACGGGCCCTGGAGGCATTCGCCGCTCGCCGATCCGGCTTTCCGGCACGCTGACGCGCGTCCGAGAACCGGACGCGTCTCGCTGGCGACCCCTTTTCAGACCCCCCGCGGCCTCGAAAGCCTCGGCGAGGCGAACCCCGACGATCATGCTCACGCCAGGCTCCTCCATCGTCACCCCTTTACCGCACCCGATTTCCCTGGAAAGTAGATTGGCGAGGAGGCTAGCCCGGATCGCTCACCAGGGCTGCGTGTGATGGGACGTCTACATGGGTCAAGGGTAGTATTGGCAGTGACTTACCCTGATTCGTGGAGCGATTCCCATGATGACACAGTGTGCACGGGATCCCGTGGTGTTTCGAGGGGCGGGGCGCCCGACGGGGACCAGGTGGGCGACGGCTTCGGCTGCTGAGGCATAGGTGTTGGCCCAGCGGGCGATCTGGTTGAGGTTGTTGCCGATGCGCGCGACCTGCCGGGTGCGCTCGCGCTCGACCTCGGCGTGCGCCACGGTCCAGGTGCGCACCCGGCCAACCGACCGGCGCACCAGATCCGACAGCGTTAACCCTGCGGAGCGGGCCTTGGCGTGCCACTCGGCACGCTCCGCCTCGCTGGCGCGGATCTTCACCCACACGTCGCGTCCAGCGCCCACGATATGCCGTTGCCGTTGGGGGGGTCAGAGGGGGCACAGCCCCTCGCCAGCCCCTGCCGGGGACCCGCGAAGCGTGGCCCCAAAGGGTAGCCTGGCTCTCACTACGTAACGGCGTACCAGACTCCGGGTGCGGACGCCGTCGAAGCTGCTATGGCATTCTCAAAGTGTGAAACGAAGCCAACACAGATAATACCCCCGTTAGAGGGCTCGCCGTGGAAGGTGTGTAGGATGTTGAAAAGTTTCTCCCAAGGGCTCCGGGTGTCAGAAGCGAGCGGCGAAGCCGTGAGCCTCCACAGGGTGTCGCCGTTAGCGGTTCTCGCCGCCCTGATCCTGGCCCCCGCTTCCGAGGTCTCGGGGCAGGATTTTTGCCGCGCCGGTCCGGATGATATTGCCGGGAATCATGAGTGCGCCAGGAAGGGCGATGTTGGGGCGCAAGCGTTCCTGGCGACAGCATACTTCACCGGCTCGGGCGTGCCGAGGGACCTTCTGCTCGCCCACATGTGGGCCAACATCGCGGCGGTGCAGAGCACGGGCGAGAACCCGGCCCTGGCCTGCCTCCACAGTGGCGTCTTCACCCGGGCGCAGTGGACGAGGTTCCTGGGTTGTCACACCGAGAAGGTGCGGCGCGCCGTCCATGCCCTCATCGCGCAGGGCGTGGCTGTCGAAGAGAACGTGAGCGGCATCAGCGGCATCGGCCGCGTGTGCCGGATCTTCGGGCGCGGGATCTACCGGGCGCTCGGCGCCGAGGACATCCGCCACCGCCGGATCGCCTCTACGGAAGTGCTGATGCGGCGCCTCCTCTCGCTCGACTATGTGCTCGAGCATCCCGACTTGCCGTGGCTACCGACCGAGCCGGAGAAGGTTCGGGCGTTCGAGGCGCTCGGCATCGAACGCCGACTCCTGCCCCGGCGAGTCTATCGGGGAGCGGCCGGGAACACCCGGCGCCACTTCCCGCTCAAACTGCCGGTCGCGCTGGACGCCGAGCGTGCCGTGTTCGTGTACGTCGATCCGGGCTACGAGACCGCGACGGCACTCCGCTCCTGGGGTGCGGCGCACCGCGAGCTCTGGAAGGCGATCAGGGAACGCGGGCGCAGGATCGAAGTCGTCGCTGTCGCCCGGACCTGGGAGGAGTTGAACCGGGCCGGGACGACGCTCGATAACTGGGCTCGAGACCCACGCCCATCCGAATTCGACATGGAGGTCAGCCTCGAGATCGCCCGGATCGAGCACGCCATTCGTCAGGGGGATGTCCGGTTGCTCAAGGAGGTTTGCGGCGATATCCAGGGCGGACTCAGGCGAATGATCGCGCTGAAGGAGCGGGATCGCAGGCAGGCAGGCCGGGGGCTGATCCACCGCACCGCCACATGGCAGTCGGCCCGGCTCGCGCGGGCGCGGTTCCGATGAGGAAGCCGACGCGCCACGCCAGGACTACGATGTGCAAGACACGTCAGGGGTCGATGCACACATGGCCCCGGTCGCGATTCACACGGTCATGGCTTGCTATCCCTTGTGCCTGCTTGCAGTTGCGCACGGCGCGGCCCGGCCGGCTGCCCCGAACGGGGCAGCACCGACCGGGAAGGGAGCGACCCCCCAGGCCGAGGGCCTGGTACGGGCTTGGAGCTAGGTGTGTTTTCACACCCAGCCCCCGCCCTCCAGGGGTCGCTCCCGTTCCAATGATCCCTAGCGGGAAGGCTGTTGAGGACCGATAGAGAGGCCAGCGAATCAACGGATCGGTGCGCCGTTCGATTCTCCCCCTCGCGCTGGCCCGGCACCTCCACCCACTGTTCCATCTAAGCTGGCTGTCCGCAATTCTATCTCCAAGTCGGCCCCCTCTGTAGGCTCAGCCCCAGTCACTGTCGGCGTCCCCGCCGAGGGCACGGGCGAGTTCGGGATCGCTCATCTCGGCACTGCTATAGAACGTCGCAGGGTGGCCGATTACGGCTGCCGAGGCGACCCTCCCGAGATCCTAAACGCCGCTTACGTCCGTGGTCGGCGGCGAAGCACGAACACCTAGCAATACGAGGCGGGCGGATGAGGCTAGAAGACGGTTTTTCCAAAGGCGAGCACGGCAGGTCCTACGGCGAAATTCCAGGGCTGCCCGATCTTGGTGAGAAGGAGGTTTGGGGTTCGCCCCTACGGCTCATTGGCTAACTTGATCGTCCGGGCGACGAAGGAGGCAGCCCCAACATGAGAGTCTTTAACATTGGATCTGACGGCGAATTCACCGAGTACGAGCAGTTGCCGTTCAAGGTGGATCATGAGGAATCCGTCCTTGAGGAGTGGCTGGAGTCCAACCCCGACGGGATTCTTGAAGATGGACAGATTCTGATCATCGGGCGCCAGGTCCCAACCGACCTCGGGGCATGCATCGACCTGCTTGGGGTAGATCGCGAGGGGAATGCAGTCGTGATCGAGTTGAAACGGGACCGCACGCCGCGGGACGTGGTCGCGCAGGCGCTCGAGTACGCCGCGTTCGCCGCTCGGCTCGATGTCGACGCGCTGGAGGGCATCCTCTCGTTTCAGGGGGTCAGGTCAACCCGACGAGCCCACTTTGGCTTAGCCACGAGCTTGGGGCCGCTTGAGCCGATCGCTCACCTACCACACCACCCATGGCCGGCTGCAGGTGGAGTCTGAGTTTTTGCAACTGGATTCATCGCAACGCACAGGCTATCCTCGCTGGTGAGGGTGGCCAACTTGCAACCATGCAGTCGTCGAGGAGCCGTTCGCCGACCTACTTGACCGACCCGGATGCCTTGCAGCGAGTTCTTTGTCAGGTCGGAGTGCCGGACTGGGTGGCGTATCTATCGAAGGGCCCGTGAACGAAGCAACTGACCAGCAGCATCCAAGAGAAGAGTTCGCCGTCGACGTGGACCTCCAGCACCGCCTCGACAACTTCGTCAGGGCCTACCGGGTCCAGGGCCATAGGGACGCCCGCATTGATCCGTTGGAGATCGCCCCCGGCATGAGCCCCGAATTGGATCCGGACTACTACGGCCTCCGTTCGCAAGACATGGACAGGAAGATCTCGCCGAAGACGCTCTCGGGCTGCGGGCTGGACACCCCTCGCGAAGTCATCGAACGGCTCCGTGAGACCTACACGCGTTCGATCGGCGTGCAATTCATGCACATCGACGACGTGGAAGTACGCGAGTGGCTCCAGCAGCGGATGGAACCCGTCGGCAATCGTGTCAACCTCTCATTAGCACGCAAGTTGCGAATCCTGACCAAGCTGACCGACGCCACCATCTTTGAGGAATTCATCCAAAAGAGATTCCTCGGCTCAAAAAGCTTTTCGCTGGAAGGCTGCGAGACCTTGATCCCGCTACTCGACTTGCTGTTCGAACGAGCTTGCCGGCAGGGAGTCAACGATATCGTTATGGGCATGGCGCACCGCGGCCGCCTCAGCGTCCTCACCAACGTCATCGGTAAGAACGCCCAGGAAATTTTCCGTGAATTCGCCGATGCGGATCACGTGCATTACGAAGGGCGGGGGGACGTGAAATACCATCTCGGCTACCAGACGAGATGGACGAGCTCCCAAGGCGGGGGCCTCCGGCTTTCCCTGTGTTTTAATCCGAGCCACCTCGAATTCGTCAATCCCGTCGCCGTCGGCCGCCTGCGAGCCCGGCAGGACCGGAAAGGTGACACTGAGCGAAGGCATGGCCTGTGCATTCTGCTCCACGGCGACGCCGCCTTCGCAGGAGAAGGCGTCGTGCAGGAAACACTCAACATGAGCCAGTTGTCGGGCTACTCTGTCGGCGGCACGGTTCACATAATCATCAACAACCAAATCGGATTCACGACGACCCAGTGGCAAGCGCGCTCAGCAATCTACGCCAGTGGCATAGCGAAGATGCTGCAGGTGCCCATCCTGCACGTGAACGGAGAAGACCCTGAAGCAACGGCCCAGGTTGTCCGACTTGCGGTCGACTTTCGAAACGAGTATCAGCGCGACGTCGTGATCGATATGTACGGCTACCGGAGGCGCGGCCATAACGAGCTTGACGATCCCCGCTTCACGCAGCCGCTGCTGTATCAGGCCATCGAGCGGCGCAAACCGGTTCGAGAAGCCTACCTGCACCACCTCCTGCGCCAAGGCGGAATTGCCGAGGAGCAAGCTGAGCGGATCACGATCGAGCGGCGCGAACACCTTGAGAAGGAATTGGCTTCGGCGAGAAGCAAGGACTACATCTACGTCGGCGATCAGGTGACGGGCGATTGGTCAGGCTATAACCTCGGCGCGGACACACAAGTTCCCGAAGTCGATACCGGCGTGCCCGCGGATCGCCTCAGGGCAATCTTGCAGAAGTTAGGCAAGACGCCGGAGGAGATCGTTCCCAATCGACGTATCGTCCGCTTGCTCGGGCAGCGCACCGAAATGGCCGACGGCAAGCGACCGGTCAACTGGGCGGGTGCTGAGGCGCTGGCGCTTGGAAGCCTGCTGCTCGAAGGGTTTCGCGTGCGTGTGACGGGCCAGGACTGCGAGCGCGGCACGTTCGCCCACAGGCACGCTGTAGTGCGCGATGCCGAAACGGGATTCCCGTACGTTTCGCTCCAGCACCTCTCCCCACGCCAGGGTACGTTCGAGATTCACAATAGCCCGCTCTCGGAAGCCGGCCCGCTGGGCTTCGAATACGGATACAGCCTAGAATTCCCGGACGGCCTGATCATTTGGGAGGCGCAGTTCGGGGACTTCGTCAATGCCGCCCAGGTGATCATCGACCAATTCATTTCCAGCGGTGAGGACAAGTGGACCTTGTGGAGCGGATTGGTAATGCTGCTACCCCATGGATTCGAGGGCCAGGGCCCGGAGCATTCGAGCGCTAAGCTTGAACGGTTCCTGCAACTGGCGGCCGAGGACAACATCCAAATCGTCAATCCAACCACACCGGCGCAATACTTCCACCTCTTACGCCGCCAGATGGTTCGTCCGTGGCGCAAGCCGCTGATTGTGATGTCACCAAAGAGTCTGTTGCGTCATCGTCAGGTTTTGTCCGGCCTAGACGAGCTGTCGGAAGGGCGCTTTCAAAGGATTCTGGGCGATCCGCAGGTCGAGCCGAGCGGGGTTAGGCGCGTGTTGGCCTGTAGCGGCAAGCTCTACTACGACCTAAGGGCAGCTCGGGACGAGGCCGAGCGACAGGACTTGGCCATCATCCGCTTCGAGCAACTCTATCCCCTCAGCCTCGAAACGATCAATGATGCCTTGGCGCCGTTCGGCGACGCGGAAGTCTGGTGGGCGCAGGAGGAGCCGAGGAACATGGGCGCTTGGACGCACCTCCAAATGCGGTTTCCCGGATCGTTCTCACGCGTCGTCTGCCGCCCAGAGTCGGCCAGTCCGGCGACAGGATCGCCGGGAAGTCACAAACGCGAGCAGCGCCGGTTGGTCGAAGAAGCGGTCTTGATCGACTAACGGAAGGTCCCCCCCCTCCGTATTCCCGATCACCTATTCCACGATGTCGATCACTGATTCCACAGCGGAGGGCTGTCGTCTACGCACCGGCCAGAGCAGGCGACTTCGGGACCGCCGAGAAGCTCGGCGTCGGGCAATGCCGGCAACGGTACGGCGTGAAGGATCGTGGCTCAGCCGCCCGAGTCCCGTCCTCGAGGCCGCTCCTGTCGCGCGAGCCGACAGCGTTCGCATCCCCAGAAAATTACCTCCGGGTGTCACGTCAGACTGGATCGAGTCTGGTGCTGCCTAACGGTATTGCGCATAACAGTCCGGCAACCTCCGAATGGAGGCATGCTTAACCCGTCCCAAGGGTCACGTAAATAGCCCAAATATGTTATGGCTGTGACATAATTTGCCTATGCCAACAGAGCGATTCAGACCGAGGCCGTGGTCCTTCAAACTATTTCTCGGAAATGTCTTGCCGGAGCGGGGGTGCGCCGAGGTTTCCCACCCCGCGTCCCATTGGATCTTGCCCCGGTAGTCCTCTTCGGTTTCGACCCACATATCTCTGAGGACGCCTTGCCCTCAGTCCCAGTTTACCAGTTGCCCTCGACGTCCCTGGCCACTCGCGATTCAAAGTGCTTCGTCAGCGTCTCCATGGCGGTTACGGGTCGAGACGCGGCCTATGAGGACCCGCTCATGCACTGCGGCGCCCGGCTGAGCGCGACCGGATGCCGCCCTGGAGGGTGCTTCTAAGTGAGTCGAAGCTCGGCCGGCGGGGAGCTGGACGAGCCGGTGACGATCAGGGTGGTGCGGGAGTTACGAAGCTTAACGCCGTCGGCGATTTGCGATGATGAGCAAGACTAGGCCGCTTACCGCAGCGACTCCACCGTAGACCACCCACTTCACCTGACCGCTCATAAAGCTACCGGGCAAGACCCCAATGCCTTGGAGGAACCAGATCCCGCCCATCAGGACGAGCAAGACGCCTGCGATATTCTGGATGATCTTCATGTGGCGTATGAATGGAATGTGCCCACTACCCGGTTGTCCTCGGAATCAAGAGACGTGGGACCCACGCTGGGCCTTCCTATCGAGTTCGGACTGTATTAGCCGTGATCATTGCGTTGGCTATTCTCGGTGGCCCTCGTCACCGTAGGAATACTCCTCGCCGTATTGATACCAGAATTCCCCGGGTGACTCAACCGGCGCCTACTCACCCGTGAGACTGTGCCCTCTCAGTTGGCGACGGCACGCACGGTCTCTCTCAGGCCCATGGACGGCTACTCCTGTTGTACGGAATCCCGGCCCTGCGCACGAAGGCGAACCGTGAGCACTGGGTCCCGCTGTGTCGGCGTGCTCTAGAGATCCTGGAGGAAGCGCGCGTGGCCGGGGACGAAAGCCCGCTCGTGTTTCCGAGCGTGCACGGAAAGCCACTCACGGGCATGGCGCTGTCGCGACTGCTCGGGGACCTGAAGATCCCGGCCGTGCCGCACGGCTTCCGGTCGTCGTTCCGGGACTGGGCGGCGGAATAGACGGATCATCCGCGCGAGGTCGTCGAGGCGGCCTATCGGCGCACGGATCTGTTCAAGCGTCGGCGTCGGCTCATGGACGATTGGGCGGCCTATCTCGCGGGCGAGCGTCGGGACCCGGAGGCCGAACCGGCCCGCTGATCCGCCGCGCTCGCAGCGCAGGCGGACGAGTCCGTCAGGCGCTGAAGAGCGGGGGCGCGAAGGCTGGCTCATGACCCGTTAGCAGTCAGGAGCCAGCCTACCCTTTGGGGCCACGCTTCGCGGGTCCCCGGCAGGGGCTGGCGAGGGATGGCTCCGCCCCCCTTCGATCCCCCCGACACCCGCGCTCCGGCGGAGTTCGCGGGCGGGGCTCGCGCCCCTTCCCCCCTCGGCGGCGCGTCCTGATGGCCGATCACCGCACCGTCACAGCCGCCACCCGTGTATCGCCGGCCGAACTCGCCGACTGGTGGGCCAAGGCCCAAGACCGCGGCCGCCGCCGTGCCGCTCGCAGCCTCGTCTCCTGCACCGCCCAGTCGCGAAAGCTCGAGTGGAAGCCGTGCGGCCCGCCAGGACGATGCCGAGGCGGCGCGCTGGTTCCGGATGGGCGCCGAACAGGGCCACGCCGGTTCGCAGTACCGCCTCGGGTGGGCCTACAGGAGTGGAGAAGGCGTCGCCCAGGACCGTGCCGAGACGGTACGCTGGTGGCTCCAAGCCGCCGAACAGGGCCACGCCGACGCACAGTACAATCTCGGGGTCGCCTACTGGTTGGGCGAGGGTGCCCCTGAGGATCGTGCGGAAGCGGTACGCTGGTTCCACATGGCCGCAGAGCAGGGCAACGCCGCCGCACAGGCCGCCCTCGGAAAGGCCTATACCTTGGGCGAAGGCGCCCTCAAGTATTTGCCCGAAGCGTTACGCTTGTACCGCCTAGCTGCCGAAAAAGGCAACACCGATGCACAGGCTGCGCTCGGGGCGGCTTACGACTCCGGCTTGGGCGTCCTCAAGGACCTAACACTCGCGCACATGTGGTACAATATCGCCAGCGCCAATGGGCACGACTCAGCTGGAGAAGTGCGGGACCGCCTCGAACGTGATATGACCCCAGTGGAGATCAGCCGGGCGACGGACCTGGCTCGCGCCTGCATGGAAGCAAACTACCAGGACTGCTAAGAAACGACTACGTCGCCGAGCGAACCACCACCCCTCTTTCTAGTCGGAGCCGGGTTCGGCGCGGATGCGCGGCGCCTAGCCGGCTCGATCCGTGTCGAGTCGATCTATATCGGAGAGTACGAAATCGACTGCCGCTATCCGCTGGTCGGCGACCTCCCAAGCATCTGCTTCCCCGACTCTTCCGAGGCCGTGTCTCCAGACCAAGTGGAGAATCGGCTCGCCGATGCCCTGGGCTCTCGCGACTCGGCGCCAATCAAACGCTTGTGCGATACACTCATGCAGGCGGACTACTACCTCGCTCGACGGCTGCTGGATCCTAATCATCACGGCAACCCGTACTGCCGTATGATCGATGACTTCCCTGAGAGCTCATACCTGTCGTTCAACTACGATTCCTTCTTGGAATACGGGCTGCTCCGCGCTGGGCGTTGGTCTCCGCTCGACGGATACGGTGTCCCCGTCAAAGTAGGGCGAGGACCCACTGCCGAGACGGACGACGTTCAGGACTCTCGGAACCTTGTCCTTCACCTTCACGGGAGCCTTCTCGTGTACACGCTGCGTCACACCTTCTATGGGGCTGGCGGTCAAGACGCACCTTCCCCACGCGCCGTCGGCTCATTTTTTGACCGTCGGCGTCCGCATGGTTTGGATTGCCCGGTCGACGACTCAGGGTGGGGAGGGGTGCGCTCGCAGGGTCCGCATCGCAGTCCGGAAGACGTTCACAGCCGTCGCGTTCTCCGCTCTGGAGCGGGAACCATCCTTCTATCTGGGACTCTGTGGCCCATCGCTTCGTTCGGCTCTCCAGGGGTGCATAGCCTTTGAGTGGGGGCTTGGGCTCTCTGCCCCGGCCCACGGTGTGTATGGATGCTGTCCCCTGTAACCGGTTCGCTTCCGTTTCGTCGGACCCCATGTTGTGACCGCTTTCGACCCCACGCTCGCCGATCCCGGCCCGGTTTACTCCGTCGCTTCCAGTCTCTTGGGGTCGTACGCTTCGCCCGTGCGCCACACCGCTAGCACGATCGAGGCGAGCTGACGCGCGATCGTCAGCTTCGCCAGATTCGGCTTCGTGCCCCCCTCCAGGAGTCGCTCGTAGTGGCGGTACAAGGGTTCGTTTTCGGCCCGACCGATCACCGTCGTCGCCGCGCCCTTGAACACACGCTTCAGCGTGTGGTTGAAGTTCCGATTCAGCCCCCGCGTCTGCTGTACCGGTTCCCTTACCCACCGCCCACCCGGACCCCGCACCCAGTCCGACGAGCTCCGCATCACGACGCCCAGTCCGCAGTACGCCCAGAACCTGCTCCGGCTCTGGAACCGGTACGGCGTCACCACCACCGGCAGGAGCTCCGCCGTCCGGATCGGACCCAGACCCGGGCACGTCTTCAGCACATGCCACTCTCGATGCTTGCGTGCTTCCGCCAGCAAGGCCTTCTCGGCCTTCGCCCTCAATGCCACGAGTGCGTCGTGCTCCTCGTACAGCAACCCGGCCGTCGTCCTGCTCGCTTCCGGCAGCTTGGCCAACCACTCCTCCCGGTCGCGCTTTAAGTAGACCGAGCGCCCCGCGCCGTAGGCCACTCCTCTCGAGCGCAGCACGCTCTTGAGCCGGTTCTTCACCCGCACCGTGTCGCCGACCAGGAAGTCGTAGCTCTTCGCCCGTTCCCCCAGCCGCCTGAACTGGCCCCGGTTCTTGTAGACCCTCGTCTCCAGTGATCCGATCCGCAGCTTCTCCGCCAGGGCAAACGCGTCCAGCTTGTCGGTCTTCGGGCCCCGGCTCTTGCCGACCCCCGCCACCGTTAGCTCCTCCACGTGCGGCTCCAGCACCTCGTACAGCCACCCCGACAGCGTCCCTTCTTCCAGGCACAAGTGCCGGTTCCTCGGAATCCCTCGCAGCACCTCGATCAGCGCCCGCGCGTTCGTCTCCACCACCTGCGAGCCCAAGCGCTTGCCGCTGGGTCCTACGATCCCCAGCGTGCAGCTCGACGCGTGTGCGTCGAGTCCGATATATCTCTCCATCGGCGTTCTCCTCTTGGATAGGTGGGTTGCTTCCTTGCGCGAACAATGATGAACGCGCACCCGTTCCCGGAGGAGAACGCCTCTTCGTCTTCGGGCTGCTTCGCTGCTGATCGGTACCGGTAGCGGTCGCCATGCCCCTATGATGCCTTTGAGTCTGCGGCAGAGCAGGGCATCCCATTGATGAAGTGGTATGACCGTCCGAAGTTCATGTTCGATTCTCACTCTCTGCGAGACTTGTTTTCTCCGTACATACGCGCCGAGGGTGGCTTGGGATACAATCCAGACCTAACCGAACGTGTCATCGCCCCCGTCCCGGCGAAGGCCGAAGGTCTCCGGGAGGAGTTCCTGATGGGAGTGCGGTCGAAGGCGCTGGAATTGCTGCGATCACATCCGATCGTAATAAGCATCGGTTACTCCTTTAGCCCGAGTGATGGCAGCTCCTACAAGGATCTTCTCGAGGAGCTATCCGTCCACGAGCGTCCCAGGGTCGTGCTCGTCGTGCCCGAGGCGGCCGAGTTAGCGTGTCGACTGGAGAAGGAGTTTCCCCGTATCGTGTGGGACCCTCAGGGGCTGACTTTCGCCGAGTGGGGGGAGAGAGGCTATCCTGGAGTCGCACGAGTCTACTGAGATAAGGCATCATTCTGGTCGTCGAGGCATGGAGAACTCGTCAGCCGCGACGCACTGAGACTCGCGCCTTAGATGAAGGTGGGGGAAGAGTTAGCGGAGAGATCTTTGCATCGGCGGGGCCTCCGGTTCTAGAGTCTCGCCAGCCAAGTATCCGGCCCAAGCCTGCATGACCTCGCGCCTGCGGTCCAGCAGGTCCGAGCGGGCGTAGGCGGCCTCGGCCTGACTGCGGACCTTGTGTGCGAGCGCCGCCTCCGCCACCTCGCGCGCCACGCCCGTCTCCGAGCACCAGTCGTGGAACGAGGACCTCATCCCGTGGGGCGTTCCTGCGATGCCGAGACGCCGGAGCGACTTGCTGAACATCGAGGCGTGGATCCTTCCTCCCTTCGCGCCCCGGAACACGATCTCGCCGCCGCCGTGGAGCTTCCGGGCTTCCTCGAGGATCTCCAAGGCCCGCCCCGACAGGGGAACCCGGTGCTCGCGCTTCGCCTTCATGCGGTCGGCGGGAATGGTCCAGACATCGAGCTCGACCTCGTCGCACGCCGCGCCCCGGACCTCGTTCGAGCGTGTCGCGGTCAGGACCATGAACTCGAGCGCCAGCCGGACACCGGCATGGGACTCCGAGTCGCGGACCTTGGCCAGAGCCGCCGCCACCTCGCCGTGCGGGAGCGCCTTGTGATGCCGGATGGCGTTGCCGTTACGCGGCAGCGCGGCGGCGATGGCGTCCCCCGCCGGGTTATCCGGCCGGTAGCCCTTCGCGACGGTCCACTTCATCACTGCGCCGATCCGCTGGTGCACGGCCCTCGCGGTCGCGGGCTTGCTCGACCAGATGGGCTTGAGGATGGCGAGCACGTCGGCCGTCGCGACCTCGCTCACACGTTTCCGGCCGATGCGCGGATGGGCGTAGTCCCGCAGCGTCTGCCGCCACTGCCCGGCCATGCGGGATGGGTTCTTCCAGGTCGGCGAGTGGATCGCCATCACCTTCTCGACGGCCGCCTCGAAGGTGGGAACCCCCGCGTCTCTCGGGTCGTGGCCCCAATGGACTGCCCGCCTGTTCTCCAGCGCCTTCTCTCTCGCCTCCCTGAGCGTCACGACCGGGTACGAGCCCAGTCCGAGATTGGTCGGCTTCCCTCCCACTCGAATGCGCTGGCCCCAGGACTTGGAGACGCGCCCGGACTTCATTCGGTGGACGCGGAGGTACAGGCCGAGCCCGCCGAGCCCGCCGTCGCCGTAGCGTCCCGGCGTCTTCACTCGCGCCACGAAGGCGGCCGTAAGGGGTCGTTTACGCATGTGGTGTATCCTACCTGTGTATCACATATCGACGGATACACAATGGTACAATACGGTACGACCCGGCACAAGAGGGAGCCTGTGAACACGGCTCTGATATGCCGTATCACATTGTAATCAAACGCTTTACGGAATACTATGGGACCGCATGGGACGATGTTCGCGATCATACTGCTGTACTTGTTGTAGAAGTCGATCCACGAGCCGATGATGCGTTGGGCGTCGGGCCCGTCCCGGAGCTCGTAGAGGTACACCGCCTCGTACTTCAGCGACCGCCACAGCCGCTCGATGAAGATGTTGTCGAGGAAGCGGCCCCGGCCGTCCATCGAGAAGCGCACGCCCGCACCCAGCACCCGGTCGGCGAACGCCTCGCTGGTGAACTGGGAGCCCTGATCCGTATTGAGGATCTCCGGAGCCCTCCAGCCCAGCGCGTCGTCCAGCGCCTGGACGCAGAACGACGCGTCCATCGTGTTCGACAGCCGCCAGGCGAGCACGTGCCGGGTCGCCCAGTCCATCACAGCCACCAGGTAGAAAAACCCTTGCGTCACCGGGACATAGGTGATGTCCGCGCACCACACGTGGTCCGCCCGCGAGATCGTGAGGCCCCGCAGCAGATAGGGGAAGACCCGGTGCTCCGGACTCGCCACGCTCGTGCGCGGCCGCCGGTAGGTCGCCTCCATCCCCATCAGGCGCATGAGCCGCCGGATCCGGTGCCGGCCCGCGGCAACGCCCTCGCGGCGCAGATGCCGCATCAGCTGCCGGCTCCCGTAGAACGGATACGCCGTGTGGAGCCCGTCCATGCGCCGCATGAGCGCCAGGTCCTCGGCGCTCTCCCCCTTCGGCCGGTAGTACTGCGACGACCGGCTCACGCCCAGCAGCGCGCACTGCCTCGAAAGACTCAGCGGTCCGTCCCGCTCGATCATCCGCCCCCGCTCCGCCCGGCTCAGCGCTTGAGCCCGCGCCGAAAAAAATCCCGCTCGACCGTGAGCTCCCCGATCTTGGCGTGCAGGTCCCGGATCTTCGCCTCGTGCTCCAGGGCGGCCTTGCGGCCCGCGCCCCCGGCAAACACCTCCGGCAGCCCTTCGAGCAGCTGCCGCTTCCATGTGGTCACCTGGTTCGGATGAAGCTCGTGCCGCGCCGCGATCGCCTGCACGCTGTCCCGCTCGCGCAGCGCCTCGAGCGCTACCCGTGCCTTGAACTCCGCCGTGAACCGCCGTCTCTTCCTGGCCATCTCGGTGCCTCCTCTTCCGCTCTGGAATCCACCTTAACGACCTGTCCAAAAAACCGGGACCACCTTGCCCCTGCGCAGATAGGTCGATTTCCCTTCGACTGATCTCGCTACGGTTCACGTCAGCGAGGTCGCGAAGGTCATCGATGATATGCGTCATGTGCCGACCCGCGGATGAAATACGCTGGAGGTCGTCTTGATATTGTCCATCGAGCGAGGGGCCGAGGGTTTCGAGGAGCTGATGGCTGAAGTTGGTGACAATCAGCAGAGGGCTCCTCAGATCGTGCGCCAGGGCGTCGCCGAACGCCTCCATCTCTTGATTCGCCGCTTCGAGTTTCGTGACCGACCGTTTGAGATGGTCCTCGGTGCTCTTCTGCTCGGTCGTGTCCCGCGCATGCACCACGACTCCCGACACTGAATCATCGGTCTCGAAGAACGGGTTGTATTGCGTATCGATGTGCTGACGGCCCCGATACGGCGAGTCCCACCAGAATCCGAAGGCCACCTGCTCGCCCGCAAGACAACGTTCGAAGTGGGGTTTCAGCGTCTGTTCAAAAACCTCCTCCCCAATCACTTCGGCTAAGATGTGTCCGAGGATCTCGTCTTGGGTCCGTCCGTATTCATCGCAGTAGGCTTGGTTCACCGCCCGATGCGTAAACGCCGGATCCACAAATGCCATGAGATCGCTGTTGGCGGTGATCATAGACCCAAACCTTTCAAGCTCCTCGACGATTGCTTCGAGCTTCGACCTTTCCACCACGTTGGCGTGCAGCTCCTCACTCAGCATGTTCAGGCCTGAAGCGACAGCATCTATGTTGTCGGCTTCGTCACTTATCGGAAGGCTTCGGGAGAAGTCCAGAGAAGCGATACTCTCAAGCATTCCCAGGATGGCGTCCCATCGCTCATCGGGTTGCTCCTCACTCATCGCTGAACGTATGTAACCACTGAACCGCTTTGTCGGGATCTGTAAATAATCTGGTTGGCGAGATTGGCTTATTGAGGCCCATGAAGAAGTTGCCGATTACCCTGCTTACCGGTGAGGCTATCAACAATGCCGTGGCCCGTTGGATGGAAGCCGTTCTTTCATTACCGAAGTAATCTCGCGCCTCCTTCGATATCTCAGTTACCGCGGTCATATCTACAAGCACACGGGTTTTCGCTTTGTTCATGCCATCACGAACGCTCTCTTGTGCGTCGATATTTTCCTTGGCGAGTTCCTCTGTTGTTTGGTTTCCGAAGAGTTCACCCCACACGATCTCATTCTCGCTGTCCCAGTATAGTTTCTGGGTTGCAGTTTCGACCTTGAGTTCCTTCATTGATTGTCGCCTCCCAGAAACCGTTCAGCGCCGCCGCAGCGCTTCGGATCGTCCGGTTCGACTTACCGAGAGCGTCAGCGGAGTCCGACCCGTCCAAGCCGGCCAAGACCCGTCTTCGGAGTTCTCGCCCGACTCGGCCACACGATCGGCTTCGCTCACGGTCTCGATGATCCCGGCTCTGACCATAAGGGAGGTCATGAAGTCACCGAGCGTCTCTCTCGCCTCGGCCTCATCCAAGACGCCCACTTCGGCGTCATCCAAAGCGCCCTGGAATATTTGGTCTTGCGACCTATCCGGTCCGATGAAGAGGCCGCTGACCGCCGGGATGGTGGTCACGATCTCCCTAGGGAGGGGGATGCTCACGTCCGAGTTTACTTCTTGGCCTGTAGCTGGTCCGGTCACCGCGAGGAGGGACCCTGCTGTGACCATAACAAGTGTGATTATCGTACGCATGGCTCGTTTTCCTAAAGGGATAGGGCCACCGCGCCACCGGCGACCAGGCGGGCTCCGTCTCCGCTGTATCCTGTCAAGTCGGCAAGGCCGATGGAAAATGCGATCGGCATCGTCATTAGCCGCATCGTCGTACTCATCCCAGCGATTAGATTCGTCCCGCTCCACTCGACGATGACATTGACGTCCCGTACCACCTCAATGGCGACGTTCCCGAAGGCGATCGTCCCGGTGCTTCCCTTCCCCTCCGCGAAATCCCGACCACTCTTATTCGCGAAGCGGCCCGTTCCGACGCCGGCACTCACGTGGACACGGCCGATGCCGGGGCGGTTCGATCCGAGCGACTGCAGTACATGGCTCGCCACGAGGTAGAAGGTGGATCCGGCGTCGTCTGCGAATTCGTTATTTGAAAGGAGGCTCTCCGCTCCGAGGGCGATGGTCGTTCCTTTAGCGAGATACCGATGGATCTTGAAAGAGAACGACACATTGCCGAACTCGCTCAGGTCGGATACGGTCGTGCCGAGCTGGAGTCCAGCTGTGAGAATGGGATCGCCCAACCCGTACCCCATCCCCAGGATGCCGTCCGCGGAGGTGAGGTACGGTGTACGTTCGGCGGCTCCGGCGCCGAGATAGACCGCTCCGTAAGCTGCTCCCCACGCGGAGGGCGTCATAATCGACTTGGCGCCAGAGTTGGGGAGCTTCAGCGCCAGAAGCCACTCGGGCAGCTCCTGAGCGTGCCCCGCGACGGGGATCATGAGGCGGCCCACAAGGGCCAGGGCCGCCCAAATGGGAATGCGCATCAGTGGTACTTTGAAAAATACTCCGCCAAGTGGGACTTCAGGTCCTCTTCGAACGTGGACGCTCCCCCTTCGCCTTGAAGACCAATGATCCCGTTCTCTCTGAGATCGGCCGACACGGACTCGAGGATGTCCGCCACTCTCTCGGGGTGGAGGCTTACGTCGGCGGCCGCCACCTCACGCTGAGTGGACCCGTCCATACCGACCGCGACGCCACTTTCCTCCTCTCGCGGCGTGAGCGGCTCTTCAGGAGAGATGAGTGCCTCCCGGAACTCGTCCGGGATCATCGGATCGTCCGGGGAGATGAATGCGTCTTCCGGAATCATTTTAGCACCGCGCCCTTTATTTGCTCCCGCTGGCGGGATCGGAATCGAGACCGACTGTTGCAATATAGGGGTGCTCTAGGAAAGCGTAAACAGATGTATTTCTAGACTACAGGACGACCTCGATCAGTACGAAGCCCAGAACGAGTAGTAGGCCGAAGATCCAGGTGAGGAGATTGAAATAACGGTCGATGAACGAGCGGATCGGCTCCCCGTAGTGGTAAATCAGGCCCGCCATGAAAAAGAAGCGGAGTCCGCGGCTCAGGGTGCTGGCGAATACGAACACGGGAAAGTTGATCACGAAGACACCGGCAGAGATCGTGAAAACCTTGTAGGGGATCGGGGTCAGTCCGGCTACGAAAACGGCCCAAAAGTTCCAACGATCGTAGAGGCCCTGCACCGTGGCGAACGCCTCAGGGGTCACACCCGGAACGTACTCGAAAAAGAAGCCGGACGCCGAGCTCCACACCAGGGCGCCGATGCCATAGCCGAGCACCCCACCCAATACCGACGCGACGGTCGCGACCGCCGCAAAACGAAGCGCCCGAGCGGCGGCACCGAGGCAAAGCGCGATGAGGAGCGGATCCGGTGGGATGGGGAAGACGGATGACTCAACGAGAGCGAGGACGGCCAACGCCTGGAGGCCATAGGGCGTGTCGGCCCAGTGCAAGACCCAGTCATACAGTCGGCGTACCCACCCTGGCGCCCTGGGATGAGCGGCGGTGGCGAGGCCCTTGGAGGCCGGGTCGGTCAAGTGGCGTCCTCCGACGTGTCCGAGGCCCACGCGAAGCGCCCGAGAAGGGGTACGAAGGTGCATTCGCCGTGAAGGAATTCCTGATGGATTTCACCGTCCTCCCGCCGGACCAGCACCAATTCCTGCCGCTCTCGAGTTCCAACCGGGATGAGCATGCGCCCGCCCTCGGCCAACTGGTCGATGAGTGCCGGCGGTACGGAGGGAGACGCGGCCGAGACCACGATGACGTCGAATGGGGCATACTTCCGCCAGCCGATCGTGCCGTCCCCCACCATCAGCGCAACGTTCTTGACCCCCATCTGGTCCAGCGCGGCCCGCGCCCGAACAGAGAGTTCTCGGATCCGCTCGACCGAGTAGACACGGTCGGCCGTGAGCGCCAGCAGGCCCGTGAGGAAGCCGCTCCCCGTCCCGATTTCCAGCACCCTGTCGTCGGGGGTGATGTCGAGGAGCGAGAGGTAAAGGGCCTGAAGCGACGGTTGGGACGCTGTCTGACCGTATCCGATCGGGATCGGTGCATCTTCGTAGGCCCTGGGCCACACGCCCTCGGGCAGGAAAAGATGCCGGGGAACGTGATCGAAGAGCTGAAGGATCGCCAGATCGTCGATCCCCCGCCCGCGGATCTGCTCTATGAGCTTCCGCCGGTATCCGGCGAAACTGCGCTCGTCTAGAGGCTCAACCGCCATCCGCGGATCTCCTCGAGGAGCTTGTAGTTGGTGAGATCGAGGTGGAGTGGGGTGACCGAGACGTACCCCTCTCGGATGGCCGTGAAGTCGGAATCCTCCGCCACCGTCCAGCTGACTTCTCCACCCCCGATCCAGTAGTAATCCCGGCCGGACGGATCGACGGCCTTGGTCAAGCTGTCGCTGTATCGCCGCTTACCGAGCGACGTGATTCGTACGCCCTTGACCTGCGCCGGATCGATCGGGGGGAGATTGACGTTGAAAAAAGTGTCGGCCGGAAAGTCGTCTCTTTCGATGATTCCACGGAGCACAGAGGTGACCACGTCCTCCCAGGAGGCCAGGTTCTCGAACGCATCACCAGCGTAGGAAATCGCGATCGACGGGATGCCGATCACCGTGGCTTCCATCGCCCCCGCCACCGTCCCCGAGTAGAGAACGTCCTCCCCCATATTGGCCCCGTGGTTGATCCCGGAGAAGCAGTAGTCCGGGCGCCGGTCCATGAGTTCGTTGATCGCAAGGATGACACAGTCCGTCGGCGTCCCATCCACGACCAGGGCTCCGTCCACCGAACGGCGCACGCGCAGCGGATGATGGAGCGTGAGCGAGTTGCTGGTTGCGCTCTGCTCCCGGTCCGGAGCCACGAGGGTAACCGAACCGAGCCCTTTGGCTGCGGAGGCGAGGACCCCAATGCCTACTGCCAGGTATCCGTCGTCGTTGGTGCAGAGAATTCGCATCAGGAATTCAGACGACTGGGCGGCGCGGCCAATACCTCCTTCACTTGTAGCAGCTCCTGCTTCATGCCCGTGAGGAAATCCCTGCTCACAGCGTCTCTTCCGCCCTCGGCAATTTCACCGCCCTTTCGCATGTCCAAGAGCCGTTGCCGAGCGCCGTCGATCGTGAACTTCCTTTCGTAAAGGAGGTGCTTGACGAGAAGGATCAACTCGATCTCTTTGGGGCGGAAGACCCTATTGCCGGCTCGGTTCTTCGTAGGGTGAAGAAGCTCGAACTGGGTCTCCCAGTAGCGTAGGACGTGTGGCTTCAAACCGGTCAGATCGCAGACCTCACCGATCGAGTAGTACGCCTTTTTTGCGATGGGTTCGTCCGTGTCCATGCGTATTCAATCCTCTCTGCGTCAACCTCTCGGCGTCAATTCTCTCTGCGTATCCAATCCTCTCTAGTTCGCGGTGCGAATTCGATCTTGGGCAACTGCTTCCTCAAAAGGAGTCTTCAGGCCTGGGATCTCTCTCCATGAGGTTCTTGATCGCCCGCTTCGGATCGGTGCCCAGGGTCAATATTCCGAACACCTCTTCGGCGATCGGCATCTCTACCCCATACTGGGCGGCGAGATCATGTACAGCGTGCGCGGTCGCGACCCCCTCCGCGACAGCCGACATTTCCCCGAGGATGCTCTCGAGGGTCTCTCCCTGACCGAGACGACAGCCGACCGTGCGGTTTCGGCTCAAAGTCCCAGTGCAGGTGAGGACGAGGTCACCCATGCCCGCGAGGCCTGAAAACGTCGACGCCTGGGCACCCATGGCGACGCCGAGACGGCGCATCTCCGCGAGGCCACGCGTGATGAGCGCGGCAAGCGTGTTATGGCCACACCCAAGGCCGGCCGCGAGTCCTGCTGCGAGCGCGATGACGTTCTTCAGTGCCCCGCCTAGCTCCACGCCAATGACATCACTTCCGGTGTACACGCGGAAACATTCGGTCTGAAACAAGTCTTGCACGGCCAACGCGGCATCTGCGCTGTCGCTCGCCGCAACCACGGCGGTCGGAATCTGCTTTGCGACCTCCAAGGCGAAGCTGGGTCCCGAGAGCACCGTGAATCCGTCGAATTGTGTAGGGCTCAGAATGTCCGTCATGACCTCGTCCATTCGGCGGAGCGTCGTTAGTTCGATGCCCTTCGAGGCGCTGACGACCAGGGCCTCCTCTTCGATATGAGGAGCCGCTTTTGTCATCACGGCTCCCACGAACTGGGCGGGGCTCACCGATACGACGATTTCGGCTCCCCGAACGGCCGTCGCCAGATCCGTCGTGCTTTTCAGGTTTTCGGGAAGGTGGATGCCGGGCATGTATGAGACATTCTCCCTGCTCCGGGTAATCTGCTCAGCCACTTCGGGCTCGAAGGCCCACAGGTACACGTCGTGCCCTTTTTTTGAGAGGATAGCCGAAAGCGCCGTTCCCCAGCTTCCCGCGCCCACCACTGCGACGCGGCTCACGCCCGGTTTTCACCTGGCTCAGGACCACGCTCGGGACCAGGTTCAGGCCCACGCTCTGGAGCGTGCTCCGGCTCGGCCTTCCGGAAGGAGGTCTCTTCCCCACGCAGGAGGCGTTTGATGTTCGAGCGGTGCGACCAGACCACGAAAACACTGAGGGCGCCCGCGAACCAAACCATGGTCCTTCCCTCTCGCCCCGGCAGCAGATAGACGACTACGGGCAAGGTGAGCGCCGCGCTCAACGAGGCCAACGAGACGATGCGCGTCAGCGAGACGACGCCGAGCCATACTCCGAGGCACACGGCCACCGCGACGGGCGCGAGGCCCAGGACGACACCGCCGCTCGTCGCGATTCCCTTCCCCCCCTTGAACGCCACCCAAAACGAAAAGACGTGTCCGAGGACCGCCGCTCCACCATAGGCCAGAGCCCAGGTCGACGGGGACGTCGCGGGCTGGATTTGCGGAAAATACCAGACCGGGAGCCATCCCTTCCCGATGTCGACCAGCATCACCGGAAGCGCCGCCTTCCACCCGAGCACCCGGAAGGCGTTGGTGCCTCCGAGGTTGCCACTCCCCTCCGTGCGTAGATCCACCCCGTACACGACTCGCCCCAGCCAGAAGCTCGTCGGCGTCGCGCCGGCACCGTACGCCAGAGCCAGGAGCACGAAGGGGCTCATGTGGATCAGTTCTCCCTGAAGCGAACCCGTACAGGACTCCCCACGAATCCCCAACGGTCACGGAGGCTGTTGTGGACGTAGCGAATGTAGTGCTCGGGCAGGGCCTTCGGGAGATTGGCGAAGAACACGAACGTGGGGGGCGCCGTGGATACCTGTGTGCCGTACCGAAGCTTCACTCGGCGACCCCTGCTATGAGGTGGGGGCTGATGTCGCAGCAGCGCTGCGAGCGCCTGATTGACCTCAGCCGTCGGGATGCGTTCGTGCCGCACATCTTGAACCTCGAGGATCAGGTCGAGGCATTTCCGGACGCGCTGGCCCGACAGGGCCGACGTGAACACGACAGGCACCCACTTGAGGAATGGAGCCCGCAGGCGGAGATCCTTTTCGAACTGGGCCGCCGTCATATGGTCCTTGTCGACCAGGTCCCATTTGTTGGCGACCAGAATGACGCCGGCGCCCGCCTCCCAGGCCTGCTCCACCACCTTGACGTCCTGCACGTGGATCGGCTCCGTGGCATCGACGAGGACCAGGCACACGTCGGTCTCCCTCACGACTTTGGCCGTCCGGAGGGCGGAATAATACTCGAGGGAGTCCTTCACCTTTGACTGGCGGCGCAAGCCGGCCGTGTCCACGAAAACGATTGTATTGTCGTGATACTGCATTTGGCTGTCCACCGGATCCCGCGTCGTTCCGGCGACTTCGCTGACCACCGTTCGCTCTTCACCGAAGAGCCGGTTCACGAAACTCGATTTGCCCACGTTGGGCTTGCCGACGACCGCGACCCGGATCACACCCTCCTCCTCCGGAGTGTCCCGGTGTTCGGGAAGCTTGGCGACGATGGCGTCGAGCAGGTCGCCTGAGCCCTTTCCCGAGATGGCGCTCACGGGCAAGGGATCGCCCATCCCCAGCCTCCAGAAATCCAGATGCCCAGAGTCGCGTGGGAGGTTGTCCATCTTGTTGACGACCAGGAGCACCGGTGGACCACTCTTCCGGAGGATCCCTGCCAAGCGCTCGTCGAGTGGGTGGATCCCGGCCTCGCCGTCCACGAGAAAAAGGATCACGTCCGCTTCCTGGACCGCGGCATAGGCCTGCTCCCGGATCGCCCGGTCCAGCGGTTCGACACTTCCCTCGATAATTCCTCCCGTATCGACAAGGAAGAAGCGGCGTCCCGCCCAATCGGCCTTCGCAAAGTTTCGGTCACGGGTGACCCCCGGACGGCCGTCGACGATAGCCACGCGACCGCCGATCACCCGGTTGAAAAACGTGGATTTGCCCACGTTGGGCCGGCCCACGACCGCGACGACCGGAATCCCCTTGGCCTGCCCGCTCGCCTGCCCGCCCTTACTCATCGCCCGCGCCGTCCTTAACCCACGTGTCGTCGCGCTCGTACATCGCCGTGCTTAAAGACCCTTGAGGCACTCGGTGATCTCGTAGCCGGTCACGACCGCGGCGGGAGACAAGGCAGTCGTCAGTTCGCTCAACGGCATGCTGTCGATGAACAGCCCGTCCGCGTTGACTGCCTCTGCGGGAAGAAGAAGCAGTTCGTCTGCCGCGGGCTCGCCCAGGCTCGCCTGGATATCGCCACCGGAAAGGAGTCCCGCGACTGTCACACTTTCTCCGTAGAAGTCGTTCACGACCGTGACTACGTCTATCTCAGCATGGGTCGCCTCAGCGAGCCGCTCTGCCCTTTCCTGGAAGAAGGGTGCCATCGAACGCCCTGTGACGACTCGTATTCTCCGGTACGGGAGTTCGGGGACGCCGTCCAAGCCTTCCTCGAACTGGCGCATGAAACCGTTGAGCGCCCCCACGCCGTTCTCGGTCAGAGCTCCCTCGTCGTAGTAAGCGTCTTCCGGAAGGTCCTGCTGGGCGATCAGATAGAGCTCATCCGCCGCGTAACACCAACCGATACCACGGTCCCGCATCGCCGTTTCACGGAATCGGTCCACCTGTTCGATGGCGCCCCGGGCCTCGTCTCTCGTGAGTGGGCGGACGGGACGCCCGAGGTTGTACTTCGTGAGTCCAACGGGCACCACCGAGAGCGACAGGACGCCCTCACCGAGGCCGTGGAGGTCCTCCATGGACCGGTCCAGATGCGCCCCATCGTTCCATTCCGGACAAAGCACGACTTGTGTGTGAACGTCCAAACCATTGTCGGTCAGGTAGCGAAGCTGCTCCATGATCAAACCCGCGCGATCGTTGACCAACAGTCGGATCCGGACCTCGGGCTCCGTGGCATGGACGCTCACGTAGAGCGGACTGATACGCTGCTCCACCAGACGCTCCAGCCCTTTCGGGCCCAGGTTCGTCAGCGTCACGTAGTTTCCGTACGTAAAGGAAAGACGGAAGTCGTCGTCACGCAGCCACAGGCTCTCCCGCACGTCTTGCGGATTTCCATCGATGAAACAGAAGACACACTTGTTCCCGCACTCCCGAATCGTGTCCGGGGCCGGGATAATTCCGACCGGTTCGCCCGGCTCTCGCTCGATGTCGTAAAGGGCCGCTTGACCTTCGGGGCCCAACGTCTCAAGCTCGAGCTTCGTGTCGGCCAGGAGGAACGTGAGGTCGATGCCGTCGCGCACTCGTTGCCCGTTGATTCGGATGATGCGCGTACCGATCTCCAAGTGGAGATCTTCGGCGACGCTACCGGATTCTATTCCAGCGATTCGTACCAAGGGATTGCACCGTGGAGCGAGGGGAAGGACCGAAGTTATAGGAATTTCGTGGATACGGTTGAATTTTTGTAGAAGGCGATGAAAGTTACCCACCGTCCGAATAGATCCTTTAACCGAATTGATGTAGAGGGCCGTATCAAGATGAAGCCTCTGAGGAACGTGAACGCTCCGTGCTCGGGATGGACGGCCTTGGTGTGCCTGGCCGCTCTTGCGTTGAACGCGTGCGATCAGGTGGATCAGATCCAGAATAAGCTTCGTGACCAGACCCCTCACGAAGCCTACATGGAATCTCTGCGTGCCGTGAAGCTCACAGAGACCGCTCTGGGTACGCAGTGGGCGAGTGCCGCCGTGCGATCTCTGAGGGACGCCCCGACCATCGCGCTTCCCTTCGAAGAGGAGGGCTTCCTATTTGCCGAGACCCCCGAGGCTCGTAGCTATCGCGTCGAGCTGAGGCGCGGCCAACGGCTCTCCATCGAAGCGGACCTGGACGGAGGAGATCCGTTTCGGATGTTCATCGACGTGTACCGGATGCCGGAGGATGCCTCCAGCAGTCCCTTCCCGGTCCTGTCCTCCGGTTCCCTCACCGAGGCTCTCGAGTATGTCTCCACACGGCGAGCCGAATACGTCGTGCGAATGCAACCGGAGCTCCTCCACGGGGGCCGGTATCGGATCGAGCTTCGCGTTGCCGCGTCGATCGCTTTTCCCGTGGCCGAGCGGGACACGAGAGCCGTCTTGAGCTTCTACGGTGACTCTCGGGACGGTGGCAGCCGAGATCATCGCGGTGTCGACATCTTCGCACCCCGCGGGACTCCGGTCCTGTCCGGGACCAACGGGCGGGTTTACAGGGTCGAGACCACACGCATCGGCGGGAAGGTGGTCTGGGTGCGAGACTCCGACCAGGTGACCCGGACCTACTACGCCCACCTCGACAGTCAGGTCGTGCGAGACGGGATGGATGTCCAGCGCGGAACACTCTTGGGCTTCGTGGGCAACACCGGCAACGCTCGCACGACTCCGCCCCATCTCCACTTCGGCGTCTACATCCGCCGGCAGGGCTCGGTCGATCCGTACTATTATCTCTTTCAGCCGCCGCAGGTGCTGCCGGATCCATCCGCTCCACTGGAGTACGTCGGGGCCTGGACCCGAACGGTCAACGGCGGCATTCATCTGAGAGAGGGGCCCAGTACCCGCACGGAGGTCGTCGCCGAACTCGAGGAATCCACGCCGCTGCGTGTCCTGGCCGCCTCGGGGTCCTGGTATCGCGTCCGGCTTCCAAATGGTCAGGGCGGTTTCGTCGCCGCTCGATTGACGGAGGCGGTTGTTCAGCCCCTCCGAAACCAGTTCGTCGAGAGCGGATCCGTGTTGTTCAGTTCCCCGAGCCCTATCGCGCCAGTGATGGAAGACGTCGAGGCGGGAACAGATGTCGCCGTGCTGGGCAGCTACGAGGGGTACCTCTACGTGCAATCATCGGATGGTATGACGGGCTGGATGGCCGGAGCGGCCGACCTTTAGAGTATCCCGATTCCGGCTGAGCCCTCTCACTGGCGACTCAGAACAACCGTAACCGTCACACCCGCAACCGTGTTGCTACCACTTATCAGATTACCGTCCACCTTCCACCTGAGGACCCGCACGAAGCTGTCAGCGTCCTGAGCCATGCGGATGCGATCGTCGTCCGTCAGGTCGAACGTCCCGGCCATATCTGCAGTGAAATCCACCCCTTCGCTGGCCGACGAGGTGGCGGGCAGGAAGAGACTCCCGGACGTCGTGCCGCCCGCATCGAAAGTAATGGTGAGGCTGCCGCCGGCCTCCAGCACGTCCTCTGTGACTGCGCCGGACAGAGTAAAGGTGGTCGCCACATAGGTTCCGGCGACCGTCTCCGGAGTTACTGGGTCACTGCAGCCGACTAAGAGAGAAATGCCGACAGCCGTGAGTGCTGTGTCAATAGATCCTCGCACTGGGCGTCTCCATGGGGTTCCGGTGGCGCAATTCGGTCTACCGAGGGCCTTCTGCTCAGTTGCCCCTGTCCTGGGGATGCGTCGCTATCCACTCCCGGGTAAGCCCTTGCGCTTCGGCGATTTGTGCACGAGTCATCGACTGCTCGATCGCTTCATGGTTGCGCTGCGCAGTCTCGTTTCCTTGAGCTGCGGAGAGGTAGAACCACATATAGGCGAAGACGAGGTCCCCCGGGACGCCGTCTCCATTGGCGTACATCAATCCAAGGTTGGTCTGGGCTAAAGCATCCCCCTGCTCAGCAGCTAACCGATACCAGCGTACGGCCTCGACATCGTCCTCGGGGACACCTTCACCCCGGCTATACATCACTCCAAGGTTGAACTGGGCCAAAGCATACCCTTGCTCGGCAGCTTGCTGGTACCAGCGTACGGCTTCCCCATCGTCCTCCGGGACGCCGGTACCCGCGGCGTACATCACTCCAAGGTTGTACTGGCCTGGAGCATACGCTTGCCCAGCTGCTAACCGATACCAGCGTACGGCCTCGGCAGCGTCCTCGGAGACGCCGTCACCACGCTCGTACATCACTCCAAGGTTGAACTGAGCTTCATCAAACCCCTGCTCGGCGGCAAGCCGATACCAGCGTACGGCTTCCCCATCGTCCTCCGGGACGCCGTCACCTTGCTCGTGCATCACTCCAAGGTTGAACTGGGCTGCCGCGAACCTCTGCTCGGCGGAAAGCCGATACCAGCGTATGGCCTCTGCATTGTCTTGGGGGACACCGTCACCGTTGTCGTACATCACTCCAAGGGCTCCCTGGGCTGGAGCATATCCTTGCTCGGCAGCTTGTCGATACCAGCGTACGGCTTCCCCATCGTCTTCGGAAACGCCGTCACCCTCGGCGTACATCAGTCCAAGGTTGTGCTGGGCGGAAGCACGTCCTTGCTGGGCGGCCATCCGAAACCATCGGACCGCTTCCGCATCGTTCTCCGCGACGCCATTACCATTGGCGTACATCAGTCCAAGCGTGTGTTGGTCTCCGGCGTCCCCCTGCTCGGCGCAAGCAATCAGGCCCTCCAACACCGACAGGTAAAGGACGTTTGTGCTACACGGGTCCGGTGGATCAACTCCCCTTTGTGCCGAAGCGTGGGCTGGAAGGAGGAAGAGCGTTCCAATTCCTACGCCCATCAATATGCCGAACGCGCTGCCGTGGCCCACCATCATTCCAATTCCTGGAAGGGAGTTGTTAAGCTATGCCTTTTCCCTCTAAGCGGGCGACCGGACTCGAACCGGCGACCCTCAGCTTGGGAAGCTGATGCTCTACCAACTGAGCTACGCCCGCGATGGCCCTAGCTCACGAACTCGTAGCCATATCCCATAACCTCCTGGTCCGCTTCGAAGGAAACCTGAAACTGATGGGCTACGTCAGGGTCAGATATCGTGACCTCGGTATCTTCGGTGCCGAGAGGGTTCCCCACGTTGTCGTAAAACGTGAAGCGCAGCGTGACGGATGTGCCCGGCGGCAACGTCTTGTTTACGGCCACGCCCGAAACGCTCGCACCCGCGGCCATCGGCTGAAGCAGGATATTGTCGGTGATGAATGGTAATGCCTGCATGATCTCGAGTAGGGCGACACCATCCGCTTGACGCCCAGCCTGAACCAGCGCCCGGATATGCAACTGGTAGACGAATTCGTTGTGGGGATCCAGCTCGAGGAGCCTCTCCGAATAAGGGATTTGGGCCTCCCAGGCCTCCATCGTGTTGAGGCTTTGGACCAAGTTTTGAAGCGCATCCCTGTACATGGGCACTCGTTCGAGCGCCTTCTCGAACCCGATGACGGCTTTTTCAAACACCTCGGCCTGGTACAGTGACACACCGGCATTGTAGTAATCGAGAGGGGTTCCGTTTTCACTCTCGAGGATTTGATCGAAGATCGCAAGCGCGTCATCCCCCTGGCCAGAGGCAGCGAGCATCACGGCCAGAGAACTGCGCGCTTCCCCGTTGTCCGGATAGCGTTCGAGTAGTGCCTGGTAGACGGTAATGGCTTCCTCGGTACGTTCAGCCATCTGGAGGACTCGCCCAAGGTTGGTATAAGCCATCGTCCATAAGTTTGTGTCCCACGCCACGCGGGTCGCTTCATCTCCGGGGTCGGCGTCAGGAGATTCCATTACGGCGATGGCACTTTGCCAAGCCTCGATGCTCCCATCGAGGTCATTCAGACCGACCAGCTGGGCCCCAACGTTCAGGTACGCTTCGGGACGCTTATCGAAAAGCATGTTCGCGACCCTGAACATCTCTACCGCCCCTTCGGGATCCTGCGCATCCAACAAGGCGGTCGCATCGTTGTAGGCTGCGACCCATCCGTTAAAGCGGTATGAGGTGGTCCCCGCGTCTTCGTTCACGTACTCCGGGTACATCGCCTCGGCCTGATCGAACGCACTATCCGCCGCTAAGTAGTGGTTGAGCTCGGCGTGAACTATTCCCAGATGCAGATAAGCCTCGGGATTGTCGATCTCCCTGAGGAGACCATCGTAGACGGTCTGGAGCGCCTCAGCCCAAGCTTCCGCGCGGAGCGAGTCGCTCTCCACGCCCCGCGCCTCCTGGATCCGCAACGCAGATATCGCAGTATACCGACTCGTGCGCGGCTCCTGCGCCTCGGCGAAGTGAGGCATCAATGCGGCGCCCGCCGTGAGGATGAGCATCCTGGCCCCGAAGTACATCCGATTTTCTCCTGAAACGTGTGATGCGGCCCGCGAACGAGCGCGGTCTGCCGTGAAACCGCCTCGATCAGGGCGGAGATTCTCTACAACATACAGCAAAACACCTGCCAGGGTTCACTTCGTTTGAACTTTTCTAGTGTGGTGTCCTGGGACACGCACTGGCGCTCAGTTTCCCAGGTAGGTGAGTATCCGCACTGAAAGCGTCTCGCTGATTCCGGGAAGTCGTGCTATTTCCTGCGCCGTAGCCCCCCGTACGCCACGTACCGACCCAAAACGTGAGAGCAGGAGTTTCTGCCGTTCGGGGCCAATCCCGGGGATTTGAGAGAGATCACTTCGCAGGGTTCGCTTGCTCCTCAATTTACGGTTGTAGGACACGGCAAATCGATGAGCCTCATCACGGAGTCTCTGCAGGAGATGGAGGGCGGGATTCTTTGGTCCGAGACGGATGGGATCGGATCGATCGGGGCGGAAGATGACCTCTTCTCGTTTTGCCAACGCCGCGAGGGCGACATCGGTCACGCCGAGTTCCTCGAGTGCGCCCCGGGCGGCGCCGAGTTGACCCTTTCCGCCGTCGACGACGAGAAGATCGGGGATGGGCCGTTCCTCATCCACCCTGCGCCGAAAATATCTGGAAACGACTTCCGCCATAGAGCGGTAGTCGTCGTTCCCCCACTCTCCCTTGACGCGCATATGCCGGTACTCGCTCTTCTTAGGTGCGCCATTCTCGAATACGATCGCGCTTCCCACGGTCTCAGATCCCTGATGATGACTGATATCGACACAGACGATGAGACGGGGGACGATCTTCAGATCGAGGCGGTCCCGTAGATCGTAAAGCACGCTGTCGGCCCGGTCTTCGACCTGCTCCAGCGCGGTGAGGCGGTCCTCGAGGGCGTGGCGTGCATTGTCGGCCGCGAGTTCGGACAGCCGTGCCTTCGTCCCCTTTTTCGGGGCATAGACGCGGAGCTTTCTCCCCGCCTCGTCGGACAAGATTTCCTCGATCAACTCTCTATCGTCGAATTCCGCCGGGATCAGAATCTCCCGAGGGAGATGCGACCCTCGGCGGGTCCCTCTCGTCCCACTGCTCAGGTAATACCGGGACGCGAACGTGGTGATCAAGGAGGCATCGGTCTCGTCGCCGACGTTCGCAAATCTCTGCGTGTCGCGGCCCAGGAGTACCCCCGATCTGATTCTCAGGACGACGGTGGCGGCCAGGTCACCGTCGCGGGCCAGACCTACGACGTCATAATCCCCTCCCCTGAGTCGCTCCACGCGCTGCTGACGTGCCAAGGCGTCGAGCCCGGACAGGACGTCGCGAAGACGGCCGGCGCGCTCGAATTCCAGACCCTCCGAGGCCTCCTGCATGAGGCCCTCGACCCGATTGCGCACGCCCTCGGTGTCGCCGTCCAGGATCTTGAGGATCTCCCTGATCATCTCCCCATACGAGGCCTGGTCCTGTAAACCGACGCATGGGGCGAGGCACCGTCCGATATGGTAGTCCAGGCAGGCACGTTCCGGCGCCTCTCGGGGAAGATCGTAACTGCAGGAGCGGACCGTATAGAGCCGCTTGATGACCTCGAGGGCCTCACGCATCACTCCTACCGACGTGTACGGTCCGAAATACCTGGACCCGTCGTCGTGAAGCTTCCGGGTCACGAAGACCCTCGGAAACGGCTCCTTCGTGGTGACCTTGATATAGGGGTACCGTTTGTCGTCGCGGAGCTGAATGTTGAAGCGCGGCTGATACTCCTTGATCAGGTTGGCTTCGAGGATCAAGGCTTCCGCCTCCGAGCCCACGACGATGGTCTCCAATGACACGACGTGCCGCATCATCTCTCGCGTCTTCGGTGACTGGCTGGAGGCGCTGAAATAGCTCCGTACCCGGGGTCGCAGTGAGCCGGCCTTCCCGACGTAGACGACCTCGCTCCCGGCCCCCTTGAACAAGTACACGCCGGAGCGGGTGGGTAGATTCTTGAGCTGATCCTGAAGCACGAGTTGGACCACTGCCGGATCCTCAGAAGTGCTCGGGTTCCCGCCCCAAGAGCTGGTGGAGCGGTGCGCCGACACCGAAACGGGCGGTCACAATGAGGTATACGACACCAAACACGAAGGCGGTACTCGCTGCCAGCGCAGGCTGTACGAGCCAGAGCAAGGAATCACCGAAGAATCCCATGATCACTCCGTCATGAAGGGGCACGGTCGATCCCAAAATCCACTTGGAGCCTGCTCCGGCGAGTGTCGCGAGGGCGGTCGCTCCCAAAATACGACGGCTGACGGACCGGGCGGGGCCATGCGGTCCGAGCACCCTCGCCAGATGCCTCCTCAGCAGGGCGTATTCCAGCCACGCGGCGACGGACGCGCCCAGTGCGAGACCGGTGGCTCCGTAGTGGAGTTGGCCGGAGGCGAACCGGTCGAGCGGAAACATCAGGGAGATGCCGACGGCCAAGGAGACAACCACGCGGAGATAGGCCATCCGAGCGGGAGTCCGGGTGTCTCGCATCGCATAGAAAGCGGAGGATAGGACCCGTGACCCTGAAGACGCGAGGAGACCCAGCGCATACGCGGCGAGCACGGCGTACACGACCGGCGTGTCGGTGGTCCGAAATTCGCCCCTTTGATAGAGGCCCCCGATAAACAGGTCGCCCAGCAGAAGGAAGGCGGCGACGGAGGGTAGAAGGAGGAAATGGATCCGCTCGAGGGCCGCTGAGACCTGTAAGGCGACCTCGCTGGCGGGGGCCTTTCGCTGCCGGGAAAGTTCAGGCAGCTCGGAGGCGGCGATGGCCATCCCGAAAAGGGAAATCGGGAGCAGGTACAGCATCTGGGCATATCCGAGAGCGGCCAGTGCTCCCTCTGCGAGGAGCCCGGCGACGATGACGTCGAGCAGGCTGCCGATGTTGACCACGCCGCGGGCCGACACGACGGGCACGAAATTTCGGACGGCCTCCCCCACCCCGCTCACGCTCCGGTCCAGGGAAAGACGGAAGTGCTCGAGGAGCGGCACCACGTACGGGAGCTGCACCGTAAACTGGAGAATCCCGCCCCCCAGAGCACCCCAGGCCGCCGCGAGAAGCAATTGACGCCCGGACCAGCCGAAGCCGAGCCCCACCACCACTAGGGTTGCGATGATCGCACCGTTCCACGCGACCGGAGCCAGATACGACGCCAGGAACCGGCGATGGCTGTTGAGGATCGCAAGTGCCCATGCCGACACCACGAGCACGGCGGTCATCGGAAACAGGATCTGAACGATGATCGTGGTGAGCGCCAGCTTTTCCGGGTCCCACCTGAAGAATGCAATCGGCACGAAAACAGGCGCCAAGAGCATCCCCAGGAGCGCGGCTCCTCCCGCCACCACCATGAGGATGCCGAGAACGGCTCCGGCGAATCGGCCGGCCTCTTCCTCTCGCCCCTCTTCCAGAAATTCCGCGTACACGGGAATCACGGAGGCGCTGAGTGTCCCCTCTCCTAGAAGATTCTGAATCACGTTGGGGATCTTCGTCGCCGCGACCCAGACGTCCATCAGACCTGACGCTCCGAAGAACGAGGCCAGCAGCACGCTTCGGACGAACCCGCTGATACGGCTGAAAAAAATGCCCGCGCCCACCGTGAAGGCAGCGCGGGAGCGTTCGGCGGCTCTGGAGGGGGGGCTAACGGCTCTGGTCACCGGGCGGGAGCACCTGCGAGGCGGGCCGCGCGGTGAGGAGCTTGTTCAGGAACTGGGTCTCCTCCTCGAGCCTCCGCACCTCAGTGGTCAGCCGCTCCACCTCTCCCTCCAAGTAAGCGAGCCTTTCGGAGGTCAGGTCGTCAGATCCGGAGGGGAGCCCGCGACGCTCCATGCGTCCGGCGAGGGCTCGCCCCACCGGGGAATCCAGCACGATCGCCAAAATCGGGATCAGGAGGACGAGGAGAAAGATCATCGAAATCATGATGTCTGAAGCTACTCCGTCTCGTCATCCAAATCCACCGTAAACCTCTCGGCGAGGGATGCCACAAAGTCGCTCCCGTAGCGAGTCAGGTAGTAAAAGGGCGTTAGCATGCGCTCCTGGGGCTGCCCGTCCGGAAAGAGGTGGCGTTGCGCCACCTCGAGCTGACTCGACGCGACTTCATTCTCCCGCTTTACGCTCTGTAAGATCTTTCGTTCCGCGGCCTGAAAAGCGGCAAGGGCATTGTTTCGGGCGTTCGTGACCGGACCCTCCAGCGTGGGATCGATGCCTGTCGCGGCTTTGAGAAGATCATCCGAACCCCGAGCCACCGAGCTCTTGAGTTCCGCGAGAGTTCGCTGTACAACCTCCGGCACTTCCTCCCGCGCGATATCGGACACGATCTCGTGCAGGGGACGTTGAAGGCTCTCCACATCCAAGCCGAACTTGTCGAGCTTCTTTCGGACCTTGGCCTCGACCACCGTTACGGCATGGCGGGGGTAGATCACCGGCATCACGAGTCCGTGGGCCTCGAAGAGCCTCTT
This sequence comes from Longimicrobiales bacterium, assembly GCA_965219445.1. GTDB lineage: Bacteria > Gemmatimonadota > Gemmatimonadetes > Longimicrobiales > Gaopeijiaceae > UBA822. Next base: position 314,702 of record CBDCNQ010000002.1, on the reverse strand, counting down.
GATCTGCGCGTAATAAGCGGCCTCGCCGGGACCGGCCACGTAGCTGATCACGGGAAAAATCGTACTCTCGACCACGGGCCGGAGGAGTACATTCGGACTCAGCGTGAGTGGATCGGATTGGACACGCTCACGTACCTCCACTGACGACACCGACTCATGGGAACGGCGAAGCTCGAAGTCGTTCCCGTTCCGGTAGATCCGCTCCCGTCCCTCGGGACCCTCCAGGAAGAGATTGACCGCGCCCTCCAAGATGGGCACCTGCGGGGAAAAGCCGGCGCTTTCGAGCTTGTCCGCATTCTCCCGGAGCAGGGCCTCATGCGCCTCGGCTCGATCGAGCTCCGCTAACAGGAGTGGTCCCGAGAGCTCCTTGACGGCGGGCGCCGCCGCGTCGGCGAAGCACATACCCAGCGGCGCCAAGAGGTCGGAGAGAATCCCGGCGAAACCATCCGCAAGGGTTGTCCCCGGCTTGTAGGCCTCACGAAGCTGGTCGACGTAGCGAGCGCTGAAATCTGTTGACGGAAGGTTTTGCACGGCCTGCTCGACCACATCCGTCAACTCCTCGCCGAGTGAAATACGGTGCAGAGCCCGGTGGGCGTGGCCCGGATCGGCCACCTGAAGACGGACCAGTTCGTTTTCCGTGCCGATGAGGTACGTGTGGTCCGCCTCATCCCAGTCATGATCCTCCGAAGCCACCCAGAAAACGGGGAGCACGGGCCGGGCCAGCAACTCCTCGAGCTGCTCCGCCAGGCGAACCGCCGAGATGCCCTTGTAGAGTGAATAGAGAGGGCCTCCCAGGAGTCCCGGCTGCTGGCCAGTCGTGACCACGACACCGCGTTCCGCGATCCATCGCTCGAGCCGCCCCTGGTCGATGCTCTCCGGGACCCTCAGTGCCTCGAGGGCTCGTCGTCGGGCATCCGAATCGAAGCGTTCGTCGACTCTATCCAAGAGGGCACGATAGGCCTTCGGGTCCTGCCAGGACCCCGAGTAGAAGGAAGCCACCGCCCCGCCCCCGCGCAGGTATTCCTCAAACAGGGGTGTGCCCGAGGGTCGTCCTATCAATAGCTCGAGGTTCAGTCGGTCCTCCAGATCCAGATCCTATGCACGATGGCCCTTCGGCGACCGTACCCGCTGGCTCGTCGATGACGGTCCTTTGTGGTAGGGTTCATTCTTGACAATGGTCCCGGCCCTATACAACTGCTCGGCCAACACGAGTCGGGCCAGCTCATGCGGAAGCGTACAGTCGGAAAGGGACCACCGTCTTTGCGCGCGGTCCAGGATACCAGCGCCGAGGCCGAATGCTCCTCCAACGACGAAACACACGTCCGCGGTCGCATGGAGCGCATGATCCTGGAGGTAGCCGGCCAGCTCCGCCGAGCTCATACCTCGGCCCGTGCGCGTAAGCGCGACGATCTGTGCGTCCTCCGGGAGTCGAGCGAGAAGAAGAGTCTCTTCCGCTTCGATCACACGATCCGGGTGGGCCTTCGCTTTCCCCCCCCCACCCGACGCTACCTCGATCACATTGAACTTCCAATACCGTCCCGCCCGTCTTTCGTATTCGAGTATGGCATCCTTAAAGGGAGCGCCAGCCGGCCCGACGACGATGGCCGTGATCTTCATGGGCCTTTATCCAGGGCTCGCCGAATGAGTTCCATGACGGCGTCCTGTCCGAAGTCCCACGCAACCCGCAGGCGCAGAACACATGTCTTTGGCATTTCTTTCGCAAACGTCCTCAGCTTTACAGCGTCCTTCTCGGTGATGACGACGGGCCTCCCGGCTGCTTGCTCCAGAATCCGGCGCACATCCCTGTCGGAAAACGGGTGGTGATCCGGGAAGGCCATGCACTCTACCGCCCCGCTGGCCTTCGAGCGAACCATCTTGTGGAATCCGTCGGGCTCTCCGATGCTGCATACGGCTAGGAGATCACCGCTCGGAGGTCCGGCGTCTGCTCCCGCCGGTGGGTCGCCCTCCAAGCCGGTCCAAATGTCCTCCGCGAGATGGATCTGCCCCAAAACAGCCTCGGGTGCCGTTTCCAGGGCCAGGCGCCCCACGGCGCACGCTTCGTCCCGGGTGGCGACCTTACGGCTGATTACGACGGCGTCGGCGCGTGATAACGCGCCCAGTGGCTCCCTGAAGCGCCCACGGGGAAGCAAGGGGCCTTCGGCCCCCTGCTCCGCCGCGAGGAGCACGATGTCGACGTCTCTTTTCGCTGCCCGATGCTGAAAGCCGTCGTCCAGGACGGCCACCGTGGCCCCCTCCTTCGCCGCCCTGGCGACTCCCTGGACCTTCGACTTCTGGACCACCACCGGCACACCGGGATTCCGGAACCCGTACAGCAGAACCTCGTCCGAACCGTAACCCCGGGTTACTACGGCGGGCCGGTGCCCCATCGAGGTGAGGCGCGTGATGAGCCACAACACGACCGGTGTCTTTCCTGTCCCCCCGACCGCGAGGTTACCGATCGAGATGACAGGGATGCCGCCCTCGGATTCCGGCAGAATACCGAGATCATGACACCGGTTGTGGAGAAGGACGGCCCCTCGGTACAACGCCTCCGCAGGGAGAAATAGGCCCATCATGATCCGGCCCAAGGGGCCGCTCTGTCCGTCCCACGATCGTCTGAGCCACGCGCTTGGACGGTTCACGAGGGATTGGTGTCGGCCTCGGTGTCTCCGACCTGGGCGGCGAGGTCGACCAGTCCCGATCTGAGCGACCCGACCACATCGTCGATTTCGGCCCGGTCCGCATGTCTCGCGACGAAACTGGGGCGACCGTAGGCGACACGCACTGTCGAAAATGGCTTGGGCACCATGAGCCTGTCCCAACTTCGGGCGCGCCAAGCGGAAGTGACGCCGACCCCTACCGGGACGAGTGGGAGGCCCGTGATTTGTGCGGCGATCAGCGCGCCGCGCTTCAACTCACGGTTGGGGCCTCGGGGGCCATCAGGGGTAATGGCGAGATCCAGTCCTCTACGAGCTGCGCGGATCAGTCCCTTCAATCCCCGTACGCCGCCACGCGTAGTCGAGCCTCGCACCGTCCCGAAGCCGAAGTGACGCAGAAGCCCTGCGACGTAATCCCCGTCACGATGTTCGCTGACGAGTACGACGGTGCCCTCGGAACGATGGACGTGGACCAAGGGCAACATTCGACCATGCCAGAAGACGAAGATGACCGGCGTACCCTTTTGCCTGAGACTCAGCACGTGGTGTTGGCCCGTGCTCTGAACGCGGAGGGTACGAAAAAGAGCCTTCAGTGCATATCGGCCCGTGAGGCCCACCACGGCGGGCCCGGCCCGAGTCAACGCGGGTCTCACGTGTTCTCCAGAAGATCCACCGCCAGCTCGGCTACGCGCGACGATGCCCCTGGTTCGCCGAGTGCGGCCCGTATTCCTTGAAAGCCGGAAATCATCTCGGCTCGCTCGGCAGAGTCGGGTGGGAGAAGCGTCAGGAGAAGGTCGGCGAGGTGGTGCGGGGTCGCCTGATTCTGGAGCACCTCGGGCACAACATCTCGTCCCGCGATCAAGTTCGGTAACGCAATGTGGTCGACTCGTAGGAGGCGACGCGCCAAGGCAAACGTGACCGGATGCGTTCGGTACGCCGTCACGCACGGGGTTCCCTCGAGGGCCGCCTCGAGCGTTGAAGTGCCCGATTTCACCAGGGCCACCGCCGAATGAGCGAGAAGGCTTCGAGCGTCGTCGACCACCGGTACGCCGACGGTACGGAACGCCGAGGACGGAATCGATGAAGCACGTGCGAATACGAGCTGTACGTCGCCCCCTCGATCCTGGACCGTGCGACCCGCGTCGAGAAACACGGCCAGGTGACGGCGTAGCTCCTGGGGCCTGGATCCGGGGAGGAGCGCCAGAATCGGGCGTTGGGCGTCGAGACGCCACCGACGACAGAATGCTTGTCGCTCAGGCTCCGGCGCGTGCGTCTCCATCAGGGGATGTCCGACAAAAGTGGCATTCGCCCCGGCCCGTTCCAGCGCCTTCACCTCGAAGGGGAGAATCAACGCCAACCGGTTGGTATAGGCGGCCAGTTTCTTTACTCGGCCAGCACCCCACGCCCAGACCTTCGGGGCGATATAGTAGAGCACGGGAAGCTCACGCCGGCGGGCGGCCCTCGCGATGCGGAGATTGAAGCCCGCGTAATCGACCGGAATCACGAGATCCACGACGCCGCTGTCCAACAGAGAGATGAGCCGCCGTCTCAGGCGATGAAGATAGGGGAGTCGCGGGAAAACCTCGGCGACTCCCATGACGGCCAGCCCGTCGAGGTCGGCGAGTAGTTCGACCCCCTGTCCCTTCATTCGCGCACCGCCGATGCCGAGGAACCGACTCCGTGGCCACCGGTCCCTCAGGGCCACGACGAGGCGCGCGGCATGTTCATCACCGGAGGCTTCGCCGGCGAGCACCAGGATCGTGGGGTCAGCGCTCCCGTCCGAAAGCTTCAGACCCGAGCGATTCAGAATCGGTAACCCAGATACCAAATCACGGCGAGAAGCACGATAAGAAGGATCGTGAGTCCGCGCGGAGACCAGCCCGCCTTCCTGTCGATCCAGTTCTTTTTCCGATCCCGGCGGATGCGTATCAGCGACATAGTATTCCCTTTCGCAGTGGCGCGTCCCACCGCGACCGCTCAGGTCGTGACGCCGCGCTTGCTGGAGCGAATGAACGACAATAGATGCCGGACCTCCGGGATCTGCTCCACCTCGCGCTCAGCAATATCCAGGGACTTAGTTAGTGTAAGTTTAGACTGGAAAATAACTTGGTAAGTTTGCTTCAAGGCTCGTCTCACATCCTCGGAGACGCCCCTCCTCTCCAATCCGACGCTGTTGAGCCCGTAGGGTTTGACCGGATTTCCGGCCACCTTGAGGTAAGGCGGTATGTCTTGCGGCACCCTGGATCCGCCCCCACAGAACGAATGCGCCCCGATACGAACGAACTGATGGATCGCGGTGAGACCGCCGACGATCGCCCAGTCCTCGATCACCACATGACCACCCATGTTCACCGCATTCGAGAGGACGACGTGGTTGCCGATTTCGCAGTCGTGAGCCACGTGAGCGTACGCCATGATCAGACTGTCACTTCCCACCACGGTCTTCCCCGAGGCCCGTGTGCCACGGTTGAGCGTGGCATACTCACGCACTACGGTGCGGTCGCCCACAAACAGCTGGGAGGGCTCCCCCTCGTACTTGAGATCCTGTGGATCACTACCGATCACTGCACCTTTGGCGATCTGGCACTGCTCCCCAAGCGTGGTATCGCACTCCAACAGCACGTGTGGCCCGAGCACCGTGCCCCGTCCGACCACAACGCCTGGTCCAATGATCGAATACGGTCCAACGATCACGCCCGGCGCCACATTCGCGTCGGGATCGATGATGGCGGTCGGATGGACGAGGGACTCGACTGTCCCGCCCGTACTCCAAGGGCTGGTGTTCATCGATCGACGATTCCCGCCATCATGTCCGCCTCAGCGACCACCTCCTCCTCCACCTTCGCTACGCCGCGAAGCTTGCACACGTTCCGGCGGAACTGGACCATTTCGACCTCGAAGACGAGCTGATCCCCCGGAATGACCGGCTTCCGCCACTTGACGTTATCCAGCGACATGAAATACACGACCTTGTCTTCGCGCTCGGACACCGAGTCCATCAGGAGAAGCCCACCCGCCTGAGCCATGGCCTCGATGATGAGGACCCCTGGCATGACGGGGTGACCTGGAAAGTGCCCCTGAAAGTACGGTTCGCTGATCGTGACGTTCTTGAGGCCCACGATCCTCTTCTCGGGTTCGAACTCCAAGACCCGATCCACCAGGAGGAATGGATACCGGTGCGGAAGGTACTCCATGATCCGGTCCACCTCCATCGGAAGGTCGTGCGAAGCTGTTTGGGCGTGCTTCAAGAGAGTCCTCGCAAGTTTGATGTTCCCTTCATGGCTTGGGCACTGGGAGACGATATGCCCCCGTACACGTCGACCGATCAAGGCCAGATCCCCGATAAGATCTCCGATCTTATGTCTTACGAATTCGTCGTCGAACCGAAGGCCCTCGTTCATTATTCCCTCGGCGTCGAGAACGATGGTGTTTTCGAGGGACGTCCCCTGAGCGAGCCCTCGGGCCCTCAAGGCTTCGGCATCATGACGGAACCCGAACGTGCGCGCAGGGGCGATTTCACGGCGGAACGCCTCCTCGCTCATGGCGAAGGTACTATGTTGGCGCCCGATCGACTGGTGCTCGAAATCAATGGTGGCGGACACACGGAGAGCATCCGCCGGCGTCACCTCGTAGGATGAGCCAGCCGGAGTGGTCACCGTCAGCCGCCCCTGAACGGAGATTACCTCGGCGGGTGCCTCCAACTCCACCGTGCCCACGTCCGAGACGGCGGCCAGGTAGCGTTGGAAGCTGCCGTCCAGGATCGGCGCCTCCGGTCCTCGCAACGCAATGACCGCATGATCGACCCCCGATGCGTAAAGGGCGGCCATGATGTGCTCGACCGTCTGGACCTTCGCCTCACCCGCGCCCAGACTCGTCCCCATTTCGCATGCTACCACGTGATCGAGGTCAGCCGGGATTTCGGGTGACCCTCTGAGATCTACGCGCCGGAAGCGCACACCACCCGCTGCGGCGGGTCCCATGGTCAGGGATGTGTTCTCTCCAGAATGTACGCCCACGCCCTCGAGCGTATACTCACCGGCAAGGGTTTGTTGCTGAGGCTGCTCAGGGATCATCGCGGCCTTCGTCTTCGTTAGAAGCACTCCTGTCCTCGCCGGAAGCGAGAAGACGCTCCAGAACGCGGACGCGACGGCGAAGTGAGTCGAGACGGAAAAGAAGAGCTTGCGCCTTGAGGAAATCTTTGAGGGGTCGAGCCGGCAAGCCCCCCATCGTACTCCCCGCCGCTACGTCTTCGGTCAGGCCCGTTTGCCCCGCTATATGGGCCCCGTCACCGACGGAGATATGATCCATCGCGCCTGACTGTCCGCCCCACATCGTGTCGGCTCCGACCCGAGTAGATCCGGCGATCGCTACCTGCGCCGCCATGACCGTTCGGGGACCCACCGTGACGTTGTGCGCGATGTGGACCAGGTTGTCCAGCTTCACGTGTGCCCCCAGCTCCGTGCGCCCGATAGAGCCGCGGTCCACACAACTGTTCGCACCGATCTCCACGTCGTCGCCGATGATGCATTCTCCGACGTGCGGGATTTGCTCCAGTCCTTCCCCCGAGCGCGTGTACCCGAAGCCGTCCACGCCCACGCACACTCCGGCGTGTAAAACGACCCGATCGCCCAGCTGTACACGTGGATAGACTACGACGTGTGGGTGAAGAGTCACGTGCCCGCCCAGTCGTGCTCCATTGCGGACGACCACATGGGCATGTAGGGTCGTCCCCTCCCCGATCACGACGTTCTCTTCGATCACCACGTACGGTCCCACCGACACGCCTTCACCGAAATGCACGTCCTCGGCGACGACCGCGGTCTCGTGGAGTCCTGGCCGAGGGCTGGGCTCTGAATAGAAGTGCTCGAGGATGGTCGGTAGCGCCTGGCGAGGGTCCTCTACCACCACCCGGCTTTGAGCCGTGTCCAAGGTACCCTCCAATCTGGAGGAGACGAGGATGGCCCCGGCGGCGCTTTCGCCCGCGCTGTGAGAATAACGGGAGTCCACCAGAAGCCCGAGATCGGAGGGACCTGCCTGCGTGAGCGACGTGACCCCGGTAATCGGCATATCGAGGTCGCCTGCGGCCCGTCCTCCTACCATCGCTGCCAGCTCGGCAAGGGTGAGCCGGGCGGGCTCAGGGAACATCTATTGCGCTCCCGCCGCCAGCCTCTCCATGACCTCAAGAGTGAGGTCGAACGATTCGTCCGCTGCGATCAAGCCGCCGCCCGCAACATCGAAAATGAAAGTATAGGAGCCCGCACTACGGATTTCCTGGATGATGCTGTTGATCCGTTCCATGATGGGCTGCACCAACTCCTGCTGGCGGCGGGCAGCCTCTGCCTCGATCTGAGCCATGCGCTCTTGATAGGCTTCCTGCTTTTGGACGATTGCATCCTGGCGCGTCCTGCGAGCGTTGGCGGTGAGCGTGATCTGCTGAGCCTGATATTGACTGAGAAGGTCCGCGATCTCTGCCTCGAGGGCTTGAAGTTCACTTTCGAAGGGCACCATCTCGCGCTGAAACTGCTCCTGAGCGGCCGTGGCCGCAGGGTCTTGTGCGATGATCACTTGCGAGTTGATGTAGCCGATCTTCAGTGGACTCTGAGCCGCCGTATGGACCGCCGTGGAAGCGAGGACGGCCAGGAAACCGGGAATCAAAATTAGGCGTTGCATAGTGTCCATAGCTCCAATTTACGCGCCGGGTCCGAGGCGGAAGTGTAGTTGCCAGCCCGGTATCGTTTTATCGAATCCGTAGGCGTAGTCCAGCCCGATGGGCCCGAACGGGGTGACCAATTGGACACCGATACCGGCCCCTCTGAAGAGTTGGGTCGGATCGATCTCGCCGGTGCTCCGCCACACGTTACCGGCATCCATGAAGATAGAGAGAGACATCTGGCTACCGAGCCGCATGGCGAGCTCACTCGTCATGGAGAAGAACGCGCTGCCGAGCCGAGCGATGTCCCTGATCGCCGTGGACTGGTCGGGGAAGAATCCGAAGGGGGTGACCGTGGTTTCGTCATATCCGCGGAGCTGTTGTCCGAATTGGACGCCACCCATCCAAAATTGCTCGAACGGGAATCGTTCATGGTTCCCTTGGACGGAGCCCAGCCGCATGGTCATGCCAAGCGCGAAGATGGTTCCCGAGCCCGCCGCGTTCTCATCTCCACCCATTGACCCAATCGGGAGCCACCAGCTCCCATCGGCGGTGTATTTGACGAATTTCCCATTACCCCCGAGGGGACCCCCGGTGAACGCGACGTTGACCGACTGGCGCGAACCGACCGTGGGAAATAGCGGGTGATTCAGAGTCGACCGTGTAATCCCGAACGAAGCGGTGCTCTGTGTGCCCGGCGCAATTCCGAACAGCGACGTATCGGTGCTGCCGGTTTGAAGCGAAAGCTTGGTGTGAGACAGTCCGTACCCCGCGAAGAATCGCGTAAACCGTGCTCCGGGTAGCAAGAAGCCTAAACGGAACTCGCCGCCCGCGCGACGTCTTCTGCCGGAGCGGAACGAGATGAATCGGTCCCGGGCATTGAACAGGCTGATATTCGCGCTGACGAGAGACCCGAAGACGCCCGGGTCCGAGTAGGTGACGGTCTGGTTGTTTTGGTACTCACCGAAGTCCCACCTCAAGGACCCAGACTTGCCCCTCCCGAATAAATTGGGCTGATCATACCCGATGAAGCCGGCAAGGCCACCGGTACCGCCCCCCACGGAGGTGCCGAAGTTGACGGCCCCGGTCGGCTTTTCCGTCACGGTGAACGTGACATCCACATCCCCGTCCTCGTTGGGAACAATGGAGGGTACCTCCATCGGTACTTCGAAGAAGCCCAGTGACGAGATGCTTTGGAAACTTTGGATGATCCGCTCTTGCGAATACACGTCCCCCGGAAGGACGAAGATCTTGTCGCGGATCACCCTTTCATACGTGTACTCGTTTCCTTCGATGTTGACCCGGCTGATATACGCCTGCGGCCCCTCCTCGATTTCCCACCCGGCATCCACCGTGGGTCGCTCGCCCTCCTCGGCTGGATTCTGCCTTACAAAGGGGACGACCCGAGCGTAAAGGAATCCCTCATTCTGGTACAGTTGGCCTACGTCGGCTGTGGCGTCCTGGAAGCTGGCATTGTCAAAAACGGGGAGTCCTGCATCGCCCGAATCTGACCCCCCCAAGAGTCCGCTGCGTTCGGGCTCGAAGATCCTCTGGAGCTCGTCAGTCGAGAATTCGGCGTTGCCCTCGATGGTGAATTCTCTGAGAAGGTATTGCTGGCCCTCGTCGACCGAAATCTCCAGCCGTGTCTTGCCGGTTACGGGATCGATGACCAAAGAGTCTCCCAGCACATTGAAATCGAGATAGCCGCTGGCGGCGTAGAAATCCGGAAGACCGACTCGTAGATCCTCGTCGAATCTCTCTCGATCGTACGAACCCGACCGCCACCACCAGAACCCCTCGGGCTGGACGGACATGGCTCCATGCAGTTCGCTGTCGGTGAAAATCGTATTTCCAGTGAACGTGACGTCCGCGACCGTGACTCGCGTCCCCTCCTCGACGTCGAGGAAAAGGATGATCTCCTTGCTGCGACTCGGGACGCGCTCGATACGCTCTTCGATGTTCGCGAAGGGGATCCCCTCCGCGGCCAACTGGCTTCGGATGAACGCCTTTGCTTCGATCACGGCGCCCGGTGAATACGGGAATCCCTGCAAAAGGCCTGTCGTGTCGCCGACCTCACCCTGATCCACGCTCGTCAACCCGGTGATGGTGACGTTTCTCATAAGGTCCTGTTCGTCAACCTCCCAGACCAAAGTCACCCGATCACCGATATCACCCTCCACGCGAACCCGAATGTCCTTGAACTGGCCGGTGGCCCACATCGCCTTGGTCCCACGCTGGATATCGAAGATCGTGTAGGCGGAGCCTCGGTTGAGGCCGCCCATGGCAAGGATCGAGAGGTCGGTCTGGCGGACGTTTCCTTCCACGTCCACCGAGTCGATCACGACGGGCTCGAGCGGCCCGCTCGGTTGCTGGGCGTGCGCCTGGGTGGCCGAAAAAGGCATGGCCAACAATACGAGGAGCCCAATCGGAATGCGGCGTGCTGGATTCGAACGCAATGACTGATGCACGATTGGGGTACCGCCGCTCAGGTCTTGGATTGCGATGCCACCACCATGGTGAGGCCCTCGCCGTCTTCACTGACATCCACGACGATCTCGTCTCCCGGGGAAAACTCGGCGGTCAGGATTTTCTCGGAGAGGGGATCCTCCAGGTATCGTTGGATGGCGCGGCGCAGGGGGCGAGCCCCGAATTTTTGGTCGAAACCCTTGTCCACCAAGAAGCCCGTCGCGGCTTCGGAGAGCGACAATGTGAGATCTTCCTCCGCCAGCCGTTCGTCGATCTCCTTCATGAGGATGTGAACGATCTGTCCGATCTCGTCACGGTCGAGGGTATGGAATACGATGGTCTCGTCCACCCGATTGAGGAACTCCGGATTGAACGCCCGCTCGATCTCGTCGCGTACCTTGGCCTGCATCACGTCGTACGAGCTCTTGTGTTCGCCATCGTGGAACCCGAGACTGCCACCCTTGGAGATATCTCTGGCTCCGAGATTGGACGTCATGATCAAAACCGTGTTCTTGAAATCGATCACTCTGCCGTAATTGTCCGTGAGGTGTCCTTCGTCTAGCACCTGAAGAAGGATGTTGAACACATCCGGGTGCGCTTTTTCGATCTCGTCGAGCAGGACGACCGAGTACGGACGGCGCCGGACCGCCTTCGTAAGGGCCCCAGAATCCTCATATCCCACATATCCGGGGGGCGCACCGATCAGCCGGGACACAGAGAACTTCTCCATGTATTCACTCATATCCACGCGGACGAGAGCTTCTCTATCGGCGAAGAGAAATTCTGCCAGTGCCCGAGCGAGCTCCGTCTTTCCCACCCCCGTCGGCCCGGAAAAAATAAAGGATCCGATGGGACGCAGGGGGTTCTTCAGGCCGGCACGACTTCTTCGGATGGCTCTCGAAATGGCTAGGATGGCATCGTTCTGGCCAACCACCCGCTTGTGGAGTTCATCCTCCATCTGGACCAGGCGCTCGGTCTCGGCCTGTTGGAGCCTCATCACCGCGATCCCAGTCCACCGACCTACGATGAACGCGACGTCTTCGGATTGGATTTCGGGGCGGTGCTGCTTGCGCTCCTCCTCCCACTGCTCTTGTTCGGCCTTGATCCGATCTTGAAGCGCGCGCTCCTGGTCCCGGAGCTCGGCTGCCCGCTCGAAGTCCTGGTCCCGGATCGCCCCTTCCTTTCGGTCGGCGATCTCGGCGAGCTCTTCCTTCAGCTCCTCGACTTGCGGAGGCGGTACCTGCGCCGCGATGCGTGCCCGCGCACCCGCCTCATCAATGACGTCGATGGCTTTGTCGGGGAGAAACCGATCAGTGATGTATCGGTCGGCAAGCTTCGCAGATTGCCGGAGTGCATCATCGGGGATCACGATCCGATGATGGTCCTCGTAGTGCTGCCTCAGACCCTGCAGAATTTCGACCGTCTCATCGACCGTCGGGGGCTCTACGATGACGGGCTGGAAGCGGCGCTCGAGGGCACCGTCCTTCTCGATGTATTTCCGGTATTCGTTGAGCGTCGACGCGCCGATACATTGGAGCTCTCCACGCGATAGCGAGGGCTTGAGCATGTTGGACGCGTCAATGGCGCCCTCCGCTGCACCGGCTCCCACAAGCGTGTGAAGCTCGTCGATGAAGAGAACAACGCCCTGGTTCTGTGAGATCTCGTTCATCACGGCTTTGAGTCGTTCTTCGAACTGGCCACGGTACTTCGTACCAGCGATCACCGCCGCCATGTCGAGGGCCAGCACCCTGTGATCCTTCAGGGCGTCCGTCACCTCGTTGCGGGAGATGAGTTGGGCTAACCCCTCTACGATGGCGGTCTTGCCGACACCGGGTTCCCCTATGAGCACCGGGTTGTTCTTCTTGCGACGACAAAGGATCTCCACCACTCGTTCGATTTCGGTTCTTCGCCCGATCGTGGGGTCCAGGTTTCCTTGTCGCGCCAGGTCGGTCAGATCCCGGCAGAAGTGGTCGAGCGCGGGGGTCTTCGACTTCTTGTCCCCCTTCCCCGCCGGCGGCGTGAACGTTCCGCCCCCGATCCCCGCCGGCTCTGCTGGGCCCACGTCGGACCCGAGCACCTTGAGGGTCTCTGAGCGGGCCTCTTCCATCCCGATACCCAATGAGTTGAGGACCTGAGCCGCGATCCCTTTCTCTTCCCTCAACAACCCGAGAAGGAGGTGCTCCGTGCCGACGTAGGAGTGACTGAGTTCTCGCGCCTCGGCCATCGCGAACTCGAGCACCTTCTTGGCCCGCGACGTGTAAGGGAGCTCACCGAGCGCAATCGTGGCCTTCCCCTTCTTCACCGACTCCTCGACCTGCTCGTGAATCTGGTCGAGATCGACATTCAGGTTCGTGAGCACGGCCGCAGCTACTCCCTCGCCCTCACGGATGAGACCGAGGAGGATGTGCTCGGTGCCCACGTAGTCGTGCTGGAGGCGGATCGCCTCTTCCCTGGCCATCGCCAGCACTTTTCGGACCCGGTCAGTGAAATTGTAGTTCATGCTATCAATTTAATCCCTCTGCCGGGGTATCGGTGCCTTCGATCGCGTCACCCGGGGCTACGGGCCCCTCTTTCGACAAGATCCGTGTCACATACGCCGCCCTGTGGGCATCACACTCCGAGGGCGGAAGATCACGCCCGGCCGCCTGTTCAAGATGAGCCGTTTGCGTGAAAATCATGAGCTTGTTGAGCGTGTATACCCGGAGCTCCGGTAGGAGTTTCAGGCCTACTCCCAGGCGAATTCCGGACAATAAATTCATCAACTCTTCGAAGGGAAGAGACCTAGCATACCGTAGAAGCCCGTATGCGCGCCAGATCTTGTCCTCCGTGACCTGGGCCGCATCCCTAAGGAGCACTTGCCGGGCTTGATCCTCGTACTGAATCACCTGCCTGACGATTTTCTCGAGGTGTTCGATGAGCTCTTCCTCGCTCTTTCCGAGTGTCGTCTGGTTCGAGAGTTGAAAGAAATTCCCCACCACCTCGGAGCCTTCGCCATAGAGGCCACGAAAGGTGAGACCGACCTGGCCGAGACCTTGTAGCACTTTCCCGATTTCCTTGGTGAGAACCAAGCCCGGGAGGTGCACGAGAACCGACGCGCGAAGCCCACTACCCACGTTGGTGGGGCAACTGGTCAGAAAGCCGAATTCGTGATGGTACGCGAACGGGAGTTCCTGCCCCAGCTCCTCGTCCAGTCGATCGACCAGGTTCCACGCTTCTCTGAGGCGGAGCCCGGATACCAAGCCCTGGAGGCGGAGGTGATCCTCTTCGTTCACCATCACGCTGAGCGGGTCCTGGGCGGCGAGCAGAACCGCGGTGGCTCGCGAGGGACCCGTCTTCACATCGCCCAGTAACTCCCGGGAGGCGAGTCGCCGTTCGAGAAGCATCCCGCGGCTCCGGTGATCGAGATCAGGTAGTTCGAGCAATGTCGATCCGGCGAGGAGCTCAACCTTGTCTGTCGCTCTGCGGGTCTGCTCGAGGACTGCCTCGCGGTCGTTGACCCGTGCTCGCGGTCCGAACGCGTGTCCCTGAAGATTGCGAGCGAGTCGAATGCGAGTAGACAGTACGACGTCGGCATGGTCTCCACTGGCGTCCAGCCATCCGAGGCCATGGTTGGGAAGGGTGTGGAGGTCACTCATGTTGTGTCATCAGCTCCCGGCCGGTTCCAGCCCCCGGATCTTGTCACGCAGCCCCGCCGCCCTCTCGAAATCCTCCGAGTCCACTGCACGCTGGAGCTTGTGGCGGAGAACCTCTACCTGCTTATCTACGTCCGATGCCGCTGGATCCGGAGGTAGATAGACCTTGCCCACGTGCTGGGTGCTTCCGTGCACGCGCCGGAGGAGTCCTCTCAGATAGGACTCGTAGGTTGTGTAGCAGTGCGGACAACCCAGCCGGCCCGCCTCACGAAAGTTTTCAAAGGTAAGGCCACAGAAAGAACACGGGCCCAACGCCTCGGGAGCATCTTGGGAGCCCGGTGCGTCGGTCAGTTGGGCCAGGAATCCGGTGAGAGGAAAGTTGGTGGGCTCCTCACCTCCCTCGACACCCTTCACGGCCGCGCATTGCTCGCAAAGATGGGAGGTCTTCATTTCGTTGTTCACGATCTGTGTGAGATGCACGACGGCGTCGGTGGCGCCACACTGATCGCAGGGTTGTTTGGCTCCTTTGCCTTTCATCGATCGTCAAGCTGGAGCGGCTTCGCGAAGCCGGCCGTCCCTCAGCTCGAGGATCCGGTCGGCTCGACTGGCCAACTCCTGGTTGTGCGTCACGAGGACCATGCCGAGGCCCTGGGTCGCCCGAAGGCGAAACAGGAGGTCGTGCAGTTCCTCACTCGTCTGTCTGTCCAGATCGCCCGAGGGCTCATCGGCAAGAAGCAGTGGCGGCTCGGCCGCAAGAGCCCGCGCGACCGCGACACGCTGCTGCTCTCCACCCGAAAGTTGTTCGGGGCGATGGGATAGGCGTTCGTCGAGGCCAACCTGCGTCAGCAATTCCCGGGCCCTCTGCTCCGAGGCCCCTTGCGGCCATCCGGCGATCAAGCAAGGCATCATCACGTTCTCCAACGCCGTAAACTCTCTGAGAAGATGATGGAACTGGAAGACGAACCCCACACCGCGGTTTCGGATGCGTGCGAGTGTGTCTCCATCCACCTCCGATATTTCGCGACCTCCAAGGAGGACGCCACCCGATGTAGGGCGATCGAGCCCACCCAACAAATGTAAAAGCGTGGACTTCCCAGCCCCACTACTCCCCACGATCGCGACGGTCTCCCCCGATTCAACGCGTAGACTTACCCCCGCCAATACTACGAGTTCACGGCCGTCTCCACCGACGAACACCTTACTTAGTTCCCGCGCCTCCACGGCGGAGGGAGCGGGATCACGCGCCGGTATATCTGGCCTATTCATGCCGGATCGCCTGGACGGGCTCAAGCTGAGATGCTTTCAGCGCGGGATAGATCGTGGCCAGGAAAGCGATGATAAGGCTTACGCTCACGATCATCCCGACGTCGGTCGCGTGGACCGAGACCGGTAGGTTCTCGACGAAGTACACCTCCGCCGGAATCGTGATGATCTCGAAGGTGTCCAACACCCAAGAGAGCACCAATCCGATTACCGTCCCCAGGGTGGTACCGATGATTCCGATGGAGAGGCCCTGGAGCATGAAGATTCTGAGAATCATGCGGTCCGTCATTCCCATGGACTTGAGGATGCCGATCTCTCGCGTTCGGTCCACCACCACCATCACGAGAGTGCTAACGATGTTGAACGCGGCGACGACGACGATCAGCGTCAGAATCAGGTACATGGCCAGCTTCTCGAGCTCGAGCGCCGAAAAGAGGGCCCGGTTGGTCGTGCTCCAACTGACGGCATAGAATTCGTTGCCGAGCGAGTTCTGAATCAGGTCTGACACCAATAACGCTTGATCAGGATCGTCGACCCGTACCCCGAGCCCGGAAACCTGGTCGCGGTCCAGAATACCCAACTGCTCCTGTGCCGCCTCGATCGGCACATAGATGTTCTTGACGTCATAGTCGTACATGCCGGTCGTAAAAGTCCCAGTGACTTCATACTGACGCATGCTGGGAGAGGGCATCCCCATCACGTCCACGGTCAGGTTCTCGAAGGCGATCAGTGTGAGTGTGTCTCCGTTCAAGACCTGCATTCGGGCTGCGAGCCGGCTTCCCATCAGGATGGGTGGGAGGCCGGAGTCGGTCGGACCGAGGTCGTGAGCCCCCTCCTTAATCCGGGCCTCCATCTCGGTGACCGCCGGTCCCCTTACATCGAGGGCCACCCCGTACATGTCGGCGGACTGCGAATATCTCCCCCGAAGAGCGGTGACTGTGGTGAGGACCCAGGGGGCGACGGCCTCGACGCCTTCGATTTGCCGGACTCGCTCGGCCACCGTCTCCCAGTCATCCATCCGTAGACTGCTGCCCTGCTGCTGGATGAGCACGTGGGGAGAGGACTCCAGAATCTTTCCCAGGAGATCTTCCTGCATTCCCGACATCACGCCGATCACGACCACGAGAGCGCCGACCCCGATCGTCACTCCACCCAACGCGATCCACGTGATGAAGGAGAACAGGCGGCCTCTACGCCTGGACGCCATATACCGTCGCGCGACGTACCACTCCAATCCACGACGCGGCGAGGGAGAGGACATCACTCGTCGCGGAGCGTGGGGAAAAGGATCACGTCGCGAATCGAGGGTTGATCCGTGAGGAGCATCGTCAGCCGATCGACCCCCATGCCCAGGCCTCCAGTCGGAGGCATGCCGTATTCGAGGGCCCTCAGGTAGTCCTCGTCGATCGGCTGCGTCTCGTCATCGCCAGCTTCCTTGAGCCGGGCCTGGGCACCGAAGCGCTGCCTCTGGTCGATCGGATCGTTCAACTCCGAGAAGGCGTTCGCGATTTCCTCCCCCGCGACGATGAGCTCGAACCGCTCGGTGAGGTCGGGGTCGTCGCGATGTTGCTTTGCGAGGGGGCTGAGCTCCTTGGGGTGGTCCACCACAAAGGTGGGCCGGATCAGCTTCGGCTGAACCAGTTCCCCGAAGAGCTTATCGATGAGCTTGCCCCAGCCAGCTCCCTCGAGATCGGGGAGCTTCAAGCGCTCGGCATGGGCTCGCAGGTCGTCGGCGGAAAGCACGCGCACATCGGCTCCGAGGGCTTCGGAGAGGCTGTCCAGCATAGGCACACGCTCGTAGGGTCCGGCGAAGTCGATCTCATAGCCTTGGTAGTCGATTTCGAGCGAACCCGTCGCCGACCGAACCACGTGCTCCAACATACGCTCCGTCAGGTCCATCAAGCCCTTATAGTCGATGAAGGCCTGGTAGAATTCGAGCATGGTGAACTCGGGATTATGGAAACGATCGATGCCCTCGTTCCGGAAGTCCTTGCAGATCTCGTACACACGCCCCAAACCCCCGACGATGAGCCGCTTGAGGTAGAGCTCGTCGGCGATCCGAAGGTAGAGGTTCCGGTCCAGAGCCTTGTGCTTGGTGAGGAACGGACGCGCCGCGGCCCCACCGTACAGAGGCTGAAGGGCCGGCGTCTCCACTTCCAGGAAATCCTCACCGTCCAAGAAGCTGCGGAGTTCCGAGATGATCTTGGCGCGGGCCCGGAATACCTCCCGGACGTCGGGATTGACCGCAAGGTCCGCATACCGTTGTCGGTACCGGGCTTCCTTGTCCGTGAATCCGCTAAACGTGCTGCGTTCCCCGGTCTCCCCGTCCGTCTCGGTCTTCCCGAAGGGGAGCGGCCGCAGGGACTTCGAAAGGAGCGTCCAGTCCTGCACCTGTACGGTGACCTCTCCCGTGCGTGTCCTAAAGAGCACGCCCGCCACGCCGATCCAATCACTGAGGTCGAGCAATTCCAGCGTCTCGAACGGCTCGTCTCCGAGTACGTCCTTGCGGAAATAGACCTGAATCGGACCGGAGCGATCCTCGATATGCGCGAACGCGCTCTTCCCATGGGACCGGTAACTCGTGATGCGTCCCGCGACCGACACCCGGCCCCCCCGGTGGTTCTCATCGAGCTCACCTGCCTGCTCGGCCTGCTCGAAGAGCGAGGCGGCCTCGACGGTGAGATGGGTCCGGTCATACGTATACGCGTACGGCTCGAGGCCCCGCTCCCGGATCGCCTTTAGCTTGTTCTGGCGGTGCCGCCTGACTTGGCTCAGGTCCTCGGACGTGAGTGCCTCAGCCTCACTCCCCCGCGAAGATTCAGTCAAGTTCCCGCACCCTGTCCGGCGGACCGTTTCAGGTAAGCCTCGATAAATGGATCGAGGTCACCATCCATCACCTTGTTCACGTCACCGACCTTCACTTCAGTCCGATGATCGTTGACCATCGTATAGGGCTGAAAGACGTAGGACCGAATTTGGTTCCCCCACGCGATCTCCGTCTTCGTGGCCTCGAGCACAGCCTTCTCTTTCTCCTGTTCCTCCAGAGCACGCTCGTACAGTCCGGCCTTGAGCATCTTCATGGCCGTCGCGCGATTCTTGTGCTGAGACCGCTCTTGCTGGCAGGAGACGACGATTCCCGTGGGAACGTGGGTGATCCGGATCGCGGAATCCGTCTTGTTCACGTGCTGCCCGCCTGCGCCGGATGCACGGAACGTGTCGATGCGTAAATCCGACTCGTCGATTTCGATTTCGATCTCGTCGTCCACCTGCGGATACACGAACACGCTCGCAAAGGACGTATGCCGCCGCGACTGAGCGTCGAAGGGTGATATACGCACGAGCCGGTGTACGCCCTTCTCCGCCTTCAGATAGCCGTAGGCGTCCTCCCCCGAGACCTCCAGCGTCGCGCTCTTGATCCCGGCCTCATCGCCTGGTTGCATATCGAGCACGTTGACGCTATAGCCGTGGCGCTCGGCCCACCGCGTATACATGCGGGTCAGCATCTCGGCCCAATCCTGCGACTCCAAGCCACCCGCGCCTGGGTGAACCGTGAGTAATGCCCCCCGATGATCATCGGCTCCCTGGAGCATTGTACGGACTTCGAGCGCCGTGATGAGGCGTTCCATTTCCTCGACCTCGGCGAGCCATTCCGCCTCGAGATCATCATCCGACTCCATCTCCAGGAGCGTGGCCATTTCGATGAGGTCGGAGGACTGTTCGTCCAGTCTCTTCCAGGGTTCGACCCAACCCTTCAGGCGATTCGACTCGGCGATGACTTCGCGCGCCTGATCCTGGTTGTCCCAGAATCCGGCAGCAGCCATCTGCTTGTCGAGTTCCTCAATTCGAACGCTCTTCCCGTCGACGTCAAAGATACCCCCGAAGGTCGGAGATGAGTCCGCGGATCACGTCCAAGCGCTGGAGGCCTTCCTTGGTCATCGCCACGGGATCTCTTCCGTCCTAGAAAGGTGATCGGAAGGGGAGTGGGTCACCCTTCTCGAAGTCCATTCAACGCAAGAAGGGGCCGTCCGCAAGGACGACCCCTCGGCTGCCGGGAATATATTCCAGCCTACCAGCCTCTTAGTCGTCGAGGGTGAAGATTGATTGTCCCTCAGCCAGGATCGAGTTGAGGGCATCGTTGAAGAATGAGCCCCGGGCCATCACGTCAGGCTCTACCTGCTCCTGGTATTCCTTCAGGGACTTCTCTATTTCTTCGCCGAAGACCTCCTGTAGGGTCTCGGTCGCTAGCGCTTCTTTGTGTTTCTCGGGATTGTAGGCGATCAAGTCTGACACCAGGCTCCTCGCCAAGCTCTTCGCCTTATCCTCGGGGCTACGCCGACCGAATCGGATGGCACCCGGACTTTCCGGCGACGACTCGACGACCCCCGCTGCGGGCGGGTCGACCGGCCCGATGTCGATCGCCACGTCTCCGGTCGCGTAGTCCTCGGTTGGGCCCAGGTCGATGTCTCCGTCGGTCGCCTCGTCTTCTGTGACGCTGTAATCGGTTGTCTCGAGGGACCCTTCGACCCCCGGTAGATCCACCGCAGCAGCTTCCAGGGGATCGGCTGCCTCGGGGCTGACCCCATTCGGTTTATCGACGTCAAAGATTTCGGGACAGACGCTGCATTGCGCGCGTACTCCTTCTGCCGGGACCTTGTCCGGGTCGACGGGAAAGGACGTTTCACAGGACGGACAGGAAACCGTAATCGTCATGGTTGCTCGACTTCTTCTTTGAATGGCCGTCTACGGTCTACGGCATAGACCGAGCCGGGGAGCGACTTCGTGTAGGTCTTCATTTCTGCAGCTAACTCGCTCACCTGGGCCGTGTGCGAAAACGGCTGGATCTGGTTCGTGACGACACCGATCGAAAGCGTCATCAGCGGAACCCGTCTTATGCTGCCCCGGCGGTCCTTCCCGAGAAAATAACCGGCGCGACGGTCCTCCACCGTGTATTGATACGGGATGAGCTCGTCGAAGAGATAGATGATCTCGTCGCAACATCTTTCAAGATACTTCATGTTGAGGATGAAGATAAAGTCATCGCCGCCGATGTGACCCACGAATCCATCCGGTGCAAGCCCGCGAACCACATCCCGAAGGATCCGGGAGAGCAGCAAGATCACGTGATCCCCGTGGTTATACCCGTATCGGTCGTTGAACTCCTTGAAGTTGTCTAGGTCCGCATAGCATACGGCGAATTCCTCTCCGATCCGGAGACGTTCACCGATATCTCGCTCGATCTGGACGGTCCCCGGAAGCCGAGTCGTTGGATGCACAGCGACATCCCGTTGGGCGCGTCGGATTACGAGCCCGAGCCGTAGATCTTGCTCCCGTTCGGAGTGGGTCTCGGAGACGACCTCGTCGGCTCCTGCCGCGAGCCAGTCAGAGATCAGGTCCGTCTGGTCGGCCAGAACCAACACGACGATCGGTACGACCGCGGTGAACGGGTCCTTCTTCAGATCAGAGCAGAGAGCAAGCGCGTCTTCCGTATCGCTCGCGCCCTCCAGCACCAGACACGACGGGAACGCACGGTTGACGAACGCGTGGACTTCCTCGAGTTCCTCAGTGGTCTCGAGGGGAAGGTCATGTCGAGCCGAAAACCGGGAAAGCAGATCCGACCACTTTCCGGGCCACGAGCCCTTGTACACGATCGGCCGTGTGGACATGCCACCTTGCAATTGGGGAGATGGACGTTGCGAGCGTAGTGGTGACCCTTGGTGGCTGTCAACACCGCGTCTCTACCTCACCAGGTCAATACCTCGCCCTTTTCGAGGTTTTCGATGAGTCTACAATGGTGAAGTCGATAAAAAGTTCCTCCTTATCGACGCGAGCCACCTGTATCTCCAGGCGGTCCCCTAGACGGAAGGTACGGTGCGACCGCTCTCCGACCAACATGTAACGGTCCTGGCGGAAGATGTAATAATCGTCGGTCATGCTGTTCACGTGGACCAGTCCCTCCACGAAGACGTCGTCGAGGAGAACGAAAATCCCGAAGGACGTGACGCCGGACACCGTGCCGAAGAATTCGTCGCCGAGGTGCCGCTCCATGTATTCGACCTTCTTGAGGTCTACACTTTCTCTTTCCGCGGCCTCTGCGACTCTTTCGCGCACGCTGCAACGCTCCGCTTTTTCCTCGAGATCCTGTCCCTTCCAGTCTTCCGGAGCAGTGCTACCCTCGACGAGGGTGTGCGTGAGAACCCGGTGCAGCCACAGATCCGGATACCGCCGGATAGGCGACGTGAAATGCGTGTACCAGTCCGACGCCAGGCCGTAGTGGCCGAGGTTTCGGGCATTGTACCGGGCTCGGCTCATGGACCGGAGGATGACCGTAGAGACGAGTTTTTCTTCGGACCGCCCCTCGACCTGCTCGAGTACCGCTTGTAGGTCTTTTTGCGAGATCTTCCCCTTGGGAACACTGTAACTGAGGCGGCCCAGGAGCGTTCGCAGGTCCCGCATCTTGTCGGTGGGAGGGGGCTCATGTACCCGGTAGAGGATCGGCAACCGCTCTACTCCCGCCACACGCGCCACGACCTCGTTGGCGAGCAGCATGAAGGCCTCGACAAGGCGGTGGCTTTCCAACCTTTCGATCCGAAGGATCGAGACCGGCTTACCCCCTTCACTCAGCAGCACGTGGGCCTCCGGTAGGTCGAAGTCCAGTGAGCCACGAGCCCTCCGTTTCTCACGCAGGATTTCGGCAAGGGTCGCCAGGGAGCGGAGGGCCTCATCCGTCTCGGGATCGATCGCCTTTTCGTTGTCCAAGACGGCCTGCGCCTCTTCGTAACTGAGCTTATGCCTGCTTCGGATCTCCGTGCGTTCGAACCGGGAGTCTCGGACGCGGCCGGCCGAGTCCACCGTAGCGAAGACCGACACCGCGAACCGGTCCGTGTCCGGAAGCAAAGAACAGGCGTCGGTCGATAGCTCATGTGGGAGCATCGGAATGACCCGGTCCACAAGGTAGACGCTCGTGCCCCGCTTGAAGGCCTCCAGGTCCACCTCGTCCCCCGCGCTAACGAAATGGGAGACGTCGGCGATATGGATGCCGACCTCCCAGGACCCGTCTCCGAGAGACCGGACCGAGAGCGCATCGTCATGGTCCTTGGCATCCGCCGGGTCGATGGTGAATACATGAAGGTCCCGCCGGTCGGTGCGGTGGTCTCCCGGATCCTTCCTTCGATGGACCACGGCCTGACGCGCCGCCTCAACGACGCCGTCCGGAAAGGCCAACGGCAACCCGTGGTCGTGGATCACGGACAGGATGTCGACGCCCGGATCAGCCGATTTCCCTAACACCGTCTCGACGCGGCCCATCGGCCCAACCTTGCCACTACCGTACGTCGTGATGCGGGCGACCACGATGTCACCCTCCGAAGCCGTCGCTTCCTCTCCCTGAGCCACCAAGATCTCTGGGGATATTCGACGATTTCGGGGGTGAACCACCCCGAAGGAGCGCGAGCTGTGAAAGGTGCCCACCACCGTCTCGTGCGCTCGGTCCAGAACCTTGATCACACGTCCAACGGGACTGCGGCCGCGTGGACGCCCCTCCACTCGGACAAACACCTGGTCGCCATCCATGGCGGACTCCAGGGAGAGGCCCGGCACGAAGATGTCTTGCCCACCCTTGTCCGGCGTCACGAAGCCGTCGCCCTTCTGCGTAACCGCAACCCGGCCCGCAACGAGGCTGACCTTCTCGGGCACAGCGAAACGCTGCCCTTTCACACGGTATACGTGCCCCCGCTCGAGCATACTTCTGAGGAGAGCCCGAAACTCCCGAAAATCCCGCGGCGCCACCCCCAGCCCCTTCGCGATCCGCTTCGCCTTCATCGGGCCCCGTCGGGAGTGGCGGAGGTATTCGAGCACCGAGTCTTCAGAGGGGATCTTCACCTTCCGAGCCACGTCAATCCCTCACTCGACGTCAATGTCTCACCTGAAGGACGAGCCCGAGCCGACTCCTATCGTCTGGAGGTATGAGGCGAATCTGGACCTCGGTCTGACTCCGTCCGGAGCCCTGTATCCTCGCAGTCACGAAGGCATCGATGCCGCTCAGGAGATGGTTTGCGATGACGACACCCAGAAATTGTGATGCGCGCCTGAAGGATCCGTCGCTCGAGTCGATCAGTTCCTTATAGTCCGTCAAAGCCGTCGATTGCCCGGCCCAGGACCATTCGAAGCGCTCGTCGTAAGCGCGGGCCCGATAGTCCGCCAAGGCGGCCTCGTACTCCGGGTCACCGGGAAGAGGATTCGAGCCAGGAGGGAAATGGATCTGGGTGGCTAAAAGCCACTCCTGGCCGTTGAAAGTGGACGGGTCCATCTCGGGCTGGAGACCTGGAGCACCGGGATCCGAATCGAAAGCGCCGGACGCGAGAAATTTCTCCATGGCTTCGTAGTAGGGAAAATCCCCATCCATCCTGGGGCCGTCGAACGAGCGAGCCACGTCCCATGCCAGATCCCGATACTGACCTCTCTCATCGGTTGCTGACCACTGCTGATGGCCAAACGCGATCCAGGCCGCGCCCTCGACTGCCAGGTAGGCGAGCCAGCGACCCTTGCCCAGCTTACGCTGTCCGAGCCCCGGAACGAGCGCGGAATAGAGAAGCGCCCGGCCGGGGCTCAAGGCCGGAGGCTCGTGCGCATCCTGGTGGCCCGCCGCCAAGGGGCATGGGGTCTGCGCACGGAGCACCAGAAAATGTGGCTCGGCAAGCACGGGGCACGGATCGAGCACCTGGGCAGAGGCGGCTCCCCCATCCCATCCCGGCACCGAAGCCACGGCGAACAGGCTCGCCCAGAATAGGCTTCGTCGCGGGACCCGCCTTCTAGAAAAGGAGGCCAAATGACACGTAGACCGGTTCACTCCCCTCCAGAATCGACGACGTGAAACTCCTCGCCAGCGCGAGTTCGAATCGCTGGTATCGCAATCCCAGGCCGAAGGCGATTTCGTCGGCCTCTTTGATTTCCTCCCTCGCGTGACTGGCCCGAAGGAAGATCGCGTCGGTACTTCCGGCCACCAATTCGGTCGCCACGTAGTAGGATGGAGCGTTCCCAAGCTGTTTCAGGCGATCCTCGACCTCGAACCGAACCCATAGTGCCAAATCCGCCGGAGGGTCGAAGTGCTGGAGCACCTCGTAGGCGACCGAGAGCCTTATCCTGGTCGGGAGAGGATCGGCTTGAGCAGCGTTGACGACCTGGAACCTCGGGCCGAAGTGCGCCACCATGGCGCCGAATCGGAGTGGCACATTCTCTAGTGGCTGTGCCTGGAGGCCGACGTCCCCGGCCCAACCGCTTGACTGGACCCCGGCGTCATCGCACTGCCCACGACAGGCAAGATCGAATCGCACCAGCTTCATGTTCACGCCAACGTCGAGCCAACGGGCGAGGCGTGTCGCGGCGGAGACCACACCGACGTGACTCCGGATGCTGATCGTACCACGGACATTCTGCTGGTCGTCTACGAGGTTCTGTTCACCCCCGTCGAGCAGATGGTACGAGAGACCCAGTACGCCGAGCGGCTGGCGTGCGATGGACCACGAGAGTGCGGTCGATACACCCGCGAGCGGATCTCCCCTCATGATCACGAGCTCGCTCCGGTCGAGACCCGCAAGCCCGGCCGGGTTCCAGAACGCTGACTCCGCGCTGGTGACCGCAGTCATGGCACGCCCAAGCGATATGCCTTCGGCTCCCACGGGTAACAGCAGAAAAAGGGCTCCTTCGGGAGCGGATAGATCAGAGGGAGTGTCCTGACCCAGAACGTGACCCGATGTAACCAGCGCCAGCAGGACGACGAGCAAGATCTGCCATGTTCTAATCATTACCGCTGTATCCTCCCGGGCACCCGAAAGCCGAACCGACCAAGGTCCTTTTCCCTCCGTCGCCACTTTGGGCGCACTTTGACTCGCAGCTCGAGGTAAACCCGTCGTCCGATGAATTCCTCGATCTTTTCGCGAGACGCCCGACCCAATTCACGGATTGCGGTCCCCCGGTCCCCAACTAGGATCCCCTTCTGCGAGTTCCTCTCCACGAAAAGATTCGCCTTGATATAGACGGGGTCCTGGTCCTCACGAAACTCGTCGACCGCGGCGAAGATCGAGTAAGGGACCTCCTCGCGGAATTGTTCGAACACGGTCTCCCGGATGAGCTCCCCTACGAAAAACCGGACCGGCGCGGCCGCGATGTCGTCCGGTGGGTAGAGGAACGGCCCTTCGGGTAAGGCCTCCTCGATCTCAGACCACAGCGCCTCCACTCCCTCACCGTGAAGCGCCGACACTCCGAGCGCATCGGCCTGGAGTTCAGCTTTGGCCCATTGGGAGATCGTCACAACTTCCTCGGGTCCGGCCTGATCGATCTTATTGATCACGACGATCAACTGAGCCGTCGACAAGGAGAGTGCATCCGATATGGCCTTTCTTTCCGCGTCGTGGAGCGGATCGGTAGCGTCCACGAGAAGCAGGACGACATCCCCCTCCCTCACCGCCTCCAGCGCCTCTTCAAGCATCGAGTGCTGAAAGAGATCCTTTGCCAGAAGGAGGCCCGGTGTATCGAGGAAAATAGCCTGAGTCCCGTCCGTAGTATGGATACCCGTAACGCGTTGCCAAGTTGTCTGGGGTTTGGCCGTGACGATGCTGAGTTTTTGCCCGAGCAAACGATTCATGAGCGTGGATTTGCCCGCGTTGGGACGGCCTAGGAGTGCAACATAACCGGCTCGGGTCGGCATCTCCGCGTCTGGGAGGGGCGAATCGGAATTCATATGGGAAGATCACACTGCCGGGGAGTTCGGGGCAATCGAGGGCTCTCTTCGGGTGGAAGAAGGGCTCACGGTCCCCCTTCGGTCAGCGCTTCGCTCTACCGCTTGCGGCGGCAGACTGCCTCCGTGGGACCGTGAGCCCCTCTTCACGTCGGCGTGTTGGGGAGGCAAGGACGGCGGTGGTCACCCCAAGAGAGATGGGCTGAGCAGCCCGCAGCGAGCCAAAGCCCCACAGGGGCCGACGCCGTTAGAAACACGCTCAAGAAAACTCGGCCTCGGGCTTCGCCCCGAGGTACACCTGCGCCGTTGGATCGATTGGGTTCCCTGAGGCTCGCCGGAAACTGACCACCTGACCTACATGATACATGGCATCGGACATCGTGCCGTTAACCGTATTCCAAAAGGGGAAGGTGTGCTCCTCGTCACCTAGCTGGAAGCGGGCCTGGAGTGCCTCGAGGTCTTCCCCATTTTGGCCGCTCAGTAGGCCACTGATTCTGCTCACACGATCCAGCGTGAGACGCCGCAAGTCGGAGACAGACAGATCCACGTCTTGTTCTGGCAGCAGGTAGGTCTCGCCGGAAAACGCGTACTCGGTCATCTCGACGATGTTATAGATGTGCTCGAGTGTCTCACTGGTGCTGCGAGCCGAGTCACGGATCCGAAAGGCAAGATCTTGATCGGTCAGCCCCTCGGTGGCCCATCGATAACGGAACTCCAGGCCGTCCATGAACCGACTAAGGACATTGCCTGCTGTGTACGTGTCGGGCGGCCGCGGAACGTCGTGGTATGGCAGTTCTTCGCTTCATGGAGAGACTAGCGTACATGCCATCTAACGGACTTGCGATTCTGCTGCGCGTCCAAAATGCCGACCGGAAGCGAAGCGCGCGAGCCTGATGTCTAACGCGACAGGAGCAATCGCTTGATACTCATGCAGGCCCCCTCCTGGACCTCTCAGAGAGAGGACGGAATGATCAGAGCGCGACGCTCGATCCATCCAACCCAGGAGGGGAACCATGCGCTTCTACACCGGCCAGCATCGATACTACTGTGGCATCGACCTTCACGCTCGCACGCTCTACCTCTGTATCCTGGACTGCCAGGGCAAGATACGACTACACAAGAGGCTACGCTGTGAGCGCGAGGCACTGCTTCGCGCCCTCGAGCCGTACCGTTCAGATCTCGTCGTGGGCAGCGAGTGCATCTTCTGCTGGTACTGGCTCGCCGATCTCTGTGCTCGCGAGCAGATCCCCTTCGTGCTCGGCCATGCGCTCTACATGAAGGCGATCCATGGGGCCAAGGCGAAGAACGACCACATCGACTCCCACAAGACGGCGGTGCTGCTGCGCGGGGGTGCCTTTCCGGTGGCCTACGTCTATCCCCCGCAGATGCGAGCCACGCGCGATGTGCTCCGGCGCCGACTCTACTTCGTACGCAAGCGCGGCGAACTCCTCGCCCACGTCCGTAACACCTTTCATCAGTACAACCTGCCTCGGCCCTCCGGTCAGCTCCTCTATAAGAAGAACCGCGAGGGACTGGCCCAGGCATTCGACGATCGCATGATCCAGAGGACCATCGAGGCGGATCTCGCACTCGCGGATCGCTTCGACCCCGTGATCCGAGAACTCGAGCGCACGATCGAAGAAGAAGCCCGCGTCCACGACCACGACACGCTGCAGCGGCTGCGAACCATCCCCGGCATTGGCCGCATCCTGGCCCTCACGCTGCTCTATGAGATCCACGACATCGCTCGCTTCAGCACGGTGCAGCGCTTCAGCTCCTACTGTCGACTCGCCAAGCCCGAGCACCGCAGTGCAGGCAAGCGAGTCGGCAGCGGAGGAGCCAAGATCGGCAACGCACACCTCAAGTGGGCGTTCAGTGAGGCGGCCGTCCTCTTCCTTCGCGACAACGTCCGCGGCCAGGCCCATCTCAAGAGGCTCGCGCGCCGCCACGGCAAGGGCAAGGCGCTCAGCATCCTTGCGGCTCGCATCGGACGCGCCACCTACTTCATGCTCAAGAACCGGGAGGCATTCGACACCGAACGCTTCTATACACGCACCTGACGGGGAGGGGAGGTTGTGAGCCTTGATTTCTAACTCGAGCGGGCACCGGATGCCTGACAGCCGCCTCGCTTGATTGGACGCCTCCTCCCGCTCCCCACACATCGAGTCGGTCTCACTCAGGACTCTGCCCCTCACCCGAGCCCGGAGCTAACTGGCCCGCCGCCTCACGGCCCGAGCCTGCTCTCCTTGAATGGAGTCGGACGGCACGAGGGCACAGATGAATTTCTAGGTCGTAGGAGCGGCCAGCAGGCTCCTGCTCCGCCGCCTTCGAGCTCGCCTCGAGGGAGATCCGGCGGTTAAACCTCGATAAGTGTTTGGTGCAGAGCTCACTGCGCTCGCACCTGCTAACGGAAACCAAGTCAGAGGACTCAGCGACCGATGCTCACTCCGCTTACGGCGCCGCTCCGCAGCGCGGAGGAGGGAACTTGCGCGCTCTTGACTCCGGGGGCCTGATAAGTGTTAGACCGAAACGATGAAACCCTCTGACCTGCAGAGTCGGCGCCCCTGCGTCCGCCTACTAACAGTACTATGCGGTTGTGCTCGAATCAGTGCTGAAGCGAGAGCGTGGATCCCTCCGTGTTACCCCCCGGGCCGCCCCTGGTAACGGTCGAGCCAGCCCAGGGTCTCGCGGATCAGTACGTCGCGCGGGACGAAGTGACCTCCGTGCGTGACCACCCACTTCTTTTGCTGCTCTCGGGTGCCGACGAGCTCGAAGTACCGGCGCGACTGTTCCATCGGAGCTATGGCGTCGAACTCGCCGCTCAGCAATAGGAGCGGTACCTCGACCCTGGGAAGCGCGTTGATCGGATCGATCTCGGGCGTCGCGCCCAGCTCCGGAAGCGGGCCCACGGAGATGACGGCCGAACGGAGGCGGGGCTCCTGCGCCAGGGCCGTGGGGCCGTTCACGCCTCCCCAGCTGTAGCCGTGGTACGCGAAGGATCGGTGATCGATGTCGCGACGGGTCTCGAGGTAGTCCAGCGTGCGGCGTAGATCCTTGACGCCCGCGATCGTGTTGTCCCGGTAAGCCGTCGTGTTGAAGGCGGGCCTTCTGCCTGTGCCGTCGCCCCGCTCGAAGCTCCCGAGATAGACGGGAAAGGCAACGGCCCGTCCGCTCTTGAGGAGGAAGTCGGCTTGCTTTGCGAAGTATTCGTTCACGGATTCGAGACGGAACGTGTCCCAGCCCGGCCAGTACACGACTGTTCGGAACGGAGGTGACCCGATCGTAGGCAGATACAGGTAGAGCACCATGCGCTCGCCGTCGTAGCCGGGATCGAAGGTGATCCGCTCCCGGGTCCAACTCCGCGAGTCCACCGGCTCGTCCGAGACGACGTTGAGCGGCCCCCGGTCGTAGTCGAAATGCCCTCCCCACGCGGCGTATACCTGGTTCGACACCGGCTGTCGCATGAGCCCCGGGGACAGGTTCTGGGCCTCGGTGACAGGAGCGCGTACGCGCGACGCCACCTCTGGCTCCTCGTCGGTCACAGCGAGCCGGAAGCCGTTTCCCGGGGACCGGTCCAGCGGAGGGGCCGCGGGGCTATCCTGGCCTCTCCGACGATGTAGTACGGATCGTTCCAGCTGCCGCCGAGGACGACGTACTGATCGCCGAGCTGTGTGGCCGTCCATTCCCGCACGTTACCGGCCATGTCGAAGGCACCTGTGTAGCTCATGGCACGACTCTCCAGGACGGACCGGGCCCCCTCACCGTCGAAGTTACTTGCGGGCAGGAGCCACGGGAGCGTCGCCATGGCGAGGCCGCGCCGCCAGTGATGCGCGGTCGGGAGCTCTTCGCCGACCAATCGGGCGTAGGCGGCCGCCTCGTACCAGCTGACGCCGGAGACGGGGAGGTCGTCCTCGCCCGCGGCATAGTCCCCCGCCTCCCACGTGCTGGGGCCAGGCTGAAGGGTGCGGTCCGTGAACAGGGTTCGCGCCTCGTCCCACAGAACGGTGTCCCCATCGACGACGACCGGATCCCACAGGGTCGACCGCTGATAGCCGCCCGCATCGACGAACTCCTTGAACTGTGCGTTCGTGACCTCGTATCGGTCGAGAAAGTACTCCCGAAGAAGGATGGACTCGCCGTCGAGGTTGAGGCGCCAGCCGGCGACGCGGACCTTCCCCTCGGGCAGCGTCTCCTCCGTATCGAGCACGAACGTCTCCGGTCCCACAAGCAGCGAGAGCGCACTGTTCGCTGATCGCGCCGCAAGCGTCTCCCAGTTGACGTGCCCGCCCCCGACGGTGCGCTTCAACGTGCGGTAGCCGTCGAGTTCGAGCCGGAGACGGGATAGGCCGTAGGGGAAGTGGATGTCCTCCAGCGGCGTGCGACCCAGGACCACCCACTCGTCTTCCGGACGATCGAATGGTTGGTATGAGACGATCGCTCCTGCCGGATCGGATCCGATCGTCGTTCGCCACGCCAGACGAGGCCATAGCTCCCGGAGCTCGGGCGCTTCCGGAAGCCGAGCCTCCGCCTCCCTCGCGAGCGCGTATGCTCCGTGCCAATCTGCCACCTCCAGACGCGCATCGATGTCCGGAAGCGCGACGCGCTCCAGCCACTCTCGATCCCTGTCCCCCACGAGGAACGAATAGGAGGCCGCGCCGAGCAGCGCGGCCACGAGGGCGGTCGCGGCGTAGCTCACGAATCGAGGTGCGGCGGTCGCGGGCCCCTCCGAGACCGTGGGCCGTTCGCGCGCGATCCCGTCCGGGGTGAGCTCGTAGGCCCAGGCGAGGAAGACGGCCACGACGAATCCGAGCCCGAGCAGCACGATGACCAGGCTGTCCGTCCACGCTGGGAGGTTAAGCGGCTCCTCGACCGTCGTGATGACCTCCAGCAGCCCCCAGGCGACGACCGCATACGCGACCACGACCCTGACGACCTTCCGCCGCCTCAACTCGCGCCAAATCAAGGCTCCAGTCTCCCAGCTTGAGAAACGCCATCCGTTCCCGGAACCGAACCTAGGCAAGATAGGCGGTTCAAGAACCGCCACAACCGGCTCGGGTGGACAGCGATGGTCGGGCCGGGTCCACCGGAACATCCTCGGTCTTTGCCCAGCTCCGTGACCGCCCTCCAACTGAGTCATCTAGCCCCGCAGAGTCGCGTGCTGCCCGGTTACGGTTCGGAGACCCGTGTCACGCAACGGCGAGTTCACGACTCACGATGGACACCCGTAGGATCGACCCGCGTTTCGGTCTAACTACTTTTATTTAACGCTTCCGGCTATCCCAATACCTAAGGCGTCGGACGCGTTACGACTGAACAGAATGCGTTGGTGAGTCGACTCCGCGCCAGACCTTAGGGTGCGTCCACCCGGCTGGACCGTAACAACTGCCTGACCTACCTCGCCGGGGGCGCTGCGATCCGGACGGCGGCGCCTCACCCTGATTTCAGGACAAAAAAGAAGGGCCCACTCCCGGACGGAAGTGGGCCCAAAGATGTGCTGGCGGCGACGTACTCTCCCACCGGGTCGCCCCGGCAGTACCATCCGCGCGGCAGAGCTTAACGACCGTGTTCGAGATGGGAACGGGTGTATCCTCTGCGCTAAGACCACCAGCGACAGCATAGAGGCCCTGAGACCTCAGAAAGAACAGGGAAGAGAAGAGAAGAAACAGACCTCGAGGATCATCCTGATTGTGTCCAAGGGTGTGTCAGTTTGAGGTGAGGAAAAGGAAAAAAACTGGTCAAGCCTCTCGGGCGATTAGTACGGCTCGGCTACACGTGTTGCCACGCTTCCACCTACCGCCTATCAACGTGCTAGTCTCGCACGGCCCTTCTGAGAACTTACGTTCTGGGAGTGCTCATCTTGGAGGGGGCTTCCCACTTAGATGCTTTCAGCGGTTATCCTTTCCCGACGTCGCTACCCGGCGATGCTCCTGGCGGAACAACCGGTACACGAGGGGTCAGTCCATCCCGGTCCTCTCGTACTAGGGACAGCTCTCCTCAACACTCCAACGCCCACGACGGATACAGACCGAACTGTCTCACGACGTTCTAAACCCAGCTCATGTACCACTTTAACGGGCGAACAGCCCGACCCTTGGGACCTTCTCCAGCCCCAGGATGTGATAAGCCGACATCGAGGTGCCAAACCGCCCCGTCGATGTGAACTCTCGGGGGCGATAAGCCTGTTATCCCCGGCGTACCTTTTATCCGTTGAGCGACGGCCCTTCCATTCGGAACCGCCGGATCACTAAGGCCTACTTTCGTACCTGCTCGATCCGTCGATCTCGCAGTCAAGCTCCCTTCTGCCTTTACACTCTTCGCGCGATTGCCGACCGCGCTGAGGGAACCTTTGCGCGCCTCCGTTACATTTTGGGAGGCGACCGCCCCAGTCAAACTACCCGCCTGCCACGGTCCCCGAGGAGGATTCACTCCCCTGGGTTAGAGCCTCAACATTGTAAGGGTGGTATTTCACTTGTGGCTCCCCGAAGCCTAGCGACTCCGGTTCATAGCCTCCCACCTATCCTACACATGCAAAGCCAAGACCCAATGGCAGGTTGTAGTAAAGGTGCACGGGGTCTTTTTGTCCTGTCGCGGGTACTCGGTATCCTCACCGAGACTCCAATTTCGCCGAGCTTGCGGAGGAGACAGCGCCCAAATCGTTACGCCATTCGTGCAGGTCGGAACTTCGTGTTATCCCACGGTTGTCCCGTGGGCACAGACTATACCTTCACCTGATCGAAGCGAGTTGAGAATCTCGTCTTCTGAGTACTTTCGTCTGCCAGATGGATTCATCCCCATCGCGACCGTCACGATCTCCGCGAACCCTTCTTGAGTCCGGTGCCGGCCATCGCTGATGGCGCGGCACACGACCCCAAAGCACTTCAGGTCCTTTCGCTTGGAGGACAGCAACGGGAAGCGTTCGAAGTGCGGCAGAACCACCTCCGTGAGCTCACCTACGTTGCGAACCTCATACTTCAGCGTGTTATCGGATCGGTCAGGTCGGATGTGGCCGCACACCCACGTCTTTCGGATCAAGTACAGCACTTCGGCTCGGGTTGCATTCTGACTGACCGAGAAACTCGGTCGCACCTCCCAACCGAACCGGTGCCGCCGGCTTGGCTGAAAGGAGACGCAGAAACACCCCTCGCCGTCTATGAAACCCGAAATGTAGGCATGCACATCCATCGGCATTGATCAGGGCCGGCGTGTTATGGATCGGTGGCTGAAGCCACCTCACCATCCAAAGATCTCACCTTTGAGTCGTTACAGGGATGGCTGGATGGGCCATCTTACCCTCGGTATTGCCCGCGGCCCCTGCACAGGGCCGGTAGGGTTCCACCGATTTGAGCCGGTTTTCTGAGCAGGATCACTCCTGCTTGGGGCAGTTTTATCTACCCGACAAGGAATTTCGCTACCTTAGGACCGTTCACTGTTGTTACTCGCCCACCGGTACGGTGGACGGGCCAGGTCGTTTCCGCCTGGCTCTCCATGTCGCCATGAAGGTCGGACTATATCATCCACCCGTTTTCTTGAGGTGGTCTGGCGTATAGTCTCTGAGGATTTCCGCGCCACGATCGAATCAGCTCACCTGCAGCCATTTCGCTACCGACGTGCTGTTCCTGACACGGCCTTTCCTGCTGATTGTCCGCACCGACGGATTTTCACTGCCCTGCAAGACGCGGGGCTAGTACCGGCGGATTCTCGGATGTTCCAGCATATGGCCAGATTTGTTTACGGAACTACGATGGTCCGGTTCATAGTTACGGCCGCCGTTTACCGGGGCTTCAGTTCAGAGCTTCGCCTTACGGCTAACCCCTCCCTTTAACCTTCCGGCACCGGGCAGGCGTCAGTGCCTATACGTCGTCTTGAACGACTTTGCAGACACCTGTGTTTTTAATAAACAGTCGCTTGGGCCGATTCTCTGCGGCCCGCTTCGGCTCCCCACGCAATGGGTTCACCTAACACGGGCTCCCCTTCTCCCGAAGTTACGGGGACATTTTGCCGAGTTCCTTCTCCGCAAATCACTCGAGCACCTTAGGCTTCTCGCCTCGCCTACGTGTGTCCGTTTACGGTACGGTCACAGCAAGCACTCCCTCACGAGGCTTTTCTTGGCAGTATGCTCCACAACCCTTTGCGGTGCCCGAAGGCTCCTTCGGCATCGGCGCTCGGCTGCTCCAGGCGGATTTGCCTACCCGGAAACGCCTACCACCTTGCATCGGATAATCCACCACCCGACGGTCATTTACGCTGCTGCGTCCCCCCTTGAGGTCAAACGCACTACGCTGTGGTACGGGAATATTAACCC
>CBDCNQ010000002.1:0-275000 GCA_965219445.1 Longimicrobiales bacterium | reverse complement strand
AACTCGAGCGCACGATCGAAGAAGAAGCCCGCGTCCACGACCACGACACGCTGCAGCGGCTGCGAACCATCCCCGGCATTGGCCGCATCCTGGCCCTCACGCTGCTCTATGAGATCCACGACATCGCTCGCTTCAGCACGGTGCAGCGCTTCAGCTCCTACTGTCGACTCGCCAAGCCCGAGCACCGCAGTGCAGGCAAGCGAGTCGGCAGCGGAGGAGCCAAGATCGGCAACGCACACCTCAAGTGGGCGTTCAGTGAGGCGGCCGTCCTCTTCCTTCGCGACAACGTCCGCGGCCAGGCCCATCTCAAGAGGCTCGCGCGCCGCCACGGCAAGGGCAAGGCGCTCAGCATCCTTGCGGCTCGCATCGGACGCGCCACCTACTTCATGCTCAAGAACCGGGAGGCATTCGACACCGAACGCTTCTATACACGCACCTGACGGGGAGGGGAGGTTGTGAGCCTTGATTTCTAACTCGAGCGGGCACCGGATGCCTGACAGCCGCCTCGCTTGATTGGACGCCTCCTCCCGCTCCCCACACATCGAGTCGGTCTCACTCAGGACTCTGCCCCTCACCCGAGCCCGGAGCTAACTGGCCCGCCGCCTCACGGCCCGAGCCTGCTCTCCTTGAATGGAGTCGGACGGCACGAGGGCACAGATGAATTTCTAGGTCGTAGGAGCGGCCAGCAGGCTCCTGCTCCGCCGCCTTCGAGCTCGCCTCGAGGGAGATCCGGCGGTTAAACCTCGATAAGTGTTTGGTGCAGAGCTCACTGCGCTCGCACCTGCTAACGGAAACCAAGTCAGAGGACTCAGCGACCGATGCTCACTCCGCTTACGGCGCCGCTCCGCGGCGCGGAGGAGGGAACTTGCGCGCTCTTGACTCCGGGGGCCTGATAAGTGTTAGACAGCCTGGTGGTCCGGTAAAGAGACATGGTATACAAGTAAGTAAAGAGACATGGGTTACAGTCGGCGCCTCACAGGAGGTGGCCGATGCCGTTCGGGGAGAATGGGCTCCTGGAGCGGAGGCCGCCTCAGGTGGAATCTCCTGGGCCTTCTCACGAACCAGCGCTTCCAAGCACTCCCACGTCGGCGTGCTGGACTCACTCTCGGGTCCCACCATATTCTTCCTCACGAGGCATCGTTCCTTTCCCCCGGGCGCTCACCCGGGATTCGCTGGTTAACTTCTTACTACCTAGCGGAAAGGTACGTCGCCTCTTTTTTTACACACCCTTCTATGGGGCTGGCGGTCAAGACGCACCTTCCCCACGCGCCGTCGGCTCATTTTTTGACCGTCGGCGTCCGCATGG
This sequence comes from Longimicrobiales bacterium, assembly GCA_965219445.1. Lineage (GTDB taxonomy): Bacteria > Gemmatimonadota > Gemmatimonadetes > Longimicrobiales > Gaopeijiaceae > UBA822. The sequence goes on along the minus strand of CBDCNQ010000002.1, from coordinate 273,694 downwards.
TTTGGATTGCCCGGTCGACGACTCAGGGTGGGGAGGGGTGCGCTCGCAGGGTCCGCATCGCAGTCCGGAAGACGTTCACAGCCGTCGCGTTCTCCGCTCTGGAGCGGGAACCATCCTTCTATCTGGGACTCTGTGGCCCATCGCTTCGTTCGGCTCTCCAGGGGTGCATAGCCTTTGAGTGGGGGCTTGGGCTCTCTGCCCCGGCCCACGGTGTGTATGGATGCTGTCCCCTGTAACCGGTTCGCTTCCGTTTCGTCGGACCCCATGTTGTGACCGCTTTCGACCCCACGCTCGCCGATCCCAGGCCGGTTTACTCCGTCGCTTCCAGTCTCTTGGGGTCGTACGCTTCGCCCGTGCGCCACACCGCTAGCACGATCGAGGCGAGCTGACGCGCGATCGTCAGCTTCGCCAGATTCGGCTTCGTGCCCCCCTCCAGGAGTCGCTCGTAGTGGCGGTACAAGGGCTCGTCCTCGGCCCGACCGATCACCGTCGTCGCTGCGCCCTTGAACACACGCTTCAGCGTGTGGTTGAAGTTCCGATTCAGCCCCCGCGTCTGCTGTACCGGTTCCCTTACCCACCGCCCACCCGGACCCCGCACCCAGTCCGACGAGCTCCGCATCACGACGCCCAGTCCGCAGTACGCCCAGAACCTGCTCCGGCTCTGGAACCGGTACGGCGTCACCACCACCGGCAGGAGCTCCGCCGTCCGGATCGGACCCAGACCCGGGCACGTCTTCAGCACATGCCACTCTCGATGCTTGCGTGCTTCCGCCAGCAACGCCTTCTCGGCCTTCGCCCTCAATGCCACGAGTGCGTCGTGCTCCTCGTACAGCAACCCGGCCGTCGTCCTGCTCGCTTCCGGCAGCTTGGCCAACCACTCCTCCCGGTCGCGCTTCAAGTAGACCGAGCGCCCCGCGCCGTAGGCCACTCCTCTCGAGCGCAGCACGCTCTTGAGCCGGTTCTTCACCCGCACCGTGTCGCCGACCAAGAAGTCGTAGCTCTTCGCCCGTTCCCCCAGCCGCCTGAACTGGCCCCGGTTCTTGTAGACCCTCGTCTCCAGTGATCCGATCCGCAGCTTCTCCGCCAGGGCAAACGCGTCCAGCTTGTCGGTCTTCGGGCCCCGGCTCTTGCCGACCCCCGCCACCGTTAGCTCCTCCACGTGCGGCTCCAGCACCTCGTACAGCCACCCCGACAGCGTCCCTTCTTCCAGGCACAAGTGCCGGTTCCTCGGAATCCCTCGCAGCACCTCGATCAGCGCCCGCGCGTTCGTTTCCACCACCTGCGAGCCCAAGCGCTTGCCGCTGGGGCCTACAATCCCCAGCGTGCAGCTCGACGCGTGTGCGTCGAGTCCGATATATCTCTCCATCGGCGTTCTCCTCTTGGATAGGTGGGTTGCTTCCTTGCGCGAACAATGATGAACGCGCACCCGTTCCCGGAGGAGAACGCCTCTTCGTCTTCGGGCTGCTTCGCTGCTGATCGGTACCGGTAGCGGTCGCCATGCCCCTATGATGCCTTTGATCCTAGCTCCTGGGGAGGACTTAACGCGTCTCCGCCAGATTTTTGTTTCCGAGCAAGAACCACTCACACGCGGCGTGCAGGAGGCTGTTTTCGAGTTCTCCGAAATTTCCATGCCACACGAGGATCGGATTGTCCCAAACGAACCAGACGCGGATGGCGACACGGAGGTGGCGATTTGGGAGGCAGTCCTGCACCGGGTAGGAGGTCATTCTACGGCTGAGGTCGCGCACGAGCAGGAAGAGATTTTCGAGAAATGGAGGGAGTGGATCGAGGAATTGGGTGGCGAGGTTGTGACCCGCTATAGGCGTGTCGTTAGCGGGCTGACATTCGTACCGGTTCATCTCCCCCCTGTGAACGCGTCAGAGGCTGCACGGTTTAATCCGCTACGGGTCCTGCGTCCTATGCCCCAACTCCGTCCGATTAGTCCCGCGCCCTTTCGGGCTATAGCCGGACCACGACCTTCCTCGAGAAACGGGCAGGCGCGGCCTCGAAGCGACCAACGGATCGCTGTGTTCGACGGAGGTGTCGATCCCGCGTGTCCGTTCATCTCACCTTTTGTCACCTACAGTGAACTGACAGGGGAGCCAGCGTTGCCCGAGGGGGTGAGCCATGGCAGCGCAGTGACGAACGCTGTTCTCTATGGGTACCACGAGGGGACTACACAGGTCGACCTCCCCAATGTCTTCGTTGATCATTTCAGGATACTTCCGGTGCCCGCGGGGGAAGAGCACGACTACGAGTTGAATTGGATCCTGGATAGGATCACAGAAACAGTTAGCAATGCCCGCTACCCGATGGTGAACCTCAGCATCGGGCCCGATCTATGTGTCGAAGACGACGGGGAGCCCTCGCGATGGACGGCTGAGCTAGACTTACTCGCGCAGGAGGCCGGAGTTCTCTTCGTATCCGCTGCCGGTAACAATGGAATCAACGCCCCGGGGTTGGATCGAGTTCAGGTACCGGCCGATATGGTGAATGGGCTGGCGGTAGGCGCGTCCGACACCCGTTCGTCAGTCACGACGTTTAGTCGTGCCCCGTACAGCGCTAAGGGGCCTGGGCGTTGGGGGGGGCGGGTGCAACCCGTCGGTGTCTGTTTTGGGGGCGACGGGGCGGGGAATCCGTTCATAGCAATTGGCCCGAACGGGGAGCGGCTCCAGACGCAAGGTACGAGCTTTTCTGCTCCCCTGGCTCTTCACGGCCTCACCGATTTGATCGTCGGGTTAGGACCACAGAGAGAATTTCGACCTCACCTAATGAAAGCGTTCGCTGTCCACTTCTCCCACCGTCGCCGAAGACATCATGAAATTAGCGAGTTCGGTTTCGGCCTCTTGCGCGACGATTACCATCCGGTCCTGGATTGCCCCCAGAACGAGGTGACCCTCATCTATGACGTGACCCTCCAACGGGATGGAATCACCGGCTTAACGCTACCCCTGCCCCAGGGTCTCGACCCGGACCGAATGGTCCGCGTTCGCTGGACTCTGTGCTATTCTAGTCCCGTTGATCCTGCCGAGGCGCTGGAATATACACAGGCTGGTGTCACAGCGACCTTCCGACCTCACATGCGACGGATTCCCGTTAACGGACCGGACGGAGGCCCTCTCGGGGTGTTTGACTATCTGGAGCAGCGCGAAGAGTTCGAGGCCGCCATTGCCGCGGGGGGAACACCAAGTAAGAATCCTGTTTCCGCTCAGGGTCGCGAAATAAGGGTTGATGAGCAGCGCCAGCGGGATGCTGGAAAATGGGAGACGGTGCTCCACCATCGCTTCGGACGGAGGGTGAGTGGGCTCCACTTCCCCAGACTCGATCTCAGCTACTACGCTCGCGAAGGAGGGGTGCTGGTGAATCCTGAGGCCGTAGCGGATCTGCCCATCACCCTTCTCGTCACCCTTGAAGCTGAGGACCCGACCCTCTACGACCTGGTGCGGCAGCAGTTCCAGGTTCTTATCCCGATTCCTGTGGAGATCGAAATCTAGCTGTCTAGGGCAGCCCCCCTTACCCGCTGCCGGTCGTGCGTTGGGGTTGGGCTGCTACCTCGACCAACCTCGGGTGTCCGTCTCCGCCCGGAAAGCCTCGGCAGCGCCTTGCGCCTTCTCTAGCGCGATGTCGAACGCCTCGTCCGCGCTCACCTCGATGTCCAGTGTGACGCCACCCCTTCCCAATTCGTCCCCGTGATCGGGTTGTGGCTCGGTTTTACACCCCTCTCCGCCGTGCAATGTATGTGCAATTCCCCATTCACCTAAACCAATTACATCAGTCGGGGCGCCCGGATTCGAACCGGGGACCTCCTGCTCCCAAAGCAGGCGCGCTACCGGACTGCGCCACGCCCCGCATTTCCATAAACCTTTTATATTATGGCATTTATAATACAGTAGACCAGTGGTACCGCCCCAACAGTGTCTCTCTTGGGGTCCATATGGGGTCCACTATGCCATGCATATACTTCTGCCCGAAGCCTCCACGTAGACGTCGTGAACGATGATGGCCGGGAGCGCTCTGACTCGTACTGGTTGTTGCGGGAGGTCCAGCGTCCTTCCGACATCTTCGAGCTCATCCTACTCCCGTAACTCGCGGTACTCCTCGAACGACCTCCTTAGATTAAGGTAGCCTACACGAGCATATCTTCAATTATCGCATCCCTCAAGCAAGCGACCCGGCCCGTGAACCGGGCCTGAATCTCGTTCACCTGGCCACTACGACGACGCGGAAGTGGATCCGGTCCGTCGACGGATCCTCAAGTTGCTCCCGGAGAGCGGCACGAACACGCGGCGGGCCTCCTCGCGCGATCGGGCCGAGGCCCGGGCCATATGTACCAGTTCATCCACCGTGGCACGCTCCGGATCTTGGCGGAGCGCGGCCGCGAGGCCTTGGCGGAGCATCTGCACTGTAGGCCCGAAGAGCTGAAACACGACGTGATTCCGCCTCGAAGGGCGCCTTCACGGGAGCGGAAGGGACCGGCGGCCAGGCCGAAAGGCTTCACCGCGGTGCCCGAGATCAACGTCCGTGCAGCGGCGGGTCCGGGGGCGTGGAATGAAGCGCTGGAGAAGACCAAGAAGCTTCGAGCGGATGTCACCGAGACGGCTAACGGCACTCATGCGCGAAGCCGCCGGGCAGATCCCTCCGACAAAGCCGCCCAGCCAGCCGTCTGACGGAGTGAAAAACGCCGACGCCGTTGAACGACGGCGTGTGGGCGGTGAAAGCGGTGGCGGGGCGCATGTCCGGAAGTTGAGCGCCCAACGCCGGACAGAAACTGCCCGCAAAGCCGAAGACGCGATGGCCCGGCGAGGACAGGGGATCATATCGGCCTTAGCTTTCGAACCGTTCCGCCCCCGTCCGATCGCGATTCACCCCCCTCTGACCTGCCCCCAAAAGCGGTACCACCTAGAGTGTTAGTCCAAGCACCTTCTGCTGGCTGGGGGGTGGTCCAAGAAGCATAGGTAGGTTGAGCAGCTTTGGGTCTGGCCGGATCGCTTCGGGGGCCGGGGGTCGATAACTCAGAGAGCTGTGCGGTCGATGCGTGTTGTATTCGCGCCGCCACTGCTCGATCAGCACCTTTGCCTCCTCCAGCGAATAGAAGATTTCGCGCTTTAGCAGCTCGTTTCGGAGCGTGCCGTTAAAGCTCTCATTGTAGCCGTTCTCCCACGGGCTGCCCGGCTCGATGAACAGCGTCTTCACGCCTAACTCACCGAGCCACTGCCGAACCACTCGGGCCGTGAACTCCGGACCGTTGTCGGAGCGAAGATTCGCCGGTGGACCGTGCTCGGCAAACAGCTCGCTCAGCGTCTGCAGAACATCGTCCGCCTGAAGCCTGCGAGTCACCACGATCGCCAGGCACTCCCGGCTGTACTCATCCAGCACCGTCAGCATCTTGAGCGGCCGTCCATCATGCGTCCGGTCCGCCACGAAGTCATACGCCCATACGTGGTGTTGGTACAGGGGCCGCAGTCGGATACAAGAACCGTCGGTCAGCCACAGCCTTCCTCGTTTCGGCTGCTTACTTGGCACCTTGAGCCCCTCCTGTCTCCAGATCCGCTCCACCCGCTTGTGGTTCACGGCCCAGCCCCGTCCGCCGTGCCGATATAATTCTAAATCATTGTTAATAATAGAGATAGAGATTATGACCTGGCTACTATCCCCTCATTACACCCCTCTTTCTGAACGGGAATCCGATGGACCGTAGCGGAGGTTCCCGGAGGCGGCGAAGGAGCGAACCTTGCGGGAGGGCAGTTTGTCGATGGCCCCTGTCCTCTCTGATTGCGAACGATTCAGATAGTTATCGTCTCAGATCACTACGCGTTGCCACGGCTCGCGGCGATCTGTTCTCGGATCCACGCATCCACTTCGGACTCGATCCAGCCGACGGCGCGCGCGCCTAGCCGGATCGGTTGGGGAAAGTTCCCGTCGGCCACCCGCACGTAGATCGTGCTCCGCGCCAGCCCGGTGCGGGTCTGCACTCGAGGTAACCTCAGGACGCGGGCGGGCGCGTCCATGCCCTGTTCCATTGCTCTGGCCGCGCATAACTACTCATCGCGGGCGCATATCCTCGCACGCCATAACGGCATGAATGCCTATGCATTTGCTGTGTCAAGTACATAATCACCGAGATCTTCGGCCCGGTCGTCTGTGTGTACCCGTACGACGATATCGATGACGCGATCGCCCGATCGAACTCGCTCCCCCTACGCTTTCCAGGCGTCTGTGTTCACAGGCGATATCGACACGGCGCTACGGGCTTCGCGCCGGCTCGACGCCTCTGCAGTGATGGTCAACGATCACCCCGCCTTCCGCGTGGATTGGATGCCGTTCGCGGGCCTGAGGGAGTCGGGATCGGCGTGGGGGGGGAATCCCCTATACGATGAAAGACATGCAGATCAAGAAGTTGGTGGTCGTTCGGTCAAAGGAGCTTTAATCCACCCTGGCCAGCTCCTCAATGCACTCCCGAATGTCGACGATACACTGTTCCATGCGGTCGCGGTGCGTCCGAAATGAGAGCACGCAGATCCGAAGGGCGTATCGGCTCCGAAGCATCGTGCCCGTCATGTAGACGTTCTGCCGAGCGTTGATGCACGTGAGCAGCTCGCGGTTCAGTTCGTTCAGTCCGTCTTCGGAGTGGCCTGCGGGAGCCCAACGGAAGGCGGTGAGGGAGAGCTGAGGCTCCGCGAGGATCTCCATGTCCGGTATCTCTCCGAGCTGGTCCGTAGCCCACCGCGCGAGGTCGAGCTTTTCATCGAGGCTCGAGCGAAAAGCATCGATGCCGAAGAGCTTGATGGGAAGCCACGCTCTTAATCCCCTGAAGTCCCGGGACAGCTCGGGCGATATCTGACAGAAGTCGACCAAGTCGGCGTCCTGCTGCATCTCCGGCATGTAGTCGGCGAAGGTCGTATGCGCCCGCCGCAGGGCCTCGGGATCACGCACAAGCAGCGATCCGTTGCCGTACGGGAGAAACAACCCTTTGTGCGGGTCGAGCGCGACCGAGTCCGCGCGCTCGATGCCTCGCATGGACTCCCGCCCTCGCTCCGTAAGCATGAAGAAGCCGCCGTACGCGGCATCGACATGCAGCCATAGTCCCTCGTCATCGGCCACGTCGGCGGCGCCCCCCAGATCGTCGACGGCCCCCGTGTTCGTGGTGCCCGCGCTGGTCACGAGCATGAGGGGTCGCATTCTGCCGTCCCGGTCTTCGGCGATGCGCCGCCGCAAGTCGTCGAGGCGTATCTCATAGTCCTCATTCGTGGCGATCTCACGAACGTTTTCCTCCGGAAAGCCCGCCAGCACCGCCGCTTTCCGAACGGAGTGATGGGTTTGGTCCGAGGTGTAGATCGTCCCTACCAGGAAATCATCGGGAAGGCGTTCCCTCCGCGCGGTGACCACCGCGGTGAAGTTCGCCAAGGACCCGCCGCTGGTGAGGATGCCACCCGAGCTGGGTGGATAGCCGATGATCTCGCAGAACCATCGAACGACGTTCAACTCGAGCTGCGCGAGTCCCGGTGCGGCAATCCACACCCCCACGTATCGATTCACGGCGTTCGCGATGAAGTCGGCGACCGCGGACGGGAAGACGCCACCCCCGGGGATATACGCCAAATAACCCGGTGCAGCCGTATTGTACGAGAGCGGGACCGCTTCCCGGAAGAGGAGGTCCAACAGCCCGTCGAGGTCTGTGCCTCGCTCCGGGAGGGACTCGGCGAGCGCGGCCGTCCTGGCGTGCGTACCGGCCTCGTGTTCCGCGTAGGAGGCCGGCTGACGCGCTAGCGAAGCGATATGATCGATAACCCGCTCCGCTACCTTATCGACCATCACCCGCATTTGGTCCCTCGAGGGCTCCAACGGATAGGCGTGGTCTTCCATCACAAGCTCCGGGCTTCTCGCTTGCAGAGGGACGCGCGGCTCCGAGCCGCGCGCCCCCCGTCAATCACACCCGATCAGCAAGAAGGTACGCTTTCGCCAGCGCGCGCATCACACTCCTGCGTAGGCACCGGATACGCAGTCGGGACGGTAAAAGCAGGAGCAGGCGCATTGGTCGACACGCTCAGAGTGATCTCATCCAGCTTGTCATACAGCCGCATGTCGATCCAACGGTAGCCACCCTCAAACAAGAGTGAGTAACGTTTGTTATAGAGGAGCTCGTCCAACTGCGCGTTCACCGTCATGGCCGCCCACGCAGCCCCGGCAATGGCATCGAGTCCACCCGCCGTGGTCCGAACGAGGTTGATGTCGGCCAGTGCCGCGGCCGCAGTACCAGCGCCTATGTTGGCCTCGGCCCGGAGCAGGATCAGCTCCTCGTTCCGAATGATCGGTAAGGAGCTCGTGGGGCTGGGGTAATGGGCAAACTTCAGGTCCGTAGAAATTCCCAGGCTGGCCTGATCCGGTTTCGTTGCGGCGCCGTCTAGGAACGTGGTCTTGTCCAGGAATCTTCGGTCGAGCGCCCCCCCCCCCTGCAACTGGGCCTCTGCCCGGATGGACGGATGCGTCAATATCCTCTCTGAATCGTCGTTGAGCAGGTTCTGTATTTCACCCGAGCCCGTTCCGAAGTCGTAGGACACACCCATGCTGAACGCCGCGGCGTCGTCTAGGAACGACGCGGGAAGGTACGTTGTCAACGCTCCGGCGAAGTCGCCCAAGTATATGGCGATTCGCGCCCGCAGTGCCCGGTTGAAAGCGAGGAAACCGGCGGGGGTGTCGGCTATCGCGTATCCCAGGGGGAGGCTCAGATCTGACGGAAACGAGGCGCCCGCCGCCCCGAGATCCGTTGCCGCGGATTCCATGATCGCGACAATGTCAGCAAATGCCGCACTCTTGGTCTTGAACGGCTCAGGAGTGCCCGTCGGATCGGGATTCACGGCGGTCGGGATCCCGTTCGTGTCCCGCGTGTTGAGGGCCAGCAAAAGCTGCAACCCCATGAGGGTGTTGGCGATGCCTCGGATTCCCGCCTTCTCGGCCGGCGCTAAATCAGCGTCGTCCAGTTCTGCCACGGCCAGCAGCACGTTGGCGGCACCTCGAACACCACGGAATCGTGCGTTCCAGTGGGCGCCCCCAAACGCGGGACTCCCCCCGTCTAGTGGCCCTACGAGCAGCTGGGCGCTGAATCGCGGGTCCGCAGCGTCGAAGTTGTACGATTCACGCCCCACAATCCCGAGTCCGGATACGTATCCCGCACGGGTTGCCATGCCGGTTCGTGCGGAAATGAACAGCCCCTGGGTGGCCGCCAAGACTGCCGATCGCGTCGGGTTCTCCGAAAGCTGATCTAAGCCGGGGTTATTCAGGTCTGCCACGATCAGATCATTACATGAGGTCAGGGCGAGAGCCAGTACTATCGGTAAGTATCGAAGGACTTTCATCCGTATCATCTCCTGGATCGCCATGATCAGAACCCCACGTCGATTCCGAGCCAGAAACTCCGGCTCGGGGGGAACGGAGCGACATCGATGTTCCGTCCGCTGGGTTGGTTACCAAAGTTGCTGACTTCGGGGTCGATCCCGGTGTACTTGGTGAAGGTCAGGAGGTTGCGCCCGCTGAGCGTGAGGCCGACGCGGTCCACTGCTCCCCAAATGGATGATACCATATCGGAGTCGAGCTCATACGAGAGTGTGATCTCCCGCATTTTGAGGAACGTGGCCTCTTCGACATAGACCCCTGTCTGCTGCGAACCGCCGATCGGTGACATGGCGTTCCGCTCCGCACCCGTCAAACCCTGCTGGTCCGGCTCATTGAAGCCTGCCCAGTTGCTTCCCAGGTCGTACAACAGCTTGGTGAGGTTCATGATATCCCCCCCCTGCTGCCAGTCCAGGTGGAAATAGAAGCCAAAGTTGTTATAGGAGAGATCGTTGGTGAACCCCACGTTGAAGTCGGGATTTACGTCGCCCACCACGCCCTCGATCGGACTGCCCGCTGCGTCCTGGCCGATATTGCCGACCATCTGAGTGGCGGACATCCCCTCTTCGATTCTGATTTGCCCCAGACCCACCCCGAAGCCAGTGCTGCCTGGGAGGAACGAGGGCACATCGAGCTGCGTGATCTCACTGCGATTCAGGAAGAAGCTGGTCCGGAAGAACCAATTGAGACTTTGCGACTGTACGGCGGTAATACCCAAGCCGACCTCGACACCGCGAGTTCGGAGCTTGCCCCCGTTGAAGACTTCCTCCCCAAATCCTGACGACGGGGCCAGCCGCCGTCTCACGATCAAATCGCTGATGTTCTTCTGATACACATTGAGCTCGAGGCTCGCACGCCTGTCCAAGAGCGTTGCGTCGATACCGGCCTCGACTTCCTGCTGGCGCTCGGGTTTGAGTGTGGGCGATCCCACCACCGCATCGAGATTGCTCACCGGAATCACCGTGCCGGCGACTCCCCCGATCACGTTCGTGGCCTCCAGCGGCGTGAACCTGTCCCCATAGAGCGGGAGGTTGCCAGACTCTCCATACGCGGCCCGGAATTTAATCTCGTCGAGGAAGCCCCCTCCGAGATCCGGGATCCGCCAGGACGCTGAAGCTTTCGGGAAGTAGTAGAGCTCGGTGTCATCCGCATTCACGCTGCTCTGGTCAGCGCGGATACCCGCAGTAAGGAGCAGCCGGTCGTCCAACGTGAGCATCTCTTCCTGCAGGAAGAAGCCGAGGTTCTCGACCCGCTCTCGTTGCTGCCTGACGTTGACGTTCGATCCAGCGGAGACGTTGGGCTGTCCCGCGGTGAGGCCCCTGCTCTCGATCCGGCTGATGTCGAGATCCTGGGTCTGGTACTGAACGCCTGCCGATGTCGTGAGGGCCGTGTTGCCGCCGCTCAAGTCATACGTGTGCACGGCGCTCGCGTTGAGGTTCACGTTGAGGTTGTCGCTGTTGCTCAGCAGGGACGTCCCTGCAAAACCGTCGTCGTCCTCGAACTGGAGCTCCGGCGGAAAGAACAGCCTGTTCTTCTGCTGGAAATAGTCCACGCCGGCCAATCCCAAGAGCGTCAGACTCGAACGTTCCCCGTCGAATAGGTTCCAATCGACCTGTCCCGACGAGAGGATCCGCCAAACGTCCTCATCGTTCTCCATCTGCGCGAGGGTCGCTAGGGGATTGCTAGGCTGGAACGGATTGTCGGGGAAAGACCCGTCGGCCCGCTGCGAAAGATCAAAGGAGTTGTAGGTGAACGCCCATACCATGTACGGGCTCACGCCATTGTTGTCGTTGTTGGTCAGGCCACGCCGCGCATTGGTGTGGATCAGATTGGTGCTGACACTCGCCGAGACCCGATCACCGAATTGTTGATCGAGGTTCAATCGCAGGGACTGCTTCGCGAATCCGGTGTTAGCCATGATCCCTTCGTCGTCTTGCCACAGCCCCGAAATGAAGTAGCGCGTGTCAGCGGACCCGCCGCTCACGTCGAAAGCCGTTTCGTGGGAGAGGGCGTTTCGGCCTGCCAATGCCTCTTCGAGATCGAAGGTGACTCCCGGCTGAAACCCAGTGGCCGCCGCGGCACCGGCGCCTCGAAGATCGTCAAACTCGGCAACCGTCTCGAACGTGCGGAAGCCCAGCTTGTTGGAAAGGTCGAAGAAGCCGAACCGCTGACGGACGTTGAGCCTTGGTGCACCTGCGGTTCCACGCCTCGTCGTGACGATGATCACGCCGTTCGAGGCCTTCGAGCCATAGATGGCCGATGCGGATGCACCCTTGAGGACCTCGATGTTCTCGATGTCCTCAGGATTGATGTCCACGATCCGGTTGACCTGACCGTCCTGGGTGAGAGCCGGATTGTTTCCACTGGATGCACCGGACACGACATTCTGATTGGAGGGGATCGAAACGTCGCTAACGATGATCCCATCGATGACCCACAGCGGAGACGCCGTGGCGTTGATGGAGGTAATCCCCCTCATCCGCACCTGCGCACCGCCACCCGGAGCACCCGAGTTGGTCTGAATGTACGCACCGAGCACCTTGCCCTGAAGCGCGTGCTCGACGCTCTGCGATGTTACTTGCCGCACCGCGTCGCCTTGAACCACCGCGACCGCGTTGGCGAGGTTCCGGCGGGAAATGTCGGTGGCCAGTCCGGTCACAACCACCGCATCCATCATGAGTGCGTCGACATCAAGAGCAAACGTTACGTCGCTTTGGCCAGCCGGAACGGAGATCGTCAAGTCTCTGAACCCGATCCTCCGCACGGTGAGCTCAACGCCACCGACCGGCACGTTGAGGTTGAAGGAGCCGTCCTGTCCCGCGAACGCCCGGGCTGCTGAACCCGCAACGGTGATGCCGGCCCCCGCAAGCCCGGCGCCGGTTGAAGCGTCAACCACACGGCCCGTCAGCACCCGAGTCTGAGACTCGAGGCTCGTGGCGCCAAGTGCGGCCAGCGCAGTACAAAATAGAACAAGTTTAAATCTCATCGTCCGAACCCTACGTTGGAGTTTGACGGCGCCAAGAAAATGGCGGCGTCGGCCGGCAGTGTCCCGTCGCGGCCAATCGAAAGATGTGGAAACCGCACACAAGTCGGTAGTGGCTTAGCGTCCTTTACCTCGTGCCTCTTCTAGGATGCTTGGGGCTCACCATCGATACAGACGATCTCGATCTCGGCGATTGAGAGGAGGCTTCGCGACCTCATCCTCCGACGCGTCCAGGCCCACCGGCCGGGGCAGCGGGGGGCCGAATATGGCCCGGAAGATCATGGACGGGATGCAGATGTCCATCGCGCTTACCAGAATAGCCACCCCGGCCAGCGTAAATCCCAGAACATAGGCGACAGTCGTCAGCGACGACTCGAACGCCCCCACAGTTACGATCAGCCACAGCGCTCCAATTCCGCACGCGAATCGATTGGGGGGGCCCCGCTTGGGAAGAGGTGGCGTCCCGGTCGCGTAACGGATCCCATGATTGTAGATCAGGTCGAACGGATGGACGGGAAAAACCGCCGCAAGAAACGCGATCCCGGCGAGTGTCAGCAAGAGGGTCGTTGAGGCAAGCGCGGTGCCGACGATCGCCAAGGTCGCGCAAAGGCCGAACGCCAGACGCAACCACGGTGCCACTTGGGCTAGGAGGTCCTCGTCCACCGTGTCGAATCCTTGAACATCGAGACGACACAGGCGCTTCGCTCTCAAGGTACTCACAGCCACCGCCGTACTCGGCTCTTATACCGGTCATAGTCAGCGCCGAACGTCTGACTCAAGGCGGCCTCCTCCCTCTCGATGAACCTCCGGGAAAGCAGCCAAGCCAGTGCGGGAGGCACGAAGAAGGTAAGGAGTGTTCCCAAACCGAACGCCGTGCCGAGCTGGATCACGATCATCGCGAGATACATCGGGTTCCGGCTCACCCGAAATACGCCACCCGTGACCAGGGCTGAAGGCTGATCGAAAGGCTTGATCGCGGTCTTCGTTTTCCTGAACTGAAGGGCGCCTGCCACTACCACTCCTAGTCCAACTGCGATGGGTATGATGCCCAACGGAGCCCAAGCCTCAGGGACTACCTGAAGCGTAAACGAGACGATTTGGTTCCCATCGGTGATAGCCCTCTCCGGCCTGGGCGGCCCTGTAAAGGCGCTCCGCGAGGCGAGGCCCGGCGAGGGCTATCGAATCGCACTGCCCCGTGTCCGGCTAATGGGGCTATCGTGAGGGGCTCAGGTGGCGTTCTACGGGCCGCGTGGCGGCGAGGCGGGGGGGCCAAAACATGGCCGGGCGGCAAACGTCACGCCTGGGGCGAACTGCGCGAGCGCATGGCGCATCTGGAAGGGCTGCTGGAAGGATTGCGCGAGGCCATCACCGTGCGGTCTGCGCCCAGCTGACGGGCCTGCTGTTCCTTGGCAACCGTCCACCACCTGGACCCGTAGAGCAGGAGGGCGTTATTGGAAAATCTTGCTGATCTACTGGCACAGGCGCGGCGTGAAGCGTGGGCCGATGAGGTTATGCGGGCTACTGAGGCAATGGACGCTCACATAGCGGAGTTCCAAGCGGTTGCGAAACATCTTTCGACCAACCTGTCCGTGGAAAACTATCTGACCGAGGAAGTACGCGGGCAGGTTCTACGCCTAGAACGTGCCATTGACGTAGGGGAGGCCGACGGGCGGGCTGTCCTTGCACTTCTCGAAGCACCGCCCGAACTGCCGATACTGACTACTGAGGAACAGGCCAGCGTAGACAATTGGCGCTCCAGCCTTCGCCAAAGACTAGAACTAAACATGGCGAGCTTCCTCGGGCTTCGTGAATCAATCAGGGAATTGCGTGAATTGCGCGGCGCACCCAACTTAAGTGAACGCTGCTCTCCCCTGCGACGGCGCGATACGCGGCGACCAGGGACTGCGCCTCGTGGAATAGTCCTCAAGGCAAGAGAAGGGAAAAAGGAGTCTGCCGGTGTTCGACTTCAAGAACGCATCGGAAGCGGAGCTGAAGAAGGAATTCGCCAGAATCGCACATGAGAGCGGCGACGATCAATTCTTCACGAAAAAAGAACTTAAATACCTGCCGAGCACGCTTATGCCTGCCGAGCAAGTTCTGGCGTTTTCTTCAGGGTTTATGGACGGAAACACGTGGCTCATCGCTTTGACTGATAAGCGCGTGCTTTTCCTCGACAAAGGGTTCTTCTACGGCTTAAAGCAAACGGCCATCCCCATTAAAAAGATCCGAGGGGTCTCGGTTGAGACCGGCATGATGTTTGGCAAGATCGCGTTCAATGACGGATTCGCCCAAAGGAAAATAAGCCAAGTATCCAAAGCCTCAGTTGCGACGTTTTCGAGGAAACTCACCGAGCTGATGGATGAGAGTGGTTCAGTCGCGCGCGGCCAGGTGGCGCAGCTCGTCACAACGGGGGCCTGGCCGATCCAGCATGTGTCGTAAACGGTCGTTTGCGACAGGCGGGCAAGGGTGCCGTCCGGCGCGCGCCGCAGTGTGTCGTATCCCGTGTCTGATTCTATGTCTTGCAGACGTCGCGCTCGGCTCGATGCTCAGAAGCTCGACGTTGAACGGGCGCGGGGGGCGGCGCGGACGGACGGGCTCTTACTGCGTTCTTACGGTAGTCGTCCTGTCGAATGGTACAGGATCAAGGACTCGATGTTGGAGGAGCGGCTGGAGCAGGTGCGGGAGATCGACGGAGAGCTGGCTTACGAGAAGATGAGGCGGGCAGTGGAGAAGGCCAGCCAACAAGAGAAGGCTAGGCAAGTGGAGTGGGCTAGGCAAGAGACGGCAAGGCAAACCAGGGAGCGCCGTGGGCCGGAACGCGGGGGGCCAGAGCGGGACTATGGCCCCAGCCGCTAGTTTGGTCTTGCTCAGGGGGCGTGAGAGAATGGGGCAGACGGATTGGGAGGAAGAAGCATGAGCGTTGAGCTAATCAGCGTCTTGGTTGGAGTCCTCCCAGTTAAGGGTAGCGCCCCCCGACGTATTGCCATGCCCTCCACGCGAGTGGCTCGTTCTGGCAACCGGAGACGATAGAAATGTTCAGAAAAGGCGAGAGATTTTCAGAGGTTTCCCCACTGGGTCGAGCAAGCAAGGAGTTCTTGGGGCAATTTCTGAATGATGCTAATACACAAGTGTTTAGTGCTGAGAACTTGAGCGTGGATCAAGTTCTTGTGGCAAATGCGGTGGGGGAAGGAAACAAGGGCGTAGAGAGGTCAAGGCGGACATTGCAGAAGCATTGGGCTGATCCGCTTGGTGTCGAGCTTTCCAGAAAAACGGTTCGATGCTGGTGGAAGATAGTCGGTGCGTCGTCACCTAAGGGTTCTTACGGGGACACGCCGCCAGATAGTTGGCCTAGAACACCACCTGCATGGGATCACGCCTCGATATGGAATCGCTCGGGGAAGCCAGCAATTGCAATCTCACAACCCTACCCATGGCTACTAAATAAAGAGATGGATCAGCTCAATGATTTTGCTGACGACTATGGTTTCGTGTTCCGAATCTCAAATTATCCGTCATGGCATTATCCAGGTCGTTGTTGGTTCATGGAATGGACGAATCGCGACAACCCCATTCACGCTTGAGCGTTCCTGCGGGCCGAGCAAAGCCCATGCGCGGATCGCGTGACGGCGGCTGCCGAGAGGCTCTGTCAGGGTGTCTGGCCCGCATGGGAGAATAAGGCATGCAGCGTCAACGCGGCGAGTTGGTTCCGATCGGTGATGCCCTCTCCGGTATGGGCGGGCCGGTGGCCACCGAGCTAAAGACTCAACCCATCGCGGCGACATTCGTAGGCTTGGCAGGCACAGTCACGGTTTCCCTGACCAAGCGCGGGCCGTGGTGGGCCTCATGAGCATTGTCGTACGCTCACTCAAGTTGACATGCCTCGTTGTGCTTTTCCTCATCGCTCCAGCCTATTACCTCGAAGGGCAAGAGACGGAATGGACGATCTCCAACCGCGTCGATCAAATGTCCGACGAAGTGTCCTGGTATGCCCGGTCTCCGCTTGCTCGCTCACATGGCATCGAGAGCTTTATTTCTTTCGTGTGCTCGGGTAAGCACGGAGAGGTCTATATTGGCTTCGACCGTCAGGTCCGAATTCGGTGGGATGAGGGGTTTTTGGGCACAAAGAAGCTCCGGGCCAAGTGGAGCGGACGATCCAAGCCCGAGGAAGCCTATTTTGTGGAAAATGGGAGATTCATTCACTTCGTCAAAGTCGAGGAAACGATGAAGCACTTGGTGGAATGGAAGCGGAAGGAGTTGAAATTGGAGGTTCCTCTCGTTCCCGAAGGGAACGCGATCTTCCGGTATGATCTCAGTGGGGCAGCCCGTGGAATCGCCGAGGCAAGGGAGAAGTGTCGAAAGGGAGAGGCGTAATAGTCTTCGTCAATGAGCAAGCCACAACGCCTGCCGCAGCCCCGTCCCAAACAGAAGCAGCAGCAACAGGCGCGGGAACGGCAGCGCGGGCCGGAGCGGGACTTTGGCCCGAGCCGGTAATGACGAGGCGGATGCTGACGTCACAGGCGGCCTAGTTTAGGCCGCCGAGTTGTCCAAGAAACCGGGTCCGATACAACTACATGAAGGACGATCTGCTCCCTCACATTCGCCATGCCTATTCGACGGCTGAAGCGCAACGCTACGCGGACTTCGCCCACGAGAAGAAGTGCCTGGACGAGGTCGTTTCGATCGGCAAAGAGGTACTTGGGCACGTTCCTCCTTGTGTTGAGGCGTGCGCGATCATGAGTGCGTTATGGACAGCCACTGGGTCCACCGAACGAATAGATGGAAGGTATTCTCTCATCACCTGATCCGCCGGTAACCAGATCGAAGCCGCTTGAAGGGGTTATCTCCACCATTGTTCCGTTTGCTGTTCATCCACGCGCGGCAAATCGACCGAGGTACGTGGTATCGCTGCTAGATCCCGCGTCGTACCCGCTGCAGCCGACCATCGGCCCTCGCGGAAAGTGTTGCGGGGAATTGACCTGACCCCCTGAAACGAGACCAGGTGCAATGTTAGGATGGACCTGGTCTGAAGCTTTTCAGCGAGGAGGTCAGGATGGGAAGGAAGCGACACACTCCGGAGCGGATCATCACTGCACTGCGGGAGGCAGAGGTCGGTCTGGCCCGCGGCAAATCCGTGAAGCTGATCAGCCGGGAGCTCGGCATCACCGAGCAGACGTACTACTCGCACGACGTGCTCGAGGTGCTGGCCGATCTGTTCGTCCGACACGGGCCTCCCGAGTATCTGAGGTCGGACAACGGACCGGAGTTCACCGCGAAGCTCGTGCGGCGGCGGTTCGGGCGCGTGGGCGTCGAGACGCTCTTTATCGAGCCGGGTAGCCCGTGGGAGAACGGCTACAACGAGAGCTTCAACGGCAAGCTCAGGGACGAGCTGTTGAACGGGGAGACCTTCTACTCGTTGGCAGAGGCGGCCGTGCGGGTGCGGACGCTGCTCGTGCATCAGGACGAAGGGTTCAGGGAACGGGGCGTGTCGGTGTCGTTCAGCTACGATCCGACGCCACAGACACCGCTGGGATTCACGGCGCGGGTCGCGCCCTCGTGGGGCGGTCAGGCGATGAGCGGTGCCGACGCACTCTGGGGCCGCGATACGATGGAGGGGCTCGGGGCAGGAGGCCCGGGATCGGGCGACCGCCTCGACGCCGAGCTCGGCTATGCGCTGCCGGTCGGGAGTCGGCTGGTGGGGACCCCGAGGTTCGGCGTCACGACTTCCGAGTACGGGCGCGACTACCGGCTGGGCTACAGCCTGGCTGTCGTGCAGGGTGGCGCCATGAGCTTCCAGTTCGGCCTCGACGCCCAGCGCCGCGAAAGCTTGGGCCGGGGAGACGCCGACCACAGCCTGGTGGGCCGACTCACAGTGGGCTGGTAGGCGCCGGCGGACGAGTAGTGTCCCCGGCGCGCCGGGTGTCCTTGCGAGCGTCGTACTCCGGGCGATGGCCGTCCCGCATGCGGTGGGCCAGCGCGGCTTTGTCGCGCGGCCGGCCGCAGGCCCGGTTCGATCCTGCGGTCGAAACATCTCATGGCTCCCCTGTGGTGTCAGCTTCTAGTGTAGTATAGCAGAAATTTTTTGCATAATAGATACATGCGATAGATTCCTCGCATGGGACTTCCAGTGCGTAGGATTCGGTTGCGCCGAGGAGAACGCAGGCGCTTGGAGCGATTGGTGAACAAACGGACCACACCGCAACGCGTGGTCGAAAGGGCCAACATCGTTCTCTGCTCTGCCGAGGGACGGTCGGGGTCGGCGATCTGCCGGGAGGTGGGCGTATCGAGGCCGACGGTCACGCAGTGGCTCGACCGGTACGAGGCAGGTGGCGTTGAAGAGCTGCTTGAGGACCGACCACGCTCGGGTCGACCCCGCAAGATCACTCCGGACGACGAAGCGGAGATTGTCCGCAAGACCCTCGAGGAGAAGCCCGCAGACGCCACGCACTGGAGTTGCCGTCTCATGGCCAAGGAAGTGGGCGTCCATCCGACCACCATCTCGCGGATCTGGCGGGCTCATGGACTACAGCCCCACCGCATCGAGTACTTCAAGCTGTCCACTGATCCTCACTTCGTTGAAAAGTTGCGCGACGTGGTGGGTCTCTACGTCGATCCCCCGGAGCGGGCCGTTGTCTTCGCTTTCGACGAGAAGAGCCAGATCCAAGCCCTCGACCGCACCCAGCCAAGTCTTCCCCTCAAGAAGGGGCGCGCTGGAACCATGACCCATGACTACAAACGTCACGGCACGACGACACTCTTTGCTGCCCTCGACGTAGCCACCGGGGAGGTCGTCCACGAGTGCTTGCCGCGCCACCGGCATCAGGAGTTTCTGCGGTTCCTCCGCAAGATCGAGCGCAGCGTGGCTTCCGAACTCGACATCCACGTGATCCTCGACAACTACGCCACCCACAAGCATCCGGCCGTCAGGGCGTGGCTCGACAAACACCCTCGGGTCCACTTCCACTTCATTCCCACTTCATCCTCTTGGCTCAATCTCGTCGAGCGCTTCTTCAGCGAACTCACGACTCGTCAGCTCAAGCGCCTCGCCGTCACCAGCGTGGACCAACTAATCGAGGCGATCAACCACTACATCGATCGCAGAAACGATAACCCCACACCCTTTGTCTGGACCGCCTCTGCACAATCCATCATCGCCAAGGTCAGCAAAGCGAAAGAGACTTTGGCTACACAGCACTAGTCGCGGCCGCCCGGACTGGCCGCCCTGCCAGCCATCGATGTCAATGCACCGCGGTGCAGCCCTTCGCCGCGATCCGTCGGCCGGCCCTCGACTCGCTGGAAGCACCCTCCGAGGCGGCATCCGGTCGCGCTCGGCCACGCGCCGCAGTGCATCAGCGGGTCCTCATATGCCGGGTCTCGACCCTGACTGCCATGGAGACGCTGACGAAGCACTTCGAATCGCGAGTGGGTGCATCCCTCGAGCGCACGGGCCTGAAGCCGTCGACGTTCGACCTGCAGGCGGTGGGCTATCTCAACCCGGTGCGTCAGCTCCGTCCTGGGTGCTCGCCGGCGCCGCCTACCTAAGTCCCGGTGTCCATCGAGCCTGCCGCCGGGCCCATGTGGCCCCTGTTCCCTCCCGGGGCAACGCGCCCCGGAATTCTTCACCGAACAGAACGGAGGCAGACCGATGACGAGAGCAATGGAACAGGGCATGGACGCGCCCGCCCGCGTCCTGAGGTTACCTCGAGTGCAGGCCCGCACCGGGCTGGCGCGGAGCACGATCTACGTGCGGGTGGCCGACGGGAGCTTTCCCCAACCGATCCGGCTAGGCGCGCGCGCCGTCGGCTGGATCGAGTCCGAAGTGGATGCGTGGATCCGAGAACAGATCGCCGCGAGCCGCAGTAGTGCCGAGTGATCTGAGACGGAAATCATCTGACAGTTTGCAATGACAGAGGGACGGGGGCCATCGACAACCCGCCCTCCGGCGAGCTTCGCTCCTTCGCCTCCTCCCCGGCAGCTCGCCAATTTGCGTCGACATCGGCGGAATGCGGACTCGTCCGACGGCCTACGCCGA
Source organism: Longimicrobiales bacterium (assembly GCA_965219445.1). Classification (GTDB taxonomy): domain Bacteria; phylum Gemmatimonadota; class Gemmatimonadetes; order Longimicrobiales; family Gaopeijiaceae; genus UBA822. Next base: position 253,295 of record CBDCNQ010000002.1, on the reverse strand, counting down.
TCGGGGTGCACTGGCGCTTCGCGAGGCAGCGAGGTTGTCTGCGTTCGCAGACCGCTCGTCCGCGAACCTCCGCTACAGTCCACTGGATTCCCGTTTCGAAAGAGGGGTGTAATGAGGGAATGGTAGTCTGATGTCACGTCATATATATCATAACAACAATGACTTATAAAATATAAGCCACAGCCGACCCAGCGCCGGGCGAGGAAAGTGGCGAGTGACGAGGGGGCGCTCCGAGGTGATATCGTGCGACTCGCGAGTCGATTCGGCCGCTACGGCTACCGACGCGTCACGGACATGCTCCGCATCGAGGGCTGGGGGGTGAAGCACAAGCGGGTGGAGCGGATCTGGAGGCAGGAGGGGCTGAAGGTGCCGCAGCGGCAGCCGAAGCGAGGTCGGCTGTGGCTCAACGACGGATCGTGCATCCGGCTGAGGCCGCTGTATCGGGGCCACGTCTGGTCGTACGACTTCGTGGCCTCGAGGACGCACGACGGGCGTGCGCTGAAGCTGCTGACAGTGCTGGACGAGCACACGAGGGAGTGCCTGGCGATCGTGGTGGCTCGCAAGATCCGAGCCCACGACGTGCTCGAGGTGCTGGCCGATCTGTTCGTCCGACACGGGCCTCCCGAGTATCTGAGGTCGGACAACGGACTGCGGAGTTCACCGCGAAGCTCGTGCGGCGGTGGTTGGGGCGCGTGGGCGTCGAGACGCTCTTTATCGAGCCGGGCAGCCCGTGGGAGAACGGCTACAACGAGAGCTTCAACGGCAAGCTCAGGGACGAGCTGTTGAACGGGGAGATCTTCTACTCGTTGGCGGAGGCGGCCGTGCTGGTCGAGCAATGGAGGCGCGAGTACAATACCGTCCGACCCCACAGCGCCTGCGGCGGCTTTCCCCCGGCCCCTGAGGCGATTAAGCCCTCGCCCTGGTTCCTGAGGATGCCCGTCCTTCACGGCCCTCCACAGGTGCTGGGACTAACATAGGATGTGGTACCACTCTTGGGGGCAGGTCAATCTGGTTCAAGGGTCGCTGGGAGTGGACCGGAGGCCTTACGGTGACCTGGAACCTGAATCGGGATTTCGAGTCGGATCGGTGGAATCTCCGTCCAACTCTAAGTGCGAGGGTGAGCCTATGAGCTCACGCCGCTACCGCCGCAACCACCTCGAGCAGTTTCTCAGCGGTCTGATCCCAAGAGAATCCCGATGCCCAAAGGCGGCCAGCCTTCAAGCGCTGCCCCCTTGACTCGACAACTGCCTCCGTCACCGCCCGTACCCACTCTTCCTTATTCCCAGGATCCACAAGCCAACCGGCGTCCCCAACGGCTTCCGGTATCGACGTCAAACTCGAAGCGACCACCGGACAGCCGCACGCCATGGCTTCGAGCGGCGGAATACCAAACCCCTCGTACTTGGAGGGGAACAGGAGCGCGTCGGCCATACAGTACAACTCACGGAGATACTCATCCCTTAGGAACCCGAGGCCGACCACGGCGTCCTCCACACCCAACGCGGCAGCCCTCCGGTAAAGGTCCCGGAGTCCCGGTCCCGCGGCCCCGACCATGATGAGCTTCAGGTTGGGCTGAACCCGCCGGACTTCCGCCAGCACTTCGACAGCCAACTCCAAGTTCTTGTGCGGCTTAGTCGGCCCAACCGTCAGCAGGAGCGGTCCCAACCCCCCCCAACGCTGCTGAGCGTCCGCACGCTCTCCTTCCTCTAGAGGCCGGAACACCTCACTCAAGCCCGGCGTGATGACCGAGAGCTTGTCCGCCGTGCTCGGGCTCCACCGGACGATATCATCACGGCAGTGCTGCGATACCGTAACGAGGCGACTGGCCTTGTGAAGCGCCGATCTCATCAAAAAGCGCCCGGGGGCCCTCACTCTCAGAGGGAACCCGGACGGGAAGCGGAAATGGATCAGATCATGTACGATCACCACCGAACGGGCGGGATGGCCGAGGATCGGAGCGTTATAGTGGGGGAAGAGGCAAACGTCCACCTTCTTGCTCAGCCTGGAAAAGACGAAAGGCCAGGCAACCTGGCGCATGACGGAGTAGGTCGAACCCGGCCACCGAACTACGGTCCCGATGCCACGAGCGTCCACCGTGGGAAGCCACCGCTCGATCTCGGAACGGGATCCCAGAAAGTGGATCTCACGCACACGTGAATCCGCGAGCCACCGCTGACTGACCGCACGAACAACGCGTCCGATACCACCCGCGTTCAGCATTCGCGCGTCGATCAGAATCCTCAAACGGGAACCTCACCCGGCCCCGAGTGGTGATTCAGAACGAACACGATTCCCCACAGGATCCACATGCTCTGCATGATTGGCGGGTAGATGATGCTGTTTACGAAGAGGCTATGGATGACCAGCCCCACGGTGGCAGCGGCGACCCCAAGCCCGACTGCGCCATCGATGACCGATGAACCATCGCTCGATGAACGATCGCCACTCCATAGTTTTGTGCAGGCCTGTAACACCAAAAACAAGACGGTGCTGTAGAGGGTCACACCGACAAAACCTGTCATTACTGCGATGAACAGTAGGCCCCCGTCGAGGCCGAAGGCGCTTTGCGACAGATCGGCAAAACCGTAGCGAAGCTGAACGAAGCCATACGTGTTGAACCCCACCCCCACGATGGGGTGGTCTGCGAGGACGGTTAATGCCCGGCTCCAGTTCACGAAGCGAGTCAGGAGCGAAGCGTCGTTCAGCGAAAGCCTGTCGAACGAGTCTGCCATCCGCAACAGCCAGGGCGCGGCAATGAGACCAACCCCAATCGCCAGCAGGGATCCTGCCAGCGCCCTCCACGTGACTCTGCGAACCAAGAGGGCCATGACAGCCAACCCAGCCGCGAAAGCCAGCATGGAGCTTCGAGACATGGTCATCACGAGCGCTGCCACGAGTAAGCCAGGCCTCCAAAGTGGAACGGGCTCCCCAGATACGAGTCGGGCACACGCAAGCAACAGAGCCACCATAATCAGCCCACCGGCCAGATTCGGATCGAGAAACGTCGACACGAGGCGCCGGCCCTGTGGGTCCCACTGCGTATACAGTTCGGCGTCGGGGAACACGATCTGTGCAAAACCGGGCAGAAAAATGGACTGAAGGATGCCGAAAACGGCAAACACCAGAACGGCCCCTTCGAAGACCTTGAGCAACTCTCGGCCGTCCCGTGGGCTTAGCGTGTCGATCACCACGACGTAGAGTCCCAAATAGACGGCCCAACGAAGCAGGTAAGCCAGCGAGAACGCCAACTCGAACCCAGATAGGCCGAAGCGCGGAAGGGACATCAACGCCGACAGGCCACCCACCCCCGCAAAGCCGAGGGCAACGAGCGTGACCGCGTCCAGTCGGAGATCGCGATTTCTCAACGACAGCCAAAGGCCGGCCACGACGGCAACGACCACCGCCACATCGTTGGCGAGGAGGGGAGCCTCCTTCGCACCAGCACTCAGGAGTGGGACGCGCCCGAGTTGACCCACCACCATCGTGAACATCGAGAAGGAAAGGAGGGCGACGATTCGGACTCCTCGATTCGCCCCCACTTCATGACGAACCGTTCCGTCCGCGGACCGTGTACGCGGGCGAAGATCGAAAGCCTGCAGGGCCACGATTACGTCCGTGTCAAAACGATTCCGGCGACCGTAAAGCCAAAGCGCTCCAAATCCGTGGTAGCCTCCACAACGTCGGAAAGGACCGACGCGCCGCGCTCCAGGCTCAAGATGACCGGGCGTTCCGGATCGAGTAGGGTGCGAGCCAGAGGCGCACCCAACCCGGACACTGCTATCACGAGGGGGCCCTCCCGCTCCTCGAGGTCCACGATAGACTGGGCCCAGCTATGCGGAACGACACCCGTAACTCCGGATTCCACTGCCTCCGGGACGAGTTCGTGATAAGCGTTTTCTGGCCCCGCCTCGATAAGCCTGAGGTGCTCTGGCGAAGGAACCGCCGGTGCGCCGACGCCATTGGCCAGATTGAGCAACGACGCCCGCCCCGAGCTAACGGCGATGGCTTGTGCAAGCCACCGGGCCACGTTCGTGGCGCTGGCGGCCTCACCAAGTGGCACGATCACGACGCTTCTCACTTCTTCCAGTCCCATGAGGAGAAGCGAGCCGGACGCGTCTGTCGTAGCCACGGGGAGGTCCGTTACAGCGCGAAGCTGGTTCGCGTCGAAGACCCGATTCGTGACCGCCCCTTGAAGGAGGGCTCCTGACACCCCCACGAACATTCCGACGAGAATCCCGAGCAAGATGTTCACCGGTAGCCTTGGGAACTCAGGTTTTCTCGGAGGCATGGCGACATCGATTTGACGCAGGTCGCGCCCCTGGCCTATCGCCGTTAGGCGAGCCTGGACCAACTGTGCCTGCACACTCACAAACGTGCCTGTGAGCCTCTCCATTTCTCCCTGGAGAGAAAAATTCGCGGCGTCGTCGGCCGGACGGGTCGAAAGAGCGTCGCGATACTCCTCCAGTTCCGATCCCAGCTCCGCCAGGCGCTCTCGCAGCGACGCCTGGTGAACCACCACCATTTGCTCCAACTCTTCCATGAGGAACTCGATGCTCCGGTCGAGTGCCTGAACCTCTGAGTCGCGCTCTGTTCTCAGCTCCAGTAGGCTGGAGCGTTGGGCGCGTACCGAGTAGAGGCGATCGAGCAGGCTCCGTAGCGCCCCATTCTGGGCAAGCGATGGAGTTCCAAGGATGATGCTGGTTGAGAGAGAATCTCTGCCACTCCCTTCGAGCAACCGGTCGACCACGCCCAACTCCATGCCCAGGGCGTCGGCTTGCGTCCGCAATAGGACCACCCGCTCCACGTCTCCCAATCGGTCGGGGTCGAATCTTGCCCGGGATTCCTGGTACTCACGATAAGAAGTCACGGCTTGTGCCGACTCGCCCGCCACGCTGTCGGCAAGAAGTGCAAGAAGTGCCTCCCGTTCTGCTTGAAGGAGACCGCGTCGCCCCTCCCGGTCCGAGAGGTAGAGTTCGACGAGTGTGTTGGCAGCAGCAGCAGCCGTCCACCGGTCCCGGGCACTGAAGACGACCTCGCCAATGTCACGGGCGACGTCGGACACTTCCGCTGCGCTCCCCTGAAGGATCCTATCGAGAACACTTTGGCGGGCGATGCGTTCGACGGTCTCTTCCAGATCCTCCACCCTGATCTTGAAGGAGGACGGAATTGGCGTCCGACGGAGTCTCAATACGGCACCCGGGACCTCCAGAGGAGCCCCCGGTTCCACCGTCTGGTCCACTCCATAGCTCCCCTTCACACGGAAACCTGATCCCTCCCTAGTGAACCGATAAATACCCCGCTTCCCGATCGCCCCCACGATCTCGATCGATTCAAAAAGCGAATCGGCGGGAAGCCCCCGTGGTCTGAGAAGCGTCACGGGAAGGCCGATCTGGCGTGCCATGCGGCGAACCAGATCTCTGCTGGCCAGAATCTCGATTTCGGTCGAAACACCACCACCGAACATACCAGGCAGAGAAAGAAGGCTCCCCAGCCCTTGGGCGCCACCCCCTGACGCCGGCCCTCGTCCCCCCGATCCCCCTCGACTGGACCCCCCCCCACGCCCCGATCCGCCACCCAACGCTGAAGCGCCCCCCGATTCAAGTCGGTCGCGGAGCACGACCGTCGTCCAAGCCTCATAACGCGGCGGCAGAATCCATGAAAGCGACAGCGCGAGGGCCACACCCAACGTCGGCCCCAGCACGAGCAGCAATCGGCCTCTCCACAAAGCCGCCGTTATCTCCTGGAGGCTGATCGTCTGGGGAGCGGAATCCTTCATCGGGCTAGAAGTATCCCGGTGAATACCGTGATCAAGCTCACACTCGTAGTCACTACAAGAGGCGCGTTACGAGAGAGCCAGCTCCTGAGCGGGACCACGACCTGGTCACCCGAGAGAAGCGCGGTCGGCAGATCGCTGCTCGCGGCCTCCAGATCGATCGTGGTGCGCGTACCGGATCTGAGAAGGAGTACACGGCCGGGATTTCCCATAGGAGTCATTCCCCCCGCCATGGCTATGGCATCGCGGAGGGAGATCGTGGAATCGACCCAGTAGAGAGAGGGTAGGCGCACCTCTCCACCGACGCCCACGCGGCGAAGCACCCGAACCTCCACAGTAGCCCCACGAAGGAACTCCTCGTACGACCTCTGCAGAGAGTCTCGGACCTGGGAAGTGGTCAGCCCACCCACGGTCACCCGTCCCAGTCGCGGCAGGATGACGTTACCGAGTTCGTCGACGTCATAAGGCCCATCCATCTCTCTCGCCGTCCAGGCCCGGATCCCGATCCGGTCTCCCGGCAGTACGAGTCCACCAGGGGAGGCCGTATCTTGGGCCATGGCGGGGAGGAAACCGGCTCCGATCAAGGCCAGACTCGCGACGAGCGGGTACGCTCTCCTCATCTTCGCACGGTATTCCATATCATCCACAACACCTGAAAACATTCACCCATCGATGTGAAACACATCAATGTACTTCAATTCGAGCCGGACACCCACCACTTCCTAAGGCATTACCTACGGTAGATATAGAACCTGACTCAGATCGATGGGCACGTCCATATGGCGAGTGGAGACCCGGATTCCGGTGGTTGTTTTCGGACCGTCCAGGGTCGGATGACGTATCGTCAGGTCGGCGATGACGTCCCCGACGCCCACGGGGTCGGGGTTCACCAGAAACTGTCCGGCATCATCGAGCGTGGTCTCAATGGAGTCCGGCACCATACCGATCCCACTTCGGCGGACGAACGTCACTGTGCCACCAGGACCCACAACTGGTAGTGTCGCGATATTTGTGTAAAAGGGGGTGAGGGGTCCGGGGAGGGTGGAGAGCCCGGGAAAGAGAGAGGAAGCTCCTTGTGAATGTTCATCATCACATGAACCCGGGGAGTCCGGGCCTGCGCCAGCAGGTCCGGAACCGGAAAGGAGCTTCCTCATGGAAAAGATGGTTGAAGTTGAGCGGGCCACGCAAGATGAGTTACGGCAGGATTTAAAGTCGTTGTTTCAGGGCGCGATCCGTGTGACGCTCGAGATGGTGCTGGAGGAGGAGTTGAAAGCGATGGTCGGAGCGCGTCGTTTCGAGCGGGTCGGCAGCCGGAAGGACCACAGGAACGGCACGTACCTCAGGCGCCTGCTCACGAGCTTGGGTCAGATCGACGTGATGGTGCCGCGCAGCCGGGAAGGCGGCTCGCCCGCCGACGTGATGGGCCGCTACCGGCGCAGGAGTGAAGAAGTGGACGAGATGATGGTGGAGGCCTACGTGAGCGGTGTGTCGCAGCGCAAGATGGGCGACGTGACCGAAGCACTGCTGGGTGAGCGCGTGGGACGCTCGACGGTAAGGCTGGTCGCGAAGCGGCTCGATGGGGCTGTAGAAGCGCTGCGGAACGCACCCATCGAGGGGCCTCACCCCTATCTGTATCTGGACGCGACGTTCCTCGATGCGCGCTGGGCCAGGAAGGTCGAGAACGTGAGCGCGCTCGTGGCCTACGCGGTGGATCCGGACGGTCACCGCCGGCTCCTGGCCATCACGCTAGGCCCTGAGGAGTCAGAGGACAGTTGGTCCGAGCTCCTCGAGCAGCTCCTGGAGCGAGGTCTCAGCGGCGTCGAACTGGTGATCGCCGACGAGCACGCGGGCCTGGCAGCTGCGCTGCGCCGCTTCTTGCCTGAGGTGCGCCGTCAGCGCTGCACCGTGCACCTGCAACGCAACGTGCTGGCCAAGGTCCCGCATCGCCTGCGCAAGCGTGTGGCGCGCGAGGTTGCCGCCGTCTTCCGGGCCCCCGGGCTCGCTAAGGCGAAGAAGCGCCTGGCCGAGATCACGGCGCGCCGGCACAACGAACTCCCCGAGGCAATGAGGGTGCTCGAGCGGGGCTTCACGGCCGCCACCCAGTTCTACGCGTTTCCCGAGCCCCACTGGGCCAGGCTACGCACCACGAACAGCCTCGAGCGCCTGCACACCGAGATCAAGCGTCGGATCCGGAGCGCCGGCGCCTTCCCCGACCGAGCCAGTGCACTCCGCCTCATCACCGCCGTTGCTCTGAGGACTACTGCGGTCTGGAGCGAGCGCCGTTACCTGGACCTCTCACTCCTCGAGCCCAAGGAGGTCGCCAAGGCAGCCTGACCGAAGCATCGAGGAGCTTCCCCTCACTTTTACACACAACTCGGAACTTGACCTCCCGCCGATGTGGTCGGCATGTGGATGGGTAGCGACCAGGAGGTCGATCTCGTCGATGTCCATGTCGCTGAGCAAATGGAGCGGATTGCTTCGTCCGGCGTCGATGAGTGCGGTCTGACCTTCTGGTGCGCGGATGACGACAGCGTCGGCTTGGCCTACGTCGAGGAAGGTGATCTGGATGTAGGGGTCGTCTTGCTGTGCGTCCTGTGCTGGGGTGGGGGTGGGGAGGGCGAGGAGGAGGGTGGTCAGTGCGATCATGGTGTGCGGGAGCAAGCAAGTCATGGGTTCAAAGGTGCTGGGGTGGGGGGTGGGGGGGCAAGGTGGACGGGCTGCCGACCCGTGTCCTCTCGTCGTCCTGCCACGCGTCTTGGAAGCCCGGCCGTGGCCATTCATTTGGACCTGATTTCGAGATCCCAAGTCGGCACCAGCGGAGTGGGCGCGGTCCAAAGCAGCAGCCGACGACTTGCGCCTACCGGCCCGCACATAAGATGTTTTACCCCCGTCTGAAGTAGGAGTTCGCCAATGTCCAATCCACTCGCTCGTCTGAGTGCCGCCCAAAGGGCTGCCATATATAGAGACCGGCCGGGCCTGTGGACCAGTACAATGCCTCAGCATGAATGAGCGCAGAGGGGGGGCGTGGGCGCGGTTCACTCGGTTCGTCAGGGGCTGGTTTGGACCACCAACCATTCAGCCCCGCTACTCCGGTGAACTGAGCTTCCCGGCTCTTGATTTCGAAGCCCTCAGGGCAGATTTGGACGTTGACAATATGGCCGCCGAGAACGGAGCTGCTAACGTCCCGGACCAAGCTCAGACGCAGCCGGATGGGCAGGAGCAGAAGATCCACCACGCCATCCACCAACGGGTCCTCGAGGCAAGGCGGAAGACGATTCAGTTGGCCGACAGAATCCGCGCCTCCATCCAGGCGCGTCAACTGGCACCAGCGGTGAAGCGATGTGACGACATCCCAGGGGACTGCAGGCGGGAACTAGTAAATGACGGTTCCGGCCTGAAGGGCGATATAGAAACCAAGGTCTCAATCCCGAGAACTCAGCTTGTTTCTTCGACGCGAAGACAAGCATATTCGACTTGTCTAGTCGGGCCACCCAGCCGCAAGACGACTTGTGAAACGCTTCCTTGTACCTGCCGACGCCGCTGGCGTAGTACCGAAAAGATTCAGGGTCGCATCGGCGGTGTCGAGTTAGGCCATCCCTACTCCGATAAACATTGATTCCACGCCGTACGACTTTTCCACATATGGCGCACTCGCCGGCACCCTGAATTCTTACGGCCTTCCACTCCTTTCCGTCTTGCTGCCACAGTAACTGGCCAGGCTGCCCGCAGGATGAGCATCTAAGTCGATTTATCAAACGCAGGAGGTCATCCTGGGTGTTCGGTCGAATACCGGTGTGCTGACTGAGATGGGACAACAGCTGGTGATCGACGGAGCGTCCACGACCACACGCCTGACACCGGATGACGTACTTTCCAGCGCTCACACCTCACCCTCCCTTGAGAACCGTAGCCCCCGGCCTCTATCTGAAAATGATCACTTTCATGGTCCCGATAAGGTGAGGGGTGGGTCAAGACGGGTCAACAACACCAGGCTTCACGTTGTCGCTCCTTCGCGTAGGTTGAGCGCGGCTTAGACTGATTGACGGAGAAACAGGCGCCCAACCGCGTTTCTTCTATCTTTTTTCTTCGGGTCTCTTGCAGCCTAAAGCTTCGCGCCCTACGCTGGTGTCCCCCTGGGGACATGCGCTCGTATGGTCGTACGTGCCGAAGGAACAGCACCACCCAATGCACCTCTCCGACACGACCCTCATCCTCTCCGCCACAGGCCTCAGCAAGTTCCTATCCTGCCACCACCTCACCCTACTCGACCGCCTCACCGCTCTCGGTCTCCAGCCCAAGCCCCCCAAGTACGACGACCCAGCCCTCGAGGCGCTCTTCGCCCGTGGCCTCGAGCATGAGGCAGCCTACCTCGACGCTCTAAAGGCCGAAAGCCTCAGCGTAGTCGAATTCCAAGACGAACCCGCTCGAAGATCCCCCGACGACTGGCGCCAACTCGCCGCCGAAACCACCGAAGCCATGAAGTCCGGCCCCGATGTGATCTACTAGGGCGTGCTCTTCAGCGAGCCCTGGCTCGGAAAGCCCGACTTCCTACGCCGGGTCGAAGTCCCGAGTGACTTCGGCGACTGGTCCTACGAGGTCGTCGATACCAAGCTGGCACGGGAAGCGAAGGCAGGCGCCGTCCTGCAGATCACGTTCTACACCGACCTACTGGCCCGCGTCCAGGGCGTCGAGCCGGAGGAGATGGTCCTGGCGCTCGGTGGGCCGGACGCGCACCCGGGGCGGTTTCAGTACACGGATTTCGCGGCGTTCTACCGATCCGTGCGAACACTGCACCATCTGCGCGTGGAAGGGCCGCTGCGATGGCGAGCGCCACGACGTCGACCACCTCTCCCTCGTGGCTGGCATCACCCGCAAGCAGCGAGCGCTACTGATAGAGCGTTCTGTTGAGACCCTGGCTGCCCTCGCAAACTTGCCCCTGCCGATTACACCCAGGCTGGACGGCGTCAGCACGGTCGCGGCCGAGAGAATTCGCGAACAGGCGCGCATCCAGTTGGAGGGGCGGAAAGCCGAGGCGCCGCGCTACGAGTTGCTCACGCCCGTGGTCGACGGGCAGGGGCTGGCAGCGCTTCCAGCTCCCTCCGAGAGGGACATCTTCTTCGACTTCGAGGGTGATCCCCACTACCAGGACCAGGGGCTCGAGTATCTGTTCGGCTGGGTCGATACGAAGGGCGAATACAAGGGGCTTTGGGCCCTCTCCAGACAGGAGGAGAAGGCACAATTCGAGGCGTTCATGGACTTCGTCACGGCGCGCCTTGCAGAAGACCCCGACTTTCACATCTATCACTACGCTCCGTACGAGCCGACGGCGCTGAAACGACTGATGGGTCGGCACGGAGTTCGCGAAGAGCAGGTGGACGACCTCCTGAGAACCGGCGCCTTCGTGGATCTGTATCGGGTCGTTCGACAGGGACTGCGGGCGTCGGTCGAGAGCTATTCGATCAAGAAGATGGAGCCGTTCTACGGGTTCGAGCGGGACGTGGATCTTCGTAGGGCCTCGCGCGCACTCCCGGACTTCGGGGCATGGCTGGCGTTGGAGGGGGACGGTGACGAGGACTCGGTGCTCCTCGATGAGATCGAGGGCTACAACCGTGATGATTGCGTCTCGACTCTGCGTCTCCGGGACTGGCTGGAGGGGCTACGCGGCGAACTCGAGGCCGAGACCGGCGCGGGGGTTCCACGGCCCGAGCCGCCCGAATCCGATGCGCCGGAAGAAACGCCGGAGCACCTCCAGCGGGTGGAAGCACTCGTTACTGCTCTGACGAGTGACGTCCCTGCTGCTGAGGGTGAACGGTCCCCTGAAGAACAGGGCCGTTGGCTCTTGGCACAACTCCTCAACTGGCATCCCCGAGAGAAGAAGTCGACGTGGTGGCAGTATTTCAGTTGGCTTGAACTCACCGAGGAGGAGCTGATCGAGGACCGTTCCGCGGTGGGTGGGATGGAGTACGAGGGTGTCGTGGGTACCGTCGCCCGCTCCGAGATCCATCGATTCCGATTCCTGCGGCAGGAGCATTCGATTCGTGTGGGGAAGACGCCTAGAGACCCGGCCACAGAGAAAGGGTGCGGCGAGGTCGTGGCGATCGACGAGATCGGGCGCACGGTCGATCTGAAGCGAGGCAAGCGTAAGGGACTGGTCCACCCGACCGTGATGGTGCCGCTCGACGACGTGCACGATGGAGTTCTCAGAGAAAGCTTGTTGCGCATCGGTGACGCGACGGTCTCGCACGGGCTCGGCATGGACAATCCGTACCGCGCTGCGGTGGGGCTGCTCCTAAGCGAGCGACCTCGCGCGGGTCAGGAAGACGGTGCTCCGCTGCTGACCTCAGGCGAACCCACTCTGGACGGGGCGATCCGCGTGGTGCGTGCGCTCGATCACTCGGTGTTGCCGGTCCAGGGACCGCCCGGGGCAGGGAAGACCTTCATGGGGGCCCGAATCATCCTCGATCTGATCCAGGCGGGCAAGCGAGTGGGAATCTGTGCGACGAGCCACAAGGTGATCGGCAATCTGCTGGACGCGACCTGCGAGGCGGCCCGCGAGGCGGGTTACGCAATCCGGGGAATCCAGAAGGCGAGCGAAGATGACCGATGCGACTCTGATGAGATCGAGATCGGGGGTAACGCCCAGGTTCTAGAGGCTCTTACCGAGGGCGAGGTACGGCTCGCGGCGGGGACGGCTTGGCTCTGGAGCCGGGAGGACATGGTGGGATCGGTCGATTTCCTGTTCATCGACGAGGCGGGGCAGTTTTCGCTAGCGAATGCACTTGCGGTCTCACCGGCGGCAAGGAGCCTGGTGTTGCTGGGGGATCCGAGGCAGCTCGAGCAGCCGCAGCGGGGAGTGCATCCGCCGGGAGCGGACGCTTCTGCGCTCGATCATCTGCTGGTGGGGGAGGCGACGGCCGGGGGTGATCTCGGGTTGTTCCTCCCCGAGACCTGGCGGCTGCATCCGGATATGACGGACTTCACATCGGAGATGTTCTATCGAGGCAGGCTCCGCTCCAGGGATGGCCTCGACAAGCAGATGGTGGGGGAGGGGGGAAGCGTCAGTGGTGCGGGACTACGCTGGATTTCTGCGGAGCACGCGGGGAACCAGAACCAGTCTGATGAGGAGGTGGCATTGGTCGCGAGCCTAGTAGAGGATCTACTCGCGGCGGCACCGACCTGGACCTATCGAGACGGGACGGTGCGCACACTGGGTCTATCCGATATCATCGTGGTGGCGCCTTACAACGCGCAGGTGAGTACGCTGGCCGAGGCGTTACCGGAACAGGCTCTGGTGGGCACTGTGGACAAGTTCCAGGGGCAGGAGGCGCCGGTGGTGATCTATTTGATGACGAGTTCCAGTGCGGAGGATGCGCCTCGCGGGATGGACTTTCTTTACAGTGCGAACCGGCTCAATGTGGCGACGTCGCGAGCGATGTGCTTGGCGGTCGTGGTTGCGCCCGCGGAGCTATTTGCACCCGAGTGCAAGTCGCCGAAGCAGATGCGGATGGCGAATGCGTTCTGTCGGTTCAGGGAGATGGTGGACGTTAGCGGTCTTCGGATCAACTTTGAAGTGCAACACGAGCTAGATCTGTACATAGCATTCCTCGGGGGTGCGATAGCCTAAACGCTTCCTGGGTCGGTTGTTGAGTTTGTGAGCGATGCGGTTGCAAGCATGCTGGGTGATGTGAGCCATGCTGGTACGCTTCGGTAGGTACTGACGAATCAGACCGTTCGTGTTCTCGCTGGTCCCCCTTTCCCAAGAGTGGTAGGGCGCGGCGAAGTAGAATTTCGATCCGGTTTCTGCTTCGATCGCCCCATAGCCGTGGAACTCAGTTCCGTTGTCGGCCGTGATGGTGTGAGTGGGGCGAGCGGCAGTCTTGATCAGACGAACGGCTCGACGGTTCGTAGCCTCGACGGTACGAGCCTCGAGCTTGCCGATCATCACGTAGCCCGTCTTACGATCGACGAAGGTGAGGACGCAGTGCTTGTCGGAGCTGGTACCGATCACGGTATCGGCTTCGAGGTGGCCGACTCGGCTTCGGTTCTGTGCGCCAGCTGGGCGCTCAGATATCGGCCGTTTGCCGGCCAACCGACCTCGGGAATCATAGGATCCGTACCGTTTTCGGCGTTGCTTGGGCGAACAGCGCAGATGCAGATACAGGCGGCCACCGCGCTTTCGGTCGCGCCAGATGTGGCGGTAGATGGTCTCGTGGCTGATCGAGAGCCGAGCCTTGCGCCGTAACCAGCCTGCGGCTTGCTCAGGGCTCCACTGTTGCCTGAGGCACGCCTCCACCATTCGCCAGTCCGATGCACCGAAGCGCTCATTGACGGCGCGATCTGCCTCGTCTCCACCGGGCGTAGTCATCGGCCAGGTCCGGTCGATAGGCCCGGCCCTGACGATCCTTCGAGTTGCGGCGCACCTCACGGCTGATCGTACTTCGATGTCGGCCCAGTGCTCGAGCGATCGCAGCTTGGTTGCATCCTTGTTTTCTGAGCGCAGAGAGCGCATATCGCTCACCAGAGGTGAGCTGGCGATACCTGTTCATGAACTTCCTCCTTTTCGTCGAGAAGGAAGGTCTAGGGCGTCCCAGCTCGCCTCAACTTCTTTGTGCAGTTCGGTCGGGTGGTTTGTTGCACTTACTATATGAATCCAAGGCGTATGACTTCGTGGCCTCGAGGACGCACGACGGGCGTGCGCTGAAGCTGCTGACAGTGCTGGACGAGCACACGAGGGAGTGCCTGGCGATCGTGGTGGCTCGCAAGATCCGCTCGCACGACGTGCTCGAGGTGCTGGCCGATCTGTTCGTCCGACACGGGCCTCCCGAGTATCTGAGGTCGGACAACGGACCGGAGTTCACCGCGAAGCTCGTGCGGCGGTGGTTGGGGCGCGTGGGCGTCGAGGCGCTCTTTATCGAGCCGGGCAGCCCGTGGGAGAACGGCTACAACGAGAGCTTCAACGGCAAGCTCAGGGACGAGCTGTTGAACGGGGAGATCTTCTACTCGTTGGCGCAGGCGGCCGTGCTGGTCGAGCAATGGAGGCGCGAGTACAATACCGTCCGACCCCACAGCGCCTGCGGCGGCTTTCCCCCGGCCCCTGAGGCGATTAAGCCGTCGCCCTGGTTCCTGAGGATGCCCGTCCTTCACGGCCCTCCACAGGTGCTGGGACTAACATAGGATGTGGTACCACTCTTGGGGGCAGGTCAGTTCGTAACAACGTCCTGGGTACCTGGCAGGTGGCTGAAGTGGCCGGGGAGTTGAGCGTCGAGAAGTTCGTTCTCATTTCCACGGACAAGGCCGTCCGCCCCTCTCCGTCATGGGTGCCACCAAGCGACTGGCGGAACTGCTCACCCTGGCGTTCGCCAGGCGTTATCTAGACACCGACTGGCACGTCGTCCGGTTCGGGAATGTGCTCGGGAGCGCGGGCAGCGTGGTCCCGGTATTCCAGCGGCAAATCGAGGACCGCCAGCCTCTCACCGTGACGCACGAAGAGGTGACCCGCTACTTCATGACCATCCCCGAGGCGGTGCAGCTCGTCCTGCAGTCCTCGCTGCTCCCGGAGACCCGCGGCAAGGTCGCGATGCTGGAGATGGGCGACCCGGTAAAGATCTTGGACCTGGCCCGGAGTATGATCCGGCTGGCTGGCCGCACCGAGGGGTACGACGCCTCAATCGAGATCACGGGGATGCGCCCGGGCGAGAAGCTACACGAGCGGTTGGCGGCGCCGGACGAGAGTGCCGAGCCCACCGGCATCGAAAAGGTGATGGTTCTACGCAACGGAGACATGGGGACGGCCCTGGGTGAGGTGGAGGAGATGATCCACAGTCTCCGGTCCGAGGTGTGGGGCATGAACGAGGAGGAGCTCCGTAGCTGGCTGGTGAGTGTGGCCGGCGTGGTGCTCGAGGATGGGGTCGCTGCAGGCCTGACAATGAGCGAGTGACATTTCTTTCCACCGATAGCATGAAACATCTGGCGCCCGTCGCACGCGGGGTTAGCTTTGCTTCGATGAGAATTGCTGGACACCTCTCCCTCACCGGCTCTTCGACCGACATGACGACCCCCTGGAAGAACTAGTGCAGGTGTCGGAGGGTGCCACTCACAGATCGGGAAGGTCGGCACCCGGCTTTCCCGAGGGAGCCGTGGAGACGCCAAGGGTTTCGCGAGAATTCCGATCGCCAGCCAGGAACATCTTCCTGCACTGGAGCCGTGGAGCACTTCGGGTCGCAGCTCTGCTCGCGGCGGATATAACGGCCTTCGTACTTCTCCGGTCTACGGTCAGGATGCTGCGGTCCGGAGCGCTGTCCGGCTACGGCGTGTCGGCTGCGTTCGTCAACTTGCTATTCCCCAGGGGATTCCTCCACGTCGGGCAATTCATCGTTGCTCTGATTATCGGCCTGACGCTCTCGGGAGCGTATGGCCCTGGGGATGCCCGCCGACACTCGTCCCGACTGTTCGCCGGTGCAGGCTTTGCGGCGTTGTTGACTCTGTATGGCTCGTTTCGGACGGAGCTGTTCTGGCTGGTTCTACTTCAAGTGGTCGCGCTGGCATCAGTGTTCGGCGTGACTCTGACAGCCTTCCACTCGATCATTGATCGGATCGTGGCGCTCATGTGGACCGGACCCCCTCCAGCACGGACGATCGTGATCTTGGGGAGCGGGGAAAGCATGGGTGCCATGTCTGAGGTTGAGGCGATCTTTCACTCCGGGCGCGGATTTGAAGTCGTAGAAAAATTTCCAATGCAGCTCGGGAGTGTCTTCGGTACTCGTCTGGGCGAGGCGATTGATACGCAGGGCGTCGATACGGTTGCCATGATCGGGGAATTTCCAGAGAGGTCCTACTCCGAGATCGTCGATGTATCCCTTGCTCACGGTTGCAGGCTCCTCACTACACCTAGAACGTCTGGGGTTGTGCCGAGGTCCATCTTTATCGATGACACGCATTGGGTCGAGTTGACCGCTCCAAGCCTCAAGGCCCCTCAGTGGGTGGCGAAACGCTTGATGGACATCGTAGGCTCCCTCATCTTTTTGGCCCTGGTCTCACCCGTTTTGGTAGTCGCTGCTATTGCCGTCAAGGTGGATTCGCCTGGCCCCGTGCTCTTTAGGCAGCCCAGGTATGGACGCGCAGGCAGTTTGTTTGGGTTTCTCAAGCTTCGGACGATGAGGGTCGATGCCGAAGACGTGCTCCGAGCCGATTCTCAGTTGTTGGCCATCTACGAAGAAAACTCGCACAAGCTTCCGTTGGAAGTCGATCCACGGCTTACGAGGGTGGGCAGATTCCTGCGGCGGTGGAGCATTGATGAGCTTCCGCAGCTCTTCAACGTTCTCGCTGGCGATATGTCATTGGTGGGACCGCGACCCATTACCCCTCCGGAACTTCAACAATTTTACTCGCAGGAGCACGCGCTCTTGTTCTTATGCGTACGGCCCGGTTTGACCGGCAGTTGGGCGGTGAGCGGTCGCGCGGATGTCGGATATCCTCGTCGGGCCATGCTAGAGTTAGAATATGTACGGAATTGGTCTGTTCTAGGTGATCTTGCGATCCTGCTCAGGACTGGACGCGTGGTATTTAAGGGCGGCGGGGCGCACTGAAGCTGTTCTACCTCCCGAATCTCGGTCCTTCAGGAGGGTGAGAATCCAAGTCAACGAGGAGTTTCGTGCCAACAGCCCTCATTACTGGAATCACGGGTCAAGATGGGTCCTATCTAGCTGAGTTCCTTCTCGAGAATGGATACCGAGTGGTTGGGGTCGTTCGAAGAACGTCCCACCATTCGTACGAGAGAATCGCCCACCTGAACGGGCAGGTCGAGATTGTGTCGGCGGACCTTCTCGACCAGCACTCTCTCACTCAGGTTGTGAGGGAGTCGAAGCCGGATGAGGTGTATAACCTCGCGGCTCAAAGCTTTGTGCCGACAAGCTGGCAGCAGCCGGTGCTCACCGGCGAGTTCACCGCCCTCGGAGTCACACGTATTTTGGAGGCGGTGCGGATGACCGCGCCGGGCGCTCGGTTCTACCAAGCCAGCTCATCCGAGATGTTCGGTAAAGTCGTGGAGGCGCCGCAATCGGAGACAACGCCTTTCTACCCACGGTCACCCTACGGTGTTGCGAAGGTCTACGGCCATCACATCACGGTAAACTACCGGGAGTCATACGACCTGTTCGCGGTGAGTGGCATTCTCTTCAACCACGAATCGCCTCGTAGGGGGTTAGAATTCGTCACTCGAAAGATCACGGATGGCGTGGCACGAATCAAACTGGGCCTCGCTGAGGAACTCCGCCTCGGGAACCTCGAAGCACGTCGTGATTGGGGGTTCGCCCCGGACTACATACGAGCCATGTGGTCGATGCTACAGGCTGACGAGCCTGCTGATTACGTCATCGGATCGGGCGTGGCCCACTCGGTGTTGGACGTCGTACACGTCGCATTCGAACACGTGGGCCTGGCCTGGGAGGACCACGTCGTCACTGATCCCTCCCTTTTCCGCCCTGCCGAAGTGGATGTCCTGATCGCAGATGCGACCAAAGCGCACCGGGACCTCGGTTGGGAAGCCCAATGCACTTTCGAGGACATGATTCGGGGCATGGTGGAGGCGGACATTGAACGGGTCGGCTGAGTAGGGACATGAGGGTCTTGGTCACCGGCTCCACCGGCTTCGTTGGCCACAAGCTCGTCCCTTCTCTCCTGCGGAGAGGGCACACGGTGACCGCGGCGCATCTACCTGGCGACGACCCGGCTCGCTTGGCTGGTCCGGACGTCACGACCGTGCCAATGGACCTGCGGAGCTCGTCGTCAATCCGCGAAGCCCTTGGCACCAACGCAGATGTCGTCGTGCATCTCGCCGCAGTGGCATCCGGCGGCGTCGCGAGGAATGATCCAGCTCTGGCTTGGGAGATCAACGCTGCGGGAACCGCACGAATCCTCGATGAAGTCACCAAAGTCGACAGCGCCCGCCAGTCCACGACTCGCTTTCTTCTGGCCTCCTCGATCGAGGTGTACGGAGCCGGTGAGCCGAGGCCTCGACGAGAGACCGATCCCCTCAACCCTTCTTCACCCTACGCTGCGTCCAAGCGCGGCGCCGAACTCGCGTGTCTCGAGACATCGTCTCGTACGGGTTTGCCCGTTGTGATCGCGCGAGCCACGAACCACACCGGCGCGGGTCAGACGGAACAATATTTTGTCCCGGCTCTCGTCAATCGAATCACCAGGGCAAAGGCGGCAGGCGAGGGCGTGGTTCGCTCAGGCAACCTCGAAGTCGTTCGGGACTTTCTCGATGTCGATGACGTCGTGCAGGCCTACGTCACACTCCTGGAGCGCGACGATCTAGGTGGCATCTTCAACGTGAGTTCCGGGGTCGAACGTCCCCTAGCCGAAGTCGTTAGCCTCATCGCGGAGCTGGCGGGTGCCGATGTGCAGGTTCGGCCGGACCCGGCTCTCGAACGATCAGCAGACGTCCCGCATTTGGTGGGAGATAACGGTCGGTTGGTGGGCGAAACTGGATGGGGTCCGAAAGTGGGACTCGAGGAGACCCTCCGAACGATGATTGAACAGGCGACAATCGAGGCCGAGTCAACGACGGGAGAGTGACGCTGAAAACTCCTCCCAGGCTGCCTCCATGAATCCGCCCAGCTCTTCCTGGAAGCGTTCGGGACCAAAGCGCTCAGCATTGCGCCTGCAGTTCTCGGCACTGATGCGCCCCGAATCCTCTTCCAACGTCTGGATCGCTTCCCGCAACGACCCTACCGTCTGCTCCTTGAAGAAGACACCAGACGGTTCCGGATGATCGAGGCCCCGTATCGTCTCCAGAGCGCCGCCTCGTCCATATGCCACGACCGGTGTGCCGCATGCCTGAGCTTCGACCGGCGCGATCCCAAAATCCTCTTCAGCCGCGAATATGAAACCGCGGGCAGTCTGTAAGTAACTCAACAACAGTGAGAATGGCTGTTGCCCAACATAGCGGACATTCGAAGGGAGATCCTTCAGGATCTGCTTACGCATGGGGCCATCACCGATCACCACGAGTTGCCGTTCAGGCATCTCTCGAAACGCATCCACCACGAGCCCGACCCGCTTGTAAGGCACCAGGCGTCCTGCAGTAACGTAGAAGTCACCTCGAGCGGCCTCCTCGCCCGGTACGAATGATGATATGTCGACCGGTGGATAGATCACCGTCGAGTCGCGTCCGTACGCCTTGGCGATCCTCCTCGAGATGAACTCGGAGATCGCCATGAAGTGGTCCACACCGTTCGCCGTCTTGGCGTCCCAGATCCTGATTCTGTGGAGAACGCCCCTCGCGAGCATCCCGCGTAGCCCACGTTCGAGGCCCGACTCCTTCAAATACTGATCCCGGAGATCCCATGCATACCTGATTGGGGAAAGGCACATACAGACGTGTAGCTGATCCGGACCCGTGGGCACTCCCTTCGCAACTGCATGCGAATTCGAAATCACGAGGTCATACTCACGGAGATCGAACCGCTCGATGGCAAATGGCATGAGCGGCAGGTAGCGTCTGTAGTGCCTTCGGGCGAAGGGCATCTGCTGTAGGAAGGAGTGGTGCGTGGGCCGCCCCTGGAGAATCCCTCGGTCCTCCGAGTCGAGAAAGTCGACGAGGGTATAGACGTCGGCCTGGGGAAACAGCTTTAGGATCTGCTCCAGGACGCGTTCTCCACCTGCATACGTCATGAGCCAGTCGTGAACGAGTGCGACCCGAAGTCCCGCCATCAATGATTTCATCGCGGACTGCCAGAACACGATCCCGGCACCGTCATGCGGTCCACGAACGAACCTCCTTACTCGGTGGGCTCTTCACGAGTCGGCGGAGCGCTCCAAGACCTCCCACTTGACGCAATCCCAAACCCACAATCGCGGGCAAGGCTATCAACGCGAAGACGCCCTTTGCGGAGACCGACGCCGGCTGGGTGGCAGCACCAAAGAGCAGGGAAGCCCCGACTGCCCAAAGCGTAGTGCGCATCACACCGCTCCGACAGCTGGGCAGCAGCTTGTAGGAAGCGGCAAACAGGAGCACCGCATCCGCTGCGGCCCGGAGTGTCCAAGCCAGGGCGGCGCCTGAAATGCCGAACCGTGGGAGCAGGATCCACAGGGCAACCATGTAGAAGGGCAGCTCCCACACGTGGAAGCGGGCGGTCAGATTAGGCCGACCCAGCCCCTGCACGAGAGTGAACGGGGCCTGCGCGATGCCGTTGAAGAATGCCCCGACGATCAGCCAACGCGCCACCACCGTGCCCTGGGTCGCAAGGTTGGCTCCCACCCAAACAGTTAGTCCCTCGGCGGCAAAGAGGAAAAACAGAAGGAGTGGGGCGACGGTCAGAAGTAGGATGGTTTGGCAAGCGGAGACGAACAGAACCCCGGTGCGATCCGGATCGGACTGGTGGGTGGCGGCGAACGCCGGAAAAAAGACCGTGGTGATGGCAATGGGCAGCCGCACCACGCGGGTGACGAGCTCGTACGGAATCACATAGGACGCGACCGCTGAAAGCGAGATGACCGCTCCAATCGCGAAGCGATCAATGTACACCATGAGCGGGCTGACAAGGTTGCTCACAGTGAGCCAACCCCCGAAAGACATGAGCTTTCTGGTTTCCGCGGAGACGAATCGCGGACGTGTCCGGAGCTGCGGGATTGCCCGAAACACCGTGAATACCAGGGCGACGAGGCCGCCAAGCCGCACCGCCACCATGGCCGCCACGAGCGCGTCCACGCGATGAGAGAGGGGGAGGACGAGGATCGGCGCCACGAGAAGCAGCACCGCCGCCGGGAGCTGGATAAAGGCGATCGAGCTAAAACGTTGTTCGGCTTCGAGGATTCCCTTCAGACCGGACGATACAATCAGCAAGGGAACGGAGACGCTGAGTATCTGAAACGCGGCGACGCTTTCTGCTTGCAGGCCAGGGGGGATTCTAAGGATGTCCTGCACGAGGATCGGCGCCAGCATCCACGCGACCAAAGTGCCTATCAGCCCAAAGGCGAGTAGAAGTAGCAGGCCGGTCCAGACCAGGCCCGGCACCTCATGGGAGCGGTCGGCACCGAGTCGCTCCGAGACCATGTGAGTGAGGGATCTGCCCAAGCCGATGTCAAAGAGGCCGAAATATCCCACGACGGTCCAGGCCAGGCTGAGGATCCCGAAGCGGGCTGGACCAAGCTGCGATAACAAAACGGGGATCGCGACAAGAGCCACCACCATAGGTGCAGCAGTGACGACAAGGTTGAGCACCGAACTGCGCGCCAAGACCGGCCCTGCGTGAAGTCGATCGAGGTCAGAACTCACGGAGAGTCTCGGATTGGTCGAGTCTACAGCCGAACAGCGGAGTGTTTCGGATCCCTAGCGCCCGCCGTATATTTTTCACGAAAGCGCTCTGGGCAAGGGTCTTTTTGAGCCGGAGGAGATTACTCGCTGAGATCACAAGGGTCGTCAAAAGTAGTTGCCTATGAACGGGACGCAATTGCCCGCCCAACCCATTGTTCCGTCTGGCACTGCGAGTGTCGTGGCGGTCGTCTTGAACTGGTCCGCGGAAGATCTCACGGCCGAGTGCCTCGAGTCGCTGGAGCGGTCACAATATTCGAGGTTGCGCATTCTACTCCTGGACAACGGCTCTCCGGACGGTTCTGGTGACCGGCTGCATGCTCGCTTCCCCGCCATCCCCTACCTCCAGATGGGTCAGAATCTCGGATATGGCGTCGCGAACAACCGAGGCATGGAGTGGGCTCTGGCTCACGGTGCAGATTACGTTCTCGTCGTAAACAACGATGCTGTCGTGCTGCCCGGTGCCATAGAGCGCCTCGTGGAGACGGCAAACTCGGGAGAAGACGTTGCGATCGTGGTGCCGTTCATCGGGTATCACGATGATCCGGAAACTGGATGGTACGCGGGTGGCGAATTCAGGCCGCTCCGGGGACTCGGTGTTCACACAGTCACACCCCCCGCCGAAGGTGTGACGATGCCTGAGGAGATATCGTTCGCCACCGGATGCGTTTTTCTTATCTCGGCTCGGGCGATTCGAGACGTGGGGACCTTTGCTGAAGATTTTTTTGCCTATGCGGAAGATGCCGAACTCTCTGTGAGGCTCAGACGTGCCGGCTATCGGATTCTCTTCGAACCACGGGCGAAAGCTCTTCATCACACACCTCGCCTCGAGGACGATCCCGCTCCCTACAAGATTCGCCTGAGAGACAGAAACCGCAGGCGTGTCATGAGGCGCCATTTTGGCCCCCTGGTCCGGATCCCTTTCTTGGCACGTTTTTACGTGACACGGTTCGTCTTGCTGATGCGCTACGGCGCCCGCCGGGACTGGCCTCGTGCCGCTGCGGTTATCCAGGGCATGGTGGAGCGGTGATCGGAGGGGGAGAGGCGGAGCGCACGGCCAGATACATCCTGGTTCTGCTCTATGGCATGCTGGCGGCCGCGTGTGACCCCTGCTTTGGAACGGTTGCCTGTGACGGGTCGCTCGACGTCAGCGCCACTGGTCAAGTCATCGAATTTCGCTCCGGGGAGGGTGTCGCTGGGGTAGAGCTGGTCTTCCGTCGTACAGCGGGTATCCTGCCCGTTGAGCCCGAGGTACGAGTGACGACGGACGGGGATGGGCTGTATGACTACCGGACCAAAGCCCAGGGAGCCGGTTCGATCACCTTCTCTGTCACCGTGCGACCACCGGCGCCGTTCCCAGAATACACCATAGACGGTATCACGATGACAACGTCTTCGGTCAGGGGTGAGGGACAACCGCTCGGTCGTTGGTTGGTGAATCCCTATCTGGCGTTCGTCGGGGAGGTCCGTATGCTGGACACCCAAGAAGTTTCAGGGGTCAAGTCCCGAGTTGTGTGTAAAAGTGAGGGGAAGCTCCTCGATGCTCGGTTAGGCTGCCTTGGCGACCTCCTTGGGCTCGAGGAGTGAGAGGTCCAGGTAACGGCGCTCGCTCCAGACCGCAGTAGTCCTCAGAGCAACCGCGGTGATGAGGCGGAGTGCACTGGCTCGGTCGGGGAAGGCGCCGGCGCTCCGGATTCGACGCTTGATCTCGGTGTGCAGGCGCTCGAGGCTGTTCGTGGTGCGTAGCCTGGCCCAGTGGGGCTCGGGAAACGCGTAGAACTGGGTGGCGGCCGTGAAGCCCCGCTCGAGCACCCTCATTGCCTCGGGGAGTTCGTTGTGCCAGCGCGCCGTGATCTCGGCCAGGCGCTTCTTCGCCTTAGCGAGCCCGGGGGCCCGGAAGACGGCGGCAACCTCGCGCGCCACACGCTTGCGCAGGCGATGCGGGACCTTGGCCAGCACGTTGCGTTGCAGGTGCACGGTGCAGCGCTGACGGCGCACCTCAGGCAGGAAGCGGCGCAGCGCAGCTGCCAGGCCCGCGTGCTCGTCGGCGATCACCAGTTCGACGCCGCTGAGACCTCGCTCCAGGAGCTGCTCGAGGAGCTCCGACCAACTGTCCTCTGACTCCTCAGGGCCTAGCGTGATGGCCAGGAGCCGGCGGTGACCGTCCGGATCCACCGCGTAGGCCACGAGCGCGCTCACGTTCTCGACCTTCCTGGCTCAGCGCGCATCGAGGAACGTCGCGTCCAGATACAGATAGGGGTGAGGCCCCTCGATGGGTGCGCTCCGCAGCGCTTCTACAGCCCCATCGAGCCGCTTCGCGACCAGCCTTACCGTCGAGCGTCCCACGCGCTCACCCAGCAGTGCTTCAGTCACGTCGCCCATCTTGCGCTGCGACACACCGCTCACGTAGGCCTCCACCATCATCTCGTCCACTTCTTCACTCCTGCGCCGGTAGCGGCCCATCACGTCGGCGGGCGAGCCGCCTTCCCGGCAGAGTACCGGTGGCGTGATTCGCGGCAAGAATCATGATGGATCTGATAAGTTACTGTGATACCACGATATACATATGCTATCTCTTTGGTTGTCCCCTTTTCATACCCATTTTTAGGAACTGGATTCCAAACGACCCTAGCGGACCCTGACGGACACGTCGGCCACCCGATTGCCATCTTTGACGACTACGTACCCACCCGCTGGAGCCGAAGATCAAGCACTTGCGCTCGGTGTCGTCCACCACAGTAAAGCGCGGCTTCAATGATATCCGTGATCTGCGCGATCACCTCGCCCACGCGAACTACTATGCCGAGACCCCCGAGGCCGCTCGTCAGGTCTGCCAGGTGGTCAGGAAGATTCGCCGCATCCAAGCGGACCTGCTTACAGGGATCGAAGATCAATAGCTCCCCTCAAGGAGAGCCGCCGTGGAGACCTCATCGGCGGGAGGAGGTTGACGAAGGCCCTAGTCTGCTATAATCACACCACGGTCTCAGCACATAAGTATCGCGGAAGGGAGAGCTATGCCGCAGACATCCTCGAGGGACATTGATGAGAGTGCTCTAACGAAGGGCCACCTCCGCAAGCTGAACGCACTTCGCAAGTCCGTCGGCGAAGATATCGGCGAGCGGGCGTTCGCCGAGTGGCTCTCCCGGCCAGCAACCGCAAGGGCGAGCGACCGGAACGCCGAGTTGATCGCCGAAAGTCTTTGGTCCCTTGTTGAGCAAGGCAAGCTTGCGATTCGTTCTGGCGGCTATGTGGTCAAACGCGGGCGCGGGCGAATCATCGTCGAGCCAGCGAAAAAGACGTAGACGCCCAGCGCCAGCCGCTTCCCCGATCGAGGCATCCCCAAAGGGGGGGTCGCTCCCTTCTACGGCCGAAAGCTCCGGAGCGGCGTCGCAGCTCCGGCGGCCGTGCCGCAACTGCAAGACAGGCAGCCACATAAGGGAGCGCTGGCGCGCACATGAAAATGGCGTGTCGGTGCACATGCACCCCGATGTCTCATGTACTCGGATACGACGATAGTTTTATAAGTGATTGGCATTACTATTGTTAGAGCCTATCATATGCCTATCATCCCCTCTTTGTATCTCCTTTTCCGAACGGGAATCCAGTGGGCCGTAACGGAGGTTCCCGGAGGCGGCGAAGGAGCGAACCTTGCGGGAGGGCGGGAGGGTAATCGTTCGGTCATGCCGTGGCGGGACAGTCGGTGAGCATGGGCCACCCGGGCCATCATGTCCTTCAGGCCGCTGTCGGGCTTGAACCAGCCGATGTGCATGTGGTCAGGTGCTGTCGTCTATCCGGCCTGTTGGTGCGGCAACTCAGTTGGCCGCTGGCCTGTATGGAGATACGCGGGCCGAGTCCATATCGGTTACGCGAGCTTCGGTGCTCTCCGTTCGGTTGCTGGTTTTCTCGACCCCGTCTCATTGACCGTTTGCCCTTACCTGTCCTCCGACCTGCTCACATCCCCAACAGCTGTCCTCCTCTCGGCTTCCCTCCTTTCGCCCGGTCAGGCGGCGGCAGCGTGAGCCCGATAGATCTCCTTCTTCGTCGTAAGCGCCCAGACAATGCGCGCCATCCTGTTCGCCAGCGCTACCGCGACCAGCATCCTGGGCTTGCGTGCCAACATCCTGGCTAGCCACGGATCCGTCGTCTCGCCGCGTCGGATCGCGTGGTGGACAATCGTCATGGCGCCCGTGATCAGGAGCCGCCTGAGATCGCGCTGACCCATCTTCGATATTCTGCCAAGCCTCGGCTTGCCCCCGGTCGTGTGCTGCCGCGGCACGAGGCCAAGCCAAGCCGAGAAGTCGCGCCCACGCCGGAAGCTCTCCATCGGTGGCGCGAAGGCCTGGATGGCCAGCGCGGTGATCGGTCCGATTCCCGGGATCGTCATCAGCCGCGCCGTCTCTTCATCCTCCCGTGCGCTCGCCCGGAGCTTCTTGTCCAGTCCGTAGATCTTCTCATCGAGCTCATCGATCCGCTCGAGCAGTAGCCTGCCCAGCTCAAGGACCGCCCCCGGCAGCGCAGAGTCCCCGTCCTCGAGCACACCGGCCAGCCGCCTCACCGCGGCAGTGCCCTGTGGAGCCACGACACCGAACTCCGCCAGGTGGCCCCGAAGCGCGTTTATCGTTTGGGTGCGCTGGCGCACCAGAAGGTCACGCGTGCGAAAGAGCATCCCCTGCGCCTGCTGCGCTTCTGTCTTCACCGCCACGAAGTGCATGGTCGGACGCTGCACCGCTTCCGAGATCGCCTCTGCGTCCGCCGCGTCGTTTTTGTGCCTCTTGACGAACGGCTTCACGTAGATCGGTGGCACCAGCCTCGTCTCGTGACCGAGCATCATGATCTCCCGGGCCCAGTAGTGGGCGCCGGCGCACGCTTCCATCGCCACCACACAGCGCGGCTGCGAGGCAAGAAAACTCAGCAACTTCCCCCGGCTCAGCTTCTTGCGATATGCCACCAACCCGTCGCCCCTCGCCCCATGTACCTGGAAGCTGTTCTTTGCCAAATCGATCGCGATGATGATAACCTCCTCCATTGGATGCCTCCTCCCTCAGATGGTCAGACCTCTCAAGGTCGCAATCACTCAACACCATCTTGGCACATTGCGATGCCGTCGGGAGGGGGCGTCCACTCCATCGGTTACACCTACCCAACCTCACTGAGCGCCATCTCGCCCCGGTCTACGTATAGGCAGTCGGGCGAGTCCGCATTCCGCCGATGTCGACGCAAATCAGGGAGCTGCCGGGGAGATGGCGAAGGAGCGAACCTTGCGGGAGGGCAGTTTGTTGATGGCCCACTGCCGCTTCGACTGCTTGCGTGCCTTCCGGTAGGCGCTCGGGTCGATCTCCCGGGCCAGAAGCTTGCGGGCCTCGTCCCTCCGCTCCCGCGCGAGCTTCAGCGAGACCTCGGGATAGATGCCCATGGAGATCCGCTTCTCCTTCTCGGCGAAGCGGTACTTGAAGCGCCAGGCCTTGGTGCCGCGCGGGGCGATCTCGAGGTACAGGCCGCGGCTGTCGTAGATCTTGCGCGGCTTCTCGCGGGGCTTGGCCTTCCGGATGGCCGTGTCGGTCAGTGGCATGTTGGGGCACCGTGTGAGGGATACGGTAGTCTGCCCCGAAATAGTGCCCCATAAAACTACCGGCTGTCAAGGGGTGTAACGGGGTCTCTCTGGAGTATGGAAATCTCCTAACTCTTTGTATATCAGGTGTTATTGGGCTTTTATGGAGCGCTACTGAACGTCAATAGATGCGTCGATCTCGTCGAGCGCTCCGTTCGGCGCGGCGACGGGGATCCGGCCCTCACCGACGCGCTCCGCAGGGACGCCGAGGGCGACTGGGAATGAAAGCGGAGACCGGGCGGGCGGCGGGCCGACGAGATCGACCCAAACGTGCGCGCACACCTCGCGGCGCGTCCGTCGAGACCCTGCCAGCCACCTGGCGGACGCAGGCCAAGGCGCTCCGCCGGTACGGGGGCGACACTCCGGCCGTGGCGCTCGAAAGCTGCGCGGCCGAGCTCGAGACCACGCTCCGGGAGAGGGACGAGACCACCCTCTCGCTGACGGAGGCAGCCAGGGAGAGCGGCTACTCCGCTGACCATCTCGGCCGCCTCGTGCGCGACGGCAGGATCCCCAACGCCGGAAGGCCCGGTGCACCCAGGATCGCCCGCTCGATCCTGCCACGGAAGACCCAGGCGCCAGCCACACCGCTACTGGTGGAAAAGCATCGCCGAGGCGAAGTTCCCAACGCGCAGATCGTGCAGTCCATCATCGAGGGAGGAATCGAATGATGGCACGCACGAAACCTATCCGGCGCTCCTACGGCGCCGGCGAATGGGGCCGGAACCGGGTACGGGTCTTTCCCGATCCCAAGACCGGCCTGTTCCAGATCGAGTGGCGCGACAACGGGCGCAGGCTCACAAGGTCGCTGAAGCACCGCGACTGGAGACGGGCGAAGCGGCAGGCGGACGAGTTCGCCGCTGGCTACCTCGGGCCGGAGCTCCACCGCAAGGCCGAAGCCGAGTCCGAGCCGCTCACCCTGGAGACGCTTTTTGACATCTACGGTGAAGAGGTGACGCCCACCAAGTGTGAACAGTCGCGGCGGCACGACAGGGCCGCGACGGGGATGTTCCTCGGGTGCTTCGGCAGGGACCGGAAGCCCGCAACGCTCTCCCAGCGCGACTGGGACCGTTTCATCCGGGCGCGCCGGGCGGGCAGGGTCGGCCCGAGCGGCAAACCCGTGTCCGACCGGACGATCGAACGGGACTTGAAGTTCCTGCTCGCGGTCCTCAACTGGGCCGTGAAGCCGGGATCAGTCTTCGCAAGTCCCTATGGGACAACGGCTTGGCAACACCCTGCGAGAGACGTGTATCACGTGGTGTGTCCGAAGATCGTAAATCGTGTTACCCGTTGGCTTTAGGACAAAAACCTAACCGTTCGGTCGTGGTGTGGCGGGGGGGGGGGCTCTGGTAACGCGTCCGGTATATGCTATCGTCGAGCGCACAGATGGGCATCGACCTTAGCAACGACGTTATACACAAAGTCGACCTACGCTAGGATAGTAAAATGAATGAACGTGCAGACCATGATGGATACGGAAAAAAAGTATTAAGAGAAGCAGGCGGTCCTGAATTATACACCGATGGCCCCAAGGTTGTGGCTAATTTGGGCGATGGAAATGCAAATATAGATGGCGTGATAAACGATATAGCAATTGAAGTCGAAGCGAGAAACGAGAAACAGGTTCGGGCAGCCATTGTTGATCTATTGATGCACCCCTGCCCCAAGAAGTTACTGGTACTGATGAAGCCGAATTTGAAGAACAAAAAAACTAGGCAATGCGTTAATCAGTGTCGGTTTGTATTCAATCGCCTGGCACCCGATCTCCGGACATATCGAGTGATTGGGTTATCCGGTGATGGTAAAGACCATCGATTCGAGGAAGATGTAGCATTAGTTCGGGAGACTTTGGCCGATATGGCATGATCTCTCGAAGCGCGGCGGCTTTTTTTCGCTGCCAGTTCTTCAACCTTCGACTGCTGCCTACGTTCGCGGGCGTCCCTACGCTCACGTGGACGCTTGACGATGCTGCCGAGTTGAGTGAACGGCGGCGGCGGCGGAGCGCGGTGATAGCCGTCGCCTTCGCGGTGAGGGACCGCCTGCGCGTGGCGAACCCCTAACCCCCGGGGGGGTTGTGGGTGGCGGCCCCAATGCGCCTAGAAACGATTCTACGGCCCCGAGCGCCGGGATCCGGCCCCTGTCCCCCAACTTCCCGCGCCGCTGCCGGGGCAGCGAGCGGTGGGTGCCGCCGTCGCGAACCGCGTCGCCGGTGCGATCCCCGCGGACCGCCTCAGCGTCACCGGCGCAGCTCGTGCCCACGCCCGGCGGAGCACGCCGCCTATCGCCACGAGGCCGCAGGTGGTGACGCGGTCGCTGCGGAGCCGCCTGGCCAGGATCCATCGGGCGCGACCGGACACGGCTCGCACGCTGGGCGAGCATGCGCATTCCCGTGCGGATCTGTTGTTATCATTGAACTTACGGATTCGGCCGACGCCATTCCCGCCGATTGATTCCCGCCGATTGGGAATCAGGCCCGAACTCTCCGGCGGTCCGCGAGCGCCTGCCTCAGCTGTCCCTCGTCGGCTCTCTGATAGCACTGGAGGACGGTCTTGGCCGTCTTCCAGCCGCCGAGTTCGCACAGCACCTTGAGCGGCTGGTCCATGAGGTCGGACGCGAATTTCCGCCTCAGCGAGTGCCAGCCTCGGCCCCGCTTCGGTTCCAGCGCCGCGAGCTTCTGGGCTCTCTGCCACCAGAAGCTCGGCAGCGACCGGCCCACGCACCGCGAGGCATCCGTCGGGGCGGGCAGCACCGGCCCGTCCCCGGTCCCGGCGCTCATCGCTCGCGCTTCCTCCAAAGCGGCCAACGCCTCGTCGGTCACGGGCGTGGTGTGCTCGTAGCCCGTCTTCTCGTGCTTCGCCCGCCACCGCACCGCTTCGCCCTCGGAGTCGATATCGGACCACCGGAGCTTGCGGATGGCACCGATGCGGTGCCCGGTCTCGTGCGCGAGCACGAGCGCGACATGGAACCGCCAGTCCACCTCCCGGGACACCCTCAACAACGCCTGGTACTCCTGTTCGGTGAGGACGACCCGGGTGGGGTTCTTCTCCATAGGCTTCCTGAGGCCCTTCAGCGGGTTCCGGTCAAGGAGCAGGCGGCCCCGCTCGTCCCTCGACCTCGCCGCCCAGTTGAGCACGGCCATCAGGAACGTCAGGTCCCATTCGATCGTCCGATTGGACACGGGCTTGCCCGAGATGCCGATCCTTCCCGCGCGCCGCTCCCGGATGAACCGGTCCCAGTCGCGCTGGGAGAGTGTGGACGGGTCGCGGTCCCTGCCGAAGAACTGGAGGAACATCCCGGTCGCGGTCCTGTCGCTCTGCTGTGTCCCCTCGGCCTTGGTGGGCGTCACCTCTTCACCGTAGATGTCAAAAAGCGTCTTCAGCGTGAGCGGCTCGGGCTCGGCGTTCTTCTTGCCGTTCAGCTCCGGCCCGGCGAAGCCCGCGGCGAACTCGTCGGCCTGCCGCTTCGCCGACCTCCAGTCGCGGTGCTTCAGCGACCTCGTGAGCCTGCGCCCGTTCTCGCGCCACTCGATCTGGAACAAGCCGGTCTTGGGATCGGGAAAGACCCTCACCCGGTTCCGGCCCCATTCGCCGGCGCCATAGCTGCGCCGAACTCGTTTCGTGCGTGCCATCATTCGATTCCTTTTTCGATGATGGACTGCACGATCTGCGCGTTTGAAACGTCGCGTCGGCGGGGCTTCTCCGCCAGGCGCTGCTCGGCCGGCCCTGCGCCCTGTTCAGCCGCTCGGAAGGCGTTGGCCCGGACCCGAATCGGTGCGCCCGATGCCGATCCACGAGTGCCCATGGCACTTTGGGGGTGGCCGGACACGAAATCGCGCCTGCGATGGGACACGCCGCCGCCGCCCCATGTCGCTTGCGCGCTTGCGGTTGCACCACGGCCAGCGGAACGCCGATGCCGATCCGCGTTCCTTGGCCGTGGATGGGAGCGACCCCCCATCTCGGCATGCCTCGATCGGCATCGGGGAGGATGGCGATGTGCATCCCCATCGTCCCCTCCGCTGCGGGGTCGCTCCCAGCCAGCAGTCCTTGCAGGAAGGCCATCGACCGCCGCTTCGAGAAGACGGACTACTGCGCGAGGGAATGCCAAGGACCGTCCAGCCCGCTCGTCCCGGCGTCCGTTGTTGTCGGCCCGTTTTCCCGTGCCGTGCCCGGGAACGGTGCCGCGGGCGCCGCCCGATGCTCCTCGGCTCGACGGACGAGCGGTCGTCGCGCGGATGAATCGCCGCCGTCGAAGCGGCGGCCAACCGCCTTCCCGCAGGGATCAATGGTAGGGAGCGACCCCCCGGCGGAGGGTGGCATGGGCGTGCACATGCCAATCCTCCGCGATGCCGATCGAGGCATCCCAAATCGGGGGGTCGCTCCCTCTTTGCCCCGAGCCCCTCGGGGCTGGGCGGCCGCGCGTGCGGCCAGCCCGTAACCGCAAGACAGTCAACCACATGAGAAGGAGCGTGTGTTTGCCGGGGAACAGCGTCCCGGCGCACACACGCACGATTGTCTGATGTGCGCTTCCCGATCGGCACGGACCCTCGCCGATCGGCGTTCATGACCACCCTCCGGGGAGCCGGCTCGAGCGCCACGTAGCGAAGCAATCGATCGGCGCTAGGGACCTCGAGATCCGCTGGAGCTCTTTCAGCTCGACGATCCGCTCGAGGCCGGCCTGGAGATCCCCGTACTCCTTCAGCGCGCGGTCGTCCCCCTCGAGGATGGCCCGCTCGATCCGGGCGATCTCGCGGCGGGCTGTTTGATCGGACGGGCCGGAGGAGTCGGACGTGCGGGCACCGATCCAGTTCTCGAGGATCGTCCCGGCGCGCTGCAGCTCCCTCACGCTGCGGACGACGGCCACGACCTCGACGGATCTGCACCGCTTTCTCAGAGCCTTCCAGAGGCCGTGGTGGGCCGCGCCCCAAGAGCGGAGCGCCGTGGAGGTCTGGTGCCCCGGATCGACGTACACGAAGACGGCGCGGCCAGCGTCCAGCGCGACCGGCAGCTTGGCGGGAAGCCGGGATCAGTATTCGCAAATCCCGATGGGACAACGGCTTGCAGTACCTTGCGGGAGACGTGTATCACTGGGTGTGTGCGAAGATCGCAAATCGTGCTACCCGTTGGGTTTAGGACAGAAACCCGCGGACCACGGACCCACGGACGGGCGGCTGCCACGGACCACGGGCCGTAGATCCGGGAGGATCAGGACCCACCGTGCTGCTGAAAATGCCCAGCACGCGGCGATGAGCTCGGGCACGATCACACTCCGACGCCCTCGGGTTCGGGGCGTCGAGGAGCGGTTCGAGAGTCGGGTGCTGCCGTTGTTCGCGAGGCGGACGAAGGAGCTGGGCGCTCTGCTTCCGGAGCTGTATCTGCACGGACTGGCAGAGGGAGACTTCGAGCTGGCGATGCGGGGACTGCTAGGCGAGGGGGCACCGCTGTCGAAGTCTTCGATTCGGAGACTGCGGGCGGGATGGACAAGGGAGTTCGAGGAATGGAGCCAGCGTCGCCTGGAGGGCCGTGAAGGTCGTCTACGTATGGGCGGACGGGATCTACGTGAAGGCAGGGCTCGAGCGGGACAAGGCGGCGCTGCTGGTGGTGCTGGGCGCGATGCGAGACGGGACGAAGGAGGTGTTGGCCCTGAGATCGGGCTACCGAGAGTCGGTCGAGTCCTGGTCCGAGGTGTTGCGGGATCTGAAGGCACGCGGCATCGAGGCGCCCCGGCTTCTGATGGCGGACGGTAACGCGGCGATCTGGGGCGCAGTACGGCAGGTATGGCCTGAGGCGGGCGAGCAACGGTGCTGGAACCACAAGATGAGGAACGTGCTGGACCGGCTGCCGCAGCGGGAGCAGAGCGAGGCGAAGGATCTTCTCAGGGCCGTGGTCTACGCACCGAGCCGGGCCGAGGCTGTGAAGGCCCGCGAAGTGTTCGCCAGGCGCTACAGGCCGTGGTATCCGAAGGCGGTGGACGTACTCGAGGACGACTGGGAGCGGATGGTGGCGTTCTACGACTTCCCCGAGGATCACTGGAAGCATCTACGCACGACGAACGTGGTCGAGAGCCCGTTCGCTGCGCTACGGCTCAGGACGACGGCGGCGAAGCGATTCAAGCGGGTCGAGAGCGCTACGGCGCTGATCTGGAAGTTGCTCTTGGTGGCCGAGAAGCGGTGGCGTACAATGTGAAAGGAAGAAAGCACCAATGAATGAGCGGATATCATCGTCAGCAAGAAGTGATCGATCCATGCGAGTAGCACTCGTCTCATGCGTCAAGTCCAAGAGTGCGGCCCCCGCAGCGGCCCGCGACCTGTACACGTCGCCATTGTTCCGCGGGCTGCGCCGGTACGCCGAGAAGAACGCAGACACCTGGTTCGTCCTTTCCGCACAACATGGGTTGATTCCCCCAGCCCAGGTACTTGAGCCGTATGAGAGGACGCTCAATCGGCTCGGTAAGGCCGAGAGGCTACAATGGGCAACGCTGGTCCAACGACAACTACTTGAGGTTCTGCCACTCGGGGCCGAGGTGGTCATCCTGGCCGGTGTACGCTACCGGGAAAACCTCGTTCCTTTTCTCCGCGACCGTGGTTTCTCTGTTACCATTCCGCTCGAGGGCCTCTCCTTCGGGAAACAACTTCAGCATTTGAAGATCCAAGGCCTGCTCGGGGAATGACCTCAGACGTAGACCGGTTCTACGAACTCGTTGGCATCCTGGCAACGCTGCCGGGTCAAGGTCGGCGGCTCGGTGAATACACGGGTAGATCGGCTTGGCCGGATCGCGGCGTGTACTTCTTCCGTGATCCGGGTCAACAGCGAACCGGGCACCCAGAGATGTCGCGTGTTATCAGGGTAGGGACCCACGCCGTGAGCGCGAACGCCACGTCCAAGCTGTGGCCCCGGTTGCGGGCGCACCGTGGCGGGAAGGACGGACGAGGGAACCACCGCGGATCCGTTTTCCGGCTCCATGTGGGGTTAGCGCTGCTCCAAAGGGATGGAGGCGCCGCTGCCGTGCCAAAATGGGGTATCGGCCGATCGGCCGCGCGCGACGTGAGGAACGCGGAAGTTCCTCACGAACGCCTGGTGTCCGAGTACATCGTGGGGTTGTCGATACTGTGGCTGGCCGTACCCGACGACCCGGGTCCACGCAGTGCACGTGCTTACGTTGAGCAGAATGCTATAGCGTTACTCTCCAACGAGCTCAGTCCGATGGACCGGCCCAATAGCGAATGGCTGGGTGTCCACAGTTCCAAGAACGAAATCCGAATGAGCGGACTTTGGAATGTGAAACATGTGGCACGACAGTACGACACACACTTCCTTGACCGGTTCGAAGAACTAATACGGAAGATGCCGGGTTCCCCGATCCCCTATCGTTGATCGTTTGTCCTCACTCGTTCTTCGTCCCGCCCAGATCCCCTACAGCTTCCTACCTCCTGCCGCCGCGTCAGGCAGTGGCGTGAGCCCGGTAGATCTGTTTCTTCGTCGTCAGCGCCCAAGCCATGTCCGCCATCAGCCACGCTGCCGGGGTCGATACCGGCGAGATGGACGATCCCGCATTTACCCCTGCGCTCCGCAAGGCGAGCTAGGATCAACGTGAGAGAGACGTGGAAGCGCGCTGGCTCGCCTTATCCTGAGGACGGTGGCTACCACGTGCTCCATGATCTGCATGCGGTGGCTCACATGACACAAAAGATTCATCTCGGTCTGGACTACTACGCAGAGCTAGGTGCCTGATACGCAGCCGTTCGAGAGACGCCAAGATAGACTGGGTCGTCAGGCCCGTCGGCCTCCAACACAACCAACACACCAAAAAGATTCACGGGATGCGTTGGTCGTGCGGTGGTGGTTGGGGACGTTGCTACTGCTCCCGGATCCCCTCGCCATCGACGCACGCTAGAGGGGCCTAGCTTCGCTTCTGGGCGCGTTGGGGCCGTGCACCCACCCATCCACACAGCGGCAGGGCCTAGACGCCCCCCTCGGTCGGTAAAGAACTAGAATCAAGGCGGCGATCAGCCATCAGCGCACCGCCACGGGGGTTCGGGGGGCGAGCCCCCCGCCCGCGCACTCCGCCGGAGCGCGGGCGTCCTTCGGGATCGAAGGGGCGGAGCCCCTCGCCAGCCCCTTTGTGGGTACAAAGGGTATGCTGGCTTACGCACCCTAAGGGTGCTAGACAGCTCCCCTGCAAGCGCGCCTGACGGGCTCCGGGGGCAGGAATCTCGGGACGACGAAATC
Organism: Longimicrobiales bacterium; assembly: GCA_965219445.1. Classification (GTDB taxonomy): domain Bacteria; phylum Gemmatimonadota; class Gemmatimonadetes; order Longimicrobiales; family Gaopeijiaceae; genus UBA822. Next base: position 217,377 of record CBDCNQ010000002.1, on the reverse strand, counting down.
TCCATACCGTACACGGAGAGGCTCCGTTCGGGCGGTGTCAACCGCCTGAATCAAGACGGTTTCCCAAGGGTTCCAGCGCCGTCCCGGAGTCGGATCAGCCTCCGGCGACGGCACCTCCGTCAGCTTCCCGACGAGCGGAAGCACGCTTCGCTTGTGGGCTCTGGTGGGCTTTCGACGAGGCGCGCTCCAGCGCGGCGGGAGCTAAGTTTGGATGCACGGGCCGGATCAACTGCAGAGGGGGATTCGACGATAGTTAGGACTGCACTGCTGGGCCAAGCTGACTCGGGGCTATTGGGCTTGGGAGGTTACGGATGACGATCGTCCGGCCCTTCGAGGGGAGCCTGTTCGCCGAGGACTAGGAACGCATGACTCTATCTGGTTGTTATGAAATGAGTTAGCTTAGAGCCGTGTGATTCACGTACCATTTCGGGTATACAAATCTGATCGAGAATCCACTAGACCGTGGAAGACGTGTGTGGAGCAGGTGGTCGGTCCGATTGACCCTGGACTAGCAGGGGGAGCCAGCTACTGGTCTCGCGGCAGGTGACAGCTTCGATCCGTGCGGATCACCAGAATCGCAAGAGAATTGACAGATCGCACCTTCCCCGCTAATGTGCGTAGCGGTGCTGCACCATGCGTACGAACGGCCCACTCTGCCTCACACTGCCATGCCGTCGAAACATCGCCTGTCGCTCAACCTAACCCCGGAAGAACACCGGGAGGTTGCCGCCTTGGCGGAAACCAGCCGCGTTTCGAAGGCTTGGATCGGCCGCCAAGCGCTCATTGAGTTTCTCGACCGCTACCGCGACCGGGATTTGCAGCTCCCGCTCGATCTTGGCAGGATCTCCCGCACGGGGAACCGAACATGATTGGGACCTCGATCAGCTCATTGGAGATTTGCGCTGGAGGCGGCGGCCAGGCACTCGGCCTGGAGCAAGCCGGGTTCGGACACGAAGGGCTCGTCGAGATCGAGCGCCACTATTGCAATACACTGAGGCTCAACCGGCCTGCATGGCAGGTGTTCGAGAAGGATCTGCGCGACTTCGTTCACCTCGACGGGGAATCCTTCAGAGGCATTGAGTTACTGGCGGGTGGCCTTCCGTGTCCACCGTTCTCAATAGCTGGCAAGCAGCTCGGCGATCGGGACGAGCGCAACCTGTTCCCAGTCGCCCTTGATCTTGTCGATATTACGCAACCCCGCGCGGTCATGCTCGAAAACGTCCGGGGCATCCTCGGCGCAGTATTCGAAGACTTTCGGCAGCGGCTCAAGGCCCGATTCGAGAAGATGGGCTACCACGCCGAATGGCACCTCTTCAACGCTTCCGACTTTGGCGTGCCGCAACTCCGGCCGCGCGTGGTGATAGTCGCATTGCGCAAGAACATTGCCCATCATTTCTCTTGGCCGACTGGCACGGGCCGTAACGCGCCAACAGTCGGTGATACCCTCTATGATCTTATCACTGAACGCCGATGGAAGGGCGCGCCTGCATGGAAGAAGCGCGCTGACGATATCGCCCCCACGATCGTCGGCGGTTCGCTGAAACACGGTGGTCCAGACCTGGGGCCGACCCGTGCCAGGAAGGCATGGGCGACACTAGGAGTTGATGGCCTTGGCATCGCTGACGAACCACCCGCCCGTGACTTCGTCGGGATGCCCCGCCTCACCGTTCGCATGGTGGCCCGTCTTCAAGGCTTCCCTGACGACTGGAAATTCTCGGGCCGCAAGACCGCTTCGTACCGCCAAGTTGGCAACGCCTTCCCTCCTCCTGTAGCGCGCGCCGTCGCAGGGAAGATTCACCACTGCCTTGCTGTGCCCCGTTCTGTACAGGTCATGAAGATCGCCGGATGACCGCCGAGGTTTTTTTCTCCGAGGCCCGCCGGAGTTTCCACAACGCCCTTTTGGCCACCGTGCTTCGCACTGACTCAAGGGGCATCCCGAGCAACGCGGATAAACACAGCAGACAAAGCGTCAGCATTGCTCGTGGTATCCTTGAACGCCTTGGGCCTAGAGCCGCCGGTGGGCGCTTGGCCGGACAGATGGCCGGCAGTCAGTTCGAGGAAATCTGCAAGCAGTATCTGGAGCACACTTTTCCCCGCCTCGCTCATCTCCGTCCTGGCCATTGGGAGGTCAGCAAGGGTATCGGCGGACGCGCAGCCATCGCACAATACGACCAATACGAGCACTTGGCTGCACTGGAGGCCGCCGCCAAGGCCAACCGCGAACTGGCCGCTGCCCTTGGAGGCGACTATCTCATCAAGCCCGATGTGGTAGTCATCCGATTTCCCGAGACCGATAGGACCATCAACACCGGCGGACTGCTGGTGGACAACATGCAAGCACGCCGCACTCCCTTGCGGCAGGTGAACAGCAGGATGCCAATTCTTCATGCCAGCGTGTCGTGCAAATGGACGATCCGTAGCGATCGCGCGCAGAACGCGCGCTCCGAAGCGTTGAACTTGGTGCGGAACCGCAAGGGCCGTCTTCCTCACGTTGCCGTTGTAACCGGCGAACCGACACCAAACCGCATAGCCTCAATCGCGCTTGGAACGGGCGACATTGATTGCGTCTATCACTTTGCTCTACCCGAACTAGAGGATACCGTCAGAGATCTCGGTTTCGCCGACGCCGAAGAAATGCTGGAGACCATGACTCAGGGCAAACGGCTCCGAGACATCTCCGACCTTCCCCTTGATCTCGTGATCTAGGTTTAGGAGCAGCCAATGCCGCGTTCGGACGGCGCCACCCGAGTCATCGCCATGTGCAATGCGTTATGAATGCAGCGCAGCCGGAGCGGTGCGACCGGACGAGGGCGTCGACCGGCCTATCGGTGCAACCCGCTCGTGGTCAGGAATCCTGATGGCCGACACCGTCACTCCGCAGCGCCGCAGCGAGATCATGTCCAACATCCGAGCCAAGGGTATGAAACCCGAGATGGCCGTGCGTCGGCTTGTCCATGCAATGGGTTACCGCTATCGGCTGCATCGCAACGATCTTCCAGGAAAACCCGACTTGGTATTTCTAGGTCGGCGGAAAGTGATCTTCGTACACGGTTGTTTCTGGCACCAGCACCCCGATCCTACCTGCAATATCGCTCGCCGCCCGAAGTCAAACCAGCACTACTGGCTGCCGAAGTTGGAACACAACGTCACCCGCGATGTTAAGCACCAAGCGCGGCTTGCGGAGTTGGGCTGGAGCGTTCTAGTGGTTTGGGAGTGTGACGTTGCGGCGGGAGATGGGATTGCAGATCGCATACGGGAATTCCTGGATCGTACGGACGGCGTGGCGCGGACTCCGCTGGGCAATCGATCCTCGTGTTGAAAAAGCAGGCGCGCCTACGGGCCAGCGATCGGGCGGATACACTGCCGTTCGGGGAATCACGGTCATGACACCTAGGGTGGCACATGCGCTGTGCACTCGCGCTCCTGTTCCAAGATGGCTATTCCGATTGTGCACATGCCAAGTCGCACCGCTTCGGCCGAGAACGCGTGGCATGCTCAACACTCCGACACGGCGGCGCGATGAACTCCGTTCGTCCGTTCGTTCTGAACCTGTCCACCCGTGGAAGAACTAGTCAAGACGATCCGCGTCCTTCATCGCTCAGTAGCGCTGGCGTCGGGTGCGGTGATGATACTCGCCCTTGCGCCGAAGAACACAGACCGGTACTCCAGCGCTCTCCCTGAGTTGAACGGACTCGTAGAAATCCTCTCTCAGGGTGTTACGCAGCGCATGGCGAGCTTCGCTGAGGCGGGCGATGCGATACCCGTCCACGACTTGCTGGTCCGCTATCGCGATGTGCGACCGACTGAGACGGAGGAACCCCCGGACTTCGCTCCACTCGTTGAGATTCAGCCACTTGATCCACAATCAACGATTTCTCAACTTCAGGAGTTCTTCAACGCACCCAATTGGGCAATCATCCTCCCCGATTCAGCAGAGTTTGCGGCTGCGGTGGCTTCCCTGCGACTGACCTGTGGAACCTGCGGCCTATCGCTCGCCCGCATCCACAGAGATCAGCTTAGCACATGGATCGTAGAATTCGAGACATTAGAAGATCTGGGTAAGCAGGGTTTCGAGGTTTTCGCCTCGGATACGATCCCGGCGCCGTTTCCGAACCACCTGGGTCGCCTCTGGCTTGCAAGTGTCATGGACTCCGTCAGTGGAGGTGGATCGGGCTGGGGCGGGTCGCACGCTTTCGACCCTATTCTGGTAGACCTCGCCGCCGGAGCAGGCGGCGTCTTCCCGAGGCTCCAACCGGTTTGGAGTGAAGTGCGCCACCTTTTTCCACGAGAGGGACTGGCTGTCGCAACCGAGCGCCTCTCCGCAGAAGAGAACAGCCTGCAGTTCATCGGTCTCTCGATAAGTGAGCGGGTGGCACTGATCTTGGCTTTCCCCGGGATGATTTTCCTAATGCTGTTTCTGTTGTCAAATCTCCTCAGCCTCTCCGCTGGGAATCCCGAGGACACCAAGGATGCGATAGCTAACCTTCCGATCGTTTTGTTCCAGTCACATGTGATAGCACGGTTATTGTCGATCACATCTTTGGTCATTTTCCCAACTATCGCCGTCGCGGTTCTATGCGGTCGCGCGGTGTCCAGTCCAGAGGAGCCATGGTGGCAATTCTTGACATATACCGGGTCTTCAGTAGCTGTTTTCCTAATTTCAGTTCAGGTGTTTCGTTTGACTGAGCAAGTCCGGAAGCGTGGCTTGTCCTGATGTTTGATACAAATACGAGCCATAGATCGTCGAAACCCCGTAGACAGATATCGATGTGGGCTCTTACTTCTATTCTCGGAACTTTCGTGCTCTTGGTAACGCTAATCGGAATTCGGTTGTTTGCTCCACAACAAGAGCTTAGAGAGTCACGGCGTGTGATTTACGACATCCGTACGGAGCTCGACTCGCTCGGCAATGAGCTGAGGGCCGTTCTCGACAGCGTAAGCGATCTAAGAGCGACCCGATCGTCGTTGTCCACCGAAGTAATGTCGCTCCGTGAAGATCGAAGTCAGTACTTCTCCGATACTTATGAACGGGTTGTGGTGGACGTATACGACATCGCCATCCGCGAGCTAGAGACGCTAGAAGACGAGGTACATCGAGCTATTCAATATCAGGAACTCCTCGAATGGCTGGAGGTGGGACGCCAACTCGAATTGGAACACCGGGTGCCCGAGGTTGACTCGATCACAGAACTAGCCACACTAGCTCGTGTCCGAGCACAAGAACGTTTCTTCCGGGACCGTTTTTTCCAGTTAGCGGCGCTGTCGGACAGCATGCGCGAGGCCAGTGACGACGTTTTGACGTGGTCCGCGAATGCCCCAGCTATGTCCGCAGCATCCGACACTGCACGAATATTTGCTGACTCCGTTTTGTCGATCTTGGCCGTTCGTTCTGAACGGTCCAGGGCAACGGTGGATCGCATATTCGCGCAGCGAGAATGGTCATTTGCCCCACCGTCGGCCTGGAGAGAATGGTGGCTTGGCGTAACATTCGATGAGTTATCGAATGAGCCAGAGGTCCCTGATTCGGAGTCGCCATTCTTCCGTCTTCACGCCTTCCAGGAGCGCATCGTCGAACGAGATCCCGAGCCGTTGAGTGCTTTGGTTGTTTTCCAATCCATGCTCGACCTCCCGCCTTTGGACAGGCTTCTCCCCCAAGATCGAGTGTCTCTGCAGAGCCAGATTCAGCTGTTCCTAAACCAGCGACGTGACGTCCTCGTCGCTCCCCTGGAGCCCCGCGTAGAAGATATCGATGAACCCTCAGCTGTGGTGCAAGCAGGCACAACAGTGCTCGACAACATCGCCGCCGCACGCTCTGAGCTTGTGGCTCTTCGCACAGCGATGTTCCTTACGGGCACGAACACGAGGAATTAGCAGAGTATCGGAAGAAATGTGGTGGAGAAGTCCACTGCGGGCGCATTCGGAGAACTGTGCTGTCTCGTGTGCCGCAGAGGGTACGTATTCCCTGGTGGGTGATCAGCGGCTCGGACCGTGATCGCGCTCTCGTCCACGCTGGCGCATCAGGTCCAGCGCGCGCGCAACGTCTCGGCGAGCGTCCTGTAGTCCCGGGCCAAGTGCTTCACTTGCCCGTCGAGCTGCGCGACCTGCCGCCGCAAGGTCTCGACCTGCGCGGTGTGCTGCTGCTGCGCCTGCTCGTACTGCGCGGACAACGTCCGCAAAGCCTTCGTCAACTGCTGTTCTAACGCGGTCATAGAGTTCCTTCAGTTGCTCGACAGCTTCACGGCCGGCCGAGTGTCCACGGTCCAGGGCGGATAGGCCAGCGCGCCGGCCGGCAGCACCACGAACCGCTCCCCCTCGATCTCCCGGAGCACGATCCCCCAGGTGGTCTCCTCGAGCCGCGCCAGCGTCTGGCGGGCCTCCTCGATGTCCACGTCGAGGGCGGCGGCCGTCTGGATCCGGGCCTGGATGCGCGTCGACGGCGGCGCAACTCGCCCTCTACGACCATGCGCAGGTCAGGGGTGCCGCGAACGAGCACGTCCTTCGCCGGGATACCGCCGGTCTGGCTTGCCGGATCATTGCGGAGATGGCGCTGTGCACATCGCCGTACGGTACCGGATCACCCTGCTCGGGGACGGACCTCGACCTTCTGGTTGCGGAGGTTGCGACGCTTCTGGAATGTGCCGGGCAAAGCGACGCGTTGCACTACGGTTTAGCGACGCACCCGCCGGTCATGCACCCGAATGGTTCCTTCGGATTCGACGAGTCAACCGCAGCGGCGACAGGTCTGCTGATAACCGAACATTGGCAGCGAACATTTCGGGATGCGGCGACGGATGACGAAGTCGACGGTATGAGCGCAGGCGAGGAAGGAGCGGCGGACCCGAAGTTCCCATCCGCCTTTCTCGCCGAGTTTGGCCTGAGCCCAGAACAGTACGGGACGTTTGTCCATCGACTCACGGTGGAAGCCTTGGAGGCGAACGGCGCCCATTTGCGGCTCAGGAGAAGCGAAGTCGTCCAGCGGCTACGACATGTCGGCGTGATGAATCCGGAGCGTGTATTCGAAGCATTTGCGCTTGTTCCCAGATCTCGGTGGAATGAGGATGATCCTGACAACGCCAGGGCAAGAGACTGGTGGCCGTGGCGATACAACCGCCGTCTGTCCATCATGCGCCGTCCGCTCGTCCAATTGTCGATGGAGGCCGATCCCTTCGTGACCGTGGTGCCTTCGATACTTGCTGGGACGTTGCGCTACCTACACCAAGCGGCATTCGGCGAACTTCCAGGGACCCTCTTTGACAGTCCAGAGATGGGCGCCTGTATAGGAAGAGCGGCAGATAGGAATGGGCATGAGTTCGCGCGCAGGGTAGCCGAACGGCTCGGCGAGTTGCGGTGGAAGACGAAGGGGGAAGTGAGGCTCCCGCGATTCGGAGGCGGCCAGTCGCTCGGAGATGTGGATGTCTTGGCATGGCAACCGGCTACCGGGCTGGTGTACGCTGTCGAGTGCAAGAGCCTCCGTTGCGACCGCACCTGCGGCGAGATCGGGGAGCGCTTGAAAGAGTACTCTGCCGGAACTGTTGACGGGAAACGCACGCCATTGCAGAGGCACCTCGACCGTGTTTCGTTTCTTGAAGCCAATCGCCAACGGCTTGCGGACTTCGTAGGTGTTCCCGTAGACCGATTGCAGTTGCGGTCGGCGCTGGTGACAGAGCAACTCGCTCCGATGCAGTTTTCCGGAAAGGCGCGAGATGTGTTGGATCTCGTGACGGATTACGAGTTGCTGGAACAAGCGCTTCCCCAATAGGGCGCGCGAAGGGTCAAACGACCGAGGCCGTCGAGCCCGCAGGCTTCAGGGCGGGCGGACTGCGGATCGCGGTCACAGTCCCGGGCGCGACTGATCGCCCGACTCGCGGACGCGGCCGGCCTGTTTATCTTTGATCTCTTGAGCTCCTCGAAACTTCATTTGAAAGATAGAACGCCGGATGACCGAGTCCGAAGAACTTTTTCACCGCTTCTGCAAGTCTCAAGGCTGGCGGGTCGAGAGGATTGACGAGCACTCCGTGGCGGAGGGCAGCAAGGTGCCCGATTTCCGCCTCCAGTTGGGGGATAGTGCTGGTATCGTAGTGGAGGTCAAGCAATTCGATCCGAATCCGGAGGAACAGGAAGCAGCACAAGGAAGGGGGTCAGGCGTGCTAGGCGGCAAACCGGGACATCGGCTGCGTCAGGTGATCCCGAAGGCCAACAATCAGCTAAAGGCGCTTGGACAGTCTGACCCGGGAATGGTGGTCGTGTACAACCGTACCCCATGCACACTACACGACGACCCCTACGCCGTGCTCACCGCCATGCGCGGTCTGGATGTCATCGAGTACTACGTTCCGACAGATCAGGGCTCGCCTATCGTTCCTATCCGCGAACAGGTCCCGGCAAGAAGCTGACTCCCGAGATGAACACATCGGTGTCCTGCATCGCCGTGCTGCGCGAGTTTTTCGATGGCGTCGCGATTCCTTTCGGTCTGTCCGGGCCGGAATTACCGGACACGGCAGGAGACCCCGAGTATGCTTTGGCTGTGTACCACAACCCGTTCGCCAAGCATCCGCTGGACCCAGGGCGTCTGGTCGGCTCGCGTGTGTCACACTACCGGATGAAAGAGGACCAGTCCTCATGGGAACCCTCTCCCTTGTAGGCCGCCGCGATGATCCTTCGACCGCCGACAAGAGCACTCTAAGCTAGTCCGGATTCCCGCTGATCAACCCTGTTTTTCCCGCCATCATGATCTGACGGAAACGGATATAGCCCAACGGCAAGAGTGGCAGATCGTGCAGTCCTGATTAGACTTACGTGATCTCCTGCCGTGATTCGGGCCTTCGGTACTCCGCTGGGCGAGCACGCACACCGCAGCGGAGCGCGGGCGTCCTTCGGGATCGAAGGGGCGGAGCCCCTCGCCAGCCCCTTTGTGGGTACAAAGGGTAGGCTGGCTTAGGACCAGTAACGGTCATAAGCCAGCGCCTCAGCGGCCCGGTTCGGCCTCCGATTCGGGATGCTCGCCGGCGACGTAGTCGGCCCAAGCCTCCATGACCTTGCGCCTCCGCTCCAACAGGTCTGAGCGGGCGTAGGCGGCCTCAACCTTGCTCTTGACAGCGTGGGCCAGCGCCGCTTCGGCCACCTCGCGCGCCACGCCCGTTTCCGAGCACCAGTCGCGGAACGAGGACCGCATCCCGTGCGGCGTACAGTCGAAGCCGAGACGCCGGAGCAAGGCGCCAAACATCGAGGCATCGATCCTTCCTCCCCTGGCACCCCGGAACACGAGCCCGCCGTCGTCGTGGCGCTCCCGGGCTTCCTCAAGGATCTCCAACGCCCGCCTCGACAGGGGAACCCGGTGCTCGCGCTTCGCCTTCATGCGGCTGGCGGGAATGGTCCAGACATCGTGCTCGAACTCGTCCCACGTCGCGCCCCGGACCTCGCTCGAGCGTGTCGCGGTCAGAACCATGAACTCGAGCGCCAGCTTGCCACCGGCGTAGGCCCCCGAGTTGCGGACCTTGACCAGGGCCACGGACACCTCGCCGTGCGGGAGCGCCTTGAAATGCCGGGTCGTGTTCCCGTTGCGCGGGAGCGCCGCGGCGATGGCGTCTCCCGCCGGGTTGTCCGGCCGGTAGCCCTTCGCGACGGCCCACTTCATCACCGCGCCGATCCTTTGACGCACGGCCCTCGCGGTCGCGGGCTTGCGCGACCAGATGGGCTTGAGGATGGCTAGCACGTCGGCCGTCGCGACCTCGCTCACCCTCTTCCGGCCAATGCGCGGATGGGCGTAGTCCCGCAACGTCTGCCGCCACTGCCCCGAGATGCGGGAAGGGTTCTTCCAAGTCGGCGAGTGAATCTCGATCACCTTCTTGACGGCCGCCTCGAAGGTGGGAACCCCCGCGTCTCTCGGGTCATGGCCCCAATGGACGGCCCGCCTGTTCTCAAGCGCCTTCTCCCTCACCTCCTTGAGCGTCACGACCGGGTACGAGCCGAGTCCGAGATTGGTGGGCTTGCCCCCCACTCGAACGCGTTGGCCCCACGACTTGGAGACCCGCCCCGACTTCATACGGTGGACGCGGAGGTACAGCCCGAGCCCGCCTCGTCCACCGTCGCCGTAGCGGCCCGGCGTCTTCACCCGCGCCACGAAGGCAGCGGTAAGGGGTCGTTTACGCATGCGGGGTGTCCTACTTGTGTATCACGAAATGACGGAGAAATAATGATACAATACCAGACGGATCAGGACAAGAGGCAAGGCCATGAAGCGGCCTAGGATCGCCTTAATATATTGAAATACATGTGGTTACAGAACGTCATGGGACGGCATGGGATGATCTTGGCGAACACAATACTGAACTTGGCCGTGAAGTCGAGGGACGAGCGGGGCGAACTGCTCCTCGGCTCGAACCCGCTCAAGGGCCTGAAGACGCCCAAGCAGAAGAACCCGGCCCGAATCGTCCTGGCCGAGGAGGAGTACCAAGCGCTTCTACAGGTGTCCCGGCAGGTCGACTGGCGGTTCCGCGCCGCGCTCGTGCTCGCGCACGAGACCGGACACCGGATCGGCGCAATCCGCAAGCTCCGGTGGTCGGACATCGACATGGAGGGCAAGACCATCCGCTGGCGCGCAGAGCACGACAAGTCGGGCTACGAGCACCGGACGCCGGTCACCGCCGAGGCGCTCGCCGTCTTGGAGGAGGCGCGAAAGAGGAATCCCGGTATCGGGGACGCGCCCGTGCTGCCCTCGCCTTGGGATCGCTCGAGGTGCGTGAGCTGTTCCTGGACGCAGCGCTGGTGGGAGAAGGCCGTAGCGCTCGCAGGGCTGGAATCCAAGCGTGGCCGCGGCTGGCACTCCCTAAGGCGGAAGTTCGCCTCCGACCTCATGGACCAGCCGCTCAAAGTGCTCTGCGAACTCGGCGGTTGGAAGGAGGCCAAGACGGTGCTGCACTGCTACCAGCGGGCCGATGAGGCACAGCTCAGGAAGGCTCTGGAAAGCCGCCGCAGAGTTCGCGCCTGAGACCAATCGGCGGGAATCCGGTCCGGTATGCCCGTAAGTTCAATTACCCCAAGCAGATGTGAACCTGTCGGCTTCTGCCCACTCGGCCCACCGCACCTCGCTCCACCTCGCAGCCGTCAGCACCAGGAACTCGAACGCCAGACGGACGGCTGGCTCCGCCCTTCCGCCGCGCACTCCATCGCTCCGGTAGCTCCCCTTTCCTGTGCGACTCCCAGTCGCTTTGGACTCCCCAGCTCTTGAAGGCAACTCACAACCCCCTCTCCTTTTGTGGAGGAGGGGGAAGGGCTGCCCCGTGCTGTCGACCGGGCGATCGCCCCTCGACGACGAAGCCCTGCGACTCGTAGAAGACCCGCGCCTGCGGGTTCTGCTCGTTGACGTCCAGCGACAGTGGTCCCTTCAAGCTTCGAGCGTGCTCGACGAGCCGGCGTCCGCCACCGCGCCTAAAGAACTCCGGCGCCAGGAAGAGAGCCTCCAGCCTGTTGCCAGACAGGCCCATGAAACCCATGAGGGTCCCCTCGTCGGCGAAGAGCACCCAGACCTCAAGCTCCGTCAGCGCGTGGTCCCGCACGAGCGGAAGGAAAGCCTGAATGTCTTCCTCCGAGAGAAAGGTGTGGGTTGCCCGCACCGATCGCAGCCAGATGTCCAGCAGCGCGCCGTAGTCGGCGGCAACCGCCGGTCGGATGTTCATAATCTGAGTCGATCCCCACCTTCTGGCGATCTGGTCCGGTGCTCCGCTGTGTGGCATCGCCGGTACGCTCCTTTTGCGCCGCGTGCCTTCCCCGTTCATGGCCACGATGGTCCAGTTTAGTGCAGCATGCGGTACCCGACAGTGGCGAGTAGGCTCTCTTCACCTCTCCGCCTCCACCGCGTCCATGATGAACGCACCCCACTTTCGCAGAGCGTCTCGCTTCTCATGTAAGAGGTAGCGGTCCCGGTCCCCTGTGTACCTCTCGAATCCAAGAGTCGCTTCCTTGTGGCCGAGTACAGCGTCCGCTACATGGCCTGGGATCGCGAAACCGCCGTCCTCTCTCGCCCGGACGGCGTGGGTCCGGAAGGTCGTGCGGAAGTCATGGACGGTCCAGCTCGGGATCGATGTCTTATTGCGGACCCTGGAGAGCGAGCGGCCCATGCTCGTCAAATGGGGTCTCTTCGCTCTTGCCCGCGACGGAAAGACCCATGTATCGGAGTAGGCGGTCTCCTTCAGCTCCTCGATGCCTTCATACGCCTCGCTCGAGAGCGGAACCACATGGGTCCGCCTTCCCTTGAAGTGTTCCGGCGGAATCGTCCATAGGTCGCCTGTGATTCCATCCCATCGCATCGCTAACACAGAGCCGATCCGCTGACCCGTCAGTAGCGCGAGGCGGAAGGCACCACGTGTTGCCCGAGTCTCGTCCCCCGTCGTCTGCCAGATGAGCTTGACCTCTTCTCGAGTCAGGTACCGATCCCTCCCCACTTCCTCGGCCGGGAGCTCGACAAGGTGTGCGGGATTGGCCTCCAGAGTCGGAAAGCCTCGGCGTAGCCCATCGTTGAAGATCAGCCGGATGAGGCTCAGCGTCCGATTCGCGACGATCGGGGCCCCTCTCTTGGCAATCTCCTCGACCAGGTGGACAACCTCCCGGCGAGTGATGTCCGCAGCCGGCCGATGGCCCCAAGTGGGCGCGAGCTCCTTGCCGAGGATCCGCTTTCTCTCCCGCTGGGTTGCTTCCCGGGTCCGCATCGCCCGTGCCTCCAAGACTTCGTCGGAAAGCTCCTTGAACGTGTAACGGCCCGCTTTGCGGTCCGCGCGCTCCTTTGCAGGATCCTCTCCCGCGTCGGCTTGCCGTTGCACCTCGCGCGCAGCCGCTCGCGCCTCCGCCAGACTGAGCGTCGGGTAGCTTCCCAGCGTCTGACGGCGACGTGCACCGTTCAGCCGGTACCTGACGCTCCACGTCTTTCCGCCGCTCTCGCCACTTACCCTGAGGACCAGCCCGGGCGTGACCGTGTCCCAGAATTCTTCGCGTGCCCGATCCGTCTCTAATGCCATGACCCCGCGCGCGCTTAGCTTCAGCCTCGGCACTGTCAGCCCCCCTTTTCGGTCCCTGTGGGGTCCACTTTGGGGTCCACAATACGGTGTACAGCACGCTACGTCAGTGGACACTCACGGACAAAAACTCCCCTTAAGTATAGCTTTATCAATGCTTTTAGGGAACTAGGAGGGATGGTACCGGATCGGCAGGGACGACCGAATTACTGCTCCCAAAGCAGGCGCGCTACCGAGCTGCGCCACGCCCCGAAGTTATTATTTTACAACAATATACGTATACTTACTTAAAGTGGTCATTTTGCAAACTGTGCCAAAAATTGTTGCGAAACCCCTGGTCAGCCATCATGATTTCCATGACCGAAGGCTACCCTACTAGCCACCTGAAGGTCAACATCGAGGTGGGGCGCAATATGGCACGACCCAAGAAGAAGAACGGCCCTCATATCTATTGGCGCAACGGACGGGCCTACGCCGACCTTCGAGCTTACTCCGACGTCGGCGGAGGGCGGGAGGCGCTGAACCAAGCGGGGTCAAGCTGGGGCACCACGGACGAGGACGTCGCTTTGATCCTCTTCGAGTCGAAGCTCGCGGAGTTGAAGGCTAAACGCCGCGGGCGCGTCGGCGTCCCGGAACAGAAGAGCACGACGCTCGCTGAACTCACTCGCCATCACCTCCTCATGAAGGCCAGGGCCGCTCGAACGTCCGACTCTCACATGTTCGACCTGGAGTCTCGTCTGCGTGCGACGCTGGAGCACTTTGGTCGCGACCGCGACCCACGTTCTATCGTCCCCGATGATGTGCGCTCCCTGGAGTGAGACCGTCTCCGAAGGTGGGAAGAGGAAGCCAGGCACGGTGCGTCACTATCTGAACGCCCTGTCGGGACTCTATGGACGAGCGCAAGAGGGGCTCTACGTCGCCCCCGGCTACAACCCCGTCGCGGCCCTCCAGGAGAAGCCGACAGGCCGCTGGAAGAGCGAGGCCGCATTCTTCGAGGTGGCAGAAGCTGCTCTGCTCCTTGAGGCATCCAAGGTCCTTGAGGCACAGGACCGGGTGCACGCCACGCCCGGATTCTATTCCATCGTCGCGACGTTCCTCTTGATCGGCGGTCGGTACTCTGAGGTCATGGGGCTTGACGTTGACGACGTGAGTTTTGACCGCAGCCTGGTTCGGTTCCGACCAAACGCGCACCGTGGACTCAAGGCGCAGACAAGCGTGCGAGCGGTTCCGCTCTGGCCCCAGTTACGAGATATCCTCCAGGATTGGCTGTACGGTGGGGAGACCCCACGCACGTCGGGGCTCCTCTTCCCTGCCCCAAGTGGTGGTGTGGTGCGTGACATTCGTAAGAGCCTGGATGCCGCGGCCAGGCTGAGTGGCATGGAGGCCGGCGAGGTCCGAACGCGACGCTTCCGGCATACGTACTGCTCGGCACGACTCCAGACGGTGCAGAGGATTCTGAAGCCCGGGAGGGAGCCGGACGACCCCGACGCGTGGGAGTACGTCGAGGTGGCGAGGTTCCAGGTTCAGAAGGAGATGGGCCACGGAGGCGGCCAGCTCGTCGACCGGATCTACGGCCATGCGCAGGGAAGCCCGTATCGGTCTGACGTGTTGGAATACCGGGTGGAGAAGCATAGGGAAGTGCTCGGAGATCGACTCCGGTCCCTCGTCGCCATGCAGAGCGGGTAGGGGGCGCGTTAACCGACGGTCTTTGGCACAGTTCTGCCAAGAATGCTGGAACTAGGCGGTGGGACGCCTGCCTCAGAAGCACCGTACAGGGCCGTCAGCCCTACACCCACGCCCAGGATCCGAACGAGCTTCGCCAGCCCGTAGCGACTTTCGAGGGCAGCGTTCAAGCGGGTGATCGGATCGGAAGGGTCATTACGAAGCGCCCAGCGATCACAGCTCAGGAGGGGGAATTCAAGGTGCGGGCTCGATGCGCAGGAGTGCCCCGTCGTCGTCTTCGTCCGTCAGTAGGTACAAGAATCCGTCCGGGCCTTCGCGCACTTCCCGAATGCGTCGCCTCAACTTGGTCAAGATCGACTCACGGCGTAGTTCCTCGGTCCTCTCATTGAAGACAATGCGCTGCAGATGGCCCGTGCCCGGTATGCCGCCCTGGCGGAGCGATCCGACGAATACATTTCCCCTCCACGCCGGGAACTGGTCGCCCGTGTAGACGGCCATCCCTGCCGCGGCTATGGCGGGCAACCAGACCACCAGAGGCGATTCCATCCCCTCGCGCGTCGGATGGTCGGTGATCCTTTCGCCAGAATAGTCGCGTCCAAAGCTGACGAGCGGCCATCCGTAGTTACGGCCCCGCGAGAGGACGTTAATCTCGTCGCCACCGTTGGGTCCGTTCTCGTGCTGCCAGAGCTCGCCGGTCTCAGGGCGCTGGATGAGACCCAGGGTATTGCGGTGTCCCAAGGTGTAGATTTCCGGCCGATAGCCTTCGCGGTCCACGAACGGGTTATCATGTGGCACCGTACCATCGTCGTTGATCCGGAGGACCTTCCCGCGCAGGCTCATCGGATCTTGTGCAGCCGTCCCGACTCGGCCGCCTGTCGACATATAGACTTTGCCATCGCGCCCGAAGGCGACACGACCGTTGAGACCCGAGTTGCCCTCAAACGCATCGGTGACGACGAGATCTCGGACGTCGGTGAGCATTCCGCCCTCGAGCCGACCCCGAGCGAGCGCTGGTGCACCCCGTCCGTTTCCTACCGGCTTGGTATAGGTCAGGTAGACCAGGCCGTTCTCGGCGAAGCCAGGATGGAGAGCGACGTCCATCAGCCCACCGTTACCGTCCGTTCTGACCTCCGGCACGCCCGAGATGGCGTGCGGGTCGAGTACGCCGTCTCGGACGACGCGAAGGCGGCCGGGTCGCTCGGTGATGAGCATGGCTCCGTCGGGCAGGAACGCGATGGCCCATGGATGCGAGAGGCCTCTGGTCACGACGCTGACACGGATCTCGTGCTGCTCGGCTGTATCGAACACCCAAGGCCCCGCCCCTAACGGCGGCACTGGTACCCCGATAGTCTCTTGCCCCTGGGCGTGGCCAACCGCGAGCAAGCCAGGTAGCAGAAGCGCGGCAATGCGGGCGTGGCATTTGACCTTCATGCGGATCTCCCAGGCTGAAAGGGCGCGGGTCCAGCGCTTCGGGCCGGGCCATACCCAGCTCCTGCTACCTCGTGCGAGTAGGGATAGGACCGGAACGGTGTCCGTGGCAAGAGGTGGAGGCCTTCCCATTACGAATCAGAGAGCGGTAGCGAAGAACAGCCGGATGCTTTCGCATGGTGATGCCCGGCTCAACCACGCTTAGCTCTCACCACGTAATTCCCCGCCTCTTCGAGTAACGCCTGGTAGCGGGGATCGTCCCGCACTGGATCGAGCCTGGGATCAACCCCCAGCCCGGGAATGCAATCCGCCCGGTCGTCTACAGCGTTGTCGAACCAATCGAAAGCGCCCTCGTAGTCGCCAAGGGCAAGGTGAGTGACGGCGACCTCGTATGCGTCGGCCACGGCGTCTACAAGCTGAGCGGTGATCAGGACCCGTTCCCCGTCACGACGGACGCTCCCCTCGAGGAGGTGAACGACGCCCAGTGTGTCAGCGATTTGCCGAACCGGGACGTTCTGCCCCTTAAAGGCGAACGAGGATGTGCGCGCGGGCACGCGGACGCCAGGCAGCTGAGCCAGGGCGTTCAACAGCTCCTCGGTGATTCCATCCGAGAAGTATTGTTGTCCGGATTGCCGCTCATGTTTACGAACGGAAGGACTGCTACGCTGGGCTCCATCGGGGGCGTCTGGGGCACTTGTCGACTCGGTGCTAACGCCATCGGAGGAAAAGAACCTGGAACTGAACAGCCCGGCCAGAACGCCCAAGAGCCGGCCAAGTAGGCGAGCGCCCACTGAACGACCTTCCGCTCTTTCAGGTGTTCAAGAAGCGGTTTGTCAGAGGAGCTGGCTATACGTCCCGTTGCAAAGTGGAGTCAACGGAGCTGCGCCCAGGCTAATACTGCTGAGGAAGATGCCGGTGGGTTACATGGGGGGCAAGGAAACCGGAAGTTTAGTGGGAGGATCAGATCCGCCCTCGGCGTTGGCCCTGAGACCGAAGGCATCCGCTGCAAGATGTTGCCGCCGGGCACCCACATGTTGACGGCGGAGCGGATTCTCGATTATCAGTGTTGCGAGTGCGGAGGATACAGCGATCAGCTACCGTCGCCGTTGGCGCCATGCCTTCGAGTTTCTTCGGACGACTAGGGAGGATGAATTGATGACGAAGTTGCTCTCGGCAGTTGTAGGAATGGCGGCCGTAACGGTCATCGTGAGTTTACCCACGGTGGCCGCGGCTCAGTTCGCTGCTCCGGTGTCGCCCGGATACATCCCTGACACAGAAGTGGAAGCGGCCCTGGCAGAGGGCGACATTCTGCTTCAAGATCCGGGACTAACGATTGCGGTCGAACGTATCTCCGCGTCTCCCACGGCCGTACTGGATGTGACAACGAATCACATCATTGTCGTCAAAGAGGGCTCCGCAACTCTCATTACCGAAGGAACGCTTTCGAACGGTGTGATCGAGGGAGGACGGGATCGCGATTTGAACGAGGGCGATTTGATCGTCATTCCGGCAAATACACCCTACTGGTGGAAGGAAGTACCCACGGGAACGATCGCGTATCTTGCAGTGCACAAAGAGACGCCGAGATCCGGCAATACTTGGGGAATTCCAGACGTCGTGCAGCTCATCGGCTCCGAGAGGATCCGGACGAGAATGTCGGAGCCGGGAGGATCCCGAGATCCGTTGCTCTGGGACCCGGGTGTCGTGTTTTATGCGCAGCGGGTGGGCGCGCGCGACGGTGCCGAAGCGCATCCGAATCACAGCCACATCTTCCTGTTGATGGACGGTGAGGCGACCTACATGACCGGTACGCCCGGCGCGGACATTGTTGACGGAAGACCGGTCGGGCCTGCGGCCTATTATCAAATCAGGAAGGGTGGCATCATGATCGTGCCGGCCACAACACCACATCAGTGGGTGGAGACCAGGAACAATGAATCTGGTCCGCCGGACTCGTTCGGCTACATCGCTATCAATATGGACACCCCCAGGTGATGGGTGCTGACAGTCTTTGGCACAGTGCGGCTACCACTGCTGCAACTAGGCGGTGGCGCGGTTGCCTCAGAGGCACCTGAAAGTCTAAAGAACGGGGAACCGGCGACCCCCTGAACCCCATTCGTCCACAGGATTGGCCGAATCCCGGCAAGAATCATGATGGATCTGATAAGTTACTGTGGTACCACGATATACATATGCTATCTCTTTGGTTGTCCCCTTTTCATACCCATTTTTAGGAACTGGATTCCAAACGACCCTAGCGGACCCTGGCGGACACGTCGGCCACCCGATTGCCATCTTTGACGACTACGTACCCACCCGCTGGAGCCGAAGATCAAGCACTTGCGCTCGGTGTCGTCCACCACAGTAAAGCGCGGCTTCAATGATATCCGTGATCTGCGCGATCACCTCGCCCACGCAAACTACTATGCCGAGACCCCCGAGGCCGCTCGTCAGGTCTGCCAGGTGGTCAGGAAGATTCGCCGCATCCAAGCGGACCTGCTTACAGGGATCGAAGATCAATAGCTCCCCTCAAGGAGAGCCGCCGTGGAGACCTCATCGGCGGGAGGAGGTTGACGAAGGCCCTAGTCTGCTATAATCACACCACGGTCTCAGCACATAAGTATCGCGGAAGGGAGAGCTATGCCGCAGACATCCTCGAGGGACATTGATGAGAGTGCTCTAACGAAGGGCCACCTCCGCAAGCTGAACGCACTTCGCAAGTCCGTCGGCGAAGATATCGGCGAGCGGGCGTTCGCCGAGTGGCTCTCCCGGCCAGCAACCGCAAGGGCGAGCGACCGGAACGCCGAGTTGATCGCCGAAAGTCTTTGGTCCCTTGTTGAGCAAGGCAAGCTTGCGATTCGTTCTGGCGGCTATGTGGTCAAACGCGGGCGCGGGCGAATCATCGTCGAGCCAGCGAAAAAGACGTAGACGCCCAGCGCCAGCCGCTTCCCCGATCGAGGCATCCCCAAAGGGGGGGTCGCTCCCTTCTACGGCCGAAAGCTCCGGAGCGGCGTCGCAGCTCCGGCGGCCGTGCCGCAGCCACCCGGGCCATCATGTCCTTCAGGCCGCTGTCGGGCTTGAACCAGCCGATGCCCCGGCAGAACTCCCTGGACAGGGGATGGCGGTTGAGCGTCGGCGGGCCGGCGATCAGTGCGCGTAGCAGCGTCATTTCCCCAGCGGCGAAGTCAATTGCGGCACTCGATCTGACCGGAAATGCCGACGCCATGAGGTCGCGTCTGCGCTCCTCGCCCATCGACCATGGCAACCCGTGCGACAGGTCGTCGGGCGATCGGACGCCGTTGTGCGCGGACGCCGTAGGGCCAGCGCGGGACGTCAATACCACGGCACGACCGAACGTTTACACCTACCCAACCTCACTGAGCGCCATGTCACCCCCATTGGCGTCGGCAGTCGGGCGACTCCGCATTCCGCCGATGTCGACGCGAATTGGGGAACTGCTGCGGAGGCGGCGAAGGAGCGAACCTTGCGGGAGGGCGGGTTGTCGATGGCCCCTGTCCTCTCGCATCGCGAACTGTCAGATGGTTATCGTCTCAGATCACTCGGCACTGCTGCGGCTCGCGGCGATCTGTTCTCGGATCCACGCATCCACTTCGGACTCGATCCAGCCGACGGCGCGCGCGCCTAGCCGGATCGGTTGGGGAAAGCTCCCGTCGGCCACCCGCACGTAGATCGTGCTCCGCGCCAGCCCGGTGCGGGCCTGCACTCGAGGTAACCGCAGGACGCGCGCGGGCGCGTCCATGCCCTGTTCCATTGCTCTGGTCATCGGTCTGCCTCCGTTCTGTTCGGTGAAGAATTCCGGGGCGCGTTGCCCCGGGAGGGAACAGGGGCCACTTGGGCCCGGCGGCAGGCTTCGATGAACACGGGGACCTGGCAGGCCATCGCCAGCCTCGGTGATCGGCCAGGACGGAGCTGACGCACCGGGTTGAGATAGCCCACCGCCTGCAGGTCGAACGTCGACGGCTTCAGGCCCGTGCGCTCGAGGGATGCATCCACTCGCGATTCGAAGTGCTTCGTCAGCGTCTCCATGGCAGTTGGGGTCGAGATCCGGCATGTGAGGACCCGTTCATGCACTGCGGCGCGTGGCCGAGCGCGACCGGATGCCGCCTCGGAGGGTGGTGCTAAGTGAGTCGAGGGCCGGCCGACGGATCGCGGCGAAGGGCTGCACCGTGCGGTGCATTGACATCGATGCCGGCAGGGCGGCCAGTGCGGGCGGCCGCGACTAGAAGCTGACACCACAGGGGAGCCATGAGATGTTTCGACCGCAGGATCGAACCGGGCCTGCGGCCGGCCGCGCGACAAAGCCGCGCTGGCCTACCGTGTGCGGGACGGCCATCGCCCGGAGTACGACGCTCGCAAGGACACGCGGCGCGCCGGGGACACTACTCGAACTGTCCGCGTCTACCAGCGCGCGGTGAGTCGGCCCACCAAGCTGTGGTCCGGCTTGTCCTGAAGCAGACTCTCGCGGCGCTGGGCGTCGAGGCCGAACTGGAAGCTCATGGCGCCACCCTGCACGACAGCCAGGCTGTAGCCCAGCCGGTAGCCGCGCCCGTACTCGGAAGTCGTGACACCGAACCTCGGGGTCCCCACCAGCCGACTCCCGACCGGCAGCGCGTAGCCGAGCTCGGCGTCGATGCGGTCGCCCGATCCCGGGCCTGCCGCCCCGAGCCCCTCCATCGTATCGCGGCCCCAGAGCGCGTCGGCACCGCTCATCGCCTGACCGCCCCACGAGGGCGCGACCCGCGCCAACAGCGCCCGCGGCAGCGGGTCGGTGTTCTCGATCGTCCCGGTCGCTTCCGTGTCGGCCAGCCAGCCCTCCGACGGATGCAAGAGCCGGAGCGTCATCGTCTCCTCGCCCTCGTCGTGCGAATCGTCGAGCACCGCGACCTCGACCGTCTTCGACGACTCGCCCGCCCGGAACGTCAGTGTCCCGTTCGCCGCCGTGTAGTCCGTCCCCACCGCCGCCGCACCGTTCACCGTCTGGTAGTCCACCGTCACCTGCCCGGCAGCCGCGCGGCTCAAGGTGACCGCGAACTCGAGCATGGCGCCCGCGCCTTCCTCCACCCGCGCATCCGCCACGGAGATGCCCACCGGGCCGGCCACCGTCGCCGACGGGCTGTTGGTCAACTGCCGCCGGTTCTCGCCCTTGGTGCAGATCGCACCGGACGTCGCGCACTCGCGCCCCGCCGCCAGCGTGATCGTCACGTCCCCGTCCGAGTCCGGCCTCACCGTCATCTTGAACAGGTCGCGCCGGCCGTCCACGCGCGAGCCGCCCGTGACCCGCCCGCCGGTCACCGTGAACGCATCCTCGCGCAACGCCCGGAAACTGATCCCGATGTCCTCGCTGAACGCCACCCGGAAGTGGAACCCGCCCTCGCCACGATGTTCAGCCGGCATGCCCTCGAACGACGCCGTCAGGTCCGGCCGCGCCGTCGTCTCGGTGTTCCGGATCGTGCCCGTCGCCTCGTTGTCGTTGTTCGCGAAGCCCGCGCCCGAGGCGTTGCTCAGCATCAGCGTGAACGTCTCCCCGTCGTCCTCCACGTCGTCGTCCGTGATCGGCACCGACACCGTCTTCTCGTCCTCCCCCCGGCGCGAACGTCAGCGCAATAGCCGTTAGAGGCCGCCGACTTGAGCGTCCTGGTCTTCTACGAGGATGCGAAGGTCCCGCCAATAGGTGGAGTAATCGTCGCGGTCATAGTGCCGTACTATTCCCCAGGCATCGAATGAGTCATCATCGTCGTAGGTGGACACCGTCACTGTTTGGGGCGTGTTCCAGTTCTCTGGAGTGAATGTCAAACTGGAGGGCGTTGACTGCACGGTCTGGTAAGGACTTACGTTGACCGTAACGTCCTCTGACGGCTGCGAGACGAGGGAGACGGTGTATGTGGCGGTGTCCCCTTCCGCTACTCTGATATCTTCCGTGGACAAATCGAACACGGGCGCTCTGTCGGGACGAGGATAAGTTCGAGCGTCGTTCTGGACCGTCTGGTAGGAAAAGAGCGGAACGGCATTCCCGGCGGCGTCAACCAGAATGCCGTCCCCGGCCACGGCGAACATGTTGTCGTATGCCACGCGCACTTCTTGGTGACCGGATACAGCGAATGTCAGTTGCAGCCAGAGCTCGTTGCCGGAGATGTAGTCATTGTCCGATAGAACGTCGTCATGGCCGTCCACGGACACGTCCATAACCGCTTTGAAAAACCGGTATATGGGAACGTTCAACGATTCTACGGCGTATGCCACCGGCGGACTGACGGTGATATCTTCGCTGAAGGTAACGATCACATAACCCCCGTCGGTCCTCGCGCTCACGAACTCCGGGGCAACAGTGTCATCTTGCGCCTGGAGCGGGGAGAAGAGCAGGGCGAGCGCGGCGCCCGCCATGGCCAGAGCGACGATGGTGTCGAACAGGCTGGTTGGTCGTTGTCTATCAGTGCGTGTCACCAGGGCTCCTTGTGTCTTGTGCGAGGGTCCGCGACGTCCGGGCGTGAGTAATTGGGCGCAGCCGGGATAGTGGTCGCCTCCCTCAGCTGCCGGTTTTAGGGTCTTGGAGCCAGCCCGCGCCGAACACGAACCCATCCCAGCTGACCACCCAGACGCGCACGGACTCTGAGGTGATCCAGTTGCCGCTTTCGGTGAAAGTGAGCACATCCGTGCCCAAGATGTCATGCAGGTCCCTTCCCAGCATTGCGGGGTGGTAGCTATCTACGATATTGCCGCTTTCGTCCGCTATGAACGCGACCCATTCCCCCTCGATGTGCGGGGCGTTGTTGTAGTATTCGATGGTCGTTGCCAGTCCCGCCGTGGCGCTCTCTCGGCCATTGAAGGCTTCCACGGTCGCTTGCAGTCCCGCCAAACGGAAGATGCGGACCGCGGTGGCCACCAGGTACTGGGTGAACTCGTCGGCGTCGACATACCAGCCGGAGACGAAGAGTAGCCCGTCGTGCCGCACCGCCCATGCGCTCTTGAGCTCCACGTCCGTGGGATCTGGGGAGTCGATGCGGCCGTTCTTGGGGTTCGTATAGACGTAGGAAACCCACGTGCCGTCCTCGCCGGCTGATAGCATCTCCGGGCCGAAGTCATACCCGTTGGCATCGGTCCCGACCCAGCCCTTCAGGTCCTGCCCCCGGCGATGGGGGTGTGGGTGTCCGATCACCAGGTCGTCCCCGTTGATGATGAACAGGTACCACTCACCTTCAACGCTTTCCTCACGGTTGTAATGGGCAAGGGTAGCATCGAGCCCCTGGGTCTCGTACCGGCTGATGGCGTTGTTGACGAAGGCCTTGGTGTGCTCGGCGCGCGCGGCAATGGGCAGAATAGCCGGAATGGATCCCAACTCTTCGGGGTCCGGCCCGGTGACGGCGTCCCCGCCTCCATCCCAGCAGGCCACCAGCAACCCAATTGTTGCCGCGAGTATGCCGGCCGCGACCGCACCTCGTCGCACGCCGCACCCGATAATCTCTGTTCGACCGTTCATTCTGTCTCTCACTTTGATGAATGACAGTCGGGCAGGGATGTCGGACCACCCCCTGATTCGGCTGCCTGCCTCACTTCCACGTGGACCTTCCCCACTCCTCGTGCTCGATAGCTCTCGATAATTGTAGTTATCGAGAGTAAACTTTTTTGCTGTATGTCATTGTGTAGAGGGCACTTATGCGTATTTCGGCCCCAGAAGGTGTGTCCGACCGTCCCGACCCGGCCACTCAGAAGTCACAAACCGGCGAGTGCCTGACCGCCTACCTGGAGGACGCCCGCGGCGCCCTGAGCGGCCATACCGTGCGAGCGGTGCGAGCGGACCTGGAACGGTTCGCGGGGTGGTGCGCCGAGCGGGGGCTCTCTCCGCTGCCCGCGCGCGCGGCCACGGTGGTGGCCTACGTCGAGGCGATGGCGAGCGAGCGAGCGCCGGCCACCGTGCGGCGCTACGTCTCGAGCGTCGCCACCGTGCACAAGGCGGCCGGGGAGCGGAGCCCGCTCGAGCACGTGACCGTGCGGCGGGCGCTGAAGCGGATGCACCGGCAGAGGGGGTGCCGGCAGAGGCAGGTGCAGGGTCTGACCTGGGCGCTCCGCCGGCGCCTGATGGAGGCCGCGGGCGACCGGGTGATCGACGTCAGGAACCGCGCGATCCTGGCCGTGGCCTACGACGCCATGCTCCGGCGCTCCGAGCTGGTCGCGCTGCAAGTCGTTGATGTGACGATAGAAAGGGGCGGCTCGGCCTCGCTCCTCGTGCGCCGCGCGAAGACCGATCCGGAGGGCGGCGGCGCGATGCTCTACCTGCACCGAGACAGCGTGAGGCTGCTCTCGGAGTGGCTGGGCGCGAGCGGGATCAGTGGCGGGCCGCTCTTCCGTTCGATGCGCAAGGACGGCACGCTGGGCGGCCAACTGCATGAGAGCCAGGTGCCGCGCATCTACAAGGCGATGGCCGAACGGGCCGGGCTGCCGGAGCAGATCGTGCGGCGGCTCTCCGGGCACAGCCCCCGCGTGGGCGCGGCTCAGGACATGATCGCCAAAGGGATCGGGATCCCGGCGATCATGCAGGCCGGGCGCTGGAAGAACGCCCAGATGGTGCAGCGCTACGGCGAGCGGCTGCTGGCCAAGCGCAACGGCGCCGCACAGCTGGCACGGCTTCAGAAACGCAGATGAGCCCCGAAGAACTCGGGGGCCTCTCTGGTCACAATCCTTGCCGCGGGTTACTCTCGATAACTACAATTATCGAGAGCTATCCGGAAAGCTACGCGCTATTTTGTGAGTGAGTTGTGACTTGTCGGGCGAGCGTCGTGGCCCTTTAGTGACTTCACGCGCGAAGAGCGCTGGCGCCGTGCCGAATGGATCGCCCTGGCCTGTCTCCATGGCGGCGTGTTCACTCGGGCTCAGTGGACGAGCTTTCTGGGTTGCCACCACGAAAAGGTGCGCCGCGCCGTCCGCGCCCTCGTCGCGCAGGGCGTGGCCGTCGAAGAGGATCCGCCCGGCATCGACGGCATCGGTCGAGTGTGCCGAATCCACGCGCGCCGGATCTACCGGGCGCTCGGCGCCGGGAACCGCCGCCGCCGCCGGATCACCTCCACGGAAGTGCTGATGCGGCGCCTGCTCTCGCTCGACTATGTGCTTGATCATTCCCGCCTGCCTTGGCTCCGGACCGAGCTGGAGAAGGTGGCCGCCTTCGAGGCGCTCGGCATCGAGCGCCCGCTCCTGCCCCGGCGAGTCTATCGGGGAGCGGCCGGGAACGCCCGGCGCTACTTCCCGCTCCGGCTCCCGGTCGCGCTGGACGCCGAGCGCGCCGTCTTCGTCTACGTCGATCCGGGCCACGAGACCCCGACGGCGCTCCGCTCCTGGGGTGCCGCGCACCGCGAACTCTGGGAGGCGCTTTGGGATCGCGGCCGCGGGATCGAAGTCGTGGTCGTCGTCCGGACAACGGACGAGCGGGGCCGGGCGGAGACGATCCTCGAGAACTGGACCAACACATCTACAGCATCCGGCCCCTCCGCCGCTCCGGAACCCGACAGTGCGGCCCGCCGCGAGATCGCCCGAATCGAGCGGGCCATCCGCGCCAAGGATGACCGGGTGCTCAAAGAGTATGGCGACCTGCAGGCCTGCCTCAAGCGGATCGTCGAGTTGAACGACCTCCACCGATCCTCGAGTCCCGGAACGATGATCCACGGCTTCGCGACATGGCGCTCGAGACGGCTCCCTGGAGGCCGATTTTGAACGCGGATCGGCGAGCGTCGGTGCTGATCGGCGAGTGCACATCAGGCACATCCCAGTGAGCGTGAACCCCGGCAAGAAATCGTCTAAGTTCAACTAGGACTGCATGATCTGCCGTTCTTGCCGTCCTACCATGCCTGATGCTGCCGTGCTTAAAGGGCGAGAAAACGCCATCAAATGGCGGGAATGACTGGCGGGCATCTCGAACCGCCGTGCAGAGGCGTGGTCGCACCCCACCACGGACGTTTTGCACCTTTGCGCCAGAGGATCGCCGTCTGCTCGATGATGCGCTAGAGCAGGCCCTTTCAAAGGGCGGCAGCCGTGACGGCGTTGTTGCGGTGACCACACAGACAGCAGAACAATCGCTCGATATCGACGCCGATTGGCTCGTCACCGCCGGTCCGCCCGTCGGAGTCGATGTACTCGATCTGCTGCATCGGGGAAGAGAACGCCGCCCTCCGCGTCCATGAGTAGCTCCAGTTGCCGGGCAGCGTGGTGCCGCCCGGCCTCCGCAGCCCGCCAGCCGTCTCGCGCACGGGCGGACTCGCTCCGGCGCGCGACGGTGCTTTTGAGCTCGCCGTCGAGGCGCACTCGCCGGATCGCTCGAGCAGGCGGCGGTGCTCCTTCCTGCAAGCCCGATAGATGGCGGTGTCGTGTGCGACCTTCGTTCACTTCGGACTCCCCAGCCTTTGAAAGCATTTGCAACCCCCTCTTTCTTGGGACCCCGGCTCCTTGCCAAATCCACCGTCCAGAGAAATCGGGGGCCCTAGATTTCTTGGACCTATCTGATCGCGAAGCTTGAAAAAGCGGGGGTCCACGTTCACCTTTCAGGTAGCCATGACCACAGAGCTCTGTGGAGTCGCAACGCTGTTCGGTATCGTGCCACGATCCTGAGTACCTACTCACCGAGACGAGGCGCCTAGGACCATGCGCGGTTCCGATGAGCGTCCACAAGGCGACTCCCCGCCGGCAGCGGCGGTTGGGGTTGCTGTGGTTGTCGTAGTGCCCGTCGTGTTGACCGTGTTGGCTTGGGACGAGTTGCTTCCGATACCCCGCTGATCATGACGATCCATGATGTGCCCGAACAGCTGGTTGATACTTGGACGCGTCTGTATCGTGCGAAAGAGAATTACGATGCCTTAGGTGATGAGGTCACAAGTTTCTTGTACGAGTTGGTAACTCCTCCATAAAGCACGTAGCGGAAGTCGGACGCCGGGATGACGACGGAGTGTCCGTTGCCGAACGTGCCTGTAGCCGCGTCACTCTTGACACTCATTCCATCACTCAGCAGAGCAGTCAACCGAGCTTCGTTCAAGCCAATACCGTTATCGAGTACAGAGAGAACGTCTTGCTTGTCCCGATCCAGTGCCTCCCTGATGACCTGGACGACTCTCGCTGCTTGACTCGGGAGTGTGCCATTATTGCTCCGTTTATTACTTTGCACTGCTTCAAAAAAAGCTTTCTTGTAGCTCCGAATTCCTGGGATATCGTCCGTTCTCACTTGAGTAAGCCGGAAGCGGACGATCGCGGATGTTTCCCCAGCTTCGGCGGTGGCATCAAGGGAATTCTGAATGAGCTCTCGGACCACCGCTGCCGGCCGCAGGTCTCCGAACCCTGCGATACCGCGCGGAGTGAAACCGGTCAGAGATCCTGGTGCAAATCGAAGGTCAAGAAACTTTGTCATCGTAGGGTCGGTTCCTGGCGGCAATCGGAGCAATGTCAGACAGGGCAGCGAGTGCAGTCTCGATATCGCATTCCTTCGTGAAGCGTCCCAAGCTCACTCTCACACCCGTCATGGCGATATCCGGTGCCACACCTAATGCGAGAAGGACTTTCGAGGCCTCGGCGGTACCGGAAGCACACGCGGAACCAGTAGACACCGCTATGCGATCCGACACGATAGAAATGACTTCGCTCGCCGGAATTCCCGGAAAACCCACCATGAGGGAACCCGGCAGCCGTTGTTGCAGATGGCCGAAGATACGGATGTTCGGACACAAGGCATGCAGGCCCTGCCTAAGGCGTACCGTGAGTTCAGACATTCGCCGGGTATCGTCTCTCCATTCCTCTCCAGCTATACGGCATGCTTCGCCGAAGCCAACCGTGAGGGCTGGTGACACTGTTCCTGGTCGTAACCCACGCTCTTGGCCACCACCTGTCAGCATTGGTTCAAGCGATACACCGGATCGAACGAATAGAGCTCCTACGCCCTTTGGACCGTAGAACTTGTGGGCAGACAGGCTAAGGAGGTCAACGTCCCATGTGCCTACGTCGATACGAATCCGCCCAGCAGCTTGCGTTGCGTCGGTATGAAACAGCACACCTTTGGCATGGCATAAGTGGGCGATGTCAGTAAGGTCCTGGAGGACACCAATCTCGTTGTTTGCCGCCATGATAGACACGAGCAGGGTTCGGTTGTCGAGTGTCCGCTCGAGGTCAGAAGGATCGAGGAGACCTTCGGAGGACACCGGTAGGACAACCACCTCGAACCCGAGACGTCGCAGGTCCAGTGCTGTTTCCAAAACGGCAGGATGTTCCGTCGCCACGGTGATCAGCTTATTCCGTTTACCGTCAGAGGCCCTCGCGATGCCACGTAGCGCTAGGTTACATGACTCGGTAGCTCCCGACGTGAAGAGGATCTCGTGATCGTCTGCACCGATGAACTGTGCTACCTGAGCTCGTGCCACAGTTACAGCGTCTGTGGCGTTCCATCCGTACACATGGTCCCTCGAATGCGGATTCCCAAAACAACTATCGAAGAAAGGGAACATCGCGTGGCGGACTCGGGGGTCTACCGGCGTGGTCGCCTGGTTATCCAGATAGGCTACCCGGTCGCTGACCAATCGCATCTAGCGGCTCAGCGGGTGTATGTGATGGTCATTCCGTACAGTCGCACGGTAGGAGTGTGCTCGAATATTTCGTGATCTCGCACTCGTCACTCTGAGCTAGAAACTCATAGGAAAAGGTACTCGATGCTCCAAAGAAACCAAGAAAATTGTGCTCTGGTGTCCCTGTGATTTCTCTCTCCTCGGCGTCTAGGTCTCGGCCATAGGTTTGTTCCATGCGTATCCACCATGACACATCGGAAGGTGTACCCACTAGTGAACCAAATCCGGGATTATCTTGTTGCTTCTGTTCTTCCATTTTGTTGTGGACAGCTCTTAGATTGGCGGCACCCTTAAGAAAGCAGAAGACGCAGTTGGAGAGGCTTCCGGCCTTGGGCAACGAGAGGTCCCAATCTTGTTGGTCCCAGAACGTGTTCACATCGTCCCGGGCTACAGCCATGTCGGCTAAGGGCATGTATACATGCTCGCCCTCATAGCCGGACGCTCCCGGACCGGCGTTTCGTGCCTCGACACGCTTAACACGAAGTTGCTCGTCTGCCCGAAGTCCGACGAAAGCTAGGTACTCGGCGCCTCCGTCACCGAACCAAGCCTGGTCCCCGTAGGCTCTGCCCTCGAGGGCAGCATTATGGAAGGGGCGCCAAACCGAGGAGAAATCTCGGTATCGCTGTTCCGAGCGGACGTAAGGACGTGTCAGTGCGTATTTCCTCTTTTCGGCAAAGACCTCTTTGGGGACCCCGCCTCGGTTGCGACGATGTCGCTGATACATCATGGCGATATCGACCCGAGAACGACTCCCGTAGTGGCCTAGCCGGGGGATGGAGAGCTAGGATCAAAGGCATCATAGGGGCATGGCGACCGCTACCGGTACCGATCAGCAGCGAAGCAGCCCGAAGACGAAGAGGCGTTCTCCTCCGGGAGCGGGTGCGCGTTCATCATTATTCGCGCAAGCAAGCAACCCAACCCGTCCTACCCAAGAGGAGGATGCCCATGGAGAGGTATATCGGACTCGACGCACACGCGTCGAGCTGCACGCTGGGGATTGTAGGCCCCAGCGGCAAGCGCTTGGGCTCGCAGGTGGTGGAGACGAACGCGCGGGCGCTGATCGAGGTGCTGCGAGGGATTCCGAGGAACCGGCACTTATGCCTGGAAGAAGGGACGCTGTCGGGGTGGCTGTACGAGGTGCTGAAGCCGCACGTGGAGGAGCTGACGGTGGCGGGGGTCGGCAAGAGCCGGGGCCCGAAGACCGACAAGCTGGACGCGTTTGCCCTGGCGGAGAAGCTGCGGATCGGATCACTGGAGACGACGGTCTACAAGAACCGGGGCCAGTTCAGGCGGCTGGGGGAACGGGCGAAGAGCTACGACTTCTTGGTCGGCGACACGGTGCGGGTGAAGAACCGGCTCAAGAGCGTGCTGCGCTCGAGAGGAGTGGCCTACGGCGCGGGGCGCTCGGTCTACTTAAAGCGCGACCGGGAGGAGTGGTTGGCCAAGCTGCCGGAAGCGAGCAGGACGACGGCCGGGTTGCTGTACGAGGAGCACGACGCACTCGTGGCATTGAGGGCGAAGGCCGAGAAGGCGTTGCTGGCGGAAGCACGCAAGCATCGAGAGTGGCATGTGCTGAAGACGTGCCCGGGTCTGGGTCCGATCCGGACGGCGGAGCTCCTGCCGGTGGTGGTGACGCCGTACCGGTTCCAGAGCCGGAGCAGGTTCTGGGCGTACTGCGGACTGGGCGTCGTGATGCGGAGCTCGTCGGACTGGGTGCGGGGTCCGGGTGGGCGGTGGGTAAGGGAACCGGTACAGCAGACGCGGGGGCTGAATCGGAACTTCAACCACACGCTGAAGCGTGTGTTCAAGGGCGCAGCGACGACGGTGATCGGTCGGGCCGAAAACGAACCCTTGTACCGCCACTACGAGCGACTCCTGGAGGGGGGCACGAAGCCGAATCTGGCGAAGCTGACGATCGCGCGTCAGCTCGCCTCGATCGTGCTAGCGGTGTGGCGCACGGGCGAAGCGTACGACCCCAAGAGACTGGAAGCGACGGAGTAAACCGGCCTGGGATCGGCGAGCGTGGGGTCGAAAGCGGTCACAACATGGGGTCCGACGAAACGGAAGCGAACCGGTTACAGGGGACAGCATCCATACACACCGTGGGCCGGGGCAGAGAGCCCAAGCCCCCACTCAAAGGCTATGCACCCCTGGAAGAGCCGAACGAAGCGATGGGCCACAGAGTCCCAGATAGAAGGATGGTTCCCGCTCCAGAGCGGAGAACGCGACGGCTGTGAACGTCTTCCGGACTGCGATGCGGACCCTGCGAGCGCACCCCTCCCCACCCTGAGTCGTCGACCGGGCAATCCAAACCATGCGGACGCCGACGGTCAAAAAATGAGCCGACGGCGCGTGGGGAAGGTGCGTCTTGACCGCCAGCCCCATAGAAGGGTGTGTAAAAAAAGAGGCGACCCCTTTCCGCTAGGTAGTAAGAAGTTAACCAGCGAATCCCGGGTGAGCGCCCGGGGGAAAGGAACGATGCCTCGTGAGGAAGAATATGGTGGGACCCGAGAGTGAGTCCAGCACGCCGACGTGGGAGTGCTTGGAAGCGCTGGTTCGTGAGAAGGCCCAGGAGATGGTCCAGCGGATTCTGGAGGAGGAAGTGACGGAGTTGCTCGGCCGGGAGAAGTCGGAGCGGAAGACGGTCGTAGACCCGGCGCCAGGCTACCGCAACGGCTACGGCAAGGCTCGGCGGCTGGCGATGAGCTCGGGCACGATCATGCTCCGACGGCCCCGGGTTCGAGGCATTGAGGAGCGGTTCGAGAGTCGGGTGTTGCCGTTGTTCGCACGACGGACGAAGGAGGTGGGTGCTCTGCTTCCGGAGCTGTATCTGCACGGGCTGGCGGAGGGAGACTTCGAGCTGGCGATGCGGGGCCTGCTGGGCGAGGGGGCCCCGTTGTCGAAGTCTTCGATTTGGCGGCTGCGGGCGGGATGGACAAGGAAATTCGAGGAATGGTCGAAGCGCTCGCTGGCCGACCGTGAGGTCGTCTACGTCTGGGCGGACGGGATCTACGTGAAGGCGGGGCTCGAGCGGGACAAGGCAGCGCTGCTGGTGGTTCTCGGTGCGATGCGAGATGGTACGAAGGAGGTGTTGGCCCTGAGATCGGGCTACCGAGAGTCGGTCGAGTCCTGGTCCGAGGTGTTGCGGGATCTGAAGGCACGCGGCATCGAGGCGCCCCGGCTTTTGATGGCGGACGGCAACGCGGCGATCTGGGGCGCAGTACGGCAGGTATGGCCTGAGGCGGGCGAGCAACGGTGCTGGAACCACAAGATGAGGAACGTGCTGGACCGGCTGCCTCAGCGGGAGCAGAGCGAGGCGAAGGACCTTCTCAGGACCGTGGTCTACGCACCGAGGCGGTCCGAGGCGCTGAAGGCCCGTGAGGCGTTCGCCAGGCGCTACAGACCGTGGTATCCGAAGGCGGTGGATGTACTCGAGGACGACTGGGAGCGGATGGTGGCGTTCTACGACTTCCCCGAGGACCACTGGAAGCATCTACGCACGACGAACGTGGTCGAGAGCCCCTTTGCCGCAGTACGGCTCAGGACAACGGCGGCGAAGCGCTTCAAGCGGGTCGAGAGCGCTACGGCGCTGATCTGGAAGCTGCTCTTGGTGGCGGAGAAGCGCTTCAGAAGGCTCGACGCTCCTCACCTCCTCAAGGACGTATTTGAAGGAAGAAAGTTCGAAGACGGAAAGCCCGTCTCAACCCAACAGCGGAAAAACGCCGCCTGAAACATTTACACACCTATTGACCCAACCTCGGGATGGACTCCTTGCATGCCAACCAGTCTTTCAGGAACAGGCGCGTTGCCTCTAGTTTCATATTTCTGGTGCAGATGCGACTGAACTGATTCGGGATATATCCTGACCAGGATAGCAACTCCTCAAAGACCTCGCCGCGCCAATGAAATCCATCTGGATTGTCCGGAGATCTGATCTCGTCATTGACGAGGCGATAGGATGGAATGCGGGTCCACTCGCCGTTGCGGGCGTCCTCATAGGTCTGGAATTCAACCCAGAAAAACGGTACTCCGTAACGGCTAGAAGCGACCTTGCAGTCTCGCGTGAAGCGGTACGTATCCGGGTGCTCCGCCGAGGTGTTGTTGAAAACGATTACGTCTCCTCGGTCTGGGTCGAGGATCTTGTTCTCAAGGAGCGCGAACAGGAGCATCCCGCTTGAGCGTCCTCCAGACAACTTGACAACGTGGGGAAGGTCGCGATGACCTTTCGCGCGATATCGAAACTCGTATTGCTTTGAGGGATCGTACTTGGCGGCCTTACGCAATCGATCTGAAATCACGAGCTTTGGTACTGCTGTCACAGCCTGATGAGCCAGGGTGGATAAAACTGACATTCGATCATCGGCCTCACGGTTAGGTGTGCCAACGGTGCTGTGTTCCAAGTCTGTACTCATGAGCTTGGCTCCTTCACCAGTTCTGCTCCCTTAAGTTGGGCTGCTCGTCGGTCGAAAGTGTAGAGAGGATGCGCTCCGGACCTTCTTGCGGCGGCGGCAATCATCAGGTCGGAGAAGTCAGCTCCGCCTCGACGGTAACCACGGGCTGCGCGTGCAATATCATCGACAGCCTCAAGCTCGAGCTCTTCAGTCGCCACCAGTTGCTCGAGCACGGTCGCAATCCGGTCACGGGAGAATCGATAGGCCCGTTCCAGCACCCAAACAAGCTCTACCGTCACCTCGCGGCACAGAAAGCCGCACCGCTCAGCTGTCAAACCCGCCAGCAGCACCCGTGCTGCTTCCGCCTGCTTGGCGTCATCGGCCACCAGATATCGGACCAGGACATTCGTATCGAGCGCAATCACTCCCCGACCGCTCCCTCGGTGACGGCGCGCTCCATGTCCTGCAGCGTCACAGGCGGACCGTCATACTGGAATGCGCCATACAGGCGACGAACGGGCCGCACCGGGATGATTCGAACCTCATGGTCCAGAATTACGTAACGCACTCGGTCCCCAGGCCGTATGCCGAGCGCTTCCCGTACGGGCTTGGGCAATGTCGTTTGCCCCTTCGACGTGATAGCGGATTCGATCACGGTGTCCTCCAAAGAATTCCCCCCAAAACCCACTAATGCCTTACATTCATTAGATAATCAAGGACAACCGACAAGTCCAGGCCATCCCTGCCAAGGGCATCCCCGGGGCCAACCCCCATATCCAGACACCACGACGTCAGGTCCACTCGGACCTGGCCAAGTACCACACACACCGTATCTCACCACCTTGGGCCTGTTACGCTCCGCACATCGACTTCGACTGGAGCCCGGTCAGCCATTACTGCCGCCGCAGGACATGCCCGGCCACCCTCAAGCCCTCTGCCTCGAGGAGCTCATGCCACCCGCGCAGCGTACCGATCTCTCCCCGATTGAGTAGGCCACGCTTTTCCTCCTGCCGCGTCAATCGAGCGAAGCGCTCACGACAGGGATAGTCTGCCGGTACGAAAGCCTCTTTCCTGTGGAGGATCGGAGGGTTGCCTCGCCTGGAGAAGTCATGGAATGTCGCCACCATGGTGTCCAGCCGGACAACTACGGAGAACGCAAGTGTTGGGTGAGCCACTTCGTCGAAATCGGGATAGGACAGGTACGAGATCTTGGGACGGCCTCGGTGCAGCTTGATGAGGGTCGTCCCTTCTCGTCCTCTGCGTTGATCTTCACGGAGCAGGGCCATCCGGTGTCCGGTGGGATCAGAGGGGCACACACCAGCGGCGTCGTCACCGGGCCTCTGTCCGCCCGAGGTGGTGGCACGGTGACCGTCACGTCGACGCCCTCGAAGGCGGTATCTCTGTAGCCCCATTCCTTGAAGCTACCCCAGGCCTTGTACTCGTACCCGATTTTGATTTTGTGCGAGCCTGGATCTCTCGGTGCTTTCCAGAGGAACGAGTACGACGATCCGCCGAGTAGTGACCCCGGGCCGGAGGTCTGCTTGACACGCCAGAGGCACTCGGCACGGTCGGTCTGGCCTATTCCGCACTCCCGCCAGTCATCTCTCTGCGTGCGCCCCGTCACCTCTCTGAAGATGGCCGGGGGGTCGAATCTGGGTCGGAGCAGTTTGGGTAAACCGGGGATCAGAGGCTCGTCCAGCACGAGCCTGAGTTCCAGCTCGCCGCCCTTGCTGGACGACGCAGCCTTCTACGCACTCCACGCGTGGAGTGGGGCGCGGCGGCCGTGGCGGGATGAGCTGTGAGTCAAGTCCGTTCCAGGTTATGGTGATGTCCGGCATCCCCGCGGCAGACCCGGCCCATCCGATCCGCCCTCGTTTCTGTGTCCCGCCGTTTGTCCCAAAAAGTATCACACGGACCCACATCTTGGTTACAGGGTCGACAAGTTCGCCATCGCCTGACCGATGTAGTAGTAGTGGCGTCCTTGAATTGCGCCGTAGTCCTCTACATTTTGCAGCCATGAGCCTGACCCGCCGGGAGACCACTCCGCATAGTGATCGTAGCGGAGATAGCTGAACGAGTTTGGCTTCGCCAGACTATACAGAGCCGTGCGATCGGCCGAGCTTCCGCCGGAGCAGTCCCCTGATAGATCGAGGTGGATGAAGGCTCCAATGTAGCCGGCCTGTGCCGTTGATGGCGTGTAACCCGCCCCGTCAGTCGCGTACACATAGTGGCCGAGCGGCCCGTCGTACGCGCTCGAATCGTGGTAGTTGTAGACCAGTGTGCACGCCGCACGAGGTCTGTTCCCAGGTTCGTTCCTGGGCTCTCCCCGAGGCCCGTTTCCGCCGCTGCCACCGCCTCCGGAGGCGATCAGCTCGACATCGGCGGCGGAGATGTTCGACACGTACAGCCCTGGCCTCCGCGTGCTCAGAGGCCAGCTGGACCCGGCGGTCACGAAGGTCCAGCCGCCGAGATCCTCGTCGCTGAAGATCCGGATCAGCCCGGTGTCGTCGTCTCGCTGCCAGACGTTGGACCCCGCCTGCACCCTGGAATCCGGGATGTTGGACGGCTCCAGGTGGGTCTCTGCCGAGTTCCAGCTCCATGTCACGCTGGAGAAGTCGATGGTGGTTGCCGGCGCCATCGCGGCCCGCATACCATCCATCAGGCTGGTTGCGCCGACCTGCGGGTCGCTCTGACGTCCAGCGTCGTTCTGGGCTGCGACCCCGGTTACCAGGGACGGGGCGGTGGGCGACAGCAGCCCGCTGCTGTCGTCGTCGCCTCCGCACCCTGCTGTGGCGAGCAATGCGGCGAGGAGCACGGTTGTTCTGAGTTTCATCGTGATTTCCTTTTGTGCCATCTGTTCGGCTACCCCCCGAAATATGGGCTTCCGCGACTGACCTGCCCCCAAGAGCGGTACCACATCCTATGTTAGTCCCAGCACCTGTTGCACCGCCCCCCGAATCTGGTCCACTAGGAGGGTGAGAAACCGAGCCGATTTGGGGTTGGGATGAAGTGGCCGCCGCCGCCGAAGTGGGCGGGGGCCTGGTCGTCCAAACTACTGTGTGGTCTCACGTTGTTGTACTCGTCCTTCCAATGGTGGAGGGTCTGCTGCGCGTCGTCCAGATCGACGAACCAATGTTGCGATAGGCACTCACGCCTGAGGCTGCCGTTGAACGCCTCGATGAACGGGTTGTCGGTCGGCTTTCCCGGCCGGCTGAAGTCAAGCTTGACCCGGTTCCAGTACGCCCAGTGATCGAGCGCTCTCGAAGTGAACTCCGTCCCGTTGTCCACCGAGATCATCTTCGGCAGGCTCCCTCGTTCCTCGGCTGCCGCACTCAGCACCCGGCCCACGTCTTCGCCTCTGAACCCTACACCAGCCTCAAGTGCCACGCACTCCCTGCTGTACACATCCAGAACCGTCAGCACCCGCACCGTCCGGCTGTTGGACAGCGTATCGTGCACGAAATCCATGGCCCACCGCTCGTTGACCGACGCAGCCGGAGTGGATCGCTCTCGTCGCACAGCACTGCGACGGCGCTTCGGCTTCTTCCGCTTCAGCGTAAGACCTTCTTCACGGTACAGGCGCTCGATCAGCTTCCGGTTAACCGGCCAGCCCTCGCGGCGCAGCATGATGTGCAACCGTCTATACCCATAGCTCACACGAACCGCGGCCAGCTCCTTCAGCCGAGCCCGCAACGGCTCCCGTGATGGCCGCACGCTCTGGTAGCGTTCCGTGGATCGGGAGAACCCCATCACCCTGCATGCCCGACGCTCGGGTAGCTGGTAGGCCTCCCGCGCCCACCGGACTCCCGCCCTTCGCTGCGTCGGGCTCACCATTTTTTTCTCAGCGCCTCCCGCAGGATCGTCTTGTCCAACGACAGATCCGCCACCAGCGTCTTCAGTCGACGGTTCTCTTCTCGGATCGCCTTGAGCTCACGAAGCTCCGACACTCCGAGCCCGCCGTACTTCCTCTTCCACCGGTAGTACGTCTGCTCGCTGATCCCAAGCTT
Source organism: Longimicrobiales bacterium (assembly GCA_965219445.1). Lineage (GTDB taxonomy): Bacteria > Gemmatimonadota > Gemmatimonadetes > Longimicrobiales > Gaopeijiaceae > UBA822. The sequence continues at coordinate 180,256 of CBDCNQ010000002.1, read as the reverse complement.
CCTGATGATCTCCGCCACCGGCGTGCCAACCTCGCCCTGGCGCAGCGCCATAGCGATCTGTTCTTCGCTGAATCTCGTCTTCCGCATCGGACTCCCCCTCCCCCGCTTCCTACGGGTCGTGTCGGCCCCCAATCTAGCTCCCTCCTACGTTAGTCACCCTGGACCAGGAAACGGGGGTTGGAGCAATCGATTGCGGCGAGCCGCTGCTGTTCCGGAAGATCGAAGGCGCGACGCGCGCGTTCACGGCGCCTGACAACTGGTCGAACCGGTGGTAGGAAGTCCCGTTCGCGGCCGTGGTCGACGCCCTCCGCGAGAGCTACCGGGAGATCGTGGACGCGGGGAACCTCGAAGCGCTGCCGGGTGCGACGTCGGCTCCTCAGCTCCGGGTTGCCCTGGAGGAAAGCGGGATCGGCATCGACCCGGACCCGTACGACACGGCCCGCCTCAATGGCGACCAGTTCAACAGGGTGCTCTTGCAGGTGCACGACCTGTACCGAACCTGGCTTGAGGTTCACCTCCCGGAATCCGCCGTGCCCGATCGGCCGACGGCTCCCGAACTCGGGGCGGAGGCGTACCTTTGCCTGTGGTCCGATGCGGACCTCTGGCGTCTCGCATTGGCCGCCCTGGGCGACGAGCGGTTCGCCGCGGCCTGCGGCGAGCCTTCGGATCCACAAGGGATCAGGGACCGGCTGGGACTCGACGAGGAAGCAATCGAAGAGAGGCGACGGGATCGAGCGGAGCAGGAGAGGGAGGCGGCGCGGAAGCGGAGAAAGGTGGAGATCGCGGGCGAGTCCTTCGAGACCGAGACGATCGATTACACGGAATTGCTTCGGCAGCACACCGTCGCGCTGGAGTACCCCGGCGGGCCACGGGCAGCCGAGGACGAGTTCACGCCGCTTGGCCCGCCTGCGCGCCGTGGCGGCTCTGGAGGCGGCGGGGAGAAGAAAGGCAGGAGCGGGCATCGGCGTCTGTCCCCGGAGGAGGCCGAAGTGGTTGGCATTGTCGGGGAAATGCACGCCTACCGATATCTACGTAAGGAGTTCGGGGGCCGAGCGGTGCGGCCGAGCGCATGGGTTTCGGAGTCACGGCTGAAGGTTCTCCCGCTCGTAGACGGCGAAAAGGACGAGATAAGCGACGGGCACGGCTTCGATTTCCGGTTCAACCACTACGGCATCAGGTGGCACGTCGAGGTGAAGGCAACGAAAGGGGAAGAAACGTCCTTCGACCTCGGGATTAGCGAAATCGAAGCGGCGACTCGCATTGCCAGGCGTCGCGGTGACACGTGGCGATGGCGGATCCTGAGGGTGCGCGACGCCCTTTCGGCAGACCCCGAAATCGACTGGCTCCCCAACCCCTTCGAGGAGGGATTCCCAAAACACTATCGTCTACACCAGGGCGGGATGGTCGTCTCTTACGCACGGGGTGGGCCCTAGTGTCGTCATGTTCAAGCCTGGGCGTGATGTACCTCGCGCCTTAGGTCACCGAACTTGGTGAGTTCCCTTCCTTGCGAGGGGGGAGAAGCTGACGGGCTTCCGGCTAAGGCATCGAGGAGGACGAGGCAAGAACTCCCCAACCCTCCGTATTCATCGGAAAACGCGCGTGGTTCAGAGAGACGCTTCGGCTGCATTGTTGGATCTGAACGATCAGGGACCTGCCCTAAGCTCCCTACTCAGGTAGGCAGCCCAATCGTCCATGAGCCGACGCCGGCGCTCGAACAGGTCGGAGCGCATGTAGGCGGCCTCGACCGGGTTCCGGACTACATGGGCCAGGGCCGCCTCGACGACTTCGCGGGGGTGGTCCGTCTCTTCGGCGGCCCAGTCCCTGAACGACGACCTGAACCCATGCGGCACCGCCGCGATCCCGTGCTTCCTGAGCAGCCGGCCCATCTGCTCGCCGCCCACCTCTCTGCCGCGCTTGCCGACGAACACGATCGGACTCCCGCCGCCGCCCAGCTTCCGCGCCGCGTCGAGAATCTCCAGCGCGCGGCCGCACAGCGGCACACGGTGCGCGCGCAGGCTCTTCATCCGGCTCGCGGGGACCGTCCAGACGCGCTCCTCCCGGTCGATCTCGCTCCATACCGCCCCGCGGACCTCGACGCCCCGCGCCGCCGTGAGCACCATGAACTCGAACGCCAGCGCGTCCACCTTGCCCGCCTTCGCCGCCCGGACCTTCTCGATGGCCGCCCCCACCTCGCGGTGAGGCAGGGCCTTCCGGTGTCTGACGACATGTTGCTGGGAGCCGAGCACCGGCAGGAGCCGGTCGCACGGGTTGTCCGTTCTCCAGTCCATGGCGATGGCCCATTCCAGCACGGCGCGGATGCGGTGGCGAACGATCCGGGCCGTCGGCGGGTTCGCGTGCCAGATGGGTGTGAGGATCTCGAGCACGTCGGCGCTCGTCATCTCGGAGACCGGCACCCTCCCGATCCTTGGGAAGACGTGAATCTCGAAGCTGCGATACCAGTTCCTCGGCACCGCCGCGTTGCGCCATCCGGCGCTCTTCTGCTCGATGACGCGCTTAGCGGCCTCGGCGAAGGTGGGAATGCCCGCCGAACGCCGCTTCTCGGCCAGCGGATCGCCGCCCGCGCGGGCAAGCTTGCGGTTGGCCAGCGCCTGCTCCCGCGCCTCGGCGAGCAAGACCAGTTGGGCGTTGCCGAGTCCGAGCTCGCGCTTGCGGCCCCGGATCACGAGCCGCTGAATCCAACTCCGGGTTCCGGTCTTCTGGACGTAAAGGTAGAGACCGTTGCCATCGCAGTGCCTGCCGGGCGGTGCCGAGCGCACGAAGGCGGTCGAGAGCCGCTTGTGGGGATGGCGGCCCTTGGGCTTGCCTAGGCGGCGCTTGACGGGAGATCGAATCACATTATCCATCCCCCAATCATAACTGGGATGGAACGGGATCGCAAAGGGCACTGCTGGCAGAACGAGACAAGAAAGAAACTACGTAACCTGTTGTAAATACTGGATGTTATGCACCTACCCGGAAATCATTGGACGGTATCGGATTCAAGTTGTGCGTTTTACGGCAAGAAACCACACAAACCCTTGGCAGGGCGCACGATTTGCTACTCTTGCCGCGAGCCGATGCTCACATCTGCCGCTTTGAATCGACACAAGAACCGGCCCAACCGACACACGAACCGGCCCAGAGATGCGACCCGGCAACCTCTGGCTTGCAAAGCCTGGCCCAGGGAGGCCCGTTTGCGATAAGGTTTCGGTGTTCCCTTCTTACCAGGCTCACGCGAACGCCACCAGCTCTGTCGGCTCGGACTTCCCTCTCAGGGTCACGGACCCCATCGCCTCGCCCGTCCACTCATCAGGAAGACCCAAGCGGTGGAAGAGGTCGGCCGACGAAACGAGACGCCGTCCCAGCCGGGTACACTCTCCTTGAATCCGGGCGCCGGTGTTGAGCACGTCGCCGTTGAAGATCAGCCCCTTCTTCAGATCTCCGATCTCCGCGGTCATTACCTCACCCAAATGGACTCCGGCTTTGTATTCCGGCACGACGCCGAATCGGTCTAGATACCCCTGCTTTCTCTTCTCCATGATCGTGTCGATGTCGAAGAACACTCGGATGCAGTTCGCATGCTTGAGCCCCCGCTCCTCCTTCCACGTTAGGACGACCTCGTCTCCGACGTACTCGTAGATCTCACCCGCACTGTCGAGTACTGGCCCGGAGATGTCTCGGAAGAACTCGTTGATCAGGCCGAGGTAGGCCTCGTGCCCCAACTCCTCCGCGAGCGACGTCGAGGACTTGAGGTCCAAGAACATGAAGATGCGAGATTCGCGGTGAGGCCGGTGATATCGGCCCAGCAAGTAGCTCAGTAACACCCCCGGACCGAGGATCCGATCGAGCTGTCGAAAGAAGATGATGATCACGTAGAGAAGGAAACCGATGGCGACTTTGCGGGGGAGGGTGGGTTCTAAAAGAGTCGCCCAAAATTCATCGATCGTCAGGCCTTGAAGGAAACCGAAGACGAGGCCGACCGCCGAGAACACGGCAATCACGGATCCGATGTACGTGATTGCCTTCGCCAGTAGTGCCACCGAGAACGGCAGACGCCGCATCCGCTCGTCGAAGGTGGACTCCTCGAGCAGGACCAGCGGCATCGCGAGGGCGATCCCGACGACGAGACCGATGATCGAAATCCTCCCGTCGCTCATGAACTCATAGCCAAGGGCGACGGGAATGCAGACCATCATGATCATGATGGCGGTTCTGAACCGGCGTGCTGTTTTCGCAGTCATGATACCCCATGCGCGGTGGTTGAGGGTGGCGTCGAGGCGCTGATTAGGTGGCTTGCGAATAAACAGAACTTGCATCCGACCGTGGGACCCCGCACCCCGCCATGGCGAGGGATGTGGCGGCCAAGGATACTGCGACAAAAACCAGGTGGCACTTCATGCGGGCCTCCTTCTGAACGGGGGGTGTCGGCAGTTCGGAGTGGCTGCCGACGAACGAATTACTGTCCTCAGACGCAACTGATCCAAGAGACGTGGACCGGAGGTGATCCGCAAGATCACATGGTGCTGGGCCGGTGGGCGCAAGCAGAACCCCTTTCAGACGCTCCAGGATCGCGCTCTACGTGGCTTAGAGGGGCGTTATCGGCTCGTCCTTCAGTCCTACGGTGCGAGCCGAATGTTCACGTACGTGATGGACCCGTTGATCTGACTGAACCAGTGTAGGGTTCCAGCCGGGATCACCACGAAATCACCGACCCCGATCTGGCGCGCCTCGCCCCCTCGGATGCCAGCGGGCCGATCCCGGAGATCCACAAAGGTGCCACCCGACACGAAGGTGCCGCTGCCGTCAATGACTTGATAGATTTCGTCGCGGTCTGCGTGGACGCTGGCATTGTTCGGCTGTGACGCGAACCGGCGTCGCACGAGAACCTCCGGTGCGAAGTCGTCAGGCTCTGAGATGTGTACGCCAGCACCGCCGCCGCCGGATTCTCCCTGTTCATCCAACGCGGCCTCGATCTCGGCCATGGAAGTGTACGTCGCGGGAAGCTGCTGGGGATCCTGCGCGTCAACCACAGCGATCAGACCCGCAGGCCCCCCAATCCCTAGCAGAACGATCGAAAGCAGAATGGTTCGCATCGGTCCGTCACCTCCCTGTCGTTCAGTTGTTCCACGGAAACCGGACGTTGGTTAGCCGATTATCTACTAGTTAATACCTGGTTTTTCCTTGCTCCGCATATCAGCGCGGTGCATCTTCATCTCTCGGACCCGCTTGGGAGCGATTCCCGCACGTCCGACAATCCCCTGAAGAAGCCGTCCGGCAGATCGTGCGACTAAGGAGGAGAAGGATGCGCGCTCTCAAGACCAGTCTGTGCGCGGGTGTCTTGATGACCCTGTACCCTGGCATTGGGTTCAGTCAGGCAACCTTTCCAGAAGAAGCGACGGACGATGAAGCCGTGGTCTTGGAGGCCTCGGATCTTCAATCCGCGCTCAATGCATTGCGAGTCGGCGAGCTCTCCAGCGGGAGGATTCTAGAGGGCGGAGACGTCTTCAGCGTCACGATGCTGCACCGAACCGCCCCAACGGCCACAATCCATGGGTTCCTGAGCGACCTCTACGTCATTCAGGAGGGGTCGGCGACGCTGGTGACCGGTGGGTCACTAGTGGATCCCCAACCAGCGTCACGACCGGGTGATCAGCGGGGCAGCTCGATCCGCGGTGGAGTGGAACGGATTGTCAGAGCGGGGGACTTGGTGTTCATCCCACCGGGCATGGTCCACGGGTGGAAGGATTTTGGGGACTCGCAGTCGATCACATACCTGAACTTCCACTTTCCGTGGAAAAAGTGAACGGCAGCGTGGGCGTGGCTACCCAGAGGTTGTCCAGAAGAGGAGCGTTTCTGCTGCGCGGCTAATGTGGTGAACGCAAGCTTCGCCTATCCCCCCTAGGGGGTGATGATGCCCGAAAACTGGATGCGAATCCGTGGCCTGACCCTTAGCAGGCCGAGCATGACCACAGGTGGCTCCACACCGTAGGCGGTCATGTCCAAAGCCAGCTCTCCTTCAATCTGGGCACCCGATCCGGACGGCGTCAGCGAGAGGGGGAAGTTCACCTCTTCAGTGGCATCGAGGATGGTGAGCGTACCAGTAGTGACGGCGCCCTGGCTATTCGCCTCGTAGCCCTCGAGCCGGAAGGTGATCTCCGGGAACTCGTCTGCCCTCATCGCCTCCAGGAGATGTTCCCTCATCTCCTCGTCAGGACACGTGAAATCGTCTACTGGCACGCTGAGCGTGGCGGTCTGGACTCCACCATCGAGCCCCCGCACCGGGGTCGACGAGCCGGCGGTGACCTGGGCCGAGCCAGTCACCGAACACGTCCATCCCCGTACCGTCGAAGTGCCTGACACCGTGAAATCGACGGAGGACCGCTGCGCGGACGCCGGCCCCGCCTGCAACAGTGCCAGGCCGACGATGCCGGCCGTCACGGTCCGTGCAAGACCGGTCCGAGAAGCCATGTGCGCGACCGCCATGCTTCTCGTCCTCACAGCCCGAACCCGAACTCGTTGCGCCGCGTCATGATGGGATTCTTCGCTTCCATCACGAAGCGGGAAGTGATTTGATCGATCGAGTTGGTCCGGGTCTGCCGCATGACCATGCGGAACTCGTCCATGATCAGTTGGATCACGCTGTCGACTCCGTCCTCGCCGAACGCTCCGAGGCCCCATACGTAGGGGCGACCGATGCCGACCGCGTCGGCACCGAGCGCGAGGGCCTTGAAGACGTCGCCGCCGCGACGGACCCCACTGTCGATCATCACGGGGACCCGTCCTCTCACTGCCGCGACTACTTCGGGCAAGGCATCGATCGTCGACCAGAGACTGTTCACCGCCCGTCCACCGTGGTTCGAGACGTAGATCCCGTCGGCGCCGTGCTCGATCGCCAGCTCTGCCTCTTCCGCTGTGACGATACCCTTCACGACGAGGTTCATGTCGCTGGCGTCCTTGAGACGATTGACCCAGTCCCAGGTGTACGGAGGACGCTCACCCTCTGGCCCGTCTAGATCACGGCGCATTGGCCGCTCGTAGCCTTCTTGGTGGTTGTGGCACTGCGTGCAGAGCTCTGCCTCCCTGCCCTCGCCGACGAGCGACCGCCGCGACAGCTCCCGGTTGCTTCCCCCGAGGAGGTCGATCGTCCACACGAGTGTGGGGCAGCCCGCGCGCGCCACGCGGTTGATCACCCGCTGATTACGGTTCCAGTCGGGATTCGTGTAGATCTGGAACCAATGCGGCTCGCCCCGCGCCTCGGCGATCTCTTCATACGAATTCGAGCTCGAATGCGACTGGAGCTGCAGCACGCCCCTGCGTCGAGCTGCCCGCCCGGCGCCGGCCTCCCCCTGCGTGTGGTACGCCTGGAGGGCCGCCACGGGGCAGAGGAACAAGGGTGAATCGAACTGCTGGCCGAGGATCTCGATCGACGTGCTGAATTCGCTCGAGGGCTCCGCGCTGAGCCGGCGGGGACGGAGCATCAGACGCTGGTAGCCCTCCCTGTTCGCCACGCGCGTCTCGTAGTCGTCGACGCCCATGTGCAGGTAGTCCCAGTGCTGCGCCAGGTTGTTCTCATGGGTCACGCGCTCAAAGTCCCAGACGTTGGTCGCGTCGTCGGGCGACGCAATGAGGCTCCCCGTCAACTGTTCTTCCTGGGCTTGCTGGGGAGGGAGCTCCTGGGAAGGGATCTCCTGGGGACGGATCGCCGGGACTACACGAGTCTGATCGAGGCCGGGCGGGAGCACCGGGGCGCCGCAGTTGACGCAGGGCAACGGTGCCGGCCTGCTGGGTGGCACCTCGCCCGCGACAGGCTCAGGCTCCAGCCAGCTCGACGGCAGCGCCGCGTAGGCCAGGGCCGCCAGCGGACTGGCGGCCAGGAACTTGAAGAATTTCCGCCGACTTGCCCCCTGATCCGGGAGAGACGTGTGCGATCCTGGTTGTGTCATGTCCGGTCTCCTCGAGTGTGCGGCATGCGTTGCCACCGGCCCCGAAAGTGAAGGGGACGGCTACCGTATGCAACATGCCCTCGCCGTGGCGTGAACGACCCGGATAAGGTAGAATTTCAAGGTCACACCCGATGATTGGGGGGCCATCCATGTCTTTCCGCCGCTGCGCATCCGTCGTCCTAGCCCTCGTCGTCTCCGCCTGTGCTTCGTCATCAGGCACGCCCTTCGGAGAGGAATTCACGACTTCTGTCGCGTCCCAGGGGAACTCGCGTCTGATCGACCGACCCCAGCTCGAACTATTCCCGGGCCAGAGCGCCTGGCGGGCGGTCGAGAACCTAAACCCGCGCTGGCTACAACTCCGCGGCGGCAGTATCAGCTATGGACCCTCGTATGCGCGAGTCGTGGTCGATGGAATTCTCCGCGGCGAGCTCGCTCACCTCTACCGAGTGATCACTGATGAAATCGAAACCATGCGGTTCCTCTCCGCCTCCGACGCCACCACCAAGTACGGCACCGGTTTTCCTGGCGGGGTCATCGAAGTGATGACGAGGAGGGGCCGCTGACGTGGAACCACCGGCGTTCGGGGCTGTTGGCTATCTAGGCGGGTAGGTGCTCACGACGCCCACCTAAACGCCTTCGCCGTTATCACGTACACCTCCCCGCACCGACACTGTAGACGCACAAAACACTGTTGTTGGGTGCTAGGATTGCCAGTATGATTACGACTCCCAGGAACCTCATATCTGTTCCGATTGAGGGATCAGTAGTAGTTATCTGTCTCGCCTCAGCGTAAGGCCAAACCTGTCATTACTCAAAGAGAGGACAAAATGAGGACCGCGATCATCGCAGCCATCATCTGCTTCGTTGTCAGCAGTCCGGCGTATGCCCAGCAGAGTCAGCCGGCCTGTGGCCCGGCCGCTCAACTCCCGGGCGAGTTTTCCACGAATGTGGCGGCGAATTCACGCTGCTTCGAGATCCGGATGTACACGGCAAACACCTCGCGCGACGGCGTCGGCGATTACGAGCGTTCTATCGACGAGCTGCATCAGCGCTTTCGGGAGCAAGAGGTCGCGATTTTCGAGAAGCACGGCGCAGAGGTCGTCGCTGTGTGGCAGAGCCTAGAGGATTCCAACACCTTGATTTGGATGTTGGCCTATCGCGACCGCGCCCATCGGGAAGAGGTTTGGGCAGCCTTCCGTGACGACCCGGAGTGGATCACTCTCCGGGCAAAATACCCGGTGAATGTCAATAGTCAGGTATTCATGATGAGTGCGTCCGACTATTCGAGGCTCAACTAAGGCCTAGCCTACATGTTGGCGGAACGGGGAGACGGCCACCTCCGAACGATGGGGGTGGCCGTCTTTCACATCAGTACCGCGGGGGCTGGAGGTTCGCTGTGACCTGGATCTCGGCCAGGAATCGCTCCGCACCAACGACCGCAGCCAACTCGGGCTTCAGCACTTTCATATTAATTCCCCATCCGCTGGCGAAGCTCCTCGAACCAGTTGGCGGGCGGCCATGAAGAGGTCTCCTCCTCCTCCTCCTCCTCCCAGAGCGACGGGTAGGGTCCAGTAGTTGACTGTGTTGCCATCTGGGGACCAGAAGGGGAACTCACCTCCACCCTCCGACACCAGTGTCCGTTCACCTGGGTCAGGGAAACTTCGAACGTAGATCTCTCGCGTTCCCGTCTCGTCGGACTGATAAGCCGCCAGTGTGCCATCCGGTGAGACCGCGATTTCACGGAGGTCGGCCTCCTGCTCCAGGTAAGCCTCCGCCCTCGGGCTGTCCGGATCCGAAAGATCCAGCATCCACAGATCGACGGGCGGTGGCCCCCACGTGAACACGATCAGGCTGTCGCTCAGCCACTGCTCGGGGCGTTGACCACTGGGAAGTGTGATGAGGAGTTCCGCAGCCTAGCACGTCGCGCAACAGCACGCGCCCTACGGCCAAAAGCGCTCCGATCCCGATACCCTTCGGAACACTGTTCTGCTCTGGAAGCCATCCGGATCCTCGTTTTCTCACGCCCAGGCACGATCTCTATCGCCTGCTACTTTCCCGAAGCGCGCGTATCTGGCGAACGGCAGCGTCGATTTGCATCTCCAGAATCTGCTCACCGTAGGCAGCCGTCGAGCGCGCGGGGTTGCCGACGACACCGTTGCCGCGGCCGCCCGTGCCGGGCCGCAGCTCGTCGAGCCGCAGCATGGACGGGTTGAGGAACATGAGACTCGAGGTGTCGTGCATGCCGGCGTGCGAGCCCACGTCCTCCTGGCGTTCACCTCGAGTGACCAGCCACGCGTCGCCCGGACCGGGATAGTAGTCCGTCAGGTGATGCACCCGGACCGGGGTGGCCGCCCACTCACGGTTGAGTCGCTCAGCCACAGCGGCCTGTGACGTCTGATTGCCACCACTGTCGCCAAGCAGCGCGATGTCGAGGAACCCGTGCTGCTTGAGGCTTCGGGCGGCGAACTCCAGCACCTGCTCGAACACCTCTGGCGGCGTCGTGATCGTGCCGGGGAAGCGCATGTGCCCGGTAGGTGGGTCTACGTCCCCCTCAGGCACATACGCCATGACCGGAGCCACCAACGCGTTGCCAAGACGACGAGCGACCTCTCCTGCCTTGTAGCCAACGAGGTAGTTGTGCTTTCCCAGCAGCATGTGGGGCCCGTTCTGCTCGGTCCCACCGGTCGGAATGATCACCGTGGTGGCACCCCCGGCGAGCGCATCACGCACCTCGGTCCAAGTGAGCTCTTCGAGAAACACCGTGTCCGGCCCCTGGGCCGAGACGACCTCAGGTAGGAGCCCAACGATGAACATCACAAGCGCGAATCACATGGTACTTTCTCCTGAAGGGAGGACGCACTATGGCGAGCGGGCGGGCACGGCCCTCAGAGGGCGTGGCCTCCGCTCGGAGGTGTCGCGAAGCAGTCCGCCATCGTGTTGCCGCCCGCCATGGTGCATCATAGGGTCACGGCCATCGCGCGGGAACTGCTGGAGGGGTGCACGAATTTAGGAGCAGATCACGATTCCAGCTCAATGCGCTGTACGAAGAGCCCGAAGAAAGTGCTGACTCGGCGGCCCAGGAGGTACAGCACATGCCCAATAGATCCGGTGGATTTCGCTTCCCCTTGCCCATCCTGATTTTGGCCACAGTCGGCATTTCGGCATGTGGTGATGGGGGGACGTTACCGGGCGAAACGATGACCGCGCTGTGCCAGGAACTGCAGATTGGGCTCATCTCGGGGGCGGCAAGGGATGGAATTCCCGCACTTTCAGATCCCAGGCTGGTCGCGGTGAGTGATCCCGAGACCGACTACCTACTCGGCACCGACCGGGTGATCGGTCTCGAAGTCGCGGGCGAATACATAGCCGTCCCGCACAACATTCTCTGGTGGCATGAGATCGTGAATTTGAACGACGTCGGTCTTGCCGTCACGTATTGCCCCCTCACCGGGTCCAGCATGGTCTTCGACCGCGGGGCGGCCGAGGGAGCAGAATTCGGCGTGTCTGGGCTTCTCTTCAATAACAATCTGGTGATGGTGGACCGCTCCCCCTCTGGCGTGGCCGAGTCCTTGTGGCCACAGATGTTGGCCGGAGGGCGCTGCGGCCCCGCGGAGGGTCGGGAGTTGGAGATGGTTCCGGCCTTGGAGATCGAATGGGAAGATTGGGTGGCGCTCCATCCCGACACGCGGGTCCTGAGCGAGGACACCGGATTCTCGAGAACCTACACCAGGTATCCGTATGGGAACTACGAAGTCGAGACCAACTCCCTCACGCTCTTCCCTCAAGACGAGTTCGATCCCCGGAGAGCTCCGAAGGAGCGCGTGCTGGGGATTCCCTTCGAAAATGGAGGAGGGCTCGCCTTCCCCTTCGGTGCGCTCCGCGACGCCGGTGACCTCACGGCGATCCACGAGACCGGCGACGGCCAGGAGCCGATCGTCGTATTCTGGGACAGCGAGGCGTCCGCGGCGATGGCGTATCGGCCATCGGCCGGTGGCCAGATGCTGACCTTCGAGGCGAGGAACGGCGCCTTCGTGGATGTGGAAACGGAGAGCGAGTGGAGTCTCGAGGGGAGAGCGCTTTCGGGCTCCCTAACGGGTCAGAGGCTCGCGATGATCCCCGAGGCCTACGTGTCGTTCTGGTTCGCCTTCTCGACGTTCTTCGAAAATCCCGAGCTGTGGCTCCCGTGAGCCTGTGGGGATTCTCCTCAGAGATTGCCTGCCATTCGACCATGGCGCAATATGGTGCCTCGCGCGTCCCCTGAGCCGGCTCCTCCAGAAAGAGCGTCAACCCACAGACCATGGACTCCCACCCGAGCAGTCTGCCCGAGACGATTCCTGTAGTTGATGAGACATTCTCCGACCTGGAGATGCCCGACATGACCCTCAAGGGACTGATGAGCCACTTCGGTCCCGGGGTCATTTTGATGATGACCGGGATCGGCACCAGTCACCTGGTCACCGCGCCCACCGCGGGGGGTCGCTTCGCGTATGCGCTGCTGTGGTGCGTCCCGGTCGCGTACGTGTTCAAGTATTACGGCTTCGAGATGGCTTTCCGCTTCACCAATGCGACCGGGAAGAGCATGATCGAGGCGTACAGCACGGCGTGGAAGAAGTGGCCGCTCTGGTATGTGTTGATCACGACTCTGATCCAGTGCGCTCTGGGACAAGCGGGTCGCCTCATTGCCGCTGCGGCCGTCCTGTACTACGTGGGCACCGAGGCGATGGGGCTACCGATCTCGCTCACGATGTACGGCCTGATCCTGGCCGTGGTTTCCGTAGCGATCATCCTGCGCGGCCGCTACAAGGCGGTCGAGCTCGCCGCGAAGATCCTCGCCGCGATTCTCGTGTTCTCGACGCTGGCCGTGTACTTCGTGGCGCCTGCCCCGCTCTCCGAGATGGGCCACTTCTTCCTGGTAGAGATCCCGGATGGGTCCTGGTTGATCATCGCTGCGTTCCTCGGGCTGTTACCCACCGGGATGGACGTATCGCTTCAGGCCTCCGAGTGGGGCAAGGCCAAGAAGAAAGGCATGAGTAAGATTCGCGATCGGATGGAGAACATGGGTCTCGCCAACCGTTTCGATCCGTTCAATCCGAACCGGAACGATCTCTCCGTCGATACGTCCAAGCTTCCGGCGAACGCTCAGGAGTATTGCCAGAAGTGGTTCAAGATCGGCATCTGGGACTTCCGCCAGGGTCACGTGGTCTCTTTCGTGCTGGCGTGCATTTTCCTTCTTCTGGCAGCCGTATGGCTCTACCCGAACCCGGTCGAGGGCCGAGCAGTCATGGGTGAGATCGCGGGCATCTTCACGCAGAGCCTCGGCCCCGGGATGATGTCCGTGTTCATGCTGGGTGCGTTCGCGGCGACGTTCTCGACAGCCTTCAACTACTTCGACGGTTGGCCCCGGATCGTGGGCGCGTGCTCCCGCAATCTGTTCCGCGGTACGGCGGAGCTCAGCGGGATCGACCACGACGGCCTGACCGCAGCCCATCGTGCGACGTGGTATTCGGAGTACAACATCTACCGTGTGACCATGTTGTATTCCCTCGTTACTTCAACGCTCATCGTGGCGGGTCTCGAACGTCCCGTCTTCCTGGTGCTTGTGGCCTCGGCGCTGGCGGCGTTCGTCGCGCCGGTGATCTTCTTTCTGAACTTCTACTACTGCTTGGTCATCATCCCACGGCAGGACCGGGCGTTCTATCCGTCGACCTTCGCACGCTGGTTCGGCTGGACCAGCCTCGTGGTGTTCACCGCGATGACGCTGATTCTGATCTACTGGACGCTCTTGGTGCCGAGCTTCGGCGGGTAGGTTCGGCTAGCAGGCATCGCACGTTGGGGTACCAGGGCTTTCGAGTGCAGTCGTGCCTTCGGTGCCCTAGGGCTCGGAACGATAATTATAGAGGCCCGCCTCGTGGGCCCGCTGTTGGACCAGGGCCAGCACCACGTCGATCGTCGGGGTCGCCACCTCGACCAGACGCCCCATCTCCTGGACCACGGTGACCAGCGCGTCGATCTCCATGGGTCGCCCCCGCTCAAGATCCTGCAGCATCGAGGTGCGATGCGCCCCGATGGCGGCGGCTCCGTCCATCCTCTTCTCGACGTCGACCGAGAAGCGCACGCCCAGCTTTTCGCCGATTGCCTGGGCTTCCAACATCATCGCCCTTGAGACGCCTCGGGTGCCCGCCTGGGTGGCGACCACGTCGAGGGTCTCCAACGTGAGCGCACTGATGGGATTGAAGCAGAGGTTGCCCCAAAGCTTCATCCAGATCTCGTCTCGGATTCGGCGTATCGGAGACCGAAATCCGGCCGAGATGAGCGCACCGGCGAGGCCCTGGACGCGCTCGCTCTTCTCCCCCGAAGGCTCGCCGAGCGCGAACCGGTTGCCGTCGATGTGTCGGATCACGCCGGGCTGGACCACTTCGGTGGCCGGATAGACCACGCATCCGATCGCGCGCTCGGGCCCGATCCCGTCCCACTGAACCCCGCCGGGGTCGACGCTTTCGAGCCGGTGGTTCGTCCACTCTCCTTCCACCCGGTAGAAGTACCACCAGGGCACACCGTTCATGGCGGTCACCACGGCAGTCTCGGGGCCGAGCAGGGCCTGCATGGGTGTGACGACAGCCGGAGCGGAATGGGCCTTGAGGGTGACGATCACATAGTCCTGGGGACCTGCTTCGGACGGATCGCTGGTGCACGCGGGATGCACCACGCGCTCCTCACCGTCGATGAGGAGCTTCAGCCCGACCTTTTGCATGGCCTCCAGATGGGGTCCCCGTGCGATCAACGTGACGTCCTCGCCCGCCAGGGCGAGCTGCACCCCCAGGTAGCCTCCGATCGCGCCCGCGCCGTAGATACAGATCTTCATCGGCGTGCCTTCATCAGCAAACCCTCATCGGCGTGCGCTCAGCGTCCTGCCCCAATTCGCTCATCAGGGGAGGCCCAGCTGCTCCGCGAGCCCAATGCGCCTCAGCTTGCCGGTGGGGCCCTTTGGGATCTCGTCAAGCACCAATACGGTGCGTGGAACCTTGAAGGCGGCCAGCCGTTCAGCGGCAAAGTCACGAATCTCGCCGGTCGTCGCTTCGGCACCCTCACGGAGCACGACGGCCGCGCCGACCTCCTCACCGAGCTTGTCGTGGGGAACGGCGAACGTCACGACCTGCTGCACCGCCGGGTGATCCATGAGGACCTCGTCGACCTCCTTCGGTGAAATCTTCTCGCCTCCCCGGTTGATGATCTCCTTGAGTCGGCCGGTGAGCGTAACGTAGCGGTCCTCGTCCATGACGCCTTGATCGCCGGTCCGGAACCACCCGTTGGTGAAGGCCGTAGCGTTGGCCTCGGGGTTGTTCTCGTAGCCGGGAGTCACGTTCGGACCGCGAATGACGATCTCACCCACGCCGCCGGGCTCGAGCAGGTTGCCCTCCGCGTCCATCACCGAGACCTCGGGACCCGCTGACGGCCCTACCGTCCCGGGCTTGCGCACACCGGGGGGAAGTTGGTTGCATGTCATCTGATGCGCGGCCTCGGTCATGGCGTAGGCCTCGACGACCGGCACCCCGAACGTCTCCTCGAGTTCGCCCAGGACCTGGGGCGGTAAAGACGCCGACGAGGAGCGGATGAATCGCAGCCGCGCGCGCGCGACGGACTCCTCGTTGCGCCCCGCCCGAGACAGGAGCGCCTGATGCATCGTGGGTACGGCGGAGTACCAGGTGGGCTCAATCTCGTCGAGCCATGAAAAGAACTTGAGCGCGTTGAAGCCCGGGGTACACGCCACCGAGGCGCCCGCGGAGAGTGACGAGAGGACCGGCGCCATGAGCCCGTGGATGTGGAACAGCGGCATGACGTTCATGCAGCGGTCCTCGGGCGTCAGGCTGAGCGTGGTCCGGATATTCTTGGCCGACGCGCACACGTTTCGGTGCAGGAGAGGGACGATCTTGGGGCGCGACGTGGTTCCGGAGGTATGGAGCACGAGTGCCACATCATCGGGCTCAGCGGGTCCCGGCGAAACAGTCGGGCCGAGTTCGACATCCGGATCGGGCTCGAGCTCGAACTGCCCGGCCCGTGCGCCCTCGGGTACACGCAGCTCAAACACAGAGATGCCCAGGCTTCGTGCGCTGTCCACGGACTCGGACTCGCTCCCCGCCTCGACGATCAGAGCCTTCGCTCCCAGATCTTCCAGGTAGAAGTCGTACTCCTTGCGGCGGTAGCCTGGGTTGAGCGGCGCCGTAGTGGTCCCGGCAGCAAGCGACACGAACGCCGACGCCATCTCCGGCCCATTCGGCAATACGATGCCGACGCGGTCACCGCGGCCGAGCCCCAGCTCGTTCAGGGAAGAGACGGTGCCATCCACGTGTTCGGCGAGTCCTGCGTAGTCGAGGTAGGCCCGGCCCGGCGCTCCGATCGCTGGAGACGCGCCGTCGGCTCTGTCGAGAAACGCTCGAATGGTTTGTGCGTCGGCCACATTCATTCTCCTCTCTTGGTGGGGTGCCGTAAAATGTCTCGGCCTCGAAGTTGGCGCAGACAAGGCGTGTTCGAACAGCCCATCTTAGTAGGGTCCCGAAGGCACCCGCCAGCGCGCGCCTCAGCGGCGGGCCCACCGCCACCCACCTCATAACCAGACGGCCCGCCTTGTTGCGTCGGACTAATTATTTCCCAGCTTACCGTGGGACGAAGGTGAGGGTGCGTGCGCCTACGACGAGCGAGAGACCATGAGGATCACTGATGCGGGACACACATTGAGGTTAATGTCATGACTCAATGGATTCGTGCTAAACACAACGAGGATATCAAGTTTGGCACCCTTGACGACGGGCAGATCTCCGTTCACACGGGCGACATGTTCAACGGACCGAAGCCCACGTCCGAAACCATCCCTATGGACTCGGTCGAGGTCCTGACCCCGTGCCTGCCCACGAAGATAATCGGACTGTGGAACAACTTTGGCGCCGCGGCGGCCAAGAACGGTTTGGACCAGCCCCCGGAGCCTCTCTATTTCTACAAGCCCGTCTCCGGTATCCTCGCCCCGGGCGGTACCATCGTCCGACCGGAGACCTACGAGGGCAGGGTGATCTTCGAGGGCGAGCTCGGGGTCGTGATCGGCAAGCGCTGCAAAGACGTCTCGATGCAGGACGTCGGCGACCACGTCCTCGGCTACACGTGCGTCAACGACGCGACCGCCCTCGACATCATCACCGAGGATCCCTCGTTCGCCCAGTGGAGCCGCGCGAAGAGCTTCGACACGTTCACGCCGTTCGGGCCGGTGATCGCGACGGACCTCGACCTGCAGTCGCTTCAAGTCACGTCCCAGCTGAACGGTAAGGTTCGGCAGGACTATCCCGTGAGTGACATGTTCTTCTCCCCGCTCGAACTGGTCCAGAGGATCGCCCGTGGTATGACGCTCCTCCCTGGGGACATCATCACCTGCGGAACCTCGTTGGGGGCGCTCCCGATGAAGCTGGGTAGCACGGTCGATATCCACATCGACGGAATCGGGACGCTGTCGAACATGTTCGGTGGAGGTGATTGAGGGGGCTGTCCTACTTCTCCTCGACCATCGCGGCGAACGTCTGAATTGCGATCTTGCCGTCACAACCCGCCATAGAAGTCCGTGAATGCGGCGCGATAGAACCCCTTCAGAGAACTCCCTCCAGCGCCCGCACGCGATGATTCTCACTATCCGTCACGTACAACACACCCTCGTGCGCAAACACGCCATGCGGGCGGGCGAGCTTGCACCGCATGGGATCGCCGTCGGGGCCGTCGCCGCGTTCGCCGGTGCCCAGGATCGTGTCGAGGACGCCCGTGTCCAGATTCAAACGGCGGATGGCATGGTTCTCCGTGTCCACGATGTACAGAGCATGATCGGAAGCCGAGTAGGCGATCCCTTTGGGTCCGTTGAAGGTCGCGATCCCTCCCGGACCTCCATCCCCAGTGAAGCCACTCTCTCCGGTACCCGCGACACGACGGAGCCGGCCCGCCCTGGTGTCGAGCCGGAACACGGCATTGCCTTCGCGAAGCACGAGGTAGGCGTTACCCGCGGGGTCGGTGTCGAGCGAGCGCGGCCCCCTGAGCGGTGTGCCCTCGAGCGGTGCGGTATCGGGGGTGGGTTGGCGTTCCCCGGTGCCGGAGAGGGTCGAGATCGTGCCGTCCCCCATATCCACGCTGCGAACCCGCCCGTTGCCGATGTCGCAGATGAGCAGGTCGCCGTTCGCCACGAACGCGATACTGTGCGGCTGGCGCAGCTGAGCAGCCACGGCCGGCCCGCCATCCCCTGAAAATCCGGCTTCGCCCGTCCCTGCCACGGTAGACACGAGTCCGGTCTGTGCGTCTACACGACGTACTACATGCGCATCGCGCTCAACGACGAAGAGGTGGCCGTCGCGGTCGAACCGGATCTCGTGTGGTGCCGAAAAGGACGCGGCGAGTGCCGGTCCGCCGTCCCCCGAGTAGGCAGCTTCACCGTTCCCGGAAACGGTGGTGAGGCACCCTGTCTCCAAGTCCATTCTCCGGGTCCGCCCCGTATCCACCTCGCAGAAATAGAGGGCTCCATCGGGTCCGACCACGATGCCGTATGGATTGTTTACGGGGGTCCGCGTAGCCACAAGACCGCCCGAGCCCTCCATCTCGTATCCGGCCACGCCCGTGCCCGCGATCGTTCGCACCCGAACTTCCTGTGCGAACGCTAGCCGGGGCCGCGCCGCCGCTGCGGTGGCAATACACAGGGTCCGTAGGAAATCGCGGCGAGAGGAGTCGGTCATGAGCAGCTCTTGGGCCTGGAGGAGGTTCAGTCGAGGTGAAGCCGAGTTGGCGCTGAATGTACGCGGTAAGGGACTGGTGGACAGGTCAGACCTGGCTCTCCACGCTCTCCTCCTCCCAAAAAACGATTGCACCCGTGGCGGTTCCCTCGCGATGATTGAAGATCCCAGGTGAGGATCCTCGAGGGGCGTGGTCGCCTGGGTGCGGTCCATCGGAATCGCCTGCCACGACCGCTGAACGGGACGACCGAAAGGAGCTTACGATGGGCAAGGTCCGCGTGTCTTCGCGGAGCGCCGCGGTGATCGCCGTGGTATGGTCGCTCGTCGTCTACCTCCCCTCACTCGGCAATGGCTTCGCTCTCGACGACACCGGTGACATCGTCGAAAACACGACGGTCCACGGTCTGGCGAATACCGGCGAGATCCTGACCTCGCCGTATCGGGGAAGGGTGCCCCCACAACGATCCCCGTATCGGCCGTTGACGTCGCTCACGTATGCGCTCAACTGGAGCATGGGGTCCGGAAGCCCCCTTCCCTTTCACGGGTTCAACGTTGCGCTCCACGCCGCCAATACTGCCCTCGTCACGATCCTTCTGACGACGCTCGGTGCGGCACCTCTCCTCGCGCTCCTCGGAGGCGCCATCTTCGCGGTCCATCCCGTTCACGTGGAAGCGGTGGCCAACTCGGTGGGCCGGGGCGATGCCCTGATGGCTCTGTTCGTGCTCTCGGGCGCTCTGGTCTACCTCCACCGCTTTCGCTCGGAGTGGATCCGCGTGGGTCTGGTCGGGCTCGCCTATGCGCTGGCGCTCGCTGCAAAGGAGAGCGGAGTCGTGCTCCCCGCCTTGCTCGTGATCCTCACGCTGCTCTTCCCCCACGGCGCCAGACAGGCGGGGCAGGCCCCAGGGGATGGTGATCCTATCCACGGCGCTCCGGCGCTCTCTCCGCAGCTACCCTTATTCGCGGCACTCGCCGGCGTCCTCCTTCTGTACCTGGCACTTCGCCACCAGGTGCTCGGCACACTCGTCCATCGGGATGCGGCGCCCTACATCGTGGCGTTGCCGGCCTCGCTCCGGCTGAGCACGGCCGTAGCCAACGTCACTGAGTTCGCACGGCTTTTCCTGTTTCCAGCCGACCTCGTCGCGGACTACGGGCCCGGGGTCATCCTTCCGACGGGCATCGGAGCGCTCCGCTTCTGGGTGGGGAGCGGGGTGCTCCTGGCCATGGGGATGCTGGCGGTCGCGAGCCTCCGGCGGTCGCCGTGGATAGTGCTTGGGATCGCATGGATCGCCCTTTCGCTCGCCGTCGTGGGGAACGTTCTATTCCCGGTCGGCGTCTGGATCGCGGAACGTACACTCTATCTTCCGTCGGTGGGTGTATCCCTGCTGGCGGTGGGCGCAGGACAGTATGGGGTTGGGCTTCTGCGCGAATCACCCCCTCGACTGAGATGGAGCGCGGTCGGTGCGGTGACTCTCCTCCTTGTCCTCGGCGGTGCACGAACGTGGACGAGGAACGCCGCTTGGCGGGACACGGAGGCGGTGTTCATGACGCTAGCCGAGGAGCACCCCGAGGCCTTCCGAGCTCAGTGGTGGATGGGCATGCGCCTGATCGACGCGGGGCAGCAAGATCGCGGTCTCGAATGGCTTGAGCAGGCCATAGACCTCAATCCCAACGAACTACGTCTTCAACTCGCGTTCGTGCGCGGACTTCTCATGGCCGAAAGATCGGAGGAGGCCTTGGCCCTCGTCTCCGGCCTACCCCCGTCTGATGCGGCCCGTGACGTCTATTTGACGCAGAGTCACATCCAACTCGATCAGCCGAACCTTGCCCTCGAGGCGGTCCAAGAAGGACTGTCCCGTTTTCCTCAGGACGCTCGTTTGATGGGTCAGGCCCGAGAGTTGGGCGTACGTCCCGCGACGAAGCCCTGAGAGCCGAACGGAATGCGTTGGGTTACCGTAACGGAAGGCGTTGGGTTGCCCGTAGGGTTACCTGTAGGGGTCGTCCGTGTCCAAGAAAAGTCTCACGTACGCTCCGACGCCGTCCTCGAGGGACATGAACTCCGTGTGATAACCGGCTTCCCTCAGGCGACCCATCTCGGCCTGCGTGAAGTACTGGTAGTTATCCCGGATCTCGGCCGGCGTGTCGATCCAGTCGATTTTGGGCTCCATGTTCAGCGCGGCGAACATGCTCCCGATCAGATCCGAGAACGCGCGCGCCTTGCCCGTGCCGAGATTGAAGAGCCCGGAGACCTCCGGGTGGTCGAGAAGCCAGAGCATCACCGAGACACAGTCCTGAACATACACGAAATCCCGGCTCTGGCGGCCGTCAGCATAATTGGGGTCGTGTGAGCGAAAGAGCTTGACGGGGTCGCCCGCCGCCGCCGCCGGAAACGATTTCGACACCAAGCTCTGCATGGCGCCCTTATGGTATTCGTTGGGGCCGTAGACGTTGAAGAACTTGAGGCCCACCCATTGCGGGGGAACCGTAACTCCATCGGTCACCCACCGCGCCACCCTGCGGTCGAAGAGGTGTTTACTCCACCCATAGGGATTCATGGGGCGGAGGCGTGAAAGGCCCGCGATTGAGCCGTCGTCGTCGAAGCCGGTCGAGCCGTCGCCGTAGGTGGCAGCGGACGAGGCGTAGACGAACGGCACTTCCTTCTCGGCACACCACCGCCAGAGGTTCTCCGACAGATGCACATTCGTCGCAACGATGAGGTCGGCGTCGGTCTCCTGGGACGAAGAGATCGCGCCCATGTGGAAGATCGCCACGATCCTGGACGCGTTCCGTTCCAGGAACTCGGGAAGCTGCTCGGGGAACACGAGCGCAGCTAGCTCACGCTTACTGATGTTTCGCCATTTGTCCGCTTGTCGCAGCCGATCGCAGATGACGATGTCCGTCTCGCCCCGGCCCTCGAGCTCCGCGATAAGATTCGATCCGATGAAGCCGGCACCGCCGGTAACGACGATCACTTTTCCCCCCTTGGGCTCCAAGACCCTTGGTGTGGTCGGCTCAACCTCCCTTCGCTCTCCTCAATCTAAGGACTGCGACGGTCCGGATGTGCTCACGCATTCCTCACAAGCGCAAAGCCCTCTCAAAAGGTCGTAGGAATACAGCCCCGTGTCGTGCCCATCACTCCACACGAACCTAAGCGCGTACCGCCCTACGTACTCGATGGCCGTGGGATACACGCCCGGAGGCACCATCGCCTCGGTGAGCGTGCGCCGGCCCGAAACCTCATCCACACAGCCAGCGCACGGACACGACATCCGGAGATCGAACGGCAGGTAGACCGACTCGTGTCCGTCCTCCCACACGATTCGGAGCGCAGTGCCATCTTCCGTGGGGTTGATGTCACGCGGGGTCGTGGCGGGAGTCGCCATCAACCCAGCCGCTCCGCCAAGGTCCGGAACGCCTTCCCGCGGTGACTCCGGGCGTTCTTCTCTTCCGGAGCGATTTCGGCGAACGTCTTCCCCAGCCGCTCATCGAAAAAAAGGGGGTCGTATCCAAAGCCCCCGGAACCCTGGGGAGCATTCAAGATCCGGCCGGAAGCCTCCCCTCGCACGACAGTCACGTCGTCCGGATCCCCCCGGTTCAGCACCGCTACGCAGACATAACGCCCGGTCCGCTCGGCGAGGGGGACGTCTCCCAGCGACGTGAGAAGATACTCGTTGTTGGCCTGATCCAGAGCGACGCCCGAGAGGCCCCGGTCCGGAGCGAATCGCTTGGACCGGACCCCGGGAGCACCGTCGAGTAGGTCTATCTCGATTCCGGAATCGTCAGCTACCGTGGGCAACCCGGTGATCTTCTGAAAGTAGGAGGCCTTGGAGGCGGCGTTTTCCTCGAACGTATCGTAGGGCTCCAGATCCTCCTCGGCGGCGTCGTACGGCACGCCGGCCTCATTCAGGTCCAGCACCCGAAGGTTTGGGACCGCCGCGAGGATTTTTCGGATCTCCTGAATTTTGTGCATCCTCCTCGTCGCCACCACGAGATCCATCAAGACATCCCGAGTGCAGCCTTCTGAGCTCTGACCAAGGTGCCGATACCCTCGGTGGCGAGCTCGAGAAGCTCGTCCAGTTCGTCCCGCTTGAAGGGATGCCCCTCGGCCGTGCCCTGCACTTCGATGAAGTACCCAGCCTCGGTCGCCACTACGTTCATGTCGACCTGTGCCGCGGAGTCCTCCGGATAGTCGAGGTCGAGAACGGGCTCGCCGTCCACAATTCCGACGCTCACCGCGGCCACCATCTCCCGCATCGGGTTCCGCTCGATCATGCCCTCCTTCACCAGGCCGTCGAACGCACTCCACAAGGCAGCAGAGGCGCCCGTGACGGAAGCCGTCCGCGTGCCTCCGTCCGCCTGGAGAACGTCGCAGTCGACAATGACGGTCCGGGGGCCCAGCGCCTCCAGATCGACTACCGACCGAAGCGATCGACCGATCAGCCTTTGGATCTCCTGCGTACGCCCGCCGATCCGACCCCGCTCTCGGCCCGCGCGAGTGTGGGTGGCACGGGGCAGCATTCCATATTCTGCCGTCACCCAGCCGGCACCACTCATCTCCCGCCATTCGGGAACGCCCTGTTGCACAGATGCGGCGCACAAAACACGCGTCTGCCCGGCACTGATGAGGCAGGAACCCTCGACGTAGGGGGCCGAGTCCAGGGCGAGGGTGAGGGCTCTGAGCTGCCCTGCCAAACGTCCGTCAGCTCGGCTCATGGTCCGGTCCCCCTCATTACATCTCCTTCAGGCGATTCAGGATGTCGGTAGTCGAGTAACCCTCCACGAAGGGGAGCACGCGGACGTCGCCCTCGGCCTCTTCGACCACTTCCCGGCCGACGATGCCGTCCGGATCGTGATTGCCTCCCTTGACGAGCACATCGGGGAGCAACGCACTGATCAGTTCCAGCGGCGTGTCTTCATCGAACAAGGTGACGGCGTCCACGCTCGTCAAGCCGGCAAGCACAGCAGCGCGATCCACCCCCGCCACCAATGGCCGCCCGGCGCCCTTCAGCCGTCGCACCGAGTCATCCGAGTTCAAGCCGACCACGAGCAGATCCCCGAGCGCCCTTGCCTGCGCCAGGTACTCGACGTGGCCGGGGTGAAGAAGGTCGAAGCAGCCGTTGGTGAACACCAAGGTCACGTCACGAGGTCGCCCGAAATGGGCCAGGAGTGCCTCTCTCGACAAGACCCTCATTCGGTCAACTCCGCCAGGATCGCTTCGGCTCCACGATCGCGAAGCAGGTCCGCAAGTGCATGGCCGAGCGCTTCGGGATCGGCCATGCTTCCTGTAAGGTCGCCCCGGACCACACGCCTCCCGTCGGAACTGGCCACGAGTCCCCACAAGCGCAGCTTCTCGTCGTATGGAACACCCAGCGCTCCGATCGGCACCTGGCACCCTCCACCCAGGGCCCCGAGGAACGTGCGTTCGGCCGATACCGCCGCGAAGCACTCCGGATCGTGCAGGGTCCCGACCATCCGTCTGGCCTCGGCGTCGTCGGTCCGGGTCACGATGGCGAGGGCGCCCTGCCCGGGCGCCGGCAGCCACGCCGTCTGCTCCAGCCACTCAGTCGCCCGCCGTGCGAGCCCAAGGCGGGTGAGCCCGGCCGCCGCCAGGATGATCGCGTCGAATTGTCCCTCATCGAGCTTGCGCAGTCGCGTATCGACGTTGCCACGGATGGTCCGGGGCGTCACATCCCGCCGGAAGGCTTGCAGCAAAGCAATCCGTCGAAGTGAACTGGTACCCACAACGGCGTCCTTTTTCAGCGAAGCCAGAGTCGTCTGGTCTGCCTCTGGCCCCACGAGAACATCCCGAGGATCGATCCGACCCGGCGTGGCGGCGATGCAAAGGCCCTCATGCAGCACCGTGGGGAGGTCCTTCAGCGAGTGGACGGCCAGCTGGACCCGTTGACTCAGAAGCGCCTCGTCGAGCTCCCGGGTAAAGAGGCCCTTACCACTGATCTCGTGCAAAGGCTTGTCGAGGCGTTGGTCGCCCACCGTCCGGATGACCTCGACCTCGACCTTGGGCCCGCCGTTCGTCTCGAGCGCGGCCGCAACCCACTTGCTCTGGGTCAGAGCGAGGAGCGAGCCCCGGGTTCCCAACCTTAGAACGGTCATCACCCCTCAGGTCCACGGTCCAGAAGTAGAAAACGAGATACGCAGCCAAAAGTACCGCTACCCACAGGATCACGCTCCCTGTCGGACAACTCCCCACCAGCTTGACGCACGCGCGTTCGCCCCGATATATACCTGAGCTCGTGGATGAGGCGTAACATCTTTCTGGGTCCACATTCTAGATGTAAAGGCGGATAGCCAAGTGCGACGGTTCAAGAGTATCCTTTTTGTGGCGGACGGCAGTGAGGGCGAGAAGTCAGTGTTAGCGCGTGCAGCTGGGCTCGCCAGCGCCAATAGCGCGAACCTCAGTATCGGGGCCGCCCACCAATCCGAGTTGGATCGCCTTCTGGGTCCCCACCCGCACGACAAGAGAACCGTTCACCTGATAAAGGGTGAGGCCAAAGAGGTCATTCCCGACCTCGCGGAGAGGCTCGAAGTGGACCGGGTGGTCATCGGCACGGTCGGACGGGCCGGAGTTCCCGGACTTCTTATCGGAAATACCGCCGAAGCGATTCTGAACAGCGTAGACTGCTCTGTCTTGACCCTCAAGCCGGAAGGCTTCGAGACGCCGATTCAAGTTTAGCGGGTCCTAATTCCTCGGGTGGCGATCAGCGTGCAGATCATGAACCGCGTCGCCACCTGAGCCTTTACGCGCCTATCGACTCAACCTCCGGAGACCACAGGAATGGAGCAGCTAGTACTGACGGAAGCGATGATCGCCTCGGGGATCGTTCTGGCGGTGACGTTCATCGGCATCTTCACTGAGCAACTGCATGGAATGGAGCGATCGAAGGTCGCGGCAGCGGGCTCGATCGTGATGGTGATTGTGGGCCAGATCTACGGCTTCTACGACCCGGTGGAAGCGGTCGAGGCGGTGGACTGGAACGTGATCTTCCTGCTCGCGGCGATGATGACGATCGTCTCCATCATGATCCCGACCGGGGGTTTCGCTTGGCTGGCGTTCAAACTGGCTGCGTTCAGCAAAGGTCGGCTCTACCTGATGCTGGTGCTTCTCGGCACCTGTGTCACTGTACTTTCGCTGTTGCTCGACAATGTGACGACCGTCGTCATCTTCGGGCCGCTGATCATCCTGATCGCGAAGGCGCAGAAGATCAATCCGATTCCTTACCTCCTGGGGGCCGCACTGCTTTCCGATACGGGTGGCATCGGCACGCTCGTGGGCGATCCTCCGAACCTCATGATCGGCTCGGCCGCGGACATTTCATTCAACGACTTCGCGATCCGCATGGGGCCACCGGTTGCCGCGGTTTGGCTCGTGGCCCTCCTGTTTCTCAAGTTCCTCTTCCGGAAAGAGCTCGCCGTAGAGCCGGCCGACACCTTCCATGAAGAGGGGGAGATCAAGGACCCGAGGCTCTGGAAAGCCTCTGTAATCGTTCTCTGCGCCATGGTCGTCCTCTTCATTCTTCATGGGCGCTTGGGATGGGAGCCATGGTTCGTTGCAGCGCTCGGCATGACCGCGTTGGTGTTCGCGTCCCGGGACCTGCTGATGGATCACGCGGTGGAGCATCTCGAGGTCCCGCTACTGATCTTCTTCATCGGCCTCTTCATGGTGGTCGGCGGCGTGGAGCACAGTGAGTTCCTCGTCTACGTGGGTCAGTTCATCTTGCCTTTCGCCCAAAATGATCTCCTGGTGGCGACGATTGTGTTGATGTGGGTCGCCGCCTTCCTGTCGGCGGCGATCGACAACATTCCGTTCACCGCGGCGATGATCCCGATCATCCTAGGTATGGAGACACAGGGGATCAACGTGACGCCGATATGGTGGGGGCTCGCGATGGGCGTAGGACTCGGCGGGAATGGCACACACATCGGTTCGACGGCCAACGTGTTCATCGTCACGATCTCCGAGCGCTTGGCGCGCGAGGAAAACGATCCGAGCTTGGCGATCACACCGGGCCTGTGGTTCAAAAAGGGCACGCCGGTGATGCTCGTGACCCTGGTCGTCGCGACTGTGATCATGGTGGTGTTTTGGGGCTGGTTCGAGACTCCGTTGGCCTAGGGGGTTCGTGAGGGTTTCCTTGACCCACTTGCCTTCCCTCTTGGGCTCGGACAGCTTCGCGCTATGACGGTCGCTTTCGTCGTTGGTGGCACCTTTTTCGGGTCCGCCCTCTTGTGGGTAGCTTGCTCCCGGCTCGAAGAATCTACACATAGACTCGCCCAGCACTACGGTATTCCGGATGCAGTGAAGGGCTCGGTAATTCTGGCCATCGCGTCGAGCATGCCAGAACTCGTGGTGGCGATGCTCGCCTTCCCGGTGCACGGGGATTTCGAGTTAGGGCTATCGGCCATCATCGGCTCGGCCATCTACAACATACTCGTCATTCCCGCGTTCTCCGTGTACGCTCGCGGGCGGCCGCTGAAAGCGAAACGGAACCTGGTGTACCGAGAGGCGCAGTTCTATCTCCTGTCCGTGGCGGTGCTCATGTTGATCCTGAGCCTTTCCGTGATCTATGGCGGCGCACCGACGACAATCGCGCCGGGCGGCCGCGAAATGTACACGGGGTCGTTCACGCGCACCCTCGCCATGTTCCCGCTGTTGCTCTACGGGCTCTATCTCTTCATCCAGTTCGAAGAGGTGAAGCGGCAGAGGCTGAACCACCCTCGCAAGGCCGGGATCCAGGCGCTGAAGGAGTGGGGGATTCTTGTCGGCTGCATCCTGCTCATTCTCATCGGTGTGGAGGCGCTGCTTCGAGTGGCGATCACTCTCGGAGACATGCTCCAGACGCCCACCTTCCTGTGGGGGATGACCATCGTCGCCGCCGCGACGTCGGTGCCGGATACCTTCGTCAGCATGCGAGCCTCGATGATGGGTCGTACCCAGTCCAGCGTCTCCAACGTGTTGGGCAGCAACGTCTTCGACCTGCTCGTGGCCGTTCCGCTGGCCGTCATGGTTACCGGCACGATCGCGGTCAACTTTACGCAGATCGTGCCCATGATGACGTTCCTCGTCATTGCCACGGTCGTGATGCTCGTCTTCATGCTCCGGGACCTGGAGCTGTCGGTCCAAGAGTCGCACGCGATGATGATACTCTACGTGGGGTTCGGCTTGTGGATGACCCTCGAGGCGTTTGGGGTCACCACGGTGCTTGGCGTGCGGGGCACGCCCTAGGGACCGCCCGACGCGCAGACCTCGGTCGCCCAGGCAATTTTCCCGGGGGCCAACCTACCAGTTCGACTGCGCCCCATCCACGATGCGCTGTACGAGAAGCTCGATAGCCTCTGCGCGTCCGATTTCCTCGGACTCCCCTTCGAGATACTGGCCCTGGGTACTCAGGCCCACCTCATCCCACAGGATCAAGTTCGCGACGAGGTCGATCAGCTCCACCTCGACCCGGATGTTCACCTGGCGCTGGAGCACATCCACTTGGCCGGATTGTTGGCCCGGCCGAAAGAGAGGAGCGGTCATGTCGTACCGTAGAATCCGTCCCTGGACCACCGCATCGGCTACGTCCTCCCCCGCGTTGGTGACCCCTAAGGCACGTGGCAGCGCACTCAACAGTTCTTGGTGGATCTCTTGAGTGAGTTCGAAACGGTTGGTGTCGTTATCGAAGGGTAGGATGGCGACGGTTCGGATGTGCTCAGGAAAACTGCCCGAGCGGAACCCGTAGTTGCACCCGCCCGCCGCGAGCACAGCGACGAGGGAAAGGCCGCCCAGAACTCCTCGGAACGAGAGCGACACGTTAGGGAACCGGGTTCCAGATATCCGATGGATGAGAATCCACCCTTTCGACGGTCTCGACCGTCACCGTGAGTTCACTGAATGAAGCCAGATTGCGGTAGATGGCCTCCGTAGGCAACTCCCCTCCGCTCTCTCGGCTGAGAGCGACACGGTGCACCGCATCTCCCTCGTGGCGCAGCTCGGCCCTCGTCACTCGGCCAGAACGAAGCTCGTAGTGCAGCTCGTCACCGTCGGCGAGGCGGTACCGTAGACGGACCGTACCATCTTCGAAGTCATCGGCGCCGAGCAGGGTGGCACCCTCGCCCGGCCGGAACACGCCCAATCCAGCCCAGAGCAGAGCCGGTGAAGGCACCACCTGTAGTTGTGTGCCCTCTCGAGCCCTCAGTTGGTCTTCCACCAAGCTGGCCGCCAAAACGGCCTCGCCGTTCTCCATGAAGAGGTCGAGACGGGCACGATCCGGGTGCTGGAGGCGCGCGACCCCCATCCCCTCGAGCCGGAGGTCCGGCTCTCTGATGCTCCATTCGAAGATGACCTGCGATGTGTTCGGAAACGGGTTCTCGAGGCGTGCCTGGCGAACGGCTCGGTCCGTATCCAGAATCGGAGCGGGTGTCCCCAACGATCCACCACCGCACGCTGTGTTCGCGAAAAAGAGACCCAGGGCCGGGAGAACTGCATGTAATCTCATGGAGCTAAAGCGCGCCTCCGATCAGTTGAGCCGACTGGTCCTCCTCCGAAACTGCAGACGCATCGCGGTGAAAACACACTGCCATGCCACGAGAAGCTGTCTTCCCCAGGTTATACACCCAGTTTAGTTTCCGATCCCCATGTCTGAGAAGCCCATCCATTTCGCAAGCGACGTACACCTCGGGGCCGTACCTCCCGAAACCGAGCGAGCGTTCGTACGCTGGTTGATGTATACAGCCGATCATGCGTCCGAATTGGTCCTCAACGGGGATCTTTTCGACTTTTGGTTCGAATACGGCTCGGTCGTTCCAGGCGGACACACACGAGTGCTGGGGGCCCTGGCCGAGCTAGTCGATGGGGGTCTTCCCGTGACCCTCATGGGGGGGAACCACGACTGGTGGGGCGGCACGTTCCTCAGCGATGATATCGGTCTGACCCTCCAGCCGAATCCGGTCGTCCGGGACCTTGCGGGACGGCGGACTTTGATCGCGCATGGAGATGGTCTAGGTAGGGCCGACCTCCCGTACCGCATCCTGAAGGCGGGGCTACGGAGCCGAGGTACGCGGACGCTCTTCCGTTGGCTCCACCCCGATATCGGCGCGGCTCTGGCCTCCCGCATCTCTCGGACGAGAGCCCGGTTCGCGGGTCCCTCCACCGCAGAGGAAGCTCGCTCGAAGGTGTTGTACAAGTGGGCGGTCGAAAAGCTGGCGTCCGAGGGGGATCTCGACCTGATCGTCCTGGGTCACTCCCACATACCGCTTCTTCACGAGGCCGGGTCGGGTCGCTTTTACGTAAATCTGGGGGACTGGATCTACCACCGTAGCTTCTTGGTGCTCACAGCGGGAGAAAGCCCCTCGCTCCAGACTTGGAAAACGTGACGGCGGGGCAGACTCTACTCGTGTGGGCCCGCCCTAAAACACCAGACTGAATCCAACCTCGAGCCCCATGTCTGGAAGTGGACGGATGGCGACTTCCAGCGGGTCGGGGAAACCCGCCAAGTGCGCCGCCACGAACGCGTCGGCACCACCGAGAAGGAGGAAAAACACGCCGAAGGAAAGCCAATCCTCTCTCTGTTGGCGCCGGATCCCTTTCAGCTCGAGCGCGCTCACCACCCCCGGATCGGCGTCGATCGCCGCGGCGAGATCGGCGGGATCGACCAACGGGTCTGCGCTCAGCCGCTGCGT
This sequence comes from Longimicrobiales bacterium, assembly GCA_965219445.1. GTDB lineage: Bacteria > Gemmatimonadota > Gemmatimonadetes > Longimicrobiales > Gaopeijiaceae > UBA822. The sequence goes on along the minus strand of CBDCNQ010000002.1, from coordinate 149,892 downwards.
CGCCTCGAGGCGTCGCATGGCGAGGATGTCGCTCGCGCTTCCTAAGGTCTTCGAAGTCTTGAGGATCATCCAGACACCGACGGATTGAACCGTAAAGTAGAACGCGCCCCGCCCCGGGGATTCGGAGACCGCCTGACCCCAGCCCGGAATCAACATCGATCTCACGAAAGCACCCCCCGGGGAAGCGCGCCCGGGGCTATCCGGCCCCTCTACGGCTTCCACGGAATCCTGGGAAGGGTCGGCCAACGGCTGCTGACCCTCGAGTGCCGCGGCGTCAACAGCGGCCATGAGCGAGACGGAAAGTATGAGCACATGGGCCCGATGGCGGGAGCGTGTGGGAATCGAACCCACCAACCCGGGGTTTAGCCGGGCGAGCTGGTTTTGAAGACCGTTCAAGCCATCTCTCAGCTTTGTGAAGTAGTGTGAGTGCGGTGGAAATCTGGTGGGAATCTGATGGGATTACTAGCCATTTGCCGAGCGTCAACGGGTCGGCTTCCGCCTCCACACCATGTCCGCGGGGTTTCTGAGCCGGAGCACGCCATCCGGATGGAGGTGGATCACCACTGTCTTGTCACCTACCGAGCTCTCGTAGTCGATCTCGTACGTCCAGCGGTCCGGGCCCTGCACCGCCCGGATCGACAGGATCGGATCAGATTGGATCCCGCCCTCCTCCCCGAGGTGGAGCTCGATATGGTCGTAGCCGATCACGAGAGCGCGATCCGAGTATCCGGGATCCTCGGTAACCCACATGCCCACGAGCTCTTCCGGGGGGGCGGCCAGCACGGTGTAGCCGATACCGGAGCTCTCGCGGTTGCCGACGATCTCCAACGCAAGCACGGCGATCGCCGCGACGGCGATCAGGAATATGGACGTGAACCGAGCCCCACCCTGACGGACGGCGGCCCGGGGCCCGGGGCCCCTCCTCTCTCCGGTCTGAGTTGGCTCACGCATCGATCAGCACGGGCTGCGGGAGGTTTCGGAGAAGCCAGCCGCTCTCCATGACGCGCATCAGGGCTGCGACCATCTCGGGATCGAACTGAGTGCCCGAACAGCTGCGGATCTCGTCGAGGACGCGCTGCGGATCCATGCCCCCGCGATACGGACGGGCCGACACCATCGCGTCGAACACGTCAGCGACCGCCAACAGCCGCGCAAGCGGATGGATTTCCAGTCCCTTGAGGCCCTCCGGATACCCCAGGCCGTCCCAGCGCTCGTGGTGGTACAGAACGATCGGCAGCATCGGCTGGAAGGCGCGGATCGGTTCGAGGATGCGCGCCCCGATAACCGGGTGCGCCTCGATCTCCTTGCGCATCTCTTCGTCGAGCTTACCGGGGTGGTCGAGCACCTGCAGACTCACGCCGATCTTGCCCAGATCGTGAAGGAGCCCGCCTCGATGAAGGATGTCGAGCTCCTTGTCGCTCAGCTCGAGCTCCCGCCCGACCTCGAGCGCGAGGCCTGTGACCCGCTCCGAGTGACCCGCTGTCCACGCCGACTTGGCGTCGATCGCGTTGGCCAGCGCACGCAGCGCCTCCCAGCTCATCTCCTCGAGCTCACTGCGGAGCTTGAGATCGTTGAGGGCGACCGCGGCCTGATCCGCCAAATGCCCCGCCCCGCGAACCTCCTCCTCGGAGAAGTCACGGTCGGCCCGCCGCGCGATGGCCACTGCGCCTAGAGCCTCTCCCTGGACGACGAGGCGCAGCACGAGCACGCGTCGATCATCGTCGGCGAAGCCCGCGCCGCCGAACACCGCGGGTACTTCGGTGCCCTTGGAGGTCAACACGTGCATGCCGTCGCCGTAGAGCCAATCGGAATCCGCCTCATCGAGCGAGCAGGTGCTCTCCACGACGCCGTCGTCCGACTGGCTCACGGAATACAGGCTCCCCTCGACGCTCGATCCCGGCTCCATGAGCAGGACCGCTCGGTGTGTACTCGGCACGACATCGCCGACCCCGTCGAGAACCGCCCGCATTGCGATCTCGCGGCCGCTTGCCGACAGCACCGCGCGGTCGATGGCCAGGCCGGCCTTGATCTCCCGGAACTGGAGACCCAGGCGCTCCGCCATCGTGTTGAACGACGCGGCGAGCTCGCCGAACTCGTCCTCGCTCTCGACGTCTACTCGAGAGCCGAAGTCTTGCTTCGAAATCCGACGCGTGCCCTCCGTGAGCCGCTCGAGCGGGTCCATCGTGCGGCGCACGACGACACTGGCGAGCAGCAGCACAAACGAGAGTCCGCTCACCACGGACACCGGCAGATAGTACGCGAACCACTCGACCTGACTGTAGACCGTCGACCTGGACTCGCTCACCACGACCGTCCACGAGGGGGTACCGTACGTGGGAGGCAGGTAGACCTCCCGCCAGCCGGCCTTGTAGACCTCCGCACCCATTTCGACGTCCAGCAGACCCGCGTTGGATCCACGGCTGGCCACGGGAGGGACCGTTGCCGGCAGACGACTCCCCTCGCCCTGGTTGCAGTGGAAGGGCCGGCTGCCCGTGTCCAGGATACAGAGATCGTGGACGGCCGAGGTCGACGCCCATAGCATCGTCGTCGCCCACAGTGAGTCGCCGGTAATACGTGCCCACAATACCCCCCGGTCGGGGTCGCCGGGCCGTGTGCGCAGCGCCATGAAGATGCTCGGGGGAGCGCCGTCGATGCCGACGGAGGCCTTGACCAAGGGCTGGCCCATCGCCAACTGCTCCCCGTCCGCAGCCCCGAGTGGTGGCAGCTGTCCGACCGTGCCAGTGATCGTGCGCACGCGCCCGTCCTCTTCGAGCGCCAACCCCTCGACACTGCCCGGAACCAGATCAGTGAAGGGCACGGAGGCGCCGTCCGCGGCCTGGCTCATGCCTACGGTCCCGAGCACGCCGACGCCTCGGAGCCACGAGTGGAAGAAGTCGAATCGCTCGAGAAGCGACTGGGCGGCGATGTCGGTGAGGTCCGCCAAGCGCTGTTCGCTCTGCGACTCGAGCTGGCGGGATACCGCTCCGTAGGAGAGAGCTACCAGGGCAGCGATCGGGAAGAGCGACCCGATCACGAAGAGGCTCATGATCCTCCGCGCGACACGCGTCCGCAAGAACTCCACGCGCACCAGGCTCAATAGTCCTCCGCGATGCCCACGAAGCCGCCGTCGTTGGCTCGGATGACGTCGTCCAAGCTCTCCGGATCGGTCAGGTTATCCGACGTCTCCCCGTCGGGTCCTCTGCTAAATATGTCGAAGTCTCGGTTGACCGGCCTGAGGAACCTGTCCTGCCTGGGCTTCTTACCCGGCGGGTATATCTCAAACTGACCTTCGATCAGTAAGTATTCGTACTCGTTTCCCCAAGGGTCGACGGGGGGGTCGTTGAACCCGAACTTGTCGAAAGAGTCCGGAAACGTGCCGTTCACGAGCTTGTGGTCCCTCGCGGTGGCCGCGAAGATCCTGATGTCCGACATCGCCTCGGTGACCCTCGACTCCTCCAGGACGCGGACCACGTTCGGAATGGCGAGCGCCGCCAGTGAACCCGTGATGGTCGCCACCAAAACCAGCTCGATGAGCGTGAAGCCGCGGCGGCCATCCCTGGCAAACCGCCGAGCTGTCAAGAGTTGATAATGCCTCTTCAAAGGGGCCACCTCGATGGGTCCGGCCCGGTCCCGACGCGTTCGTGGGAGCGGCGCGTCAGTGGAGCTCGGATCGTTGCGGGTCCACTCTCAAAGATAGGCACGCGCCGGTTCCGTGTACAAAGGATTTGTGCCAGGACTCCCGCGGTCCGCAGAAGAGCCCTCGATGGGATCGAAGGTGCGCGCCGGCGCCTATGCGCGCGTTCGCAAGCAACGGGACGCTTTGCTAGTACGCGTCGAAGATCGCGTGGTCGACGAGCTCCAAATACGAGAGCGCCCTATTAGCGGCGTACACGTAGCAAGCGTTGTAGTCGACGTCCATCCGGAAGTCGACGTTCGAGTTGGGATTCGGCCCGTCCAGGCCGCCCATGAGCATCCCGTCGATGTCACCGTCGAGCCCGTCGTCGGTGGAGCCGGCCAGCACGATTCCGTCCCAAGAGAACCCAGAAGAGGAGTCGAACCTGCCGGTGATCACCAGGACGCCCCGCCCGCTCCACGAGCTCCCGGGTGAAAGGTTGCCCTGATAGCGTACCAGCGGGAATGAATCGGCAGGCAGGGAAGCGAAGTTCGGCGGTGAGCCGTCGAACTCGACCGGGAAACTCGGGTCCTGGAGCACATCCCACCGTAGGCCGAGAGAGTCGGCCATGTCGTCGACGACCCACGATCGCAGCTCTTCGTCCGGGTTGCCGTCGACGTCTCCGAGGACTCGGTCCTTCGCGATGGCCCCCGTGATTCCGGCTGTCCCTCCGCCGGAACACTGCGCGGCCGAGGACTCGTCGTAACCGTCGATCTCTCCCCCTGCACTCACCCGGGCATCGATCTCGTCGGCGGAGATAATCACCGCCGCACGGTGGGGCAGCGGACTCAGCCGGTGCCAGGCGAACGCCCCGACGACCCTCCTGGCGACCGGAGCGCCCGGGAACCTGACGTCAGTGAGCGTGCCCTCGGAGCGTATATAGTACAGGTGGTTGAACGAGTCCGTCTCCATGAGCTTGCGGCTGGTCACGGTGGCGATGCCCCAGCCGATCACGTAGATGGCGGAGTCCCCGACCACCCCCCCCTGATCGGCGAGGAAGCGCTGCATGCCCCCGTGCGCGACGGCGATCACCCCCGCGCCCTCCTTCGAGTGGTTCGACATGCTGAACTCCGAGCTCACGACGAGGTAGCCCGTAACCGCCGTGATCGAGATCGCGAACAGCATGAGCAACACGAAGATCATTGCGAAGCCGCCACGCGACGGCCCGACCGCGGTTGAGTGCCTCACCGCACGTTCCTCAGCGCGACGTTCACGGACCACCCGTACCGGATCGCGCCCTCTATGCCCGGCGGGGCCGGCTCCTTGACCTCGGATACGATGCGTACGACGTCGACGTGTTCGAGAGAGGAGCCCAACACGGATTCCTCGTAGGAGGAGTTTTCGGTCGTTCGGTACTGAAACTGTGCCGTCGAGTCCATGCCGGTCGCGAACTCGACCAGCGGATCGTCATTGACCTGGCGAAAGAGCCCGACTGTGGTCGGATCGAGAACCGAGGTCTGGAACTTGAACGTCGTCTTGCTGAAGAGCAGGATCACGTCGCCGACGCCCGGTACCGTCGGATGGTAGCTGTCGAGGCTCTTGAGGGAGTGGAAGTCGTCGCGGGCTCCCACCGTGTCGGCCCCGTTGCCGTAACAGTCCCCGGCAATGACGCCGCTCGAGCTTCCGTCGTCGATCGCCGACCAGTCGACGTCGTAGTAGTCCCACCCCCCTGCGGCGTCCATGACGGCGAAGCCGGCCAGCTCTTCTTCATGGGTCTCGATGGCCGCCTCTCCGCCCTCGGTGTGCACGCCGACTATGACGCCATCTGTCGCACACACGGCAGCCACCACGAGCGGCGTGCGCACGGTCATCTCGTCGCTCTCGGCGAGCAGCACGCCGCCCTCCATCACCGAACGAAGCTCGCTGGAAAGCAGCTCGGTGACCGCGCGCGCGTTGTGGTGCGCGTCGGTCACTCCGAGCTGCACCAGGTAGGAACGGTTCTGAGCCAAGAAGATCCCGCCGACCATCACTATGACCAGGGACGAGAGCAACAGGGCCACCACGGCTTCCACGAGCGAGAAACCAGCGCGTGCTCCTACCAGGCGCCTGCCGAGAACGTCGTCACGGAGTAGCCGGGACCCCAAGCCAACGTGTCCTTTAGCGACACGTCCACGTCGAGCTGGTATAAGAGCGGGTTCACCAAGCTGACCGTCACGGTCTTGGTGTACTCGATCTCGTTCGCCCCCACCTTGAAGTCGTTCTGCTCGGTCTTCGCCTCCAGCGAGTCGAAGGGCGTCGCTGCCAGCGAGTCGATCTGCTCGTGGGCGATAACGACGAGCTCGGAGGCAACGCCGGAGGACTCCAGCTGGGTGGCCATGGCGGCGCCGAGCCGCAGCACCATGAGCACGCCCATCACGAAGATCAGGAGCGCGCCCATGACTTCGATGAGGGTAAAGCCGCCACAGCGGCAATTGGGAGGACATGGTTCTCCGCTCACCGTTTCTCAACCTTCGACGCTCCCATGATGTTGAACGACACCGCGTACGTATCGACCCCCGCCGAGAACGTCGCCGTCCCCAGTTGCCCGCCCACATCGCTCAAGATCCCCCTCGAAGTGAAGAGGAGCGTGTCGCCGGGTATTTCGAGGTCGATGGCCGCGAGAGGGATGTCGGCGTTGACGTTGAAACGGCGTCGTACCAGCTCCTTACCCGTCGTCATCGTCGATATCGAGTACCAGCGACTGGACTCGGAGAAGCGGATCACGACCGATTCCCGCCCACGCACGGCATGGGCCCGCGCCAGGGACAGGTCCCGGACGAACAGCTGTGCCGCATGCTGCGCAGCAACCCTCTGTTCGTACCCGCCCAACAAGTTGCTGGCCAGACCAACCGTTACGCCTGCCAGCACAAGGACAACTGTGAGCTCGATGAGCGAGAACCCCCTCGTCTCCCGACAAGGGATCACGCCCGTAACTCCTTGGGATCTGGTCGCCAAGTTCGATTCCTTCAGGTTTCGGGTATCCTATAAAGATTTCACACATCCCTCCCAGTTTTCAACGTTTCTTTTAGCTGATTCTTCGCGCCGAGCGGGGCTCAGTCCCGTGTGGGTGGTGAAAACGGGACTGTCATTTAGGCCGCTTCACCGATGGCGGGAGCGTGTGGGAATCGAACCCACCAACCCGGGGTTTAGCCGGGCGAGCTGGTTTTGAAGACCAGTGAGGCCACCAGACCTCCTCCGCCCCCATGTAGCTGTCGTCCCATCAGATGGCACAGCTGGCATAGCCAAACTGTAGACAGACCTCTCCCACCTGTCTACTCGGTGCCACTCGATCCGATCTCATGGCCTGTACCGGCGCTCTCGTGGATTCGCCCAGAGTCCGTGCTCCGCTTAGCTGGGACGTAACGCCTCCAAGTCACTGCCCGCGGGCTCTTGGAACGCCCGGAGCCCGAAGTCCGGGAGGCTCGCGATGAGGTGGTCGAAGATGTCCGCGTGGATTCCCTCGTAGTTTTCCCAGTTCGTATCGTTGGAGAAGCAGTAGATCTCGAGGGGCAGGCCCTGGGGCCCCGGCTGGAGCTGCCGCACGAGGAGCGTCATCCCCTGGTGGATCTTGGGGTGATTGCTCAGATAGTGCCTCACGTACGCCCGGAACGTACCCACATTCGTGAGGCGTCGCGGATCCGGAATGAGGTCGTCGCCCTCCACTTTCCGGGCGTTGGCGACCTCCAGATCCCTCCGTTTGGCCTGCAAGTAATCGTGTAGGAACTCGAAGCGCGAGAGCCGGGCCACCTCTGCGTCAGACAGGAAATGGATGGAGCTCATGTCCAGGTAGATCGAGCGCTTCATGCGCCGGCCGCCGGACTCGCTCATCCCGCGCCAGTTCTTGAACGACTCGGAGATGAACTTATGGGTGGGGATCGCGGAGATGGTCTTGTCCCAGTTTTGGATCTTCACCGTGTGAAGCGCGATGTCGATGACGTCGCCGTCGGCGTTGGCCTGGGGCATCTCGACCCAGTCCCCGATACGGATCATGTCGTTGGACATGATCTGGACGCTGGCCACGAGTGAGAGGATGGTGTCCCGGAAGACCAGCATGAGGACGGCCGTGAGCGCCCCGAGGCCCGACAGGAAGACCACGGGCGAGCGATCTGCCAGGACGGAGATGACCACGACGCCCGCCCCCACATACAGGAAGAGGCTGATGACCTGGAGGTAGCCCTTGATGGGGCGGGCACTGGTCTCGGTGTAGGTCTCGGTGTAGACGTCGTTGAGGGCATTCAGGAAGCCGCCGGCCGCCGTGGTGAGCGCCACCACCACCCACGCCAGCGACACGCGGCGCACCAGCGTCGCACCGGTAAGCACGAGGGCCTCCCAGCTCGTCGACGGCGGGTCGACGGCCAGGGCGTCGGGAGCGACCCCCAGCGCCAATCCGATTCCAGCGTAGGTCACGAGCGCCGGAGCGACGTTGGCCAACCGGTGGAAGACCCGTCGCTCGATGAGGCGATTGTCCCAGGTGGACTGGGTCCTGCTCGCCACACGGTGGACCAGCCCTACGAACAAGCGGCGCACCACGACGTTGGTAGCCCACGCCAGGATGCTAAGGGCAAACAACCCGCCGACAGCTCGAAGCCAGTCGTTCGCAGCTATGCTCGACAGGAAGTCCGGAATGGTTTTTCCTCAGTTCTCTGGCCAGAAGGGCGCAGGCCAGGTTGGATAAACCCACCCATATTGTCAACTTCCTCTCATGACCTTTGGCATGGGCCTCCCGAAGGCTGTCCGGAACGGCAAGATCCTTCATCGCCTGCGCCTCGAATTGCGCCGTTCCACCACGGCCGGGCCGCTGGCCCTCGCCACGGCCATCGGCCTGCTTTCCGGGGTCGCCGCGATCGGCCTCCGGTGGATGATCGCCGTGGTGCAGTGGTTGTTCTTCGATCAGGGCGGCCGCCATTCCGATGTCTTGGCCCCGCTGCCGGAGTGGGTGCCCTTCGTGCTCGCCCCGGCCGTGGGCATGGTGGTGGTGTCCTGGATCGTCCGTCGCTGGGCTCCCGAGGCCCAGGGGCATGGAATCCCCGAAGTCCAGTTCGCAGTGCGACAGCGCGGGGGACGCATTCGTGCTCGTGTGGCCATCGTGAAGGCGTTGGCGTCCGCGATCTCCATCGGTTCCGGCGGATCCGTGGGGCGTGAGGGTCCCATCGTGCAGATCGGTTCATCCATCGGCAGCACCGTGGGCCAGATCGCCGGATTGGGGGCCAGCGAGGTACGGATCATGGTGGCTGCGGGCGCGGGCGCGGCCATCGGGGGCACGTTCAACGCTCCCATCGCAGGGGTGCTCTTCGCCATGGAGGTGATCCTCGGTGGGTTCGCCTCCCGTTCCTTCGGATTGGTCGTGGTTTCATCCGTGGCAGCCACGGCGGTGGTGCAGTCGGCCCTGGGGACGGAACCTTCTTTCAGCCTCGTCGAGCAATTTACTCTCGCGAGCAATTGGGAGTTCGGGCTCTATCTGGTCCTTGGTCTGATCGCAGGCATCGTGGCTCTGGCCTACGTCTGGATGGTTTATCAGGTAGAGGAGCGGTTCGAGCTGTGGTCGGTCCCTGCCTGGGCTAAGGCACTCCTGGGTGGCCTGGCAGTGGGAGCCATGGGGGCGTTCGGGAGTTCACACATCTTCGGCGTCGGACATGAGGGCGTTGAACTGGCGCTCGCCGGGGCTCTCGGCGTCGGCATGATGGCGATGCTCGTGGTCCTGAAGATGCTCGCCACCTCCATCACCCTCGGCGCCGGTGGTTCCGGCGGAGTGTTCGCTCCGGCTCTCTTCATAGGGGCGATGACCGGGGGCGTCTTCGGCTCGTTGATGGGCGGACTGTTCCCCACGGTGACGGCGTCTCCGGGAGCCTATGCCCTGGTCGGCGCCGCCGCCGTGTTCGGTGCGGCAGCCCACGCGCCCATGACTGCGATCGTCATCCTCTTCGAGATGACCGACGACTACCGGATCATCCTCCCACTCATGTTGGCGGTGGTGCTAGCGCAGATCATCGCTTCCCGCCTCAACCCGGACTCTATCTACTCCATCAAGTTGCGGAGGCTCGGTGGGTTCCGCCTCTCCGAGGGTGAGATGGGGACGCTCGACATCCTTCTCGTGGCTGACGCCATGGAGGAGGAGGTGAGGAGCGTACCCGCGTCCATGGACCTCGATCAACTGGCCGAGCTCGTGCGGGATGAGCACACACGGAGTTGGGTAGTCCTCGATGACGACGAGCGTCTGGTAGGGATCGTCGCACTGGCTGATCTGGAGCGGTCCATTGTGGCCGGAGGATCCGAGAGAACGGTCGCCGAGGTCATGACCACGGCAGTGGAGACCACCTTTCCCGCCGAGACCCTTCGGAACGCGTTCGCACGATTCAGTGCCCTGGGCGCCTATCAGATGCCGGTGGTGGATCCGGACGACCGGACTCGTGTCGTCGGCGTGTTGAAGCGGGCCGAGATGATCTGGGCGTTCAAAGAGCTAGCCGATGAGCACCAACGGCTGTTGAAGCGGACCAATGCGTTGCCACCCGACGCCGGCGGGGATTCGGTGCACGTCGCGCTCGAGGTGACCACACATCACACGGACATCTGCTTCCACGCCATCCGCGAGATAAAGGTGCCCGCGGAGGCTCTCATCGCGCTTCTGCGGCGCGGGGATCGGGTCGTGGTGCCGAGGGGCTTCACGCGGGTCGAGCCTGGAGACGCGCTGACCTTCATCACCACGCGCCGCCACCGGTCGACGTTGGAGGCGTGGATCGGCACCACGCTTCAGCGGTCCGTCAGGTCGGAACACCCTCCAGCTTCGTCATAGACCGACTTCTTACCCCTGGTCGGTCCCACCGACCTCTTACTCCGGGTCGCTTCCATCCTTCATCATCACCGTGCGGATCGGGAAGGGGATCTCGATGCCTTCTTCTCCGAAACGCCGATGCAACCGCTTGATGAACTCGTGTTTCACGGGACCCTGGCTTCTGAACTCACGCACCATCATGCGGACGTCGAAGTTTATGCTCGAGTCCCCGAAGGTGTGGTAGCGGACGATCGGGTCTTCCCCCGGCACGCCGCCATCCTCTTCGGCGAGCACCTGCTTTGCCACTTCCAGGGAGACGGCCTCCACGTGCTCCAAGTCGCTGTCGTAGCTCACGCCGACGCTAAGAGTCACCCAGAGCGCGGTCCTCGGCATCGAAAAGTTCTTCACGATGGAGGACGCGAGCATGGAATTGGGCACGGTGACGAGGTTGCCATCCGGGAAGGTTTGGATCGTGGTGTTCCGGCCCTTCACGTCGGTCACCCACCCCTCCTCTCCTGAAGACAGACGAATGTAGTCCCGCTGACGCACCTGCTTGGACAGGATGATTTGAATTCCGGCGAAGAGGTTTCCCAGTGTGTCCTGGAGCGCGAGCGCGATCGCGATTCCTCCGATACCGAGTGCCGTGATCAGCGCCGTGATGTCGATCCCGAGGTTCTGGAGGATGATGAAGAGCCCCAGGACCCCGACAGCAATCCGAGCGAGGTTGACGACCAGCGTCGGCGACTTGATCGCACCACCCGTGCGGCCCGAAAGCATCTCGACCGCTCCCCCCACTGCCCGCATCCCGGCGATTACGACGGACAGGATCACGACGACCATGAGCACGCTTCGCATCGTGCTCAGGAGCAGCGGATCCGGAGTGCCGACGTTGAGCGCGAGGTAGACGCCACCGGCACCCGCCCACGTGGTCGCCACGCCACGGAGCGAGCCGATGAGCAAGTCGTCCCACTTGAAGCGGGTTCGCTCGGCGAGCTTGTGGGCCCGCTGGATGACGACGAACTCCAACACGATGCCCACCAGGAGGCCACCGACCACGAAGCCCGCGCGCTGCACCCACAGATTCTCCAGGAGTTCGGTCATGACGGCATGCATGCAATGACATCGATCTCCACGCCCACGTTCTTGGGCAATGCAGCGGCCTGCACCGTCGCCCGAGCAGGGCGATGATCCCCGAAATGCTTGGCGTATACCTTGTTCATCGCTCCGAACGTCCCCATGTCGGCAAGATACACCGTCGTCTTTACGACTTGATTCAGAGAAAGCCCCGCCTCTTCAAGCACGGCAGCCAGATTCCTCATGACTCGATCGGTTTGCTCGGCGATCCCTCCGTCGATGAGCTCCCCGGTGGTGGGGTCGATCGGAATTTGGCCGGAGGCGAAGACCCACTCCCCTGCGACAACGGCCTGGGAGTACGGGCCGATGGCCTCCGGGGCCTCGGAGGTATGAACGAACTTAAAGTTATTCATTCGATCATCACCTATAAGTCAAATTTTTACATATAGTTAACGTATATCCCATCCATGCCGAATGAGGCCGCCGGAGAAGCACTTTACGACTCGGCGGACCCACCTACCTCCCGGGCGGCCCTGACGTCGAAGGTGTGCTCGTAGAGTTCCTCCCTCGTCACTGTCGCCACCCCGGCCTTGGTCACTTGGACCGCGGCCGCGTGGTTCGCGAGAACGGCCGCCTCGGACACGGATGCGCCGAGGGCCAGCGCGAGCGACACCGCTGCGGTGACCGTGTCTCCCGCGCCTGAGACGTCGAAGACCGTTCGGTCCGACGCGGGGAAAAGCGTTGTGCCCTCCTCTGCGGAACATAATGACATTCCGAGTCCGCCCAGAGTCAGGAGAAGATGCTCGCAGCCCAGCCGAGAACGGGCCCCCTCCATCCAAGCGCCGTCCTCGGGACGAACCGGCTCTCCCAGTGCATCCTCCAACTCATTCGCATTCGGCTTGAAGACTGTGGCCGAGGCGTATGAGAAGAATCGCCGACGCTTGGGATCGACGATTGAGGGAGCTCCCCCCGCCTTCGCACCGTCGAGGACCTCCTGGATGACGTCGGGAACCAGTACGCCCTTATCGTAGTCTTCGAGCACGACCGAGCCACAACCAGCGAGTCCCCTACGGGCTTCTTTTTGAAGCAGCCGAACGGCCTCGGGACTCACGTCGTCCGAGTCCTCTCGGTCGATGCGCACGACCTGTTGATGCCCGGCCAGGACCCGCGTCTTTACGGTCGTGGGGCGTTCCCTGCGCTCCACCAGACCCTCGATGCCCACCCCAAGCGCATTGAGGCGTTCTCGGAGCTCGCGTCCTGCATCATCGGCGCCGACGCAGCCGACAAGTTCGCACTGGGCACCGAGGGCGACGACGTTGGCGGCTACATTGGCGGCGCCGCCCACACCCGCCCATTCCTTCTCCACTTGAACGACAGGCACGGGAGACTCCGGCGAGATCCTCGTTGCGGGGCCCGAGACGTATCGATCGAGCATGAGGTCCCCGACGACGAGTATTTGCGCCCGCTCAGACCGCTCCAGAATGCCTTTGATACGGTCAGCCCGCGTTAGTTGAGGGTCTGTTCCAGGGCTTCGAGAAATGCAGGGTCTCCCTCCGCGATCGGACCCAGTCGGGTAAAGCGGATCACCCCCTCTCGGTCGATGAGGTAGGACGCGGGGTACCCGATGGGCGCGAAGACATCCGTGCTCACCATCTCGGGATCGAGCACAATATCGTACGTAACCCCCATCTCTTCGAGAAATTCGTTCACCAGGTCGAGGGCGGAAGGCGAGTCGACGGAAACCCCCACGATCATCAGCCCACGCTCCTGATTTTCCTCATAAACGGACTGAAGGTAGGGCGTCTCCTGGCGGCACGGAGCGCACCAAGTCGCCCATATATTCACAAGGAGCGTCCGGCCCACGTAGTCGCCGAGAGCAACGGAACGCTCGCCATCGAGCGACATCGCCTGGAACTCAGGAGCCGGATCCCCCACCTGGGGCGGCCTCAGATCGCCTGGGGCGCACGCCGTAATCCACAGCAACAAAGCGAAGGTAGCCCTGGACGCCCGGGTCATTGGAGAGCCTCGCTTGTTCTCGTCACGCGCACGCGTCGGACGTTCCCCGTCTCGGTCCACGCGAACACGACCCGACCCATGCCGTCTTGGATCATTTGCGGGAACCCGCTGTCCCGCCCCGCAGATGTCGTGGTCACAACCGCCTCTCCCCCAATTCGTCCATTTGGCCACACCTGGCGCACCAGCACTTCCCCCGTGCGGGGGCGCCGCTCCAGCCACATGACCAGAGCCGAGCCATTCTCGAGCCACAGCACATCGACGCGCCCAAGAGCAACTCCATCGTCGACGCGGATCGGCTCCCCGAAGTGTACACCGCTGTCCGACGAAAAAGCCACCTGTGTCTTGCGGTCATTTCCGACAGCAGTAAACCATGCGACCGCGACTTCGTTCCCGCGAGCCGCCACGGCCGGCCCATTCACCGGGCAAGCTGGAATCACCCAGCCGTCCCGGTGGACCGGCATACCCTCCGTCCACTGCCCATCGACGAGGCGGGTGACATATATATCTCGTACTTCCTCCTCGGACCGATCCCGGTAGACCACGACTGGTCCGGAGGCCGAGACGGCCGCGTCGGTTTGACAGCAGTCACAGACACGCTCGTCGATGAGTAATTCCACACCCGGGACTCCATCCCGATCGAGCGACCGGTATCGTAACGCCATCGCGCCCGGTGTGCCTGTCTTTCCGTCCCTGTCGACCGAGTCGCGGCCGTCCAGCCAAACGAAGCCGATTCCCCCGTTCTCCAGGGGGAATTTCGACACGAATCCATGTTCCGTGCGGGTCTCATCCGTATGCGGCGTCCAAGGCTCGGTCCAGGTCCGACCCGAGTCCCTCGACCGAGCGACCCGTACGCCATAGTCGTACCCACCGTCCGGACCACGGAGGAGCCAGTGGGCGACCAGCAGATCCGCCTCCAAGAAATCGACCGAAGCGAAGTCGGCCCAATTGATGAAGAACCCCCTCTGCTCCGTCGAGCGGGCTACGGTCCGTGCCGGGGACCACCCAGCCCCATCGAGTATGGCCGTTTTAACAGACCAGGAATTGGTGCCATCAGGTTCCTGCCAGCTCAAGACGACCTCGTCCCCATGGGTGGACAGTTTAGGCCACAGACTGCCCTCTCCAAGGGGCGGATTCAGTGGTTCGAGCTCGCCCAGCTCGATCGCACCGGGAGCCATATCTGTACAGGCCACCGTACTCAGACATGTCGCCAATATCCCTATCCGAAAGGATATCATCATTCCCTCGTGTGCAAACAACAAAGACTACGCCAGCCCCCACCAGTTACAGGCAGGAATCTTGCACCTGCGAGCGAGCGGCGTAAAGGGCCAAGGTTGGAACTCGTGGGCTCGCTCCGGGGGTTCCTCTTGGGGCGACTCGACAACCGAGGGACAGTCGACCCGGTGTGGGGTACTCGGTTCGAGAAGTTGAAAGGCACGAAAATTGAAGAGCACGAAGATTGGTTCACGGACAGATCACGCGGTACCTTGTGTGGATGCGCAGACACCGGAAAACGGGGAGTCCTAATGATGCTTGATACTCGTACGAATTCGCGGGCCTGGGGCTCGAAGCAGGGCTTCCTCGTTGTGCTCCTTTTGGCTGTGTCCGGTACCGTAATCCCGACCTCGGCGTCCGGCCAGTACTTCGGGCGGAACAAGGTCCAGTATGAGACATTCGACTTCAGGATCCTCAAGACCCCTCATTACGACATCCACTTCTATCCGGAAGAGGCCGACGCGGTCGAGGACGCCGCGCGCATGGGTGAACGGTGGTACGAGCGGCTCGCGCGCCTGTTTCAGCATGAATTCGAACAGCCCAAGCCCATCATTCTTTATGCGGATCACCCCGATTTCCAGCAGACGAATACGCTCCGCGGGCGGCTGAGTGAGGGCACGGGAGGCGTCACAGAGTCGCTCAAGAATCGCGTGATCATGCCTATGACGGGGTCATATCCGGATACCGACCACGTCCTGGGGCATGAGCTCGTACACGCATTCCAATACAACGTGGCGCAGGGCCGCTCGGGTGCCGGTATTCGCGGTCTGTCGCTCCTTCCGCTCTGGTTCATCGAGGGAATGGCGGAGTATTTGTCCTCCGGGCGAGATGCCCCGCTCACCGCCATGTGGCTTCGCGACGCCATTCGCAGGGAAGACCTGCCCACCCTCCAGCAAATGACGACAGACACTCGGTTCTTCCCGTACCGTTATGGGCAGGCGCTGTGGGCCTATGTCGGCGGGCAGTACGGCGATGACCGGATTGTAGACGTTTTCCGAAGGGCGCTCCGGATCGGGGTGGAGCCCGCCTTGAATCAGGTGCTGGGCATCAGCTCGGACAGTCTCTCGGTGGCCTGGAGAGAGGCGGTCGAGGCGGAGTACTTGCCTCTCATGGCCGGTAGGCAGGCTCCGGGGGAGTCCGGAGCGCTGCTCCTGGCGCCATCCACCGGGGCGGGGCGCCAGAACGTATCTCCGTCGGTGAGTCCAGACGGAAGCCTCGTCGCCTTCCTGTCCGAGAAGGATCTCTTCGGTATCGACCTCTTCGTGGCCGATGCGCGGACCGGTGAAATCCAGAGGACGCTGGTCAGCGCCAACCGCGACTCTCATATCGATGCGTTACGGTTCATCGACTCGGCGGGAGACTGGTCGCCAGACGGCACCCAGTTCGTTTTCGCGGTGTTCGCCGAGGGGGACAACGAGTTGGCGATCGTGGATGTCGAGAGCGGCGACATCGAACGGAAAATCGCCCTCGACGGCATTGGGGCGATTACCAGTCCGGCCTGGTCCCCGGACGGCCAATTCATCGCCTTTTCGGGACTCGCCGGGGGCGTGAGCGATATTTATACGTGGGATGTCGGCACGGGTGCGCTGAGGCAGCTCACGGACGATAAGCACGCCGACCTTCAGCCCACCTGGTCGCCGGACGGATCTACGATCGCCTTCGTTTCCGATCGGGGAGCGATTACGGACTTCGAGGCCCTCCAGTACAGCAAGCCGCAGATCGCGTTCCTGGATGTGGCCTCCAACGAGGTAACCACGCTCAGTGTGTTCGGCGAGGTCAAGCACATCAATCCGCAATATGCGCCGGACGGGCGAAGCCTATACTTCGTGTCGGACCAGGACGGCTTCAGCGATATCTACCAGTACACGTTCGAATCACGGGACCTCCGCCGCATCACCATGCTGCAGACCGCCGTGAGCGGGATCACCGGAATGTCTCCGACGCTATCCGTGGCCCGAGACGCCGGAACGATCCTCTTCACCGTGTTCGACCAGATGGAGTTCCACGTGTACAGTCTCCAGGCCGGCGAAGCCGATGCGGGTGGCCAACTGATCTCCGCGTCCTCCGCACAGCAGCCGGGCCGCCTCCTCCCGCCGACGGCGCCGTCGCGGTCGAGCCGCATCGCCGGGTACCTCGCCGATCCGATCATGGGACTCGCACCTAGCGGAACCTATCTCGCCGAGAACGCGGTCGAGTACGATTCCTCCCTCTCCCTCGATTACCTAGGGCAGCCGACCATCGGGGTGGGCACGGATCGGTTCGGGCAATATGCCGCCGGCGGCGCGTCGGCATTCTTCAGTGACATGCTTGGCAATCGGACGCTTGGCGTGATGGTTCAGGCTCAGGGGTCGTTCAAGGACATCGGCGGACAGGCCTTTTACATAAACCAGGCGAAGAGAATGAATTGGGGAGTAAGCGGCGGTCGGATTCCCTACCTTCAGGGCTTCTCGTTTCGGGAGCTGAACCCCGACGGCAGCCAGAGCATCACCCAGATATTGCAACGCATCAACGTAAGTCAGCTCAGTTACATGGCCGCCTATCCGTTCTCCACGACGCGTCGAGTGGAGGGTAACATAGGGGTCCAGCGCTATTCCTTCGACCTCGAAGAACAGACATTCGTTTTCGATCAATTCGGTTTTTTCTTGGGACGCCAGGACACGTCCCTTCCCTCTAGAGACGCCCTCAATCTCGCCACGGGCTCCCTTGCACTAGTCGGCGACAACTCGAACATGGGCTTCACCTCTCCTGTGTCAGGCGGGCGTTTTCGGTTGGAGGTGGGGCAGGCCCTCGGTACAAAGAATTTCACGACCGTCGTAGCGGATTACCGGCGTTACGTTAGCCCCGGCAAGAACATGACGTTCGCGGCCCGAGCTCTTCATTTCGGCCGGTACGGAAATCTGGACCCGGACCGCGCTACTGCGACGATTCAACCCTTCTTCTTGGGTTACGAGACCTTCATTCGTGGGTACTCCTTCGAAAGCTTCAGGGGGCAGGACGGGGCGGACGAATGTGCGGCAACCTCCCTGGAGCCGGGTGCCGTAGTGGGTACTTGCGCCGGATTCGACCGCCTCTTCGGTCACCGCCTCGGCGTGGTGAACCTCGAGTTTCGCATTCCGCTAATCGGAATGCCGCGGTTTGCGCTTCTCAATTTCCCGTATCTTCCCACCGAAGTTTTTGTCTTTGGGGACGCGGGACTCGCCTTCAACGATTTCAACGAGGTCAACTTCGATTTCGTGCGCTCAGGTGGGCAGCGCGTACCGGTGTTCTCTGTGGGCGGCGGGGCGCGCTTCAACCTCTTCGGATTCCTGATCCTGGAGGCCTACTATGCGCATCCGTTCCAGCGCCCGGATAAGGGAGCGCACTGGGGATTCGTGCTGTCTCCGGGGTGGTAGTAGGACAACCTGGGAGGGCAGGACGGCTCTTAAGGGATCTCTAGAAGATGGAGACGTTGATGTAGCGTCCGGGATTCTCCCGAACGTCGTCCATGAGAAGACGGGCGCTCTCGACGGCCGCTGACAAGCTCGTAAAGAGCGAATCGTTGACCGAGAGTTGGCCCAGGGTGCCCTCGCCGTTTTCCATGCGGTTGAGAATCGTTTCAAGGGATGCGACGACCCCCTCGATGCTCTCCGACGTGGCGTTGAGGCGCACCATGAGGGAGTCCGCCGAGGCCATCGTGCTCGTCAGATCCTCCCGCAGCTCCGGCCCACCCGCGGTCATCTCCGCGAGACCGTCCGCTGCCCGGCTCAACGATTCGATCAATGCCTTCAGGTTGTCGCTCTCGGACTCCACGATATCCGAGAGGTCACCTACAAGCGTGCTGAGACCTCCGGCGCTTTCACCGATTGCGTCCAGGTTCTCCGGGGACAGCAGCTCGGTGATCCTGTCGAGAGCCATTTGCCCCTTCTCCCCTAGGGACTCCGTATCGTCCAGTAACCCCTTCATCGCTATGCCCGGCATCGTGCCCCCGCGACCGATCGTTCCAGGCCCGGGGCCCGGCAGGACTTCCACGGTTCTGGGAGCCATGAGTCCCGGAGTCACGAGTTGAGTCGTCGAGCCCTCGGGAAGGATCCACTGGCCCTCGATCTCGAGGACGATCACGACATCGTCACCCGTCGGGCCCAGCACGAAGTCATTGACCTGACCGATGTTCACCCCCCGCATCTGGACCGGGTCGCCCTTGCGGAGCCCCATCACGTTGTCGACGGTCGTCGTGACTCGGTACCGGTTCCGGAACGTTGCAGGATCGGTGAGGAGATAGAGGAGATAGATGGTCGCGATCAACCCAGCGAGCACGAACACTCCAATACGAACCTGCCGCTTTCCGGCCTGCGGAGGCACGACCTCCTCGACCTGCCCGCCAGAAGAGCCTGGGATCTCGTTTACCGTCAAGGGATGCTCCTGTTTACCGGGTCGTCACTCAACTGATTTCCAACGTGTCCAAGGCCACGGTCGCAGCTTCCCGATCCACAAACGCGTTCACTACCGGGTCGCCGCTCTCTCGAAATTCCTCCGGTGAGCCAAGGAAACGGAGGTGCCCTCCTTCGAGCATCGCGACCCGATCGCACATTTCGAGGCCACCCTCGATATCGTGGGTGACCAGCAGAGACGTCACTTGCAGGTCGTCCGAAAGCCGTTTGATGAGTCGCTCGATGGCGGCCGTGTTCACCGGATCGAGTCCCGTAGTGGGCTCGTCCCATAGCAAGATTTCCGGGTGTCCCGCGATGGCCCTTGCGATGCCGACGCGCTTCTTCATCCCACCCGACAGCTCGGCCGGAAGCATACCCAGCACCTGCCGGGGTTCCAGGTTGACGAGGTCCAATACCTCCCAGGCGCGGTGTGCCACGTCCTTTTCGCTCATCCGCTTCATGCTCTGTTCCGGAATCCCCATTTCGATATTCTCAAAGACCGTCAGCGAATCGAAGAGCGCGGCGTATTGAAAGACATATCCGACCTTCCGACGGATTTTTTCAATCACGTCACGGCCTCCGAAGTAGACGGACTCCCCGCTCACGGTCACGTCTCCCCGATCCGGTGTGACGAGGGCGATGGTCGTCTTGAGGAGCACGCTCTTCCCCGTTCCAGAAGGGCCGAAGAGAGCGACCATCTCGCCCTGGTACACGGAGAGCGTCACACCCGAGAGGACCGGGGCGTCGAACGCCTTGAATACGTTCCGATACTCGATGACCGCCCCCGACCCGTTTCCAGTAACAGACACGGGCCGGCCTAATTGAGGAAAAGGGGAGGGAACATGGCGTCGATGACGAGAATCGTCAGGGTCATGAATACCACGGAGTGCGTCGTGGTTCTCCCGACGCCCTCCGCTCCACCGGTCGTTCGGAGGCCCATGTGGACTGCGATGAGCGGAATCGCCGCGCCGAACACCAACGCCTTCATGAGCGAATAGAACATGTCGTACGAATGCCAGAACAAGCGGGCACCGTAGAAAAACGTCTCGGAGCCAAGCCCAAGCGTGTACTGGGCAGAAATCATCCCCGTTGTGATACCGACGAGGTTGGCCAGCGATACCAGTAGCGGCATCGAGACGATCGTCGCCAGCACCCGTGGTGCAGCGAGGATCTCGACCGGGTCCCTGCCCACCGAATAAAGGGCGTCGATCTGTTCGGAAACCCTCATCGTGCCGAGCTCCGCCGTAATCCGCGCGCCGACCCTACCTATCATCACGATGGCCGTGAGGACCGGGCCCATCTCGAGAATGACGCTCTCCACGACGATGGATCCCATGACATAGAGCGGGAGTTGACTCTGCATCTGGTAGCCGCCCTGTTGGCTCGTCACGATGCCGATGAGGCCGGCCGCCACCAACACGATGAGAATGCTTTGGATTCCGATGGCGTAGATCTGGCGTAGGATGTCTCGGCGGGACACCCGTAGCCTAACGCACGCAACGCCGATGTTCCACACCAATAGGCCGAGCTGCCCGGCGTGCTCCGCGACCAAGCTGGCCGCGCGCCCAACCCCGGCGAAGAACCGGTTCGCGAACCCTGACGGGCCCAAGGCCCATGTTGATTGGCGGCTCACATGCTCCAACCGTCCAAAAGTGAGGCGATATCTGTGAAAGCGGGGCGTCGAAGCTTCGACTTTTTTTCCTTGAAAATCAAGGAGTTTCGGTGCGTCCTTCTCGATTTTGCAAGTCTCGGGCGGCTCGCGATCAGGCCGCTCTCACGTTATGCTCGTCACCTGGTCGCGTTCAGTTGAGGAAACGCTCCCGGACCACCATTCGTGGACTGCCATCACGTAAAGGGAAAGAACCATGACAGCGATCGGAGGATTTGACCGAACCAGCGGCCTGGTGCTCATTCTGGCGATTCTCTTCGCTGGAGCCTCCTGCACCGGAGACGCGCCACCCGCAGAGTCCTCTCCGACCGACGACGCTCTCCCGGCGGCCATTCTCGGCATGGCGGGTCCTCTGAGCGGCCAGTCGGTTTCCTACTTCGCCGGGGATGACGCCGCCGTCGGATACCTGTCCGTCCCCGAGGGGAGGGGCCCCTTCCCGGCCTTGATCTTGATTCACGAATGGGATGGGCTGGTGGATCGAGTCCGCGAGGTCGCCGACGCGATGGCTGCCGAGGGTTACGTCGCCTTGGCCGCCGATCTCTACTCCGGACGGGTCGGGTCAAATCCGGATGAAAACATGGCGTTGGTGAGGGAGATCGGGGCGGACCCCGAAACGATGATCGCCAATCTCGATGCCGCCGCACGATTCCTTCGGGGAAGGGACGATGTGACCGGGCGGGTGGGTACCATGGGGTGGTGCTTCGGGGGTGGCGTGGCGCTCAGCTACGCTCTCGGCGGTGAAGAGCACGAAGCGACGGCCATCTTCTACGGAAGTCTCGTCACGGACCCAACGGTCCTCACCTCGATCGATCACGAGGTGTACGGCAGCTTTGCCGAGATGGACAATGGCATCCCGCCGGAGACCGTGAACGAATTCGTTTCGGCGCTCCGGGCCGCCGGGGTCGAGAACGATGTCCACATTTATGACGAAGTGAACCATGGGTTCTGGCTCCGCATCGATGAAGATCCGGAGCTTCGGACCGAGCCTGCGCTCGACGCCTGGCAGCGACTGAAGGGCTATCTCAGACGGACACTCAGCGACTGACCGCCGCTTCGCCGGCCTCTCGTCGTAGCGGCAGAAGGGGCACGGAATCGCCCGGCGCGACCATCCAGTCTTCATACCGCTGGTAGCTCTGCAGGTAGTCTCCCGTGGGTACGGCGCGCCAAATGACCGCCTCGGTCGGCAGGAGATGACTGAGCGCGGAGCCTGGGAGGATGGGTGCGAAGGAGGCGCGCCCACCGGCGTGCTCCACGGGTTCCGGCGTGTCGAACAGCCAGTCGACCGCGGCGAACGTGGTATCCCGAGCCAATGTGACGGTGCCCTTGATGGACGGCTTGCCCAGGTCCTTCGGGCAGTACGCTAGCCGCCATCCGTCTGGGCCCTCATCGTCGATCACGAAGCGATGCCGCTCCCCGAACACATCATCCGCGAAGTGGGGAGCGAAGTCGGCCTCGAGAGGGGGATATACCCAGGAGTCGTAGGGTCCCGTCTCGTTCATTCGCCGAACCGCGAACGCGTATCCATCCCGATCGATGCGCCGTGTCCAATTGAAGCGCAGCAGGGACGATGACCCCCTTTGGCTCAGGTTGAGCTCCGGAAGTTGCAGAGCTCCGAGCTCGGACAGCGGCACGATCGTATCTGCCTCGGCCAGGTAGGTCGCGACGCCGAGCGTATCCATCAGCCCGTCATAGCGGATTCGGGCAAACTGCCAGAGCTTCCTCGCCCGCTCGTCGTCCCTGCCCATCTCGCACGTGGCTTCTTCCATCGTCACGACGAGCCCCTCGACCGCCAAGGGAGCCTCCGTCAATTCGATGTCGTAGGTGGTCAGCCCGCTCTGAACCGCCACCTCCCCCACCTCGAATCCGAGGGCGCCGACACGGAGCATGACAGTATTCAGGGCGATCGCCTCAGAAAAAGAGAACACTCCCGAATCGTCGGTCAGCGTCGCCGCAACCCTTCGGTCCACGCTCCACGCTTCGACGGACACACCCTCGACGGGTATTCCCCCATTTCTCGTGATCACGCCGCTGATCTGAGCAGCGGCTGCGCCCGCTAAGAAGCACTGGGCCGCGAACGCCAGTGCGATCCCTCTTCGACCAGCCGCCCTTATCGCAATCTTCTTATTCAATTGAACTCCTCAACCGGGTGCCACAAGCTCGTTTCGTATGTTCCCTGCACCCCTAATCGCTGACCTTGGCGTGAGGGTCCAGAGGTGCCTAGGCACTTCTCGAGGCCCGCGAGATTCTGGAACGCCTCCCCACTTAATAGCTGCCTGCCCTCCGGCAGGTTCCGCCCAGCGAGAGATCCAAATCGAAGATTTACGTCGAGGTCGCGTACCCCGCCTAGAAGATCGGCTCGTCGTCGGCCGAACCGTAGAAGATCCCGTTGAAAAGAAGCGGGAAGGCAGCGTGGGACTGCGATCGGAATGTGATTCTAGGCGTAAAAAGAAAGAGATCTCCGTCGCCCAGCTCCGCCTCGATCAGAGCCGTTCCACCCTGCATGCGTTCCTGACCCCACGCCCAGCCGCTCCGGAGGGGTCGGTCGGTATCGAACCAACCGAGCCGCCTTACACCCAAGGCCTCGGCCCCCGGCTCCAGATCGAAGAGCGGGCTGTGACTGATCATCACGTCGACGCGATCCCCCAATCCGTGCGTCAGCGGACTGCCGGACTCGATCTTGAGCGAGTGGACCGACCCGGGCGCGTAATATTGCTCTGCGCTGAGCGAACGCCCACTCTCCACGAGATGGTCACTCAGGGGCAGTCCGGCATAATACCCCAACCAGGACGAAGCCCCCACCGCGATCACAGTCCCTCCAGCTCGGGCAAAGTCGAGGATCTCCGGCACCCCCCGTACCGCCGTGATGGAACCGATCCGGTCGCGGAACTCCGCAGGCACCCGACGCGGGTCGGAGGGGAAGCCATAATCGGGTCCTCCGGTGGGTGGAGGCACCGCCCCATCCTCGAGGACCAGCACGTCGAAGCGACTTCGGAGATCGCCTGCGGCGATCTCCGCCGCATAGACCAACTCGAAGTCGAATCCAAAGTCCTCCAAGATTTTCCGAGTCCAGCCGGACTGGATCGACCCTCCATACTGGTCCCAGAGCGCGAGCCTTGGACGGCGAAGCCGAAGCGTCTCTCTGGGTGCGGCCACAACCGCTTGGAAGTCCACACCGACTTCGGCGGCGAGCGCCTCCAACCCGGATCGGTCCACCTGGTTGGCGGCGACGTAAAAGGCTCCCTCGGGTAGATCCACGCCCACTGGAGGGTCCAACAGCCAGGCCACCTGTCGCCCGTCCGCCAGGAGCCGGTTCACAGCGAGGAACGCGTTGTTGTTGCGATGATCGAACACGTACCCGTCTCCACCGGATCCGATGACGGATCCGGCCGGCATTTGGGCCAGCCCCTCGATCAACTCGAACGGGCCCTCGAAAGCATCCAGAATTCGGTCGAACTCCACCCCCATCTGAAAGGCCAGAGTCCAGCCCGCATTGTCGTACGGGGCGATGGGCGGTCCCCCAGGATATTCGAAGTCGTTCGGATGCTGCTGCGGCTCGAACATGTCCATGACGTGGGGACGAAACGCCTGATCGGTCTTTACGATGTAGGATCCGGCCGGATAGCGATCGCCGCCGACCGCGAAATCCGTGGTCGCCCGGTGCACCTCGACGCCGTTCTTCAGAAAGGTGTTGACGAACTTCGTGGCCGTGGAGAAGTCGGCCTGATCCGACGGGATTATGAATCCACGTGGGTCTCGGTTCTCCGGAGCCTGCAGGAGTCTCCGATAGTCGGCCGCCGTTCCGGTCCTTCTCGAACCCAACGCGGCGGCGGCGGCCTCCGCTTCGAACGGCAGGACGGTCCACGTGTCCTCGCTCCCCCGCTCAATCGAGTTCATCCCCATTCGCCAGATGTTGAACAGCAGGTGATCCCGGTTTCGGGCGGCGTAGTCCAGGACTGCCCAGTTCGCCGTCTGCGAGTATTCGATGGATTGCCTGAAGTGCCACTCACCCGGCTCCACCGGCAACGGCAGATCTCCGTGCGGCAACTGCCGCTCGGGTCGGAATGGGATTTGGATCGGCGTCGGATTACCGATCGTCTCGGTCAGCAACCCGATCATATTCTTGAAGTAAGGCGTGGTGCGCAGGCCACCGTTCCACCACGTCGAGTACGATGCTCCGGAGCGCATGGTCGTGCCCCCCTTTCCCTCCACCACGAAGCGCCCGTGCATCGCGGCCCCAATTGCGTCGAGGCCAGTCAGGATGAGCGGATCGAGGTTGTGGTTGGGCGGATCCCTGAAAGGAGGCGCGTACATCACGGTGCCCGATGGGCCGGTCTGGTGGTGATTGTAGACGATCTGAGGAAACCACTCATGAAACAACACGCGGTTGATGTTGGTCGTCTCGGCCAGGGCGGACATGTAGAAGTCGCGGTTGTTGTCGTGACCCGCGTACTTCTGGTACAAGACGGGGAGGTCCCCTGTACTTCTCCGCAAGGGATTGGACTCACGCATGTACCAGTCGGAAACCAACTCCATGCCATCTGGATTGACCTGAACCGCTAACAGAATTACCTCGTCGAGGATGCGCAGGGTCTCCGGGTCCGAACGGCTGACCATTCGGTACACGAGCTCGATGAGCTGCTGGGCGCCCAGGACCTCGGACGCGTGTAAGCCGCCGTCGATCCAGATTACGGCCTTGCCTTCCTGCGCCAGCCGCCGGGCCTCGTCCTCTGACACGCCGTCGCTCCTGGCCAATCGCTCGGAAATCTCGCGATAGCGCTCGAGGTTGGATCGATTCGCCGGAGAGGTGATCACGGCCATGACCTGTGGACGTCCCTCCTCGGTGAGTCCGATATCCTCGACCGTCATCCGGTCGGACTCTCCGGCGAGCTTCTGGAAGTATCCGTACAGCTCCGTGTAATTGACGAGTTGGTAATCGGCACCGATCTCGTGCCCGAACTGCTCCTGGGGGGTGGTCACCGACTGCGCGGACACCGCGACGCTCGGGATTGAAGCGACGAAAAGGCCGAGCACGAAGGCGCCGATCAAGCGGAAACGCATCAGAATCATCCCCAGTTAGTATGCGTGAGTTAGTATGCGTGAGCCATCTCCGACTAGTAGGGCTGAGCCAACATCGCCTATGTTGCCTCCATCGGAAACTGCAACCCGACTCCAACGACGACTCTCTAAGACTCTCTAACCTTGGCACACACCGTCGAACCCGTGTTCCTCGGGTGGGACCGGCCAGCGCTGCCTGTAGCCGCCGCTCACCTCATCGAACACTACATCGAGGGGCCAGTGGCCGACCTCCGAGCTGCCACCCTCGTCCTCCCGGGACGGCGTGCACGCCGACGCATGGTCGAACTCCTTTTGGACGAGGCCGAAGCCCGGGGTGCGATGCTGATTCCGCCTCGAACTACGACCGTGGGGAGCCTTCCGGAGCTGCTCCACTCCGCCCCGAGACCCCTGGCGGACGATGCGACGTCGCGCCGGGCCTGGTCTCGAGCACTTCGAAGCGTGGACCGCGAGGTCCTCGAGAAGGTTTTCCCTCATCTCCCTGAGGGCGACGGCCTCACCGAGTGGGACGAGCTCGCCGGTTTGCTGGCCGGGCTGCACCAGAACCTCGCGAGGGAGGGCCACCGGTTCGCGGACGTCGCCACGATCTGTCGTTCGGGCCTCCTTTTCGACGATGGGACGCGTTGGGAAGTGTTGGGCAGGGTCCAGCGACGGTACCTGGACCTTTTGGAGCGGGCCGGAGTGGCGGACCGCTTCGAGACACGCATTCTCGCGTTCGACTCCGGCGTTGCGCCGTTCACGGGCGACCTGTGGTTCCTCTCCATTGTGGAGCTACCGACGGTCACGCGACGGCTCGTGGAGGCAAGCGGCGCGTCCGTAAACACGCTCGTCCACGCGCCGGCGAAGCTCGGCGACGGAACCGATGCCACCACCGTCTTCGACGCCTTCGGCTTGCCTTCCACGAGCTACTGGGAAACCGCGCCGGTCCCGGTGACGGACCAGATTCTGGAGGTCGTGAAGCGACCGGTCGATCAGGCGGAGGCCGTCATCGACGCCATCGCTCGCTTCGAAGGGGCATATTCGGCGGAAGAGGTCGTGCTCGCCGTCCATCCCGAATCGGAGGTCGTGCCATATCTGGAGCAACGCCTGGAGGCCCGTGCCGTCTTTGCCCGGTACGCCGCAGGCACGCCTCTGGCGCGCACGGGTCCCCTTCGCCTCCTCCAGGCCGTGGCCGACTACCTCGCCGACCGCACGTTCGAGGCTCTGGCTGCTCTCCTGCGGCACCCCGATGCGGGCCCGCTGAGCGGTCCCACTCGGGCCGCGGCCGCCGGGCCCGAGGCCATCGAGGTGGCGGACCGATACTTCAGTGAACACCTCCCCTTGAGGGTTAGCGGCGAGATCCCGCGGGGAGAAGGAAAAGCCGCCCTTTTTCCTCCAGTGGCCCAAGCCCTGGAGCGGGAGGGACCACTCGATTCCTTTCGTGGCCGTAGGCCGTTGTCGCAGTGGATGTCCGTGGTGATGGACGTCCTCCAGACCGCCTACGGTGAGCTGGAGCTGGATCGGAGCAAGTCGGCGCACCGGAGCTTGTTGGACACACTGGGCCGTGTGCAGGCGCTGGCGGCTTCCCTCGCCGATGTGCCGCACACGTTGGACGAGAAGTGCTCGGGTAGCGAAGCCATTGGAACGCTGTTGCTGGAGCTGCGGGAAGAGGCGCTTCCGCCCGAGCCCCGTCGGGACGCAGTGGAGCTGGTCGATTGGCTCGAGCTTCCACTGGATGACGCGCCGATCGTCATGCTCACGGGGTTCAACGAGGGTTTCTTGCCCGAGTCCCTCGGTGGGCACGCCTTCCTGCCCGACCCGCTTCGGACTCGCCTCGGCCTCTCGGACAACCGAAGCAGGCTGGCCCGCGACGCTTACCGGCTCACGACCGTCCTGCACTCAAAGGACTCCGTGCGTCTCGTCGCGGGACGCGGTACCGCCCAGGGCGATCCCCTCCGCCCCAGCCGTCTCATGTTCCGGATTCCGGAGGACCAAATGCCGGCTCGCGTCCTTCGATTCTTGAAAACACATGGAGGAACTCCTGACGGCGCCAGTCTGGCCTCCCTCGGCCTCCAGCCCGGCACGGTGAGCCAGTTCGCCGTCCCGCCCGAGCAGGTGATCGAATTGGGAGACGACGTAGTGCCGACCGGCCTGGCGGTCACCGCCTTCAGGGGTCTCTTGAAGGACCCCTACCGATTCGTCCTTGAGAAGGTGTACAAGCTCAAACGCCTAGACGATGCGGCCCGCGAGCTCGACCCGATGCGATTCGGAATCCTGGCGCACGACGTCCTGCACCGGTTCGGTTTGCTGGCTCTGGAGTCGCCACCGGGAGTGGACCTGGCCAGCGAGGCCGATGTAACTGCCTCACTGATGGATCTCCTGGGGAACGAACTCTCGACCAGCTTCGGACCGGATGCAATGCCCGCGGTCCACCTCCAGGCCGAGCAACTCAAGGTCCGGCTGCGGGCTTTCGCCAAGAAGCAGGCCCGATGGGCCGCAAAGGGATGGAGGATCGTGGCGGTGGAATGTTCGGCTGACGGAGAGGGTGTTCCCTTCGACGTCGACGGCACGCCCATCATGCTCCGGGGTCGCATCGATCGCATCGACCACAACCCCCGGACGAGTGAGTGGGCCGTACTCGACTACAAGACCGGACTATCCGTGGACCCCCCCGAGAAGGCCCATCGGAGGGGCCATGGCGAAGACCTCCAATGGATTGATCTCCAACTACCCCTGTACCGACGGCTCCTGTCGGGAATTCTGGACGGTGAGGGTCGGCGGGTGATCGATATCGACGGCGAGGGTGAGGCGGGACGTCGCGTCCACTTTGGATTCGTGTCGCTGCCGCAGACCGTGGATGGCGCCGAGTTCATGATCGCCGACTGGACCGCAAAGGATTTTGCATCTGCGGAGGACGCCGCTCGTGATGCGGTGCGGCGACTCCGGGGGGCCAGATTTGAATTCGATCCAGACGTGACGAGGGCTACCGGGTTTGAGCAAGACGTCCTCGGACCCCTTCTCAGTGTGGGATGGCGGTCCACCAGCGAGCAGGAGGACGAGGCCTCCGGTCACGTCCGACACGTGAACAACCAGTGAGCGTATCCCCCGCTTTTCAGGCCCTACCACGGGAACTGGTGCTTGCTTCGGCGGGATCGGGCAAGACATACCGCCTCTCCAGCCGCATCCTCGGCCTGTTGGCGACTGGAGCACCACCCGGCGCGATACTCGCTTCCACCTTCACCCGCAAGGCGGCCGGCGAGATCCTGGAGCGAGTGTTGGTGCGACTCGCAGAGGGCGCCTCCGACGCCGGGAAAGCCCGTGAACTGGGACGGGACGCCCACCCGAGCCTTACTCGACCCAAGGAGTGCCGCCGGCTGCTTGGCCGACTGCTGACCGACCTGCATGAGATGAACGTAGGCACCTTGGATGCGTTTTTCGTGCGCGTGGCCCGGAGCTTCTTTCAAGAATTGGGACTGGCGCCGAGATGGACCATTGCGGACGAGCCGACCCAAGAGCGTCTACGTACTGAAGCCGTGCAGGCCGCCTTGGTTGCGGCCGACAAGACGGAGATGGTGGAGCTCCTACGCATGCTCCACCGAAACGACGCCGCCCGGCAGGTCCACGCCGCCCTCCTGGACAAGGTGGACGATCTGCTCAGCGTCCGGCGGCAGTTGGATCCGAAAGCGACAGATCCCTGGCGCCCGGGGTTCGGAGTGACCGAGGGACTCTCCCCGGAGGTGCTCCGGGAGAGGGCCCTGGCCCTGGCAGCACACCTGCGCGGGCTCGCGGTCCCATCCACCCGGAGCGGAAGCCCCATGAAGGTCTGGGTGACGGCCCGGGAAAATGCCGCCGATGCCATTTCGGTGCTCGACTGGGACGAGGCTTTCAGGGCGGGCATCGGTGCCAAGGTCCTCGCCGGCGAGCACTCGTTCAGCAGCAAGCCCATCCCTTCGGAGTTCGAAGATGTCCTTCTCGAGGTGCAAGGGCTGGCTCGTGTAGACCTCGCCCCGAGGCTCCGCCGAGAGACTCAGGCATTGGGCCGCCTGGCCGAGCTCCTGGACGCCGCGTTCGACGATATCCAGCGCCGCGCCCGGGCGTACAGGTTCGATGACATTACACACCTGTTGGGCGGGCCCGATCCCACTGGGGGCCGGGACGACTTGAGCTACCGGCTGGACCAGCAGGTACGGCACCTGCTGCTCGACGAGTTCCAGGACACATCCCTGGAGCAGTGGCGGGCTCTGGAGCCGCTCGCCCACGAACTGCTTTCCGAGCATCTCGACCAGCGCGCCGGGGTCATCGTGGCGGATCCCAAGCAGTCCATATATGGGTGGCGGGGCGCGCGTCCCGAGCTCGTGCGCCGGGTGGGCGAGGACTACGGACTGGCTAGAGACACGTTGGACACGTCATGGCGGTCGGGTCCGGTGATCCTCGACTTCGTGGCCGACGTCTTTCGAGGTCTCCCGAGCAACCCAGTGGTGTCGAGAATCGACGTAGGTCCAGCGGTTGCGTCGGCTTGGATGGAGGACTTCACGGAGCTCGCCGCCGCCCGCAATCTCCCGGGCCACGTGTGCGTCCATCTCGCTCCGGGCGATGACGGAAGGGGCGCCATCCGGCCCAATCTCCTCCGCCGGGCTGCCCGGGTTGTGAAGGAGCTACACGAGCAGATTCCGGGCCGAAGCATCGGTGTTCTGGCCACCCGAAACAAGGTCGTAGGCTACCTCATGGACGAACTCCGGGACATTGGCGTTCGAGCAAGCGGGGAGGGGGGCGCGTTCCTGACCGATACGCCACCGGCCAATGCATTGCTCTCCCTTCTCCACCTGGCCGATCACCCGAGCGACAGCGCGGCCCTTTATCACGTGGCCCACACGCCCCTTGGCGAGATCGTTGGGCTTCGGGACAGGGAGGACACGAGTTTGGCCCGGGCGGTGGCGGCCCGCATCCGGATCCAACTCCTTGCGAAAGGCTACGGCCCGACCCTGGGTAGGTGGGTTCATGAACTGGCACCCCTTTGTGACGCGGTGGAGGTGCAGCGCCTCATTCAACTCGTGGAGCTGGGCCATCGATGGGATCAGCGTGGGACCCTCCGGCCGACCGACTTCACCCGGTACGTGGCCCGTGAAGCGGTGGAGCTTCCGTCCTCGGCCCGGGTGCAGGTGATGACCGTCCATCGCTCTAAGGGGCTGGAATTCGATGCGGTTGTCCTCCCGGAGCTCTACGCTTCCCTCGCACCCGAAGGGGGAGACGTGCTCATTCCCGAGCGTGATCCCGACACCGGTCGGGTGACGAAGGTGTATCCCGCCATGTCTGGCGAGTACCGGGCGTTCTTCCCCGAAGTCGAGGCGGCGGATGGGGAACTCCGGGTAGCCGAACTGCGAGACGGGCTCAGCGTCTTATACGTCGCCGTCACGCGGGCGAAGCATGCTCTGCATCTGATTCTGCCTCCGGGCGTCGGTCGCGCCAGGCACAGCGCGGCGTTGATCCGTGAAGCTCTCGGGTTGGAAGACGAGAAGGCCAACGATGCCAACGTGCTTCTGGAACGCGGAGATCCTCGGTGGTTCCAGCGGTTGGTGCAGGACGCGGACGTGAAAGGAGCGAAGGGGCTGACGGAGAAGGAGACACCTGCGCCCCCGAAACGAGTCACGCCGGGCGCCACACTCTTTCGATCGTCCGCTACCGGACCCGGCCGCAATCTCGCCCGGCGGAGCCCGTCAAGCCTCGAGGGTGACGACCGGGTCGACCTGTCGTCGACGCTTCGCCTCGATGCGGCGCCCGCCCTCCGGCGGGGAGAAGTGGTACATGCCTGGTGCCAGGGAATCGAGTGGATCGAGGACGGGATCGGAGATGACGACGAACTCAGGGGCATTGCTCGAGCGACCGCACCTGGGATGCCCGATGATCAGGTAACCGGCCTCATCGCTGAGTTTCGCGGCTGGATGGAGGCCGAGCCCGTTCGCAGCGCTCTGAGCCGGGAGGGATTCCCATCCGACCTCTTCACTGCCATACACGTCGAACGCGAGCTCCCCTTCGTCCGCCGTGTGGGGGACGAGATCCAGGAGGGGGTCATCGACCGCCTGGTCCTCATCCAGCGGGATGGACAAACCGTGCGGGCCGAGATCCTGGACTTCAAGACAGACTCCATGGAATCGAGGGACGATGAGACGCTCGCCGCCCTCGCCGAACGCTATCGCCCGCAGATTCTCGCGTACTGCAACGTGGTGCAGGAACAATATGGGCTGACGGAAGGGGACGTCAGTGGAGCACTCGTGTTCCTCGGAGCAGGCGTGATCAGTAAGGTAGTATAAAACCGTCGGAGTCCACCCCTTGTTTTTTGGGTGCAGACGCCTCGATACTCAAAGCATATGGTAACGCTGCTGTGGGTCCTCGGGATCTCTCTCTCAATCTCCTCCCTTTGCTCCGTCCTGGAGGCCGTCCTTCTGTCCGTGACGCACTCATACGTCGAGGTGTTGAGGGACCAGGGATCGAAGGCCGGCGACTATCTCCATGCAATGAAGCAGAAGATCGATGAGCCGATTGCTGCGATCCTCACACTCAACACCATCGCTCATACTGCAGGCGCCGCGCTCGGAGGCGCGATCGCAGGCCAAGTGTTCGGCCAGGTGTGGATCGGCGTATTCACAGGCGTCCTCACGCTCGTCATTCTCGTGTTTTCGGAGATCATCCCGAAGACGATCGGCGCCACGTTCTGGCAACCCTTAGGCAAGTCATCCGCCCATGTTTTGTGGTGGATGGTGATCCTGATGAAGCCCATTCTCATCCCACTCAACCTCTTCAGCCAGCTTTTGCGTCGTAAAGAGGGCTCCACGGTCAGCCGAGCCGAGCTCGAGGTGCTCGCCCAGATCGGGTACAGCGAAGGCACCATCGACGAGGACGAGTGGCAGGTCGTGACCAACGTGATCCGCCTGGGTGAAGTCACCGTGGGAGAAGTCATGACACCCCGGACCGACATGATCGCGATCCCTGCGGACTCGATGGTAGAAGAAGCCATTGGGATCATGCTCGAGGAAGGGCATCTACGCCTCCCCGTGTACGCCGAGTCCATCGACAAGATTACGGGACTGCTGCTCGCCCGAGACCTGTGGAGCGCACACCGGGAGGGTATCACGGAAATCTCCGAAATCGTGAGGCCCGTGCAGTTCCTGCCGACCACCAAGCTGGTGGAAGACCTGATCCCAGAAATGCGAGTCCAAAGGACGAAGATGGCGATCGTCATTGACGAGTTCGGGGGCACGGCCGGGCTCGTGACCCTCGAGGACCTCCTCGAAGAGATCGTCGGGGAGATCCAGGACGAGCACGAAGAGGATGAGCCCCTGAGCTTCGAGGAGCTGGACGATGGGACCGTGCGAATCTGGGGGGGGGTCGCCGTACGAGAAGTGAACGACCGTCTCGGCCTTTCGGTCTCCGAGGAGCCCCACGACACCCTTGGCGGCTATGTCTTCGGGGAGCTGAACAGAATCGGGCGGGTGGGCGACATCGTGGAACTCGAAGACGCACGCCTCCGCATCGCCCAAATGCGGGGCAGGCGGGTCGAGTACGTCCATCTGGTTCGTGATCCGCCCTCGATCAACGAGGCCGAATCAGATTGAAATGAGAGTCAATCTACTCCTTCGACGTAGAGCTTCTGAGTCGGGTAAGCGAACTCGATGCCCTCCTCCGAAAACCGTTTGAATATTTCGAGGTTGATCGCATGGTGGGTCTCGGCGTACGTCTGGTAGCCCGGGACCAGCATGTAATACACCGTTTCGAAATTAAGCGCCGAGTCCCCGAAAACCATGAAAAAGGACCGGTCGAAGCGCGTATTTTCACGCGCCTCGATGATCTCCTGGATCAAGCCCGGGATTCGCTCGAGCTTCTCCGGGGGTGTGTCGTAGGTCACGCCGAGCGTAAAGGCGCACCGACGTTCTTGCCGAATCTGGAAATTCCGAATCCGGCTTCCAAGAAGATCACCGTTGGAAAACACGAGTTGTTCTCCGGTCACCGACTCGATTCGGGTACTCTTGAGGCCGACGTGCTGCACCGTGCCCGCCAGGTCCCCAACCTGGATGTAATCGCCGACCGCGAACGGTTTGTCGAAGATGATGGTGAGGGAGGCGAAGAGATCCCCAAGCACACCCTGAAGTGCTAGCGCCAAAGCCACACCGCCGATTCCCAGGGAGGCGACCAGCGGCCCGACGTCGATATTGAGGTTGTCGAGGGCCAGCATGACGAATGTGGCCCACACCGCGAACCGCACGAAAAAGCCGATCGAGCCGAGGGCGGTAGAGATCGTGGGGTCGGCCTCGAATTTCTGCCGGGCCCAGCTTCCCAGCATGTAGTTGACGATCCCGTTGGCCCACAACGCCCCCTGAACCAGAAAGCCGAGCACCAGAATCGTCGACAGAAGGTCGTCGATCTCTGGCGGCAGAGTAAGGCTGATGGCGCCCGCGTAAAGCGCTATCAGGGCTACGAAGACAAACTTGGTTTTTTCCAACAGTTGGGCGATAAGATCGTCGACGTCGGTCTCCGTCTTGGACGCGACGGCCCTCAACCGCCTCAAGCCGATGCCGATCACAGTCCGGACCACCACTATCACCACCACGAACACGACCGCCGCGGTGAGCCAGTCCTGCGCTGTGTTCTCCGCGAAAGGGTTACTCAGGAAATCCCACATGAAAACTCCGGCGGTAGTCTGACCTCGGAAACAGGCAGAAGCGCCTCGAACGCGCTCGGAAACTGTCAACGATCCCGGTGGCCGGCAACCGCCCGACGGGCTGTTTCGCAGGGTCCCCAAGGACCGCATATTCGGCCAGGCTGATGGCGAGAGATCCACCGGCTTGGTCTTTTCTTTGAGGGGTGTCGCATCGGGTTCACCACCGCCCCCTTCCCGACTACTTCTATTTCAAGGACGAGACTGGCCCAGGCCTGCTCGACCAGGCGGGGTACTTCGACATCAACCCCGTAGACGCCGGGGACGACATCCGTGAGGCGACGGTGTTCGCGCTGGAAGCCATGGCCGTGCCGGTCGAGTACCATCAATGAGGTGGCTACACGGATGGAGCTGCGCTTCCCCGATCCGACGTGTAACCCGTACCTCGCGTTCAGCGTCATGCTTTCCGCCGGGCTCGATGGTGTGGACAAGAAGGCTCCGGTCCCGGATCCGGTGTCGAAGGATCTCTACGAGCTCACTCCGGTCGAGCGGGAAGAGTTAGACATTGCGTCGCTGCCGCACGATCTCTACGAAGCGGTCCAAGTGGCCGAGCACAGCGAGTTCCTCAAGGACGCGCTCGGGACCCACGTCCACGAGAAACTCATGAGACCAAGCTCGCCGAGATCGACAAGTTCAGGCTCCACGTCTCCCATTGCGACCTGCAAGAGCACCTGAAGCTCTAGTCGGGTTTGCCAAGAGAGAAGAGAGCGGGTGCAGGGATCTACCCAGCACCCGCTCTCTTTTTCGCTGGCCCGCAGACCCATGCGTGGGCCGCGGCCGGATCAGCCGGCAGCGGTAGGTCCGCCCTTCTCCAGAACCATCGCTGCGGCACGTTCCCGCCGCTCCTCACCCCAAAACGAAATCGCCAGCAGCACTGCGCCGCAGGTGATCGACATGTCGGCCACGTTGAAGATCGGCCAATCCATGAGCCCCAAATCGATCGGACCGATGAAGTCCACCACGCCCCGATTCCAGCGCACCCGATCGTAGAGATTCCCCAGAGCACCGGCCACCACCATTGAAATGGAGACCAGTCGGAGCCAATCCCGCCGCCCCGCCTGTCGCAGAAGCACGAGCAGCAGCAGCAGCGCCAGAAGCGTGATGGGTATGAAGAACCACCGCGAATCGTCTCCGACGGATATCCCGAAGGCGGCACCGCGGTTGAAGGCCAAGGTGAGTGGTACCAACCCACCCAGAAGCTCCAGTCGATTCCCTCCGTCGAGGGTGGTCAGTGCCCACCGCTTCGTGATGAAATCCAGGACGAGGACCGACGGAATAATCGCGGTGAAAACAATAAGCTTCTCTTTCACTGGGTCGGCAATCTCTCGGGTGCGGGCGTATTCCGGAGTGAGAAATCTAACACGAAGGCATTTTCTGCAAGGGATCGAAAGGGTAATGGATCGGGTTGGTGTGGGGCAAACCGTGGTGGCTCACGCGGCCCCACAGCCCCATGAAGGGTCGCGTGCTTCGCTCGCGGCCACCACATTAGTCGCGCCTGACTAGCGAAAGGGAGACGAACTCGTGAGCCAAGCAGAACAGGACCGTCGTGTGGACTACATCGAGTTTCCGACCACGGACATTGAGGAGACCAAGAGGTTCTACTCAGAGGTTTTCGCTTGGGAGTTCACTGACTACGGCCCTGACTACACGAGCTTCACCGACGGTCGACTAGCCGGCGGTTTTGGTATGGCGCCGGAGGTGCAGACAGGCGGTCCATTAGTCGTGCTTTATTCCACGAACTTGGCAGAGATCGAAGCCCGAGTCGTCGAGCGTGGGGGGCGGATTGTCCGAGAGACATTCGAGTTTCCAGGTGGACGACGCTTTCACTTCGCCGATCCGAGCGGAAATGAGTTGGCCGTATGGTCAGAGCGATGATGCCAACGTGATTGCTCCATCGCTCTGTCCGGCCTCCTCGTTCCCAATGGCCTCTTTCTCACCTCTCACTACCTTTACGGCCACAGCGCGGCGAAAATCGCGCCGGTAGCGAGACCGTAGATCACGGCGTCGATCACGTGTTTCCACGTGTTGCTCCACGGAGTTCCGAAATACACGGCGGCCGTGATGACCCCGGTGCCGTGTCCCATTGCGGCTACGGTGGCCGAGACCCGGAAGACATCCATCACGGCGGCGTCCGTCGCGAACCCCGTACCCGTCACGTACGCCACCAGCACGGACAACACCAAGTAGAAAGCGAAAAGCTGTACGAACTTCTTTCCCATAGTGGCCATGGTGGGCATGCCGGACGGCACGATGGTGATGAACCCGACCGGACCTTGGGTCAGCTTTTGTGCGATTTCAGGATCCTGTACCTCCGCGTGTGTCCAGGCACGCGGCAACATGTAAGCGCCAGGCTCGGGAGGCCGTCCTCGCAAGGCGTTGATCGTGCCGTCTTCATCGGGGAGTTTCTTGAAGTCGGACTTGTGATGGGGAAACGCCGTCCATACGAGAAAACTCAAGATGAACACCGCTACGGTGGACAACAGAATGGGCAGCCACAGATCTAGCAGGGGCACCATACGGCTCTCCGGGTGAGGGGAGCCGTAACGTTTCCCGCCCGATAACCCAGCGCAAGAGGACACGGCCATCGGCAAGTCACGGTTCAACCGCACACTGACATCGACGGAGATCTCTTTTGGACATGCGGGATCCATCGCGAGATCGGCGTTCGCCTTAGGAACCACCGCACCTCTTGCCAAGGAACCCGCTTGAACGTCCTATCCGTCGAGACTGAAAGCCCCAGTGCGAACCGAGAGTAATACAACCACTCCATGAACGACGGCGGCAAGCGCGTCACGCGCGTATATCTCTTGCTCACCCTGCTGAATACGTTTGCAGCGTCATTCATCTGGGGGATCAACACACTCTTCCTGCTCGACGCAGGCCTCAACAACCTCGAGGCATTCGGAGCCAACGCCGCGTTCAGCGCCGGCATGATGCTGTTCGAAGTTCCGACCGGGGTCGTCGCCGATATGTGGGGACGGCGAGCGTCCTTTCTCCTTGGCGCAGCCACCCTGCTCGTTTCGACGTTGCTCTATCTGTGGATGTGGCAGATCCACGGTCCGTTCTGGGGGTGGGTCGTCGCCTCGCTGACGATCGGGCTGGGGTTCACCTTTTTCTCTGGCGCCGTGGAGGCGTGGTTGGTGGACGCACTCGAGGTGACAGGGTTCGAGGGCCCGCTCGAGTCGGTGTTCGCCAAGGGTCAAACCACCTCGGGCATCGCAATGCTCACCGGGGCCATCGCGGGCGGCTACATCGCCCAGGTCACCAACCTGGGCGTGCCCTACATCCTCCGCGCGGCAATGCTCGGCCTAACTTTTTTGGTCGCGCTGCTGCTCATGCGGGATCTGGGCTTCACGCCTGTCCACGGGGCGAACCCGATCACCGAAATGAAGAAGATCGTCCGTGCGTCGATCGACAACGGATGGCACAATCCCCCGATGCGTTGGCTGATGCTGGCTGCCCCTTTCTCAGGCAGCGTGGGTATCTACGCGTTCTTCGCGATGCAGCCTTACCTGCTGGAGCTGTGGGGGGACGAGACAGCATTTGGCATTGCGGGCCTGGCGGCGGCAATCGTGGCCGGCGCGCAGATCGTCGGTGGCCTCATCGCCCCACGAGTCCGCAAGTTATTTGCTCGACGCACTCACGCCTTGTTGCTGACGACGCTGGTCAGTGTCGGCGCCCTGGCCATCATCGGCCTGACGGGCAGTTTCTGGGTAGCGATCGCCTCGCTCATCCTCTGGGCAATTGGCTTCTCGGTCTCGTCACCCATTCGTCAGGCGTACGTGAACGGCATCATCCCGTCTGAGCAACGTGCGACCGTTCTGTCCTTCGACAGCCTCATGGGCTCGGCTGGCGGTGTGGTCATCCAGCCAGCGCTCGGGCGCAGTGTCGACGTCTGGAGCTACTCCACCTCGTATCTGCTCAGCGCGGCGATCCAGGCGGTGGCACTGCCCTTTCTCGGGCTGGCGCGGCGCGAGAACGCCGCCTCCGATCCGATTCTGGACTAGGAGGCGTTCGGATCGCCGCCGCCGGCCCTACTACCTGGCCCGAACATAGTCGCCCCCTTGCCCCCACGTACGATCCCAATGTACTCTGCCGGCGGCGATAGGGTACTGCTCCATGCCAGCAAGCCTCCCTCCGCACCGAGAAAAGCACTCACGATCACCTACAGCCAAACACGACCATGACACCAAAAGAGTTTTTTGAGTTCGCCAAGAAGCACGACGCGAAGATGGTGGATCTGAAGTTCACGGACCTACTGGGCTCGTGGCAGCACTGCTCGTTCCCGATCGAGACGTGGGACGAGGGGACGTTCGAGGACGGGGTTGGATTCGACGGGTCGTCGGTCCGGGGCTGGCAGGACATCCACCAGTCGGACATGCTGGCCGTGCCGGATGCGTCGACGGCGGCGCTCGATCCGTTCTTCCAGCGGCCGACGGTGAGCGTGATCGCCAACATCGTGGACCCGGTCACGAGGGAGGACTACACGCGCGACCCCAGGCACGTGGCGCGCAAGGCGGAGGCGCACCTGAGGTCGACGGGGATCGCCGACACATGCAACATCGGGCCGGAGCCGGAGTTCTTCATCTTCGACACCGTGCGCTACGAGCAGAACGAGCATCACGGCTTCTACGAGATCGACTCGGTGGAGGGCGCGTGGAACACGGCACGCTTCGAGGAGCCGAACCTGGGCTACAAACCGAGCTACAAGGGTGGCTACTTCCCGGTGAGCCCGACGGACACGTATCACGATCTCAGAGGCGAGATGGTGTACGCGCTGAACGACATCGGGATCGTCGTGGAGGCGCACCACCACGAGGTGGGCACGGCGGGCCAGGCCGAGATCGACATGGAGTTTGCGCCGCTTCTGCAGATGTCGGATCACTTCGCGTGGTACAAGTACATCGTTCGCAACGTGGCGAAGAAGGCGGACAAGACGGTGACGTTCATGCCGAAGCCGGTGTTCAACGACAACGGGAGCGGGATGCACACGCATATGTCGCTGTGGAAGGACGGGAACCCACTCTTCGCTGGAGACGGCTACGCGGGCCTGAGCGACCTCGCAATGCACGCGATCGCGGGCGTGCTCAAGCACGCCCCGGCCGTCTTGGCGTTCGCGGCACCGACGAGCAACTCGTACCGGCGTCTGGTGCCGGGTTTCGAGGCACCGGTCAACTTGGCGTACTCGCAGCGCAACCGCTCGGCGGCCGTGCGAATCCCCATGTACTCAGCGAACCCGAAGGCGAAGCGGCTCGAGTTCCGGTGCCCGGATCCGACGTGCAATGGCTACCTGACGTTCTCGGCCATGCTCATGGCGGCCCTCGACGGCATCGAGAACAAGCTGGATCCGGGTGATCCGCTCGACCGGGACACCTACGACATGACGTCCGAGGAGCTCGCCGAGTGGCCGCACACCCCGGGCTCACTCGACGAGGCGCTTCAAGCCCTCGGTGAGGACCATGCGTTTCTGACCAAAGGCAACGTCTTCACCGACGACCTCATAGAGGAGTGGATCTCCTACAAGATGGAGAACGAGGTAGAAGAGCTCCGTCTCCGCCCGCATCCGCACGAGTTCTATCTCTACTACGACAACTAGAGGCCCCGCTGGCTTCCGGGGGCCGCTCGAAGCGGCCTCCGGGCTCGCGGCTATGTCAGCTCGTCGAACACATTACCGTCGAGGTGACGGCGACACGCCCCTGAAATCCAAGAAGCCCTGACCGGCGATTGATGATGTCCTCAGCTTTGATATCAGGGGCGGGGGGGGTGACCTGCGGTCGGCGCTTCGCGCCGATCCTCGGTCGGCTCGTCGGTCAGCGCGAGGATCTTCGAGAGCACTCTTCCTCCTCGGCTCGAACGCCGCGTTGCGTCCTCGAGCTTCGCCCGAGTCCGCGCGGGTTCAACTCCCGCCGCCTAAACACCCAGAACGCATGATCGGGATAGGGGAGGACCGGCGTTCCCGGTCCTTCCCCTCCCACACCACCAGGCATGCGGGTCCGCACCTGGCGGTTCGGTGAGTTGAGGTCAGTACGGCGTGAGCCGGGGCACACCCAGCTCGTCGAAGTACGCCCCTGGCAAGGCCGTGTGCAGGGCGTGGTGCGCGGCCACGTGCCACCAGCTTCGCGCGAACCGAGCAGCTCGCCAGGCGAGGTTCTCGCTCACACCGCGAGCCCTCAACTCCCGGTACGCTGTCCTTCCCCGTTTCCACTGGCGTAATTGCAACGTACGCAGCCGGCGGTGGATCCATTGGTCCAGGTCTCGGAAAACCCCCGGTGTATCCGCTAAGCCGAAGTATGCCTTCCAC
The DNA here is from genome assembly GCA_965219445.1 of Longimicrobiales bacterium. Classification (GTDB taxonomy): domain Bacteria; phylum Gemmatimonadota; class Gemmatimonadetes; order Longimicrobiales; family Gaopeijiaceae; genus UBA822. The sequence goes on along the minus strand of CBDCNQ010000002.1, from coordinate 108,971 downwards.
CCCAGCACGTAGCGCCGTAGCTCTTCTGCCACCTGTTGCAGGCTCCGCCCGCCACTCCGGCTTGTAATCTGCCGGACTCGCTCCTTGAACTTCGTCAGGGCCTTCTTGCTGACCCGGCGCTTCACGACCTTCCCTGCCGCTACCCAGAAGCTGTAGCCCAGGAACTGTCGATCCCACACTCGCGCCACCGCGCTCTTTTCCTCGTTGACCTGAAGCCGAAGTTTCCCGTACAAGTGCCTCAGCGCCTGCATCACACGTTGTCCTGCCCGCCTCGACCGCACGTATACATTGCAGTCATCGGCGTACCGGACAAACGCGTGTCCGCGTAGCTCCAACTCCTTGTCCACTTCGTCCAGGAGCACGTTCGCCAGCAACGGCGACAACGGTCCGCCCTGAGGCGTCCCCATGTGCCGCTCCATCACCACCCCGTTCGCCATGACTCCGGCTTCCAGGTAGCGACGGAGGATCCGCAGCATCGCCTTATCCTCGATCCGCTTTGCCAGCCGCCCCATCAGCACGTCGTGGTTCACCCGGTCGAAAAACTTCTCCAGGTCCACATCCACCACCCATCGTCTCCCTTCCTGGATGTATTGCTGCGCTTCGCGCACCGCATCGTGTGCTCGGCGCCCAGGCCGGAAGCCGTGGCTGTGCCGACTGAACGTCGGGTCGAACCTCGGTTGCAGCACCTGCAGGATGGCTTGTTGGATGAACCGGTCCAGCACGGTCGGAATCCCCAACTCCCGGACCCCTCCCCCACTCTTCGGTATCTCCTGCCTTCGTACCGGCTTCGGTTGGTAGGTCCCCGCCAGCAACCGCTGTCGGATCTCCCCCCAGTGCCTGCGCAAGTACTCTGGCAGCTCCTCCACGTTCATCCCGTCGATGCCCGGACTGCCCTTATTCTGCCGCACGCGTTTCAACGCTCCTACGAGGTTGGCACGCCCGACCACCTCCTGCATCAGGAGATGCTCGCTTCCTGAGCGCTCGTCTCCATGGGCCACCGTTCCGGCTTCGCCACTCCCCTCTACCTTCGGGGCTTCACCCCTATCCTCCAGTGGGAGCCCCAGTTGCCTGGACTCCTGGCGCATGGCCTTGCCGAGGTCCACGGTCGTCACGCTCTCCTCTCCGTTCGGCCCTTCGTCCGACAAAGCTGGGTCCAAGCGCATCATGCACTTCGTCGGCCTACTATGGCCTCTGCTGACTTCTCGCTCCGCCGGCAGGCCCAACAGCGCAGTGCCGGCGTCACCCTTTCAGGCGTCAGGCGAGACCTCCCCGGGTAAGAACGATGACCTTCCCCGCACAATCGCCGGATCTACGCCGCTTCCCCTTGGTCGCAGGAGCTTCGCGGTCAGTGGTCCGCTCGCCCCGGTCCGCAGCGCCTCGTATCCGGTTCCTGTTCGTCGACTCACGGGTTCGTTTCACGCTTCGTTCAGCGTACGCCTCACGACGAACGCCTTGCGCTTCCCTTCGGTCCCTGCGACCAGGTTCCGGGAGGACTTTCACCTCCAAGTCATCGCCCATGCCGGGCCCACAACAGAAAAGACCGAACCATCGAAATGGTCCGGTCCCTCTGAAGTGGAGGCGGCGGGAGTCGAACCCGCGTCCGCAAATGGGTCCTACAGAGCCTCTACGTGCGTAGCGTCACTCAGTGGTTCGCCTGGGGCGGCGAGCGAGCAACCGGCCCCCAAGCTAGCTACCTGAACATCTCATCTCTGGCCCGGGCAGCACCGGCCAGCGACCAGCCCGACTCATCGACGTCTCGTAGACCCGCCTCGGGCAGGCAGATCAGGAAACGGACTACGAACCGAAGTTACGCAGCCAATGCCAGTTCATTGTTGGCAATTAAGGTTTTCCTAGGGGTTTTACGAGGACCCAGGAACCTCGGCACGCTACTCTATATTCACCAAGCGCGTCGAAGCCGTGACGCCCCCGATGTCCTTCCGGCCTAGGGCCGTCCTACGTGTGAATTACGCCCTTATGGTCTGAATTTACCCCCTGGGTGGAGTCCAAGATCCGCGGGAAACTCCATATTGTAAGGTACCACTCACCCGGTTATGCGGCTTCGTCCGCTCCCGCGAGGTGCCGCGCCAGGTAGGCTTCGAGCAGGACCTCGACCTCGTCTAACGACGTAATCTGGAACAGCTGCGTACGCAGTGCCCGTCCACCCGGAAGACCCTTCGTATACCATCCGAGGTGCTTTCTGAAGTCGATCAGCGACTTCTTGGGATTGTCTTCGAAGCGGATGCCGTTCCTCGCATGTTCCAGACAAATCTCGAAACGCTCCTCGACGCTCGGGTCGGCCGGGATGGGATCCCCATCCAGTGCGGCGCGGGCTTGAGCGAAGACCCAGGGCGAGCCATGCGAGGCCCTTGCGATCATGACACCGGCGCACCCCGTCTCGTCCTTCATGCGTCGGGCGTCCAATCCGGTGTTTACGTCACCGTTACCGACTACGGGCACGTCGAGCGCTTCAACAAGAGCAGAGATCTCGTCCCACCGAGCCTGCCCCCCGTACATGTCCGTTCGGGTTCGGGCGTGGAGCGTCACCATACGCGACCCGGCATCTCGACACCGTAGCGCGATGCCAACCGGGTCACGCGAGGGCTCATCGTAGCCGCTCCGGATCTTGGTAGTCACTGGTAAATGTGTATTCCGAACCACGGACCGGATGATGCGCTCGACCAGGGCCAGGTCACGAAGGCAACCCGATCCCCCGTTCCGTTTCACGATCTTCTTCACCGGACATCCGAAGTTGATGTCGATGAAGTCGGGTCCGAAGAGGTCCGATACCAGCGCAGAGGCCTCGCCCATCGTCCTCGGGTCCGATCCGAAAATCTGGATTCCGATCGGCCGCTCGTCCTCATCGAACCGGAGGTGCTTCCGGGTCTGGCGGTTCCCCTGCATGATGCCATCGGCGCTCACGAACTCCGTAGATACGACGTCGGCACCAAAGCGTCGGCAAAGCCTCCGGAACGGAGCTTCGCTCACGCCCGCCTGGGGCGCGAGGAAAAGCAGCGTTCGGCCACTCGCCATCAACTCGAAGACATCGATTTCCATGTAAAGAAAGGTAGGGTCCGGCTGAACACGGGTGAAGGGCCAGTAATTTCTTCAACAGCCGTCTAAGCTTTGACAGTCCTTGGATCGCCGAAGATATTCCACGGTCATTGCTCACGGATCTCGAATCCACGAAGGGTCGCCCCCTTCCGAGGTGCACATATGAAGCTCAGGGAACTGTTCACGGCCGATGTCGTGAACCTCAATCTCACTGCGGAGTCGAAAGACGAGACGGTCAAGCAACTGGTCTCTCTTCTCCAGCTCGATGAAAAGTCGAAGGGGATTCTCTACAAGACTCTCAAGCGCCGAGAGAACCTTGGATCGACGGGAATCGGACGTGGAATAGCAATTCCCCACTGTCGGTCTCTGGTGGTGAACCGTCTCCAACTTGCCTTTGGGAGGAAGCCGGGAGGGGTCGAATTCAAGGCCATCGACGATGAACCCGTGTCCAACTTCTTCCTCATTGTGGCGCCCCCACTCGAGGTATCCAATCAGTACCTTCCGGTCCTCGGCAAGATCGCCCAATTCGCGAAGGACGATGACGTACCGAGCCTATTGGCTGGTCTGGAGAGTCCTGAAGATTTTCTGACGTTGTTGGAGGAGAGGGCGACCTGAGCTACTTCGCCACGTACATCCGCATTACGGCAGTAGCGCCGTTCACGGTCAGCTGTACGAAGTAAATGCCCGAGGCCACCTCTCGACCGGACTGATCGAGCCCATCCCAATACGCCTCGTACCGGCCCGGAGTCACGTATTCGAGATCGACGAGGGGAGCTTGTCCGCTCGTGTGACCGAGTGCAGTCGGGGTGGCGACAAACTGCTGGAGGACGTTGTAGATGCGGACGGATACAATGGCCGTTCGTCCATCTGAAAACAGGACTTCGAGGAGATCGAAAGGAATCCTGGTCTCAGGGTTGAACGGATTGGGATAGTTCTGCCCAAGTGTAAATCCGCTTTCTTGCTCCCCGGCCGGTCTTGAATCATCCGGGGGGTCCTGGGCCGAAATTCCCGGCGCAAGGCCAAGAAGCGCAGAAAGCAGGACGACGCCCCGCATGCGTCCCATGCTTTATCCACCTATGCCGTAGCTGTTGGACTAATCGCCCTCCATGGTGATTGCCACTCGCACCCTACTCGGTTACATCCACAATAACAGGCCACGAAATCGTGGAAAAGACCGCTCTTCTCCAGGCCCCAACGCGCCTGGTTCCTTAGGACTCCGTTCCACCTGATTTGGTTCCCCCCTGCCTAACTTTGTCTCCTCGTACCGACGTTTCTCCCGCCCGGCCCCCGCGTCGTCAGTCCGGTTTGATCGAAGTGACTCAGGATGGGGATCAAGTGCTTGCGGGTCACGGGAAGCAATTCACGGAAGTCAGCGGGGCCCAGTCCGGTCGCGCCGGCGAGCTCCGTTGCAACCCGCTCGGCCGCCGCTGAAAACCGCTCGGCGTCGATGAAGAGCTCGTTCTCCAACGCAACCAGATGACCTCGACGCTCCAACAGCTTCAAGAGGGGCCAGAGATCGTCGCGGTCCCGTATTGTCTCTGGCAGCTCCGAGACCATGGGAGCCGCCAACCCGGCTTTCCGGTAGAGATCCAGCACCTCGTTCATGACATCTCGCTGCCGATCGGTTACCACGGGCTCATATCCGGGCCGCGACACGACGCTGTCCCGGACCTCTATGGATCCGGACGTGACGGCTTCACTCAAGAGGAGGTCGGCGAGTCGTCCTTCATCGTGGGTCGGTACTGTCTGGCGTAATAGTTCCACCGTGATGCCGGCGCGAAGGGGTTCGTCTCTATGGAATGCGTCGACGGCGTCATTCATGAGCGTTCGAGACGCCTCGACGATCGACACGTCGAATAGCCGACCTCCGGCCTCGCGGGCCCCGTCCTCGACGAGCGCTATTCTCGCCGCCCTGGCCGCCGCGGGCGAAAGGCCCGTACGTACCGACACTTCGTCCACGGCAATCCCTCTCCAAGAAGTCAACCGAAGTGCGGCACTGAGAGCCGCCTCGGCCTCCCCGTGGATGATCGCATTCAACTCCGAGGCCTCATTGTTACGCAGTTTCTTTCGTTTTGCTGGGAGAGCCTCGACGACGACGCCTCCTCCGATCGTGGTCACGGGGGAGTAAGACCGGATCACGAACCGGTCCCGCGTTCGTGCCAAGAGTGGCCGCTCCAAGCGAAGCTGGGCCCACCCCTCTTCCCCCGGCCGCACCTCGCCCCCCTCCAGCGTGACCACGCGGGCCATCACCTCCGTGGTACCGAGGTGTACACGGACGCGCTGACCATGTTTGACCGTCCACCCCGTCCCGTGAACGACGCGCAGCTGCACTGTGAGCATTCCAGTCGCCCCCCAAGCGCCATCGGCTACGAGGACCTGACCGCGCTCGGCGGTATCGAGATCGATTTCCCCGCCGGTGATCGCCACCGCCGTGCGCTCCCCCGCCCCAGCGTGCTCGACCGAAGCGCTGTGTACCTGGAGACCTCGCACTCGCCCACGGACGCCGGATGGCTGTAGGACCACAGCGTCGCCGATGGAGAGGCGCCCGCTCCAGAGGGTCCCTGTAACTACCGTTCCCGTCCCCCTGACCGTAAAGGCCCGATCGATCGGCAGCCGGATGAGGTCCTCGCTCGAACGATTCCCTACTCTCTCGGCGATCTCCACCAATTTGTCCTCGAGCGTCTCGATCCCGGCGCCGGTCACGGTCGATGTGACCACGAGGGGCGCCTGGCTGTAGGGCGACTCCCGAAGGGCCTCTCGCACCTCCTCCTCGACCAGCGGGAGCCACTCCTCTTCCACGAGGTCGGATTTGGTCAAGGCGACCACTATTTGCTCGACGCCGAGCAGGCGGATGATCTCAAGGTGCTCCCGGGTTTGCGGCATCATTCCCTCGTCGGCCGCCACCACCATCAGGACTAGGTCCATACCCGTGGCACCCGCGAGCATGTTGCGGATGAAACCCTCGTGGCCCGGGACGTCGACCACCCCCATTCGGAGGTCCTCCCTGGGTGCGAAGTCTGCGAATCCGAGCTCGATCGTGATTCCGCGGGCCTTCTCTTCTTGAAGGCGATCGGTATCCACACCGGTCAGCAACTTCACAAGCGCCGTCTTCCCGTGATCGATATGGCCGGCGGTACCGAGGATCAGGCGCTTCTGATTCACTCGTCGAAGCCCGCCACTGCGCCGAAAACTCGGAAGGTCTTGAGGGGCTTCGAGCCGGAAACGTGATAGGTCACGAAGTCATGCAGCAGGCGCAGATGGGCTCTGGGCTTCCCGAGTGCTGCGGGTACCGTCCCTTGGAGTAACGCGACCAGTTGACGCCGGGCACCCGGGCCCACCAGGGGCCCCGAATGATCGAAAGCACAGTCGGAGCAGCGCACGCCCCCGGCAGAAAAATCGAAGCGCGACACCTCCGAGGCGTCGAGCGGCCTGCCGCAATGGACACACTCGTCGATCTGTGGCTCGTATCCGAGTGTGTTCACGAGCATCCACGCTTCGGCTAGCACGGCTCCGACAATTCCGACCCGGGGCCCGGCTTCGATCCGCCCCAATGCACCCGTGAGGCGCTCGAATACCTGGGGGCTCGGGTCGGGTGCGGCGTGCAAGAGCACGATCTCCGCGAGTAACGAAGCGCCCGCGAAGCGAAGCACGTCTTTCCCGAGAGACGCACCGGCTTGTTCGACCGCGAATTCCTTGAACGTCTGGAGATCACGGGTCGGCCGCATGTAAGCCGTGAGTTCGCCTCGGGAGAACGTGTCTAGGCCGCCCTGCCCGCGGGCTCCACCTCGGCGGATGCCCTTCGCCATGACGCTGACGAGTCCCACGTCCCTGGTATAGAGTTTGAGGACTCGACTCGTTTCACTGTAATCGAAGGACCTGAGTAGAACCGCCGGAGTGCTGACGACCGTCATCTCGCCCCTACTCGTCAGTCGCTATTCCGGAGAAGAGACAGAAGTGCTACACGCCGCTCGCGGAGCTCCGTTCGCGTCTCGGGCTCTGGCACTTCATCAAGCGCATCGTCGACCCGGGCCACCTCCAGGATCAGCGCTTCACGCCCCAACCCCCCATCCGCCCACGCCGGTACTGGTGTTCGCGGACGTGCGTACGTGAGGAATCCGCCCACCGCCAACATCGCGGCGGTCAACACTGCGAGCCATTCGAACGGAGGGGGACTTCGGTCCTCAGTCTCCACTATCGTGAGATTCCGGTCCATCAGTTCGGCCCCCCCATAGCGGCGATAGGAGGATCCCGGCGAGACAGCCACGACGTCCACGGGTTCCAAGCCCTCCACCCGAAACGGTGGGGCGGGCTCCTTGACCAGGACCTCGAACACCTCGGTTCTCCCCGGAGCGGGAATCGTAAATCCCAAATCCTCGAGTTGGTACCGGATCATGAGTAGCCGGTCTCCGGGAGGAAGCGGAGCAGTGACGAAGACTCGTCCCCCTTCGAACGTGACCGCGCCCGGTGGCATGTCGCCCTCCCCCAGTTCCGCCCGGGTAGCCCCCGAAGGGAGAGGATAACTCCACACCACACCGTCGTCCTGCGCCACGAGGGTTCGGGTGCCCCGATTATCGAGAGCGAAAAGGTCAGTTACGACCCACTCGCCGGCAAACTCGATGAACATGGTGCGTACCTCCACCGGTAGAGACACGCCCTCCGGTGGCACCTCTTCCGCTTGGTATACTTGAACCACGTACAAGCTGTCGAGCTGCTCCCGCACCGTGATCGCGGACCCGAAATACATAACCCCCTGATAGTCGACGGAGGCGAAATAGACGTCACCCTGGATGTCGGCGTCCGGCGGGCTCGGAAGCAAGAAACGGAATTCACCCCCCACCCCTAGAGTGATCGTATCCACCTCTCCCGACCCGTCTGGGCCCACGTGGTGGAGGACGACGGTCCCTGTATCGAGGGTCGAGTCACCCTCGAGTACGATCCCTTCGAGAATGGAGGATTCCTGTTGGAGCGAAGAAGATGGTGGGTTGCCCTGGCCCAAGACGGCGGACGCCCCGCTCAAAACGACGCACACGAGCATCGCCGCGAATGCGGCAAGACTACGGAGTGAAGCGGCCAAAATCCTCGGGAGCAAGCTTCCGCAGGTACTCCTTGAGTTCCTCGGCAGCCATCTCAGTGTCGGGCTCCCCCTCAGGTACCGGCGGCTCACCGACCGTCAACTCTCCTGGCCCTTCGAGGGGTGTGCGCTCCAACAGCGTTTCATGAGCGAAGATATCGGCTTGGAGCCGGAGCGCGACCGCAATCGAGTCCGAAGGACGGGCGTCGACCGAGATCACCTCTCCATTTCTCCGTATGATCATTTCCGCGAAATACGTGTTCTCTTCGACCCGGCTGATAATGACCTTCTGGAGAGCACCCCCGAGACCACCCACAACTGAGGCGAGCAGGTCATGTGTGAGTGGCCGTGAGAACTTCATGTCGGCGAGTTCCATGGCGATGGCGCTGGCCTCTCCGGGGCCGATCCATATAGGGAGCACGCGCTCGCCCTCATGCTCCTGGAGGATGACCACCGGTGTATTGGACGCACGGTCCAATCCGAGACTCTGTACGGAAACTTGAACGAGCAACGACTCCGCCTTCTTCAAATTCAGACGCCCAACGTTCGATACAACCAATACTCCGGAGTTCAGCGGGAGTTTCTACGCGAAGGCGTTCAGGGGTTACCGGCTAGATCTTCAGTTCCGTTCGGATATCATCCACTCGATCGGACCTCTCCCACGGAAACAGTTCGACGGAGCCACCCTCGGGGAGGCACAGCGATTCCGGTGTACGCCCGAAGTGTCCGTGGGCGGCAGTCGGAAGAAAGATCGGCGTCCGCAGTTTCAGTCGGTCGATAATCGCCTGGGGTCGAAAATCGAACACGTTCTCGAGGGCACTCGCCAGCTGCTGATCGGGGAGCTTCCCGGTCCCGAAGGTATCGACGAGAATCGACACCGGTCGGGCTACGCCGATGGCGTAGGCAAGCTGAATCTCACAGCGCGAGGCCACTCCGGCGTCCACGAGGTTTCGCGCGGCCCACCGCGCTGCGTACGCGGCCGACCGATCGACTTTGGTCGGATCCTTTCCGCTGAACGCGCCGCCACCGTGCCGGCCCATGCCGCCGTACGTGTCGACGATGATCTTACGGCCGGTCAATCCAGTATCCCCGTGGGGCCCTCCGATCACGAACTGGCCCGTCGGATTGATGTGAAACGTGCACGTGTCGGGATCGAGAAGTTCCGAGGGGATGGCGGGAATGATCACTTCGCGAAGGACACCCTCTCGAATGGTGTCGTTGTCAACGCCCGGTGCGTGCTGCGTGCTGACCACGACCGTGTCGACGGATCGCGGCCGGCCATTTTCATAGGCGACGCTCACTTGGGATTTGCCGTCCGGGCGGATCCACGGCAGCGCGCCGTTGCGCCTCACAGCCGCTAGCTGTCGCACCAGGGCATGGGCGTAAGAGATGGGAGCGGGCATGCGCTCCGCGGTCTCATCGGTGGCGTACCCGAACATCATACCCTGGTCGCCCGCACCACCGGTGTCCACACCCATGGCGATGTGCGGGGATTGTTGGTGAATAGTCGTGAGCACCTCACAGGCGGTCCCATCGATCCCGTACTCCGCATCGTCATAGCCGATATCGAGGATCGTCTTCCGTACCAACGTAGGTACATCGACCTGGCTGACGGAGGTGATTTCCCCCGCGACGACAGCCAAGCCCGTGGTCACGAGCGTCTCACACGCCACCCGGGACCCCGGGTCGTCCTTCAGCATGGCGTCCAGGACTGCGTCGGAAATCTGATCGGCGACCTTGTCCGGGTGGCCTTCGGTGACGGATTCGGACGTGAAGAGAGTATGGCTCACGGGTGCCTTGAGACCTTTTTTTCTAGGGCTGAATCAAGTTCTTCTAGGGCTTGTTCAAGGAATGCGAAGCGATGGCCGCTCGCTGAACGAAAAAGCTATTCCGACGCCACCAGCCACGTCAATCCAAAGTGGGGAGGTGCCATCTGCCCGAGAACGCCGACAGGTCCACGCTCCCGCCAATCCCATCCACCAGGCATTCCACGACGTCGCGGCTCGTCGGTGCGGTGACTGCGGCCCTGGCAGCACGTCGCGCGTCTTCCATGCGGAAACAACGCACGATCTTCTTCACCTCCGGGAGCGAGGGCCAAGCGACAGAGAGGGTCGTGATGTCGAGCCCAAGCAGCAGAAAGGCGCCCAACGGATTCGCGGCCATCTCGCCGCATACGCTCACCTCGATGCCAGCGTTCTTGGCCACCCGCGAGACGCTGCTCAGTTGCTGGACGACCGCGGGATGGAAGGGATTGAAGAGCTTGGCCAGCCTCGCGCTCGTTCGATCCACCGCCAGTGTGTATTGGGTGAGGTCGTTCGTACCGATCGAGAAAAAATCACTGTGCCGAGCCAGTTCCACCGCCTCCAAAGCCGCCGCGGGTGTTTCCACCAGGATGCCGAGCTTATTGCCGGTGTTGAACGGAATTCCCTTTTGGCGGAGACGCGCCTCCTCCTCCTGGACGAACTCCCGGACCTGCCGGATCTCTTCGACGTCGTTGACCAGCGGGACCATGATCCGAATGTCGCCGTGGGCGGAGGCTCGGAGGATGGCTCGCAGCTGCGTGCGGAACAACTCAGGTTCGTCCAGGCAAACACGGATCGCACGCCATCCGAGGAACGGATTCTCCTCCGCGGGCATGTGCAGGAACATCGGGAATTTGTCGCCGCCGAGATCGAACGTGCGTATCGTGACCACCTGTTTGGGGAAAGCCTCGGCAACGCTTCGATAGGCCAAGTACTGGTCCTCTTCACCCGGCATTTGATTCTGGCCGACGACCAGAAATTCGGTTCGGAACAGGCCGATGCCTTGCGCCCCGTGGATGCGAGCCCTCTCCGCCTCTCCCGGCAGATCCAAGTTCCCGCGGAGCGCTACGGGTTGCTCGTCGGCGGTGATCGACTCGAGTTGGGCAATGGTCTCGAGCTCCTCCTCCCAGGCGAGAATCTGGCTCTCTCGCCCTCGGAACAAGGTGCGATCGTGATCCTCGGGATCCAAGATCACCCTCCCGATCCGACCATCTACGATGGCCTCCTGCCCCGACCTGGCCTGCTCCGACACGACGCCCATTCCGCATACCGTGGGAATCCCGAGGGAGCGCGCGAGCATCACCCAGTGAGCAGTCCGCGTTCCGTGATCGGCCGCGATCCCCAGAACCAATTCGGGATCGAATTGAACCGTAAGGCTGGGAGTCAGATTACGGGCGACGATGATGACGTTTTCCCCTAGTCCGGAAACGTCAGTCGGGTCCGGAAGACCCAGGAGTTGATGCAGCAGTCTGACCTGGAGATCCTGGAGGTCATTGAGCCGATCGAGCACCATGGGGTGGGCGGTCCGGCTCCACCTCGCCTGGAGCTCGAGCAGGCGCCAGTCCAACGCGCGGGCGGCGGAAAGACGATTGTCACGTATGTATCGTGCAGCACCCTCGATCAGCTCCTCATCCTCCAACATGAGAAGCTGCGGCTCGAAGATTCTCGCCTCCACCACACCGAGTCGCTCTTCGGTCGAGTCCTCGAGGTCGAGGAGCCTTTTCTTCGCCCACTCGAAGACCTCCCGAAGATGCTGTTCCTCCCCCTCCTCCTCGTCGGGATCGATGGACCGGTGTGGCACGTCCGGCACGCCCCAATTCAAGATGTGCACCCGGCCCGCACCGATCCCCTCGGAAGCGCCAATGCCGTCAAGGACCTTAGACACCGTGCATCTCCTCGAAACCTCTGGTGATCAGGTCCGCCAGAGCGGCAATGGCGTCTTCTGCGTCTAGACCGTTTCCACGGATCACCAGCTGCGATCCCACCTCCGCCGCCAACATAAGCACCCCCATGATGCTCTTGGCGTTCACCTCCACACCGTCCTTTTCGAGCCACAGATCGGAATCAAACGATGCAGCCAACCGCACGAACTCCGCCGCCGGACGGGCATGAAAGCCCAGTGGATTGACGATCTCCACCCAGCGTTCGATCCGGTTGTCGGTCATGCGTTTCCCAGCGCCGTGAGCAACGTGATGACGAGAACAATGACGAGCGTGGTCCCCCGCAGAGCACGGTGCCCAAACCTGAGCCCCAGTCCAAACGCGGCAATTCCAGCGAACGACCAAAGTCCGCCGGCGTCCACAGAGGCAAAGTGGCTCACAAGAAATGCCCCGAGCAAGATCCCGAGAAGGAGCGCACCTCCCGAAAAGGCGCGCTCGGCCAGCCGCGAAAGTCCGGCTTCCCGAAGCCGCACACCCACATCCTTGCCGTACTGAAGGCCCCGACTGTACCCCCACCAGCGTAGCGCCAAGTGCCCCCCATTATATACGGTCAGGAATACGCATACGGGAACCCAAGGCGGGGCTCCAGCCCAAGCGAATACCAGAGCCAACAGAATGGTCGCGGGACGCCACGCTCCCCAGATCAGGAGATCCCCGAGCCCCCCGAGCGATCCCTGGACGGCCCGCTTGAACCTCTCGATCGTCTCGGCGTCCGTACCCATACTCTCCATCCGGGCTACGGCTCCGAGTGCGACCCCCGCGAGATAGGGGTGGGCGTTGAAGGTCCCCATTTGACTCCGAACAGCATCGTCTAGGCCGTCCCCCGAGAGCCCACGTTTACGGAGCAGGGGAATCATGCAGAAGGCGAATCCCGAGCCCAATATCGAACGATAGTTCCAGGATCCCTGGATCATGAACTGCCTGAGGAAGCTGGACACCCAGCCCGGCGGTCTCGCCGGCTCCAGGTCCGTCATAGAGATGCCCCCACGATGCCGGCCACGAGCCCGACCAGAAAGACACTGCGGCGGCTCTTCCACCCCCCGAACCCGTTGAGCAACGCTCCGAGTTGGACGGACGCCGCTACCAGAATGAGCACCACGGTCGTTTCATAGGGCAATGGCCATCGCGACACGAAAACCCCGGACAACCACCCTCCCACGATCAGCCCCAGCACCGTAACCACCCCTCCACGCATGAAATCGAGAAGCACTGACGAGAGATGCACAGCCGTGAGCTTCGGCGCGGTCATCGACCCGGCTTCGACGCGGCCGAGAAAACGGGCCACCAAGTGCCGCTGCAGACCCACGGTCATCCCGCCGATTTCGGAGACCGCAAGTCCGGCCACCAAGCCCAACGCCAAACCGGCTACCCCCCCCGCGGACATGGCGACCGCCACGGCGACCACCGAAGCCGGTCCCGACTCTGGAACGTGGGACCCGCCGGCCGGAACTCCTGCGAGATGGAAGAGCTCGAGAATCGCACCGATCTCCAGACCCAACGCCGGGTCTCCAAGCCACCAGCCGGTCAACGTGCTCGCGATGAGCGGACGCGACACCATGAACTGCCCGACGGACGTCGCGTCGAGAGCCAGGAGCCCACCCAAAAAGGCAAGTGACCAGGACACGGGTCAGGCTAAGAGTGCCTCTAAATCGACCGCTCGACTCCCAGGAAGATCCCGCGCGGAGACCTCGACCCCCTCATCCGCGAGGGCTTGAAGACCCTCCTCCTCCTCCTGGCCCAGGAACACGTACGGAACACGTTCGGTGCGCCCGGCCGCGTGATGCAGGCCGCCGACGTTGACCTCACGTCCACGCAATCCATCACGCTCGGCCAGTCGGCCCATCGCGGCAACCGTACGCGTCAGAACCACCGTCCGCCGGGGATCGGCGTCGAGGTTCGGGAGGCGTGCCCTCGCTTCCCCAACGCTCAGGAACTCCGCCGAGGCCGTGTCGGGAAGGCCCAGCCGGTAGAGATCCTGCTCCCATTCGCTGGTGGCCAACTCGTCGTCCGCGACCACGTAGTGCTCCACCTGGAGCTGCGGCCCCCAGCCCATCACGACCTGTCCGTGGATGAGCCGCTCATCGATTCGATACAGGACGACCGACATCTATGCGGGCGGCTCGGTGGTCTTGACACCTTCTCTGCCCTTCTTGAGGAGACGCGGAACCAGCTGGGAGAGGGGAAGCTCCCTGTGAAATACGAACTCGAGAAGCATCGGCAAGTTCATGCCGAACACCACCGCTCGCCGTCCGTTGCCTCTGCACGTCAGTTGCGCCGTTAGCGCACAGCTTCCACTTCCGAGATCGGTGAAGACGACGACCGGCTCATTTCCCACCAAGGCATCCACTTGGTCGGCCAATCCCTGGGGATTCTGTCCCTCGTTGCTCATCGCCATGAGAACACCCTCGTCCAGGTCCGTGATCCTCCGGACGGCGTCTAGCATTCCTTCAGCCAACTTTCCATGGCTGAGCAAAACGCCCCTCACCAGCTGTCCCTCACTCATAGTCCTGCTCGAAGTACTCGCGCACGGGGCGCATGGCCTCCTTCAAGCGCTGATTGAAGGCGCCTGCGGAATCGATGCCCGCATACTTCAGAAGGTGGTTCATGGCCACCACCTCGGAGATTACCGTGATGTTCTTTCCGGGATTGAGCGGAATCGTCACTCGGGGAACCTTGATCCCGAGAACGTCGACCTCCGTCGAGTCGAGCCCCGTACGCGTATAGACCTTGTCTTCGTCCCAACGCTCAAGCTGGACCATCACTTCAATGCGCTTCTGCTGGCGCGTCGCGTGGATCCCGAATAGCGTGCGGATGTCGATGATGCCGAGGCCCCGAATTTCCATGTGGTGTGCTTGGAGCTGATGCCCCTGCCCCAGAAGGATGTCGGGCCCTCGCCGTGAGACGATAATGTGGTCATCCGCGACGAGTCGGTGGCCTCGCTCAACCAGGTCCAATACACACTCGCTCTTCCCGACACCGCTCTCGCCGACGAAGAGCAACCCGACGCCGTATACGTCGGCCAAGGACCCATGAAGATTGGTGTGGGGAGCGAGGATCGCATCGAGATAGGGCTTGATGCGCCGGTAAAATTCTTTCGTGCTGAGACCCGAGCGGAGGATCGGAACCGAGCACTCTGCCGCCACCTCGAGAAGTTCCTCGGGCACCGACAGTGACTTCGTGACGAACGCGACCGGAATTCCGAAACCGAAGATGCCCTTGATCCGATCTCGCCGCTCCTCTGGAGTAAGGTCCTCCAGATAAGTGATCTCGGTCTCACCAAATACCTGTATTCGATCGGACGAAAACCGCTCCGTGTACCCTGCTAGCGCGAGCCCAGGGCTGGAGAGATCCGGGTCCAGAACCCGGCGCTCGAGCCCGATGTCAGAGGTCAAGACTTCGAGCTGGAGCGTCTCGTGCCTGTCCTCGAACAACCTCTGGACGGTGATCTCTGGGATCGACTCCGGCGATACCTCCGGCGCATCGCTAGTCAAATAGGGACTACTCCTGTGAGAGAGCTTCGGTCAGCGGTGGAGCTCGGTGATCCTTCGACTGCCCGCGAAGCTTCCGAAGCTGACGCCCCAGGCGGCCGTTCAGCTGGCTGAGCGCTTCGCTGAATTCATCACCCTCCCCAGTGGCAACGATCGGGGCACTCCGGTCGATATGCACGATCCCCTCGACCTTCTTGGTATTCTTTTCTTCATCAAAAATGACCTCGACGACGGAAACGCGACCGTCATATTTATTCAGCTTGGAGAGAAGCTCTTCGGTTCGGGCTCGAAGGGGCTCGGGAAGGGTCGTATGTCGTGATGTAATCCGCACTTCCATGCCGCCTCCGTTCATGGGATTTCATGACGCCTCAAGGTCGGTTGGTCTTCCCAAGCGTCAAGGAAAGTTAGCTCGGACTGGGCGTGGCCACTAGTTTCCTGCTTCAGGACGCTACTCGCTCGTTCAGGAAGTGCTCCATGGCGCGCGCCGAAGCATCCCAACCGAAACCCTCAGCGAAGGCCCGGGCGCCCCGCCCCAGCCGCGCACGTTTTTCCTCGTCTTCGAGGAGCTCTTCGATCCGCCGGCTGAGGATCTCCACGTCTCCGTGGGGAACGAGAAACCCGGTTCGCCCATCGACGACCGAATCTCGTAGGCCGGGCACATCGCTAGCGATCGTCGGCGTTCCACAGGCCGCCGCCTCCAGGTTCGAGATGCCCCAGCCCTCCTTCACGGATGTGAGGAGATTGATCCAACACTTCCCCAGGAGCTCCCCCTTCTCGACCTCGGATACGAAGCCCAGAAATTCGACGTGCTGCTCAAGGCCCAGGGACTCCCGGAGGGCCTCCAAGCGGGGTCGATCGTCTCCACGACCCGCTACGAGAAGCCGGCACGGAGTTCCGTGTCCCACCAGGGAGGCCACGGCCAGGAGCAAGAGATCGATGCGCTTGTAACGCTTGAGTCTTCCCAGGTACAGGAGGGTGGGCTCGGGAAAGCGTTCTTCGGGAGCAAGCGGAGACAAGACGTCGAGATCGACCCCGTTGGGAACAATCTCGATCCCGTTACGCGGCATTCCGCGCCGCGCGAGATCCGTCGCGGTACTCTCGGAGACGGCAACGGTCGGCACGGATCGAAACACTTTGGCCACCGGCAACTCCAGAAACCAGGTCGCCGCCGCCACCGGGAGGGACGCTTCTTGAAATGCGGCCGTTCCGAAGAGGTGGTGGACGATCAGCGCCACGGGCGCACCTACCCCCCAAAAGGGCGAAAAAAAAGGCACCTTGTTCAGGTCCTCCACCACGACGTCGAAGCGCTCGATTCGGAGTCGGCGTCTGAAGTAAACCGGGGCGACCAGAGAGAGCGTGTACCGGCTGCCGACTCGATGGACTTCGATCCCATCGAGTACAGTACGACGCTCACAACCCGGCCATGCCGAGCACAAGAGCGTGACCGAATGTCCCCACGCCACGAGGCGGCGGAAAATCTCGTGGAAATGAACTTCTGCTCCCCCGGCCTGTGGGTTTTCCGGATCGAGCCAGTTGAGAACGAGGATCTTCACTCGCCGGACGCCGGGATCAACCGATCACGCGCTTGTAAAGCGCGTCCAGGACGCCGTTTACGAATCGGGGAGACTCGGGCCCACTATACCGTTCGGCCAACCGCACGGCTTCTTGAATCGAAACCTTGGGGGGAATTTCATCGAAACAGATCAACTCGGCAGCGGCGATCCTGAGAATTCCGCGGTCGAGCAGAGCCAGGCGCTCCATGCGCCAATTGTCAAGGGCGACCCCCAGCAGTTGATCCAACTCATCTCCGCGAGCGTCCAGCGCGGCCGCGAGGCTGCGCAGATAGGGCATGCGTGACTCTGCAATCCTCCGCATGGCCCCAGCTTCCTCAAGTGCTTGCGCGAAGGTACCTTCCCGCTCCCCCACGTCCCACTGGTAGTGGATCTGGAGCCCCCACGCCCTCGCCCGGGTTCGATCGATCCGCCTGGTCGCGCTTTCAGCGACGCCACTCGATTTCTTCAACGTGCCCCGAGACTTCATGGAGAAGTGGGGCGAGCCATGAGGCCTCTAATCCTCTAGACCTTCGTAAAGGCCGATCATGTGAAGCGCGCTCTGCGCGAGTTCACGCCCCTTGTTGCCCGCCTCTCGCGAAGCTCGAGCCCAGGCCTGATCTGGTGTGTCGGTCGTCAATACACCGAACAAGAGCGGGATATCGATCTCACGAGCGACGGCCCCGAGCCCCGAAGAGGCCTCACCGGCCACGTAATCGAAGTGTGGCGTTTCCCCTCGTATCACGCATCCTAGAGCAATGAAGGCATCGTGGCGGTTGAGGGCCGCAATCTTCCGGGCCGCCTGTGGAAGCTCCCAGGCGCCCGGCACCCAGTAGACATCCACCGCGTTCGCCTCGACGCCGAACTCTTCGAGGGTACTCCGGCAGCTTTCGAGCATTTCTCCCGTCACATCGCCGTTGAAGCGCGCCGCCAGGATCCCGATGCGCCTGCCCGGCGCCGGCGTCGGTTCCGGAAGGTGCGAGCCGATGTCGATTTGCACGTCAGACGTCCTATGGCATCCTACAGAAGGTGCCCCAACTTCGATCGCTTCGTGTCGAGATAACCCTCATTGTGTTCCCCACGCCCGACGCGGAGAGCCTCCCTGCCGGTGATCTCGAGACTGTAACCCTCGAGCCCGACGATCTTCCGTGGATTGTTGGTCAGAAGGCAAATCTTGCTTAGCCCGAGATCGAGGAGAATCTGTGCGCCAATCCCGTAGTCCCGCAGATCCGGCTTGAACCCTAAAGCCTGGTTCGCCTCGACCGTGTCGTGACCCTGGTCCTGTAATTCATACGCACGAATCTTGTTGTGCAGGCCTATCCCCCGGCCCTCCTGCTTCAGATAAACGATAACCCCCCGGCCTCTCTCGGAAATCTGCTTGAGCGCAGCCCTCAACTGCGAGCCGCAATCGCAACGAAGCGAGCCGAACACATCACCCGTCAGACATTCCGAGTGCATACGAACGAGTACGTCCGCGTCACTCTTGGCGTCACCCTCGATCGCACCGTCGTCGATGTCCTCCACATCACCCTCGATGTCACCCTTTACGAGCGCGATGTGCTCCCGGTCATCGATCGGACTCTGGTAGGCGATGATACGAAACGGTCCGAACTCGGTCGGCAGATTCGCCTCCGCCACACGTGTAACCAGGCGTTCCTTCGCGAGTCGGTGCGCCACAAGCTGGGCCACCGTGATGAACGAAAGGCCGTGCTCCTGCGCGTACAACTCCAACTGGGGGCGGCGCGCCATTGTCCCATCGGGATTGAGGATCTCACAGATCACCCCAACTGGAGGCAGCCCGGCCATGCGTGCCAGGTCCACCGCAGCCTCCGTCTGACCCACGCGACGAAGGACGCCACCCGGGCGGGCCTTGAGGGGAAAGATGTGTCCCGGACGCCTGAGGTCACCGGGCTCGGTCTCGGGATCCACCAAGACCTCGATCGTCTTGGCTCGATCATGAGCGCTGATTCCTGTTGTCACGCCGAACCGTCGGTGGGCGTCCACAGAAATCGTGAAGGCGGTCCCCTGCGGGTCAGAGTTCTCATCGGTCATCAACGGAAGACCCAACGCCGTCGCACGGGGCTGTGTCAGCGCAACGCAAATGAGGCCCCGGCCGAACTGGGTCATGAAGTTCACCGTCTCGGGCGTTACGAGCGAAGCCGCGCAAACCAGGTCTCCCTCGTTTTCGCGATCCTCGTCGTCGGCGACGATGATGAGTTTGCCCTGACGAATGTCCTTTAGGGCCTGTTCGATGGAATCGAACGGCATGGCCAGACGCTCCTTCCCGCTACGATGGCTCCAGTACGCACGACGTCAGCCTACGGCAGCGTGCGCTTCGCCGTACAGACATTATATCAGTGGTGAGGGCTTCCGGAAGGACCATGCCAGCAAGTAGCGCCCTCAGGAACGGTCGGAAAGCAGCCTCCGAACGTACTTCCCGATCAAGTCACCCTCGACGTTCACCCGCGCGCCGGATTCAAGCATGCTGAGGTTGGTATGCTCCCAAGTGTAAGGGACCACGGCCACCTGACAGATGTGGTCGTCCGAGATCGCGTTGACCGTAAGACTGACACCGTTCAGGGCGATTGATCCGTGGAGGATGGTCCCCGATGCCACATCCGCCGGAATCTTGAAGTCGAGGAGACGATACTCCCCCTTGTCCTCGACACCGATCAAATCCCCCACAGCGTCGATGTGGCCTTGAACGAGGTGTCCGTCCAAGCGCGTTCCCACGGCGACGGCCCGTTCAAGATTGACGGGGCTCCCTTCACTGTAATCTCCCGCTACGGTCCGAGAGAGTGTCGTCCCCACACTGTTGACCGTGAAGCCCTCGGCCATGACCTCCGCCACGGTGTGACAGGCTCCGTCGAGAGAGACGGAAGCGCCAGGCTGGAGATCCTCAAGGACGAGCTTAGCATCGATCTCCAATCCACGGGCGCCGTCCATCTCGCGCGTGGCCCGTACGGTTCCCACCTCCTCTACGATCCCGCTGAACATCAGGCCTCCGGAAGGCTGTTGAAGAGGTACAGTGGGCCGCGTTGCGATGCCACGGCCCCAGACCCTAGGCGGAGCGACGACGCCATAGCCTTAGCTATGGCTAGGAACTCCAACAACGGAGATGGGGTCGTGCCACCGCAACCCATCAACGTGTAAGCTTATGTCATAAATGGTGGAGGGCACAGGGCGGTTGTGCGGTTGATCCTGCGTCTCTCCTCCTCGCCGTAGCGCTGCTACGCCTCGTCGTCGTTCGTTGTCTGAACGCGCACAAGCGCCCTGTGCGCAACCCACTGTACTCCTTCAACAGCCTTCATAGTCGTAAGTGATTAGAACGTCGGGTCCGAATCGGATCGGGTCGCCCCTACTCGACCAGCCCATGTCCTCGGGCGTCGAGTTCTGGCTCCCAAACGCCGGAACACCTTGAGACCCGAGGGTCACTGGTGCCTGGAAAAGATAAAGCCGCTGGGCCAATCCCTCACGTGTAAGCGCCGTGGCCAATCTCCCCCCACCCTCGCAGAAAACAGACCGAAGACCGAGATGCCAACACCGCTCGAGCATCTTTTCCAGGTTCGCTCCCCCGCCCCCTTGCGCCACGATTTCCACCTGGGCCCCGACATCGCTCAGTGCCTCGACGCGCTCGGCCGGAGCGGCTTCGGTCGCGAAAATCAGGGCTGATGCTTCGCTGCCGGAAGCGAACACGGACGCATCCGGTGACAGAGCAGCCCTCGGGTCCAATACGATACGCCTGGGCGGAATCCGGGGGTCCAAGCCGTATCGCACGGTCAACAAGGGATCATCGACACGGGCGGTCTCGCCGCCGACCAACACTGCATCGAATCCGCTTCTGAGACGATGGACTTCTCTGTTCGCTTCGTCACCCGTGAGGAGGGTCCGCTCACCGGCCCGAGCGGCGATCCGCCCGTCCAAACTCACCGCCAATTTCACGGCGACGTACGGTCGCCGGTACGTCGATGTATAGAAAAACCCAGGATCGACGTCGTAGAACGTCCGAACGTCGGCCACCGGGCCGACGACCTCGACCCCCGCCTGCCCTAGGAGCTCGGCCCCTCCCCCCGTCACCTGGCCCGGATCGGCAGCCCCGAAGACCACCCGAGTTACTCCGGCCTCCACCAGTAATTCCGAACACGGGGGTGTCTTACCGTGATGGCTACACGGCTCCAGGCTCACGTATGCGGTAGCGCCACGGGCGGAATCTCCCGCGGAGTGGATCGCGTTCACTTCCGCGTGCGGACCGCCGAATTCCTCGTGCCATCCCTCCCCCACGAGCTGTCCATCACGCGTCAGAACGCACCCGACCATCGGATTGGGATGCACCCGACCCCACCCCCGACCCGCCAGGGAGGCGGCCCGCTGAAGCCACTCCCGGTCCGACTCGGTCAGAGACATGTCAGATCGTGAGTCGGCCCGCCACGCTGGCGAACGGCGTGATCGCACCGGGATCGTACGCGCCCGAGTAACCGGCAAGTCCATCGTATCCTCTGGCCAATCCCCCCTCGAGCGAAAACTGGAACACGAGCCTCGTGATCGACACGCCCGCGAAGTATACGGATCGTCGGGTCGTCAGGTCGCCCACGCGGCCGATCCCCCGTCCCCCCGGGATTGTGGGATCCGACACTTGGACGCCCATTTCACCTTGGTCCCAATTCCATCCCAAGCCTCCAAAGACAGCGAGCGTGAAGAAGTCTTTTCCGATTATCGCCCGCACCGCGGTGGTCGAGATGTCGGTATCCATCTGGGACCCGCTCACGGCAGCGGCGCCCCACTCCACGCTCTGTCCAAAGGACCGCAACACAGACAGAGTGAGGCCAGGCATAGTGAACGACTCGCGGAAGATCCCGAGCCGCCCACCGACCGAAACTATGCCCTCATCGCCCAAGAAGCCGTCCGACTCTCCAAGGAGAATGAGGCTCGCGGACCCGAGAAGGTCGAGGGATAGCAGCCCACCCACGGTCGGCATTAAGGAAAACCCGTCCAGAAGGCCGACCGCTACCGAACCCTTGATCCCGTATCCGTTGATCGTGTTCTCTCCCGCGACGCCTGTGCCTCCTCCAAGGATGTCGGGCATAGCGAAGCGCGCCATCCGGAGGCGCAGGTCCAAACTCACCCTGGGCGCGCTTCCCAGCCGCCTTCCGATGGTGCTCGACGCCCCCGCAAGGTCGGCACCCGCGACATCGGCCAAGCCGATTCCACCACGAACGGCCTGTATCGCCAGTACAGCACTTTGGCAGGACGTAAGTAACTCCGCCGATCCGCCCGACGCACATTGGTCGACCAGCGGCGTGAGATCCTGCGCCGTGGCGGGCCCGCAATACCACGAAAGGGCCAGGAAGCAGAACGCTGTATGCCTGGCCCTCACGCCCACCGCACGCCCTCTCCGGTCTCCACCTCTCCCATGACCCACGCTGGACAATCGCCTTGGCTCAAGCCCTCGAGGACCTCGTCGACGCCCTCGGGTGCAACCAGCGCGATCATGCCCACACCCATGTTGAACACACGCAGCATCTCGTCCCGTTCGACACCTCCCGCCTCCTCGAGCACGCGAAACACGTGGGGCACGTCCCAAGACATGAGGTCGATGACCGCACCGAGCTCGGAGCCGAGCGTTCGGGGTAGATTGCCCGGGATACCGCCACCGGTGATGTGAGCCAGCCCACGCACACGTCCGGCGTTCAGGGCCTCGGACAAGACGGGCAGATAGCTTCGATGAACGTCCAAGAGGACATCCGCCACCGAGCGTGCGGACTCGGGAAACTCGTCATCGATCGCCAACCCCATCGACTCGAAGACGATCTTCCTCGCCAACGTGTATCCGTTGGTATGGAGGCCGGTCGACCCAAGCCCGATCAAGACATCTCCGGCACGGACACGGGAGCCATCCAGTATCCTGTCGCGCTCCACGACCCCCACGATGAACCCAGCCAGATCGTATTCGTCCTTGGCATAGAACTCACGCATCTGAGCGGTCTCTCCGCCAAGGAGCGCGCACCCGTTCTCCCTGCACGCTTTCGCTACACCGCCCACGACCTCGTTCACGACCGACTCGTCCATGGTGCCGCATGCGAGATAGTCCAGGAAGAACAAGGGCCGGGCTCCTTGCACCAGGACGTCGTCGACACAGTGGTTCACGAGATCACGGCCCACGGTGTCGTGCCGACCCGCCAAGAAGGCAACCTTGAGCTTGGTCCCCACACCATCCGCGCTCGAAACGAGCACAGGGCTTTCCACGTCACCGGGTACGGCATAAAGGCCACCGAACTGACCGAGCGCCGACAGAGTATGCTCGTCGCCGGTGGATGCCACCAACGATCTCAGGCCCTCCTTCGCTCGCTCGGCAGCGTCCAGATCCACCCCCGCTGAGCGATAGCTCAACGCACGCGGCTCAGCCATCCGACTCCACCAGTTGATGCTCGAACGCCGTTATCTCCCTGAATTCCAGGATCCGGTGCAGGATCTCGCTCTCGTTGAGCGAACGGAACCGATCGACGCTGAAACTCTCGACCGCGAACGAGCCCATGGCCGACCCGTAAACCATGGCCCGCCGTAGATCGTGGGGCTCCTGAGAGTCGACGGAGGCCATGTACCCCACGAAGCCACCCGCGAAGGAATCTCCGGCCCCGGTGGGGTCGAAGATCACCTCCAAAGGGAACCCCGGCACGAAGAACATCCAATCCGGCCCGAAGAGAATGGCTCCATGCTCACCCTTCTTCACCACAACGTAGCGTGGGCCGCGTTCCTGTATCCAGCGCGCCGCCTGGACCAGATTGTGATCTCCCGCGAGCTGCCGTGCCTCTGCGTCGTTGACCATCAGAATGTCGACCCGGCTCAGGAGCTCGACGAGGGCCTCACGACTCCCCTCGATCCAGTAGTTCATGGTGTCACAGATGACAGCCGACGGTTCTCGGACCTGATTGAGTACCTCGAGCTGGAGCACGGGATCGATATTACCCAGGAAAACGTACCGCGAATCCCGAAACGCATCCGGGACGGACGGTTTGAAGTCACCGAACACGCCCAGGCGGGTCTCGAGGGTGTCCCTCGAGTTCAGGTCATACGCATACCGCCCGGCCCAGAAAAAGCTCTCGCCCTCGGCCCGTTCCACCCCCGTGAGGTCTGCGCCACGCTCAGTGAGGAAATCCAGTTTCTCGAACGGATAGTCGTCTCCGACGACAGCCACGAGGCGAACCGGACACAGGAGGCTCGAGGCCGCTGCGAAAAACACGGCTGATCCACCAATCACGCGGTCTGCGGAGCCGAACGGCGTTTCCACCGAGTCGAGAGCCACGCTTCCCACCACCAAGATCGACATCCCTCCCCCTATCCGGCTGCGTCGTCATCCCGAGTCATCTGCTCGGGAGCCGCGATGCCCAGGACAGTCAGTCCGTTTCGAAGCACGATCTGTACCGAACGGGCGAAGACGAGCCGTGCGCTGCGAAGGTTCGCATCCTCCACAAGCACCGCCAACTCCGGGTTCCGGCTCGGGTTGCCCGCATGATACCATGAATTGACCGCCCCCGCCGTCTGCTCCAAATAGTCACAGATCAAGTGGGGCGCCCGCAGGCGTGCCGCGTTGCGGATCAGATCCGGGAATTGCACGAGTGCTTTGATGACCTCCCGCTCGGCGTCCGTAGTGAGCACCGACAGGTCGACGCTTTCCGCGCCCACGGATGACCGCTCCAAGCCGGCTTTGTTGAAGATGCTGCACATGCGTGCGTGCGCGTACTGCACCTTGTACACCGGATTCTTGTCTGACTGGTCCAGGGCGAGACCCAGATCGAAGACAAGATGCCCATCCGGTTTCCTCATCTGGAAGAAATATCGCGTGACGTCCACCCCCACTTCCGTCATGAGATCCCGAAGCGTCGTGTACGAGCCCGACCTCTTCGAGAACTTCACCTCTTCGCCGTCTCGCTCGACCCGAACCATCTGATGGAGCACGTATTCCGGGTACCCTGCTGGCAACCCGAGCGCCTGTACCCCTGCCTGCACACGTGCAACGGTTCCATGGTGATCGGCCCCTTGGACATTGATGGCGTGATGGAAGTCACGCCCCCACTTGTCCATGTGGTAAGCCACATCGGGAAGGAAGTAGGTCGGAGATCCATCGCTCTTGATCATGACACGATCCTTCTGGTCTCCATACTCCGTCGTACGAAGCCAGACTGCCCCGTCGAGATCGAAGACTTTGCCGGTCTCTCGGAGGGCTCGGACGGTGGCGTCCACCCGACCGTCCTCGTATAGGGATGACTCCAGGAAGTATACGTCGAAGTGAACGCGGAAATCGGAGAGGTCCCTGTCCTGCTCCTCACGAAGAGTGCGCACCGCGGTCTTCCGCATGATCTCCAACGCCTCTTCGTCCTGCTCTCCTACGAAGCGATCCCCATATTCCTCCGCCAAGCCCGCCCCGATTTCAGCGACGTACTCCCCCTGGTATCCCCCCTCCGGAATCTCCGAGTCCCGCCCAAATCGCTGCTGATACCGGGCCCAAACACTTTCGGCAAGGCGATCGATTTGGGCTCCGGTATCGTTGTAATAGTACTCCCGGCTCACGGACCATCCGGTCCAGTCGAGTAGCCCCGCAATCGCGTCTCCGATTGCGCCCTGTCGTCCGTGCCCGAGGTGCAACGGCCCCGTCGGATTGGCCGAGACGAACTCGACCACCATCGATTCCCCGCCGCCTTCATCGCATCGCCCGTAATCGTCATCCGCGGCAATGATCTCCACGAGTCCGGACGCGACCTGCCCGGAGCTGAGCTTGAAGTTCAAGAAGCCCGGCCCGGCCACGCTCACGGACTCGATGCCGGAGCCCTCGGTGTCGATCCGGGAGGCGATCTCCTCTGCAATCTCGCGCGGCGGCCGCTCCAGTGTTTTCGCCAGCGTCAGGGCGATGGTGGTCGCCAGATCACCATGGGTGGGATCCTTGGGTTGTTCGAGGCGCACATCGACCTCCTCCACTCCCATCCCGCTGAGAGCCCCCTGGACCGCTTGCCTAATGGCTTCTTCAGACATGAAATCTCAGCCGTCCCGGCCCCGATCAGGTGTCCGAGGAGGGGGACTTGCCGACGTCAGAGGACTTTGATTCACCCGCCGATGCATCAGAGGAAGCGCCCTTCGACTCGCTCGCACCCACGTCGGAGCTGCCGCCGCCCCCGTCGGACGAACCGGCTTCCGCGCTGGACGCCTCCCGGGCTCCCGCGCTGGATGCTCCTCCCCCGGGGTCTCCGCTGGAACCACTCGCTACCTTTTCGGGAGCCGCTTCCTTATCGGACGAAGCCGCCTTCTTATACTCTTCACTCCGGTAGTCCGTGATATAGAACCCCTCACCCTTGAAGATCAGGCCGGCCCCACCGGACAATAGACGCTCCGCGATTTCTCCGCATTCCGGACAGGCCGCCCGGGGCTCATCGGACATACGCTGAAACAGCTCGAATTCATGTCCCTTCGGGCAACGATACTCGTACGTGGGCATCTTGGATTCGCGTCAATCGGTGATTCGGCAAATGGCCGGTACAGCAGCCGTGGTGGCGCACGACCGCGGAGTTGGAACGACAGCGGTCTGGGCCCAACAGCGGTGAAAGGTAACGGCTGTGATGACTCAGGACACTATTCGTCGTGCGTCCCCCATTCCTCCCGCAGCACCTCGCTGATCTCACCTAGCGTGGCCGAAGCTTTCACCGCCTCGATCATCGGTGGCATCAAGTTCTCGGTCGCCCGGGCAGCGGATCGAACCCCTTCGAGCGCCTGCGAGGCGTTTCCAGAGTCTCGCAGTGCCTTAAAGGCCTCCAGTCCGCGCCTTTGGTCCGCCTCCAGCCCCGAAAAATCGGGGCTCAGGACCGACGTCGCTTCCTCCTCCTCCTCGAAAACGTTCACGCCCACCACCCGGCGCTCGTTCTCTTCGATCTCCATCTGGTGACGGTACGCGGACTCATGGATCTCGCCCTGCATGAACTCGATGGCATTCGGTGCTCCGCCTAGGGCCTCGATCTTGTCCATATCGGCACAAGCACCCTCTTCGATTGCGTCAGTAAGGGCTTCCACGTAATAGCTGCCGGCGATGGGATCCACCGTCTTCGTAATTCCCGATTCGTGGGCCAAGATTTGTTGTGTGCGAAGAGCGAGCTTGGCGGCGCCTTCGGTCGGGAGGGCCAGGGCTTCGTCGAAACCGTTCGTGTGCAAGGATTGAGTCCCTCCCAGCGCAGCCGCCAGGGCCTGGATCGTCACGCGAACGACGTTGTTGAGCGGTTGCTGAGCCGTCAGAGTCGACCCGCCCGTCTGCGTATGAAAACGCAGTCGGCACGACCGATCCGAGGCGCCGAAGCGCTCCTTCATGAGCCGGGCCCATAGGCGGCGTGCAGCCCTGAATTTCGCGATTTCTTCAAGGAGGTCACTGTGCGCCGCGAAGAAGAAGGAAAGACGCGGCGCGAAATCCTCCAGCGGAACTCCGGCAGCCAGCACCCTCTCGACGTAAGCGAGTCCGTTGGCCAACGTGAACGCGACCTCCTGTGGGGCTGTGGAGCCGGCCTCGCGGATGTGATAACCCGAGATCGAGATCGGATTCCACTGCGGTACCTCTCGGGCACAGAAGGCCACGAGATCCGTAGCCAGCCTGAGGCTGGGATCGACCGGATAGATGTACGTGCCTCGAGCGACGTACTCCTTGAGCACGTCGTTCTGGACCGTGCCGGACAGTGTGCTCCTCCCCACGCCCGTCTCGTCTCCCACGGCGAGGTACAGCGCCAAAAGGATGGCTGCCGTCGAGTTGATCGTCATCGACGTGGACACTTGATCGAGCGCGATCCCGTCGAAGAGAGCACGCATGTCTTCGATGGTGTCGATCGCCACCCCGACCCGTCCAACCTCGCCTCGCGCGATGGGATGGTCTGAGTCGAACCCCATCTGTGTGGGGAGATCGAAGGCCACCGACAGACCGGTGGTGCCCTGGGTCAGGAGGTAGCGGTACCGCTGGTTGGTCTCTCCCGCCGTCCCAAACCCGGCATATTGCCGCATGGTCCACAGGCGGCCCCGGTACATGTCCGGGTAGATGCCTCGGGTGAACGGGAATTCGCCGGGCTTCCCGGACGCCTCCGCATCACCCGCCTCGGCCCCGTAAACAGCATCGACTTCGATTCCGCTGCCGGTACGGAAGCTCCCCTCGCTGCTGTCATCGTTCATCGGGTCTTTCAATCCCCCTCGCTCTCCGATACCTGGTCGATGGGCAACATATCCATCAGGACCTCGTCCTTCTCCACCGTCTGTCCCGCGACGACGTGGATCACGCCAACACGCCCTCGGACCGGGGCGGTGAGTGAATTTTCCATCTTCATGGCCTCGACTACGAGGAGCGCGCTTCCCGCGTCCACCAACTCACCCTCTTCCACCTCCACCGTTACGACGAGCCCGGGCATTGGAGCCCGAACGGGCTCGGGGCCGTTGCCCCTCGATCCCGCGAGGCCCATCTCTCGCATCGCCTTCGTACGCTCGTCCGCGACGTCGACACGAAAGCGGCGCCCTCGAAGTTGGAGATCCCACTCGCCGGGGCCAGCTCGCTCCGCCAGGACCCTATGCGATGCCCCATCCACGAGGAAGGAATAGAGGTCTCGGCTCGCTGGCTCGGGGGCACGGGCCTCCATCCGGTCCCCGTCGACCGACACCCCCTCGGCGTCGATTTCCACGTCGAATGTGAGGTCGTCGACCGTGACATGATAGCGCACGGGCTTACTCACTCTCGGGCCGCGGAGCGGATCCACTCCGGAGCCCGACGGCGTTCCTCTTCAACACGACCACGACTTCCACGTGGGCCGTCTGTGGAAAAAGGTCGAAGGCTCGTACGTCCACTACCTCATACGAAGACGAGAGACGCCCGATATCCCTCGCCAAGGTCGCGGGGTCACAGCTGACATAGATCAGCCGTGGCGGACCCGCGGCCCGAAGCACTTCCGTTACTCTCGCCTCGACACCGCTCCGGGGTGGATTGAGGACCACGAGGCCCGCTGGCAGGGCCTCCGCCATTCGATCCTCGACTGCGCCCGTCCACACCGTGAAGCACTCAGGAGCATCGCGCGCTGCGGCTTTGGCCGCCTCCGTGTCACGCTCGATGCCGAGGACATCCGCCCCACGTCTCGCCAGATCCCGACCGTACAAGCCCACACCGCAGTACGCGTCCACCACCCTTTCGCCCGACCTCACGCTTCCCTGATCTACTACCCATCGGTGAAGCGCCTCGCTCGCCTCCCTGTTTACCTGGAGGAAAGTGGTCGGGCCGGTTTGGACGGTCTCTCCGAACCGGGTGTCATGAACCTGGGTCAGCCCGGCCAGAAGTTTTCCACCGCCCTTCGGCCTGACGGCCCAGACGGCCACGAGTCCCTCGACTTCTCGGAGAAGAATGTCCGGCCGCCCCGGACCTCGACCACCCTCGACGACGAGAATCACTCCTTCGTCCATGGCTCGCAGCGTGAGGCGCAATTTTCGGCCGGACGGGAGCCTCCGCGCACCCTCTCCCCAAGCCTGGCGTAAGCCGGTCCATACCGATGCCACGGCCGGCTCCGGCAGAATACAACCGTCCGACACGTCGACGATCCGGTGGGGCGCAAAGAGATGGTGAAATCCCGCCACCACCCGACCACCCTTTAGGCGCACCAGCGTAAACGTCACACGGGACCGATAGCCTCTTTCCTTCGGGCTCGGAACCACCACTGGTGGCTCGACGTCCACGTGCGAAATGCGCCCGAGAGCCGCTCTTACCGTGTCGCCCTTCCAATGGAGCTGCTGGGCGTATGCGACATGCTGCAGCGTGCAGCCGCCGCACTCTTCGTAGTACGGACAGGCCGGCGAAACCCGATCCGGGGACGGAACACACAATTCGTGGAGCTGCCCCCTGGCCCACCGCGGCTTGCCATGTGTGACCCGTACTCTGACCTCATCGCCCGGAGCGGTCCGCGGCACGAACACCACCCGTCCATCGCCGAGATTCCCCACGCCGGCTCCGTCCGACGACAACCCGCGGATCCGGAGGATTTCGCCGGCCTCGGTGGGGATTGCGGCAGCCTCGGCAGGGGTATCGGCAGCGTCGGCAAACGCTTCGCCCCGGTCGATCAGGTCTGCCATGGCCATCCCGAAGCCCGCCACGTGGAGAGCCCCCGTCCACCGGGTCCGTTGATCCGAGCCGTGCCTGGGCGTCCCCACCCGCCATGCTCCAGGAGTGCCGCCGCCAAGGCCACCAGACGGACCTCACCATCGGAAGGCCGCAACAAGGCCGGATGCTCCTCGATGTAGGCGATCGTGAGATCCCCCTCCCTAAAATCATCCTCTTCCATGACGCGGAGGTGGAACGGGACACTCGTCTCGACCCCGTGGACCACGAGCTCACCCAGTGCTCGTTTCATGCGAGCGATGGCGGCGGGCCTGGAGCCGGCATGGACGACGAGCTTTCCCAAGAGGGGGTCGTAGTGAAGTCCAATGTCGGAACCAACCCGGATCCCACCGTCCCACCGGACGCCGGGTCCCGAGGGAACCTCCAGGTGGTCGATGCGCCCCGTAGCTGGGAGAAAACCCCGGTCGGAGTCCTCACTCGTAATGCGGCACTCGATGGCATGCCCCGAAAACGAGACGTCTTCCTGGCAAAAGTCCAAGGACTCGCCACGCGCAACGCGAATCTGCCACTGCACGAGGTCCAGACCGGTCACGAACTCCGTGACCGGGTGCTCGACCTGTAACCTCGTGTTCATCTCCAGGAAATAGAATTCCCCGTCCTGGTAGAGGAATTCGACAGTGCCCGCGCCTCGATAGTCTACGGCCTCTGCAGCCTGGACGGCCGCCAGGCCCATCGCACCCCGATCCCCGGCCCCCAGCAACGGCGCGGGTGACTCTTCGATGAGTTTCTGATGACGCCGTTGTATCGAACATTCGCGCTCGCCCAAGTGGACCACGTCGCCCGACTGATCCCCGAGGATCTGAATCTCGATGTGGCGAGGCCGCTCCAAGTACTTCTCCACATAGATCGACCCGTCGCCGAAGGCGGATTCAGCCTCCCGGGACGCCGCCTCGAGGGCCCCGGGCAGGTCATCCCCGTCGGCCACGACCCGCATTCCCTTCCCGCCACCCCCCGCAACTGCTTTGAGTAGTATGGGAAATCCCAACTCATGCGCGGCGTCGGCGGCTTCGGTGGAACTGGATGCCGGCTCCAGACTGCCGGGGATGATCGGCACGCCCGCTTCCGTCATACGACGCCTCGCTTCGGTCTTGTCCCCCATCGCCTGAATGGACTCCGGGCGGGGTCCGATGAAGACCAAACGGGCCTTCTCTACGGCCGCCGCGAACGAGGCGCGTTCGGCCAGGAATCCATACCCCGGGTGAATCGCACCCGCACCCACGCTCTGGGCCACCTCGATGAGATGCTCGCCCCGAAGGTAGCTCTCAGATGACGGCGCGGGTCCGATCCGAACCGCCTTGTCTGCCTCGAGAACATGCGGCGACAGGCGATCCGGGTCCGAATAGACCGCCACGGAAGCCAGACCCAACTCACGGCACGCCCGAATGATTCGGACGGCGATCTCGCCACGATTGGCCACAAGCACGGTGTCGAACATGGACGGCCGCTCAGAGTCCTTGGGAAGGGTCTCAGGGCCGAAGGGCCCTCTCTCGCGAGGTGGAGACTGAATTCTGGTAGACGCGTGTGGGGGTGTAAACCCCTAACAGCGGGAGACCTGGGGATATCCCGTCAGAGATAGCGGTTGAGGAAGCTCGCTCGGGTCATCCATGTCTGGATGCGGTTCGCCCTCCTCAGGTACACGTCGTCGTCGACTCCCGGGTGCCAGCTCTTTGGCCTCGGTAACGATGCCGCTAATAGGGCCGCCTCTCGCACGCTCAGATCTGAAGCCGGTTTGTTGAAATAATGCTGTGCGGCCGCCTCCGCTCCGTAGATTCCGATCCCGAACTCCACCACGTTGAGGTAGATCTCTAGCATCCGCCGTTTTGGAACGGATTCCTCCAGATGGATTGTGAGTGCGGCTTCGCTGAGCTTGCGCAACGGATTGCGTGTAGGTGAAAGCCAAAGATTCTTGGCTAGCTGCTGCGTGAGAGTGGATGCGCCACGCGGCGCCTCGGCGCGCTCGACTGCCTCGGTAATCGCCGCCTTGATCTCCTCGGTCTCGAAACCGTGATGCGTGAAGAAACGGACATCCTCAGCCACAATCACCGCGCGTTTGAGGTGCGGAGATATCTCGCTGTAGGGCACCCATCTCCAGTCCACGGTGCGGTCTTCGGATCGACTCCCGCCATCTCGGTATAGCTCGATGAAAGCAGTGGTCTCGGGGTTGTTGTCGACGAGATCCTTCACGTCGGGCCAGGTGATCCACTGCCACACCACCCACCCGAGCACAAGCAGCGTCAGAGGCGGGAGACAGCCCGCCGAGATCGGTGGTCGAGCCTGAGGGTCGTCTTTCGTCATGAGGTCGATCACCGCGGGTGGACGTCAGCACAGGGCGCGAGTCCCACACAGACGCCTGCCCGAACGTATGGCAGACGTCCAATACCTAAAATAGGTATTACCGAAGGCGCCGATGAGAAGTAATTATCATTTCGCTGCCCCTCCGGATGATTCTGAATCGGATCGGCTCGTCCTCATCATAAGACCGGATGAACGTGTACGCGCCAGGCATCGCTCCGCGAACCTCCTCCAGACGACCAGACGATGCTCGACATCCTCCAGGTGCCTCATTCGCTCGGCCATCTCGAGCTCGAAATCCTCATCCAACCCGAAGTTCCACCTGTTTCCGTCCGGGCCAACACCCCAGATGCGACCCAGACCTTGGCCGAACGTTCGGACCTCCGGATATTCGAACTCATCGACCTCGACACTCACCGTGTTATTGGCGCCATCCCTCAAGTATCGGATCTCGACGGTCTGGCCCGGCTCCAAGTCACGGGCTAAGGCCAGAAGACGTTGGGCCGGAAGGAAGCCATACCTGAGATGGCGCAAACCCACCGGAGCGTTGCCTATGACCCAGTCGGGGAGTCCGGGAAATTACTGCGGTGCCGCTCTAGAGTGGGATGTTTCCGTGCTTCTTTCGGGGGTTCTCGTCGCGTTTGTTGCGAAGCATGTCGAGCGCGTTGATGAGGCGCGGTCGTGTGGTACGGGGATCGATGACATCATCGATGTAGCCACGCGCGGCGGCGATGTAGGGATGTGAGAACTCGGTTCGGTATTCTTCGATTCGGTCCTCGGCCGTGGCCTCCGGGTCTTCGGCTGCATCGAGTTCCCTACGGAACAGTACTTCGACGGCACCCTTGGGACCCATGACCGCGATCTCCGCTGTCGGCCACGCCAGGTTGACGTCTCCCCTGATGTGCTTGGAGTTCATCACGTCGTAAGCCCCTCCGTAGGCCTTCCGGATGATGACCGTGATCTTTGGAACCGTCGCCTCGGCGAAGGCGTAGAGCAGTTTCGCACCGTGCCGGATGATCCCTCCATGCTCTTGGCCGACCCCCGGCAAGAACCCGGGGACGTCCTCGAAGACGATCAGCGGGATGTTGAAGGCGTCGCAAAACCGGACAAAGCGCGCCCCCTTTACAGACGAATCGATATCCAGCACTCCCGCGAGAACCGCAGGCTGATTGGCGACGATCCCGACGGCATGCCCCCCAACGTGCGCGAAACCAACGATAAGATTTCGAGCGAACGCCTCATGAACTTCGTAGAACTCCCGATCATCCGCCACGGCCTCTATGATTTCATGCATATCATAGGGTTTACTCGAGTTATCCGGTACCATCTCAAGTAATTTCTCATCTCGCCGTCCATGCGGATCGTCCGTGGCTCGCGACTGAGGGACCTCGGTGTTGTTCTGCGGCAGAAACGCCATCAGGTCTCGAACCGCAGCCAAACACTCCGGCTCCGAGTCGTGGGCGAAGTGAGCCACCCCCGAAGTGGACGCGTGCACGTCCGCCCCCCCTAAGCCCTCCATGTCGATGTCCTCGTGCGTGACCGTCTTCACGACGCCAGGCCCGGTGACGAACATGTAGCTCGTGCCACGGACCATGTACACGAAGTCTGTGATGGCGGGTGAGTATACCGCTCCGCCGGCACACGGACCGAGGATCACGCTGATCTGGGGAATCACACCCGACGCCAGCGTGTTTCGGAGAAAGATGTCGGCATAGCCGGCCAGGGAGACCACCCCTTCCTGAATTCGTGCACCGCCGGAGTCGTTCAGTCCAATGAGCGGCGCCCCGTTCTTCAGGGCCATATCCTGAAGCTTGACGATTTTCTCAGCGTGCGCTTCGGAGAGTGAACCCCCGAAAACAGTGAAGTCCTGGGAAAAAACGTAGACGAGCCGACCAAAGATCGTCCCGTATCCGGCGACGACCCCGTCGCCCAGGATCTTCTGATCAGCGAGCGTCTCGTCTGTGGACCGGTGCGTAACGAACCGATCCATCTCCACGAAAGAATTCTCGTCCAGGAGGAGCGCCACACGCTGGCGGGCCAGAAGCTTGCCCTTCGCCTGCTGGGCATCGAGTCTCGCTTCCCCACCCCCGAGCTCCGCCTCCCGTCCGAGGGCTTCGAGATGTTCGAGCTTCTTGCTCATCGACATGCGCCGACCCCCGGCGTCAGAGGATCAACGTCTACTTCTGGGACACCACACTACCGGCTGACAGGCACGGAGGGGACCAGCATCGGACAACGGAACCCCACGATGCGGTCGAGTGCTCCCTCGGGAATCGAATCTGTTTCCGGGTCCCGTAGGGGCGGCGTCAGGATGGGATCCGCTCGCGCCCCGTCGGCCACGTTGAGAACCTGCCGATCCTGGAGGCAACCGACGAAGTGGTCCCGTACTACCCTTCCCTCATCGACGAACAACCGGCCCGTCGCGCCTAAGAAGCCCGGCATGGCCTCGAGTGTATCGAGCAAATCATCCGGTGTAGAGGCCCCCCTCCGGATACCCTCGAGAAGCAGCCCGGCCGCGTCAAAACCCAAAGCTGGAACCAGGTCGGGAAGGGTGCGTTGATAAAACGCTTCATAGGCCTCGACGAAACGCTGGTATCCCTCCCACTCCCCCTCGGCGGGCTGGGGAGACGCCGTCACCACCCCGTTGGTGTGCCGGGTGTCCACTCTGGACAGCATCGCCTCGTCGCTCCACCCAGTGGTGCCCAGTACGCGGATTTCCAAAGAATCCAGCCCAAAGAAGGTCACCTGGGGCGCCATCAACTCCACGTCCCTCGCGGGAAGCGGCAGAACAAGCACATCCGGAAGTAGAGCTTCGGCCTGCCGAAGCTGATCTTCGAAAAATGTCGCCCCTGTGGGGTAGCTGATCTCACCCAGCATCAGGCCCCCATAGGAGTGGAAAGCCTCGGAAAACGCCCGCGCTTCGTACATGCCGTCGGCACCTTCGGGATACACCACAACGGCCGTGTACAGATCGCTGGAAATCGCATAGCGCGCCAACGCGCGTGCACCGCCAGGGTCCGCACTGCTGAGTGAATACACCCCGGTGGAACCATCGGGGACGACGGGAGATGTCGGCGAGATCACAGCAAGTGTCCCCTGCACTCGAGCGGCGATCTCCGATAAAGCACCGTCCTGAAGGGGTCCGATGACCGCGAGCACCTCCGACGCTTCTATCGCCGAAAAGGCGATGCTCGCGCCGACGATATCGCCGCCGCTGTCCTGGACGACCAGCTCGGCCGCCGTCCGATTTCCCACCGGCCGGCCGAACATCTGAAAGGCGACTTGTATCCCCTCCTGGATTCCGGTCGCGAACTGCCTCAACCGTGGCGATCCGCTCGTGGGGAGAATCGCCCCGATGCGCGGAGCGACCAGAAACTCGCTCAGGTCACCGGCCAGAACGGCTTCGGCCAAGAGCTGTGCCCTGCCGGTGGCCCCGGCATCCACCGCACGGGTCGCATAAAATTCGGCGGAGGCATCCGCGCCCAGGGTGTATTGCCGGAAAGCGAATTCAGCCAGGACCGGGGCAACCAAACCTTCTTCCGACGCGACCAGCCTACGAAGCTCGCTCTGCGTGAGCACTTCTACGTGATCCTCCACACGCACAAGAGCCTCATCGGAAACGGGCTCGCCCGGAGCGGGCAACCAGGCCGCCACCGCTTCGGCGGTTCTGCCCAACGCCTGGAGCGCGTCGCCCTCCAAGAGGGTTACTTCCGCGATTCGCTCGTCTCCGTCGGGGAGAGACGTCCGGAACCTCCGCGCGGCCTCCAACGACCCCTCCACATTGCCGTTGGCCTTGGCAGCGCGAGCACGAATCCACAGGGCAGACACACTCTGCGGGGCAGCCGGGTACTCGGCCTCGATCTCGAGAGAGACTGCTTCGGCAAGCTGAAAAGCCTCCTGATCGAGGGCGGCCTGCGCCAGAGCAAGAAGCGAATCGACTTCCGTATTCCTGGCCACGGCAGGTGCTCCCGCCTCGATCGCCGGCTCCGCTCGATCGGCCTCGGCCGTCGGTGCGCCCACTGTAGTGCATCCGAAGATGGCGAGCACGGCGGCAATCGAAAGCCCGGGCGCAACTGGCGTCCGGGCTTTCGAGAACAAGTTAAGCATTGAAAGCTTCGCCCTAGGCCTCTTCCTTGGCCTCAGCCTCATCGGCGTCGGCGTCACCTTCATCGGCGGCAGCGTCTTCCCCACCGGCATCGGCTGCTGCTTCAACGGGTTCGGCCTCGTCGTCGCCAGCATCGGCTTCATCTTCGCCGGCGGCCGCTTCCGCAACCCCACTTTCATCTTCCTTGGCCTCAGCCTCATCGGCGTCGGCGTCACCTTCATCGGCGGCAGCGTCTTCCCCACCGGCATCGGCTGCTGCTTCAACGGGTTCGGCCTCGTCGTCGCCAGCATCGGCTTCATCTTCGCCGGCGGCCGCTTCCGCAACCCCACTTTCATCTTCCTTGGCCTCAGCCTCATCGGCGTCGGCGTCACCTTCATCGGCGGCAGCGTCTTCCCCACCGGCATCGGCTGCTGCTTCAACGGGTTCGGCCTCGTCGTCGCCAGCATCGGCTTCATCTTCGCCGGCGGCCGCTTCCGCAACCCCACTTTCATCTTCCTTGGCCTCAGCCTCATCGGCGTCGGCGTCACCTTCATCGGCGGCAGCGTCTTCCCCACCGGCATCGGCTGCTGCTTCAACGGGTTCGGCCTCGTCGTCGCCAGCATCGGCTTCATCTTCGCCGGCGGCCGCTTCCGCAACCCCACTTTCATCTTCCTTGGCCTCAGCCTCATCGGCGTCGGCGTCACCTTCATCGGCGGCAGCGTCTTCCCCACCGGCATCGGCTGCTGCTTCAACGGGTTCGGCCTCGTCGTCGCCAGCATCGGCTTCATCTTCGCCGGCGGCCGCTTCCGCAACCCCACTTTCATCCGCCTCAGCCGTATCCTCAGCCGTATCCTCAGCCGTATCCTCGCCCGTATCCTCGTCCGCGTCCTCGTCCACCGTGGCGTCCCCGGCGTCCCCTAACGGCTCGTCCGCTGACACATCGGGTGGGGCTTCGTCACCGTACGCTTTGGACTCCTCCTCAGACTCTTCTTCCGGCGGAGGCTCCGGCACATCCATACGCTCCGGAAGCGTCCCGACCTCGAGCACGATTCTGCGGTTCGCGGCGTCGGACTCGATCACTTTGAGCTCTAGTGCCTCTCCAGGCCGGAAATACTCGGGAAGCTTATCCCCGTCTTCGACTCCGGAGTGGGACGTCGGGACGAAACCCTCGATGTCGTCGCCGAGGTCGACGACCACACCCTTTTCCTGCACTCGAACGACCGAACCGGCGGGCTCGACACCCGCGGAAAACCGCTCGGAAATCTCGGGCCACGGATCGTCGGTAAGCTGTTTGATCCCGAGGGAGATCCGCTTCGCCTCTGCATTGACGTCCAGCACCAACACCTGGACCTCGTCACCCTTCTGGATGATTTCCGAAGGATGCTCGACCCGCCGGGTCCAGCTCAAATCGGATACGTGCACGAGGCCGTCGATCCCGGACTCGATTTCGACAAACGCACCGAAGGACGTCAGGTTCCGGACGACTCCGTCCAACTGCGTACCCGTCGGGTATTTGGCCGGCAGTGCAAGCCAGGGATCCTCTTCGATCTGCTTCGTTCCCAGAGAGATTTTTTCGTCCTGCATATCAACCTTCAAAACCACAGCCTCGATCTCGTCGCCGATGTTCACGAGCTTGGACGGATGTCGAATGTTACGTGTCCACGACATCTCGGAGATATGAACGAGGCCCTCGACACCCTTCTCGAGCTCGATGAAGGCTCCGTAGTTCGTGATCGATACGACTTTTCCGCGCACTCGAGAGCCGACCGGGTACTTCTTGTCGATGTCGGTCCACGGGTAGGGCAGAAGCTGCTTTAGACCCAATGAAATACGCTCTCGGTCCCAATCGATGTCGAGGACCTTTACGTCGAGCTTGGCGCCGATATCGACGACCTTGGACGGATGTCCTACGCGCCCCCATGACATGTCGGTGATGTGGAGCAGACCGTCGAGTCCACCCAAATCGATAAACGCGCCGAAATCGGTGATGTTCTTGACGATACCTTCCCGGATCTGGCCGACCAAAAGCTCCATGACCAGGGTCTCGCGCTTCTTCTCGCGCTCTCCTTCCAGGATGACGCGGCGAGAAACCACGATGTTCCGGCGACGCTTGTTGAGCTTGATGATCTTGAATTCGAACGTCTGTCCGAGGAGGTCATCGATGTTCGGGACCCTACGCAGCGCGATCTGCGAGCCGGGCAGAAACGCGTCAACACCCATTATGTCTACCGTGACACCACCCTTGATCTTCCGAGCCAGCATCCCTTCGACCGGCTCATCGGCCTCATGAGCCTCCCGGATCTTCTCCCAAACACGCAGGAAGTCGGCTTTCTTCTTTGAAAGAACGACGATTCCGTCATCGTCCTCGAGGCTTTCGAGAAGAACCTCCACCTCCTGGCCCGGCTCGATCGAGTCGCGGTCCTTGAACTCGTCGAGCGGGACCGCCCCCTCGCTCTTGAAGCCGAATTCCAGGATGACCATGCTCTCAGTCACCCTGAGCACCTTCGCGTGTACGATCTCCCCTTCCCGGAAGTCGCCCATCACATCGGCGTGATCGGAGAGCAGGGCCTCGAAGTCCGCTGCGGAGATGTCGAGAATCTCCTCGCCATATGGATCCGCAAGCAACTCGGGGGAGATACCATCCGGTCCCTTCTCCGCCTCGGCCACGGCCACGGCTACGGGTGCCGAGTCACCGCTGGTGTCTTGTGAGGGGGCTTCTGCTTCGGAGGTGGGGTCCGGGGACTGGGGGTCAGGGTCTTTCGTCATGGCTCATCACTGGCGGATCTACGCCCGTGCCTATTTTTTGCCGGACACCACAGCAGCGCCCCGGTCCGGGTTGAGGGATACATGAAAAGCAGGCCCCGGCGCCGAGGGCCTAGCGTGCTGAAGCTATACTTGCGCCTAAAGGGCAGTCAAGTCTTTTACCCGCCTCAAAATGAGGCCTACCTGATCATCGAATGGTAGCCCCGTGGTGTCCACCTCCACGGCGTCCTCCGGCCGTCTCAGAGGCGAGTGACTTCGGCTCTGATCGGCCTGATCCCGCTCTTCGATGCGGCGAGCCTCTTCCTGGATCTCGCGCGAGGTCGGTTCCTGTCCGCTGTCTTGGAAGAGCCGGCGCCGGGCGCGCTCCTCCAGCCCAGCAACCAGGAAAATTTTCACGTCCGCGTCGGGGAAAACGACGGTGCCCATATCTCTCCCATCGGCCACCAGGTTCCCGTGAGCACCTACACTCCGCTGCAGCCCGAGAAGCCAATCACGGACCGTAGGCAGGCGGGCCACCGCCGACACGCGCCCGGTCACCTCAGAACCACGGAGCTGCGAGGTGAGAAGCACCCCATCGACGTAGATATTCACACCGTCGCCCTCTGCTTCGACCTCGATGTTGAGTTCATCCAACTGCTCCGCCTGGAGAGTCCCCCACACTTCCTCCGGCACACCCTCCTGGAGAAGCGCGAAGGTCACCGCCCGGTAGAGTGCCCCCGAATCGAGGTGCCGAAAGCCCAACCGTTTGGCCACCGCCTGCGCCGTGCTTGTCTTCCCGGATCCGGCCGGGCCGTCGAGCGTGATCACGGGGCGGCGGGCGGGTTCGGCGGTCACAGGCGCCCCACGCTCAGGTGCGCGCCATGGTCAGGTCTTCGAGCAAGCCCCAGAAGTTCGGGAAGCTCACGTCCGCCACGTCCGCACCGTCGATCTCGATTTGATTACCCGCAAGGGCTCCGAGCACGCCGAACGCCATGGCGATCCGATGGTCGTGATGGCTCGACACACGGCCCACGAGGGGGTGATCGCCTCCCTCGATTTCGAGGCCGTCACTCAGCTCCTCGGCCTGCACGCCCACGGCTCGTAGATTTTCGGCGATAACGTGGATCCGATCGGATTCCTTGAGCCTTAGTTCGGCTGCCCCGGTAATGCGGGTCACTCCCTCGGCCCGTGCCGCCAGGATCGCGAGGACGGGAAACTCATCGATCATGGCGGGCACCTCACCCCCCTCAACGCTCGTGCCTACCAACGTCGAGGGCAGCGCACGAAGCGAACTCACGGGCTCCCCGCTATCCTCGTCGAAGGGATCGGCACCCACGTTCGCACCCATGCGGTCCAGTACATTCAGAAGTCCGCGGCGGGTTGGATTCATGCCCACGTGGTCGATCTCGATTCCGCCCTCGACCCCCCCCAGGATTGCCAAAGCGAGGAAGAACGCCGAAGAGGAAAAGTCGCCCGGAACCTCGAGGTCGAGAGGAGTGATCTGCTCGGGAGGGTCTCTCAACTCTACCCTCCAGACGCCGCCCATGTCATGAGAGATGACCGGAACACCGCACATGCTCAGCATCCGCTCCGTGTGATCTCGTGAGCGATGGGGCTCCGACACGAAGACGAAGGCGCCGCTCACCAGGCCCGCCAACAACAGCGCACTCTTCACCTGTGCGCTCGCCACCGGGGAGTCGTAGTCGATCGCATCGAGCACGCCGCCGGTCACCTCGAGAGGGAGCCGATCGGGCTCCTCCATCTCACGAAACACCGCGCCCATCATGGACAGCGGCGTGGTTACTCGCCTCATGGGACGACTCCGCAAGGACGCGTCTCCGGTCACGGTCACCGTCATCGGCTGA
Source organism: Longimicrobiales bacterium (assembly GCA_965219445.1). Classification (GTDB taxonomy): domain Bacteria; phylum Gemmatimonadota; class Gemmatimonadetes; order Longimicrobiales; family Gaopeijiaceae; genus UBA822. Next base: position 67,921 of record CBDCNQ010000002.1, on the reverse strand, counting down.
CCGGCCAAGACACCCAGCATGAGCCGAGCGCCCGTGCCGCTATTCTCGAAATCCAGAACGTCGGGCGGCTCCTGCAGGCCACGAAGACCCACGCCTTGAATCCGCACGTCGGCTCCATCTCCGACGAGCGGAGGGATGTCTGCGCCCAATGCACGAAGGGCCTGTGCTGTCGCTTGGGGATCCTCACCCGACAGTAGACTCCGCAGCCGGCTTTCTCCCGAGCAGAGTGAGGCGAAGATGAGGGCCCGTTGGGTGACCGACTTGTCCCCCGGCACCCGAATTTGCCTCACCGTTCCCTCCTCCACTCCTGCGTAGCGCGCATCAACTCGGCCAACGCTTCGATCGATCTCTCGGACAACGCCGCCCGTACGGCAGCCAGACCAGCCTGGACACTATCGATCGCCAACAGGTTGTCCTCACTCGCTTCGTTGAAAAGGCCTGTCCACATCTCCGGCGAGCTCTCCGCCAGGCGGGTCAAGTCCCTGCCCCCAGGGCCGAGATCGCTCATGGTGAGCCCCGCCTCAGACATCGCCCGTGCCACCACGTTGGATATCAGCTGCGGAAGGTGACTCGCCCACACCATGAGCCGGTCGTGGGCGTCCGCGTCGATGGTCCGCACCCTCACGCCCAAAGCCTGCCACATCGACTCCACGGCTCCGATCCGCTCACTCCCGGCCTCTCCGCCACAAACGAACACGGTTTCGCCTGAGAAGAGATGGGCCGATGAAACCTCGTATCCCGAGGCGGTTCCACCGGCCATCGGATGACTCCCGACGAATTGCGCGGCGAAACCGAGTTTACCGGCCTCCCTCATTAGCGGCCCCTTGAGGCCCGCCACATCGGTGACGGTCGCATCCCCCCACCCTGCGGAATCGGCCCTCATCATCTCTCGAACCACATCCAGCGGCGTCGCGTAGACCACCAGATCCTGCCCCTCGACGGCCTCCCTGCGGGTATCGGCCACGGCATCGATCACGCCGTCCGCCAAAGCCCGCTCGGCATCGTTCCGATTCCGGTTGAACGCGACGATCCGCGGCCCATTATCTAGTAGGTGTAGCGCCCGCGCGAGCGATCCTCCGATAAGACCCAGACCCACGATCCCCACGCGCTCGAAGGTGAACTCCCCGCTCACAGCTTCCCCGCCTTTTCACTTGGCTCGATCTCGGTATCGGCATCACCGTCACCCCCGGCGGCCCCGTCGTTGTGCGGAATTTCTACGCTGAGGCCGTCACGGGCGATGACTGCGCCGGGAAACGCCTCCCGCGCTTCTGCTTCGAGCACCGAGGGGTCGTCGGAATATCGCGCCGAGATGTGCGTCAGACAGAGCCGGCGGACGCCAGCCTCTGCCGCCAGGGCGGCAGCGCCCCAAGCGGTACTGTGATACGTCTGCTCGGCTCGGTCGGCCTCCTCGTTCCCGAAGGTGGCCTCGTGGATCAGCAAGGAAGCGTCTTTTGCAACCTCGGTCGTCGCTTCGCACGGGCGGGTGTCGCCCGCATAGACCACCACACGCCCCGGACGGGGTGGTCCCACGACATCAGCAGGCTCGATTCGCCGCCCATCGACCTCGACGGCCTCTCCCACATGCAACTTTCCGAAGAGCTCTCCCTCGGGTACTCCCAGGGCGCGAGCGCGCTCAACATCGAAGCGGCCGAGCCGCTCGTGCTCAACGAAGGCGTACCCCAACGCCGAGGTACGGTGATCCACCGGGAAAGCGACTACGTCGTACTCGTCGTACTCCACGCGCGAACTCGCGCTGAGTTCGTCGATCTCGAGTGGGAAAGGCACGCGGTCCACGCCCAGGCTCACCGCTTGTTCGAGTGTGACCCGGGACGAGGTAGGTCCGAAGATGCGCAGCGGGTCGATTCGACCCTGAAGCGCCATGGTCCTCAGAAGACCCGTGATACCGAGGAAGTGATCGGCGTGGAGATGAGTCACGAATACGTCCTGGACAGCGAAGCCAGTGCCGTAACGCATCATCTGCCGTTGCGTTCCCTCTCCACAATCGAGGAGGAAGGAGTCTCCCTCCCGCTGAAGGGCGATCGCACTCACGTTGCGACGAACGGTAGGGCGCGCAGCAGCGGTGCCGAGGAATGTGACTCGAATCATGCTCATCTCTGCCCGACGTCTTCGCTCGACGTCTCTGCCCGACACCTGTGCTCAACGTCCTGGCCAAGCCGGCGCTGTAGAGGGGTGCAGCCCTTGAAGGCTGTTGAAGGAGTACAGCGGGCCGCGTTGCGGATGCCACGGTCTTAGCTCCTAGGCGGAGCGACGACGCCATAGCCGTAGCTATGGCTAGGAGCTCCAACAACGGAGATGAGGCCGTGCCACCGCAACCCTGCAGCGTGTAAGGTCATGCCCAAGATGGTCGTGGGCACAGGGCGGTTGTGCGGTTGATCCTGCGTCTCTCCTCCTCGCCGTAGCGTTGCTACGCCTCGTCGTCGTTCCTTGTCTGAACGCGCACAAGCGCCCTGTGCGCGACCCGCTGTACTCCTTCAACAGCCTTCTAGAGAAAGTAGCGTCCAGCCTGCCGGGTCAGAAGAGCCGAAGCTGGATCCCGAACGTCCGGCCTGGCTGCGGGAGGCCGCACTGATCGAAGATCGCGTTGTCGGTCAGGTTGCTAACCGAGACGATGGCATCCGCGTTCGCGAGAGCGGACCTCCCCTCGAACGCGAAAAGTCTCCGGAGCCGAAGATCGAAGCGGTGTGTTCGCGTCAGGCGGTCCATCGAGGCCGAGTCGACGTTCAGGCAATACTGCCTGCCCACAAACCGGTATCCGCCGGACACCCTGAATTCCGCCGGAAGGTGCGTGGCCACATCGAGGCCCCCCACTACGCTGGGCTCGTATTCGGGCCGGGTACGATCGCCGCTCCCATCTTCAATCTGCCAGGCCTGTTGGAGTGTGAGATCGCCACTGTACTGGACAGCCCCCCACCCTCCCGACGCGACCATTTCCAGACCGGTACTCCGAATACGATCACGGTTTACCCGCTGGCGCTTGGGCCCCTGTGGCGTTAGCACGCCGATCCGCACGATGCTGTTTGACAGGGCCTGCCGGAAGCCCACCACCTGGATGTCGACCCCCTCCAGGTCCCAAGTCAGCCCAAGCTCCAGGCCCGTAAGAACTTCTGGCACCAGATCCGGATTCGGAAGGAAGCGCCCCAGTGCGTCCGAGTACAACTCTCTGAGGGAGGGGAACCGTGCGCGACGGCTGATCCCCCCGTGGAGCAGCAGAGAGCCGCCACCGGTGAGTGACGACAAACCGAGACGTGCACCCCAGTCGTCCATCCGCCCGACTGGGGCGTAACCCCCCGACTCCGGCGTGTCCGCTCCGTCGGCCGATAAGCCCACGTTGAGGCGCGTTGCCCCTAGGCTCTCCCAACCCGGGAGATCATCGAACCGCCACTCCACCTCGGTCCCGAGGCTCCACAGGCGCTGCCGAAAGTCTCGCCCCCCGGAGCCCGTCACTCGCTCAGTGTGGGAGATGTCTCCATACGTCAGCGCCGCCCGTAGATCACGCCTCTCTCCGATGCTGTGCTCACCGAGCACCCGTAGCGTGGCCGTCCTGTCCTCCCCCTTCTCCTCCTCGATCACGCTCCCGTATGTGGGCGTATCGAACCGCTCTATCTGGAATGAGCCGAAATCGAGGCCCAGGCTCGCTTCGAGACCGCCCATTCCCCACCCCGTCTCCTTGGAGCCGGTGCCGGCGGAAAACGCAGTAATTACACGCTTCTGATCCGGATATCGCCAAAGCCTCGGGTCTACCTCATGGATCTCAGGTGGTACGCCACGCTCCACGTCGAATCCTGTGGAGGTGAGCGACATCCAGCCGCCCCCCTCACCCTGATATCGGGCGGACACGAACGCATCCTTGTGCTCGGCGTCGCTGTTGAGCCGCAGATCCCCGTCAGCGCTCAACAGTGCGGGGTCCCCGGGGATCCCCGAGTCGGCGTCCGGAATCGAGACGCCGGGCCGGTCCCGGAAGCCACCGCCGCCTTGCACCAGCCACTGCCCTCCCCCGGACTCGAACGAGCGGGCAACGGTCCCTCCGAGGATCAGACCTCCGCTGTCGTGAAGTGCCGTACCAAAGGTGGCCGGCGGGGGCGTCTCCAAGCGTTCAACGCCACGCGCCACGTCGATCGACACCACGCCGGCCAGAACGTTGGGACCATAGAGGACCGACGAGAGCCCTCTCAGCATACGAATAGACCGGGCGGCCGTCAGTGGAATGATGGCGAGGTCCGTCCGATGGTCCCAACCTAGGGTAAGGGGGACGCCGTCCACGAGTACCGCGATATGCCGGTCGGTCGCGCCCCGCAGACTCGGCTGCGCCTCCCCCCTCGAGTTTTCCCGCACGCGCACCAGCGGCATTTCGCGCAAAACCTGTTCCAGCGTTGGGATCGGCACGGAGCCCAGGGAATCCAGACGCATTTCCACCACTCCCACGCCGCCGGTGGACGTGAGACGGCGACCGGCCACAACCTGAATCCCGTCCAGTCGGAAGCTGCTCGGATAGTTCGCGAGCGTATCTGAACGGAGCGAGTCCCGTACTTGGGCTCTCGCGGTTTCAGGCCACGTGCCCAGCATCACGAGCGTCGCCACCAAGGAAGCCCGGAAGGCCAGCTTACGATGTCCCGCTATGGAGGGTGGGATCGGCACTCTCACGATGGATGGGATACGAAGTCCAAGCCGAAGTCGAGCATTGGCGCCGAGTGGGTGATCCAGCCGCTGGAGATGTAGTCGACGCCAGTCTCCGCGATGGAGCGGACCGTCTCGGCCGTCACCCGACCGGACGCCTCGAGCACCGCCCGCCCAGCGGTCATCTCAACCGCCCGACGCAGATCCGGCGGGGCCATGTTGTCCAAAAGGAGGGCCGTGACGCCCACCTCGAGGGCCTCGCTTAGCTGATCCAGCGTATCGACTTCGATTTCGATCGTGGTGGCCGGTCCACTCTGCCCCTGCGCCGCGCCGATCGCGGCTGCCACTCCCCCGGCCGCGGCCACATGGTTGTCCTTGATGAGGACTGCGTCGCCGAGCCCGTATCTGTGATTCGCGCCACCCCCCGCTCGAACCGCCTGCTTCTCGAGGGAGCGGAGTCCCGGTGTAGTCTTCCGCGTACAGCAGATCCTCGCGTCGGTGCCGGCCACCTGGGCCACAAGCGTTGCCGTCGCCGTGGCAACACCGGAGAGGTGGCCCAGGAAATTGAGAGCCGTCCGTTCCGCAGCAAGGATCGATCGAGTCGGCCCCTCCACGGTGGCCACGACCCTGCCAGCCTCGATGGAAGCGCCCTCGTCTGCCTCAAAGTGAAGCTCCACTGTTGGATCGACCAACCTGAAGGTCAGGGATGCGGGCGGTACCCCCGCCAGAACGCCAGCCTCCCGTGCGACGACATGGGCACGCGCCGTCGCATCCGGCGAGATCACCGCTCGAGATGTGACGTCCCCGCCGGCCCCGAGATCCTCGTCGAGGGCACGTCGCACAACCGGTTCGATGAGGGCTTCGGGGAGGTCGGAAATGTCTTTCACGCCGTGGATCGACACAGAAACTATCCGGACACCCCAGCCACCGGACCGAGAGAAACCCGGTTTTCCACGGTTACCGCAGCTTCCACACCATCGACGAAGTCGCGACTCTCGGCCCCCAGGTCCACCATGCGCTGAACCGCTCGGCGAGCGCCTTCGACCACATCATTGGGAATGGTGACCTCGTGCTTCATTTCCTGAAGGCTTTCGAGGATGTTCTGAAGCGTGATGCTCTTCATATGGGGGCACAGGTTACACGGCCGAATGAAGTCGACGTCCGGAGTCTCGGCCGCGACGTTGTCGCTCATCGAACATTCTGTGACCATCAAGACCCGGGCCGGCCGCTTCTCCTTCACGTAGCGAATCATCGACGCCGTAGACCCGGCGAAGTCGACATCTGCGAGGACGTCCGGAGAGCACTCCGGGTGCGCCAGCACCACCAGGCCGGGGGTACTTCCACGATATTGTTGGATCTCCTCGGCGGTAAAGCGCTCGTGGACCTCGCACAGCCCACCCCAGGCGATCACCTCGACATCGGTGAGCGCAGCGACATTCTTGGCGAGGTATTCGTCCGGAAGAAGCATGACGCGATCAACGCCCATCGCCTCCACCACGCTGACGGCGTTGGACGACGTACAACAGATGTCCGACTCCGCCTTCACATCCGCCGACGTATTCACATACGTCACGACCGGTACGCCCGGATATTTCTGCTTCATTCGGCGCACGTCTTCTCCGGTGATCGAAGAGGCCAACGAGCATCCGGCCTCGAGACTCGGTATCAGCACGGTCTTATCAGGCGACAAAAGTTTCGAAGTCTCGGCCATGAAGTGGACGCCGGCCTGCACGATGATGTCTGCGTCCGTCTTGCCGGCCTGGATTGCCAACTGAAGGGAATCCCCAACGAAGTCGGCGACGCAGTGGTAGATATCGGGGGTTTGATAGTTATGGGCGAGAATAACCGCGTTCTTGGCTTTCTTGAGCTCGTTGATCGCATGGATCAGCGGCGCCACCACCGGCCACTCAACCGCGGGGATGAAATCCTTGACCCGTTCCTGAAGATCCGCGGTTTTGCGCGCGACCTCGGGGGTGTATTCAAGCATCTCGTACGCGTCGCTCGTGGGCCTTGGCCATCGTCGAGCCGTCCAGCCAGGCCGTGATTGGCTGCTCGGGGCTCTCCCGCCCCGGACATCGAACTCGCCGCATCCTACACAATATCGGTCCATTCGATCCGGACTCAAGGCTCGACACCTTCTCGCAGCCGCCCTCGTCCTGTCCCCCTGATTGAATTCCCCTCACCGATAACCGATCACGTTCAGCTCTGGCACGCGCGCGAAGTGTCTTTCATTCCGTGTAACTACTGGCATTTCAAATACTAGAGCGGTCGCGGCGATCCAGAGGTCGTTCGCGTCGATAAGCAGGCCGTTATCTCTCAGGTATCGATACAGGCGGCCGTAGCGCCAGGAAACCTCGGGCGTACATGGGATCACCTCGAAGGGAGATACCGACTCATGCCACCTGGACCGCTCGTTCATGCGAGGTCCTGCAGCCAACTCACCCGAGATGGTGAACGTGATGTGGAGCTTCTGGGCCTGGCCGTACTTCTCGGTCACGTCGTACGCATCATCGTCGCTATGCCCGGTTGGTCGTGCCATACTCGAGGAACAACACCGGCACGACAACCATGTTCAGAGCGAGCGAGGTGAGGATTCCTCCGAGCACCACAACAGCCATGGGGCTCTGGATTTCATTCCCGGGCTCCCCTCCCGATAGCGCAAGAGGTAGCAAGGCCAATCCGGCCGTGAGAGCCGTCATCATGATCGGGCTCAGCCGTTCCATGGACCCCTGGACCACCGCTGGTCGTAGGGCCACACCCTCCGCGAGCAAATGGTTGTAGTGGCTCACCATGAGGATTCCGTTCCTCATCGCGATGCCGAAGAGGGTAATGAACCCGACCAACGTGGCCACGTTCAGTACGCCACTACTGAGCCACACGGCCAAGATTCCGCCGACGAGCGCTAAGGGAAGGTTCACCATGACGAGCAGAACCTGTCGAACGGACCCGAATTCGACAAAAAGAAGCAGGAAAATTGCCGCCAATGAAAGCAGGCTCATCAGGCCGATCGTTCGGGTGGCTTCGTTGGCGGATTCGAATTGGCCCCCGTACTCGATGTAGTACCCGGGGGGGAGATCCAACTCGGCGTCGATCGCCACCTGGATATCATCTACGACGCTGCCCACGTCACGTCCGGCAACGTTCGACTGTACAACGATCAACCTCTGCACGTCCTCTCGGGAGATGGCGTTGGGGCCCAGATCCTGACGGACGTCGGCGAGAGATCCGAGTGAGACTTGAGAGCCCACAGGAGTGTTGACCCGAGCGGTGCGCACCGCGTCGAGACTGCCCCGGTACTCGGGGGCAAAGCGTACGACGAGATCGAAGGCACGCTCGCCCTCCAGAACCTGCGAGACGGATTCTCCAGCGAAGGCGACATCGATGGCTTCGGCCAAGTGTCTCGGCGTCACGCCGTAACGGGCCATTGCCCGCCGCTCCATGGCCACCCGCACTTGGGGTACATCCGCCTGCGCTTCCGTGGCGACATCCACGGTTCCCTCGACTTGCCGCGCCAAAGCCTCGATATCGGCCGCTAGATGCCGTAATTCGTATAGGTCTGGCCCAAAAATCTTGATGGCGATGCTGGCCCTCGTGCCCGACAACATATGGTCGATGCGATGACCGATGGGCTGGCCAATCGTAATCTGAGTTCCAGGGACAAGCGCCAGATTCGCGCGCAACGCTTCGAGCACGGTGTCATAGTCATACCCGCTTAATTCCAGCCGCACATCGATCTCGGCGGCGTTGACCCCTTGTGCGTGCTCGTCGAGTTCCGCCCTGCCCGTGCGTCGGGCGGTTTCCGCCACCGCGGGATGGGTGAGTAGGATCTCTTCGATCCTACGCCCTAGTGCGTCGGACTCATCGAGCGACGTGCCGGGCACGGTGAGCGCGCTGATCACTAGCGAGCCCTCTTGGAACTCGGGTAGGAACGAGCGGCCGAGGAATGGAAGCGCTATCAACGAAGCGGCGGTGAGGATTGCGGCGCCCATCATGACAAAGCGGCGATGACGCAGCACGATTCTGAGGGCGGTCGCGTACCCACGCTTGAACACGCGGACAGTCCGGCTTTCTTCGTCCGTGTCCATGGCTCTGGAACTCGGCAACAGGTATGCGGAGAGCGCGGGCGTAACAGTGAGCGCCACCACCAGCGAGGCCATGATGGAGACGATGTAGGCGAGTCCCAGCGGGCGGAGCATCCGGCCTTCTACGCCGGATAAGAAGAGGAGCGGCACGAACACCACGCCGATGATCAACGTGGCGATGACGATGCTCCCCAGAATCTCTTTCGAAGCTCCGAAGGTGATGTCATGGACCGGTCGTCGATTCTCCGGCGGCTGTTGATGATTCTCTCGCAAGCGCCGAAATACATTCTCCACGACGATCACCGCGTCGTCGACGAGGGCCCCGATGGCGATCGCCATCCCGCCCAGAGTCATCGTGTTGATCGTGATATCCAACATCTTCAGCACCAACACCGCAGTGATCAGCGAAAGGGGAATCGCGATCACGGAGATGAGCGTGGTCCGAAAGCTCCAGAGGAAGATGAAGAGGATCACCACCACCAAAATCGCTCCATCGCGGAGCGCTTCCATGACATTCTCCACCGCCGTCTCGATGAAGCTCGCTTGGCGGAAAATGCCTCGGTTGATCTCCATGCCGGCTGGAAGGTCACTCTCGATGTCCGCCAGCTCCTGGAGGATGCTCTCGGTGAGTTCGAGTGTGTTGGTGTCGGGCTGCTTCTGGACAGTGAGGATGACGGCCCGACTGGCGTTGGCGGATCCCTCCCCGAGACGGGTAGCAGCCCCGATTCGTACATCGGCCACGTCGCCGATCGTAACGGGCGTTCCCTCCCGCACCGCGACCACGGTAGCGGCAATGTCGTCGACGTATTGGACACGTCCCGTCCCTCGGATCAGATATTCCTGTCCCCGCTCCATGAACACGCCACCCGAGGCGTTTACGTTGGAGCCCCCCGCCGCGAGCACTACGTCCTGGAGCGTCACGCCAAAAGCGGCCAACCGGGGCGGATCCACCAAAACCTGGTACTGCTTGACCTCACCCCCCAAGGGCACGACCTGCGCAACTCCGGGGACCGCCAGGAGGCGCCTACGGACCGTCCAATCGGCAACGGAACGCATGTCCATCGGTGATGTCGAAGCATCGCCCGTTACGGCGATGAGCATGACCTCGCCCATGATCGATGAGATCGGAGCCAGGACCGGTGCTTCGACGCCCTCAGGGAGTCCCGACGCGACTAGCTGAAGCTTCTCGTTCACGATCTGACGAGCTCGGAAAATGTCCGTTCCCCAGTCGAACTCCACCCAAACGATGCTGATGCCTTGTGACGTAGCAGAACGCACCCGGCGTACGCCCGTGGCACCGTTCACGGCCGTCTCCACCGGGAAGGTGACGAGGGTCTCAACCTCTTCGGGCGCCATCCCGTGGGCCTCGGTCAGAACCGTGACGGTGGGCGCGGTCAGGTCGGGAAAGACGTCGACAGGCATGCTTACCGCGGTGATGGTTCCGGCCACGACGAGAATGGAAGCCCCGACCAACACAAGAAAGTGGTTGTCGATAGACCAGCGGATCACGCGCCCTAGCATCGTCGTCTCCGCCTGGGTCGACAGTGTAGCGTCGCCACCCCATGGTGTAGCGCCGCCACGCTGATGGTCGCCACGCTAATGAGTGTGTGCGCCGGCGAATTCACCGCCGGACAATGAGGCGAGGCGAACTTGGTAGGCGCCCGTGGTCACAACCATGTCCCCGAGGCTCACCCCGGCTAGCACTTGAGACCGCACCCCGTCGCTCGCACCCAGAGTGAGGATACGCCGTTCGAACGCCTCACCTCCCGTCTGCACGTAGGCCACCCAAGTGCCGTTGTCATCGAGGATCGCACTGTTCGGGAGCACGATGCCCATCACTGTGCCCCCCGTCGGCACGGCGGCCTGGGCGAGCTGCCCGAAGGTTAGGACAGCCCCGGTTTCCTCGGTTTCGAAGACCACGGGCACGGTGCGAGTTTGGGGGTTGATGACACTTCCGACGGAAAGGAGCCGGGACGTACCGAAGACCAGATCCGAGTCCTCCGTCGTGAAGGTGGCTCGCGCGTCGTCGGGAATGCTCGTCGCGGCTGCCGCCGACATTTGGACTCGGAGCCAGGCCGTAGAGAGATCCACGATCGTGAAGAGCGGCTCTCCCGGCTCCACACGTCCTCCCGGCACGAAGCTTCGCTCCGCTATGACGCCGGAGATGGGGGCCCGCAGACTGAGTCGGTAATTGTCATCCGTCATGCCCCCCATGGCGTCGACCTCGGCTTGAGCGATCTCCAAGTCGTGACGAGCCTCTTCCAAACGCCGACTGGGGATTGCTCCAGCCTCGAACAGCCGCTCGGCCCTCTCCACCTCCCGTTCCAGTCGCTCCACTCGGCCCCGAGCCTGTGCAAAGCCGCCCTCCTGAGCGGTGGGGGCGAGGACGACAAGGATCTGACCCTCACGGACTTCCTCGCCGACCGACGGAGCGTCACGATTTCCCTCGGCGGGCGCGATGCCCTCCACCAGGGCGCTCACCTGAACCAGCGCGCCGTCCGGTGGCACGATCTCCCCAGGAGCTACCACGGTTCGATGCACCTCGCCCTCGCCGGTCGGGTGTACCGCAAAGGGGATTACCCACTGTTGCTCCTTCAGGAACGCGATCCCGCCCTCGTCTTCGGTCTCCGCTACCGCAAGAGGCTCCTCGAGGCTGGGATAGACCACGACTTGGTCGAGAATATGTTTGCTGCTCACCTGTGCGCTCGTGAGTTCCAGCTCGACGCGGTAGGTACCGGGCTCTCGCACGACCGGATCGAGCAGGAAGATTCCGTCACGGGCCGGCACATCGATTTCGAACGTCTCGGCCGTACCCGTAGCACTGGCGAAGCGTGCGGTCAGGCTCCCTGAACGAATGGGCTTGAAGTCCTCCATGTCTGTGAGGTGAATCGCCCAATTTCCGGTCGCCTCCCCCGCGACCGGGTGCGGGTACTCGAGAAAGAGCTCCGTCGCGTCGTTCCATTGAGTCACAACGACCACGCCGATCTCCACCTCCTGGGTGTCGGCGCCCGAATCGGCGCAGCCGCCAGCCCATACGGCCGATGCGATCGCCACCGCGAGCCAAGACCCCGGGGTCGTTCCTATCCTCGTTCCCCTTCCCGTTCTCGTCCTCCTCGTCATCGTCGTCACGCGAAAGCGTCGCACCGCACGGCGAATCATCGTGCGATCTCCGTTGAAGTCGTCTGTCGGGGAGTGTCAGCATCTGGAGCCTCCGCATCGAGACCGCCCTGCGCCCGCTCTAGGTCGTAGAATGCGATCCGTAGATCAGCCCCGAGGCGGGCCTCGGCCATTCGGGCGCCCCGAAGCGCATCTGCCGCATCCAAGAGCTCCACGAGGGTCATTTCACCGGCGTTGTAAGCCACTTGTGCGATCTCGAGGATGTTCGGACTACCAGCGGGGCGGTTTCCTTCCAGGAACGTGCTCCGGTCTCTCAGACTCCTATACGACTCGATCGCGTTGCGGAGATCTGCCTCTATCCGACGTCGGGTCAGCACGCCACGCTCCTCGGCGGCGCGAACCCGCGCCCCCGTAGCCTCGATGTCGCCCGAGCGGCGGTCGAACAGCGGAAGGGGAACGGACAATCCCAAGAAGGCTCCGCTGAAACCGTCAGATTGGCGTTTGTAGCCTCCCGTGGCGGTGATGTCGGGAATGCGTACGGCACGGGCCACGCGTTGGTTGGCCTGAGCGGCCAGAATTTCCGCATCTGCAGCCTCGACCTCCGGTCGCCGCGCGACCGCACGCTCGAAGAACTCGAAATTCTCGAAAGCAATGTCGACTACGGGCTCTTTGGGCAACGCCTCGATTCCCTCGCCAGGGCCGATCTCTGGCCTGGCCGTCTCGGACGATCCGTCTGCATCCGGGAGGATGAGTAACGCCAGCTCTCTGCGGGCGGCCGAGGCCGCCAGATCCGCCTCGGCCACCAGATTCTCGTAGCGCATACGCTCAATGCTCAGCCGTTGTAGGTCGTAGACGGAAATGTCCCCCTCAGCCTCCCGGACGGCCGCGTTTCGCTCCCCTTGGCGAAAGACCTCGACGGCTTGCTCAGTCACTGCCACGTGGTCCTCTGCCACCGCCGCCTCGACGAACGCCCGCTTCACCGCGAACGCAAGCCGCGCGCTGTCCGCTCGCACGAGGGCTTCCGCGGCCAGCAAGAGCCAGTCTGCCGCTTCGCCCCGGGCCCCCCGTTCCCCCGAAACCTCAAAGCGCTGGCTCAGGCTTAGGTAGGTCTCCGAGTAATTTTGGTCGCCTCGGGAAAGCGGCTCCCGAGTGAGGTCGACGATCGGGTTGGGAAATGCTCTCGCCTGTCGCGCGAGTCCCTCTGCCTCTGCCTCTCGGGAGCGCGCAAGGCGGAGCTCGAGGTTGTTCTCGGAAAAAAGTCGGAGCGCCTCGTCGAGGCTCACACGCACCATCGTTTCCTGTGCGCCCATGTCGATGGGCCATAGGCTCACGGCGGCGAGAAGTAGGATGATTCTGATCGGACTGTTCACTGTCGCGACTCCCGGGTCGTGTTCCGGCTCGATGCCAAAAGAAAACGCGGCACCGAAGCGTCTCGGTTTCAGGCTATACGGGTAGGGTCCGGACGCCGAAGGCGCTCGGATCAGATCGGGAGGGGAGGAGCGCGTGGAGAGGTGGAAGGGGGCGCACGCTCATGAGGTGCGTCGCGCTGGAGCGGCGGGACCTGAACCTCGGTGAAAATGGGGAGCGTCACGAACGTCGTCGTGGTGGTCGACACGGCGAACGTGCCGGGCACTGTTGGGATCCGATCCGACTGATCCGTCAGGACGACACCGTGATCGTGATGGTCGGGCGCGACGAGCTCGACGAGGTCACGGTCATCTATCCCATGACTGTGGGTCGGAAGCCCCGTGCCCAGCGCCCCGAGGAGGAACAGCAGGAAGCCGGAAATCGCCTTATGGGATCTTGATCGTCTCATGACGCGATGATCATCGCGGACCGCCAAAGTGGAGTCAAGCTGATCCTCGTCAGAACTCCCAGGGCAAACCGAGCCGAGCCTCACCCCGCTTCGCACTCGTACGCCGCGCTGAACGTGGCTATGGTGAAGGCTTGTCACGGCGAGATCCGGGGGGCACCGGGACCATTCACCTGCAGTTCGGTGTTCACCGTTGGGTCGACAGTCGTCACACACGAGCGAGGGTAAAGATGCGAGCCGATACTACCGTTGGCGTGGGCCTGAGCATGGTCCTCGTGCTGTCCGCAGCGTGCTCCGGTCCCACGGACGGGACCGGGCAGACGACCGATGACGACACCCAGGCTTTCGTGCAGGTGCCGCAGGGCTTTGCGGTGTCGATCTTCGCCGAGGGTCTGTCGGGGGTTCGCATGCTAGAAATGGGCCCCGACGGGCGGCTCTATGCGGTGCGCTCTTCAGCCGGTGAGATCGTCCGCTTCGATCTGAACGCGGATGGGACCGCCAACGGGGGTCCAGCCGTCGTCGCGACGGGACTCCGTCAGCCGTTCGGGCTGGCGTTCCGCGACGGAGACCTGTACGTCGGCGAGACCCATCAGGTCATCCGCTTGGCGGGGCCGGCGTTCACTCAAGAGACCGTCATCGTGCCTGGGCTTCCGACCGGAGGCCACTGGACCCGTGAGATCGAGTTCGGCCCCGACGGTCGGCTGTACCTCTCGGTGGGCTCGAGCTGCAACATCTGCGAGGAGGGCGACGCACGACGCGCAGCCGTCGTGCGCTACGCGGCCAACGGTTCGGGTGAAGAGATCATCGCCGAGGGGCTTCGGAACACCGTCGGGCTGGCGTTCCACCCCGAGACCGGGGCGCTCTGGGCGAGTCAGAACGAGCGCGATAATCTCGGCGACGACGTTCCCGCCGAGGAGATCAACATCTTCTCGCCGGGAGGTGCCGTCGAGCACTTCGGATGGCCATTTTGCTACGAGGACCGCCTACCGAATCCCGAATACGGGGACCCGTCTCGATGCGTAGGAACGGTTTCGCCGGCCCTGGAGATGCAGGCGCACTCGGCACCCCTCGGGATGGTCTTCTACGATGGGGACCAGTTTCCGGTGGAGTACCGGGGCGACCTGTTCCTCGCCTTCCATGGCTCCTGGAATCGCTCCGAGCCCACGGGATACAAGGTCGTGAGGGTAAGGGTCGAGAACGGGCAACCCGTCTCCTACGAGGACTTCGCTGCCGGTTGGCTTACCGGGGGCGGGGCCGTCCTGGGTCGACCGGTAGCGGTCGAGGTGGGGCCTGATGGGAGCCTGTATGTGTCGGATGATGGAGCGGGGCGCATCTGGAGAGTCCGCTGGGTGCAATAGACCGGCGGAGAATAAGAGGACAGGCTCGGCTCCTCAGGCCGGCTCGAGCCGGAGCAGCACCGCGTCGTCCTCCTCGGTCAGGACATAGAGGTAGCCGTCGGGCCCCTGCCGAACGTCTCGGATCCGCTGTTTGAGCTCGGTGAGCAACCACTCACGCCGGATCTCCTCACCGTCCGCGTTGAACACGATCCGTTCCAAGTGCCCGGTGTGCTGCATCCTCCCGACCATCATCGAGCCGACGAACAGGTTGCCCTGCCACGCGGGAAAGTGCTCGCCCGTGTAGAAGACCAGGCCGGACGGCGCGATGGACGGCCACCAGAGCACCTCGGCTGCTTCGAGTTCGGCGACCCACGGTGTGTCCGTCACCCAATCTCCGATGTACTGGCGGCTGTACGAGGCGATCGGCCAACCGTAGTTCCCTCCCGCACGAATGATGTTGACCTCGTCGCCACCTTGCGGTCCGTTTTCACTCGCCCACAGGGCGCCCGTTTCGGGGTGAAACGCGAGACCGAGCTGGTTGCGGTGGCCCATGGAGTAGATTTCGGGAAGGTAATCGGCGTTGCCAACAAACGGATTGTCGTCGGGCGCCGTCCCGTCGTCGTTCAGCCTCAGAAGCTTGCCGAAGTGGGTGCCCGGGTCCTGCGCGTACCCCCCCGTCTCCGCGAACACGTAGGAGCCGCCCACGCTCATCAAGAGTGTGCCATCCGGCCGGAAGAGGAGTCTGGATGCGGCGATGCCGTCATCCAAGCCCTCCGCCACGAAGATATCGTCCAACTCGGTCAATTCACCCCCGGCGAGGCGACCCCGGGCCAGCGCAACGGTCTCGGCAGGTTCTCCCTCATGCTCTATCGACTTGGTGTACGTCAAGTAGACGATGCGGTCGTCGTCGGGGTGGAGGGCAATGTCCATGAGCCCGGCACGGTTCCGACCGGCGAACACTTCGGGCACACCTGGGACGTCGCGTTCCTGGAGCCGGCCGTCTCGGATCACCCGAAGCATGCCCTTGTCGCGCTCGGTCACAAGGATGTCGCCGTTGCGTCTGAAAGCCATGCCCCACGGATGCGAGAGCCCGCCGGCGATCGGCACCACGCGAACTCGAGGCACCACGTCCGTGTTGATCGACACGGGCCCGTCCGGTGGTGGCCGTGCCGGGACCCCGCCCCGGGTCTGGGCGGATGCGGGTCCGCCGGCGAGGGCAAGCCCGAGGGTGAGCGCGAGTGACAGGTGTCGAACCGGGGTCATGTGGCTCATGGGTTGTTCCGTTTCCACCACCGAGTTGTTACAGATCCATGACAAAAAACACTCACAGAACGATTACAACGGCTCCATCCATTATCCGGCCAGACAGTTCATGGCACACAGGCATCTTGTTGCTTGAATTCAGATTTCGAAAGGAGCGGCGTGTGAGACTCAATCTGACCTGTAGCATTCTTGCCGTCATTGCAAACGGATTATTGGTGCTGACTGCATCAAAACAGGTCACAGCGCAGTCAACCTACGATGATATCTGGACGTTTGCCGAGTGGTACCACAACGACCAAAACGAAACGGTTCAAAGCATGCTCTTCAGCGGAAGGTTCCAGTACGAATTTGCGGCCGTCGATGCGGACCAGGGAACGCACGATGAATGGAATGTCCGACGTATGCGGCTCGGTGTGAGATCGGAGTTGTTCCGTCAGTTCATCGTGCACGTCGAGGCCGACTTCAATCCTCAGGAAAGATCCCCGTTCTACAAGAGGCTCACAGATACTCATATCGAATGGGAGGCGAGTGATCTCTTCACACTCACGGTCGGGAAGCAAGGAGTTCCGTTCACGATGGACGGGTCGACCTCGTCAAAGGAGCTTCTGACCATAGATCGGAGCAATCTCGCCAACAACATGTGGTTTCCCGAGGAGTACATGCCCGGTGTAGGCGCGTCGGGCGGGCGCTCGCACTGGGTTTACGAGTTGGGCGTTTACTCTGGAGGTAGTGCGAATCGGGAATTTGGCGAGTTCGACGGGAGTGGTTTCGGGCTTCTGTCCCTTGGCTACGACTTCTCTGAGGCTCTCGGAGTTGAAGACGCGCTGCTAAGGGGAAACTACGTATATCAGGACCCTGATTCGAACAACACTTTCACCCGACAGCTTCAGCACATGGCTTCCGTGAACTTCAGGTTCGAGGCAGATCGGTGGGGTTTCCGCTCTGATTTTTCCTCGGGGTTCGGTTACATGGGTCAGAGCGACTTGTGGGGTGTGATGACGATGCCTTTCTTTAACCTTACTTCTCGCTTTCAGGTAGTCGGCCGCTACACTTACCTCCGTAGTGGAGACGCCAACGGTGTCCGCCTGGCGCGGTACGAGAATCAGGTGACCGCTGGTCGTGGGGATCGCTACAACGAGTTCTACGCAGGGGTCAATTACTTCTTCTACGGCCACAAGTTGAAATTGCAGAGCGGTCTACAGTTCGGAGCTATGAACGACAGCGCCGCAGACGGTGGGGAATACTCCGGCCTCGCTTTTACGACCGGTCTACGTGTGAGCTGGTGAAGCACTCCTAGCCCTGCTTGGCAAAGGGAGTGTGGGCACCGTCCTCACCTCCACTGTATTAAGATCACGAGATTAAAATCACGAGCCCTGGGGACCTGCTCCTTCCTGCGGGTCGGTCACGAACCACAGCGTGAAACCGCATATGAGCCAGAACAGGACCGTGACGAAATCGTCATCGGGCCCACCCTTCATCTGGGCTCCCTGCCAGAATGCGATCCAAGTGCACGTCCACATCCCCAGATGGGCCAATCCCTTGAACATCAGGCGTACTTCCTCCCGCTGGTAAGTCTACAGCGGGATCCTATCGCTGGGCCAGGTTAGGCGCAAGCTCGGGGTGGCTCACTAGACGTGCTCCCCTACTGTGTGCCCGAAAGCCTCCAGCGCAGCGACGATCTCCTCTACGTGCTCCCTCCCACGCGTCTCCAGGTGCATCACGACCTCGACGTCGCCTACAGTGATGTCAGCGAACGCTCGACGGTGCCGGATCTCGAGAACGTTGGCACCCAGACCCGCCACGACCTTGCTCAGTGCGGCCAGCGATCCTGGGCGGTCCCGCACGGTCACCATCAGCCTGGCCATCCGCCCATCCGCCACCAATCCCCGTTCGATGATGCGGGCGATCATGTTCACGTCGATATTGCCGCCGCACAGCACCGCAGCAACCACGTCGTCGGCGCCGACCGAGATCCGCCCGCCCACCAACGCCGCCAGGGGTGTTGCACCCGCCCCTTCGACCACGGTTCGTTCTCGTTCCAGAAGCAGTAGGACTGCGCTTGCAATCTCCTCCTCTTCAACGATGACGATGTCATCCACGTACTCCTCGATCAAAGGAAAGGCCAGGTCGCCGATTCGCTGCACCGCAATGCCGTCGGCTATGGTCTCAGTGCTCTCGATGGGAGTCACCTCACCCATCTCTCGCGAGCGGTAGGCCGCAGGCGCGGCTGCAGCTTCCACCCCGACTATACGGAGCGAAGGGTTCAGGGCTTTGGCGGCAACCGCGATTCCCGAAATGATCCCACCCCCACCGATAGGGACCACTATGTGAGTCAGGTCAGCCACCTGTTCTACGAGTTCCAGGCCGATGGTCCCCTGGCCCGCCATAACCGCCCGATCGTCGTAGGGATGCACCATGGCGAGGTCGTCCTGATCGACCATGCGGAGGGCCTCGCCCAGGGACTCGGAAACCGTGTCCCCATGTAGAATCACACGGGCTCCAAAGCAACGGGTGTTCGCGCTTTTCACCAGGGGGGTACCGATCGGCATCACCACCGTCGCCGGAATTCCGAGGCGTGTGGCATGGTGCGCAACCGCTTGGGCGTGGTTGCCTGCACTGGCCGTCACGATTCCCCGCGAACGCTCCTCGTCCGATAACTGAAGTAGCTTGTTGAGCGCTCCGCGGTCCTTGAACGAGCCCGTGCGCTGCCGGGTCTCGAATTTGAGCCAGAGGGAGCATGCCAATAGATCGCCAAACGCCATCGATCTCGTACAGGGGGTGAGCACCACCTGATCTCCGAGGCGTCCCCTCGACTCGACAACGTCACTTAGAGTCAGGGATGGAGGGCCCCCTGGAACAGTCGAGCTATCGTGTGGAATCCGCTCCTCCATAGCTGCGAGAATGTGTCTGCAGTGTAATGAAATGCCCCCTTCGCCCACTCACTGGCAAGTGACGGAATCCGGTTCACGATCTCGCTGGGTGTCCGACCGTGAAGACCTACTAAACGAGGGGATATAAAATGAGCACGAGAGAACTGAAGTTGGGCGCCTACGGCGGCTTCGCAGGCGGTTTGATTTTCGGAGCGATGATGGGAATGATGGGCATGCTTCCAATGATCGGAAGTATGATCGGCCAACCGACGGCCGGTGCCGGTTTCGTTGTGCACATGGTGAACAGCGTAATCATCGGGGCGGGCTTCGCCATCGTACTCGGCCGGTTCGTGAGCGGGATCCGCAGCGGTGTGGGGGTCGGCCTCGCATACGGTGGGGCCTGGTGGATCCTTGGACCGCTCACCCTGATGCCGCTCTTCATGGGCATGGGTCTCGGCGTGAATTGGAATGCCGCCGCTGCTGCGGCCATGCTCCCCAGCTTGGTCGGTCACCTGGTGTACGGCGGTGTCCTCGGCCTGGTTTACGCCCGGCTCCGTCACCGCGATGTCGGCTCGGTCCTAGCGACCGCCGGCTGACGCAAACACGCGGACGCAGGATGCGTCGGGGGGAGGGCGTCCGAAGGGCACCAGCTCTCCCCGGCGCGGTCGGCTGCCTGGCTCAGGGAAGTGATAAGCACCGGCACGCTGACGATGGTCACTCCGACGAACCCTGCGTACACTCCCCGAGATTTTACATATCGCGGCTGACCTGAGTAGGTCAGGATTCGCGAGAAACCATCTCATCGCTATTTTCTCGCTCGCGCAGGCCCACAACGGCTGCTCCTCCCGCCCAGGCGAGAGCCCCGCTCGGGCCTCCTTGAAGGGGAATCCCATGGCCATATCGGACCACGTCAATCTCGAGCAGTTCATGGAGGGCTTGAGGAGGCGTAATCCCGGAGAGACAGAGTTCCAGCAGGCCGTCTACGAGGTGGCGAGCAATGTCTTCGACTACATCGCCGACAAGGAGATCTACCACGACGCGCAGATCCTGCGGCGTATCGCCGAGCCGGACCGCGTGGTGAGCTTCCGCGTCTGCTGGGAGGACGACGACGGGAACGTCCGCGTGCAGCGCGGCTGGCGCGTTCAGAACAACAATGCGATCGGCCCTTACAAGGGAGGCCTCCGCTTCCACCCGAGCGTGACCCAGAGCATCCTCAAGTTCCTGGCCTTCGAGCAGACCTTCAAGAACAGCCTTACCGGTCTGCCCATGGGTGGCGCCAAGGGCGGCGCGAACTTCAATCCGAGGGGCAAGTCCACTAGCGAGGTCATGCGCTTCTGCCAGAGCTTCATGAGCGAGCTCTACCGGCATGTAGGTGAGGACACCGACGTGCCCGCCGGCGACATCGGAGTGGGAGCGCGCGAGATCGGCTACCTCTTCGGGCAGTACAAGCGACTGACGAACCGCTTCGTCGGGGTCCTCACCGGCAAGGGCATGGAGTACGGCGGGAGTCCGATTCGCACCGAGGCGACGGGCTACGGAACCGTGTACTTCATGGAGTCGATGCTCGCCAACGTGAAGGACTCGGTGGAGGGCAAGCGCTGCCTCGTATCCGGCTCCGGCAATGTCGCGCAGTACGCCGTAGAGAGGATCAACCAGCTGGGCGGCACGGCCGTCACGCTCTCCGACTCGAGCGGCTTCATCTATGACCCGGACGGCATCGACGAGGAGAAGTTGGCCTGGGTGATGGAGCTGAAGAACGTCCGTCGAGGCCGCATGAGCGAGTACGCCGCGGAGTTCGGCTGCGAGCACCACGTGGGCCGCCCCTGGGACATCGAGGCGGATCTCGCCTTCCCTTGCGCCACGCAGAACGAGATCTCGACCGAGGACGCGAACGTTCTCATCAGAAACGGGATCCGCGGTGTCTCCGAGGGCGCGAACATGCCGACCGAGCAGGACGGAATCCGTGCCTTCATCGAGGCGAGGATCCTCTTCGCCCCCAGCAAGGCCGCGAACGCCGGCGGCGTAGCTGTCTCCGGCCTCGAAATGAGCCAGAACTCCGCGCGAATCACGTGGAAGGAAGAGGAGCTCCAGAAGCTCCTGTGCGATATCATGACCGGCATCCACGACCGTTGCGCCGAGTACGGCCGGACCCCCGGCGACGACTATATCGACTACGTGAAGGGCGCGAACATCGCGGCGTTCATCAAGGTCGCCGACGCGATGCTGGCCTACGGAGTGGTGTAGGGGAAGGCTAGGCCCACGGCAGAAGCACCACGTTGCCTGAGACCTCGTTGTCAGGGATCAACCGATGGGCCTCTGCGGCGTCGCTCACCTGGCTCAGATCCTTGCCGCCCCACACGTCTTAGACGCATGTTGACCTCCATGTCCGACATGGTCGAGCGTCTCAACGCAGCCCTAGAAGGCCGGTACGCGATAGAGCGTGAGCTGGGCGAAGGCGGCATGGCTGCCTGTAGACATCACTATGCCCTCTAAGGCCGCCAGGATCTTCCGGAGACTGACGGTGAGGTGGGGCCTTGGGCGGGTCCTCTACTTTGGTTCTTTCCGACAGTGCACCGTTTGCAATCGCTCGTCACGCAAGTTCCTATCGTTCGGTGTTTGTCCGAGGCCCGATGCTCAATGCCCACAATGTGGTTCGTTGGAGCGCCACCGGTTGGCCATCGTCTTTCTCCGCGAGCGGACCAACCTCTTCGATGGTTTACCGAAACGGTTCCTTCACATAGCTCCAGAGAGATTTTTCAGACAGATGTTCTCCGAGGCGGCTGGTGATGGATACTTGACCGCCGATCTCCTGAAAACGGAGGTCATGGAGTCGATGGACATCACCGACATCGCGTGGCCGGATGGCAGCTTTGACGTCATCTACTGCAGCCATGTCTTGGAGCATGTGGCCGACGATCGCCAGGCGATGCGCGAACTCTGCAGGGTCCTTGCGCCCAGCGGCTGGGCGATGTTGAATGTGCCGATTACCGCCAATGAGACTATCGAGGATCCCTCCGAGACAGATCCGATGGAGCGGATTCGTCGATTCGGGCAAAAAGGTCATGTCCGTCGCTATGGCCCGGATTACATGGAGAGGTTGACCGCCGCAGGCTTCGAGGTCACACGCATTTCGGCTGGCGACCTCGTGGCGGACGCGAATATCGAGCGATATGGACTGGCCGACCCCGCCTCGGAGGACCTTTTCTACTGTTCGAGGAAGCCGGGCTGATCGCACTGGACTGACCGTTCGCTGCGAGTATCCCGATCCGTTGGACGTGGAACGCCGCATGTGAGAACGCCAGAGTGCCGGGCACCACTTTCCACGATCTTCGCCGCACGGCAGTTCGGAACCTGGAGCGTGCTGGAGTCTCACGCTCCGTCGCCATGAAGATCACCGGACACAAGACCGAGGCCGTTTATCTCCGCTACGCCATCGCAGATCAGCGTAGCCTGGAGGAGGGCCTGGAGAAGCTCGCGGCCTTCAGAGCGGCACAATCACGGCACAATGACGCCAAAGCGTAGTCAGTGTCGGCTGAAGTGGAGGTAGAACGAATCCGCCTAATTCCCTGCCCTGCTGAGCCTTAGACCAAGTGCCGGGGGTGGGAATCGAACCCACATGGGATTTCTCCCGAGGGATTTTAAGTCCCTTGCGTCTACCGTTCCGCCACCCCGGCTTTCTCCATATTCACGCCACATTGTCACGTTTCGTGTCCGGTTTGATTCGCCACTGCTTCGGTTGCTGCTCCCGTTGGGTGGGCCTCCACCTCCCAGACATCTTGTACAGTAAAGCCCGCCGGGGAACGTGCTACAGTAAGAGCGGTCGCCTCAGCGCTCGACGAGCTAGCCCTCACTGTCTCCACCCCATATCGATTCATGGGCCACCCTCAATTCACCATAACCGTTAGGCCAACCAGCAATCGAAACTCCCTGCTCTCGAAGAAGTCTCCGTTCTCAACCCACCTATCGAAGCCCGTCTCAAGACGCACATAGAATGGCCTCGTGCCGAGCGGATATTTCGTGCCCACCGCTATGCCGTAAGCAAATTAGCTAGCGCTTGAGTTTTCCTGGCTGCGCAAAAACATTCCCACCTCGCCACGCACGTAGTAGCTCTGGAAGATGTTGTAGGCGAAGCCGGGTATGAACACGATTTCTGTCGCCGACTGCCCGCTCAAGCGTTGGTGGGCGAAGTTGATGAGAGATTCAAATGAGATTCTCTGGCCGCGGATGCCTACACGTAACCATTCGGACGGGACGCGAAATGTCGTGCGGTTGGCGCCGACCGTGCGCTCGATCCTGATTCCGGAGTCGATTCCGAACTCGAGCTGTGCGCTAAGAGCGCCCGGCATGAGCAGCGCCAGCAACAACACCCTCCTCCACGAACCATCGAACGGTAACCACCAATCTCCAAAGAACGGAAACAGTCGCCAGAGAGAAGTAAACATCGCTACGCGGCCCCCTTCTGCATTCGCCCGAGAACGTCACCCACCATCTCGCCCACCGGCACGGGCATCTTTACCGGAAGGCTGTTCAGGTACGCGTCTGGGATGGAATGTAAGGCCCTGCTCGGGGATATGTCACTTGAGCTTTCAACCGTAGGGTCTGTCACCGTGGGTGTCACCGCACGGAAAGCTGCACGTCGAGTGCAGGCGCTATCATCTGGCCGCTCGGTTGCGTCCCCGCTCTTTCTTCCGTATCGATTGAATATCGTCCCCTAAGTCAGGGTGTCCCAGATCCATACACACCATGGCCAACGTACTGATAGTCGATGACGAAGAGATGGATCGGTTTCTCGAGGCCAGAATTATCGAGGATGCCGGGCACACACCCCTCTTCGCGAGTGACGGTGAGGCGGCGATGACGATGTACGAGGAGAACGACATCGCTTTGGTGATCACGGATCTTCGGATGCCCAAAGTGGACGGGCTAAGCCTCATCCGAAACATTCTCGCGCTCAATCCCGAGGCGGCCATAATCGCGGTCTCCAGCCTTGCCCAACACCTCGACAAAGCCGAGGAGTTCGAGCGATCGCGGCGCTCGTCAAGCCTGTCGAGCCGCAAGACCTCGTCGAGACGGTCGAAGAGATCCTTGGAAAACTGCCACCATCCCCACCGCTAGGAGCGGGATCCGCGGCACACGACCCTTGGGGACGTGGAATCTAGCGTGAGCGCTCGCGGCTAGAGCGGCCATCCGACCCTGGTGGGCGAGCACCTTTCAACGATGAACCCGGAGCGTTTCCAGAGGCTGGCCCGAGCCCTACGCCGGCGACAACCGGACCTCACGGTGCTCATGGAGCGAGTCCATAAGAGCCACAATCTCTCGGCCATCCTCCGTAACTGTGACGCGGTGGGAGTGTTGGAGGCTCATGCGGTCCCCCCCGACGAAGGACTTCAGATTCATTCGCACACCTCCGCGGGAACGGCCAAGTGGGTTCGATTGGTACGGCACCGCACGATCCAAGCAGCGATCGAGGAATTGAAGGGCCGCGGCTTCCGGGTGCTGGCGGCACACCCGGGTCCGGAAGCCGTCGATTTTCGGGAGGTGGATCTTACGGTACCGACCGCACTTATGATGGGGGCGGAGCTTCTGGGCCTGAGCGACGAGGCGCTCGCGTTGGCGGATCTGCAGATTTCGATCCCTATGGTAGGGATGGCCCGGTCGTTCAACGTTTCCGTTGCGGCTGCCCTCCTGCTTTTCGAGGCGTTTCGCCAACGTGAGGCGGCCAATATGTATGACGAGTCCCGGATCGACCCGGAGGACTCGGAGCGGATCCTATTCGAGTGGGCGTATCCACGTATCGCCCGCTACTGCCGTGACCGGGGAACGCCTTACCCGTCTCTGGGTGATGATGGAGGTCTGCCGAGGGCATCCTTCGAGTAGTGGTCTTGGCCGACGGTTGTGGCGATGCTGTGTCGGTGTGGTCCTCCTAGGAGGGCTGTGGCCTATCGAGAGACTGTACCTGTCGCCCCAACTGATGGCGCAGGGATTCCTCCAGCCCCGGGTACTTGAACTCGAAACCCGATGCTTCAGCCACCGCGGGCTGGATTCTCTGTCCGTGCAACAGCAACTCCTTGCCCATCTCACCGAACAGCGCCTGGACCGCCAGACCGGGTACGGGAATCAAGGTCGGGCGCTGGAGTACGCGGCCGAGCGTGCTGGTAAACGTGGAATTGGGAACCGGATAGGGCGCCGTGGCATTCACCCCCCCTCGGATCGACGGCGTATGGATGACGTGAATGATCATGCCCAACAAGTCGTCGTGATCGATCCAACTCACGTACTGCCGCCCACTCCCAAGCCGTCCACCGACGCCTATCTTGAACGGGAGCAGCATGGTACCGAGCGCGCCGCCGGCCGGCGTAAGTACGAGTCCGGTCCGTAGGTAAACGACCCGGATGCCCATACGTGCCGCGGGACGCGTGGCTGCTTCCCAGGCCTGGCAAAGCTCGGCAAGAAATCCCTTGCCGGGCTTGGCGCTCTCAATCAACGCTTGATCACCGCGGTTCCCGTAGAAGCCCACGGCGGACGCAGAGACGAGCACTGCGGGGGGACGCCGGAGCCGCGCCAAGGCACGTGAAAGGTGCTCGGTACCTTCCACTCTGCTCGCCCAAATGTGCTTCTTTTTTTCATCAGTCCAACGAAGGCCGAGTAGGGGTTCCCCCGCCAGGTGTACGACTACGTCGAGTCCCTCGAGCCTCTCTTCTTCGACGGTGCCCTCGATCGGATCCCAAAACACGTCTTCCGACGTCTGTGCTTCCCGGCTGCGGACCAGGCGAACGACACGGTGGCCACTGGTGGTGAGTACGTCGCAAAGGGTGCGGCCGATCAGACCACGTGATCCGGTGACGGCAACCTTCAGGGGTCCCCCGTTCCCGTAACGGGCCATTCGGTCGAGGTCGTGCTGGAGCCTACGATGTCGGAACGTGAAGAGCCGTCCCAACTCCGCCTCCGCGCTCGACCCTCCCAGCAGGCGCCTGGCAGTGCCCAAAGGTAGTGCCCAATCGACCTGGTCCTCCACCGTACATCCATCCTCGTTTGCCCGCTCGAAGCGATGGGTGTGAACCCATCGCGTGAAGGGTCCCCGGATCTGCTCGTCACGGAAGAAGCGGTCTTGCTCGAAATCGGTGTGGAGCGCCTCGAACCGGATTTCGGTCGGACCACGCCGAACCCGAAACGCGACGCGCCCGCCCGTTGCCGGTGTTCCCTCACGGCTCTCGATCGTGACCCTCTCCCATGGCGGGATGAGCCGCTCGAGGGCACCGGGACGCATATGCCACGCGAACACCTTAGCGACGGGATGGTCCAGGTGGGTTCGGAGAACGAAGTCAGGCATGTCCCACCTCAATCGGCGATAGGTTCCACCTCGCTCCTACGGGATTCCATCGGGAAAAGCGTCGTGAGGGACGCCCGCACCCGCGGAACGAAGTTCGCATCCTTGATCACGACGGCCGACGCCTTGTCGGCCAATTGGGCCGCTTCCTTCGGCGTGAGCCGTTTGACCGTAATCGCGATGACGGGAAGGCCTTTGTGATAACGGCTCTCACGCATCCGGTCGAGAAACTCGAATCCGTCCATCACCGGCATTCGCAGGTCCAGGAGAACCGCAGCCGGCGTGTCCCGTTCCAGGAAGAGGAGAGCCTCCTCTCCGTTCTCCACGCAGCACACGTCCAGATCGTCTGCCGCCAATGCGTTCGTGAGGAGAGC
This sequence comes from Longimicrobiales bacterium, assembly GCA_965219445.1. Lineage (GTDB taxonomy): Bacteria > Gemmatimonadota > Gemmatimonadetes > Longimicrobiales > Gaopeijiaceae > UBA822. The sequence continues at coordinate 41,103 of CBDCNQ010000002.1, read as the reverse complement.
CTGAACCTCAGGATCGTCGTCGACCAGCAGCACCTTGCGCCCATGCTGATTCACGAGCTGCCGCCAGAGCACACGCATAAGGTCGGACCGCTCGATTGGCTTCGTCAGCAGATCGACCGCGCCGAAGAGTCTTCCTCGGCTCTCGTTGGCTGCGACGCTCGCGATGACCACCGGTATGTGCCTCACGTCCGGGTCCGCCTTCAACCTCCGCAACACCTCCCAACCGTCCACGTCGGGCATGTGGAGGTCGAGCGTCACGAGATCCGGTTTGTGCGTCGTGGCCATCTGGAGCCCCACAACTCCCGAGGAGGCCTGAAGAACTTCACAGCCAAAATCAGCGAGGTAGTCCTCCATCAGGACGAGGGAGTCCGGGTCGTCGTCGATGGCCAGGACTTTGTAATGCTTAACCTTGCCTCGCGCCGCACCCCTGCCTGTATCATTACCCGCCGAACCCCCTTCCTCGGAGCCCACAGCCACTTCGACATCGTCGTCTCCAGCGACCGAGACATCCGTCGAGCGCTCGGCCTCTTCTCCGTCAGGTCCCTGGGCCCCCTCCTGGGCCGCGGCCAGGGCGGAGCCCTCCGACACTTGGATCGACGGGAAGTCGATCTTGAACGTGGTCCCTTGGCCTACCTCACTCTCGACGGTGAGTTCGTAGCCCATCAGAAGGCACATGGAGCGCGAGATGGCGAGGCCGAGACCGGTACCACCGAACTGACGCGCGGTCCCGGCCTCCGCTTGTTGAAAGGCCTCGAAGATAGCGCTCAGGCGCTCTTCGGGAATCCCGATTCCGGTGTCACTGACGGAGATGGCAGCAGGCTTTCCAATACCCTCATCGATGTCGATGCGGACCACGATCTCTCCCGACTCCGTGAACTTCAGTGCATTTCCCACCAAGTTCACAATGACCTGCTTCAGCTTAGCGGGGTCCGTTTCGACCTCGTACGTCGTCTCGGGGCCCTCGAGGCGGACCTCCACCTCCGGCTCACGGCCCCGAATTTGACCCTCGACGAGCGCCAGCGCCTCTTGGGCGAGGAGGCCGATGTCGACCGGCATGAGATCCAATTCCATGCGCCCGGATTCGATTTTCGCCAGATCGAGGATCTCGTTGATAAGCGCAAGTAGGTGCTTTCCATTGGCCTGGATGCGATTCAAGAAGCCGATGTCTGAAGACTTCAGGTTCTGCTTTTTGTTCTTCAACAGGATGTTGGCGAACCCGATCACCGAGTTGAGCGGCGTACGCAACTCGTGGCTCATGTTCGCCAGAAATTGGCTCTTGGCCCGATTCGCGGCCTCCGCCTCGTTCTTGGCCGACACCAGATCCACCTCGGCCCTCCTCCGTCTCGTGATGTCCTTTCCGAACACCACAACGCCGGCCGCATCGGCCTGGTCTCTGATCGGGCTGAAGAACAACTCGAAGTGCCGGATGTCGCCATCCATCTCCTCGGAACGAATCTTGGACATGCGACCCGTCCTCAATACTTCGTCGTAGGCCTGTTGGAACCAGACCGCTTGGTCGCTCGGATAAAGATCCTCCGGACCATCCCCTACACTGGGCTCAAGACCTGTACGTGCTTCGACGGCCAGAGCAAAGGCGGAATTGAACGTGATCAGCTCGTGGTCAGCATTGACCGACCAGATCACGTCACCGGTATTTTCGACCAAGGCGTTGAGGTTGGCGCGCGACCCCGCCAGCTCCCGCTCGGCCCTCACGGTCTCGGTGACGTTCCGGATGATCGACCGGACGACCAGCACGTCTTCGCCCGTCCGGCTGCAGTTGGCACTGATCGCGCAGATGACCGGCTCTCCGTCCCGCGTATGAAACTCCGAGATGAAGCGCTCCATCGAGCCTCCCTCGGCAAGCCGCCGGAAGGCTGTCTCGAGTTCGACCCGATTGGACGGTCGGAGCAACTCATACACGTTCTTTCCCTCGACGGCTTCTTCTTCGAACCCGAACGTGGCCGCCCACGCACGATTGACGTAGGCCAGATACCCGTCGGCATCGGTGATTTGAATGAGGTCGTTCGCGTTGTCGAGGAAGTCGCGAAGCCGGTGCTGGGCCTTCGCTCGAACCTCCACTTCACGAGCCATCAGGAGATTGGTCTCGTGCACCGTCTCCAGTGCTGCCGTCTCTGACCGAAATGTCACAAAGACACTGATCATGAGCCCCGCCAGCACGCTTACGTTGGCCAGAATTTTCAGGAGATGTGCGGCATCGGCGATTCCGTCGAACTCGCTCGTGGCCTGCGACATATACATCGCGTGCAGGAACACACTGATTATCAGCGAGATGAGCAGCCAATACTGGAAGGGTTCAGTGCGCCACTCACCTCGGCGGAGGTATCCAACCCAAGCGGCGAAGAAGAAGGTCGCCGGGATGAATTCGGCTGGCCGCCACACAAGGAAATCGGGATAATACGCGGGAGGGAGGGGAAAGAAGATAAACACCAGGAAGAAGGCAGTCGTCAAGATTGCGGCCAAGACGTAGACGAACAACTCATTGGTGTGAGATCGTTCAGACCCGGCTTCGTCCGACCGGAGAAGAACGCTTCCGAAAAGGAACATCGACAAGAACAGCCTCGAGGCCGTCCAAGTCCAGGCGGCCCGGTCCGCGCTCTCGAGCCCAGTCGCTTCCCCCCCGATGAGCGCCGAGGTCATGACGGCGTGGTATGCATTCAGGAATCCGGTACCAAGGAAGCCAGTGCCGATGAACAGGAAGGTTTCCTGTTTCTTACTGTAGAAACGGACGAGAGAAAGGCTCCCGACGACCAGGGCCAGCGTCGTGCTGATGAATTCCCAGATGACATGGCGGGCCTCGTTGTCATCGAAGGGGAAGAGCCTGAGGAAGATGGCAAAGGCAAATAGAACCGTGAGGAGCATCCAGTAGATCGTGGCCGACCGCTCGTTACCAGGTTCCGGAGGTCGGTCGGCCAACAGCCTCGAATCCTCGGGCCGGCTTTCCAACTCGCTGATGGCGGCATCCAGAAATTCTGCCAGATCCTCGACCCCCTCCGCCTCCCGATCCCCGGCGGGTACCATCTCGCGTTCGTCGGTGCCGGACTCGTTCACAGCGATCTGGCGAGCAGACGCTCGATAGCCTCCATGAGAATTTCCTCATCGACGATCGGCTTCGTGACGTACTCGTCGAAACCCATCTCGAGGTACTTCTCCCGATCGCCGGACATGGCATGGGCGGTCAGCGCGATCACGGGGAGGCTACTCAATCCCTCCTGAGACCTGACCCACTCGAGCACCTCGGTGCCATCCATTCCCGGCAGAGAGATGTCGAGCAGAACGAGGTCCGGGATGTCGTCGGCCAGGCCGTCCATGACTTCCATCCCGTTCTCGTATTCGGAGATCTCGTACTGCTCTTCGAGAATGGCCCGGACGAGGAGGCGATTGTCGATGTTATCCTCAACGACAGCGATTTTAGGCTTCATTCCCCGTCTTCCTCGACAATCACCGCCAACTCTCCAGCGGCCTGAGCGTACGCCTGCTCGAGATTGGGAATGAGATCCCGAACACGTTGGAGGTCGCCACCCGACGCTGCCAGCTCGAGCTCACTCGCGACGCTCTGGAGTTGTTGCGCCCCGACATTCGCGGCGCTGGATTTCAACGAGTGGGCACCCCGCTCGGGCACCTCGAGATCATCTCCGTTCATGGCCCCACGAATCTGGTCGACCCGCGTGGGGCCGTTGTCGAGGAAGAGTCGAACGATCTCTCTTGAAAGCTTCGTACCGCCCCAGCCCTCTAATCTCTTTAGGGCGGCCGGATCGATGATGGTCGGATCTATGGACATGGATTCCCGCTCAGCTTCTTCCCCCGGGAGGGTTCACTTTGCCGAATCGCGGACGGGCCGCGATCGAGTTCAAGTTTCTCTCTCCGGGTGATGATAGAATGGCCCGTCTCGATGGGGTAACAGCTGATCGACCAGTCCGGACCCGGTCTCCCAAGCGTCGAACTCTTCAACCAGATCTCGGCCCCATCGACTTCCAGCGGAACGAAGACGACCCTCGAGCCACTCGGGAGCCCCGAAGCCGATCGCTCGTCGATAAATATCCGCCACTTCAAATATCTTGTCCGCATACCCACTTACGTCAAGCGCGACGGTTGGGAGGCTGGAGTGCACACCCCGCAACGTGAAGATTGGGCAGAACGCTCTGTGGGGTTCCTCTGGCTCTACAACCTTGGAGATGCGTGCGAAATTGACCGCGTCGCGCGCGATTTTTCCCGTCGCCTGGTGGTCCGGATGCCGGAAGCCTCGGGCCCATGCATCCCCCCAGGTAAGGAGCCCATGGGGCTTGATCTCGGCCATGACCCTGGCGACCTCGTCGCCCGCTTCAGACGTCGCCTGGACTGCGGAGTCCGGAAACGAGAGGAAGCGTCCTTCGACGCCCAAACACTCCGCCACCCGCATACCCAGGTCCATCCGGCGCTTGGCTACCTCCGCCGTCGGGAGTGGGCCGAAAGCGTCCGTCATCTCCCCTCGGGTGAGCCACAGTACTACGACCCGCGAGCCAGCGGCCCGTTGGGCGAGTAGAGCGCCGGCACAGAGCACCTCATCGTCCGGGTGCGCCAGCACGGCAAGGAGCGTCGGCGACGGGTTCACCGGACTCCGTCCGCTCCACCCTCCTCTGCCAGTCCACTCTCTTCGGCAGCGCTTCCATCCTCGGCGGCGCTTCGGATCAACCGGATCGCCTCCCCAATGCCGCCCGAATGGCCAAAAACCGCCGCTCCGGCCACGAGCACGGACGCCCCCGCCCGGCTCGCCGTGCCCGCCGTGTCGACATTCACCCCTCCATCCACCTCGAGCTCGGCGCCGCCCGCGCCTTTTTCGTCGAGCATCGCCCGGAGCCGGCGGATCTTCTCGGTACTCGACGGAATGTACGCCTGCCCTCCGAACCCTGGATTTACTGACATGATCAGAGCGAGATCGATCTCGCGTACGACTTCCGCCAGCGTCTCGACGGACGTAGCCGGATTCAGTGTCACGCCGGGGCGTACGGCCAGTTGGCGAATACGCTCGATGGTCTTGTGGAGATGGGAGCACGCCTCCTGATGAACCGTGATGTAGTCGGCTCCGGCATCCGCGAAGGCGGAGAGGTACAGGTCGGGCTCTTCGATCATCAGGTGCACGTCGACGGGGAGGTCCGTAGCTGCCCGCACGGCCGATGTCACCGCAGGTCCGATCGTGATGTTGGGGACGAAGTGCCCGTCCATAACGTCCACGTGAATCCAGTCGGCTCCGGCTTCGTCCGCCTCCGACACCTGCTCGGCCAGACGCCCAAAATCTGCGGAAAGAATGGATGGAGCGATCAGAACCGTCATGGGGCGTGGCCTCCCGTCACGGGACCATCTCCCTCCGCGGGGCCATCTCTCATGACGGCACCATCTCCCCTCGTCAGCCTTTCAACACCAGCCGGACCACTCACCAGCACTTCGGTCGCCATTCCGAGAAAGAGCCCGGATTCCACGATTCCGGCTCTCGTACGGATGGCCAGCTCAAAGTTTTCAGCGTCGGCGATTCCGTCCGGGAAATGGCAGTCGATGATGTAGTTGCCATTGTCCGTGACCATCGGCTCTCCGTCCGGCCCCACCCGTAGCGTGGGTTGGGCGCCGAACGACTCCACGAACCCGCCGTGGACCTCCCATCCGAACTGTATCACCTCGAGCGGCACGAGGCACCGTGTCCCAAGTGCGGGCACCATCTTGGTGTCGTCGACCATGATCGCCAACCGTCGAGAGGCCTGGGCCACTATCTTTTCCCGGAGAAGCGCTCCCCCGAGACCCTTGATGAGGTTCAACTCGGGATCGACCTCATCGGCGCCATCGATCGTCAAATCGAGAACGGGAGTCTCGGTCAAGGAGGTCAGCGGAATGCCAAGTTCCCGGGCCTCGTGAGCCGTGCGAAGAGACGTGGGTACGCCGACCACATCGACCAGCCTACCCGTGTCGAGCCTATTGGCCAGAGCGGTCAACAAGTGGGCCACGGTCGATCCAGTGCCCAGCCCCAAACGCATCCCGCTCTCCACGAGTTCGGCCGCTTCCGTGCCCACCGCTCTCTTCATGGAGTCAGCGTCCGTCACGTGGCCCTCCCGGAGTGCGGACCGGTGGCTTCGTCAGGCGCCGAACTCCTTCATCACCTCGTGGACTCGCTCGGTGATGGCAAGCGCCTCATCGAAGGGCCGCTGCCACATGTTGCGGCCGAAGATGAGACCTGTCGCGCCGGCTTCCAGGCCCGTACGCACTTTGGTCATGAGGTCGTCATCGCCGAGCTTGCTTCCCCCGGAAAAGAGTACGAGACAGCGCCCCGCGGACTCCACCACCCGCCTCGCGCCCTCCCGATAGTCGTACTCGATCCCGGAGTATTCCCCGGGCTGATCGGCGTCCTTCGGACCGTGCTTTGGAATGTTCAGCTTCACGATGTCGGCACCCATTTCGAGGGCGACTCGGGCCGCATAGTCGACGGCATAGAGGCTGTCGCGTCCCCCCTTCTCCTCGATCGCGGCACCCCTTGGATACGACCACACCACCAGAGGCATGTTGTACTTGTCGCAGTCCTCACGAACGAGCTGGAGTTGTTGGAGATCCTCGTCCTGCCGGGGAGAACCGACATAAAGGGTGTACCCGACGGCGTCGGCGCCCATCGATACTGCGTCCTCAACGCTGCCGGTCAACGACGAAAAGGCCTCCGCATCGGAGGGTATCGTGGTCTTTCCGTTGATCTTCAGAAGAAGTGGGACCTCCCCCGCGTACTTCGCCATGTACTTGCGGGCGAGCCCGTAGTGGCACGCCACGGCGTTGTAGTTGCCCTCCAACGCCAGCCGCCACTGATAGTCCGGATCCTGGGAGGGCGGATTGGGGAAAAAATCGATCGGACCGTGCTCCAAACCCTGGTCGATCGGGAGGATGAGAAGCGTTCCGTTCTTCAACCCCCGTCCATAGAGCAGTCTACGAAGGCGTACGCGTTTCCCGAGTGGGACATCGAGTTCATCGAGGACGGGGCGCGTAACGCTCGCCGTGACCGTGGACCCCGCAGCAACGGCGGCCGTGGACATGTATAGCTCCTCCGACGTGCAAAAAGTGTCTGACAAAGCGGTTTTACTGCCGGAATCTAAGAACGCCGAGGGCCACAGACCAGACCGTCTCTTGACTCATGATCACTGGAAGCACAGCTTTTAGCCCATGATTCACGCGCACAAGCATCAGGCTTTCTACTTTACCGGGTGGCCCCCTCCGGGAGCCAGCGGCTGATGCGCGCGCGCTGAGCGCAAACGCGTTTCGTCCCGAGGCTCTCGACTCTTGGTCGGGGGCCTTTTTTCGTGGCCTTTCATTCGGGAAGCGGGCCACCACTCACAAGCTGAGAAGACCATGATCATTGTCACCCGCCCCGGCGTGACCGACGAAGAACTCGACCACATCCGGGAAAGAATCGAGTCCCTAGGCCCTCGCACGCACCTCATTCGAGGCGAGCACCGGACGGTCGTGCTTTGTATCGGAGATCCGGAACAACTTGCCAACGTGCCCCTGCTCTCGATTCCTGGTGTCGAGGGTGTTCGCCCGGTCATGAAGCCGTACAAGCTGGCGAGCCGGCAAGCCGACATGCAGCCCACGGAGGTTCCCCTCGGGGGCGCAACGGTAGGAGGCAACGCCCTTTCGATCGTCGCGGGACCGTGCTCCGTCGAGAACCTCCTCATGCTCCAGGATACGGCACGGCGCGTGAAGGCGGCGGGAGCGACCGGATTACGCGGTGGGGCGTTCAAACCGAGGAGCTCTCCCTACGCCTTCGACGGTCTCGGTGAGGAGGGCTTGAAGATGCTCGCGGACGTGCGAGCCGAGACCGGGCTCCCGGTGGTGACGGAAGTCATGGATACCCGTCAGGTCGACCTTGTCGCGGAGTACGCCGACATGCTGCAGATCGGAGCCCGAAACATGCAGAATTTCTCCCTCCTCACGGAAGTCGGACGGCTCCACAGGCCGATCCTTCTCAAGCGCGGCATGTCGGCCAAGATCCAGGACCTCCTCCTGGCCGCCGAGTACGTCATGAAGCAAGGGAACATGAACGTGGTGCTCTGTGAGCGAGGCATCCGAACGTTCGAAGACGCGACGCGCAACACGTTCGATCTGGCCGCAATCCCCGTGCTCAAGAAGGAAACACACCTGCCCGTAGTGGCCGATCCCAGCCATGCCGCAGGGCGGCGAGACCTGGTGCCGGCCCTTTCCTACGCGGCCATCGCTGCGGGGGCCGATGGCCTCATCGTGGAGGTCCATCCCGACCCCGAGATGGCCGTATCCGACGGGGACCAGTCGTTGTTGTTCGAAGAATTCGACTCACTCATGGCCGACCTGGCACCATTTGCGGCGGCGGCGGGGAGGGCGCTGGAGGGTCTCAACGTCGCAGCCTCTAGGGCTGCTGGAGGCACGTCTCCGCAGTCTTGATCTGCTTCATAACCGCCTTTCGGGCCGTGCCTCCTGGGGCTTCCCGGGCCTCGAGCGAGCGTTCCCATTCGAACACGTCGAGCACATCGGCACCGAACGCCGCGTGTGCCTCCTGGAACGCCTCGAGCGGAAGCTGGTTCACCGCAACGCCCTGGTTCTCCGCGACGCGCACGACCGTGGCGACGACCTCGTGAGCCTTCCGGAAGGGTACGCCGGCCCGGACCAGATAATCGGCCAAATCCGTGGCGAGAAGTTGCGGGTCGAGCGCGGCCTCGATGCGGTCCGTTTGAAATTCCGCGCCGCGGACGGCCCCTTCGATCGCGGGCAACACCATGCTGAGCGTGTCCACGGAATCGAAGAGCGTTCCTTTGTCTTCCTGGAGGTCACGGTTGTAACCGGTGGGAAGTCCCTTCAACACCGTGAGGAGCGACACGAGATTGCCCGTCAGCCGACCTGATTTCCCCCGCACGAGCTCCGCCACGTCCGGATTCCGTTTCTGCGGCATCAGGCTGGATCCCGTGCTGAACCCGTCAGACAAGCGGACGAACCCGAATTCCCTGGATCCGAATAGCACCAGATCCTCCGCCAACCGCGATAAGTGGATCCCGAGGCGAGCGGCCACGAAGGCGAGCCCGAGGGCCCAATCGCGATCGCTAACCGCGTCCATGCTATTCTCGGAGATCGTAAGAAATCCCAGTTCCGTTCTTAGGAACTCCCGGTCTATGGGGAAGGGACATCCCGCGATCGCGCCGGATCCAAGCGGCAAGACACCCGCTTGATCCTGCACACCGTGCAACGCGGCACGGTCACGCTCTAGCGGCCAGAAGTGGGAGAGAACCCAGTGAGCGGCCCGCACCGGCTGACCCTGCTGGAGATGGGTGTATCCGGGGAGGACCACCTCTACGGATTCACGCGCCCAAGTCAGGAGCGCACCCTCTACCTCCGTCAGGGCGTCCATGAGTCCCTCCGCCACTTCTCTGCCCCACAGTCGAAAGTCGGTCGCCACCTGGTCGTTGCGCGACCGACCCGTCTGGAGCTTGCCCGCGACCTCACCCACCTCTTCGTGAAGCAACCGCTCCACCAGGGAATGAATGTCCTCGTCAGGTTCATCGGAGTGATCGCGCTCGGAAAGGCGCGCCGCGACACCGTCGAGTCCCTCGAGCAGTGTGTTCCCCTCGTCGGGCTCCAAAACGCCCGCCTTCACGAGTGCCTGGGCCCAGGCCCGGCTACCACGGACATCCTGGGGCCAGAGTCGAATGTCCACGTCCAGGCTCCGGTTCAGGGGAACCATCGCCCCCGCCATGGCGCCCTCAATGCGGCCGCTCCAGAGGGGGGCTGTCGGGCCGATCAGCCTGCCGGGGTTTTGAGGCCCACGGACTTCATCATTTCAGTAACGGCCTCGTCCGTCTCGCTCTGTCCGTCCTTCTTCTTCGCGCTCTTGCTGGGGTTGGGCTTCTTCACGCTCTTACCGCCACCGGGCTTCTTCGTGCTCTCGGCGCCGTCGCGTTCGGCCGCGACTCGGGCAGGAAGCCCGAACAGCTTGATGAACCCCTCGGCATCGGCGTGGTCGTAGGTCGCCTCCTCGCCGAACGATGCGAGTCCCGCGTGGTAAAGCGATTCAGGGCTCGTCCGGCTCGCTACCGACGCCGAGCCCTTGTAGAGCTTCAAGCGCACCACCCCAGTGACCCGTTTCATGAGGACGTCCATGAAGGCATCGATGGCCTCTCTTTCGGGCGTCCACCACCAGCCCTCGTACACCACATCCGCGTAGCGCGCTGCAAGCTGATCCTTGAACGCTAGGGCCCGACGGTCCAGGGTGAGCTGCTCGAGCTCCTGAAGCGCGGCGTGGAGAAGCGTTCCCCCAGGGGTCTCGTACACACCACGCGACTTCATCCCGACCAGCCGGTCCTCCACGAGATCGATCCTCCCGACACCATGCCGGGATCCGATCTCGTTCAGAGTCAATAGGAGGGGTACCGAATCGAGGGGCTCGCCGTTGACCGACACGGGCCGTCCCTGGTCGAAGCCGATCTCGAGGTACTCGGGCGTATCTGGCGCGGCCTCAGGGGCCTGCGTCCACTGGTACATCGACTCCTCGGGCTCGAACGCGGGATCCTCGAGCGGACCACCCTCGTACGAGATATGCCAGATGTTCTCGTCGCGAGAATAGAGCTTCGTCTCGTCGACACCGACGAGGGGTATCTTGCGAGCTCGAGCATACTCCAATGCGTCCTCACGGGATTGGAGGTCCCACTCACGCCAAGGGGCGATGACTCGCAGATCCGGCGCGAGCGCGGTGAACGTCAACTCGAAGCGGACCTGATCGTTGCCCTTGCCGGTGCACCCGTGCGATAGCGCGGTCGCTCCTACCTGCCGGGCCACCTCTACCATCCGGCGCGCAATGATGGGACGCGCCATGGACGTGCCCAGGAGGTATTTCCGTCCATAGACCGCTCCTGAGCGCAGCGTGGGCCAAACGAAATCTTCGACGAACTCCCTCCGCAAATCTTCGCCGTGGAATTCTGCCGCCCCGGTTGCCTTGGCCTGCTCGTCGAGTCCCTCGAGACCGCCCGGCTGGCCCACATCGGCGGCCACGCAGATCACCTCGGCATCGTAGTTCTCACGAAGCCACGGAACGATGACGGACGTGTCCAGTCCGCCGGAGTACGCGAGCACCACCTTCAGCGCCATGACTGCCTCTTCCATGCCGTATACACAAAAAAACGCGGGCCGGGAGCAGAACCAGCCACTTCCCGCCAAAGCGCTGGTGACGGCGAGCCGTCTTACACCACTCCCGAACCCGACAGTATTCGATAAATACCCAGTTGAATCGGGCGTTTATGCGCCGATAATATCATCCGGGCGAAAGTCACTGTCAAGCTGGCCTCACCACTGCTTCATTGGCCATGGTCCGCAGCTTTTCGGGCTCGAAGCCTACGCTTCGCACCACCTCCTCCCCATCCTTGAAGAGAATCGCGGTGGGGATGCTCCGAATGCCCAGTTGCTGAGACAGATCGGGCGCCTGATCCGTGTCGATCTTGACGACGAGCAGCGATCCCTCATGGGTCTGGGCAAGTTCATCCATCAGCGGGGCGACGTACTTACACGGCGCACACCAATCCGCATAAAAATCCACAAGTACGGGTGCCTCCGAGCCGAGTACCGTGCGGTCGAAATCTTCCCCACTGACCTTCACGGGCCGATCGAGGAGCAGCGGTTTTGCGCAGTCACCGCAGATCGGACGGTCGCCCGACTTACCCAGATCGACGCCGTTGAGCGTGAGGCAAAAAGGGCACCGCACGGTGACCTTGCTATGGTGCTGGACTTCGCTCACAGAAGTGCTCCTGGAGAAGACCCGGCTTCGTAACCCGCCAAGGGAGGCCGCAGTTCCGCCTAGGGTCGTGTTCTACTAGGGTCGTGTTCTACTAGGGTCGTGTCCTAGAAGAGCTCGTACCTCACACGCACCATCGCGAAGCGGCCGATCTTCGGCACGCCGACGAACGACCGATAACCCGTGTCCAACAGGTTGTTCACGGCGAGCTGTATCGTCGCGGTCGTGTTGGGCACCTGGTACCCCGCGGTGAGGTCCACGATGGCATACGAGTCGACGCAGTTCTCCTCGAAGAGCCCCCCCCCGCCCGTGATACAGGCCGTTCCCGTGAAGTCCGCCGACTGGGCCGGAAACGAGCCCGTGAAGCGGACACGTCCGGAGGCGTTGAACCCGGACAAGACGTCACGGAAGGTCAGGCTGAGCGACCCCTTGTCTTTGGGTGCGTTGAGCGCGATGGGACTCCCGCCGGTGATCTCGATGTAATCCTCGCTCATGTGCGAGTACGTGCCACCCAGCGTCCACTGGTTGGTGAGGCTCGCCTGGAACGCGAAGTCCGCACCCCAGAGGTCGACGTCGCCGACGTTGCGGTACGTCGCGATCAGATCGGCGCCCTGCGCGCCGACCTCGTCTGACGAGACGACGCCAAGGGGAATCGTAGCAATGTCCCCAGCCAGCTCTGTAGCCCTCGCGAGGCCCACGACGGGAGCCAGCAACGCTACGATATCAGCCCCGCTGAGAAAAAGGAGCGGCGTCTCGACCACGAGCGGCGACACGAAATCATTCTTTCTCATGTAGTACACGTCCGCAGTGATCGAGAGACGGTCGTCGGCGATGAGTCCGGTCCACCCCACCTCGAACGTTTCCGTGTACGCTTCGCGGGTGGCAGGAACGTCAGGAAGAACCGCGCCGGCCACCGGCGTGAATTCGCTGGTGTTGGTGTCGAAGAGCAGGCGTGTGATGTCGCTGTTCGCGGGCGTCAACCCAGCCACCAGCGCGGCCTCAGCAGGCGTGTCGAAGTCGCCCCTAGCCTGGAGTATCCCCATCGCCAGTGGCCACATCACGGCGACATCCGCGGGCAGGAGCTGATCCGCCCCACCCGGGTTGAACGGCGAACGCATGCCCCGAAGCGTGCCGTCGGGATTCTGGAGCGACCATCCGTTCCGTCCGCTCCCGTACGCGCGCGTGCTGTATCCGAGCGGCCCGATGGCCCCCGGCGCGACGCCACCTGAAATGTCCAGGAAATAGTTCAGAGCACTCGGGGTGGAGAAGGCCCGATTGTAAGAGATGCGAATATTGTGCCGATCCTGCGGCTTGAACACCAACGCCGCCCTCGTGGAGAACACATCGTCCGGCAACACCGAGTGCGAATCCAGGCGACCCGCCACCACGAGGTCGAACTGTTCGGAGAGCTCCGTCTTCGACTGGAGGTAGCCCCCCCACTCGTTTATGTCGTCGTCGTCATCGTACGACCCGTAAATCGTTTCGCGCGAATCGGGGCGCGTCCCGAAGTAGTCCCCGCCGAACGTGAACTCCTGGCGATCGTCCGCCAGCGCGAAGCCGTGCTGGGCCTGTGCCACGAAGAGTGCCGACTGGTCCACGAGCGCCACGCCGTCACGCAAGAGGAAGCTGTCCCCCGCGTCGCTCGTGTTGTAGTACGCCTGTGCGAAGAAGCGGCCCTTCCTGACGCGGGCCTGGAAGAACTCGTAGACCCATTCAGAGGTCTGGCCGGCTCCGAGGCCCGTGAGCTCGATCCCCGACGAGGTGTTGCGGCCGTACGTCCCCACGACGGTTCCGTCGTCCGCGAAGCGGTAGTCCGCCCTCGCCTCCACGCCCCACCGTTCGGTGTCGAAGTTGCGCACGCCGATCCGGTCGCACGCGATCTGGGCGTCCGTAGCACTGAGGCCGCGTGTAGTTTTGTCGAGGAGGCACACCGAGGGGTCGGCATCGGCGGCACTTCGGCCCGCCGCCTCCGTGGGGTCGACGTGGTTCCACTCGTCCCCTCTCATATAATCGCCCGAGATCTTGAAGCCAAAGTCCTCATTCAGGAGGAACGCCGACCTGGCGGCGCCTTCGAAGACCGAGCGTTCACCGCCCCCCAGCGTCACCGTGGTGCCCTGACTCTCGAGTGGAGATTTGGTGAGGATATGGATGATCCCATTGGCCGTGTTCGGTCCGTAAAGCGCCGAGCCCGGACCCAACACGACCTCCATCCTGTCGATGTCCTCGTCGATAGACGGGATGAAGTGCATGAGGTTCACACGCAGAGACGGCACGCCCGCCAGGCGGTGGTCCGTGAGCAGGTGGAGTGCGCCGGAGAAGATGTTGTTGAAGCCTCGCAAGACGACATGCTGAGTCTGGAGCCCGGGCGTGATCACGTCGACGCCGGGGACCTCGCGGAAGTGATCCGCCAGGTTGGTCGCCGGCCGCTCAACGATCTCCCGGGAATTCTTGATGAAGACGGTCTGGGGAGCGTTCCCGGGAGACTCACCGTCCACCGACCGTTCGACGGTTACGCTAACGCCCGACACCACCATAGCTTGCGAAGTGAGTATGAAGTTGTAGCTGTTCGTCTGACCTGCACGGACCCGTACGTTGTCGAAGCGTTCGTCACGGAAGCCGAAGGCCTCCGTGACGACCAAATCGTACCTCCCTGCCGGAAGCTCGACTCTGTACTGGCCCTGGGCGTTGGTCACCGCGGTTCGCGGCTCGGCTCCACCCAGGATTTGGATCTCAATCCCAGAGGCCGAGCCCCCGCGCAACTCGTCCGTCACGGTACCGATCAGCGTCCCCTGCTGGGCGGCGATCGGGCCGCCGAAGAGGGTGAGCGCCACAACGGCGCCAGAATAGAAGCCTGGGTGTCCTAGGCGCATGGCGAGTCTCGCTCGTATGAGGAAGCCGGAACCCGACGGGGTGCAGGCGTGGCAAACGTACGCCCCGAACCCGCCGGAGGGCAAACGTGCGTCCTAGGTGCGAGGCGGACGTGAAGAGCGAGTCGGGTTGCCAGGAGAAATTACTTTAGGGACAATGCGTGGGCGATCAAGAACCTGTCGAGGAGTCCATAGTGTGTCCCGGACCCGTGTGCCAGCGTGTCGACGACTAGAGATACCGGACGTCCCCCATGTGTCGCCTGACCGCCTATATAGGCGAGCCCCTCGCCGCCGACGCATTGGTCTTCGGCGGAACGCACTCGCTCCTCGAGCAAAGTTACGTTCCGAAGGAGCTACTTCACGGACACGTGAACGCCGATGGATACGGGGTCGTGTGGTACAGGGGCACCACGCCCGTGCGGACGGGCGGTTCCCGCCCGGTCTGGCAAGACACGGACCTCCGCACGCTCCTGGCGGGGACGTCGTCGTCCACGATCCTCGCCGCCGTGCGTAACGCCACAGACGGCATCCCCATCGAGGGTGGGAACCAGCCACTCGTCCACGGACGTTGGAGCTTCATCTTGAATGGCTTCGTCGAAAACTTCCGGAAAAATCACATGCGGGCGCTGCGCTCTCACCTCCCGGACGAACTCTACGGTCACCTCGCGGGTTCGTCGGATAGCGAAACGCTTTTCCTTCTCGCCGTGGCTGCTGTCCAGGCAGGAGCTTCGCACCTCGACGCGTTGCGGAGTGTCCGCGACATGGTGCTCGAGGGCGTCCAGGCGGAAAATCACACCGCGCAGCTTACGATGGTTCTAGCCGACGGGGATCGAATCGTGGGACTCCATACCGGTTCCGAGGCCACCACGAACTCTCTTTATCTCGCCCGCGGAAACCCGTTGGCGCCCCGGGGCACCCTACTGGCCTCTGAGCCCCTCGACGACCATTCGTCTTGGAAGCGAGTCACGCCTCATGACGACTTTGAATTCATTATACCGTAATATGTTAAGTAGTGTTGTTTAAAGTTGTTTATCGGATCCAAAACGGGTACGGACGGAAGATCTGAAGCGGACCCAGAGACTGCCAGCACTCAGATAGGCGACGCGAGGGCCATCGAGTAGAGGCCGTCCTCGTCGGTGCACCAACGCGCGATTTCCAAGCGAGCCGACCCGAGCATGCGGGTCAGTACCGCCCGATCATACTTGCAGCTCAGCTCGGTCCGGATCGACTCTCCTGCCTCGATCCGTACCGTCCCGGCTCCGGGGATCCGTACCTCCCGAGCGACCTCGGCCACCAGATGCATCTCGATCCACCCCTCTCTCTCATTGTAGAAGGCTCGATGCCGAAAAGCGGTTAGGTCGAAATTCGTACCCGCATCCCGATTGAGGGCCCGAAGCATATTGAGGTTGAACTCGGCCGTGATTCCCTGCGCATCGTTGTACGCAGCCTCGAGGTGTTCGATCGACTTTCGCTCACCCGGACGGAGATCAGCGCCAAGCAGAAACAGGTCACCCTCACTCATGGCCGACCTCACGTTCGAAAGCAGTCCCTCCGCCGCCGCCCCCGTGAAGTTTCCGATTGTGCTGCCCAGAAGTGAGAAGAGCACGGGCTCCGTCAGGTCATCGACGAAATCCAGATCCCATGTGATGTCCCTTATCTGAGGCTGAATATTGAGTGAAGGATCCTCCGATTTCAGCGTTTCGGCGGTCGCGCGCAGGAAATCACCGGCTACGTCGACCGGCGCGTAGGTCCGCTCTGGTGTCCGCTGCGCCATGGCAGCGAGCAAGATCCTCGTCTTTCGCGCACTTCCGGCCCCCAGCTCCACGACGGATGCGGGCCCCATCTCGGTGACCCAACCCGAGACCGGCGTCTTGAGAAGGCGGGTCTCGGTGCGGGTGAGATAGTACTCAGGGAGCTCTGTTATGGACTCGAAGAGTTCAGATCCGCGCGTATCGTAGAAGAATTTCGAGGAGAGTTGCTTCTGGGGTTGGCTCAAGCCCGACTGGATCTCCTCCAGCATCTCCATCGGCGGTGCCGCCTTCACGGGCGCCACATCCCCTCACGCCCAGACGCGTCCCCCACCCCTGTCACCGGCAGTTCGGGGCCTCGCTCAAAGATCCTGGACACACCGAAACCCGCTAAAGATCTGGCGCCGAATCGGATAGTCCCAGTTTCTGAACGTGCCCCGGATTGCGGCCCCCCGCGTGGCCCAGGCTCCTCCCCTCAGGACCTTGTAGTCGTCGCCGAAGAAAACCTCGGAGTACTCGGCGTAGGGAAAGGTCTCGTACCCGGGATATGGTTGGAAATTCGTCGAGGTCCACTCCCATACGTCTCCGATCATCCCGTAGCAGCCGATCGGAGACACGTTACGCGCGTAGCTCCCGGCGAGCGCCGGGCCAACCGTCAACACATCGACGTTGGCGAACTGTTGTGTGGGCTGCTCCTCGCCCCACGGGTAGGTCCGCTTGGTATTGGTCTCCGGATCCCAAGTGGCGGCCGTCTCCCATTCGAATTCAGTGGGAAGACGTTTGCCCGCGAACGTGGCATACGCGTCCGCCTCGTAATAACACACATGACAGACGGGCCTTCGACGGTCCGGCGGAAGGACGCGATCCATGATCCGGATCTCCCATCCGTCTTCACCGGCGCTCCAGTTCTTAGGGTGTCGGACGCCAGATTCGTTCCTCCACACCCAGCCGTCGTCCGACCACAGTTCGCGGGTGTCGTATCCACCCTCCGTGATGAAGGCGGCGTACGCCGCCTCCGTAACCGGTGCCTCATCGATGAGAAACGGCTCGAGTTCGATCCAATGCCGGGGTCGCTCATTGTCGTAAGAGGCACTTCGGTCATCTGTGCCGATCGCCACCGCACCCCCAGGGAAGCGGACCATCGCCCCGTTACCCAAGGGTTGACCCTCCGGGGGAACGGGGTGAGGCACGGTCTCGGCGGGATGGTACGGCTCACCCGACTTGAGTTGTAGCGTCTGGAGGATCGTCTCGTTGTGCTGGTATTCGTGTTGAAGCACCATCCGGAACACGAAGCCCTGATCGAGAAGCGGATGCTCCGAGGTGAGATCGAGGATGGCGAGTCGCTCCAGCACGTCCTCCCGGACGCCGGACATATACTCAATGCACTCCGCGACACCCGGCAATGGCAACTCTGCCCTGGTTTTTCTGGGATTCTCGACCGGGTCGTACATGCCGCGGAGACCGTAGGCACCATTCAGCGAGCCTCCGAGATTCTCGATTAGCCATACTTCCTCGAAGTGCGCGATGTGACCTAGATCCCACAGAATGGGACTCATGAGTGGATCATGCTGCAGGCGCTGATCGGCCTCCGACACAGAGCTCAGAAGACTGACCGTACGGGCACGCGACTCCTCGAGTAGGTGTCGGACTTCAGCGACATCGAGTCGCCGTCCCATGTGAAGATCCATCTGCAAGTCCATCCCCCCATGATCGCCTCCCACCTGTCTCCGGACTCCGGGGGAAGGCGTTTTTCCGGTCGCAACCTAACGGCGGGTGGAGATCGCGCGAACCCCCTGTGCATCACCAATAACGGTGCGCACCCGACCGCCCCACGCTATCGTGGAGCATGCGCGATCAGGCCCTGCCCACCGATGGACCGGCCCTCTCGGCGAAAGATGTCGTGAAGCGTTACAAGTCCGTAGCCATACTCGATCGCGTCACCGTATCCGTCGAACGGGGTGACATCGTCGCACTCGTCGGTGAGAGCGGCTCAGGGAAAACCACCCTGCTCCGCCTGTTCAACAGGATGATTTCGGCCGACGAAGGTGAGGTGGCCGTCGGGGGACGGGAGGTCCGCACATTGAACCCGGTGCAGCTGCGCCGCTCCATCGGGTACGTGCAACAAGAGGGGGGACTCATACCGCATTGGACGGTGCTTCGGAACGCGGCGTTGGTCCCGCGCCTGCGGGGGATGGCATCGCCGGACGAGCTGGCGTCCATGGCGCTCCAGCTCGTGGGGCTGCCGCCCGAGGTGTTCGCCGCGCGCAGGCCCGGCGAGCTGTCCGGTGGTCAACGGCAGCGTGTGGCCCTTGCTCGGGCGTTGGCGGCGGAGCCGGAGATCATCTTGCTCGACGAACCGTTCCGAGCCCTCGACGCCATCACGCGTGCTGAGCTCGTCGAGGGAGTGCACGGGCTTCTTCGAGAGATCGGCGTGACCGCCTTGTTGGTCACTCATGACATCAGGACCGCGCTGGACATCGCCGATCGAGTGGCCGTGCTCCGAGGGGGGAGATTCGAGCAGATCGCTCCCGCAGCCGAGCTTCGATCCTCCCCCTCGACACCCTACGTGCAGCAACTACTGCAGCGTGCAGGCCAGGCCCCCGCCACAGACGAGGCACCCCTCAGATGACTCGGCTATCAAAGCTCCCTCGGATACGCTCGGCCGGCCTCGCCATTCTTTGGCTAGGCTTGGCACTGACGGTGTGCCCGGCCGCGACGTGGGCTCAGCGCACCCCCGTCATCGTCGCCTCCAAGCCCTTCGGAGAGTCGTTTCTCCTCGCCGAAATGTTCGCGCAGCTTCTGGAGAGCCGCGGATTCGAGGTGGAACGTCGCTTCGGATTGCAAGCCACGGAGATCGCTTTCCAGGCTCTCCGCACCGGGGCAATCGATGTTTATCCCGAGTACACGGGCACGGGATTGGTGGCGGTGCTCAACCAAAGCCCGGAAGGCTCGGCAGGCGACGTTTTCCGCACTGTCTCGAGAGAATTTCGCGAGCGCTGGGGGATCCATTGGCTCCCGCCGCTCGGGTTCGAGAACACGTACGCCATCGCTGTGCGGCGTGAGTCTGCGGAGGCCGACGGATTACGAACGCTTTCCGATCTCGCGCTCGTGGCCGGCCGATACGTCGGCGGGTTCTCTCCGGACTTCATCGGCCGGCCCGACGGCCTGCCCGGGTTACGGTCGGCGTACGGCATGCGAGTCCAGGCCGAACGATCCTTGCTCCAGGCGGTGAAGTACGAAGCGCTAGACCGTGGGGAGGTGGACGTCGTCGATGGGTATTCCACCGACGGTCTCATCGATCGGTACGATTTCGTCGTTTTGGAGGACGATCGCGAGTTCTTCCCGCCCTACCAGGCTTCACCCCTCGTGGGACGAAGACTTTGGGACACCCGTCCAGACGCGGTACGCACTCTCATCGAGCTGGCCGGCCTGTTGGACGAGGAAGCGATGCGGGACCTCAACCGTAGGGTCGAGGTCGACGAAGAGGAACTCGAGACCGTCGCACGAGACGCATTGACGGACATCGGACTGGTGGCGGGTCCCGCGATCCGCATCGTGAGCGGCCGCGAGAGGCCTACGGAGTCACTCGGGGCCTATCTTCTGGCCCGCCGAGCCGAGATCCTCGACCTCACGATCCGGCACATACTACTTGTTATCGTGTCGCTCGTGGGCGCCACGCTCGTGGCGATTCCGCTCGGGCTCCTCCTCGAACGAGCCCGACGAAGTGCCGAGGCGATCATCCGGGCGATCGGACTCTTCCAGACCATCCCCAGCATCGCACTTCTCGCGTTCATGATCCCGCTGCTCGGGATCGGTGTAGTGCCCGCCTTGGTGGCGCTGTTTCTCTACTCACTGTTCCCGATCCTCCGGAATACCTATACGGGAATTACCGATGCCGATCCCGCCGCCGTGGATTCGGCTCGCTCGCTCGGAATGACCGAGGGACAAATTCTGAAGGACATACGCTTCCCCCTCGCGATTCCCGTGATCATGGCCGGCGTCCGTACCGCGGCCGTCATTACCGTGGGAACGGCAACTCTGGCCGCGTTCATCGGTGCCGGAGGCCTGGGTGACCCAATCGTGGCGGGCCTCGCCCTCAGTGACTCCCGGATGATTCTGTCGGGGGCGATCCCCGCCGCGATACTCGCATTTCTCGTGGACGGCGCCCTTGGACTACTCCAGAGGATCGTGACCCCCACTGGTCTCGAAATCGCGGGATAGGGTCCGTGACGCATTCGACCGAGCCGGGAGACACAGGGGGAGGGCGAGAAGCCCCGGTGCCCGCGGCACCAGCTCGTACGTGGGGACGGAGATCCCGCCAGGGCCTCGGCGCACTCTTGATCGTCCTTGCGTTCGTCCCGATCTACCGGCTGATGGACACATCGGTAGACGCGCCCCACCGTAGGGTCAGCGTCGAGGTGGCTGAGGTGACGCTCCAGTTGGCGTGGTGGGGCACGATCGTGACCCTGCTTCTCGCATGGCTCTTGGCGCGCATCCTGCCCAATAGGGGGATTCGCGAGATCGGGCGAGCTCTCGCGACGGGGCTTTCGAAGCCGTCAGGCGCGATCTACGCCATCACGCTCTCGGGCCTGTCGTTCGGGCTCTCGGTACTCACCGGGCGCTTCATTTATCAGGGGTTTTTCACCAATGTCGATGAGATTGCGTCCACAATCCACGCGCGCTATCTCGCGAACGGACTGCTCGCCGGACCCATCGCCGACGCCCCGGAGGCCTGGCTGATCCCCAACACCCTCTTGGTCTCCGAGGGGTGGGTGTCTCATTTCCCCCCGACCCACCTCTTTGCCATGGCGGCATTGATCCGTGTGGGCACACCCATGTTGCTCGGTCCGATATTCGCGGGTGTGCTCGCGGGGCTCCTCGCCCTGTCGCTGCCGAGGTTACTGCCGGAGCACCCGGGCCCGGCCCGGGTGGCGGCCCTGCTCGTCGCTGTGACCCCCTTCGTTTTTCTTCTCGGCGGTGGTTCGATGAGTCACGTCTCGGCCGGAGCCTTCGGGGCCGCCGCGCTTTACGCCGCGCTCCGAGCCAGGGACGGCAGCGGATGGTGGGGCGTGGCCGCGGGAGCCGCTGTCGGACTCATGGTCTCGGATCGTCCCCTTATCGGACTGGTCCTTGGGACGGTCTTCACCCTGGGTCTGTGGGGCCCGGCCGCCTTTGGAGAAAACCTACGCGGCCGGGCGTGGTTCTTCCGCCGCGCCGGCGCCACACTGTTGGGAGGCGCGCCCTTCGCGGTGTTCCTCGGCTGGTTCAATCAGCGCCTCTACGGGAGTCCGTTCACCCTGGGGTACATCGCGGCCTTTGGGGATCGCCACCGCTTGGGGTTCCACATGGATCCCTGGGGATACCCGTACGGCCTTGGGGAGGCCGTTGCGTTTACCTCATCCGACGTCCTCAGCTTGGGTGTTCAGTTACTGGAAACGCCGTTTCCGGTGACCGCGATCATCGGGCTCTATCTCCTGTTGGCCTCCCGACTCCCCAGTGGGGTTGCGGTGCTCGCTGCCTGGGCATTCCTCCCGGTGATGGCGAACGGGTATTACTGGTTCCACGATGTACGGATGCTCTACGAGGCGGCTCCGGCATGGATCGCCCTGGGAGTGATCGCAGCCCTGGGGTTGGCCGGTGGTTTGGGGAGCACCGTCGAGGGATCTGCCCCCGGTGCAGGCGTGCCGGGGGGAGGTCGCAGCGACCAAGAACACTCCCGTGATCGGCGTGCTTGGGCCGCGGATATGACCACGTGGGCCATTCTGATCGGCGTGGCCGGTGCGGCGCTTTGGGGCGCTCCCACCCGATGGAGCAGTTACCGGTGGAGTGAGGAAACGCTACAGCGTATCACGGTGCCGTCCCTCCCCACCGAAGAGCCCGCGATCGTCTTCGTACACGCTTCTTGGAATGAGCGGCTCAGTTCACGCCTTCAGGGCGCCGGTGGGATGAGACAGGACAGCGTCATCACGGCCCTCCGTCGGAACACGAACTGTGGGCTCCATACATACGCATTGGCTCGGGAAGCTCGGGCGGCCGGAGCCGGCTCTCGACGGACGCATAGCCCGGAGCCTGGCGGCGCATCTCTTCCTGACTTGGACCTCGAGCAGGTACCCGGCACGCCTTCAGATATTGAACGCCCTCCCTCTCCGCCGGGGGCGACGCTGCGGACCCGAACCGGAGAGCCTTTTGGGACCGCTTGTTCCCGGGAGGTCGGTGCGGATCGCTTCGGGGCGGTCGCGCTCGCCCCTCTGCTCTGGCAAGGAGACCTTCCCGGAATCGAAGAGGGACGCCCGATGTTCGTCAGGGATTTTGGGCCGGAGCAGAATCGGCGCCTCCTCGATGCCCATCCGGACCGACGACCGTTCGTATTCGTGCCCAAGGACCCACGCTTTCCGCCGGAGATTGTCCCGTACGACGAGGCGATGGCCCAACTGTGGGGGGTCGTGGGCGTGGCCCGCACGCCCTAGAGTCGTGTTCCGGAAGTTCGCGAGCTACCGAGAGTGCGGAGGCGCCGGATCCAGCAAGGCGCGACGCTAGAAGAGCGGCCCTCCCGACAAGAGCTCTTCAGCCGCCGTACTCTCGACAGGCTGGGAAAACAGGTAGCCCTGGGCTTCTTCGCACCCGAGCTCGATCAACTGATCCAGCTGATCTTTCGTTTCGACTCCCTCCGCGATGATCGACAAGCCGAGGTTCTTGGCCAACCGGATGATCGTCTTCACGATTTCCAGGTCGGAGTCCGCTTCCCCCATACGTTCGACGAAGGACCGATCGATCTTCAACGTGTGGATCGGCAGCCGGCACAAGTAGCTGAGCGAGGAATATCCCGTGCCGAAGTCGTCGATGTGGAGGCGCAACGAACGGTCCCAAAGCTGCTGAAGGACCGCAGCAGAGCTGTCCACGTTCGACATCAAAGAAGACTCGGTGATCTCGATGTGTACCGAGGCGGGGGGAAGCTCGAAGCGGGAGAGCTGAGTGGCGATCTGTTCGACGAGATCGGGCTGCTCGAACTGCTTCGCTGAAATGTTCATCGCCATGGTCAATGGCACGTCTCGCGGAAACCGGTCCTGCCACTCCTTCAGTTGGCGGCAACCCTGCTCCAGGCCCCACCACCCGATGGGAATAATCAGACCCGTTTCTTCGGCCACCGGCACGAATTCATTTGGAAAGACCATTCCGCGATCGGGATCCTCCCAGCGAAGGAGGGCCTCGAAACCAACGATTTGACCGGTCTCGAGTGAAACGAGCGGCTGATAATGATGAACCAGCTCATCTCGGTCCACGGCCACCTTGAGGCGAGACTCCAGATGAACCCGGGCGAGGGCTCCGGCATGTAACACGGGATCGAAAATGCGATGGGAGCTGGGGCCGTCTTCGGCGCGAGCCGTGCGCGCAGCCGTCTTGGCGTCGCGCACCATGTCGCTCGGCTTTTCAAAGCCCGTCTGGCTCAAGCCTATGCCGATGCTGGCGCTCGAAAACAGCTCTTGGTTCTCGACATGGAATGGGGCCGAAAGAGCCTGATGGATGCGGTTGGCCAAGCGCACGGGCTCACTCACGTTCTTCACGCCGTCGAGCAATAGGATGAACTCGTCGCCCTGCATTCGAGCGACGGTGTCCACTGGACGCACACAGGGCTCCAGGCGCTCGCCCACTTCCCGAAGCACGCGATCGCCGGAGTCGCGCCCGTGCTTCTCGTTGATCTCGCGAAAGCCGTCGAGGTCCACGTACAGGACCGAGAACGCCCCGTTCTCCCTCCCGTGGCGCCGGGCCGCCCGATCGAGCCTCTCGAAAAAGAGCTGCCGGTTGGGAAGATCGGTGACCGGATCGCGGAGGGCGTCCCGCATCAGGTCGAGTTCCCGCTGCTTCTGGCTTTGAAGAGCGCGAACCTGTCGCTCGGCGATCGTCAGCCGAACATGGAGAAGCTCCCCCGTCAGCGGCTTGGTGAGATAGTCGTCGGCACCCGACGAGAGGGCCTCTTCAATGCCCTCTCTCCCATCCACACCGGTCGCGAACAGAATGACGGTCTGCGCGGACTCAGGCGCGAGCCGCATCGCGCGACACAGCTCCATCCCGTTCATGCCCGGAAGCATGACGTCGAGGATCACGAGCGGGAACGGGTCGCGCTGGTACGCCACGAGACCCTCCTCAGACGTGCCGAAAGCCACGACCTCGTGGCCCCGGCTCTCAAGGATCCGGGTCAGCAGCACCCGTTGGTCTTCGTCATCTTCTACGATGAGGGTTCGAAGCGGCTCTTCGGTCATCAATCCGGTCAGACGGTTTAGTTCAGAGAGCGGGTGGGTAGATGGCGCTTCACCACTCTACATCCGAAGTCCCCGAGCAGGCAACGAAAATAGCCCCGTTGGCGCGGACCAGCCCCGGAAATAGCTTGTGGAAGACCAGGATCTCGCATTCCGTGCGGCCCTCGTTCCATCCCCTCGTCAGAGGAGCACATCCGTGACGCCCATCAGAGTCCCATTCAACCGCCCCTTTCTCGTCGGATCCGAATTCGACCGAATGCGCGAGGCGGTAGAGGGTCTCACGATTTCGGAGGGAGGTCCGTTCACGGAACGATGCGAGCAGCTCTTGCAGGAAATCACCGGAGCACCCCACGCGCTTCTCACGTGCTCTTGCACGCATGCTCTCGAGATGGCGGCCATCCTCCTCGATCTCGAGCCGGATGACGAGGTCGTCATGCCGTCGTTCACCTTCGTAAGCACCGCAAACGCGTTCGCTCTCCGGGGGGCGCGGCCAGTTTTCGCCGACGTACGGGCGGATACGCTCAATATCGACGAACGAGCGTTGTCCGGGCGGATATCGAATCGCACCAAGGCGATCGTGATCGTGCACTACGCGGGGGTCGCCTGCGAGATGGATGAGATCGGAAGAATTGCGCGCGACGTGGGTGTTCCCGTGATCGAGGACAATGCGCACGGCCTCATGGGGAGCTACCGGGGGCAAGCCTTGGGTACGTTCGGAGCCATGGCGACACAGAGTTTCCACGAAACGAAGAACCTGACCTGCGGAAAGGGCGGAGCGCTTCTCCTCAATGATTCGGCCCTCCTCGAGCGGGCGCGAATCGTTCGCGAGAAGGGCACCAACCGGACTCAATTCCTTCAAGGTCAGGTCGACAAATACACCTGGGTCGATCTCGGCTCCAGCTATCTGCCCTCCGACCTCCTTTCGGCGTTCCTGCTTTGCCAACTCGAGCAACGGGCGAGGATCCAGGAGATGCGCGGTGCGATCTGGCGACGGTACGCGGAGGGCCTTTCGGACTGGGCCGACCGGACGGGCGTGCACCTCCCGACCATTCCCGTGGATGTCGAGCATACCTCACACCTGTTCTATCTGCTGCTCCCGACCGCCGCCGACCGATCCCGATTCATCGAGCACCTCGCCGATCATGGAATACACGCGGTCTTCCACTACATCCCGCTCCATCTGTCGGCGAAGGGACGCGAGCTGGGCGCCCTGCCGGGGGAGTGCCCTGTGGCCGAGGACGTGAGCACACGCCTCGTGCGACTTCCCTTTTTTACGGGCCTGAACGAGACGAGCCAGGCCTACGTGATCGATAGGATTACGGAGTTCCACGCCGCCTGAGAGTCGGCCGTCGGGATCATCGGCCGGTGGGAATCAGATGAAGCGGTTGCCCTTGCGAAGCAAACCTTCTCGCTCGGCCTCGGTCATGGGCGGTAGCGCTTTACAGTCGTCTATGATCAAGAATCCGTCCGCCACAGCAACGACGGGGGCGCCCCCATCCAAGACATCGACGATTTCGCCCGGGCTGTGGGTCGCGTGCCGGTCGGGGTCGTCGAGCACCACAGCATGATTCACCAGGATGGACTTGTCGCGTAACGAGGTCCTGGCACGCGCGTAGGGGCTCGCATAGACGCGTACGGCATTACGAATCACCTCCGCCCGATCGTTCCAGTCGATTCGGTAGTCCGTCTCCAGCTTCCCGAAGTAGGACCCCGCGCCTTCCTGCTTGATCGGCGTAAGGGTCCGGTTCACGATCCCATCGAAATTCTTCCTGAGGAGCTCTGCCCCCAAACGCATGGCACGTACGCGGAGCTGGTATCCCGTCTCTTGAGGATCGATGTCGTGCACTTCCTGAACCAGGATGTCACCGGTATCGAAAGTGGCATCCATGTAATGGATCGTGATCCCAAAAGTGGTTTCTCCGTTGAGCATGGCCCAGGCCGTCGGCGTGGCTCCGCGGTAGCTGGGAAGGAGCCCCGGATGAATGTTCACGCAACCGAGAGGAGGGATGCGAAGGACTTCGGGAGGGAGCAGCTTTCGGTGGTAGACGGAGAACAAGATGTCGGGTTCGGTGCTGGATAGACTACTGAGGATCTGGTCGTCGTGGGCCGCCTTGAGATTCAGCTTCCCGGCGCTAGCCATGAGGGACTCGTACCCGAGTGACGCATCGCGCTCGGAATCGCAGGCAACAACAAGCCCGACTTCTACGTCATCACGCGAACGGAGAAAATCCAGGAAGGCAACCGCGATCCCCTGGCTGCCGAATAACGCGACGTTAGTCATTGCGGACGAGTATCATCGTCCGTGGTAGAAGTTTCTGGTGGTCGTACGGCGTAGGACGGGCGATCCATCATCCTGTAGTGCATTCTGGCGAGGTACTCGCCCATGATGCCAAGGGCGAACAACTGCACCCCGGAAAAAATCGAAATAATCGAGGCGAGAAATGGAAAGCCAGGCACCTCGGTGCCCTCGATCACATACCGCCCGACGACCATCGCCAGCACAACCAGCCCGAACAACGTGAACACGAATCCCATGTAGCTCGCGACCTTCAGTGGTGTTGTGCTGAACCCGGTCATCATGTTCAGTGCATGGGCAACGAGCTTGCCGAGGGTGTAGTTGGATGTACCGTCGGCTCTTTGCTCGTGCTCGACAACCACGGCGTCGAATCGGGTGGTGCCCCACGTGAGCAAGACGTCGATCGAAACGAACGGCCCACGGTACTCCGCAAACGCCGCGCGCATCGAAGTTCGGAAGGCCCGGTATGCGCTGACCTGCTTCGCGACCTTTGCGCCCATTACGGTAGCCAGCGCGAACTTGGTCAGCCTGGAGGCTAGGTTGCGCCAGAGACCATGCCGCTGCGCGATCGGGCACCCGTACACAACGTCGCAGCCGTCCTCCAGGGCCGCCAACAACTTGGGAATCTCCTCCGGCGGATTCTGCAGGTCGTCGTCGAGCGTGATCGTATAGGCGTATCGGGCAGCACGGATTCCACAAAGAGTGGCGTTATGTTGCCCGTAGTTCCGTAAGAGCTCGAACGTACGGACACTGGGCATGGACTCGGCAAGCTTCTTCGCCTTCTCGGCACTCCCGTCCTGACTGCCGTCGTCGACGAGGATGATCTCGTATGGGTGCTCCATGGGCTCCAGTACCGCACCCAAGCGCGCCACCAGCTCTTCGATGACGGCTCCACCGTTGAACAGTGGTACGACGACTGAATATCCGTCTACCAGGTGCACAGGGGCCTGCTCGGATAGAATTTCAGAAGGTGAACCCTCTGCAAGATGCCCGCGGAGTATAGAAACGACAACAGAAACCTGGCGGGCCGGAGGCCGGCCGGTCGACCCGAAATACCGGCATCTGCTAGATTCCTACGACCCTGCGCCACTTCGGCCCACCGGAGTCTGGTGCGGTCTCACAAGCTCACGAAGGAGGAGTCGTTTGACCCCCGTTGTACGAAGTCGGTTTGCCGGCCCGATACGACGTTCGGTCCCTCGATCTCTCCCTCGGACGGCGAGGGCGGGCTGGTATCACGCGATGGCGCTGCTCCGCGAATTTCGTGTCCCGTTGGTCGGATTCGTCCTTCTGACCGTGGCGGGTGGACTCGTCTACGGAGAGGTGTACGAGGCGGTGCGCGGCGAGCCAATGCCTCTGATCGACCGCCCATATATCATTCTGCAACTCATGATCCTGGAGGCTCCGGAGGCGGTGCCGCCGGAGGGGGCTCTCGTGGTGTTCTGGTACTTGATGCCACTGGGCTTCGTGCTGTTGGTCGGCCTCGGCGCGGCCGACTTCGTGAATCTGGTGTTCAATAGGGACGAGAGTAGAAACCCTTGGGCGGAGGCTCTGGCTTTGACGTACCGGAATCATGTCATCGTATTCGGTGCTGGACATGTGGGTCAGCGAGTGATCCGAGACGTCGTCGCCATGGGCCTGGACGTCGTAGCCATCGACCACTCCCCCAGTGCGCATGCGGAGAAGCGGCTTGGGGAGATGGGCGTCCCGATCATCCGCGGAGACGGGAGACTTCCCGAAACGCTGGAAAAGGCACGAATGACCCACGCGGAGGCCTTTGTCGCCTGCACGGGAGACGACCAGGCGAACATGGAGGCCATCATGAAGGCCCGGCACGGGTGTCCAAACATCCGGATTGTGGGTCGGATGTGGGATCGCCAGTTCGCCGAGCAACTCGAGAATTTCCTGGATGTGCATGCGGTATTGAGCTCGGCCGATTTGGCGGCTCCCGTCTTCGCTGGTGCAGCCCTCGGTGTCGAGATCACCCAGACACTGGAGATCGAGGGTGTCGCATATTCGACCATGCGCCTTACGGTCACCGAGGGGTCGTTGCTCGCGGGGCGCACCGTCGGGGATCTTCAGGAGGACCACGAAACGGATATCGTGTTGGTGGAGAGTGCCGGAGATTCAGTCGTGCAGCCGCCGCGAGACCTTCAGGTCGGGGTCGGGGACGGCATCGTGTTCTTCGCTCAGCACGATCGCGTTCTAGAGGTTTTTCCCCTGAACCTTGGGAAAAAGACCAGTTCTACGAAGCGGGTCGGCTCACAGAGCATGTCCGACCGGGAAAGGAGGTCCGGCGTGGAAAGGCGGTCCGGCGGGGAGCACGGGTAGCACTCCTCGTCAGCATCTTCACGCTGCTCGACGATCCTGGTCGAACCTTCGAATCGCGGTGATCCCGAAGATCGGACCGAGCGCGAGAATCGGAAACGCCAAGCTCCAGCCGAATGACTCCTGAAGCACCGGCACCCCCTGGATGGT
Organism: Longimicrobiales bacterium; assembly: GCA_965219445.1. Taxonomy (GTDB): domain Bacteria; phylum Gemmatimonadota; class Gemmatimonadetes; order Longimicrobiales; family Gaopeijiaceae; genus UBA822. Next base: position 11,692 of record CBDCNQ010000002.1, on the reverse strand, counting down.
CACCATCGTGAGCAGAAACCCCACCGAGGTCTGGAGAGTCAACGCCGTGCCGACACCCTGCCGGGGAGCGACTTCGGTGACCATCGCGCTGAACTGGGCCGAATCGGCGACGACGAACAGACCCCACATAAGCACTATGGGGAGCAATATCCAAAAGCTCTGACCGAAGAAGATACCAACGACCAGTGAGCACGCACCGCTCACCGCCATGGCCAGATTGACGAATCGGCCCCTGCCGATCCGGTCTGCTATCCACCCACCCCAGACGCAGCCGACGCCACCCACCGCGATCGCGCAAAAAGCGGCTAGATCCACCGCGTTGGTCGCGACGGTGGCGCCATTTATACCCGTAGCCTCCGCGGCCCTCGTCGCCGCCCTCGCCGTGGCGCTCGCCGCCAGAAACGCCGGTACCCAGGTCCACATCGCGTAGAGTTCCCACATGTGGCCCAGGTACCCGTACGTGGCGAGGCGAGTGGGCCGGTGCCGCACTACCTCGGCCACGAGTCCCCACGAAAAGGGCGCACGTGTGAACGAGTGAGGCCCTTCTCTATACGCGACGGCCACCAAGAGCCCTCCGAGCGTGGCACCCCCCGACGCTCCCCACACCACCGCGGAGATCGGAGCACCGCCCAGCAGCTTCAAGAGATATGGGGTCGCCTTCCCCACCGTGAGCGCCCCGACCACCGTGCCGATCGCAAGTCCGCGGGCCGACCGGAACCAGGTGGCGATCATCTTTCATGGCCGGTGGGTAGACCCCCGCCAGAAAAAATCCGGTCAGGAACCGTAGGACCAGCGTGCCCTCATAACTGGGAACGCCCACAAGAAGTGCGTTCGCCCCGGCCGCCAAGAGAGCCGACGTCGAAAAATAGACTCTCGACGAAATGACGTCCGCCAAGTTCATCACCGCCGCCAGGATCGTGCCGGCCACGAAGCCCAACTGAACGAGCGTCGTGAGCCAACCCACCTGATTGGAGCTCAAGTCCCAACGGCGTTCCAGTTCCGGGGCCACCGCACTCGCGGTGAACCAGACGGACATTCCTAGGAGGACTGCCAGAGAGACGAGGGCCAGAGCACGCCATCGGAGTGGATCACGGTCGCCGATCAGGAAGACACCATCTTTCTCATGACGAACCACAGGTTCGCGGGTCTCTCGGCCAGACGCCTCATATACCACGGGAACCAAGCTGTCCCATAGCTGATCAGCACCCCGACCCTGTAGCCCTTCGCGGCCAACTCCTTTTGCTCTGTGGTCCCAATCCCATACAGCATCTGGAACTCCAAATCTCCACGGGCGATTCCACGCTCTGCGGCCTCCTTCTCGATCCGGCGAATGAGGCGCTCGTCGTGCGTCGCGAAGGCCGCCCGCACTCTACCGCGGCGCACTTCGTCGAGAAGCGTTTTCGCCACCTCCAAGTAGTTCCGGTCGACATCTTTCTTGCGGGGGAACGCGACCTCCGCGGGTTCGGCGTATGCACCCTTCGCCAGCCGGATCGAAGGGTTGATCGGCAGCAGGGCGGCGAGATCCCCGGCGGTCCGATACAGGTAAGCCTGGAGACACACCCCGGTGTTCGCATGCCGCGAACGCACGGCCCGGTACATATCGAGCGTCCTGTCGACGCTGTCGCTGGTCTCCGCGTCGATCCAGACGAATTGCTGCCGCTGCTCCGCCGCTGCCAAGATGCCTTCGAGATTAGCCGCCGCCACGTCGAGCCCGATGTCCATTCCGAGCTGTGACAACTTCACCGAAATCTCGGTCCCCAACTCTCGGTCCGCGATCGCCTCCAACACGGTTTGGTAATGCCGGCCGACATCGGCGGCTTCGTTCTCATCCGTCACGTTTTCGCCCAAGAGAGTGAGCACGGACGTGATTCGTGACGCGCTCAGCTTCACCGCTTCTTCGATCGCGGCCTCCGACGACTCCCCCGGCATGAAGCGCCGTACCGCCCGTTGCACGAACGCGAGGCGGGACATGCGCTCCCTCAAGAACGCGTTCTCCGATGCCCACAGGAGAAGCTTGCGAAGCGGTCCGATCAACCGATGGGCCCGATGAAGAAGGATACCTCCAGACCGGCCGCATACACGCTGCGTGCGAAACGGTTGATATCTAAGATCAAGAAGTCACCGATCCTCTGCATGAGCCCATCGAGTTCCTCCTCCATGCGGATCAGATCGAGCCGTTGCCCCTCGGTCGGGCCATCGTAGGAAGAGCTGAGTGCGAGAACGCCGGGACGATATCTCATCACGCCTCGGAAATCGGCCCGCTCTCTCAGCTCGTCACCGAGCCTCTGACTGGTCTCGAGGATCTCCACATCGCCCGCGAAGCCGCGGCCGTCGACCACGTCACTCACTCTTTGGAGCTCGTTCTGGACGCTTGCGATCGCGGCTCTGAGCGCCCTCAGCCTCGCGTCGAGGTCCAAGCCGCGCTTCACGGCCTGATACTTCGCGATCCGCTCCAGAATGTCGATCTCCACCTCGACATCCGTCCCGACCTCTAAATCCCGGACGCTCTCGGCGCCCTCACTCGAAATTCGAACCGTGAATAAGCCGGGTAACACGTCCACGGATCGAAGCCCTCCGTCATCGGTCCCGAGCGCCGCGTCGGAAAACTCCCCCAGAGCCCCGCTCAACGTCGGCGGATCCTCCCGGAGGTCCCAGACGATCCGATTCATCCCTGGAACCGCAACGTCGGAGAGAGCCCGCACGACCCGTCCCTCGTAGTCGAGGATCTCGACGTTGACGACGCGGCGCGTATCGTCGGCGGCTCGATTCTGGTCGTCGTCCCCCCGGTCACCACCGTCCCCGAACCTAGGACCGAACCAATACGTCAGGAGGACCCCGGCGGGCCGCTCTTGCCTCCGTGGACTCGCATCCGTCTCCGAGCCGCCATCTCCGTCGGATGCCGGTGCGCCGCGGACGAACGCAGGAGGCGGCTCGAAGAGAAAGAGCTCGAGTCCGGCGGTTCCCGGATTCCCAGCGAGCTCCCGGAGGGGTCGGATGTCGTCGAGCACGTATGCCCCGCGCCCGTGCGTCGCGATCACCAGATCGTGGTCGCGTGGATGTAGGACGAGGTCGTGGACTGCTACCGGCGGCAGCCCGTGAGTCCATTTGATCCAGTCCTCGCCTCGATTGAGAGATACGTAAAGCCCCACCCCCGTTCCGGCGAGGAGCAGAGTCTCCTCAATCGGGTCCTGCACGACTGTATGGACGACTCCCTCGATGTCGCGCCTGGCGATATTCCTCCAGTCATGTCCGTAGTTGTCGGTCCAAAAAATGAACGGCTCCCGATTCCCCGTTCGATGAGCGTCGAAGGTCACGTAGCCCGACCCCGGTCGGAAAGCGGAGGGCTCGATGTGGGCCACCCAACTGCTGTCCGGAACGTCATCGATTCGGCGCCTCACGCTTTCCCACTCCCCACCTGCCGAGCGGGTTACCTGGACATCGCCCTCGTCCGTGCCGACCCAAATCACGTCTCGGTCGATCGGACTCGGAGCGATAGCCGTGATCGTGGCGCCGCCCTCGTACTCGGGGCCATCCCCGGCCGGGGCGTCATCCCGGTCCTCGCGTCGTCCGGACGGATCGTTGGCAGTCAGGTCACCGCTGATGATCTGCCAGCTGTCACCGCGATTCACGCTCTTGTGGACGAACTGACTCCCATAGTAGATGCCTTCCGGTTCATGCGGATCGAGCGCGATCGGCACATCCCGATTGAGGCGGAGGTCGGCAAAGTCCGGAGCCCAAGGTTGAATACGCTTCCGCTCGCCCGTCTGAGTGTCGAATCGAATCAGATCCCCGCTCCGGGCAACGGCGTATCCATGGTTCGCCTCATGCGGATCGACCAGGACGCCGAAGCCTTCGTCGGGTCCGAGCACCGTCCAATCACGGTTTCGGACGCCACCCTCCGTCCACCCGTATGCAGGTCCCACCCACGACCCGCTGCGATCCAGTCCTCCGTAGACGTTGAAGGGGACCGCCATATCCACCGACACATGGTTGAACCTGCCCAGGGGAAGCTCCCCCGTCGGATTCCAATGCTCCCCGCCGTCCCGCGACACGTAGAGGCCACGATCGGTCCCCCCGTACAGCAGGCGCGGGTCGCCGGCCTGGATCCACAGAGCTCGAAAGCCCGGTCTCGAGGCGCTCCCGTCATTCCGGAGGGTTGCTCCGCCATTGTCCCGGAAGGTCACTCCACCATCGTCGCTCACGGAGAGGCGAGTAGACAGGTGAAACAGTTTCGACTCGTTCAGGGGATCGGCCACGATGTCACTAGGGTCATCGAGGGGCGAAATCAGATCGGGACTCCGCGTCACCGTTCGCCATGTGCGCCCTCGATCGTACGAACGAAGGAGCACACCCTCACCGGAGTCCACAAGAGCGTGAACGACCCTCGGGTCGTCCCGGAACACATCCAACGCTATCCGGCCGACGTCGCCCCCAGGAAGCCCGTCCTCTTCATCCAGGCGAACCCAATACTCTCCGCCATCCCGTGTCAAAAAGAGCCCGCTACCCGGGCCCTTCGGCTCAACGGACCACGGATACGCTCGGCTGGAGAACATGCCCGCGAACAGGAGATCGGGATCGCTCGGGTCCATGACCAGATCCGAGACACCGGTTCTTTCGTCCACAAAGAGAACGCGGATCCATGTCTGCCCGCCGTCGGTGGTCTTGTAGACCCCGGAATCCCCTCCGTCTTCCCACTTCACCCCCGAAACACCGGCATACACGATGTCCGGGTTCGACGGGTGCAACAGAATACGATGGACACCCTCGAGTCCAAGCAGCCCCGCAGGGGCCCACGTCTCGCCGCCATCGAGCGACCGGTACGCGGCGGCCACCCCCGGATCTCCGGTGCTGTTCCCCTCCCCGATACCGACCCACACTACGTTGGGGAAGGCTTGGTTGATCACGATCGAGCCGATGTCGGAAATGGGCTGGTCGTCGAACACGGCACGCCATGTTTGGCCCCCATTGACGGACTTCCAGATCCCACCGGGGGCCGCCCCGACATATATGACGTTCGGATCGGCCTCGACCGCGTCGATGGCGGAGATCCGCCCCGTCCCACCGGCGGGGCCAATGCTCCGTGCGGACATCCTCGCGAACTGGTCGGCGCTCACCTGCCCCATGGCCGGCTCGGCGACCGGTGCTACGAACAGGGATAGCGCGAGGAGCGGGAGAAGCACTCCAGACTTGGATGTCCGCTTCACAGGCGTCATGCTCCTCGAAGAAGGGGCCGCGTGGCCGTTCAAAAGGCGAGGACGAGCCCTAGGTCCGCTATGATATATCGCGTCTCCATCGGGCGCCGCGAGGCAAAATCGGCATCGCTTTGCCCATAGCGCACGCCCGGGTTGAGCGCGAATGGTCCTCCGACCGGGACCAGAAACCCGGCCCCGACCTCGTATCCCCAGTCTCGGTCCGATGCCTCCCGCGCAACGCCACCCCCGGTGTCGACACGTGCATCGAAAAGTGCCGCCGTCGCTCCCAGGCTCACCCACGGGACAATCCCAGCTTCGCGAAAGTTCACACGCACACCCAGGTCCCACGCCGTCGATACGAAGTCCACCGCCTCGACGCACTGGACCGCCGTGCAGCCGAAGCGGTGTTCACTGAAGCCAACCACGAAGCTGATCAGTCCGCTCCTCAGCACGAAGTGAACTCCGAAACTGGCGTCGGTCGATGCAGCTCCCTCAAAACCCTGAGCCCCAACGAGATCGGAGGTAGGGATCCAAACCCCTCCCCGCCCTTCCCACTGGAGGGGTGAAATCTGTGCGTCACCCCGAACCGGGATCAGAAGTGTCCCCAAGAGGACGATCACGAAAGCTGCCTTTGAAACCAAGTGTGGCTCTCCTCTTTTGATCGGATCGGCCGGGTATGGTAGTGTCTTGCTGCAGAATTGTCTCGGCACTCCGAGCGGCTCGGGACCCGACCAACCTACAACGAAACGAACATCATGGCCGCGCCACGTACAGCCCGACGAACCCACGATTTCACCGAGTCGGTCATTCGTGAGATGACACGGGTGGCTCGAGAACACGACGCCATCAATCTGGCTCAAGGGTTTCCCGACTTCCCCGCTCCCGAACTGCTGAAGGAGGCAGCCTGCGTCGCGATTCGCGCGAACCGCAATCAATACGCCATCACATGGGGATCGCCACGTCTCCGCAACGCCCTAGTGGCCAAGTATCAGGAGCGGTACGGCATGGACGTGGAGGGTGATCGGGAAATCACAGTGACGTGCGGTGCGACAGAAGCGATGGCCGCCGTCATGCTCGCGCTCGTCGATCCGGGAAACGAGGTGATCATCCTTCAGCCGTTCTATGAGAACTTCGGCCCGGACACCATACTTTGCGGGGCCCATCCCGTCTTCATGCCGCTCGAGCCTCCCCAGTACCGCCTCGATCCCGATCGTCTGGCCTCTCTGGTCACGAGCCGCACACGGGCAATCGTAGTCAACACTCCCAACAATCCGACCGGCAGGGTTTTCGATCGATCCGAGCTGGAGGCGATCTCGGCCCTCTGTCTCGAGCACGACCTCCTCGCCATCACCGATGAGGTCTGGAGCACATTTGTTACGAGGGAGAGCACATTCCGATCGCAACCCTGGCCGGAATGCGCGATCGCACGATCACGGTCAGCGGGCTCTCTAAGACGTTCAGCGTCACTGGCTGGAGGATCGGCACGATCATCGCGCCGCCGGATCTGACGGGGGCCATTCGGAAGGTTCATGATTTCCTCACTGTGGGTGCCCCAGCCCCTCTTCAGGACGCCTGCGCCATTGGCCTGGAGTCCCTGGGTCCAGAGTATTACTCCGGCATGGTACAGGATTATCGAGCACGCCGAGACGTGCTGCACAGTGCTCTCGTGGACGCCGGATTCGAGTGTGAGAAGCCCCAGGGAGCCTACTACATCCTCGCCGACTTCTCAGGGCTCAGTGACGAATCGGACGATGCCTTCTCACGGCGCATGGCGAGCGACGCTCGGGTCTTGCCGGTGCCGGGGTCCAGTTTCTTTTCGCCCCCAGAACTCGGACGATCCCTGGTGCGGTTCGCGTTCTGCAAGAGGCTGGAGACCCTGGAGAAGGCCAGCGAGCGGCTCCGTGACTTTTCTGCCGGCAGCCGATGACCATGACCGAGATGCCCGAAATGTCAGACGAAGGCTCGCGATATCGGTCAATCTTTGACCAGGCTACCCCACCACATCCCGTAGCACGGCCAAGGGCGGGCGGGCGAGCACGCCGCGGCTCCCAATCAGGCCTACGACGACTGTCACCGACGTAACCCACAGCCACACGGTTCCAAGTCGGGCGAGGTCCAGGCGGAAAGGAACCTCGAATACGCTCCACGTCATCATCCATCCTCCGAAAATGGCTAGGACGAGTCCGGCGGCGGACGCGAGCGAGCCCAGCACCGCGTATTCGACCGTGAGAACCTGGAGCACCACCCGCCTGGACGCCCCAAGCGTCTTCAGGAGCGCACTCTCGCGCATCCGCTGATAACGCGACGTCGCGAGCGCCCCGATCAACACCAGGACGCCGGCGACCGTACTGAAGACACCCAGAAAACGGATCCCCTGATTCGCCCGCTCGAGAATATCGTCGATGGTCTGCTGAAGCCGGGAGAGGTCCAGAACCGAGACGTTGGCGAAACGAAGGACGAGATCCCGCTGCATTTCGGCTCTCTCCTGCTCGCCCTCGATAAAGGCCAGGACGACCGCCGTCTGAGGAGCTTCCTCCAGAGCGCCAGGTTCGAAAACTACGAAAAAGTTCGTCTGGAACCGGGCCCAATCGACGGTCCGCAGGCTCGTGATCCGCGACTCGACGGGCACCCCCGCAAAGTCCCATGTAATGTGATCGCCGAGCCCGACGCGGAGATCCTCGGCCAGATCCGCCTCCATGGAGATCCTCGCCACGCCGGCCCCCACACCAGCCCCCACGTCGCCCCCCCTCCCGTCGCCAGCCACCTCGTCCCCGGCCCCTTCGTCGGCCTCTCCAGGCGTCGGCGCGTCCCACCAATCACCCGCGAGCAGGACCTCGGAGCTGGTGAGCTCGGCCCGGTACGTGTTTCGGTACTGCCGGCGCAAAGCCCACGATCGGGGCCGCTCACCACGGGGCGCCTCCAAGAGAGTCTCGACCGGGACGCCGTTGATCGCCGACAGCTGCGACGGCACCAGTGGCGTCACCTCGAGAGGGCCGGCTACACGTGACTCGAGGAAATCCTCTACCGTCTCACGTTGGTCCGACTGGACGTCGAAGAGCAGAAGGTTCCACTTGCCAGCGGCCGCCTCGAGCGAAAACGCCTGAGTGAGGCTGGTCTCGACGAGCCCCACCGTTCCCATGACGAACGCGCCGAAGCCCAGAGCCAGCGTCACCGCAACGGTTTGGTTGCGTGGACGGAACAGGTTGCTCACCCCCTGCCGCACCGGGTAGGACATCCCGTGTGGGAAAAACCGCTTCGTGGCATAGATCAGCACCCGCGCCGTCGCCCAAAGCGCGAGCGCCACGCCCCCGAGCACGAGCGCGAAGCCGACTCCCTGATCCAGCTCGGGTGCCTCCAGCACCGTTAGGCCCACCAAGGTGACCGCGAGCAGCACGAAGGCGCCGACGCGCAATCCATCAGTGCGTTTCGGAGGCTCGAAGTCGTGGCGGAGCGCGGTGAGCGGGGAGACTCCCCGAACCTCCAGGAGCGGGCCCAGTGCGAACATGATTCCCACCCAGACGCCGAGAGCGACACCCGCCCCGAGGGCGAGCCACGACACCTGCGTCGTGACCCCCAGGGGCAACAAGCCGGTGAGCAGCAGCGGCAGCCCGCGTTGGACCGCCATCCCCAATCCGACCCCGAGCAGGGACCCGGTGAGCGCCAGAGCGGCGGCCTGAAGGAGGTAGGCGGTAAAGAGCGTTCGCTGGAGCGCCCCCAAACAGCGGAGAACGGCAACAGTGATCACTTTTTCGCGAATGTATACGTGGATCGCGCTGGCCACTCCGATGCCACCGAGGAAGAGCGCCGCCAGGCCCATGAGACCGAGGTAGCGCGAAACATCCTCCACCGCGGAACTCATTTCTCGAGCCTCAGCCCGAGCGGTGGTGTACCGGAGCTGGCTCGTTTCAAGAAGCTCCTCGTTGCGGGCACGAAACTCGGCTCGGTCTTCCCGCTCCGGCATTCTCAAGTTGGCGTGGTAGCGTGCGATGGATCCGAAGGTGAGCAGGCCCGTCGAGGGTATCCGGTCGCGGCCGATGTAGATGCGCGGGCCGATGGCCGACTGGAACCCAACCTCCGTGGGCATCCCGATGACTTCGCCCCTGAGGACGAACCGGGCCTCTCCGATCAGCAGCGTGTCTCCTATGACCGCGTCGAGCTGGATGAGCACGGCGGGATCGGCCACGGCCCAGGGACCCTCGTGGATCTCCGTCCATGCAGCGGCAGGCGTGGACGTGATGTTCCCGTAATAGGGGTAGCCGAAGTCCACACCCTGAATCTGGAAGAGCTGAACCCCCTGGCTCCGCGTGTCGAGCACCATCGAGGCAAGCGTCGTCGTTCGCGCGACATCCCTCCCTTGGCCGGCCATGGAGTCGAGCACCGCCTCGAACGCCTCGGGAAACTCCCGCCTGGACGAGACCCGGACGTCTCCCCCGAGGAGGGCGCGGGCCTGGTCCCCGAGCGAACGCTGCACGTCCGCCCGGAAGGAGTGGATCGCCACGAGCGACCCGACCCCCAGCGCGATCGAACTCACGAAGACCGAAAGGCGCCGGTAGCCCGCCCGCCCTTCCCGCCAGGCAAGGCGGGCTGCAAAGCCTCGAATCACCGCCCCGCCCTGCCCTCATCGGAAACGATCCGCCCATCCTCCAGAGAGATCGTCCGACGGGCGTGTCCAGCGAGATCGCGGTCGTGCGTGACCAACACCAAGGTCGTTCTGAGTTCCTGATTGAGTTCCTCCATCAGCTCCACGACACGTTGGCCCGTCTTCCGATCCAGGTTCCCTGTCGGCTCATCCGCAAACAAAATCCGCGGCTCGTTGGCGAACGCCCGCGCAAGGGCCACCCTCTGCTGTTCACCACCGGAGAGTTGAGCTGGATAGTGAACCCGACGGTTCCCCAAACCCACCCGCTCCAGGAGCGCCGTCGCTTTCTCACGAATCGTACGCCCATTCGCCTGCGACGCGCCGTCTCGAAGCTCCAGGGGCACCATCACGTTTTCGAGAGCGGTGAGCGTAGGCAGGAGATGAAACGTCTGGAATACGAACCCCACGTTGTCTGCGCGAAACCTCGCCCGCCCGTTTTCGGTAAGAGTCTGGAGATTTTGACCGGCTACGGTTACCGTGCCTTCGGTGGGCTCGTCGAGTCCGGCGAGGAGGCCCAACAGTGTGGTCTTACCGCTACCCGACGGGCCGACGACCGCCACGAAGCTCTCCGGCTCCACGTGGAGATCCACCCGGTCCAACACACGAAGGGGCTGACCCCCACTCATGTATGCCTTCGACAGACCCTCGGCGCGAATCATGGCGGCTATCGGGGTTTTGGTGTTGGGGCTCACCCAGGCCGCGTGTGGCTCGGATGGTGACTCGGACGTGGTACGCTCGGCGGGCCAGGAAGGTTCAAGCGCGGGGGACGCCGCCCCGCTAGACATCGGGGGCAACGCCGCCCCGACCGAGCTGAATCCCGCTCAGCGGGCGACCCTCGGAGGCCGCGTGGTCTTCCTTGGCACGAGCCTGACCTTCGGCTTGGGTCTGGCCGATCCGGCGAGCCGCTTCACCAATCAAATCCAAGCCTTGGCAGATTCTGCGGGGCTTCCTTTCCAGATGGTCAATGCCGGGGTCAGCGGAGATACGAGCGCGGGGGGGCTTCGAAGAATCACCTGGCTTCTCCGGGCTCCCGTTGACGTGTTGGTCCTCGAGCTCGGAGCCAATGACGGCCTTCGAGGCCTATCGCCCGACTCGATGAAGGCCAACCTCCAGGCGGTCATCGACAGCACGCGGACCCACTATCCCGAGTCTCGGCTGTTGCTTTCGGGAATGCAGGCCCCCCCCAATCTGGGCCAGGCGTATGCCTCGGCCTTTTCGTCCGTCTTTTCCGAGCTCGCCCGAGTGAATGGGGGCACCCTGATTCCGTTCCTGCTCGAGGGTGTCGCCGGCGTCCGTGAATTGAACCAGTCCGACGGCATTCATCCCACTCGGGAGGGCCACCGGATGATCGCCGAGACTGTCTGGGCGTACCTCCGTCCCATTCTCGATGGCCTCAACACGGAGCGACAGACCAGCCTATGATGGCTCCCCTCGCCAAGGTATTCGGTGGCATCGCTACAGTCCTGGCCACCCTCATGCTGATCGGTTTCGTGCTTCCCGGCACATGGTCCGCGGAGGCGTCGATCCAGATCGACGCGGAGGCGGCAGAGGTTTTCCCTTTCCTCAACGACCTGCGCCGATGGGATAGGTGGACCAACTGGGGCGACCTCGATTCGGAGCTGAGTAGCCCGTCCGGGGGTGTAGGGGCATCCCGAAGTTGGGACGATCCGAACTTCGGGTCCGGCTCGGTGACGATCACCAGCAGTGGACCGCCGACGTTCGTGCGCTACGAGGTGGAGATTGAAGGTGGCGCCTCGGTTGGCGGCGAACTCAGGATCGAGGCTTTGGGGGGAGCAAGCCGGGTTACCTGGCGGGAAGAGGGCGACTTCGGGCGTAATCCGTTGATGGGGTACGTAGCCCG
>CBDCNQ010000001.1:0-304753 GCA_965219445.1 Longimicrobiales bacterium | reverse complement strand
TCACATCGGACGCGGAGTTCGACGCGGCGGAGAACCAGACGACGGCCGGCACGGTGCTGGCGACGGACTCCGATTCGGGCGACGACGTCACGGGCTACGCGATCACCGGCGGCGCGGACCAGAACCTCTTCTCGATCGGGGCGACCTCCGGGGCGCTGACCTTCAAGACGGCGCCGAACTTCGAGGACGCCCAGGACTCCGACACCGGCAACGACTACGTGGTCGAGGTGCAGGCGACCAGCGGCGCGGGTGAGCGGGAGAAGACGGCGACGCAGACGATCACGGTGACGGTGACGGACGTGGGCGGCGAGGCGCCGGGCAAGCCGGACGCGCCGACGGTGGCGCCGGCGTCGGTGACGAGCCTGACGGTGAACTGGTCGGCGCCGGCCAACGGCGGCCCGGCGATCACAGACTACGACGTCCAGTACCGGGCGGGCACGAGCGGGAGCTGGAGCGACGGGGGCCACACCGGCACCGCCACCACGGCGACGCTCACGGGCCTTTCGGAGAACACCTCCTACCAGGTGCAGGTGCGGGCGAGGAACGACGAGGGCACGGGCGACTGGTCGGACTCGGGCAGCGGCGCGACGGACGCCAACGCGGCACCGGCGTTCACATCGGACGCGGAGTTCGACGCGGCGGAGAACCAGACGACGGCCGGCACGGTGCTGGCGACGGACTCCGATTCGGACGACGACGTCACCGGCTACGCGATCACCGGCGGCGCGGACCAGAACCTCTTCTCGATCGGTGCGACCTCCGGGGCGCTGACCTTCAAGACGGCGCCGAACTTCGAGGACGCCCAGGACTCCGACACCGGCAACGACTACGTGGTCGAGGTGCAGGCGACCAGCGGCGCGGGCGAGCGGGTGAAGACGGCGACGCAGACGATCACGGTGACGGTGACCGACGTGAGCGGCGAGGCGCCGGGCAAGCCAGCCGCGCCGACGGTGGCGCCGGCGTCGGTGACGAGCCTGACGGTGAACTGGTCGGCACCGGCCAACGGCGGCCCGGCGATCACAGACTACGACGTCCAGTACCGGGCGGGCACCACCGGGAGCTGGAGCGACGGGGGCCACACCGGCACGGTGGTCACGGCGACGCTCACGGGCCTTTCGGAGAACACGTCCTACCAGGTGCAGGTGCGGGCGAGGAACGACGAGGGGACGGGCTCGTGGTCGGACTCGGGCAACGGCTCGACGGACGCCAACGCGGCGCCGTCGTTCAGTTCATCGGCGACGTTCGACGCGGCGGAGAACCAGACCTCGGCGGGCACGGTGCTGGCGACCGACGGCGACACGGGCGACGACGTCACCGGCTACGCGATCACCGGCGGGGCGGACCAGGCGTTCTTCTCTATCGGGGCGACGTCGGGGGCGCTGACGTTCGACGCGGCGCCGAACTTCGAGGACGCCCAGGACTCCGACACCGACAACGACTACGTGGTCGAGGTGCAGGCGACCAGCGGCGCGGGCGAGCGGGAGAAGACGGCGACGCAGACGATCACGGTGACGGTGACGGATGTGAGTGGCGAGGCGCCGGGCAAGCCGGACGCGCCGGACGTGGCGCCGGCCTCGGTGACGAGCCTGACGGTGAACTGGTCGGCGCCGGCCAACGCGGGCCCGGCGATCACAGACTACGACGTCCAGTACCGGGCGGGCACCACCGGGGACTGGAGCAACGGGGGCCACATCGGCACGGCCGCCACGGCGACGCTGTCGGGGCTTTCGGAAAACACCTCCTACCAGGTGCAGGTGCGGGCGAGGAACGACGAGGGGACGGGCTCGTGGTCGGACTCGGGCAACGGCTCGACGGACGCCAACGCGGCGCCGTCGTTCAGTTCATCGGCGACGTTCGACGCGGCGGAGAACCAGACCTCGGCGGGCACGGTGCTGGCGACCGACGGCGACACGGGCGACGACGTCACCGGCTACGCGATCACCGGCGGGGCGGACCAGGCGTTCTTCTCTATCGGGGCGACGTCGGGGGCGCTGACGTTCGACGCGGCGCCGAACTTCGAGGACGCCCAGGACTCCGACACCGACAACGACTACGTGGTCGAGGTGCAGGCGACCAGCGGCGCGGGCGAGCGGGAGAAGACGGCGACGCAGACGATCACGGTGACGGTGACGGATGTGAGCGGCGAGGCGCCGGGCAAGCCGGACGCGCCGGACGTGGCGCCGGCCTCGGTGACGAGCCTGACGGTGAACTGGTCGGCGCCGGCCAACGCGGGCCCGGCGATCACAGACTACGACGTCCAGTACCGGGCGGGCACCACCGGGGACTGGAGCAACGGGGGCCACATCGGCACGGCCACCACGGCGACGCTGTCGGGGCTTTCGGAAAACACCTCCTACCAGGTGCAGGTGCGGGCGAGGAACGACGAGGGGACGGGCTCGTGGTCGGACTCGGGCAGCGGCGCGACGGACGCCACCACGACGCCGGGCGTGACCCTGGCGCTGTCGGGCGATTCGATCGGCGAGAACGGCGGCGTAAGCACGGTGACGGCGACGGTGTCGCCGGCCTCGGCGGCGGCCTTCACGGTGACGGTGGCGGCGGCGGCGGTGTCCCCGGCGGTGGCCGCTGATTTCCGCCTGAGCGCGAACACGGTCCTGAACTTCGCCGAGAACGCGACCACGAGCACGGGCTCGGTGACGATCACGGGCGTGGACAACGATGTGGACGCGGCGGACAAGACCGTGACGGTCTCGGGCACCGTGTCGGCGACCAGCGTGACCGCGCCGCCGACCCTGACGCTGACCCTCGAGGACGACGACGCGGCGGGCGTGACGGTGTCGGTGACGGCGCTGACCGTGACCGAACAGGACGCGACGGGGGACAGCTACACGGTGGTCCTCGACACCGAGCCGACGCACGAGGTCACGGTGACGGTCGGCGGGCACTCGGGCACGGATGTGAGCCTGAGCTCGTCCACCCTGACCTTCACCCCCTCGAACTGGGACCGGGCCCAGACGGTGACGGTGAAGGCGCTCAACGATGACGACACGGCCAACGATGCGGTCACGCTGACCCACACCGCGACGAGCACGGACGGCAACTACAGCGGCATCGCGATCGCCGGCGTATCGGTGACGGTGACCGACAACGACACCACGACGCCGGCCGTGACCCTGGTGCTGTCGCCCGGTTCGATCGGCGAGAACGGCGGCCTAAGCACGGTGACGGCGACGGTGTCGCCGGCCTCGCCCGTGGACTTCACGGTGACGATCTCGGCGAGCCCGGTGGCGCCGGCGACCGAGGACGACTTCGAGCTGAGCACCAACAAGGTCCTGAGCTTCGCCGAAAACGCGACCGAGAGCACCGGGACGGTGACGATCCGGCCGGTGGGCGACGACGACCCCGAGCCAGACGACGACGTGACGGTGTCCGGCGCCGTGTCGAACGCGGCGATCCCGGACCCGGACGACGTGACCCTGACCATCCGCAACGACGACGCCGTTATCGTCCCCGGCACGCCCAAGGGCCTTCAGGCCGCGGCCAAGAGCCAGACGCGGATCCAGCTGTCCTGGACCGCCCCGGCGGACGTCGGCAGCTTTGCGATTACGGGCTACAGGATCGAGGTCTCCGAGAACGCGGGCTCGCGCTGGAACGTCCTCAAAGGTCACACCGGCAACACCCGCGTCGACTATGCCCATACCAGGCTTTCGGCCGGCGACACGCGGCACTACCGGGTGTCGGCGATCAGCGCCGCAGGCACGTCGCGCCCCTCGGGCGTCGCGTCCGCCACCACCATTTCTTCAGCGGGCCCGGTGGCGACGAACTCCGCGCTTCCCCCGCCGCAGGACGTGAGGGCAGACCCCAAACTGCCCGGCGAGATTCTCTTGAGCTGGTGGAGAAACCCCAACGCCGAATCGAAGGACCTGGTGGATCACCACCAGTACCGGTACCGCGTCCGCGGCGCGAACAACTGGATCAAGAACTGGACCGATGTTGCCCAGACGCTCATTCCCAATACCAATCCGCCCGAGATCAGAAACAACAACTCAGTCCTTGTGGAGGATCTGGACGCGGAGACGACCTACGAGTTCCAGGTGCGCTCGGTGGACAAGGACGACACCTACAGCGCGGCTGTCTCGGCCCTGGCGACGGCGACCGGTCCGCAAACGATCTCGATCGCCCGGCCATCGGGCACGGTGACCGAAGGAGACCCGCTGCGCTTCACGCTGTCGCGCGACAAGCCCCACGGCACGCTGGACGTCGCGGTACGGTTCAGCGAGACCGGCAACATGCTCCAGCCGGACCGGCGAGGACGCAATTGGTTCTCCAAGATCGTCCGTTTCGGGGACGGGAACGCGACGATACCGGTGGTCGTGGAAACCGTTGACGACGGCGACGCGTCCGAGCCGGACAGCAGAGTCACCGCCGAGGTGAAGCAGGCTTATTTCCATCCGCACGGATACCTGTACGAGGTACACCCGAGCCGGGGCTCGGCGACGAAAACGGTGACCGCCCGGGGCGGAACCACGCGGAGTGCGGCGCTGTCGGTGGCGGACGCGGAGGCGACCGAGGGCGAGGACGCGACGCTCGACTTCCTGGTGCGGCTGGACGGGAATCCGGGCTCGGATGTGACGGTCGACTACGGGACGCGTGACGGGATGGCGACGGCGGGTTCCGACTACACGGAGACGAGTGGCACGTTGACGTTCGAGCCGGGCGAGGACGAGAAGACGGTGTCGGTGCCGATCGCGGACGACGACGTGGAGGACGACGGGGAGACGTTCACGCTGATGCTGAGCAACGCCTCGGGCGCGGGGCTCGCGGACAACGAGGCGGTGGGCACGATCCGGAACAGCGAGACGACGGGGCCGGCGGAGCTGACGGCGGCGTTCGTGGGCGTGCCGGAGGCGCATGACGGCGAGAGCGCGTTCCACTTCCGCGTGGCGTTCAGCGAGGACATCGGGATCAGTTTCCGGGCGCTGCGCGAGGATGCGTTCACGGTGACCGGCGGGCGGGTCACGGGCGGCTCGCGCGTGGACGGCCGCCGCGACCTGTTCAAGATGACGGTGAGGCCGGACTCGGACGGGGACGTGACGATCACGCTGGCGGCGGGGCGCGAGTGCGCGACGTCCGGTGCGATCTGCACCAAGGGCGAGAACCGGCGGCAGTTGACCAACAGCCCGTCGGCGACGGTGGCCGGCCCGGTGGGCATCTCCGTGGCGGATGCGCGGGTGGAGGAAGGCGCGGGCGCCGTGCTGGAGTTCGCGGTAACGCTCGAGCGGGCGGCGGGCGGGGCGGTGACGGTCGACTACGCCACGTCGGACGGCACGGCTCAGGTGGGCGTGGACTACACGGCGGCGAACGGGACGCTGACGTTCCGGGCGGGCGAGTCGTCGAAGACGGTCGAGGTCGCGGTGCTCGACGACTCGCACGACGAGGGCGAGGAGACGATGACGCTCCGGCTCTCGAATCCGTCGGAGGGCCGGCTGGCCGACGCGGAAGCGACGGGGACGATCGAGAACACCGATCCGCTCCCGCGCGCTCTCCTGGCGCGGTTCGGGCGGGCGACGGCGCTTCACGTGATGGAGCAGGTGGAGGAGCGGCTGGAGGCATCCAGGGACCCGGGTTTCCGGGGCCGGTTTGCGGGGCGTGAGCTCAGGCGTGGGATGGAGCGTGATATGGGCCGGAACTTCCTGAGCCGGCTCGAGTCCACGGCGGGCGCGGGCGCTCGGGATACGATGGGCGGCCAGTCCGATCTGAGCCCCACCGAACTCTTGCGGACGGGTCTCGGAGGCGGGGACGTGCTGATGGGCTCGGGGTTCGTGTTGAACCGCGAGACGGGCGGGGGCGCGAGCGTGTCGCTCTGGAGCCGCGGGATGGAGTCGCGGTTCAGTGGCCGGGACGGCGAGCTGTCGCTCGACGGCGGGGTCCGCACGACGATGTTCGGCGCCGACTACGCGAAGGGGCCGCTGATGGCCGGGCTGATGCTCTCGCACCGGCGGGGCCTGGGCGGCTACCAGGGAGCCGATATCGGCCAGGTGGCCTCGTCGGTCACGGGGCTCCACCCGTGGGTGGGTTACCAGCTGACGGAGCGGGTCACGCTCTGGGGCGTGACCGGATACGGGAGGGGCTCGCTGAGCTTGACGCCGGGTGAGGCACTGTCTCTCCCAACGTCTCTCGCGGCTCCCGTTGCTCTCGAGGGCGGGCTCTCGATGTCGATGCTCGCCGGGGGCGTGAGGGGCGATCTGGTGGATGCCGGTATCGGTGGCTTCGGGCTGGCGTTCAAGGCGGACGCGCTGTGGGTCGGCACGGGCAGCGAGGCCGTGGACGATCCGGCAGGCCGACTGGCTGGGACCGAGGCGGTGGTGACGCGTGTGCGGACAGCACTCGAGGCCTCGAGGGGCTACGTCTTCGGACACGGCATCGCGCTGCAGCCGAGCTTCGAGGTCGGGCTCAGGCGCGACGGCGGGGACGCGGAGACGGGCGCGGGCGCGGACGTCGCCGCGAGCCTGATCGCATCGGATCCTCTCACGGGGCTGTCGGTCGACGTGCGGGTGCGGACGCTGCTCGTGCATCAGGACGAAGGGTTCAGGGAACGGGGCGTGTCGGTGTCGTTCAGCTACGACCCGACGCCACAGACGCCGCTGGGGCTGACGGCGCGGGTCGCGCCCTCGTGGGGCGGTCAGGCGATGAGCGGTGCCGACGCACTCTGGGGCCGCGATACGATGGAGGGGCTCGGGGCGGCAGGCCCGGGATCGGGCGACCGCATCGACGCCGAGCTCGGCTATGCGCTGCCGGTCGGGAGTCGGCTGGTGGGGACCCCGAGGTTCGGCGTCACGACTTCCGAGTACGGGCGCGACTACCGGCTGGGCTACAGCCTGGCTGTCGTGCAGGGTGGCGCCATGAGCTTCCAGTTCGGCCTCGACGCCCAGCGCCGCGAAAGTCTGCTTCAGGACAAGCCGGACCACAGCCTGGTGGGCCGACTCACAGTGGGCTGGTAGGCGCCGGGTGTCCTTGCGAGCGTCGTACTCCGGGCGATGGCCGTCCCGCACACGGTGGGCCAGCGCGGCTTTGTCGCGCGGCCGGCCGCAGGCCCGGTTCGATCCTGCGCTCGACACATCTCATGGCTCCCCTGTGGTGTCAGCTTCTAGTCGCGGCCGCCCGCACTGGCCGCCCTGCCGGCATCGATGTCAATGCACCGCACGGTGCAGCCCTTCGCCGCGATCCGTCGGCCGGCCCTCGACTCACTTAGCACCACCCTCCGAGGCGGCATCCGGTCGCGCTCGGCCACGCGCCGCAGTGCATGAACGGGTCCTCACATGCCGGATCTCGACCCCAACTGCCATGGAGACGCTGACGAAGCACTTCGAATCGCGAGTGGATGCATCCCTCGAGCGCACGGGCCTGAAGCCGTCGACGTTCGACCTGCAGGCGGTGGGCTATCTCAACCCGGTGCGTCAGCTCCGTCCTGGCCGATCACCGAGGCTGGCGATGGCCTGCCAGGTCCCCGTGTTCATCGAAGCCTGCCGCCAGGCCCATGTGGCCCCTGTTCCCTCCCCCGGGGCAACGCGCCCCGGAATTCTTCACCGAACAGAACGGAGGCAGACCGATGACCAGAGCAATGGAACAGGGCATGGACGCGCCCGCGCGCGTCCTGCGGTTACCTCGAGTGCAGGCCCGCACCGGGCTGGCGCGGAGCACGATCTACGTGCGGGTGGCCGACGGGAGCTTTCCCCAACCGATCCGGCTAGGCGCGCGCGCCGTCGGCTGGATCGAGTCCGAAGTGGATGCGTGGATCCGAGAACAGATCGCCGCGAGCCGTGGCAACGCGGAGTGATCTGAAACACTAACCATCTATTGTAGTCCGCAATCAGAGAGGACAGGGGCCATCGACAATCCACCCTCCGGCACGCTTCGCTCCTTCACCATCCCCTCGGCAGCTCGCCAATTTGCATTCGACATCGGCTGAAGCGGAGTCGCCCGACAGCCGACGCCAATGGGGGTGACATGGCGCTCAGTGAGGTTGGGTAGGTAGTCAAAGATGGCAATCGGGTGGCCGACGTGTCCGCCAAGGTCCGCTAGGGTCGTTTGGAATCCAGTTCCTAAAAATGGGTATGAAAAGGGGACAACCAAAGAGATAGCATATGTATATCGTGGTACCACAGTAACTTATAAGATCCATCATGATTCTTGCCGCGATTCACGCCACCGCTACTCTGCCTTCCCGGCGCCGCTCGGTCCGACCAGGGCGACGACACCTCCAGCGGGAATTTTCATCGTGACGTCTTGCAGTACGGTTTCTCCGGGCTTGTAGGCGAAGGTGACGTTTTCGAACGTGATCACGCCTCTCGGGTCTCTCAGGACTCTTGCCCCCGGTCCATCCTCGATCTCGACGGGGGTGTCCAGGAATTCAAATACGCGCTCGGCGCCCGCGACCCCGGGCTGCACCAGAGCGGGGAACTTCGCACAGTATTTCACGGGCGCGTAGAGCTTGAGACTGAGGGCAACGAACCCGACGAAGTGGGCTCCGCTCAACGCTCCATCCGACACGACCAGGCGCGCACCGTACCACAGAATGACGACTGTCCCAATTGTCGCGAGCGTCTCGGTGAGGGGGCCCACGAGTGCCCGTAACCGTTCCGCTTTCAAGAATGTCCTGCGATAGTCGCCCGTGATAGAGCGGAAGCGCTCACGCTCCAAGTCCTCCGCGGAGGAGGACTTGACCACCCGAATTCCCGACAGAGTCTCCTGGATGTGAGCGCTCACGTCTCCCGCCAGATCCAGGACGCGCCGGTCGCCTCGGCGGAGGCGCCGCACCAACGGACCCCAGACCCCCATCGTGCCGGGAATCACCACGAAGGCCGCGAGCGTGAGCTTCCATGAGAGCAGCAGCATGAAAGCCACAGCCACGGCGAACGAGAAACCGGACGATAGAAGCCTCGCCAACTCCGTCGTGAGCAGACGACGAAGCTGTTCCACGTCGTGGGTGAGCCGAGAGGTGATCTGTCCCACGCGTGTTCGGCCGAAGAAGGAAAGGTCGAGCCGTAGGACGTGGTCGTAGACCTCGTTCCGCAAGTCCCTGATCACGGATTGCTCCACCCACGCCACCAGATAGGTTCGGGCGAAATCGAACACGTTTTTGAGGAGAAACACAACCAAGATGAGAACGATGATTCCCTGGACCGCTCGGAGTGCATCACCCTGGGGGTTCACGACCCGGTACACTGTCGTGTCCAGGAGCCTGGACATCAGATCGGCATCACCCCCCCCCCGGTGGGCCCACCCGCGAAGAGCGCATCCACGAAGGGAATGAGCAGGACGTATGCCGATGCGTCGAGGGCCGCGAAGGCGAACGTCGCCGCACCCGCCGCCGCGAGCGCGGCGAGGTGGGGGCGTAGGTACGAGAGGATTCGAGTGTAGAGCGACACGCCGGCCGGTCAGCGTGCGGCGCCACGAAGACGCGGTGTGAGGCGCGCGATCGGGACGATCATCTCCTCTGGCGAGATGCCCCCGTGCAGGAACGAGTTACGGTACCGGCGCTGGTATTCCCTCAACTTGGTCGGATACACGAAGAAGTAGTCGTCGACGGCCAATGCATACGTAACGCCGAGCTTTCCGACGGGAATCCGGAGGTCCTCGGCCCGATTGGTGGAAAATGCCGCTTCGGGCTTCTCCGTTCTGAGATCCTGGCCATACTTGTACCGGAGGTTACTGGTTGCGTCCCTCCGTGCGAAGACGGTCGCTGGTCTTTGGCAGAGAATCGAGCCGTGATCCGTGGTCATGATCACTCGATGACCGGCGGCGGCAGCCTCCTTGAGAACGGAAAACGCCGTCGAGCGCTTAAACCACGCTCGGGTCAGCCCCCGAAGCGCGGCCTCGTCCTTGGCCACCTCCATGAGAATGGGCGACTCGCTTCGCCCGTGCGTCATGAGATCAACGAAGTTGAACACCATGGCGATAACGGAGTGGGGCGTCTTGAGGGCCGAACGGACTCGGCCGCGCACCTGATCTTCGTCCCTGTCGGTGAAGATCTTCTCGTAGTGTACCGGAATGTCTTCCCCGCTGAGCCGTTTCAGCTGGTTGATAAGGAGCTCATCCTCGAACGCGTTGAGGCTGCCCTCGTCTTCCGATTTCTCCCACCATCCGGGGTGCTCCAGAGAGATCTCATCCGGATACTGGCCACTGAAGATCGCGTTCCTCGCGTACGGTGTCGCCGTGGGAAGGATCGAGTAGTGATACGATTCCTCGATCTCGAAGAACGGAGCCAGGAGTGGCCTGATCACGCGCCATTGGTCCAAGCGCATACAGTCCAACACGATCAGGAAAACGGCGGAGGGCCCGAGGAGTGGGAGGACGTGCTCCCGTACGACGTCCACCGAGAGGAGGGGGACGTCCCCTTCACCCCGCAACCATCGTGGATATTCCCGTCCGACCCAACGGCCGAAGTCCGAGCGGAGGTCGGTCATGAGCGACTGCACGGTATCGAGGAGGCCCCGCTCCCCGGCTTCTTCGAGGCTCACGTGCCAGCCCGTCAGCTCGATGTAAAGCTCCGCGAAATCCTCAGGTGTGCGTGCCTCCTCTCGCTTGAGCGAGAGCCGTCCGAAGCGAGCCGCGAAATCCTGCGCCGCACGCTGCTGGCGGATCGATGACCCTTCCAGAATGCGGGTGACGACTGAAAGAACCTGGCGGGGGCTCGTGGGCTTCACCAGATAGTCGGCAACCCGCCGTCCGATCGCATCCGTCATGGTCTGATCTTCGGCCGACTTGGTCACCATTACGACGCGGACATGAGGGTCTTCGCGGCGCATGACTTCCAGGACCTCGAGGCCACTCCGCCCAGGCATCTGTTCGTCCAAAAGAACGAGATCGTAGGCGTTCTCACGCATCATGACGAGGGCGTCGTCCCCATTCGTGATCGCGTCCGTGTGATACCCACGCGCCTGCAGAAAAAGAATATGCGGCTTGAGAAGGTCGATCTCGTCGTCGACCCAAAGAATTCGTTTTCCCGACGGCTTCATGGGCGACGCTACATGCTGATCCAAGAGGGAGGAGACCTAGAGCGAGAAACAAGGCGCGCGGTGACTCGGATTTACCCCCTGGACGGGGGATGGTTCGATGGGCCGTCGGCTTCGACTCTTCGGTCGTAGGGCGCGGGGCTCCTTCCCTCTCTGCTGTCCGGGGCCCCCGCGTCCCCCCCGCTCCACCGGCCCCTACCAGACGGTCGGTCAGGAGCCCCCGCACCCTCGACCTCGACGGGGGGGCAACTGGGGAACTGGTCCGTCAGCTCCCCATCCGCTGGTGAAGAGCCTCGAAGAAGTTGGTGACCAGGTAGACCTCGGAGGACGCCGCTTGGCCTTCATCCCCCTCCACCTTCAGCATCACGAACCGGGAGCCGTCAGGGTGGATATCCCAGGTCCGTACCACGGGGGTGTTCTGGACCGTGGTGTAGATGGGCTGATCGAAGAGTACGTCGGGTGCAGACAACACGGCGAAGGTAGGCTCGGTCGCGACATCGACCGCCATGAACCGTGAGCCGCTGCGGTAGTATAGCATCTGGCCGTCCGGGCTCCAGACCGGCTCCGTGCCCGGTCCCGGTGAGACACTCTGCTGGCCGGTGATCACGGGGAAGCTGTGCACATAGATCCGGTACTCTCCACTCTCGTCGGACTGGTACGCGACCCAACGTCCGTCGGGTGAGATTTCCGGATTGTGCTCGTTCCAGTCTGCCGTGAGGAAGTCCTCGAACTCGGGACCGTTCGCTCCCTCACGCACGAGGAAAATGTCACGACCCCGGTCCGGCGTATTCTCTCGGACGACGATGATGCTGTCACCGGCGCTTACGTCTCCGACATAACTTCCGTTAGGGCGAGCCCAGAGTTTCGTGACTTCTTCACTTCTGTCGGCTGGCCGGCGATAGCCATCGGAGACATTCCCGGCGATGCTGAAATAGAGATGCTCGCCGCTCAGTGACCACACGGGGTGACCGCCCTGGGCGAACTGTGGGCTCGCTCCGGTCACGATATCGTAGACACGAAGCTCCGCGCCATCGGCATAGGCGATCTTGTTTCCGTCGGGTGAGTAGCGCGGCACATCCATCGATTCCCCACGGAGCGGTAGCGGGCTTTCCACACCTTCCAGGTTCACTTCGACGAGCACCCTTCCCACCCCGCTCGACACGGCAGAACTGGCGTCGTAGATCAACGTGCCGGTTTCCGATACGGCGAACTGCGAGGCGCCGCCGCCACGGATGGCCAATTCGGGGAGGAGGACGACAGGCGAGCCCGTGGTCTCAAGCGTTTCGAGGTCGAAGGCCACACCCATGAGCGCCCCGTCTCCGTGCCCGTAGATCAAGTGACCCGTGGATACGTACCGTGGCTGGTTACCGGCAGGAACAAGCTCACGGACTTCGCCCGTCTCGATCTCGAAGATGAAGATGCGTGAAACATCTGCTCGGCCAGTGCCGAACACGATCGCCTTCCCGTTCGGTAGAAGATGCGGCCGGTTTACGTCCACCGTATCGGCGGCCAGCAATAGCTCGGGCTCCCCGCCCGACGACGCGACGCGGTAGAGGGCAGGTCCGCGGTCGAACACGATGGTGTCGTCAAAGCCCCAGTGCGCGTTGGAGCCCGAGGCTATCGGCAGGGCCGGTCCGCCCGTAATCGGTACCTTTGAGATCGCGCCAGCCACGGAAAAAGCCACCGACTCCCCGTTCGGCGAGAACGTCGGGTTGGTTGCTCCTTCCGTGTTGGGCAGCAGCCGCCACTCTGTGTCTTCGGCCGCGCGTATGTAGAGGGCCGCGCGTAATCCTCCATCCCGATGTGCTGCCACGATCCAGCGTCCGTCAGGCGAGATCGCGAGCCTCCAGCCACCACCAGTAATATCGAGGCCATTCACCTCCGCCCTTGTGGGGATGCCGGGGACGGGGGGCGGAGGTCGAGATATCCAGCCCCAGACGGCGAGGGCAGCGAGGAGGGCAGTGGTCGTCGCGAAGGCGACCGCCAGCCGATTCCAGGGGCCAGACATCGTGGTGGGCGCTTGCCCGGCTACCGGCTCCAGGGTCGAGGCTGTTACAGATGGCCGAGCCCGCGCTTCATACGTGAAGCTCGGCTCCCCGAGCGCCGTGGCGAACTCAGCCGCGCTCGTGAACCTGTCGGCAGGCAGCTTCTCCAACGCCCTCGCGAGTGCATGGCCGACGTGAGGTGGCACGGTCCTGCGTTCACTCGTGATCGAGGGTGCATCCGCCGTGAGGATCTTGACCAGCACCGCCTGGGCGGTAGTGGCCGAGAAAGGTGGCTGCCCGGCCAGCATCTCGTACAGCACACAGCCGAGCGCGTAGACATCCGAGCGGGGGTCCACATCCCGGTCGCCCGTGGCCTGTTCGGGACTCATGTAATGCGGTGTGCCAAGGCTGAGGCCCGTCTCCGTGATGCGCCCCGCGCCGGCCTGAGCCACGGCCAACGCGATACCGAAGTCTGCGACGAGCGGCTCTCCCCGCTCACTGAGCAGGATGTTGCCCGGCTTGATATCGCGGTGCACTACGCCATTCTCGTGAGCGTAGTCGAGGGCGTCGGCGACTTTCTGCGTGATCGCCACTGAGTCCTCCACCCCGAGTTGCTTCTCGCGGTCGATGCGCTCCCTGAGGGATTCCCCCTGGATGTGAGGCATCACGTAAAACAGGAAACCATCCGCCTCTCCTGAATCGTGGAGCGGCAGGATATGGGGGTGGGTCAGATTGGCCGTCGTCTTGATCTCGGTCAGGAAGCGCTCGGCACCAACCACTGCGGCCAATTCGGGCTTCAAGACCTTGAGGGCCACCTTGCGTTCGTGCTTGAGGTCATCGGCCAGGTAGACCGTGGCCATCCCACCTTCGCCCAACTCACGCTCGATGGCGTAGCGGCCCGAGAGGGCTGCATTTAGACGGGTGATCGGGTCCGACATGGAGCACAACATGCGACTAGAGCGTGTGGGGCGGCAAGGTGGCGTTCGCCGGGTATCCCGGGGGGGGTTCGTTCATTGGTGCCCTTGCAACACGCCCCCATGAAGAGGGTCGTACGGTTCGTCGCAGGGCAGTCCGCCGCCGGAGGCGGTGGAGCGAAGTGCTGACCGGAGAGGGACCGTACGACCCTCTTCCACCCACCTACATGCTGATCGTATAGGGGAACCAGGAGCCCACGGCTCGTCCTCCCCTCTTGGCCGGCTCGAACACCCACTCCGCCGCCTCCCGTACGATGCGGGCGTTGAAGTCCCCGTCGGACGTCGGCGGACGGAGTTGAGTCGAGTCCGCCACCACCCGTCCTTGCTCGTTCACGAAAACCCACACTTCGATGCGCTGTCCTCGGACGTTCCGGTTGGACGGTGGTATGATGATGCCGCGCGGAGAGGGCGGTACCTCGCGGAACCGACCCTCCTCGGCCGTCCCGCCGTCACCGCGCCCATCCCCTTGGGGTAAGCCCGGGCCGTCAACACCCGGACGGTCGCCCAGGATGGACGACGTCTCGACCTGCTGCTGCTGATCCTCCTCCAATTCCGACGGAATGAAGGGGTCGAGTGTCAGTAGCGGCACCTGAGGCCGGATGAGGGGCCGTGACGGAGGAATCCGGATGTTCATTGCCTGCAAGCCCCCCGACACCGCCCGATTATCCCCGGCCCGTGGTCCGGCGGCCGCGAGCGACGACCCTGGTATAGGTCGGCCCCACCACAGAAAGAAGGCGAGGAGATGCACGACCACAGCTCCGAGAAATGCATTCCTCCAAAGCGCTCGCTCAGCGAGGCGACGCTCGGCGTTGCTCAAGCCGTGCATGGGTAGGGTGGTGGACCTTGAGATCGTTCGTCTCCCGGAAAGTTATCGATCGTCCCCGTCATACTACTGTATCGTGCCCGTGCATGTTTCGTCTCCAGCACTCCAATCCGAGCCGCCTTGCTCCGGTTCTCTGGTTTCGGCACTTTCGAGGCTCCCCGGGAACGCGCCCGGAGCCACCAACCTACGAGCCGAGCCATGACAGAAACGAAGCAGAACGTTCCCCGGGGTGTGCGCCCGAACCTCCCCAAGCGACCGGCCATGGAGGGAGACGCCTGGGAGCAGATCCAGGCTAAGCAGGAAAAAATGAAGGAGCGGGAGTTCGTCCGATTCTCCGTTTTCAAGGTGGACCCCGCATGGCGTCGGCTTCCCGTAAAGGAACGTACCAAGCACAAAGAGGAGTTCGAGTCGGTGGTGGCAGCCCGGCTCCGCGAGATGATGATCTACAGCTATGCGCTGGTCGGGACTCGTGGTGATGCTGATTTTCTACTGTGGCAGGCCGCCCACGACCTGGGCCAACTCCATGAGCTCGCCGCCTCGTTGAACCAGACCGGCCTCGGCGGATACCTCTCCCTGGCGCATTCGTATTTCGCCATGACCAAACGGTCGATCTACCTCAACCGCTACGAGTCGGAGTACATCGAGACGTACGGCAGTGAGGAGGTGCTCGATTCGGCCCGTATCGCCATCAATCCTCAGGGATCCGAGTATCTCTTCGTCTACCCGATGGCGAAGATCCGCGAGTGGTACAAGCTTTCCCACGAAGACCGCCAGCGCATGATGGACGAACACATCCGGGTCGGGCACCAGTGGCCCGATGTGAAGCTCAACACGACCTACTCGTACGGCTTGGACGACCAGGAGTTCGTGGTCGCATTCGAGTCGGACCATCCGGGGCGTTTCCTCGATTTGCTCATGGCTCTTCGTCTCACGGAGGCGTCGGCCTACACCCTCTTCGACGTGCCGGCTTTTACGGGGCTGGCCCGATCCATGAGGGACACGCTGGACTCGATCGGATAGCTGGAGGGACGACGAAGCGCGCCATGGGCGAAGCCGTCGACACGCAAACGGATCGCACGACGGCCCAAGGCAAGGCCGGCGCGTTGTACGAGCTCACCAAGCCGGGGATCGCAGCCTACGTCATGATGACGGCCGGCGTGGGCTACTACGTGGCGTCCAGCGGCCGCCCAGACGTCCTCCCGATCATACATACACTTCTGGGTGTGGCCCTCGGAACGGCTGGCGCACTAGCCATGAACCAGTACGTCGAACGAGACGCTGACGCTCTCATGACCCGCACGCGGACGCGGCCCCTGCCATCGGGTCGGTTACGCCCCGGGGAGGCATTGGCGTTCGGCTGGGCACTCCTCGTGGTGGGGCTGGCCTACCTCGGGCTCACGGTGGGTTGGCTCCCGTCGGTGCTCACCGCGGCCTCGGCCGCCGCATATATCCTCGCATACACGCCCCTCAAGACCCGGTCCTACCTGGCCACGCTTGTGGGCGCCGTACCCGGAGCCTTTCCTGCTCTCATCGGATGGAGCGCCGCGACGGGAACCGTGGAGTTCGGCGGCGTCATACTGTTCTGTATCGCATTCCTTTGGCAGCTCCCCCACGTCCTGGCGCTCGCCTGGTTACTTCGGGAGGACTACGCCCGTGTGGGCTTCTTCCTGAGCCCCCCGACCGACCCTGAGGGCTTGCGAATCGGCAGGCACATGGTATACCACTCCGTGTCACTGATGATCATCAGCGGCTTTCCCACGTTCTTGGGGCTCACCGGGCAAATCTACCTCGCGGGTGCCCTCGTGTTGGGGCTGATCACCCTCGGCTTTTCCATGGCCGCAGCGGCCGAAATGTCGCGGATACGGGCCCGGCGAGTCTTTCTCTGGTCGCTACTTTACCAGCCGCTCCTTTTGGCCCTACTCTTGATCGACACCGTTCGCTGACGATCGGGCTGGAGCGCCTGGCCCGGCGGGCCGTCATGGGACTCGCCCGCACCGGCTCCCTCGCCGGAAACGGAAGTGGTGACTACGTCATCGCGTTCTCCACGGCACCTGGAGTACGACGCACGCTGGGCGAGGAGTGGACCGAGTCCGTGGAGGTACCGAACAGTGGCCTGTCGGCGCTTTTCGAGGGCACAGTGGAGGCCACGGAAGAAGCGATCTACAACTCGCTTCTCAAGGCGACGACCGTGTCAGGAATGGGGAAGGACCGTTGACGCGATCGACATCGCAGCCGTGACCCGTGTCCCGAGAGAGTACAACGTCATACGGTAACACGAGTCCACTGACCCCGCTCAGCTGTCGAAGTAAACGGCCCGCGCGTCCAGGATGTCGTCGTCCTCGGAAAGAGTCGCTAGAAACTCAGGGCTGACGTTACCATCGACGGACACGGCGGCCAACGCGAGGCCACCCTTGGCCTCTCTCGACTGGATGTACTCGGCGATATTCAAACCGTGCGCCGCCAAGAGGGTCCCCACCCTCCCGATGACGCCCGGGACATCATTGTTCCGGAGTACCATCAGACACCCTTCGGGCTGCACACTCAACTCATACCCGTCGATCTGCACGATCCGAGGATGATGGTGCTCCCCCAGTAGCGCACCGGCCACGCGCACCTTCTGGTCCTCGGTCTCCAGAACGATCTCGAGGAACTTGGCATAGTCACCCCGCGGGGGCTGCAGCGTCGTGGTGATCTCAATACCCCGTCCTTCGGCGATGTGGAGGGCGTTGACGTAGTTTACGTTCCGCACGCCCACCACGGGTGTGAGCATCCCAGTCATGGCCGCCGCCGTCAACGGCCCGAGGATCTCCTCATCCAGCCCCGCGACGGAGATGTCGGCCCGCTGCATCCCGCCCCGCCCCAGGACGCCGACCACGCGCCCAACCCGACCCGCGAGATCCATGAGAGGTCTGAGGTACTCCAGGTCCTCCCCTCCGATCGCTGGAGCGTTCAGAG
This sequence comes from Longimicrobiales bacterium, assembly GCA_965219445.1. GTDB lineage: Bacteria > Gemmatimonadota > Gemmatimonadetes > Longimicrobiales > Gaopeijiaceae > UBA822. The sequence goes on along the minus strand of CBDCNQ010000001.1, from coordinate 287,043 downwards.
CTTTCGACAGGTCCCCGTCGAGCAGCGCCGCGCTCACACCCCGTGCGATCTCGGTCGCGACCAACTCCTGGGCCTCCCCGGTCGAAGCCCCGAGATGCGGCGTGAGAACCAGGTTCTTCGTTCCCCTCAGCGGACTGTCCTCGGGAAGTGGCTCGGTCGCGTACACGTCGAGCGCGGCGGCCGCGATCTCTCCCGATTCAAGTGCCGCAACCAGAGCAGCCTCATTGACCACACCACCCCGCGCCGCATTGACCAGGACGGCCGTCGGCTTCATGGCCTTGAGTTCATCCTCGCCGATCATGTCCTCCGTTTCCGGCGTGAGCGGAACGTGCAACGAGATCACATCCCCGCGAGCGATCACGTCACTGAGCTCGACCCGCTCGATTCCTAGATCCTTGGCACGCTCTTCGGTCAGGTAGGGATCGTACGCGATCGCCTCCATCCCGAAGGCCTGCGCGCGCATCGTGACCTCGGTCCCGATCCGCCCCGCACCGACGAGTCCCAGAGTCTTGCCGCGAATTTCCATTCCAGAGAACTGAGATCGAGCCCATGCACCGCTCCGCACGGACGCGTCTGCCCAAGACACGTTACGCGCAACCGTCAGAATGAGCGCCATGGCGAGTTCAGCCGCGGACACCGTGTTACCCTCCGGAGCGTTGATCACCGGGATCCCGAGCTCGGTTGCGACTTCGAGATCGATGTTGTCGACCCCCACCCCGGCGCGGCCAACCACCTTCAGATTCGGAGCCTGATCCAGAAGCTCGCGGTTCACTTTGGTCTCACTTCGAACGATGAGACCGTGGGCCCGGCCTAACGCCTCCTGCATCTCCTCTGGCGTCCAACCGTCGGGCACCAGGACCTCGAAGCGGTCATCCTCGGTCAGGGGTGTCAGGCCCGAAAGGGAGATCTTGTCGCCCGCGATGACCACGAATCTCTCACTCACGAGAGTACCTCCCCTAGAGCGTCCAGCACCGCATCGAGTTCGGCCACGGTATGGTCACCCATATGACCGACTCGGAACGCGGTCTCCTTCAGCTTACCGTACCCCCCGCCGATCGTGAAGCCTCTCTCTTTCATCGCCGAGACCACCGACGGCCCGGTCGTCCCCTCCGGAAGCCCCACGCAGGTCACCGTGGGAGAACGGGACCCCTCGGGCGCAAGTACCGACAAAGCCACCCCTCTCTGCTGACACATCATGTCCACCCACTGGACGCACCGGTCGGCCATCGCCCGGTGACGGTCCCATCGAGCCTCCAACCCCTCCAGCCGTATCCGGTCCAACTGCTTGGCTAGGGCGTAGAAAAGTGTAATCGCGGGCGTGTTCGGGGTCTGGAGATTGTCGAGCTGCTTCAGAAACGAGACCAGATCGAAATAGACCCCCTTCTTCTTAGCATCGGCGGAACGCGCCAGGAGGCGTTCAGAGGCCACGCCGAAGGAGAGGCCGGGGGGCAACGCGAGAGCTTTTTGCGATCCGGTGAGCACGAAGTCCAAAGCCCACTCGTCGGTCCGAACCTCCGCCCCTCCCACACCCGTCACCGAGTCTACCAGAAGTACTACGTCGTCCTGCTCTCGGACGGCCTCCGCAATCTGGTTGACGGGGTTCAAGGCGCCGGTGGACGTCTCTGAGTGAACAACCGTAACGGCATCGAACCCACCCGAAGCCAATTTCTCACGCACCTGGTCAGCGGTGATGGTCTGGCCCCACTCCACCTCGAGCTTTTCGACCTCGAATCCACAGGCCTCTGCGATTTGGCCGAACCGCTGGCTGAAGGCGCCGTTCACCAGACTCAGAACGCGAGATCGGGCTCCGTTTCGAACGGCAGCCTCCATCAGACCGGTCGCGGACGATGTTGATATCAGGACCGGACTCTCCGTGCGGAACAGATCTTTGAGCCCGGTCTGCAGATCGCCCACGAGCTCCTTGATGGCTGGTCCTCGGTGCCCGATTAGAGCGCGGTTCTGGGCGCTCAGCACTTCCGGATGGACCTCCGTCGGACCCGGAAGGAAGAAGCGGCCAAACGAGGGGGTACTCTCTATGGGTGACGACTCCACAAAATGATCTCCTAAACCGTGACGAAGGCCCGAAGATAACGTGACGGATGAATTCTGGAAGTCCGGAAAACGTCAACGCCAATCCTGCATCCATCGCACGTAGCGGACCGGGGTTACACCCGCGCGTGCCAGGACCTCCAGGCCAGACGGATCTCGATAGATCTCACGGTAGAAGGCATGTGAGATGTTGCCCTGGATGAGCAATTTGGCGCAGGTCACACATGGGCTCGCGGTGATGAACGCCACCTTGTCCGCCATGCCTCCCGGAGCCTTGACCAGTGCGTTTTGCTCCGAATGGATGCATCCGCACGCCCCCGGGGTCGGTCCATCACACTCGTTCGGAAAGCGTCGAGCGTTCCCGTTGTAACCGATGGCGATCACGTTTTCGAGATGGGGGTCCGTGATGACCGTCCCCACCTTGCGCCGGGCGCAGGTGCTTCGCTTGGCCAACTCCTCGGCCATGCGCATATACACCTCGAAGATCGGCGGGCGGACGACGGACGGTTCATAACTCGCCTCACGCTCGACGAGGTTCAAGGGATGGTTGTTCTCGGAGACGAGATCCTTCTGGAAGAGGGCCATCATCAAGCCTTCTTACGCGCAGCCTTCTTGCGCGCGATAGGGTCGAGATGCCGCTTTCTCAAACCGATCCGCTCCGGCGTGACCTCGATCAGCTCATCGTCTTCGATGAACTCCAGCGCGAGTTCGAGCGTCAGTTCCCTTGGCGGTTCCAGTTTGATGTTCTCATCCGTGGCCGTAGTCCGCATGTTGGTGAGTTTCTTGCCCTTACAGGCGTTGACGTCCAGGTCACCCGGGCGCACGTGCTCGCCCACGATCATCCCGGAGTATACCGCTTGCCCTGGCGCTACGAACATTGTGGCGCGCTCCTGGAGGTTGAAGAGGGCAAAACCAACGGCAAGTCCCTCCCGGTCGGCCACGAGTACGCCCTTCCTGCGGCCCATCAACGTCCCCGCATGCGGACCGTATTCCAGAAATCGGTGGTGGAGGAGCCCCTCGCCCCTGGTATCCGTCAAGAACTCGGACCGGTAGCCGAAGAGTCCCCGAGAAGGCACCCGGAACCGGAGCCGGACAGGACCCCTGTCCGTCGGCTTCATCTCGATCATCTCTGCACGTCGCGGACCCATCTTCTCCATAACCACACCGATGTGTCGTTCCGGGACTTCGATGACGGCCTCTTCAAACGGCTCCAGAAGGCCGTCGGGTCCCTTCTTTTCGATAACCCGCGGCCGAGAGACCTGGAACTCGTATCCCTCCCGACGCATCGTCTCCATGAGTATCGAGAGATGCAGCTCGCCCCGGCCCGATACGGTGAAGGTATCGGGTACCCCGGTCTCCTCGACCCGAAGGGCAACGTTGCGCTCAAGTTCCCTCATCAACCGTTCGCGAACCTGCCGGGTGGTCACGAACTTACCCGACCGACCCGCGAAGGGTGAGTCGTTCACGGTGAAATCCACCGAGACGGTGGGCTCCTCCACCGCGATCCCGCGCAACCGCTCGCGGACGTCGACATCGGCGATGGTCTTCCCGATTTCGACTCCCTCGATTCCCGCAACCGCCACAATGTCCCCGGCGTCCGCGGCTTCGATCTCCACGCGCTCCAAGCCCTCGAATCCATAGAGTTGTACCACCCGGCCAAGCGTCGCCTCCTCCGGGTCGACCGAGCCTGGATTCCCTAGAGGAAGCAGCGCGACCGCGTCCCCGACGGCCACCCTCCCTCGCTCGACCCGTCCGATTCCGATACGCCCCACGTAGTTCGAGTGGTCGAGCGTGGAAATCAGCATCTGGAACGCGCCGTCTGGATCGACGAGCGGGGGGGTGATGTGTTCGGTGATGGTCTCGAAGAGCGGCTCCAGATCGCCCTCCGACGCGCCTGGATCGAGGCTCGCCCAGCCGTCTCGTCCGACAGCGTAAAGAAAGGGAGCATCCAGCTGGGTGTCGGAGGCATCGAGGTTCATGAAGAGCTCGAGGATCTCGTCGTGAACCTCGATCGCGCGGGCGTCCGACCGGTCGACTTTGTTGACGATCACAATTGGCTGGAGTCCGAGCTCCAACGCCTTTCGAGTCACGAACCGCGTCTGCGGCATCGGGCCCTCCACAGCGTCCACGAGCAGCAGCACCCCGTCGACCATGCGTAAGGTGCGCTCGACCTCACCGCCGAAATCGGCGTGACCCGGCGTATCGACGATGTTGATTTTCACGTCGCCCCAGCGGATCGAGGTGTTCTTGGCAAGAATCGTGATCCCACGTTCCCGTTCGAGCGGGTTGGAGTCGAGTACGCGCTCCTGTACGTTCTCGTTCGCACGAAAGACACCTGTTTGGCGGAGCATCTCGTCCACGAGCGTGGTCTTGCCATGATCCACGTGGGCGATGATGGCAATGTTCCTGATTTTCATGCTTTCACTGGGAGATGGCTCCGAGGGTCGACCCAAAGCACAGGCCACCGGATCCCGGGTCGGGGTCATCCCGGGGATGAGCACCCGGGTGCCAAGAAAGGTAACGCAAGGGCTCTTGAACCGGCACGGGAAGATTTGCTGGACTCTGCCGCAGGAGCCATGGTATTCTACAGAAGCGTCCTTGGCTGGCTCATCGAGAGGCGAATTTGTGTTTCTTTTCATCTCACTCGTAGGTATCCTCTTGATGTTCCTCGTGGTCACCGCCTCTGTGGCATATTTGGTGCTTCCGCGAGGACGGCTGTGCCCCCACTGTGGTGGCGCAACCAACCCCGTAGTCCTCCGGCGACTTCTGAGGTTACTATCGCCTTGGCTTCAATGGCGGTGGTGCTCCCGCTGCAGTTGGGAGGGTCCAGGACGCCGCGGCCCGGACCTCGGTCCTCTGGATCCACCGGCCGATCGCGGCTCTGGATTCCAGTGGGGAGCTCCCCCCTCCGAGGACGTCCCGATCTTTCACTGGCGGTCGGACAGTCCGGGGGAGGGCAAAGATCGCCCAGACCATCCGTCGGGGTTCAAATGGCAATCTTCGGCAGAGCCGACCGAACCTGACCAGGCCAGCTTCGACGTAGGGCCCCCACGGGAGATGAAGCCGCCCCGATTGCCCTGGGAACGGAGGAAGAGCCGCGGGCGACGCTCCGAGGATGCCGAGCGGCCTCGGACCCCACGCCCATGGTACCTCTCGTGGCTGGTGTCCAAGGACCCGCCTGGCTTTCATTGGAAAGAGCGGGAGGATTAGAGCGCCGGCAAAGTAGGGCACTCTGGAACCGGCACGAACCCCAGGTGTCGGATGGGCTCCGATGAATACCGTGGACGCCCTGGTCGATTTCCTGAACGGGATCGACGGACAAGGATACAAAGCCTACAAAGGGTTGCGAGGCACCTGGGCCTTCCCCGACTTCACCCTAGGTGTAGACCACGTCCAGGGTGACCCGTTCGCCGCGCCGAGTCGCGTACGAGTGATCCTTTCCCGGGAGACGGCCGCCCTCGAGCCCGATGTGCTCACCTCCCGATCGAGGAGGTTGGGCGTTGCCAGTCTGCTCGCAAAGCGTTTCCATGAAGCGGCACGGAGCACCATGATCCAGCGGGGAAGCGGAAAGAGCGGCGTCATCGAGATCGAGACTCCGGGCCAGGAGGTATTGGCGCAGACCGCCGTCATCGTCGGCGAAGATGGCACGGTTGAGGCCCGCTTTCGGATCGGGCTGCCCGCCCGCGGGCGGCGCGCGAGCGGACATGAGGCGATAGAACTGCTTTCGGCGGACGTTCCCACTGTCGTGGATCGCAGCCTCCGAGCCGGATCGGTCGGACATCAGGACATCCTGCAGCACGCGCTAACCAACGAGGACGCCGACGCGTTGCGGGCGGAGTTGGAAACACGGAGCTGGGTCGCCTTCGTCACAGATGGAGCCCACCTAGCCCGAAAAAGCGGTGTGGACGACCGACCCCTGCTCGGGGACACTGCAATCCCGTTCTCAACGCCGGCCGGACTGACAGCGGAGGTCGAACTCCCTAACGCCGGCACGGTTCAGGGGATGGCGATTCCGCGCGGGGTCACCCTTATCGTGGGAGGCGGCTACCACGGGAAGAGCACCTTGCTTCGGGCTATCGAACACGGTGTCTACAATCATTGTTACCAAGACGGCCGAGAATCTGTGGTGACCGATCCGTCGGCAGCAAAGATCAGAGCCGAAGACGGCCGCTCCGTGGCCGGGGTCGACATTTCTTCCTTCATCGGCGCGCTCCCTCAAGGACAGGACACCCGCGCGTTCTCGACACCGAACGCGTCCGGTTCCACGAGTCAGGCGGCCGGTATTGTCGAGGCGCTCGAGGCAGGGGCGACCACTTTGCTGATCGACGAAGACACTGCGGCTACCAACTTCATGATCCGTGATCGGCGAATGCAGGAGCTGGTCCCGAAGGAGGGGGAGCCCATTACGCCTTTGATCGACCGGGTCAGATCGCTCTGGGAGACGCGAGGCGTCAGTTGCGTCATCGTTCTCGGGGGGAGCGGCGATTATCTCGACGTCGCCGACACGGTCATCGCTATGAAGGATTTCCGTCCGTCCGATGTGACCGCGGACGCACGGCGCGTCGCGTCGGAGCTTCCCACCGGCCGAGAGAGGGAAGCGCCCGGACCGCTCGAGCCGTTCCAGACACGACTTCCAAATCCCACCTCGGTCGATCCCAGTACGGCTAAGCGGGAAACGGAGATCAAGGTTTTCCCAGGGCGTTCGTTGGTGTTCGGAAACGAAAGGATCGACCTTTCCTCGGTCACCCAACTCGTGTCTCGCGCTCAGACGCTCGCCGTGGGCCGCGGATTGCTCATGGCCCGCGACCGGTTCATGGACGGGCGGCGTTCCGTGAGCGAGATTCTCACCCTCGTCATGAAGGTGATCGAGAAGGAGGGCCTAGACGAACTGGACGATCGGGGAGTCGGCGATTTGGCTCAATTCCGTCCGATGGAACTCACTGCCGCTCTGAATCGTCTACGTACTCTAGAGGTGTCCACCACGGAAGCAGCGGGCGCGGGGTTCTGAGAGATCGAGCCGGCGCCGAACGACCACTTGCCGCCGGCCCCGAAAGGGTGCCTATGCGAGGAGGAGGGAGCCATGTGCCGTCATCACGTCCGATCCGGATACCGCTGCCTGACCACGTGGACGTTCTTGATCCTCATGGTAGCCGCGCCGACCGCGGGGCAAGAAATCACACCGATTACAGAGGTCGAGGGGATTACCGAGTACAGCCTCGACAACGGACTGCGGTTCCTCCTCTTCCCGGATGCCAGCAAGCCCACCGTGACCGTCAACGTCACCTACTTCGTCGGATCACGGCATGAGGCATACGGTGAGACCGGCATGGCCCATCTTCTGGAGCATCTGGTGTTCCAGGGTACCCCCGATCACCCGAATATCGATGAGGAGCTGACGGAGCACGGAGCCCGCCCCAACGGGACTACCTCCTTCGATCGTACCAACTACTTCGAGACCTTTCCCGCCACCGAAGAGAATATCGAGTGGGCCTTGGACCTCGAAGCCGATCGCATGGTCAACTCGTTCATCTCCGGGGAGGACCTGGGGTCGGAGATGACCGTGGTCCGGAACGAGATGGAATCCGGAGAAAACAGTCCGTTCGGGGTGCTTCTCTCCCGCTCCCTCGCAACGGCTTACCTGTGGCACAACTACGGGAAGTCCGTCATTGGCGCCCGCTCAGACGTAGAGGGCGTACCCATCGACCGCCTCCAGGCCTTCTATCAGAAGTACTACCAGCCCGACAACGCCCTACTCATCGTAACGGGTAGGTTCGAGACCGAGCAGGCTCTGGAGTTGATCGCCGAGAGGTTCGGAAGCATCCCACGCCCGGATCGCAGTGGTGAAAACACTTTATGGGAGACCTACACTCGGGAGCCCGTCCAAGACGGGGAGCGCTCGGTGACGCTCCGGCGAGTGGGCGACATCCAGGTCGTGCTGATGTCGTACCATGTTCCCCCCGGCTCCCATCCAGACTACGCGGCGATCGACATCCTATCGCAGGTACTCGGGGACCAACCCTCCGGACGTCTGTATCGAGCGCTGGTCGAGCCGGGCTTGGCGGCTTCGACCGGCTCCTTCGCCTACCAGCTCCGCGAGGCAGGGCCGCTCCTCACTTTTGCACAAGTGAGAACAGAGGACGACCTGTCGGCGGCGGTCACCGCGATGAACGAGGTGCTCGTCGACGCTCTCCGCACTCCAGTCACAGACGAAGAAGTCGATCGGGCCAAGACGTCCCTGCTCAACGGCTTCGAACAGACGTTCAACAACCCCGAGAGCATCGCCCTTCAACTCAGCGAGTGGGCTTCCATGGGTGATTGGCGGCTCTTCTTCCTGCACCGAGACCGAATCGAGGCCGTCGAGCCGCAGGACGTGCAGCGTGTGGCCGCGGAGTACCTCAAGCCCGACAACCGCACGGTCGGCCTCTTCTACCCCACCGAGGAGCCGGACCGCGCCGAAGTCCCCGATCTTCCCGACATCGCCTCGGCGCTGGACGGATACACGGGGCGGAAGGCCATCGCGGCGGGAGAAGCGTTCGACCCCTCCCCGTCGAACATCGAGCAACGCACCACGCGGTACTCCCTCGCGAACGGCATGAGGGTGGCGCTCCTCCCGAAGGAAACGAGGGGCGAGACGGTGAACGCGCGCTTCCGCGTGATCCTAGGGGACGAGGCGGCCCTCACAGATCGGGAAACGGCGGGATCCCTCGCCGGGCAATTGCTCATGCGTGGCTCGTTCGGCCACACACGCCAACAGATCCAGGACGAGTTCGACCGGATGCAGGCCACGGGGGGGGTGGGAGGATCCGTGGGCCAGGCGTTCGGAAGCGTCCAGACGATTCGTGAGAGCCTGGGTGAGGCCCTGCGCCTTATGGCCGAGATCGTACGAGAACCCACTTTTCCCGAGGACGAGTTCGAGACGCTCAAGGAGCAGCAGCTGGCGGCTCTCGAGCAGCAGCGCTCGGAGCCTTCGGCCTTGGCACAGAACGCTCTGGGGCGGCACATGAACCCGGCACCGCAGGGACATCCGAACTACACCCCAACCGTCGATGAGAGTGTGGCCGCCCTGGCGGCTGCAACGCTCGACGAGGCGAGGGCCTTCCATCGTGATTTTTATGGTCCACAGCTCGGTACTTTAGCTGTGGTCGGTGACTTCGATTCTAACGAGATCCGTGAGGTCATAGAGGAAGCCTTCGGAGACTGGGAGAGCCCTTATCCGGCGACACGGATCAGCACCGAGTTCTTCGATGCGACGGCGGAGGTGATTCAACTCGAGACGCCGGACAAGGCCAACGCGTTCCTGCTCGCCCAGCAGAACTTGGCTCTACGTGACGACGATCCTGACTACCCCGCGCTGATCCTGGCTGGGTACATGATCGGTGGCGGAGTCCTCAACTCCCGCCTCGCAGTGCGCATTCGGCAACAGGATGGTCTCAGCTACAACGTCGGCGGAGGGATAAGCGGGCATCCTATCGACGAAAGCGGCTCGTTCTACGCATACGCCATCCAGGCACCAGAAAACGTAGAGAACGTGGAGGCTGCACTCCGCGAGGAAATCCAAAGAGTCTTGGATGACGGGTTCAACAACGACGAGTTGCGCGTTGCGAAGTTGGGCTATTTACAGTCGCGCGAGGTTTCGCGAGCCCAGGACGGTAGCCTCGTAAGCATGCTGACCCAGGGACTGTACTTGGATAGGACACTCTCATGGGACGCCGATTTCGAGGAGCGCGTCCAGAACCTGACGGTCGGGGACGTCAACGCTGCGGTTCGGCGACATCTCGACCTGAGTAAGATGACTTTCGTTAAAGCGGGGGACTTCAGTACCCTCGCTCGGCGAGAAGCTCTTTGAGCCGGGTCTCGCGCTCGGCAAGAGCGGTCTTAGCGATGGCACGGGCCAGAGCGATCCGTTCATCGTCGGAGACTTTGTCCAGTACATTGATCGGGGCGCCATAGCGCAAGAGGATGCGCTTGGCGTCAACAGCGACTGAATCGGACAACTACACCTCCCCGGACAAGGGTAGCGCGCTTGAAAGCTGTTGAAATTAGCTGTTTTCGACAGTTATTCCAACGTCTCGAAACCACACGGTCGGTCCAAATGAGCTACCCGCCGTGTCCGGAATTCAGTTCATCACGTCCGACTCAGGAGCACTCCCGCTCCTCCAGGGAGCCCAGAGGTCGAACCGTGGGATCGGGACCCGAAATTCCTCGCCCGTGGGGCGGGCGAACGTATAGTACCCCTCCATGAAGCCTACCGGTGAACTCAAGACACAAAAGCTCTCGTACACATGTGATTTTCCCGGGGCCAGGGTGGGTTGTTCCCCCACGACCCCCTCACCGTCGACCTCCGAATCCTCACCTTGGCTGTCGTGAATGCGCCAGTGACGAAAGAGAAGCTTCGCCACCTCCTCGCCCTGGTTCTCCATCTCCACCAGATACGTAAAGACGAACCTTCCATCCTCCGGCTCCGAGAACGGAAGGGAAAAGCTCGGGCGAACCAAGACCCGAATTCCCTGCGTAATTTTCTCGTAGTCCATCAGGCAATCTTACCCGGTCCAGACTCGCCGCGCGAATTGTCGAAGCTCGAACGTTGAGACGCCGAACATCGGCCTTCCCCCGTCGCGTGGCCGTGCCCATGTTTACACATGAACGAAGCCCCGCAACCGCGCCTCACTCGCTCGGTAGAAGACTATCTGAAGGCGGTCTACTCCCTCACGGAAAGAGAGGAGTCCGCCTCGACGAGCGCGCTGGCCGAAGCCCTCGACGTACAACCGGCTTCCGTCACCGGAATGGTCAAACGGCTCGCCGAGTGCGGGTACCTGGAGCACGCCCGGTACCGTGGCGTTCGGCTTACGGAGGCCGGGTCACGGGAGGCCCTGAGGATCATCCGGCGACACCGGATCCTCGAGACATATCTGCACATGCATCTTGGGTATTCGTGGGATGACGTTCATGCAGAGGCCGAACGCTTGGAGCACGCCGCGTCCGACGCGCTGATCGATCGCATGGCCGCCATCCTTGAACACCCGAGCCACGATCCTCACGGTGCGCCGATCCCCACTCCATCCGGTGAGATCGAGGTCTCCGACTTCGTGACACTCAACGAGGTCGCGCCTGGCGTGGCCGTGCAGATTCGTTCTGTTCAGGATGAAGATCCTGCCCGCCTCCGTTATCTCGAGACGTTGGGCCTGGTACCAGGAGCTCGGCTCACGGTCAAGGAAAGAGCACCCTTCGACGGACCCACGACCGTCTCTGTCGGGATTCGGGGGAACGCAGAGGTCATTGGGTCCGATCTCGCTGACGGGATCTTCGTGATCCCGGCACCCGGAGGCTAACCGCCCGGCGGGGGGCGGCCGGGCCGGAGCTCGGGCGGCATCGCCTCAAGGACCGAGGCAAGGCACACGACCGAAGGGGGAGCGCATTGAATCAGATGCTCGCCACGCTCCAAGAGTGGCCTCGAACTCCCTTCGTCCGGGAACCGACCCCTTTGATCCAGGCACCCAATCTCGCCCAGTTGCTCGGCCGAGCACCGCCGGACGTCCTTTTGAAGATGGACGCCGAGTCGGGGTTCGGACTGGGAGGCAACAAGGCCAGGAAGCTGGAGTTCGAGCTGGCGCCCGACCGCCTGCAGGGAGCCACGCACGTGATCACTTGCGGCGGTCCGCAGTCCAATCACGCCCGACTGACGGCGGCGGCCGCGGCCCGCCTCGGGTTGAAGTGCGTGCTCGTGCTCAGCGGTGATACCACACCTCCGCATAAAGGGAATGCATACCTCTATCGACTCTTCGGGGCGGCGATCAGGCCGGTCGCTTCACCGGAGGAGCGCGAGCCGACCATGGCCGAGGTGGCCGCCGAAATCGAAGCCGGCGGGGGCCACGCCCTCGTCATCCCACTCGGTGCCTCGACACCGCTCGGCTCACTGGGATACGTGCGTGCCGCCACCGAGTTCGATGTCCAACTCCGTGACCACCCCCACCCTGGGGACACCTGGATCTTCGTTTCGGCGTCTTCGTGCGGCACATTCGCCGGATTGGGGTTGGGGTTTACTCTCCTGGAGCGGGCGGACGTGAGGCTGGTCGGCGTGAGCCCCGACATCGGCCGAGCGGAGATCCTGGAGCTCACCGAGAGTCTTGCGAGCCGCGCCGGCGAGCTGCTCGGAGCCCAGACCCCACTCCTACCTGGGCTTCTGCACCCCACAGACGAATACGTCGGGCCAGGATACGGAATCCATTCCGATGCGTCGGAGGAGGCGACTGCCGCACTCGCCCGTACCGAAGGTGCCTTGCTCGACCCTGCGTATACGGGCAAAACGGCCGCGGCCATGCTTGACTGGGCCCGGAGTGGCCGCATACGAGAAGAGGATCGGATGGTCTTCTGGCACACCGGCGGATACCCCACGGCCTTGGTGCTAGAGGGCTGTTGAAGGCGCGCGATGAGCATGGATGGAATCCGATACCTCAGTGGAGTCCCACTCTTTGTGGGGCTTGCGCCCAAAGCCCTCGCCGGGCTTGCCGCTCACACCCGGCTGGTGTCCTTCTCTCCCGACGAGACCATCGTCGAGATGGACACGGGGACTCCGCTCTTCGTGGTGCTCGAAGGCCACGTTCGAATCGTCGATCCGGCCGCCACGGCCGCTCTGGCGCCGATCCTTCTCGGACCAGGAGAGTGTTTCGGTGATAGGGCCTTGCTGAACGGCGAGCCCCGCAGGGTCAGGATCGAGGCCTCGGACGACGTTCGTCTTCTCATGCTCGAGCAGAACGCCTTTCATGAGCTCGTCGCCCTGATGCCGGAGGTGGCGATCCAGATCTTCGAAAGCTTATCGCTTCAAATGGGGCGCGCCGATGAGCTCATCCGCGATCTGAGCGATACCGCGATGCGCGACGCCGTGACGGGCATACTGAATCGGCGTGCCTATGAGGAACGTCTCGGAGAAGAGGTGGAACGATCCCTTCGGTACTCCGAGAACTTTTCACTGATCCTCACCGACCTGGACCGCTTCAAGGCTATCAATGATACCTACGGGCACGACACGGGGGACGTCGTCCTCCATTGGGTCGGACGGCTCCTGACCGAGCATACCCGATCGCCCGACACTCCCTTCCGGATCGGCGGTGAGGAGTTCGCGATCTTGGCGCCTGCGACCAGCATGGAGGTCGCTCACCACGTGGCACAGAGGCTCGTCGACATCGTCTCGGAGGCCCGTCCGCCCCTGGATTTCGAGCTGAAGGTCACGATGTCGGCCGGCTTCGCCTGCTGTCCCGACCATGGTGAATCGGTGAACTCGCTGTTCGCTCTTGCAGACCGGGCCCTCTTGCAGGCCAAGGCGGATGGAAGGAACCGTGTATGCGGACCCGCCGCCGAATCGACCACGCCCGAAGAATGAACCCGGTCGACTCAACGAGCCCACCGGGTTCAGGCGCGTCTGGTGTGGTGTCCGCACTATCGGGCTCTAAAGACGGCCACCTTCAGTGGCGGAGACACGCTGGAGTAGAAGTAGAGGCGATTCTCACCGTCCACGACCACATTCTTCTGTCGCGAACGCGTCTTCGGGTAATCCTGGCCCTGCTCACTCTCAACGACCACGAACTCGTCATCACTCAATTCGGCGTCGAGTTTCAAGAGCATATCGAGCAATCGCTGGAGCATCACCGACTCGACTTCGTCCTGGACATCCCCTTCGGACTCGGCCTCCAGAAGGTGTTCTGAAATCCGCTCGTGGCGTGCTAAGAAGTCGTCGGCTGGACTAGAAAAAGCACGATCTCGCCGAAACCCGATCTCCGTAAGGGCCTTGGAGTCGAAGTGGGTTTCGACACTTTGAATGTTCGTGCCGTATCGACGTAGGATCATCTCAAGTCCCGCCGTTACGAGTTCGGGGTAATGCCACGAATCAGTGCTTCAGCAGATCGGCCAGCTCTTCGTCGCTCAGGTCGTTGGCGTCGCGAGACCCCATACCCGTAGGTGAGCGAGAATGCCGCCCCCTCGTTGGAGAGACGCTGGACACAGCCTGTGGTGCGCCGGCATAGTCGAAGTCTGGAAGGTGGATGCGCTCCAGGTCTCTCCCGATATGGTATGTCAGTGACTTGAACGCTCCGAGGTCGGCGGCGGCCAAGAAGGTGACGGCAGTCCCGACTGCGCCCGCCCTGGCCGTCCGGCCGATGCGGTGGGTGTAATCCTCGGGGTCCTTCGGTACATCGTAGTTGACCACGTGCGAGATCCCCTCGACATCCAGGCCCCGTTGAGCGATGTCGGTAGCTACCAGAACGCGGACCTTCTTCTCCGTGAAGCGTTCCAACGCCCTCGTTCTGTGCACCATGCGTAGGTTCGAGTGCAGTGCCTCGGTTCGGATGCCCTCCCGGTCCAGCCGGCTCTTCAGTGCATCCGCCCCAGCTTTTGTGCGAGTGAAGATGAGCACCTGCTCCCACAGGGGATCCTCCAGAAGGTGGAGGAGGAGATCCGGCTTCATCTCGGGCTTGACCGAGTACACGAGTTCCGTAATTCCCTCAGCCTTGGTTCCCGACGGAGCGGCCTCGACCCACACCGCATCCTTCGTTATGCGTGAAGCGAGATCATGCACGCCATGGGGCATGGTGGCCGAAAACAGCATCGTTTGCCGAGTCTTGGGAACCTCTCGCAAAACGCCCTCGATCTGCGGGCGGAACCCCATATCGAGCATCCGGTCCGCCTCATCGAGCACAAAGGTGCGCACCTTCTTCAGGTCGACCCTGCCGCGCCCGAGGTGGTCGAGGAACCGACCCGGGGTCGCAATGATGACCTCAAAGCCCTCTTTGAGGGCGGTCAGCTGGGGATCGTACCCTACCCCCCCGTAGATCGAGGCCGCCCGAATCCGCGTGCCTTTGGCAAGCAATTCGGTGTCATCACAGACCTGCTGCGCCAATTCTCGCGTGGGGCACAAGACCAGAACCTGTAGCCCACCCCCCGTTTCGATTCTCTCCAAGGCGGGAAGCATAAAGGCCCCGGTTTTCCCGGTTCCCGTCTGGGCGATCCCCACCAGATCAGTCCCGGCGAGGCCGGTGGGGATGCTCTTGATCTGGATCGGAGTTGGATGCTCCCAACCGATGGCCTCGACGGAGGCACGAAGCTCATCGGACACGCCCAAGTCCTCGAAGGTTTGAGGCTCGAAGGGTTGAGGCTGGGGGGACTGTTCCTTTTTCTTTTCTACCACTCAGCTCTTTCCGCGTGGGGAGCCCGTGTGATCACGCATCGAGGTGACGTAGCGTGCGACCGGCCTTGGATTGGCCTATAAGTTTAGGAGTACGCCCCAGGATTCAAAACGTTCAAGGGTCGCACCCTCCTCGAGAGTCTGAGACATGACGGCCAAACACGACGTCTCAATTCTTTTCGTATGCCTGGGCAACATCTGTCGTTCTCCTTTGGGAGAGGGGGTTTTGGCGCACCGTTTGGAAGAGGCCGGTCTCTCTGACCGGGTCCGTGTGGATTCAGCCGGGACGGGGACGTGGCACCAGGGAGAGCCTCCCGACCCACGCTCCACCGAGGTCGCGATGCGGCACGGGATCTCACTCCGGGGGCGAGCCCGGTGTGTACACGCCGAGGACTTCCACGAGTTCGACTATATCTTTGCCATGGATCGAAGCAATCTTCGGGACCTTCGCCACCTGGAGTCCGAGGGGGACGGAGGCGCTCTACTCACCCTCTTCAGAGAGTTCGACCCCCATCGGGATGGGGACCTCGATGTGCCGGATCCCTACTACGGGGGTGCCGACGGATTCGATCTGATGTTCGAAATGATCGATCGAACCTGCGCCGCGTTCGTCGAGCATCTGCTCTCCGAGCTCTCGAGTTGAAGGCCGGGTCCCCCGGGACGCTCCCAAGCGCCCTGAAGGAGGGCGTGGAAGCCGCTCTGTCTAGCCGTGTGGCACGGAGCGTGGAGATCCTCGAAATGGCCCCAGTGACCGGGGGGTGTATCCACCAGACCGCACGCCTGTCGACCAACCTGCGGGAGGATTTTTTTCTCAAATGGGCACAGGGCGCCGTGTCGGACGTCTTTGCGGCGGAAGCCGACGGCCTGGGTGCCCTCGGCGAATCGACCGGCCTGACCGTCCCGGAGGTCATGGGCACCTCCGATGCCGGGGAGAATCCTGCCTGGTTGCTTCTCGAGTACGTTCCGCAAGGAAGCCCAGCGGCGGATTACGCGGAGCACCTCGGCGGGGGTCTGGCGGCCCTTCACGAAGCTCGCGAGGGCCCGTACGGCTGGCATCGTGCCAACTACATCGGATCGCTCCCTCAAGCGAACACGACCATGTATGACTGGCCTGCGTTCTGGTGGACTGAGCGCCTCGAGCCGCAGTTGGCGTTAGCCAAGGACAACGGGCGGCCGCCCGGCCTGGACCGGCAGTGGGCGGCGCTCGAGTCGAAGCTCCCCACGTTGCTCGGGGGCGCGGTTGAAGACGGGCGCTCCATCCTCCACGGTGACCTCTGGAGCGGAAACGTGTACCCGGGTCCTGACGGGAGGCCGGTCCTGGTCGACCCGGCGGTGTATCGGGGCCACCGGGAGGTCGATCTGGCCATGACGGAGCTCTTCGGAGGTTTTCCGGAAGCCTTCTACGCCGCCTATGAAGACCGTCGACCGCTTACGGACGGATACGAAGAGCTGCGCCGACACGTGTACCAGCTGTACCCCCTGTTGGTGCACGTAAACCTCTTTGGGGGCTCCTACGTGAACGGGGCGGAGGGGGCCCTGCGGAGTGCCCTGCGCTCCGGATGAGTGGCTCTATCGTGTTTTAGAAGCGGGACTGCCGACCACCTCCGCCAACCGCCTGATCGCGCTCTCCATCAATTCGTCCGACGTGGCGAAGCTGACGCGGACGAAACGATCGTCACCAAACGCCACACCAGGGACCATGGCGACGCCGCACTCCTCCAGAAGCCACGAACACACCGCCGTGGAGTCGGAGACATCATCCCGGAACAGAGAATCCACCCGAATGAAGAAATAGAACGCACCCATCGGCTCCACGAACGAGAGCTGCGGCAACAGCTCGTTGAGGAGAACGACGACCCGGTCCCTCCGCCCACGAAACGTGGCGGCCATCCCCTGAGTGGCCTCCCGCGCCCGCGCCGGATCTGAGAATGCACTCAGCGCCGCCATCTGCGAGGGTGTCGCAGGGTTCGAGGTGGCATGACTCTGAAGGGCCCCCAACTTCTTGGCGAGCGCCACTTCGGTGTACGAGAACCCGATGCGCCATCCCGTCATCGCAAAAGACTTGGACGCCCCATCGATCAGGACGTACGGACCCAAGGCCTCCTCCGGTAACTGGAGGATGCTGGGCGCACTCGGCCGGTCGTCCCCAAAGTAGATCTCACGATAGATCTCGTCGGCGATGAGGACGATGTCCTTCTCCTTAGCCCACTCGGCGATCTCCCGTAGCTCCTCGAGGGCATATACCGCCCCGGTCGGATTGGACGGAGAGCACAGAATCAGCCCCCGGGTCCGCTCCGTACACGCGGCGTCCAGATCCGCTCGGGTAAGGAGGAAATTTCGGCTCGGATCGCCCGCCACCGCCACCGGCTCGGCTCGAGCCAGAACGACCATTTGGGGATAACTCGTCCAGTAGGGTGCGCCCACGAGCACCTCGTCGCCTGGACCAAAGAGCGTGAAAGAGGCGTTGAATAATGACTGCTTCGCACCCGCCGCTACGACCACACCCTCCCAGTCCACGGGCTTGCCTCCGACCGATTCCAGGTACCCGGCGATCGCCCGTCTCAGCTCCGGCATGCCCGACACCGGCGTGTACCTGGTCGAGCCGGATCGTATCCCCTCGATGGCGCCCTCGGAGATCCAATCGGGCGTGCCGAAGTCCGGCTCACCGGCACTCAAGTCTATGACATCGCGGCCCTCCGCCCGGAGACGCCTGGCAAGGGTACTGACCGCCATCGTGGCTGATTCTTCGAGTCGGGAGATGTTTGGGCTGTAGTCCATGCTGGGAATATCGAATCACCTAGAACCCGGATCAAGTAAGCCCGGACGTTTCCTGGATCATGATCCGCAAGGTTGATCGGAGGGAGTGTGGAGAGCAGTTTCCGCGAATGAACGACGCTCCCTTCCTCGTCTTCTATTTCGATTATGTCGACCCGGGATCATACCTGATGCACCGGCAGCTGGACCAACTCCTTCCCGTCGGAGTCGAACCCACTCTCCACCCATTCGAAGTGCGCCCGGTGCCACAGGAGCTCATCGACGGCATGGACCCGGATTGGAACGCGTACGGAGAGACCGTGGAGGGCCTCGCGCGGAAGGCCGAGATCCGGATGGTTCTTCCCAGCTTCGTTCCCTGGAGCCAGAAGGCACACGAACTACGCCTGCACGCCGTAGAACAGGGGCTGGGGTCGCCGATGCATAAGGAGATTTTCTCGGCCCGTTTCCAGGAGGGAGCCGACATCGGGCGCGTCGATGTCTTGATCGCAGCCGCAGAGAAGGTCGGGCTCGACCGGAGCGAATCGAAAGCAGTCCTCGATGTCGATAAACATCGGGATCATGTCGCGGATCTTCGAAGGGAGGCGGAAGCGGCAGGGATACAGCGGGCGCCGACCCTCCGATCCAGTGACGTGAGCCTTGAAGGTCCCGGTTCGATCGGCGAGCTTCGACGTTTCCTCGAGCACGCACGACTCATATAGCCGAATAGTCGAGAGATCACCCGAATGGCTGGCTATCAGAGAAAGACTGTCCTCTCCCCGTCCGATATTCTATCGAAGGCGGAAGAGTTGCTTCCTGAGTGGATTGGCCTGACCAGAACAAAGAGTTCATCCCACGGGGCAACCTTCTCGGGCGAGGAAGGCACGGTGACCCTCAACGCACACCGGCATGGTCCGTACACGAACGTTGTGGCCTCCAGCGACCGGCTCCGGACCTCACGTCTCGACTACGAAATCCAGAAGTTCCTCGCAGAGCTTCCCTACGAGCCGGGAGATACCGGCGGACGAGGCTCCGGGGACCCTTCGTGATGCAGTCTTTCGACGATCTCGGTTTACCCGCTGAGATGACCGAGGCACTTTCCGCCGAGGGCTTCGAGGAACCCACCGAGTTCCAGCGGGCGGCGATCCCACTCCTCCGGCGAGGCAACAACGTCCTCGCGGCCGTCGGCCCGGGAGCCGGAACGCTGTTGGCGTATGGGACGGCGATATTGGAGAGAACAGACTCCCAAGGCGGCCGGGCCGGAGCACTCGTTCTCGTGCCGACGGCCGCCGCTGCAACCGGCCTCGCTGAGTCACTGGGACGCCTCGCGGCCGCCACTGGCCATTCGGTGGGAGCATTGGGTGGAGCGTGGCTCTTGCCCGAGCGATGTGATGTGCTCTTCGCGACGCCAAGCGCAGTGAAATCGGCGGTCGATGGATCGAGTCTCACGCTGGAGGGGGTCGAAGTCTTGGTTGTGGATGGTGTCAGCGCGATCGAGACCATTTCAGGCCTCGATACCCTGGGAGCCTTGTTCGAGTATGTGAATGCCGGGGCCCAGCGCGTCGTATTGAGCCAGCCGGTGAGTGAATCAACCGTGGCCCTAGTGGACACACACGTGGCGAAGGCGGTCCGTGTACCAGCCGCCCCAGCCATAGCGGGCAAAGCCGAGAAGCCACCGGAACGAGGGGAGCTACGCTTCCGCATCACCGGAGAGGACAAAGTGGAGGCGTTGGCTCCGCTCGTTTCCGAACTTCTCGACCACGACGCACGCCATGTGCTCCTGTTCTGCCGTTCCGCGGACCGAGCGGCCGACGTAGGAGACTACCTGACCCTTCACGGCTTCATGGCGGGCGCTCCGGGGGATGAAACGGCACCCGTCTGGTTAGGAGTGGACGCCCTTTCGGCCCGAGAAGCTCTCAACGAAAGCGCCTCTCCAACCGAGGTGGCCACCGTGAGCTTGGACTGCCCCGCGGATGCGGACACGATGGACCGCCGCCATGGTGCCGGAGGACAGGCCACGGTGTTACTGCTTCCCCGTGAGGTTCCCCACTTCAGAGACACGGCCCGCCGCACCGGTTACCGCGTACGACCCCTACCTCCACCCGAGTCGGTGGTCGAGGACAGCATCGGCGAAATCCGTAGTCGCCTTGAAGAGTCAGCCGCCCGTGGGGATCTCGCCCCTCTCTACCTGATCCTGGAGCCTCTGCTGGAGCGGTTCAGCCCTCAGGAACTCGCCGCGGCCGCTCTCGCGCTACTCGTTCCACGACCAGCCGATGCCGCCGCACGCCCGAGCGTGGCCGCCCGTGCCGAAAAGGCGACCCGAGCCGACGGCTGGACTCGTCTCTTCGTGAGCATCGGTGAGATGGACGGTGTGAAGCCCCGCGACCTGCTTGGCGCGCTCGCCGGAGAGTCGGGGGTGGACGGCTCCTCGTTCGGAAAGATCGAAATACGTGATACATACTCCCTGGTAGAGGTCCGTCCCTCCGACGCAGAGAGGGTCATCAAGGCCGTGAACGGCTCGAGCATCCGAGGCCGGAGTGCGAGAGTGGACTACGACCGCGGCAGCGAGGCCACGACGGGAGAAAATCGACCGCAGCGAGGTCAGCGCAGCCGGAAAGGGTACAAATAAGAAGAGGCCACGCCCGAGGGCGTGGCCTCTATCCGATCCTAATTTCTCGGGGGACTACCCACCCAATCTTTCTACTGGATGGCGTCCTTGAAGCCCTTACCAGCCCGGAACCCGGGAGTCTTCGACGCCGCGATGTGAATCGTGGCGCCAGTACGAGGATTCCGGCCCATGCGAGCCTTGCGATGTTTCGCTTCAAACGTCCCAAAGCCAGTGATCTGCACACGCTGGTCGGCCCTTAAAGCGCGAGCGATGACACCTCTGGAACCGAACAGTGCGTCAAGGGCCCGAGATGCATCGGCCTTGGTCATGCCAGCGCTGTCGGCAAGGGAGTCTACTAGATCGGATTTGTTCATTTGTTGCTCCTCAAAAGGGGGTGATGCCTCTTGCCTCTGCCGGCCGTCCTCCGTTTCGGTCCCAGCTCGTGCGTGTCGGGCCCTTCACGCACCGTATTCGGACCAACATCGGACCGCATCGGTTCCGGCAAGCATCCGTCAAGACAACGGTAAGGCCCGTCCACCGGAGCGTCAAGTGACTTATTGGCCGAAAACCCGCGTCCTGCCTAGGTTCCCGTGGGAGAGGGGTTCTTTTCGCCCGAAGTCGGCTTCACCTGGAGAAGTCATCGAGCGATGCGCGTATTCATTCCCCGATTCTTGGGTGCGATCGCCTATCTCGTTGCTCTGACCGTCGTTGGGGCCTTGGGTTATGTGGTGATCCAGGGCTGGGCGTGGCGGGACGCCGTATACATGACGGTGATCACGTTCACCGCGGTGGGTTTCCAGGAGGTCCACCCACTTTCCGAGCTTGGCCGGGACTTTACGATGGTCCTTCTGGCGGCGGGCATCACCGGGCTCGGCGTGTGGTTCGCGCTGATCACATCATTCATCTTGGAGTTCGACCTGAATGACGTCAGAAAAAGACGCGCCTGCGGGCAATCTGGTAGGCCTACTTGTAGCGGTAGGTTACGCGGCCTTTACTGAGATCGTAGGGCGACAACTCCACCTTCACCCGATCTCCCTCGAGCACCCGAATGTAGTGCTGCCGCATCTTTCCGGAGAGATACGCCAGGACCTCGTGTCCGTTCTCCAGCTCCACTCGGAATCGAGCGTTGGGAAGGACCTCGCTGACCAATCCCTCGATTTCAATCGCTTCTTTTGCCACTCGCCTCTCGCGTTGAATCCGTTGCGACTGCTTTGGACGATAGCATGCGCCCAACCATGGAGCAACGATGCGTACTCGCCTCTTCCCGAGCCATTGTCGCTTGTATGGGAAGACCCGCCCCTGGTCCATAAGGTTGTCGAAGTCAGGGAGAGTGGACAGAACCGAACAGAACAGTACGACCGCTGGAAGCCTGGCACCGGGAAAGAACCGTCGGTAACGTCAGACTCCTGTCGAGCCGAGGGGGGATCATTCGGCTAGCTCGAACAAACTCGAGAGGCCCGTTCATATGGCTGAACCATTCGAACCCCATGAAATCGAACGCGTCCGAGCCGCTCTTGCCGATGGGTCCGAGCTTTCTTGTCCTCGGTGCGGAGCGCCCTTCGATCGTACCGACGTCCCTCCACGAAATGATGTCCCCTATGTGAGAAAGAGACTCTGGCTCATCTGCACCGCTTGCGGGCCTGGGCTCGTGATGGATCGACCCAAAGCTCCTCCTCGTAGGGAAGGCTAGCCCCTAAAGAAGACTAGCCCCCACACTGGACGGAACTCGGTTCTCTACGGATTATCCGGACTCCGGTCGAGGCGGGCCCGCCTCCTCGCCGAGTCCTCAAGCCAAGGAATCCCATGGCAAACCGAACAGCGCACGTCACCACGAACCTCGGCTCTTTCCAAATTGAGCTCTTCGAGGATCGGGCTCCCCAAACGACGAAGAACTTTATCGACCTTGTCGAGAAGGGCTACTACGACGGAATCGTCTTCCACCGCGTCATCGAAGGCTTCATGATCCAGGGGGGCTGTCCCAAAGGAGACGGCACCGGTGGACCTGGTTACACGATTCCCGACGAATTCCACGACGAGCTGACGCACGACTCGGAGGGTGTTCTTTCCATGGCAAATTCCGGGCCGAATTCCGGTGGATCCCAGTTCTTCGTGACACTCGCCGCGACCGCTTGGCTGGACGGTAAGCACGCGGTGTTCGGTAAAGTGATCGAAGGCATAGAGACTGTCCGTACGATCGGCAGCACGGCGGCCGGTTCCGGAGACCGCCCGCTCGAGCCGGTGGTCATGGAGGGCGTGCGCATCACAAGCACCAAATAGTGCGAGGAGTGTGTCATAATATTACAGATATCACGATAACGTAAAGATTTGTTGCGCCTGGTCTACAATTGTAACGATGTGACACACCCGGCGTTGTTCGATCTCTTCGAAGGCCTTTACGCGCAGACCCCGCGCGTCGGGAGGAAACGTTCCCCGCCGGAGCGGTGGCGACGTCCGCCCAGGGCCGGTTATCGGTACCCTGCCGCCTGGAGCTTGAACAACTCTGCATAGCGGCCAATGACCCCGATCAGGTGTCCCCTGGATCCGCAGTACGGCTACCGAACAGCTGGTCCAACATCAGCAGAGCGGCCTGGTCTTTACCGGCCATGCGCACCCGGTCCCGGGCCGTCGAGGCCTGGTCCTCTTCCTCAACCTGTTCAGCGATAAACCACTGGAGTTCTTGTTGCGCCGCCGCGTCGCCCTCCTTCCCGGAGAGTTCGAACAGCCCGTGTATCATGCCGGTCACCGCCCGCTCATGTTCCAGCACGCTCTCGAAGATGGAGAGTGGCCTTCCAAAATCCGCCGTGGGAGATTCGATGCCGTGCAGTTCGACCCGGCCTCCCCTTCGGAGCACATAGTCGAACAAGCGCATCGCGTGGGCGAGTTCCTCCTGGGCTTGCAGCCGCATCCAATGGGCGAACCCCTCAAAATTCTCTTGATCGAAATGAGCGGACATGGAGAGGTATAGATAGCCAGAAGACAGTTCATTCTTAATCTGTTCGTTGAAGGCATCCTGTACCGCAGCGTTCATGTTGTGACCTCACACTTGTGTTCTGAATCAGAAGCGAGCCGGAATTCGTGACTCACGACACTAGAGGGAATAGCGTGGTCGAGCCACCCGGCCGGGGCGCATCATGCTGTACCCATGACCCCGACAGAAGTGCAGGCGAATGAAGGCGGCGGCTAATTTTCTGTAGGACCCGAATTACAGCAACTTGAGCTGAAAAATGGCGAAATCACGGACTGAGATTCTTGTCAAGGGATCCATGTCCATTCCTCGATGCAAGGTACACGTCGTTTTCGTCATTGCGGGATACCCTACGAACCTATTAGGTCTTTTGCTTCACCGGGTCGTCGGCCACCGGACGCACGCCGGGTGGGAGGGACCTTTCTCGTCCCAGGGACGTATCGATATGCCTGGCTGGTCAAGGGGGTCGCGGCTACCCGTTCGGCCCGGTACGCTGGAAGAAAATTTCACCGACGAGGGACTGGAGCGTATCGTGCGAGCACTATGGTCCTGTGTGGGTTTAGTCGCACTGATCGTCTTGCTCGGCTCCCCACCGGTGACGACGGACGCCACCACGAACACCGACCCACAGCCAGGGACTCTTTCTGCCCTCGGTGAGCCTCGGACCTCCGATGAAATCCGGGTCCGGAGCGAGGGCCCCTACGGCGCGCTCCAAATCCAAACCAGCGGCGTCCCGCGTGAGTTCTACTTTTCTCGTGTCGCCTACCGTGGGTACGGCGGGTTCCGTGGCAGAGGGAGATCCTGGAGGACCGATTTTCCGAGGGCGGACCAGATCTTCCTCTCGTTCATCGATCGGCTGCTCCCGAACCTCGATGCCTATGAACGGGAATTCGTGGTGCAGCTCCCCGAGCCCGACATAAGGAGTTACCCCTTCTTGTATGCGCTCGAAGTGGGAAGGATGTCGCTCAGCCCACCCGAAATCGAGGGACTTCGAAACTACCTGCTCGCGGGCGGGTTCTTGGTCATCGACGACTTCTGGGGCCCCCGGGAGTGGCAAAACTTCGAGTACGAGATCCGACAGGTTCTCCCCGAGTACGAAATCGTCGACCTGACACTCGACCATCCGATTTTCACGACGTTCTATGAAATCGAGGAGATTCTCCAGGTACCGAACGTGGGCAACGGTGTTTACGGGGGTCCGACCTGGGAATGCCGCGTAAGGTGCTTTCCCGTGGTTAGGGGGATCCACGACGATAAAGGCCGCCTCATGGTCATCATCAACTTCAACACCGACCTGGGCGATGCCTGGGAGTGGGCGGACAACCCCCGGTATCCTCTAAAATATTCGACGTACGCCTACGAGATGGGCGTTAACTTTATTGTCTATGCGATGAGCCACTGATGACCGAGGGTCCACGCTGATGGAGTCGATCTTCGAGTTCCTGTTCAAGTACAGGCTTCTCCTTTTTCAGGAGGGGGATTTCACGTTTGCCTCACCCTGGCCGGCTCTGCTCACTCTCGGTGGCGTGGCGCTGGTGACCATTCCCGCCCTGGTCACGTATGGTGCTGCCAGAGGAGACAGCCACCGAATGGACCGGGCCGTGATGGCTGCGATACGGCTCGGCTTGGTCGCCGTGCTCGTGTTCATTCTCTTCCAGCCCACGCTCATACTCACTTCGGTCGTCCCACAAAGGAACTTCGTCGGCATTTTGATCGACGACTCGCAGAGCATGCGGATTGCGGACGAAGACGGCGTGGCCAGAAGCGATTTCGTCCGGTCGACCTTCGGAAGTGAGGGTAGCGAACTTCTGACCGCTCTGTCGGAAAAATTCACGCTCCGTTTCTTCCGGTTCAGCCGTGAAGCGAGCCGCCTCAACACCATGGACGATCTATCCTACTCGGGCACCGCAACAGACCTCGGCAACGCGATGGTGCGGGCTCAAGAGGAGTTGGCCGGCGTGCCGGTCTCAGGCTTGGTTGTCGTGTCTGACGGCGCCGACAATTCCGGCGCGGCCCTGGCCGAGTCGCTCCTCCCGCTCCAGGCCGCGGGCGTTCCCGTCTATACGGTGGGCCTGGGCGAGGAGGACCTGTCACCGGACGTGCAAATCAGCCGTGTGGAGATGCCGCGGACGGTCCTCGTCGGAACGTCATTGGTGGTCGACGTCGTCGTGTCCCACCGTGGATACTCAGGGCGGACGGTCCAACTCCTGGTGGAAGACGCGGGTGTGCTTCTGGCCTCGGAGGACGTGACCTTCGAGCGCGATGGCGAGCCCGTGGTCGCCAGGGTCCGGATCGAGGCCGAGGACCCGGGACCGCGTCTGCTCCGATTCCGAGTCTCTCCGCAGGAGAGAGAGCGGGTACCCGAGAACAACGTCCGGGACGTCTTGGTGGACGTCGTGAATGAGGCCGAAAAGATCCTCTACTTCGAGGGGGAGCCTCGCTGGGAGGTCAAGTTCCTACGCCGTGCGGTGTCCGAGGACGAGAACCTCCAGGTCGTGGTTCTTCAACGCACGGCAGAAAGCAAATTCCTCCGCCTGGACGTGGACGACGCCGAGGAACTCGCCGCCGGTTTTCCGAAGACGCGGGAAGAGCTGTTTCGCTACCGGGCGCTGATCCTCGGGAGCGTGGAGGCGAGCTTTTTCACGCATGATCAACTCGACATGATCGCGGATTTCGTGTCCCAGCGGGGCGGTGGCCTCTTGGTCCTTGGTGGCCGGAACGCGTTCGCGGAGGGGAGCTATCAAGGCACCCGCTTGGCGGAGGCTCTACCCGTGTTCATGGACGACGAACTGAGCACTGGGGCCGAGCCCTACTCCACCGAACTCTTCATCACTCCTACGCGAACGGGTCTCACTCATCCCACCACGCAACTGGGACAGGAAGACAGCGAGGCGGTCCTGGAACGGTGGGAATCCCTTCCGCCCGTGACGACCCTGAATCCCATCACGCGTCTCAAGCCCGGCGCGACCGGCCTCCTTACCGGGGGCTCGGAGGACGACCGTGATCGCCAAGTCGTTCTCGCCTTCCATCGGTATGGCCGTGGCAAGGTGATCGCACTGCCGATCCAGGATTCGTGGACTTGGCAGATGCACGCCGACATCCCGCTCGAAGACCAGACCCACGAGACGTTCTGGCGCCAACTTCTCCGCTGGCTGGCGGACGGTGTGCCTGACCAGGTCGAGGCCCAAAGCGAGCGTGAAGTGGTGGAGCCGGGGCAACCCGTGAATCTTGCGGTCGAGGTCGGAGACTCAGCGTATGCGGAGGTGAACAACGGGAACGTCGTCGCCGTGGTATATTATCCGTCCGGCGATTCCACGACGGTCCCCCTGGACTGGGATGTAGAGCAGGACGGGCACTACGACGGTGGATTTCCGACGGCCGGACCGGGGCTGTACGAGGTCTCCGTACGCGCCACCCGCGCTGGAGACACCATCGGAACAGCCGTCACCTACGTAAATGTGGCGCCCTCGGATGACGAGTACTTCGACGCGAGCATGCGGGGAACTACGTTGAGCCGGGTTGCCGACCAGACCGGAGGACTGTTCTACACACCGGATAACGTGGCGACCCTTCCGGAGGACCTCGGTCTGACCGGAGCCGGGGTCACGCTCACCGAGGAGAGGGATCTCTGGGACATGCCGATCCTGCTACTTCTGGTCCTGGGCTTGATGGCGGCCGAATGGGTCTACAGGCGGAAGAGGGGTCTCGTATGATCTTCCGAGGCACGCTCGCCACCGTCATGCTCTTCGTGACGGCCGTCCAACCGGTATTCGGCCAGGACACCCACGTCCTCGTGATTACTGGACTCGGGGGCGACCCCGTCTACAGTGAGCGATTCCTGGAGTGGGGTGTCGCTTTCGTCGACGCGGCCGGCGAGACCTCCGCTATCCCAGCCAAGAACATCACCTACCTCGCTGAGGACGCAGCCGCCCATCCACGCATCCAGGGCCGCTCGACCCGGGATAATGTAGATGAGGCTTTCACGGACCTCGCCGCGCACTCCCAACCGGGTGACAACATTTTCGTCGTGCTGATCGGGCATGGCAGCTACACCAACGGAGAGTCTCGCTTCAACCTCGCGGGCCCCGACCTCACCGCGGAGGACTTCGGCCTTCATTTGGATCAACTCACCGATCGGCGAGTGGCGTTCGTAAACCTCGCCAGTGCGAGCGGAGAGTTCGTGAAGGCGCTCTCGGGGGCCGAGCGCACCATCGTCACCGCGACCAGAACCGGAAGAGAAAGAAACGAGACCGTCTTCGGAGGCTACTTCGTCGATGCGTTCGCCGGTGCATCGGCCGACCTGGACAAGGATGGGCGCGTGTCGGTTTGGGAGGCGTTCGAGTTCGCGCGCACCGAAGTGGCACGGGAGTATGAGACTTCGAACCGGATCGCCACCGAGCATCCCGTGCTCGACGACAACGGCGATGGGGAGGGCAGCACCGAGTTGGTGGACGCGGTGGATGGTGCGTTCGCACGAACGATGTTCTTGGCCCCCGACCCGACGCTGGCCGCGGCACGCGCCACCGACGATCCGATGCTGAGGGCGCTCCTCGAGCAGCGTGTAGACCTGGAGCGACGCATCGAGGAACTCCGCGCCCTGAGGGGCCAGATCGATCAGGACCGCTACGACAGCGACCTTGAGGAGCTGCTCATCGAGCTGGCACTCACCAACAGGGAGATTCAGGCCCGGTCGAGCGGGAGAAAATGAAACGCGGGCTTCTCCTGTTCGCGCTCGCTGCCCTGGGCCTTTCCACCGGTGGAGCGGCGCAGACGGTGGACGAGGCCATTTCCGAATTTCGGGCGGGGGCTTATGAGTCGGCCATCGAGGCCCTCGGCGATCTCTCCAGATCGGGCCCAGAGCCGGATCTAGGTCAGAGCGACCACCGGAGAGCCTATGTGGCGTATCTCTCCGCCCTGGCCGAGATCGGTCGGTACGAGGAGGCGCTGGAAGAGGTGAGTCAGGCTCCCCCGGCTATCGCCCCTGAAATCGCCAATACGGCAGGCGAAATTCTATTTGGGTTGGGGCAGATAGACCAAGCCCGCGATCAGTTCAACAGATCGATCCAGGGTGGTGCGGTCGATCGGATATCCGCCCGCTTGAATCTCGCCATCATCGAATGGACCTTTGGAGATCGGGACGTCGCGTTCGAGACATTCGACTCCTTCATCGACCTCTACAACGGGTCGATGCCCCTCTCCTCGACCGACCTCACCGCCGTGGCCACCGCGGTTCGGTACCTCGGCATTCGCGAACACGAACTCTTCCAGGACGCACTCAGAGCCTACGATGAGGCCGTGGCTTTGGATCCCGGTAGCCTGGAGCCGCGAATTCTCATCGGGGAGCTGTTTCTCGAAAAGTACAATGGACCCGAAGCCGACGCTGCGATGAAGGAGGTCCTCCAGAGCAATCCGAACCACCCACGCGCACTCTTGGGATTGGCTCGTGCCATGGAGTTCAACGGCACGGTCGGCTTGATGGGTCAGGTGGAGAGTGCCCTCGAGCAGAACGAAAATCTGGTCGAAGCGAGGGTCTTCAAGGCCAGACTCCTCCTCAAAGCGGAGAACCACGAAGACGCCCGATCCGAACTCGAGAGGGCGCTCGAGGTGAACCCAACCTCCCTCGAGGCGCTGAGCGTTCTCGCGGCCAGTCATTATCTGCGTGGCGAGACCAGGGAGTACGACAGAATCCGTGACCGGGTTACCGCGCTCAGCCCGATGTATGCGGGACTGTACAACGACATCGCCAATCTGAGTGTCGAGAGCCGCAAGTATCTCGAGGCGACTCGCGTGGCGGAGGAGGCCATCACCGTGGACCCCCTGTCTTGGAGAGCCTACGGGATCCTCGGAATGAACCAGCTCCGGCTCGGACTGATCGAAGAGGGCCGGGCCAACCTCGAAACCGCCTTCGAGGGAGATCCTTACAGCGTGTGGTTCTACAACACCCTGGACCTGCTGGACACCTTTGAGAACTACGACGTCAGTCAAGAAGACCCCCGCTTTCTCTTCGTAGTACACGGGCGGGAATCGGCGCTGTTGCAACCGTACATCGAACAGATCACGGAAGAGGCGTACGAGGCTCTGGTGGAGCGCTACGGTGGGTATGAGCCGCCGCTGCCCATCCGCATCGAGGTCTATCCGAGTCACGCGGATTTTTCTGTCCGGACCGTCGGGCTCGCGGGTATGGGGGCGCTCGGCGTCACCTTCGGAAGCCTCCTCGCCATGGACTCACCCGCCGCCCGACCCGTCGGCGAGTTCAACTGGGCATCCGTCCTCTGGCATGAGCTCGCCCACGTGTTCCACCTCGGGCTCACCGAGCACGAAGTCCCACGCTGGTTCTCCGAGGGGTTGGCGGTCCACGAGCAGCGGCAGGCCCGTGAGGGTTGGGGTCACCAGGCGGGGCCCGCATTTCTCATGCGGTACCGGGAGGGCATGCTGTTGCCGGTAAGCGAGCTGAACTCCGGCTTCGTGCAGCCGTCCTATCCCGAACAGGTCGTCGATTCGTATTTGCAGGCGTCGCTCGTGTTCGCTTTCATCGAGTCGCGATGGGGGCTTCAGGTCATTCGGGACATGCTCCGCGGGTATCGGGACGGGCGGGCTACGCCCGAGTTGGTGGAGAGTCTCCTGGACATCAGCATGGACGACCTCGACCGCGACTTCGATGAATATTTCCAGCAGCGCTTCGCCATTCCTTTGAGTGCCTTGGAGCCGCCCGTCAACAGCCCGGGCATCCCACAGAACCCCCGGACGATCGAGGATTGGACCCGGGTGGCGAGAGAGAACCCGGGCAACTTTCCCGCGCAGCTAGCCCTCGGAATCGCGTTACTCCAGGAGGAGCGATTGGAGGAGGCCGAGGAGCATCTCCGGACGGCGCTCCGTCTCTTTCCTGAGTACGGAGGAAATGACAGTCCGTACTGGTTCCTCGCCCAGGTTCACGAGCAGCGAGGAGAGACCGAGCAGGCCGCGGCAGCTCTCGCCCGCTTGACAGCCCTCAACGAGAGCCATTACGTGGCCTACCTCAAACTCGCCGAGCTTCGGACCGAGCTGGGTGACGCGGCGGGTGCCGCCGAGGCGATGGACGCGGCCGTTCTCATCTACCCGTACGAAGTCGAGCTCCACGACCGTCTGGCAGAGGCGCACGAGGCGCGTGGTGACGCAACGGGTGCGGTCCGGGAGCGGAGGGCCATCGTCGCGCTCGAGCCTGCCGATCTAGCGGGGGCATACTACAACCTCGCTCTCGCCTACGTGTCTGCCGGCGATCCGGCGCAAGCCCGCCGGTCGCTTCTCCGGGCCCTCGAGATCGCACCGAACTTCGAGGCGGGCCTGGAGCTACTCCTCGATCTCAGAGACGGTGGGAATTCGGCCCCTCCTGATCCGCCAGCGTCCCGTAACCCCGCCCAGCAGCAATGAGCACGCCCCTTCCCCTCCCACTGTTGGGGTTCGTCACTGCTTCCGTGCTCACCGGGTCCGTGGCACTCACCCATGTCGCTCCGGGACATCCGAGTCCTCTCGATGAACTGAGGGCTCCCCAAGAGGACAATGTGCCCTACGACGGCAGATTCACCTTCGCACGTATCCGCTTCGGCGTGGGTCTCAACACTGGCAGCTTTGGGGGAGGCCGGAGGAGAGGCGGGCTCCCCCCCTGGGCGCATGACTACCCACGCGCGGAACGAAACTTCATGAACATCCTTCGGGAGACGACCCTCCTCAAGCCCTATATGGACGGGGGCAATATATTTAAGACGGACGACCCGGAGCTGACCCGCTTCCCGATGGCGTATATATCCGAGCCAGGCTATTGGAATCCGACGGAGTCCGAGGTGGAGGGGCTCAGAAACTACCTGCTCAAGGGCGGGTTTCTGATCGCCGACGACTTTCGCGGTGGCGATTGGTTTAATTTCGACCGACAGATGAAACGAGTCATCCCGGACGCCGAGTTCGTCGAGCTCGACGAGTCACACACCATCTTCGACTCCTTCTTTCGGATCGAGTCGCTGAAAGCGCTGGCATCTCCTACCTTCCGGGTCGAGCCCGTTTATCTGGGTCTCCATGAGGAGAACGATCCGGACCGGCGCCTGGTGGCGATCGCCAACTACAACAATGACATTGGGGAATACTGGGAGTACTCGGACGTGGGTTGGTATCCGATCGATCTGTCTAACGAAGCGTACAAACTGGGTGTCAACTATATCATCTACGCGATGACACACTGAGTAGTGCCGTAAAGGGCCGGGGTGGCGCCGCAACCGACCCGGGACGGCAAGAAACCACAACATGAGCCAACGGCCGCACGCGGCCTCGACGGAGCACGAAATGGCATTTAAGGAAGAGCAGGAAGTCGCTGAAGCCGTGGCTGAGGTCGAGCCTGTCGACGCTGCCGAAGCGACCGCCCTCGAGAGTCCGGACGACATAGACCTCGCTGACAAGATGAAGGCGGGACGTGAGCAGATCCTTTCCGAGATACGGAAGCTCATCATTGGGCAGGAAGAGGTGATCGAGCAGATGCTGCTTTCCCTCTTCGTCGGCGGCAACAGCCTCCTCCTCGGCGTGCCCGGGTTGGCCAAGACCCTGTTGATCCACACCGTCGCCGAAGTCCTGGATCTCAAGTTCTCGAGAATCCAGTTCACCCCGGACGTGATGCCGTCTGATATCACGGGCACGGACATCATTCAGGAGGACGCGGAGACGGGTCAGCGCAGCATGGTGTTCGCCCCTGGACCCATCTTTGCGAACATCGTGCTCGCGGATGAGATCAATCGAACACCCCCCAAGACCCAGTCGGCGCTCTTGGAGGCGATGCAGGAGCATCGCGTTACGGTTCAGGGAACCACGTACGTGCTCGATGAGCCCTTCTACGTTTTCGCCACCCAGAATCCCATCGAGCTCGAAGGCACCTACCCGCTGCCCGAGGCGCAGCTCGACCGCTTCATGTTCAAGATCATCATGGACCATCTCGCCGAGGACGAGGAGTTGGACGTGGTGCGCACGACGACCGGCATCCAGGAGCCTGATTTCGAACACACGGTCACAGGCGCAGACCTCATCGCGTTCCAGAGGCTCGTACGAAAGGTACCCGTCCCGGACGCGGCCATGCGCTATGCGGTCGGTCTCGTTCGGGCCACCCGGCCGAGCCCCAACGGAGATAGCGCGGACTTCGTCAACAAGTGGATCGCCTTCGGGGCAAGCGTCCGGGCCGCCCAATATCTCATTCTGGGAGGGAAGGCGCGGGCGCTCACGAAGGGGCGTTACAACGTGAGCTTCGAAGACATTCGAGCCCTCGCGCACCCGGTTCTGAGGCATAGGATTCTCACCAACTTCCACGCCGAA
Organism: Longimicrobiales bacterium; assembly: GCA_965219445.1. Lineage (GTDB taxonomy): Bacteria > Gemmatimonadota > Gemmatimonadetes > Longimicrobiales > Gaopeijiaceae > UBA822. Next base: position 254,172 of record CBDCNQ010000001.1, on the reverse strand, counting down.
TCCGAGGGCGTGACCACCGGTGAGCTGGTCGACCAGCTTCTCGAGGCTGTGCCCACACCCTCCTCCGGCCTGTAGGCGGATCCGCAGGTGGCTGTCAGAGAACGCTCGAGTGTTCACGGCGCCGATACGCAGTTCCTCGATCCCGCGGTCTTGAGCCGGATCGGAAATCTGGAGTTGCTGTCCCGAACCGTCGTGGACGGCTTCCTCCAGGGTCTTCACAGGTCACCCCACCTGGGGATGTCGCTCGACTTCGCGGAACACCGAGAGTACATGCGAGGCGACGACATCCGGCGCATCGACTGGAGACTCTTCGCTCGCACGGACCGTTTCTACATCAAGCTGTTCGAGGCGGAGACCAGCGCCGATTTCATGGTCGTGCTCGACATCTCCAAGTCCATGAGCTTCGGTACCCACGCGGTCAACAAGCTGGACTACGCACGTTACCTGGCAGCGGCTCTCTCTTACTTCTCGCAGAAGCAGCGAGACCGGGTGGGTCTCACGACTTTTGATCACGAGATCGTGGAGTACGTGCCGCCCTCCACCCGCCATTTGCAGCTCGTCCTTCACACGCTGGCACGCGCCCGGCCGGGACGGCCTGGTACGCTGCGTGACCCGCTCATGCGACTGGGCGACAACCTCCACCACCGAGGGATCATCCTCCTTCTTTCGGATTTCTACGATGAGCCGGAGAAGGTGATGGATTCGGTTCTTCATCTCAGGGCTCGAGGCCACGACGTGATCGTGTTTCATCTGCTCGACCCCGCCGAGCTCGAGTTCACGTACGAGAGTGCGGCAAGTTTTCGAGATCTGGAGAGTGAGACGATGATCCCGATCGTACCCGATGAGCTCGGGGATGAATATCGTGCGCTTATCGGCCGACACACCCAAGAGCTGGAGCGCCTTTTCACGGGGAGCAGGATCGACTACACCGTGCTCGACACGTCGAAGCCCCTGGATTATGCCCTCTTCCGATACCTCTCGAGTCGTGAAAAAATGACCAGGGTGCGCTGATGGGTCTTCTGGCTCCCCTGTTCCTATTGGGCCTCATCGGTCTGCTGGTTCCGATCGTCGTGCACCTGACCGAGAAACAACGCCGCAACGTGGTGGACTTCCCCTCTCTGATGTTCCTCAGGAAGATCCCGTTTCGTTCGACCCAACGCAGGCGAATCCACCACTGGACACTGCTGTCGATCCGAGCTTTGGCATTGGCGCTACTCGTTGCCGCATTCACCCGCCCCTTCTTCGAGAACACTGAAGTGGCGGTTGGCGCGACGCTCGGCCCTCGCGAAGTCGTCGTCGTCTTGGACCGATCGTATTCGATGGGCTATGGCGACCGTTGGGAGCGGGCGAAGACTCAGGCTCGAGAGGTCTTCCAGGGCCTGGACGCTTCCGATCGGGCCAGCCTCGTGTTCATGGGGCGTGGCGCGGAGGCGCTCTTTCGTGCGACCTCAGATCGGGATCGCCTCCTCACTGCTCTGGACACAGCCAGTCTGAGCGCAGACGGGACCCTGTACGGCCCGGCCTTGAAGTTGGCCCAGACGATCCTCGAGGAGTCCCAGTTGCCGAACCGGGAAGCCTTCATCATCGGTGACTTCCAACGCACCGGTTGGAACGGCGACGAGGGTGTGACATTTCCGCCTGGAACGGTGGTGAATCCCGTGCTGATTTCCGATGACACGACGCCGAATGCCGCAGTGGCATCGGTGGCTCTCCGGCGAGAGTTCTTCTCCGGACAGGAACGCATGACGGCCACGGCCCGTGTGGTGCGCCGTCAGGGGGAAGCGCCGGCCGATCGAACCATCCTGCTCGAGTTGGATGGGCAGGAGGTTCAGACCCAGACCGTCAGCCTCGATCCGACCGGCTCGGCGACCGTCGTGTTCGAGCCATTCACGCTCTCCGAGCTCTACACCCGTGGTTCGATCCGGCTCGATGCCGATGTGCTTCCCCAGGACGATGAGCTCCACTTCGTGCTTTCGCCCGGAAGGGCGATGAGGATGCTCGTGTTGGAAGGGGCAAGTCCGCGGCCCGATGCCAGCCTGTACATACAGCGGGCGCTCGAGATCAGCGAGGAGGCGTCCTTCCAGGTCGATGTGAGGCGTTCAACCGCGCTCTCGGTGGACGACTTGGAGGCGACGGACGTAGTCGTTCTCAATGACACTCGGTTCCCACAGGGCGCTACCGCAGATCGTCTCCGTGGCTTCGTGGAAGGGGGCGGTGGACTGTTGCTCGTCCTCGGGGAAAGGAGCGCGTGGCAGACAGGGCTCGAAGAGATGCTTCCTGGGAGATTCGGCCCAGCAAGGGACCATACGAGGGGAGCGGCTCGACTGGGCTACCTCGACTATTCCCATCCGGTGTTCGAGTTGTTCGGTGGGCCCCGCAGCGGTGACTTCGCCCGGGCACGGTTTTTCCGGTCGCGGGATCTGGAGGTCGGTCCGGAGGGACGAGTACTGGCACGATTCGACGACGGGTCGGTTGCGCTTGCCGAGCGGCGCCTTGGACAGGGCTATGTACTCGTCTGGACCAGCACGATGGACGCCTTTTGGAACGATCTGGCGGTACAGCCGGTATTTTTACCGTTCGTTCACCAGATGATGCGTCACCTCGGCGGATACCGGGAACGCGTGCCCTGGTTCACGGCCGGTCAAGTCCTCGACATCGCCGACCCCGCCGGTATGGTCTTCGTCGCCGACCGAGAGAATGAGCTGGCGCCCGAGGTGGATCAGGTCGCGCTGACGCCGGGGGGTGGGAGTGTCTCCTTGCCGGCGACCACCGGACCTCGTTTCTTGGCACTCGAAGAGCAGGGGTTTTACGAAGTACGGCCACCGGGTACCGACCCGGAACGCGTGTTCGCAGTTGCGGTCAACGTGGACGTGACGGAGTCTGAGTTGGAGTCTATGGACCCCACCGAGCTCGCGGGAGCAGTCGCCCCCCGGGAGACGGGGGGCGAGTTGGGTGCCGGCGGAGAGATGCTGACGCCCGAGATGCAGGCGAGAAATCAGGAGCGGCGTCAGTCCCTATGGCGCCTGCTGATGGTGGCAGCGCTGGTGCTCTTACTGACAGAGACCGCTATTTCGAACTGGATTTCCCGGACGGCGACCACGAGATTTGAGGATGGGAGGAGTTATGTACCGAGCAGCACATAAGGGCATTCTTCACGACCGGGTCCTCGCCATCGTTCGCAAGATTCGCAGGCGGTGGCGTGCACGTATCGCGGTCCGCGGAATGGCCATTGTGCTCGGCGCTGGTTTACTCGCGTTCCTCCTATCTGTCTATGGGCTCGAAGTCTCACGTTTCAGTGCCTCATCGGTCGTCGCGTTCCGTGTGATCCTGTGGATCGTCGCAGCCGGACTGACGGCCCGCTTCCTCGTTTGGCCACTCGCGCGGAGGGTCTCCGACGAGCAGGCCGCCCTCTACCTGGAAGAGAACGAGCCCTCGCTCGAGACCTCGGTGCTGGCCGCACTCGAGACGGCATCCGGGTCGGACCCGGCCTCGGAGGCCCTCGAAAGACGACTCGTCGAGAATGCGCTCGAGCGAGCGAGCGATGTCGATTTTGGGCGCCGGGTTGAGCAAAAGGGTCTTTACCGGGCCTCGGGAGCACTAGCCGCGATGGCACTCGGCTCGCTCGCGTTACTGCTCCTGGGACCGAGTCAACTCCGCAATGGGGCAGCGGCCCTTCTCCTGCCCACGCGGGATGCGGGGACGGTGAACCCGTATTCGATTTCGGTGAGCCCCGGTGACGTCACGATTGCTCGAGGATCTGATCAGCTCGTCACAGCTGAGCTCCAAGGCTTTGAGACCGAGGACGTGCAGATCTTTTTCCGAGGGGAGTCCTCGGACGTGTTCGACCAGCTATCGATGCTCACGGACGGAGCGGAGGGCTTCGAGCTCCTCCTTCTCGGCCTGGACGAGAACACCGATTACTTTGTGGAGTCCAGCGGCATTCGCTCGGCCACACACCGAATTGAGGTGGCCGATCTTCCATATGTAGAGCATCTCGAGTTGGAATATCGCTTTCCCGCCTACTCAGGGCTCGCTCCTCGGACGGTCGAGTTCGGCGGCGACATCGCCGCGCTCCGTGGGACGGTCGTGAGGCTGAGAGTCTTCCCCACGATGCTCACGCCCGGTGGGCAACTCCTCGTCGACGGTGAGGCGGTGGAACTCACGGACGAAGGGGATGGCACGTGGACAGCGAGCCTGACCGTCGAGCGCGAGGGGTATTATGAAGTCGCTTTGGCGAGGGCAAGCGGAGGACTCGTTCCAGCCTCTCCCCAATACACGATCGACGTCCTCACGGATCAACCACCGTCTGTGTCGTTTTCCAAGCCCGGGCGCGATGAGAACGCGAGTCCGATCGAGGAATTCTACGTCGAGGCGAGAGCCGACGACGACTACGGGGTCTCCGAGTTGCTTCTCATGTATTCGGTCAACGGTGGCCCCGAAGACACGGTTCGGCTGTTCGACGACCGTCCGACACCGGAGATTACTGCGGGGCACACGCTTTTTCTCGAGGAATTCGGCCTCGAATCTGGTGACCTCGTCGCTTACTACGCACAAGTCGAGGACAGCAATCCGGGGCCAGAGAGCCGCGCCGCAAAGAGCGACATCTATTTCCTCACGATCCGGCCTTTCCGTGTCGACTTCCGCCAGGCCGAGCAGGGTGGCGGCGGCGGCGGTGGCGGTGGGCAGGAAGAGCGTGCTCTCTCCGAGCTCCAAGAGCAGGTTGTCGCAGCCACGTACAACCTGGTGCGAGACCGCGAGCGTTACAGTGAAACTGAGTTCCAGGAGAACCTGGTCAGTGTGCGCTTGGCCCAGGGCCGCGCGCGGGAGCAGGTGGCGGGACTGCTGCAGCGGCTGACGTCTCGCGGCCTTGGGAACGATTCCGAGTTTCAGAAGATCGCCGAGTTGCTGAGCAAGGCCATCGCTGAAATGGAGGCCGCGGAAGAAGTCCTCGCGGACGGGGAGCTTCAGGAGGCGATCTCACCTGAGCTCAGAGCGCTCCTGCAGCTCCAGAAGGCGGAGGAGAACTATGAGGTAGAGGTCAGTCAGGGGCAGCAGGGTGGCGGCGGTGGCGGCGGCGGTGGCGCGAGAGCAGACGACCTGGCCGATCTCTTCGAGCTCGAGCTCGATAAGCTCAAGAACCAGTACGAGACCGTCGAGCGAGGTGAGCGCCGGCAGGCCGGTGACCAGCTCGAAGAGACGATGGAGGATCTGAAGGAACTCGCAAGGCGGCAGCAGCAGCAGGCCGAGCGGCAGCGCAGGGCCGCCGCCCAGCAGGGAGGCGCCTCTGGCGGAGCCGGTGATGCGAGTCAGCGTGAGCTCGCCGACGAGACTGAGGAGGCGGCCCGCCGTCTCGAGCGCTTGGCCCGCGACACCAACGACCAGCAGTTGATGGACGCTTCCCGGCGACTCCAAGAGGCGGCTGGGGATATGCGCCGCGCGGCAGCCGCGGCAGGGAGCGCCGCGACGGCTGACGCCAACTCGGCCCTCGATCGATTGGAAGATGTGCAGCGGCGCCTGGAACGAGATCGTCTGGATCGGCTCCGCACCGACGTCGAAGAGGCCCAAGAAAGAGCGGAAGATCTGGTTCGGGAACAGCGTGATATCGAAGCGGACATGGACCGCCTCGGCGAGGCGAGTGACGGGCCTGGCACGGAGGCTGGAAGACGCCTATTCGAGCGCAAGGAAGCGATGAACGAGGAAGTCGCCGACCTTGAACGGGAGATCGACCGGCTGACAAGCGACGCGCGAGCCGACCAGAGGGAGGCATCGGATCGGTTGCGCGAGGCCGCAACTACGATACGGGACGACAAGCTCAAGGAACGTATCCGTTATTCCCGGGGCCTTATCGGCGTCCAGGACCGTGAGTACACGAACGAGTTCGAGGCCGAAACTACCCGAATCGTCGAGGAGCTCGAACAGGAATTGCAGAGGGCGAACGACGCGATTGGCGAGAACCAATCGGACCGCCGGGCGGAAGCGCTCGACCGAGCAAGAGACCTCTCGCGGGGTGCCGAGTCGCTTTCACGCAGACTCGGTGAGCGGGGAGAACAAGGCCAGGGCGACGAGAATCAACAGAGCCAGGGTCAGCAAGGCCAGCAGGGTCAGCAAGGCCAACAGGGTCAGGAGGGCCAAGGTCAGCAAGGAGGCCAACAGGGAGGTCAGGGCGGCGCGGACGGGCAGATCGGCCAAGATGAAGGCGCCTACGGTACGAACGGCGGCGCTTATGCCAACACGAGAGGCGGCCGTCTCTCACGTGGAGACATCCGGCAGTTCCGTAGCGAGGCTCGGCAACGCATCCAGGAGGCGATTGAACTGCAGCGCATCCTCGAAGAGGAGGATCTGAACCAGCAACAGCTCGGCGAGGTGATCGGGGCCCTGAGGGAGTTAGACCGCGAGAACGTCTACTTGGATCTGGCTGAGTTGAATCGACTCCAGTCGCAGATCGTCGAGGGACTGAGGCAGTTGGAGTTCGGCTTGCGGCGTGAGCTGGAGGGGGAGGGGCAAGATCGGGTCTTCGTATCCGGCTCCGATGAGGTCCCCACAGGCTTCCGACGCTTGGTCGAGGAATACTACCGGGCATTGTCGAGGACCCCGAGCAACTGAGCGGAGTATCCGGCTCGCACGTTGGATCAGAGCTTCGCAAGCACGTACGTTTCCGGCCTTGGTGGTGCGTGTCTGGTTTGGCTTACTTGGGCCCTCTGCCGCCCCGTTCCTGTCCCTCGCACCCGCATTTCCCGATACGGAAACCGGACCTTCATCAATGAAGATCGGTGTCTTGATACTCAACTTCGGTGAGCCCGAGAATCCCACGCTCAAGGAAGTCATCCCTTTTCTGGAACGTATTTTCACTCGGAACTCGTCCCTGGAATCCGACAAGGGGAAGGGTCACGCGCGAAAACTCGCCGAGGCGCGGGCACCCGGCCTGATCAAGGAATACAAGGAGATCGGTGGATCCCCGATGAACCACCAGGCCCACAAACAGGCTCGCATGGTCGAACGAATTCTTCGCCGGCGAGGTTTGGACGTGCATTGTTACTCGGGCATGCAGTTTACGGGGCCCTCGGTCGGTGAAGCCGTAGCCCAGGCGCAAGCCGACGCCGTCGAGCAACTCGTGGCCCTTCCTATCTATCCGCTCTGCGGTATGTCCACTACGGTGGCGGCCCTGGAAGACGTTCAAGCCGCTGTCACTGAACTCTCGTGGGACGTGACCCTCCGTGAGATCACGGGCTGGCATCGGCACCCAGCGTATCGACGACTCCGCGCGAACGCGATTCTAGACTATGTGAAACAGGAGGGAGTCGACCTCCACGCGTCGGATACCAGACTGGTCTTTTCCGCTCACGGTACGCCGCTCAAGTACTTGGAGGATGGCCCACGGTATGTGGAGTACGTCGAAGAGACGTGCCGTAATGTGGCCCGGGAACTCGGCATCCGCGATTACTCGCTCGGATACCAGAACCACACGAACCGTGACATCGAATGGACCACGCCCGAAGTCGAAGCTGTAGTCCGGGAAATCGATGCGTCTCGAATCATTGTCGATGCGGTGAGCTTCATGCACGAGCAGTCCGAAACGTTGGCGGAGCTGGATGGTGAACTCCGCGAGACTGCTGAGGAAGCCGGCCTGGAGTTCCACCGCATACCCATTCCCCACGATGATCCCACCTTCGCGGAGCTCCTCACCGATCTCGTGGAAGATGTGCTTCGGCCCGAGCCGATCATGGGTGAGCTGGGTCTGCGCCGGTGCCTCTGCCGGGCTACTCCAGCCACGTTTTGCCTCAACGCTGCGGACTGATCGATCTGGGCGGGTACTCTTTCACGAGTGTAGCCGCCAAGCGCTGAGCGTCGGTGATTCTGCCCAAGATCCCCGGGCGTGCCGTGTAGTTCGAGCAAATGTGCAGGTCCGGGGGCCACTCGGCCCCTTCGAGACCATCCCACGTCTCGTCCCATGCGGGGATCCGGGTTCGAGAAACATGAACCACCTCCGCCCGATGGCCGGTGACGACTTCGAACTCTTTGCGGGCGATCTCCGCAATCCGCTCATCATCCCAGCCGGGTAGTTCAGGGTTCTCCATTCCCCCCAAGTAAGCGGTAAACAGGCCCGGACGTCCGAAGAGGCTGTCGTTCCAGGTCACACCCCTTGTCTCGAGGGACTCCCCGAAGGCTACTTGGTAACCGAGCCCTCGGAGTTCCGCTCCGGACTCGAGGTATACGAGGGCGAGCCGGTTGTACCGAAGAGCCGAGAGCCGGGCCGCCTCTTCCGGATAGGCGTCCCCGAGGAGGCGGGCGGCGGCATCAGAGGGGCACGCCAAGACCACCGCCTCAGCCCCCAGGACTTCTGAGCCATCCAGGGCGACGTCCCACCCGTCCGCCTTCCTCCGCAGCGTTCGCACCGGGGCCTCTAGCCGGACACTACCCTCCAGCTTACGACTGATCGCCAGCGGAAGCGATCCCATCCCTTCCCGGAAGGAGCAGGGCGCGGATTCGGCCGCCCGCCCTGCGCTACGGAACATCCGCCATAGGATACTTCTCCGGACACCAAGCTCCACCAGGGTCCTTTGGAGCGCGTGCTTGACCGGCATCCGATCCGGATCGGAGGCGTAAAGGCCACCATAGAGGGGCCCCAACAGGGCTCGATACGCGGTCCCGCCGAACTTCCTCCGTAAGAAGGGTCCCACCCGATCATCTGCCCTGGGGCCCGCGGTGAAGGGCTCGGCCAGCACTCGCAGCTTGGCCCACCACGGAAGAAGATCAGTGGTCACGGCCTGTGAGAAGGAAAGAGGAGCCCGCCGCAATCGGCCTCGATGATACACATACAGTGGAAGATCCGCGGGTGCTGTGATCAAATCCTCGGTTAGCTCCACACTCTCGATGAGCTGCCGGAACGGACCGCTCAGCCGTGCTCTCTGAGGGCCCATTTCCAGTACGAGATCCCCGTGGAGCTGGGATCGCATGACCCCGCCTGGAACGCTCGCCGCCTCCCAAACAACGACCTCGACGCCCAGACGGCGAAGCTCAAACGCGAGAACCAAGCCTGAGATTCCGCCCCCAACGATCCCAATCATAAAATCCGCCCTTTAGGTCGGCCACCACCGGTCGAGTCTACAGCGATTTGCCCGACTTTCAATGAGACACTCTTGACAAGCCGCTTGCTTGGTTGAAAATTAGGCACGACTAATTTTTGTATTGGGGGAACCTTAACCAGGAAGTCAGCGTGGGCGACAGGCAAGACGAAAAGGGTGGCCAAGCGCATGCCGGGATCTCACGTCGCGACCTTTTTAGGTCGGGAGTGGCCGGGGCCGTCGGCCTGGCGGCCGGGGCAGGGGCGCTGGCTGGAGTGAGGCCGGTCGAAGCAGAGCCGACGCTCAACGGGGCCGGCGGAGCCCACAACCCAGGGCTCGCCGGGGTCGAGGGTGACGTGGATCCGGCCGGATTCGACGCCACTGCGTTCCTCAAGGATTTCAACTACGGCAGCGTGTCGAGGCTCTCGGCCGGCCGGATTCAGCGGGAATACTCCATCACCGCAGTGGATCGTGAAATCGAGGTCGCGCCGGGTGTACACTTCGCCGCGTGGACCTACAACGGCACGGTCCCCGGACCGACCCTCCGTTGCACTGAGGGGGATCGGCTGAAGGTGAACTTCACCAACGCGGGAAGTCACCCACACACGATCCACTTCCACGGGATCCACACCGCAGCGATGGATGGCGTTTTCGAAGTTGTCGAGCCCGGAGAGACATTCGTATACGAGTTCGACGCGGCTCCGATGGGGTTCCACCTCTATCATTGCCACTCCCTCCCCTTGAAGCGCCACATCCACAAGGGTCTGTACGGCGCGTTCATCGTAGATCCGCCGGAGGAAAGGGCAGAAGCCAACGAAATGATGATGCTGATGAACGGCTTCGATACCAATTTCGACGGAGACAACGAGGTCTATGCCGTAAACACGGTGGCGCATCATTACCAGAGGCATCCCATCGAGATCGAGCAGGGGGAGCTGGTGCGGGTTTACCTCGGCAACATGACCGAGTTCGATCTGCTCAACTCGTTCCACCTGCACGGAAATTTCTTCCGCCTCTACCGCACCGGAACGGACCTCGAACGTTATGAGTGGACCGACACGGTGATGCTGTGCCAGGGTGAACGCGCGGTCCTCGAGTTCACCTACGATCACCCTGGGAGGTACATGTTTCATGCCCACCAAAGCGAATTCGCCGAGCTCGGGTGGATGGGCATTCTCGACGTCAAGCCGCGTACCCTGGTTTGACCTCCGGCACGAGCCTTACGGATACGGGTGACGGTCAGGCGACCGGTGCCCCGCCGTCGGATGCCACGGCCGGCCCGGCTCCTCAGGGGCGCAAGGCCCTGGCCGCCAAGGGCCTGTTCCCACTGCTCGCCCTGGCGGCCCTACTGGTAGTGTTCGGCCGCGTTGGGCCCGTTGGCGTATTCCGGGCCGCATTTCCGCCAATCGAGGAACTCACCTTTGAACGGATCGCATTTCCCGAGCCCGGCCTGATCCGCATCCATATGGTCAACGGCGGCCCGGAGCCCGTCACGGTCGCGCAGGTGATCGTGGACGACGCCTACTGGGAGCATACGGTCGCACCGGACCGCCTCGTCGGCCGTCTCGACGACATTGTGGTAGAGGTCCCCTACCCATGGGTCGACGGCGACCCTCTGGCGATCTCGGTCCTAAGCTCAACTGGGGTCACCTTCACGCAGGAAGTGGCTGTGGCCACCCAGTCTCCGCAGATCACCCGATCCTACGTTGTCACCTTCGCCCTTCTGGGCGCGTATGTGGGCGTCATCCCCGTGTTCTTGGGACTGTTGTGGCTGCCGTTTCTTGCCGGTGTGGGTCCGCGTTGGGTGGATTTTTTCCTCAGCTTCACGGTAGGTCTGCTGCTCTTCATAGGGGTGGATGCGCTGGAGGGAGCCTTCGACTTGTCAGGCCAGGTGGCCTCGGCGTTTCAGGGGGTCGGCCTCATTGTGCTGGGAGTGGTCGGTACTCCGCTGGTCATTCACGCCGTGAGCGTCATGGGCCGGCGTGACTCCGCGCTCAGTCCTCTGGGCCTATCCGCCCTGATCGCCGTCGGGATCGGGCTCCACAACCTCGGAGAGGGCCTCGCGATCGGTTCCTCGTATGCGATCGGAGAGGTAGCGCTAGGGACCAGCTTGGTCTTCGGATTTCTGCTCCACAACACGACAGAGGGACTCGGCATCGTAGCGCCGCTGGCTCGTTCACGGCCGTCCCTGGTGCAGCTGGCCATCCTCGGCCTCATCGCGGGAGTTCCCACGATTCTCGGCACTTGGATCGGAGGATTTTCCTACTCACCGACGGCCAGTGTTCTCTTCTTGGCGATCGGCGCCGGAGCCATCGTCCAGGTCATCGGGGTGCTCGGCAGGACCATGGGATCTCATGGAGAGGGGCTGAGGGGCCCGCTGAACGCAGCCGGGTTGGTGGGCGGACTGATCGTCATGTACGCCACTGGGCTGTTCGTGGCAGCCTAGATTTCGGACTGTTTTCCCGCCCGTTAGATTGTCCGTCCCGACGCACCCTTCCGTGTCACCCTCTCGATCAGAAGGCTGTTGAAGAAGTGGCGTAACACGGCCCACTGTACTCCTTCAACGGCCTTCCAGAAACGTATGAACGATCAGCAGTTCATCTTCGTGATGAAGGATCTCCGCAAGATCGTCCCCCCCAAGCGAGAAATCCTGAAGGGTATTTGGTTGTCCTTCTTTCACGGAGCGAAGATCGGTGTGGTCGGTCTCAACGGCTCGGGCAAGAGCACGCTGCTCAAGATCATGGCGGGACTGGACGATGATTTCCTCGGTGAGGCCTGGGCGGCCAAGGGCACGAAAATCGGCTATCTGCCTCAGGAGCCCGAACTCGATCCTGGGTTCGACGTCCGGGGCAACGTCGACGAGGCCGTTCGAGAGACCCGGAACCTTCTCGACGAGTTCGAAGAGGTCAGCATGAAATTCGCCGAGCCGATGACGGATGAGGAAATGGAGGAACTCATCGCAAAGCAGGCCCGCCTCCAGGACCGGATCGATGCATCCAACGCTTGGGATTTGGACCGTCGAGTCGAGATCGCCATGGATGCCCTTCGCCTCCCGCCTCCGGACGCGGACGTGACCACCTTGTCCGGCGGAGAATGCAGGAGAGTCGCCTTGTGCAAGGTTCTACTCGAAGAGCCCGACATGCTCCTGCTCGACGAGCCGACCAACCATCTCGACGCTGAATCGGTCGCCTGGCTCGAACGATATTTGAGTGAATTTTCCGGAACCATCGTGGCGATCACACATGATCGATACTTCCTCGATAACGTGGCTCAGTGGATTCTCGAGCTGGATCGTGGAGAGGGTGTCCCGTGGAAGGGGAACTACTCCTCGTGGCTGGAACAGAAGAGAGAGCGGCTGCGTGTGGAGGAGAAGCACGTATCTGCGCGCCAGAGCTCGCTCGCTCGCGAGTTGGAGTGGATCCGTATGGCACCTCGGGCGCGGCACGCCAAGGGTAAGGCTCGGATCGGTGCCTACGAGGAGCTTCTGGCGCAGGATGAGCGGGAACAGATTCGCACCGCCGAGATCCTCATACCGAAGGGGCCCCGCTTAGGGAACGACGTCGTCGTGTGCGACGGGGTCAGGAAGGGCTTCGGCGATCACCTCCTGATGGATGGCCTTGCGTTCACCCTTCCCCCGGGCGCCGTCGCCGGAATCATCGGCCCCAATGGGGCGGGAAAGACCACTCTCTTCCGGATGATCACCGGACAGGAAGAGCCCGACGCGGGATCAGTCCGGCTGGGAAAGACCGTCAAGCTCGCATACGTCGATCAATCGAGATCCGCCCTGGATCCGGACAAGTCAGTCTTTGAGGAGGTGGTGGAGGGAAGGGAAGTCCTCAAGTTCGGCCGAGTCGATGTGAATCCGAGAGCCTACCTGTCCTGGTTCAACTTTCGGGGGGCGGAGCAACAAAAGAAGGTGGGCGTGCTCTCCGGCGGAGAACGGAATCGGCTCCACTTGGCGAAATTGCTGAAAGAGGGTGGTAATCTCATGCTGCTCGATGAGCCGACGAACGATCTCGATGTCGATACACTCCGTGCGCTTGAAGAGGCCTTGCTCTCATTCGCGGGATCGGTCATGGTCATTTCACACGACCGCTGGTTCCTGGATCGGATCGCAACCCACATCCTGGCCTTCGAGGGAGGAAGCCAGGTCCTGTGGTTCGAAGGGAACTACCACGAATATGAGGAGGAACGGCGAAAAAGGCTCGGTGCAGAGGCTGAACAACCCCATCGGATCAAGTACAAGAGGCTTGCGCGTTAGCTCTGGATCAAAAAAGCTAGTAGGTGCGTGCGGGAACTGAGTGCATTACGGAATTTCACTGAGTATCTTTGTGATAGCCTTCCCCAGGGAGCGGACCCGGTGGAAGGGACGCCGATTCGAGCGAATATGATGAGCGATTCAATAGATCTGAACCCGCCTCCAGAGTCTGTGGACGTGGAGGTCAGTCAGGCGGATGAGCGAGATGCTGCCCTGGCGGCTGTGATACGCGAGCAGATCGAGAAGACAGAGGCCGAGGCCCGTGCTCGAAGGTTACGCATCCAGCGTCAGGGAATCGGGTTACGGCATTTAGCGCTCATTCTTGCCACGGCCATCTCTGCATGGATTTGGATCTGGCCGCCCAGCGTCCTTCGGATTGCCCCTCCCGGTCCGCCCCCAGTGGAAGAGGAGGAGGCCACCCTCCGTCTCGTAATGTATTTTCAAGCCCAGAAAATCGAACAATACCTACTCCGTACGGGGCGTGTGCCCCTCGCACTCGATGACGCGGGCTCCACTTTTCGAGGCATGGAATACGTCCGGCTTACGAACAGTGATTACCGCATACTTGGTCGAACCGGACGGGTGACGCTCTCGTACTCGTCGGTCGAACCTCTCGACACGTTTGTGGGCGCCGGTGCGAATGTGCTTAACCCCCTGGCGTTCGATTGAGCGCCCCTCAGCACCCGGGCGCCCCACGCGTCGGCAAGAAGAAAGGTCGCGGCTCGACGATCATAGAGGCGATCACGGTGATGCTGCTCATGAGTATCTTCACACGCATCGCCATCCCACAGATGCAGGAGGTTCTGACACAGGCACGAGCGACTGAGATCAGTGCCACGTTCAGCGTAATCGAGGAGGCGGCAAATCGCCTCTCCCTTGAAAACCTCCCCTGGCCCCCGGACGAGGACGCCGGCGTGGTGCCCCCTGGGCTCCTACATCAGCTTCCCCCGGGATTCTCGTTCGACCGTGATCGCTACCAGCTGGACTGGGAAAATTGGATTCTTCCCGATGGGGTACCGAGTGACCCCACGGTGCGGGGGCTCATTGGCATTTCCATCACGACGTCCGATAGAGCCCTAGGCCTGGCTCTCATGGACGTGATCCCCCTGAATGCCAAGTTCGCCCTCGGCGAAACCTATACGTTCATTTTCGCCACCAGGTAGGCACGAGGATACCTCCACCACATAGGCCATGGCGACATCGACCATGGCGGCCATTTCGGAGAGTTTACGGTGGAGACCAGCCCGAGTATCTTTCTCGTGAACCGCCAGGGGTACCCCCAAAATCGGGGTTGAGAGAGCCCCTTGGAACCTGACCCGGCTGACACCGGCGTAGGGAGCGCGGCATGAAGCAACCCGACACCACTTATGAAGCCGCCCGGCCCCATGCCGTGGCGGTTTTCGCATGGGGATCCACCGAGAAATTTGTCCCGCAAGGAGAACATCGTGCCCCACCAGAACGGTGCTAAGCGTAACGGCGAGAGTGAAGCAACCCCGACCTCGGAGGGTGACTACGGCCACGCCTTCCCGAACTCGAGGAAGGTTTTCGTGGAGGGCCGCCACGGAGTTCGCGTGCCCATGAGAGAGATATCTCTCACTGGCGGAGAGCTCCCGGTACGCGTGAACGACACGAGCGGACCGCTCGGCATCGATCCTCATTCAGGGCTAACCAAGCTTCGGGCCCCGTGGATCGAGGGGCGTAGCGGCGTGATCGAGGGAGACACGACCTATCGGCCTCCCGACCCCGCTACGGCAGTACCGATCCCCGAGGCGCTCCAGAACCGCCCTCTTCGCTCTACCGGCGGAACCGTTACCCAGATGCACTATGCGCGCCGAGGCGACGTCACCGAGGAGATGGAGTTCGTCGCTATTCGCGAGGGGATGGATGCGGAGTTCGTCCGTGATGAAGTCGCATTGGGGCGGGCGATCATCCCCGCGAACATCAACCATCCCGAGTCCGAGCCGATGATCATCGGACGTGCCTTCCGCGTGAAGATCAACGCCAACATCGGCAACTCTGCCGTGGGCTCTTCGATCGAAGAGGAGGTCGAAAAGCTGAGATGGGCGGCTCTCTGGGGCGCCGACACCGTGATGGACCTCTCCACCGGCAAGAACATCCACGAGACCCGTCAGTGGATTGTCCGGAACTCTCCCGTGCCCATCGGAACGGTGCCGATCTATCAGGCACTCGAAAAGGTAGGCGGAGTCCCCGAGGAGCTCACCTGGGAGATCTACCGCGACACCCTGATCGAGCAGTGTGAGCAAGGGGTCGATTATTTCACCGTGCACGCGGGGGTGCTCCTCCGTTACGTCCCGATGACGGCGAATCGCATGACTGGCATCGTGTCACGGGGTGGCTCGATCATGGCCAAGTGGTGTCTAGCCCACCACCAGGAGAGTTTTCTCTACACCCGGTTCCGTGACATCTGCGAGATCATGGCCGCTTACGACGTCTCCTTCTCACTTGGTGATGGACTGCGGCCCGGATCGCTCGCGGATGCGAATGACGAGGCCCAGTTCGCTGAGCTGCACACGCAGGGGGAACTCACGCAGATCGCTTGGGAGCACGACGTCCAGGTCATGTGCGAAGGACCGGGGCATGTGCCGATGCACATGATCAAGGAAAACATGGACAAGCAGCTGGAGTGGTGCGCCGAGGCCCCCTTCTACACACTTGGGCCGTTAACGACCGACATCGCCCCGGGGTACGACCACATCACGAGCGCCATCGGAGCAGCGCAGATCGGATGGTACGGCACGGCGATGCTCTGCTACGTGACGCCCAAGGAACACCTTGGCCTGCCGGACCGCGACGATGTGAAGGCGGGCGTGATCGCCTATCGAATCGCCGCTCACGCAGCCGACTTGGCCAAGGGGCATCCCGGAGCCCGAGAATGGGACGACGCCCTCTCGAAGGCCAGGTTCGACTTCCGATGGGAGGACCAATTCAACCTGGCCCTCGATCCGGTGACGGCACGGGAATTCCACGATGAAACGCTGCCCGCGGAGGGAGCGAAGGTGGCCCACTTCTGTTCGATGTGCGGGCCCAAGTTCTGCTCCATGAAGATCACTCAGGACATCCGCGACTTCGTCTCGGGCGAGGGCGCGAGCGAGGACGTCATCCGGACCGGCCTGGAAGCCAAGTCAGCCGAGTTTCGAGAGCAGGGTGGGGAGATCTACGTGGACGCGGGCGGGGACTAGAAGCCGGCCACTTCCTCCGTCAACGCCAGCGGGACTGAAGCTTCGCCAGCACCGCACTCCCAGGGCACAGCTTTTGGAATGGCACGTCGACGAGTGGCTGATCCACCGTATTCTCGAATGCGTGTAGGTCCATACTCGTGGGCTCGATGAAAAGGAGGCCCGTCGCCACCTCTCCCTCCGCCTGGAGCGCCTTGAGATGGGCGTACGCCGCGTCCCTATCGGTCGGGTCGTAGTGCTCACTCACGGATCTGAACCGCACCACGCTCCCGTCGTGCATCGTCACCGCGGTTGCCGCTCCGTGATCCTGTTGAGCCTGAATCTCGTGGAGCGGCGGAACGAAGTCTGTCTCGACAACCTCATGTCCGTGTTCGCGCGTGTGGGCATAGCTCTTGGTGGAGCCCTCATGGTCGTTGAAAGTCACGCACGGAGAGATAATGTCCACGAGCGCGAAGCCCTGGTGAGTCAGCCCGGCCTTGATGAGAGGCACCAGCTGCTTCTTGTCTCCGGAGAAGCTTCGTGCGACAAATGACGCGCCCAACGCGAGCGCCGTAGACGCTGGATCGATGGGGCGCATCTGGTTTTCCTCGCCGCGTTTGGCCGTGCTGCCCATATCAGCCGACGCCGAAAACTGACCCTTGGTCAGTCCATACACACCATTGTTCTCCAACATGTAGAGCATATTCACGTTGCGGCGGATCGCGTGGCAAAAACCCCCCAGCCCGATGGAGAGCGAATCGCCATCTCCGGAGACTCCGATGTAGGATAGGTCGCGGTTTGCAGCATTCGCGCCCGTAGTGATGGACGGCATACGCCCGTGGAGTGAGTTCAAGCCGTGCGCCTCACTGAGAAAGTAGGTGGGCGTCTTGGACGAGCATCCGATCCCACTCAGCTTCGCGACCCGGTGGGGCGGCATATCGAGCTCGAAAAACGCCTGAACGATCGCCGCGGTAACGGAATCGTGACCGCACCCTGCACAAAGCGTCGACTGGGTCCCCTCATAATCCCGCTGAGTAAGCCCGAACTTGTTGGGCTTGAGGCCGGGATGCCGGACCGACGGCTTGGCTGTCTGTGTCATAAGGCTCTTTTACCCGACTTCCACCGGGACGAGCCCTAGCCGATCCCGAACACCCTGCACCACGACCTCGGCATTGAGGGGCGCTCCCCCGTAGTCCAGCACAGATGCGATCTTACTCTTCGGGACAGCCGTCTCCAGCATGAGCAACCTCCTGAGCTGACCGTCGCGGTTCTGCTCCACAACGATGCTGAGGTCGTGAGAGAGGAGGAATTTCTCGACGGCGGTGGAGAACGGGAAGCCCGTTACCCGTAAGTAATCAAGGGCAATCCCCTCCTCCGCCAGCATTTCGATGGCCTCCAAGACGGCCCCATGACAGCCACCTACCGTGACGATCCCGACGGTGGCTTCGTCGACAACGCGGACTTCCGGGGGGGGGAGAGCCTCCGCGGCCCCCTCGATCTTCCTCGCGATCCGGTCCACGACGTCTCGGTAGAGATCTGGGTCTTCGGTGTAGCGACCGAATCGGTCGTGCCCCGAACCCCGGGTGAAGTACGCTCCCTTGGGATCGACCCCCGGCAGAGACCGAGCGGGGATACCGTCGCCGTCGGCGTCGAGGTACCGATAAAACCCCTCCATCTCCTGCAGTTCCTCCGCGGAAAGAACCTTTCCACGGTCCGGAACGTAGGCATCATCCCACTCGAGCTTCTCGCACACCCAGTCGTTCATGCCGACGTCGAGATCGGAGACTACGAACACCGGCGTTTGGAAACGCTCGGCCAGATCGAACGCTTCAATGGAAAAGTAGAAACACTCCCGCGGATCGGCCGGGAACAGCAGGACATGCTTCGTGTCGCCGTGGGAGGCGAACGCCACCGTGAAGAAGTCCCCCTGTTGGGTGCGGGTGGGCATGCCCGTTGAGGGTCCCGCACGCTGTACATCGAAGATGACGGCCGGTATCTCGGCGTAATAAGCCAAGCCGATGAACTCGTTCATCAAAGAAATCCCGGCCCCGCTCGTGGGCGTAAACGCACGGGCTCCCATCCAGCCGGCGCCCAGCACCATACCGATCGCAGCGATTTCGTCCTCCGCTTGGATAATGCAGTACAGGTTCTTGCCTGTCTCGGGATCCGTGCGGAGCTGGGCACAGAAGCCCCGGAATGAGTCCATGAGGGACGTCGCCGGCGTGATCGGATACCACGCTGCCACGGTCGCACCGGCGTACACGCAGCCTAGAGCCGCGGCCATGTTCCCGGTCATCACCACGGAGTCTCGATTCGCGTCCATCGCCTCCAGCCGAACCCGGAGTAGGCCGTCGAAATGCTCCATCGCGTAGTCGTAGCCCAGACGGAGGGCTACGTTATTCGAGTCCATCAAATGCTGCTTGGCACCGAATTTCTCACCCAGCATTCCTTCAATCACCTCGAGATCGATGGACAGGAGTGCGGCCACCGCCCCCACGTATGCGATGTTCTTCATCAGGATGCGCTCTCTCGCACCTTTGAAGTTCTCCACACACATGTGCGACAGAGGAACACCCAAGAACATCACGTCCGCGCGACGGAGCCCTTCGTCGAGCGGCCAACTCGAGTCGTAGAGGACGGCCTCCCCGGGACGGACCTCGGCAATATCCTGCTCGTACGTCTTTGGGTTCATCGCCACCATCAGGTCGACGTTCGGGCTGCGGGCCAAATGGCCGTGCTTGTTCACCCGGATTTCATACCAAGTCGGTAGTCCCTGGATGTTGGAGGGGAACACGTTCTTTCCGGAGACCGGCACGCCCATGCGGAAGATGGCCTGCATGAGCATGCCGTTCGCACTGGCGGAGCCGGTACCGTTGACCGTGGCGACTTTTATGACGAAGTCGTTAGTAGGGTCTCGGGAGTTTCGATCCACGTCGGTCTTCCGGCATAAGGGATGAGCAAGTCGAACTTCTGCATGTCCCACGCGGCTGTGGGGCAGCGCTCTGCGCACAGACCACAGTGCACGCACAGGTCCTCGTCTTTGACCATCACGCGAGCGGTTTGCGGAAGGTCCTTCGATACGTAGAGATCTTGATCGGTATTTTCGGCGGGGGCGGTAAGGTGAAGCCTGAGCTCCTCCTCCGGCTCGTTCTCGGTCATCGTCAGGCAATAGACAGGGCAGATGTCGATACACGCGTCGCACTCGATGCAGAGGCTCGACGTGAACTCTGTTTGAATATCACAGTTGAGGCAGCGGGCCACTTCGACGGCCGTCTGCTCGGCGTCGAAGCCCAACTCCACCTCGACCTCGAGAGCCTTGAAACGCTCTACCAACTCGACATGGTTCATCCTGGAGCGCTCGGAATCGTCGTAGGCACTCCCGTAGCTCCATGAGTGAAGCCCCATCTTCTGTGAGACGAGGTTCATGCCGTACGGCGGCCGGTCGGTGAGCGACCCTCCCTCACAGAGCGCATGAATGGAGATGGCCGCTTGATGTCCATGCTCCACGGCCCAGATGATGTTCTCGGGGCCCCACGCAGCATCTCCACCGACAAACACGCCGTCTCGCGTGGTCTGGAATGTTGTGCGATCGACGACCGGCATGTCCCATTCGTCGAACTCGATGCCGATGTCACGCTCGATCCACGGGAACGCGTTGTCCTGCCCGATTGCCAAGATCACATCGTCGCAGGGGATCACTGTCGAATCGATCTTCGTGCTGACGAGCCGGCCCTTCTCGTCGGGCGCCCACTCGACGATGTCGAACTCCATGCCCACCAGCCGTCCGTCCTCGATCACGAATCGGTTTGGCGAATGGTTCTCGACGATCTCGATGAGTTCTTCTTCGGCGTCATCGAGTTCCCAAGCGGAGGCCTTGAAGTAAGGGCGACCCTTTCGGGCGATGACACGGACATCCTTCCCGCCGATCCGCTTCGACGTCCTACAGCAGTCCATCGCGGTATTTCCGACACCGATGATCAGCACCCGCTCACCGATGGAGTCGGTGTGCTCGAAATGGACGGACTCCAACCAATCGATTCCGATGTGGATGTCCGCGGCGCCCTCGTCTCGTCCGGGGATGCGGAGCTCTTTGCCCTTGGGCGCACCCGTCCCGATAAATACGGCGTCGAATCCGTCCTGGTCGAGAAGCTTCTTGAGGCTGTCGATGGGGTGGCTATAGTGCACCTCCACGCCCATATCGAGGATCATGTCGATCTCTTCGTCCAGTACGCTCCCGGGAAGACGGAAGGACGGAATGTTTGTCCGCATCAGGCCGCCGGGCCGATCCATCTTCTCGAAAAGCACGCACTCGTATCCCAACGGCATCAGGTCGTTGGCCACGGTCAGCGAAGCGGGGCCGGCTCCAATCAGCGCGATGCGCTTGCCGTTCTTTTCCTCGGGCACCTTCGGGAGCAGGTCTGCGACATCGCCCCTGAGATCCGAGGCCACGCGCTTGAGCCTGCATATCGCGACGGGCTCGTCTTCGACCCGGACACGCCGACATACGGGCTCACAGGGGCGATCACAGGTCCTTCCCAGAACACCGGGAAAGACATTCGACTCCCGGTTCAGCATGTACGACTCGGTGAACCGGCCCTGGCCGATCAGCCTTATGTACTCCGGGACCGGCGTGTGGGCGGGGCACCCCCATTGGCAGTCTACGACCTTGTGGTAATAGTCGGGGTTTGAGGTGTCGGTGGGCTGCATATTTCAAAACCGCTCCAGCGGTCGATTCACGGAATTTGCGCGACCATGATTAGGGTACCGGTCCGTTTGCGCAAGGTGCAGGGATCCTTAGTCAGAAGGCCGACTCAGATTGTTGGACGAGACATCCATCGCCCGGTCGTGGCGAGCAACGAAAACAAGGTCGTCTCCGGCATGGACCTGCGCTTCTCTCGGCGGTGAAATGGTCACACTTCGGCTCTCTCTGCGGTACAATGGTCACCCTTCGGGCCCGTTCAATCAAGACGTATCCAAGTCACGCTCGACCTGTGGAGCGCCAACGTTTTCTGTCGCAACAAGCGAGCCTTGCGGCGCATGTAGGTGCGTGTTGAAATATTACACCGATTCGGCCGGAGTGTTGGCAAAATTTCGATGGCCCCGGGCGGCCCCCATCGCCTATTTCTTGCCGAGCCAAACCCGATGGGGACCGGAATCGAGCAGGACCTCGACGGTGTTGAAAGTGGACTCCAGCAAGGCGGCCAGCGGCAGACGCCGTTGCGTGACGAGCGCCAGCGACCCGCCGGGTTCGAGATGGTCCGGCGCTCCACGAACGAGACGTTCGAGCACCCCACCCGTCTGTCTCTTCCCTTCGTGATATGGAGGGTTGCTCACTATCAGGTCGTAGCGTTCATCTTCCAACGCATCGAAGCCGTCCGAGAGAATCAGGTGAGCCCCTCCTACATTTTCCCGCGCAGCCGCCAGCGCCACCGTATCGACATCGAGAAAGTCCACGCGGACGGTAGGCTCCAACGCCGATAAGAACGCTCCGATCACACCGGAGCCGCACGCGAAATCCAGGACGCTGCGTTCCGTCACCGGAAGCGTCCGCATTGCATCGAGGAGCACGCCGGTCCCCGCGTCAAGCCGGCCGGCGGCGAAGACACCGGGGTAGGATATCCATTCCCGAGGACTATCGGGAAACTCCAAAGACGTGGACCGGCGCCACTCCTCGAAGGTCCCTCTCGGACTCGGCGCGTCCACCGGCCAGACAGCCTCGAGCACGCGGCAGCGACCACCGGACGCCACGGTCTTGGCCGGACCCATGAGAGGCTCGATGATCCGGCCAGCCGAGCCAGCCCCCTCGTCATTGGCTCCATACACCCAGAGGGGCGCACCGCCCCGGAGAACGGACGCAGCGGCATGAACGGCCATGTCCAACTCTTCGTTGGCCTTCGGGAGTCGCAGGGTGGCCGCGTCGAACGGCCCGGCCGGAGCCCACGCAGAGGCGCTTCTACCTTCTAGCGCGAACCGGTGCCACGATCGAGCCCGGCCTCCGGCCTCCCTCACTGAAGTAGCGACCTCCGGCAGATTCTCGAGCATCACGAGCACATTCCCACGGATCCCGGCCCGGCTCAGAACCCCGGACACCAGCTCGGCAGCGGCCCGATTCCGCCAGTCGGCACTGCGTTTGAGAGACATGTCCGTCCGATGTGAACGCCCGAGCCCGACGGTGGCAGGACTCAACCGCTCTCGATCATCTCTCCGAGGCGCTCTAGCCCTGTCGTAATCTTGTCCTCCGAGGGCCCGAACGAGAAACGAACCCACTTCTTGAGCTCCTTCATCGGTGGGTGTGTTCCGCCCGGGTTCACATCGAAGTACCGCCCCGGAATGGTGACCACCTTATGCTCCAGTGCGGCCTTGAAGAACCCCTCGGCATCTTTCAGAGGTTTGGGCAGGCCACTGAGTTCAGCCCACACATAAAACGTGCCCAAGGGCGCATGCTCACAATGAATTCCAAGGGCTTCGAGCCCCTCCAGCAACACGTTCCGTTTCTTCGCAAACAAGCGGCGGACCGCGGTCGTCTCTTCATCCGCGCGCTCCGGATCCAAAGCCTTGATCGCCAGACGCTGCGCGGGAAGGCTCGGTCCGCCATCGAACCCCGTGGCAACCCGCTCGAGGTTCTCAATCACACTCGATGGTCCCACGACCCAACTCAGCCTCCACCCCGGATACCGGAAATTCTTGCTCAGTCCGTCGACGATGAGCGCCGGATCCTTCTCTACGTTCCTGACATAGGCGGCCATGGACACCGGCCCACTCCCAGGGGCACCGTCCTCCTCATAAATGAAGTGCGAATAGGATTCGTCCATGACGAGCGTACACTTGTTCTTGCGTGCGGCCGCCAAATAGGCCTTCAGCTCCGCGCCCTGGATGAGGTCACCCGTTGGATTGCACGGGTTGCCGATGAGAAAGGCTTTAAGCTTCTTAGCCGCCATGACCTTGGCCAGCCGGGCCGGTTCGAGATGGAATGACTCATCCGGGCCGGCTTGCACAGGTACGGGCTTGACCCGCTCGAAATAGTGGTTGAACACGTCTTGGTATGACGACGAGTCGGGGAACTTATACCCCATCGAAATCGCGTCGAGCGTAGCGAAAATCCTCGAAAGCACGAGGCGCCCTCCCGACCCAATCGAGACATTTTCCTTCTTGTATCTCGAATCTTCGCCTGGGCGATAAAGACGATTGTAGTGGTTCGCCACCGCTTCCCGGAGCTCATCGATGCCTCCGGCTGGACCGTAGGAATGGTCATGTGGCTCGAGGGTGATCCAAGTGAGCCGGTTGGGGGCACCCTCGATCCTGCCCACGTCAGGCTGTCCCTGGCTGAGGTTGCACCAATCGGGCCGTCCGCTCCTATAGCCGAACGCCGCAGCGTCGGCCATCGCCTGAGCGACGCCCATGTAGGGCATGTTCCGGAATGTTGTCTTTACTTTTGCCACTGATGGAATCTCTTTTCAGTTATGGCGAGTGGGCTTTAAAGAACCTTGGACGGACTCAGGACCATTCGGGTGACGCCGGTCACGATTCCAGCCATCGGGGCAACACTATGAGGCGTACTTACCGACGTTGATCCCGGGAACGGACAACTGCACGCGGGGACAATGTAGCGGAATTGGGGCTCTTTCGCCTTCCCGTGCCAACGGGTTCCCGCCCACGATCAAGATCACCGGCCCCAGTGGAGGATTGTCGAACCAATGCCGATCAGGGCCGCGACAGCACGACCCGTAACGACACAGGTGCCGTGAATGGCCGCGTTCCCTGTCCCTTCCCACTCGGAGCACGAATCGGTAACCTGCGACCCGCATGATGCAGGCCACCTTTTTCCTCTTGACGACTCGCCCGCCCAGGCTGCTTCTTGTTCCTTTCACCCCGCCGGACTCAGGCCATGAAGAAGCAGAAGCTAAAGAAGGAACTGGGGCTGTTCGATGTCTATGCGATCGCCACCGGGGCGACGCTGAGCTCAGGCTTTTTCCTCCTCCCCGGGCTGGCGGCATTCGGAATCGGTTCAGCCGTACCTTTGGCGTACCTGCTGGCCGGGCTCCTCATCGTTCCGGGTCTGGTCAGTATGGCCGAGTTGGCCACCGCCATGCCCCGAGCCGGTGGCGTGTATTATTTCCTCGATCGCAGCATGGGACCGTTGATGGGGACGGTCGGAGGGTTCGGTACGTGGATCGCTTTGATCCTGAAGTCGGCGTTCGCGCTGATCGGAATCGGAGCCTACGTGAGGCTCTTCCTCCCGGAAGTGAATAGCGCGCCCATTTCCGCAGGTTTCGCTTTGGCCTTCGGTATCGTCAACATCCTGGGAGCGAAGAAGTCCACGTCCTTTCAGTCGGTGATGGTTGTGAGCCTGTTAGTGCTTCTCGCATGGTTCACCGGCATGGGGATGATGAACATCGAGCTGGAGAACTTCGACAACGTGGTCGGCCAAGCCACTGGATCTTTCGTCGC
Source organism: Longimicrobiales bacterium (assembly GCA_965219445.1). Taxonomy (GTDB): domain Bacteria; phylum Gemmatimonadota; class Gemmatimonadetes; order Longimicrobiales; family Gaopeijiaceae; genus UBA822. The sequence goes on along the minus strand of CBDCNQ010000001.1, from coordinate 229,228 downwards.
GACTGCGGGCCTGGTCACCGTCAGCTACATGGGCCTCACCAAGGTGGCCAGTGTCGCCGAAGAGGTCCGAAACCCGGAGCGTAACATCCCACTCGGGATGTTTCTCGCCTTCGGAACCGCCGTTTTCATCTACACGGTCGGCACGGCGGTCATGGTGGGGGTCGTTTCGGCTGAGGTCCTCGCCCAGGATGGCGGAGATCTGACCCCAGTAGCCACCGTAGCGAGCGTCCTTGTCGGCCCTTGGGGAACGATCCTGATGACTGCCGCCGCCGTGCTCGCTTTTTCGTCGGTCGCGAACGCGGGCATTCTTTCCGCCTCCCGCTACCCTCTGGCGATGAGCCGGGACAACGTGCTGCCAAAATTTTTCTCCAAGATCCAAACCCGCGGCGCACCACTCTACGCCATCTATTCTACGGTAGGCCTGATCCTGGTTTTCATCCTGGTGTTCGACGCGAGCAGGATCGCGAAGCTGGCCGGTGCGTTCCAGTTGATGATGTTCGCCTTGAGCTGTTTGGCCGTCATCGTGATGAGGGAGAGCCGAATCGAGTCGTACGATCCCCGCTACCGGTCTCCCTTCTACCCGTGGCTACACATTCTTGGAGTGCTCGCGCCTTTCTGGCTCATCGTTGAAATGGGGCTTCTTCCGAGTCTCTTTACCGGTGGACTCATCACCTTCGGCGCCATGTGGTACAACTACTACGCACGGGAACGCGTGGACCGGGAGGGCGCGATTTTCCACGTCTTCGAACGTCTGGGCCGCCAGCGGGACGCAGGGCTCGACCGGGAGCTGCGCCAAATCATGAAGGAGAAGGGTCTCCGTGACGCGGATCCCTTCGAGGAGGTCGTGGCGGCAGCCTCCATTATCGATACGCCCGGCGGCACGGGATTCCAAAACGTGATCTGGCAGGCGTCAGCCCATCTTGCAGATGCTTCGGGTGTCTCCGCCAAGGAACTCGGGGAGGACTTCTTGCAGGGCACCGTCGTTGGCATGACCCCCGTCTCTCACGGGGTCGCGCTCCCTCATCTACGCCGAACCGATATCAAATCATCCCAACTGGCGATGGTTCGTTGCCGCGGGGGAATGGAGATGGATGTAGAAGTCACTGAAGGCGGGAGCCATCAGTCCGGGCCAGTGCAAGCCGTGTTTTTTCTCGTGAGCCCGCTGGACGACCCCGGTCGGCACTTACGGATCTTGGCCCAAATCGCCGGGCACGTCGACAAGGAGGGTTTCATGGAGGCCTGGCTCTCGGCCTCCAATCATCAGGAGCTCAAGGAGGCCATACTTCGTGACGACCGGCTGCTGACGCTGACCCTCGAGCCCGGCAGACCCTCGGCGGCCCTTATTGGACGGGCGCTCAAGGACATCCTCTTGCCGGAGGGCACCCTGATCGCCCTGGTTCGCCGCGGGCCTGACGTGGTGATCCCGAGGGGAGCTACCGTGCTCGAGCGTGGAGACCGTCTCACCATCATCGGAGAACCCGGTGGTCTGGATGCCCTCGGGGAACGTTTCGCGCGGCAGGCTACGCCGTCAGGCGCCTCCTAGGGCAGCTCCGCATCGGCCCACGCCACGAAGCGACCGTGGTGGGAGAGGGATAGATCAACCGGCAACCTCCGGTTTCGCCAAAGAGCAACAGGAATCCCTCGGTCTGCCACAATCTGGACCTGTCCAGGCGGTAGATGCATCCGCGTACTGAGAGCCGCACACGCCAACTCCCTCACGGTCCGGCTCGCGTCGGCACCGGGCACCTCCAGGCGGTCAAGCCCGGTCCTGACCGGGCGTGCGCTTGAGGCGGTACCGGCGGCAGCGAGTGTCGCGACCGCGTGTATCCGCTCGTCCGTTCGATCTAGCCCAACGTCGAAAGGACCGGTCTCGTGCATGACTAGGGCCCGCCCCTCAGCGACCCGTCGAACCAAGAAATCCCTTGGGAGAAACCGGACCGCGGCATCGAGCTTCTTGGCAACCTTGTAGGCGCTCTCTTTGGCGGCCCAAAAGGCCCACCGGAGTTCGTGCACGGAAGCCGAAGCACTCAGGGCGCTTAGTTCGTCGAAGGTGAAGACACGCGTATCGAACCGAGCGTGGAGCGCCTCAGGTCGGCTCGCGGGATCGCGGAGGTCCACCACGTCGTTACCTACGAGCAAAATACTCCTCCTCCATGCCTAGGAGCCGATCGACGATCTGTTGAGAGAAGTCCCTAGAACGCCGCATCCCCCTGTGGTCCGAATGCGGCTCGACGAGCTCGAACTCGATATAGAAAGAGTCCCCACGGGCCGGAACCGTCGACCACGTTTGCTGTCGATCGCCACGTAGGTACACACAGAGTGGCTGGCAACCCGGGACCGACGTGAGGATTCTACCCACCGCGTGTGCTACCGCGTCGGCCTCCACTCTTCCACTCCGACTGCGCCGGGCCTCTGGAAAGATCAGCGCTGTCTCACGTCTCGAGAGAAGGTGTTGTACGCGCTTGATCACCCTCGAGACGTCCTCTCGGCGTCCCCCGCGGATGACCGGTATGCACTTGGTGAGCCACGCCCCAACACGAGCGGGCCACTGGGAAGCATAATTATTGTACTCGGGGAGGTTCCACGGAATCCGGGAGTAATGGAAGAGGTACCACCAACTGCCGCCCAACGCCCAGGCGATGAGGGCTGAATCCATCATGGTGAGGTGGTTGGGGCAGATCAGGAGCGATCCCTCTCTCTTCTTCACCAGTGCCCGGTATCGTGTCCGAATCTGGGCCACGTCCCTGATGCGATATCGCATCAGGACGCGCAGGATGAACGCAATCGGAAGGACCCAGATGACGGAGGATAGACGGCCCACTTCACGCTGGAACGCGTGGGCAGCCCTGGTCCTGAACGGAAGCAACGTCAAAAAGCGAGCCTCAGGAAATCTTCTCCTGAATCAGGGCCACGGCGTCCCCCACCGTATTCACCGCGTCCGCGTCCTCGTCCTCGACCTCGATGTCGAACTCATCCTCGAAATTCAGGATGATGTCCACGAGGCGGGCCGAGTTCACCTTCAGATCCTCGAGGATATTGGTGTCGTCGGCGACAGCAGCTAGGGCATCTTCATTCTTTGCGTAGGGCTTCACGATCTGGATTACTTTCGCGAAGATCTCGTCTCTCGTCATCGGTACTCCCATCTGGAACTGTGAAGGGTGCCCCCGAAACATACTCGTGGTCCCGGTTGAGCGCCCCCCTGCCCGTGTCCTCTTCCCGCCGATCCCGGGGTGGCTTAGTCCTTCCATCTGCGGAGGATGGCGCAGGCATTCACATCTCCAAACCCGAAGCCGGCTTTGATCATCGTATTCAGCTCGGGCATTTCCCGCACTACGTGAGGAATCGAGCCGCCATAAGGCTCGATCTCGGGATGCACGTCCTCACAGTTGATTGAAGGATGCACGACCCGGTCGCGAAGCATTAGAACACAAGCGACAGACTCGAGCGCGCCCGCGGCTCCCAAGGCGTGCCCGATCATCGACTTCGTGGATGTGATCGCAGGAAGCGCCTCTGGGGAGCGCTCGAGGGCCTTGGCCCAAGACACGATTTCCTTTGGATCCGCTCCGGTTGCCGTGAGATGACCGCTGATCGCGTCGATCTCGCCCGGATCGATCGCCGCATCGGCCACGGTGGCGCGAATGCATCGCTGCACGCCTTCAGCGTTCGGAGCCGTCATGCTGCCCCCGCTACGGTGGCCACCACAGTTGATGGCGCCGCCGAGAATCTCGGTGTAGATGCGAGCGCCACGTCCCTGTGCACTCTCTAGGCTCTCGAGGTGCAATATTCCGGCTCCGCTGCCTGGAACGAATCCGCCAGCAGAAGCACTCATGGGCCGTGACGCCTTTTCGGGCTCGTCATTATGGGAACGGCAAAGCACTCGCATCGCATCGAACCCGGCCCAAGCATATTGGCTGAACCCCTCGGTGCCACCGCAGAGCATCCGGTCTGCCAACCCCGCGCGGATGCGCTGGCTGCCTTCGATGATCGCCTCGGTTCCCGTACTGCAGGCGCTGGAGTTGGCCGTCACCTGATTGCCGAGCGAAAGGAGTCCAGCCACCCGAGCGGAGACGCCGCTTGCCATCACCTGCTCGACCATCGTGCTGCCCAGCCGCCGGACACGCCCGGCGTCCACCCGGGGAATGAGTTTTTCACCGGCCGTGTCGAGCCCACCGATCCCCGTCCCGATCACCGCGCCAGCCTCCCAGTACACCCGGTCGTCCGCCGGATCGGGTCTCTCCAGGCCCGCATCCATCCACGCGTCGATCGCAGCGATGCACCCGAAACGATGGCTAGTATTCATCGCGAGCAACTCATCGGGCGGGAAGTACGCTTCCGCGATCTCATCGACCCCCTCAGGGATCCCGCCCACCGTGCACCCGAACTTCAGTTCTCCGAGGAGCGGGACGTGGCGGATCCCGGACATGCCTCCTCGCAAAGCCTCTGTGTACTGCTCCAGACCACATCCGTTGGGCGCCACCACACCCAGACCCGTGACGACGACCCTGCGGACTGATTTCTCCCGAGCCGCTGACCCATCGCCTCTCGTATCACCACTCATCGCGCTACCCCGAGGCCGGAAATCGTCCCGGTGCACACGACCGTGCCGTCGTCGAGGGTCATGGACGCTTCGGACCGGAGCTTACCGCGCCGAAAAAACTTCTTCTGAGCCGATATCGTGACCCGTTCACCGGGCTTTACGATCCCGGAAAAATCGATGTTCGCATCGGTGAAAAGAGCGATCCTCGTCTTCACCCCCTCACGCCCATATTGGAGCGCGTAAATGTAGATACCGAGGGCCACCACCCCCACTTGAGCCAGAGACTCGAGCAGAATCACACCGGGCGTGATCGGGTCGCCTGGAAAGTGCCCCCGATAGAAGTCGGCGTTGGGACGGAAACGGTAGCGCGCCACGATATGGTTCTCATCCACCTCGAGGATCTCGTCCACGAACCGGAACGGTTCCTGTTGGGGAAGGAGCTTCAGAACTTCCTCCGGGCTCAGCCGGGCAGCTTTGACATCGACTGCCATCACTCTCCCATCCTTCCACCCCGTGAACGCTCGCTGGGCCACGGATAGTCCGCGTAGTCGATGTCTTGAAACACGCCCACCTTGGCACGCTTGATCTCATAGATCGCCTCACCGTCTACGAGAACCCGTGCGTCACCGATCGTGATCGCCGAACCCGATTGAGGCAGGTCCTGGTATCGAACGACGTCAATCTCGTATCGGACGACGCCATCGTAGGGTCTTATTTGGCCCGAAAACTCGACCTCTGCGCACCCCAAAGCACGACCGCTGCCGAGGGCCCCGTTCCAGGAGCAGTACAATCCGAGGAGCTGCCACACGCCGTCCACGCCGAGGCACCCCGGCTGGACGGGATCCCCCAGGAAGTGGCACTGGAAAAACCAGTCATCGAGCCGCACGTCGCGCTCCGCGACCATTCGTCCCCGGCTCCCGTTACGGGAGACATGTTCGATGCGATCGACCATCAACATGGGAGGCAACGGTAGGCGGGCCTTACACCCAGGGGGCGCATCCTCGATGAGACGCCCGTGTGCGATCGCCAGAACCTCCTCTTCGGAGAAGTGCGAACGCGCCTGAAATTCCTCGTACGTCACGCCTGATCTCCCGTCACGGCTGTTCTCCAAAGCGGAGAACATAACTCGCCCACGTGAGTCCCGAACCGACGCCGATCACGGCCACGTCGTCCTGATCCGTCCAGCGGTCCCAGTTCATAGACAGCACTGAGGGCGCGCCCGCGGCACCCCCGTTCCCGAATTCGACCACGTTGGAATGGTGTTGTTCGGCATCGATGTCACACTGCTGGCAGACGGACTCCAGCATACGGAGGTTGGCCTGATGTCCCACAAAGTTCAGCGTCCGGCCAGGCGAAGGGAAGCTCTTCTGGATCCTCCGGAGGCACCGAACGGACTTCTTGATCGCGAACATCTGAACGGTGCGTCCTTCTTGGCTGAAGTGCCCGAAGAGGGGCACCATCACCTTCTCGTAGCCCGCGGGACTGGACTCGATGGTACTGTCGACTATCTGGCTCCGGGACCGGACCCGCGCGGAAACGATCGCGGCCGCCGTGCAGTCGCCCCACAGCACCGAAGCGGAGCGGTCGTCATAATCCACGGTGGTCGTGAGGCTTTCCGGCGCCACGACGAGCACATAGTCCGGCAGGCCTTCCGGGCGCATGTTGGAGAGCATATGCAGCGCGACCCACATGCTCGTGCAAGCGGAGTTCATGTCGAAGGCGGGCACCTCCACCCCGAGCGCAGCGGCGATGTGACATGCGTCCGCGGGCGTCGAAAGCCCCGGACGGCTGGACCCGGCGATCACCATCCCAATCGCGTCTCTGGTGAGTCCAGCGCGCTCGAGAGCCATCTCGGTTGCGAGCACGCCCGTATCTGCATGCGTGTATAGCGCCGCCTCAATGGCCTGGCTGGGATCGCGATTCCGGGTGTCCCGAATGTAGTCCAATGGAAGCACGGTGCGGCGGCTGCGGATACCGACACGCTCCAGAATCCATTGCTCGTCCGTACTGATGTCGAGCTCCTCGAGAAAACGATTCGTGATCTCGTTCTCGGGGTGGAAGTGGCCGAGGCCGTGCAGGTAGAGGCTCACCAGGAGGCTCCGGAAATGCGTTCTCCTCCATCCACTCGGATGATCTCCCCGTTGATCCACGCCGACTCCGCAAGGGACAACAGATAGATCGCGTTAGCGACGTCGTGGGGCGTCGTGAGTCGGCCGAAGGGATTGCGCGTGCGCGCCTGAGCCTTGAGGTGCCCGCTCCCGGGGATCAGGCGTAGCGCGGGCGTGTCCGTGACGCCCGCCTGCACGATGTTCGATCGAATGCCGAACTGAGCCATCTCCACGGCGATCGAGCGTGACACCGACTCCAGTGCGACCTTGGCCGCCGCGACCCCCGCATACCCCTTCCACGCCACGGAATTTCCCTCGCTCGTCAGGCCCAGCACCCTCGCATCCGGCGCGAACAGGCTTCGCTGCCGGAGGGTTTGAGTCCAGCCGAGAAGGCTGGTCCCCATCGAGTGGATCGTCCTGGCCATGTCCTCCTCTTCCAAGAACGAATCGGCGGAGTATTCGGGGGCCGTAGTGAGGCCCTGAACTCCGTCCCAGCCCTCGGCGAAGAGTCGGTCTGCGGCGTCGCCCAACGCGGCCTCGTCGATGCCCAGCTCCTCGGCGAGGCGTTGCCGGGCGCTGGTGCTGACCGGCGCCTCCGGTCCGATCAGCTTGAGGTTACCGAAGGCGATGGAATGAAGGACCACGCGGATCTTTCCTTCCTCGCCCAACGCCTCTGCCAAACCATCCAGAATCTCTGAACGCACCTCGGCGTCCAGGGCGTCTTTGTTGAACGTGACGAGAGACACACCCCGATCCCGAATCCTGTCGAACTCCGGCTCGATGCGGCTCATCGCACCTCGTCGGTCTCGATGGACCACGCAGATGTTGAGTCCGTGCTCGGAGAGCTTGTGAGCGGTCGCGAGTCCGAACCCACTCGAGCCCCCGAGAATCAGTGCCCATTCATCGGGAGGAAACGACGTATCAGCCATCTTCAGCGTGTTGTTGGCTTGGGACATCGGGAAGAGGGTTCTGCCGGGACACAAGGATATCAAAGGGGAGCGGTCCTGACTAGGAATGCGGCTGGATTAGCTAGATGCCCCCGAGCGCCCAAGACGAGTTCCGCGCTCGACTGATTTGCAAAGAGGTTGGGGGTGAGTGGTCGGTATCGGAGTGCATCTATCCCTTAAGAGACAACCCAGACCCATTATCTGCCGCTCCGAGCCCAAGCCAAGGATGAAGATGATGGCCGGCGCATGTCGGACCCGTCTTCGACCACTGGACGTCTTCGTGACGTGGACAACGGGCACGCACCGACGACCTTGGCGAGCCCACCATTACTGCCCCACCCGCGCAAGTAGCATTCCTCGTGCTCGCGCCTCCCAAACGAGAAGACGGCTACGTCCGAACGATGGGGGTGGCCGCCTCTATGTCTGTGGGGGGGGAGCCTTCGTCTCGTGTTTTGAGGGGGGAGGCAAGAGAGCGTGGCCCGGGAAAGCCCGAGCCACGCTCGCCAAATCGAAAGCACACAGTGCCTCCGAAGACTAGAGGCCGCTTACTGAGTGCAGGCCATCTCACCCGGAGCTGTCGGAGTTGCGGCACCGACCGACACCGCACTCGCGCCACCGTAGTAGATCGCGCAGCCCTCCGTGGCGGCCAACGCGGCATGCGTCGCCGTCGCGTTCCAACCGGTGGAGGTACCCGTGGGAGTGACCGTCACGCCCGTGGAACTCACGAAGCCGAGCGACGTGGTGTTGGCAGTGTAAGAATACTCGTCCGAGTAGTAGATCTCCTGCTGGCTAGCAAGATTCTTCAGGTCGGACTTCATGGCCGCGAAATAGGCCTTCTCACGCGTCGCAGAGAACTTCGGAATGGCGATGGCCGCCAAGATTCCGATGATCACGACCACGATGAGGAGCTCAATGAGGGTGAAACCCTTGTTGTCCCGCATGATGATATCTCCTGATAGTAAAGACACTAGTGTATGCCCTCCTGAGTGCAAACGCTGGTCCACAAGTTGGCATGTCTAGTGAAATCTTTGTGTATCATAGGTTTACGTAATTGTGGGCCGACGTCCACCGTCCTCTTTATCGACGTCCAATGCCGGATTTTGCAAAGTATTGGCATTTTCAGAGCCTTGTAGAACCGCCTGAATACTGTCAATTTGGCCGATTTTGTCCGGAGGCCTCACACCGTGCCGCTTCCACGTTGTCTCCACACGGTAGGCGAACAGCATTTTATCTAGCACCGGAGCCACTTCCTGAAACGACCTCAAGCGATCCCTGGGGGGACTATGAACCGCCGGTTTCCCCGACACTGTGGAATCAGAAGAAGACCACCTCCGAAACCCTCTCTGCCAACTTACGTGAGACACGGAGCAGCTAAGGAATTAGAGTAGGGCGAAGGCAGAGAAACCGAGGATGCTGAGACACCGAGAGAGAATGAAAGAGAATGGAATAGCCCCACCAACCTGGGACGGTAAGCGAAGCGCGGCAGCTCCTGCGGACTCGGAGGTGGTAGATAGGCCGCTGCGCCGGCGGTTCGCTCCGTCGTACAAGCTGCGGATCGTCGAAGAAGCGGACCGGTGCACGGAGCCCGGAGAGGTTGGCCGACTCCTACGGCGGGAGGGCTTGTACTCGTCGCACCTGACGACATGGCGCAAGGCGGCGCATAGCGGGTCCCTGAAAGCGCTGTCGAAGAAACGAGGCCGTAAGCGCGAGCGCAATCCGCTGGAGGAGAAGGTGCGCAAGCTGGAGCGCGAGAACACTCGCCTCGAGAAGGAGCTCCAGAAGGCGCACTTGATCATCGACGTCCAGGGAAAAGTTGCAGGGCTGCTGGGATTGAGCCTCGAGGACGGGACGAACTCATGAAGGCGACCCAGGAGCTAGCCAAGCACGTAGGGGTGAAGCCCGCGTGCGATGCGCTCAGGGTGCCGCGAGCCACGTTCTACCGTCGTCGGAGTGCATCGACCGGGCATCAGCAGCCCCGCCCGACCCCCGCCCGGGCCTTAAGTGAGAGGGAGCGGGACAAGATTTTCGACACCCTGTGTTCGGAGCGGTTCGTGGACCGGTCCCCAGCCGAGGTGGTGGCGACGCTGCTCGACGAGGACGTCTACCTGTGCAGCGAGCGTACGATGTATCGCGTTCTGGCTTCCCAGGTGCCGGTTCAGGAGCGTCGAGCGCAGCGGAGTCATCCCAAATACCAGAAGCCCGAGTTGATGGCGAGGGGCCCGAACCAGGTCTGGTCCTGGGATATCACCCGGCTGCTGGGGCCGAAGAAGTGGAGTTACTTCTACCTCTACGTGATCCTGGACATCTTCAGCCGCTACGTCGTGGGATGGATGGTGGCGGATCGGGAGAACTCTGCCCTGGCCAGCCGGCTGATCCAGCAGAGTTGCTTGAAGCATGGCGTCCAGCCCCACCTCCTGACCCTGCATTCCGATCGAGGGGCTCCGATGACGAGCCAATGCACGGCTCAACTACTCGCCGATCTCGGCGTGACCCGCTCGTTGGGCCGACCCCAGGTCTCGGATGACAATCCGTTCTCCGAGGCTCAGTTCAAGACCTTGAAGTACCATCCCTCGTTTCCCGGCCGGTTCGGGGATCAGGGGCAAGCCAAGACCTTCTGTCGCTCGTTCTTCCGTTGGTATAATGCCGAGCACCGCCATGGCGGCATCTCGATGCTGACCCCCGAACAGGTCCACTTCGGTCACGCCGATCGGATCATCGCCTGCAGGAAGGCCGTGCTCCGTGAGGCATGGGCCGCTCATCCCGAGCGCTTCGTCTCCGGTGAGCCGAAGCCTAAACCACTCCCGGAGGCCGTCTGGATCAATCCTCCCACCCCATCCCTCACGACACAGGAGATTGCTCTCTAATTGATTTCCAAGAGTGTCTCACTGGCGTTGACAGGTTCCGGACCGGATGACGCTGCCCGCCCAGGCGTACCGAGCCCGGGTTGCTCCCATGCCGGTAGATCACTTCTCCTTCTCCCTTGCGGGCGTGCCTCGGACCCGCCAACCGCTCGACCTCTTCGTCCAGCACCCGCCCCACCTCCGCCAGCCCAAGCGGTATCAATTCCTGGATCAATTCCACCCGCATCTCGGTCCTCAGCGCCTCGATCGCTTCCCAGTCCAGCTCACTCGGCGCACCCATCCTTCGGTCCTTCTTGCCTCGACGTACAAGCTGTGGCACTCTCTCCATTGGTGGCCTCCTTCCTCTCATGGTTCGGTGTTGTGTTCCTCACACCCACCTTACCCGAGGTCGGAGGTCACTTCAAATTCCAACTAAACTTAGGACACCCTCATCCAGAGGAAACTAGAAGCGTAGTATATCCTTTGGACTCCCTAGCGCACACCATTAGTAGCCCGGCTAGAAGCTTTGCGAAGTGTAGAGTGTGGTATTGAACCGCTCCGAGTTGGAGAGCTAATTCTTAGTCGGTATCGAGCGGGGCAGGGCGAGGTGCCCGTTGTTATAGAGCCCTTCGAAAGGGGGGGCGCTCCTCAGACCGAATGACCGGGGGAAGCCCCGGTGGTCGATGAGGAGGTGGTGTGTCGAGTCGGGGAGAATACCGACTTCTTGCTTGAGGCCACGGACAGCGACGTGATGGAAAGTCGGATGGGAAGAGGACTCCTAGCGCGGCGGATCATCAACGGGTCGGTAACACCTTGCGACTCTCGCCGGCTAGGTAGGCCGCCCAATCGTTCATGAGCCGACGGCGGCGCTCGAACAGGTCGGAGCGCATGTAGGCGGCCTCGACCGGGTTCCGGACTACATGGGCCAGGGCCGCCTCGACGACTTCGCGGGGGTGGTCCGTCTCTTCGGCGGCCCAGTCCCTGAACGACGACCTGAACCCATGCGGCACCGCCGCGATCCCGTGCTTCCTGAGCAGCCGGCCCATCTGCTCGCCGCCCATCTCTCTGCCGCGCTTGCCGACGAACACGATCGGACTCCCGCCGCCGCCCAGCTTCCGCGCCGCGCCGAGAATCTCCAGCGCGCGGCCGCACAGCGGCACACGGTGCGCGCGCAGGCTCTTCATCCGGCTCGCGGGGACCGTCCAGACGCGCTCCTCCCGGTCGATCTCGCTCCATACCGCCCCGCGGACCTCGACGCCCCGCGCCGCCGTGAGCACCATGAACTCGAACGCCAGCGCGTCCACCTTGCCCGCCTTCGCCGCCCGGACCTTCTCGATGGCCGCCCCCACCTCGCGGTGAGGCAGGGCCTTCCGGTGTCTGACGACATGTTGCTGGGAGCCGAGCACCGGCAGGAGCCGGTCGCACGGGTTGTCCGTTCTCCAGTCCATGGCGATGGCCCATTCCAGCACGGCGCGGATGCGGTGGCGAACGATCCGGGCCGTCGGCGGGTTCGCGTGCCAGATGGGTGTGAGGATCTCGAGCACGTCGGCGCTCGTCATCTCGGAGACCGGCACCCTCCCGATCCTTGGGAAGACGTGAATCTCGAAGCTGCGATACCAGTTCCTCGGCACCGCCGCGTTGCGCCATCCGGCGCTCTTCTGCTCGATGACGCGCTTAGCGGCCTCGGCGAAGGTGGGAATGCCCGCCGAACGCCGCTTCTCGGCCAGCGGATCGCCGCCCGCGCGGGCAAGCTTGCGGTTGGCCAGCGCCTGCTCCCGCGCCTCGGCGAGCAAGACCAGTTGGGCGTTGCCGAGTCCGAGCTCGCGCTTGCGGCCCCGGATCACGAGCCGCTGAATCCAACTCCGGGTTCCGGTCTTCTGGACGTAAAGGTAGAGACCGTTGCCATCGCAGTGCCTGCCGGGCGGTGCCGAGCGCACGAAGGCGGTCGAGAGCCGCTTGTGGGGATGGCGGCCCTTGGGCTTGCCTAGGCGGCGCTTGACGGGAGATCGAATCACATTATCCATCCCCCAATCATAACTGGGATGGAACGGGATCGCAAAGGGCACTGCTGGCAGAACGAGACAAGAAAGAAACTACGTAACCTGTTGTAAATACTGGATGTTATGCACCTACCCGGAACTCCTTGGACGGTATCGGATTCAAGTTGTGCGTTTTACGGCAAGAAATCGTCTAAAGTCAACTAGGACTGCACGATCTGCCGCACTTGCCGTCGGACGATATCTGACTCCATCGTGTCACAATAGCCGGAAAGCCGGACTCGATTGGCGGGAATCCTTGCCGTTGTCTCAGATCGCATCGGAGGGACGCGTAGACCGAAGCCGTTCAAGGCCACCACGGGCTTGCCATTGCCACGTGCACGACCCGTCGCAGCGGGGCAGCCTGTTTACCCGAAAAAAGCGAGGGGAAAGATGCCGGCTACTGAGTCTGGATATCGAGTATCGCCAAAAAGTGTTCGCACACTTGTTCAAGTGTGGCGATTTCTCTTTGGTCTAGAGACTGACCTTGACGAAGATGCTCACCGTATCCTTCGCGAAATCGCCGCACGAACTCCCGCACAAGACTAGACCAACCATCTGGCGGGTGTTCTTCGAGGGATACTATCACAAAGGTCAAACAGGCCAGAAACGAGGAAAGCACCTCGCTGTTTACCCCGGTAGTATCTACAAACTTTCCCTCTAGCGCCATCCGCCTGGCATAGGATGAAGCAGATTCTTTCGGTCTATCGTTTCCGCTCGATGTCGCCACAAGCCCCTTACTCTTTTTCGTTCTTCTTGCGCTCCAAGGCTTCCCGGACCTTCGGTTCTTTGGGGCGCATGAGAGCCCGCGCGACGTCGCTCATCTTGGCGCCCTGGTAGCGCGGATTCACTGCCCGCACGTCCGGTGCCCTGACCTCGTTCCGCTTCTCGGTCATTCGCGTACTCCGTTGTGGGAAGCCCCCCGAATATGAGGCGCGTTGTCGCGAGTGTCAGAAGAGCCCCATGATCCCCACGAGGTCGCTGATCGATTTCTCTTTGGCGAAGCCGCCCTGACGGAGCGATACGTACATAGCCCAAAGCTGGGCGCACGCCCACGGCCGCCTCCGCCAACGAGTAGAAGATCTCCCCGTTCAACAGCTCGTCCCTCAGTTTGCCGTTGAAGCTCTCGTTGTAGCCGTTCTCCCACGGACTGCCCGGCGCGATGTAGAGGATCTGGACCCGCAGCCTGGCCAGCCATCTCCGCACCAGTTTCGCCGTGAACTCTGGCCCGTTGTCCGAGCGCAGATGCTCGGGCGGACCGTGCCGAGCGAAGAGATCGGTGAGCACCTCGAGAACGTCGTGAGCTCGAGTCTTTCGACCGACCTTGATCGCCAGACACTGCCGCGTGTACTCGTCGAGCACGGTCAAGAGCTTCAGCGCACGGCCGTCATGGGTCCTCGTGCTTACGAAGTCGTAGGACCACACGTGATTCTTGTGCAGTGGCCTGAGCCGGATGCACGAGCCATCGTTGAGCCACAACCGACCCCGTTTCGGTTGCCGTCTGGGCACTTTCAGCCCCTCCTGCCTCCAGATACGCTCCACACGCTTGTGGTTCACCTCCCAGCCCTCGATACGCAGCAGGTTCGTGATCTGGCGATACCCGTACCTGCCGAACCGGCTCGCCAACCGTATCACGTCCGTGCGTAGCGCCTCCTCGTCGCCAGGTAGCTTCTTCACCCGGCGCTGCGTCGAGCGCGGCTGACCCAGTACGTGACACGCGTGACGTTCACTCGCCCCGAGTCGCTGACGTACATGCATCACGCACCTGCGTCGGCGCTCGGGGCTCAGAAGTTTCCCTTGGTCGCTTCCTCTAGGATCAGCTTGTCCACCGTCAGGTTCGCCACCGCTCGCTTTAGCCGTGCGTTCTCCTTCTCCAGCTCCTTGAAGCGTCGAGCTTGATCCACCTTCATCCCCCCGAACTCCTGCCTCCACCGGTAGTACGTCTGCTCGCTGATCCCCAACTCCCGGCTCACCATCGCCACCGTTTTGCCGTTCGCCAGACCCACCTCCGCCTCTCTCAATGCCGTGATGATCTGCTCCGGCGTGTGTCGTCTCCTACTCATTCTGACCTCCTCCCTGATAGCTGCGACCAAAGCCGCATCCTAACATCAACTTTGGTCTCGTTTCAGGGGGTCACGTCACGCGCGCCAACCACCGCCGCACGAGCTTCGCGGTGAACTCCGGTCCGTTGTCCGACCTCAGATACTCGGCAGGCCCGTGTCGGACGAACAGATCGGCCAGCACCTCGAGCACGTCGTGGGCTCGGATCTTGCGAGCCACCACGATCGCCAGGCACTCCCTCGTGTGCTCGTCCAGCACTGTCAGCAGCTTCAGCGCACGCCCGTCGTGCGTCCTCGAGGCGCGCCCATCCCCGCTGCCTACGCGCTTCAGCGGGGCCTTTGGTGTCGAATGGTGGAGCCCCTGGCCAGCCCCAACGTATTGCTTGGGGTATGCGTAGAGCATGCCAACCAAGTATGTTTTCCTGTTTCCTCCACGACGGCGTTTCTCTTCGAACGCGACTCATCCCGCAACAGAAGGTCTCTCGACGTGACACTACCAGACATCCCACCCGGCAGCGCGGAAGCGACCGAAGTTGCTGCGGCCACGAACCGTCTTACTCAGCGGCTCTTCGGGCCCGCAGTCACGAACCTTGGGGAGATTGCAGGCGACTGGGTGCGGTTATGGCGGATGGCAAACCTGGCCGCGATATCGCAGCAAGTGGACCGAATGACTGAACGGCGCGGGCTTGACCCGGCCGGGGCACGACGAGTGGCACTGTCCGTTGGGTTACCGCTGTCCCTCTCTGCCAACTTACGTGAGACACGGAGCAGCTAAGGAATTAGAGTAGGGCGAAGGCAGAGAAACCGAGGATGCTGAGACACCGAGAGAGAATGAAAGAGAATGGAATAGCCCCACCAACCTGGGACGGTAAGCGAAGCGCGGCAGCTCCTGCGGACTCGGAGGTGGTAGATAGGCCGCTGCGCCGGCGGTTCGCTCCGTCGTACAAGCTGCGGATCGTCGAAGAAGCGGACCGGTGCACGGAGCCCGGAGAGGTTGGCCGACTCCTACGGCGGGAGGGCTTGTACTCGTCGCACCTGACGACATGGCGCAAGGCGGCGCATAGCGGGTCCCTGAAAGCGCTGTCGAAGAAACGAGGCCGTAAGCGCGAGCGCAATCCGCTGGAGGAGAAGGTGCGCAAGCTGGAGCGCGAGAACACTCGCCTCGAGAAGGAGCTCCAGAAGGCGCACTTGATCATCGACGTCCAGGGAAAAGTTGCAGGGCTGCTGGGATTGAGCCTCGAGGACGGGACGAACTCATGAAGGCGACCCAGGAGCTAGCCAAGCACGTAGGGGTGAAGCCCGCGTGCGATGCGCTCAGGGTGCCGCGAGCCACGTTCTACCGTCGTCGGAGTGCATCGACCGGGCATCAGCAGCCCCGCCCGACCCCCGCCCGGGCCTTAAGTGAGAGGGAGCGGGACAAGATTTTCGACACCCTGTGTTCGGAGCGGTTCGTGGACCGGTCCCCAGCCGAGGTGGTGGCGACGCTGCTCGACGAGGACGTCTACCTGTGCAGCGAGCGTACGATGTATCGCGTTCTGGCTTCCCAGGTGCCGGTTCAGGAGCGTCGAGCGCAGCGGAGTCATCCCAAATACCAGAAGCCCGAGTTGATGGCGAGGGGCCCGAACCAGGTCTGGTCCTGGGATATCACCCGGCTGCTGGGGCCGAAGAAGTGGAGTTACTTCTACCTCTACGTGATCCTGGACATCTTCAGCCGCTACGTCGTGGGATGGATGGTGGCGGATCGGGAGAACTCTGCCCTGGCCAGCCGGCTGATCCAGCAGAGTTGCTTGAAGCATGGCGTCCAGCCCCACCTCCTGACCCTGCATTCCGATCGAGGGGCTCCGATGACGAGCCAATGCACGGCTCAACTACTCGCCGATCTCGGCGTGACCCGCTCGTTGGGCCGACCCCAGGTCTCGGATGACAATCCGTTCTCCGAGGCTCAGTTCAAGACCTTGAAGTACCATCCCTCGTTTCCCGGCCGGTTCGGGGATCAGGGGCAAGCCAAGACCTTCTGTCGCTCGTTCTTCCGTTGGTATAATGCCGAGCACCGCCATGGCGGCATCTCGATGCTGACCCCCGAACAGGTCCACTTCGGTCACGCCGATCGGATCATCGCCTGCAGGAAGGCCGTGCTCCGTGAGGCATGGGCCGCTCATCCCGAGCGCTTCGTCTCCGGTGAGCCGAAGCCTAAACCACTCCCGGAGGCCGTCTGGATCAATCCTCCCACCCCATCCCTCACGACACAGGAGATTGCTCTCTAATTGATTTCCAAGAGTGTCTCACTGGCGTTGACAGGTTCCGGTTGGAGAAAGCATCCCTGGAAGACGATCCGTTTCTTCAAGATTGGTGGGCAGGACTAATCGCCGGGGCGGGTGCGGGTGCTGACGACGAGGAGGGTTTTGGCCTCGACGCCCTGTACGTCACTGCGATGGCGCAACTGACTAGGTTGGACTGCGAGATACTTACCTACGTGTGCGAGCACGGAGTGGGTCACCGTACCGAAGAAGGCGCTATCGAACCCAACCCTTTGGACCCGAAGGATATCAGCCGGAAGTGCGGGCAGTTTGCTCACATTGCGGTCGATAAGCTGGTCGTCCTCGGGCTGATTGGCCGAATCCCCAAGTTGCCGTTGGAACCGGGCGGACCCGGGGGCCTCGTCGAGGTGGTCATACCCTCGATCATAGGTATCAATCTTTATGCGGAGGCGACCGGGAACCTCCCGCGACGGCTGGCCAAAGAGTAAGGGAAGGGCCGGACAACTTAGGTGCATGATTCCCCGCCGTTGAACCTCGCGGTCTGGCGAGGCGGCGCTCCGCCCCTATTGGACCCCCCGAATCTCCGTGCCGCTGTGGGCGCGCTGGAAGACCGGCTGCCGCACCCGGCACCGCGCGGCCGCCGGGCTCAAGGATAGGATGCTGGGAATTCAGGAGATCGCGGCCTAGATTGCAGCGTTGGCGACCGCCTGACTGTCGGCCTGAAGGTACCGAGATCGCCCGGATCGAACACGCCATCCGTGAGGGAGACGACCGGCTGCTCAAGGAGGTGTGCGGCGACATCCAAGGCGGACTCAGGCTAATGGTCGCGTTGCAGGAGCGGGCTCGACGGCAGGCCGGACGGGAGCTGATACACCGATCCACCACATGGCAGACGGGACCGGCTCGCCCGGGCGCGGTTCCGATGAGAAAACCGGCGCCTCGGGGCCGTATGGGCGATGTGCATGAGACGTTGGGGGTCGATGCACACAGGGCGCCTGTGAAAACGTGCAGACGCCGGGCTCGCCTATCCCTTGTGCCCGCTTGGAGTTGCGTGCTTCGCGGCCCAGGCGCCGACGCCGCACGGGACGGCACCGACGCGGCGGGGAGCGACCCCCTGATCTGACGATCTGGTACGGGCATGGGGCGGTCGCTGTTTTCACAGCGCCGCCCCGCCCTCCAGGGGTCGCTCCCGTGCCATGAGTCCTTCCAGGAGATGGTGTCCCGCTGACAGTTGAAGGTGGTGGCTCCGGAGAGTCTCCTTGTTAGCCTGCCTTTCTCATTTCGGCAACCGGTTCATGGTCGTCGAGGTGGGCCCTGAGCATCCAGAGCTGGTCGTAGCCGATGATCCTCCGGTAGCTCTTCTCGGTCTCCACGAACGAGGCCGCAGCCCAGCGCAAGGCCATCGTTCCGTTCTTCCAGTTGGGGATTATATACCTATTTACCTTCGAACGCCGCCATGCCCGGGAGGCCGCCGCGTGAGCGCCCCCTACGCCCGGTTCTTTACTCCCCCGCTACGCGGGGGAAGCTTCCCTCTCCCGAGCGGGGGGGACAGACTAAAAACCTCAGTGTTCACCCGTCCACTAAAACGGGACAGCTCCAGTACGTCTGCTCGGTGATGCCGAGCTCCCGGCTGATCAGCTTCACGGATTTGCCGCGGGCCAGACCGACCTCTGCCTCCCGCAGTGCAGTGCAGTGATGATCTGCTCCGGAGTGTGTCGCTTCCTTCCCATCCTGACCTCCTCGCTGAAAAGCTTCAGACCAGGTCGATCCTAACATTGCACCTGGTCTCGTTTCAGGGGGTCAGGTCACAATGCCGAGCACCGCCATGGCGGCATCTCGATGCTAACCCCCGAGCAGGTCCACTTCGGGAACGCCGATCAGGTCATTGCCGGCAGGAAATCCGTGCTCCGCGAAGCATGGGCCGCTCATCCCGAACGCTTCGTCAGAGGTGTGCCGAAGCCCAAACCGCTCCCGGAGGCCGTCTTCATCAATCCTCCCATCCCTTCCCTCACCACACAGGACATTGCTCTCTAATTAATCCCGTAGAGTGTCCCATTGTCGTTGACAGGTTCCGCATCCGACTCCGCCGGAGCCATGTACGCCCGGTGTATTGGGGCCAGCATGTAAGACACGCCTCCCCGCGCTGGAGCCCGGTACGTCCCGTTCTCAAAGCGCTCGCGAAGGACCCTTTTCGCTTCGGCCGGAGGGGTTCCAGCGATGCGAAGGCGCTCAAGATCGAAGTAGGGTCTCACATGATTTTGAAGACCGAGTTCACCGTGAGCCTGCGGGATCAGCATGTCGCTTGGATAGCTGTAGTCCCAATCCGCTGCGTAGAATCGGACACTTGTGCGTGCTACGAATGTCATCCATCCGTTCGTCCCCTCGCGATGGAGAACGAACCCTTGACCGGGGTCGCGCACGTAGACCGCCGCCCCACCCTGCAACTCATCGGGAAGCGCGCTGAGGGCCAGTTCCACTTCAAGGTCGGGTGGCAACTCAACGAAGTCCTGCGCACTTACGTATTGCGCCGACGTCAGGAGAAGGAGCGGGACGAGAAGGTATTTCGATACCCGATCGAGCAGCGTACCCCGGTCCTGGCGCTCCGCGCCAGCCTCCAACAGGTCGGCGAGCCGATCGAGGGACTGCGACCAGAAGGTCTCTTGATCTTGCGGCGTGCACCGCTGCCCAGTTTTGGGCGAGGTCGGTGCTTTTGAATTGGGCATGGTCTGCTCAGGCTCCGTTCGCGTGTTGACGATCCAAGGTGACAACTGAGCTTCAGCCTCTCGACCAGTCACGGATTCCGGTGCTTGATGCGGAGTGCCCCATGCCCGATATCGCAAAGCTGATCGGTGGTAAATGGAAGTTGATTATCCTTCAGATTCTGATCTTCCGGGGCGTGCATCGCTTCGGGGAGCTACGCCGCCGCATCGACGGAATCACTCAGACGATGCTGACGAATCAGCTCCGCGCGCTGGAGAGCAGTGGGTTCATCGAACGGAGGGTCTACGCAGAGGTACCGCCACGCGTGGAGTACTCTGCAACAGCCCGTGCCCTAAGCCTAAAGCGCGTGTTCCTCGCGCTCCACGACTGGTGGATGGAGGACGAAGCGCGAGTTCGAGAGGACGACGAGGGAGCGGGCTAAGATATTGGAGTGAAAGGGCTGATCACCCAATCGGCTTGGCTGTGGCTCGATAGGGGCAGGCAAGAGCGGCATCGTAGGCGAGCGCGGCCCCGATCGGCCAGCGGTTAGCTCTACCTCGAGCGCCTCGAGGTCCATCGTCATGATTCCCATGGGTGTAACGTGGCGGGTGCTGCGGGGCGTGGGGATGGCTGGATGGAACGCTACTCGCTGGCCGAACCAATCAACGAAGGATTGTCTTTCAATTGAATGGTGCCGGTAGCGGCCTCCGTATTGAAGTCCTCACTTAGTACTTTGATGTTCACGGGCGGGAGGTAGAAGGCTCCGAAAGGCCCCTGGCCCGAAAGCGCCGTGAGGGCCTGTCTCAGGTAAGGCATTACGACCGCTGGACCATTCAGTTCCACGAAGCCACGCAGGTCGACCGACTGCACCTCCCCGAGTATTCCAAAAGTTCCTACCACGATGGCTTCTAACTCATCTCGCTCGGTATCACTAGGTCCGATCTTCGCCCCCAAGACGACCGCGAACTGAGTGGTACTTATCACATGCCAATCCCAGAGGAAACTAATTTCACGCTCCGCATCGAGAGAAGCCTCGGGGTCGGGCTCGATACCATAACTTGCTCGGACCGTGTGGACGGCCTCAAGGGAATATCCGGTCACCGGCGTGTTCATGCGGCCTCATCCCACGCATGCCGACCAGTGGCAACTGAAAAACTCTGTTCCTCGGGAACGAACTGATCCTCCGCGACGAGTTCCTCCGCCACTGGGTGAGAGTACGGGACGTCGACCTGGACGAACTCGCCTGTAGCGAAGTCGAGCTGACCGATCGCCATACCTTGTGACAATCCCTCCGGGACCGCGATGCCCGCACGACTGCCCAAGTAGCCCGCGAACCCCTCGACATCTCGAACGGCCGTAATAAGGACGTCCGTCGCGCTGTTCTGGAACACGGTCCCACGCTCCCATCGCACAACGGTCTTCTCACCGACACCGAGCAATTGCTCAAAATCTGACTGCGTCAGATCGAGCGAATCTCTTATGGCCTTTATCTCCTCGGGCATCAACAGCCCGAGTTCCTTTCGAATGGCGGTTGACGCCTTCACCATCACTGCATCCATCTGACCGGGCTCGTACAACTCCTCCCCGCACACACTGCAACGGAAGAATTCATCCTCCACGACTGCGCTGCGCTTCCCGACCGACACCTCCCGCTCCTCACTAACGAAGACAGCTTCACCGCCACATATCCCGCATTCAGTTTTTTTCATTGGTTCTCCTCTGCCCCGGCTTGGGCGCCCTCGTCGGACTTAAACGAGACTACGACCGTCTTCCGGCCGCACTTCGGGTTCATCGAAAGTTTGGTGTAGATCAACCTGCCGTAGAACTCGGTCTTGTACACGTCCTGGAAGTCTCCGGGGACGTTCTCGTTCTCAGAAGGCATCGTCTTATAGAAGTCCTCGGCGGTAAGCCCACAGATACACTCCTTGACGTCTTCCTCATCGAGATCCAATCTCGCCGCACCGTCCCTCGCGCCCTGCAACAGCTGGTAGTGCCCGCACGCCACCTTCTCCTGCATGTCGGCGAGTGGGTAAGTGGGCGCGTCTGGGGGTGGCATCGACCATGGTAGCATCGTGCTACCCTACTGACAAGTCTCGGTTCTGTTCGCCCAGATGTAAAGCTTCTAGGTGAGTAGGTTCGGTACAGGGCCACCTGCCCCAGCGATTTCCTGCCCTCATCGCTCCCCCCGAGCCCGATTAAGCAGCACCTCGAGCTCCTTGTAGCTGAACTCCTCAGCCTCTCGCTCATCCTCACCCATGCCCGTCCGGTAAGGAGGCCCCTGCCCATCAGCCGGAATAAACTCGATCCGACGTATCTCCGGTGGCGCAGGGATCTTTGAGATGTCAACTTCCAGGCCCACCCCCATCGCCTGGCCGCCGCTACCCCAGTACGTTTTCACTTCCCAGGCCCGATGATTCCTCGGGTCGGTCCAGATTCGCATGTCGTCCATGATTTTCCTCCGCTGCATCGGGCGGTTGCCGGCTTCACCCATCCTCAGCTTCCTTCAGCGAAGCGGCCAACTGTGCTGCCCAATTGCAACTTTTTTGAGACGGGCGGCGACAACAAGTGGCACGCACCAAGGCCCCTCCCACTGATCCCCTCCCGCACCTGATCCTCGACCCGGTTCCTCTGCCTGACGCTTGCTCCGTTCCCCCCGGGGTTGTAGTGTGACCCCGTGGCAATCGAGCAAGGGAGCCCTTAGGTCGGGCTACCTGCCGAATACAACAGCCCGAGTCTTTCCAGCGAGGGTAGCTCCCAAGTTGGCGGGCGAATAGGCCGGAACTCTCCACAAGCTTCCTTGTGCGATTGTCACACACGGCCCGGCACCTCGTCCAGGAGCCAGGGTCCGTCACTCGAACTACGGGGAAGCTCTACGATGCGACGGCTCATCCTAATGTTGACGTTGACTGTTTTCGTGGGATGCGAGGGGCCTGTAGGTCCACAGGGACCACAGGGTACCGCAGGACCCACGGGCACCACGGGAGGACAAGGTCCTCAGGGGACGGGAGGCCCTCTGGGACCCACGGGACCTGAAGGTCCCGAAGGGCCTGAAGGCCCCATCGGGCCCCAAGGCGAGACGTTGGACTGGTCGGACGTCCTCGCAAATTCGCAGATAGAAGAAGCCGTGTACGTGATCGGTTTCCGGTTCGTAAGCCCCAGGGATGGATTAACGTACTACCTCGCGCTCGGCACAGGATTCGCAGCTTACTATTCAAGCGCGCTCTGGACTAATGCCCACGTCGTCCAGGGGTTGCAGGAAGCTCTTGCTGAATTTGCCATACTGAACCTGGAGCCCGTTGCTGTGCGCTCGGGCACTGGCCTGGGCCGAGACGGGACCTACGTGATCGTGGGTGACGGCTGGATACATCCCGAATACGATGGAACATCTAAGTCCGAGGACATAGGGCTATTGGACATCGAGGGGAATGTGCCGGTCGCTCTCAGTCTCTTGCCCCGAGAACGGGTCGACAACCTCACCATCGGCCAACCCGTAGGCACACTGGGGTTTCCCGGCGAGTTGGGCATCTCAAACGGTGACGCCGACAGTCGAGCTGTCGCCACCTTCAAGGATGGAGTGATTAGCGCTCTACGGGCGATTGATGGCGGCGAGACCCAACACGTCGAGGTGCAGTACAACTTCGATGTCACGGGGGGCACGAGCGGGAGCCCGGTGTTCGATCACAACGGATGGGTCGTTGCCGTGAATCATGCCGGCCCGGGAGTGCGTGTGATCGACGTAGAGGGCAACACGGTACGCATCGCTATGGGAAGCTTGGACAAAGGCATCCGTGTCGACGAAGTGTGGGACTTCCTCGACTACCTAGAAGAAGCCGGTCGAGCCCAAGCGCCACTCTTGACTCTCCAGCCGACTCTCCAGAGGTCATACCCGTTTGACGCCTATCAGCCCTTCCCTGAGAACTGGAACGGCGAGACAATCCTACCTAACGGTGACGGTTAACATGAGAACTTCGACCGCAGAGAAAGAGCTGGGATCAAAGGGTGTGCCCTTCTCCGATGACATCTGCGAGGCGCTATGGGGCTTCCTCAGCTATCCGGGCACTTGGGATGGAACACCGCGGGGGGGCATGTCTAGAAAACAGCTTAACTCCCTGTCCTGCAATATGATACAGGACTGGCTGCTGGCTAATGTATGACTCTGTGTACCAGCCGCGGCCTTTCTTGGAATCCTTTACGGGGCCAGCCCTCCCAGTTAGAAAAGTTTCTCCCCTCCGACAGGTTGCTCCTTGGCACGGTACATATTCGAGGTGTCCATGAGAAGCATTGCTCTTTCGCTCTGCCTTTTGATGATCGGATGCGGTGGCGGCGATTCTACAGGGCCCGACAACGGTCCAGCCCTCAACCTGACCGGGACATGGACTTTCTCAGGAAACTTTTCGAATGCCGAACTGTCGACGTCCTGCAGCGGGACTGGCACGGCCACTATTACGCATTCCGGCTCCAGCATCACAGGCAATGTCGTCCAAGAGGGCAGCTGTAACAATCCAGGAGGGTTTGTCGACAACTCCGGAACCTTTCAGCTTGTTGGTGGGCAACTGAATGGCAACAATGTCAGTTTTCAGATGACCAACTGCTCGTATACTGGTACGGTCAGTGGCTCGAACCAAATGACGGGCTCCGTTACGTGCCAGGAGGCTATACTTGGGCAGAACTACACGTTCACCGGCGAGTGGCAGGCGGGTAGGTAATCCCCGCCTAGGTGCCATCGGCTCACGCCGCATCCTCGTCGGCCAGGAGCCCGGCCGTCGCCAGCGCCTCGGTAACGCTCACCCCGCCCGCTACAAGCTTCTGGAACGCCTGAGCCTGACCTGCCCCCAAGAGTGGTACCACATCCTATGTTAGTCCCAGCACCTGTGGAGGGCCGTAAAGGACGGGCATCCTCAGGAACCAGGGCGACGGCTTAATCGCCTCAGGGGCCGGGGGAAAGCCGCCGCAGGCGCTGTGGGGTCGGACGGTATTGCACTCGCGCCTCCATTGCTGGACCAGCACGGCCGCCTCCGCCAACGAGCAGAAGATCTCCCCGTTCAACAGCTCGTCCCTGAGCTTGCCGTTGAAGCTCTCGTTGTAGCCGTTCGCCCACGGGCTGCCCGGCTCGATAAAGAGCGTCTCGACGCCCACGCGCCCCAACCACCGCCGCACGAGCGGTCCGCTGAACCGTAACGGGCGCGCCACCACCCGCCAGTCTCCGTCACCACCGAGGCGTCCACCATCCGCAGGGCCTCTCCATTATGCGGGGGCAGGCCCTCAGCATCCACGCGGGCATCTCTTGAGCCGTCACGTCATCCCAGAGAGTGCCGTCACACACTTCACCCGTCCACCCGCAACGATCAGGCGCGTAAGTTATCGATCTTATCGATACGCTTTGCCTGAGATAGTCTTCCCGTTGTTTCGCGTCCCATTCCTCAAATTCTCCCTGGGATGGAGGTTCGGGACGCGGCCATATTTCCCACAAGCTCACGTCTACAACATCGGGCATGTCTCCACCCAGTTGGATCTCCATGGCCGCACGCATTAACGCCTCTACTACTCGGGCAGGGTCCGTCTCCGGTGTAGTCACATCGGCTGATATCCGTGACCGGATCGTCCCGAACGAAAAGTCGCCCACTTCATGGATCACGTATTCCGCCGATCCCGCTAGTAAATCTTCGGATGTCAGTACATCGCCTGGATCCGTGGCTTCCACAGGTGCTTCCACAGGCGCGATTGGCTGCACGACGGTCACATCGGTGTCGTTCGTATTTGGACCTGTCGAGATACTGACGAGAAAAAGAAAAACGAACGAACAGGCTACTGCCCTTTTCCTGGTGGAGAGTCCGATTCGAGGGATGGGGCGGACTATGGCCGCCAGAGACACGAGAAGAGCTAAGAACGCAAGGACAGACATGGGGACACCTCCGGGTTGGGGAAAAAGCGCCTGAGCGAAAGCAGCAGCGACAGGGTTGATCTGCTCGCAAGGGGCAGGTCGGGCGAGCACATCGCAATTGAGCTGAAGATCGTCGAGGCACGACGTGGGGATTACACACAACTGACGTCCTACATGGGAAACATGGAGTCGAGCGGCGTACCCGCAGACAAGGTGCGAGGAATCCTGGTCGCACCTGCCTTTTCCCACAAGGTACTCAACTCAGCAGCTATCGAACCGCGGATCACCCTCCTCAGGTTCAACAAAAGACCATAGGAACACGACGTCGACCGGGTGGGTCTTGGAACCAGCTGCGACCGGGCCGGCTCATGAAACGACTGGTCGCCTACCTGGCCGGAGAGACTCCGGCCCCAGGAGGCCGCGCCGATCCGCCGAAGGACCTCCACTGATCCTCGGGCGCCGGCCGATTCGCAGCCGAGAACCACTAGCGGCTCGGACCATGATCGCGCTCTCGCCCCCGCTGGCGCATCAGCTCCAGTGCCCGCTCAACCTCTCGGCGAGCGTCCTGTAGTCCCGGGCCAAGTATGTCGCTTGCCCGCTTAGCTGCGCGACCTGCCGCTCCAAGGCTTCGACCTGCCGCCGCAAGGTTTCGACCTGCGTGGCGTGCTGCTGCTGCGCCTGCTCGTACTGCGCGGACAACGCCCGCAAGGCCTTCGTCAACTGCTGTTCTAACGCGGTCATAGAGCTCCTTCACTCGTTCGACAGCTTCACGGCCGGCCGAGTGTCCACGGTCCAAGGCGGATAGGCGAGCGCGCCGGCCGGCAGCACCACGAACCGCTCCCCCTCGATCTCCCGAAGCGCGATTCCCCAGGTGGTCGCCTCGAGCCGCGCCAGGGTCTGGCGTGCCTCCCCGATATCCAGGTCGAGGGCGGCGGCCGTCTCGATCCGGGCCTGGATGCGCGTCGACAGCCAGTGCAGCGTCGCCCAGCTCCCGCCGCAGATGCCGAGCCAGAGGCTCAGGCCGACTACCAGGGGCCGGAGCCAGGCCTTGAGCAGGAGCGCGCGCATCCGCCCGGTCGCCACCGCCGTATCGCGTTCGATGGTACGTAGCGCGTTGCTCGCAACGCGCCTGGAGTTCGCGCCGAGCCGCTCGAGCTCGCTCGCGGTCAATTCCTCGATCGCCTGGCGTTCGCTCTCCAGCCGTCTGCGCAATCGCTCGGTCAAGTCGTTCGCGTTTGAAGTCATGTGCGTACACCTCTCCTTTCAGACGCCACCGGTCCCCCGTCGTGGGATCCAGGGCCGTCAGGTAGTCCTGGCCCTGGCGCGGCACCTCCAGGCCCGCCTCCCGCAGGGCGGCGACGATATCGGCCCTATTCCGTACCGTGCCGTGCTCGACACGCTGGAGCAGGTAGTCGCGGATCAGGTCGCGGGGGGCGGGCTCGAGCGCGAGGCCGGCTCGCAGGTGCGCCGCCTCGACGTAGGCGCGGTGCCCGGGTTGCTGCACGCGCGCCCGCGCCGGGTCATCCGGCCGGCTCCAGCCCTCCTCGGCGTTGAAGGCGTCGCGGAGCGGGTCGAATGTCTTCTGCCAGCCCGGCGGCGCGATGTTGAGGCTCCGGCCGGTCTCCAGGTCGCATCGCGCGGCGAGGACATGCACGTGAACGCCTCCGTCGCGCTCCCGATGCACCACGGCCGCCCAGGCGTAGCGGTCGGGCTCGAGCCCCGCCCAGGCCGTCTGTTCGAAGGCATCGATGACCGCGCCGATCTGCACGTCAGTGGGAGTGTCGTCCGGTG
This sequence comes from Longimicrobiales bacterium, assembly GCA_965219445.1. Classification (GTDB taxonomy): domain Bacteria; phylum Gemmatimonadota; class Gemmatimonadetes; order Longimicrobiales; family Gaopeijiaceae; genus UBA822. The sequence goes on along the minus strand of CBDCNQ010000001.1, from coordinate 202,070 downwards.
CCCAGGCGATCACGCCCGAGGTGTACTTGTGCTCGAACGCCAGCGCGTCGGCCACCGCGGCCACCCGATGGGGATCCCCCCGGAGGACCTCCACGCCCTCGCGCAGTTGCCCCGTCCGCGTCCCGCGCCCCGAGGAGGTAATCGGCCGCCTCCCGGGCCGAGCCCGTTCCGCGGGCCAAGAACTTAATGTGCATCGGCGTCGGGGCGGACGACGGGGGCCAGTGTCCTAAGCGGCCGCTCGATGGCGACCAGGTGGGCGACGATCTCGACGGCCTCGGCGTTCGCTTTGAAGGTATTGGCCCAGCGGGCGATCTGGTTCAGGTTCGCCCCGATCCGCGCCAGCTCGCGGGTGCGCTCTCGCTCCACCTCGGCATGCGCCACGGTCCAGGGGCGCACCCGGCCCACCGACCGGCGCACCAGATCCGACAGCGTCAACCCTGCGGAGCGCGCCTTCGCGTGCCACTCGGCACGCTCCGCCTCGCTGGCGCGGATCTTCACCCACACGTCGCGTCCAGCGCCCCTCATGTGCCGTTGCCGTTGGGGGGGTCAGAGGGGGCACAGCCCCCCGCCAGCCCCTGCCGGGGACCCGCGAAGCGTGGCCCCAAAGGGTAGGCTGGCTCTCCCGCCGTAGCGGCCAAACTCGCCCGCCGACGCTCGGAAGCCTGGGCCGTCAGAATCGCCATACCCGTATATTGAGGAGCCCGCCTTATGCGGTGTCAACAACGGGCAAAAAGGCGATGTCCCAGGTGTTCCAGCGACGTACCAGAGGCGGACCGGGCTCCGCCAACGGACGCCCGATCTGCTCCCAGAGAGCATGCGGAAAGCCACAGTCACAGTCGGTCGCGGTGGGTTCTGTTCCGGGACAGTTCATGCCCCGTGACACACCCCGCATCCTAGTCGAGCACGAAACGCGAAGCCTCGGCGACGGACGGGCCTCCGACGGCTGTTTCGGATCCCTGCTGTTCTGTGGGCACGTCGGTCCATTGCGGATCGGGCACCTCTCGAGATAGCAACTGCATCGACGAGCTATACGCCGGCACGACACTTGTCGTATCTTGCCTGCCGTCGACCTAGCAGGTTGGCCGGATCGATAAACATGCCAACAGGACCGGAGGCGAGCGGCCCAACCGTGTCGATATCCGGAGCACCGCAACATGGCACTAGGGAAACCGACGAGAGCCAATGAAGACAGTGAGTACGCGTGCCGATAGTGGGGCAACGACAGGGTATGAGGCCGAGCTGTGGGCGATGGCCGATACGCTCCGTGGCTCGATGGATGCGGCCGAATACAAGCATGTAGTGCTCGGCCTCGTCTTCCTGAAGTACATCTCGGACGCCTTCAAGGAGCGTCATGCGGCGGTGCTTTCTGAGTGGGGCGAGGACGCCGCGGAGGATCGCGACGAATACATCGCAGAAAGCATCTTCTGGGTGCCGCCGGAGGCCCGCTGGCCACACCTGAAGGCCCAGGCGAGGCAGTCGACCATCGGCCAGACCGTCGATCGCGCCATGGCCGCGATCGAGCACGACAACCCGGTGCTGAAGGAGGTGCTGCCCAAGGACTACGCGCGGCCTGCCCTAGACAAGCAGCGTCTCGGCCAGTTGATCGACATGATCGGAAACATCCGCGTCGGGGACGCCGACGCCCGCTCCCGAGACGTGCTCGGCCGCGTGTACGAGTACTTCCTCTCACAGTTCGCCAGTGCCGAGGGTAAGAAGGGCGGCGAGTTCTACACCCCGCGCTGCGTCGTCAAGCTGCTGGTTGAGATGCTGGAGCCCTACCGGGGGCGGGTCTACGATCCCTGCTGCGGATCCTCGGGCATGTTCGTGCAGTCGGTCGCCTTCATTCGCGCCCACGCCAACGGCAACGCTAGCAAAGCGCGCGGTGACATCTCGATCTACGGCCAGGAGTCGAACTACACGACGTGGCGCCTCGCGAAGATGAACTTGGCCATTCGCGGAATCGGGGGGCAGATCGCCCATGGCGACAGCTTCCACAACGACTGCCATCCGGACCTGAAGGCCGATTTCATCCTCGCCAATCCCCCCTTCAACGTCTCGGACTGGGGCGGCGACCGGCTGGTCGACGACAAGCGCTGGCGCTACGGCATCCCACCGAAGGGCAACGCCAACTTTGCTTGGGTGCAGCATATGCTCCACCGCCTTGCGCCGAAAGGCGTGGCGGGGTTCGTGCTTGCCAACGGGTCCATGTCGTCGAATCAGTCGGGCGAGGGCGAGATCCGGAAGAACCTGATCGAAGCGGAGCTCGTGGACTGCATGGTGGCCTTGCCGGGCCAGCTCTTCTATTCGACTCAGATTCCCGCCTGCCTGTGGTTTCTGGCACGTGGACGACGGCGGAAGGGCGAGATCCTATTCGTCGATGCTCGGAAGCTCGGTCCGATGGTGGACCGGACGCATCGCGAGCTAGCCGACGAGGACATTGCCCGCATTGCAGACACCTACCATGCCTGGCGCACCGGCGAGGATGACGAGGACTACGCCGACGTTCCCGGCTTCTGCAAGAATGTCGCGCTGGACGAGGTGCGCAAGCACGGCTATGTGCTGACGCCAGGCCGCTATGTCGGTGTGGAGCCCCAAAAGGAAGACGGCGAGCCGTTCGAGGACAAGATGAAGCGGCTGGTCGGCAAGCTTCGCAGGCAGCAGGCCGAAGGTGCACGGCTCGATGCGGCCATCGAAGCGAACCTCAAGGCGCTTGGGTATGGCAACTAATTGCTTGGGAGAGACGACGATCGGCGCACTGCTTGCTCGCGATGGCGGGAACGTCAAGACGGGGCCGTTTGGTACGACGCTGAAGGCCAAGGAATACTCCAAGGAGGGCGTTCCTCTAATCTCCGTCGGTGAGATCGGCTACGGGGCGCTACGCATTAAGGAATCGACGCCCAGAGCCCCACCTGAGGTTGTTGAGCGCCTGCCGGAATACGTGCTTCAAGCAGGTGACATCGTCTTCGGGCGCAAGGGTGCTGTCGACCGTCTGGCGATGGTCAAGCCGGAACAGGCTGGCTGGTTCCTCGGGTCTGACGGTATTCGGCTCCGCTTACCGAGCACATGCGACGCTCGCTTCATCGCATATCAGCTCCAGGGTCACGAGGCACGCTCCTGGCTACTTCAGCACGCTACTGGCACGACGATGGCCTCTCTCAATCAGAGCACTATCGAACGTTTGCCAATCGTCCTACCACCGCTCGCTGATCAGCGTGCCATCGCCTACATCCTCGGTACACTGGACGACAAGATCGAACTGAACCGGCGGATGAACGAGACGCTGGAGGCGATGGCGCGGGCGTTGTTCAAGTCTTGGTTCGTCGATTTCGATCCCGTCCGGGCGAAGATGGAAGGCCGTCATACGGGATTGCCCGACCATCTCGCCGACCTGTTCCCCGACCGGCTGGTCGATTCGGAGATGGGCGAGATGCCGGAAGGGTGGACGGTAGAACCGTTGAGGGAGCTAACGGAGGTCAACCCGACAAGATCTCTACGAAGAGGACAAGTCGCTCCGTATCTCCCGATGGCCAACATGCCGACCCGGGGGCACATGCCAGATTCCGTTGCTGTTCGACGGTTCGGATCCGGGATGCGCTTCACCAATGGCGATACGCTCGTCGCTCGAATCACACCATGCCTTGAGAACGGCAAGACAGCCTATGTCGATTTCCTGCGGGACAACGAGGTTGGATGGGGCTCTACGGAATACATTGTCCTGAAGCCGAAGCCGCCTCTTCCCGATCAATTCGCCTACTGCCTTGCACGTAGCGCCAAATTCCGGGAGTTCGCAATCCAGAATATGAGCGGGACGAGCGGCCGCCAGCGAGTGCCGGTAGCCGCACTGGAAGGGTTCTTGATGGTCGCTCCTCCAGTGCAGCTCGCGGAACAGTTCGGCGACGCCGCTAGGTTGCTTTTCGAGCGAGCCAGCAGGGCAGGTCGGGAATCCCGCACCCTCGCCGCCCTCCGCGACACGCTGCTCCCCAAGCTCATTTCGGGTGAGATCCGCGTAGGCGATGCCGAGATGGCATTGGAGTCCGTTACATGACACGCGCCTCTGCGACCTTCACCGAGTCGGAGGTGGAAGACGCCGCGCTCGAATGGCTTGAGGGCCTTGGGTGGCGGGTGCTCCACGGTCCCAGCATAGGCCCAGATATGGCGGGCGCTGAGCGTACGGATTACAGCGAAGTCATTCTAGAACGGCGGTTACTCGACGCTCTGGATCGGCTGAATCCGGACCTGCCGGCCGAGGCCCTGGACGACGCGTTCCGCAAGCTGACCCGGCCCGAAGGCTCGACGCTGGCAGCCCGCAACCGCGCGTTTCACCGAATGCTGGTGGACGGCGTGACGGTCGAGTATCGAAGCGCTGGCGGCGCCGTGCGCGGAGCACAGGTCCTGGGCCTCGACTTCGAGATGCCCGCCAACAACGACTGGCTGGCCGTGAATCAGTTCACCGTCGTCGACGGCGAGCACGAGCGGCGGCCGGATGTCGTGCTGTTCGTCAACGGCCTTCCACTCGGTCTGATCGAGCTCAAGAACCCGGCGGATGAGAAGGCCACGGTCTGGACGGCCTGGACACAGATCCAAACCTACATGGCCGAGCTCTCGAACCTGTTCGCATTCAACGCGGCGCTCATCGCTTCGGACGGAGTCGACGCGCGCATCGGTACGCTCACTGCCGGGCGGGAATGGTTCAAACCGTGGCGCACGATGGACGGCGAGACGCTGGCCGGCCCGCATCTTCCCCAGTTGCAGGTGATGCTGTCGGGTGTGTGCGAACCGCGCCGGTTTCTGGCAGTAGTTCGTGACTTCATCGTGTTCGAGGACGACGGTAGCGGCAAGCTGGCCAAGAAGATGGCCGGGTATCATCAGTTCCACGCCGTCGGAACGGCGGTCGCCGAGACGCTACGGGCAACTCGGTTGCAACGGGAGGCAAACTCCGACAGGGACCTTCGTTCTGACGGGTCGACTCGGAGGCCGGGCGGCGATCCCGGCGACCGGCGCATCGGGGTCGTCTGGCACACCCAGGGTTCGGGAAAGAGTCTGACCATGGCCTTCTACGCTGGACGGATCATCCGCGAGCCGGCGATGGAAAACCCGACGATCGTCGTGCTGACGGATCGCAACGACCTCGACGACCAGCTCTTCGGCACGTTCTCCCGCTGCCGGGACCTGCTGCGGCAGCCGCCGACCCAGGCCGGCAGCCGTGCCGACCTGCGCGCCAAGCTGGCGGTCGAGTCGGGCGGCGTGGTGTTCACCACGATCCAGAAGTTCTTTCCGGAAGAGCAGGGCGACCGCCATCCTGCGTTGTCGGAGCGCCGGAACATCGTGGTGATCGCCGACGAAGCGCACCGCAGCCAGTACGACTTCATCGACGGCTACGCCCGGCACATGCGCGATGCGCTCCCCAACGCTTCGTTCATCGGCTTCACCGGCACGCCGATCGAGCTCGAGGACGCCAACACGCGGGCGGTGTTCGGCGACTACATCAGCGTCTACGATATCGAGCGATCCGTCGAGGACCGGGCAACCGTACCGATCTACTACGAGAGCCGGCTGGCGAAGCTGACACTGGACGAGGCCGAGCGGCCGAAGATCGATCCCGACTTCGAGGAGGTGACCGAAGGCGAGGAAGTCGAGCGCAAGGAGAAGCTGAAGACCAAGTGGGCCCAGCTCGAAGCCGTCGCCGGAGCCGGACCGCGGCTCAGGCTCATCGCCCGGGACATCGTCTCGCATTTTGACCGACGCATCGAGGCCATGGACGGCAAGGCGATGATCGTCTGCATGAGCCGCCGCATCTGCTTCGACCTCTACCGCGAGCTGACTCGCCTGCGTCCGGACTGGCATCACGAGGACGACGACAGGGGCCGAATCAAGGTCGTGATGACCGGTGGCGCCTCCGACCCGCCCGGCTGGCAGCCGCACATCCGCAACAAGGCGCGCCGCGAGATGCTGGCGAAACGGTTCCGCGATCCCGGCGATCCCCTCCGGGTCGTACTCGTGCGGGACATGTGGCTGACCGGCTTCGACGCGCCGAGTCTGCACACCATGTACGTCGACAAGCCGATGCGCGGCCACGGGCTGATGCAGGCGATCGCGCGGGTGAACCGGGTCTTCGGGGACAAGCCGGGCGGCCTCGTCGTCGACTACCTCGGGCTCGCGCATGAGCTCAAACAGGCTCTCGCGACCTACACCGAGAGCGGGGGCACGGGCAAGACCACCGTTGATCAGTCCGAAGCGGTGGCGGTGATGCTGGAGAAGTACGAGGTGTGCCGCGACCTGTTCCACGGATTCGACTACTCCGGGTGGATCGACGGCACGTCGGCTGAACGTGTGAGCCTGCTGCCGGGGGCGCAGGAACACATTCTCGCGCAGGAGAACGGCAAGGAGCGCTGCCTGCGGGCCGTGCGCGAACTCTCGCAGGCCTTCGCGCTCGCCGTCCCTCACGAGGAGGCGATGCGGATTCGCGACGATGTGGCGTTCTTCCAAGCCGTCCGGTCGGTGCTGGCGAAGCGTGCCGAAGGCGAGGCGCGTCCCGAGGAAGAGCTGGACTACGCCATTCGCCAGATCGTCTCGCGGGCGGTGGCGTCAGAGGGAGTCGTCAACATCTTCGCCGCCGCCGGCCTAGAGAAGCCTGACATCTCGATTCTGTCCGAGGAGTTCCTCGCCGAAGTACGGGGCATGAAACAGCGCAACCTCGCGGTCGAGCTGTTACGGAAGCTGCTCAAGGAGGAACTCGCCGTCCGTCGGCGAAAGAACGTCGTCCAAGCTCGATCCTTTGCCGAGATGCTTGAGCAGACGATCCACCGCTACGGGAACCGGGCCGTCGAGGCCGCGCAGGTTATCGAGGAATTGATTCAGCTCGCCCGCGACATGCGCGAAGCGAATGCACGCGGTGAGGCACTCGGGCTTACCGAGGACGAACTCGCCTTCTACGATGCGCTCGAGACGAACGACAGCGCCGTGCACGTGCTCGGCGATGAGACGCTACGTGATATCGCCCGAGAGTTAGTCGAAACCGTGCGAAACAACGTCAAGATCGACTGGACGCTGCGCGAGAATGTCAGAGCCAACCTGCGGCGATTGGTCAAGCGCATCCTGCGCAAGCACGGCTACCCGCCCGACAAGCGTGATAAGGCGACACGGACGGTGCTCGAACAAGCGGAAGTGCTATCTGCTGGCTGGGCAGCATAACACCGGATCGGCCAGCGCGGATTGGAACATACCGATCTCACGCCCGGCCGCGCGGCCTCGGTTGATCACTCAGAACTCGTCCACGGACACCACGGACTTCTCATACGGTCGGATGGATTCCCGTTCATAAAGAGGGATATAATGAGGGAATCACCTCTGATCAACAAGCAGTAAGTCTTTTAATATCAGGTATTTATAGATGTTTAGCAGTCGTCAGTGCCATGATGACGGGCGAGCGCGTGGGCGTCGGCCATGACCCGAGCCGGGGCGCCGCGTACGTCGAGGGCTGGATCGCCGCACTCGAGGAGGACCCCCGCGAGATCCGCCGCGCCGCCGCCGACTCGCAGAAGATCTCCGACTTCGTGCTCTCGCGGCACCGCGAGCGCGAGGCCGCGCGCGAACCCGCGGCCGTGGCCGCGACCCGCGCGCCCGCGCCGGGGCGAATCGTCCATCCCGTGCCGCCGCTCCCCGTGCCGCAGCGGACCTTCGGGCCGCGCCGCTGACGGTCGGTGAGGAGCCAGGAGATGTTCGACCGCACGGTCGAACCGGACCCGCGGACCGCCGCGCCACCCAGCCGCAATCGCTACAGCATGCGGGACGGCCACCGCCGAGAATACGCCGCGAGCAGGGACCGCGGGTCCACCTCCTTCCCCGAACGGTGCCGTGGGGCGCTCGCCGACATCGGCGTCTACGGCGCCGTCTCGTACCGCGATCTGGCCGAGGCCCGCTTCGGCGGACATCCCTACACCACCCGGCGGGCCGTGAACGCCTGGGTCCGCGAAGGGCTCGTCACCGAGACCACGGCCACCGGACCCGGGGGCAACCCGTTCAAGGTCCTGACCCTCACCCGCAGCGGCGTGGCCGAGGCCCGGAAGCGGGCCGCCGAACGGGGAATGGATCCCAGCCAGGAAATCCGGTTCGCACGCACCCGGCCTGCCGAGGCCGCGCACGACACCGCCGTCTACCGCGCCTGCATGAAGGAGAAGCAGCGCCTGCTCGACCGGGGCGCAGCAGTGCGGCGCATCCGGCTCGACACCGAACTCAAGAGCGCCGTCGCGCGCGGGAGCGAGGCGGCGCGGCTGAAGGACGGCAAGCGGGCCGCCGATGCCGAACGGCACCGCACCGCCGGCGAACTCGGACTCCCCCTCGACGACGAAGGGCACGTGCTCTATCCGGACGCCCAGATCGAGTACACCGACTCTGAGGGGCGAGCTGGACGCGTCAACATCGAGGTCGCTTCCGGCAACTACCGCGAAGGGGCCATCAAGGCGAAAGCGGCGGCCGGGTTCGCGCTACACGCCAACGGACCGGCCGCGGCGCGGCTGCTGCGCACGCTCGGCCTGGGCGGCGGCGGCGACGGCTCCTCGCTCCGGGGACCCGCCGACCGCGATCCGGCCGCAGTCGAACTCTGACTACGGGAGAGGCCCGCCATGCAACCCTGGAAGATCAGCGCCGGTCTCACCGCCGCCATCGCGGGGTCGGCCATCCTTCTCGCCGGGCCGCGCCTCGAATACCTCGCGCCGTATTGGCCGCTCCTCCTCGCCGAACACGGCGTCTTGCTCGCCCTCCACCTGGCGCTCGCACTCGCAGCCGTTGCGGCCGCCCTCTACGCCGTCGCACGCGCCGCCGGGCTCGCCGACCTCGGGCGGCGCGTCGATCTCGCCTATATAAAGAGACCGTAAGTCGTTGTGGTTAAAAGCTCATCTGCTCGGGGTATCTATATTGTGCCCCCAGAGTTGCCCCAAACGTGTAGCTGCATCCGCCCCTAGGCGCTTTCGCCTTCCACCGCTACTCCCCCTGCTCAACAAGTAGGCCATCGGTGCGGCGCGCCATATACTTGGAATCCAGCTGCCGCCCGGAACACGCCCGCGCAGCAACGTGTCCGCCCCAACTCACGTATCTGCTGCTCCCGCACATGCATACGAAACAAGTCCAGGCCCGACCTCCGTCCGTTCGAACCTCTTCGAGCCCTGCCGATAGCTGATCCAGCAATAGGCTGACTGCCTGGCCGGTGCAACTCACAAACTGTAGGTTACACTGCTGTGACGATGATCCGCCCCGCCTGGCTACTTCGTCCTTCCACTCCTTCGGCCACCCACCACTACTAGCCATACTGCTACATATATATAAAAGAGGTCTCAACCCAACAGCGGAAGAATACCGCCTGATACGTTTACACACCTATTGACCCAACCTCGGGGGTACCCCGAGTCCATCGACAACTCCAGGCACATCGGTGGCCGCATGGCGTTCGATGCACGGAGGGTGAGCTTCGAAGTGGAGCCACTAGACGCGTAGTGGGAGTCGCTATTCCGCCCTGGTCAGCTCCTCCATGCACTCCCGAATGTCGACGACACACTGTTCCATGCGGTCGCGGTGCGTCCGGAATGAGAGCACGCAGATCCGAAGGGCGTACCGGTCCCGAAGCATCGTGCCGGTGAGGTAGACGTTCTGTCGAGCGTTGACGCAAGTGAGCAGGTCGCGGTTCAGGTCGTTCAGTCCGTCTTCGGAGTAGCCTGCAGGAGCCCAACGGAAGGCAGTGAGGGAGAGCTGGGGCTCCGCGAGGATCTCCATGCCCGGTACCTCTCTGAGCTGGTCGGTAGCCCACCGCGCGAGATCGAGCTTTTCATCGAGGCTCGAGCGAAAGGCATCGATTCCGAAGAGCTTGATGGGAAGCCACGCTCGCAGTCCCCTGAAGTCCCGGGACAGCTCGGGCGATATCTGACAGAAGTCGACGAGGTCGACGTCCTGCTGCATCTCCGGCATGTAGTCGGCGAAGGTCGTGTGCGCCCGCCGCAGCGCCTCGGGATCACGCACAAGCAGTGATCCGCTGCCGTACGGCAGAAACAACCCCTTATGCGGGTCGAGCGCGACCGAGTCAGCCCGCTCGATGCCTCGCATGGCCTCCCGCCCTCGCTCCGTAAGCATGAAGAAACCGCCATACGCCGCATCGACATGCAGCCACAGTCCCTCGTCTTCGGCTACGTCGGCGGCGCCACCTAGTGCTGTGTAGCCAAAGTCTCTTTCGCTTTGCTGACCTTGGCGATGATGGATTGTGCAGAGGCGGTCCAGACAAAGGGTGTGGGGTTATCGTTTCTGCGATCGATGTAGTGGTTGATCGCCTCGATTAGTTGGTCCACGCTGGTGACGGCGAGGCGCTTGAGCTGACGAGTCGTGAGTTCGCTGAAGAAGCGCTCGACGAGATTGAGCCAAGAGGATGAAGTGGGAATGAAGTGGAAGTGGACCCGAGGGTGTTTGTCGAGCCACGCCCTGACGGCCGGATGCTTGTGGGTGGCGTAGTTGTCGAGAATCACGTGGATGTCGAGTTCGGAAGCCACGCTGCGCTCGATCTTGCGGAGGAACCGCAGAAACTCCTGATGCCGGTGGCGCGGCAAGCACTCGTGGACGACCTCCCCGGTGGCTACGTCGAGGGCAGCAAAGAGTGTCGTCGTGCCGTGACGTTTGTAGTCATGGGTCATGGTTCCAGCGCGCCCCTTCTTGAGGGGAAGACCTGGCTGGGTGCGGTCGAGGGCTTGGATCTGGCTCTTCTCGTCGAAAGCGAAGACAACGGCCCGCTCCGGGGGATCGACGTAGAGACCCACCACGTCGCGCAACTTTTCAACGAAGTGAGGATCAGTGGACAGCTTGAAGTACTCGATGCGGTGGGGCTGTAGTCCATGAGCCCGCCAGATCCGCGAGATGGTGGTCGGATGGACGCCCACTTCCTTGGCCATGAGACGGCAACTCCAGTGCGTGGCGTCTGCGTGCTTCTCCTCGAGGGTCTTGCGGACGATCTCCGCTTCGTCGTCCCGAGTGATCTTGCGGGGTCGACCCGAGCGTGGTCGGTCCTCGAGCAGCTCTTCAACGCCACCTGCCTCGTACCGGTCGAGCCACTGCGTGACCGTCGGCCTCGATACGCCCACACCTCCCGGCAGATCGCCGACCACGACCGTCCCTCGGCAGAGCAGAGAACGATGTTGGCCCTTTCGACCACGCGTTGCGGTGTGGTCCGTTTGTTCACCAATCGCTCCAAGCGCCTGCGTTCTCCTCGGCGCAACCGAATCCTACGCACTGGAAGTCCCATGCGAGGAATCTACCGCATGTATCTATTAGGCATAAGATTTCTGCTACACTACACTAGATCGTCGACGGCCCCCGTGTTCGTGGTGCCCGCGCTGGTCACGAGCATGAAGGGTCGCAGTCCGCCTTCCCGGTCTTCGGCGATGCGCCGCCGCAAGTCGTCGAGGCGTATCTCATAGTCCTCGTTCGTGGCGATCTCGCGAACGTTCTCCTCCCGAAAACCCGCCAGGATCACCGCCTTCCGAACGGAATGATGGGTTTGGTCCGAGGTGTAGATCGTCCCGGCCAGGAAGTCATCGGGAAGGCGTTCCCTCCGCCCGGTTACCATCGCGGTGAAGTTCGCCAAGGACCCGCCGCTGGTGAGGATGCCACCAGAGCTGGGTGGATAGCCGATGATCTCACAGAACCACCGAACGACGTTCAGCTCGAGCTGCACGAGTCCCGGTGCGGCAATCCACACCCCGACGTATCGATTCACGGCGTTCGCGATGAAGTCGGCGACCGCGGACGGGAAGACGCCACCCCCGGGGATGTACGCGAGATAACCCGGTGCAGCCGTGTTGTAGGAGAGCGGGACCGCCTCCCGGAACAGGAGGTCCAAGAGCCCATCGAGGTCGGTGCCCCGCTCCGGGAGGGACTCGGCAAGTGCGGCCGCCCTGGCATGTGCATCGGCCTCGTGTTCGTCGTAGGAGGCCGGTTGACGCGGTAGCGAAGCGATGTGATCGATCACCCGCTCGGCTGCCTTATCGACCATCACCCGCATCTGGTCCGTTGAGGGCTCCAACGGATAGGCGTGGCCTTCCATTCAGGTCGAACCAGCCGGTAGGGTGACGCCGTCAGACATGGCGAGGGGGCGATTCATGTGGAGCTCCTTAACGGGACACCGGACCGCCTCCCCTTCCTCGGGAAACATCCGCGGCTCCCCTCCGGCCTCCATCGCCGCCGTATAGAACGTCGGTTCGAAAGGGGGATGGGTCCAGTTGGTCGGGTCCACCGGCTGGCCATCGTAGTGGGCATCGGTTCGCCCGGGCTGTGGGTGCAGGGTATACGAGTTCGGATAGATGGACCTCATGATCTCTTGAAAAAGCCTCTCGCGCTATCCCTTGCACCGGCTGATGCTTGCCAGCCCGCTCGTCAGCGTCCATGGTGAGTTCTCAAACGCTTCATCAGGAGGCCATCTCATGCGGAAACTCTTTCTCCTGACAGTCTTCCTTTTTCCGGCGTTCGCGGCGGCTCTGCACGCGCAGGATCAATCCGAGACGAAGCGCTATCTGTACCTCAGCACACCCGACGCGGCGCAGGCAGAGGGCCTTCCCGCGAGGGATTGATGGATCGGGAGCGACCCCAAGGGACGGGGGCAGGGGTGTGAAAACACACCTGCGTCCGAACCCGTACCAGGCCCTCGGACTGGGGGGTCGCTCCTGGGGTCGCTCCCGCCACGGCCCGAGCCGCCGGTGCGCCACGGGCGACCGGGCCGCCGATCCGCAAGACGATGACGCGCCTGCGGATAGGCGGAAAGTAGGGTGCGCATCGCCGGAAGCCCGAAGTGCGCATCGGCACCCCGCGTCGTTTGCGCGCTCCAGTACGGCCGTAAGCGGGAGCGCCGGGGCCTCGGCGAACGGGCTCCGGCCCGCCAGCCCGCCGACCGAAGGATCCGGCCTCGGGACGAGGCGGCCCTCTACCTATACGCCGTCCGCCCCGACCGGGTTTCGGCGGAACCGGCCCTCCAGGCCGCCGATGTGGCCATCCCCGACGACCCGGACCTCGCCTTCGAGGACCGTCCGCCCGGTATCTTCGGCGGCCGCTTCGAGGGCGTCCGCGGGGCTGGCTCCCGACCCGCTATTGGCCGGGAGCCAGCCTACCCTTTGGGGCCACGCTTCGCGGGTCCCCGGCAGGGGCTGGCGAGGGACTCCGCCCCTTCGATCCCCCGAGGGCCCGCGCTCCGGCGGAGTTCGCGGGCGGGGGGCTCACCCCCCGAACCCCCTGGCTGCGCTCGCGGCGGCGCTCGGTGGCCTTCTGCCAGAAGTGCATGTCCACCAGCTTCATCAGCGGATACGGGCGGCCACCACGAGCAATGATCCAGCGCCGTCCCTCGGCCAGTTCCAGCCGATGGTCAATACAGAACTGCAGGATGTTATCGACGAAGTCTCTATTGAGAGGGCCATAGCGAAGCCTCTCCGCCTTGAAACCTTGCTCGAAAAGGGTGTCGCGCGCCGGGAGGTGAGATCTCGTTTGGAGAGGGTGTGATGGTCCTAACGATGGCATAGCGCCCAGCCTCAGCGTCCGTGCGGTCGGAGCTGGTCCCAGTTCAGGGCGTTGTACTTCCGGAGAACCTCCAACGTTTCCTCGAGGGGGATGGCTTGGAGGGTCCCCCGAGAGCTCGTGACGGTCGTCGCCTTGAACATGGCGTTGTAGATGGCCTCCTCGGTGGAGGCGGGAGTACGGCGGGATGAAGGTGAGCCAGGCACGGCGCCTGAAGGAGCTTGAGCGCGAGAACGGGCGCCTGAAGCGAGCAGTGGCGGACTTGACACTGGACAAGCTGATCCTGGAGGAAGCGGCCAAGGGAAACTTCTGAGCCCCGAGCGCCGACGACGTTGTGTGGTGCGTGTACGTCAGCAGCTCGGGGCGTCGGAGAGGAGAGCGTGCCGGGTGCTCGGGCAGCCACGCACGACCCAGCGCCGGGCGAGGAAAGTGGCGAGTGACGAGGGGGCGCTCCGAGGTGATATCGTGCGACTCGCGAGTCGATTCGGCCGCTACGGCTACCGACGCGTCACGGACATGCTCCGCATCGAGGGCTGGGGGGTGAAGCACAAGCGGGTGGAGCGGATCTGGAGGCAGGAGGGGCTGAAGGTGCCGCAGCGGCAGCCGAAGCGAGGTCGGCTGTGGCTCAACGACGGATCGTGCATCCGGCTGAGGCCGCTGTATCGGGGCCACGTCTGGTCGTACGACTTCGTGGCCTCGAGGACGCACGACGGGCGTGCGCTGAAGCTGCTGACAGTGCTGGACGAGCACACGAGGGAGTGCCCGGCGATCGTGGTGGCTCGCAAGATCCGAGCCCACGACGTGCTCGAGGTGCTGGCCGATCTGTTCGTCCGACACGGGCCTCCCGAGTATCTGAGGTCGGACAACGGACCGGAGTTCACCGCGAAGTTCGTGCGGCGGTGGTTGGGGCGCGTGGGCGTCGAGACGCTCTTTATCGAGCCGGGCAGCCCGTGGGAGAACGGCTACAACGAGAGCTTCAACGGCAAGCTCAGGGACGAGCTGTTGAACGGGGAGATCTTCTACTCGTTGGCGCAGGCGGCCGTGCTGGTCGAGCAATGGAGGCGCGAGTACAATACCGTCCGACCCCACAGCGCCTGCGGCGGCTTTCCCCCGGCCCCTGAGGCGATTAAGCCGTCGCCCTGGTTCCTGAGGATGCCCGTCCCTCACGGCCCTCCACAGGTGCTGGGACTAACATAGGATGTGGTACCGCTCTTGGGGGCAGGTCAAGTTACTACGGAGGACCGGAATGGAGAAGCGTGAGAAGGGGCAGACGATAAAGTCGAGGTGGTTTTTCCTCGTGGCGTTTATCGCCCTGGCGTTTGCGCTGCTGGGTCCGGTAAGCATGATGAATGTTTCGGCCGTCGTGGCGGTGATCGCGTTTCTCTTGGCGCTTGCCGGTTTCTGGCGCGAGGGGACAAAGGGCATGATCCGGGAGGCGGTGACCGAAGCCTCCGCTGACCGAGACGGCGGCGGAGGCGTTGAGTGAGGTGGCGGGGGCGGTTCCCTCGCGCATGAGTACGGGCGTAGAGCGTCAGCGCGAGGCCCCTAACGGCTCCGGAGCCTCCGAGGCTGCCCCCCCCTCCCACGGGCGAGCCGAGCCGTCATGCGCCGGTTCCATGCGTCAGTGCCGGGAGAGCTGCGAATCCGCCTAAGCCAGCCTACGTATGTGAAACATTGCGGTCTGGCCAAGGGGACGCTGCGCCCCCCTTGAACCCCCAACTTCCCGCGCCGCTGCCGGGGCAGCGAGCGGTGGGTGCCGCCGTCGCGAACCGCGTCGCCGGTGCGCTCCCCGAGGACCACCTCACCGTCATGGCGACCGCCCGCACGCCGCCTACGAGGTCGCGGCGACCGACGATGGCGCGGAGGCGAACGTGGACCGCGCCTGCACGCGCCATTGAGCGCGAGCGGAGCCGCCTGGGCCAAGCTCCATCGGGCGCGACCGGACACGGCTCGCAGGATGGGCGAGCACGCACACCGCAGCGGAGCGCGGGCGTCCTTCGGGATCGAAGGGGCGGAGCCCCTCGCCGTGGATCGGCCTCGGATCGGGCCTCAAATGAACGCTTGTTGCCCGTCGCGCACACCCCGCCTATGATGAGCCTGTCCATCAGGACGAGAGGCCCTAAAGTCGGTTCGCTCGCTCAATACAACAGCCTGAGGTTGCCGTGCGTGGTCTCCTGCTCGCCCTCGCCCTCGCCTCCTTCGCCTTACCCATCGCCGCCCAAACCCCGTGCGACGCCGATCCCAGATGGATAGTCGTGACCGTCGTGCGGTTTGAATGGACTAATGCCGACGGTCAACGCAACGTCGCACTGACCGATATTGTCCTGGGCGAACTCCTGTTCGATCGTTGCGAAGGGCAGGAAGTCACCATGGGTGAGCCTAGAGAACGGGAACAGGCAACTCAAAGTCTCTCGCTCGGGGTAGCGCAAACGCGGATAGTGGTTCGCCTCGGCAGCGGTGAGCTGGTGACGTACTACGTGCTCGAATCTCTTCATGACATTTGCGCCGCTGTGGACGATTGCGGGGACGCCACCATTGCCGATCGAGGTGACCCGTGAGATGGGTTGGTGGATAGCATTCCTGTTCTTCATGGTATTCGTGATGGCCTGGAAGGTCGACGAGCTCGAGGACCGCACGCGCGGGATGAATGAACGCTTGGACGATATAGAGAAAACGAGATCAGACCGCAATCCGTCCGAATGGGACGAGCCGTACTAGACTGACCGTTTGGCCGCAGAAGCCGTCTCAGCTACCTTCCGGATACGACGAAGCGCCCGGGCGGGAACCCGGACGCCTCACAAATCAGATCGGTTGTCCGCCTCGGGAAAGGCGGGCGACAGGGGTGCCGTGCCTCCTGTGCTCCATCAGGACGCGGCGGCGCTCGAACAGGCGGAGGCGCTGTCGGCGGGCTGGACCGCATGATGGTGGGTGCCGCCACTTCGCGCCCCGGAACTCCGTCCGCAGGTCCGCAGCCCTCCCATTCGGTCCACTGCAATCCCGCTCATATTTGTATATCTGAAGTGGTACACGAACCACTGTCATGAACGATAAACTATTGTATGACTTACGGTTACGATTGTAACCGCTAGTCCCAGTTGGACTGCGTGTACGCACCGCCGCCCATGGAGCTCATCGAGACCATCCCGCTCTTCGCAGAACCCATGACGGTCAACGAGTAGGCAACCTATGGCGCTGATTCCCGACGATCCGAAACAACAGCAGGCCCTGGCGGTAATCGCCGTCTCGCTGGTCGTGCTCTACTTCGCCAACAGTCTTTGGTATAGCGGTGCCATCGAATCGCTCGAAGCCGAAGAGGCACGCGTCGAGAATATGCAGGCCCAGAATCGCACGGCGCAGGCGCTCGCCATCCGCGCGGGCCAGGACACCGAGGAGCGCATGGCTTTGTACGAACGCCACATCGCTCAACTCGAGCAACTCATCCCGGCGCAGGCGGAGGTGGCCGCGCTCGTGGATCAGATCAGTCTTGCGGGGCGCGAGGTCGGAGTCACTGTGGCCACGTTGCGCACGAATCCGCCGGAACCTGGGGAGTTTTACACCGTGCAAACCTTCGAGATGTCGGTCTTCGGGGAGTTTCATGATGTCGGACGGTTCCTGACAGATATCGCGTCCCTGCCGCGCATCCTCACTCCGATGGACGTCTCCGTGGAGGAGTTCGTGGACCCGCGCGGGGGATCATTCGACGCCCCGGTCGTCGTCAATTTTCGATTCCAGACCTACGTCGTTTCGGAACGTCAGGGAGGGACCACCCCATGAGCATCAGGTTCGTCTACACGTGTCTCTTCACGCTGGCCGCGGGTTGGCTCGTTCCGGGGGGGCCGGAGGCACGAGGCCTCATCGGTGTAGCGGACCTGGCGGGCCAGGACACCCCGGCTCAACAGCCCCAAGGCCAGCCGGAAGACAGTTTGGCCTTGGCCTTCGAGCGAGAGGTGTTCGTGTACCCTCAATATGAGCGTCGAAACCCTTTCGAGACGCTGGTTTCGGCTGAGGGCGGCGGGCCACGTTTCGAGAGTCTCATGCTCCTCGGGGTCCTCTACTCACCGTTCGCCGGTGAGAGCATTGCCATTTTTGGTGAGGGTTCGAGAACGGTCAATCCTGGGGTTGGGGATACTCCCGAGACGGTTACGGTGGAGATAACCGGGGGCACCTACCGAGTGAGGGAGGGAGCCACACTGGGAAATCTGACAGTCAGTAGGATCGACCGTCAGGAAGTGACCATCGAGTTAGTGGAATTCGGTCTTACCGAGTCGAGAACTTTGCTATTGCCACGGGCAGTACCGGGCCAGGGAGGCCCCTAAATGACTGCGATCCTCACTTTGTTGATTGGGCTACTTCTGCCAGCCGCCGAGTTGGTGACAGGGGTAAGCGTCGTCCCGAACCGTGATCGGACGGAGATTCTCGTCGCGGTCGATGGTTCGATCTCCTTCAGATCGTTCAGCATGGAAGCGCCGGCGCGCATCATCGTCGACGTGTTGGATGCGAGGCACGGGCTTGCCCAGGAAGACTTTCTGGATATCAACCGCGGAGGTGTTTTGTCGGTCCGTACGAGCCAGTACGCCGACGATATCGTCCGGATCGTTGTGGACCTCCAGGAGATGACGGGATACACCGTCGAAGAATCGGGCGGAGCGGTTCGAATTTCTTTGGCCAACCTCGCCGGAGAGTTCGATCCATGGGAAAGCCCGTCTTTGGCCTTCGATCCGGCCTTCATCGCGACGGCCTCCCCGTTCATCCCGGCTTCCGCGCCAATCCAGCAGGTCCAGGAGACCGATCGCCGAATCTCCGTCTCGTTCGACAACACGCCGATCGACGACGTGCTATTCACGTTCGCTGAATTCTCGGACAAATCCATCGTCGCCGGTACCGACGTGGCGGGCATCGTGGTGACCGCCGACATTCGCGATCAGGCGTGGGACGACGCCCTGGAGGAGATTCTCCAGAGCCGGGCTCTGGTCGCCGTCGAAAGTGAGACAGGAATTATTCGGGTCGACGCGATCCAGAACCAGTTCGACCGGGAGGCCATCGAGCCTCTTGAGACCATTCCGTACCGTATCAGCTACGGGACTTCGGCGGAGATGGCCGCCGCCATCGCGCAGCTCATCAGCCCCCGCGGCCAGGTAGCCGAGGCCCAGGCGGCCAATACGGTCATCGTGACGGATATCCGGCGCGTTCACGATGCCATCAGCCAGCTCATTGGCGATCTGGACATTCCGACTCCGCAGATCATGATTTCCGCGAAGATCATCTTCGTGAACAGGACGGATTTGTCGGAGCTCGGTGTCACCTACGACCTGAAGGACTCCCAGGGGAACCAGCTCAACACGCTCGCTCCCGGTGCCGCGGATCTTGATGGCGATGGGATCATCGAGGATGTGCCCATCGGTACGAACGTGTTCTCGCTCGGCGGGAACTCGCTTGCCGCGCTCGGGAACGCTGATTTCCAGATCGCTGCCCCGACGTTGCGTATGCTGACCTCACTCGTCGTAGGTCGACACACCCTGTTGAACTTCATCACAGCCCTCGAGTCTTCAAACCTCTCAGACATCCAGGCGGCGCCGTCCGTCACGGTCGCGGACAACCAGCTGGCGCGCCTCCAGGTTGGTGAGCGGACACCGGTCCGCATCATCGATGCGGCCGCGGGAGGCGCCGGTGGGGAGCAGGGATTCCCGACGGCGACCGTAAGCTTCGAGGAAACGGGAATCATTCTCGAGGCCACCCCGCATATTACGGCCGGGGACCACGTCCTGCTGACGCTCCACGCCGAGCGCTCGGCGGCCGACCTCGCGACGACGGACGTCGGGCTGATCTTCCGGACACAGAATGTGGACACGCGGGTGCTCGTGCGTGACGGCGAGACTGTGGTCATGGGAGGGTTGACCGTGACGGAGCGCTCCGAGGTTCGGTCTGGGATTCCGCTCTTGATGGACCTGCCGCTTCTCGGGGGCCTCTTCCGCACGACCCAGGAGTCGGACATCCAACGGGATCTGATGATCCTGGTGACCCCGAACATTGTGGAACAAGATTTCTAGGCGATGCCTGGATACCAAGTGAGACATTGGTCGGCGACTGTGCTGCGGTCTGACTGAGTAAACTTTACCAGTGAGTGAGAAAAGTGTGTCCCGATGACGGGCCATGTGGCGGTATGACTGCGTTTGAGACGGCGGTTCCACGGCTGGCACGGATCTCGCACCCAATAGGGTGGAGGTCCTGCCAGGGAAGCCCGGAGAAGGGGCGATAAGATGGAAAAGTCGGCACGCAAGGGAGATATAATGCAGCGTCAACGAACTTATACGCACAATACGCGGAGGAACCCCCTGAAGGGTTTGGCCGGGGGACTCTTGGCGGGCATTCTCTTCGCTGCGTGCCAGGGCGATAATCTCTTTGTCGACTTCACGGGTATCGGTGGTTCGCTACAGGATAGCGAAATCCCTGTCGTCAACATCCGGCAGCCCTCCCCCCTCTCCGCAGCCGCAATACCGCTGGGAGACTCCGTGCTCATCATCGCCGACATCCGTGACGATGCTGGCATTTCGAGGATTGTCTTCGAAGGGATCTCGGTCCGTGGGGACGCCTCCTTGGGTACCCAAAGCTTTGTTCCCCGCTTCACGTCCAAGACGGTGGACTTGGTGCCTCCGGTTCTCGATACGACGATGAGCCGTTACCTGGTGGCACTTCCCGATACGATACTCGAGACGACTCAGATCATCGTCACCGCGTTCGACAGTCTAGGGAACTCTGCCGCGGATACGGTACCGCTCATTTTGGGTGGCCCCGAGGTATTGTTCACGAACCTGGTGGGTGGCGAGGTCATTCAGTCGGGCCTTACCCTCGGGCTGGGAGTCCAAGCCAGAGATGGCGCAGGAGTTCGCCAGGTCGAGATCACGGTCACGGGGGCGGTTTCGACCGTCATTCTCCAGCCGATCTCACCCGTGGTGGATTCTCTGATTCTCAATACGACGGTTAACATTCCCGCCGGTCTCACGGGGCAGATGGTCATTACGGCTCGTGCCTGGAACACGCTCGATGTGATCGGGCAGGCTGGTCCACTCACGGTCACGGTGACTGCTGCGGGTGGCGTGGACAATGTCGCACCGCAGGTGCAACTCACGGCAACCTCGAACGAACGTCTGGAGCTCCAGGATCTCGTTCACGTCGAGGTCACGTCCGTAGACGACAACCAGGGGAGCGGAGTCAGGCGTACTGGATATACCGTCCTCGGCATATCCCCGAGGCGTGGGGACACCGTAATCGTGTCGGATGAGGTGATCTTTGCCAGCCCCCGAACCGGAACGGTGCTTGAGACCTTTGACTTCTCGGTCTTCAACATGGACGCGCTCGAGCTTCCCGACACGATGGTATACGAGGTCTTTGGGTACTCGGAGGACGCCGCAGGAAACTGTTCAGCTTCGGTGGGAGACACCGTCGCATTGAATCGGATTGGTCTTCGCTTGACGCGGATCATCGTGGCCGGACGGACCGTGCTGCTGCCCACGGGCGGTAACATCATGGATGCGGTGATGGATACGATCCGCGGGAAGCTCTATCTCTCCAACATCGACCGCGATCGAATCGAAATCTTCGAGCTTGCTACGGAGACTTTCCAGACGGCCGCTGCGGTGGGTTCGAAGCCATGGGGTCTCACGATGAACAACGGTGAGGACACGCTCCTTGTGGCGAACTCCGGGGGAGTCAACATCTCGATGGTGGACCTGGATCCGGGTGGTCTCGGCGGGGTTCCCGTCGAGGATCCCGGACGGCGACTCATCACGCCCGATGCCGTACTGTTCGACGTTGAAGAGACGCTCGACGAGACAGCCAATATCAAGTACAACGTGACCTTCCTCCCGGACGCTACCCCCCCGGGGTTCACCGATGAGCCACAGTTCATTGCGGTCGACAACACGGGCCGGATCCTCTATTCGACCGTGACGGAAATACTCGGGGATTTCGGAACGATCCGTAAAGCTTTCGCCGGTCCTGCGGCCCCGTTTAACACTGAGGTCCAGCTCTTTACCCAGCACGCAGCGATGATCGAGGCGCCTACGTTCACTGGTGTGGCCAACGCCGACTTCGTAGTGGCCGTGAGACCGGGGGCCTTGGGAACGAATGACGACGTCCTGATCGTGGATCACGTGCCAGGGGACTACGGTACGACTTCTTCCGGGCAAGGTATTGACGCGGCCGCAGCTGCCGCGGCGATCCCACTCGCCAACGATGTCATCACCAGAGCCGGCCGGTGGAGCGTCGAGAACGTCGGCTTCCACGATACGACGTACGTTTCGGCCTCGGGGAACGGCGACTGGGTGGTCTTCGGTGAGGGGGCGATCTCACCGGTCGGCCGTGTCATCATGTACGAGGCCGCCACGGACGTGGTCAGCGGAGCCATCGCAGTGACCGACCTCATGATCAACGGCAGCGAGACCGTCCGTGGTATCGGCCTTAACAATGACGGTACGCTCGGCGTTGCGCTTGGCAGCCTGGAGGCGTCTTTCTTCAGCACCGATCTCCGGTTGCAAGGCAGCACCGTCATCACGCCCGGCGGATCCGGGGCCGTGCTCCATCCGTTGCACGCGAACTCGCTTTCTCTCGATAACCCGACCGGGCTCTATCAGCCGGACACGCATCTGGCGTTCGTCGGCACCGGCGACAAAACGATCGAAATCATCGACACGTTCCACTTCATCAAGTCGGGCCGCATCTTCACCAAGGACCTTCCGTCCGGCCCCCTCAAGGCCGTGCTCCCCTTCCCGGGAGACAACGCGGGCCTCACATGTACGACGAGGGTGGTGCTGGACGAAACCGCAACCCCCATCGGTAGCGCCATAGAAATCTTCGCAGGTGGAAATTTCAACACACCCCACCCGGCGGCCGGCGGACCCACGGAAGATGCGTGCATCGTGGTGAAGCTGGTCGGCATCACCGACGTAGGCGGCGTGGTCGTGGTCGACGTTCGAAAGAGCGACGTGCTCAGCCTCCACCCGTCGAGGAACTAACTCCCTCCCTCTAGCTCGCCTCGGCTTGTTGCGGAGGGGAAAGGACCCCGGTGGGTGTAGACGCCCACCGGGGTTCCCTTTTATGGTTTCGAGCCGTTCCATGAACAATGATCCACGCTGGGGATTGAGAAACACTCGATGAAGCGACTGTCGTTCCGAACTGCGGGGGAGTCCCACGGGCGAGGCCTTGTGGCGATACTGGAAGGCCTCCCGGCGGGCCTCTCCCTCGAGATGGAGCGGGATGTCGATCCCGACCTCAAACGTCGCCAGGGAGGATACGGGCGTGGCCGGCGCATGGAGATCGAGTCAGACCGTGCCGAGGTAATTTCGGGCGTCCGCCTTGGGGAGACGCTCGGATCCCCCGTGGCGCTGGTTATCTGGAACCGGGATTCCGAGAACTGGCAGGAGTCGATGTCACCACTCCCGCCCGATCCGGACGGTAACCCCAAGGTCTTACGATCGCTCTACCTCCCGCGGCCGGGCCATGCAGACCTCGTGGGGTTGCTGAAGTACGACAGGCGTGACACCCGGGACATCCTCGAGCGGGCCAGCGCCCGTGAGACCGCCGCTCGAGTCGCCTGTGGGGCGGTCTGCAAGAAGATGCTTTCAGACTTCGGGATCACGATCGGGAGCCACGTCACGTCGATCGGCGCGGTGCAGGTGCAGTTGCCTGATGAGTTGCCGACGGACCTGAACGGTGCCGTCGACGCGTCACCGCTTCGCACGCTGGACGACGAGGCGGCCTCGCTCATGGTCGCAGCCATCGACCAGGCCAATGCAGAGGGCGATACGCTGGGCGGTATCTTCGAAGTGGTCGTGCGGGGTCTCCCCGCTGGCCTCGGCAGCTACGTCTCGTACGACACCAAATTGGATGGTCGTTTGGCGGGAGCCATGATGTCGATCCAAGCCGTCAAGGGCGTTGAGATCGGCGTGGGCTTCGAGGGCGCGCGCCGGCCGGGATCTCAGGTTCACGATCCGATCGTGGCCGATGAGTCGGCCGGCAGAGCGGGCCGCATCGGGCGGTCGTCGAACCGGGCGGGTGGGCTAGAGGGGGGCGTGACCACCGGTGAGCCGTTGGTCGTGCGAGGGGCCATGAAACCCATCTCGACATTGAGGAAACGCTTGCCCAGCGTCGACATGCGTGATGGGTCAGCCGCGGACGCCGCGGTCGAGCGCAGCGACGTTTGCGCGGTTCCCGCGGCGGCTGTCGTAGGTGAGGCCATGGTGGCCCTCGTCGTGGCGGATGCGTTTCTCGAGAAGTTCGGTGGGGATGCGATGAGCGAGGTACGACGGAACTTCGAGTCGTACGTCGCGTACCTCGGCGAGCGCGGATATGGTGAACGGTGACATGCCTGAAAGGGTCTTGCTCGTCGGTTTCATGGCCAGCGGGAAATCCAGCGTCGGGAGAGAATTGGCATCACGATTGGGATGGGACTTCGAGGACTTCGACACTGTGATCGAAGAGAGCGCGGGCAAGAGCGTCTCCCAGATTTTTTTGGAGGATGGCGAAGCGGAGTTTCGCCGTCTCGAATCCGGTGTAGCCGAGGAGCTCTTGGCCCGGAGCGATACCGTAGTGGCTTCCGGAGGGGGCTGGCCGGCCCAGTCGGGATCTTGGAAGATGGTTACGGAAGATACAATGAGCGTTTGGCTTCAGGTGTCGCCGGACGTGGCGGTTCGTCGCGCGTCGCAGGAGGGGCCCACGCGCCCTCTCCTCGAGGGAGGAGGTGTGACGGATCGGGCCACGGCACTGTTACTTGCCCGGGAGGCCTCATACGGTCGGGCTCAGTACACGTTGGATTCAGAGCAGTACGGTCCTGAGGAATTGGCAGGTGAGATCATGAAACTGATGACACGAAAAGGAACAAAGTGAAGCTGGTCATCGTCGAATCCCCCGCCAAAGCCAGGACGATCGGCCGGTATCTGGGCTCTGACTACGACGTGGCTGCTTCCATCGGGCACGTTCGGGATCTGCCGAAGAAGGAACTCGGGGTCGACGTCGACCAGGGCTTCGAGCCCAAGTACGAGACGATCCGCGGTAAGGGCAAGATCCTCAAGGAGATCAAGAAAAAGGCGAAGAAGGCCGAGAGTATCATCCTCGCTACCGACCCGGACCGGGAGGGCGAGGCGATCGCCTATCACGTTGCCCACCACCTCGGCTTCGAGGACGACCGGAGCCGCTTCGAACGGGTGACGTTCCGCGAAATCACGAAGGGTGCCGTGGAAAGCGCTCTCCAAGCTCCGGAGGCGTTGGATCTCAACAAAGTCGAAGCTCAACAGGCGCGCAGAATTCTGGATCGTTTGGTCGGATATCAGGTGAGTCCGTTCTTGTGGAAGCCGATCAGGCCCGGGCTCTCGGCCGGGCGAGTCCAGACGGTGGCGCTCAGGCTGATCTGTGAGCGAGAGGACGAAATCCAGGCCTTCGAACCGGTCGAGTACTGGTCCATTACGGCTCGGCTGGAAAAGGAAGAGCACCCGTTCGAGGCACGGCTCCATAAGATCGACGGCGAGGCGTTCACGCTGAACAACGAGGAGCAGGCCCAAGCCGTGTTGGCGGCGGTCGAGAACGTCGCCTTCGTCGCAACCGAGGTGAAACGTCGAGAGCGGAAGCGAAATCCTGCGGCGCCCTTTACGACGTCCACGCTTCAGCAAGACGCGTCCAAACGGCTCCGCTTCTCCGCCCGACGAACCATGTCGACGGCCCAAAGGTTGTATGAGGGGATCGAGCTCGGTCGGCGGGGTGCCGTGGGGCTCATCACCTATATGCGAACCGATTCTACGCGGGTCGCTCCAGGTGCGGTCGAGGCGGCCCGAAAATGGGTCTCTGGGGAATTCGGTGAGGACTACGTCGCTTCATCACCGCGCCTCTGGATCGGAAAGCAACAGAAGGCGGCCCAGGATGCCCACGAGGCGATTCGGCCGACCGACCCGACGCTTCATCCCGATGATGTACGTCCCTTCCTCGAGGACGACACAGCGCGGCTCTATGAACTCATTTGGCTTCGCTTCGTTGCCGGCCAGATGGCGCCGGCCCTATACGACACGACCACCATCGACTTCGATCTGACGGCGGCCGCCGGTTCGGCTCGGGAATATCAGTTCCGTTCCACCGGGTCGATTATGAAGTTTCAGGGTTTCACCCGCCTCTATGTGGAGGGCACCGAGGCCGGTGATCGTGCGCCCGTCGATGACCTCGAGGCGCTTCCAGACATGGAGGCGGGCGACGCGGCGCTCGTGAAGGGAATCGACCCGGCCCAGCACTTCACACAGCCCCCTCCACGCTTCAGCGAGGCCTCACTCGTGAAGGAGCTCGAGGCGCAGGGAATAGGCCGTCCGTCCACCTACGCGCAGATCATCTCGACGATTCAGGACCGTGGATACGTCGACTATGAGGAACGGCGGTTTCAGCCGACACCGCTCGGTGACACGGTGTCAAAGTTACTCGTCCGTGTATTTCCCGACATTTTCGACGTCGAGTTCACGAGCCGGATGGAGAGTGAACTGGATCGGGTGGAGGAGGGCGAAATTCAATGGCGGGCACTCCTCGGGGAGTTCTATCCGCCGTTTCAGGGCCAGCTCGAGCACGGCGAGGCCAGGTCCGAGGAAATCATCAAGGAGATCCTGGCCGCCGAGGGAGAGACATGCGACGTATGCGGGGAGCCGATGCAGGTGCGATGGAATCGCTACGGCCGGTTCCTGGGCTGCTCGGCTTATCCGGAATGTAAAGGGACCCGGCCGGTCGACGGCGCAGCCGCGGACCACGTGGTCGGCGTCGACGAGGCGACGGGCCTCACCGTGTACGCTAAAGTCGGACCCTACGGACCCTACGTGCAGCACGGTGAAGGAGAGGACGGCGTGAAGCCCAAGAGAGCCAGCCTGCCCAAGGGCACGAAACCGGAGACCGTGGACCTCGATCATGCGTTGCGTTTGCTCTCGTTGCCACGAACGGTGGGGACGGATCCGAAGACCGGCGAGGAAGTCGTGGCCGGATTAGGCCGCTATGGGCCCTTCGTGCGGCGAGGCAAGAAGTTCGCGAGCCTGGCGAATGAAGACCAAATGTTCACGGTTTCCATTGACGAGGCCGTCGCGCTTCTCAACCAGAAGAAGGGCGGACGGGCGGTCTTGAAGGAACTCGGAGCCCACCCGAAGACGGGGAATGACGTGCAGATCCTCTCCGGGCGCTATGGCCCGTATGTGACCGATGGGACGGCCAATGCGAGTCTGCCCAAAGACATGGAGCCGGGCGACCTCACTATGGATGAGGCAGTGTCGATGCTTGTCGAGGCTGCCACGAAGAAGAAGTCGGTGCGGCGCAAGAGTGGAGCAAAGAAGTAGGACCGACTCCCAACACGGGGGAGCGCGGAGCGGATGAGCCGATGAGCGATCGCGTCATCGTAGTCGGGGGTGGACTCGCCGGATGTGAGGCGGCGCTCCAACTCGCGCACGCCGGGCACGCCGTCACCCTGCTTGAAATGCGTCCGGTGCGTGGCACCGAGGCACACCAGACTGAAGATCTGGGTGAGTTGGTCTGCACGAACTCCTTCAAGAGCGTCCATCCCAAGAATGCGCACGGCCAGCTCAAGAGGGAAATGCGGGCCCTCGGCTCCGTTCTTCTCGACTGCGCCGATGAGACGTGCGTGCCCGCAGGCTCTGCACTGGCGGTCGACCGGCGGCTCTTTTCCGCGGCGATGACCCGTGCCGTGGTTTCTCACTCGGGTATCGAGGTCTCGCGGGAGGAGAGCCAGACGCTTCCCGACGGCCCGGCCATCGTGGCGACAGGCCCGCTTACGTCTGACGCGTTGAGTTCTGCCATCCAGGGCGCTCTGGGCGACGAGGGGCTTGCGTTCTACGACGCCATCGCCCCCATCGTACATCGTGACTCTCTGGATGAGAGCGTCGTCTTCGAGGCCGGCCGATTCGAGGAGGATAGCGACTACCTCAACTGCCCGATGAACCAGGCGGAGTACCTGGCCTTCATCGAGGCTCTCCTCGAAGGGGACGTACACGATGGACCCGACTGGGACACCGTGCCGTATTTCGAGGGCTGCCTTCCGATCGAGGTCATGGCGTCCCGAGGGGAGGATACACTTCGTTTCGGACCCATGAAGCCGATCGGGCTTGCCGACCCACGGAGCGGGGAACGGCCTTATGCGGTCGTGCAGCTCAGGCGGGAGGATCGCGCTGGGCAAATGTGGAATCTCGTGGGCTTCCAGACGCGGCTGCGCATCGGGGAGCAGAAGCGCGTCTTCCAGTCGATTCCCGGGCTCGAGCACTGCGAGTTCCTTCGGTGGGGTTCCATACATCGCAACGCTTACCTGAACTTCCCCGCCTGCCTGACGCCTCACGGATCGCTCAAGGAATGGCCGGATCTGATTTTTGCCGGCCAGCTCACCGGCGTGGAGGGGTACACCGAGTCGGCGGCCAGTGGCATCCTGGCGGGCATCAACATGGGGCGTGTGCTCGCGGGAGAGGCGCCGGTCGTTCCTCCCCCCACGACGATGCTGGGCGGGTTGTTCAGGTACCTGAGGGAGAGCGCGGCCGACCGCTTCCAGCCCATGAACTCGAACTGGGGGCTCGTTGATCCGCTCAACCAACGCGTGAAGGACAAGGTTCTAAAGAGGGAAATGCTGGCCGACCGTGCCGAGAAGGACTTCAGAGCTTGGATGGAGGCGAGCGGGATCGAGGCGAATTCGATCGAGGGCCCAAAGGGTGCACGGACGGAAGCGTCTGTCGGCGCCGAGGTCCCACAGTCCTGATAGACGTGGACCCCGACGTCCCCCGCTTTCTCAAACACCTCGAGTCGGAACGACGGCTGTCGCCTCGGACCATCACGTCCTATCGGAAGGATCTAGAGGATCTGCGGATTTTTCTCGACGACCACTACGGGGGGGGAGGATGGGGATGGGGGACCGTGGAGCGGATCGATTTCCGTGCCTTCATGGGGTGGTGTGAGAGGAAGGGACTTACTCGTCGAACGGTTGCCCGTAAGCTGTCGGCCATCCGCACTTTTTTCAGGTTCCTTCATCTGGAGGACCGTGTGCCCAGTGATCCGGCGAGGACGTTGAGGTCACCCAGGATCGAGAAGCGTCTTCCGGGGCACGCGACTGATGGAAACATCGAGGCGGTCTTCTCGGTGGCCGAGGCCCGGGCCGCGGAGAATACGTTTCGAGGCACGAGAAATCTGGTCGTCCTCGAACTCTTGTACGGGAGTGGTATCCGGCTGTCGGAACTTCACGGTCTCGACATCTCGGACCTCGATCTGGGACAGGAGCAGGCCAGGGTGCTCGGTAAAGGAAGCAAGGAGCGACTCGTACCCCTCACCGGCTCGTCGAGGCGGGCGATCGGCCGGTACCTGCCTCGCCGCCGCGAACTTGGTGCCACCTCGCGCGCTCCGGACCGTGAGGCCCTCCTCCTCAACCCGGCCGGGAAGAGACTCTCGAAGCGGTCCATCCAGAACGTAGTCCGACGGTTCCTCGATGATGCCGCCCCCGGCGAGGGGCTGAGCGCGCACTCTCTGCGGCACAGCTTCGCGACGCACCTTCTCGACGCAGGCGCGGACCTCATGGCGGTCAAAGAGCTTCTCGGCCACGTGTCACTGTCCACGACGCAGGTGTACACGCACACGTCGAAGGAGCGGTTGCGGCAGGTGTACCGGCGCTCACATCCGCGCTCGTAGTGGCGCTGGCCCCTTTGACTTTCCGAAGCTCTCCCTTCGCGTCCCGAGACTTCCTAGCGCCCCGCTAGGAGCGCCCATAGCGGCCCAGTCGCTCCCCCACTGAGCGCCCGACCTCCTCGGCGTCCGGATCCTCCAACGTCAGCGCCGGCAACAGGATCGCGTTCTTGCTCTGATAGGCCTGCATCGACTTGAGGATCGTGTCCAACGTGCGGATGGTCTCGCTGATGTAGGGACCTTTGTTCAACATCACGCACTCCGCGCGCTCGGCCATGGCTACATCGCTGATCTCGGCTCGGGTCGGGAGTCGGTTCTTGGCCAGTCCCTCCAATACCTGGGTGGCCCACACGACCGGAACGTGGGCGGCCTCACATACGCGCAGGATCTCCTCCTGTACCCGAGCCAGGTGGGTCCAGCCCATCTCGATCGCGAGGTCACCCCGGGCGATCATGACGCCCACGAGCGGCCACTCCATGGCCGCGAGCAAGATGCCCGGCAGCTGCTGGAATCCTTGGTGGGTCTCGATCTTCAGAATGAGGCCGAGCGACTCACCCCCCACTGCTTCCATTGCGTCCATCAGATCCTCGACATCGTCCGGATGCTTCACGAACGAGATGTTCACACCGTCCGCGTGGGCGGCGACGAAGCCCAGCGGAACCTGTCAACGCCAGTGAGACACTCTTGGAAATCAATTAGAGAGCAATCTCCTGTGTCGTGAGGGATGGGGTGGGAGGATTGATCCAGACGGCCTCCGGGAGTGGTTTAGGCTTCGGCTCACCGGAGACGAAGCGCTCGGGATGAGCGGCCCATGCCTCACGGAGCACGGCCTTCCTGCAGGCGATGATCCGATCGGCGTGACCGAAGTGGACCTGTTCGGGGGTCAGCATCGAGATGCCGCCATGGCGGTGCTCGGCATTATACCAACGGAAGAACGAGCGACAGAAGGTCTTGGCTTGCCCCTGATCCCCGAACCGGCCGGGAAACGAGGGATGGTACTTCAAGGTCTTGAACTGAGCCTCGGAGAACGGATTGTCATCCGAGACCTGGGGTCGGCCCAACGAGCGGGTCACGCCGAGATCGGCGAGTAGTTGAGCCGTGCATTGGCTCGTCATCGGAGCCCCTCGATCGGAATGCAGGGTCAGGAGGTGGGGCTGGACGCCATGCTTCAAGCAACTCTGCTGGATCAGCCGGCTGGCCAGGGCAGAGTTCTCCCGATCCGCCACCATCCATCCCACGACGTAGCGGCTGAAGATGTCCAGGATCACGTAGAGGTAGAAGTAACTCCACTTCTTCGGCCCCAGCAGCCGGGTGATATCCCAGGACCAGACCTGGTTCGGGCCCCTCGCCATCAACTCGGGCTTCTGGTATTTGGGATGACTCCGCTGCGCTCGACGCTCCTGAACCGGCACCTGGGAAGCCAGAACGCGATACATCGTACGCTCGCTGCACAGGTAGACGTCCTCGTCGAGCAGCGTCGCCACCACCTCGGCTGGGGACCGGTCCACGAACCGCTCCGAACACAGGGTGTCGAAAATCTTGTCCCGCTCCCTCTCACTTAAGGCCCGGGCGGGGGTCGGGCGGGGCTGCTGATGCCCGGTCGATGCACTCCGACGACGGTAGAACGTGGCTCGCGGCACCCTGAGCGCATCGCACGCGGGCTTCACCCCTACGTGCTTGGCTAGCTCCTGGGTCGCCTTCATGAGTTCGTCCCGTCCTCGAGGCTCAATCCCAGCAGCCCTGCAACTTTTCCCTGGACGTCGATGATCAAGTGCGCCTTCTGGAGCTCCTTCTCGAGGCGAGTGTTCTCGCGCTCCAGCTTGCGCACCTTCTCCTCCAGCGGATTGCGCTCGCGCTTACGGCCTCGTTTCTTCGACAGCGCTTTCAGGGACCCGCTATGCGCCGCCTTGCGCCATGTCGTCAGGTGCGACGAGTACAAGCCCTCCCGCCGTAGGAGTCGGCCAACCTCTCCGGGCTCCGTGCACCGGTCCGCTTCTTCGACGATCCGCAGCTTGTACGACGGAGCGAACCGCCGGCGCAGCGGCCTATCTACCACCTCCGAGTCCGCAGGAGCTGCCGCGCTTCGCTTACCGTCCCAGGTTGGTGGGGCTATTCCATTCTCTTTCATTCTCTCTCGGTGTCTCAGCATCCTCGGTTTCTCTGCCTTCGCCCTACTCTAATTCCTTAGCTGCTCCGTGTCTCACGTAAGTTGGCAGAGAGGGCAGATCCTCCCGGTCCTTGAGTGTGAGACCGAAGATCTGTAGCGAACTCTCGGGTAGGTTGATCCCCTTATCGGCCTTGAGCTTGGTGCCCTTCGGCTTCGCTTGGGTGATCTCGACCAGGGCTCCGTCCGGTCCCACTTCACGGATGACTCCGTGGATCTTGCCGTCGTCGAGGATCAAGGGTTCACCAACCCGCACGTCGTCGAGAACCTCGGGGAAGACACACGAGACGTGAGCGGGCACGGAGGGCTCGCCAGCTTCGCCCGCACGGGCAGGTTCGCCTGGCCGTGGGTCCTTGTGGATCAGAAGCGTGTCCCCGACGCGGAGCAGAAGGGCCTGCTCCTTGGCGGGTAGCCTGCCGACGACGCCCCTGGCGCGGATCTTTCCCGATCCGTCCCCCAGCGATATCGGGAGGCCGGTCTCGAGGTGCGCGTCGGACGCGCAGAGTGCTTGAGCGGTCCACGCGTCCACCTTGCCGATTTCCAGACACGTCGGCTCTCCCCGAGTGTCGATGAGAGAGATTCGATCCCCTGGAGCGATGCGTCGGAAGACGTCAGCGGAGATGGGGATCACCCCGTTGTCCAGAAGGGGTCGCGGGAGGGCGTCGGATCGTTCGGCGTCAGGTGGCTCTTCGGGGACCAGCGTGACTTTCTCGGGGGCCACGATACGTCCGTTGATGTCCTTCGCCGGCTTGATCGTGGTAACCCTCGGGCCGGGCGCATGAGCACCGGTTCGGATCTTGGGCCCGCTCAGGTCCATAAAGATCTTGCAGCCACGGCCCGTGGCCTTCCGTCCCCTCTCGATGTTGGCCACCATCCGCGCCCACGCTGCGGGTCCATCGTGGGCGCAGTTGATGCGAGCGCAATTCATCCCCGCCGACATCATGTCGCGGATTAGCGAATAGTCGTCGGCGGCCTCGGACGGCAGGGTCACCATGATTCGCACGGTGCTCCCTTTGAGCTTCTTGCCGAGGAGCGCGTTCGTACGCTTGCGGATGATCTTCCGGCCCTGCTTGATGGTCACCGGAGACTTGCGGAGCTTCGTCTCGTTTCCCTGCAGGCTTCGAAGTGCGTGCAGTATCGCGTGGACGCTGGCGAGCACGTGAGACTCGGCGCGGCCCAGGCGGGAGAGGCCGAGCGCTCCGAGATCCGCCTGGAGCTCGCTGACGTCGTGCTGCCTCAGGGCCAGATAGTGCAGGAGGTTGAGTCCGCACTTGTACTGGTCCGGATGGACCCCTCGAAGCTGTATCGCGTAACGCTCTTCGAACACCTGAGCTTCGGCCTGGATCTCCTCGAGGCTGCAGATCAGTCCGTAGAGCTTCTTCTCGAGCTTCGCCTTCATGGTGGGCGCCCTCCTGGCCCGCCGAAACAGACGCTCGAGGCGCAGCCAACAGAGATCGAACGACGTTTCTCATGACAGTCCACAATACGCGAGTCGGTCATCCAGCGCACCGGTCAAAGGTACGACCTTGATTTCGACCGAACGGCCGAGGAACATCGAGCCTTCCGGCCGATGTAGGGTTCGCAGCGGTGTGTCAAATTCGATCACGACCAACACGCCAATCACAACTGCCGCACTTGGAGAACATCCATCCATGGCGCACAAGGAGCAAACCATGAAAACCGCCTTCACAACCCTCACGCTGCTCGTGGCGCTCACACTAACATCAAGAGTACAGGCACAGGCACAAGAACAAGAACCAGAACTGTACAAGGACCCACTCGTCGCCCTTTATCTTTCGGCCACATTGCCGGGATTGGGACAATTCTATACGGACGACAAGAAACGAGGCCTTCTGTTCTTCACATCCATCGTTGGTGCATTTGGTTCGGCATATGCATTTTACAACCCCGCCGACCTCGAACTGGCCGACTATGACAAAACAAAGTTTGGCGGAAATGCAGATGGACTGCTCAGCACCACAGAAGCCCAAAATTGGGAAGACGAAAAATTTGAAGACGATGCTTTTGACCAGTTCAGCACTGGCCGCAAAGTGGGTGTAATCACGAGCGTAGCCGCAGGTCTTGGTCTCTACATCTGGAACGTCATAGATGCGCCAAAGCGAGCCCGCGACCGCAACCGCCAAGTGCTACAACGCAGAGTTGGCGTAGAGCTACTAACGGGCCCCGATCGTGTTGGCCTTGCACTTAGAGTGAGCTTTTAAGGCCAGCTGGCGGCGCTACTCCTCTTGCAAGGTCTTCGGCGTTGAGCGAATCGCGCTGGTTTGTCCCGTTTGTACTTGGAGTGTGGCTTCTGGCCGCGACCGTCGTTGGGGGGGCTGGTGCTCTTGTCGACCTCCTACCGCCGTGGCCCCAAGTCATCCTGATCAGCCTCACGCTTCTCAGCCTGGTGTGCCTGTGGAGAGTCGGACCAGTGCGCCGATGGGCGACGCGCCTCGATGTGCGAGTATTCGTTGCCTTCCATCTCACCCGATTCGTCGGGATCTATTTCTTGGTGTTGTACGGGCGTGGGGAGTTACCGTACGAGTTCGCAGTGATCGGTGGCTGGGGTGACATCATCGTCGCCATGCTGGCGATCCCGCTGATCGCGACGGGTCCGCCGAAGGGTCGGCGGCGCACTGCCTACCTGGCGTGGAATGTAGTTGGGCTGGCGGACATCCTTTTTGTCGTGGCGACTGCTACCCGCCTCGCGCTGGCGGATCCAACGTCGTTAGCACCCATGCTTAGGCTCCCGCCTGGCGGGCGTGCCCTCCGCGGAGGGCATCGGCGCGATGCAGTCGATCAACGTCGTCGTGCTCAACCCCTCGTTTCTGGGTGTGTTCATCGGAACGGCCGTGGTGTCGCTCGGCGCAGGTGGGCTCGCCCTTGCAAGCTGGGGTCGTCCCTTCGCGCCGTTCTTCTTGGGCGGGGCGCTCTTCTACCTCGTGGGCACCTTCCTCGTCACCGGGCTCGGAAACGTTCCCTTGAACGACCAGTTGGCCGCTGTATCCGCCACCGACCCCGCCGCCCTTGACGTGTGGGAGCACTACCTGGGCCGGTGGACGATGTGGAACCACGTTCGGACGGCCACCGCGATGGTCGCCGCACTGCTGTACGCCTTGGGTCTCATGCAGAACGGAGGTGCGTGATGTCGAGATTGACTGGTGTCACCTAACCCTGCCGGGGGTGTTGCTGTAGCGCGCCGAGCCTGTGATCGGCAGGTTCCGTCGCAGGGTCAGGTCCCCCAACACCCCACCGGAGGAACGTGTCGATGCGCGAGCACAGCAATGAATCGGACAGTCACAAAACTGTCGAGTATACGCGTCGCGACTTCTTGACAAGCAGCGCTGTCGTTGCAGGGGCCGGCCTGGCGGCAGCGTCAGTCGCGGCCATGCCCTCGGCTGTCTGGGGCGAAACGCGATCGGAGAGCGATTATTTCGGGTACGTGACCTTCCAGCGTGACAACAGAATCTCGATCTTCACTATGGATCCGAGCACTGGAAAGCTCACCTGGCAGCGGCAAGTAGCGGTCGACGGCGGACCGGGGCCGCTGGCCATCGATCCCGGAAAGAACTTTCTCTACGTGGGAAATAGGGACAGCCAGAAGCTTTCCAGTTACCGAATCGATCAGAGCACGGGCGGACTTTCTCTTGTTGGAGCAGTGCCGCTGCAAGGTGAACCGGTTCAAATGTCGACGGACCGCACAGGTAGGTTTCTGCTCTCGGCCTACTTATATCAGAGCACCGCAGCGGTCCACGCTGTGAACAGCGACGGTATCATCACTTTCCCCCCCATCGAATGGCGTTACACGGCCTATGGGGCGCACGGAATCCATATTGACCGGACCAACCGATTCGTTTTCGTGCCTCACCTCGCCCGCAGCGGAGGTCCCAACGCGATCGCTCAGTTCACGTTTGACGAGAATACGGGGCGCCTCACCCCCAACACCCCCCCCTTTCTCTACCTGCGGGAATACTTGGGTCCCAGGCACCTCTGCTTTCACCCCACCCTGGACGTGGTTTACTCCTCGGACGAGCAGGGAAGCAGCGCCACGGCGTACCGGCTCGATTCGTCGGCAGGAACACTAGCGAATTTTCAGACCATCTCCACAGTGCCCAACGACTACAACTTAACAAGTGACACCACTTGCTCCCAGATTCAAATCAGTCCCTCCGGGAGGTTCTTGTTCGTTCCCACCCGTGGGCATGACAGCGTCGCCAGCTTCACCATCGATGCATCCAGTGGCAGGCTCACTGCAACCGGCCGAGTACCCACCGAGCCCGGGCCCAGGGCCTTCAGTCTCGACCCGCAAGGCCGGTTTCTTGTGGTTGCCGGGGGCGGGAGGAGAAACTATGGCCGCCTGGCGACCTACGAGGTCAACCAAGACAGCGGCGAGCTTACCCCCCAGGAAACCTATGAAGGTGGGAACGGGCCCACGTGGGTATTGATTGCCGAGCTGGCTGGGTAGGATAAGACACGGTGCCTCCCACTCGCGCACCGCACTGCAGATCTCCATATTAGAGCGACTCGAGGAGGCGTCTGTCGCGAACGCATCGCGGCGCTCCGTCTTCTCCCGTGCGCAGGTTACACTTCAGGTCCACCCCGGAGGGGAAAGATCCATGATCGGACTAACGATGTTGGGTCGAATATCGGCGCTTGGCGTCGGACTGTTCTTCATCACGTCGGGCCTGTCGGCTCAGGAGCATGAGATGCCCGGCCCAATGATTCATGGGGCCATTGATGGAGGCATGATGATGGGGGAGGGTATGAGCAGCCAGATGCTGCAAAGGGTGGGGCAGGGTGTGGGGATCGTGGTCACGGGCGGCCCTGGGCCAGCGATGATCCTCAGTATGAGAGAGGCACTGACTCTCACCGATGACCAGATGGCTCAGCTGGAGGCCATCGAAGCGGAGTACTCGGAAGCCGCTCAGCCTCATATGCCGGGCATGGTAGGAGCCCATGAGGATGTCCGTGCTGCGCTCCAAGGTGATTCGCCTGACTTCGCCGCCTACGAGCACGCGCTTCAGGTAGGCGCCGACCTAATGGTGCAGGCGCATGTGGCGATGGCGCAAGCCGCGGATGAAGTCAGGAGCGTCTTGACCGAGGAGCAGCTCGAGCAACTCGGCAGCGGAATGGCGATGATGCATGGATTGATGCAGCACGGGGGGACGGACCCGGGGATGGGGGGGATGCACAACTAGTAAGGCCCGTCAGCGGATGAGGCGACGCGCTCACACTTCCCTTCGCGTTCTGAGACTTCCTGACGCCCCGAGGCCCCTACACCCTCACTCCGCCGACGCTTCGCTCCACGGCTTCGCCGCAGACCGTCTCCATGAGGGTGCAGGGGCCTCGGAGTGTGTGGGTGAGGGCCTTGGAGGCGCTACAGGAGGGCCGGCTTCTGCTGGACTTTGGACTTCCCCGATTGGAGGGCGGGAGTGCGATAGAGCCCCTCCTTTTGCTAGTACGCCCGAGAGGGTTCGAACCACCAACCTCCTGGTTTACACGCGGGGCCAGTAGGGGCCGTATTTCACCAAATACGAGGAGGAATGAGGGAATCATCCACTTTTCCCGGGTACGATTTTCGATCCATACACGGGGTTAGTGGACGCTAATTTACACAACAACGTACACAGTTTTCGGATGGGGGAGGCTTCGGTCTCCCCCGTCCTGCTTTTGCCCGATGATAGCCCAGGCGAGTACCTCAGCGAGAGGCTTCTGCTTGCGCCTACCGCCCCGCTCTCGGATGTTGAGCGCGGTCTGATCCCGGAGTGTCACATGGACCTGCAAACATGGGGAATCCTTCTCTTTTTCTTTGGACTACCTTACATCATCTGGATCTCAGCGCAGTTCAAGGGGGAATCCCCTGGAAGTGCTCTTGGAATCGTCAGTCTCGTGTTGGTGGCGAACGTGGCGGTCCCGATCGCCTTTGCGACCTTTATGCATTGGTCTTTGGGGCTTGGAGTTTTTCTACTAGGGCTGCTCTTCATCAGGTTCATGCGAAATCGTGATGTTCGGACCCAGGGACCTTTCTTGCCCCCGAGGTAGCCCAAGTCACTAGTGACACTCTCAGTGATAAACCCCACAATTTCGGGCGCCTGACGGGCTTCTGCTTGCGCCTACCGGTCCACTCTCGGATGTTGAGCGCAGCCTGAACTCGGAGTCCGCCCATGTCCGACGCAGTCGCTCGTCTGAACACCGCCCTAGAGGGCCGCTACGCCATCGAGGGTGAGCTAGGCGAGAGCTAGTGAGACTCCTTCTCGTTCAACACGGCGTGGCCATGTCGAAGGACGAGGATCCCGACAGACCCCTCCGCTCCGAGGGGGCCGACACCGTCTCCCGCATGGCAGCCTGGGGCGCGGAGCAGGGCCTCGGAGTCGACGAGATTCGCCATAGTGGCAAGCGGAGAGCCGCCGAGACGGCCGAGATCCTCAGCGTCCACCTTCAGCCAGCGCTCGGAGTGAGGGTGGCGCCGGGATTGGCCCCCCTGGACGATGTCCGGCCGGTGGCTGAAGCGCTGGGCGACGAAGACAAAACCGTCATGCTCGTGGGGCACCTGCCCTTCCTCGCTCGTCTAGCTGGATTTCTCCTGACCGGCTCACCTGAGGCGACCCCCGTCCGCTTCACCAACGCCGGCATCGTTTGCCTCGAGGTTGGCCAAGAGGGATGGGAGTTAGCCTGGAGCGTGCCGCCGGAGCTTTAGCACTGTCTTCCTCGGCGGTGGGCGGCGCTGCTCAAGACGATCGGTTCAACGTTGACGCCCTCGTGGTCAAGCAGGCGCCGGTCGTAGTCCCGTCCAGCCATCGCACCGCCCGATCGTCAACCGTAGCTTGGGCGCATGGGCGCCATGTCTTGGGACCTCGACGGTGGCTTGACGCAAAGCCCATGCAATCTCCACCTCGCCATCCCCTGCGAATATCTCGACGTGGGACCCCCCGCAGGGCCGAATAAGGCCCCATAAAAGGCTTGCCTGCGGTGGAATCTGTGTCACATGTTTCTTGTAGCGGCATACTCATCAGCTGCTGATCCCCCTGACGACGACGAGAAGAAATACGGTGTGCCTCAAAGGCCGTGATTTTCGGGGGGCCGTCACGCAAAGAGATTCAACGAGGGGAGAAGAGAACATGAAGAGAGTTGTTTCTATACTGGGACTTCTTGTCCTAATGACTGCCGGTGCGGCTCAAGCGCAATCCCATGAGGGCTTCTGGGTCGGATTTGGTTTCGGTGGTGGCTCCTTGGGGATTGCTGATGGCACCGGCCGAGACACTGGAGTCGTGGGATACGTCAAGCTCGGCGGTACCATAAACGAAAGGCTCTTACTCGGTGTGGAATCCAACGCATGGGTGAAGGAGCAATCCGGAACTACCCTCACGCACACGAACACCAGCGCCGTGGCCTACTTCTATCCCAGCGCCACAAACGGATTCTTTCTGAAGGGCGGGCTCGGGTGGTCTCGTCTTTCGGTAGAAGTTCTTGGCATTAGCGTCACCGAAAACGGTGGCGGAGCCGTCCTTGGGGTAGGCTATGACGTGCGCGTGGGGGACAACTGGTCCGTCACCCCGGTCCTGAACTTCAACGGCGGGGCATTTGCTGGTGGCAACACCAACATTTCCGAATTAGGCGTGGGAATTTCGTGGCACTAGGGGTGATACGTGACATGAAGTAGTCCCATCCGGTTCTCCGGAATAGACAGACGGCCACCCCCATCGTTCGGAGGTGGTCGTCTTCTCGTTCGAGACGCTCCTTCGAGCAATCAGTGAGCCGCCCGGCCATCGTTCGAGGACTCCCGACCTGCAGTATCTCGCCTGCTCTGTCGACGAGGCCAGGGGAGTCCGATGTCTGGGTGGTCGATCTGGTCGAAGGGTCCTAAGCCGAACGGCACGAATGACCAATGGAACCGCCTCCCGCCTGAACGCAGCCCTAGAAGGCCGCTACGCCATCGAACGCGAGTTGGGTGAGGGCGGCATGGCTACCGTCTACCTGGCCGACGACCTCAAGCATGAGCGCAAGGTCGCGCTGAAGGTCTTGAAGCCCGAGCTGGCAGCCGTCGTCGGGGGCGAACGCTTCCTGGCCGAGATCAAGACGACGGCCAACCTCCAGCATCCGCACATCCTGCCGCTTTTTGATTCGGGTGAGGCTGAGAATTTCCTCTTCTACGTGATGCCGTATGTGGAAGGTGAAACCCTCCGAGATCGAATCGACCGTCAGAAGCAGCTTCCCGTGGATGAGGCGGTGGCTCTTGCCTCGAAGGTCGCCGGTGCGCTCCAGCACGCGCACGAACACGGCGTCATCCACCGCGACATCAAACCGGGCAACATACTACTGCAAGACGGTGAGCCGGTCGTGTCGGACTTTGGTATCGCACTGGCCGTCCGTGGCGTCACCGCTGTGCGTGGTCTCATCGAGGCGATTGCTCCGGAGGTAGGCGGCATACTCCAGGACGAAAATAGGTAGCGCATGACCGACCCCATCGCCCGCCTAAACGCAGCCTGAGGCTCCTGCCATTGCAGCAGGCGGTCAGTACCCTGTTCGTCCTTTCAGCTAGGCCAAGCCACCCCCGTGTTGTGCACATTGGCGTGTATGTTCGGGCTCGAAATGGCTGTAGAACCGAGATCGTCAACCAGTCGGTGCAAGAATTCAGTGCGCTCTAGTGATGGAGGACGAGCACTTGGTGGGGATCGTCACGACAATCGGCCTCATCTGCTCGATGGCCTGTGCTTAATCGGATCGGACGAAGTGTAGCACAACCTGTGTCATCGCTGGCACGGCGGCCCAGGCTCGGTCAGATCCGCCCATCGCGACTCGTGGACCCTAATCGCTACCGTTGGGACAACCGTGACGCCGATGGGCGCTTGGTGCGGTCAGGGTGTTGCTGTATCGTAAGAGCCCACGGTCAGTAGCGTTGGGGCTGCGCGGGAGCATCGCGTTGCGCGACATGATCCATGACCGGAAACCAGGACACGCCGAAGGGATCGAGGGAAACCGAATGACAAAGCGAGCCGATGGACTGGACCTCCGGTCAACGACCATCGTGGCTGTACGGCGTGATGGCCGGGTGGCGCTTGCTGGCGACGGTCAGGTGACGATGGGCGATACGGTCGTGAAGAATACCGCCCAGAAGGTGAGGACGCTCCGGGAGGGCAGCGTGCTCGTCGGTTTCGCGGGCGCCGTCGCCGATGCGTTCACCCTGTTCGAGAAGCTGGAGGAGAAGCTGGAGCGGTTTCCGAAGAATGTTACCAAGGCCGTGGTGGAACTCGCCAAGGACTGGCGCATGGACCGCTATCTAAGGAGACTCAACGCACTGCTGCTGGTCGCCGATCGAGAACACCTCTTTCTTGTCAGTGGAGAGGGCGAGGTCATTGAACCCGACGATGACGTCTTGGCTATCGGCTCGGGTGGCTCATACGCGATGGCCGCGGCTCGTGCGCTGCTTTCGCATTCGGAGCTGTCGGCCCCAGAAACGGTGCGCCGGTCCCTGGAGATCACCGGTGAGATCTGCGTCTTTACGAACCAAGAGATCACGGTTCTGGAGTTGGAGTAGAATGGAAGAATCGAGGGAACCCAGGCGTTCTGCATCGGCGGGCGACATGGGAGTGGGAAGCGGGGACGGCTCCGAAGTCGGAGCCGAGGTGGAACGAGTGATGATGCCGGACGCGGGTGCGCCCAATGGGTCCGACGAGGACTGGTTGGATCAACTCACGCCCCGCCAGATCGTTGCCGAGCTGGACACGTACATCGTGGGCCAGGATGAGGCCAAGAAGGCCGTCGCCATCGCGCTCCGAAACCGCTGGCGTCGGCAGCGGGTGGACGAGGAGCTTCGGGATGAGATTTTCCCCAACAACCTCATCCTGATCGGTCCTACAGGAGTCGGAAAGACCGAGATTGCCCGCCGGCTTGCCCGTCTGGCGGGCGCGCCCTTCGTGAAGGTGGAGGCGTCGAAATTCACCGAGGTCGGGTATGTGGGGCGGGACGTGGAGTCGATGATCCGGGACCTGGTCGACGTGGCGGTCAACATGGTTCGCGCCGGGCGGGAGGACGATGTCGAGGAATTGGCGGATGCGAGGACCGAAGAGCGACTTCTGGACTTGCTCCTCCCTACTCCGGTGAATCCCACCGTTGGGCCTGCGGCGCCCCAGGAGGGCGGCGAGGGTCGGCCACACGTCTTCGTTGTGGGCACCGAGGGTGCCGAAGTGAGGGATGTGGGTGGGGAGGGGGAACACGCCATCGAGGAACGCCGTGAGCGAACGAGAGAGAAGCTCCGTGCCCTCCTCGGAGATGGAAAGCTGGAAGAACGCGAAGTCGAAATCGAGGTATCGCAGACTGCGTCGATCGAGGGCATGGTGCTGCCGATGGGCGGGGGCATGGAGGGGATGGATCACAACTTCACAGAAATGCTCCAGGATATGCTGCCCAAGCGGAAGAAGCGGCGTACCGTGTCCGTCGCGGAGGCCCGCAGGATCCTCGTTCAGGATGAGATGGACCGTTTGATCGATATGGACGAGGTCGTGAACGAGGCCCTCATTCGGGCGGAGGACATGGGGATCGTCTTTTTGGACGAGATCGACAAGATCGCCGGGGAGCGCAGTGGGACGGGGCCCGACGTAAGCCGTGAGGGGGTGCAGCGCGACATCCTGCCGATCGTAGAGGGCTCCACCGTTCAGACCAAATACGGGCTCGTGAGGACGGACCACGTGTTATTCGTGGCGGCGGGGGCGTTCCATGTAGCGAAGCCCAGTGACCTGATCCCCGAGCTGCAGGGACGCTTCCCCATTCGGGTGGAGCTGAAGAGCCTCGGCGAGGAGGACTTCGTCCGCATTCTTCAGGAGCCGAAGAACGCGTTGGTTCATCAGTACCGCGCGTTGGTGGCGACCGAGGGCGCGACTCTCGATTTCACCACCGAGGGGATTGCGGAGGTGGCGAGGCTCTCAGCAGTCTTGAACGACCAAATGGAGAACATCGGGGCTCGCCGGTTACATACGGTGCTCACGACGCTGCTCGAATCGGTGCTCTACGGACTCCCCGAGGACGAACTTCGTGGGATCGTCGTAGATCGTGACTTCGTTCGGGACAACCTCTCAGCGATCGTGGACGACGTAGACCTGAGGCGCTACATCCTCTGATTCCTGCGTCGGCGCCCCTGCCTGCCCCCGAAATCTGCCAGAATGGCGCAATCCCCCTACCGATGGGACATGAGGAGTGGTAGTTTTTCGCTCGATCCGGATCCTGCCGAGTACGACGAGATAGCATGAACGACGCGCTTAAGAGGACTCCGCTCTATGATGTGCATCTCGGTCTTGGAGCTAAGATGGTGCCGTTCGCCGGATACGAGATGCCGGTCCAGTACCCCTCGGGCATCACGGCGGAGCATCTGGCCGTACGGGAGGCGGCGGGCCTCTTCGACGTTTCACACATGGGCGAGTTCCTGGTCGGTGGCCCCCAGGCGATCGATCTGGTTCAGCTCGTGAGTGTCAACGACGCGGCGGACCTGGCGGTGCGTCAGTGCCAGTATTCGGCCATGTGCGGGGCGAATGGCGGTATCCGTGACGATCTCATCGTGTATCGCATGGCTGATGACCAATACATGCTGGTGGTGAACGCCTCCCGGCGGGCCCAGGACTGGGCATGGATCGTGGAGCATGCCGAGGGCTTCGACGCGACGTTGGAGGACCGGTCGGACACGGTGGGCCTCCTGGCTCTCCAGGGCCCCCGCGCCCAGGGGATACTCGATCCCCTTACTGACGTGAATCTGGATGACCTCGCGTATTACCATTTCATGTTGGGGAGCGTGGCGGGGTGCGCCGCCACGATCAGCAGGACCGGGTATACGGGAGAGGATGGCTTCGAGCTATACGTCGGCGCGGCGGACACGGTTGCCGTTTGGAAGGCCCTGTGCGAGCAGGGTGGGGGGATGGGGCTGCTTCCCTGCGGGCTCGGAGCCCGGGACTCATTGCGGCTCGAGGTGGGCTTCGCGCTGTACGGCAACGAGCTCGACGAGGAGCACACTCCGCTTGCCAGCAGGCTCGGGTGGCTGGTGAAGCTGGACAAGGGACAGTTTTCCGGGCGCGATGCCTTGGTGCGGCAGAAGCACGAGGGCGTTCGCCAGAAACTCGTCGGGATCCGACTGACGGAGCGGGGCTTTCCGCGCCCCGGATACGCCATTGTCCATGGTGGGAACGAGGTGGGATCCGTGACCAGCGGGACCGTGAGCCCGAGTCTCGGCTACGGCATCGCGCTGGGTTACGTGCCGGCCGAGTTGACGAGTCCCGATGCCGAGCTCGGGGTTCGCATTCGCGAGAAGGTGATTCCGGCTGTGGTCGCCCGGCTGCCCTTTTATACCGAGGGCTCGGTTCGACGGTGAAGCGAGCCAGTGGAGCGTTCGTATGCGGGTAGCGGTGCTGACGGTGAGCGATGGCTGCTTTTCCGGGGAGCGGGACGACCGTAGTGGTGAGCTGATCGCTCAGTGGTGCGACCGACGGGAATACGAACTGATGCATCGAAGCGTCGTACCCGACGAGGCCGATCAGATCATTCCGCAGCTCGTGCGGTGGGCCGACTCAGGGGATGTCGACGTCATACTGACCACCGGGGGCACGGGCTTTTCACCGCGGGACGTGACGCCGGAAGCCACAAGAAGCGTCCTCGATAAGGAGGCGCCCGGGTTGGCCGATGCCATTCGAAGACAGGGGTTGCCCGAGACCCCGACCGCGGTGTTGTCGAGAGGACTTGTCGGGTCACGAGGCCGCAGCTTCCTGGCGAACCTTCCGGGGAGCCCCGGTGGTGTGAAGGACGGACTCAAGGCGATTGAGGAGCTTCTGCCACACATCGTGGAACTGTTGCGGGGTGAGGCCACAGGACATCCGACTCCCGCGGCACCCGTAGATCCCGTATGAGTGGCACCGTCGAGGGTAGGGTGCTCGTCTCAACCCATCATTTAGAGCGGGCGGGCGAGCTCAGGGAGGCGTTCCGGGGCGCCGGATACGACGTCGAGCTGGTCACCCCGGACGAGGACGTGAGTGGTGGCCCACCGATCGATCTGCTGGTCGTGACCGGGTCCGCCGACACCGCCTCCGCCCGGAGTTTGGTAAAGCACGCCCGTGCTGAATCGAAGGCTCCGGCCTTTGCAATCGAAGAAAACGCGGACGTGATCCCGAGGCTGGCTGCCGACTACCTGGAAGTCTTCTTGGATGTGGTTCACGCAGACGACATAGTTTTTGTAGCCCGTTCGGTCATCGAGCGGCGGCGGCTCCAGGCGTCGGCGGGCATCGTCGGCGAAACCGATGCAATAAAGGAGACTCTGGAGCGGGTCGTGCAGTTCGCCCCGGTGGCGTCCACGGTGCTCATCACCGGTGAATCGGGCACAGGTAAGGAGTTGGTCGCGAGAGGAATCCATCACCTCTCGTCGAGGCGTCATCGGCCGTTCATCGCGGCGAACGTTGCCGCCCTCTCGGAAACGCTCCTGGAAAGCGAGCTCTTCG
The DNA here is from genome assembly GCA_965219445.1 of Longimicrobiales bacterium. Taxonomy (GTDB): domain Bacteria; phylum Gemmatimonadota; class Gemmatimonadetes; order Longimicrobiales; family Gaopeijiaceae; genus UBA822. The sequence goes on along the minus strand of CBDCNQ010000001.1, from coordinate 157,226 downwards.
GTCACGAGAAGGGAGCCTTCACGGGCGCGATCGACTCTCGGCGGGGGCTTTTCGAGTTGGCGGACAAGGGGACCATCTTCCTCGACGAGATCGGGGAGATGCCCCTGGCGATACAGACCAAGCTTCTTCGAGTTCTCGAGCAGCACGAGTTCCGTCGAGTGGGTGGTGAGGACGTGATCCGCGTCGATATCCGCATCGTCACTGCCACCAACCAGGACCTCAAGCAGCTCGTGGCCCTGGGCCGGTTCCGCAAGGACCTCTTCTATCGACTGAATGTGCTGCATATCGAGCTCCCTCCGCTCCGCCGGAGGCGGGAGGACATCCCCCTGTTGGTGGACGCCTTCATCGAGGATGCCAGTAGGCGTCACGACCGTCGGTTCGAGGGGATTTCTCAGGAGGCCATGGAAATCCTTCAGGACTACCATTGGCCCGGGAACATCCGCGAGTTACAGAACTTGGTCGAGAGCATGGTCGTTCTCGCTCCCGGCCGTCAGGTTCTGCCGAAGGATATCCCTTCGGAGGTTCGGGGGGTGCCGGGCACCGCTGCACTTGTGCCTGTAGCAGAGGCGAGCGCTCGAGCGTTGGAGGATACGAGTGCTCAAGGGATCCGGCCGGAGCTGGAGTTTATTTTTCGTACGCTGGTCGATCTGCGAATGGATATGGACGACCTCCGGAAGGAGTTTGAGAAATACCGGTCACCAGAACCGGGCTCTGCCGTGTCCGCGGACAGGTATCCGATCGACGAGGGGAGGGTCGAGATCGGTGTTGTGCCACCCGCCTCCGCGGGCCCGGAGGAGTCCTGGGATGTGGAAGAGCCGATCGAGGTTTTGGCCGAGGAAGGGTTGGAGGACACACCCGGTGCCGGGGCCGTCGTGTATCGGTCGGGGATGACCATGGAGGATATGGAACGGGCAGCGATCGCTGCGGCGCTGCTGGAGGTTCGAGGCAACCGTCGGAAGGCGGCCCAGATGCTCGCCATTGGCGAACGAACGCTCTATCGCAAGATCAAGAAATTCGGGATGGACGAGGACGCCGCATCAACCTAGCGTGGTGTCCCAGAAGTTTGTGAGCCACAGAGAGTGCCGAGGCGCTGGAGCCTCTGAGACCACTCAGGCTCCGATCCGAGCCCGTACACGAGCGCGCTCCAGCTCGAGCTGATTGAGGATCGTCGGCCAGGACGTGTCCCTCGCGTTTTCGTACTCCACCGTCAGGGAGATCTCCAGCTCGATGCCCGGATCGAAGGCGTAGACCGCAAGTTGGGGCTCTTCCTGCCGAAGGCGTTGTCCCCCCCAGCCGGGTGTGACGGCCTCGATGGCCGTCGGACGGTATCTGAGTCCACCGTTCACGATATGAAGATTCTCGGGCTCGTACGTGATGGTCGGGTCTCGACTGAACATGGACACGAGAAAGAGGAGGCTGTCCTCCCGAGCTCGGGAGCGTAAGGACTCGCCGGCCGACGCCGACAGGCCGGTCAGCCGCTGGTATGTGTCGGGAGCAGCGAGTCGAATGACGGATTCGGCCAGTGGGGTGACCTGGATCTGGAGTGCGCCGCTAGCCAACTCCAGCGTGAACTGGGCCTGTGTGAGCGTGCCATATCCAGGTGGGACGAGCGTAGCTGCAGTCGGCGCAGCAGACTGGCCGATTCCGGACCCCGCACCTCCGCAGCCACTGACAAGAACCAGAATGGCTCCGATAACGATACGGGTCCCGCTCAGCTGGGCACTCACTGTGCGGTCTCGTCTGCGCCGATAAGATCGTCGAGGGCCGTCAACAACTCCTCACGTCCTTCGCCCGTCTTGGATGAGAAACCGAGCACCTGATCCTCGTCGATATTCAGCCGCTTCACAGCTGCCGCCGTGGCACTCTCCCGGGCCATGCGCTTAAGCTTGTCCATCTTCGTAAGGACCACCAACGTGGGTACGCCTCTCACCGCGAGAAACTCCACCATCTCGAGATCGGTGATGGTGGGGTCGTGCCGGGCGTCTACTAGATGTACGACGCCACGTAGCTTCGGTTCCCCTACGAGATAATCCTCCACCAGCTCCTTCCAAGACCGTCTTACAGTTGAGGAGACCCTGGCGAAACCGAACCCAGGGAGGTCGACCAGAAAGAACCGGTCGTTCACCAAGTAAAAGTTGAGGGACCGTGTCTTGCCCGGTGTCGCCGATACATGGGCGAGCTTCTTCCTCGTGCGTCTGAGAAGCACGTTGATGAGTGACGACTTGCCGACGTTGGAGCGACCGGAAAACGCGACCTGTGGAAGGTCTCCGGGAACCGGAGCGCCGGTGTCGAAAAGGCTTCCCGCAAATTCGACGGTTCGAACCTCCACGCTACTGCGAAAGGTGGGTTCCGACCGAAGTCCCACCCTCGGCGAAGCTTCTCCAGTTTTCCGACATCGACGGGAGCGCCTCGGTCAGGACCTCGTCCATCGTACGGACCGGCACGAACTCCAGTCCGTCGATCACCTCCTCGGGCATGAGTTCCAACTCAGGTGCGTTGGCCGCCGGTAACAGAACCTTGCTCAATCCCTCCCGGAGCGCGGCCACGGCCTTCTCCTTGATCCCTCCGACGGCAAGGATGCGCCCTCGAAGTGTGATCTCTCCGGTCATGGCCACGTCGGCCCGTGACGGCGTCCCCGTGAGCGCCGAGATCAGTGCGGTGGCGATGGTGATTCCGGCGGATGGACCATCCTTGGGAGTGGCACCCTCCGGGATATGGATATGGATGTCCAAGTCCTTGTGGAACTGTGGATCGAGTCCGAGGCGGGCGGCCCGTGAGCGTGCGTAAGTTACCGCCGCAAAGGCCGACTCCTTCATTACCTCCCCAAGCGTCCCAGTGAGTTGCACTTGGCCCGATCCCGGTACGACCGCAACCTCGACGTCGAGCACCACACCTCCCGCCTCCGTCCATGCCAGCCCGTTAGCCATTCCGGCCCGCTCATCCTCGTCCGTGCTGCGATCCAGATAGAGCGGCGGGCCCAAAAGAGCCTTCAACTCGTCTTCGTCGATTCTCGGGCGTTCGGTCGATCGGTCCTCCGCGGTTGCTGTATCTTCATCACCCGTCCGCGGGCCCTCATCGGCCTTCCGACGGGCGAGTTTTCGGGCGACACGAGAGATGCGGCGGTCCAGCTCCCGGACACCCGCTTCCCGCGTATACCGCCGGATGATGGCTCTGGCCGCACCCTCGGCGAGGTCCACATTGGTCGGTAGCCCATGGCGCATCACCTGGTGGGGCCAGAGGAATCGCAGGGCGATCGCGAGCTTTTCTGTGTCGAGGTATCCCGGAAGACGGATGGTTTCCATTCGGTCCCGAAGCGGCTCCGGAATCCCAGCGAGTGTGTTGGCGGTGGTGACGAACAGCACATCGGAGAGGTCGTATTCCAGCTCCAGATAGTGGTCCGTGAACGTCTTGTTCTGTTCGGGGTCCAGCACTTCGAGGAGGGCGGCACCGGGATCGCCATGGAAGTCACGGGCCAACTTGTCGATCTCATCGAAAAGGAAGACGGGGTTGGTAGTCCCGCTGCGGCGCATCCCCTGGAGGACCCTCCCGGGCAATGCACCAACATAAGTGCGGCGGTGACCCCGGATCTCGGCCTCGTCTCGGATGCCGCCCAGGCTGACGCGTACGAACTCTCGGCCGAGAGCGATGGCGATACTGCGGCCGAGGGAGGTCTTGCCGACCCCGGGTGGGCCAACAAGGCAGAGGATGGGTCCCTTCAACTCACCGACCAGCGACAGCACCGCAATATGGTCGAGGATTCGATCCTTCACCTCCGTGAGCCCGTAGTGGGCCTCATCGAGTGTAGCGGACGCATGCTCGACTTCGAGGTTGTCCTCACTGCGTTCTGCCCACGGGAGTTCCAAGATCCAGTCGAGATAGCTTCGAATTACCGCGGCCTCGGGAGCGACAGGATTCAGCTTCTCCAGGCGGTTGAGCTCGCGTTCCGCTCTCTCACGGGCATGCGTAGGAAGGGAAGTCGACACCACGGCGGCCGCGAGGTCCGACCACTCATCCTTGGGGTCGGCTCCGAGCTCGTTGTGAATCGCCTTCAACTGCTCCTGTAGGTAGATCTGGCGGTGATCCGAGTCGAGCTGCATGCGAATCTGAGCATCCAGCTTCTCCTCAATCCGCAGAATTTCCAACTCCCGCACGAGGATCTCTCTCAGGAGCCCGTAATACGGCGCGATGGCGGGGGATTCGAGAAGTTCCTGCTTCTCACCGGGAAGCACCAACAAATGTCCGGAGATCAGATGCGCCGCGCGAAGCCGGTCACCCTCGAAAGAGATCGAGCTCGCCACATCGTCTGGGACACGATCACACAGGTGGACATACTCGTGAAAGAGCCGAAGGACGCCTCGGGCGACGGCTTCGTCTTCGCTCGGCTCTCGCCCCTCCGCACATTCCTCCGTGACGAACGGCTCGATCGACGCCGTGAAACCGGCGGTGGATTTCAGGAAGCGACGAACGCGACAGCGCCCGATGCCCTCGAGTACGACGCGGGCGTTCCCGTCCGGAAGGCGCGACACCTGGAGGATCTGCGCGACCACGCCAAGGCGGTGCACGTCGTCTTTGGAGGGATCCTCCACCTGAACGTCCTTCTGCGCCAGAAGGAGGATATATCCGTCTCCGTCGCTTTTTTCGGCGGCGTCCAGCGCGGCGAGCGACGGGGGTCGGCCGATCAGAAGGGGCAAGACCATGTAGGGGAAGAAGACGAGATCCCTCAGGGCTACCACAGGGAGCTGGTCTGGGATCTCGTAGGTCTGGTCGACCCGGATCAGTGTCGCCATTGGCTCCTAGGGCGTATCTAAAGTACGCGAGTTCAAACACACCATGGTGCCGGTCGCTCTCGGGAGAGTTTGGACCGGGTGCGCGCATCCTACGCTGGGAAACAACTGTGGGGAAGGGCTAGGGCGACTCAGGCCTCTTTTTTCTGCGTTTCCGGGTGCAGCACGAGCAGCGGTGGCACGTCCTGGTCGATACAGTCTGCCGTAACGACCACCTCTCGGATGTCCGTTCGAGAGGGAATCTCGAACATGACGTCGCGCATGAAGTCCTCGATCACGGAACGCAGGCCGCGCGCGCCGGTGCCGCGGTCCAGCGTCTTCTTGGCGATCGTACGCAGCGCTTCTTTGTCGAACGTGAGGCCGATGCCTTCTAGTTCGAACATCTTACGGTACTGTTTGACCAGAGCGTTTTTTGGCTCCTCCAGGATCTTCAACAATGAGTCCTCGTCCAGGTCGGTCAAGTGGACCGCGACCGGGAGACGTCCCACGAGCTCGGGGATGAGGCCGAACCGCTGAAGATCCTCGGGCTCGACATATGGCAGAAGCTCGTCTCGTTCCTCCTCAGAGGCCTTCTCACCAAACCCGATGCGCCGTCTGCCGAGGCGGGATTCGATGATCTGTTCAAGGCCGTCGAAAGCGCCACCGCAGATAAACAGGATATTCCGGGTCTCGAGCTGGATGTATTCCTGTTGTGGATGTTTTCGACCGCCCTGGGGCGGGACCGACGCGATCGTGCCCTCCAGGATCTTGAGGAGAGCTTGTTGGACACCCTCTCCCGAGACGTCCCGAGTGATCGAGGGATTCTCGGATTTTCGAGCGATCTTGTCCATCTCGTCGATGTAGACGATTCCTCGCTCGCACTCGGCCACGTTGAAATCGGCGGCCTGGAGCAGCCGAACAAGGATGTTCTCAACGTCTTCCCCGACGTACCCGGCTTCAGTGAGCGTGGTAGCGTCTGCGATCGTGAACGGAACATGGAGGATCCGAGCCAACGTCTGTGCGAGCAGGGTCTTACCGACTCCGGTCGGCCCGATCAGGAGAATGTTGGCCTTGTCAATCTCGACCTCCTCGAGCACGCCCTGATTGTTGACTCGCTTGTAGTGGTTGTAGACGGCGACGGCGAGGGCCCGTTTCGCACCCTCCTGCCCGATGACGTACTGATCGAGCACTTCTTTGATCTCCTGCGGGGTCGGACTCGGGACTGCGGACTCTGACGACTCTCGATCTTCTTCCTCGGCGAGGATCTCATTACAGAGGGAAATACACTCGTTACAGATATAGACGGAGGGACCGGAGATGAACTTCTTGACCGTTTCCTTGGACTTTCCGCAAAAACTGCAACGTAGATGCTTGTCACTGGACATATCGTGCGTCCTCTGCTCGTGCGCGCGTGGTTACTCCTCGTCCTCCGAGGCTTCGAGCTTGGCATGCGAGTCTCTCGGGCTCGAGCCGTTCTCAATAGGACCCTCGAGTACCCGATCAATGAGGCCGTATTCGACGGCTTCCTCCGGACTCATAAAACGGTCGCGGTCCACGTCGTCCTGAACCTGCTCCATCGACTGACCCGTGTGCTTAGCTAAAATCTCGTTGAGTCGTAGGCGTGTGTACAGGATCTCTTTGGCAGCGATCTCGATGTCGGCTGCCGTACCCTGCGAGCCGCCAGAGGGCTGATGGATCATGATCCGCGAGTTCGGAAGGGCGCCTCGCTTGCCTTTTTCCCCAGCAGCGACGAGCACAGCGGCCATCGAGGCTGCGATACCGACCGCAAACGTGGCGACGGGAGCCCGCATGTGCTGGATCGTATCATAGATCGCAAGGCCGGCATAAACCCCACCGCCGGGCGAGTTCACGTAAAGATATACGTCGCGTTCTGGATCCTCGGCGTCGAGGAACAGAAGCTGGGCCACGATGATGTTGGCCACGTTGTCGTCGATTCCGGTGCCGAGGAAGATGATGCGGTCCATAAGGAGCCGGCTGAAAATGTCGTAGCTCCGCTCTCCGCGGCTTGTCCGCTCGATGACGTATGGTGGGTAGATCGGCATGGTTGGCAGGTCACTCCCGTGGGGTCAGTTCTCGGTGATTTCCGATTGTTCTTTGAGAAAGTCGAACACCTTTCGCTCGGTAATCTCGCGCTCCAGTGCTTCGAGCCTCTCGTTCTTCTGTAGATTGGCATAAATTTGCGCGGGCGTGTCCCCGCTTCTTTCGGCGATCTCTTCGATTCGGCCGTCGAGTTCCTCTTCGGTGGTCCGAAGATCTTGTATTTCCGATATGCGGTCGATCGCCAAGATCCGTTTTACCGCCTGCTCAGCCTGAGGCGAGATCTGCTCCTTGGCCTCGGCCAGCTTCTCGGGGGTCACTCCCTCGGGATTGCCAAGCACCGATTGCACGTAACGGTCCACCATTGAAACCGGTACCGTAAAGGGATTCGCCTCCAGAATCGCGTCCAGAAGCTTTCCCCGAACCACTGATTCGGCTTGCTCCTCCGCTTCCTTCTCCAAATCCGCCCGAATTTTCTCGTTCAAGTCGTCGACGCCCTCGAATTCCCCGAGGCTCTTCGCGAAGTCGGCGTCCAGCTCCGGCAACTCGAGGCCTTGCCGAGAGTCCAGGCTAACGAGGAGCTGCTCTTCCTGGCCTCGGCGTTCCTCATTGGGCAAGTCGTCAGGAAAGCGAACGACGAACTCACCGGATCCCCCGACCTCCAGCGATTTGATCGCTTCTTCGATGTCGGTGATGGCGTCTCCCTGCCCGAGAATGAACTGGTAGGGTTGCACCTCCCCGGCTTCACCGTCTTCGATCCGTTGGATTTCCACACCGACCAGTTCTCCGTCCTCGGGGCGGCCCCCGTCCAACGGTTGCCAAGTGCCTCTCTCCTCCCGGAGCCGCTTCAAGACCTCCTGGAGCTTGTCATCCGAACCCTCGAGCGGGGGCCGTTCAACCTTGAACCCTCCGAGTCGCGGAAGCTCTATCTCCGGTCGCACGTCGAAGGAGATCGAGAAGGTGAGGTCCCGGTCCGGTTCGTACTGGACGTTACCGACCTCCCCCTCAGAAATCGGGCTGAGCTCCTCCTGGTTAAGCGCCTCCCGATATGCGGCCCCGATGAGCTTGTCGAGGGCCTCCCGGCTCAACGAGTCTCCGAAACGTTTCTCAACGACAGAAGACGGTACGTGACCCTTACGAAATCCTGGAAGCTTGACGCGCGCGGCGAGCTCACCGGTAAGCCGGCGCCGCTCGGAACTAACAACGCCGGAGGGAACCGTGACGCTCATGGTCCGGCGCCACCGCTCGCCTTCTTCGACAGAAATTTGGAGTTGCGTCCCCTCAATGGCCATTTACACTCGCTTCGGAATCAATAGACCTTGAATGCGAAAGGGGGGACTCGAACCCCCACGGCATGAAGCCACAGGATCCTAAATCCTGCGCGTCTACCAATTCCGCCACTTTCGCAGAGATGGGGCATGGAATCGGGTAGGTAACTCGGTTGATCCAAAGATAACGGGGCCCGAAAACCCCATCAACGGGACGGTCCCGGCTGTTGGCCGTCCTCCCGCCCCGACGACGAAGGGATGACGAAACACGAGGGGCGCGCCACCCGAAGGCGACGCGCCCCTCGCGCGTAGTCGAACCGGTTCGTCGTTACTTCGAATCCCTCGATCGCTACCCCGAAACCCGGACGTGGATGATCATCCGCTGGTCGTTGGGCGTAGCGACGTGGAGAGTCACAATCTCTCCCGGGTTCACCCCCGCCATGATCCGCCGGATGTCCGACATGTCGTCGACCGCCTCGCGGTTGAGCTCGAGGATCTTGAAGCCCGGAACGACCCCCCGCCGTGCTGCCGGACCGTTCACCTCAACGTCCGTGATCACGACGCCGTCCACGTCGTCGTAGCCGAACTCCCCGGCGCTCTCACGATCCATGTCTTCGATTCGCAGTCCGAGCTTGTCGTCCATCCGTTCTTCTTCACGCACGGGCGCTGTGGAGGCTTCGACCACAGGCTGCGCCTGAAGGGGAGCTTCGCCGAGCCGGATGTTCACGGTCACCGGTGCGCCGTCTCGGTACACCCCGACGCTGATGCGGTCACCCGGGCGTTTCATCGCGATCGCCTGCTGCATCTGCCCCACTCGTCCGATCGGCTGGCCGTCGATTTCAACGATTACGTCGTACACGCGGAGGCCCTGGGCCTCCGACGGGCCGCCCTCGGTGATGAGCGTCAACTCGACTCCCGAGACTGTGGGGAGGCCGTAACTCTCGGCCGAGATCTGGTCGATCGCCCGCATGCCGACGCCGAGCCAGGCCCTACGTACACGGCCGTACTCGATCAGATCTTCCGTGACCCGGTAGGCCAGGTCGATCGGAATCGCGAATCCGTACCCCTGGTAGTATCCCGTCTGGCTGGCGATGGCGGAATTGATTCCGACCACCTGCCCCCTGAGGTTCACCATCGGTCCCCCCGAATTGCCGGGGTTGATCACCGCGTCGGTTTGGATGAAATCCTCGATGGCGAACCCGCTGTTTGGCCTGGTTTCCTGGTCCTCCCGGAGCCCCCGCTGAAGCAAGTCGAGGGGGCGTCCAAGCGCGCTGACGATCCCTACCGTCACCGTGTAATCCAATGGACTACGGGCGCCACTGAAGCCGGGGTTGCCGATGGCCACGATCCATTCTCCGACACGGAGGTCGGCCGAACTCCCGAAGTTGAGCTTGGTCAGATCGGGTGCCTCGATCTTGATCACCGCCACGTCCGTAAACGGGTCCCGTCCCACGACCGCGGCGGGCAAAGAGCGCCGATCCTGGAGAAAAACGGTGAGTTGGTCCGCGTTGTCGACCACGTGGTTGTTGGTGAGGATGTAACCATCGTCGGAGATGATGAACCCGCTCCCTCCTGAAACCCGATCCGGCCGGTCCTGGGGATTCGGGTTGGGCACGCGCAGGCGCCGCGTTTGCGGACGGGCAGACCCAGGTTGCCGTCGTGCTTCGATCCGCACCACCGCTGGCGTGACGACCTCGGCGACGTTGACGAACGCGTCGCTGAGGTCGAGTGCCGGCTGGACAGCTTGGATCGGGATCTGCGGCTGGCTTCCGATAACGAGCATCGGATGGGACGCGCCACTCCATCCGAGCGTGGACGCGATTCCGAGCCCCATGAGAGCCGCGGCCGCAGTGTAGAAGGCGACCTTCACTTTGGCACGAAACGGATCATACATGGACAGTTTCCTCACACTTCAGATGGAAGGACTACGTGTGCGCATCCGCCCACGCGCGACCTACTACACGCCCGGCGACCGGGCGGTCCACTCCACTCTCCACTCTGACTTGGATCAACCGCAAGGCCCTGACGGTTGTCCCGCTCCCCATCTCTCAATGGGTGGCCGGCACCGCCGCCCCGGGAAGGGGAATTCAGGTCGGCGTCGAAATAGACCAAGCAATCTTACTTACTCAACGATTTCGTAGTCGGCTTCCACGACCTCCTCATCGGTCTCTTGGGCGTCTCCCTCCTCCTCCTCCTCCGTTCCGGCGCCATCCGTGGCTTCGTCCTCGGAGCCTGCCTCAGCCTCAGCCTCGGCGGCCTGCGCCTGATACATCTCCTGGCCGGCAGCACTGAAGGCCTGCATGAGTTCATCACTAGCCGAATTGAAGGTCGTCGTATCATCCCCCTTGAGCGCTTCCTTGGCGCTCGCGACGGCGCTGTCGAGCTGTTCCTTCGTGCCCTCCGAGACCGAGACCTGATCGCCCCACTCGGCGGAGTCCTTTTCGACCTGATAGACGAGCGAATCGAGCTGGTTGCGCGCCTCGACGTTCGCCCGGCGCTCTTCGTCCTCGCCGGCGTGGGCCTCCGCGTCCTTGACCATTTTATCGATCTCGCTGTCGCTCAAGCCACTCGACGCCTCGATACGGATCTTCTGCTCTTTGCTCGTCGCGTTGTCCTTGGCTTTTACGTGCAGGATTCCGTTGGCGTCGATGTCGAACGTGACCTCGATCTGAGGGATACCACGTTGTGCCGGTGGTATGCCCGTGAGCTGGAACTTGCCGATCGTCTTGTTGTCGAGTGCCATCTTCCGCTCGCCCTGGAGTACGTGGATCTCGACTGTGGTCTGGTTGTCCTCGGCCGTGGAGAAGATTTCGGCCTTTTCGGTCGGGATCGTAGTGTTTCGCGTGATCAGCGGCGTCATCACGCCCCCGAGCGTCTCGATACCGAGTGATAGTGGCGTGACGTCCAGGAGCAGCACGTCGGTCACGTCCCCGGCCAAGACGCCCGCTTGGATGGAAGCACCCACGCCGACTACTTCGTCGGGATTCACGCCCTTGTGAGGCTCCTTGCCGAAGAACCCCTCGACGAGTTCCTGGATCTTGGGAATCCGCGTCGAACCCCCGACCAGAATCACCTCGTCGATCGCCGATGGCTCGATCCCCGCGTCCTCGAGTGCCTTCTTCATGGGCGGCATCGTCCGCTGGACGAGATCGTCGACCAGCTGTTCGAACTTCGCTCTCGTCAACGAGTAGTTGAGGTGCTTCGGCCCCTCCTGGGTTGCCGTAATGAAGGGTAGGTTGATGTCGGTCTGTTGCGTCGAAGAAAGCTCCATTTTGGCCTTCTCTGCCGCCTCCTTCAGGCGCTGGAGAGCCATCGCGTCCTGGGAGAGATCGATCCCCTGGTCCTTCTTGAACTCCGTGACCAGCCAGTCGATGACCTTCTGGTCGAAGTCGTCCCCACCCAGGTGTGTGTCTCCATTGGTCGACTTCACCTCGAAGACGCCGTCACCGAGTTCTAGGACGGAAATGTCGTACGTGCCGCCACCGAGGTCGAACACGGCGATCTTCTCGTCGGCCTTCTTGTCGAGCCCGTAGGCGAGAGCGGCAGCGGTGGGCTCGTTGATGATTCGAAGTACGTCGAGGCCCGCGACCTTACCCGCGTCTTTGGTGGCCTGGCGCTGTGCATCGTTGAAATAGGCCGGAACCGTAATAACCGCCTGTTCAACCTTCTGGCCCAGGTAGTCCTCGGCGGTTTGCTTCATCTTCTGCAGGACCATCGCCGAGATCTCGGGGGGTGTGAACGTCTTGTCCGCGTTGGGGACCTTGATCTCCACGCGTCCCTTGGAGTCGGTCTTCACTTCGTAGGGGACGAGCTTCTGTTCCGCCGTTACCTCGTCGCCCTTGCGGCCCATGAAGCGCTTGATCGAGAAGATCGTGTTTTCGGGATTGGTGATCGCCTGGCGGCGTGCCACCTGACCCACGAGCCGTTCTCCCTCTTTAGTGAACGCGACAACGGAAGGAGTGGTACGGCCACCTTCGGAGTTGGGGATCACGACCGGCTCACCACCTTCCATGACCGCTACGACCGAATTGGTAGTGCCCAGATCGATGCCGATAACCTTTCCCATGTCTGCTCCTCAGTGTGCGCCAAGGCCGTGGTGGCCAAGATTCTTGTATGACGGGTGACGGTCCGGTGTGGCGGGTGCCGGGCGTCGTCGAAGCGTATCGGTTGATGGGTTTGCAATCATCATGCCGAGCGAATGGACCGAGGATCGGCCAAACTGGCGGCTTTTCAGGATATACGGTGCCAGAATGGCAGGTCGGTAGGAGCGTTTCCCGAAATCAGGCTCGCCGTGCAGGATCAGAACAGCATACCGACCAGCGGATAAGCCAGCAGCGAGATCACCACGATCCCTAATGTGTTGATCCAGATGCCGGCGCGCACCATGTCGGGGATCCGCAGCATGCCGGAGCCGAACACGATGCTCACGGTCACTCCCATCTCTTTACTCCCACGAAGTGGTTGATCGGTCCCCGCCCGGCACCCAACCCAGGTGCATCGGCGAGGGCCCGCGCAACGAAATCCACGGCCGCCGCGGCCGCGGCCGGTAGGGATCGGCCCGCCGCCAAGCCCGCCGCCAGCGCCGCGGAGAGTGTGCAGCCTGTGCCGTGCCCGGCGCGCGTGGAGATGCGAGGTCGAGACCAGATATGCTCTCCCTCCTCTGTCAGCAGCAGATCGACGGCCTCGTCTCCAGCCAGGTGCCCACCCTTCACGAGAGCTGCGCGAGCACCGAGGTCGAGGATCGCCCGTGCGGCATCCGCCAGATCACTCGCAGTCTCGACCGGCAGACCGGTGAGGATGCGCGCTTCATGGAGGTTTGGGGTGACGACGAGGGCCAGAGGGATGAGCTCCCGCAGGATGGTGTCCTCGGCCTCACGATCGAGCAGACGGTGTCCGCTCGTGGAAATCATCACCGGATCGAGCACGTAATTAGGCAGCCGGTGCTCAACGATTGCATGGGCCACGGTCTCCACCAAGGCTGCCGTGGCAAGCATACCGGTCTTGACCGCGTCCAACGACATGTCCGAGGCGACGGCCCGGATCTGCGCGCGGACCATCTGCTCGGGAATGGCGTGCACGGCGGCGACCTCGAGCGTGTTCTGAGCGGTCACGGCGGTGAGCGCACTGCACCCGAAAACGCCGAAGGCATGGAATGTCTTGAGGTCGGCTTGGATGCCGGCTCCGCCCCCGCTGTCGCTGCCGGCGATTGTGAGGGCTACGGGAGGTGGGTTATCCATGGAGTCCACACACTGATTGGAATGCGGATGCTGAGCAAGAGCAGGCGACGACTCATCGAGCGGCTCAAGACGCGCAAGGGCCGGCCACGCGAGGGACTCGTGCTGGTCGAGGGCGTGCGCTCGGTGGCCGAGGTGTTGGCAGCCGGAGCCGACATCCGCTTTGCGGTTCAATCGCCTCGCTTGCTCGGTACCGAGGCCGGCCGCGTCGTCGCCTCCATACTGGCGGGGGGGGTGCCGGACGTCGACGAGGTGGACGATTCCGACCTGGACGAGTTCTCGGCCACCGAGCATCCCCAGGGCATCCTCTGCGTCTGCAGCGAGCCGCGACTCAATCTCGGCGAGCTCCGTGACCGTGCCCCGTCGAGGCTGCTGCTTCTTGATGGATTGCAGGACCCCGGCAACCTGGGAACGCTCATCCGGGCGGCCCGAGCCTTTGACGTGGATGCGGTGATCGTCCTGGATGGTTCCGTCGACCCGTGGAATCCGAAAGCCGTCCGCGCCGCCGCGGGCGCCGGTTTCTATACGCCCATATCACGGGCGCCTTGGGCCGAGGCCAGGCAGTGGCTGGAAGAGCAGGGAATCGAGATTCTGGCCTCCGATCCTGCCGGCGAAGATGTCCGCTCATTCGTACCGGGCGCCTCCTGGGCTCTGGCCGTCGGTAACGAGGGGACGGGAGTACGCGCCGAGATCGCGTCGGCCTCCACGAAAGGCGTCGCAATCCCGATGCCGGGTGGCTCAGAATCCTTGAATGCTGGGATCGCGGGGTCGATCCTTCTTTATAGCCTGCTCACCCGTGCTCAATAGCCTGCTCACTCGTGGGAGTGTACCGCCTTGATCGACGCCTGGATCGTCTCTGCTCTGGCCGGCCTACTCGGAATGATGATCGGTTCGTTTCTGAACGTCTGCACGTTCCGTTGGCCGGAGGACGAATCGGTGGTGTTCCCCGGCTCCCATTGTCCGAAATGCGGGGAGGCCATCCCATGGTATGACAACGTCCCCGTAATCGGCTACGTCCTGTTGGGTGGGCGCTGCCGGGCATGCCGCGACTCGATCTCCCTACAGTACCCCCTCGTCGAGTTGGCGACCGGACTCGTGTGGGCGGGCATGTTCAGCTACGCGGGACTCTCCTTCGAGGCTTTGAGGGGTGCCCTACTCTTGACCATCCTTTTCGGAATCGCCCTCACCGATGCGCGATTCTACATCATCCCCGATCAGTTCTCGCTGGGCGGACTCGTCCTCGGACTGGGACTCGCCTTTCTACCCGGTGGGATTGATCCGCTCGGGGCGCTCCTCGGGGCCGTCCTCGGGTTCGGCCTTCTGGAGTTCGTGGCTGTGGCCGGAAAGTGGATGTTCAAGAAGGATGCGATGGGGGGTGGGGACATCAAGATGATGGCCATGGTCGGAGCGTTCCTGGGGATGCCGGGTGTGCTCTTGACGATCTTCCTCGGGGCACTGCTGGGGTCCGTGATTTTCGGGCCGATCTCGTACAAGACGAAGAAGCTTGTGCCTTTCGGGATCTTTCTCGCGGCTGGTGCCGCGGTGACCTACGGCTTCGGCTCCGACATCATCGATTGGTACGTGACGAACGTGTTAGGGATCTGAGCAGTCCCGCTGGTAGCCGCACGAAAGGCACAGGACCTTGCAGTGGCGCTCCATGATCGGGCCGCCGCATAGCTCGCACACGGGAGCGTTCGCCTCCCCGATGTGGTCCGCGCGATAGGTCCGTGCGAGCTCGATATAATGCCGTCCACCTCGGGCCACCCACTCTGCGGCGGAACCATCCAACTGCTTCTTCACCTCGCCGGGGACACCGGCGACCAAGCTACGGTCGGGGATCTGGGCGCCCTCTAACACCACGGCATTGGCCGCGATCATACACTCCGTGCCGATTCGCGCGTTCTGGAGGATCACCACGTTCATGCCGATCAGGGACCGGTCGCCGATCGTGCAGCTCTCGAATTTCGCTCCATGGCCCACTGTGACATTGTTGCCGATGACGGTGGGCCCCCAACCCCCGACGTGGACCACACAGTTGTCTTGGACGCTCGTGCCCCCGCCCACCACGATGCCATTCTCGGCATCGTCTCCTCTCAGCACGGCACCGAACCAGACGCTCGCTTCCTCCTCGACCGTAACGTCGCCGATGAGTACCGCGTTGGGTGCGATAAACGCGGATTCGGCCACTCGGGGCCGCTTGCCGTGGAACGGAAGGAGGATCGCCATTTTGGGGAGACTTGGCCGAGCTATCCCGGTTCTTCTCGGTCTGCAAGAGCGAGCTTGGTGAGGCGGGCGGTCAGAACCTGGGTGTCTGAAGCCGCCAGGATCTCTATCTTCACGCCCGCCTGCTCCACCGTCTCGCCCGGTTCGGGCACGTGCCCCAGCTCTTCGAGAATGAATCCGTTGAGCGAGCGGTGCTCGAGCTGAGGCAGCGCGACGTTGAAGGCGTAATTGATTTCACGGACGTCGATGCCTCCGGGTGCCATGACCTCCGTCTTGGAAATCCGGATCAGCGCTTCTTCGTCGACGTCCGTTTCGTCGACGATTTCGCCCACAAGTTCCTCGATGATGTCTTCGAGCGTGGCGAGGCCGTCCGTACCTCCGAATTCATCGGCAATGATCCCCATATGGATGCGTCGGGCCTGGAACTGATGGAGAAGGCGCGTGAGTGGGAGGGATCCCGGGACGAACAGCGGATCCCGGGCCAACTGCGACAGCGTCATCGTGGTCCGGCCCGCGACGTAGTTCTCGTAGGCCTCCCGCACGTACAAGATTCCCGAGATGTCGTCCGTCGTATCACGGTAAACCGGAACACGTGAGTACGGCACAGATTTGAGTTCGCCGATGATCTCCTCGAGCGTCAGGGAGTCTTTCCACGCGAAAATGTCCACGCGAGGCGTCATGACGTCCCACGCGGTCAACTCGTCCAGGCGGAAAGCGCGCTCCACCAACAGGTGCTCGTCTTCACCGACTAGTCCCTCCTCCTGCCCCAATTGGCTGAGTTCACGGACATAGCGCTCCTCCTGGCTCGACCCGTCCGCCCCCTCGGTTCGGATCATCCCAGCCGCAAGCCGGCGGACGGGCTTGGTGACGGCCGCGAGTCCGTGTTCCACCGCGAGGACGACCGGGGCTGCAGCCAGAGCGAACCGAATCGGGTGCCGTGAGGCAAGGAGTCGTGGGAGACCTTGCCCGAAGATCAGGACGGCAAGAGAGCCGGCGAGGAGTCCCAGGCCGCCGCCGGCTGGACCGCGCAGCGTGTACCCCAGGAGAACCACGCTTCCCACGGCCAGAGCGTTGAAGAGCGTGCTCAAGAGGCGGAGGGCGGCACGGGTCTGTTCAGCCCGGTTTCTCAGCTCGGTGAGGGCGTCGGCGCCCCGGAACCCCTCCTCCTCCATGGTTCGAAGCCTTGAAGTTCCGATCGCAAACGTCGCCGTCTCCGACGCGGAACACAGAGAGGAGATGAGGATCGAAAGAGCGGCGGTACTCGCTAACAGCCAGATCATGCTGGCCTCGAGGGTTTGGGCAGCCCCGGCGTGTTGGGCAGCCATGTCGTACTCGGCGGGCGGTCGCCCGCCTCGATACTTGGACCTACGTCCATCCAGCCGATTCCTCCAAGAGCTCTGCGATCACGTCCCGTGTGACCCGTCCGTCCGCCTCCGCCTCGAAGTTGAGCACGATGCGGTGCGCCAGCACTGCAGGTGCGACCTTACGTACGTCGTCGTAAGAGGGGATGGGGTCTCCACGGATTGCTGCCATGGCCTTCGCTCCGAGCACGAGGTACTGCGACGCCCGGGGGCCGGCGCCCCAACTGACGTACTTCTCGGACACCGCCGCCGTCTCCGCCAGTCGCGGCCGAGAGGCTCTGGCGAGGTGGACCGCGAAGGAAACCAACGACGGGGGCGTAGGGACACGTCGCACCAGGTGTTGAAGCTCGATCAGCTCCTGCGAGGACAGGATGGGACGGACCTGCGGGTCTTCCTCTCCCGTCGTGCGCATCGCCACCTCCTCTTCCTCTTTCTTGGAGGGATATCCGATGGGCAACTCCAGCATGAACCGATCCAATTGGGCCTCGGGAAGCGGATACGTGCCCTCCTGCTCGATCGGGTTTTGAGTCGCCAGCACGAAGAACGGGGGATCGAGCGTATACGTGTCGCCAGCGGCAGTGACCTCCCGTTCCTGCATGGCCTGAAGTAGAGCGGCCTGCGTCTTCGGCGGGGTTCGGTTGATCTCGTCCGCGAGCACGACGTTTGCGAAGATGGGTCCGCGGACGAACCGGAACACGCGCTTGCCGGTCGAGCGGTCTTCTTCGATTACCTCTGTGCCGGTGATGTCGGTGGGCATGAGGTCGGGTGTGAACTGGATCCGGCTGAACTCCAGGTCGAGCGCCTCGGCGAGCGTACTGATCAAGAGCGTTTTCGCCAGGCCAGGTACGCCTACCAGCAGCACATGCCCGTTGGCCAGGAGGGACGTCAGAAGGCCTTCGACGACCTCATGTTGGCCCACGATCCGCTTTTCGATCTCGTTTCGGAGTTCGTCGACGACCTGTGTCACACGCTGGAGTAATTCGAGGTCCCGATCCTGTACAACCGCTTCTGTCGATGACGTCATCAATTGGTTCCGGCGTCTCTAAAGGAATGCCATGGCCGCTACGAGCGACGAATCTGGCACGGCGGACGACCACGCACCCTACCCGCTACCCAGGTCCCAGGGTCCCGGTGCGGTGCGTTCCCCTGGACTAGAATCGGCCCTATGTGCGGATCCCCCGAAAGGGGTCATACCGTGCGTCGCGAAGTTGACTCCGAGCCGCCCCTCCGTCAAGCGTGGACTAGTCTCGAAATCCCTGTTTTCGGCCCGTAAATCGGCGCTTGCTCTTTTTTTCACAAGCGTCTAAATTCTTCTTAGGATTTGGGTTCACCACCGGAGTTCCAACCGATGTCGGAGGAAGGAAAACCGGCTGAAGAGCGTGGCAGCGAGGTCGTTCGCGCATCTTCCCAGTTCTTGGGTCACGGGATGACGTTGGCTGCTTCGGTGGCGCTCTTTGGATGGGTCGGATTCAAGGTCGG
Source organism: Longimicrobiales bacterium (assembly GCA_965219445.1). Lineage (GTDB taxonomy): Bacteria > Gemmatimonadota > Gemmatimonadetes > Longimicrobiales > Gaopeijiaceae > UBA822. The sequence goes on along the minus strand of CBDCNQ010000001.1, from coordinate 138,840 downwards.
CACACGCATTGGGGCCGAGTCGCTACTGATGATCCTCGGGATGCTCTTGGGCGGTGCGGCCGGCTCTTACAACCTCTATGTCCAGGTCGCGATACGGCCCCGCGAGGAGCAGGGCCGCGAGGAGAGTGACTAGGCTTGAGAGCTCTGGTGCGCTACGCCTTGGCCGGACTCTTGATGATCGCGATGGCGGTCACGGCCCTCTTCCCGTTTCTGGACGAGGAGGGGAGAACGGGAGTCCTGCTGGCGGCCGGCGTCGCTTACCCGGTGCAGGTCACGGCCTTCGGGCTGCTGCTGCGAGCCCGGGGAGAACCCTCCCGCTTTTTCACATGGTGGGGTGTGGGCGTTGCCGTCAGGATCGGGGTGGTCATCATAGCCGGGCTCGTTGCTCTGCGCATCGAGTCCCTTGGAGCTGAAGCCTTATTGTTGTCCTTGGCTGGATTCTTCTTCGGTCTGTTGCTGATCGAGCCCGCGTTTCTGAAAGCTGCAGATAAGGACGTCACAGATTGATACAAAAGACGATGGGTCTGCTCAGAGTGCTTCCAGGGTACCGCCAGGAAGCGGCACAGGACGCTGCGGAGCATTCGGCAGAGCTGGCGGGCCCCATGCCCATGGACGAGCTTCCTGACTTCATCCAGCATCATATCGGTGATGCAAGGGAGATCGAGTTCGGGGGTGGGGTCTTGCACCTCGACGCCCTGAGCATCGATCCGATTCAGATCGGGTCCCTCGCGATCGACCTGTCACCGACGCGTCAGATGGTGATCATGGTGGTGGTCGCCCTCCTCATGTTTGCGACCTTCATTCCGTTGGCCGGAGCCCTCCGAAACAGGGGGAAGGAGAAGGCTCCTAGCGGCTTCGCCAACGCCATGGAGGCCATGATCATCTACTTCCGTGATGAAGTCGTGAGGCCGAACATCGGGCACGGCGCGGATGCCTTCACGCCGTTTATTCTCACGCTCTTCTTCTTCATTCTGGGCATGAACGTGATCGGACTCACGCCCCTGGGGATCACGCCTACGGCGAACCTCTCCGTGACTGCTGCGTTGGCGGTCGTCGCCTTCATCGTGATTGAGGTCGGGGGATTCGTCACTCTGGGGCCCGTCGGGTACGCCAAGACCATCTTCTTCCTACCCAAGGGGCTTCCCGTTTTGATGAGGCCCATCATGCTGGGGATTCTTGCACCGGTCGAGTTCATGGGGAAGCTGGCGAAGCCGTTCGCGCTGGCGGTCCGGCTGCTGGCCAACATGACGGCCGGCCATACGCTGATCCTGGCCCTCATGGGAATGATTTTCGTGCTTCAGAGCTACCTCGTGGGCTTCGCGTCGGTCGGGGCGGCCAGTGCGCTCATGATTCTGGAGCTGTTCGTGGCCTGTTTGCAGGCCTACATCTTCGCGATGCTCACGTCCGTCTTCATCGGACTGATACGTCACGCTCATTAGTCACCGTCACACAACAAAAGGACACACGATGCTGCACGCACTCGTTACCGTCGTTCAGGAGGCTGCCGCAAATGGGGAAGCAGCCGGAAGCTCCATCGGTCTCATTGGCGTGGGTCTCGCGATCGGGGGCGCCGTGCTCGGCGCGGGGCTCGGAATCGGCCCTATTGGATCAGCTGCAGCCCAAGGGATCGCACGGCAGCCGGAAGCAACGGCGCAGATTCAGACGGCAGCGATCATCTTCGCGGCGCTCGTCGAAGGTACCGCGCTCTTCGGTCTCGGCCTCTCGTTTCTGCTGATGAATCAATGACACGCAGACGAATGCTCGCTGTCTTCGGGGCGTGCGCGCTGATTCTTCCCGTGCCCGTGATGGCGCAAGAGGCTGGGGGCGGGATGTTCAGCGTGAACCTGGGTCTGTCGGTCTGGACGACGCTGGTATTTCTCACGCTGCTCGGCATTCTTTGGAGGTTCGCGTGGGGGCCGATCCTGGGGGCAGTACAGGCCCGCGAGGACGGCATCCAAGACACGCTCGACCAGGCCGCGAATGAAAGGGGAGAGGCGGCCAAGCTTCTGGCGGAGCACCGTGAGCAGATGGCCGATGCGCGGCGACAGGCGCAGCAAATGATCACCGAGGGCAAGGAAGCGGGCGAGAGAGTCCGGCAGGACATTGAAGAGAAGGCCCGAGCCGAGGGTGACGCGATGATCGAGCGGGCTCAGGAGTCGATCGAGCGCGAGAAGGATGCCGCACTCGACGAGCTTCGGAGGGAATCCGTGGATCTGGCGTTGGGCGCGGCTGCCAAGCTGGTTCAGGAGAGCCTCGACGAAAAGAAGGACCGTGAGCTGGTCATGGGCTTCATCGACGAGTTGAGCGGCGGGGGCGAGGTCCAGGCGTGAGAGACGAGACCGTCGCTCGCAACTACGCCGAAGCGCTCTTCGAGTTGGCGGAGCGCCACGAAGGCGTCGACGCGTACGGCACGGGGGTCGGGATCGTAGCGCGCCTCATCGACGAAAATGACGACTTCCGCCGGTTCTTGGAGACGCCCAGAATCGCCGTGGCCGAGAAGAAGGACGTGGTGCGACGTGTGTTGGGCGAGAAGTTGCCGACGAGGCTTGTCAACTTCGTGTTGATCACGCTCGATAAGAGGCGGCAACGTCTCCTGAGGGCGATCGCCCGCGAGTACATGGGTCTCATGGACCAGCACTTCAACCGCGTGCATGTGGAGGTGACGCTCGCCCGCCAATTTGATGAGAAGTCCATGGAGGAAATGGAGAAGCGGCTGACCGTGGCACTAGGGAAGACAGCGATCCCGCACGTCCGCGTCAGGCCGGGTATTCTCGGAGGGGCGATCTTCCGAACGGGCGACACGATCTACGATGGGTCCCTGAGGCGAAGGCTCGACGGCATGCGCCGAAGGTTGCTGAAGGCCGACCTCCCCAGGATGGGTGAGGTCTGAGGGCACAGATCCGGCCGGTGCACGCCGGCCTTCCTGATGGAATAACGGGATTGGGCAATGGCTAACGACTCAGGACTCCGGGCGAGTGAGATCAAGGGCGTCCTCCTTTCGGAGATCGAGAACTACGGGGAAGCGCTTCAGGCTGAAGAAGTGGGTGAGGTCCTAGAGGTAAAAGATGGAATAGCACGCATTTACGGGCTCACAAAGGCGATGGCCAGCGAGATGCTGGAGATCACTCCGGCCGATTCTGACGAGCCGGTGACGGCCCTCGCGCTCAACCTCGAAGAGGACAACATCGGCGCGGTCATCATGGGGGATTGGACGGCGCTGCACGAGGGTGATCAGGTCCGGCGGACCGGCCGCGTGCTCGATATTCCGGCCGGACCGGGGTACATCGGCCGGGTCGTCGATGCGCTGGGCAACGCTATCGACGGCAAAGGCCCGGTCGAGCCGATCGAGGAAAACCGGCAGATCGACGTGGTCGCTCCCGGCATCGTGATGCGGCAGCCGGTCAAGGAGCCGCTCCAGACGGGCCTCAAGGCGATCGACTCGATGATCCCGATCGGCCGAGGCCAGCGTGAGCTCATCATTGGCGACCGGGGTTCAGGAAAGACGGCGATCGCACTAGACACGATCATCAACCAGAAGGGCACTGGTGTCATCTGTGTGTACTGCGCTGTTGGGCAGCGAGCGGGAAAGGTCGCGAGCGTGGTCGAGACGCTCAGGGAGCACGACGCCATGGACTACACCGTGGTGATCGCCGCCAGTGCGTCCGACCCGGCGCCGATGCAGTACATCGCACCATACTCCGCCTCGGCCATCGCGGAGCACTTCATGTGGAAGGGTCAACACACGCTGGTCGTTTTCGACGACCTCTCCAAGCAGGCGACGGCCTATCGGCAGCTGTCGTTGATTCTTCGCCGACCCCCGGGACGCGAGGCGTTTCCGGGAGACGTGTTCTATCTGCACTCGCGGCTTCTCGAGAGGGCGGCCAAGCTATCCGACGAGCAGGGCGGGGGATCCCTGACCGCGCTCCCGATCATCGAGACACAGGCCGGCGATGTGTCCGCGTACATTCCGACGAACGTGATCTCTATCACGGATGGCCAGATCTACCTAGAGCCTGATCTGTTCAACTCCGGCGTCCGCCCGGCGGTAAACGTCGGTATCTCTGTGTCCCGTGTGGGAGGCAACGCTCAGATCAAGGCGATGAAGAAGGTGGCCGGCCGGCTCCGCCTCGACCTGGCGCAGTACCGGGAACTCGAGGCTTTTGCCCAGTTCGGCTCCGACCTAGACGCCACTACGCAGGCCCAGCTGGCTCGAGGCGAGCGCACGGTGGAAGTACTCAAGCAGGGTCAGTACCAGCCCATGCCGGTGGAGAACCAGGTCTGCGTGATCTTCGCGGCTACGCAGGGGCATGTGGACGAGATCGAGGTTCGGCATCTGAGGCGTTGGGAGCGGGGCTTCCACGACCTCCTCGGTACCCAGCACGAACACGTATTGTCAGGGATCCGCGAGGAGAACGAACTCACGGACGACATCACAGCTCAGCTGGTCGCAGCGATCGAGGAGTACAACAAGATCTTCGCAGCCGAGGTAGAGGCGGAGGCTCCGGCCGAAGTAGGCGCTTAGACGATGGCGGGCTCGAGCGACGTCAAACGGCGGATCAAGTCGGTGGAGAACACCCGGCAGATCACGCGAACCATGGAGTTGGTGGCTACTTCGAAGTTGAAGAAGGCCACGGATCGAGTTCGTGCGGCTGCGCCGTATAGCGACGCGTTGACGTCGATCGTCCGGAGCCTGTATGCGCCGGAACTCTCCGAAAAATTTCCGCTGCTCCGACGCGCTGAAAAGGTAGAACGGGCCGCCGTGCTGCTTCTCACGGCAGACCGGGGGCTGGCGGGTGGTTTCAATGCGAACCTCATCAAGGAGGCCCGCCTCCTTCTCGAACGGTTCGCCGCGGAGGGGATCGAGACAGACCTCCACATCGTGGGCAAGAAGGGCATCGCGTACTTCCGCTTCCGTGGGTATGCCATCGCGTCGACACGTGTCGATATCGGGGACAACCCCTCTATGGAGGATGCGGAGTCAGTAGTTGCGGGCCTACGGGATGAGTTCGCGGCAGGCCGTATTGACGCGATCCACATCGTGAGCTCGGAGTTCATCTCGGCGATGTCGACGCCGCCGAGGGTCACCGAGTTGTTGCCGATCCAGGGAGGGAGTACGTCCCGTGGACTCGACAACTTCATCCTGACGCCGAAGGCCGAGATCCTTCTGGATAGGCTGCTTCCGGCCTACCTCCGCAATGCGACGTACCGGGCGCTGGTCGAGAACGTTGCTGCCGAGCAGGGGGCCCGACGCAGCGCCATGAAGAGTGCTACCGACAACGCGGGAGACGTGCTGGAGTTCCTCACGCGTTCGTATAACCGGGCCCGTCAGGGTCAAATCACCCAGGAGATCGCCGAGATCGTCGGTGGAGCGGCCGCCCTCGAATAAGGGTACGGGCCGAACACGGACGGGAGATAGGAATCCATGGCAGAAACGAACATTGGTAAGGTCGTGCAAGTCATTGGGCCGGTATTGGACGTGGAGTTCGATCCGGAGCAGCTGCCTGACATCTATAATGCGCTGTCCGTGGAGTCCTCCGGGGACAACGGGAACGCCGTCGAGCTCATCGCCGAGGTGCAGCAGCATATCGGCCGAGGGATGGTGCGGGCCGTGTCGATGACGTCGACGGACGGCGTCACGCGCGGTATGGATGTGGTCGACACGGGAAGCGCGATCTCGGTTCCGGTCGGGCCCCCAGCGCTTGGGCGGATTCTGAACGTGCTCGGCCAGCCGGTCGACGAGCAGGGCCCGGTCACCGCCGAGGAAGGCGAGGTGGAGCGCTGGCCCATCCACAGGGAGGCCCCGAAGTTCCACCGACTCGAGCCGAAGACCGAGGTCTTCGAGACGGGCATCAAGGTCATTGACCTGTTGGCTCCGTACGTAAAGGGTGGGAAGACGGGTCTGTTCGGCGGCGCCGGTGTCGGAAAGACGGTCATCATCATGGAACTCATCAACAACATCGCGATGGAGCACGGCGGTCGCTCCGTGTTCTGCGGCGTGGGTGAGCGGACGCGCGAGGGGAACGATCTCTGGCTCGAGATGAAGGAGTCGGGTGTGCTCGACTCCACCGCCCTCTGTTACGGGCAGATGAACGAGCCTCCGGGCGCCCGCCTCCGTGTGGGCCTGAGTGGCCTGACCATCGCCGAGTACTTCCGCGACGTGGAAAAGCAGGACGTACTGCTCTTCATCGACAATATCTTCCGCTTTACACAGGCGGGATCCGAAGTGTCGGCTCTTCTGGGCCGAATGCCCTCGGCGGTGGGTTATCAGCCGACGCTCGGCACCGAGATGGGTGAGCTACAAGAGCGGATTACCTCCACTCGCGAGGGTTCGATCACGTCGGTCCAGGCCATCTACGTTCCCGCCGACGACCTGACGGATCCGGCGCCCGCGGCGGTGTTCACGCACCTGGATGCGAGGACCGTGTTGTCGAGGGCGATTTCGGAGAAGGGCATCTATCCGGCCGTGGACCCGCTGGACTCCAGTTCCCGGATCCTCGACGCGCAGTTCCTCGGAGAGCGTCACTATGAGGTGGCGGCCGAGGTGCAACGTATCTTGCAGCGGTACAAGGACCTGCAGGATATCATCGCGATCTTGGGGATGGACGAGCTCAGCGAAGAGGACAAGGTGTTGGTGAACCGCGCCCGCAGGATCGAACGATTCCTCTCGCAGCCGTTCCACGTCGCGGAGACGTTTACAGGAATCTCCGGAAAGTACGTGCGGCTCGGCGAGACCGTCGACTCCTTCGAGCGCGTGGCCGCGGGTGAGCTTGATCACCTGCCCGAGCAGGCGTTCTACATGAAGGGCGGAATCGACGAGGTCATCGCAGCCGGTGAGGAGTTGGCGGCCTGATGTCGGAACTTCATGTCCGCGTCGTCTCGCCGGATTCGGTGCTCTATGACGGTCCTGCCGCGTCCGTGGTCGCCCCGGCGTGGGACGGCAGGGTCGGTATCTTACCTCGGCACGCGCCAATGATCGCGCTCCTAGGCACTGGAGAGTTGTCCATCGATCTGCCGGAGGATGGCAGCGAGCGGTTCTTCGTGGCGGGTGGTGTGCTCAAGGTCGAGGGCGTGGATCTGATGATCCTCACCGAGTACGGTGGCACTGAAGCCCCGGAGGAGCTCCCCGCCGGGCTCGAAACGAACGAGCTCCTGGACGCCATGGAGAGCGCAGGCTGACGGTCTCGCCCGACGATAAGCTCGACGGGGATTTCAGGGATGCAGGCGCGCCGCCCATGGCGACCTGGTGGCGAGATGGGCGGCCGGATCACACATTGGCCGCATGAGGCTCGACCTCCACGTTCATACGACGGCTTCGGACGGCTCTTTGAGTCCACCGGACGTCGTCCGCCTAGCAGCCGACGGCGGTCTCGACGCCCTGGCCATCACTGACCATGACACCGTCGCGGGGATACCCTCCGCCATAGACGCCGCGGCCACGTTCTCTCTCCTGCTCATTCCGGGCATAGAGGTGAGTAGCACGCATGAGGGTGAGGAATACCACATCCTCGGATACTTCGTCGATCCGCAGGCGAATTCGATCCAGATGCACGAGCGGCACGCGCTCGGAGGCCGTGAGAGCCGTATGGAGGAGATGGTGGATCGCCTCCGCCGCCAGGGGCTTCTCATCGAGATGGCCGACGTCATCGACGCGGCGGGCCCCGATCGGTCGGCCATCGGCCGGCCCCATCTGGCACGGGCGCTCGTGCTGAAGGGGTACACCAAATCGGTGTCCGAAGCGTTCGACCGGTTGATCGGCGACGACCACCCTGCGTTCGTGCCCACACGGTTGGCAACGCCCGAGGAGTCGATCAGGTTGATTCTCGACGCCGGAGGGATTCCCGTGTGGGCGCACCCACCCATGGATGCACTGCACAGACTATTGCCTGTGTTTATAGGAGCTGGGCTCAAGGGCTTGGAGGTCTATAGACCTCGCTCGACCCCAGGTCAGGTCAGGAAGCTGGAGCGAGCCGCCGAGACGGCCGGACTCCTCATGACGGGCGGCTCCGACTGGCACGATCCTGGGCGGGATCCCCTCGGCTCATTTTTCGTCACTGAGGAGCAAGTGGGGAGGCTGATCGAGGCTGGCTAGCGCCTCTGGAACCTGCGGTCGCGTCAGGCGGGTCCGCCGAAGGGAGAGAGTAGGGCCCCCACCGCCTTGGCGGGCTCCGGTGAACCCATGACCGCGCCGATGACCGCCGACCCACACGCCCCGGTCGCCGCGACGGCTTTGGCTCGTTCTGGAGTGATGCCGCCGATTCCCACGACCGGGATGGAGACCGCTTCCACCACCCGTCGGAGGCCCTTGAGGCCGATAACCTCCCCCGCGTTGGACTTGTTGGCCGTGGCGTAAACGGTACCGACCCCGAGATAGTCCGCTCCCTCGGCTTCTGCCCGTGCAGCCTCGTCGGGGGTGTCCACCGAACATCCCAGGATGAAGGTGTCCGCCACGGTACCGAGCAGCTCCGCGGCCACGGTCCGAGCATCCATGAGCGGGGGGTCGTCCGGGCCCAGGTGCACGCCATCTGCGCCGACGGCCAGCGCGACATCTAGGCGGTCGTTCACAATGAAAAGCCCTGCGGCTGAACGGACGATCGGTATGAGCCGACGGGCCGCGTCTAACAATTCACGGGCGGTGGCGCCCTTGAGCCGAAGCTGGATCGTTGGGGCACCGGCCGCGAGCGCCTCCCGGACGACATCGGAAAGTGCGCGCGGCTGCACCAATGTCTCATCGGTTATGACGGTCAGGCGCAGCCGGTCGGCGAGGAGGGGAGTTGCCATGGAACGCTATTGTCGTACGGTCGGTCGGCCGACGCCACCGGGCGGGCCTCTATGGTTTGGCGGCGCTCCGCTCAGTGCGGGCAATCTCCCGGGCTCGATTGTGCTCTTCAAGGCTGTTCGTGAAGATGTGACTGCCGTCCGGGCGCGCCACGAAGTAGAGGTAGCCCTCATCCGCCGGATAGAGCGCCGCATGGATCGCTGCCTCACCGGGTGCGGCGATGGGCCCCGGTGGGAGGCCCCGTTGGGTGTAGGTGTTGTAGGGATTGTCCGCTACCGAATCGATCGCCGCGAAGAGGAGCCGCTCTCGGCGTCCCCCTAGCGCGTATAGGACCGTCGGGTCCGCCTGAAGCCGATAGCCCAATCGCAGACGGTTGTGGTACACGGCGGAGATCGTCTGCATCTCCTCGACACGCTGTGCCTCGGCTTGGATGATCGAGGCCAGCGTGATCAGCTCGTTCTCGGACATATCCAACGCTTCGAGTCGAGCGACTCGCGCGGAAGTCCAGGCCGCCTGATACCGCGTCACCATCTCCTCGATCACGACATCCATGGCGACTCCACGAGCGAAGCGATATGTGTCTGGGAACAGGTATCCCTCTAGTCCGGGCCCAGGCACGTTCCACTGTTGGTGGGCATCGGGATCGGTCAGGCGGGCGCGAACCGCATCGGCGGGGCGCTCGACGGTTTCAGCCACGCGGAGCACCATGTCGTCGATCGTGAAGCCCTCCGGTATGGTCAATCCGAATGTCATCACCCGTCCCGAAGTCAACGTGTCCAGGATCTCCTCCCAGGACGCCCCAGGGGCCAGGGAGTAGCTGCCCGACCGAATTCGCCGATCGGCTCCGGTGATGCGGGCGTAGAACCGAAACCTGCGTCCTCCGGCCACCACGCCCCGGTTGACCAAGGTGTCCAGCACCGAGTCGAAGGTAGCGCCGACCGGTACGGTCACTTCGATCGCCTGGGTCGGCTCGTCCGTTACGCAAGCCGCCATGCCCAGCGCGGCGTAGCTCGCGGCGATGAGGCCAAGGGTGGTGGAGAGTGCCGAGGAGCGTGGTCGCGAGGTCTTCATGACCGTGCCTTGGCGTCGAGCCAGCTCTGCAGGATGAGAACCGCTGCCGCAGCGTCTACGCGTCCCTTCTGCTCTCTCTTCTTCTTGGGAAGACCGAGCCCGCGGATGGCACGCTCCGCGGTCCTGGACGTGAATCGTTCGTCCACGAGGTAAACGGGCAGGCCAGAACGCTCTTCGAGGTTGCTTGCCACTTCGCGGACCGTTCGGGTCCACTCGGTATCATCTCCGGAGGGCGCCAAAGGGAGGCCCATCACGATCCCTTCGACCTCGTATTGTTCCGCGAGGTTCTGGAGTGTTGCGAGAGGCATTCGCTTGCCGGCTCGTCTCTGGAGCGTGGGTAGCGGCTGGGCGATCGCACCCGTGGGATCGCTGACCGCGACACCCACACGTCGTTCCCCGAGGTCGATTCCCAGAACGCGCATATCCCCCTGTGCGATGGTTCCGATAGATTGCTCTATGACGTCGAAACGCCTAGCTCAATATAAACCCGAATCGAGGTCAGGCGTCTAAGCGAGATGCGGCGTGCCCGATGCTCGACGGCTGAACCCGCGATGAGGAGTCGGTGATGGATTACGATCATGATGCGCATGCCATGACGTTCATATCGGGCTTCGTCCTGGGGGCGATGGTCGGTGCGGGTATCGCATTGCTCGCGGCTCCGGAGGCCGGCATGAGGACACGCAGGAGGATCCGCCGGGTCGCGGGAGAGTTGAAGGATTCAGCAAGCGATCAGTGGGAAGATCTCGCCGAGGACGTAAAGGACAGGGTGGACGACGCAGTGCGGGGTGCCCGCAAGCGCTTTTTGGTGAACCGGGACACGTGACCTAGAAACTGGCGGGTCCTCACTGCGTCGGAACTCGGAACAGGCTGAAATCGTCCGTGTCGCAATACTCCGTGGGCTCGGTGCCCGGAAGGAACATCTCGAGGATCTGCTCCTCCTGGGGACACCATTGCGAGGCGAGTTTTCCCGTGGTACGGTCGACGAGTCGCATCACCAGCCCGTTCGGGATCTCCCACGGCTCTGGGACCGGAAGCGTCGGCTCCTGCAGTTCCTGGTCGAGAGCGTCTGGATCCCCGTAGTACACGCGTCGCATGAAGTTGCCCCACACGGGTCCCGGCGCGCCGGCGCCGGTCGCGCCAGGCCAGATTTCCTGGGGAAGGTCCATCCCGAACCAGACCGTCGCGAGTAGGTTCGGCGTAAAACCGTTGAACCAGATGTCCGTGCCGTCGTTGGTTGTGCCGGTTTTGCCGGCCGCCACGACTTCTCTGGGGAGCCCCGCCGCAATCCTGACGGCGCCGTATCCGGTTCCGCCATCCACTACGCCCTGGAGCAGGGAGATCATCACCCGTGACACGAGAGGGTCGAGGACCTCCGTACGTTCCGGTTGTGGGTCCCAAAGGGTCCCACCCTGTGCGTCCTCTACGCGCAGGATTGGGAAGGGTCGTACTTTGGTCCCCTGGTTCGCGAACGTCGAATACGCCTCAGCCATCTCCAGAGGCAACACCTCCACCGCTCCGATGGCCGTCGATGGGAAACGTTCGATCTCGCTTCGAATCCCCATACGCCGTGCCGTCTGGGCCACGCTCTCGAGTCCGATCTCATCCGCCAGCTTGATGGCGATTATGTTCTGGGATCTCATGAGGCCCGTGCGAAGGGTCATCGGACCCTCGAAGCGTCCGTCATAATTTCTCGGCCTCCACTCCGTTCCGTCGGCCTGCATCGACATCCACGGGCCGTCGACGACGACGTAGGTCGTGGGGATTCGGCTAGCCACGGCGGCGGTGTAAACGAACGGCTTGAAGCCCGATCCGGCCTGGCGAAGCGCCTGCGTCGCGCGGTTGAACTTCGAGAGAGCGAAGTCCCGGCCACCGATCATCGCGCGGACCGATCCGGTCCACGGGTCCAGAGCGACGAAGAGGCCTTCTACGTATCCGATTGAATCGCCCAACAGCACCCCTGCGGCGAGGGAGTCCTGGTACGCCTCATAGGTCATGTGGCTGAAGCCGGCCCGGGCCTCGATCCCTGCCCACCCCTCCTGCATCGACGTCTCCGCGGCTCGCTGCATGGGCACGTCGAGAGTCGTGTATACGTTGAGTCCTGCCGTGTAAAGCTGGCTTCCGAAGCGGTCGTCCAGAATCTGCCGGACCCACTCTACGAAGTAGGGCGCGATAGTCCCACCCGCGACCGCACGTTCAGTCGGCAACGGAGCGTTCGCGTAACGTCCGAAGTCCCCCACTGGGAGGATGCCCTGGTCGATCATGCGCCGGAGCACGAGTCGACGCCGGCTTTCGGCGTTGTCGGGGTTGCGAAGAGGACTGTAATACTCCGGACGGTTTGGAATCGCGGCGAGCAGGGCGGCTTCCGCCGGGTCGAGGTCGGTGGCGTTCTTCCCGAAGTAGTTTCTCGCGGCGGTCTGGATGCCATACCAGCCATGCGCGTAGTTGATCTCGTTCATGTAGGCTTCGAGGATCTGATCTTTCGTATACGCGCGCTCAAGGGCGAAGGCGACTTGCAGCTCCTTGGCTTTTCGGACGATGAGTCCCCACCCGGATCGGATTCGAGCGTCGACGGACGTCTCGAACATGTTGCGGGCCAGCTGCTGCGTGATCGTGCTCCCCCCGCCCTGGCTCCGGCTCTGACCGGTGAGCACGCCGACGACGGCTCGCGCGAGCCCACGGGGGTCGACGCCGCGGTGGTCGTAGAAGCGCTTGTCCTCTACGGCCACAAACGCCTGCGACACGTATTCAGGGAGGGCGTTGATGGACACGGGTGTCCGGCGCTCAACGCCGAGTTCCGCGAGCAGTCGTCCATCGTGACTGTACAGCTTGCTGGCTTGCTGAGGTTCGAACGTCCTGATCTGCGCGATCGATGGGCAGTCGGAGCAGACGTTCCGCCAAGTACCCCAGGCAGCGCCGATGCCGAGCCCCAGGAAGAGAAGCGTGCCGAGGCCTAAGATGCGAGGATCCCACAGCATTTTGATCACGGACATCGATCCTCCCGTTGTATCGCGGTCGTCCTCGATTTCCTTTTCTCTTGGGGCGTCCACTCACCCTACGCTGTGAAAGATAACGTCCAGGTACCGATGAGAGGCCTCCAGGGTCCATGCAGGCGATTCGGGGCTCCACCGTACCCTGGGGCCTCACCCGTTCGAACCCGTTCCGTCGCCCTCTAATCCGATTGCACCTTTCGTGCCAGCGTTCCGGCCCTTGACCTTGGTCGCGGTGTCCGTCAACGTCATTTTTTCGGGACGATCCGAATGCTCACCCTCGGCCGGCCCTCTGCGCGTCCACCAACGGGAAGCCGAACTTGAAGCACACTCCTCGACGCGTCGAGAAGCCCTGGGGCTACGAACTCATCTGGGCCGACACGAGCGAGTACGTGGGAAAACTCCTGCACATCCAAGCAGGCGAGGCCCTTTCACTGCAGTACCACGAGCAGAAGGACGAGACGATCCACCTCCTCTCGGGCGAGATGCGTTTTTCTGCTGGGAGTTCCGAGGCCGACCTCGAGGACATCGACTTGGCGGCCGGTGAGAGCTTCCACGTTTCAACGGGAACTGTGCACCGTATGGTCGCGATCACGGACTGTGACGTTCTCGAGGCATCGACACCGCATTTGGACGACGTCGTTCGGTTGGAGGACCGGTATGGAAGAGTGCCCGCCGATGGGTGACATCCCCAGGAAAGCGGTCGGGATCCGGAGTCGATGCGCGGTTGCGCCCCTGGTTCTGTCCATCCTCCTCACGAGTCTGGGGTGCGGCGGTTCAGGAGACGACGCGCTCGTAACCTCCTCGGATCCAAGGCTTGAGGAAATCGCGGTTCGGCTTCTACCCGACTTGGCGTCCCGCTCGGGAATGGAGCTTCGAGCCCCGGTCCGCATCGAACGCCGCTCTCGGGCGGACCTCGAACGGTACTTGGAGTTCAAAATCGATGAGGAGTTTCCCCAGGAGCGGGCGGAGTTGCTCTCGGAGGCTTACGGGTTACTCGGGCTCGTGCCCCGTGACCTGGATTTGAGGGGCACGCTCGAGGCCCTCTATCTGGAACAGATCGCGGGTTTTTACGATCCTGATTCCACGACACTGTTCGTACTTGACGACCAGCCCGACGAGCTGATCGAGTCACTCCTAGTCCACGAATTGGTACATGCGATCCAGGACCAGACCACGGATCTGGATGCCATCACGGCCCCTGGCCTGAGCAACGACCGTCGTGTGGCCGCACTTGCTGCGATCGAGGGGCACGCGACTCTGGTGATGTTCGAATTCTTGATGCAGGACCAAGGGGGGGGAGTATTGGACCTCATGGATGTGCCAGATTTCTCTGCACGCCTGGGCCCGGCCTTGGAGGAGGCCCGATCGCAGTCTCCGGCTTTTGCGCAAGCGCCCCTCGTCCTGCAAGAGGCTGTTCTGTTTCCCTATCGAGGCGGACTAAGATTCGTCGAGACCCTCTGGAAGGAGCGGGGTGGGCGTCCGCCGCCATTCGGTTCCGACCTCCCGACCTCGACGGAGCACGTGCTCCACCCGGAGCGTTTCGCGGGCGGGCAACGCGACGTTGCTCGGAATGTCGAGGTGTCGGTGGGAGATGGGTGGAGCCGCCTATACGAGGACACATTGGGCGAATTGGAGCTCGGCATTCTGCTAGAGACCGTGGGTGCTTCTCGTACCTTGGCCGTTGGTTGGGAAGGGGATCGTTACGTACTCCTCGGTGACGGTGATGGACATCGTTCACTCGCCTGGTTCGGGGTTTGGGACACGACTCCGCAGCGCGATAGATTCGTCCGTGAATTGGAGCCGCTCTTGTCGGCCTTCCCCGATCAGGCGTCGCTTACACCGCTTCAGATCGGGGGCCTTCCTGCTACGAGCCTGTTTGTGGGGGACGTGCCCGACGTAACAGCGTCCGTGGGAAACCCCTGACGGACTGCGAATGACCGACAAGGCAGCCCCCATCACGGTCATGACAAGCGGCGCTTCGGGACCCTACCCGGTGCTGGTGGGCCGAGCCCTACTCGGCTCATTGTCTCCCCTACTGGAGGAGTACGCCCCCGCCCATCGGTACGCTCTGGTCTCCGATTCGAACGTCGCGTCGCTGTACGGAGGGTCCACGATCCACCACCTGAAGGATGCGGGCTTGAGTGCCGAGCTCTTCACGTTCGAGGCTGGCGAGCGAAATAAGAGTCGGGTCACGTGGTCAGAACTGACCGACGACCTCCTCCGCGCCGGATTCGGTCGGGACTCGTGCCTGATTGCGATGGGTGGGGGTGTAACCGGTGACCTTGGCGGCTTCGTCGCAGCAACGTACATGAGAGGCATCCCGGTCGTACAGATTCCGACCAGTCTCGTGGCGATGATCGATGCGTCTATCGGTGGAAAAACCGGAGTGGACGTGGAGGCCGGAAAAAATCTGGTCGGAGCGTTTCACCCCCCGAATCTGGTCGTGGCGGATCCGGACGTCGCAGAGACGCTCCCGAAGGCCGAGCGGGCCCAGGGGATGATCGAGGCGGTCAAACACGGTGCGATCATGGACGACGCGTATTTCGCCGAGCTCGATAGAGAGATGCCGGCGATTCTGGACGGAGAAGCCACCTCGCTCGGGCGGGCGGTGGCGCGGTCGGTGGAACTGAAATCTGCCGTGGTGTCGGAGGACGAATGGGAGGCAGGCCGGAGGGAGATCCTGAATTTCGGTCATACGCTCGGCCACGCGATCGAAGCGGCCTGCTCCTTTCGGGTTCCCCACGGGACCGCAGTCGCGTGCGGAATGATCCTGGAGGCTCGCCTTGGGGTGTCCCTGGGGGTGACCGGCCCGGATGTGGTCGAGCGACTCGAGCAAGTGGTTGAGCGTGTGGGGCTTACGAGCGGTATCCCGGATTCTGCCGCGCCGGATGACATCATGACCTATCTTGCTTCCGATAAGAAGGTTCGTCACGGACGGGCCCGCTTCGTTTTGCTCTCTGAGATCGGAACGGTCCACCGCGTCGACGGTTCGTGGAGTCATCCGGTCGACGAAGACACCGTGTCGGACCTAATCAACGCCTTCGTTCGCCGAGGTTAGACGTGAAAGCCTTGGATTCGGATCCGGTACCAGACAAGTCGAAGCGGGTCGGGCCGGTCGGAGGACGATCGGCTGATCTTACGCTGCCGGCCGCCCTAGCATCACGGGCCACGACAGATCCGGAAGGGGTCTTCCTGATCCACGGAGACGAGTCCGTCACATTTGGGCAGCTGGAGAGTCGTGCGGAGGCCTTGGCCGCGTCGCTTCATAGTCTGGGCATCGAGTCCGGGGATCGCGTGGCTGTTGTCATGCCGTCATGGCCGGAGTTCGTCATCTCAATGTTCGCGGTGGCCAAGTTAGGGGCCGTCCTGGTGCCATTGAATCCGAAACTGACGGCCGACGATCTGCGCTACACCCTCCGCCATTCCGAGGCGGTGGCGGCGATTACCGCGGAAACCCTCGAAGACGTCGATTTCCTCCAACTCTTCGAGGAGCTGTTGGTTCAGCTTCCGGACTTCCAGTACCTCATTACGGTGGGTAAGGAGGATCTCTGGTACGATGATCGCGTCTTCCAGTTCGAGGATCTGCTCTCTGCCGGAGGGGGACGGGACTACTCCGCCACGTCACCACCGTCGGCCGGCGAACTTTTCGCCATCGTGTACACGGCCGG
The DNA here is from genome assembly GCA_965219445.1 of Longimicrobiales bacterium. Classification (GTDB taxonomy): domain Bacteria; phylum Gemmatimonadota; class Gemmatimonadetes; order Longimicrobiales; family Gaopeijiaceae; genus UBA822. The sequence continues at coordinate 122,335 of CBDCNQ010000001.1, read as the reverse complement.
CACCACCGGGAAGCCCAAGGGCGTCGAGCTGACGCACTCCAATCTCTTGCAGGTAGCGGGAAGTACGGCGGATGCTCTAGGGCTGTGCGGAGATGATCGCGTCGTGGGTATTATGGCCTTGTTTCACGTTTTCGGGCTCGGGCCGGGAATCCTCGGGTCCCTCTTGTCGGGGGCGGCGCTCGTTCTCCAGGATGAATTTGGACCGGCGGGGGCTTTGGACCTCGTGGAGCGTCACCGGGCGACAGTCCATTATGGGGTACCGACGCTGTTCGTCGCAGAGCTCCGCGAGCAGACGAAGGCCCCAAGAGATCTCGCCTCTCTTCGCCGTGGCTTGACGGCGGGAGCACCCGTTTCCGACGAACTCGTGAAGGCGGTACAGGAAAACATCTGCCCCGAGCTTTTGATCGCATACTCTCTCACTGAAACGTCCTCGACCGTATGCGTCACGAGGCCGGAGGATCCGGTGGCGAAGCGTATCTTCACGGTCGGGCGGCCCCTGGAGAACAATGTCGTCCGGATCGTGGACCCGGATGGGGCCGAGTTGCCGGTGGAGAGCGTGGGCGAGATCGCGGTCGGCGGTCCAGGTGTCATGCGCGGGTATTACCGGCAACCACGGGACACATCCGATTCGCTCGACCGAGACGGGTACTTCCTTACAGGCGACCTGGGGATGGAGGACGAAGAGGGCTTCATCCATTTGGTTGGCCGTAAGAAAGAGGTTATCATTCGTAGTGGTTCAAACGTTTACCCCCGGGAGGTTGAGGATCGACTTCAATCGCATCCGGCGATACGTGAGGCCATGGTGGCTGGAGTCCCGGACGAGCTTTTGGGAGAGGCCATCTGCGCGTGCGTCCTCCCGGAGGAGGGTGCCATCGTGACCGGCCCGGAGATTCAAGATTGGTGCTCGGTCACACTCGCCGCCTACAAAGTACCCGACGTCGTCCAGTTCATGGACGAATTCCCGCTGACGGGAACCGGAAGGGTCCAACGGGGGGAGTTGTCGCGCCTCATTCGAGCGGCGCACGCAGAACCAAAGACATGAAGGATCGCCGGGCACTTTGAGCAGCGACCCCCCTGACTCCTTCCAGATCCGAGACGTCGCAGCGCGGCGCGGAGGACTGGCACGAGTGGGGAGGTCTCGCGAGTGCGGCCGGCCACAATTTTCGCGAGAAGAAAAACAATGAATCAGTACACTCAGGCCCCTCATGTAGAGGGGTCCGGAGCACCGGCCGATGCTCCCAAGGCCGCCCTCCTCATCGACTTCGATAACGTCACGATGGGGATGCGTAGTGATCTCTCCAAGGAACTGAAGAGCCTACTCCAATCGGACGTCATCCGCGGGAAGGTGACCGTCCAGCGGGCGTACGCCGACTGGCGGCGTTATCCCCAGTATATCGTCCCGCTTTCCGAGGCGTCGGTGGACCTGATCTTCGCACCCGCGTACGGGAGTTCGAAGAAAAACGCGACGGACATCCGGATGGCGATCGACGGGGTGGAACTGGTTTTCATCCGCCCAGAGATCGGCACTTTCATTCTCCTCACCGGTGACTCCGATTTTTCGAGCTTGGTCCTGAAACTCAAGGAATATGGAAAGTATGTGATCGGTGTGGGGATCCAGGAGTCCAGCTCGGACATTCTGGTTCAGAACTGCGACGAATACTACTCCTACACGAGCCTCACCGGACTTCGAAAGACCACGGAAACTGGCCATAGTGCGAATGATCCGTGGGATCTCGTGGAGAAGGCCGTGAGCCGTATGACCACCCGGGGTGACGTCATGCGATCCGACCGCCTCAAGCAGGTCATGTTGGAACTCGACGGACGGTTCAGTGAGGGAAACTTCGGTTTTAGCAAATTTTCAAAGTTCGTCGCTGAGGCCGCCCATCGTGGTCTTGTCCGGCTTCACAAGCTCGAAAATGGACAGTACGAGGTTCGGGCTGGCTCCCCTCGGAGCTCGGCTGACGATTCGGCAGCCACGAGAGAAGGCAAGGAGCGGAGCCGCCCGCCCTCACGAAGGGGTAGGCCGGTGAGGGCCCGGCGGGGCGACAAGGTCGGGGATGACGAGGCGCCGGAGACTACACCAGGGGAGGCCAGGGAAGGCCCCGAGGTTTCAAGCCAGGCGGGAGCATTGGATGCCGAGCCGCTCCGTTCGGCCTACGACCTGATGGTTCGGTGCCTTCAGAGACTCAAGGAAGCCGGGAAAAATTCGGCTCGCGACTCGGACGTCAAACGAAAGATGTTGGAGGCCGACGCGGGCTTCGATGAAGGGGAGCTGGGCTTCGGTAAATTCAGCCGGTTCCTTCTGCAGGCGGAGGAGCACGACGTGATCTCCCTCGAAAAGACGGCGATGGGCAACTACCGCGTATCACTTGCGGACTCCCAGGCTACGGGTTCGCCGTCCGTGGCAATCCAGGATGCACCGTCACGTGGGGGAGGCGAATGGGCTGGGCGACTAGGTCCCCGCGGAGGCTCCGGAGGTCGTAAAGAAAAGGACGGCCCCATGCTTCTCGATGGTCAGATCGTGGGCAAGGCCGGTGGACCGCCTGATCGCTCCCCGGCCCGAACCCGTATCGATGTGGGCGGCCTCGGTTTGCCCACGAGCGAGAAGGCGATCGTCAGCTATCTGACAAACTCTTACGGAGGGGTCGGCAAGAAGACGGCCGAATCCTTGGTTGAGGCCTTCGGGGCGGATGTCTTCCTCGTGTTCGAGAACGAGCCCGGGCGGGTGGCCGAGATCGTCCCCCGCCGCGCGCCTCAAGTGCTGGCCGAATGGAGAGCCGACTTCGAACGCCGGTCCGAGAAGTCCCGGAGTGAACAAAGTGAACAAGAGGTCGCGTCAGAACCGGATAGCGGGTCGGAGCCCGCCCTGGTGAGAGAGTCTGTGGATTCTTCCTCGTTCTCGGCACCGGCACTCGACTCTTTCTCTTCATCTTCCTCTTCCTCGGCTCCGGCGCCCAGGTCCGGTGGGGCTCGACGTAGGACCCGACGAGGTCCAAGGCGTCCGCCTTCCTCCGGTTCCGACGAGTAGGGCTGACGCCTGACATGCAGGCCTCGCCTGGGGTGTTGCCGCCCGCCCCCTGGAGCGGCACGCCCAGGCGGGGTACGTTCGACCGCACGTTCTTCGACCGCCCTGCTCAGAGCGTAGCCCCCGATCTACTTGGCGCACGACTCGTGTCGACCGTCGACGGGCGACGAGCGACAGGCATCATTGTCGAGGTCGAGGCTTACATGGGGCGGGACGATCCTGCTTCCCACGCAGCGGCTCATATCGGTCGGACGCGACGCAACGCTTCCATGTTCGGGCCACCAGGAAGTGCTTACGTGTACCTGAGCTATGGCATCCATTGGTGTCTGAACGTCGTTACTGGCGCGATCGGTGATCCCTGTGCAGTGCTCCTACGGGCCGTCGATCCGATCGAGGGCTTTGACGTCATGGCTGCTCGGAGAGGCCGCGAGCGGGATCTGACCTCGGGCCCCGGGCGTGTAGGGCAGGCGTTCGGAATCACCGATGCCTTGGATGGACATGACTTCTCGTCGCCTCCGCTGAGGCTTCTTCCGGGCTGGCCGACGCCGCCCGAGTCGATCGACGAGTGCCCCCGCGTCGGTGTCAGCCGGGCTCAGGACTGGCCTCTTCGCTTTTGTGTTCGAGGGAGCGCGGCCGTGTCCCACGCGCGCCGGTGCCAGCCGCTTCAGCGGCCCGGGTCCGCCGGATAGGTTCGTTTCCAAGTCGTTGTATTGCAACCAAATGGAGTGAACGAAGTTGGATATCATCGTCTGCGTGAAGCGGGTGCCAGATACCGAAACACGCGTTCGCTTTTCTAATGGGGCAACGGTGATCGAGCCCGAGGGGGTCAAGTATATCGTGAGTCCCTACGACGAGTTCGCGCTCGAAGCCGCCCTCCGCGCAAGCGAGGCCGGCGAGGGGGGGCAGGTCACCGTGATGACGCTCGGTAACGAGGATTCCCGGGAGACGCTCCGAGCGGCCCTTGCGGCCGGGGCCGATGCGGCTGTGAGGGTGCAGGGGTCGGTGACCATGGACGGGCTGGCCACGGCCAAGGCGTTGACGGCGGAGCTGGAGACTCGGGAGGAGCGGCTCGTGCTCTTCGGCGTGAAGGCGGCAGACGACGATCAGCAGCAGGTGGGCCCGATGGTGGCGACGTTGCTCGGTTGCCCATGTGCGTCGAACGTCACGAGCTTCGAGGTGGCAGAGAGGGCGGAACCTGTCAACGCCAGTGAGACACTCTTGGAAATCAATTAGAGAGCAATCTCCTGTGTCGTGAGGGATGGGGTGGGAGGATTGATCCAGACGGCCTCCGGGAGTGGTTTAGGCTTCGGCTCACCGGAGACGAAGCGCTCGGGATGAGCGGCCCATGCCTCACGGAGCACGGCCTTCCTGCAGGCGATGATCCGATCGGCGTGACCGAAGTGGACCTGTTCGGGGGTCAGCATCGAGATGCCGCCATGGCGGTGCTCGGCATTATACCAACGGAAGAACGAGCGACAGAAGGTCTTGGCTTGCCCCTGATCCCCGAACCGGCCGGGAAACGAGGGATGGTACTTCAAGGTCTTGAACTGAGCCTCGGAGAACGGATTGTCATCCGAGACCTGGGGTCGGCCCAACGAGCGGGTCACGCCGAGATCGGCGAGTAGTTGAGCCGTGCATTGGCTCGTCATCGGAGCCCCTCGATCGGAATGCAGGGTCAGGAGGTGGGGCTGGACGCCATGCTTCAAGCAACTCTGCTGGATCAGCCGGCTGGCCAGGGCAGAGTTCTCCCGATCCGCCACCATCCATCCCACGACGTAGCGGCTGAAGATGTCCAGGATCACGTAGAGGTAGAAGTAACTCCACTTCTTCGGCCCCAGCAGCCGGGTGATATCCCAGGACCAGACCTGGTTCGGGCCCCTCGCCATCAACTCGGGCTTCTGGTATTTGGGATGACTCCGCTGCGCTCGACGCTCCTGAACCGGCACCTGGGAAGCCAGAACGCGATACATCGTACGCTCGCTGCACAGGTAGACGTCCTCGTCGAGCAGCGTCGCCACCACCTCGGCTGGGGACCGGTCCACGAACCGCTCCGAACACAGGGTGTCGAAAATCTTGTCCCGCTCCCTCTCACTTAAGGCCCGGGCGGGGGTCGGGCGGGGCTGCTGATGCCCGGTCGATGCACTCCGACGACGGTAGAACGTGGCTCGCGGCACCCTGAGCGCATCGCACGCGGGCTTCACCCCTACGTGCTTGGCTAGCTCCTGGGTCGCCTTCATGAGTTCGTCCCGTCCTCGAGGCTCAATCCCAGCAGCCCTGCAACTTTTCCCTGGACGTCGATGATCAAGTGCGCCTTCTGGAGCTCCTTCTCGAGGCGAGTGTTCTCGCGCTCCAGCTTGCGCACCTTCTCCTCCAGCGGATTGCGCTCGCGCTTACGGCCTCGTTTCTTCGACAGCGCTTTCAGGGACCCGCTATGCGCCGCCTTGCGCCATGTCGTCAGGTGCGACGAGTACAAGCCCTCCCGCCGTAGGAGTCGGCCAACCTCTCCGGGCTCCGTGCACCGGTCCGCTTCTTCGACGATCCGCAGCTTGTACGACGGAGCGAACCGCCGGCGCAGCGGCCTATCTACCACCTCCGAGTCCGCAGGAGCTGCCGCGCTTCGCTTACCGTCCCAGGTTGGTGGGGCTATTCCATTCTCTTTCATTCTCTCTCGGTGTCTCAGCATCCTCGGTTTCTCTGCCTTCGCCCTACTCTAATTCCTTAGCTGCTCCGTGTCTCACGTAAGTTGGCAGAGAGGGCTAAGGTGTGACCGCGCCGTGGAGGGGGGTACGGAGGTGGTGGAACTGGACCTTCCGGCGGTTGTGACCCTTACGAAGGGAGCGTTCGAGTTACGGTACCCGTCGCTCAAGGGAATCATGGCCGCGAAGAAGAAAGCGCTCGAAATGAAGGACGTCGATCTTCCTGACGCCCGACTCACGATCGAGCGGCTCGATTATCCGCCGGAGCGGGCGGAAGGACGAATCCTCGGAGAGGGTGCTGAATCGGTGCCCGAGTTGGTTCGGCTGCTTCGCGAAGAGGCGAACGTCCTCTAGCGACTGGAGGGATGACATGGGCGATGTGCTCGCGGTTGCGGAGCAGAGAGGTGGAAAAATCCGTCCCGTGGCAAACGAGGTGGTCACGGTGGCCGCAACGGTCGCCGAAGGGCTGGGCGGCATGGCCCACGCCCTGCTCCTCGGTGGAGCCGGGATTGGAGAACATGCAGGTGACTTGGGGCACTTCGGAGCGGAGGTCGTGCGCGTTGTTGAGGACCCTGCTCTGGAGGGCTGTTCGCCCGAGACTCATGCGGATGTGATCGCGGAGGTAGTCAGTTCACACCGGTACGCCGCGGTTCTCTTTGCTGCGACGGCGCTCGGAAAGGACCTCGCTCCCCGCGTGGCGGCTCTGGTCGATGCCCCCCTCGCCTCCGATGTGACCCATCTGGAGACGGACGGTGGTAGGCTCATTGGAATACGGCCCATCTATGGTGGGAAGGCGATAACTCGGGTCGGATTCGAGGCATCTCCGGCCGTCCTTTCCTTGAGGCCGAACGCCTTCAATACGAACGGATCTCAGGCCGCCGGAAGGACCGAGCTCTTCACCGCGGCCATTCCTGGCAGTATGCGGACGCGGATTGTCGACCTTCAGGCCGCGCAGAGCGGGCCTCTCGACGTTTCGGAGGCGAGCGTGATCGTTTCGGGTGGACGGGGCATGAAGGGAGCGGCATTGGAGTCTCCTCGAGGATCTGAGAGACGCACTCGGCCCCGGAGCCGCGTTGGGCGCCTCCAGGGCCGTCGTAGACGCGGGATGGCGGCCTCACGCCGAACAGGTGGGTCAGACGGGCAAGACCGTCGCTCCGAGACTCTACTTCGCGGTTGGCATTTCGGGGGCCATCCAGCACCTCGCCGGAATGAGAACTTCTCAAACTATCGTCGCCATAAACAAGGATCCCGACGCACCCATCTTTGCGATGGCAGATTACGGTATCGTGGGTGACGTGTTCGAGATCCTCCCCCGGCTCACCGTGGAGATCGCGGCCCTACGCACCGAGGGGTAGAGACGGCTGTCGAAGGAGTAGCCGTAGGCCCGAGTGCCCTCCGATCGTCACGACCCAGAAGGGCCCCCAAGCATTACGACAGGGTCCACCTGATGGCCGCGACCCCGGATCTCGAAATGCAGATGCGGTCCCGTCGCATTTCCCGACTGACCGCTCAACCCCACGGGCTCATCCCTCGTGACGGCTTCGCCCTCGACCACCAGAATCTCGGATAGGTGCGCGTAGATCGAGAGAATCTCGTCTCCGTGATCGATCCAGACCACGAGTCCGAAGTCGGTCATCGTGCCGGCGAAGCGCACCTCTCCCCTCGACATGGCGTACACGGGCGTGCCGGTGGGCGCGACGATATCGACGCCCCTATGGATGGTCGGGCCGCCGGACTCCCATCGGACTCCGAATGGCGTGATGAGGGGCGCCTCGACCGGCCAACGGGGAAGCCCGCATCCAATCATTCCGAGCACCGTCATCGCTGCGAGCATTCGTCCGGAGGGCCGGATCATTCCGCAGTCTGTCCGCTTGTGGCCGGGGGTGTGAAAGAGAAGCCGCGAGCGTCGTCGAGGAGCATCACATCGACCGGCGCTCCACGGGGGATCACCATCACTCCCGCCGGGATCATCGCCAGCCCGTCCGCCGCACCAAGACTCCCAACGAGCCCGGAGCCCTGAGGACCGGTAAGCGAGGCCTCGAGTTCGGCACCCGAGCCGCTAAGGCGCACCCGCAGAAATCCGGAGAGGGCCTCCGCCGTTGTGAGATCTTCTGTCGCCAGCGCCGAGACTGTCGGTCGGCCGACCCGAGCGTGGCCCCCTAGCGCCAGCAGGAAGGGCCGGACAAAGAGCTCGAAGGTCACGAACGTGGACGCCGGGTTACCCGGGAGTCCGAAAACCGCCTGTGCGCCACCATCCGCTACAGGCAAAACCCCGAAGCTCACGGGGCTTCCCGGCCGGATCCTCACTCGCCAGAAGTCCAACTCCAGGCCGAGGTCTTCGAGGACGGTCTTGAAGAGGTCGTGCTCCCCCATGGAGGCCCCACCCAGAGTCACGAGCACGTCGGCGTTTGCCGCTCCGGCGACGTGTTGCTGAATGTCTTCCCGGTCGTCCCTCGCGATGCCCAGGCGCACGGGCGTCCCACCGGCCGCGTGAACGGCGGCGGACACATAGTGACTATTGCTTTCTGGGATTCCGTGGGGATCGAGGGACGGGCTATGGAGGTCGACGAGTTCATTTCCGCTCGCCAGGATGGCGACCCTGGGTCGACGGCGGACCGAGACCATCGATACGCGGGCCGCAGCCAACACGGCGATCTGCCCGGGACCGAGTCCAGTCCCGGACTCCAGGGCGATGGCGCCCTCGGGCCAATCCTGCCCTGCCGGTCGAACATGGCGACCTCGATCCCGGTCGGAGTGGATCTGAAGGTTTCCGGTGTCGTTATCTTCTCGATCGGTGTCCTCGACCCGAATCACCGTGTCGGCACCGTCCGGGACCTCCCCCCCTGTCATGATTCTTACGGCTTCGGCAGGGCCGACAGTGCCCTCGAAGCGGGTTCCGGCGTGGACCACGCCGGTGACCGTCAGGACAGCCGGGTGTTCCTTCGTGGCTCCGGCCACGTCGTCGCCTCGAACGGCGTATCCGTCCATGGCGCTGTTGTCCCAGGGAGGAAGTTGCGAGGGCGCCAGGACGTCTTGTGTCAGCGCGCGACCCAGCGTCTCCTCGAGGGGTACGACCTCGGAGGGGAGGGGATAGGAGCGGCTGAGAACACGTTCGAGCGCCTCCTCGCATGGCAGCCAATCCCCGGTTCTGGACCCGAAACTCGGCATTCGTCTCAACGTCGCCAGGCGGCCCCGAGCCTGATTGTTTTTGCGGAAACCCACTCGCTCTCGGGGTTTTCACTGAGAGGGTTGTTGTCCACCGTGAGCCAGCCCACTGGTGTTTCGATCTTCCACAGGTTCATCACACCGTCCAGACGGAGAGAGATCTTATCGGAAATGTGGAAACTCGTCCCTGCGCCAAACGTGCCGGTGAAACGGTTGCCGAACTCGTACCACTCGTCCGTGGGCATGTCGGTGGTGAGTTCCAGATCATGGAAAGCGCCTACGGTGAAGCCCAGCCCTCCGCCGAACAGGACGAAGGGCTGGAGCCCATGCCACGCTCGCTGACCCGTCAGGTTGAGGCGGAGCCCAAGGTTGATGAGGAACACATTGAAGTCGGTCCTGCCGATGGAGCGGTCATCCTCCGGTCGCGACACGTCGAGGACCTCCCGGGTCGACATGAACGACATTGCATCGGCATCGAGATTCAACGCGCCGCCGAAAGCCACGGCGAAGCGCACACCGAACGTGGTGGCGTCCCGTGGACCTAGCCCGAGTTGGCCGGGATTGAGGTCGCTCTTGCCTCCAAATATCGCATACGCTTGTCCGTGTTCGACAAACGTGTAGGGGGAGGGGATGGTCTGACCGGCGGCGGTGGTGTGGGATACCGCGATGAGAAGCAAAATCGATGGGGCAACGAGTTTCGGGTAGGGCATGGAGCGCCTGAACAATCCGGTTGTGGGAATTGACGACCAGCACTTGCCTGAACACATTCGTCAGCGAGTGGCTGCGTACCCTAAAGGCCGCCAAGGTCGTCCTTTCAACACCGTCTGGCGAGGATCGTTTCAGTCAAATGATTGCCTGTGCGCGGCATCTGCGGATTCCTTTGGTCCTTTACATTCTCTGGCCCCTACTGGCGATCGCCGAGTACGCCGCGGGCCAGTCCGCGACGTTGACCACAGAGGAAAACTTCCGCGCGGAGCAGAATGGGAGACTACTGGGGCAGCTTCGGGCCGGTATGAGTCTGGAAGTGCTCGAGGCGACGGATGATTGGCTCCGGTTCGATCTCGAGGGATGGGTCTGGGCTCGATCGCTTCAGGCGGTCGACCGAGGGAGCTTCGACCTGGTCGTTTCGGTTGACGGTGGCGAGAACATCCGTGGTACGCCCGGTGGAGAGATCCTGGGTCGCCTCGAGCAGGGAGCTCTTCTCGAAAGCCTCGAGCGCGTCCCCGACTGGGTTCACGTTCGTCGACGGGTTTGGGTGTGGCGAGGATCAGTGGTTTTGTTCAGCTCAGATCCATCTGGTGGTGCCGTGGAACGGTCCCGCCTTACCGTGCCTTCCACCGTGGTGGATGGCGAGGAATGGGCTTTGGGCGGGTCGGGTGATTCTCCGATTCTCAGCGCACCTGACGGAGACACACTGGCTGTTTCGGGTTCGAGCACGAACCTCCGAGTCCTGGCGAGAGAAGGGAACTGGGCCCGGGTTCGCTTGGAGGGGTGGATATGGCTCCCGCAGGGCTCAGACGGGGGGGTCGAGGCGTCCATCCGCACCGATGTGACGCTCGAAAGCGTGGCGGCCGCACCGGACGATTTCCGTGGCGAGGTACTCCAGTGGGACCTCCAGTTCATTTCACTGGAACGGGCTGAGGAGATCCGGACGGACTTTTTCGTAACTGAGCCGTTTCTTCTGACCAGAATGGGGGACGGCGACCAGGGATTCGTCTATGTAGCCGTGCCCCCGGAGCGGCTTGGGGAGGCTCAGGGCCTGAGCCCGTTGGAGCGAATTCGGGTCGTCGGGCGTGTACGGACCGGGTCCGCGCGGCTGACGGGCAGTCCGATTCTTGAATTGCTATCCCTCGATAGAATCCCCGAGTGACCTCGCGGCTCCGGCGGCGAGTCCTCTCAGGGCTCGCCGTTTACGTTGCCCTTACTCAGACGACCTGCCTCAGGTTCGGACCTGCGGACCTGGCCACGCAGGATGTCACGCTGACAGTGGTGACAGGGGATGGTCAGTTCGGCCCGCCCTCACAGTTTCTGATCGACTCGCTGACCGTGGCCGTCCGAACCGAGGACGGAGACCTTTCGGCCGGCGGGGTTTTGGTAGACTGGGAGATCGCCGCGGGGCCCGCGAGTGCGCAGCTCACGCCTCTGACGAGCGCTAGCGACTCTGCCGGGTTGCCCCGGGTGCGACTTCGGCTCGGGAGCGAGCTGGGGAGGTATGTCATCCGGGCCTTCCTTCGATCGCGCCCCGAGGAATCTGTGGACTTCGAGGCCTGGGCGGTGCTCCCCCCCACCCTGGGGGCGCTTTCTTCCAGTGCCGTGAACGCTGGTGACTTTATCACACTCACTGGCACGAACTTCAGTACGATTGCCGATCACAACGTCGTTCTCTTCTCAGGGATTGCTGGCCAGGTGGTCACTGCAGACATCGTACGGCTCAACGTCATCGTGCCTCCTTGCCTCCCCACCCGTCCGGTGGACGTGTCCGTGCAGCTTGGTGGAGAAGCCAGCTCGTCTCTCCCCCTGAGCGTCACAGCGTCGGCTGACGCCCTGAACCTGGCACTCGGGGCCGACACTGTGCTCTTGGTGCAGGACACGCCGACCTGCTTGAAGGTGGGCTCGGGCGACCCACAGGAGTATCTGGCCGTGGTCCAGTCCGCGGCTACCATCGGGGCGGCTCGGTTCGCCTACACGCTCACCGGGCTTCGGCCCGAAGTTACCGCTCCGGTTGCGTTTAGGTCGGATCGTGCTCCTCCGGGGCGTACTGCTGAGCATCCGGTGTCGCTTAACGCGGCGCAGTCGGAATGGGACCTTTTTCTACGGGAAAGGGAGGACGTTCTCCGTGGCGCCGGTCCCACGGGAAGGAGGGCGGCTCGAACCCCTCCCGGAGAGGTCCCAGGCATTGGCGACATCAGAGAGTTCGAGGTTGTACGAGCCGATGGCGGATTCGACCAGGTCACCGCCAGGGTGCGCGTCGTTTCCGAGAGAGCCATCCTTTATGAGGACACCACGGTGGTGACCAATCTCGCCCAGGCGGATGTCGAACTCTTCGCCGACCTCTTCGACGATCCCATCTACCCGGTAGACACAGGGGCCTTTGGATTTCCGTCGGATTTGGATGGGAACGATCGTGTCATCATCGTCTTCACACCGAGCGTGAATCGGTTGTCCCCGCCAGGTTCGAACGATTTCATCGGAGGGTTCTTCTTCGGCCTGGATCTCCAGCCGGAGTTTGAGCACAGCAATGCCGGAGAGGTCTTCTACGTTCTCGTCCCCGATCCAACCGGCGTATACGGGAACGTACGGGATGTCGATCAAGTGCGAAGCACGGTGCCTCCCGTTCTTGCTCATGAATTTCAGCACATGATCCATCATAACGAGAGGATCATCGAGCGGGAGGCTTCGACCAGGGAGGCCGTTTGGCTCTCGGAGGGACTGGCCCACATGGCTGAGGACCTTGTGGGAGAGGAGCTTCGAGGGCGTGGGAGGGTGGCTGAGGCGGACGAATACCAGAGAGGAAACCGAAACCGAGCCAGTTTGTTTCTCAGTGAGCCGTCGGACGTAAGTCTCCTTATCGCCGTGGGGCAGGGTAGCCTGGCGGAACGTGGGGCCGCTTGGCTCTTCCTCGAATATCTAAGGGGCCAGGCCGGGAACGACACCGTGCTGCGTCTGCTGACCGGTGCTACCGAGACCGGAACGGTCAATGTCGAGTCAGTTACGGGCCGTGAGTGGGCGGATCTGTTTTCCGATTGGAGCGCCGCGCTCGAGTTGGAGCGGCAGGTCTCACTGCGAGGGCCCTTGCCGCTCCGTAACGAGCTCCTCTTCCTTGGATTCGACCTGATAGAGGCTCTCGAGCTGGGTGGAGGTGGGTTCCCATCGACACCCACGGTGCATGATTCGGGTGATTTCTCGGACCAAGGGCGCCTTTGGTCTGCCTCCGGAGCGTATTTCCTGATCGGGACGGGGGAGGGTGGTGTGGCGGTCAGTCCGTCCGGCCTCAACGGAGGCCCGGCGTCCAGTAATAGTGCGTTGCGATTGATGTTGGTCCGGTTGTTCTAACGTGGGTACGCACGGGTTCTGGGCGGCGTGGAGAGGTGAATCTTCTCCGGAACGAACGCGTAGTATGGAGTGTCTACCTCCGGGGAAGACTCATTCGTCGAGGGCCAATGCGCTGCACCACCTGCGGTGAGTATTTGAAGGAGCACGAAAGCACCTGTCCCACGTGTGGGGCGGTGGCTTCCTCACACCCGGTGGCTTCCGCGGAGCCGGTGGCTTCCTCACAGCCGGTCATGAGGCCAATGAGCGTCGACGTCCGAAGTTGCCCGCGATGCGGCCACGTAGGGACCGGTGTAAGGTACTTTCAGCGGCCCGGTCACATGGGTCTCCTCATCGGACTCTCAGTATTCACCTATGGGCTCGGCGGCTTGGCGTATTATTTCGCTCGACGTAACCGTCGAATCTGTGCGCAGTGTGGCTTGGGGTGGGAGAACGCCCGGATCCCGGGGCCGGGGTTTGCCGGCCACCCAGCCTTTGCCGAGACAGTCGGAACAGATGCGCTCAGCCCCGGCACCGCTGTCAGAGCCGAGGAAAGCCTCCCGAGACGGGGAGTGGGGCGCCGGGCACTGGGTGTGGGAATGGTCCTTCTGGCGGCCTTCCTGATCTCGATCGGGGTGATCGAGTTCGCTTTTGAGCCAATCGCAGTCGGGAGTCTGATGGGCGCCGCGGGAACGGCAACGGTTTGGTGGGGGCTCAAGGCGCGTGAGAACAGGCGGCATGCGCTCATGACCCAGCTTCAACGGCGGGTGCTCCTTCTCGCCACCGAGAAGGCTGGAACGTTGACCGTGACGGAGGTCGCCGCCTCGCTGAACCTGTCGCTCTCCGCTGCCGAGGGTGTGTTGGACGACATGGACGATGGTCTGCGCGTCCGGTCGGAGGTCACGAATGAGGGGATCATTGTATACGAATTTCCGGAGCTCCGTCATCACCCCAGGCTCGAATCAGGTTCCACGGGTTAGGGCTCCCCACTTCTTCGACACGCCCCTTCAGTAGCTCGGCTCCACGTCCTTCCCCCCGGCCACGCGGGCCACCCACACGCCGGCGATGATGATGATCGCCCCCACGATCTGTGTGGGTCGGGGATCCTCGCCGAGCCAGAGGGCGGCGGCGATCAGTGCAAAGACCGGGACCAGGTTCGAGAACGCGGCGGTTCGCGGTCCACCGATGTGCTCGAGGCCGTGGTTCCAGGTTAGATAGGCGACCGCGATCGCCAGAACCCCCGAATAGACGACGCCCAACCAGCCGACCCGCGAGATAACACCCCACTCCGTCGACCAGAGGGAGGTGCCTCCAAGTGCGATCAGGCCGATCGTGCCGACCCAAAGTGTCCACGAGGTTACGGCCAGGGCTCCGTACTCTCGAGTGAGATCCTGTGTCCCGACCGTGTAGGCGGCCCATGTGATGGCGGCCAGCACGAGCAGTAGATCACCCATCAACAGGCCCTCACCCAACCCCACCCCGCCGTCCCCGCCGAGAACCACCAGCACCATCCCCCCCAGTGTGGCCAGTACTCCACCCCAGACCGGAAGGCCGTGGTGCTCTGAGCCCGATATGGACGCGAGAATCAACGTCCACACCGGCGTCGTGGCGAGCACCAGTCCAGCGTTACCGGCGAGGGTCCGGTCGACGCCGTAAATGAATAGAAGTTGGTAGAAGACGTTCGCGAGCAAACCCAAGAAAGCGACTCGGGCCCGGAACCTGTCAACGCCAGTGAGACACTCTTGGAAATCAATTAGAGAGCAATCTCCTGTGTCGTGAGGGATGGGGTGGGAGGATTGATCCAGACGGCCTCCGGGAGTGGTTTAGGCTTCGGCTCACCGGAGACGAAGCGCTCGGGATGAGCGGCCCATGCCTCACGGAGCACGGCCTTCCTGCAGGCGATGATCCGATCGGCGTGACCGAAGTGGACCTGTTCGGGGGTCAGCATCGAGATGCCGCCATGGCGGTGCTCGGCATTATACCAACGGAAGAACGAGCGACAGAAGGTCTTGGCTTGCCCCTGATCCCCGAACCGGCCGGGAAACGAGGGATGGTACTTCAAGGTCTTGAACTGAGCCTCGGAGAACGGATTGTCATCCGAGACCTGGGGTCGGCCCAACGAGCGGGTCACGCCGAGATCGGCGAGTAGTTGAGCCGTGCATTGGCTCGTCATCGGAGCCCCTCGATCGGAATGCAGGGTCAGGAGGTGGGGCTGGACGCCATGCTTCAAGCAACTCTGCTGGATCAGCCGGCTGGCCAGGGCAGAGTTCTCCCGATCCGCCACCATCCATCCCACGACGTAGCGGCTGAAGATGTCCAGGATCACGTAGAGGTAGAAGTAACTCCACTTCTTCGGCCCCAGCAGCCGGGTGATATCCCAGGACCAGACCTGGTTCGGGCCCCTCGCCATCAACTCGGGCTTCTGGTATTTGGGATGACTCCGCTGCGCTCGACGCTCCTGAACCGGCACCTGGGAAGCCAGAACGCGATACATCGTACGCTCGCTGCACAGGTAGACGTCCTCGTCGAGCAGCGTCGCCACCACCTCGGCTGGGGACCGGTCCACGAACCGCTCCGAACACAGGGTGTCGAAAATCTTGTCCCGCTCCCTCTCACTTAAGGCCCGGGCGGGGGTCGGGCGGGGCTGCTGATGCCCGGTCGATGCACTCCGACGACGGTAGAACGTGGCTCGCGGCACCCTGAGCGCATCGCACGCGGGCTTCACCCCTACGTGCTTGGCTAGCTCCTGGGTCGCCTTCATGAGTTCGTCCCGTCCTCGAGGCTCAATCCCAGCAGCCCTGCAACTTTTCCCTGGACGTCGATGATCAAGTGCGCCTTCTGGAGCTCCTTCTCGAGGCGAGTGTTCTCGCGCTCCAGCTTGCGCACCTTCTCCTCCAGCGGATTGCGCTCGCGCTTACGGCCTCGTTTCTTCGACAGCGCTTTCAGGGACCCGCTATGCGCCGCCTTGCGCCATGTCGTCAGGTGCGACGAGTACAAGCCCTCCCGCCGTAGGAGTCGGCCAACCTCTCCGGGCTCCGTGCACCGGTCCGCTTCTTCGACGATCCGCAGCTTGTACGACGGAGCGAACCGCCGGCGCAGCGGCCTATCTACCACCTCCGAGTCCGCAGGAGCTGCCGCGCTTCGCTTACCGTCCCAGGTTGGTGGGGCTATTCCATTCTCTTTCATTCTCTCTCGGTGTCTCAGCATCCTCGGTTTCTCTGCCTTCGCCCTACTCTAATTCCTTAGCTGCTCCGTGTCTCACGTAAGTTGGCAGAGAGGGCCCAGTGTCGTCGTGCGGGAAACGGAACGGAGCCGCTCACTCTCAAGAAAAGGAAGAGGGTCAACGACGCCAGCACGAAACGTAGGGCGTTGAAGGCCAGTGGTTCAAACTCCCTGAGAGCGATCTTGATCACTGAAAAATTGACACCCCAGATCAAACTCATTCCGAGGAGCGCCAAGTCAGTCCGTAGGTGTGGCGGCTTTGGGTCGGCGGCTCGCGTCTCCAGCCCCCTCGTGCGAACAGGGCTGGTGTTTGGGGGTTGGGGCACCAAGTGCTCCTCGCTCTCGGGATTGCCAAGCGGCTCTACGCCAGCTGTATTACCGATTCGGTAGACCTAGTGTGGTGTCCCAGAAGTTCGCTCGAGCCGAGCACCTTCATGCTCATCGTGGGTGCCGAGTTAACCGCGAGACGATCGAGCACAGCGAGATCAATGGCCCAGACACTTCTGGGACACTACACTAACTTTGGGTGACCCCAAAGCCTACTCAGCCCATCCACGATGTTGATATCCGGGTAATAAACGCGAAATGAGCCGCAAATGAGAAGATTTCTGGATTCGGATGGCGGTGTCTGGGTGGCCACGGCGCACTCGGAGGCGGGCCTCGATTTCAAGGGGCGTCACCATCTCTTTTTCCACCCAGAAGACGCCGAAGACGAGGGCTTTGATCTTCTCGACGTGAGGTGGAACAGTAAGGGCACAGCCGAGAGGACGTTGGCCACGATGTCGGGCGTGGAGCTTCGGAGGCGACTTCGGTCGGCGCTAGGGAGAGCCTCCCTAGGACGTGGGACTAAGCCTTCGCCGGAACTCAGCTAGACGAGCGCCGATCCGATCCTCGACGCGCTTGGCTGAGCCGGTGGATCGGAGCTCATTCGAAAGAATACTGAAGAGTAGTGTCTCGCCATCCTGGGTCGTGACGATTCCCGTGAGGGCCGAGACGCCATCGATGGTCCCCGTCTTGGCCCGGAGGTTACGGGCCGCACGAGTCCCGTACATTCTTCGGAGGGATCGGCCGGCCTCGGGCAGAGTCGAGACGAACGCATCCCAATTATCTGATGTGGCCACGTGTAACAAGAGTCCGACCAGGGCGCCGGCGCTCGTCCGGTTGCCTTTGGACAGCCCGGAACCGTCCACTGCGATGATCTGCTCGGCCTCGACCCCAGCTTCCCTCGTGGCGAACGACTGAACCGCACGGGCGCCGCCTTCGAAGGATCCGTCTCCAGTCGCGACTTTGCCGATGGTCTTGATGATCGTCTCGGCGAACAAGTTGTGGCTTTCATGGTTGACGACCATCAGATATTCGAGCAGTTCCGGGGACGTGTGCTGGGCGAGGAGCTGCGGCTCATCTCCGTCACGGAGTCCGGGGGCCCACGACGCCCGCCCCGTAATCCTGGAATCCGACTCGATATGGACGGCTCTCTCCGGCGCGCTGACGCCGATGCCTTCGGAGATAAGCACCTCTCTAAGAGCCCGAGCCGCGAAGAATGCCGGATCCGGCACGGTCAGGCGGCGCCAGATATCCGGCCCTCCCTGCCGAATTTCTCCGTCGACTCGAATACGCGCCGTGGGCTCGACGCGGTCTAACCAGAGATTGGGACGGGGACGGCCAACCACGGTCTCCGCCCGATTGCTCACCTCCAGTGGAAATCCGAAAGGGATCGTTTCAATCCTGGGCGGGGAGCTCAGGCGAGCCGAGGGAAGGATCTGAAGGGTGACGATGTTTTCGTTGAAGGAGAGTGATGATGCTGAGGCGGCAAACCACTCGTTCAGGTCCCTCGGATCCCACTCCGGTCCTAGCTCGGGCCCCGAGAAATACGTCGCGTCGCCGATGACCGCGCCCTCGACACGGGTGATGCCGGCCTTGGCGATCTGGTCGGCGAACGCTTCGAACACGTCCGTGCGATTTCGATAAAAGCGCTCCGAGATACCCGGATCTCCCGTTCCGTAGAGGATCAAATCCCCTCCAAGGATGCCGTTTTCGATGGGCCCGTCCGCGTAGACAAACGTCTGGTATCTAAAAAAAGGCCCAAGGAAGTGGAGGGCCGCGGTGGTCGTTGCGATCTTCATGTTTGACGCCGGCGCCAGGAATCGGTCCTCGTCCTGCGCGAACAACGTGTCTCCTTCCTCGAGCGAGACGACGAGGATACTCCACTCTGCTCTCCGCAATGGCTCTGTACTCAGCAGGCCCGAAAGGTCCCGCCGCAGCGCGAGGACCTCAGGACCAGGAGGTGGCGGTACTGCTGGGGGAACGGCTTCTACAACCTCATCGGGCGGCGGTGGAGGTGCCGACTCGTCGTCATTCCAGTCCGCCCCGGCCCAGACGGACAGAAGCAGCAGAGGCAAGAGCCCCAGGAAAGCCGTCTTGACTCGGGCCACGTGTGCGAGGCTCACGGGAATCCGGAAAGCGGGGAGGCGGATCATGCCGAACCGCCATATTGAGGCCAAAGGCCTTCCAGCGGGTCCTGGCCCGGGCGCGGGATGATCACGCCTGGATTGAGGATTCCGAACGGATCGAGCGTGGCCTTCGTTCTCTCGAAACACGCTGTCAGCTTCGACCCCCAGATTTGCTCCAGGAAGGGTGCACGAAGCCGCCCGTCTCCGTGCTCTCCGGAAAGGGTTCCTCCGAGCTCAGCCACGAGACCCGCAGTTTCCCCCAGGATGGTACGGGCAAGATCTCGCCACGACGGTCGTCGAATGTCGAGCAAAGGGTTTACGTGGACGTTGGCGTCTCCCGCATGGCCAAAAATCACAGCGTCGGTGTCGGCCGAGTGTAGGATCTCATCGAGCCCCGAAAGGTAGGCTCCGAGCGCCTCAGGTGGCACGGCCGAGTCCTCGATGATCTGAGTAGACAAGAGTCCGGTCCGGGCAGACTCAGCGATCAACGGGCTGGCGGCGTGCCGCAGGCTCCACAGGTTCCGGCGGTCGATCTCTTCCAGGCCCACGATGGCTTGCAGACCTAGTTCGCGGGCCAGGATCCGTAGCGACTCCGCTCCCGTCGAAACGGAGTCCCGGTCGCCGTCCAATTCCAAGAGCAGAGCGGCCTCGGCACCCTCGACGGCCGCTCCGGCTACGGTGTGCCCGGAGAGCGAAACGACCTCCAGAAAGCGACGCCCGAAGAATTCACAGGCGGAGGCGTCGTTGTCCCGGGCCCACTGGATTAGGATGGGGAGGTCGAGCTTGTTCCGAAGCACGATGAGGGACACAGCCTGTGCCTCAGGCAGCGGCGCTAGGGCCAGCGTGACCGATGTCACAACGGCGATCGTCCCCTCGCTCCCGACGACGAGCTGAACCGCGTCTGCCCCCGGCAGGAACCGGTCGAGCGCGTAGCCACTGGAGTTCTTTCGGACATTGGGCCACCCCTCGGGCTCGCTCTCCAGATCCGTCCGCAGTTCGGTGTGGAGTTCGCGGAACTCGGGCGGCATCGTCTCACCCCCCGCGAGGCGATACTGGCTCCCGTCGGCGGTGACCACGTCAAGCGCCTGGACCCAATCACGTGTGGCTCCGTACTTGAACGTCCGCGCCCCGGCGGCGTTGTTCGCGACCATCCCTCCGACCGTGCATCGGTCAGCGCTCGACGGTAGTGGAGGGAGGAACAAGCCTGCCCGTCGGGCCGCCCGGTCCACATCCCCGGCCAAGACACCCGGCTCTACGCGCACAGTACGGCCGGATATGTCCAAGGGCCCAAGGGTCTTGAAGCCTACACTGACATCTAGCGCGATGCCGTGCCCGACGTTGCCACCCGGCAGGCCCGTGCCCGCGCCTCTGGGAACGACGGGCTCCCCATGCTGGGAGGCCCAACGGAGCACCGTGGAGATATCGTCGGCGTCCATCGGGCGCGCCACGGCCGTCGGCCGGATCGACAACGGACCAGCCGCGCTAGCGTAAGGGAGCACGTCGGACGGATCAAACGTGGCTTCGCCCCTTAGACGAGGGAGCTGACGCGGCGCACCCAGGGTGATGACGTCAGTTGGAGGAGGCGCCGGCCCGGTTACCTGTCGGCGGCGTGCAGTCCGAGCAGTACCCCGTCAATTCGAGCTCGTATCCCACCAAGTGAAATCCATTAGCCCGCGATCGGAGGGCGGCGATTTCCGCGGCGCCGAGTTCGCCGGAGACGTCCGACACGCCCCCGCAGGCCAGGCACCGCGCATGATGGTGGGGTTCCGTCCGGCCACAAAATCGGGCCGAGCCGTCCGGAGGGTTGAGCTTCTTCGCCAGTCCGCAGCTGACCAACGTTTCGAGGCTCTTGTAGACCGTCGCGAGCGAGATTCCGGGGACTTCGGTACGCACGCCCAGGAACACGTCCTCCGCGGTGGGGTGGACTCTGCTGCGCGCCACAAGCCTGAAAACGGCGGCGCGTTGATCAGTGTAACGGTGCCCGTTCTCCTGAAGAGTCCGGCGTAACACCACATCTTGAGAGTTCGTACTCGGTGATTTCATGATATTACAATATATCCCCCGACTCCGGCCTGTGCCATGACCGACGACGCCCAGCACCTACTGACTCTCGAGCCGCTTATCGAGGCGGTTCAGGACGGTATCACACGTTCCGGTTGGGTACTCTCCGGCCTCCAGAAGACTACCAGTCACCAGTTCGAGGGCCGGTGGGAGGGGGAAAGCTCACGTAGCGCTTACCTTTTCTTTCATGACGATGAGGGTCCGGATTTCGTGAGTATCGATGTGTTCCTCGACGAGACGACAAAGGGCCTCAAGGGAAATCTCGCTCTGGTCGTGACCGGCCCGGAACTGGGGCTGTTGGGGCCGATGCCCGACCTTCTCGCTGCCCTTTCTAGGGTCACCGCCGACTGCCTCCCCGAGCACTCGCATACCCCGCTCGTGTTGCGGTTGAGGATGGATGATCCGAAGGACGATCCACGAGCCGCCGAGACGGAGGTGCGCATCAAGCTCACAATCCCGTCGGAAGCTTTGAGCGCAGGGGCAAGCGCGGTGTCCGCGTTGGCGTCGGCCGCGACCGCCGCCTTCGAGCGGGCCCTGGCTCATCGAGGCCTCAGGTCCTCACTGATAGAGGCGGGGTAAGGATTCTCCGCCGGCGCTTGCCGTTTGCTGCTCGACTGCCCTACTCTGGCGGGCGCACGCCGAACGCAACTGTGTCGGTCTACTGAGCGGGTTCGGCACACCGATGGTCCACTACGGAGTACGGAGGAGATCACATGGGTGAGGAAATCGGAAGCGGGGGACTCGAATGAGCACAGGGGGTCAGGGTTTCGACGTGCTCCTAACCGAGAATCGCCGATTTCCACCGCCCGGGAATTTTGGAGAAGGGGCGGTCGTACCCGATCGAGGCCTGTACGAAAGTGCGTCTGCGGATCGCCTCGCTTTCTGGGAATCGTGGGCGGAGAAACTCGATTGGTTCGAGAGATGGCACACGGTGCTCGAATGGGAGCCCCCTCACGCCAGGTGGTTCGTCGGAGGAAAGCTCAACGTCTCCCATAACTGTCTGGATAGACACCTGGATGGGCCGCGCCGGAACAAGGTTGCGTTAATTTGGGAGGGAGAGCCGGGCGATGTCCGCGAGTACACGTTTGAGAGCCTCCACCGGGAGGTATGTCAGTTCGCGAATGCGCTGAAGGGCTTGGGGGTGGGGAAGGGTGATCGCGTGGCCATCTACCTACCCATGATTCCTGAAGCCGCGATCGCCATGCTCGCGTGCACGCGCATCGGTGCTCCCCATTCGGTGGTCTTCGGTGGATTCAGTCCGGAATCTCTCTCCGATCGCATCAATGATGCCACGGCGAAGGTGTTGATCACTGCCGACGGCGGGTACCGACGGGGTGGGATCGTCCCCCTCAAGGTGAATGCCGACAAGGCGTTGGAGTCCTGCACGACGATCGAGCACGTGGTCGTGGTCGCGAGGGGGGCGGATCTCACCCCCCGGCTCGACACCCATATGGAAGCGGGTCGCGATCATTGGTATCACGACCTCATCGCCGCTGTGACCGCGGACTGCGCCCCCGAGGTCATGGATGCCGAGGACCTGCTGTACATCCTCTACACGTCCGGAACGACGGGAAAACCCAAGGGCGTGGTGCACACCACCGGTGGCTACTTGACCCAGGTCGCCGCCACCACGCAGTGTGTCTTCGATCTCAGGGAGGACGACGTCTATTGGTGCACCGCCGACGTCGGATGGGTCACGGGGCACAGTTATATCGTCTACGGCCCCCTGGCCAACGGTGCCACCACCCTCATGTACGAAGGTGCGCCTGATTGGCCCGAAAAGGACCGATTCTGGGATTTCTGTGAAAAGTACGGTGTGACGGTCTTTTATACGGCACCAACGGCGATTCGGGCGTTCATGAAATGGGGCGAGGAATGGCCGGAAAAACATGATCTGTCCAAGCTCCGTCTCCTCGGGAGCGTGGGCGAGCCGATCAATCCGGAGGCGTGGATGTGGTACCATCGCGTTCTCGGAAAGGAGCGTTGCCCAATCGTAGATACGTGGTGGCAGACCGAGACCGGCGCCATCATGATCACGCCGCTTCCAGCGGTCACCGAGACGCGTCCGGGAAGCGCCACACAACCCTTTCCGGGGATTTCGGTCGCCCTGCTCGATGACGACGGCGCAGAAGTGGACGCCGGCTTGCTGGCGATTACCGAGCCGTGGCCGTCCATGCTCCGCACGATCTACGGAGACGAGGAGCGCTACCGCGAGACGTACTGGTCCAAGTGGGAGGGAATCTACTTCCCCGGAGACGGCGCAAAACGGGACGATGACGGGTACTTGTGGATTCTGGGCCGGGTGGATGACGTACTCAACGTGGCTGGGCACCGAATCGGTACGATGGAGGTCGAGAGCGCGCTGGTGGATCACCCCGTCGTTGTCGAGGCCGCCGTGGTCAGCAAGTCACACGACGTTAAGGGTCAGGCCGTCGCCGCCTTCGTGACGCTGAAGGGAGGTGAGAGGGGGGACGACGACCTCGAGGTGGAATTGAAGAAGCATGTCGCCGAAAAGATCGGGGCGATCGCACGTCCCGAGACGGTGATCTTCACGGCTGACCTACCGAAGACCCGATCCGGCAAGATCATGCGGAGGCTCTTGAAGGATGTTGCAGAGGGGAAGGCGTTAGGCGATACAACGACCCTGGCCGATCCAGCAGTTGTGGAGCAGCTGAAGACTCAGTACGAAGCGGAGGAAGGGTAGAAGGCTAGTACTTCTTCAACAGGCCGTCTGGCTCACGTCGATGGATCTGCTAGAGGGTCGGGCGTAGGAGGCTGCCGGGACCCAGCCGGCTTGTCCTTGATCTTCTTGGCCGGTATTCCGGCGTAGATAGCGTGCGGCTCGGTGTCCTTCGTGGCGACGGCGAACGATCCCAGCATGCTCCCTTCAGCAAGATGTACTCCAGACATGACCGTGGCATGGTAGGTGACCCGGACTCCAGCGCCGATGATGGTCAGTGGGGTCGTGATGTCCCGCCCCTCCACGACATCGTGCGAATGGCTGTAGACGTTGGCGAAATCGGAGATTGAGGCACCATCTCCGAGAGTTATCCCGCCTCGGTCATCCAGTAAGACGTGTCGATGGACCACCACATTGTCTCCGACCTCAAGGTTGTAGCCGAACGAGAGCTTGACGTGGTGGAACGCTTTGAAGTTCTCGCCACATTTCCGAAAGATCCGATTCGCCAGAATCCGGCGGAATTTGACACCGAGGTGCACATTTTCGGCCAGGGCACTCCGGTCGAACATCTCCCAGAGCCACATGAGCGGCTTGATGGCCTCATATCGCCGAACGTCGATCTCAGCGTAGTACTCGGGCTCCAACGTCACGTTTCTGGCGTCCATCTGCGCGAGCGCGACCTGCGTTGCGACCGGAAGTGTGGTGGGATCCACCCCGATGAGGTGAGGGAAGTGGATCTCGGTCAGGACCGACCTGCAGAGCTCGTAGCGGTCACAGTCCGCGGCATCTAGGCGCTCATCGATGGACTCGAGCCAGCGTGAACAGAGTTGCTCGGCGCCCGTGGAGATTCCAACAACTCGATTGGGTAGAAAGGTCATGAATTAGAGGGGCTGATGGAGCCGTACAGAGGAGTGAAAGAGCCCAAGATGACAGCAAACGTTAGGCGCTTTCTGCGGTCGGGCAAGCGGTCGCCCTTACACACCACGCTGTGTTAACTTGCGGTTGACATTCGAACGGAGCATAAACCCGATCTGGATCTGCGTTCATGCACGACATACTTCGCCAGCGTCTCATGCGAAAGATCGAGAGTCTGCCCGAGGAGCAGGTCTACCAGATGCTGGATTACATCGAGTTTCTGGAGAGTAAGTATGGGACGGACGGGGCGGAGGAGACCTCGGGACTCCAGCGTTTTGCCGAAGCGATGGAGGACAAGCTGAGAAAGAACGCAGTGAGCCCGGCGACGCTTCGCGAAGCGTTTCAACTGATTTCGGCCGCGGATCGGGTTCTGTCCAACGTTTCGTCTGCAGGAAAGAAGCTCATGGAGGAACTCACGCCCGGTGCTGAGGAGGGCCCCGTCGAGGATGAGCCCCCACTATTGGATGAGTCTGGCACCGATGATGACCCTCGGTCCGAGGCCCCGGATGAGGATCCGGTTGGAGGGCGCTAACAAGATTAGAAGAGCCGACGGGTGGAATGGACAAGCTGGCCCGAGGGTTGACACCCCGAGACGGGCCTCGGTAAGATCGTCCATGGTAGTCCCGAACGCGCCTGTTCATCGAGGGTCTCTGGAGGAGATTCTGGGTGGGCGGGCGTCTCGTGTATGGGGGATGGGAATAGCTTCATGGCGGTGATTCTCAAGGAATCTCTCACGTTCGACGACGTGTTGCTCGTGCCGGGGCATTCGACGGTGCATCCGAAGGATACGGTGGTCCGTTCATCCGTTACCACCGAGATCGATCTGCAAATTCCTCTCCTCACGGCCGCGATGGATACGGTCACCGAGTCGGAAATGGCCATCGCGATCGCGCGGGAAGGCGGACTCGGCGTCATCCACAAGAACTTGTCCGTCGAGACACAGGCGGCGGAGGTGGACCGGGTCAAGCGCTCCGAGAGCGGGATGATTCTGGATCCCATCACGTTGTCGCCGGACAAGACCCTCCGTGACGCACACGAGCTCATGGCTCAGTTTTCCATCTCCGGTGTCCCGATCGTTGAAAGCGATGGCCGCCTGGTGGGGATCGTCACCAACCGTGACCTGCTGTTCGAGAGTGAATTGGATCGTACGATCCGCGAGGTGATGACCTCCGATACCCTGATTACGGCCCCGGAGGGGACGACGCTCGAGGCCGCCGAGAGGATCCTTCACGAACACCGGATCGAAAAGCTGCCTGTGGTCGGCGAGAGCGGGATATTGCAGGGCTTGATCACCGTCAAAGACATCTTCAAGCGACGGCTCTTTCCCGGAGCGTGCAAAGACGAGCACGGGAGGCTTCGTGTCGGAGCGGCGATCGGCGCCTCGAAGGAGTCGCTCGACCGGGCGGGGGAGCTCATCGATGCCGGTGTGGACGTGCTCGTGCTGGATACGGCCCATGGCCACTCCGAGGGTGTACTCTCGGCGCTATCTCGGGCGCGAAAGCGGTTCCCCGAAGCGCAAATCGTTGCGGGGAACGTCGGCACGAAGGAAGGAGCCGCGGCTCTCATGGAGCGGGGAGCGGACGCGGTCAAGGTGGGCGTGGGGCCCGGTTCGATCTGCACGACCCGGGTCGTGACGGGTGTTGGGCTCCCGCAGTTGACAGCCATCATGGATGCCGTGGAGGGTGTTCAGGGTCAGATACCCGTCATCGCCGACGGGGGAATCCGCTACTCGGGGGATATTGTGAAGGCGCTCGCCGCCGGCGCCCAAGCCGTCATGATGGGATCGATGTTCGCGGGCACGGAGGAGTCACCGGGAGAGAGCTTCCTCATGGAAGGGCGCCGCTTCAAGACCGTGCGTGGGATGGGTTCCTTGTCGGCCATGCAGGAGGGGTCCGCCGACCGCTATTTTCAGGATCCGGCGGCTGAGCTGCGGAAGTTGGTCCCGGAGGGAATCGAAGCCCGGGTCCCCTATAAGGGGCCCATGGCCGATACGGTGTTCCAACTCGTTGGCGGCCTTCAGAGTGGCATGGGGTACTGCGGAGCGGCCGACCTGGAGGAGCTGCGGGAGAAAGCGACGTTCGTGCGGGTTACCTCCGGCGGCCTACGCGAATCGCACCCGCACGACGTTACGATCACTCGTGAAGCGCCGAACTACCACATGTAGGCCCATCGTCCCAGCTCAATCACCTGCCCGCAGAGGGCCGTAATCCTTTCTAGAGGGTCAAACCCGAGGCACCGTCCGCGTCTCAGTTTCCGTTGTCGGCGATGATCCTCCGAACCTCTGCCAGGCCCTCCTCGGTCCATTCAGGGTCGACGGTGCCGCTCGCGACGAGTGCTCCCAGATGGAAAACCATCCGCCCTACTCGCGCCGCCTTTTCCACATTGATGAGCTCGACCTCATCGGACGGCTTGTGGTAATCCTCATGATCAAACCCGGCCGAGAAGAAAATCGCCGGAATATCTTTGTTCACGAAATTGAGGTGGTCGCTCCGGAAAAACCCCTGCTCCTCCGGCTTGGGGTCTTCGATAACCGTGAATCCGAGGTCCGGGTGTTCTCGGAGCACCCGATCGGTGAGTGGTCCGAGGTTCGTGTACTGGCGACCGATGCCGATCACCGTGTCGGGGTGGCTCCGCCCCACCATGTCCAGGTTGATGTTCATGAGGATCTCTTCGATCGGCACGGTCGGATTTTCCGAGTAGTGCTGTGAGCCCAGTAACCCCTTCTCCTCACCGCTCACCGCCAGGAAGATGACGGAGCGAGCGGGGGGCACGTCCAGAGCAGCGAACGCGGCGGCGGTCTCGAGCAGGACCGAGGTTCCGGATGCGTTATCGTCCGCGCCGTTGTAGATGGAATCCGCAGCCTCGTCAGGGATTCCGACACCGACATGGTCAAAGTGTGCCGAGTACACGATGTATTCGTCCCGCAACTCCGGATCGCTACCCCGCACTACACCGACCACGTTGGGCGGCGTGTGCTCGGACACCTCGAAGGGGGCCGAGACGTTCATCGTGATGCCGTCCAGCGATATCGCGTTTGCCGGTGGCGACTCCCTGAGCGTTGCCAGATCGAGGCCGACCTCTACCATCAGGGCGGCGCCGCTCGCTGGCGACAGGCCGACGATTGGGAGGGGGGTGGCCAATCCGGCTCCCTGAAGCCCCCTGGCCATATCCGTGATGCTGTCGGGCTCTTGAGTCTCATCGAGGAGGAGCACGACTGCGGCGGCTCGGCCTTCCGCCGCGGCTTGGAACGCCGTGAGTAGGTCCTCACCTGTCCCGACGATCGGGTTACCCACGGTCGTGAAGAGCACCACCTTTCCACCGACGATCTGGGCCACACCGGCCGAAGGCCGACTCGCCGGTCCTCCAAAGACCACTTCGGCGTTCGCCGCCGACATCTGCCCGGGTATCACGTAGTAATCCCTTGCGTATTCCAGTTCCCGGGTCGAGCCCGCCAATCGGTAATTCACCTGCCGGGACGCGGTGACCATGGCAGTACGCGTGTAAGGAAACCGCTGAATGAAGGTCCCGCTGTCGCCTGCTGGATCAACCCCGGCTTCTTGCAGGGCTTCAACCAAATACGAGGCTGCTGTCTCGAGTCCGGGACTTGGCGTGTCCCTTCCCGCTAGCTCATCGCTCGCCAGAAATGTGATATGCTGTCGGATCCGGTCGGGGAGGATTCTGGCCGCGGCCCGCACCGTCGCCCTCTCATAATCACCAGCCCCCGAAACGGGGGCAGGTGCGGGTCCGGGAGCTGGGGAACCACCCGAGCAGGCGGTGGCACCGACGGTTGATAAGACCAGGATCTTGAATCTCACAGAATCTCTCCAAGCGAGGGGATAACTGCGGCCGCGGTAGATGGTTCAATCCGCAGACCAGGCGCCCGATCTTCCGCCGTCTTTGTGGAGCAGACGGACATCCTCGATCACCATCCCACGGTCGAGGGATTTTGCCATGTCGTATACCGTCAGGAGACCTACCGAGACGGCCGTGAGGGCCTCCATCTCGACCCCTGTCTGACCAGCGATCCGAGCTTCCGCCCGTAGGACGATCCCCGGGAGGGCTTCATCCAAGTCTAGGTCGACGGCAATGGAGGCACCAGGTAGAATGTGGCAGAGGGGGATCAGGTCGGCGGTACGCTTTCCGGCCATGATAGCGGCCAGGCGAGCCACCTGGAGGACATCTCCTTTCTGTACTCCCCCCCCGCGAATGGCCACCAAAGTGTCCGTGGACATGCGGATGCGGCCTTCGGCCGTCGCGATTCGCATCGAGGTCTCCTTACCCGACACATCCACCATGATTGGGTTTCCCTGGGCGTCGATGTGTGTCAGGCCTGCTCCGCGAGAATCGCGGTCTTCAGTGGTTGCCAATGAGTTCCTCCCGGAGGCCGGTCAGGAGCCCGGCCACGATGAGCTGGGGGTTCACGTTGCCGGCCACCAGTTCTTTGGCTTCTTCCAAATGCCGAAAGGCCCTCGTGACCGCCACCGGATGGATATCCCGCTCCTTTCGAATCCGTTCCAGGAGATCCACCCGATCAGGATTGATAAGGCCTTCCATGACAAGGCCTTCGGGCGTTCTCGCCCCTGTCAAGGAAAGGTCTCGTAGTGCGTCCTCCAGGAATTCGAACAGAGGCATCAGGCCACGGCTGCGAGTAGCACCGAACTCCAGGGATCTACGATACACGGCTCCCCCGTCCTTATTCGACGCTGCGGCGAGAAGCTCAAACGCCTGCGCTCGGAGCACCTCCAAAGGACCCGGGTCCGCTCCATTGGGCAGAAACCCGAGAGCCCTGCCGATCGAACCCCGGCCGAGGTGGGCAGCCCGAGGCGCCTCATCCGGAGAGACTTGGCCGAACTCAATGAGGAACTGTTCGACACTGTCCGGCGGCAGAGGGGGAAGGTGGAGCGGCATCGTTCGAGAGCGAATGGTGGGTAGGAGCCGGCCCGGCTCACTCGAAGTCAGGATGAGAAGTGTAGTCGGTGGGGGCTCCTCCAGGAGCTTCAATAGTGAATTGGCGGCTTCCTGACTCGCCTCCTGGGGAACGAGCATCTCGGCTTCTCCGATCACGAACACCTGCCGGGCTCCCAAGGCCGGCCGGCGGTGTGCGTCGGATCGCAGAGTCTGGGCAACAGCCATGTAGAGCCCAGTGGGTTCAGTCGCTACAGCAGCGGGGCGGAGAGGACGCTCCCTGCACTCTGCCAGGGCATCGTAACGAGCTCTCTCCATGGCGTCCGCAAGCTTAGCCGGCCGAACCCCCTTCGGCTTCGCGAGCGGGAAGTACCAGTGGAGGTCGGGATGCTCCAGATTCATGGCCATCCGGCACACCTTACAGTCGCTGCAAGGCCCTGTTGGTCCGGATTGGGGGCAGAGCAGGAGCTGGCCGAGCCAGAGAGCGAGTCGTTGTTTCCCCACGCCACGCGGACCGTGGATGAGCACGCTCGACGGAAGAGACCCGGATGCCCAGGCCTTCGATAGAGACGCTTGAAGATCAGCGTGGCCAAAAAGGGGGTGCAGGCTCACCCTCCCGGCGCCCGAAGCCATGCGAGCGGATCTTGGGCTCGGGGGTCTCCCCCGTCGACCGGGGTTCGGACCTGGAACTCCAAGTGGGGCCCCTCCGGCGTGCCTACTCCCCCAACGGTGCCCACGACCTGACCGGCCGTCACCTCGCGACCCTGCGTTACGCCGATCTCTTCGAGGTAAAGGTAAAGCGTATAAAAACCGCCGCCGTGGCTCAGCCACACCGTAAGACCGTACCCTTCGAAGGGGCCCGCGTAGGCGACCGTACCAGCATCCACGGCTCGTACGGGGGTTCCGGTGGCCGCCCGGATCCCGATTCCGTTCCACCGCAGTATGGTGCCGTTCGGTCTCTCCTCCCGCCCGAATCGATAGATCAACTCGCCGTTCACCGGCCAATTCATCGTTCCTACCTCCGCCGTCGAGAGCCTGTTCGGCACTCCCCGTCTGGCGGCGGCTCGCTCGATTTCCACACGCCTTGATTCGAGCTCGGTGATGAGGACGCTCATGCGGGTCTCGTCGAGTGCGAGTTGCTCCAGCCGATTGGTGGCGGCCTGCTCCTGGGCACGATAGCCCTCGATCGCCCGGCGATGCGTCTCCTCCACCGAGCGCAGAGTGGCTATTTCGCTGAGCCTGGACTGCCGCAGGCGACCCAGGCTGACCATGCTGGACTGTAGATCCTCGTATTGTGCGTCCAGATCGGTCTCGAGTCCTTCCACGCTCCGTACCAGTGTGCGATCGTACGTAGCGATCAGGCGCAGGTACCGGTAGCGTGTCAGCATCTCCGGAAACGAGCCGGCCCCGAGCATGACCCGCACTGAGTGGAGTGCGCCCCGCTTGTAGATATCACGGATGCGGCGATAAAGAACGGCCTTTCCGGTTTGGAGTCGTTCCCGCGTGACCAAGAGGCTACTGGATGTGCCTTCGATTTCAGCCCCCACCGCTTCTACCTGAAAGTCGACCTCCGCGACCGCAGATCGAGACGCACTGACCTGCTGTTCGACATTCGCGAGTTCTCTTGCCACATTTCGCACTCGGCCATCGAGGTTCGTCAACTCTTCCCGTAGCCGGCTTCGTTCCTCGCGCACCTCTTCAAGCCGGCGCTGGCTCTCGATGATCTCCCTCCGAATCTCGACGATCTGACCTGCTACCGGTGCCGGCACCAACGTCGGAGGCCCGAGGGCCATCGCCAACCCGACACAGGTGTAGAAGCCTCGCACCTTATACCTCCCGGAGGTGCTTGCGGACAGCGTATCCGCTGGCGAACACTCCGAACACGATTCCGGCCGACATCCCGATTCCGGCCCATTCCCACGGAATCCACGAAATGATGAAGAGGTAATTGAATACCGACCAAAACGTTGTGTAGGTGAGCAGGATGGCGATAGCTCCCCCGAGCGCCCCGGTGATGCCGCCCTCGAGGAGAAAGGGCCGGTGAACAAAGCTGTCACGTGCACCGACCAACTGCATGATTTTGATCTCCTCTCGCCGCGCGAAGATCGCGATTCGCACGGCAGTACCGATGATCAGCGCGGCCACGACCGCGAAGGCCGTACCCATCACGGTCGTTGTTACCGCACCCATCCGCCTAAGGGTAAAAAGCTTGTCGACCCATTCCTGGCCGTATTGCACCTCTTCCACGATGGGATGGAGAGCGGCTTGTTGTGCGACTCGATCCGCCGTCGCAGGTGTTCGATCCCCCGGACGAAGCTGGATCTCGATGGACGCCGGGAGCGGATTGACTTCGAGGTCCGTGAGAATCTCATTGAACTCGGGCAGTTCAGTATATGCCTTTTCAAGCGCTTCGCCCTTGGTCACGAAGTCCACCGCGAGTACCTCGGGGAGCATCGTGAGCGCCCCTTCCATTGCAGCGATGTCCGCGGTGTTCGCGTCGTCCCGGAGGTAGGCGACGACCTCGACGCGCTCTTCAAGCGTCTCCAGGTAGAGTCGGACGTTGTGCGTGGCTAGCCCAAAGAGTCCCACAACAAAGAGCGCCAGTCCGACCATGGCTGCGGAGAGCCCGGTCAGGAGCGGAGCTCGCTTGAAGGCGATGAGGGTTTCTCGAATCGTGTAGAGCACGTCAGGTCTCTCTCTGTTGGGCCGGTTCCGGTTCACTGGCGGAATCCAGCACACTGGCGGAATTCGTTCCGCTGGCCGAATCCTGTTTGCTGGCCGGGCTCACGCCGGAACCTGGCCGCGGGCTGCCGTCTTCGCTGCTCACCGCGTGTTCGGTCTCGGCAGAATCGTACACCAGGCGGCCTTGGTCGAGTTCGAGGACCCGAGCGGTGGGATATCGTCGCATGAGCTCCAGATCGTGCGTCGCCATCAGAACGGCCATCCCGAGTGCGTTGATCTCCCAAAACAGATCCAGGATACCCCGAGTGGCCCGCTCGTCTAGGTTTCCCGTGGGCTCGTCGGCCAGAAGGAGGAGCGGCTCGCTCGCGAGGGCGC
This sequence comes from Longimicrobiales bacterium, assembly GCA_965219445.1. GTDB lineage: Bacteria > Gemmatimonadota > Gemmatimonadetes > Longimicrobiales > Gaopeijiaceae > UBA822. Next base: position 90,130 of record CBDCNQ010000001.1, on the reverse strand, counting down.
GCGCAATGGCAACACGCTGCTGCTCGCCTCCCGAGAGCTCATCCACCGAGGCCCCGGCTTTGGGTGCGAGGCCCACTTGACCCAGGAGCCGTTGGGCTCGGGGCGAGATCTGTTTTTTCGGCGAACCGATGACTTCGAGGGCGAAGGAGACGTTCTCGAGAGCGGTGCGGCCGGGAAGGAGACGAAAGTCCTGAAACACGTACCCCACGTTCCGGCGGAGCTTCCATACATCTCGCCGAGAGGTTCTAAGGGACGAAAACCCGCTCGCACGTACCTCTCCGTGGGTCGGCCTCTCGACCAGGTGCGCGAGTCGCAGAGCGGTCGATTTTCCTGATCCAGAGTGCCCGGTAAGGAAGGTGAACTGTCCTTTGACCAAGTGGAACGACACGTCCTTGAGGGCCGGTTCAGGGCGGGCGTACTCTTTTGTCACGTGGATGAACTTGATCACGTGTGGATCGCAACCTCGTAAGTTAATGTTTCCCACCGACTTGTGGGCACACGGTGGGTCGAGCACAGAAAGTTACATTTGGGCCGCCAGCGTGCCGAAACGCGCTACGGCCAACCGAGATGCCAACCGGATGGCTGCCTGCATCGAGGACGGCTCCGCCCTACCGGTACCCACAAGATCGAATGCGGTCCCATGATCCGGCGACGTACGAACGAACGGCAGTCCCAGGGTCACGTTGACTCCCGTTCCGAAGGCGATGGTCTTGAAGGGGGCCATCCCTACGTCGTGATACGGCGCGATGACCGCGTCAAACTCACCATCGAGCGTTCTGCTGAACACGGTGTCGGCGGGGATCGGGCCCTCCACCTCGATACCCGCTCCGCGGAGGGTCTCCACGGCGGGCCTGAATACACGATCCTCTTCGTCCCCGAACAATCCACCGTCCGAGGCATGGGGATTGAATGCGCAGAGCGCGATGCGCGGACGGACGAGATTCCATTCGGCTTCAAGAGATACGTTCAACAGCGTCGTCTTGGAAACGAGCAGATCCGAGCTCAACAGGTCGGACACACTGCGCAGCGGCACGTGCGTCGTGGCGAGAAGCACCCGAAGAGGGGCCCCTAGCCGCGTCTCCTCTGCGGCCATGAGCATGCCGACATCGGAGGCGCCTGTGAGGCGCTGCAGCAGTTCGGTATGGCCGGGTTCTATGAGCCCCGCGGACAGGAGTGCTTGTTTGTCGATCGGGCCGGTCACGATTCCCGCTGCGGTACCCGCCAAGGCGAGGTGGACGGCTCTCTCCACCGCACGGGCGGAAAGGACCCCCGCCGAACGCTCGGAACCCTCGAATCGACCTACGCCTTCGTAAGTGCCGAGCCCCGGATCGCACCCGTCCGGTCCTACCAAGATGAAGTCGGTGTCGTCCCCCTGCTCTCTGAGATGCCGAACCGCCTTCGCAGCCACCTCAGGGCCGATTCCGCGAGGATCACCGAGCGTGACCGCCAAGCATTGGGTGGACATAAACGGCCTCGTGAGGTCAGCCTCCTCCGCCGATCCGAACCTCGACGTGGGCACGGCTTCGCAAACCTTCCACCACCGTCTCGGTGAGACGCTGGCTCCTAAGGCGCTCGACGATCAAGTCTCGAAATTCCGAAAACTCAGCAGGGCCTCCACTCGTCCTCCCCAATACCCGAGCGAGGGTCCAGCCATTTTCAAGCCGGGGGTCGTCAACCCTGACTGGGCCGACCACTTGACCCGGCCCGGCGTTTCGTATCTCCACGGCAAACGCCGGGGAAGCCTGTGCGATTTGTTCCATCGACAGCTCGACCGTATCGGGCACCTGGCCCAGATCCGCCATCGTCTCACCAGCCTTTAGCCTGGTGACGAACGACTCGGCCCGGTCATCGTTGGCCTCAATGTCGCTCGGTGTGATTTCAGGCGCGAACAAGATATGCCGTACTCGACGCTCCCCCCCCCTTACCCGCTCCACCAGTATGAGATGGTATCCGAATTCCGTCTCAACGGGAGGGACGATCACTCCTGGAGGCGTCTGGAAGGCCACCTCTTCGAAGGCCTCGACATAGCTTCCGTCTTGACGTATCCAGCCGAGTTCTCCGCCTGCAGCGGCTGAGGGGCCGTCGGAGAAGCGAGCGGCGAACTCCGCGAAGTCCCCCCCCTCCCGGAGAAGACCCTGAACGCTGTCCGCCTCCGCGAGGGCCTCCGACTTGGCAGCGTCGCTCGGCTCGGGTAGCAGCTGAATATTCTCGAAGCGAATGCTCGGTGGTCTGTCAGGAAAAACGTCCTGATTTTCATCGAAATATGTCCGTATTTCCTCTTCCGTCACCACAATGTCCGTCTCGCTCTGCCCCCCTTTGGCGAAAAAGCCTTCCTGGAGCAACTGGCGTCGGATGAGGTTTTTCTGCTGCTCACGATAGACGGCCATCGTCATATTCTGCTCAGCGAGCGCCTGTTGAAGCCGGCCCAACGTACCGAATTGGCGGACCTGACCGTCGATCTCTTGCTGGACGCGGTCCTCCAATTCCTCCTCGGTGACTGCCAGGGTTGTGTCTTTCGCCGCTTCCTGGAGAATCACCTGCTGGTTGATGAGTTGGTCCAGGACGTCGAGTCGTGCCTCGAGAAGCTCGCGGGCCCCAGTCGGGCGAGTCCATCCCCTCGCCTCCATCGAAAGGAGGAATTCCTCGACTTCGGTCATCAGGATCACGGAATCTCCAACGACTGCGACCACACGCTCGACCAGGGTGATGCCTTGCGGGGCCCCTTGCCCCTCTACCTGCGAAGGGATCAGGAACAAGGCGGCCGCGAGGAGCGTGAACCTTCCGGATGAAGAATTCATGCGTTCAGGAAGGCTGTTGAAGGAGTACAGTGGGCCGCGTTGGGGATGCCACGGCCCCAGACCCTAGGCGGAGCGATGACGCCATAGCCGTAGCTATGGCTAGGAGCTCCAACAACGGAGATGGGATCGTGCCACCGCAACCCTTCAACGTGCATGGTCATGTCATTCATAGTCCTGGGCACAGGGCGGTTGTGCGGTTGATCCTGCGTCTCTCCTCCTCGCCGTAGCGTTGCTACGCCTGTACTCCTTCAACAGCCTTCTTAAACCAAGGGAGAAATCGTGTTCCTGAGCTGCTCCGGCGCCCACCGTCAATTCTGGACGGAGTCGACGAGGGGCGGCGCATCGGGTGGAACGGGGGTCGGTTGGGTGGGCGCGTCCTCGACGGCCCCCCTCAGATCATCGACTCGTCCCACGGTGGCACCGATCGAACTCTCGAGAATTTCCCAGTCGGCCTCGCGACGGAGCGCCACAGTGATCACGGCCATCGGAATCACGCTCCGCGTACCTGCCGAGATTTCGCGCAGGAGTTGAAGAGTCGTGCGGTCCAACGCGTCATCGGCTGTCTCACCCTCCAAGAGAGCAATCCTGCGAAGGCCGAGCCCATCGGTCACGTCTCTCACTCCTTGCCGCGCAAGGGAATCCAGGGAATCGACATGTTCCTCGGCTGGGCCGATTCCGGCTTCGGCCGCGCGAAGGAGCAGTACCTGCGCTTGCCCTAGGCGGTTTAGGAGAGTGTTCAGGACCGCGTCGGGGGCCGCTGCGAGCTGAGCCGGGAGGTCTACTTGCTGCGTAATCAACATGAGTAACGCGTCCGAGACCGAGTACGATCCCCCACGAAATGACACGAGTGGGCGGCTCGCCGCCCTGCGGTTGAGCGAGGTTCTCGGATTCATCGCTAGTTCCCGGATGACATCGATGGCCCAAGCCTCAATCTCGATCTCACCTTCCTCGTCGAGCTCGGCCAATAGGATCGACTCGGCCTCCTGCAATCTCCTGAGAACGAGCGAGTCCCGGAGGGCGGCGCGTGTCCCCTCGAACGTCGCTGCCTTCCGGTCCGTGACCCTGATGACATGGAGCCCAAACGAAGACGCCACCGGGTCACCGACTTCACCCACAGCGAGGGAGAAGGCAGCCTCCTCAAACGAGGGCACCAGCATTCCTCGGCCGAAAAATCCGATGTCACCCCCTTGGATGGCGCTTCCGCTGTCGTCGCTGTACTCTCCGGCCAGGGCCTCGAAGGACTCGCCCGCCACCGCCCGCTCCTGCAGCTGGGACGCGAGGCCGGCCACGCTATCCAACTGGGCCTGGGTTGCCTGCTCAGGAAAGGCGAGCAGGATGTGCTGCGCCCGGACTGAGTCGGCCGGGGGGTCGGCCTCCCATATTGCTCTCAGTTCCGGCTCGGAGATCGCCGTGTCGGGTCGGAGGACCGAGCTCAGGTATTCGTCGATGATCTCCTGCTCAAGCTGTGGCCGGAGGAGGGGGTTGAGATCGAGTGTCGTAAGCAGGGAGTCCTCCCGGGCGCTCACCGCGATGAGTGTATAGTCGATCCAGAAGTTCGCTAACGCCTCCACGACATCGGCTTCGTTGGGTACGGTGTTTTGCCTAGCGAGGATCTCGACCATCTGATCCACGGCCAGTTCATGACCAGCCGCCCGCGCGAGAACCCTCCCTGATTCCGTCTCACACGCCCAAAGAACGGCCAGGATCCCAAGGACCATCCCTTTGGCGCGTCTACCCAGGAGGCCAGAAGTACGCCCGGCGTGTGGTATCATCGTCACTCATCTCCGTCAGCATGGGGTCGCGCCACGCCCGTCGGTTGCCCGGCCGCACACCTTGGTCGCGCCGTGGCTTGGACCGCTCGAGCGCGTGACATTGTCACGCCGCCTCGTCTCGTGCCTCGATCAAGGTGGTGAGGGCCAGGATCAACGTCGAAACTAGCGAATCCGGGCCCGCTTGATGAAGGACCAGTGAGAGTGGCGTCATGCGTCGTACCTCCACGTCGACGGAGTGCTCTTGGAGAGGGCGCTCGAGAACCGAAAGGCGTGGCACAACCGTGGCTCTGAAATTCACTCTTGCCTCGCTCCGTCCTACGAGTATGCGTTCGACGCCAATTCGCCTCCCCAGGATTCGTAGAGCGGCGCCATCGAGCAAGTGCTCCACATGGATGGGAGGGGCACCGAAGCGATCTGCCAATTCCTCACGTAGGGAGGCCACCTCGGCAATCCGGCTGAGCTTCGAAAGCCTTTGGTAGAGATGTAGCTTTTGGCCGGAGTCGGAAATGTAGGTGTCGGGTAGGTACGCGGAGCCGGCGATCGAGACATCAGGGTCGGGGAATTCGCGGCCTTCCTCCTCTCCTTGAAGGCGCTTGACGGTCTGCTCGAGCAGTCGCATGTAAGCGTCGATGCCGATGGAGTGGGCGAATCCGGACTGCTCACCGCCGAGCAAATTCCCCGCTCCCCTCAACTCCATGTCTCTGAGCGCCACGGAATAGCCGCTTCCAAGCTCCGTGTGATGTTCTAGCACCCTGAGGCGGCGCTCCGCCTCATCACTGAGCTCTGCGGGCGCGATGAGATAGCAGAACGCTCGGCGGTCGGAACGCCCCACACGTCCACGGATCTGGTAGAGTTGAGACAGTCCGAAATGTTCAGCTCGGTTCACGATCAGGGTGTTCGCGTTCGGGACATCGAGGCCGTTTTCGATGATCGATGAGCAGACCAGAATGTCGATATCCCCGTCCACAAAGTCCCGCATGACCCGGTCCAGATCCCGAGGCTTCATCTGCCCGTGGGCCGTGCCGATTCGGGCCTCTGGGACGAGTGCTCGGATCCGCTCAGCGGCTCCATGTATGGTTGAAACCAAATTGTGTAGGACGAAGGATTGTCCCCCTCGATCCAACTCTCTGAGCAAGGCCTCCGCAAGGATTTGGTCTGACCACGGAACTACATGCGTGATGACGGGCATCCGGTCGCGCGGCGGAGTACGGATCAGGGAGAGGTCCCGTAGGCCCACTAGCGACAAGTGCAATGTGCGTGGGATGGGCGTGGCCGTCAGCGTCAACACATCTACGGACGCCCTCAGCTGCTTGAGGCGTTCCTTATGACGCACACCGAAGCGCTGCTCCTCATCGACGATCAGGAGGCCGAGATCAGTGAACTCGACGTCAGGTGAGAGTAGCCGGTGCGTCCCCACCACAATATCGACCTCGCCGTTCGCGAGACCCGTCAGAATCCTCTTCTGACTGGCTGGCGTACGAAATCGGCTGAGCGCCCTAACGTGCACCGGATAGTCCGCGAGTCGTTCCGCGAAGGTGTGCCGATGCTGCTCCACCAGCACGGTGGTGGGTGCGAGCACCGCCACCTGCTTCCCATCCTGGATCGCTTTGAAAGCTGCCCGGATCGCGATCTCGGTCTTCCCATAGCCCACATCCCCACAGATCAACCGGTCCATGGGCCGGGTGGACTCCATGTCGCGCTTAGCCGCTTCGGTCGCCGTCCGCTGGTCGGGTGTGTCTTCATAGAGGAACGACGACTCCATCTCCTTTTGCCACACGGTGTCGGGCGAAAAGGCGAACCCCACCGCGGATTCCCGCTTGGCGTAGAGCTGGAGGAGTTCGACGGTCATTGTCTCGATGGCTTCGCTCGTCTTCCTCTTCAGCGTCTTCCAGCGCTTCCCCCCGATCCGGTGTACGGTGGGAGGGGCGGCGCTCTCGGATTCACCCACCCAGCGCTCGACGAGGTCGAGCCGATAGACCGGCACGCGTAGAATTTCTCCGCCGGCATACTCGATCGCCATGGACTCGAGTTCTTCACCCCCGATCTCGACATGCTGTAGCCCTCTGAAGACGCCCACCCCGTGATCCATGTGGACCACGGGGTCCCCAGGACTCAATTGAGCCAGGCTTTCGAGTGCCACCGCCCCGCGAAACCGACGCCTGCTCCGGACCCTCCGCGAGCGGCGGAAGATCTCGTGGTCTGTGAGTACCTGAAGGGGCGGGGTCGCCGACTCCAGTACGAAACCGGCGGAGAGCGAGCCGACGACCACGTGCGCCCCCGGCGGAATTTTCTTGGGACCTCCGAGGATTTCCTCCAACCGGTCACATTGCCCTTGGTTGTCGCAGAGCACGAGACTGCGACCCCCTGAAGCCGAAACGGCACGGAGTGAAGCGCGTAGCTGTGACATATCCCGCAGGATCGGAGGAGGAGGACTACAGGAAAGCGAGATCTCCCGCCCGGTGGAGGCGCACAAGTCGATGCGGGCCAGTCCCGCGAGCATTCGCTCCGCATCGGCGGCCGGTAGGAAGAGCGTGTCCGGAGGATCTGGAGACTGCCTGTCCGCCGTGAGTTCCTCGTGAAGCCGGCAGACGTAGCCCCATGTCCGGTCGAGTTCCGCCCGCCACTCTCCGCCGTCCTCCTGATGGACAGGTAGGAGAAGGGCATCGGCGGGAAGCAGCTCGAGAAGGGACCGGGAAGCCAGCGTGGCGGCCTGCGGGTCCCGCTGAAAGTCCACCGGCAGGATGTGCGCTTCGGTGATGGAACGGTTCGTGCGCTGGTCGAGGACGTCGAAGAAGCGCAGCGAGGTGATTTCGTCCCCTAAGAACTCGACCCGCACGGGCTCAGGCGTGCCGAACGAATAGATGTCCAGGAGGCCTCCTCGAACCGCGAACTGTCCTACCTCCTCGACGAGCGGCACGCGCTCGAATCCACGTTCAATGAGGTCCCCGATCAACCCCCGGAACCCCACCTCTTCCCCCAAACGAAGCGAAATCCGTAATCGGGCGAGTTCGGCTGGAATCGGGGCTCGCTCTTGCAACGCGCGCAGGGTAGTCACGAGCAGTCGGGTTCGCCCACCCAACAGAGCCTCGACGGCCTCGACGCGAAGTGCCCCGATTTCGAGGTGAGGCTCGCTCGACTCATACGGCAGTGCCTCACGCTGAGGAAAAAGAAAGGACGTGCCTTCGCCAAGAAGGAGCTCGAGATCTACCTCGATCTCGATCGCTCGCCCCGGAGAAGGTGCGACCACGACCATGAGCCGCGTCGGGAAGCGTTGGTACAGGGCCGCTACCGACGCCGTCGCGGCTGAGCCTATTGCTCCGGACATGGCTCGCCGCTCACCTCGGCTCGGCAGCGCCTGGCAGAGCCGTTCAAAGCCCGGGCACGTACCGAGCGCTTGGACGATGGGGTGAAGGCTGCCAGACACGTCAGCCCAATACGGTTTCCTGCAGTCCGGGGGCGGCTCCGGAGCGGGACTTATCCGACGACGGGCCCGAAGCCGCAACGAGGCTCTCGGCGACGAGGACCAGGACTGCTGCAGCGAGAAGCCACCGCCAGATCTCTGGTCCCTGTCCAGCCGAGAACACGGCACTGGCCCACCGGGCACTGTCCGTGACCACTGTGGAGGGGCCCGGCAGGAGATTTCTGAGCACGCCGGTCTCAATGGGGAACAGGAGGGATTCCTCTCTCGGCGCGTTCACAGCGATCATCTGGATCGTGGAGTCGCCTGCCAGAAGCTCGTACACGCCCGCGGCCGGCGTCGCTGCGAAGGGCTGTGTGGCATCCACCGGATGAATTGTCCCCGCAGGGTCCCGAATGCTCGTCGTCCCCGGGGGAGGGGAGATCGGCATACCGGCGATCGAGCCCCCTCGTGTTCCCTGCGTATCACCCCACCGCGACACGATCCACTCCATGAGGGGCATCAAGGCTGCGGTCACCGGGAGGTTCGTGGACTGTTCGTCCAGGTCCGAAGCGAAAAGCAGGTAGGAGCCTCTGGGAGTGGTACCTTCCACGAGCCAGGGGTCACCAGACGAAAGGCTCGCCAGCACGCCTCGATTCAGCCCATCCGCCGCCGGTATCAGGATGTAATGGGAGCGGATGCGTACGTCATTCAAATTGACGGGCCCGCTCCAGCGGGTGACGCGGGCTTCTCCTACGGTGGTTGTCGGCTCATAGCGCCATGGTATCCCCGCAGCGCTTAGCGCTCGGTTGAGACCGGGGAGCAGCGCCGGGTCGTTCGGTGGCAAGACGACGACCGCCCGACCTTCTGTCCCTGCTTCGGTCATTCCGGCACCCGCCACGCTGATCAGGATCTCAGCGTCACGGATGGATGCCGGACGCACGCGACCCGCGTCGACCAGAACCGGGATCGCTTCGGACAGGAAAAACGGGGCCGAGCCGGGCGTCGCGAGTGTCGGAGCCGAGCGAACCCGAAAGGCGAAAAACCTCCGGTCGTCCCCGCGAAGATCGTCCGGATCCGTCTCCACGTAACCGTCCACATAGCCCGCCGCGAAGGGCCCGATCGGCAGGAGCGCCGAGTTGTCCACACCCCCAGTCGCGGCTCCGCGAATTCGATTGCCGACCACCAGACGGAGCGGGACATCCACACTGTCCGCATCACCGGCCAAACGGACGGACAGCCGAGTTCGCTGATTGGCCAGGGGAGGCAAGCCGCCACCAATCATGAGGCTGTCCAAGTAGGCGTTCTCTCTATCACCGGACCCGTCATCGTACACGACGACGGGCACCGGTCCGGACTCGACCGCTGAGCCGGTTCCCTCGAACGCGGACGCCTGGAGGTCGGAAATCAGATGGATTTCGGCGGCGGAAAGCCCAGATCCCGAAGTCAGGAGCACGGCCCTCTCCAGCGCGGTCCGTAGATCTCCCCGGGCGTCCGTCGCCTCGGTCTCCAATACAGCGGCGTTCACGTCGGCTCGGGACCCCGTGATTGCCGGCTCCCAGGGCTCTCCGGCGCGGATCAGCCAAACACGGTCCTCTTCGCTCGCACGCTCGACGCTTCGGACCGCCACGGCCTTCAGAACGTCAAGGACTCGAGCACCCCCTCTGATCAATCCGGAGCTCATCGAGTTGTCTACGATCAGGACGGTGGCCGTCGGGTCGTGAACCCCACCGCCCCCGCGTAGGAAGGGGCGAGCGCCGGCGGCGACCAAGAGGAGAATGGCCGCAATACGGAGAAGGAGCAGGAGGAGTTGGCGAAAGCGGATGGTACGGGCGTGCTCCTTTTCGGTTCGGAGGAGATACTGGAGCGCCGGGAACACCATTCTCTTCGCGTCATGCCTATGGAAGAGATGTAGGATGAGCGGCACCGCCACCGTCAGGCCCGCCAAGAGAAAGATCGGCGACAGGAACCCCATTACCCGAGATGCTCCCGCTTTCGGAGGTAAAAGCGCAGGGCCCTCGAGAGCGGCGTCTCCGTTCCGACCACAACGTAGTCGACCCCGTGAGGGCGTAGGCCTCGGTCCCACTCTTCGAGCGCATCCTTCACAGCGTCCCGGTACGCCGAACGGACGTCGGCGATGTTGACGTTGAGTTCATCGCCGCTCTCGGGCTCGAAGAGGCGTGTGTCTCCCGCGGCTGGGAGCTCTCGCTCACCCGGATCGATCAGGTGGAAAACGAGGACCTCGTGTCCTTTATGCCTCAGGAAACGAAGTGCTGTCCGTGTGGTTTCAGGGTCCACCAGGAGATCGGACAGCAAGACCACGAGTCCTTGGCGACGCAGCCGGACAGCGATGTCACGGAGCGCTGTGTGAGCCGATGTGCTCCCCTGGGCTTCGAGCGGTGCCAATCTGCGCAGGAGTTCGTGCCAGGAACGTTGCCCCCCCTTTGGAGCCACGCGAGCCACGACCTCGTCGTGGAAGGCGGCCATGCCAACAGCATCACCCTGACGGAGAAGAATCAGTGAAATGGAGGCCGCCAAGTGCTTGGCATACCATAGCTTAGTCGGAAGCACGCCCGGATTCGAAGTCCACCCCATCGATGTACTGACATCCACCAGTATATACGCTCTCAGGTTGGTCTCTTCCTCGAACTGCTTCACGTAGTACCGATCGGATCGGCCGAACATGCGCCAATCGATATGGCGCAGATCGTCGCCCGGCTGATAGGCGCGAAGCTCCGCAAACTCGGCCGAGAACCCCCTATGTGGGGAGCGGTGGAGACCCATGATGAACCCCTCCACGACTTGTCGGGCGATCAACTCGACGCCGCCCAACTGCGAGAGCGTTTGGGGATCCAACAGATCTGGCCGTGAACGCACGGAATACCTCGGTGGAGGGGCTTGTCGACCGTCAGGCCCGAGTCGAACAGATATCGCGGCCGTGGTGCTGCGCCGCCTGCCGCTGGACTGAAGAGACTACTGCGTCACGAGAGAAAGGCAATGGGGTTGGGGGGTCCGAGCTGCTGTCCACGGGTGTACCCACACCGTCCACTATTTCGGACGAACGCCGGACTGGATCTGTTGAAATCACTGGTTTTCAAGGGCCATTCACGCCTTTTCCACGTGGCACGCGTCATGCTTGAATGAGGGTTGAATCGTTTTGAGAAGAGCATGCGTTGGAGGAGGAAAGATGTGGATCGTGGGAGCCGTCACCACGGTGACCGTGCTGGCGCCGGGCATGGGCTCCGGTGCGGTGAAAGCGACCGTCGATACGGGTGGCTTGGACCGGTCCATCTCGTATGTCCACGCGCAAGAGGTCCTGGAGCCCCGCATCTGGTTGGACCGTGGGGTGGATCCCGTGCTAGAGGCGGGCGACCGCGTCCGCATCTACTACCGGACCGATGCAGATGCATATGTGGCGATCCTTCAGATCGACACCGACGGCACGACGAGGATGCTGTACCCGCGCTCCCCCTCCGAAAATCATTATGCGAGGGCGGATCGGGATTACAGGTTGCTCTTCCCGCGTTCTGCTTATTGGAACGTCGATGATCGGCCCGGAGTCGGGTATTTCTTTATGGTGACCTCACCGGCTCCGTTCGACCTCTCGGATTTCAGGTATTCGTACTACGACGCAGGATGGGATCTTTCCGCCGTAGGGAGCACGGTGTACACGGATCCCTACGTCGCCATGGATGATTACGTGGCCCGGCTTGTCCCCGATTGGGAATACGTGGACTACGGGCTGGATTTCATCTCCTACAAGGTGGGACGTGCTCACGAGTTTCCCCGGTTCCTGTGTTATCAGTGCCATGGGTTCCGCCCGTACGGCACATGGAATCCCTACCGGTACACGTGCGTGAACTTCAGGGTTGTCGTCTACGATGACCCGTATTTCTATCCCTCCTACCGGTACCGCCCTAATCGCGTCGTGATGATGGGCCCCCGCAACCCGACACGTCCACGTTTCGAGTTCAAGGAGCGAGCTCTGGGCGACCCCGGCACGCCGGTCAGGGTGGTGCGTCAAGGCGCAAGGGACGGTCCACCGTCTGTGGCCGACCGACCGAGGGCCAATCCGAGAGCGGGTAGGGCCCGGGTCGCTTCGCCGCCCGTTGTGGCGCCTCCGACGACCACGAGCCGCCGTACTCCCTCCGGCCGGGATGTGACACCCCGAGTTAGACCGGATGGCGGACGTGTGACCCCGCCACCGGTCGATGACCGAGAACCGAGGCGCCCGACGCTCGAGCGACGGTCGGGCGCTCGGGCCCAAGACACCCCGTCGCGTTCCGAGACAGCGAGGCCTCGGCCGGCTCAGCCGCGTCCCTCACCACAGCCAGATCGGCCCTCCACGAGAAGGCGGGACAATCCCCGGGCAGAGCCGTCCCCTCGATCGCCGTCGCAGCGTCCGTCCACGCGTCGACCTCCCGGGCCGTCCCGCGGGTCAGCATCCGCCCGCCCGGCGCCTAGAGCGCGCTCCCGGACGTCACCGACCGGCCGAGGACCCGCAGGGCCGACCCCGAGGAGTCCGACCAGAACGAGAAGGCGTTGAACCCTCCTTCTGCCGCGGATTTCATCGGACTATCTTGGTAGCGTTCTACTAGAAGGCTGTTGAAGGAGTACAGTGGGTCGCGCACAGGGCGCTTGTGCGCGTTCAGACAACGTCGCGGACACAAGTGTACGACGTCGAGCAATGATTTCCGTGGCACCTGAGCCGAAGGCGAAGAAGGAACGACGACGAGGCGTAGCAACGCTACGGCGAGGAGGAGAGACGCAGGATCAACCGCACAACCGCCCTGTGCCCTCCACCATTTATGACATAAGCTTACGCGTTGATGGGTTGCGGTGGCACGACCCCATCTCCGTTGTTGGAGTTCCTAGCCATAGCTAAGGCTATGGCGTCGTCGCTCCGCCTAGGGTCTGGGGCCGTGGCATCCGCAACGCGACCCACTGTACTCCTTCAACAGCCTTCTGAACGCCACATTCGACGCGGAATCACCCCTACGTGAACCTCAGCCACATACGGAACTTCTGTATTGTCGCGCATATCGATCACGGCAAATCGACGCTTGCTGATCGACTGCTCGAGGCGACGGGAGCTATCGACCAGCGGGATATGCGGGAGCAGGTTCTGGATTCCAACGAGTTGGAGAGGGAGCGCGGGATCACGATCAAGCTCCACGCGGTCCGGATGACGTACAATGCCGAGGACGGCGAGGCGTACGTCCTGAACCTGATCGATACACCGGGACACGTCGATTTCACGTACGAGGTCTCCCGCTCCCTGGCGGCATGCGAGGGAGCGGTTCTCGTTGTCGACGCCACACAAGGCGTGCAGGCTCAAACGCTCTCGAACCTCTTCCTCGCCTTGGATGCCGGGCTAGCGATCATCGCAGTGATCAACAAGATCGATCTCCCGGGGGCGGAGCCTGAACGAAGGCGGGCAGAGGTCGCGGACCTCCTCGGAACAGATCCCGAAAAGATCCTCCTGGCGAGCGCCAAGGAGGGGGTCGGGATCGAGCCGATCCTGGAGGCTGTGGTCCGTGACATACCGCCTCCGAGCGGCGATCCGAAGGCGCCCCTCAGGGCCCTCATCTTCGATTCGTCGTACGATCAATATCAGGGTGCTGTCCCCAACATCCGTGTGGTGGACGGTGTGGTGAAGCTCGGAATGTTGATCACTTTCGGGGCCGTCGATCAGAGCTATGAGGTAACGGAGGTGGGGGCGATGCGCCTTGGGCGGATCCCGCGATCCGAGCTCGGCCCTGGTGAGGTCGGGTACGTCATCGCCGCGATCAAGGATGTCTCACACACGCGTGTGGGCGATACGATTTTGGATGTTGCGGAGCCGGCGACCGAACTCCTGGAGGGCTACAAGGATGTACACTCTATGGTGTTCGCTGGGCTGTACCCGACGGACGGCGACGATTATGAAGGTCTACGAGACGCCCTCGACCGCCTCAAGCTCAACGATGCCAGCCTGAACTACGTGCCGGAGACCTCGGTCGCTCTCGGCTTCGGCTTTCGCTGCGGATTCCTGGGGCTCCTGCACATGGAAATCATCCAGGAACGGCTCGACAGGGAATTCGGCGTCGAGCTCATTACGACCATGCCGAACGTGGAGTACCACGTCACCCTGACCGACGAAACCCAGATGGTTCTGGAGAACCCCACGCTGCTCCCGGAGCGTGGCCGCGTCGCGAGCGTCGCGGAGCCGATTGTGAAGGCACGCATCGTATGTCCTGCGGAGTACATCGGCAACGTACAGAAGCTTTGCCATGACAGACGGGGAGTCTTTGGGGGAATGCAATATCTTGACCCGCAACGCGTCGAGATCGAGTTCGAGTTGCCTCTCGCCGAAATCGTGCTCGATTTCTACGACCGGCTGAAGGGGGGTACACGCGGGTATGCGGCCCTGGATTATGAGTTTCTGGAGTTTCGGCCGGGCGACCTGGTCAAGCTGGATATCCTGGTGAATGGTGATCCCGTAGATGCGTTTTCGGTCATTATCCACGAAGACAAGGCGATGGAGTACGGCCGTGACTTGGTTCGCCGCCTCAAGAAACTGATTCCGCGCCAGCAGTTTGAGGTTGCGCTCCAGGCCGCGATAGGGACTCAGATCGTGGCACGCAGCAACGTCAAGGCGCTCCGCAAGAATGTCACCGCGAAGTGCTACGGGGGCGACATCACCCGGAAACGAAAGCTTCTCGAGAAGCAGAAGGCCGGGAAGCGTAGGATGAAGCAGGTGGGCTCGGTGGAAATTCCCCAGGAGGCGTTTCTCGCGGTGCTCAAGCTCGGCGAGTCATGATACCGAGCGGAGAAGAGCTTTCCGAGTGAGGGTCATCGACCTCCCTGCATCCTTGGATTTCCAAACGCTGGACGCGCTTTTCGCCGAGGTCGCGGACGTTGGGGGCGAAAAGGTCCTCTTCGATGGGCGGCACCTCCGCTGGGTCGGTCCCAACGGTATGGTGGGCCTCCTCGCGGCTGGCTCCGTCGGTCGGGACCGAAGCGGGGAGGCACCGATCCTGGAGTTGGGTGGGGCGGACGACGTGAAGAGCTACCTGGGGCGCATGGACTTTTTTCAGGCGGCCGAGGGCATCTTCGCGGCTGGGACTTCCTTTCCGCGACGTTCTTCAGGGCCATCCGACGTTCTGCTGGAGATCACACCGATCACCAAGAACAGCGACGTCCATGATGTGGTGGAACGCATTCAAGATGGGGCGGGCGCCATCCTGTCCAAGACCCTCGGCTATCCGCTGACCTCGGTAGTACAATTCAGTGTGATTTTGAGCGAGGTCTGCCAGAACATCCTCGAGCATGCCGAGGCGCCCGGTTGGGTCGCCGCCCAGTCCTACAACTGGTCGAAGCGCTTGGGCCGGCACGTGGTCATCATTTCGGTTGCCGATCTCGGAAGGGGATTCCGGGGGTCTCTCGCCGACGAGCACTCCGCGCGGTTCGCCGATCGGTGGGGGGATGTGACCGCGCTCGAGGCGGCCTTCATTCATGGCCTCACGCGCTTTCCGGACTCGGGGCGGGGGCAGGGTATCCAGCAGATCAGGAAGCAAGTTCGTCGTTGGGATGGTCTGATCTCCATTCGTAGCGGCACCGCGCGTATCGCGGACGTGCCCGAGTGGTTTGATGCGCCACCGTTGGAGGGGGAGCTGTCGGATTTTCCGGGGACCCAGATAAACATCCTCTTACCGGAGCGCGTCGATCATGCGGATTGAGCCAGGGGTCGAGCCCATCTCGATCGACGTGGGGCTCGTCTTACGTAGATCCGTCGAATCTCTTTATTCTCATCTGGTGACACGGCCCACGGGCCGGGCGGTTCGCCTCGCCATCGAAGAACAGGTCTCGGGAAGTTCACGAACGGCTCTTTCGTTGATCGACCTTTCGGATGTGACCGTCATGGATTTCTCATGCGCCGACGAGATCGTGGCGAAACTCTTGATGCGTTTTCTCGAAGAGGACCGACCCGGCGATGCCCTCTTCGTCTTCAGGGGCGTGCGTCCGAGCCTTCAAGAACCGATCCAGACCGTACTGGAGAGGCGAGAGTTGCTGGCCGTGGCGCAAGGCGGTGATGGCTTGTGCGAACTGATGGGAACGCGGACGGAGGAGGAGGAATACGTTTGGACAGTCCTCGAGGATCGTGGCCGGATCGTCGCGGCGGAGATTCCCGAGGTGTTCCCCGGGTCTCATCACCGAGATGCGCTGGAAGAGCTCGTCCTCCGGCGCGTTGCGTTCGTAGCTCGTGGAGACCGCGTCTATCACGCGCTCGGTACATTGGTGGGTGGCGCCTCGTGAGGAGGGAAGCGGCATGAGCAGGAGAGCGAGTGAGGAGCGGGGCGGGCACCGTCCGGCCACAGTTGGAATTCATGCCGGGTCACCCGATCCCACGCCCGGAGCACCAGTCGTACCGCCCGTCGTGCAGAGCTCTACTTTCTTCGGAGGAGCCGGTGAGCCCCCTTCCGAGCTGCTCTGCTGTGCCTATGGAGTCTTCTGAAAGGTTTGAGCCAGTTTCTTCCACCCCGTGCGCTGTTGCGGGTTGTAGCTGTAGTAGTACTGCATGTAGTAGCTCTCCTCCACGGTCGTCGATGCCACTTCGTTGAGCACCGCACCGAAGACCTGCACTCCGACCCGCCGAAGCTGATCGACTGCTCTCTCGGCCGCTCTCTGCTCGGTGTTCCCCGACCGGAGCACCAGAATCACGCCGTCGGTATGCGTCCCCAGGACCGTGGAATCAGTGACGGCGAGAATCGGCGGGCTATCGAGGATGATGTGGCTGTACGTCCCTTCGAAATCCTTGAGAACCTGCCCCATCTTCTTTGAGTTCAGCAGTTCAGAGGGATTCGGTGGAAAGGGGCCGCTCGGCAATAAGTCCAAATTGGGCAGCACATTGGGCCGGACCGCCTCACGGGCGTTGGCCTCCCCCAACAGAAGATCCGTCAAGCCGGGCTCGCGCATAACGTCCATGGCTCGATGGAGCGCCGGTCGCCGGATGTCGGCGTCTACCAGCAGGACCCGCTCACCCTGTTGGGCGAGCATGACGGCGAAGTTGATCGCCGACGTGGACTTGCCCTCGTTCGGACCCGGGCTCGAGAAGAGCAGGGTCCGGATCGGCTTATCCTCGGTGCTCATGAACGTGAGGTTCATACGGAGATTCCGGTATGCTTCCGCTGCGGGATCGAGGGGGCCTAGGGCCACCAACAACGGAAGACCGGAGGAACGGCGATCCTCGGGCTCCGACTCCGGCGGGATCTTGCGAAGCCGTGGGATAATGCCTAGGACCGGAATACTCAGAAGCATCTCGACGTCCGCGCTGGTACGTACCGTTCGGTCGAGGTATTCGAGGAAGAAGGCTGCACCGATGCCGAGGATCAGCCCGAGTATTGCCCCCAGCAACAGGTTGGTTTGGCCCCCGGTAGTCACCGGATAGGCGATACTGGCCGAATCGACGACACTGACGTAGGCAGAGGCCGCGGCCGAAGTGATCTGCGCCTGATATTGCTGCGACGTCAGGAAACGTACCGTCTCCTGATCGAGACCCAACTGAATGTTCAACTCGTCAAGGCGATTTTCCAGTTCGGGGAAGTTGGCCTGATCCGCCCGAATTCGGTTGAGCTGGCTCTGCTCGTCTTCAATTTGACCACTCAACACGACCAGATTTTCCCCAACCGCAGACCGAAGTTCGCTTTCTCTCGTCGTGAGTTGAGCCCGGACCGCTATGACCTGAGGGTGATCCCCGGTCTTCCCCTCCTCCGTGATCAAGACCTGGATCTCGTTCTTCCGCTCCTGGATATCGTCCGCGATCCTTCGGATCTGGGGATTCCCGCCGGCCGGGAGGACGGCCATGAAGCTCACGAGGTCCACGCCTTCGACCCCCGACTCTTCAAGGCTAACGGCAAGGGCATGGAGTGCGTCCTCATGCGCGATGAACGCTTGCATGCGCTCGTCGGTGCGCTCGAAATTATTCAGGAGCTGCTGCTCCTGGATCGTGAGGTTCGTGAACGCCGCGCTCTCCTTGAAACTCCGGATCTCTTGGGAGGATTCCTGAAGGAGCGTCATTGCACTGTCCAGGCGTTGCTCGATGAAATCGAGCTCGCGTTGGGCACCGTCCCTGACCCTATCCCGTCCGCGGCTCTGCAGAGCGGCCGTGGCTTCGTTAAGAATCTTCGGCGCCAGGAGGGGGTCGGACGCCCTGTAGGCCACCTGAACGATGTTCGTCTGTTCGAGGGACCCGGCCACCAATCTGCCCTGGACCTCACCTTGGACTCCGCTGGCCGGATGAATCACCAATCCGAAGCGCCGGTCCTCATTGGGCGGAGGTTGGGGCGTCAGCCGTAGCAGCCCAAGGTCGAGAACGGTGCTGACCGGGCCCGCGGCCAGTTCCATACCGGCGGCGTCGAGAATCTGGGCCTGCAGTCCTTCGGCATCATACGCGAGTTCCAGACGGGAATCCGGTAGGTTCGGATCGACCCAGGCATCGAGAAACAGCTGAGAGCGAACCAGGTTTGCATCTTCCGGGAGCATGCGCAGTCCCAGTTCGTCCACCACCTGGCGGGCGACCTGAGCTGAAGCCAATACCTGGATCTCCGACTCGATGGGATCCACGAAAAGGCTGACACGGCTCAGCCCCCGCGTCTCCACCCTGAGTTGACGGGAGACCTCGAGGGGATCGTTGATCTGAATGGAGCTTCTGGTCTCGTAGATCGTGCGCTGCTGCGATACCGCCCAGATGGCCGAGGCGGTCGTCATGCCAAAGATCAGTACCACCAGCCAAAGACGACGGGCGATCACCTGCCAGTAGTCGGCGATGTGAGGTGAAGCACCCGCCAATTCGGAATCCATGCGGCCGCCAGCCTGTTCGTTCTCCACGTGCCTGCCTCTCAACGGGTCTTCTGCATCCTTACGTTCAGGGCCCCGGAAACATAAGTTTGGAGAAAATTTCGCGGAACGGGCTCAGAACGCAAGCGGTCTGCGGATTCATGCTACATTCAATATAGGGTCGTCCGGTTGACTCGTGTGTTGAAAACCCCCAAGCTTTTTCACCGGCTCGAAGCATTCGATCACGGAAGCGTTCTCATGCCGAGTACCGTCGAGGCGAAGATCGAAGAGATCCTGGAGTCGATACGCCCCGCACTCAAGGCAGATGGTGGGGATGTCGAGTTCCTGCGCTTCAATGAGGAAGGAGGGGTGGTTGAGCTTCGCCTCCTTGGTGCGTGCGAAGATTGCCCAATCTCCATGATGACGCTGAAGGACGGGATCGAACAGCGCCTCAAGAGTCGTATCCCGAACATTACGGAGGTTCAGGCGGTTTGAAGCTCGGGGCGGACTGACAGGTCGCATACTCTGATTGGGGAACTCGTCTTACCCAACCGGCGCCACCGCATGTAGTGCCCCCTTGTTTTTCTGACTCGGCGTCCCACCACCATGTATGACATAAGCTCACGAGTCGAAGATTTGGGGTGGCACGGCCCCGTGGCATCCCCGGCACGGCCCACCGTACTTCTTCAACAGCCTTCAGGGAGCAGTTCAGGGAGCAGAAATGAGTGATGGGGACCTCCGGGGGCGTGTACTTCAGGCTTTGGGTGGGGTTCGTCACCCCAAGACCGGCCGTAATGTCGTGGAGAGTGGGCACGTCCAGGGGTTGGAGGTCGGTGACACGGGGGACGTCCGTTTTTCGTTTTCCATTCAAGCGGACGATCCCGGGGGGCTTGTGCGGGACGCTCGGGGGGCCGTGGAGGCATTGGACGGAGTCGGAGCTGTGAAGATCAATGTCACGCTCCCGCAGTCCGGGCAGGGTGGAGAGGGGCCACGGCCTTCAGGGCCTCCGACCTCCTCCGTCCCCGCTCGAGGCCCCGGTCGAGGCCCCGGGGTGGTGCCCGCCCCGACTCCCAAGTCGGGAATCCTGGGCGAAAATACGCGCGTCGTTGCGGTGAGTTCGGGAAAAGGGGGCGTCGGTAAGTCCATGGTGGCAACTAACTTGGCTGCCGCCTTCGCCGCCGCCGGAAAAAGGGTGGGCCTTCTCGACGCCGACATCTACGGACCGAATATCCCGCTGATGTTCGGAGCCGAGGGCCGGCCCGGCGTGTCGGGGGACAAGGGCCAGGAGATGATCGAGCCGATGGAGGCGCACGGTGTTCGCCTGATGAGTATCGGATTCCTTCTCGAGAAGGAGCAGCCCGCCATCATGCGGGGCCCCCTCATCTCCGGAGTCCTCCGGCAGTTTCTGGAGCAGGTCACCTGGGGAGACCTCGATGTGATGGTGGTGGACATGCCCCCTGGCACCGGCGATGCCCAGCTCTCCCTCGTGCAGATCGTAGACATCGATGGGGTCGTGATGGTCACAACACCGCAAGACGTGGCCACTGGTGACGTACGCCGCGGCATAAAGATGTTTCAGCGTGTGAACACTACGGTTCTGGGCATCGTGGAGAACATGTCAGGGTTCGCTTGTCCCCACTGTGATGAAGAGATCGACATCTTCGGAAGTGGAGGAGGGGAGCGTCTGGCCGAGGAGCTGGAGCTCCCATTACTCGGGCGTGTGCCCCTGGATTCGGCGGTGCGGTTGGCCGGGGACGAAGGGGCGCCGACGGTCGTGTCCGTGCCGGACTCAAGCGCGGGGAGGGCTCTAAACGAGATTGCGGATACAGTAGCGGAGGTGCTTAGCTCGGTCCCGACCGGCTAAACATTCGGTACTTACCTACTTACCTACTTACCTACTTACCTACTTACCTACTTACCTACTTACCTACTTGCTTACCTCCCTACTCCCCTTCCAGCCAACGGCGGTCCGATGCCGAGAGGCTCTCGCCACCCGAGCGTTTATCGATCACCTTCAGGACCACCCACCCGACCAGCAAAACGGGTGCGACCTTGAACAATAGGAAGGTCGCGAGGCCGAATCCGATCGAGAGAATGGTGCCGAGAATCGAGAGCACGATTCCAGCCACAATCAGGCTAGCTAGGCCGACGGCGAAAAAGGTCAGCAGCGTACCGATCATCTCTATTACCTCCTAATCAATCCACCCACTCGACGCGGATGCTTCCGAACGCGGCGTCGACGTCGACAGTAATCTGGTACTCCGACTCGTCGTAGTCCAACGAGTAATACTCGTCACCACGCTTGACGAGCCCTTGGGGGTCCAGCGACGTGAGGAAGGTGTCCGTCTCCAGTCGTACACCGAGACCCCTCGGGAAGCGCAGCACCAGGGACCCGAGTCCCATGTCCACGGAGACTCGCGCGTTCTGCCGCCAGTCGCCGGCGAAGCCCAGTTCAATGTCCCCCACTCCGGCGTCGATCTCGATTTCTTGCGTGTTGAAGTTCCCTAGATTTCGCACTGTGAATTCCGCCGCTCCGACATCCATACTGGCCCGGGACATCGTTTCAGGGTTGGGCTCGGAGATATCCACGAGGGTCTCTGACGCCCCAGTGGCGATCTCCAGGCGAGTGAGGGGAATACCCCCGAGATCTATGTCCGCCCGGACCGCGCCGAAGTCCATGCCCAGGTCCATCGCCACGTCCCGGGATAACGCCAATTCCATCTCGCCGGCCGTCCGGTCACTCCCCAGCCGGATACGGCGGCCGAGACCTTCGGTGCCGATCCTGAGCAAAGAGCCCTGATATTCGGCGAGTGGCTCAAAGGCGTCTTCGTCATACTCGAGTTGCATGCGGTAGAGGACGCCGGCCTCGGCCGGTCCGACCGAGAGACGGCCCGTCCCGTACTCGACATTCACCTCCACGCTTTGCTCGTCTTCCACCTGCCGGGACATGGTGACTGTCCGGCGAACTCTGCCCGTGGACAGCGTCCGCGAGGCTCAGGCCCATGACCAACGCCACCCACAGCCACATCGACACGCTCTTACGCATCGCCCTGTTCTCCCGCCTTCGTCCCTGTTGTGGTGGATTCGTCAGGGAATTCCTCGGCGTCGAGGACCTCCTCCGACGTGTTCTCGTCCCTCCATTTCTCGTCCGCGAAAGGATCATCGCCGCCGTAAAAGTCCGCTCGGTGTCCGCCACGCGTCAGCAGTACGGCTCCGAATCCGATCAGCACTGTGGCCACCGTGGCCATCGTCCCTAACGTGGCGAGGAGCCCACTGAAGAACCCGAAGAAGGGCAGGATGTCGAGAATGCTGGCGGCGACAAAGAAGGCGAGGAGAGCCCCGATGCCCGCGGTAACTGCGTAGAACGTGTTGGTGGGTCGGAGCCATTCAAGGCCATTGATGTTCCGGGAGGCCACCCACTCGCCGACGTTTCTCGCGACAGCCAAATAGCCGAGCCCGGCCCCCAGCGCCACGGCGACCGGGAAAAGCAGAGCCCAGAAGGGCAGAGCGATGATGCCCACCACCGATACCACGAGCACGACACAGCCCCACGCAACGGCCGGTAGGCTTGGCTCGCTTCTTCGGCGTCTCTCAGCTCGCGGCGAAGCTCGTCGCGGAGCTCGCCTTGAATCTCACCTCGGAGCTCCTCTTGGATCTCATCTCGGAGCTCCTCTTGGATTTCCAGCCGGATGCGGCCCGTTAGATCCTCGAGCTCCTGAATACTCAGACCGAGATCCGGGTCCGTTGGGTCGATCACGACCTCCGGCTCCGGGTCGGCGGAGGTCGAAATATTGTCGGGTGCCAGAGCGTTGCGGCAGCGAAGGAGACGCCCACGATCTAGCGTGAGATCGAGCATTTGGGCCAACTCCAGCTCACCATCCTCCAGCGAGGAGGGAGCCTCCCAGCTCCGAAGGAGGCGGCCGGAACAGCCTTGTTGAGACCGGCGAGCACACGGTCCCCGAAGTTTGGTGCCGGACTCAGTTCGGGGAGCTCCCCAAGCTCGGAATATAGAAGCTGCCAGGCCTCAACCTCTGCCGTGCAACGTCCACAAGTCGTGGCATGTTCCTGCACTTCGGCCCGCTCGTCTCGAGAAAGGGCATCATCCAGGAAGGCCTGGATCCGCTCAGCGGTCAGGTGTGTCTTCGGATGCTTCATTGCCACGCTATCGACTCCTCATGATTTGATTACAGACCTTACGGACGCGGGTTTTCCAAAGTTTCATGAAAAGGGCTCAGGAAGTCAGGTGCGCGAGCATCTCCTTCAGCTCGCTTCGGGCACGGTACAAATACGTCTTGACCGTTCCCAGGGGCACGTCCATGATTTCCGCGATCTCCTCATACGCGTACCCCTCTACGTGGCGCAGGAGAACGGCCGTCCGGTATTCGGGACGGAGCGTGCCGATGGCTTGCTCGATCTGATCTCCGAGCTCCCGGTGCTCCGTATATTCCATCGGATTCTCGTCCGTTGATTCCACGACCAGCCGTGTCCGCTCTTCCTCTTGGGCCGTTCGCGCGTGGGGCGAGCCCTCGATCGACACGGTGTCGAGTTTGCGCCGTCTCAAATGATCGATCGTGTGATTGTTGGCGATCTTGAAAATCCAGCTGCTGAACTTGTAGCGCGGGTCGTAGGAGGAGACGGCGTTGAAGGCACGGATGAACGCTTCCCGTGCCAAGTCTTCGGCCAGGGCCCGGTCGCGGACCATGCGGTAGACCAAGGAAAAGATGGGCCGCTCATAGCGTCGGAGCAGCTCGGCGACCGCACCCTCGTTCCCGGCCGCCGACAGCGCCGCCAGTTCCTTGTCGGTCTGCGTGTCGAAATCCAAGTGGAGTGGCTCCGCCCTCATGGGTCTGCCTGGCGGGGGCGCCTTCGGACCCATCGAGTTGGCGCGGCCGGGGAAACTTCGCGTCCTTCCCGGGTACGCGGCTCCCGGCCGTCCCGCCCTGGCTACACGCCTTCGGGTGGAGAAAGTAACCAAAAGATCGAGCGAATGGCGATAATCCCGGAAGCTAAACCCTCCCATGGTACTGAGAGGGAGAACCAGGTCCGGACCCTCTTCTCCGAGATCGCGCCGCGGTACGACCTGTTGAATCATGTGCTCAGCCTTAACATCGATAGAGGTTGGCGGCGGCGTGCGATCCAGATGCTCGGGTGGCAGGAGCGGGAGACGGGGAGGTACCTGGATGCGTGTGCGGGCACCTTCGATCTGAGCTTGGAGCTGACGAAGCAGGATGGTTTTCGAGGGTCTGTGGTCGCGACCGATTTTGCCTTACCGATGCTGGTCCAGGGGCGCCACAAGCTCGGCCCTTCCGTGACTCCCATCTGCGGGGACACCCTGCGGTTGCCCTTCACGAGTGCATGTTTCGATGGTGCGACGGTCGGATTCGGTGTGCGCAATCTCTCCGACGTACGCGCCGGCTTCTCGGCATTCGCTCGAGTCCTTCGCCCGGGTGCCCGACTCGTGATTCTGGAGTTCACGGAGCCGCCGAACCGAGTCCTTCGAGGCCTCTACAATTTCTATTTCCATCGAATTCTCCCCGTCGTGGGGAGGGTCGTTTCTGGGCATCCTTGGGCCTATAGCTATTTGCCCGCGTCGGTAAAGGAATTCCCTGGGCCCGAGGAGTTGGCCAGCCTGCTGGCCGAGTCCGGTTTCACAAGTGTGGAGTGGCGCTTGGTGACCGGCGGGATCGCGGCGATCCACGTTGCGGTTCGGGCGTGATCTAGACCTTCACAGGTCTCTATCGGGGACGAGGCGCGGCTTCGTCCTGCTCCACTAACCGAACGGGCCCCAAGTCCTCCAGGCCGGGATCGAACCCTCCCGGGTCACCAACGATCACGATCACCATGTCGTCGAGGCCGTTCGGAGGCAGGTTTTCACGGAAGACTTGGTGGACCGCTGCGGGAGTTACGCCCTGAACTCCTGCCAGAAACCGCGGTAGCCAATCGAGGGGAAGATTCTGACCCAGATAGAACATCTGGCGGGATACGATCAGGGCCGGGCTTTCAAAATTGAAGACGAACCCGTTCACGATCCGTTCGACGGCGTCGTGCACCTCCCCGTCCTCCGGTGGTCCCGACGCTACTTCCCCGAGGATCTCGGCAATGACGTGAATCGCCTCGACGGTCGATTCGCTCTTCGTCTGGGTGGTCGCGGCGATGATCCCCGGCGAGCGCCTGGGTGTCGTCCAAACCGAAGCTGCCCCATACGCCAGCCCCTCCTGTGTACGGACCCGACGTGCGAGGCGGCTGGTGAGCCCCCCCCCTCCCAGGATCGAATTGCCGATTCGGGCCGCGTAGTAGTCATCGCTATCAGCCAAGCGCACGTCACTGGGTTTTCCTATGATGATCGTACTCTGGTCGATTTCCCTCGGTATGACATAAACTCCGGGCTCGACGGAGAACGTGGGTGGTGCCGGGGGTTCCAGATTACCGTCACAGGGAGGCCAACCGTCGAGTAACCGCTCCAATTTCGGACGCATTTCCTCCCAAGTGACATCTCCCGTCACGCCCAGCGTGAGGTTCCCCCAACAAAAGATCCTCCGATGGACGGAATGCAGGATGTCCGGGGCCAGATCCTCCGGATCGAGATCCTCGGGCCTCAACCCCCACCCTACGGGGTGATCGTCGAACAGGAGATTGTTGAATTTGGCGATCGCCAACCGCGCAGGAATCTCCGACTGCCTTCTCACGGCGTCGAGTCGCTGGCCACGCCATACCTCAACGCTAGTTGGATCGAAGGCCGGGTTCCTCAACAGAGATCCCCAGATCTCGAGCACCTCGTCTAGATCGCGCGTTAGAGTGTTGACCGAACTGAACGAGGACGCCCCTCCCCCCCCGAAGGTTGTCTCGGCGGCGTAGAACTCCAGACGCTCGTCGACGGAGTCCGGCGGAAGAGCGAGGGTGCCCCCCGAACGAAGGAGCACCGGAACCGCGGTCGTGGCTCCGTGTTCGTTCCTAGAGAAGTACGAGGGCCCACCGCGGAACCGCGCGAACACGGACACCAGGGGCAAGGAGTGGTCTTCGACGAAGAAGACCTCCACGCCGGGCTCGACGCGATATTGTAGAGCATCCGGTTGCCGGAATTCCAACGGTGCGAACTCCAGGGAGGCGAGCGCTGTCGGCGTGGGCTCCTGCGCGAACAGACCCCTCGGAAAGGCGACACACACCAAAGCGACGGCCGAGATGGACCGGGGACTCG
The DNA here is from genome assembly GCA_965219445.1 of Longimicrobiales bacterium. Classification (GTDB taxonomy): domain Bacteria; phylum Gemmatimonadota; class Gemmatimonadetes; order Longimicrobiales; family Gaopeijiaceae; genus UBA822. Next base: position 64,150 of record CBDCNQ010000001.1, on the reverse strand, counting down.
ACGGCCCGAAGGAACTCATCGGCCGGCAACCGAATCGGGGCGAACCACGGTAGCCACCGTCCGATTCTCGCGCGTGAAGAATTGCTGCGCGACCCGGCGCACGTCTTCGGGTTCGACCGCCGCCAGGCGATCGGTGAAACCGAACGTCGTGCGCCAATCGCCGAACGCCGACGCGGAGCCCGCCAGCTGGAGCGCCAGGCCCAAGTTCGACGTCAACCGCCGAACCTCACTCGCCTCGAGCTGATTCCGAATCCGCTGCATCTCGCGCTCCGACGGAGGCGTTTGCCGAAGAGAGTCGAGCTCGGCGTACACGGCGGCCTCGACATCGCCCGTACTGCTGGGGAGACGTGGCGTTGCATCGATCGCAAAGATTCCCGGAAATCGGATGCCGGGCCCAATCGAAGAGTTGATCGCCGTGGCGACTCGATCCCGAATCACGAGGCGCCGATGCAGCCTCGACGTGCGCCCTCCGGTGAGGAGCCAGGAGAGGACCGAAAGGGCCGGCGCGTCTGGGTGCGTGGTTTCGACGACTGGCCACCCGATACGCACCCGAGGCTCGGCGTCGAAAGCGACTTCCACTCTTCGTTCTCCACCTTGAGCGGGCTCGGTCGACAGGACCGGTCCGGGAGTCTCGCTCGTGGGAAGATCTCCAAAATACTCATCCGCCCAGGCAACAATCTGATCGGAGTCGATGTCCCCGACGACGGCGACGACGGCATTGCTGGGCCCGTAATGGCGGCGAAAGTATGCCTCCACGTCCGGCCGGCGAAGCCGTTGGATATCGGACATGTAACCTACGGCCGGCTGTCCGTACGGATGTGTTGTAAACGCCGCGGCCATGTGGGCTTCGAAGAGAAGCCCGCCGGGATTCGTCTCCACCCGCAGTCGGCGTTCTTCAGCAACGATGTCCCTCTCGGCGTAGAACTCCCGGAACACGGGGTTGGCCATTCGGTCTGACTCCATGAGAAACCAAAGCTCAGCACGATTCGCCGGCAGCTCCACGAAGTAGGTCGTGGACTCCCAGTCGGTGGTCGCGTTGAGGCCGCGGGCGCCATTCGTCGTGAGAACCCTCTCGAACTCGTTCGGGAGTACGTGCGCTCTCGCTTCGGTCTCGAGCGAGTCGATGCGCTCTCTGAGAAGGGGTACGGCTGTCGTATCCCTTCGCATCTCCAGTGCCAAGATCGAATCCTGAAGCGCATCCATGCGTACGAAGAGCGTACGTTCGGCGGTGACATCCCGGGTTCCCAGCGTCTCAGTTCCCTTGAACAGCAGGTGCTCGAGTAGGTGGGCCATGCCCGTTCGCCCTCGAACCTCGTTAACGGCGCCCACCCGAAACTGGACAATGAAGGACACCGTGGGCCCACCGGCGCGACGTAGAACGAGCCAACGCATACCGTTGGCGAGCTCGTGCTCTACGACCGGGAGCCGTGTGCCGGTGAGAGCCTGAGAGCTCCCTGCATCCGTCCAGGCGACGACCCACCCGGCCAGCAGGCTCAGCACCAAGAGCCACCGGGTGGGTCGAAGGCGGGTCGGGCGACGCTGTGTCCGTCCATCACGCCTGGTCGCCCGTGGCGAGGGGTTGGCAACTTGGGCAAAAGAACGCCGTACGATTTCCGAATACCAATCGACATATCCTCGTAGAGCAGCGGAGGCAGGGCTCACGGTCCCTCCCGTAGACTCGCAATCGCGTCGCGTTGTCACCAGGATTTCCGGAGGGGTCCGTGTAGTTCCTGAGCGTCGTTCCCCGGTTCTCCACGGCACTGCGCAGGGTCCGGCGAAGCGCCCTATGGAGCCTTCGAGCTTCGCCCCCGGTCACGGACCTGGCCGACCGCTGCGGGTGAATCCCGGCCAGGTGAAGCGCCTCATTCGCGTAGATGTTGCCTACACCCGCCATCCGGCGCTGGTCCAGCAGCCATGACCGGATCGGTGAAATGGAGCGGGACAGATCGGTGTGCAGCTGTCGGGCGGTAAAGCTCGATGAGAGCGGTTCAGGGCCGAGGTGTCGATCACGTACGGCCCACTCGGCCTCGTCGATCGCTTCCAGGGCTCCGAAACGGCGCACGTCATCGTAGACGAGCAAGGGACCCGCGCTCATCGTAAAGCGCACAGCCGGGTGAGTCATCCGCCTCTCGTCTCGGGCCAGCACGAGGCGACCGGTCATTCCCAGATTCACAACCAGGACCACGCCCTCGGTGAGGTGCGCAACGATGTTTTTTCCTCGTCTGTGGAGAGATTCGAATGCCTGGCCCCTCAGGAGGGCAGAGAAATCCTCCGGTGGTTGGCGAAGGACGTCCGCGTGCAGGATCTGGACGTGTTCGATCGTCTTACCGGGAAGAGCAGGGTTGAGGCCCCGGACGATGGTCTCGACCTCCGGTAGCTCGGGCATGGGCGCGTATGATCGTCGATAGAAGGCTGTTGAAGAAGTACAGCGGGTCGCGCACAGGGCGCTTGTGCGCGTTCAGACAAGGAACGACGACGAGGCGTAGCAGCGCTACGGCGAGGAGGAGAGACGCCGGATCAACCGCACAACCGCCCAGTGCCCACGACCTTGAACGACATGAATATACACGTTGAGGGTTGCGGTGGCACGGCCCCGACCACGCTTCGCGCGGTGCCCCCGTTGTTGGAGCTCCTAGCCATAGCTACGGCTATGGCGTCATCGCTCCGCCTAGGGTCTGGGGCCGTGGCATCCGCAACGCGGCCCACTGTACTTCTTCAGCAGCCTTCCCGCGTCGGCGAGGGTCTCACCCGGACCGCGCGAACTCTCTCCAGCCGATGTCGTTCCGAAATTGCTTTCCGGAAAATTCGATGGCGGTCGCCGCCTCTCGGCTCTTCGAGGCCGCCTGGCTCAGCGTCGCCCCCAATCCGGTGGCAGCGATTACACGCCCTCCGGAGGTTTCAAGCCCCTCGGAACCCGACGTCGTACCCGCGTGAAAGAGGAGCACATCGGGGTCGCTGGTCACCGACTCCGGAATGTGGATGGACCGACCCTTCGCGTAGGGACCTGGGTATCCCCCCGAGGCGAGCACCGTCGTGAGGGCCGCTCCTGCACTCCATTCCAGGGTCGAGCCGCCGAGCCGCCCTCCCCTCGCCACCTCCAAGATCGGATCCAAGAGGGACGACTCCAGCAACGGAAGTACCACCTGAGTTTCGGGGTCTCCGAAACGGCAGTTGAACTCCACGACGCGCGGTCCGTCCTCCGTGAGCATGATACCCGCATACAGGACTCCCCGGAATTCCGAATCGTCTTCGGCGAGCGCGGCCAACGTCGGCGCGACAATGTCGTCATGGACCTGTAACAGGAGCTCATCCGAAGAGAGTGAGACGGGTGCGTATGCGCCCATGCCGCCGGTGTTGGGCCCCACATCACCCTCACCCACGCGCTTGTGGTCCTGCGAGGGCAGCATCAGCACGGCATCTCGACCGTCAGCCAGAGCGAAGACCGACATTTCCTCGCCCTGCATGAACTCCTCGACAACGACCTCCCTGCCTGCTTCCCCGAAGGCCCGGTCGGCCATGATACTCTCGAGTGCTTGAAGCGCCTCTTCGACGGTCTCGCAGACGATGGCACCCTTTCCGGCCGCCAGCCCCGACGCCTTCACAACGATGGGCGCTCCGTGTTCCCGCACGTACGCGGAAGCCTCGCCGTGGTCGACGAAGGAAGCGAAGTCCGCCGTGGGGACCTCGGCACGTTGCATCAGCGCCTTCGCATAGCTCTTGCTGGATTCGATGCGAGCGGCCTCCTTCGTGGGTCCGAACGCGGGGACCCCGCTACGCTCCAGGCGGTCTACCAAACCGGTTGCGAGCGGGGCTTCCGGTCCGACCACCACCAGGTCGATGCTTTGCGCGCTCGCCCAGCCCGCGAGTGCCTCGATGTCGCCGGGGGCGATCGCGACCGGCTCGACGCCCGTGGAAATCCCTCCATTCGGCTGCGTGACGAACAGTGTGGCTTGGGGCGCATCCCTGAAGAACTTCCAAGCCAGTGCGTGCTCTCGGCCTCCGTTTCCGACGATGAGGATTCGCATGGCCCCCAGTGTAGCTCCGCGGCTACCGCTTTGCGCCCCCCATGATGTCATCGGCCATACGCTTGGCGGCGCCCGCGACTTGGCCGAAGAGATCTTTGGCTCCGTCGGCGTACGTTTTGGCCGCGTCCGTCAAGTCCTCATTGTACGCGGGGTCCGGGTCTCCGCGGTGCATATATTCGCCGCGAAGGATCCGGTCGTACTCTCCGTCCTCGATCCATGAGCGAATCTCGGCCACGCGCAGCACGTAGAAGGGATGACTCTGGCCCATGAGGTTGAGGACTTTGAATACCTGATCCGCTACATCGCCGGACTCCCGATACTCCTCCGCCTGAATGATGAATTCGTCCAGATTCATCTCGTCGTCGCTCCCACCTCCGGCCATCTTCAGCATCGTGGCCATGACCTTTTGCGGGTTCTGCACGGCCAGCAACCCTGCCCGGTCGCTCGACAGCTCACTCTTTCTGGACCACTCGAGGAGTGCCACGAGTACGGCCCGTGCGGCGAGTCCGACGATGGGGAACCCCATGCCGGCGAGTTGAATCAGGAGGACGGTCATCGTCCGGTAGAGGACATGGTCACTCATGATGTGACCGAGCTCATGACCGATGACGTACGCGAGCTGGTCGTCCTCCAGAAGGTTCACAGTGCCCGAGTTGAGGATGATGAACGGCTCATCCATTCCGTAGGCCCCGGCGTTGACGATGGGCGTCTGCGAGATGAAGAGCGGGTAATCCTCCGGTGCGTCGATCGTCTTGAGAACGTCTTGGTAGATGTCCGAAACGCGTGGAAACTGGCGTTCCGAAACTCGTACGGAACTCGCGAGGAACGCCAGGCGAATCGGTTTCTCACCGAAAAAGCCAAAGAGCTTACGAAGCACGTCGTCGAAGACCGGAACCTTCCTGAGCGCCGCCAGCGCGGCCCGATCGGCCGGGTGCTCCCAGGCACGTGGGGCGATGTCCGTCAGGATACGTGTAGCTCTCGCGTCCTGATCGTCCGGGCCGTTCACGTCGTCCTGTGCGTTTCCGTTTTCTTGGTCGTTCTCGGCCATGGCTGTCGATCTCCTTTGGTCCGTGCGGATGGGTGAGGGGCCCTCAGCTCTTTCCGCCTCCCTCGGCGGGGAAGTTTCAGGGCGCGGCCGCGGGGCACCCGCCCTCAGGCCAGCGCCTGGTCCAGGTCCTGTGTCAAATCTTCGAGGTCCTCGATCCCGACCGAGAGCCGCACGACTCCCTCGGTGACACCTATCGCTTCCCGCATCTCCTCCGGCACCGATGCGTGCGTCTGCAGCGCCGGCACGCTGATAAGAGACTGGACGCCGCCCAGACTCTCCGCAAGCTGGAATACACGAGTATCGGTGGCCAGGGCCCGGGCCCGCACCGGGTCGCCCAGGTCGACTGCCACCATTCCACCGTAGCCAGACATCTGACGGGCAGCCAACTCGTGCTGGGGGTGGGACTCCAGACCCGGGTAGAGCACCCGCTCGACGGCGCTGTGAGCTTCGAGGAATTTGGCGACCGCCAGCCCATTCCCATTGTGGCGGGCCATGCGTACGTGGAGCGTCCGGATCCCCCTCAGGCACAACCAGGCATCCGTCGGCCCCGGGACGGCGCCAGAAGATTTCCGGACGAACCGGATGTCCTCGTCGAGATCGTCATCGTTGACCACGAGCACACCCCCGATAATGTCCGAATGGCCATTCAAGTACTTGGTGGAGGAGTGCATGGTCACGTCGGCCCCCAACGCCAGAGGCCGCTGGTTGAACGGTGAGGAAAACGTGCTGTCCACCATGAGGAGGGCGTCTCCCTCGTGCGCGATATCGGCCGCCGCTCGGATGTCGCACAGCCTCATCATCGGATTCGTGGGCGTTTCGATATGCACCAGCCGGGTGTTGGGGCGCATCGCGTCACGGATCCGCTCCGGGTCCCTCGTGTCCACGAAGGAGAAATCCAGTCCGAGCTTCTCGAGGACCTGCGAATACATGCGGATCACACCTCCGTACACATTCTCTTCGCACACCACGTGGTCACCGGCCGAGAGGCGCTTGACCACCGCTTCGATCGCCGCCAACCCGCTGGAGAACGCGATCCCGTGTGTTCCTCCCTCGAGGGCCGCCACCTTCCCTTCGAGCCCCTCCGTGGTGGGGTTCTTTACCCGGGCGTAGTCGAAGCCCTGCTTCGGTTCGGCGACGTCCGGCTGCACGTAGGTGGAAGTCTGGAAGATCGGTGGCACGATCGCACCCGTCATCGGTTCGGGCTCTTGTCCAGCGTGTACGGCGAGGGTCCCGAAGCGGGTCCCGTCCGATGGTGGCTTCTTCATTCAGTCCCTCTTATTCGGTCGGTTCAGGTAGCGTGATCATGGGGCGCCCCGATCGACACCGGAGAAAGACGCCTTCCACCGTGTGGGCGATCTCCCAGGGCTCGATGATGGCCCGTTTGTACCCGGTGTTCCCCCGCCGGTGCCACCCCTCGATATCCCTGGGACAGCACACAAAATCGTTGACGGTGCTCCAGCACCCTGGGTAGTGTTCCTGAGGCTGCTCCATCCCGGGCGGCCCGTGACCCGAAAAGGAGTGGCCATGTCCCCGAAGGGCTTCTGAATACATGCCTCTCATAATTCCAGACGGGCTTATCGTGAGTGTTTCGGGATTTCGGGGGAGGGTCGGGGACCCGTTGACGCCCGAACTCGCGTGTTCGCTGGCAGCGGCGTTCGGGGCATTCGTAAGACGCTCGGCGGGTACTGGAGAGGCCCGCTGCGGTGACGTCTTGATCGGAAGGGACTCCCGAACCTCGGGGCCGATGCTCGCTGGGGCTGTGGCATCGGGCCTTGTCTCCGTGGGCTGCGACGTAGTGGATCTTGGCGTGGTGGCCACGCCGACGCTCATGCTCGCCGTTGAGAAATCGGATGCTCTCGGTGGCATCGGAGTCACGGCCAGCCACAATCCGGCTGAATGGAACGCGCTCAAGTTTGCGGGCTCAGAGGGCACATTTCTGGATACCGAGACCATGTCGGCGTTCCTGGAGTTCGCCCTGCACGATGATCCCGCCCGTGCTTCTTGGGACGAGCTCGGTACCGTGCGGGCCGACGATGGAGCCGCCGCCCGTCACCTTGAAGCCATCCTCGAGTTACCACAGTTGGATCTTCCGGCATTGCGCGCCCGAGCGTTCAAGGTCGCCCTCGACTGTGTGCGAGGCGCCGGGGCTAGCATCATGCCTGAGCTTCTCGAAGCGCTGGGGTGCGAGGTCGTTTCGGTCAACACCGAAATGGACGGGCGCTTTCCGCGTGATCCCGAACCGACGGCCGCCAACCTCGCCGATTTCGCTCACTTCGTGCGCGGCGAGGGTGCGGACCTCGGGTTGGCGGTCGATCCCGATGTGGACCGCCTGGCGCTGGTAGACGAGAGTGGCATTCCCCTGGGGGAGGATCTGACGCTCGCGCTCGCCTCGGCGGTGGTGCTCCGGCGGACCCCCGGGATTGTCGTGACCAACCTGTCCACCAGTCGCGTTGTGGAGGATGTAGTTCTTGCTCACGGAGGTGAGCTCGCCCGAGCGCCGGTCGGAGAGATCAACGTGGCGCGCCGTATGCAGTCCGACGGTGCGGTCGTGGGGGGAGAGGGGAACGGCGGCGTGATACTGCCGGACCTCCATCACACCCGAGACGCACCGGTGGCTTCGGCACTTATTTTGCAACATCTAGTAGACGAGGGGTCGACGCTTTCGGCTGCCGTGGCTCGGTGGCCGGTGTACACGATCGTGAAGACGAAGATCGACTTTCCGAAGAAAGCGCTGTCCGACGCGTATTTCGAGTTGGAGCGGCAACTCCCCAGCGACGGTGTCGACTCGGCCGATGGTGCTCGCTTACAGTGGATGGAGCGTCAAGCCTGGCTGCACGTCCGGCCTTCGGGTACGGAGCCGGTCGTGCGTTTGATCGCTGAGGCGCCTCAGCGAAGCGAGGCTGAGGAACTGATCGAGCGGGCGACCGCCGTCCTGGCGGGAGTAATGTAGTCCGGAGTCTCGACGACAGAGCCTCAAGAACAGAGTCGCAAGAACAGAGGAACCGCCACATGTGTGGAATCATCGGATACGTTGGAGCCAAAGAGGCCGGCCCGATTCTCCTGGAGGGGCTCCGGCGCCTCGAGTACCGTGGGTATGATTCGGCTGGTTTGACCGTGATCAGCCCCGAGGGGCGCCTGTGTACGGTAAAGGAGGAGGGCAAACTCGCGGAGCTGGAGACGGTCCTCGAAGAGGGCATGCCACCGGGTACGTGCGGGATCGCCCACACGCGCTGGGCAACGCATGGCGCCCCCAACCGCATGAACGCGCATCCGCACTGGAGTCAGGGAAGAGACATTGCACTGGTTCACAACGGGATCATCGAGAACGCTGATGTACTTCGATCCAAGCTTTCTGATCTCGGGTACGCGTTCGAAACGGAGACGGACACGGAGGCGGTGGTCCATCTCATCGATGAGGCCTTCCAAGAGAATTCCGTCCTCGAGGATGCGGTTCTCGCGGGCCTCGACCAGGTCGAGGGGGCGTACGGTATCGCGGTCGTGAGCAGCCGTGACCCGGGGAAGATCGTGGTGGCCCGAAAGGGGAGCCCGCTCCTCATTGGAATCGGCAAGAATGGCGAGTACCTCGTGGGCTCCGACGCGTCCGCTGTGATCCAGCACACGAAGGACGTCGTATATCTCGACGATGGCGACTGCGCGGTCCTCACCGCCGCGGGCTATCGTGTCTTCCACATCGAGCAGGGCGACGTACGGCGCTCCGTCCATCAGATCGAGTGGGATCTCGAGGCCGCCGAAAAGGGCGGCTACGAACATTTCATGCTGAAGGAGATTCACGAACAGCCGGAGAGCCTTCGCGACGTCATGCGTGGACGGTTGTTGGAGGAGACCGGAGATGCGCGCTTGGGTGGAATCACGCTGTCCGACGAAGCGCTGGCGAGGATCCGCCGAATCGTGATCACGGCGTGCGGCACGAGCTGGCATGCGGCTCTCATTGGCGAATACATGCTCGAAGAACTCGCGGGCATACCCGTCGAGGTCGAATATGCGTCCGAGTTTCGCTATCGGAGCCCGGTGATCGAAGACGATACGCTGGTCTTGGCCATCAGCCAGTCGGGTGAGACGGCCGACACACTCGCCGCGCTCGAGGAGGCTCGCTCACGTGGCGCCTCGACCATGGGGATCGTCAACGTTGTCGGATCGTCGATCTCTAGGAAGACCGACTTCGGCATCTATCTTCACGCCGGCCCGGAGATCGGGGTTGCTTCGACAAAGGCATTTACGAGTCAGATCGTCGCCCTGGCTCTATTTACGCTCTACCTGGGGCGTCGCAGGAACCTCTCTGTTCTCCAGGGAAGGGAGCTGGTCGGGGCGTTGAAGGAATTGCCGGATCAGGTGGCGCAGGCGCTCGAGCTGGAGCCCCTTACGAGGGAACTCGCCGCGGAGTATGGGGACGCTCGGAATTTTCTGTATCTAGGCCGTGGTTATCAGTTCCCCGTGGCACTTGAGGGGGCGCTCAAACTCAAGGAAGTGAGTTACATCCACGCCGAGGGATACCCGGCGGCCGAGATGAAGCATGGCCCGATCGCCCTCATCGACGAAAACATGCCGGTGGTCGCGCTCGCTCCACGGGATCCCGTGTACGCGAAGGTTGTCTCCAACATCGAGGAAGTGAGCGCCCGAGGCGGCCGTATCCTGGCCGTAGTGAGCGGGGAGGCGCTGGAACTGATCGGCAAGCTGGATCACGTGATCGAAGTGCCTCAGACTGTTCCCGCTTTGTTGCCGGTGCTGACCTCGATTCCATTGCAGCTGTTGGCCTACCACGCTGCCATTCTCCGGAATAAGGACGTGGACCAACCACGCAACCTGGCCAAGTCGGTCACCGTGGAGTGACGAGCGCGGCCGCCTTCCCATGAGGGTCGTACTTCAGCGCGTCCGCGCGGCGAACGTCGCAATAGAGGGTAGGGTGGTCGGTGAGATCGGTCTCGGGCAGGTCCTGTTGGTGGGCTTCAAGGCCGGCGACACGACCGATCAGGTAGAGTGGATGGCCGACAAAGTGATCGGGCTCCGCATTTTCCAAGACGACGCCGGCAAGATGAATCGCACGCTGGCCGACGTGGACGGCTCCATCCTGGTGGTGAGCCAATTCACCCTCTATGGAGACGTCCGCAAAGGCCGGCGCCCAAGCTTCATAGATGCCGCACCACCGGAGACCGCGATACCGCTGTACGATCATTTCGTGGAGCGTCTCGAGGCCTGCCGGCCGGGCCGGGTCGCCACGGGGGAATTCGGTGCGATGATGGATGTCTCGCTGACGAATGATGGGCCAGTGACACTGGTCATCGACCGGTGAGTCGTCCACCGCCCCTCGTATTGGCGTCGACTTCTCCGCGTCGCAGTGACTGCCTCCGAATGCTCGGTTTGAGATTCACGGTCCAGCCGGCCGAGGTTCCCGAGACCGTCCAGCCTGAAGAGTCGGCCGAGGCCCACGTCGAGCGGCTCGCTCGAGACAAGGCTACCGCGGTCGCGTCTGTGCGTCCCGGCGTGGTCGTGCTCGGGGGTGATACGGTCGTAGCGTTGGACGACGAAATCTTTGGGAAGCCATCGGGGCCGAAGGATGCGGAGGCCATGCTGTTACGATTGGCAGGCCGGACTCACAGGGTGGCGAGCGGGCTCGCGCTCGCCCTCCCGTCCGGCGAGATGCGTAGCGGACACTCGACCACTGAGGTCACTTTCCGTCCCTTCTCAGCCGGATTCGCGCACGCCTACGTGGCGACCGGCGAGCCTCTTGATAAGGCTGGCGGTTATGGGATTCAGGGGCTCGGTGCCTCGCTCGTGACCGAAATTCGCGGAGATTACTTTGGCGTGGTCGGGCTACCCGTGGCCCTCCTCCTTAGGCTCTTCGAGCAGAGCGGATGGGAGTACGCCTTCGCATCGTCGCCCGAGGCAGGTCCATGAGCCGCATCCCATCGATTCTCGCCATCGACCAGGGCACGACGGGAACCACTTGCCTCGTGCTCTCCGGGGATGGCCAGGTCCTTGGCCGGGCTTACTCGGAGTTCACACAGCACTTCCCCCACCCTGGGTGGGTTGAGCACGACGCGCTGGAAATTTGGGAGGTCACGCAATCGGTCGCTCGTGAGGCTCTGGGTACCGCCGTGAAGGCCGATGTCAGAGGAATCGGGATCACGAACCAGCGCGAGACCATCGTCCTTTGGGATCGTGAGACCCTGGAGCCCCTCCATCGCGCGATCGTCTGGCAGGACCGCCGTACCGCCGGGTTGTGTGCTGAGCTCAAAGAGGCGGGCCACGAGGCGGAAGTCCGCGAGCGCACCGGACTACTGCTGGATCCTTACTTCTCCGGTACGAAGCTGCTTTGGCTCCTTCGCGAGCGTCCTGAACTTCGTGCACGGGCCGAAGCGGGGGAGGTGGCGGCCGGCACGATCGACTCATGGCTGATCGCGCGGCTCACCAACGGGGAGGTCCACGCGACCGACCCTACGAATGCGTCCCGCACGCAGCTGTACAACCTGTCCCTCGCGGGGTGGGATCCGTGGCTTCTCGACACGCTCGAGATCCCCCAGGCGCTTCTTCCGGACGTGCGGGCCAGCAGCGGTGACTTCGGCGTCGTTCGGGGTGAGGCTCTGGGGATCGAGGTCCCGGTCGCGGGAGTCGCCGGTGACCAACAGGCTGCGTTATTCGGCCAGGGATGCTGGTCTCCCGGTTTGGCCAAGAGCACGTACGGTACGGGTGCCTTCCTCCTGATGCATACCGGGGAGCGGATCGTACGTTCGAGGCACGGCCTCCTCACCACGGCGGCGTGTGATTCAGGGGGAGGGTTGGCGTTCGCTCTGGAGGGATCGGTGTTCATCGCGGGGGCGGCGATTCAATGGCTTCGTGATGGACTGGGCCTGATCGACGACGCATCCGAGTCCGAGACGCTGGCAGCAGGGCTGGAATCGAATGACGGAGTCTACTTTGTACCAGCGTTCGTGGGGCTCGGGGCACCACACTGGGTACCGGATGCTCGTGGAGCACTCTTTGGTCTTACGCGAGGTACGACGCGCGGGCACTTGGTGCGGGCCGCGCTGGAGGCGATGGCATACAGCACGCACGAGGTCCTCGATGCCATGGAGGCGGAGTCTTCGACGAGATTGACGGAGCTGCGTGTCGATGGTGGAGCGGCGAGAAACGATTGGCTCTTACGCTTTCAGGCGGGGTTGCTCGGGGTCCCGGTGCGCCGCCCGGATGTCGTGGAGACGACGGCCTTGGGAGCGGCGGGCTTAGCCGGACTCGCAGCGGGAATCTGGTCCAGCGCCGATGACTTTCTCGCCTCCCAGGTGGAGGCCACCTGGTTCACGTCCAGGATGTCCGACGATGAGCGTACGACTCTTCTAACGGGTTGGTCCGAGGCGGTTCAGGCCGTGAAGGAGCTGGCCGAGGGTCGCGCGCCGTCCTAGTGTGGTGTCCCAGAAGTGTCTCGGCCAGTCCGGACAACAGGACCCGAGCGAGTCGCTGGGAGTAGCTATCTTCTGGGGCGACTCGTCCACAGGGCTCGTCCACAGAGGGCATGCAAACGAAGGGGAACTCGACGATGAGGGAATATGGGCTCATAGCGGTGATCGGGGTCGTACTCTCCGGCGCCGGCTTGGGTTGCAGCACGACGTCGAGGAGTCCGTTCGTCAGCGCGGAGGACGCCCGGATCAACATCGAGGTCACTAACTTCGCTTTCGAGGATGCCACACTGCACGTGAGTTGGTCCGGAGGACGCCGCCGCCTGGGCATCGTTATCGGAACCCAAACGGCCGAGTTCATACTCCCGTGGGATGCGATCGAAGAGCTTCGAATCGAAATCGACTTGCTGGCCTATGGGCGTTGCACGACGCGTCCGGTCCTGGCCAGCCCCGGTGATGTCATTCTGTTGGAGATCCACCCGGCGCTCCGGACCTGCGGCCTTTAGGGTACGGGCCGCTCATTTCGGCGGCCGCCGGGAGGGTGGAGAGTGTGTTTCCGACGCGCACGCTACTTGCTGTTGAGGCACGAAGGTCCTATTCTCATTGATTCCCTCGCGAAACTTGTCTAGGTGCCACCGGTGCAGACATTCCGGCGGGATCGGCAAGTACAGACAGATTGTCGGGGCCTGCGCCCCCATGGAGAGCAAGTGAAAGTGCCTGGTAGGTCCTCGCAATTGGGTCGTCTCAGGTAAGAATCCGATGAGCGTTCGCCGTTCACCGAAGTCACCCGTACCAGCACGCACTTGCCCCGAATCTCGAAAGCGAGGCCGAAGTGGGCTCCGCAATGGAGACGCATGCGGGTGAGCTGAGCAGGTAATTTCGGTTCCTCGAGCGGCCTTCTCCAATGTGGGGGGGGCCGTTTTTTGTTTGGTATGATCGTCTGGGATGGATTGGGAAAGACTAAAGATTAAAGACTCAAGATTATAGATCAGGAGATGTATGCCTCGGAAGTTGAGTACTGGACACGAAGGGTCGCCGTCGGGGGCCGACTGGTCCCCCTCGAACCCGCCGCCTCTTTATAACCCGGCGTTCGAGCACGACGGCTGTGGGACCGGTTTCATCGTCAAGATCGACGGTGAGCGAACACATGAGATTGTAGAGCTGGCGGTGCACTCGGTGGCGAACCTCACGCACCGGGGCGCTGTTTCAGCCGACGCGGCATCGGGAGACGGTGCGGGCGTGACACTTCAGCTTCCTCATGAGCTGTTGGGTGAGGACGCCGCCCGCATGGGCATGGACGAGAGCGACCTGTCGCGGCTCGCAACAGCGATGGTCTTCTTGCCCACAGAAACCAAAATGCGTGAACGATCCCGCGCCATCCTGGAGGACGCGGTGGTCCGGACGGGCATCGTGGCCCTCGGCTGGAGAGTCGTCCCGACGGACCCGTCTGTGCTTGGCGCCTCGGCCCTGAAGTCTCTTCCTGGGATCGAGCAACTCTTTCTCGAGAGGCCTTCGGGCATGTCGAGCGCCGAGTTCGACCGAACGCTCTACCTCGCTCGTGCGCGGGCCGAGGCGGGTTACCGGCGGGAGGACATTGATTGCTACATAGTCTCGATGTCCGCGCGGACGGTCGTTTATAAGGGTCTCATGGTCGCGACCGACCTCGCCCGCTTCTTTCCTGACCTCGAGGACGAGCGGACGGTGTCCGCAATCGCCCTCTTCCATCAGCGGTTTGCCACGAACACGCTCGCGACCTGGCCCCTCGCCCAGCCGTTCCGCTTGATCGCGCACAACGGGGAGATCAACACGCTCGTCGGCAACCGGAACTGGATGTCGGCGCGCGAGCCCGAGCTCATTTCGCGATTTTGGGGCGACAAGCTCGAGGATCTCATCCCGGTCATCCATCCCATCGGGTCCGACACGGCCTCCTTGGACGAGGCTTTCGAACTCCTCGCGACCTCTGGCCGCGGCCTGCTCCACGCCATGGCGATGCTGATCCCGGAGGCGTGGGAGAGCATGCCCAACATGGATCCCCAGCTCCGGGAGTTCTACGAGTATCACGCTTGTCTCACCGAGCCGTGGGATGGTCCGGCTGCGGTCGCATTCACGGATGGCACGGTGGCCGCTGCCGTGATGGACCGTAATGGCCTCCGCCCCGCCCGGTATCAGGTCACGGCCGGCGGCGTGGTGATCATGAGTTCGGAAGTCGGGTTGGCCGACCTGCCCCTGAACGAGATCGTGGAGTCGGGAAGGGTCGGACCCGGTGAGATGATTGCCGTCGACACGGCTCGGCGCCAGTTCTTCCACAACGATGAAATCAAAGCCGAAATGGCCGCGCAGCGGCCGTACGGTAAGTGGGTGAGCGAGAATCTCCATCATCTTCCCGCCCTGGAGCTCGACCCGAACCGATATCAGGCCGCTTCGCATGGCCCTGATCTGCTGCGCCTGCAGGCGCTACACGGGTACACACAAGAAGAAATCGGATACGTTCTCACGCCCATGGGACGCGACGGTAAGGAACCCACGGGCTCGATGGGTGATGACACTCCCCCGTCCACGCTGAACCGCCCCGGCCGCCTCCTCTACACCTATTTCCGGCAGCGCTTCGCGCAGGTGACCAATCCACCGATCGACTCTCTCAGGGAGAAGATCGTGATGTCGCTCGATACCTACCTGGGCCGCCGCCACTCGATTCTGGAGGAGGAGCCGGAGGCCGCACGCCTCGTCCACCTCATGAGTCCGGTCATGAGTGAAGGGGAGTTGGTCCAGCTTTGGGAAGGGACGCCCGAGGGTTTCTCCATCTCCAAACTCGAGGCGTGTTTTGCAGTGGCGGACGGGGCCGAAGGCCTCGAGCGCTCGCTCGATGACCTCTGTACCGCCGCGAGCGCCGCGGTCGTCGACGGGAGCCAGGTGCTCGTCATCAGCGACCGCTTTTCCGACGAATCCCATGCGCCGATCCCGATGCTCCTGGCGGTTTCGACCGTGCACTTTCACCTGATCCGCGAGGGTCTTCGGATGCGGGCGAGCATCGTTGCCGAGGCCGGCGACGCTCGGGACGTTCACCATTTCGCTGCCCTGATCGGGTTCGGGGCTTCGGCGATCTGTCCCTACCTCGCTTTCGAGACCCTGGGAGGCATGGTCGCAGCAGGGGATTTCGACGGCCAGGCACTCGATGAAGTCATCGCAAACTACAGGAAGGCGGCCGATGCGGGGATCCTCAAGGTCATGTCGAAAATGGGCATCTCCGCGGTTTCCTCCTACCACGGCGCCCAGATTTTCGAGGTGCTCGGCCTCAGCGACGAGGTCCTCCATCGCTGTTTCACGACCACGAGGTCACGCATCGGCGGTATCGGCTTCCGCCACATCGCGGCGGACGCGATCGAGCGGCACACTCAGGCGTACTCAGCGGAGAAGCTCGAGCGAGGCGGCTGGTACAAGTTTCGGCGGGACGGCGATTACCACGCGAACACTCCTCAAGTCTGGCGCGCTCTGCACAAGACGGTCCAGGGCGGAGGCCGGGACGAGTACCAGGCCTACCGCGACCTGGTCCATAGCCGTCCGCCTACGGCCCTACGGGACCTCCTCGAGCTCTCGTCCGACCGCGATCCGATCGGGCTCGATCGGGTCGAACCCGTCGAGGACGTGGCCCAGCGATTCCAGACCGGAGCCATGTCGTTGGGTGCACTGAGCCCAGAGGCTCACGAGGATCTCGCGAGGGCGATGAACCGGATAGGAGGTCTAGCCAACACCGGCGAGGGTGGGGAGGATCCCCGCCGCTACACCCCGGATGGTGATAAGCTCGATGCGAATTCCTCGGTGAAGCAGGTCGCCTCCGGGCGATTCGGGGTCACGCCTGCGTACCTGGTCGGGGCGCAGGAGCTGGAGATCAAGATCGCCCAGGGTGCCAAGCCCGGGGAGGGTGGACAACTTCCCGGCCACAAGGTTTCAGCGTACATCGCCAGGCTGCGGCACGTCACCGTAGGCACGCCCTTGATCTCTCCGCCGCCACACCACGACATCTACTCGATCGAGGACATCGCCCAGCTGATCTACGACCTCAAGGTCGTGAATCCGACCGCCCGCGTCATCGTGAAGCTGGTCGCTTCGGAAGGGGTGGGCACGATTGCGGCGGGCGTGGCCAAGGCCTACGCCGACGTCATCCAGATCAGTGGAGCGGATGGCGGTACCGGTGCCTCACCGCTCACCTCGATAAAGTACGCGGGTATTCCGTGGGAGCTCGGGCTGGCCGAGACTCAGCAGACGCTCATGATGAATGGGCTTCGCGGCCGGGTGATCCTCAGCACTGATGGGGGCATGCATACGGGGAAGGACGTCGTGGTTGCGGCCCTGCTCGGCGCCGACCGCTACGGCTTTGGGACCGCGGCGCTCATCGCGATCGGGTGCAAGATGGCGCGCCAGTGCCACCTCAATACCTGCCCCGTGGGAATTGCGACGCAGGCCGAAGAGTACAGAGAGAAGTATTTCGGCACGCCGGAGATGGTGATCCAGTTTCTCACCCACGTGGGTGAGGACGTGCGGGAGATCCTCGCTACGCTCGGTTATGAGCGGCTCGATGACGTGATCGGCAGGGCCGATCTGCTGAAGCAAATCGAGGGGGCGGAGGGTGACCGTTGGCGTGGCGTCGACCTCTCCAAGATGATCACGAGGACGTCGGGCGGGCCGGCCCATGTGGTCCAAGAACGTAACGACCGGCCCGGCAGCCCACTGGATGACCGGATCCTGGAAGATATCGGGAGTGCCATCGAGGATGGAGGCACTTTCCGGGGCTCCTACGAGATTCTGAATCGGGATCGCACGGTGGGGGGCCGGATTTCCGGACGCATCGCTCAGGTGCATGGGGACGGGGGACTGCCACCAGGATCCATCGACCTGCTCTTCCGGGGGTCGGCGGGACAGTCGTTCGGCGCCTGGCTCGCCAACGGGGTCCGCCTGGGCCTTGTCGGCGAGGCGAATGATTACGTGGCCAAGGGGATGAGCGGGGGGGAAATCACGGTTTGCCCACCGCCCGGCTCCCGGTTCCTGGAGCAGAAGGCGACGCTCGTGGGGAACACCGTGCTCTACGGGGCGACGGGTGGCGATCTGTTTGTCTCCGGGGGCGCGGGCGAGCGATTCGGCGTGCGAAACTCGGGCGGCCGGGCGGTTGTGGAGGGCGTCGGAGACCACGCCTGCGAATACATGACCGGAGGGGTCGTCGTCATCATCGGTGACACGGGCCGCAATCTGGGGGCAGGTATGTCGAATGGGTTGGCATACGTGCTCGATGAATTCGGTGACCTTCCGTCCCGCGTGAACCACGACCTCGTCGAAATACAGGCCGTGGCGCACGCTCAGGACATGGAGTTGTTGAAGACCATGATCGAGCGCCATTATGAGCGAACGGGCTCGAGGCGTGCCCAGGAGCTCCTCGGTGCGTGGGAGGTAGTTTTGCCCAAGTTCCGAAAGGTTGTTCCCCAGGCCGTGCCTGGTCAGGTGGACCCCATGTCAGAGGTTGGCAACCAACTCCGAAGCCTGAGAGAAGAAGTGGGCCTCGTGGATGAGTCGCTGCCCGCCCAGGCCTCCCCCAACGTGCCCACGGCACCCAGCTTGACGGTGAATCCATGACACACCGATACCTGAGTTCCACGGTTTTCCTACTGGCGGTGGGCGCTGGACCGGCTCTAGGCCAAGAACCCCGTACGGCGGCGGCAGGTGGGGAACTCAGGGTGCCGAAAGCGCCTATCATCAGGATGAAGGGGTTCCGACGACCTGTCGTTGGTACCCGGTCGGTGGATTGCGCTGCCTCGAAGCGCGTCTATATTCCAACGTAAGAGGCGGAGTGCGCCACGCGTCCATCTAACACGTACCGAGCCGCTCATCATGAAAGACAATGGCAAATTTTTCGTCGGATTGGGGGGTGTGGCCTTGGTCGTCACGTACCTTATCTGGACCGGCGTCAGCGAGACCATGTTGTATTACCTCACGCCCGTGGAGCTCATGGCCCGTGTGGCGAACGATCCGACATTCCATGAGGTCGGTGTCAAGGTGAGTGGACGGGTCGAGTTAGGCTCGTGGACTCGGGCCGAAGACGAACTGCTGCACCGCTTCACGGTCGTCGATCTCGAAAACGAATCGGTGCGCTTTCCCGTGGAGTTCAGAGACATGCTCCCCGATACCTTCAACGACACGGACGTTGTAGACGTGGTCGTCGAGGGTCGCTTCCGGGAGGATGGCGTATTCGAAGCCACGGTCGTGCTTGCGAAGTGCGGCAGCCGCTACGAAGCTACGCCAGAGGAACTGCTCGGGTGACACTCCTCGGAGAGCTCGCTCTCTGGATTGCACTTCCAATCGGAATCTGGGGAGCGGTCGCCGGGTTCGTGGGCGGACGTAAGGGGCGTGGCGACCTCGTTCTGAGTGCCGAGTATAGCGTCTACGCGGTTTTCCTCCTTCTGGTCCTGACATCCGCCGGGATCATGACCGCCTTCCTGACGGATCGTTTCGACTTCTGGTACGTCGCCAACTACTCCAACCGTGAGCTGCCAACCTTCTACAAGGTCGCGGGCCTGTGGGCTGGGCAGCGCGGTTCCTTGGTGTTGTGGGCGGTGGTCCTTTCCTTCTTCTCCTCCGCGGCGGTCTTCACGAACCGGACGAAGAACCGAGAGTTCATGCCGTACGTGGTAGGCGTGCTTCTTTCGATTATCAGCTTTTTCCTGGTGGTGCTGCTCTTCGCCGAAGTGAATCCGTTTGAGAGGCTGCCCTTTGCGCCGGCGGATGGACGGGGGCTCAATCCGCAGCTTCAGAACTACTGGATGACGATTCATCCGCCCACGCTTTACCTGGGATTCACCGCGTTCACGATTCCGTTCGCTTTCGCCATGTCGGCATTGCTCACCGGGAAATTGGATTCGCGCTGGCTCGTGATCACTCGGCGATGGATCCTCCTGTCGTGGTTCTTTTTGGCGAACGGCATCATCTTCGGCATGCGTTGGGCGTACGAGATGCTCGGCTGGGGTGGATTTTGGTTCTGGGACCCAGTGGAAAACGCTTCCTTGTTGCCCTGGCTGACCGCGACCGCGTTCCTCCACTCGATCCAAATTCAGGAAAACCGGGGGATGCTCAAAGTTTGGAACATGGGCCTGGTGGCCCTCACGTTCCTACTGACGATTTTCGCCACCTTCCTGACGCGGTCGGGCCTGATCGAGTCGGTTCATACGTTCGCCGAGAACACGAGGATTGCTTTCATCTTCCTCGCGTTCATGGGGTTTATGGCCGGGCTCTGCGTCCTGCTGATCGCATGGCGGTACCCACTGCTCAAGAGCGAAAACCAGATCCAGTCGTTTCTGTCCCGAGAAGCGGCATTTCTGTTCAACAACCTCATCCTCCTGGGCG
Organism: Longimicrobiales bacterium; assembly: GCA_965219445.1. Lineage (GTDB taxonomy): Bacteria > Gemmatimonadota > Gemmatimonadetes > Longimicrobiales > Gaopeijiaceae > UBA822. The sequence goes on along the minus strand of CBDCNQ010000001.1, from coordinate 44,282 downwards.
TGGCCTTCACGATCCTTTGGGGAGTCCTTTTCCCGCTCATCACCGAGGGCCTTACAGGACAGGCGATGACGGTGGGTCCGCCGTTCTTCGAGCGGGTGAACTTGCCCATCGGCCTGGCACTCCTTGCCTTGATGGGTATCGGACCGGTCATCGCATGGCGAAGGGCCTCTCGACGCAATCTCGTAAGAAACTTTTCCATGCCGGTCGTCGTGGCTTTGACGGTCGTTGCCGGGCTGTTCTTGCGGGGTGTCCACCACGGCATGGCTCTGGTGACGTTCGGTCTGTCGGCCTTCGTGATGACCATCATCATCGTCGAGTTCGTGAAGGGGACCAAGGCACGGGCCAGCATCGAGGGCGAGGGTCATTTCTTGGCCTTCCTCCACCTCGTGAGCCGGAATCGGCGCCGCTGGGGGGGGTACATCGTCCACGTCGGGGTCGTAATGATTTTCACCGCGTTTGCAGGCGCCGCGTTCGACCGCGAACTCGTGCAGACGCTCGATCCGGGCGAAACGGTCGCCATCGAGTCCCCCTTTGGGCACGAATACACGCTCACGTACCAAGGACTTTCCTCGCCTCGCGGCCAGAACATGGTGCGTCAGGCTGTGGCCCTGATGACCGTCGAAAAAGACGGCCGCCCGATCGGGTCGCTCACGGCGGAGAAGCGCTTGTACGTCAAATGGGAAGCGCCGCTCACAATCGTGGGAATCCGTCCGACGTTCATGGAGGACCTCTACCTGATTCTCGAAAACGTCAATGATCTCGATGGAGCCTTCGAGAATGAAGCTCAGGCCCAGCGCGCGACGTTCGAGGTGCAGGTCAACATAATGGTGGCGTGGATCTGGTACGGCGGCTTCATCGTTACGCTGGGATCGATCATCGGACTCTGGCCGTCCCGAGGGTCCACCAAGACGGCATCGCGCCCGCAGACTGGAGGCAAACGGCCCGCTTTGGCCGCCCGAGGCGGCTGACGTGGGGTTGATCGTTGGGATGACGCTCGTCTCGGCTGGCGTGATCCTCTTCGTCCTGCTTCCCCTCCTACGGGGGGATTGGGCCGCCATGGAGCGCTCGGACGACGAGGTCACCGAGGCCGACGCGCGTAAACAGGCCGCACTCCGAGGACTTCGGGACGCCGAATACGATTTCCGCTCTGGGAAGCTCGACCAGGCGGACTACCAGATCATAAAGTCCGATCTAGCTCGTCAGGCGTTGGAAGCCATGCAGGATACGGGTGTTGCTGGTAACACCGCCAACGACGGCCAAGCCTCGGATGCCGCCGCCAGGTCTGCCAAGGGTAGGGCTCCCGACCCCGCCGTGAAGAGCCTCGAAGCCGAGATCGCCCGTGTGCGTAGGGGGATCGCGCAGGGCCGGACTTGCCCGGCCTGCGGCCACCTGAACGTCAAGAAGAGTCGATTCTGCACGGGCTGCGGCCGGTCGTTAGACGGAATGGCCACCACCGCAGGCAACTCCGAGTCGGTTTAGAAGGCTGTTGAAGAAGTTCAGCGGGTCGCCCTGTGCCCACGAGCATGAATGATATGACCATAAAAGTTGAAGGGTTGCGGTGGCACGGCCCCGACCACGCTTCGCGCGGTGCCCCCGTTGTTGGAGCTCCTAACCGTAGCTACGGCTATGGCGTCGTCGCTCCGCCTAGGAGCTAGGGCCGTGGCACCGCAACGCGACCCACTGTACTCCTTCAACAGCCTTCCTAGGGTGGAGTGTTGAGTTTCGGGCTAGAGGCGCAAGGGCTCGTTCGTACTTTCGGGGGGCTCCGTGCGGTCGACGGTGTAAGCTTCCAACTCCAGCCCGGTGAGTTGCTCACGGTCTTTGGACCCAACGGGGCTGGCAAGACGACACTTCTGCGAATGCTCGGCGGCGTGATGAAGCCGACCTCGGGGCAGGTTCGGGTAGCGGGAGCACCTGCTGATGTGGCGAGTCGGGACTGGAGACATCGTGTAGGAATCGTATCCCACCAGTCGCTCCTGTACGGTCAACTCAGCATCGAGGAGAACCTACGGTTCTACGGCGGGCTGTTCGGACTTACCGATATGAAGACGCGGATTCCGGAGCGACTGGCGTCCCTGGGACTCTCGGATCGGGGACGGACACCGGTGCGTGATCTGTCTCGCGGACTCAAACAGCGCGTGGCGCTCGCACGGGCGCTCCTTCATGATCCCGAGGTGTTGCTCCTGGACGAGCCCTACACCGGACTCGACCCGCACGCTTCGGGCGTCCTCCGGGAGCAGCTGGCGTCACTGAAAGACGGACGACATACGGTAGTTCTGGTAACGCATAACCTAATACAGGGATTGGAGTTGGCCGATCGAGTCGCCATTCAAGTTCAAGGGCGCTTCTCGTCTGTGACGGACTCTGGGAGTCTGGACCTCTCCGGGTTCGAGGCGTTATACCAAGCCGCGGTGGCGGATCCGGCATGACAACGTACATCCGCTTCGTATGGGCCATCGCTCGCAAGGATCTATTGGTCGAGTTTCGAACCCACGAGCGACTCACCGCCATGGGGGCCTTCGTCGTCTTGATCGGCATCCTCTTCAATTTTTCGATCGACACGGCGGTGGTTCGGCCCCAGACGATCGCTGCGGCACTGATCTGGATGACGATCATCTTCAGCGGAACGCTTGGGGTGGGGAGGACGTTTCGGCTGGAGCAGGAGGATGGCGCACTTTCTGGAATTCTCCAGAGCCCTATTCCGCTCGACGCTCTCTACCTGGGCAAAGTCCTGGGAAACTTCGTCTTGCTGTCGGTGATGGTGGCGCTGGTGTTTGTGGTATTCGGATTGTTCTTCGGCCTACGGTTCTCGGGGAACCCGATCACCCTGGTGGGGATCGTGGCGTTCGGCCTTCTGGGGTTCGTCTCGCTGACGACCCTGTTCAGCGCCATGGCGACTCGAAGCTCCATGGGAGAGAGCCTGTTGCCGGTCCTCGTCTTCCCTCTGTTGGTTCCCGTCGTAGTTTACGGGACCATGGCTACGGACCGCCTGTTTGCGGGGCGACCCGTTGCGGAGGTCAGCGGAAACTTGAGGATGCTGGCGGCCTTCGCGATCATCTTCACGGTCGCAGGCGCCGGCTTGTTCCGGTTCGTGATCGAAGAGTAAGACCCAAGAGGGGCGTCCGATCCTCATGCTGTTCACTCAGGAGGGTACATGAGCCAGAAGCAAATCCAGTGGTCGGTCGGCGTCCTGGGCACGCTCGGGGTGGGGACCGTTATCGTGCTGCACTGGATGGTGTTCTTCTGGGTGCCCACTGAGTCCACGATGGGGATCGTCCAGCGGATCTTCTACATCCACGTCCCTGCCTGGTGGATCGCCTTCCTGGGGTTCGGACTCGTCGCTCTTTGTAGCGCCGTGTACCTTTGGCTTCGTGACGAGCGTCTCGATCGGGCGGCGGTGGCCGGGGCAGAGGCCGGGATGATCTTCACGACTATCGGCCTGCTTACGGGCCCGTTATGGGGGCGGGTGGCTTGGGGCACGTGGTGGGCATGGGAGCCGAGACTCACGCTTGCCTTGCTCCTTTGGTTCATCTACCTCGGATACTTCCTCGTGAGGCGGAGCACGGTAAATCCCGAACAAGGCAAACGTCTCGCGGCTGTCGTCGGCGTCATCGGTGTGCTGGACATCCCATTGATTCACGTCAGTGTCACCTGGCTCCGATCTCTGCACCCCGACGCCGTGATCCTCAATCCTGACAGTCCCATGAATCTAGACGCCTCGATGGGCGCGACGATGGGCGTGGCGCTTCTCGCCTTCACTCTGGTATTCGCTTGTCTTTTCCTGGCCCGGTACACGGTTGCGGGTTACGAACATGAGCTCGACCTTAGGGACGCGACTCCCCGAAGTACACAAGGAGCAGAGGCCTAATGATGGCTCAGAAGCAGTTTTCTCGATGGGCGACGGCTTTCTTGCTCGGCCTTCTTCTCCTCCAGTCGAGCCCGGTGTGGGCGCAAGCGGGAACGCCCATCGGCCAACAAACGCTCGGACGGGCCTACTGGCACGTATTCACCGCCTATGCCGTCGTGTGGCTTCTCGTTTTGGGTTGGGTGGTCTCGATCGTCCGACGGCTTCGGCGAGTCGAGGAGCGCCTCGGCACGGAGTAAGGCAGATCCGGCTCCCTTCTATCCCACGACTTCTGAGGTCCTGCCTCCCGGTCGCTCTGGCGGTAGCCTCAAGCGTCGCGGCCCAGACGACCAAGGTCCCGAGCACGCTTCGCCATGGCTCCGGGCTAATCGACGTTCCGGTCTCGGGGGTTCTGGCGAATCGAGCGTTGAGTGTCACCTACTCCGGTTTCTGGACGAGCAACGATAGCGACGTGACCACTGACGCCTCGGGTAACACTACGGGAAGCGAGGTCTTCTCCGGGGGCTGGAACGGCGACTTCGCAGCGGCCGTGGGGCTCTTCGATCTGTTCGAGTTCGGTGCCAACATCCAGTCTCTGAGCGACGCCGCCGAAGGAGGGACCCTCTGGGGAGCCTTCGGCCGGTTGTCCATTCTGAGCCCCGAGACGCAGCCCATCGGATTGGCGGTCGGAGGGCGATATGCGAGCAGCCCCGACTTCGGGGATGGCGTCGCATACGCGCCGAACCGTCTCGGAAGAGCCGACCGTCGAGTCCGTGACCAACTGGGCTCACGGGAGATGGACACCGACTTCTCCTTTTACGCCGTGGCGGGATTGGATCTTCCCGGTTTCTCCTCCTCCTTTCTGCCCGATCACGACTTTTCGTTTACCGCGGGATGGGGAACGGGGACGTTCAACGAGGGCGACCGATTCGATTGGCATGCTTCGGGCGATACCGGTGGCTGGTTCGCGGGGGTGGCGTGGAATCTGGAATTGGCTGAGAGCCGGATGCTCACTTTCATGAGCGAATACAACGGGTTCGACTGGAACGTTGGGACCCAAGTGGATTTGAGTGGCGTGAGGCTGGGGGCCCACATACTCGGTGCCAATCATACGTCGAATATCACGGTATACCGGAGTTCGAAGTTCGGCCTCCTAGCCTCCGTGGCTCTCTGCGGGGGGAGGCTCTGCCGGGCTTCACTCCGTGACCGGCCCGACCCCGATGTGGTAGTCTTACCAGCTGCCCCGCCCGACACGGTTGTGATCACCCGCGTCGAGGACCGCCCGCCGCCAGCCGGAACGGCAGTTACCCTCTGTCTAGCGACAGGGGACGGGATTGCGGTGCGTGTCACCGCTGCCGGAGACACGCTGGTCGGACCGTCCCGAACTCCGTTGAGCGAACTACGGCCGGCCGTTGACCTTGCCGGAGTGTATGCGGCCAACCGGGCGTGGTTCGAGGCCGGCGAGCCGATCGCCGTCGAGCAGCGCTCCTATAGTAGATTCGGGGCCACGGTGAGGCTGGACTGCGGCGACATCCGTCGAATCGATGAACACCTGGGAGTGCCACTCTTTGTCATGGGGACGGATGATACGCCACCGAGAACCCTTTACGTGCCGGTCCGCCCCGGTGTGTGGCAGCCGTACTCGCTCGGGTCTGGATGACCCATGTTTCCGTCATGAATCCGGGTTGGAGCGAAGGTCTCGCAGGGACATTTCCCGGCCCGGCGAGGCCCCGTAAGTTCCGCCCGTGATCATCGACCGCCGAAAGGACTTTCGCTTTATCTTCGGGTGTAGTACAATAGGCCCCGGACCCACGAATTCTGCGAGGATGCAATGGCGACGATTGAACTGAAGAGTGACGGGAGCGACCAGAAAACGAAGGCCCTCACGACGGCTATCACGCAGATCGAGCGTTCCCACGGGAAGGGCGCCATCATGTGGATGGGCGACGACGGCATGAAGGTAGAAATCGAGACGATCGGCACCGGGGCTATCAATCTCGACTCGGCCATCGGCATCGGCGGCATCCCCAGGGGGAGGATCACCGAGATCTATGGCCCAGAGTCGAGTGGTAAGACCACCCTCTGCCTTCATGTCATCGCCAATGCGCAGCGGGTGGGCGGGATCGCCGCCTTCATCGATGCAGAGCACGCTTTGGACGTGGGGTACTGCCGTAGGCTCGGGGTGGACGTAGACAACCTACTCGTGTCCCAGCCGGATACGGGTGAGCAGGCGCTCGAGATCGCCGAGGTACTGATCCGAAGTAACGCAGTCGATGTCGTTGTCGTCGATTCTGTGGCTGCCCTAGTCCCGAGGGCGGAGATCGAAGGCGAGATGGGTGACTCGCACGTCGGTCTACAGGCTCGGCTGATGAGCCAGGCGCTACGCAAGCTCACGGGTGCCGTGGCCCGCTCCCAGACCTCGGTGATCTTCACCAACCAGATTCGTGAGAAAATCGGGGTCATGTACGGCAGCCCCGAGACGACGACGGGGGGCCGTGCGCTGAAGTTTTATGCCTCTTTGCGCATGGATATTCGTCGCATCGGCGCCATCAAAGACGGAACAGACATTATCGGGAATCGCACCCGAGTGAAGGTCGTAAAGAACAAGTGTGCGCCTCCGTTCAGGCAGGCCGAATTTGACATCCTCTACAACGTCGGAATCAGCCATGAGAGCCTGCTCATCGATATTGGTGTGGAGGAGGGGATCGTCGAGAAATCCGGATCCTGGTATTCGTATGGGGATCTACGTCTCGGACAAGGCAAAGAGAATGCGAGGGACTTCCTCAAAGAAAATCCGGATGTGCTAGAGGAGGTGGACACTCGAGTCCGCGATTCGATCGGTCTGGGGGATGATCCGGAGGTCGAAAAAACTCTGGACGCGCCTATGAAGGAGGCTGCGGTCAGCGGTGGCGGTTGATCGGCCCGATTGAGGAAGGCTACCTGAGAAGTGGTGAGAAAGCCCGGCCGAGTAGGCCGGGCTTTCTCGCATAAAATAGGCGAGATCGGAAGCCGCGATGCCTTTGGTTCCGTGTTGGGTCGGCCCTGTCGAGTCGTTATAATGGGCGCCAATGGACGCCCAAGAGCAGGCATCATGACCACAGCTGAAATCCGAACGAGTTTCCTCGAATATTTCCGCGCGCGAGGCCACTCTGTCGAGGCGAGTTCGCCCCTGGTGCCGAAGAACGACCCGACCCTACTGTTCACGAACGCGGGCATGGTCCAGTTCAAGGGCGTTTTCTTGGGCGTGGAGGAACTCCCCTTCAAGAGGGCCGCCACGTCCCAGAAGTGCGTCCGGGCCGGTGGGAAGCACAACGATCTCGAAGAGGTCGGGAGAACCGCCAGGCATCACACGTTCTTCGAGATGCTGGGAAATTTCTCCTTCGGGGATTACTTCAAGCGAGACGCGATCGCCTACGCCTGGGAGTTTCTGACGGACGGGCTGGGCCTGGATCCCGATCGGATCTTCATTTCGATCCACCGCTCCGATGACGAGGCGTGCGATCTGTGGCAGGAGGTGGTGGATGTCCCGCCGGAACGGATTTTCCGGCTCGGCGACAAAGACAACTTCTGGCAGATGGCCGATACTGGCCCGTGCGGCCCATGTTCCGAGCTACACTACGATCTGCGGTCGGCCAAGGACCGGAAAAACACCCCCACCCTCGAGGAGTTCGTCGATCTCGGAGAGCGCGGGATCTTCGTCGAATTGTGGAATCTGGTCTTCATGCAGTTCAACCGCGACGAAGAGGGCAGGCTACACCCACTACCCGCGCCCTCCATCGATACGGGGGCCGGGCTGGAACGTCTAGCGGCGGTGGTCCAGGGCGTGGACTCGAACTACCAAACGGACGCGTTCACCCCTCTGCTCGAAGCCGTATCTGGAATCTTGGGGCGCCCGTACGAACCTGAGACGGATGAGGGCGTCAGTTACCGGGTCATAGCGGATCATGCCCGCGCCGTCGCCTTTCTTCTGTCGGATGGTGTGTTTCCTTCCAACGTGGGGCGGGGATATGTGCTGAGGCGCATCCTGAGGAGGGCGGTTCGACACGCGTGGCTGCTGGGACGCCGCGAGCCGACGCTGGTCGAGGTAGTCGCCGCCGTGATCGAGAGCATGGGGGAAGCGTATCCCGAGCTTGAGGAGAATCGGGAGCATGTCCTGAGCACCACGCGCGCGGAGGAACACCGGTTTCTCTCCACGATCGAGGGTGGGTTGGCCCGCTTCGATGAGTTGGCGCCAGGATCCGAGGCCCCGGGGGAGGGGAAAGCGGTGATCTCCGGGGAAGACGCCTTCAAATTGTATGACACGTTCGGCTTCCCTCTCGACCTAACTGAGCTCATGGCGGAGGAAAGGGGCTACAGCGTCGACGTCAAAGGGTTTGAGAGGGCCTTGGAGGGGCAGCGGGAGCGCAGCCGGGCGGACCGGGCCCAGTCCGGCCTCGAGCTTTCGGGCCAGGACCTCGCGGAGGGATGGCAGACCCTCCAGGTGCAGGGCGAACAGCGTTTCACTGGCTACGATGAGCTGGAGTCCGAAACAGAGGTGTTGGCCATGCGGATCTCTGAGGAGGGTCTGGCCCTCCAGCTCGCCGAGAATCCGTTCTACGTCGAAGGGGGAGGTCAGGTTTCCGACACGGGCCTCGTGGAGGGAGATGGGTGGACGAGCGAGATCCGAGATGTGGCCAGAGTGGGTGATCGAGTTGCGTTGCTCGGGACGGTTCCGGAGGGAGCGTTTCCCGCGTCACCGGACGCGCCGGTTCGTGTTCGGGCGATCGTGGATTCGAGCCCGCGGCGAGATACACAGAGGAATCACACCGCCACCCACCTCCTGCATGCGGCGCTTCGGAGAGTCTTGGGGACTCACGTGGTGCAGCGTGGCTCGCTTGTGGACCCGGATCGGCTGAGGTTCGATTTTTCACATACCGCGCCCATGACGGAGGACGAGCGACATGAGGTAGAAGAGATGGTGCGCGAGGGGGTCTGGGAGAATCACCCTCTTATCACTGGGACTCGCGCCTACGATGAAGCCGTCCGCGATGGGGCGATGGCGCTCTTTGGGGAGAAGTACGATGACTGGGTTCGGGTCGTCGAGATACCCGGCGTCAGCATGGAGCTTTGCGGGGGGACCCACGTCGGGCACACGGGGGAGATCGGTTTATTCAAGATCACGAGTGAGAGCGGCGTGGCCGCCGGCGTGCGGCGCATCGAGGCGTTCACGGGCCGCCGGGCCCTCCAGAGTCTGGAAGAGCGGTCGAGCCGACTGGACGAGGTCGCCGCGGTTCTCGGAACATCTCAGGAAAATGCTGCGGCCCGAGCCGGGCAACTCGTCTCCCAGATGAAGGAACTGGAGGGCCTTCTGGACGAACTCCGAAGCGGGGGAGGGGCCGGCGAGAGTGTCGTTCTGCGGGACGCCATCTTAACCGACGGCGCGACCACCGAGTACAGGGCGGTACGACTTCGGGCCCGTAACGCCGACGACGCTCGAAAGTGGGGCGACAACTTTCTCATGGAGGAACCAAGCGGCGTCGCGGTGGTGTCGGCCGATCTGCCGGAGGGCAAACATACTCTTTTCGCTTTCGTCAGTGACGACTTGATCGGGCACGGCGTTCGAGCCGACGCGGTCGTTCGTGAGATCGCCTCTCTGGTCGGAGGCCGGGGCGGTGGGCGGCCCCATATGGCTCAGGCTGGCGTCGAGGACCCCGAACGCATTGACGAGGCGCTCCGAATGGGGCGAGAGGTGGTGGAGAGGCTCGCTCGTGAAGCCGGGGGCTGATGGACTCGGTGATCGATTGGCTCGCCACACGCACGCCTCCGGCTCCGGACGAATTGAAGGCTTGGTTGAAGATTCCGGATGAGCGTGGAGATCCCGATGGCGGCGTGGCTTCGGTGCCGGGATCCCTCGTGAAGGCGGCGCTGGCGCATCTGGAGAACGCCGTGGTGCGGCCCGGCCGAGAACGGGAGGCGGCGTACCAACTTCTGGCTGCCGATGCGCTGATCACCTACGGTTGTGAAGCCGCCTCGGAGGGGCGCGACGTACGAGGTGTGCTCTCTGAACTCTTTGTCGGCGTGTGGTCTGGAGGGGCGGCCGAGTGACACCAGTCGGCCAGGCCTCTGTGGGGGACCTTCACAGTCATCTCGTACCCGGAGTCGATGATGGGGCGCGGACCCTGGAAGAGGCCCTCGAGGGCGTCGAGCGAATGGTGGCGGCTGGAATAGGACGAATCGTCACGACTCCTCATGTGAACGCGAGTCTCACACGTGATTCCAGGTTGCTCGGGACATGGTTGGACGAGGTCGATCTGCCCTGGCAGGAGTTGGCCGAACAGGTACGGCAGCGCTTCCCGGATGTCGAGCTCCTTCGGGGACACGAGGTGATGCTCGACGTGCCGGACCCCGACTTCACCGATGCTCGCCTCCGCCTAGCCGGCACCTCCTTCGTTTTGGTCGAGTGGCCCCGCCTTCAGATTCCTCCGATGACGGGGCCGGTGATTGAGCGGATTGCGAAGGCGGGGTACCACCCGATCCTTGCGCACCCCGAGAGGTACTCAGGAATCAGGCAGGACTTGGATTGCGCGGGGGCCTGGCGTAGCGCCGGTGCGTTCCTTCAGGTCAACCACGGGTCCCTCGTCGGACGCTACGGTCCCGAGGCGTGTGGAGCGGCGTCCGAGCTTCTTGAACGTGGTTGGGTGGATCTTCTGTCGAGCGATTTTCACGCTAGAGCAAGCCTCGAGATCCATCTTGAGGATGCGGAGGGATTCTTCGCGACGCACGACGGTCTGAAACAGTTCGAGCTCCTCACGGTGAGTAATCCGGGGCGAGTCATCAGGGACGAGCTGCCTTTGCCGGTTCCCCCGCTGCGGATTCGCGAGGGGATCTGGGATCGGTTCACAAGAATCTTCAAGGGCTAAACGGGCGCCGAGCCAAATGAATCAATCGAGCGAGCTGATCGAGCTGTCCGAGTTGGCGGCGGTTTGTGCGCAGGAGCTAGCAGGTCCGATCGCACAGGCTGGCGCAATGGTCCAGGAAACTTTGGAGCGGGGTGGCACTCTCTTCTTCTGCGGAAATGGGGGCTCGGCCGCGGACGCGCAGCACCTGGCGGCGGAATACGTGATGCGGTTCAGACGGACCCGGGGGCCGTTACGTGCGTTGGCACTCACGACCGACACCTCAGTCCTCACAGCCGGTGCCAACGACTTCAGCTTCGAGGACGTGTTCGCTCGTCAGATCGAGGCGCTGGCCCGTGAGGGCGATCTTCTCTTTCTCCACTCCACCAGCGGAGAGTCGGAAAATCTTCTTGGTGCGGCGGCGGCAGCGCGAAGCGCGCGAGTGCGCACTGTGGCCCTTCTTGCCCGGGGTGGTGGGTGCCTGCGGCAGGAAGTGGATCTCGCTCTCGTCATTCCCACCGAGACCGTGGCTCGTGCGCAAGAGCTCCACCTCGCCATCGGGCACGCCATCTGTGAGAGCGTCGACCGTCATTTCGCCGAGGGCTCTTCGTAGGGTAATGAATTTCGAGGTATCCCCGCCCGATCAGGTCCTCTGGATCTGGCGCACCCTCGAGGAAGCTGGGTTCGAGACCTGGATTGTCGGGGGGGCGATTCGCGACATAATGCTGGGGCGGCCCGGGGGCGATTGGGACTTCGCGACGAGGGCGCGTCCGAAGCAAATCATGCGTGCCTTCCGCCGGACGGTGCCCATCGGGGTGGATCATGGAACGGTAGGCGTCCTCGCTCCCGATGGAACGCTCTATGAAGTCACGACCTTCCGACGCGATGTCGAGACGTTCGGTCGGCGCGCCGTCGTGGAATTCGCCGACAGCATCGAAGACGATCTTTCCCGAAGGGACTTCACTCTCAATGCGCTCGCGTGGCACCCTGGCCGCGACCAGCTTCTGGATCCCTGGAACGGCGCCACCGATGTGAGCGAAAGCATTCTCCGGACCGTCGGGGACCCGGCCGAGCGTTTCGCCGAGGATCTGTTACGCGTGCTAAGGGCGCTCCGGTTCGCCGGCCAATTCGGACTGACGATCGAAGGGGGAACATGGAGAGGCCTTCTAACTGCAGTCCCTAAGCTGTCACAGTTATCCGCCGAGCGGATTCAAGAAGAGATAATGAAGGTGTTGTCACAGGGGGCGAGTCCTTCGGTGGCGCTGGGGCTCTATGCCGAATCGGGAGTTTTCGGGGAGTTGTATCCCGAACTCGATCTGGGACACCCGATCGACCCTACGCTGTCGGCCTGCGATGCCGTGCCCCGCACTCGGCCGTTGGTGCGCCTCTCGCTCCTATTCGCGCTCGCTTGGACGAGCGAAGGACAGGCAGAGATCGATGAGCAGGGCATGACACCCGAGGCGGAAGTTGCCGCGCGCGACGCGCGACGCCGTGCGATCGAGAGGTTGATGGAGCGGCTTCGGTTCTCCAACGCCCATACGAAGCGGGTGGCGACGGTGGCCGCGAGTCTATTCCCCGCTCCGCTGTCCGAAGAGCCCGCGGCCCTCAGGCGGTGGCTCAATCGGGTGGGGCCCGAACACTTCGCCGACATTGCGCGGGCTTGGCTCGCGGGGGCTCGTGGGCTGGAGAAGTCAGAGAAAGCAGACGTCATCCGTCGGGTCAGCTCTCTTCGAGCGATTCTTCGCGAGGGCTCACCGCTCACGATCGCGGACCTCGCGCTGGACGGCTCCGATCTCAAGGATTTGGGATTGCCTCCTGGGCCCCAATTCGGTGAAATCCTTCGATTCCTTTTGGAGGAGGTCCTCGACCGTCCCGAAGTGAACAACCGGGCCGACCTCGAGGCCCTGGCCTTGCAGGGCGGCTTTCTCGCCTCCGCCGATCCAGAGTCGTAGCGTGGAGGCAACATTCCTACCCAGCTGATCGACAACCGCGTGAGTGTGGATCGGGCCATACTCGTTGGGGCACCGTTGAAGAGCCTCGATGAGGGCATCGCCCGGGAACATCTCGAGGAGTTGACCCTGTTGACCGACACGGCCGGTGGTCAGGTCGTCGACGTCGTTCGCCAACGGATCGAAGCCCCCCATCCACGCTTCTACGTCGGGAAGGGCAAGGTCGATGAGCTTCGGGAGCGTGTGGCCGGCGCCGACGCGGACCTCGTGATCTTCGACGACGAGCTCACGCCAGCGCAAGGCAAGGCGCTCGAGGATATCATCGGTGTTCGGGTCCTCGATCGCGCCGAGCTCATCCTCGACATCTTCGCCACTCGCGCTCGCTCCGGCGAAGCCAAGATGCAGGTCGAATTGGCGCAGCTTCAATACTTACTTCCCCGGCTGAAGCGAATGTGGACCCACCTTTCGCGCATCCGGGGTGGAGTGGGCCTTCGGGGACCGGGGGAGACGCAGCTCGAATCGGATCGGCGGTTGATCGGGCGTAGAATCGCCGATCTCCGAAAGAAACTCGAGACTGTCACGCAGGCTCAGACCATCCAACGGCAATCGCGGGAGGGCAAATTCCGAGTGGCTCTCGTCGGATATACGAACGCGGGAAAATCTTCACTCCTTCGCGCGCTTTCCGGAGCAGATCTTTTCGTCGAGGACCGCCTCTTCGCCACGCTTGATTCCGCGACACGCTCGGTGGACCTCGGCGAGAGGTTCGAGGCCCTCGTTACGGACACCGTGGGTTTCATTCGGAAACTGCCACACCATCTTGTCGCGTCGTTCCGCTCGACGCTCGAGGAGGCCCGGGAAGCCGATGTCCTGGCGCACGTCATCGACGCGTCGTACGCGGGCTGGGAAGAACAAAAGCGCGTGGTCGAGGGCGTTCTCGATGACCTCGATCTGTCGGATCGCCCTCAAATCTTGGTATTCAACAAGGTGGATCGGCTGACCCATGCCGAGGAGGAGGCGCTCAGTAGGCGTATCCGGGCGTTCGATGCGAGGCCCGCAATCTTCCTGTCTGCGTTTCGACCAGAAACGCTCGAGCCGCTCCGGGCCCTATTCAAAGCTCGGATTCGAGGTGGGCTTCGCCATCTCTCGCTGCGCGTCGGCGCGTATGATGGGGAAACTCTGGCGATGCTCTACCGGGAAGGGGAAGTACTCGGCCAATCTCAAGACGGAGACGTTATCGAGCTGGAGGTCCGTGTACCTGGACCCGTGGCCGGCCGCCTCCTTCAGCGGCCGAGCGTCGAGTTGGCTCGGGACCACGGACCGCGGGCATAAAGGAATGACTGTGCGCCCTCGTAACGCTCCGCCCCTCGCGAACACGGCGGAAGTGCTCGGATCCAATTACCTTGTGGCCTGTTGAATCTGTTCAGAAGCTACTCGAGGTAATCGGATGAGGTTCTACGTCAATGTCGATCATGTTGCGACCGTCCGTGAGGCGCGAGGGACCGATGAGCCCGACCCGGTCCGCGCCGCGATGCTCGTGGAGCTTGCCGGAGCGCATGGCATTACGGTCCACCTCCGGGAGGATCGCCGCCATGTGAGTGAGCGCGACGTCCGTGTTCTCATGGAGACCGTGCGGACGGGCGTGAACCTCGAGCTTGCCGCCGCCAAGGACGTCTTGGACATCGCATGTGATCTGGGGCCCATGCAAGCGACGCTGGTTCCGGAAAGCCGTGAAGAGGTCACGACCGAGGGAGGGTTGGCCCTTCACGAACAAGGGGTCCAAACCGCGACAGCCGAGGCGATAAGAAGGCTCTCATCGGCCGGGATCAGGACTTCGCTCTTCGTCGATCCGGATGAAAAGACGCTGGAGATATCGGCGGAGCTCGGGGTCACCGCCGTCGAGCTACACACTGGAGAATATGCCAACGCCGCGGAACCCCAAGAGCGGGACGTGCAGTTGGCTCGGCTCCGCTCCGCGGCCCAGACCGCCATCGGGCTGGGTTTGGCCGTGCACGCGGGCCACGGTCTCACCTATGAGAACGTCACTCCCGTCGCGGCGATCGCCCCGATCGAGGAGTTGAACATTGGGCACTCCATCGTCTCACGGGCCGTCCTGGTCGGTATGGAGCGTGCCGTTCGCGAGATGGGTGATCTCATCCGCGAAGCGAGGAGCGGAGTCGCAACCGGTGAAGGCTGCTGAAGGAGTACAGCGGTCGCGCACAGGGCGCTTGTGCGCGTTCAGACAAGGAACGACGACGAGGCGTAGCAACGCTACGGCGAGGAGGAGAGACGCAGGATCAACCGCACAACCGCCCCGTGCCCACGAACATGAAGGGCATGAGCTTACGAGTTGAAGGGTTGGGGTGGCACGGCCCCGACCACGCTTCGCGCGGTGCCCCCGTTGTTGGAGCTCCTAGCCATAGCGAATGCTATGGCGTCGTCGCTCCGCCTAGGAGCTGGGACCGTGGCAGCCCCAACGCGGCCCACTGTACTCCTTCAGCAGCCTTCGAATGAGGATGGGTTGGAAGTTCGCCCTGGGCATCGGCGTCAGCGCGTTCTTCATTTGGTGGGTACTCCGGGGTGAGGACCCGGCAGAGATCATTGCGCAAATCTCCCGGGCGAACCCGTGGTATTTTCTGGCTTCAGTGTTTGTCGGTACGGCGGGATATTTCGTGCGGGCTCTGCGTTGGAAGGTGCTGCTCCATCCCCTCAAGCCGGACACTGCGCTTCGATCCAGGTTCGCGGGGATCAGCATCGGGTTCGCCATCAACAACGTCTTCCCCGCACGCCTGGGTGAGCTGGCACGGGCGTTCGCACTGACTCGTGTTGAACCGATCACGCTGTCGGGTTCGGTCGGAAGCTTGGTGGTGGAGCGATTCCTCGATTCGATCGTATTGGTGACGGTATTTTTGGTGCCCATGGCACTCCCCTCCTTTCCCGGCGCCGAAGGACTTCTCGCCGGGGCGTTCGGCGACATACTCCGCTGGACGTTTGGTCTGCTGGTGATATTTCTCGCGGGTCTGGTGGCGCTGCTGATTTTTCCAGAGCCCATCGTGCGCTTCGCCGAGCGAGTGTTCGTCCGCCTGCCGGGTAGGTGGGGTCCGCTGATGGTCGAGGCACTCGAATCCTTCCTCCGTGCTTTGAAAGTGCTTCGGCACCCCGTATTGCTGACCAAGGCCGTGGTGTGGAGCTACGCGTTCTGGCTTTGGCACGGACTCTCGTTCTGGCTCGGCTTCAAGGCCTTCGGTATCGACCTTGGCTTCGCCGCCGCCGTCTTCACGGAGGCGGTGGTAGGCTTCGCGGTCGCCATCCCGGCCGCCCCCGGCTTCTTCGGCACCTTCCAGCTGGGCGCCGATCTGGCCCTGAGCGGCGTCTACGGGGTCGCCGAGCCGGCGGCGCTGGCGTTTGCTTTCGGGTACCATCTCGGAGGATTCTTCCCGATTACGATCATCGGGTTGTATTACGCATGGAGCATCGGATTCTCGGTCAGGGATTTGCGCGGGAGGGACGGGAGTGGGCTCCTCCCCGGAAGCGAAGAAGAGAGTGGGAACTGACGCTGCGTCCGTGCGAGTCGCTGCACCAGGCAAGATCAACTTGTTTCTGAGGCTCCTCGCGAAGGAGGCGTCCGGATATCACCAGCTCGAGACCCTCTACAGCGCCGTCGACTTCTGCGATGAGCTCGTACTTCGGCGCACAGAGCGGGGCGTCTCCGTCGAGGTGGTCGGGCCTTCGGCCGGCCCCGAAGACGAAAACTTGGCGTATCGGGCCGCCGACGCCCTGCTCGACGCCGCAGAGTTTACTATGGGTGTGCACGTTCGCCTCAGAAAAAATATCCCCGTCGGGGCTGGGCTCGGAGGAGGGTCTTCCGATGCCGGAGGGACGCTGAGGGCCCTCAACACGCTGCTGGGAGAGCCCTTTTCGGCCTCGGCACTCCTCCAGATTGCGGGGCGACTGGGGGCGGACGTGCCATTTTTCGCCTCGGGTGCCGGCGCCGCGCTCGCATGGGGAAGGGGGGAGCGTCTACTACCGCTGCTGGACGTGCCTCGCCTCACCGTGCTGCTCGCTCTCCCATCGCTCCATATCGCTACCTCGGAGGCCTACGAGTACGTGAGTGTTCCAGAGCGCGGCCTACCGACGACTCTGGCTCTCGACGCGCTTGGCCAGCCGGAGGCCCTGGCGGCCCTGGCGGAGAACGACTTTGAGACCAGCGTGTTCGAGCGCCACCCGGAGCTTGGAAAACTCAGGGAGGCCGTCCAAGAGGCCGGCGCACTCACGGCTCGGCTCTCGGGAAGCGGTGCGGCGCTCTTCGGCCTGTTCAACGATCGCGAAGCGGCGGAGGGGGCCAGTGCGTCTTTGTCCGCGTCGTGGGCCGACGTGCGGTTCGTGGTTACCGAGACATTGGCGTCCCAGCCTGAGCCTGTTCCTAGCTCCGCCTAGGGCCTAGGGCCTGGGACCGTGGCATCCAACTCGGCCCACTGTACTCCTTCAACAGCCTTCCTAGACGGCTTGGGTTGAACGGAGTGAAAGCCTCGGGTAGGATTGATGACCCGCTCGAGAAGGCTCTTGAAGAAGTACAGGAACCGAGTGCATGGAAGCGCTCTTATGGCCCGTCGTCTAATGGCAGGACACCGGTCTTTGGCACCGGCGGTGATGGTTCGAATCCATCCGGGCCAACTCTGTGGAGGTTGGGTTAGCACACTCGTCGCCGTCGTATGTGCGTGTGGTATGCCGCTTGGCCTCAGCGGTACTCCCGGTCCGTCGACGCTCGCGGTACCTCTGATGTCCGCGGTTCTCCAGCGCCAACCCGAGCCACGATCCCCCGCCGACTCGTCCGACATCCGCAGCCAAGCCGAAAGCGCTCAAGCGCGCTTCGAGCGGATCCGCCGCCGGTTGCTGCCCTACGTGTGGGATAGAGGAAGGCGCCCCTGCGAGGAGCGGATCGGACGTCTCTGCCTCTGGCACGGAGGGGAGGACGATTGGGAACCTGTCCCGGATCCCCCTGAACTGGTCGAGGCTCGGGACAATCTGCTCACCACCATGGCCGCCACCGCGGAGCACATACCCGCGGACGAATGGATTCTCGGGCAGCGGATCCGGTACCTGGGTGAGGCGGGCCGGTGGGAGGACGCGGTTCGTTTGGCTCGGGCTTGCGGTGGTGCTGCCTCGTCGTGGTGCAGCGTCCTCGAGGGCTTCGCGCTCCACGGGATGGGCCGGTACGAGACGGCCTTGCAGCGCTTCCGTCGCGGCCTTGAGACCATGGATTCGGAAGACGCGCGAAAGTGGCGGGACCCCTCGGTGTTACTCGACGGAAAGGGCTCGGATGTTCTTGAAGATGCCGCTGACGAGGCCGAATGGGAGGACGTGAGGGCCTGGATGTGGACTCTGGCCGATCCGCTCTACTTGGTTGCGGGTAACGACCGCGAGTCCGAGCACTACGCTCGCTGGACGTTTTCGAAGATGAGCGAGGGTGCGAGAAACGCCTGGGGAATGCGTTGGGGAGATGATCTCGAGGAGATCGCCGTCCGTTACGGTTGGGACCGCGGTTGGGAGCGCATCCGCCCGGAGTATGGCGCGGCGGGAGGCCCCCCAAGCGTGATCGGACATCAACTGCCGCGTGGGAAGGAATTCGCCCCCCCCGGGCGGGTTCTCGAGGTTCCTTGGGCAACCCTGCCAGGCGCCTGGGTTCCGGAAGAGAAGCGTCCGCGGAGCGCCCACGTATCTGCATATGCTCCTACCCTCCTGCCGGGCGTCGCGCAGGTCGTTGTCCTCCCCCGAGGAGATTCGATCGTCGTGGCCGCCTCCACCGAGTTGCCGGTGAAGCCCGAAACGGTGCCGAACGGGGTTACGAACTGGCCTCCCACCGGGGATGAGATTGTCGCCGAGGGACCCATTCCCTGGCCGCAACCTGCGTTACTCGAGGGGCCTGAGCAGATCGGGCTCTTTCTCGTGGATGAGGGAGGCCGGATCAGGGGGACCAGCAGAAACGCACACGCGGGTGCCCTCCATCTCACGGTGCCGGCTGGCGGATATTTGCTGAGCGTTGAGACATGGGCCCCCGAGGAGGGGCTGGGCGGCCGCATTCGACACGGAATCACGACCGAGCCGCTCCCGGACGATCTTGCCACCCTTTCGGATCTCATCCTCCTGCACTCGGGGGATTCTCTTCCGCAAACCCTTGTTTCGGCTCTTCCGTCGATGCGGTCTTCTGCCCAGCTGGAAGTGGATCAACCACTTGTAGTCGGATGGGAGGTCTTTGGGTTGGGCTGGAGACCAGAGGACGCCTCCTTCGAGCTGAGCTTCTCTAAGGAGGGTGAGGGATTCTTCGGAAGAGTCGGCCGTTGGTTGGGCTTCGGTGACCGGGAAGAGCCGCTTCAGCTCGTGTGGAGTGAACCCGGGCCGTCCGACATCGGTCCCTGGTTCCGATCGGTCGAAGTTACGATCCCCGAGGTGGATCCAGGAGAATATGTTTTCCGGCTCGGGGTCACGGTCCCGGGTCGAGAGGAGTTGGTGCAAACACGCTTGGTGGAGATCGTTCCTTAGGGCACTAAGAGCGGAGAGAAGGCTGTTTACACAAGGGGTTTCGGCGTTGACGCCCCCACCGACACGGTCTAGCTTTTTTGGCTGCTGCCGTTTAGCGCCACACCCATTCGAGATCCATGGACGACACGTTTCGCAGAGGTCCGCTTCTCCTCCTTGCCGGGCGGGCCAACCGCCCCTTGGCGGCCGAAATCGGACAGCTCCTCAGGGAGAACTCGGAGTCGGCTACGATCCGTGACTTCGCCGACGGCGAAATCTTCGTTCGCATCGACCATAATGCACGTGGGCGAGACGTATTCATCATTCAGCCCACCGTCGCTCCGGCGGACACGATCATGGAGTTGCTGCTCTTGATCGACGCCGCGAAGCGGGCTTCGGCCGCTCGGGTGACGGCGGTCGTCCCGTACTTCGGCTATGGACGCCAAGATCGGAAAGACCAACCGCGCGTGGCGATCGGTGCAAAATTGGCCGCGAATCTCATGGTGGCTGCCGGCGCCGACCGGATGATCGGGATGGACTTCCACCAACATCAGATCCAGGCCTTTTTCGATATCCCGGTGGACCACCTGTATGCGGCGCCCGTTCTGACCCGATATTTCCGAGAGAAGAAGCTGTCCGATCTGGTCGTGGTTGCGCCCGACGTCGGGTCGGCAAAGATGGCGCGCGGCTTCGCCAACCGGCTCGACGCGGCACTCGCGATCATCGACAAGCGCCGCCCGGGAGCCAACATGGCCGAGGTCGCGAATGTGGTCGGCGATGTGGACGGAAGGGCGTGCTTGCTCATCGACGATATGGTCGACACGGGGGGTACACTCGCGAACGCGGTGGTGGCTCTCAAAGAACGTGGTGCGACGAAGGTCTTTGCAGGAGCAACTCACGCGCTCCTCTCCGGCAATGCCGTCGAGAAGCTCGTGGCGACGCCACTGGAGGAATTCGTGGTGACGAATACGATCCACATTCCAGAGGAAAGGCGATTCGATCGCCTCGAGATTCTGTCGGTTGCCAGCCTGTTTGCAACCGCGATCGAATGTGTTCACCTAAACAAGTCGGTGAGCCAGCTCTTCGAGATGGCGGCCGAGGCTGATTCGGGTGGGTGACCGACTCATGATCACGACAACCGAGTGGGAATAGGAAGATGACAGGCAAAACAGGATTGACTGCAAGGCGTCGGTACGAAACTGGGAAGGGCGCGGCAAGACGACTGCGTGCGGCGGGCCAAGTTCCGGCGATCCTCTACGGAAAGGACCAAGAAACGGTCTCCCTCACGCTCGACTCGAGGGAGGCCCTCCACCTCTTCCATTCCATTTCGGTGGAGAACACGATCGTCAACGTTCGGATCGACGACGACAAAGAGGAGTTGGAGACCCTGGTGCGGGAGATCCAGATGCACCCGTATCGCCCTGACATCGTCCATGTGGATTTTTATTGCATCGAACGGGGTGTGGAGCTCGAAGTGGATATTCCGGCCAACTACGTCGGCACCCCCGCCGGCGTCCGTGATGGCGGCACCCTGGAGGTGATTCTCCATGAGTTCCGGGTCAAGTGTCTTCCCTCCAACATCCCCGAGATCATCGAGGTAGATATCTCGGCATTGGAAATCGGCGATTCGATCCATGCCAGCGAGATCCGGACGGAGGAGGGAGTCGAGCTTCTGACGGACCCGGGACAGACCATCTGTCTCGTCTCGGCACCGAGGGAGGAAGAAGAGGAAGAAGAGGAGGAGCTCGAGGAAGGCGAGGAAGTCCTCGAGGGCGAAGAAGCCGCCGAAGGCGAGGTTGCGGAGGATGCAGATTCAGCAGCCGAAGAAGAATCGGAGGACTGATCGCTTCCGGTGCACCGGGACGTGAAAGTGGTGGTCGGGCTCGGGAACCCTGGGCCCCGCTACGACGATACGCGCCACAATGTCGGTTGGTGGGTCGTAGACCGGCTCGCGTATGACTGGGGGTTCGGCCCCTTTGAAAAGGAAAGCCGAAGCCTGCGGACGGGCGGACGGGTGGGGGACGCTTCGGTACTCTTGGTCAAGCCGACCACGTTCATGAACCGAAGCGGAGCCGCGCTCGTCGGCATCGATGGACTCGATGAATGTGATCCCGGCTCGGATCTTCTCCTCGTGGTTGATGATGCATCGCTGGATGTGGGCCGGCTCCGGTTCCGGCCCGCGGGAGGAGACGGGGGACACAAGGGCCTGCGATCGGTCTCAGGTGCACTGGGTACGGACTCGTACGCCCGTCTGCGGGTGGGCGTGGGATTGGCGCCGGAGGGAGCCGACCTGTCCGACTGGGTCCTCTCTCCGATGAGTGAGTCCGACGAGTCCACGGTCGTCAGACTTCTCCCCGAGTTGAGTCAGGCGGTGGGAGTCTGGATCAGTGACGGTATCGAAGAAGTGATGAGCCAATTCAATCGGTGAGCCGCTTGAGCTCGGCGTGGGCGCCGCCAACCGGCAATCAGCAAGAGGACCCTGATGAGTGATTTCGTGACAATTTCGAGCTGGGCTTGGGCTGCGGGCCTGACGGGTCTAGCACTGGCCGGCCTTACCTATCGTTACGTAAAGACCCAGCCCATTGGAAGTGAGGCCATGGGTGCATTGGCCGAGCAGATCCATGACGGCGCGATGGCATTTCTCCGCCGGGAGTATTTGATGTTGGCGGTTTTCGTGGCCGTGGTTGCCGCTCTGTTGGCGTGGGCGGTGTCGCCTCCTACCGCCACGGCGTACCTCATC
The DNA here is from genome assembly GCA_965219445.1 of Longimicrobiales bacterium. GTDB lineage: Bacteria > Gemmatimonadota > Gemmatimonadetes > Longimicrobiales > Gaopeijiaceae > UBA822. Next base: position 22,361 of record CBDCNQ010000001.1, on the reverse strand, counting down.
GGCGCTCTCTGCTCGGTCATGGCCGGGTTCTTCGGCATGAAGTCAGCGACCAGGGCGAATGTCCGAACCTCGGCTGCGGCAAACGAGGGCGGCGCGGGTAAGGCACTTCGGGTCGCATTCTTTGGCGGAGCCGTGATGGGACTCTCGGTGGCTTCGCTCGGCCTCGTGGGAATCGGAGCGATCTACTGGTGGTACGGAGCCCCCGCCATCGGGGCCTCCGAGCACTCACGGTTTGCCGAGATCGTCTCGGGCTTTGCGATGGGCGCAAGCACAATCGCGCTCTTCGCCCGTGTCGGGGGCGGTATCTACACGAAGGCGGCCGACGTTGGAGCGGATCTCGTGGGCAAGGTTGAAGCCGGTATTCCGGAAGACGATCCACGGAACCCCGCTACTATCGCTGACAACGTGGGCGACAACGTTGGCGACGTAGCCGGAATGGGGGCCGACATCTTCGAATCGTACGTGGGCTCCGTGATAGCTACGATTGCGATCGCCGCCACTTCGTCGGCTCTCGCGGGAAGTGTCGGAAACGCGATAGCGCTCCCCATTGTGACAGTCATGACTGGGCTTCTCGCTTCGCTCGTCGGCATCGGCATGATGAAAATGCTCGAGCGCACGGATCCGGCGGCCGCCCTACGGAACGTCACGTTCATCGCCGCCGCTCTTTTCCTGGCGGCGATGTTCTTCGTCGTGCGTTCGATGGACTTCAACATGGTCGTAGACGGGCGGACGTACCCGGCCATGGGGCCGTGGATCGCCATTCTCACGGGCACTCTGGTGGGTACCGCCATCGGCTTGGTCACCGAGTACTACACGGCGATGAGGCCGGTCCGCAGGATCGCCGAAGCCAGCGAGACGGGGGCGGCGACGAATCTGATCACCGGACTGGCCGTAGGTATGGAGTCTACGGTCGTTCCCATGCTCCTCATTTGTGTTGCGATCTACGCCTCCTTTCAATCGGCCGGCCTGTATGGGATCGGCATAGCGGCGGTCGGGATGCTGGCGACCGTCGGCGTGACCATGTCGGTCGATGCGTATGGTCCGATCGCGGACAATGCCGGCGGAATCAGTGAGATGAGTGGCCTGGGACCGGAAACGAGGGCGATCACGGACTCCTTGGACGCGATCGGAAATACGACTGCTGCGCAGGGCAAGGGATTCGCCATTGGCTCTGCAGCCCTCACGGCCCTCGCCCTGTTCTCGGCATACTCCAGTAAGGTGGGACTCGACGAGACCGGCATCGACCTCGTGAATCCGTTGGTCGTGATCGGATTGTTCATCGGCGGGATGCTGCCCTTCTTCATCGCAGCACTCACGATGACCGCCGTCGGCCGGGCGGCGCAGGGAATGGTCGAGGAGGTCCGGCGGCAGTTCCGTGAAAAGCCCGGTATCATGGACGGGACGGAGCAGCCGGACTCCGCCCGGTGTGTTGCGATCTCGACGGATGCCGCGCTCCGGGAGATGATCCTTCCGGGCATAGCCGCCATTCTCGCACCGGTCGTCGTGGGTCGCGTGCTCGGTGTCGAGGCTCTAGGAGGCCTCCTCGCCGGGGCGACGGTGACGGGTGTGCTCATGGCTCTCTTCATGGCAAACGCGGGCGGCGCGTGGGACAACGCCAAGAAGATGATCGAGGGAGGCGCGCACGGTGGTAAGGGCTCCGAGCCCCACAAGGCCGCCGTCGTCGGGGATACCGTGGGAGACCCGTTCAAGGACACGTCCGGGCCCTCACTGAACATCTTGATCAAGTTGATGAGCGTGGTTTCGTTGGTGTTGGCACCATGGTTCGTACGGGTCTGGGATCTCGAAGTGGAGGGTCAAGTGTCCACTCTCGCCGGTTGGATTTCCCGCCTGTTCGGGTAGGGCCCGGCCCAACGGCGAACCGGGGGTACCGTAGAACCGGGGTACCATAGAATGGGTCACCGTCTATATTAATTGCTCATCCCGCTCCGTCAGATCGACGGGGCCCGTATCTTCAAGCGGACCGTGGGAGAATCGGCATGCGTTTGTACGAGATCGTCTACATCTTCGACGCGAACCTCGATGAGGACAGCGTCAACAAGAAGCTCGAAAAGTTTCACCCTCTGATGCTCGGGAAAAGCGGTGAGGTCGCTGCCGTCGATCATTGGGGTGCACGGCAGATGGCTTATCCGGTCAAGAAGCAGAACACCGGGTATTATGTCGTCGCACAGGTCCGGGCCGAAGTGGATGGCCTTCCGGAGTTCGAGCGCGTGCTCAGGCTCGACCCGGAGCTTCTCCGATACTTGATGGTGCTCAACGAGGGAGAGCCGACAACCGGACACTCCCTACTTGGGGCAGAGCCCCCCTCGCGGGTGGACAAGGACGATGGGGACGATGGCGAGGGTGACGGCCCCGATGATGCTCCCGGCGAAGACGCCGACGAGGAGGATGCCGATGGCCGTTTCAGTCCTCCTGAATTCAGCGGAGGCCGCGGACGCCGTCGTCGCATGGAGGGACCGGTCATCGAGCTGTTGAACTACAAGGACGTCTCGACGCTTTCACAGTTCATGACGGAGCAGGGCAAGATTCTGCCCAAACGTACGACGAAAGTCACCGCAGGATTTCAGCGCCAGCTTGGGCGGGCGATCAAACGGGCTCGTTTTCTGGCCCTGATCCCGTATATCCGGGATCACGAGGTCTAGAAATTCCACAGGCGAGCGCGGTGGCTGATGAACGAACCTGGCCCCGGGCCACGGGTCTTTTGTTCATTACGCTCGTTTTTTCCGTTTCCACCAGTCCCGGTGTGTTGGTGGCTCTTCCGTTTCTTGTGCTCACCATGGTGTTCGGTCTGCGGAGGCTGCCCGCGGCGGCGGCGGCGATGTTTGCTCTTATTGTTGCGGTGGGAGTACCGGCGCGTGGCGGCCTTTGGTATCTGGAGCGTGGGTGGGCTCTGGTGCTTGCCGGGTGCTTTGTCGTACTGACCATGCAGTGGCCCCGGAGCCGCTTCTTTCCGCGTGCCTTCGCGGCGGTTACGGCGACCACTGCGCTTGTGGGCCTGTTGATGATGGTCAGGCCGGGTTCATGGTCCATCGTGAACTGGCTCATCACCGAGGGCCTGATGGAGAGTATCAGTGTCATCACGCAAATGTTCTCGGCGATCGACACCGAGGTGCCCCTTTCTACCGCTCAGTTGAATTCCTTCTTCAATTTGGCGGCACAGCAGGGGCGGTATTTCCCAGCTCTTCTTGGGTTATCCTCTCTGTCAGGCTTGGCGGTTGCGTGGTGGGCCTATGTGAGGCTTTCGGCTGGGAGTGGCCTGGGACTGGCGCCGTTACGCGATTTCCGGTTCAATGATCACCTCATGTGGCTATTCTTGACCGGCCTCGCGCTGATCGTTCTCGGTGCCGGAGAGGGATGGACGAGCGCCGGGAGCAACGCGGTCGTATTCATGGGCGGGCTTTACGCCCTGCGAGGGGCTTCGGTGCTGGTTTTTTTCAGCGGTGGTGTGACAGGTCTTGGGATTCTCTTCTTAGCGATCGGAATGTTGGTCATCCCGCCCGTGCTGATCATGGGCGCTCTAGTCGTGGGCGTGGGTGATACGTGGCTTGACCTTCGGTCCAAGGCCATGGCGATCGCTGGCGATAAATCGTGACGGAGAAGTATTGATGAAGCTCATTCTGAGAAGGGCGGTTGACCGGCTCGGGGATCAAGGCGATGTCGTCGATGTGAAGGCTGGCTACGCGCGGAATTATCTCATCCCCCATGGACTGGCCTACGTCGCCAACGCTGGCAGTTTGAAGAGGCTGGAGCGGGAGCGTGATGAAGCCGAGGAACTGGCGAAGCGCGACTACTTGGAGGCTCGCCGCTGCGCGTCGCAGTTGGAAGGCATCTCGTTGGTGTTCCACGTCCGCGCGGGGGAGGATGGGAAGCTGTTCGGAGCGATTACCAATGCCGATGTGGCCGACCGGCTCAACCAAGGCGAACTGGACTTCGAGGTAGACCGACGCACGGTGATGCTTGAGGAGCCCCTAAAGATGCTAGGGGCTTCGAAGGTGCTTGTCCGCCTCCATGGCCAGGTCGAGGTGGAGGTCGAGGTCCAGGTGGAGCGGGGCGAGGACTAGCCCATCACAAGGTCGATATGCAGGTAGGGTCCAAGAACATACAGCCTGAGGTTACGGAGGCCGTCGGGCGAGCGGCAGAGCTGGCTCTTGAGCTCAAGGCGCACGATGTCGTCGCGCTGGACCTCGCCAGCATATCGGGCGCCACGGACTATTTTCTACTCGCCTCCGGCCGATCCGATGTTCAGGTGAAGGCGATCGCCGACAACATTGTCGAAAAGTTGAAGAGGGAAGGGATCCGGGCTGAGCATATCGAGGGCCTCCAGGGAGGCCGGTGGGTCCTGATCGACTACATCGACTTCGTCGTGCACGTCTTCCATGAAGAAGCACGAGATTTTTATCAGCTGGAGGTTCTCTGGGGGGATGCTCCAAGGCTCGAGTTCGAGGGCTGATCCCGCCGCCTCGGACGGGCGTCGACCTGTTTACAGCCGTCCCCATCGAGGCGTAGCTTTCGGTGGGCATGGATCCGGCACACGGCCAGCGCCGGCCGAACTCGAGTACGGAGGTTGCAATCCCAGCCTCGTCGGGAGCGTAGGGCCCGTTGAACGAGGGCCATATTCGTTTTCACCCGTTCGACCCCGACTCTGGACTGATTCCGGAGATCGCCGAATTCGGACCTCGCATAGAGCGATCTGGAGGCTCCGGCATCATCTTGATCGCCGTCCCCGCCATCGAGACCCCCTCCTGGTGTGCCCGAGCGGCGGCGGCACTGGTCACCACATGGTCGTCTCAAGGAGCAAGGATCCTGCTTGCCGACGCTTCGTTGGTACAGCCGGTTCTCCACGAGGTCTTCGATCTTCCCAACTCGGAAGGGCTCGCCGACGTGATGATGAAGGGAGCTCAACTTCGTACTGTTGGCCGACAGGTTGGGTCACCAAAGTTCCTTTTTATCGCTGCTGGTACGCCGACCGGGGACGTCGCCGATGTGATGCATAGTGGTCGGTGGGATATCGTTCTTGAGGCGTTACGGGAGGCGAAGGTCCATCTGGTCATGTATGCACCTGCCGATCTGCCCGGGTTGGATGCCCTCCTGCGGCGGGACCCCGCTGTGCTCCTCCTCGGTGGAGATCCGGAGGTGGCGGCAGAGGTTATCGGGGCCCTAGGACTGTACGAATCTGTCGGACTCAGACCCCCAGTGCGGGATGGAATTCTCGGCGATGCGGTTGTCCCGTCGGAACAGTTCGGGGTGCTTGAGCCCGTCATCGGCTTCTCCGAGGTGCCGACCCATGGTACGGACTCGACGAAAACCGCTCGGAAACAGTCCTACCTGAGAAGGGTGCCGCCCTGGAGGATAGCCGTGCCACTGGGGCTGCTCGCCCTGACGGTCTGGGCCGGAGCGAGGGTTGTGGGCGGTGGAGCGACCGAGTCGTTGGAGGTTCTCGAGGAGCGGACAGAGCGGCCGGTTTCGGTGGTTGCTCCTCTCCCTGAAATACCTCAAGCGTCCGAAAGACCTCAAGCGTACTCGCTCTCTTTGGCGGCGTTCGAGGACGAGAGCGTGGCGACCCTCCGGGCTGAGAATCTGGCCGGACGGCGCACGGATCTTCTGTTCACCACCGTTCCCGTCCAGGTATCGGGCAGGGTCTTTCATCGAATTCTGGCCGGACCAGCCACGGATTCGGTGGCCGCGGAAGAGCTTCGCACGTCGCTCGGTGAGAGCCTGTCGGATGAGGACTCGTCTGTGTGGATCGTACGTGCCACATCCCTGGCGTTCGCTCTGGGAGATTACGAGTCAAAGGGAGGCGGCGGACCGTAGAGCCGGGGAAATACCGTTGACGTCGGTGGCCCCCTACGTGTTTGAAGTCGGTGTCACGGACCGCCCCACTTTCCGTGTATATGCCGGCGCATATGCCGATAGCGCGGAGGCGTCGGTCGCACATTCACGGTTCATGGAGGCAGGGGAAGAAATACCACAACTGGTGAGACGGGTAGGCCGCTATGTGGCGAGGCCCTAGTTTTGTTATGCTTCCCTCGTACGTGGCAGCCGATTCGATGGACCCGTACCTGAGGGGGCGTTACCTTCCCGCCGTTGAGCGGGTGACCGACTCGGGGTCGTTCTTTGCGGGGATCGGCAATCCACGGGGTGGAATGATAGTCAGGTCGAGAACGCACGAATGAATCCAAGAAATAAGGCGTGGCAGCCCTTAGATCCGGCGGCTGGGAGTCTGCCGGGAGAGGTCGAGTCTGCCCTTGGTGACGGCGATGCCGTGTCCGCTTGCGTCGTCATTCTTGTCGATTCCGAGATCGATCGTGACTGGGGTGCTCAGGCGAGCTTGGCGGTTGCCAAGAGATGGGCTGCATCAGGGCACCGAGTCATTCTCGTGGATGGGTGCCTCGACGTTCCAGTGCTTCACGAAGCTGTGGGTGTCGAGAATGGCGAGGGCGTGTCCGATATGGTGCTCTATGGGGCATCGGCTCAGCGATTCGCGGGACGGGTCGAAGATCGGTTGATGCTGGCCCCCGCGGGCACGCCGGTCCTTGATGTCGCCGACGTCCTGAAGCACGTCAGGTGGGACATGATGATCAGCGGGTGTCGCGAGGTAGGAGCTACACTCGTTTGTCACGTGTCGACCGGCACCCCGGGTGTGGAGGCGATGACTAAGCGAGCGGAGGGCGTCCTGGTGCTCGCCGCGGCATCGAAGGACGTCGATGCCGTTCTTGGGAGTTCGGCGGGCCCGCTCATCGCGATTTTGGGCCCGGACAACGGCGACGCCCCGCCGGTCGTGAGTGTGGAGGAGGAGGGTGAGGCGGCATCGAGTCCATTGGAGGATGAGGCCCCGGCGGCCTTAACCGTCGATGATCTGCCGGAGTTGCCCTCGAGCGCGGTCGACGACGGCGAGATTTCCGATGGATTCAGTGTATCTGGCCTCGAGGGCGCCCAATACCAAGAGGGCTCGCCGAGTGTCGGCCCGGCGACCGCGGATCTGGACTCGGGGGCAGAGGACTTGGACTCGGGGGCAGAGCCGGAGGTCGTGAGTCCCGTTGTCGAAGACGCGTTCCCGCCCGCTGACACGTCCCTGGCCGTAGAAGGCCTCGAACCCGGGGCGGGAGTCGACCTTGGGGATGCCTTGGGCGACTTCGAAGGTCTTTCCGATCAGGAGTCGCTCGAGACCCCCGAACCCTCTGGTGCTGTCGTGAGTGATGGGATTGATGTCGTGACACCCGACCTCATAATCCCCGATCCCGTCGAGTCCGGGACGGGCCCGGCGCTCGGCCTTGGAGAGCCAGTGGCGTTTTCGGATGCGCTCTCGGAGCTGGTCGTCGAGGAGCCCCCGGAGGACGTCGAGGCTACCGAGGAGGTTGCGCCGGAGCACCGGCCTAAGTACCGGGGTCTCGCGCGGTTGGAGCGGCGACGCAAGCGTGCGGTCTTCGTACGTCAGTTCTTGACCGGGTTGCTGACGATCCTGATCGTCGGCGGGGGAGGTGTAGCAGTCGCTTACTACGGCTTCGTGAACATTCCCGGCATTACGCCCCCCGACCGGGTCCGATCCTACGTGCCTGGCCCCGTGGCTTTGCCGGGCCCAGTATCTCGAAGCGCGATCATGAGCCACGTCCTGTACATCGACTCGTGGCGCACGATGGACACCCCCGTGACCACCGCCGAAGCCCTGCGGACCAGGCTTCCGGATCTCCTCTTTTTCGTAGCCCCCTTGGAGGTGGATGGGACGCTTCAGTTCGCACTGTACGTAGGCCCCGCGTTCAGCGCAGTGGAGGCCGATGCCCTGAAGGGGCCGGTGGCCGCTGTGTTGGATCGTTTGAACCCCGATGACTGGTCGGTGCGCGATGCCGGATACGCGTTTTATTTTGGCGAGTATGACACGGCCGCGAATGCCCAAGGCAGGATCCAGGCGTTGGCTGCCGCTTCAATACCGGCGTATTCGCTCCAGGTCACCTATACCGACGGCACGACGGCCGTACGTGTATACGGTGGGGCCTTTACGGATGAGTTCGAGGCTGCAGGGATGGGACGGATGATCAACCGAGCCGACATCGGAGGATTGGTTCTGACGTCCCGACGAGGAACAATGCCTTAATGAAGCTTCGATCCCTAAGCATTCATGGGTTCAAGTCCTTCGCTGACGCCACTGTCATCGACTTCCATGAAGGGATCACGGCCATCGTTGGTCCCAACGGGTGCGGGAAGTCCAATATCAGCGATGCCATCCGGTGGGTTTTAGGGGAGCAGCGTCCCTCCGCCATCCGAGGCGGCAAGATGGAGGAAGCCATCTTCCAGGGATCGTTGAATCGTCGGCCGGTCAACCGGGGCGCCGTCACCATAGTGGTGTCCAATGAAGACGGCGGGCTACCCGTGTCTTTCGAGGAGGTCGAGATCGGGCGCACCGTCTACCGGGACGGGGGGAGCGACTATTCCCTGAATCGCTCTACCTGTCGACTTCGGGACGTGTTGGACGTCTGCCGAAGTACCGGACTCGGCGCCAACGCCTACTCGGTCATCGAGAATCGGATGATCGACGCGATTCTGTCCGATCGAGCCGAGGAGCGCCGCCAACTCTTCGAGGAAGCTTCCGGGATTGGCAAGTACAAGGACCGCCGCAAGGCGGCGATGAGGCGCCTCGAGCACGCCGAGCGGAACTTGACGCGACTGGAGGACGTGATCGGTGAAGTCGAGACCAAGGTTCGGTCCCTGGCCCGGCAAAAGGGGAAGGCTGAGCGCTACAAGACACTACGGGATCGGCGCCTTGCGGTTGAAGTCTCCGTCGTTAGCCACGACCTAGGATCGCTACGGGAGCGATTGTCGGACTTGGACAAGGCCCTGGCTGGGGATCGGAAGGCGGGCCAGGGGATCGTGGCCGAGCTCCAGACCGCCGAAGCGAGAGTGGAAACGTTGCGTTTGGAAGAGGTCGATGCGGAGCGGTCCAGAAGTGAAGCAGCCGAGGCCCTGGACGGGATCCGAGGGCGTCTTGTCGAATGGGAGCGTGATCTCGCGGTGGCGGAGGAGCGAAAAGCATATGCGGAACGGCGTCTGGGGCAGATCGGGGGGGATCGGGACGGGTCGGAGAGTCGTTTGCGTGGAGTGATGGATGAGCTTGCGGTGTTAGGCGCGCGCCACAGCGGTGGGGCTGAAGAACTGGAGCGGATTCGGGAAAGTGCCAAGGGCCACGCCGAGGTTGTGGTGTCCGCCCGCGTCCGTCTCGATGGGGCACGTGCGCGCCTGGAAGAGATGGAACACCACGAGCGTGACGTGGTCCGGAAGGGGGCTCAGCTCGAGGGTGATGCGGATGCGGCGGAGGGCCAGGCCGCAGAACTCGAGCGCCGCCTCCAACGGATCGACGCCGAGCTGAGGGACGCATCTGACGTCCTCTCCGAGCTCGAATCACAAGGGGATCTGTTTACCGGACGCATCGGCGGCCTCGAGGGAGGGGTGGAGGAGGCCAATACCCAGTTGGATTCGGCTCGTGCCGCCCTGGCCGACGCGAAAGCCGCGCTCGAAGTGGCGAGGCGTCAAGAACTGCAGACGGTGCGCGCCGCACAAGGCATCGAGGCGGAGGTGGCGGCGTTGGAGGCCCTCGAGCGGGGGCAAGAAGGGATCGATCCGGTGGCGAAGGCGGCTCTCGGTCTCGAAGATGCGGGTGTCGTCGGGTCGCTGTTGAACTTCATCGAGGTGCCAGCGGAGTTGGGCCCGGCGGTGGAGGCCTACTTGGGGACACTGGCGAAGGCTCTGGTTGTAAGGAACGGCCAGAGCGCTGATCGCCTCGTTCGGTGGTTCTCCGAGGACTGGCAGGGTGGTGGCGGGCTCATCCTGCTTCCGCTCGATCACGTTCCGGACAAAGCGGCTGGGACTCTCCTCGAGTCGATCCGCGCCATCGGCGAGGGTGCTCCATGGGTCGAGGCCTTGCTCGGTGATGTCGACCTCGTCGACGAGGCCGGGATGGAGGGCCGGCCGGTGCGGCAACGGCTGCTTCGGGACGGCACGACTCTCGACCGGCGAGGCTTGATCCGGGTAGGAACTCCTTCCGAGATATCCGGCCGGCTAGAACGGAAAGACCGGCTGGCGACCCTCCGTGCCGCCTTGTCCAAGGCGGAGGCCGAAGCCTCGGCATCTCGGAAGGACCTGGAGAATGAGGAGGCCCGATACGCGAATGCGGAGGTTGAGTTCGAAAAAGCCCGGACCGCGCTGCTCGATGCCCAAGATGAGTTACGGACGGCGAGTGCCGAGGGCGCAGCCCATGTGGATGAGCGCGCTCGAATCGATGCACACCGGGACGAGCTCGCCCGACAACTCGAGGGGACCCGGGCCACCCGCGCTCGTGCTTTGGAGCGTGCCACGGCGGCCTTGGAGGATCGAGAGGGCCTTCTAACCCAGGAGAGCGGCACACGGGGGATACGGGAGGCCGCGCGACATGAATTGGCCCTGGCCCAAGATGAGTGGGAGGAGGCACGCGGTGAGGAGGCCCGGCTTTCGATCCAGCTCGCTCGTGCGGAGGAAGAGGCCAAGCAAGTAGCGCAACGCGTCGAGGACTTGACCCGTGATCGTAGCGTTCAGGAGCAGGGTTTGGCCGAGTTGGACGCTGAGGAGGAAGTTCTGACTGGGGACGTGGCGACCGCTGTTGAGTGCCAAGAGAAGGGTAGGAAAGAGACCGAGCACCTCTTCACCGAACGGGACGACGCTCGAGCGGTGTTGGAAGAGAGAAGCACGTTGCTGACCGGTGTCGCAGAGGCTCTTGCCGAAGCCGAACGGGCGGCTCGCTCGCTGCGAAGCGCGGAGCGGGACGCTGTGGAGGGGCGGCACCAGCTCGAACTCGAGCGCCAAGAGGTGTCGGGCAGCATCGGTTTGATTCAGGAGAGATTGGAGGGCGAGTGGGGACGGCCGATCGACCGCCTCCTGGAAGAGGCCGAACCTGTCGAGGGTACGCTGGAGGAGCTGAAGGCGGAGCTCGACAATATCGTCCTCCAGCTGCAACGAATCGGACTCGTCAACATGCTGGCCGTGGAGGAGCATCAGGAAGAGAGCGCCAGGCTCGGATTCCTCTCTGAGCAGAGAGACGATCTCGTCGCCGCCCGCGATGACCTGAAGGCTGCCATTCGGAAGATCAACGAGACCGCCATCGATCTGTTCGAGGATACGTTCGAAAAGATCCGAGAAAATTTCCGCGCCACGTTCACGCGGCTGTTCGAGGGCGGGGAGGCAGACATCTGGCTTACGGATTCCGAGGATCCGCTGGAGTCCCCGATCGAAATCCATGGGTCTCCCAGAGGAAAGAAGACGCAGCGCATCGACTTACTCTCCGGGGGAGAGCGGGCGCTCACGGCGCTATCACTGCTCTTCGGGATCTATCTGGTCAAACCGAGCCCGTTCTGTGTGCTCGATGAGGTGGACGCACCCTTGGACGAGAACAACATTGGTCGATTCATCCGACTGCTTCAGGAGTTCAAGGAGCAGACGCAATTCGTGCTTATCACACATAATCCGCGCTCGATCGAGGCCGCTGACTGGATCTACGGTGTGACCATGGAGGAGCCCGGCGTGAGTACGATCGTGGGCGTACAGCTTCATGAGGCTCTCCAGACGACCGGATCGGCCGCTTAGAAGGCTGTAGTCAGCCTTCCCATCCTCGTTTTCGGTGGCCCGAAAGCCCGCCGAGTCGATGGCCCGAAAGCCTGCCGACGCCCTGCAGCGCCGGTAGACTCCGTTTGTCTCTGTAGGTAGACTTTGCCGACGGAGCGGCATGGTGGATTGCTCCGCTTCCCAGATTTTCGAAGGTGATGAGCACATGTTGGTGGTCATGAAGCACGGTGCCTCTGAGGCCGAGGTGCAGGCCGTCGTGGACGAAATCGAGCGTTTGGGCTACGAAGCGCGTCCCATGCCGGGAAAACAGCGGACTACAGTCGGCCTCATGGGGAACGAAGGAGGGGTCGACGACGCCCGGATCCGAGGATTGATGGGCGTGCTAGAGGTCATCCCGGTGACCAAGCCGTACAAGCAGGTCTCCCGTGAATGGCGCGATTCGGACACCGTCGTGGTGCTGGAAAACGGGGTTCGGTTCGGTGCCGAAGAGATCAACATCATTGCGGGTCCGTGCGCTGTGGAGGGTGAGGCCGACATCCTCGACATCGCACACCAACTCAAGGCTGCGGGCGCCACCGTGCTCCGGGGGGGCGCCTTCAAGCCCCGTACGTCGCCATATTCCTGGCAGGGACTCGGGGAGGAGGGGCTCAAGATGTTGGCCAGGGCCAAGGAGGCTACGGGGATGGCCATCGTTACGGAGGCGCTGGACCCGGAGGGCGTCGACCTGGTCGCCCAATACGCCGACATCATTCAGATCGGCGCCCGAAACATGCAGAACTATCCTGTGCTGCGGCGGGCGGGCCGATCCAACACGCCGGTGCTGCTCAAGCGGGGGATGTCCGCTACGATCAATGAGTTACTCCTAGCCGCCGAGTATATCCTGGCGGAAGGAAACGAGCAGGTGATCCTGTGTGAGCGCGGTGTTCGAAGTTTCGACACGCACACGCGTAACTTGTTCGATCTCACCGCGATCCCCGTTGTGAAATCCCTCTCTCACCTTCCGATCATCGCGGATCCGAGTCACGGCACGGGGATTCGGGAGAAGGTCATTCCGATGGCACGAGCAGCCGTGGCCGCTGGGGCCGACGGATTGATGGTAGAGGTTCATGCGAACCCCCCGGAAGCGCGCTCAGACGGTGCGCAATCGCTCTATCCGGATCAGTTCGGTGATCTCATGAAGCAGATTCGGGTAATCGCAGGCGCGATAGGGCGTGAGGTGCACGAGCCCGTCTAGCGTGGTGTTCCAGAACACAGTGGGTTGTGGCGGATGGGCTCGCCTTACCATGGCTTCGCCCCCTCGCTGCGGCAAAGCTAGGCTGTGGATGTGTCCCCTCCGGCCCGAAGCACCAGTTTTCATTCTTGAATACCGTACGCCGTGGACGCCGTTTCGAAGCGCTGGCCGAGGCCCTCTTGAAGGAAAGGGGTTGGCGGGTCCTCGATCGTAATGTCCGTTTTCTCCGCAAGGAGCTCGACCTCGTTGTGGAAAAGGATGGACTCGTCGCGTTTGTGGAGGTAAAAGGACGCTGCGGGCCCGCGTTCGGTCATCCCCTGGAGGCCATCACCTGGAGAAAGCGCCATGCGATTTCCCTTGCCGCCACCGCGTGGATCGCCAGGAGCGATTTCAAGGCGCGATCGTACCGCTTCGACGCCGTTTCGGTACGACTGATGCCCGGTGGGGCCCATGAAATAGTGCACGTCGAGGGTGCGTGGACCGAGTGATTCAGAGGTCCTGAAACCCGCTGTCATCCCTACTTCATAGCCACCTTTTGCGTGCTTATGCCACGTTGACGCTCCTTTCGTCCCGGTCTAACTTTCAGGTGCCCCAGGTCCGTAGGGCGAAAGCCCACGAACTCCGTCAGGACCTTGCCGGTAGCAGCGGTAAGTGTGGTGATCGTTGCTGCGGGTCGCCTGGGGCATTTTTTGGCTTCTCGTGCGGCGTCTCAACCGACCGCGTGCCACAAGTGGCGCCGTGCCGGATCTCCGCACCACCCCTCGGGGAACCGTAAAGCGTTGTCCCACACGGCGTTAGCTCGAAAATATAGACCGCGGCAGTTCGCCGATGTCACTACCCAGGAACATGTCTCCGAAACGCTCCGCCGGGCCGTATCAGACGGCCGGGTGGGTCACGCATACCTTTTCTGTGGTCCCCGGGGGGTTGGCAAGACCACGCTTGCCCGTATGCTCGCAATGTCCCTCAATTGCTCAGCTCGGGGAGATTCGGGGGAGCCCTGCGGGGAATGTGCGAGCTGCACCAGAATTTGGAGCGGGCAGACCGCGCTAGACGTGGTCGAGATCGACGCCGCTTCGAACCGAGGTGTCGACGATGCGAGGCAACTGCGTGAGCGGGCGATGTATGCCCCTTCGCAGGAGGGCAGTTACAAGGTCTACATCGTGGATGAGGCCCACATGCTCACGCGCGAGGCTTGGAACGCACTGTTGAAGATCCTCGAAGAGCCGCCACCGCGAGTGATATTCGTGTTCGCGACCACGGAGCCACAGAAGATCCAGCAGACCGCGGCTCCGATTCTGTCGCGTTGCCAGCGATTTGATTTCCGGCGCATCGGCATTGCCGACATCATGGCCCGCCTGGCTACCGTGCTTGAGGAGGAGGGATTTCCCGCACCGGAAGATGCTCTCAGAACCATCGCGCGGAAGGCCGACGGAGGAATGAGAGACGCTCTCTCTCTCTTGGATCAAGTTATTGCCCTCACTGGCGGGGAAATCAGTCAGGACTCGGTGCGCCGGGTACTGGGCCTGGTCGATAACGAGCGCTACGTAGAGCTCTTAGACGTTTGGGCCGAGGGGAAACATGGCGAGGTCTTCGGGTTCGTCGAGCGGCTGCTCGACCAGGGGTACGACCTGGTCGAATTTTACCACGGCCTGGTGGACTCGCTTCGGGCCCTCCTGAGGATGTCGCTGGGAGGAACTCCACCGGATCTCGACGCCGATACTCGTGACGCTTTCAAGGCCAGGCTTGCTCCGTTCAGCCCGGCGGACCTGACTCGGATGCTTGCGTTGGCATCTGACGTCGAGAGTTCCGGAAGCCTTCGCCGGAGCCCAAATCCTCAGGTGGTGCTCGAGATGTTGCTGCTTCGCATAAGCTATGTGGATCGGACGATTGAGCTGGGGGAGTTGCTTGCCGGTCTCGGGGGGAGCCCTCCACCGGAGGGTGCACCGCGGGGGTCTTCGTCCGGCGCGGCATCCGCGGACGAACCGCTCTCGGAGCCGGCCACGGTGGCTCCCCAGACGCCTGAGGTGGCCTCCGCTCAGAAACCCTCCAGCGCACTGACGGCGGCGGATGCCTGGGGTCTGTTGGTCGAGCAAGGCACGGGCGTTCCCAACGGGATGCGTCCCTTTCTCAGGGCCGCCACGGTCGCCCACGCCGAGACCGAGGGCGTCGTGGTCATCGAACTTCCCGCCGGACCGGGTCTGGAACGCCTCGAAGACCCCTCGGCCCGAAGAACCCTTCAAAAGGCGCTAGGGGGGTTGATGAATGCGGAGCCAGAGATTGTGGTTCGGGCCTCCGGCGATGGGACGCCTCAGAGACGCGAGCGTATCAGCCCCGAGGCGGTTCGAAATGACAGGATGAAGGGGCTGATCAAGCGGGAACCACGTCTCCAACACGCGGTAGACGAACTCGACCTGGAGTTACTAGATTGATTCCAACACGTTGCAAGGCAGGGATTTGACGATGACGGACATTCAACAGCTCATGCAGATGGGCCAGCAGCTCCAGGCGCGGATGGCCCAGTTACAAGAAGAGCTTTCAGCACGTGAAATCTCTGCTTCGTCCGGCGGGGGAATGGTGACGGCGACCGTCGACGGGAAGGGTACCGTAACCCGGATCGTGATCGATCCCACGGTGGTGGATCCGCGTGACGTGGAGATGCTCGAGGACCTGGTGATGGCTGCGGTAACCGAAGCTCAGGGTAAGGCTCAGGGCCAATATGAGGAAGACATGCGAAAGGCCGCAGGCGGGATGCCGATCCAATTACCTGGCCTTTTCTAGTACCTTGGACCATCTGGACGCGTCGTGTTCCTCAAAAAAGTCCCCCCGGGTCCTCCGCCTACCTGTTAGTTTTTAGTGTCGGTCATCCAACAACTCATAACGGAATTCTCGCGGCTTCCAGGCGTGGGGTCCAAGACGGCCCAACGGTTCGGATATTACCTGCTGAAACGGCCTCGTGAGGAGGCGTTCGGCCTCGCCGCGGCGATTCGCGAGTTGGCTGAGAAGATCGGTCCGTGCGAGGTGTGCGGGAATTTTACGGAATCAGCGCAATGCGAGATTTGCTCGGATCCGAACCGGGACCAGGCCATCATCTGCGTCATTGAGGAGGCGTACGAGGTCGGAGCGATCGAGAGGACGGCGGTATATAGGGGCCTGTATCATGTGCTCGGCGGCCGGCTTTCGCCGTTGGATGGAATCGGTCCCGACGAGATCAACGTCATGCCGCTATTGGAGCGGATTCGGGCGTCTGATGGGGCGGTAAAGGAGGTTATCGTGGCCACGAACTCGAGCGTGGAAGGAGAGGCCACCGCTGTTTACTTGGAGGGAGTGATCCGCCCCCTGGGGCCGAGAGTATCCCGTTTGGCACGCGGCCTTCCGGTGGGGAGCGAGCTGGAGTACGTCGACGGTTCCACGATTGTCGAGGCTCTGGCGGGGCGACGGGAGATGTAGGTGATGGACAGGAAGACAAGGAATGCCGGCATTGCGGTACTGGCGGCGGCAGCCGCGGGGGCTGTGGCCGCGTGGGTGATTCGTGATCAGATGCAGAGGCATAGCCGAGACCTTTTCAGCCCTTCCTTCTTTCGGCGTCTTGCCGCTCTGGGATACATGGCCAAGGCCGAAGCCACCGTGGACCACATCAACTTGATGAAAGACTTCGTCACTTGGGAGTCACGAGAAGCACTCCGCCGGCGTGCCCAGGCTATCGTGCAACGGATGGAGCGGGACGCGATGGGTCCCGTCCTGTCCGCCTGATAGGTTGCCCTTCATGTCTGTGTACCCGACCTTACCGTTTTCTTCCCCAGATGGGGGGAACGGCCCATCTTTGTCGCCGCCTCGAGTAGCGCAACAATCCAACTTTGGTTCCGTGCGGGGGCTAGAGATTGTGGGGGACCCTCTGAAGGGAGTGATCGACTCGCCATACCGGAGGAGAGCGTAGCCCTTCATGTCCCTGATCAACTACGCCAGCCGGGAAATCAACTGTAAGATCGTCTATTACGGCACTGGGTTGGGTGGAAAAACCACCAACTTGGAATACGTGTACTCGAAGGTAAATCCCGACGCGAAAGGCAAGATGATCTCCTTAGCTACGGAGACCGAGCGGACGCTGTTCTTCGACTTTCTCCCGATCGATCTCGGTGAGGTGAAGGGCTTCAAGACTCGGTTTCACCTATATACGGTCCCGGGGTCAGGTGTACTACAACGCGAGTCGCAAGCTGATCTTGAAGGGTGTCGACGGAGTAATCTTCGTAGCGGACTCACAGGCGGAGCGTATGGAGGCGAATATCGAGGCCATGCACAATCTCTACGAAAACCTGGAGTCCTACGGTTACGATCTCACGAACATCCCGTTCGCGATGCAATACAACAAGCGAGATCTGCCCAACGCCATGGTCATGGGCGATCTCAGATCGCAGCTCAACCCCATGGGAGTGCCCGATTTCGAGGGCGTAGCGATCGAGGGCCAGGGGGTCTTCGAGACGCTGGGCGCGGTCAGCAAGA
This sequence comes from Longimicrobiales bacterium, assembly GCA_965219445.1. Classification (GTDB taxonomy): domain Bacteria; phylum Gemmatimonadota; class Gemmatimonadetes; order Longimicrobiales; family Gaopeijiaceae; genus UBA822. The sequence continues at coordinate 5,032 of CBDCNQ010000001.1, read as the reverse complement.
TGGTCGTTCAGGCTCTTAGCTGAGGCCACCATGGAAGGGAGTCGTAACCTTCCGAATGCGATCACGGTCGGCCGAATCGTAGCCTGTCCGGCGATTTTTTTTCTGGCCCTCTCACCCTCCGTGAGTGCACGGTTGGCGGCCTTCATCCTTTTCGTCGGGGCGGCGTTGTCCGACCTCTGGGACGGATATCTGGCACGAAAGCACGGCTGGGTCACGGATGTGGGCAAGCTGCTCGATCCCCTGGCTGATAAGCTGCTGCTGGTTTCGACGCTGATCCCGTTCTACATCATTTCACACCGGGGCGGGGAAGAGGGGTTGATTCCCTGGTGGGGCATGCTTCCGATGTGGGTGTTGATCGTGATTTTGGGAAGGGAGCTTCTGGTCACGCTCTTCAGGCAGTGGGCCGTTCGGCAGGATGTGGTGATCGCCGCGGGGACCTCCGGTAAGTACAAGGTCTTTCTCCAGAACCTGTTTTCGGGTGGGCTCTTGCTTTGGTACCCTTTGCGGGATATCGCTTCCGGCAGGGGACTCGACAACCTGGCTTACAGGGCCTTTGCACAGATCCATTCAGCCTGGATCGGCGTGACCCTCGGTCTCGCGGTCATCCTCACGATCTACTCCATGGTGGACTACCTGTGGAGCTACCGTGGCCTGATGGGCTTTAGGGATTGACTGCGTGTGTCCCGAAACGAGCCGGTCACGGCTGCCGTCGTCACCGTCGGTGAGGAGCTTCTCTCCGGCGAGAGCACGGACACGAACGGGTCTTGGCTGGGCAGAAGGCTGGCGTCCCTCGGTGCTCCCGTCGTTCAGCGGTGGGTCGTAGGAGACGACGCGGAGGCGATTCAGGCAGCACTCTCGGCGGCTCTGGTAGTGGCTGACCTGGTCATCATTACAGGTGGACTCGGACCGACCCGCGATGATCTGACGCGGACCGCCGTCGCGGATTTTCTAGGCCTCGAGCTTCGGTCCGATCCTCAAATCGTCGAAAACCTGCGGGAGCGGTTTCGCGTGCGTGGGTTTCCGGATCTTCCTGCGAACAATCTTTCCCAAGCCGAGGTGCCACACGGGGCTCTGGTGCTGGCCAATGCGCTTGGGACCGCACCGGGGCTCCTGATGGAGCACGCGGGCCGGTCCGTGGCACTTCTGCCCGGGGTGCCTCGGGAAATGCGGGGGATCTTCGAGGACGTACTCGAGAGTGTCATCACCGATCGGTTCGAAGCTCGTCTGGTGCCTCTCGTCCACCGGACACTCCACACGACCGGGGTTCCGGAGTCCGTACTCGGCGAGCGCGTCGATGAGGTACGGGCAGAGCTCCCAGGAGAGGTTGATCTTGCGTTTCTTCCGGGCCTTCGGGGGATTTCGATACGAATCTCGACGCGGTCACCGACGGAGGGGGCCGCAAAGTTGTTGGACCAAGCACAGGCGCTTCTGGACCCCATCGTGGCGCCCTACCGCATCGGGATGGAGAAGGGCGACCTGGTCGAGGCCGTCGCCGACGTTCTGACGAGTGGATTACGCACATTGGCGGTGGCCGAGAGCTGTACGGGCGGGCTCATGGCAAAGAGAATCACCGATTTCCCCGGCTCTTCGAATTACTTCCGGGGGGGAGTGATCGCGTATGCTGATCGTGTCAAACTCGATTTGCTCGGCGTCGAAGAGGCGGTGCTCACCGAGAGCGGAGCGGTTTCGGAGGTTGTGGCGGCCGGCATGGCCCGTGGTGTCGCCGACCTTATGGACACCGACGTCGGCGTCGGGGTCACGGGAATCGCTGGGCCTGGGGGAGGTACCGAGGAGAAACCCGTAGGTACAGTGTGGCTCGCCGTGGCTGTGAAGGGACGTGTGCAGACGTCACACCGAGTCTTCAGCGGGGATCGTGAGGCGGTCCGTGAACGGGCGACCCAGGCAGCACTGCTTCTCCTCTACGAAATGTTGGCCGACGGGCCTTGAGTCCTCTCCCGTCCATTCCGTACTTGAGTCGGGGCTCCCGAAGGGCCGGATAAGCAGTAAATTCACGGACACTGGTCGGACAGACCGCCGCCATACAGGGGATGACAAGGCCACGATGGGTAAGAAGAAAACAAACACACCCGAAGAGATCACGACTTCCGACGCTGACGTGATGGAGGAGGGCGCCTCTACGACGCCGGAGCCATCGATCGAGACCCCTTCCGGGGATCATGCCTCACCCGAGGAAATCGAGGAGCAGGAGGCTGAGGCCGCGCTGTCGGACGATCTCGACCATATGCAGAAGGAGCTCACCGCCGTCAACGATCGTCATCTTCGTTTAGTCGCAGAGTTTACGAACTATCGTCGCCGCGCTGAGAGCGAGTTGTCCGAGGCGTGGGCTCGAGGCCAAGCCGACATGCTCCGGAGTTTCGTCGACGGCTTGGATGATTTGCAGCGTGTCGGCGCGTGGCAGGCCGAGAGCACCACGGTGGAGGCTTTGGTCGAGGGTGTCGACGCCGTTGAGCGGAAGTTCCGGCAGGCCCTCGAGGCCGCGGGTGTGGAGATGATCGACCCGGCCGGCGAGCCCTTCGACCCCAACATCATGGAGGCCATGGCGGGTGTGCCGACCGAGGATCCCGAGCAGGATCAACGAGTACAGGACGTATTCCAGAAAGGGTACAGCTTTAAAGGCCACCTCGTACGACCCGCCCGAGTCACCGTCTTCAAACACGAATAGGCGAGAGTCGTGGCGACAGGGACCAAGGACTTCTACAAGACGCTCGGCGTTTCGGAGAAGGCCAGCCAGGCCGAAATCAAGTCGGCCTACCGGGCATTGGCGAAGAAGTACCATCCGGACGCAAAACCGGGGGACGCGAAGGCGGTCGAACGCTTCAAGGGGATCGGAGAGGCCTACGCGGTGCTCTCAGACCCCGAGAAACGCAAGCACTACGACCAGATGCGCCGAATTCCCAACTTCGGATTCGGTCGCGGGCGGGGAGCGCCGGGAGGTGGCGGTCCCGAAGCGAGCGGCGGATTCTCTTTCGAGGACCTCGAGGGATTCGGTGGGCTCGGGGACATCTTCAGCTCTATCTTCGATCGGAGACCCAAGTCCGGAGAGCCGGAAAAACCTAGAGGACCCGCGAAGGGGCGCAGTATCGAGTACATGGTGGAGATCTCCTTCCTTACCGCCGCCAAGGGAGGCAAGATTTCCATCGACGTGCCGATTACCGAGGAGTGCGCCGCCTGCGGAGGATCGGGCTCATCCCCGGGGACGAGGACCAGGCAGTGCGGTGAATGTAACGGCACCGGAGCGATCTCTTTCGGCCAAGGAGGCTTCGCGGTCAATCGGCCGTGTCCGGCGTGCTTCGGTCGGGGACAGATTCCGGAGTCACCGTGCAAAGCCTGTAGCGGGAGCGGAACGGTGCGCCAGAATCGGCGCTTCAAGATCAGCGTGCCGAAAGGTGTCGAGTCCGGCGGGAAGGTCCGCCTTTCCGGCAAGGGTGAGCGGGGGAGCCGGGGTGGAAAACCCGGGGACCTGATCATCACGTTCAAGATCAAGCCACACGACTTCTTCCGCCGCGAGGGGCTCGACGTTTACGTGACCATACCGGTCAATCTCGTCCAGGCCACGCTCGGCTCGAAGATGGCGGTCAGAACGGTTTACGGTAAGAAGGTGCACCTCCGTATTCCACCCGGCACACAAAGTGGAACGAAGCTCCGCATTCGTGGACAGGGCATCGAAAAAGGGGAGCGCGTTGGGGACCAGATCGTCGAGGTGGAGGTGACTATCCCCGAGACGTTGACGGACGACCAGCGGCAGGCCATGGAGGAGTTCGCCTCATCCTCCGGGCTGAAGCACTAGGGGCTTCTTCAACAGGCCTTACGTTGACCAAGGCACGTTCGATCCGGCCGCCCCCGAGAACCCGTTCATCCTCGAAGAAAACAGCTGACTGTCCCGGCGTCACGGCTCGCTGGGGTTCGTCGAACGCCAGGATCACCCGCCCATCTGTCGAGCGCACCGTCGCTGGAACGGCCGCGGCGCGGTACCGGATTTGTACAAGAATGGGTGAGTCCTCCGGGGGAGGTGTCGCCAGCCAGTTCACCTCACCGATCTCGACGCCCCCGGACGCACCTTCTTCGGCCGTGCCCACCACGACTTCGCGAGAGTCCGCCCGGATCTCGATCACGTAGAGGGGCTGGTCAAAGCCCCCGCCCAGTCCCTTACGCTGGCCAACCGTGAAATTGGCGTACCCCGAGTGCTCACCGAGGACAGCGCCATCACGTGTTACGATCAGGCCCGGCTCGAGGGCTGGATGATAAGTCGCGAGCCTTTTCTCAAGGAGATCGCGATAGTCTCCGGTGGGCACGAAACAGATCTCCTGCGACTCCGGCTTGTCGGCCGTGACAAGGCCGAGCGCCCGCGCCTGCTCCCGGACCCGCGGCTTCGTCAGCTCCCCAAGAGGAAAATGGAGAAGGGGCAGCATCTCCGTGGGTAGGCCCCAAAGGAAGTAGGATTGATCCTTCGAGGCATCGACACCCCGGTAGAGGGCCGGAGCGGCACGGTTCGAGTGATCGATCCGAACATAATGACCGGAGGCGATCCCATCACAACCCAAGAGGCGCCCCCGTTCCATCAGATCCTGGAACTTCGTGTTGGAGTTGCAGCGCACGCACGGGTTTGGCGTGCGGCCACGGGCGTACTCTGAGACGAAGTCCTCGATCACGTCGCGGGTGAAGTCCTCCTCCACGTCGAACACGTAATGGGGGATGCCGAGGGTGTCCGACACACGGCGGGCGTCGTTGATACCGTCGAGTCCGCAACACGTCTTGGAGTGCGCTTCGTCGCCGGAGTAGCAGAACGTCTTCATCGTGGCACCCAGCACGTCGTACCCCTGTTGGACGAGAAGCGCAGCCGCCACCGAGGAATCTACGCCGCCCGACATGGCGACCAGGATCCGCCGACCGTTCACGTCCGTATCGCCGAGTTGTTCACGCTCTCACCTCAACACTCCTAACGCGTTCCAGTACCCTCAGCGTCGCCTCGGCCGCGTGATTCACATCGTCTTCGGTGGTGGAGCGTCCCGGG